>NZ_CP150371.1:0-2627500 GCF_051519835.1 Sorangium sp. So ce176
ATGACGATTCCGAAACACGAGCCGCGCGAAATTTTCGATCGGGCGATCGAGCATACGCGGACGCTTTCTCCCGCAACTTTTGATCAGTGGTTTGGCGGAGTTCAGTTCGATGATCTGACCGACGGCGTGCTCACGCTGCGCGTCCAGAACGAGTTCGTCCTCGAGTGGGTGAGGGACAACTTCCTGCCGGCGCTGACGGACAAGATCCGCGAGCTCACGGGCTGGTCGGTGCAGGTTGCCTGGACGGTCGATCAGCACCTTGACTCGCCGGTCGCCCGGCGCGTGGAGCTCACCCCCGTGCGCCCGCGGGCGCTCGTTGTGCGCCCGACGAGCGCGGCGCCGGCGCCCGCGCCCCGCCCCGAGCCGCAGCTGCGGCGCGTCTCGTCGCTGCCCGACGACCTCAACCCGAAGCACACCTTCGCGAGCTTCGTCGTGGGCCCCTCGAACCAGCTCGCGCACGCGGCCGCGATCGCGGCCGCGGGCGGCGGCGGGCGCCGGTACAACCCGCTCTTCATCTGCGGCGGCACGGGGCTCGGCAAGACCCACCTCATGCACGCGATCGCGCACCGCGTCTTCGAGGGCAGGCCGGACGCGCGGATCATCTACGTCTCGGCCGAGAAGTTCACGAACGACTTCATCACGGCCATCCAGCACCACCGGATGGACGAGTTCCGCGCGCGCTACAGGTCGAACTGCGACGTGCTGCTCGTCGACGACATCCAGTTCCTGGCCGGGCGCGAGCAGACGCAGGAGGAGTTCTTCCACACGTTCAACGCGCTCCACACGCTCGACCGGCAGATCGTGGTGACGAGCGACAAGTACCCCCAGAACCTCGAGCGCATGGAAGAGCGCCTCGTCTCGCGGTTCTCGTGGGGGCTCGTCGCCGACATCCAGGTGCCGGAGCTGGAGACGCGCGTCGCGATCGTCCGGAACAAGGCGGCGCTCGAGGGCATCGCGCTCACGGACGACGTGGCGCTCTACCTCGCGCAGATGGTCCGCTCGAACGTCCGCGAGCTCGAGGGGACGCTGATCCGGCTGGCGGCCAAGAGCTCGCTCACGGGCCGCCCGGTGGACCTGCCGTTCGCGCGCGCCGAGATCACGGCCACCTCGCCGCCGCGGGCGCAGATGATGAGCGTCGAGGACATCCAGCGCGCTGTGTGCCACCACTTCCACCTGCGCTCGATCGACCTCACCTCGAAGGACCGCCACAAGAGCGTGGCCTTCGCGCGCCACGTGGCGATGTACCTCTGCAAGCAGCGGCTGAAGTGCAGCTTCCCGGAGATCGGTCGCGCCTTCGGCAACCGCGATCACACGACCGTGATGAGCGCGGTCCGCAAGATCGAGGCGCAGCGGGACTCCGATCCGCAGGTCCGCGCCCACCTCGAGGCGCTCGAGAAGAAGCTCGCCGACGAGTGAAATCGGCGCGCGCCGCGCGCCGTACCTCCTGCCACGCCTACCGCCGCTCCCCGGCCATCGCGAGGGCGGCCCCTCCGGGGCCCCGCCCGGCGCGCGCCTCGCGTCCGCACGCCGAGCGGCGCCGGGGCGTCAGAGCTCCGAGAGCGCGGCGCGCGCGTCGTCGGCGATGAGCTTGTTGCCGTACGCGGAGGCGAGCTCGAGCACCTCCGAGAGCTCGCAGCGCGCCTCCTCCACGAGGCCCCGATGCTTCAGGAGGGCGCCGAGCAGGTACCGGCCCTCCAGGGCGTCCGTCCGGTACGAGCGCGCGTCGGCGTAGCGCGCGAGCTCGCGCAGCAGATCGACGGCGCCGGCGGCGCCGTTCAGGCCGTCGAGGTAGGCGAGGTGCGCGCGGTTGATCGAGACGAGGCGCTCGTGGCCGCTCTCCTCGGCGAGCTCCCTCGACTTGGTGAGCGCCGCGTAGGCGCGCGGCAGATCGCCGAGCCGCCGGCTCGCGTCGCCGAGGTTGTGCAGCGCGGCGGCGGTTTCGAAGCGCATGCCCGCGGACCGGGCGAGGTCGACGGCGCGGGCGGAGGTCTTCACCGCCGCCTCGAAGTCGCGGAGGAAGACGTGCACGAGGACGCGCTGCTTCTCGCGCTCGCTCGCCGCCGCGAGATCGCCCGGCGCGACGAGCGCCTCGGCCCGATCGAGCGCGCGCAGCGCCGCCTCGATGTCGCCCATCGCCGCGCGCGTATGGGAAATCGCGAGCAGGAGCCTGGCGTCGTCGATCTCGCCCATCGCCTCGAGCTGCTCGACGGCGCCGACCGCGCGGGCGTAGTCGCCCGTCCTGACGCCGATCTCCGTCTCGCACGCGAGCGCCTTGCGGCGGAGGTCTTCGCGGTCGCCGGCGAGGGCGTACGCCTCCTCGAGCTTCGCGTAGGCGTCCGCGAAGAGGTCGACCGCGCCGAGGGCGCGCGCCACGTCGACGCGCGCGCGGAGCTTCTGCTCCAGGGTGCCGTCCTCGTCGATGCGCCGCTGCGCGCGGGCCACGACGTCGCCGAGATCGGGCGCGGAGCGCACGCGCACAACGACGTCCGCGAGCGCGCCGAGCCACGCCGAGAGCTCCGCCGGCGCGCGGCGGGCGTGGTCGCCGAGATCGAGCGCCTGGAAGATGAGCCGGAGCGCCGGGTCGAGCTGGCTCGCGCGGATCTTGTGGAGCGCCGCCCGCGCGTAGAACGTGGCCGCGCGGTCACGGTCGCCGGCCTGGTAGAAGTGCTGCCCGATGCGCTCGGCGTGCTCGGCGCTGTCCTCGCCGACGGCGGCGACGTACGCCGCCGCGGCCGCGGCGTGCAGCTCCCGGCGGAGCTCCGGCGGGATCGCGTCGAGGACGATCTCGCCGTGCATGGGCGACGCGAAGCTCGCCTGCGCGGGGCCCTTGAGCCGCAAGAGATCGCGGGTCGCGAGCCCGGAGATCGCCCGGTTCACGACCGAGAGCTTCTGCTGGAGGAGCGCCGCGAGGACCTCGGTCGGCACCGGATCGCCGAGGATCGCCGCGGCCTGGAGCACGGCGCGGTCGCTCGGGTCGAGCCGCCGCACGCGGGTGGCGATGAGGGTGCGCAGCGAGCGAGGCACCGCCGACGCGCCGTCGAGCCGCGCCTTCACGACGCCGCCCGAGACGCTGAGCGCGCCGGAGTCGCTCAGCTCCTTGATGAGCTCCTCGAGGAAGAGCGGGTGGCCGCCGGCGCGCTCGCGGCAGAAGGCGAGCAGCTCGGGCGGCAGGAGCGTCGCGCCGATGCGCGCCGACATGAGGCGCGCGCCGTCGCTGTCCGAGAGCTCCCCGACCTGGATCCGGTAAAAGTGAGGGTGCGCCTCGAGCAGCGGCGGCGGGTCGCTGCGCGTCGCCAGGATCAGCACGGCGCGGAGCCCGCCGGCGCGGCCGGCGGTGGCGAGGAGGGTCTCGGCGGTGAGCTGGTCCATCGCCTGCGCGTCGTCCCAGGCGAAGCAGTGGAGCCGGTCCTCGCAGAGGCTCTGCACCATGCGCGGGAAGGCGGCGCGCAGGATCGCGCTCGTCCCCTGCGGCGCGCGCTGGTCGGCGAGCGACGCGCCGAGCTGGCCGAGCACGGCCGCGGACTCGTCCTCGCGCAGGCCGAGCGCCCGGAGCCGCGGCAGCACCGCGCGGATGCGCTCCTCGTCGTCGCCCTCCTGGATGCCGCAGAGCACCTGCAGCATCGCGGTGAGGCCGCTCCACGGGACGTCGGCGCCGTTGTGCGGGCACGACGCGACGTAGACGCCGACGTTGTAGTCGCCCTTCGAGAGCCGCCGCTCCATCTCGGCGAGCAGCCGCGTCTTGCCGATGCCGCGCTCGCCCTGGATCACCGCGATCTGCGCGCGCTTCCTCGTGGCGGCGGCGAGGATGTCGCCGAGCTGCTTGAGCTCGTCGCGGCGGCCGACGAAGCGGCCGTAGGCGCCGTCCGGCGGGTGCGCGGAGGTGACCACGCGCCCCCCCTCGGGCGCCGTCCGGCCCGCGCCGGGCAGCTCCTCGGTCGTGAACGCGTTGCGGAGGACGCGCCCGGTGAGGTGTGACACCGCGACCTGGGACTCGGTCGCGCGGGCGAGCGCCTGCGCGGAGGCGATGAGCGAGGTGAGCCGCTCGTCGCGGATCGGGGCGCCGGCGCTGTCGACCAGGATGCGGGACAGGTGGATGCCGGCGGAGACCGCCGCGCCCCCGCCGCGCGAGCGCAGGATCACGAGCGCGGCGCGCACCGCGGCCTCGGTGTCGCGGCCGTCGGCGTCGCCGAGCCCGAAGACGGCGACGAGCTGGGACGCCTCCTCCTCCAGGAGCAGCGCGCCGTAGCGCGCCAGCACCTCGCGGGCCCGCGCGATGCGCCGCGCCGCGTCCTCTCCGGAGCGCGTGAAGATGAGCACGAGCGCCGTGACCTCGCGCCGCTCGCCGAGCCCGCGCGTGGCAGGGCTGCTGTCGGCCTTCTCGAGGAGCTGGAGGAGCCCGGACGCGTTGCGGGCGCGCGTGCTCGTCGTGTGCGGCACCTCGACGGGCGTACGCTCGTTGGCGCCGATCGGCTCCTCCTCGAGCACGGCGCTCGCCTCGAGCTCGGCGCCCCCCTTCTCCTCGTGGAACGGCGCGAGGAACTCGGCGAGATCGTTCGCCCCGGACCGCTCGCCCGTCGCGTAGAAGAAGCCGAGCAGCGCCTCGTGCAGCCGCCCGGCGTCGGGGAAACGGTCCTCGGCGTTCCTCGCGAGCATGGTGCTCACGATGTCGACGAGCGGCCTCGGCACGTCGGGGCGCGCGAGCGCGAGCGGCGGGTACTCGCTCGCCTGCAGCCGCCGCATGACCTCGAACGCTGTCGGCGCCGCGAACGGGTTCGAGCCGGCGAGCATCTCGTAGAGCACCGTCCCGAGCGAGAAGAGGTCGCTCCTGCCGTCGATCGCGCCCGCGCGCGACTGCTCGGGGCTCATGTAGGCGAGCTTCCCGCGGATGCGCCCGGCGCGCTTCTCGCCGACCTCCTCCTCGGTCATCGACTGCGTCGCCTTCGCGATCCCGAAGTCGGTGACCTTCACCTCGCCCTCCCAGGAGAGCAGGATGTTCTGGGGCGAGATGTCGCGGTGGACGATGCCGAGGGGGCGCGACTGCTCGTCGCGCCGCCGGTGGGCGTGGTCGAGCGCCTTCGCGATCTCGGCCGTCATGAAGACGGCCATGCCGAGCGGGATCGGCCGCTTCGATCGGCGGCAGCGGGCGAGCAGCGTCGCCAGGTCGAGCCCGGGGACGTACTCCATCGCGATGAAGTAGCTGGTCGGGTCGCCGTTCGGGTGGTCGACGCGGCCGAGGTCGAACACCTGGACGATGTTCGCGTGCGAGAGGCGCACGGCGAGCTTGGCCTCGTGCACGAACATGTCCACGAAGCGCCCCTGCTCCGCCAGCTTGGGGAGGATGCGCTTGATGACGAGGACCTTCTCGAACCCCTCGACGCCGAAGCTCTTGGCCTTGAAGACCTCGGCCATGCCGCCTTCGCCGAGGCGCTCGAGCAGGCGGTAGCGTCCGAAGGTCTCGTTCAGCATCGCCCCGCCCGCGCCCCGCGCAGCCCTGCGCCTAGAGCGCGCGCGGCGCTCCGGCGGGGACGGCCGGCGGCCATCGCGCGAGCCGGCGCTCGCCCTCCGGCCGCGCCGGCCGGCCGCGCGTCACGTCTCAACGGCCTTGTTCGCGCCGGCGTCATCGTCCCCTCCATACATCGACTCCGCGATCCGGAACGCCGCCCCCTCCAGGCGAGCGTACGCGGCCCGGAGCGCGTCGAGGTCGCCGCCGCCGTCGAGCAGCTTCCGCAGCGCGGCGCAGTCGGCGTGGACCTCGCCGAGGAGCTCGGCGTCGAGCAGATCCCCGTAGCCCTCGAGGGCCTGCTCGGTCGTGTAGACGAGGGTCTCCGCCTGGTTGCGGAGCTCGGCGAGCTCGCGGCGGAGCGCGTCGGTCTCCTTGAACCGCTCGCCCTCCGAGACGAGCCGATCGACCTCGTCGGGGGTGAGGCCGCTCGTCGGGGTCACCCGGACCTCCTGCACCCGACCCGTCCCGAGATCGCGCGCCTCGACGCGGACGATCCCGTTCTCGTCGATGCGGAAGGTGACCTGGATCTTGGGCAGCCCGCGGGGCGCGGGCGGGATGCCGGTGAGCTCGAAGCGGGCGAGGCTCCGGCAGTCGGCGGCCATCTCGCGCTCGCCCTGGAGCACGTGCACGGGGACGAAGCTCTGGTTGTCGACGCTCGTCGTGAAGATCTCGCTCCGCTCGGTCGGGATCGTGGTGTTCCGCGGGATGAGCTTGAACATCACGCCGCCGCCGGTCTCGACGCCGAGCGACAGCGGCGTCACGTCGAGGAGCAGCACCTCGTCCACGTGCCCCGAGAGCGCGGCGCCCTGCAGCGCCGCCCCGACGGCGACGACCTCGTCCGGATTCACGCCCTTGTTCGGCTCCCGGCCGAAGAACTCGCGCACCGCGGCCTGCACGGCGGGCATCCGCGTCATGCCCCCGACGAGGACGACCGTGTTGACGGCGGAGACGGGCAGCTTGGCGTCCGCGAGCGTCGCGCGGCAGACGTCGACGGTGCGCTGGATGAGGCTCTCGCAGAGTATCTCGAGCTCGTTGCGTCGCATCGTCCGCTCGAGGTGGAGCGGCCCGCCGCCCGGGCCGACGGCGATGAAGGGGATGTTGATCTCGGTCTCGAGCGACGACGAGAGCTCGTGCTTCGCCTTCTCCGCCGCCTCCTTGAGCCGCTGCAGCGCCATGCGATCCCGGCGCAGATCGATGCGGTTTTTGCCCTCGAACTCGTCGGCGAGCAGCTCGATGAGCCGCTGGTCGAAATCCTCCCCGCCGAGGTGGGTGTCGCCGCCGGTCGCCTTGACGCTGAAGACCCCGCCCGCGATCTCGAGGATCGAGATGTCGAACGTCCCGCCGCCGAGATCATAGACCGCGATCGTCTCGGCCTTGACCTTGTCGAGCCCGTAGGCGAGCGCCGCGGCGGTCGGCTCGTTGATGATGCGGCGCACGTCGAGCCCGGCGATCCGCCCTGCGTCCTTCGTGGCCTGTCGCTGCGCGTCGTCGAAGTAGGCGGGGACCGTGACCACCGCCTCCGTCACCGGCTCGCCGAGGAACCGCTCGGCGACCTGCTTCATCTGGGCGAGGATCATCGCGGAGATCTCGGGGGGCGAGTAGCTGCGCCCCTTGACCTCGACCCACGCGTCGCTGTTCGGCGCCTCGACGATCTTGTAGGGGGCGAGCGAGATCTGCTTGCTGACCTCGGGCGCGCTGAACTTGCGGCCCATCAGGCGCTTCACCGCGTAGATGGTGTTCTGCGGGTTCGTGACCGCCTGGCGCCGCGCGACCTGCCCGACCAGGCGCTCGCCGCTCGCGGGGAAGCCGACCACCGACGGTGTCGTGCGCGCGCCCTCGGCGTTGGGGATCACCCGCACGTCGTTCGCCGAGCCGACCCCTGCCCCTTCGACGACGGCCACGCACGAGTTCGTCGTCCCCAGATCGATGCCGATCACCTTCCCCATATGCGGCGAAAGATACTACAGGCCTCGATGCTCGCTGGGTGGGGAGACGACCTTGGCGCCCGCGATATTTGGGGAGATCGTGCGGTGAGGTGGCGGGGCACAGCAGATCACGGAGAGGAGCACCGCCATGATGCGCGCGGCGCGGGAGGTGTGCGCCGATGGAGCCGACGCGCGGCGACGCGCCTCAGTGCGCTTCGGTCGTCGACGACGCGCCGGGCGAGCCCTTCGAGACGACGACCATCGCCGCGCGGATCAGGTAATCGCCCAGAATGTACCCCGGCTGGACCTCCGCGATGACGACGCCGGCCGGGTGCTCGGTCGACTCGAGCTGCTGGATGGCCTCGTGCACGCTGGGGTCGAAGGGCTTGCCGACCGCGGCGATGCGCTTGATGCCCATGCGATCGAGCGTGTCCACGAACTGCTTCGCCACGATCCGCACGCCGTCGGCGACCGACTTCACGTCGGGCGCGTTCTCCGCGTGGCTGGCGGCGCGCTCGAGGTTGTCGAAGACCGGGAGCAGATCCTTCAGGATCGACTCGCGGCCGCGGCGCTGCGCCTCTTCGACCTCGCGCCGGGAGCGCTTGCGGAAGTTGTCGAAGTCGGCGGCGGTGCGCAGGAGCTGCTCGCGCATCCGCGCGGCCTCGGCCTGCACCTCGCCGAGCTTGTCTTCGGGCGTGGGGGCTCGCTGCTCTGCGGGCTCTGCGCGCTCCGCCTGCGCCTCCGCCTGCTCCTCGGTGTTCTGGCTCGACCCAATCTGTTCCGAATCGCTCATAGGACGGCGGCACTATAACCAGCCGCGATCCGCTGGCAATCGCCAGGCCCAGGGATTGCCAAGGGACTGCCAAGAGACCGCCAGCGGCCTGGCGGCGACCGGCAGCGAGCGCCGGCGCGCTCGGGCGGCGGCGCCTCCCCGGATCGGCCGGCGACGCCCGCGGGCGCCGGCGCGCGGGCGGCCTGGACGCGCTCCGGACGCGCGTTTCACGCAGTTTTTGCCCGGGTCTCCGCGATCCGTGGCCTGCGTGCATCGACCGTTTGCTCCGACCCCCTACCCGGCGTTAGATCGGGCCCCATGAGCATCGCCACCAGCCCCGCCGGGGAATCGCCTCCGGCGAACGCCTCGACGCCAGCCACCTCGCCGCTCCTCGCGGCGCAGAAGCACCTGCTCGGCAACTACCGCCAGCCTCCGTTCGTCCTCGATCGCGGCAGGGGTTGCGAGCTCTTCGACACGGAGGGGCGCCGGTACCTCGACATGTACGCCGGGGTGGCGGTGGCGTCGCTCGGCCATGCTCATCCGCGGCTCGTGGCGACCATCGCCGAGCAGGCGGGCCGCCTCATGCATGTCTCCAACTACTTCTACAACGCCGAGAACCTCCGCCTGGCCGAGGAGCTCTGCGCGAAGACCGGCTTCGACCGCGCCTTCTTCTGCAACTCGGGGGCGGAGGCGAACGAGGCGATGCTCAAGCTCGCGCGCCGGCACTTCTTCAACCAGGGGCAGGCGGAGCGCTACCGGATCATCGCGTTCGAGAACGCGTTTCACGGCCGCACGCTCGGCGCTGTCGCCCTGACCGGGACGCCGAAGTACCGCGAGGGCTTCGGCCCCTCGCTCGGGGGCGTCACGCACGTGCCTTATGGGGACGTGGCAGCGGTGCGCGCCGCCATGGGCCCGGACGTCGCAGGGATCCTCGTGGAGCCGGTGCAGGGGGAGGGCGGCGTCCTGCCCGCGCCGCCCGGTTTCCTGGCCGAGCTGCGGCGCATCGCGGATGAGCACGGCGCGCTGCTGCTCCTCGACGAGGTGCAGACCGGCATCGGGCGCACGGGGCACTGGCTCGGCGCGACGTACGACGGCGTCCAGGGCGACGCGGCGGCGCTCGCGAAGGGGCTCGGCGGCGGGTTCCCGATCGGCGCGCTGGTGCTGCGGGAGCGGCTCAATGGCGCCTTGCCCCCGGGCTCGCACGGCTCGACCTACGGCGGCAACGCCCTCGCCTCCGCCACGGCGCGCACGGTGCTCGCGGTGATCGAGGAAGAGAAGCTCTGCGAGGCCGCCGTGGAGCGCGGCGATCAGCTCGGCCGCGGCCTCGCCGCCATCGCCGCGAAGCTGCCGCATGTGTGCGTCGGCGAGCGCGGGCGGGGCTTGCTCCGCGGGCTCATCCTCGCGCCGGGCGTCGACACGCGCGTCGCGCTCGGCCGCGCGCGCGACCGGGGCGTGCTGCTCACGGTCGCGGGCACCAACGTGCTCCGGTTCACGCCGCCCCTCGTCGTGAGCGAGGCCCTGATCGACGAGGCCCTGGCCGAGGTCGAGGCCGCGCTCTCCGAGATGCCGGCTGCGGGTTGAGGTGGTCGCCTCGCGCGCAGCCGGGCCCGCCGTCGCGCCCCTCCCGTGCTCGGGCTGCAGCAAGCTGATCGATCCGCTCCGCGCCGGGCACGTCGCGATCTTCGACCAGCGCTTCCACTACTTCTGCAACGCCCGGTGCCGCCACGCCTTCCTCGGGGAGGTGACGCCCGCGCCGGGCGACGGCCGGCCCGCCCCCCTCGCGGGATCGGGCGTGCCCATCCCCGGCGCGCCTGCCCGAGGGCTCCCGCCGGGGGCGCTGCCCGGCGCGGCGGGGCCTCACGCCGCCGCGCCGCGCGCCGAGCCCCCGCGGGCAGGCGCCGACGACGGCGCCTCGCGCATCGCCGATCTCGACGCGCCGATCGTCGACGCCTTCCCGCCCGTGTCGCTCGACGAGCGCCTCCCGGAGCTGCCCGTCCTCGACGACGACCGCGCGCTGCTCGAGCCGATCGGGAACACCATCCTGAGCGACGAGCCGCAGCGCTACGAGGCGATCGAGGCGCGGGACATCGGCGCGCTCCTGCTCGTGCTCGCGATCATCGCGGGGACGCTCGCCGTCGCGCTCACGCTCGCCGGCGACGCCAAGCTCGTCATCGGCGCGCGCATCGTGCTCGCCACGGTGAGCGCGGGGATGCTCCTCGGCCGCGCCGCCACGACGGCGCGCGACGCCACGGATCCGCACCCGGCGCCGATGATCGCCCCCGTCCTCGGGGGCCTCGTGGCCGCCGTCTGGGCCCTCTTCGGCCAGGACCGCGCGCTCGCGGCCGAGGCGGCGTCGCTCGCGGGCGTCATCGCCACCGCCAGCGCGATCAGCGCCTGGCTCATCGAGAGCGCGCGTCACCGCGTGTTCGCGGAGCGGGCCTGGATCGGGTCGGTGCTCTCCACGCCGGCGCGCCGTCCGCCGGGCGCGTGGGCGCAGAGCCCGGCGCCTGCTGACCGGGCGCTTCCCCGTGGCAGCGACGACGCCGCCGCCGAGGGGGCCGGCGACGCGCTCTTCTACGAGCTGCGGCCCGGCGAGAGCGCCCAGGTCGACGCCGGGGACGTCGTCCCCGTGGACCTCGTGGTCACGGGGGGTGACGTCGAGGTGCTCCCCTGGATCGGCGCCGCCACGCCGGCCCGTCGCCGCGACGGCGACCCGGTCATCGCGGGGGCCACCGTGGTCCGGGGCCGCCTCGTCGGCGCCTGCACCTTCTCGGGCGGCGATCGCGCTGTCGCGCGCGTGCTGCTCGACGCCCGCCGGCGCGCGGACGCCCTCGCGCCGATCGCGCAGGCCTCCCGCGCCCTGACCGAGCGCTGGGCGCTCGGCGCCGCGGCGATCGCCGCGCTCTCCGCCTTCGTCGCCGGGCGGGCGCCCGTCGAGATCGCGATGACGGCGACCGCCGTGCTCGCCGCGCTCGCCACGGCGATCACGGCCTCGATCGCCTCGGTCCACGTCGCGCGGGGCATCCTGCTCGGGCTGCGCCGGGGCATCGTGTACAAGAGCGCCGACGCCTGGGACCGCGCTGGTCGGGTCTCCGTCGCCGTGTTCTGCGCCCGCGGCACGCTGCTGCTCGGCGAGCCCGAGCTCGCGGAGCTCGAGGCGACCGGCCAGAAGCTCACGCCAAGCGACGTGCTCGCGCTCGCGGCCGGCGCAGAGCGCACCGAGGAGCACCCCGTCGCGACGGCGATCGTGCGCGCCGCCCGCGCTCGCGGTCTGCGGCCCGACGGCGTGCGCAACCCCAACTTCCACCCCGGCCTCGGCGTGACGGCCGTCACCTCGTCGGGCGAGGAGCTCTGCGTCGGCAACCGCGCGCTCATGCTCGAGCAGCGGATCTCGATCGCCGCGGCCGAGAGCCGCGTCGCCGAGCTCGAGGCGCTGGGGCGCACGGTCGTGCTCGTCGCGGTGGGCGCTCGCCTCGTCGGCGTCATCGGCCTGCAGGACGGGCTCCGCCCCGGGGCGCGGGCCGCCATCCAGCACCTGCTCGACGCGCAGATCGAGCCCGTGCTGATGTCGGGCGACGCGCGCGAGACGTGCGAGGCGATCGGCCGCTCGCTCGACATCGACCACATCCGCCCCGAGATCCTCCCCGCGGATCGCGGCGCCGAGGTGCGCCGCCTGATCGACGCGGGCACGAGCGTCTCTGTGCTCGGCCACGCGGGCGTCGACGACGCCGCGCTCGGCGCCGCGGACGTCTCCGTGGCCCTCGGCGCCGCCGGCTCCGCGCCCGCCGACTTCTCCGTGGTGCTCGCCTCGGACGACGTCCGCGACGCCGCGCTGTCCCTGGCGCTCGCGCACCGCACGCGCCTGGAGGCGCGCGTCGGACTCGCGCTGAGCGTCGCCCCGGCGCTCGTCGGCGCCGCGGTCATCTCCGCGTTCGTGCTCCCGCCGGCTTACGCTCCCATCGCCTCGCTGCTCGGCGGCGTCATGGCCGTCGTCCACGCCCGCGCGCTCGACGCGAAGAGCTGAGCGCCGCGCGCGGGCCCGCCTCCGGGGCCTCGCCGCGCGGCGGGCTACGAGAGGTCCGGGTCCGCGTCGTCCTTGGCGTCGCCCTCGCGGCACTCCAGGCAGACGCCGTACATCTCGTGCTTGTGCCAGGTCACCTCGAAGCCGTACTTCGCGGCGATCTCGTCCTGGAGCGCCTCGATCCGCGGCTCCTCGAACTCGATGATCTTCCCGCAGCTCAAGCAGATCAGGTGGTCGTGGTGCGCGCTGGCGTCGTCGGCCAGCTCGTAACGGCTGAGGCCGTCCCCGAAGCGGCGCTCGGAGGCCACGCCGCACTCCGCGAGCAGCTTGAGCGTCCGGTACACGGTCGCGTACCCGATGCCGCGGTCCCGCGCGCGCACCTCCGTGAGCAGGTCCTCGATGGTCATGTGGGGGGCGCCCGAGAAGAACGTGTCGACGATCAACCGGCGCTGCGCCGTCGATCTCAGCCCCTTCTTGGCCATGTACGCCTGGAGGCGAGCGCGCAGCCGGTCGAGGGCAACTTTGTCGACGTGGGTCACGCTGTCCCCCTCTCTCGCGCTGACGGCCATGGCGAGTTTATCCCGTTCGCGGCGAACGGCGTCAAGGCCGGCGGCCACGCTGCTCGGCGCGCCGTGCCTTCCCTGATTCCCTGACAGCGTCATCCGTTCGCCGGCTCCGGCGTCACTCGCCGACCTGCGCCATGTAGCTGACCTGCGCGGCCGACCCTCCGAGGGGGCTGAGCAGCGTGACGGGGGGCGCGACGAGCCCAGCCGCCGCTGTGTTGTCGATGACGACGTAGTAGAGCCCCGGGCGCAGCGCGTAGCGTCGCGTCTCGATGATCCCGGGCTGGAGGGGGCCACCCGCCTGCACCGGGCCGGGCGGGGGGCCGAGCGGCTTGCCGGTCTGGTAGGCCTCGCGCCACGCGTCGCCCGTCGGTTTGTCGACGATCATGATGTCCACGGCCGCGCCCTGCACGCTCATCTTCATGTAGAGCGCCTGGTCCACGTCGGCGACCTCGAACGGCCCGAGGTAGTCGCGCTGGTGCGCGTGCACCTCGATGACCTCGTTCGCGAACGTGTACCGCTCGTCGTCCTCCACCTCGAACGGGTGGTGCGGCCGCTGGGGCGGCGTCAGGATCCCGAGCGTGAAGTCCTTCCCGGTCTCCTCGTTGTAGACCACGGTGAACCCGCGGGTCATCTCGCCCGCCACGATCTGGTTGCCGAGCAGGTTGGCGAGCCCTCCGAACGGCGGGACGTTCGCCATCACGTCGATGACGGGGTTCTCGACGTAGCCGAGCTGGAAGCTCGGGCCCTGCACGATCCGGTTCAGCCGTCCCCACACGTAGACGTCGTCGCCCGCGATCTGGAAGTCGGGCCTGTACTCGACGGAGGTCGTGAGCGAGAAGCCCACCCGCTTCGCCGGCTGCATGTAGCCGTACCCCGTGCCGGCGATGTGCACGGTGACCGTCTGCGCCGCGTCGTTGACGTCGTACGAGCACTGCATCGGGAAGAACCGCCCGATGGACGACGACCTGTCCTGCAGCCGCAGCGCGACCCCGCTCTTCAGCATCTCGGGGCAGATCTTGCTGGCGCCGAAGTTCGAGAAGAGGAACCACCGCAGGCCTGGGCTCGCGTTCACGGGGCCGCTGAGGCACGGGCAGCCCACGAACGTGAACGACAGCACGATGGCGGCGAGCGCCAGCGCGGCGGACGCGGCAGAGGCGCGGGGGGGCGGGGGTCTTCGTGCGGGCACGCGGGCTAACATAGCGGGTCGACCTCGGAGCGAGAGCGGGTTTGCGTCCGGGAGGGACGCCCCTCCCGGATCAGCGAACGAGCTGCCATTGGACGCCGGGGGTCACCTCGAGATGCAGGTGATTTTTGTGCGCCCGGTCGTAGTTGGGCGTGAGGATTGACGTGAAGATGTGCTGGTCCGCGGCCTCGCACACGATGGATCGCAGCTCGCGCGCCGCCGCGTCCGGTGGCAGGCCGCGCGTCCCCTTGACGGCCGGGCCGCGGCTCGCCGGCTTCCCCGCGCCCTCGCCGCACACCGGCGCGCCGCGCCTGCCGATGAAGTCGCGCTCGACGTCGAGCCACTCCTCCGCGAGCGCGTCGCCGACGCGCCGCTTGATGAACCTGTAGGCGTCGATGGCGAGCCCGCCGGGGTGCCTCGTCGCCAGCTTGCCCTCGGGCCACATCGCCGACGGAGGCCGCCACGCCGAGTACATCAGCACCTCGGTGACGTCGTGCACGCGCAGGATCCGGCTGAAGTCCGAGAGCGCGAGCGCGAGGCGGCAGTCGAAGACGTCGTTCGGGTTGTCCGCGCGCCGGTGGGCCGGCACCGCCGTCCGGTAAAGGACGCCGCCGACCCCCTGCGTCAGCCGCACCGGCGCGAGCACGCCCGGCGCGCGCCGCACCGGCTCGAACGCGATCTTCCGCCGCGCGAGCGCCTCCCGGCACTGCTCCGCGCTCAGCGCGGCGTAGCGCGCCGACGGGTGCCTGGCCCAGTCCTGATGGAACTTCACCTTCGGCTTGCCCTGCGCGGTCGGCAAGGTCGTGAGCGGGCCGAGCGCGAGGGCGAGCGCACAGGCGATGGCGGCGTGGCGTGCGGACGGCATCGTTGCTGGGGTTGGTGTCGCCGCGCGTCGCGCTCCCGGGGAAGCCCAGGTTCACCGGGCGAACCCCGGACGACCAGGGATCACCGGAACCGCGGGAATCGCGGCCTCCGGCGCGTCGGCCGCGCCCATCCTACCGCGCTATTTGACCGGGCCGCGCGATCGCCTCAAAATAGGCGGCATGCGCATTCGTGGGCCCAGCGCCCGCCCGCGCGTCTTGACGTATGGGAGCGATGGCCCGGTCCGCATGGCTTTCCGGTCCGGGCAGCCGCTGGTCCAGGTAGCCGCCGCGGCGCGCGCACGCGCCGCACGCAGTTGACATGGGAGATCTCTCCAATCGCGCTCGAAAGATCCTTTTCGCCGCGGTCACCGAGTTCATCGCGACGGGTGACCCCGTGGGCAGCAGGACGCTCGCGCGCAAGTACGGGCTCGATCTCTCGGCTGCCTCGATCCGCAACGTGCTCGCGGATCTCGAGGAGGCCGGCTACCTCCACCAGCCGCACACCTCCGCGGGGCGCATCCCGACCGATCGCGCGCTCCGGTTGTTCATCGACGCGCTCGTCGAGCTCCGGTCGCTCTCCCCCGAGCAGCAGGCCGAGCTCACCGCCCGGTTCACCGAGATCTACACGGTGGCGAGCGACCCGCTCCGCGAGACGGGGCGCTACCTCTCGGAGCTGTCCGGCGCCGCGGCGGTCGTCGCGGCGCCGCGGGCGGAGATCCGCGCCCTCGCCCAGCTTCGCTTCATCCCGACGAAGCCCGGGCAGCTCCTCGCCGTGCTCGTCTTCGCCGACGGCTCGGTCGAGAACCGCTTCATTTCGGTCGATGGGGCGATCAACGAGGGGGAGCTCACCCGGATCCACAACCTGCTCTCCGACGTCATCGAGGGGCGCACGCTGGGCGAGATCCGGGATCTCTTCGCCCGCCGCCTCGCGGACGAGCGCCTCCAGATCGACGCGCTGAGGCGCCGCGCCTTCGAGCTCGGCAGCAAGGCGACGGCCGACATGACGCGGCGGAGCGAGGTCGTCATCGAGGGGCAGAACCGCCTCATCGACCTGCCGGAGTACGCCGACGTCGACCGGCTCAAGAAGCTGATGAAGGCGCTCGAGGAGCGCGAGGAGCTCGTCGATCTGCTCGAGCGGACCCTCGCCGCCGGCGCGGGCGAGGTCACCGTCTTCGTCGGCAGCGAGGCGGGCGATCTGGGCGGAGGCCAGCTCAGCCTCGTCGCCGCGCCGTACATGGAGAACGGGCGCGTGGCCGGGACCGTGGGCGTGCTCGGCCCGACGCGGATGGACTACGCGAAGGTGATGCCGCTCGTCGACGCCACCGCCGCGGCGATGAGCGAGGCGCGCGGCAAGGTCAAGTAGCGGCCTTCTGCCGTGGCTGGCGGAGCCGCTCGAGCACCTCGTCGAAGTCGGCGGGCGGCGGCGCCTGGAACCGCATCGGCCGGTCGTCGGACGGGTGGCTGAAGCCGAGCTCGGCCGCGTGGAGCATCAACCGCGGGGCGGGGATCTTCGGCCCGCGGTAGTCGCGCACGTAGACCGCCTCGCCGACGAGCGGGTGCCCGGCCTCCGCGAGGTGGATGCGGATCTGGTGCGTGCGCCCCGTCTCGAGGCGGCAGGCGACCAGCGTCACGCCCGCGGCCCCGGCCTCGTCCGTCCCCCGGAGCGTCTCGATCGGCTCCACGTGCGTCACCGCGAGCTGGCCCTCGCGCCGGCCTCCCCTCGCGGAGCCGCGCAGCCCGTCCCCGCGGTCCTCGATGAGGTAGGTGCGGTGGGTGCCGCGCGGGACCGCGCCGTGCGCGAGCGCGAGGTACTGCCGGTGCATCGAGCGGACGCGGAGCTGCTGCGCGAGGTGCTTCTTCGCGGCGAGCGTTCGCGCGAAGACGAGCAGCCCGCTCGTGCCCTTGTCGAGGCGCTGCACAACGCCGAGCGGCGCCCGCCCGCGCAGGCGGTCGCGCCGGGCCAGCACCTCCCGCACCAGCGCGTCGAGCGTCGCGGCCTGCTCCGCGGGGTCCTCGTCGCCGTACGGGATGGTGATCACCCCGGCGGGCTTGTTCACCACGACGACGCTCGCGTCCGCGTAGACCACGAGCTCGCCCTCGAGCCTGCGCCGGCGCACTGTCTCGGGCCGCGGCGCGCTCAGGCGGACCTCGATCCGCTCCCCGCTGAGCACCCGGCGCCGGGCGCTCATCGCCACGGCGTTCCCGACGAGCACCTTGCCGGTCTCGATCAGCCGGCGCGCGTCGGACCACGAGACCGAGGCGAGCGCCCGGATCGCGCCGTCGAGCGGCCGCCTGTCCAGCGCTGCCGGGACCGTCCAGCGGCCGTCCTGTGGGGGTCGAACCGCCGCGGTCGGGTCGGCGGCGGTCGGGTCGGCGTCATCCTGGGGCAGGGGAAGGGCGGGTCGGGGCGGGCGCATGAGAGGCTCGTGAGGGGGCGCCTCGGCCCCGCCACCAGCGTGGGGCCGGGCTCTACCAGCGCGAAAAAACGCTCATCCGCGGGGCCGCGGGGCGAATTACACCGCGAATGTTGACACATCGCGCGACCGGAGCCGAAGATATCCAGAGCCGTCATCGCTTTCTCGCCATCTGAGAGGAGACCCGTTCGTGGCCAGCACCCTTCTCGCCGTAGACGACAGCGTGACCATGCGCAAAGTGCTCGAAATCACCTTTGCGGGTCAGGATTTCCGCGTCGTGACGGCGAGCAGCGCCGACGCTGCGCTGCAGAAGCTCAAGAGCGATAAACCCGACCTGGTGATCGCCGACGTCACGCTCGAGCCGAAGAACGGCTACGAGCTGTGCAAGGCGATCAAGCAGGCATCCCCGGCGACGCCCGTCCTGATCCTGTCGTCCAAGCAGAACCCGTTCGACCCTGCGAAGGGCTCGAGCGCGCAAGCCGACGACCACATGGACAAGCCGTTCGACACGCAGCAGATGATCGACAAGGTCAAGAAGCTGCTGGCGTCGCGCGGCGAGGCGAAGCCGGCCGCGGCTGCTGCTGCGGCTCCCGCTGCTGCTGCGGCGGCGTCCGCGCCCGCGCGCTCTCCCGCTGCCGCCGCGCAGCCTGCGGCCGCCGCGCAGCCCGCTGCGGCGCAGCCCGCCGGCGCCGCCACGAGCCCGCTCCAGCGCGCGAAGACGCTCATCTACACGCCGAACGCGCCGGCCACCACCAGCGCCGCGCCGGCGCAGGCCTCGGTCAAGGCGGCGGCGCCGGGCGGCGCGCCGTCGGGCCTGCCGCAGACGACGATGGCCTTCTCGCCGACGCCTGTCTCCGGCGTGCCGAAGACGGCGTCCGGCGCAGCGGTCGCGGCCTCCGCCTCCGCGCAGGTCAACGGCCAGATGGCGGGCAAGCTCGAGGGCCTCGGCCTCTCCGCCGATCAGGTGGAGGCCGTGATGGCGCTGTCCCGCGAGGTCGTGGAGCGCGTCGTCTGGGAGGTCGTGCCGGTCCTCGCCGAGACGATCATCAAGGAAGAGATCGCGCGCCTGACGAAGTAGCCGCGCGCTGCGGCCGCGCGGCCGCTGTCGTCGGCGAGCCTCCCACGCGCGGGGCGGTCCCCGGCGAGGTGTGCGAGCCGCGCGCGGCGTACCAGCCTGCGCCGCGCGTTGCTTGCTCCCACGAGCCCATCGATCACACGTCGAGCCGCGCGAGCCCCCGCGGAGATCTCGCGCCGGGCATGGCCTCGCCCCACCGGCGCTCGCGGCGGTCTGTCGCGCGCGAGCATGCGGCCGCTGCTTTGCCCGGGGACGTAGAGTTGCTACGCCAGGCCCGCGCCTCGTTCCGCGTCCGGCGCAGCCATGAACGACACGCACGACAAGAGCAGCGGCGCGACCGCGGACGCCCGTGACGACATGACCGCGGGCGACGAGCCGGCCGCAGGCGGCGTGGAGAGCTCCGGCGCCGCCGAGCCGCGCGTCGCAGCTCCGCCGCGCGCTCCTTCTCCGGAGGGCGAGGCGGCGGAGGACGACGGCGGAGCCGGCACGGACGACGTCGATCCCGACGCCGGCGAGGAGCGCCTCGTTCCCCTGGGCAACCCGCTCCGCTGGCGCGGCGCTGCCGCGCTCGCCGCGGGCTCCCTCGTCGCGTTCGTCGTGATGGCGCTCGCGCCCCGGTTTCGCTGGGGGGTCCCGCTCGGCGCGCTCGGGGTCGGCGTCGCGACGCTCGGCCTGCTCGATCTGCTCGGCACGTTCGACGATCCGCCCGAGCGCGTCGCCGCGCGCGTCGGGATCCGCGATCTCCTCGGCCCGCTCGCGCTGCTCGGGGGCGGGCTCGCCGCGTTCCTCGCGCTGATCACGCTCAGCGTGGCGGGCTACTTCTCGCCGCTCTCCCTCTCGCGGGACGGCGCGCCCGCGCTGATCTCGCTGGCGGTCCCCGCGGTCGCGATCCCTGCCGCGTTCCTCACGGCGGTGGCCGGCGCCTTCCGGATCGGCGAGCGCCTCGGCCCCGGTCGCCTCGATGAGGCGGGCGCGCCGCGCCCCCTGCTCCGGCGGCATGGCTTCTGGCTCGTCGCCCTCGTCACGCTGCTCTACCTGCCCATGCTCGGGAGCCACTCGCTCATCGATCCGTGGGAGACGCACTACGGCGAGGTCGCGCGCGAGATCCTCGCGCGGAACGACTGGATCTCGCTCTGGTGGGCGCAGGACGGCTGGTTCTGGTCGAAGCCGGTGCTCGACTTCTGGATGCAGGCGCTCGCCATGGCGGCCTTCGGCGTCCGCTACCGATCGGGGGAGATGCTCTCGGCGGTCGCCGAGGGGCGCGTGCCGTGGCCCGAGTGGGCGGTCAGGCTGCCCGTCTTCGCGCTGACGCTCATCGCCATTTACCTCCTCTACAAGGCCATCGCGACGATCTTCAGCCGCCGCGCGGGGCTGCTCGCGGGGGTCGTCCTCGCGACGATGCCGCAGTGGTTCCTGGTCTCGCACCAGACCATGACGGACATGCCCTTCGTCGCGACGATGGCCGCGGCGATGGCGCTCCTCCTGCTCGGCATCCACACCGACGAGGCGCGCGAGGCGCGCGTCTACGAGGTCGACCTCGGCGTGCTCAAGGTAGGCCTCTCCGGCTACCACCTCGTGCTCGGCGCGATCATCGCCTGCGCGCTGCCGCAGATCCTCTACCTGCTCTCGCGGCACGTCGAGATCCAGCCGGCGCCGTTCGGCGTGCGCCTCCACGGCGACGTCTTCAGCTCGGGCTCCCCTGGCAACTGCGGGCTCCCCGGCAACGAGGCCTGCCGGTCGGTGCTGCCCGTGCTCCCCGGCCTGCAGCCCGCGCTCCAGGCGCTCATCTGGGCGCAGACGCTCGGCATCGTCCTGTACGCGAGCTGGGGCGAGCGGCGCGTCCAGCGGCTCCTCTTCCTGTCGGCGTGGTTCTTCGCCGCCCTGTCCACGATGGCCAAGGGGCCGGCGGGCTTCGGCCTCCCGGTGCTCTGCGCGCTCGGCTACGTCGTCGTCTCGCGGCGGTATCGCGACCTGCTCAAGATGGAGATCCCCGTCGGGCTGCTCGTGCTCGCGTGCGTGGCGTTGCCCTGGTTCGTCGCGATGTACGCGCGGCACGGGCAGCCGTTCACCGACAGGCTGCTGTTCCACGACATGTTCAAGCGCGCGTTCACGCACGTGCACGACACCAACGAGGGCGACGACGTGAGCTTCCGCTACTACGTGTGGCAGCTCGGCTACGCGACGTTCCCGTGGACGGGGCTCGTGCCCGCCTCGCTCGTGTGGTGGCTCAGGCGGCGCGAGGGGGCAGCGGCAGGGGACGGGGGAGCCTCCGGCGGGCCGGGCTCGGCCGACGTCCGCCAGAGCGACGCCTCGGTGTTCCTGGCGATGTGGTTCATCTTCGGCTTCGCGCTCTTCTCGCTGATGCTGACGAAGTTCCACCACTACATCCTGCCGGCCGTGCCGCCGGCGGCGATGCTCACCGGGATCCTGCTCGACGACATGCTGCGCCTTGAGGGCGGCGCGCGCCGGCTCGCGCGTGGCTGGAGCGACGCCTCGTCGACGCCGCCGTCGGCGCGCTCCAGCGCGGTGGTCGTCTACGAGCGCGCGATGCTCGGCGCGGTCGCGATCGGCGCTGCGATCCTGGTCTTCTTCGTCGGGCGTGACCTCGCGATGGCCCGCGAGGGGCAGCCGAGCCAGGCCAGGCTGCTGCACCTGTTCACGTACAACTACAAGCGTCCCTGGCCGCAGTCGCTCGACTTCTCCGCGACCCTGTGGGCGTTCACCGTCGCCGCGGCGGTCCTGTGTCTGCTGCTGATGGTCGCGCGCTTTCGCCGTCACGTCCTCTATGCGCTGCTCTCGCTCGCCGTCGTGTTCACGGCGTGGGGGCTCGACGTCTACTTCGTGCGGACGTCGCCGCACTGGGGGCAGCGCGAGACCTTGCTCGCCTACATGCGCGCGCGCCAGGAGATCCCTGGGCCGCTCGTCGCCTACCAGATGAACTGGAAGGGCGAGAACTTCTATGCCGGCAACCATCTGCCGGTCTTCGTGTCGAGCGGAAAGAAGTTCCAGGACTACATCAATGAACAGAAGAAGAAGGGTGTGAAGACCTTCTACTTCGTCACCGAGCACGGGCGCACCAGCTCGCTCTCGAACGAGCTCGGGAATCCTCGCTTCTTCGAGAAGCTCACTTCTCTCGAGCTCAACAACAAGTTTCTCGTCGTTCGCGCAACGTTCGAGTGACAGAGCGGCTCCTGAAGGAGCTCGGCCCACAGGCGCTGTCCGGCTGTGGCCCTGTACGTCTGCTCGGGCCCGGGGAGCGCTGTTGTGCGCGCAATGTCGTATCGCTGCGTAAGGAAATTCCTAGCATGACTGTCGCCATGAACGCGCAGGAGCGAAAGGAATCTCCTGTTGATGCCCCTTAAGTAACTGGATTTACTAGGGGAAGGCGCAGGCACGCCTCGTGCTCAAGGGAGCCCGAGCGTCGCGGCGGAGACCTTCCCCCCCCAGGTCCGCTGCGACGCTCTTTTCTTTTCTGCCGTGGGCGCTGGCCGCACATCGCGCGACCAGCACGTCACCGGCCGGCGCTTGCAGGGGCAGCCTGGAGCCCAGCGAAGTATCGATCCAGCGCGTCCAGGAGACCCGCCGTGGTGCTCACTTCGGCGGTCACGCCGATGCGGAGCCCCCGTTTCTCGGCTGTCGCGGTGGTGATCGGCCCGATGCTCGCAAGGAGCACCCGGTCGAGCTGCGCCGCGGCGCCCTCGCCGAGGAGCTCGCAGAGGCTGTCGACGGTGCTGCTCGAGGTCAGCATCACGACGTCGATCGCGCCCGCCGAGAGCGCTCGGATCAGCTCCTCGCGGCGCCCGGCCGACGCGGGGCGGGTCTCGTAGACGGGCACGACGTCGACCTCGCAGCCCGCGGCGCGGAGCCGCTCGGGGAGCACTTCACGGGCGACGAGCGCGCGGGGAATGAGGACCCGGACGCGGGGCGCAGGGCGCGCCGACAGGCGCTCGGCCAGCGCCGGGTCGGAGAGGAGGGCCTGCGCGAGCTCCTCGCCGCGAAATTCCCCCGGGACGATGTCGGGGCGGACGCCGCGCGAGGCGAGCGCGGCGGCCGTCCCGGCGCCGATCGCGGCGAGGCGCGCCGCGCCGAAGGCGCGCGCGTCCAGGCCGAGCCGCTCCACCTCCCGGAAGAAGCAGGCCACGCCGTTCTCGCTCGTGAAGACGACGACGTCGTAGCCGGAGAGCCCGCGGACGGCCTCGGTGACGCGCGCAGGGTCGGGCGGCGGGCGGATCTCGATGGTCGCGAGCTCCACCGCCTCGCCGCCGCGGAGGCGGATGAGCCGGGACGTCGAGCGCGCCTGGTGGCGCGGCCGGGTGACGAGCACCCGCTTGCCGAACAGCGGCTTCCGGTCGAACCAGCGCAGCGCGTCGCGCAGGCCGGTGACGGCGCCGACGACGATGACAGCGGGGCTCTGGAGCCCTGCCTCGCTGGCGCGCCGGGGCAGCTCGTCGAGGCGGCAGGAGACAACGCGCTGGTCTGCGCGCGTGCCCCACTGGATCGCGGCCGCCGGCGTCGCGGGATCGCGGCGCCCCGGCCCCGTCAGCCCCGCGACAACGGCGTCGAGGGCCTGCATGCCCATCAGGACGCAGATGGTCCCGCGGACCGAGGCGAGCTCGCTCCAGTCGAAGGACCTGCCCGCCCGCGTCACGCCGCTGACGATCATCACGCTGGAGGCGATGTTCCGGTGGGTCAGCGAGATGCCGGCGTAGGCCGTCGCGCCGAGCGGAGAGCAGACGCCCGGCACCACCTCGAACGGCACCCCGGCCCGCGCGAGCGCCTCCGCCTCCTCGGAGCCGCGCCCGAAGAGGAACGGATCGCCGCCCTTCAGCCGGACGACGCTGCGGCCCGCGCGCCCGAGCGCGACGAGCTCCGCGTCGATCTCCGCCTGCTTCGCGTCCTTCAGCACCCGGTCGCCGCCGCGCTTGCCGACCGAGCGCACCTCGGCGTCCTCCCGCACGCCGTCCAGCAGCGCGGGGTGGACGAGCTCGTCGTGCAGCACGACGTCGGCCGTGGCGAGGAGCTCGGCGCCGCGCAGCGTGAAGAGCCCCGGATCGCCCGGGCCGGCGCCGACGAGGTACACGACGCCCGGCCTGGCCGCGCCCGGCCCCCCGCGCGCGGCCCCCACGCCCTGACCCTCCTCGGAGGCTCCGTGACGCCCGGAGAGCGCCGTCAAACTCTCATCGTTCTGTCGCTCATTCATGGCAGACGTTGATTGTCCTATCGATTCTGCAGTGATGTTGACTCGGTGCGTTAAAGGTATAGAATCGCACCCGTTCGATTCAACGTCCGGCGGTTTCTGGAGTCCATTCGATGAGATCTGTGAAACTGTTCGAGGAGCTGCGGAGCTCAGAGCGCGGCTTTACGGACCGATGGTACGTCAGCAACGGGGAGCAATCGGTCGGGCCGGTCAGCCTCGACCAGCTCGCGCGGGGCATCGAGAACGGCGTGGTCCCGCTCGATAGCTTCGTCCGCAATGAGGCGTGGACCGTGTGGCGCCCGCTGTCCGACATCGCAATGGTCACGGTCGCCGACGCGGCGACGCCCGCGGTGCAGCCGGACGACGAGTTTGCGGCGGACGACGACGACACCGTCCCGCTGTCGGGAGAGAGGACCTCGCCGCGGACCGGGACAGCGACGCGCCCGGTCGCGCGCCCTGGAGCGGCGCACCGCTGAGCGATGTGCGCGCCCGTCCGGCGCCGGGAGCGCGGGCCGCGCGCGGCAGGGCGAGCGCGGCCGGACGAAGGGGGGTGGGGGGCCTGTCTCATGCGGGCGGTTTCGGGCGAACACTAGCCGATTCGCCCGGCTTCCGCGATCCGCGGATCGCGCGTGCCGCGACCGGAGCGGTCCTCGCGGGTGAAGGGCTGCTATGCTCCGCCGCCGTGTTCCCCACGAAGAGACCGCGCCGGCTCCGTCGCTCTCCCGCCCTCCGCGCCCTGGTGCGGGAGACGTCCCTCAACCCGGGAGATTTCATCCTCCCGCTCTTCTTCAACGAGGTGCTCGACGCGCCTCGCCCGGTGGGGACGATGCCCGGCGTCTCGCAGCTCCCGGTGAGCGCCGCGGCCGCGCAGGCGCGGCTCTGCAAGGAGCTCGGCGTCGGCGGGACGATCCTGTTCGGGCTCCCGCGCATCAAAGACGCGTCGGGCACGAGCGCCTACGACGAGGACGGCCCGGTCCCGCGCGCGATCAAGGCGATGAAGGACGCGGTGCCGGAGCTGCTCGTGATGACCGACGTGTGCGTGGACGAGTACACCGACCACGGACACTGCGGGCTGCTGCGGCAGGACGCGTCCGGAGCGGTCGACGTCGACAACGACGCGACGCTCGAGGTGCTCGCGCGGGCGGCGGTGGTCCACGCCAAGGCGGGGGCCGACGTGGTCGCGCCGAGCGACATGATGGACGGCCGCGTCGCCGCGATCCGGCGCGCGCTCGACGCCGAGTCGCTGACGGGGACGGCGATCCTCTCCTACGCCGTGAAGTATGCGTCCAGCTTCTACGGGCCGTTCCGCGAGGCGGCCGACTGCGCGCCCAAGTTCGGGGACAGGGCGGGCTACCAGATGGACCCCGGCAACGCGCGCGAGGGGCTGCGCGAGGCGGCGCTCGACGAGGAGGAGGGGGCCGACATGCTCATGGTGAAGCCCGCGCTCGCGTACCTCGACGTCATCGCCCGCGTGCGCGAGGTGACGACGCTGCCGCTCGGCGCCTACAACGTCAGCGGCGAGTACGCGATGATCAAGGCGGCCGCGGAGCGCGGGATGATCGACGAGAAGCGGGCGGTGCTCGAGCTGCTCACGTCGATCCGGCGCGCCGGGGCGGACTTCATCCTCACCTACCACGCGCTCGATGCCGCGCGCTGGCTCGGCTGAGCCATGCAGCGCCGGGGCGCGGACGGGGGTGCTGCGCGGCGTTCGAGGTGGGCCGCCGCGTGTGTGGTGGGGGCGTCGGCCGCGCTCGCGGCGGGGTGCTCACCGGGCAGGTGCGATCGCTCCGAGAGCGAGAACCCGCCGATCGAGTTCACCGAAGCCGTGCCCGAGGGGGGCGTCTACGAGACCTCGGCGCCGGACGGCGAGCTCCTCCATTTCCCGGGCGGCATGCGGTATGCGCTCAAGCATCACCTCGGGCAGCGGCCGCGGTGGTGGCAGGTGTACCTGTCGTTCGAGCGCGACGGCACGAGGAGCGGCGGGACGCTGGCGCACGCGGCGGGCAACCAGGCCGAGGTCATCTGCGTCGACGATCAGCACCTGGTCGTCATGAACGGTAGCTGCTCCGAGTACTGGCTCCGGGTGGTCGCTGGCGGCGCAGAGGGCGCGGACGGCGAGAGCAGCGCCGATGACGGCGCCACCGGGACCGCCGGGGGCGCGGAGGGCGCCGACGACGGCGCGATGGGCGCGGGCGGAGGCGCTGCTGGCGTGCGGTGCTACGCCGGCGATCCCGGCTGAGGGAGCGCACGACTCCAGGGTCGGAGAGAGAGCGCGCGGCGCGCGTCAGCGCCCGCGGCGTTCATCCAGCGAGCCCTGGCCGCGCCTGCTGCGGCGAGCCTAGGCGTGCGCCGCCTCCTGACGAGCGAACTGAAGCCGGTACAGCTTGCTGTAGACGCCGCCGGTGGCGAGCAGGTCCTCGTGCGTGCCCTGCTCGACGACGCTGCCCTTGTGGAACACGACGATCCGGTCGACGGCGCGGATCGTCGAGAGGCGGTGCGCGATGATCAGCGCGGTGCGCCCCTCCATCGCTCCCTCGAGCGCGCGCTGGAGGCGCGCCTCGGTGTCGCTGTCGACGTTGGCCGTGGCCTCGTCCAGGATGAGGATCGGCGGGTCGCGGTAGAGGGCGCGGGCGAAGGCGATGAGCTGCCGCTCGCCGGCGCTGAAGTTGCTGCCGCGCTCGAGCACGGGGCCGTCGAGGCCGCCCTCGCGGCGCTCGAACAGATCGAGGGCGCCGATGCGGTTCAGCGCGTTCACCACCTTCGCGCGATCCGGGATCGCGTCGCCTGCCGCGATGTTGGTGAGCACCGTGCCGGGGAACAGGAACACGTCCTGGGGGACGACGGCGAACTTGCGGCGCAGCTCGTCGCGAGGGTACGCGCTGACGTCGCGGCCGAAGACCCGCACGGCGCCGTCCTCGACGTCGTAGAGGCGGAGCAGCAGCGAGGCGACCGTGCTCTTGCCGGCGCCTGTCGCGCCGACCAGCGCGAGCTTCTCGCCGCTCCTCGCCGCGATCGAGACCTGCCGCAGCACGGGCACGCCCGGCTTGTAGCCGAAGAAGACGTTGTCGAGCTCGAACGCGACGCGCTCGTCCGCGGCCGCTGCCGCGCCGGTACAGCTCGCCGCCGTCGCCGTCGCGTCCTCGTCCTTGTTGTCTAGCAGCTCGAAGATGCGCTCCGCGCCGGACATCGCCGACTGCAGCAGCGTGTACCGGGCCGAGAGATCGCGGATCGGGACGAAGAACATGTCGATGTACGCGACGAAGGCGAACAGCGTCCCGAACGAGACCTGCTCCTTCAGGCTCTTCACGCCGGCGTACCAGAGCACCGCGGCGATGCAGACGCTCGAGACCATCTCGATGGCGGCGTCGAGCGTGGCGTCGAGCACGATCGATCGGTTGTTGGCGCTGCGGTAAGCCGCGTTGATCTCGTCGAACTCCTCGGCCGAGCGCTCTTCGCGGGCGTAGGCCTGCACGACGGCCATCCCGGACACCTGCTCGTTGAGGTACGCGTTCATCCTGGCGGTCTTCGAGCGCACCTCGCGGAAGGCGTCGCGGATCCGCCGCCGCGTCCAGTTGACGCCGAGGGCGACGGGCGGCACCGCCGCGAAGGCGAGCAACGACATGCGCCAGTCGAGCGACAGCATCACGACGATGATGACGGCGAGCCGGATCAGATCGCCGAACGCGTTGAGCGCGCCGGACGCGAAGATCTCGCCGATCGCGTCCACGTCGTTCGTCACGCGGGTGACGAGCCGGCCGACCGGCGTGCGATCGAAGAACCCGAGGCGGCGCGTGTGAAGGAAGCCGAAGACGCGTATGCGCAGGTCAGCCATCGCGCGCGCGCCGGCGAGCTGCATCAGGTAGAGCTGCGGGAACGCGAGCGACTGCTCCACGAGCATGATGCCCGTGAGCAGGATGCCGGCGCGCGTGAGGTGATCGAGCCCGCCGGGCGCGTCGAAGGCGTCGAGCGCGTCGCGCATGATGAGCGGGCGCAGCAGCGCCAGCGAGGCGGTGACGATGAGCAGCGCCAGCGAGAGCGCGAGGTGCTTGCCCTGCGGGCGCACGAACGGCCATAGCCGCAGCAGCATGCGCGCGTCGTACGCCTCGCCGAGCTGCGTCTCCTCGTGGAAGCGGCTCAGCACGTCCTCGGTGCGGCTCGCCTTCTTCGCCCCGCGGGCCCTGTTTGCGGCCGCCTGCGCCGGCGGCCGCGGGCGCGCGCCGGCCTCTCCCGCGGCCGAGCCGCCGCTCGATCTGGCCCGTATCGTCGCGCCCTCTTCCGGTCCCGGCTGTGTCATGAGAGCCCCACCGGCTGCGAGGCCGGCGCCTCGAAGGTCGCGAGATCTTCCTCGAGCTGCTGCTCCTCCGCGAACGACGCGTACAGCCCGCCCGCGCGGACGAGCTCGTCGTGCGTGCCCCGCTCGATGACCTGGCCCTGCTCCAGCACCACGATCGCGTCGCACCGCCGCGCGGCCGCGACCCTGTGCGTGATCAGGATGACGGTCCGCCGCGCGGCCTGCCGCTCGATCGCCGCGAGGATGGCCTGCTCGGTCTTCGCGTCCACGGCGGAGAGCGGATCGTCGAGCACGAGGACGTTCGGCTCACGCACGAGCGCGCGCGCGAGCGCGACGCGCTGGCGCTGCCCGCCGGAGAGCTGCACGCCCCGCTCCCCGACCACCGTGTCGAAGCCGTCCGGCAGCGAGAGCACCTCGTTCAGCACCTCGGCCTCGGCCGCGGCCGCGCGGATGACCTCGAACGAGGCGGGCGAGTCCGGATCGTCGAGCGAGTAGCCGATGTTGCGCGCCACGGTGGTCGAGAAGAGGAAGGCGTCCTGCTGCGCGTAGCCGACGCTCGCGCGCACGGTCTCCAGGGGCAGATCGCAGATGTCGATGCCGTCCAGGAGCACCGTGCCGCGCGGCGTGGGCATGAGCCGGGCGAGCAGCGTGGCGATGGTGCTCTTGCCCGAGCCGGTGCGGCCCACGATGGCCAGCGACTTGCCCGCCTCGATCTCGAAGCTCACCCCGTCGACGACCTTCCTGGCGCCATGGGAGAACGTCAGATCCTTGACGGCGATGGCGCCGCGGACGGCTTCCGGGGCGGGCGTCGGGCCGCTCACGACCTCGGGGACGGCCTCGAAGATGGCCTTGAGCCGCGCGTAACCGGCGCGGCCGCGCTGGACGATCGCCGCGACGAAGCCGAGGGCGAGCACCGGCCACGTGAGCCGCAGCAGCGCCAACCAGAAGGAGACGAAGTCACCCCTCGTTATCTGCCCGTCGAGCACGAGCTGCCCGCCGTACCAGAAGACGATGAGCACGCCGACCGAGCTGATGGCCCCCATGAGCGGCCCCATCGACCCGCGCAGCTTGGCGAGCGAGAGGCTCTTCTCGAGGTAGGCCTGGTTCGTGTTGGAGAACGCGGCCATCTCGGAGGCCTCGAGCGCGAACGAGCGGACCACCCTCACGCCCGCGAGGCTCGCGAGGACGCGGTCGCTCATGGCGCCGATCGCCTCCTGGTTGTCGCGGGTGCGGGTGAAGAGCCTCGTCGAGAACGAGCGGGTGACGAGCATCAGCGCGGGCATCGTCACGAGCGCCGCCAGCGTGAGCTTCTTCGAGATGTTGAGCATCACGTACAGGGCGCTCGCGAAGGCGAAGATCGAGCCCACGACGTTCAGCAGGCCGAAGCCGAGGAGCAGCCGCACCTGCGTCAGATCGTTCGTCGCCCGGCTCATGATCTCGCCGGTCGGCATCTTGCGGAAGAAGGCCGGCCCGAGCTTGTGCAGGCGCGCGAGCAGGACGGCCCGGAGCTCGTACTCGACGTTGCGGCCCGCCGTGAAGACGGTGACCCGCGAGAACACGCGCATGATCGCGGCGCCCACGCTCACGCCGAGCATGATGAGCGCCGCCCGCGAGGCCTCGGTCGACTGGAGCTTCACGGCCGCGTCGACGGCGTCCTTGACCAGGAAGTCCCGCTTGGCCATGAGGAGCTGCTGCGTCGCGAGCAGCGCTGCGCCGGCCAGGTAGAGCGGGAGCTTGTCGCGGAACTGGGCGCCGAGCCCGACGGGGTAGGTTGAAGGATCGCGCTTGATCATTTCGGGGAGAGCCGCGCGGGCGACGCTCAGCGCGCCTTGCGCGGCGTCGGGGCGAGCGGCTTGCGGTGCGACGTCGAGAGGGCGGGGCGCTCTCTGCCCTCCACGACGAGCTCGAGGTCGTCGATCTCGAGCCTCGTCGAGAGCAGCCCGAGCAGGACGCGCGCCCCTCCGCGCCCGTCGAGCTCGCTCACCACGCCGATCTTGTCGGCGAAGGGCCCGCGCCGCACGCGGACCCGGCTGCCCTTCTCGAGCACGCCGGCCTTCGCGGGCTCCGGCGTGATCCTCGCGGCGGCGTCCGGCTCGACGGACGCCGCGCGCTGCGCTCGCGGCGCGTGCTCGGCCGACGGCCTCTGGGGAGCTTCGGCCTTCGCCTGATGCTCCGTCTCGGCGTGCTGCGCTCGCCGGGCCGGAGCGGCGCCCTCTCCGCCGTGCTTCGGCGCGGGGCGCGGCTCGCCGCGACCGGCGCCGCTCGTCGACTTGAACAGCGTCGCCAGGGTCGGCCGGCGGGCGGGGAGGGCGGCCTCCACGCGCTCGTCGCCGCGCGCCCGCGCCTGCTCCATCGATCGCTCGCGCGCGCGGGCCTGCTCGGAGCGCCACCGCTCGTTCTCGGCCTCGAGCTCGGCGTGGGCCCGCGCCCGCTCCTGCTCGATGCCCTCGAGCTTGTGGTCGAGCGCGATGCGGTCGTTCTCGCGCGACCACGCGACCAGCCGGTAGATGGGGGCGAGCGCGACGAGCGCGTCCTCGAGCTGCTCGTCGAGGATGTCGGCGTGCTCCACCGCCGTCTCCCGCGGGACGGCCCAGCCGATCCAGAGCGGCACCTGCCCGTCAGCGGCGCGGCGGAGCATCTCCGCGATCGCGTCGGGCGTGGCCGCGCTGCAGGCGACGCGCTCGCCCCCGCCGGCGCCGAACGAGAACTGCTCCGGGAGCGCGTGCAGCGCGCTCGTGAGCTCGGCGGCGAGCGGCGACGTCGGCTCGCCGGTCGCGTCCTCGGTCGCCGAGACGCGGGCCCGGAGGTTGTCGACATCGACCTTCGCGTCCGGGTGGACCGCGAAGCACACCTGCACCTCGCCCTCCGAGATGCGCAGCGCGAGGAACGCGTGCCGCGTGTAAGGGCTCGGATCGTCGATCGCCTCGGACATCGAGCGGCCGCGATCGAGCAGGCGATCGAGCTCGTCCCGCGCGGCCTGGTCGCGCCAGAAGAAGACCCACTGGCAGTCGGCCCGGTGCCTGTTGCGGATCGAGGGGTGCTCGTCCGAGCCGTGGACGTCGACGGAGATGCCGAGCTCGGCCAGGCGGGCGACCACGCCGCGCGCCCAGGCGAGCGCGCGCTGCTTCACCTCGAGGCGAGGGCGCGAGTAGGCCTTCGAGGTCGCCTTTTCGGCGGCGTACGCGTCGAAGTCACGAGCGGTGAGGTGCAGGGAAGGATGGCTCATTGCTTCGACTGGCTGCGAGGCGCTGCGTGGGCGGGTGATGCCCGTGGTCCGTCACGGGAGGAGGAGTACGGGAGGAGCTGCGCTCCCCGGTGAAAGTCGCGCGGATGGTATCGTGAGGAGCTTCGAAATCAAAGCCTCCACGCCGCGCGATCGATCCCGGCGATGCGTGGAGGCGGCACGCTTGACCGCCCTGACAAGCATGTCACCGTAGGCACTCCCGTGCCCCATCAAGAGGGCGATCCCACCAGTATCATCGAGATCCCCCGCGTAAAGTGCGCTTCTCCAGCGCAGCGGGGCAGCTCCCGGGCGCTCCAGTCACGCGAGTCACGCGTGCCACCCGAGCACCCGAGCCCGTGAGCCTGCGAGGCCCGTCGGCCTGACGAAAGAGGAATCATGGAACAGCATCGAGACGAGCACATTGTCTGCGCGAGCTGCGGCACGTCGTTCCTATTCTCGGCTGCGGAAGCGGCCGTCTACGCCGAACGGAAGCTCGCGGCCCCGCCCAAGCGGTGCCGGACCTGCCGCCGCGCGCGCAAGGACAATCGAGGGGAGCACGAGAGCGCGTCGACGACGCGCGCAGCGCAGCACCAGCGCCCTGGAGCGGCCCGGAGCGCCGGAGGGTACCGCGGCGCTCCGCGCGGCGGCGGGCAGCCTCGGACGCCTCGCTACACGGGCGATGTCAACGAGTACCGGAGCCCGATGCAGGATGCGTACTCGGGGCTGACGCCCGCCTGGACGGCGCCGAGCCACTACCAGCAGCGCCCGCGCGGCGGCGCGCCTGCCCGCGACGACGGCAACTACCGCGCCCCGTCGTTCGCCGGCGAGCGCCGCGCGGGGCCTCCGACCCGCAGCGCGGCGCAGCAGCCCCGCGCGCCGCGCAACCGTCCGACCTTCTCGATCACGTGCAAGTCGTGCGGCGCCGAGGGCGAGGTCCCGTTCAAGCCGGTCGAGGGGCGCGACGTGTTCTGCCAGGCGTGTTACCGCGCCCGCAAGCCTTCCTGAAGACCCCGGAGAAAAGCCCGGCGCCGCGCGCGTCCCGCCGAGGGTCGGCGGGCAGACCCCGCAGGGTCGCTGGCGCGCGGCGCGACCGGCGAGCGGCGAGCGGCGCGACCGACGCGCTGAGCTACAGGCTGATCTCGCAGGCGAGCTCGGAGGTGAAGCCGAGCTCGCCGAGCGTGATCGTGACCTTCACGCCGCCGCCGGACGCGCGCCTCGCCGTCTCCTCGACCATCCCCACGACCCACAGCCGGAGCGGCAGCGAGGCCGGGTCGAAGTCGCCGATGTGCAGCGTGACCCGACCGGTCGGGCCGGTCGCCACGCGCCACGAGCCGAACGTGAAGAGCCGCGACCAGATCGACGTCCCGCGGCGCATGAGCGACGCGATGTCGGTCAGCGGGCGCGCGAACAGCGTGCGCACGAGGCTGTGCAGCTCGCCGCCGACGCCGAGCCTGCCGATGTCGCGCCAGCGCTCGAGATCGCGCAGCACGAGCGACGTCGCGAGCTCCATGTACGCGTCGAGCGCCTCGAGGTCGTACCCGACGAGCGCGTTGATCGAGTCGTGCCGGAAGTCGTCGGCGTAGCGGAGCGGCATCTGCGCGACGACCTCGTCGCGCGCGCTCCTGCCGTACTCGTCCACGATGGTGCGATCGACGCTCCGCAGCACGGGGCCGCGCACGTGGTACTGGCCCGCGAAGCGCGCCGGCAGCGGTCGGACCGGGGTCACGTTGGGCCGCCGCGTGTCGCGCTGCCGGTTGATCAGGTTGCCGAAGTCGGCGCTGCGCACGGTCGGCTCGGCGCGGAGGCCAAGATCGGCGCTGCGCACCGTGGGCAACGACTCGCCGCGCTGCGAGAGCAGGGTGGGCTCTGAGCCCCGGTTCCGCAGCGCGTTCGAGAGCGTCGCGCCGGGCGCTGGCTTCGCCGGCTCGGACGACGGCCGCATGCCCGGCGGCGCCTCGGTGACGCGGCTGCCGGACACGAGCGGCGGCGAGATGCGCATCGGCGGCGCGGGGCTCACGTCGAACGGCGTGCCCACGCGCGAGCGGTCGCGCGAGGAGGAGAGGCGATCGCGCTCGTTCTCCGTGGCGTTCCCCAGGCTCAGGGCCATCCGTCGCTGCACGTTGATCAGCCTGCCGAGCGCCGCCGTCCGCCGGGAGGCGTCCGCCGCGACGCGCTCGAGCTCGCGGACGACGTCGCCGGCCGTCTGGAAGCGCTTCGCGGGATCCTTCTGCAGGAGCCGCTGCACGATCGCCTCGAGCCGCGGGTCGACGGTCACGCCCGCCGAGGCGAGCGTCGGCACCTCCGCGTGCACGACGCGGAATGCGGTCGCCACCGCGGTCGGCGCGCGGAACGGCCGCGTGCCCGTGAGCACCTCGTAGAGCAGGACGCCGACCGAGAAGAGATCGCTCCGCCCGTCGAGCGGCGAATCCCCGGTGGCCTGCTCCGGCGACAGGTAGTCCGGCGTGCCGAACACCACGCCCGTGCGCGTCCGCGGCGACGGCCCGTCGGAGTCGAGCACCTTGGCGATGCCGAAGTCGAGCAGCCGGACGACGGCCGAGCCGCGGCTCGGATCGAAGGCGATGAAGATGTTCTCGGGCTTGAGATCGCGGTGGATGATCCCCGCGCGGTGCGCGGCGTCGAGCGCCTCCAGCACCGGGATCGCGACCCCGACGGCGGCCTCCATGTCGAGTCGGCCGAAGCGCGCGAGCGCCATGCCGAGCGACTCGCCGTCGAGGTGCTCCATCACGATGTACGGACCGAGGTCGCCGACGCCCGCGTCGATCACGTCGACGATGTTCGGGTGGCGGATCCGGTTGACCGCCTGCGCTTCCTGGAAGAACCGGTGGGAGAGCTCGGAGTTGTCCGCCAGCTCCGGGTGAAGGAATTTGATCGCAACGGCGCGACCTGCGAGCACGTGCTCCGCCCGGAACACGTCGCCCATGCCGCCCCCGCCGATGCGCTCCGCGAGGCGGTACTTGTTGTCGACGAGGAGGCCGGGGGTCGGGGGTCGAAACGCCATCTGCTGCCGCTGGCGGGCGAGGGACCAAGGTCATGGTCCCCGAGAACACGCGCCCCTGTAAAGGGTTGGGAGGCATGCTCCTCCCGAAAGCTCGATCCTATTCCTTCGGTGCGCGTCGCGGCTAGGGTACGTGCTCCATGTGTGGGGCGGATCGCAGCGCGAGGCACATTCGCGCGCGCGGCGATCACGGCGCGGGTGCATTCTTCCGCAGTTCGGTGATCCGGTGTGCGATTTCTGCGAACCCGCGCCCCATGGGAAGCGAGGCCACGAACCGCGGCGGCACCGACAGCTTGCCGAGGTGGGCTCGGACGTTGGCGACCCCGAAGGTCAACGCAAATGCGGCAAAAGCGACGCCATCGTTGCCGCTGTCGCCCACGAAGGCGTAACGGTACCGCGCCCGGGTGGGATCCTCGCCGAACCGCGTCGAGAGCAGCCGCACGACCCCCGTGGCCTTGTCGGACGGGTCAAGGGTGAGGTGGAGGTGGACGCTGGAGAGCAGCGTCCTCACCCCCCGCTCGCGCAGCTCCGCGCGCATCGTCTGCACGTCCTCGTGCGGGACCTGCCGGTGCTCTCCGATGTCGATGGTAACGTCGGTCACCCTCTGATCGTTGTCGTCCGCGAGCGCCGCCGCAGGAAAACGACGCACCAGGTCGTCGGCGAGCGCGACGAGCTCGGCCCGTCGCGCTCGCCTGGCCTCCCGGTCCATCCCGTCGAGCAGGGCGACCCGGCCGCCGCCGGCGCTCCGGGCGAGCGCTCCCTGGTAGCCGGCGCCGGCGGCGGGACCGGCCTGCCCGCGCACCACCGCGACGGCCCCGTTCTCGGCGATGGTCGCGTCGATCGGCCATTGCCGCTGGATCACCTCGCCCCATCCGGCGGGCCTGCCGGTGCAGGCGATCAGCGCGAGGCCCGCCTCGCGAAGGCGAAAGAGCGATCCGTATGCGGGCTCGGTGAGGGCGCCGTGGTCCAGCACGGTGTCGTCGAGGTCGAAGATCACCCCCGCGAGGGCGCGGGCGGCGTCGGGGGTCAGCCGGGAGAGGGGTTCCATCGGGCGATCGTCAGAGCGCGTCGACGCGCGCGATGAGGCTCTTCAGGTAGAGGCCTTCGGGGAAGGCCGACGGGACGGGGTGGTCCCCGCCCTGGAAGTGCCGGTCGAACACAGCGGCCTGCATGCGCGCGTCGCGCGCCCCGAGCGCGAGCACCCGGGTCAGGTCGTCGAGGCTCACGGCGCTGGAGCAGGAGCACAGGACGAGGACGCCCCCCGGCCGCGTGGCGCGGCACGCCCCGGCCGCGAGGCGCCGGTACGCGGTGAGCGCGGCGTCCTTCGACGCGCGCGTGCCCGCCAGCTTCGGAGGGTCGCAGATGACGAGGTCGAAGCCCCCCAGCCTCGACGCGTTCTGCAGCGCCTTGCGGGCGTCGTCGCGCGTGAAGGTGATCCGGTCGAGCAGCCCGTTCTCCCGCGCGCACTCCGCCCCGACCTCGAGCGCCGTCGCGCTCTCGTCGATCGCGAGCACCTCGCTCGCCCCGCCGCGGGCCGCCGCCATGGCGAACGTGCCGACGAAGCAGAAGGCGTCGAGCACGCGCCGGTTGTGGGCGAGCTGCTCGACGCGGGTCCGCAGCGTCCGCTGGTCCAGGTAGAAGCCGGTCTTGTGGCCGAGCGCGAGCGGGATCGTGTAGCGCAGCCCTCGCTCGACGAACCGGAGCTGGTCGACGCCGGGATCGCCGCGCACGACGCCGGCGTCGGCGGTGAACCCCTCGAGCTTCGCGAGCGATTCCGGGGTCCTGTCCACGATCGCGCGGGGCGAGAGCGCCGCCTGGAGGGCGTCGAAGATCACCCCTTCGCGGCGCTTGACCCCGATGGTGCCGAGCTGCACGACGGCCACGTCGCCGAACAGGTCGACGATCAGCCCCGGCAGGCCGTCCCCCTCCGCGTGGACCAGCCGGAAAGCGTCGGTCTCGTGGCCGGGCGCCCGCGCGGGCAGGCCGAGCTCGCGGCGGTGGGCGATGGCGCGCTCGATCCGGTGCCGGAACAGGGCCGCGTCGATCGGCCTGTCCTCGCGCGTGTACATGCGCACCGGGATGGCCGAGCGCGGCGTGTAGAGCCCGCGGCCGAGCACGCTGCCGTAGGGGTCGGTGACCACGACCTCGTCGCCGGCCACGGCGCCGCCCTCGATGCGCGCGATCGCCTGAGCGAACACCCAGGGATGCCCCGACCACACGGGTCGAACATGACCCTGCTTCAACGTAACCGTAGGCATGATGAATCCGATTGCTCTCGATGTTGGCAGGGCTGCCGACGGGGGCGGCCGCGCCGTGACGTTTGCCGTTCGAGCTAGTACCCTGCGGGACGGCGCGCGTGTGAACCTTCCGCCACAGCGCGCCGTGGCGGCCGATGCACGCCGGCGTGCTTCGCGGCCATGGTGACGACAGTCCAGCGAGATGGTCGATGGCATCCCGGTTGCTAACTTCCCTGCACCGAAGAGGAGTCGCCCGATGCGCCGTTGCTTGACCCATGCCCTTGTTGCGGTGGCGATGACCGCGCCGATGAGCGCGCTCGCGCAGGAGAACAACAACTGTCCTCCTGGCGCCTGGTTCTGCGAGGAAGTGGAGCCGCCCCCCGATGCCTCCGCGGAGCCGCCGCCCGCCGACGAGCCCCCGCCCGCCGAGGCGTTGCCCCCACCGCCGCCCGTCCCGCCCCCGGGCAGGCGCGCGACCCGCCCGGCCCCGCCGCCTGTCGTCGTCTACCAGACCTCGCCCTCGGGCCAGCCCCCGCAGGTCATCGTGGTGGCGCCCGGGACCGCTCCTCCGCCCCGGGTGATCGTGCGCCGCACGACCCCGCCAGCGCCGCCTCCGCCGCCGAAGAAGCGCTGGCGGCGCCAGTGGGGCGTCAACTTCCGCATGGAGGGCCTGATGATGGGCCGCGAGCACGGCGGGGCCGACGAAGCCGGGATGGGCGGCGTCGGGATCAGCCTGCGTTACCGGCCCGTCCCCGCGTTCGCGCTCGATCTCGGCGCCGACTTCCTCGCGGGCATCGACTACAACGGCAACCCGCGGAGCGAGATGCCGCTCTCGCTGAGCGGCATGCTGTTCGTCAACCCGCGCAGCCGCACGCAGTTCTACTTCACGGGCGGCCTCAACATCGCGCACGCCGAGGTCGAGCAGCGCTCCGGCCAGGCGGCCGGCGGCGAGGCGTTCGCCCCGAACACGGAGTACGACTACTTCGGCGCGCACGGCGGCATCGGCCTCGAGTTCCGGCTCTCCCCCCGTCTCGCCCTGAACATCGATGCGCTCGGCTTCGTGCGCGGCCGCACGGACGACGGGCGCATTCCCGAGTTCAGGGATCCCGACACAGGCCGCACGACCGATACGTCGGGCGGGGGTCTCTTCCGTGGTGGGCTCAGCGTTTACTGGTGAGCGGCGCGTCGTAGCCTCCTCCCCGCCTTGACCTGGCGGGGCTCGCTTCGGTTTCGCTCTCGTCCCTCCCGCCTTCGCGGTCCGGGCTCCCTCCACGCGGTATAACGCCGCCTCGTGCCCAAGGCCCCGACCCCACGCGCGCCTCGCGGCCGCGCCCCGCTGCTCCTTTCCGTCGTTGGCGGCGCGACGTTCGCCCTCACCGCCCCGCCCACGGATCTCTATCCCGCGGTCATCGCTGGCCTCGCCTTGCTGGCGGCCGCCGTCCACGACGCGCCGACGTTCTGGCGCGCCTTCGGCCGCGGCGCCGCCTGGGGAACGGCCGCGGGGATCGTGGGCCTGCGCTTCGTGCCCGAGGTCATCCAGCGCTTCACGCCGCTCGGCTCGGCCGCCTCGTACCTCGCGCTTGTGCTGCTCGCGGCCGCCCAGTCGCTGGTCTGGGCCGTCTGCGGCGGCATCACGAGCGTCCTCCTCCGGCGGCTGCGCGCCCCCCTCGAGCTCGCCTTCGCGATCGGCGTGTTCGTCGCCGTGGCGCTCCCGACCGTGTTCGGCTGGACGCCGGCCGGCCTCATGAGCCCCTGGCCGGCGCTCGTTCAGCTCGCGGACCTCATCGGCGAGCGGGGCGTCTCCGTGCTGTTCGCCGTGGGGGCGGCCCTGCTCACCCGCGCGGGGCTCGCGGCCTTCGGGAAAGCGCCGGGCGGGCGCCCGCTCGCCGGCGTGTCGGCGCAGGGGCCGCGGTCCGCCCGCCCCCGGCTGTCCCGCGCGGTCGTCTACCCGGCGCTCGCGGGCGCCGGGCTGTTCGGCCTGCTCGCGGTCCACGGCGCGCTGCGGATGGCCGCGGTGGACCGCGCGAGCGTCGGCCTGCCGACGACGCGGGTCGCGCTCGTCAACCAGGCCGTAGGGCCCCACGAGCGCTGGCAGCCGAAGAACCACCCCCGGATCTTGCGCACGCTGCACGAGCTCACCCGGGAGGCCCAGGCCGCCGGCGCCGAGCTCACCCTCTGGCCCGAGGCCGCGTATCCCTACCCCCTCCCGCACAGCGCCCAGCAGGCGCCGCGCGGCGGCCGCGCGATCCTGGGGCCGGGCGTCCGCGGCCCGGTCCTCGCCGGGCTCATCACGCAGGCGGCCCCCGTGAAGGCCGCCGACGGCGTGGTGGAGCGGAACAGCTACAACTCCGCGACCCTCGTGCTCCCGGACGGGAGCATGCAGCCGACGCAGGACAAGCTGCAGCTCCTCTGGTTCGGCGAGACGGTCCCGGGCGGCGCTTACCTGCCCTGGCTGCGGCGCATCTTCCAGAAGAGCGGCGGGCTCATCCCGGGCGCGGAGCCGCGCGCCCTCACGCTCCCTCGAGAGCCGGGCCCCTCGCTCCGGATCGGCGTGCTCAACTGCTACGAGGATACGCTCACCGGGGTGGGGCGGCGGATCACCGCGACGCTCACCCCGAACCTCCTCGTCAACATCACGAACGACGCCTGGTTCACCGGGAGCGCCGAGCCCGAGCTGCACGCGAGGCTCGCGGTGATGCGCGCGATCGAGCTGCGCCGCGATCTCGTGCGCGCCGTGAATCTGGGCGTCACGTCCTGGATCGACGCGAGCGGCGTGGTGCGCAGCCGCAGCGAGGGCGCTGCGCCGGAGATCACGTTCGCGAGCCCGACGATCAGGGACGCGCCGCTGACGCCCTACACCCGCCTGGGCGACGCCCCGCTCGCGTCGCTGCTCGTCCTCGCGGCCGTCGCGTGCGCGCTCAGGGCGCGACGCTCCCCGGCGAAAGCCTCGCCCGATGCTCGGGACATCGCCTCGGCTGCGCGCCCGACCGAAGGGGCGCCGGAGCTCGCGTCGCCGGATGCGGCCACGCAAGCTGCAGCCGACGCGCCGCTCAGCCGTCCTTGAGCGCCTTGACGGGCGCCGCGCGGAGCTTGCGGCTCGCGGGCTTACCCTTGATGGTCATCGGCTGCTTCGTGAACGGATTGATGCCCTCCCGGTCCTGCGTTGCCGGGGTCTCCTTCGCCTTGATCTTCACGAGGCCCGGAACCGTGACCTCGCCAGGCCCTTCCGGACCAAGCTCCTTCTTCACCAGCTCGCCGAGCGCATCGAGCACGCTGGCCACGGACTTCTTGTCGAGGTTGGTGGCCTCGGCAAGACCAACGATCATCTGGGCCTTGGTCAGCTTGTTCGAACCGGGCATGTTTCCTCCAAGTCGAAAGGGGGCGTCCGTTTAACAAGCGAGGTTTCGCATCGCAAGGGATAAGTCATTGAGCCCCTGTCTTATTCGGTCTCGCGACGCCGGTGCGAGGCCGGATTCCAGTAGGACTGCTGCCCCGTGACGCCGCGGCAGCCTCGAGCTCCTGGGTCAAGGCCGTCATCTCCCGCTCCTCCGCGTCGGTCTTGTGGTCGTAGCCGACCAGGTGGAGCAGGCCGTGCCCGAGCAGCATCGTGATCTCATCGAGCAACGGACGGCCGCGTTCAGCGGCCTGCCGCGCGGCGGTATCGACCGAGACGATGACGTCGCCGAGCAGCCCGCTCCACGCTGACGGATCGAGGGGACCGCGCCGGCCGCGCCGGCGGGAAGCGGCGCCGTTCTGCTCGAGCATGGGGAAGGCGAGCACGTCGGTCGGCTTGTCCTTGTGCCGGTACGTGCGATTCAGCTCGTGGATGGCCTCGTCGTTCACGAGGGCAACCGAGAGCTCCACGCCCTGCAGCGCAAGGTGGTCGAGCATCTTGCTCGCTCGCCGGCGCACGACCGCCGTCGACACCCCCTTGAACGGTCCGCCCTGCGTCGTGATCGACACGACCGCGGGGGCCGCCGGGCGGCTCCCGCCTCGCTTCGTCACGGAGCTCTCCTTGCGCTTCTCGGCCACGGGATCGCTATACCAGCTCCGGTATCTTCTTCGCATCCGCCAGGAACTGCGCGAGCCCGATGTCGGTCAGCGGGTGCTTCGTGAGCTGCTTGATGACCTTGATCGGCATCGTCGCGGCGTGCGAGCCGATCATGGCGGCCTGCACGAAGTGGACGGGGTGCCGTACGCTCGCGGTGAGCACCTGCGTCGGGAAGCCGTAGTTCCGGTAGATGGTCACGACCTGCATGACGAGGTCCATGCCGTCGCCCGCCGTGTCATCGACGCGCCCGACGAACGGCGAGATGTACGTGGCCCCCGCCTTGGCCGCGAGGAGCGCCTGCGCAGCCGAGAAGCAGAGGGTGACGTTCGTCTTGATGCCCTCGGCGGCGAGGATCCGGACGGCCTTGAGCCCCTCGTCGATGAGCGGGACCTTGACCACCACGTTCCGGTGGATCTTCGCGAGCTCGCGCCCCTCCCGGACGATCGCGTCCTTCTCGACAGCCACCACCTCGGCCGAGATGGGGCCGTCGACCACCTCGCAGATCTCGGCGATCACCTGCCTCGTCGGCCTGCCCCCCTTGGCGAGGAGCGACGGGTTGGTGGTCACGCCGTCGATGACCCCCATCGACTGCGCTTCCTTGATTTCCGCGATGTCCCCAGAATCAATGAAGATCTTCATGGCCCTGCCTCCCCGGGCCGGTGAACCGGCCCTCCGCCCGTGTTCATGCGGGGGTCGGACGCAGGAGCAAGGGCCTGGCGAAGGCCCTTGCAGCCAGATCGCGCCCTGTCAGGCGGGCGGGCAGGAGGCCCGGCTCAGACCGTCGCCTCGTCCTCGGCGCCGTGGCACTTGTTGAAGGGCTTGCCGCTGCCGCAGGGGCACTCCTGCTCCTGCGTGACCGCGGGCGGCGCCAGCGCCGGCGCGGGGTTCGCGCCCATCGGGAGGGACTCCTCATGCTGCGCGATCGCGTCGAGCAACGCGGCCTCGTGCCGCTGCCGATCGGCCGCCTCGATCTGCGCCTCTTCCTGCTCGGCGCGCCTGACGTTCACGCTGAAGAGCTTCGTGACCACGTTCGAGGAGACGCGGGCCACCATGTTGACGAACATGTTGTAGCCCTCCTTCTTGTACTCCTGCTTCGGATCCTTCTGCCCGTAGCCGCGCAGGCCGATGCCGTCGCGGAGGTGGTCCATGTCGGTCAGGTGATCGACCCAGGACTTGTCGAGCTCCTCCAGGTAAAGGTGCCGGAAGATGCGCAGCGACAGCTCGACCCCGATCTCCTCCTCGCGCTTCTCGTAGGCCTTCTCGGCGCGCTCGTAGAGCTCCCGCGCCAGCGTCTCCTGGTCGCCGATGTGCGAGACGTCGTCCGGCAGATCGACGCCGAAATGCTCGCGGAAGCCCTGGAAGATGCCGCCCCAGTCCCAGTCCTCCGGCGGCTTGCGGGGCGGGCACGACTCCTCGACCATGGCGCCGATGAGTCGGTCCATCAGATCGAGCAGCCGCTCCCGCTGCTCCGTGAGCGCCTGCGGCACGAGCTCGACGCACTCGTCGAAGATCTCGAGGACCTTGTCGGCGCGCGGCTCGAGCTCGACCTTCACGCCCCAGCGCGTGTAGATCTCGCGCTGCAGGTTCTCGAGCTCGACGAACCGCTCCGTCCCTTCGAAGTCCTTCCGCACGATCTCGCGGCGGTTGCCGTCCGCGTCGAGCGGCATCACCGGATCGTTCGTGAACATCCCGAGCAGGTAGCCGACGTCCGGCCGGACCAGCTCGGTGATGGACGCGAGCGGCTTGACGGCGCGCTTCTCGCCCGTCGGCTTGCCCTCCTCGTCGAGGATCTCGGGAGAGTAGCGGCCGACGAGCAGCGACTGGCGCATGTCGTAGATCGTCTTGCGCTGCGCGCTCATCACGTCGTCGTACTCGAGCAGGTTCTTGCGGATGTCGAAGTTGCGCTCCTCGACCTTCTTCTGCGCGTTCTCGACGCTCTTCGTCACCCACGGGTGCTCGATGGGCTCGTCGTCCGGCATGCCCATCCGCTCCATCAGGTTCTTCACCCGATCGCCGGCGAAGATGCGCATGAGGTCGTCCTCGAGGGACAGGTAGAACTTCGACGTCCCGGGGTCGCCCTGGCGGCCGGCGCGGCCGCGGAGCTGGTTGTCGATGCGGCGCGACTCGTGCCGCTCGGTGCCGAGGATGTACAGGCCGCCGAGCTCGCGGATCTCGTTGCCCTCGGCGGTGCACTCCTTCTTGATCTCCTCGACCAGGGCCTCGAACGCCTCCGGCTCCGCCTCGGGCTGGCGGTTCTGCTCCTTGAACTTGAGCTTCGCGAGCATCTCCGGGTTGCCGCCCAGGATGATGTCCGTCCCGCGACCGGCCATGTTGGTCGACACCGTGATGGCGCCCTTGCGGCCCGCCTGCGCGACCACGTAGGCCTCGTTCTCGTGGTGCTTGGCGTTCAGCACGTTGTGCTTCACGCCCCGCTTCGTGAGGATCCGGCTGATCGCGGTGCTCTTCTCGACGCTCGTCGTGCCCACCAGGATCGGCTGGCCGAGCTCGTGCTTCTCGAGGATCTCGTTGATGACCGCCGTGAACTTCTCCTTCTCGGTCTTGTAGACGAGATCCTCGTAGTCGACGCGGACCACCGGCTTGTTCGTGGGGATGATGACGACGTCGAGCTTGTACGTGCTGTGGAACTCCGAGGCTTCCGTGTCCGCGGTCCCCGTCATCCCGGAGAGCTTCTTGTAGAGCCGGAAGAGGTTCTGGAAGGTGATCGTCGCCATCGTCCGGCTCTCCTCCTGGATCCGGACGTTCTCCTTCGCCTCGACCGCCTGGTGCAGGCCGTCCGACCACCGGCGGCCCGCGAGGACGCGGCCGGTGAACTCGTCGATGATGAGCACCTTGCCCTCGCGCACCATGTAGTTGACGTCGCGCTTGTAGAGCGTGTGCGCGCGCAGGCACTGATTCAGGATGTGCAGCGTCTCGAGGTTCACCGGATCATAGAGGTTCGTGCCCTTGAGCACCTTGAGCGCCGAGAGCAGCCGCTCCGCGGTCTCCACCCCTTCGTCGGTCAGCGTCACCGAGTGCGCCTTCTCGTCGACGGCGTAATGCTCCTCGTTCCGGAGCTGGGGGATGACCTCGTTGATCGTGCGGTACTTGTCGCTCGAGCGCTCCCCCTGGCCGCTGATGATGAGCGGAGTCCGCGCCTCGTCGATGAGGATGGAGTCGACCTCGTCGACGATCGCGTAATGGAGCGGGCGCTGCGCGTACTCGAGCGCCGAGAACTTCATGTTGTCGCGCAGGTAGTCGAAGCCGAACTCGTTGTTCTGGCCGTACGTGATGTCGCAGCGGTAGGCCTGGCGCTTCTCCGCGTCGCCCTGCTGGTTGACGACCACGCCCGTCGACAGGCCGAGGAAGCCGTAGAGCTTGCCCATCCACTCGGCGTCGCGCCGCGCCAGGTAATCGTTCACCGTGACGACGTGCACGCCCTTGCCCTCGAGGGCGTTGAGATAGCAGGGGAGCGTCGCGACCAGCGTCTTGCCCTCTCCGGTGCGCATCTCGGCGATGCTGCCGTTGTGGAGCACCATGCCGCCGATGAGCTGCACGTCGTAATGGCGCATCTTGAGCGCGCGCCTCGACGCCTCGCGGCAGACAGCGAACGCCGGGACCAGGATGTCGTCCAGCGTCGCCCCGTTGGAGAGCTTCTCCTTGAACTCCGCGGTCTTCCCCCGAAGCTCGGCGTCCGAGAGCTTCTGCAGCTCCGGCTCCATCCTCCCGATCGCCTCGACCCGGGGTCGCAAGCGGCGGATGGCACGCTCGTGCGAGGTGCCGAAAATCTTCTTCATCGCCCAAGTGAACATCTTTAGGTGCCTTGGCTCCGCGGCGGTCAGGTGGGAGGAAAGGGTCCGGCCGAGGAACGCGAACGTAGTCGCGCCGCGGGCGCCGCGCAATTCCTGGACCGCGCGCTCCGTCGACAACGCCGCCGCGACGATCCGACGGCGCTCCACCGCCCGGGCGCCGCCGATCGCCGGGATGTCAGGGGCGCGCGGGTCGCGTGGACGCGGACCCGCTTCCACACGCCCAGCCGGTCCCACGCGCGGACCGGACCGTCCCGGGGGCCCGCCCCCTGCTGAAAGGAAGAGCTACGGCGCGCCGCGTCCCGAGGCGGTCGAGTTCATGCCGTGGTGCACGAGGGGGGACTCGAACCCCCAAGCCTCGCGGCGCCGGAACCTAAACCCGGTGCGTATACCGATTCCGCCACTCGTGCGCGCGCACGCTTGTGGCACCCTACGCCAGCCTCATCAAGCCGGAAAATGAGATTGACGCGGTGCTCCGTTCGCGTCGAGGCGGGGATGTTGTGTCAGTTAGGGCGTAAAATTCGCGCCCGGCTTTAACCTGGAGCATCCGGCGGATCGGTGGACGGCGCCGCCCTGGAGGGGCCGCAAACCTGGGCTGGCCCGTGCGCACGAACCGCGCACCGGCCAGGAGGCGCGCGGTGGGCGAGCCGACAGCATGGGGTCGCGGTCGTCGCCGGGGCGGAGGGGCGCCGCGGGAGGAGCGCGAAACGGGCACAGCGACGGTCGAGGGGGCCGCGGGGCAGCCCCACCCGCAGCGCCGCGCGAAGGGCCGCGTTTGAGGCGGAGATCCGGGGCCGACGAGGGGCCGGGCGGCGGCGGCGACCCGCCGTCGGCACGTGCGTTGCGAAGAGGGGGCACCGTCCGCGGACGCGGATGCTGCCGCTGAACGACGGGGAGCGCGCTGGTGGCCGTCCTCGTCGATGCGGCGCAATTCGACTGCAAGCCGCAGGGATACCGATGACGTACCAACCGAACGTTCTCCTCCTCGATCAGGACCACGTCCTCCGGAGGGCCACGGCGCTCCTCCTCTGCAACCGCGGCGCCCTCGTCAGCCCGGCCGCGACCCTGGACGACGCGATCTCTCTCTCGCGCGAGCGCGTCTACGACGTCGCGCTGATCGATCTCGCCCCCGGGACGAAGAGCGCCCGCGAGATCCTGGGCCGCCTGCGGCGCGAGGGCACGATGCCGCGGCGGGTCGTCTTCTGCGCCGACGAGCCGGTCTCGTGCGACGGCGCGGACGACGTCAGCGAGGTCTTGCTCAAGCCGTACGCCTTCGGCCGGCTCCTCAGCACGATCTTCGTCGACCTCGGCGCCCCGCCCTCCACGAAATCCGGGGTCTTCCCCCGCCTCCGGCTGGTCCGCGGCGACCTCGGCAAGGCGGAGCGGAGCGGGCCGGGCGAGCGAGGCGTGCGCGCCGCCGGCGGGGTCGCCCTCGAGGCGGCGGTCCGTCCGGTCGCAACGCGTGCGGCCTCCGTCGAGGCGCGCGCCGACGCGTCCGTCGAGACGCGCGGCGGCGCCGTGGTCCGGCTCCAGCGCAGGACGCGCAGCGGCCCGTCCGGGCGGACGATCAGGTCGACCCGGCGCGCGCCGCGAGGTGCTCGCCATCCCGGATGACGATCCGCCGCCTGTCGAACGAGATCAGACCGGCGCGCTTCAGCTTGCCGAGCAGCAGGGTGACCGTCTCGCGGGTGGAGCCGATGAGCAGCGCGATGTCGGCGTGCGTGAACGGCGCCGACACCAGCTCGCCGGCGGCGTGAGGCTGCCCCCACCGCCGGGCGGCGGCGCGGAGGAACTCGAGCAGGCGCGCCTCGACCGTGCAGAGGAGCAGCGAGCCGAGCCGCGCCTCGGTCTCGAGCTGGCGCGCCACGAGCGCCGCCGCGAGCGCGGCGCGGATCGCCGGGTCGGCCGCGACGAGCCGGTCGAGCCCGGCGAGCGGCACGAGGAGCGCGTCCCCCTCGTCGAGCACCGTCGCGCTCTCGCACGCGACCGTCGCGCCCGCGAGCGCGCCCTCGCCGACGAGGTCGCCGGGCCCGCGGTGCCCGAGCGGAAATACCCGACCGTCGGCGACGCGCTCGACCTTCACGCGCCCCGCCCCGAGCAGGATCAGGTGCCGCGCCGGCGCGCCCTGCTGGACGACGCTCTGCCTGCGCGCGAGCCGCTCGAACCTGCCGATCTCGAGCAGCGCATGCCGGCTCGGCGACGTCAGGCGGGCGAACGGTGAGCGCGACAGGATCCGCTCCTTGTCGGCGCCCAGCGAGGCCTCGCCGCGCACCCCCTCGACCCCCAGCGTAGGTCCGCGCACCTTCGGCCGTTCCATCGCGCCTTCGCCCAACCTTTCGGGATTTCAAGCCTCCCGATCGGCGGGCGATAGTGCAACGATCCGTCGACGGGGGCCAATCCAAACAGGTTGCGAGCGAGCTCCCAGGCAGGATGAAAAAATCCTGCCGTGGTCCAGAGGCTGACACTGTGTTCAGCCGTGCAGGACCGAGGCCCCGCGCTTTTTTTTGGTGCAGACGTGAAAGCAAGACCCGGGCCGCTGCCCCGTTCGATGCTACGTTGGGGGTGAGGCCACCAATGAAACACTCGATGGCACGAACCTCGCGCAATGCCCCGGCCCCCCTTCGGCGGGTGGCGCCGGCGGCGAACTGAGAGAAGGAGCTCCTCATGGGCATGGAGATGAAGCTCCAGTTCAAGCTGTCCCAGCAGCTTGTGATGACCCCGCAGCTGGTGCAGGCCATCCGGCTGCTGCAGCTCTCGCGGCTCGAGCTGGTCGACGAGATCAGGAAGGAGCTGGACGGCAACCCGGTCCTCGCGGACGACATGACCGACCCGAAGGCGCGGGACGGGGAGAAGGGGGATCAGAGGGGGAGGAACGCCGACCTGCCGACGGAGCAGCGGCTAGAGAACGGCGAGCGGTTCGACCGCGACACCGACATCGCGGCGCGCGAGACGGAAAAGCGGGTCAAGGAGGTGGACTGGGAGCAATTCCTGGAAAATCGCCAGCTCCAGCAGGCAATGCCAGCGCACCGGGGCGGCTTCGAGGAGCTGCCGCCGATCGACCAGAACCTGACGAAGCCGTCGAACCTGCGCGACCACCTGCTCTGGCAGCTCCAGATGAGCGATTTCGTCGAGAACGAGCGGCAGTTCGCGCTGCTCGTCATCGGCAACCTCGACGAGAAGGGGTACCTGGACCTCAAGGGGGGCGAACGTCCGGACGGGACGAAGGGGCCCGACCTCTGCCTCGCGGACCTGGCGCGGGAGGCGGAGCTGCACCCGGAGGACGCGGAGGAGGTGCTGGCGATGATCCAGCGCTTCGACCCGGTCGGGGTCGCCGCGCGCGATCTGTCGGAGTGCCTGCGGGTCCAGGCGGAGGTGCTCGGCTTCGACGCGATCGAGATGGCGATCATCAAGGACCACCTCCACAACGTGGAGCGGCGCAACTTCCCCGCGATCGCGAAGGCGCTGAAGATCCCGCTGGAGGACGTCTACGACGCCGTCCAGGAGATCCAGAAGCTGGAGAGCGTGCCGGCGCGCAACTTCGCCGAGGTCGACGAGAAGACGATCGCCATCACCCCCGACGTGTACGTCATCAAGGACGGCGATCAGTTCGTCGTCACCGACAACGACAAGGGGCTCCAGCGGCTCTACATCAACGAGAACCTCGCCCAGCGGATGCTCAAGGACCCGAAGGCGAAGGAGTTCATCAGCGAGAAGCTCCGGAGCGCGCAGTGGCTGATCCGGGCCATCGAGCAGCGGCGGCGCACGATCATCAAGGTGACCGAGTGCATCGTCGAGAAGCAGCGCGAGTTCCTGGAGCGCGGGGTGGGCTACCTGAAGCCCATGATCCTCAGGGACGTCGCCGAGTCGGTGGGCATGCACGAGTCGACCATCTCCCGCGTGACGTCGAACAAGTACGTGCACACGCCCCAGGGGCTCTTCGAGCTCAAGTACTTCTTCAACTCATCCATCCACCGGGTGGCGGACGAGGACATCGCCTCGGAGAGCGTCAAGCAGGCGATCAAGAAGATCATCGTGGCCGAGGACAAGTCGAACCCGTACAGCGACCAGGCGATCGTCAAGATCCTCGAGGAGACGGACGGCATCAAGATCGCCCGCCGCACCGTGGCCAAGTACCGCGAGATGCTCGGCATCCTGAGCTCGTCGAAGCGCAAGAAGATGTTCTGAGCCGCGCCGGGCCGCCCGCCCGGCCACCCCATCCATGCCCGCCGATCCGATCACGGCCGCACAGCTCTTCGAGCGCTTCTTCGCGCCGCACTACCCGCCCGACGCGCTCGCCGACCTGGCGAGCGCGCGCTCGACCGACGCGAACCCGGCCGGAAACCCGTCGATCCTGGCCCAGATCGAGCACGCCGCGGAGGTGTTCGCCCGGCTCGCGCCCGGGGCGTTCGGCGCGCCCGACCTCGGGCTCGATTTCTCCGACGCCTCGGTCCACCGCCTGGGCGCGGCGCTGACGCGCGAGCGGCGCGACGCCTGGCTCGCGCCGGCAGAGGGCGCGCGGGACGCTGACGGCGCGCCGACGAGGAGCGGGGCGGGGGAGCCGCCCATGATCGTCACCCTCGTGACGCACGGGGCGCTCTACGTCGGGGCGTGCGTCGCCAGGAACCACGGCGGAACATGGCTGGTCCGGAGGCCGCTGTGGGAGTCGCTGGTCCGGCTCGAGTCGAGGGCGGGGACGGGCGATCTCGCGATCTTTCAGTGGTGGCTCAAGGCGCTCAGCGACGAGGAGATCGGCCGCGGGAGGCTCGTGGATCGCTACCGCACCCACGTGGAGGTGCCGACCTTCGACGCCGAGCAGCTCCCGATCCTCGCCGCGGGCGACCGGCGGATCCCGAGGCTCGCGAAGGTGCGGTACGACACGCTTTACAAGCACCTGCGCGCGCACCTGCCGGAGCTCAGGTCGGTCGGCGAGGATTTCCCGTCCCCCGAGCGCTTCGAGGAGATGGGGTTCAAGAGCATGGAGTTCGCGCTGCTCGGCGGCGGGCGGATGCTCCTCATGCACGGGGCGACAGCGGAGGGGGTGCACCTGTTCTGGCTCGACGCGAGCGGCTTCGTGAAGTCCGTGTACTACCCGGCCGACAGCTTCCCCGCGCACGTGGTCCAGGTCGAGGGCCAGAAGGTGCGGGTGATCGTGCCCGTCCGCGGCGAGACCCAGGCGCACGAGATGCTCTGGTGGGGGGCGTAGCCCGCCGCGCCAACGCGCCGGGATGACGGCGCGCGCAGCGGCTGGCGCTCGCGCGCTGCGCGCCCGGGCCTGACGCTCGCGCACGGCCCTCCCTGGCGGTAGGCTCGCCCCGTGCTGTCGTCCGACGTCCGCTTCGAGGGGTTCACCGCGACCGACTGGGTCCGCGTGCTGTCGTTGTTCAGGCCGCGGCGCGCGGATGCGCCCGAGGCCGGCCGGCCGCGCGGCGGCGTCGTCGCGGTCCACGCGGGCGGCCGGCTCAGGAAGCTCATGCACACCGACGCTGGCCGGCTCCGGATCGACGACGCGCAGCGCGCAGCGCCGCGCACAGCGGAGGAGCTCGCCGCGCGCCACCACGCGAGCTGGGCCGCCGTGATCGAGGCGGGCGCCCTCGAGGCGATCGTGGAGCGGTTCGGGGCGCGCATGCGGCGCGGCGACGACTTCATCGCGCAGTCGCTCCTCCTGCTGCAGCTCGCGCGCGAAGAGGTCCTCGCCGGGAAGATCGACGTCTGGCCGGCGCGGCTGCGCGGCGTGCCGATGCCGTCGCCGGGCGTCGTGCGGGGCACGCTGGAGTCGCTCGCCGGGGTCGGCAAGACGATGGTGATCGGCCTGTTCGAGGGCGGGGAGCTGTGGACGAGCGTCGCGATGCGCCGCGACGCGCGGGGGATCAACCTGATCCTCGGGCCCGACGAGGTGCGGAAGGACATGGGCCTGCTCGCCGGCGACTGGCGCCGCGACTACCGGCACCTCTCGCGCGCCATCGAGGAGCGGGCGGGGGAGCTGTCGCTCGGCTGCTTCGCGGAGGCGGAGACGATCCGGAAGCTCGAGGTCGACCCGAGCCCGGGCGCCTGGGCCCGGGCGGTGGCCGTGCGCGACGTGATCCTCGCGCCGGTGCCCGCGGCCCTCGCCATCCCGCTCGGGATCGACGCGGGGCGCGCGGCGCTCAGCGCCCTCCGCGCGATCGCGGAGCGGATCGACCCGATGGGGATCGTGGGGCCCGCGATGCGGGCGATGCTCGAGCGCGCCGGCACCGACAGCGAGATGGCCGCGATGCTGCCGTTCCACCCGCTGGAGCTCCTCCGCAAGCTGATCAGCCGGGAGCGCTGATCCGGCGCGAGCGCGCGCCGGGCCGCGGCGCGGCCGCGCCGCCGCGTCAGGGGTGCGCGGTGCTCGAGTCGCCGCCCTGGACCGCGGGCGCGAGCTGGAAGCGGCGCTCCTCGCAGGCGTACGCGGTCGGGGTCAGCTCGATGACGGTGTGCAGCGGGATCGGCAGCGTCGGGCACGAGGGCGCCGGGCGATCCACGAGGTAGGCGTACAGCGCGCGCAGCACCGCCTGGTGGCCGATCACGAGCACGGGCGAGCGCTGGCGCTCGAGCTGGATGATCAGCGGGTCGAGGCGCTGGATGACGTCCTCGTACGACTCGCCGCGCGGGTAGCGGTAGCGGAACTTGTCGGCCGCGCGCGCGTTGAAGACCTCGGGCATCTGCTGCCGGATCTCCTCGTAGGTCATGCCCTCGCAGACGCCCGCGTCGATCTCGTCGAGGGCGCGCCAGGCGACGTGGTTCTGCGTGATCGGGCGCGCGGTCTGGATGGTCCGGCGCAGGGTGCTCGTCCAGACGTTGACGTACTCGTCGCCGGCCCGCTCGCGGATGAAGACGGAGAGGTTCTTCGCGTACTCGTCGCCGCGCGCGCTGAGATCCGAGTCGCCGCCGAGCAGGCCCTTCTCGTTGAACACGCTCTCGCCGTGGCGGGTGAGCCAGATCGGGTGCGGCGTGAGGTGCATGTTCATCAAGAGCGGGACGAGCCGCGCCGGCAGGTAGCCGTGGATGCGGTTCAGCACGACCTGGCGGCCGACGTCGATGATCTTGATGTAGCTCTTCTCGGGCTCGCCCAGCGGCTCGTACGCGCGGGCGTAGTGCGCGATGCGCGCGCGGAAATCGCGCAGCGCCGCCTCGGGATCGACGCCCTGGTAGTCCGGGGAGCGGAGCTTCGTCTCGCGGACGTTGGTCTCGATGATCGACTCGTCGTTGCAGATCGACTCGATGAAGACGACCGGGAAGCCGTGCGCCTGGCAGCGCTCGGTGACGAGGTTCCGGCGAGCGCGGGTGCTGTTCGTGGCGTCGTAGATCGCCACCTCGCCGCCGGAGCTGAGCCAGCCGATGAGGTCGTCGAGCGCCGTCATCGCCATGCCGAGCAGCGCCTGGCGGCCCGAGGTGTTGTCGGGGTCGAAGAACTGGTGCGGCTGCGCGGTGCCGAGGTGCGCGCGGCGGTAGTTGCCGACGTTGAAGAGCCGCGTGGGGTGGCCGAGCCACGAGAGGTACCGCGCGATCTTGCGGGCGATGGATGTCTTCCCCCGGGCGGGCAGGCCCACCATGGCGAGGACGATCGGCGACGAGTCGCGCGCGAGCGAGACCATGGAACCGTTCTAGCCGATGACGGTACGGCCGGCGATGATCGCGGAGAGCAGCCGGCCGCTCCGCTGTCCGTCGCGCCGGTAGGAGAAGAAGCGGGCGGGGTCACACGCCGTGCACCCGCGGACGTCATCGACCCGCGCCGCGTCGAGCCCGACCTCGGCGAGCTGGGCCTTGAGGATGCTCCGGACGTCGACGTGGGGGCGCGCTCGGGAGGCGCCGCGGACGACGACGGATCCGCCGGCGGCGGAGCAGGCGGCGAGCTCGGCGGCGACGTCGTCGCCGACCTCGAAGCAGCACGCCTCGATGTGCGGGCCGATCGCGGCGACGAGATCCGCGTCGGGGCCGGCGAGCGATCTCAGCGCGCGGGCGGCCTCCACGACGACGCGGAGCGCGGTGCCGCGCCAGCCGCTGTGGACCGCGGCGACGGCGCCGCTCCGGCGATCGGCCAGGAGGATCGGCGCGCAGTCGGCGCTGCGGACGCCGCAGCCGACCCCGGCCGCGCGCGAGAGGGTGACGTCGCCCACCTCGCGGACGACGTCGTCGCGGTCCTCGTCGCCGGTGAGCACGCGCGCCGCGACGCCGTGGACCTGGCTGAGGTAGTAGAGCCGCGCGGCGGGGATCCCGAGGCGCCGCGCGGCGCGCTCCAGGTTCTCGCGCACGGCGGCGGGATCGTCGCCCAGCGCGACGGCGAAGCTCAGGGTGTCCCACGGGGGGGCGCTGACGCCGCCGCGCCGGGTGAAGAAGGCGTGCGAGAAGCCGGCGGCGGCGAGGAGAGGGCTCTGGAGCGCCTCGGCCGCCCCGGGGGCGTCCAGTTTTGCGGTCATTTGTCCTGTCACGACGCGATCGGACGCGTCGGCTGCTTCGGTCATAGACGATACGGGTGGGTTGCGTGGTATTTTCCCGCTCCACGCATGGCCGCCGGTCCGGACCCGAACATCGGTCGAGATCTGCTCGGGGGGCAGTTCCAGATTCTTCAGAAGATCGGCTCCGGCGGCATGGGGTCGGTCTACAAGGCCGCACAACCGGCGATGAACCGGATGGTGGCGGTGAAGATCCTCCACCCGAAGCTCGCGAACCGAAAAGATCTCGTCTCTCGCTTCCGCCGCGAGGCGCGGGCGATGAGTCATCTCACGCACCCGAACACAGTGAAGGTGCTGCTCTACGGCGAGCTCGAGGACGGCTCGCTGTACATCGTCATGGAGTACCTGGAGGGCAAGAACCTGAACCAGGTGGTCCGGAAGGAAGGGCCGCTGCCCGTCGAGCGCGCGATCCCGATCCTCATCCAGGTCTGCGGCGCCCTGCAGGAAGCGCACATCCAGGGGATCGTGCACCGCGACCTGAAGCCCGAGAACATCTTCCTGTCGACCAACGGCGGGCTGAAGGACTACCCGAAGGTGCTCGACTTCGGGCTCGCGAAGGTGACGGAGCGCGAGCTCAGGCCGGGGTCGGTGATGCTCACGCAGGAGGGGATGGTCTTCGGGACGCCGGAGTTCATGTCGCCCGAGCAGGCGCAGGGCAAGGTGCTCGACGCGCGCAGCGACATCTACTCGCTGGCGACCATCCTCTACGAGGTGCTCACGGGCAAGCTGCCGTTCGAGGCGCGCACGCCGATGGAGTACATCCAGCACCACGTGACAAAGAACCCGATCCCGCTCGACGAGCGCGTCCCCGGGAAGCAGTTCCCGCACGGGCTCGCGGCGGTGCTCGGCAAGGCGCTCGAGAAGCGGCCCGAGGACCGGTTCGAGTCGGCCGCCGAGTTCGCGGACGCGCTCAAGCCGTTCGCGGGCGGCGCGGGCAAGGGCTACACGGCGATGATGCCGAAGAACGCGAACGCGGTGCTCGAGCAGGCGGCGAAGCAGCACGCCGCCGCGCTCCAGGCGAGCAAGGCGCCTGCGCCGACGTTCAAGTCGCCGGCGAAGACGGTGAAGATGATGCAGCAGCCGCCGGCGCCGGCCGCCAAGCCGGCGCCCCTGGCCAAGACGCCGACCAAGGCCGATACGCCGGCCAGGGCCGAGGCGAAGCCGCTGCTGCTCGTCGGCATCGCGGCGGGGTGCCTGATCGCCGGCATCCTGATCACCATCGTGGCCATGCGGCTGTTCCAGGGCTGATCCTCGGCCGCTGCGCCCCAGGATCGAGGCGATCCCACGCGGGCGTGCTAGCGTCGCCGCGCAGGTGCGCCGGGCGCTCTGGATGCGCATCGCATGCGCCAGCGTTCACGGGGACGACGTCATGGCCTCGGAGCAATCAGGGAACCCTGGGGGAAACGGGAACGATCCAAACGGCAAGGCCGATCCGCCGCGGCGCGCGTCGGAGCCGCCGCGGAGGACATCGGAGCCGCCGCGGCGCGCGTCGGAGCCGGCGTGGCGGGCGTCGGAGCCGCCGCGGCGGGCGTCGGAGCCGCCGCGGCATGCGTCGGAGCCGCCGGCGCGGAGGTCCGTGCCGCCGGGGCGAGGGAGCGAGCCGCCGCAGCGGAACAGCGCGGGGGCGCGGCCGATCAGCGCGCCGCACCTCGAGGGCGCGCCGCTCCCGCCGGACGGGGCGGCCGCGCAGGACAGGAACGCCAGGCTCGCGACCTGGGCGAAGCGCATCGGGATCGCGCTCGCGGCGCTGCTCGTCCTCGCCGGCGTCGCGGTCGTGCTCGTCGTCCAGCACTACGAGGCGGACCTGCCCTCGACGCGCGAGCTCAAGGACTACCGGCCCCCGCAGGTGACGCGCATCCTCGCGCGCGACGGGACGCGCCTCGGCGAGCTCTTCACCGAGCGACGCACCGTGGTGCGCATCGGCGAGATCCCGAACCAGGTGAAGCTCGCCGCGCTCGCCGCCGAGGACGCGGGCTTCTACGAGCACGCAGGGCTGAACTACCTCGGCATGCTCCGCGCGCTCGCGGTGAACCTCCGCTCGACCCAGACGAGGCAGGGCGCGAGCACGATCACCCAGCAGGTCGTCAAGAACGTCCTGCTCACGCCGGACCGGACCTACGGCCGCAAGGCGCGCGAGATCATCCTGGCCCGCAGGATCGAGCAGGAGCTCACGAAGGACGAGATCCTGGAGCTCTACCTCAACAAGATCTACTTCGGCCACGGCCGCTACGGGGTCGAGGAGGCGAGCCGGTACTACTTCGGCAAGGGCGTGCGCGACGTGACGCTCGCCGAGGCCGCGCTGCTCGTCGCCGTCGTGAAGGGGCCGTCGGTGTACTCGCCCCGCGTGAACCTCGAGCGCGCCGCGGGGCGGCGCGACTTCGTGCTCGATCAGATGCAGCGCAAGGGCTTCGCGGACGAGATCCTTGTCGAGCAGGCGAAGCGTGAGCCGGTGGTGCTCGCCATCGAGACCGAGTCGCTCGCGGAGCTCGCGCCCGAGGTGGTCTCCGAGGCGCAGCGCGTGCTGCGCGAGGTCGCGGGGCCCGCCGCGCAGCAGGGCGGCTACACGATCACGACCACGATCGATCCGGCGATGCAGGCGGCGGCGCGCGCGGCGGTCCGCAAGAACCTCGACGCGTACGCGAAGCGGCACAAGCTGTTCGGCCCGCTCGCGCGGGCCAAGAAGGAGCCGCCGCCGTTCGACGGGACGCCCTCCGGCCACAAGGTCTTCCGCGGGATCGTCACGGGCGCCGACGACGCTCGAGGGACGCTCTCGGTGCGGGTAGGCACGGTCGAGGGCACGGTCTCGCTCCGCGGCGCGCAGCGGTACAACCCGAACGGGCTCGTGCCGAGCAAGTTCGCCGAGGTCGACAAGGTGCTGCGCGTCAGCCTGATCGGCCCGGCGCCGGAGCCGGTCGTCGCGGCCATCGCGCCGGCCGAGGGGGACGACGAGGACGCGGCCGCCGGGGAAACGAAGCGCGCCGCGGCCACGGGCAGCGCGGCGAAGCCCGCGGCGCCGGTGCCGATGCGGCTCGAGCTCGGGCCCGAGGGGGCGCTCGTCGCGATCGACGTGCGGACGCGCGAGATCGTCGCGCTCGTCGGCAGCTACGAGGCGGTGCGCGGCGGGCTCGACCGCGCGACGTTCGCGCGGCGGCAGCCAGGGTCGACGTTCAAGGCGTTCGTGTACGGCTACGGGATCCACGCGCGGACGCTGACGCCGGCGACGATCCTGGAGACCAACCCGTCGGCCGTCTCCGGGTACAACCCGCAGAACCACGATGAGAGCGAGGGGAAGTCGCCCGCGCGGCTGCGCGAGGCGCTCGCGCACAGCGTGAACGTGGCCGCTGTGTCGGCGATGTCGCGCGTCGGCGCCTCGAACGTGGCCGCGTTCGCGGGCGCGCTCGGCGTCCAGTCGAAGCTCGGCGCGGACCTGTCGCTCGCGCTCGGCGCGTACGAGGTGACGCCGCGCGAGATGGCGGCAGCGTACGCGAGCATCGCCGCGGGCGGCGTCCACGAGCAGCCGGTCCTCATCACGAAGATCGTCGGGCCCGGAGGCGTGGAGATCCCGCTGCCGCCGCGCCCGCCGGCGCACCGCGTGATGGACGAGGCCGAGGCGTACGTGCTCACGAGCCTGCTGACGTCGGTCGTGCAGAGCGGGACCGCGAGGCAGGCGCGATCGCTCGGGCGGCCGATCGCCGGCAAGACGGGGACGACGAACCAGTCGAAGGACACATGGTTCGTCGGCTACTCGACCGACATCGCCTGCGCTGTGTGGACCGGCTACGACGACGCGGCGCCGCTCGGCAAGGGCGAGGCGGGCGCCACGTCGGCGCTGCCGGCGTTCGTCGATTTCATGAAGCAGGCGCACGCGAAGCGCCCGGCGGCCGACTTCCCGGTGCCGAGCGGCGTGGTGCGCGTGAAGATCGATCCGGCGACGGGGCTGCTCGCGCGCGAAGGGCAGGAAGACGCGATCGAGGAGGTGTTCGTCGCCGGCACGGAGCCGGTCGAGGAGGCGCCGGTCCCCGAGGCGGACGCGGGCGCGGAGGCCGCGGACGGCGGCGCCCCGGAAGAGCTGCAGGGCGTCGTGCCGGCGCCGGGCGAGGGGCCACAGCCGGCTCCGGCATCGCCGGGAGCGGCGACAGCGCCGCCGACGCCCGCCGAGGCGGAGCACGCGCCGGAGCCTGGCCCGCTGCCGGCGGGCGACCCGGCGCCGCCGCCGTTCTGAGCGGCGCCGCCCTGACGCGCTAGCCGGCGCCCGGCGCGGGCGCCGACGTGGGCGGGCCGCCGGGACCGGCGGCGACCCCGGGGAACGGGCCCGTCACGGCCAGGGTGAGCCCGTCTTCCTGCATGTTCAGGAACAGCGCCCTGCCGTCGGGCGAGAAGCAGACGCCGGCGAGCTCGCCGAGGCTCCGCGCGTTGTGCGCGAAGTCGAAGACCTGCCCGTCCACGGTCAGGCCTCGAACGAAGTTCCCGAGCGGGCCGTCCTCCACGAGGAAGAGCTCGCCCCAGGGAGCGATGGTGATGTTGTCGGGCATGTCCAGCGCATCCCTGTCGGTCGCGTGCGCGAGGAGCTCGATCGTGCCGCCGTCTCCCTCGGGGACCACCTGGAAGATCTGCCCGGCGCCCGCCGGGCCGCCGGTCGTCGCGCTGAAGCACACGGCGCCTTGCGAGAGGCAGATGCCCTCGCCGCGCCGGAAGACAGCGGCCCCCTTGGCCCGGCCCTGCTTCCGGACCGTGTCGTCCTTCGGATCGGGATCGTCGATGTCCACCCACGCGATCTCGCGCGGGTGCCCCGGAGCCCAGCCCGATGTGTCGACGCCGCGCTCCCCGACGACGCCGAGCGCCTGGAGCTTGCCCTGGAACGGCGCCGCGGGGTCCGCAGGCTTGAAGCGGTAGAAGCAGCCGTCCGTGCGATCCTCGGTCAGGTACGCGACGCGCGTCGCTGGATCGACGACCGCCGCCTCGTGGTAGAAGCGGCCGTAGCCCGTCAGGCGCTGCGGCGGCGCCACCCGCGACGCTGTCGCCGGGCACACGAAGACGTAGCCGTGGCGCGCGTCGACGTTCTCCTCGCAGGTGAGCCAGCCCCAGGGGCTCGGGCCGCCCGCGCAGTTCCGGTTGGTGCCGGCGAGCACGAGGTTGCTCGAGCGGCGCTCGAACGTCGCGGCGTCGAGCACGAGCCGCGTGACGCCGCCCATGCTCGCGGCGTCGTACGCCTCCGCCGGCGCGCTCTGCCCGGCTTTGTAAGGGCCGATCGCCCTGTCCGCCGGCCCGTTCTCGTGATTCCTGAGCAGGACGACGGTGCCGTCGGGCCCAGGAAAGCACCCCATGCCGTCCGGCCGGCCGGGCACCCGATAGCCGTCGTCCATGTCGGCGCCGGCGCGCTCGAGGATCCGGTAGGTGAAGCCCGCGGGGAGATCGAGGATGCCCGCCGGGTCGCGCGCGAGGGGCCCGAACCGGCCGACCGCACGGGGCTGCGTCTTCCGAGAGAAGATCAGGGAGAACGGCAGGGCCAGCGTCGCGACCGCCGCCCCGCCGAAGCGCAGGAACGATCGCCTCGGGACGCGTCGTTGCATGAGAACCATGTAGAGCAGCGAGCGGTCCGGCGAAAGCCGTCGACCTCGCGTCGCGAGGCTGGTCCGGGGCTGGCGCGGAAGAGGTCAGCGGGCCTGTCGCGTCGCGAGAGCGCCTGTCGGGAGCTCACGCGACCGTCCTGGCCTCACCCGGGCTGGACTCCGTCGGGAGCGGTGGGGACCAGGTCCTTCGAGGATGCGCGGCCGATGAGCCGGCGCAGGATCTGCTTCGCGCCGATCGCCCCGCCCGCCCCCACGGCGAACACGAGGGGCGCCGCTGCGCCGCCCGTCACCGCGATGAGGCCCGCCGCGAGCAGCACGCCGGCGCCCGTCGCGACAGCGCCCGTCGAGGCCTCCTGGGCCGCGTGCGCGAGCGCTTCCTTCTTCGTCATCTGGCCTCGCTGGTAGGCCGTGACCCCCTCGTACGCGCCGAAGGCGCCGTCGATGACGAACCCGATCCCGGCCGCCTTGCCCGCGCCCTTCAGGACCTCCCGGCCGGCGGTCTTCATCGCCTCGCGGGCGAGCGCCTTGGCCGCCACAGCCGACGCGCCGTCGGCGAGCGCCGCCTGGCCTGCCTGCCGCGCCGCCTCGTGCACGACGAGCGCGCCCGCCTGCTTGCCGCCCTGATCGACGAGGATCTTCGCCGCCGTCGTCGTCGCCTGCGCGCCGAGCGAGAGCCCCGGCGCGAACGCGTCCACGACCGCCGTGGTGTTCTCGACCATCGCGCGCCGCAGGCCCTCCCGCGCGCCCTCGTCGAGGAGCCCCTTGCCCGCCGTCGAGAACAGCGCCTCTGCCGCCCCGCGCACGGCGACCGCGCCGCTCCCTGCAACCGAACCAAGGATCTTGTTTCGTCGTGAGCTCATCTCGACCTCTGCTCTCGCGCGTCTTCGCCTCGAGGAGGGGTAGCGCCCCGGGGCGGAAAGACAAGCTCAGCGCCGCGCGCCCGCGGGCGTCGCGCGCGGGCGAGATCCGTCCCCGCGCACTGGACGCGCCGCGGCCGCGTCGAGGGCGCTCGGCCCGTCGCGCCGGGCCGCTGCGCGCGCTCGCGCGCCGACGTCAGAACCTCACGCGCAGGCGCGAGCCGAGGCCGCCCGGCCACGGCGCGAGCGAGAGCTCGGCCGACCGCAGCGCGCCTCGCGCCGCGGGCGCGCCTTGCGCCGCCGACGCGGGGCTGGGAGGGCTCAGCAGGAGCAGCGTGACGCCGGCGCCGATGCCGACGAGCCCGACGCCAGCGAAGACGCCGGCGAGCGTCGAGGCCGTCCTGCCCGTGTCGTAGTCCCCCTGGAGCGACGGCGGGCACACGTAGGCGCCGTCGCCGGCCGGGGAGCACCCTTCCTCGACCGCGGACACCGCGCCGGCGCGCACCGCCAGCGCGACAACGGTCGCGATCGCTCCTGCGCCGCCGACGCCGAGCGCGATGTAGCCGCCCGTGCGCGCGCCGCTGGAAGACGGCACCGGAGCGGGGGCGCTCGGGGCGGCGGGCGCATCGCGCGCCGCGATCGGCGGCGGCACGGTGAGCGCGACGACCCGGCGGGCGCCCGGCGTGAGCTCGATGCGCTCCGTGAGCGGCGCGGCGCCGCCGTAGAACAGCTCGATCGTGTGCACGCCGAGATCGCGCTCGAGATCGATGCCGAGGAGCCTCGGGTCGAGGGGCTTGCCGTCCAGCGCCACCCGGACCTGCCGCCCCTCGGCGCCCTGCACCTTCAGGGCCAGCGTCCCGACCTTGCTGCCGAGCGCCCGGTAGCGGAGCTCGGCGTCCTCACTCCACCCCGCGTACTTCGCCTCGGTGGACTGGAGCGCGGCGCGCCGGAGATCCCACCAGTCGCGCCGCGCCGAGGCATAGAGGCCGAGCGCCTCCTCGCACTCGGCGATGTTCCGCAGGGCGCCGAGCCCCTCGGGGTAGATCTCCAGCGCGCTCCGGAAGGCGATGATCGCCTGCTCGCACTGGCCGGCGCCCCGCAGCTCACGGCCGCGGGCGAACAGCGTCTTCGCGTCCTCCTCGGCCCCGGCGGCGAGCGCTGGCGCCGGCGCCGCCGCGAGCAGGGCGGCGGTGCAGAGCGTGAGGAGCTGTCGCTCAAAGAATCTCACTCTTGTCGATCTCCTTGCGGCGCCGGGACGCGGGGGGCGGGGGCGGCGACGAGGGCGCGGCCGTCGCCGTCGCGCGGGGAGCTGCCCCGCCTCCGGCGGGACGGGGCTGGGCCCCGCGCGGCTGCGCAGGCGCGGCCGCCGGGGCGGGCGGAGCGGACTCCTCGGTGGGAGCCTCGGCAGGCTGCCCCGCCGCGCCAGGCTGCTGCTGCGGCGGCCGCGGCGGCGGCGGGCGCAGCGCGGCCTCCTGGAGCGCGCCGCGCAGGGCGGGGGACAGGCGCCGCGCAGGGCGATCCGCGCGCGGCGGATCGAGCAGGCTCCACGCGAGCGCCGTCGCGCCCACGAGCGTGCCGAGGCACGCCAGCGCCACCGCCGTCATCGCCGCCGGCCGCCGCGCCAGCGGGACCTCCGGCGGCGGCTCGGGCGGCGGCGGCGGCGCCGAGAGCGCGGCGCGGTAGGCCTGGACCATCTCGCGGATCGAGGCGAACCGCTGCGCCGGATCCTTCGCGAGGGCGCGCGTGAACCAGCCGTCGAGCCCCTGGGGGAGCGACCGACGGAGCTTCGTGACGGGCTCGAAATCGCGCGTGCTCACAGCGACGATGAGCTCGGCGATCGTGTTGCCCTGGAAGGGCGGCCAGTCCGTCAGCACCTCGTAGGCGAGCACGCCGAGCGCCCAGATGTCGGCCCGCGCGTCGACGGCGAGCGGCGTGGCGAGCTGCTCCGGGCTCATGTAGTTCGGGGAGCCCAGCATGACGTCGGCGTCCGTCTCGCGCGGCCGATCGAGGCCGAGGTTGCCGTGCAGCGCCTTGGCGATGCCGAAATCCGCGACCTTCACGGTGAGCGCCGCGCCGGGCTCGTCGAGGAGCATCACGTTGGACGGCTTGAGGTCGCGGTGGACGATGCCCATATCGTGCGCGACCGTGAGCGCGTCCGCGATCTGATCGAGCACGTCCGCGAAGCGGCGCGGATCGGTCGGCCCCTTCTCGTTCAGCTCGGCGAACAGCGTCCGTCCCCGGATGTACTCCATCACCAGGTAGGGGACGTCGTCGTGGATGCCGGCGTCGTGCACGGCGACGATGTGCCGCGTGCGCCCGCCCAGGCGGGCCGAGATCTGCGCCTCGAAGCGGAACCGCTCCAGCACGGTGCGGCACCGCTCCGGGTCGCCGGTGAGCGCAAGGCTGAGGAACTTGATGGCGAGCTCGGTCTTGAGCGTGACGTGGACGGCGAGCCAGACCTCGGCCATTCCCCCGCGCCCGAGCGGCCGGAGGAGCCGGTACTTGCCGTCGACGACCTCATCCGCGGCGTGCTGCCAGATGTCGGACTCATCCGCGCTGGCCGGTCCTTCCGCCGCGCTTGGGCTGACCCTGAGGGTCGTCGGCATGCGGGATGAGGCGACGCTCACACCCGGAAGGATAGTGGATGCCACGCGCGGGACTGGCACTATTCGACAGCGATCGCCGTCGGCCGCCCTCCGGCAGCGCGGCGCTTCACGCCGCGGCGTCGGCCAGGAGCTCCGCCCGCGCCGCGTCGGGCCGCGGGGCCGCCCTGCCCACGCCGCGGTCGAGCGCGTCGCAGAGGAGCGCGCCAGCGCCGGGGACCACGTTGTCGATCGCCTCGTCGGCCTCGCGCGGGCTCAGCCACCAGAGCGGGTTGAGCCGCCGGGGGAGATCGCGGAAGGAGCGGGCGGGACGGCTGACCTCCACCGTGAGGGCGAGGGTGCCCAGGTCGGCGTCCAGCCAGTCGTCCATGTCGCCGATCGTCGGGTACCAGCGCGCCGCCTGCCGCACCTCGCACCGATCGCGCGGCAGCGCGCGGCAGAAGGCGTCGCCGAGCGCCCGGTAGAGCGGCGCGCGAATGGCTGGGAGATCGCGTACGGAAGGCGCCAGATCGGCCATGTCATCGCGGCTTGAGGCGCCCTGCCACAGCGGCCGGGACCTCGAGCGCGAGGCCGGCGAAGGCCCGGGCGGTGTCGAGGAGCGCGGCGAGGCCCGAGGACGCGCGCCACCCGCCGGTCACGCCGGTCCAGTGCTTCATCGGAAAGAAGATGTTGCCGTCGGTGTGCGGCGCCGCGCGATCCAGGAAGGTCGCGCGGGTCGTGTACGCGGCGAGCACCCGCTCCGTGAGCGCCGGGAAGGCGACGAACGCCGCGGCGGTGATGCGGCCGGCGACGCCGACGTACGTGGCGCGCCGCGGCCGCTCGGCGAGGGAGACCATCGCGGCCGCGACCCGCTCGGGGTCGACGATCGGCCGGATCGGCTGGACGGCGCGGCCCGTGTAATTGCCGGCGTGCTGGTAGATCGGGGTGTCGACCGACGCGGGAAGGAGCGTGCAGACGTGAATGTCCGGGGTGCTGGCGAGCTCCTGTCTCAGGCAGGACGCGAGCCCGAGGATCCCGAACTTGGAGATCACGTAGGCGCTCATCGTCGGCGCGCCGAACTTGCCGAGGGCGGAGACGTTGTTGATGAGCACACCGGCGCCCTGCGCGCGGAAACAGGGCAGCACGGCCCGCACCCCGTGCACGTAGCCGAGCAGGTTCGTCTCGATGACCTGGCGGTAGGTCTCGTAGGGCGCCTCGTCCGCGCGCGCGTAGAGGAACACCGCGGCGTTGTTCACCCAGACGTCGATCCTGCCGAACACGTCGATCGCGGCGCGGGCGAGGGCCCTGACGGCGCACTCGTCCCGCACGTCCGTGGGGACGGCGAGCGCGCGCGCGCCGACGCTGGCGCACTCGGCGGCGACCTCCTCCAGGGCCGACGCGTTCCGCGCGGCGATGACCACCCTCGCGCCGCGCCGCGCGAACGCGATCGCCGCCGCCCTGCCGATCCCCGAGGACGCCCCGGTGATAACGACCACCGAATCGCGAACGCACTTCCGCATGACTGACAACCTCCCGCGCGGTCTGCTGCTCGCCGAGAGGAAAGCAACGCGCGGGCCACGCTGGCTCGGATCGTGTACAGGGAATCCGAGGTAGCGCGCGACTCCGCGCCTGCCGCGCGGGGACGTTTGCGCCCGTCACGCCATGCGCCGACAGAGGGCATGGCGTCGACACCGCGCCGCTTTTTCCAGGAGGATGGGCGGCCCGGAGAAGGGGTGCTCCGCCCGCGGAGGACCCCTGGGCCGCGTGCCCGCTCAGGGCGGGCTGCGCCGCGTCACCCGGAGCGGCGTCCCGTTCTTGATGCGCAGGGCTATCGACAGCGCTGGCACGGCGGTCCGGCGCGGCGAGCCGGCGGCGAACGTGTAGCGCTGGACGAGGCGCGCCAGGATGAGCTGCGCTTCGGCCATAGCGAACGTGCTGCCAATGCACTGGCGCTGGCCCGTTCCAAAAGGGATCCAGGCCAGCTTGTGGCGCGAGGCCGTGCGCTCCGGCGTGAAGCGCCCCGGATCGAAGCGTTCGGGATCCTCCCAGCAGTCCGGATGACGATGGATGGCGTACGTCGGGGCGAGGACGAAGGTGCCCGCCGGGACATGAAAGCCGTCGATCTCGTCATCGACGACGGCGACCCGCACCAGCCACCAGAGCGGCGGGCGCACGCGCAGCGCCTCCTGGAAGACCATGCGGGTATAAGACAGCCTGGCGAGGTGCGAGGCATCCGGTCGGCTCTGGCCGACCACGCGATCGACCTCGGCGCGCAGCTCCGCCATGACGGCGGGCTCATGCAGCAGCAACTGCAGTGTCCACGCGAGCCCGGTCGAGGTCGTCTCGTAGCCAGCCAGGAACAGGGTCACGACCTCATCGCGCAGCTGGTCGGCGGTCATCCGCTGGCCGGTCTCGGGATCGACAGCGCTCATGAGCGTCGCGAGCAAGCCCCCGCTGTCCCCGGCGCGCTGCTGCCGGCGCTGGCTGCGCTCGATGATCTTGAACAGGACCGCGTCCATGTCGCGGAGCGCCTGCTGGTAACGGCGCCTCCCGGGGACAGGGACCCAGGAAGGCAGCTCCTGCGCGACGATGCCGCGGAAGACGTAGCTGAGGGCGAACGTCACGCGGGCGGTGAGGAGCTCGATCTCCTCGCGGTCGATGTCGCCTCCGAGCACCGCTCTCGTGATCAGCTTCATGATGATCGGGCTGACGGCGTGCATCGGGTGGAGCGGTGAGCCCGTCCTCGCGGCGGTGTCCCAGACCTCGAGCTCGTCGTCGATGGCATCGACCATCACGCCGACGAGCTCGTCGAGCCGCTCGCGGTGAAAGTGCGGCTGCATCATGCGGCGCTGGCGCAGCCAGTAGTCCCCTTCGCTCACGCCCAGGCCGTTGCCCAGCAGGGTCCTGATCGAGTCCCACAGCGCGCCGCCTTTCCCGTACTTCGAGCTGCAGTCCCGGAGGACATGCTGGACGTGCCGCGGGTGATTCACGACGATCATGCTCAAGGGACCGAGCCGCAGCCTGTACACGTCCCCGTGTCGCGCGCGGGCCCTCGGGAAGAACTCGGCTTGCTGGCTGAGCAGCGCCGGCAGCGACCCGAGCAGCGGTAGCCCGCCGCCCACGAGCGGCGGCATGCGCGGGGCAGTGAGCGGTCGGCTGTCCGGAAACAGCGCAGAATCGGCTCCGATGTTCAATGCCACTCGTCCTCCTGTTCCCTCTCCCTGCTCCGCCGACAGGGCCCTCCTCTCGGTGGAGGGCCGGCGTGCGCTTCACAACGAGAAATATTTCTCGTTGGAGTACCGGTGGGTGATCAAGTACCAATCGAAGGTGCCGCGGATGATCGTGTACCCCGTACGAACGTACCTCGTGATCGCCTCCGCCATCCCCTCGTACCCGTCGACGAGCTCCGGGAGATCCCTCTCTATCTGGACCATGGCCTTCACCATGTCGTCGGCGAGCTTGCCGGCCAGGTCGCAGGCGCTCTGCAGCCCGATGCCGTGCTCGCGCTGAAGGAGGGCGATGAAATTGGCCTCCCCGCTCTTCACGTCCTTGTAGAGCCCGAGGAGCTCGTTGTGGATCACGATGACGAAGGCGACGAGCTCGGTGATGCTCTTGACGTATTGATCCTCCAGCACGGGCTGCATGCGCAGCCCGTGCGCGCGCTCGAGGAACACCGCGGCGAGCGGCATGAAGTAGCTGCTGCCGATGTTGTCCCGCCTCCGCATCAGGTGGGTGGTGGGCCCGAGGACGGCGCGCCCGTCCTGGAGCGCCTGGACCCTCAGCCCTTTGAGGTGGAACTGGAGGGCCCCGGCGAAGGCCTTGAAGAGCGGCGGCGACGCGAACGCCTCGATCTCCTTGAACCACCGGTGCCACGCCCTCACGATGTGATCGTCTCCCGCTGCAGGCGAGTCTCCGCGGGCGATCTGTCCGACCCTCCGGATGTAGTCCAGCTTCTTCGAGGCGTCGGCGTTCACGTTGTCAATGACGTCGTCGATCGCGAAGAACAGCGCGAGGGATATCGCCCCGTACAGCACGAGCTCCTTCGGATGATCTGGGAAGATCAGCCCAGAGCAGTCGTCTAGCTTCATGCCCACCAGGACGTCATGACCTTCGGTCCCCCGTTCGATGAGCTCCGCGCTCACCATCCAGTCAATGTACGGGGACCGTATCTCCTCCAGGTGCTCGCTCACCTTGTACTTCCCCGGGAGGAGCAGCTCCGGGGGCCTGATCTTCTCGAAGTCCGGGACGTCGATGTCCATGCCGCGCAGACGTTCGCCGAACTCCTCGGCCCTGCCCGATCCCTGGATCACCCCAAACGCGGCTCGCTCGTTCATCTCGCTCTCCTCTCGGCGGCGCCACCCCGGGAGCCCGCCGGTCGTGCGTTCTGGCTCAATCGCCGTCGAGCGCCTTCAGGGCGAACGCGGTGACCAGGGCCTCCGAGCCGACGTAGATATCGGAGCGGCCCAGCTTGTAGATGGGTGATATAGGCCATGAGCCATCCGACTTCTGTGCCCTTCGCAGGGCGTCCCTCTCGGGTGCGTTGTCGACACGCAGGCGGTTGGCCGCGATGACCCTGAGCGCGAGCTCCAGGGGGACGTCGCTGCTCCCGATCCGCGCCCTCAGCAAGCCCTCGACGACGTGCGCATACTTCTGCGTGAACCTCTCGAAGTCCAGCAACCTCGACGCCCAGTAGAGGAGCACGTCCGGCGTTAGATAGTAATAGAAGGCGTCCGGGCGCGCGATCTTCTCCGGGCGCAGGGAGTCGATCAGGTACTCCTCCGTGGGCCGCGCCTCGTCCTCCCTCCCCAGGAGGTAGGCCAGGTACAGCGCATTGGCGCAGGGGATCGGGTCGATCCTGCAGCGCCCTTCCCGCTCGCCCCTCGGGGGCATGTACACGTGGATGACCCCGGCTTCGTCGACGTTCTGCAGCACCTTCGAGACGGCCGAAAGAGCGACTCCGATGGGAGCGGCGCCGACCTTTATCAGGACCGACAACGCGAGCCCGGTGTCGTCCACGTCGCGGGGGAGCAGGCTCGCATCGACGAAATACGAGAAGAGCCCGTTGTCGTGGCTCTCGCCGAGAAACTCCGTGAGACGGCGCTTTACCCTGGAGCTCAGCCTGCTGTTCATCAGGAGGTCCAAGATGATCGCGGAGGTGAAGATCTCATCCGGCATCTCGATGCGGGACGTGAAATCCGGCGCCCTGCTCAGGTTGGCCTGGTAGCAGCGGTCGACGTCGAAGGTCTGGCTGAGGTATCGATAGCCCCGGTCGATCGGGTCTTCATCTCTCCTGCCCAGCGCGCTCAGCCGCTTCAGTATCCCTGCCTCACCCTCTCGCGGGCTCAACACGTCGGCTTGTGTCGAGCACATGTCAACCGTTGACTGTCCGTCGGTGTGGGACGCGCGATCGCTCAGCATAGACGACCCTCCTGCTGCATGCAGCGGATGCTGACAGCTCCGTTCAGTCCACGACAAAATCGCGGAACGAACCACCGATGTCAACGCCGATGCGTGGGCATGTGATCGATGCCTACATGTCAGTCCAGCCGCGTCCAGGAAGGGGCCAGTGACGGCGCATTCGTTATTTGTGTTATGATAACGTGGGCTTGCGCGATGACTCGCCGCAGGTCATTTCAGCGTTCTGGACAATGAAATGTTCTGGGCTCTGAACGAGCACCGCGCCCGCGAGCCATGCATCTGGGCGGGGAGCGCTCGCGCGATGTCGCCCGCTCCGGGTGGGGGCGCATCGCGTTCGCGGCCTCGGGTCGTGGCCCAGTTTGCCCTGGATAGAATCGATTTGCGGGGCGGACGGCAGGCAGACCATGGATCGATCGATCCTGACCGCATGCTCGAACCCGGTCACGGCCGGGCGCCTCGTCGCGCGCGTCCGCGGAGCCGCGGTCGGACCGCGGCGTCGGCGCTGCATCGCGCGTCGGCGGGCCTCAGCGCCGCGCGGCGACCTGAGGCCGGGACGCGACGGCGTGGGTCACATCCACGTCCGCCTGCATCATGCGCAGGCAGGTCTGCAGGCCGTGCCGGAGATTGCGGAGCGTGAGCATGGGGCCGAGATCCACGCGCAGCGCGGTGAGCGTCTGCGCCACCGCGGGCCGGACGCCGGTCAACATGCACCGGGCGCCGAGCAGCTCCACCGCGCTCACTAGCCTCAGGAGCCGATCCGCCGTCGAGGAGTCCATGATCTCGACGCCGGTCACATCGATGATGACGAAGCGGGACTGCTTCCGCGCGATCTCCTCGAGCAGCTGGTCCGTCACCTCGCCGCTGCGCCGTGAGTCGAGCATGCCGATGATGGGCAGGACGAGGACGTCATCCCAGATCTCCAGGATCGGAGTCGACAGCTGCTGGACGGTGAGCCGCAGGCGCTCGAGCGTGTCATTCCTCTCCTTCTCGCGGACGAGCTGGAGATCCATCTCCTGCTCCCACCGCTTGCGCTCGCTGACGTCACGGAACACGGCGACGGCGCCGACGAACGAGCCCCCGGGATCCAGGACCGGGCGCGCGCTCACGAGGAGCCAGCCGCCCTTCGGGTTCTTGTTGTTCCGGAAGAAGATCTCCTGCGCGGTGATGACCTCGCCTCGGAGCGCGCGGGCGAGGGGTAGATCGGTCGGGGGAAACGGCGTCTCCCCATCGACGTGGTAGAGTCCGTACCGCTTGCTCCACTCATCCGGCGAGCTATCGGTGATCGCGAGGTTGATGACCTGCTCGGCCGCCTGGTTGGAATACACGATCTTCCCGTCCTGCTGGCTCACCACCACGCCGTCGACGATGTTGTCGAGGATCGCCTGCTGCGCCCGCGCACGGTTCTCCAGCTGCTCGAGCGTACTGGCGAGCTCCGCCGGCGAGGCGCGCTTGCCCTTGTCTGCTGCGCGGCCGGCGGCATTCTTCGCGCTGGTGCGCGCCTTCGCGCTGGTGCGCGCCTGCTTCTTGACCTCATCCGACCGGCGGGCGGGATTGGGAGAACGGTCCTTACCTTCGTTTCGGCGAACAGGTTTCATTCCAACGTCTCCTGCTGGCTGCGGCACGAAGCTTTCGATGGTTTTCCAGGGCCAGCTCCATCGACCGGGACCTTCAATCCAGACGCAGGATCATCGAGGGCTCTGCCCTTCTGATGATGTACGCCGCTCACGCTATCCTCGGCGTTCCGAGCCTTCCACGACTGCGTCCCAGCTCGCCTCACTTCGAAGTGAGGCTAAACCAGCGATCGTACGCGATCAATGGGCCATCTTACAAAAAATATGTGTGGAACTCGGCTCTATGGCCGCGTGTCGACCATACATCGGCTCGCGCGTCGTCAGCATAGGTCGCGAAGGTTTTGCGGGTCGAGGAGCGCGCAGCCCGGCAATGCATGGCCGGCGGTGCGCAGGTTCCTCACCTCGCTGGCGCGCCTCCGCGCGGCGGCTGCCAGCGCGGAGGCGAGCGGCCACGCCGCGCCCAGGAGGCGTCAGGCGTAGAGGGGCTTGCCGGTCCTCGCCGCCTCGACGAGGGCCGGGGCGGGCGTCCAGCGCTTGCCGAAGCGGCGCTCGTAGACCTCGATGCGGCGGAGCACCTCGGCGGCGCCGAGGCTGTCGACGTAGCGGAACGGGCCGCCGCGGAAGGGCGGGAAGCCGAGGCCGAAGATCGCGCCGATGTCGCCGTCGCGCGGGCCGCGCAGGATGCCCTCGCCGAGGCAATGCAGCGCCTCGTTCACGAGCTGGAGAGAGCACCGCATCTGGATCTCCTCGACAGGCACCGGCGGCTTGTCCTTCGCCTTCGGCACCGGCAGGCCGAGCACGGCATACACGCTCTCGTCCGCGTGCTTCCCCTTGCCCTTCTTCCTCGCCGCCGCGCCGTACAGGTACATCCCGCGCTCGTTCTTGCGGCCCTTCCGGTCGTCGGAGACCAGCTTGGCCATCGTGGGCGGCGGGGACATGCGATCGCCGAACGCCTCGATCATGATCGGGCCGACGTGCGCGGCCACGTCGATGCCCACCTCGTCGAGCAACGCCAGCGGGCCGACCGGCCAGCCCCACGCGACAAGCGCACGGTCGACCTGCTCGATCGCCACCCCCTCGGCCAGGAGCCAGCTCGCCTCGTTCATGTACGGACCGAGGATGCGGCTCGTGTAGAAGCCGACTCCATCGTTCACGACGATCACCGTCTTGCCCTGCCGCTTGCCGACCGCCACGGCGGTCGCGACGACCTCGGGAGAGGTCCTTTCCGTACGGATGACCTCGAGCAGCGGCATCTTGTGCACCGGGCTGAAGTAATGCATCCCGACCACGTTCTCCGGCCGCCGGGACGCGGCCGCGATCCGCGCGATCGGGATCGACGACGTGTTCGACGCGAAGATGAGGTCGTCCTTGCCGTTCGCCTCGACCTCGCGCACGACGGCGTGCTTCACCGCGAGATCCTCGAACACCGCCTCGATCACGAGATCGGCGCCCCGCAGGCCCGAGGTGTCGGTCGTCGTCGTGAGCAGCGCGAGCTTTTGATCGCGCTCGAGCGCCGTGATCTGCTTCTTCTTCACCCGCTCGCCGAGGATGTCGGTCACGACCTTGAGCCCGCGGCCGAGCGAGGCGTCGTCGCGGTCCTTGAGGCGCACCGCGATGCCGGCGTTCAGGCTGACATAGGCGATGCCTGCGCCCATCAGGCCGGCGCCGAGCATCGCGATCTTCTCGACCTTCCTCGGCTGCACGGACGGGTCGTCCACGCCGGTGTCCTTCTTCATCGCCGTCGTGGCGAAGAAGATCTCCATCAGCCGGTGCGCCGTGCTCGAGACGACGAGCTCGCCGAACGCCCGGGCCTCGACGTCCTTCGACGCCTCGAAGCCCCGCTCCGCGTAGGTCCGCAGCACCTCGATGATCCGCTCGGGCGCCGGGTAATGCCCGCCTGTCTTCTCGCGCGTCTTTTTCTGCGCTTGCTGGAAAAGTACAGCGCGACCGATCGGGTTCTGCTCGAGGGCAAGCCGAGTGAGCGCGGCGGGGTCGAGCTTCGGCCCCTTCTTCGCGGCGGGCGCCGGGCGGAACGGCGGGCCGCCTTCAACACGCGCGAGCTTGAGCGCGAGCGCCGCGGCCGTCTCGTGCAGGATCGCCGCGGGGACCACGTCGTCGGCGACGCCGAGCTGCCGCGCCTTGGAGGGGCGCATGTTCTTGCCGGTGAGGCCGTGGTCGAGCGCCGCCTGCAGCCCGGCGCGCTCCGCCAGCCGCTGCAGGCCGTTGATGCCGGGGAGCAGGCCGAGCTGCACCTCGGGCAGGCCGAGCAGCGTCTTCCTGTCGTCGCTCAGCACGCGGGCGTGGCACGCGAGCGCTACCTCGAGGCCGCCGCCGAGCGCGGCGCCGTGGATCGCGGCGACGATCGGCTTCGGCGAGCGCACGATCCGCAGCACCGCCTCGTGGCCGGCGCGGCAGATCGCCTCGGCCTGCGCGGCCGTGGTGACGCTCTTCAGCATGTCGATGTCGGCGCCCGCGATCCATGTGTCGGCCTTGCCGGACACGAGGATGGCCGCCTTGATGAGCGGGTCGCCCGCGATCCGGGCCGTGATCCGCTCGAGATCGCCGGCGAACGTGGGCTTCAGCGTGTTGACCGCCTCGCCCGGGACATCGTAGGTGACGACCGCCACGCCGTCGGGGCGGACGTCGAGGGAGAGCGGGCCCCGCTCCGCGGGCGCCTGCGCCGCCTGGTTGAACGTCGTCGTCATGCTGCCTCCAGGACCACGGCGGCGCCGAGGCCGCCCGCTGCGCACACGGTGAGGAGCGCGTGCTGACCGCCGCGCTTCTTGAGCTCGCGGAGCGTGGAGAGCACCATGCGCCCGCCCGTCGCCGCGAAGGGGTGGCCGAGCGCGATGGAGCCGCCGTTCACGTTGAGCCGCTCCGGGTCGATCTCGCCGACGGCCTCGGACCGGCCGAGCTTATCCGCGGCGAACGACGGCGACGCGAGCGCCTTCAGGTTGGACGCGACCTGGGCGGCGAACGCCTCGTGCATGTCGACGAGATCCATGTCGGCGAGCGAGAGGCCGGCGCGATCGAGCGCCCGCGGCACGGCGAAGACCGGCGCCATCAGGAGCTGCCAGCCCGGGTCGACCGCGGCGTAGGACCACGATTTCACGTACCCGAGCGGCTCGTAGCCGAGCGCCTTGGCCTTCGCCTCGCGCATCAGGAGCAGCGCGCTCGCGCCGTCGGTGAGCGGCGACGCGTTGCCCGCGGTGATGGTGCCGTGGCGCCTGTCGAACGCCGGCGACAGCTTCGCGTAGGCCTCGAGGGTCGAGTCGTCCCGGACCACGTTGTCGCGCTCGACCGGCTTGTCGTAGGGCGGGGGGATCACGTGCATGACCTCGGCCGCGTACGTGCCGTCGCGCCAGGCGCGCGCGGCGTTCGTGTGCGAGCGGTGCGCGATCGCGTCCTGCTCCTCGCGCGAGATGCCGTTCTGCTTCGCCATCTTCTCGGCGGCCTCGCCCATCTGCTCGCCGGTGGTCGGCTCGCGCGAGAAGCCGGGGACCGGCGGCACGATGTCCTTCAGCGAGAGGCGGGAGAGGATCGCGAGCCGGGCGCCGAGCGTCCGCGCCTTCTGGAGCTCGGTCAGCGCGGCGGCGAGCTTGCGGGAGACGCCGAGCGGGACGTCGCTCATGCTGTCGGCGCCGCCGACGATCGCGACGTCGTGCTGGCCGGCGAGCATCGCCTCGGCGGCGCTTGTCATGGCCTGGAGCGACGTGGCGCAGGCGCGCGAGACGCTGTAGGCGTCGATGTCCTTTGGCAGGCCCGTGCGCAGCACGACCTCGCGCGCGATGTTGAGCCAGTCGAGCGTCGGCACCACCTGGCCGTAGACGACCAGCGTGACGTCGCGCGGGCTCACCTCGCTGCGCTGGATGAGCTCCTTGACCACGGTGGTGGCGAGATCGACGGTGCGCAGCGCCTTGAGCGACGTCCCCGCCTTGGTGAACGGCGTGCGCAGCCCGGCGACGACCGCCACGCGGTCACCCTCGCCCTTCCCGTCGCTCGCCCCCCCGCTCTTGCCGCCGCCCTTCCCCTTCTTGCCTGAAGCCATGCCGACTCCTCCGCCGCCGGAGAGCCCGCCGCGGGCCTGCCCCGCGCGCCCCCGCGCAGCCCCCCGGATCCCGGCTGGCCAGAGCACGCCGGTTGGGAGGTGATCCCTTAGGTGTGCTAACGCGACGTGTCAACCTCGCCCGGAGAGGAGCGCGACGCGGACAACGCACGTCGCGAGGGGGAAACACGCGAGGGGGAACACGCGTCGTCAGGGTGCAGGCAGGACGGCCGGACGATCGCTGTCGTGAATTTGGCCTACACCGGCGCACCTTCGTAGCGTGTTGGGCCATGCGGAAATTTATTCAATTCGGTTTGCTGGTCTGCAGCGCCTCGGCGATGGCCGGGTGTGCGACGTGGGCCACGGGCTCGGCGCCGGCCGGTCCGGGCTACGTGTATGTCACCGGGCACAAGAACAACATGCCTGCGATCTGGATGTGCCCTGATGCGCCGGGCAAGGCGGAGTGCAGCGAGGTCGAGATCACGGAGGCGGGCGAATGAAGAAGATCATGATTCTCGGGGTGCTGCTCGCGAGCCTCGGCGCGGTCGGCTGCCAGGGGGCCTACACGAGCATCCGGCAGATCGACGGGACGCGCTACCAGGTCACGCGCTCGAAGCAGGGCTTCTTCAAGACAACCGGCACGCTCCTCGACTGCCAGGCGCGCGGCGACGCGATGACGTGCACCGAGGTCAGCGACCTGTGAGCCGCGCGCGGAGCGCTGCTCCGCGCGTCGTTCCTGGATAGCGGTCGGTCGAGAGCAAAGCGTTAGGACGCAAAGGCGCGAAAAGACGTAAGGAGACGTAGAAGACCTCGAGAAGATCCTGTCTCGGCTTCTTCTGGCGCCTTTGCGTTTCCCTCTTCACTCCGCCGCGATGCGCGGCCGCTCACCCATCGCGCAGGAAGGCCTCGAGAAGCCTCGCCGAGACGTCGAGGAGATCGCGCTCGGTCACGATGCCGACGAGCCGCTCGCCGGCGACGACGAGGAGGCAGCCGACGCGCTGCTCGCGCATGATCCGCATGGCCTCGAGGGTCGGCGTCTCGGGCGTGATCGTCACCGGATCGGGGCGCATGATGGACGCGACAGTGGGCGGGGCGGAGCCGTTCGGCGCCGCGGCGCCGCGGGCGGTGAGGCGGAGCAGGGCGCGGTGCGAGACGACGCCGACGAGGCGGCCCTGGTCGTCCTCGACCGGGACGTGGCGCACGTGGCGCCAGTCCATGACGCTCGCGGCGAAGTCGACGATGTCGGCGGGGCGCACGGTGAAGAGATCGGTCGACATGAACTGGCCGACGGTCCTGTAGCTCTCGCGCAGCAGGTCGAGGTCGGGCTCGAGCGCGGCGGGCTCCCATGTGTGCACCGGGCGCGCCGAGCCGCCGCCGCGGGCCTCCTCCTGCTGGCGGGCGAGCATCGCGGCGCAGAGCGCGCGGTGCTGCATCTCCGGGGTGCCGCGCCCGGCCATGGACGCGAGCGAGCCGAGCGCCCACTGGGCGCCTGTCTGGCCGCGGCGCACGCGCTCCTCGACGACGCCGAGGTAGCGGTCGATGTCCGCCGCGTCGATGCCCGCGGCCGAGAGGCCCGCGCGGGCGGCCGGGAGGAGGCGCGAGAGGACGAGCTCCGCGGCGGGGAGGCTCTGCCCGAGCCAGGTGAGCTGCGCCTTGAGGCCGTGGCGCGCCGCCGCGAAGAAGTTCGCCTTGGCGTCCTCGAACGGCATCTCCAGGTCGATGCGCGGGTGCTCGGGGGCGAGGCCCGACATGAGGCCGAAGAAGAAGGCGGCGTTCGCGACCTCGTCGAGGATCGTGGGGCCCGCGGGCAGCGCGCGGCTCTCGACGCGCAGGTGCGCGATCCCGTCCGCGACGCCGTAGCAGGGGCGGTTCCAGCGGTAGACGGTGCCGTTGTGGACGCGCAGCGCCCTGAGGTCCGGCACCTCGCCGCGCGAGAGCACGGCCGCGGGGTGCTCGCCGGTCTCGGCGGTCATGATCACGCGGAAGCGGGCGATGTCCTCGCGGAAGAGCTCGAGCGCGCCCTCGCGCACCCAGCCGTCGCCGAAGTGCACGCGGGGCCGGTGCTGCCGGACGTCGCGGTCGGTCGGGCGCGTGTCGATCGAGCTCTCGAAGAGCGCGATCCGCGTCTCGTGCCAGAGCCGCTGGCCGAGGAGCAGCGGCGAGTTGACGGCGACGGCGAGGACGGGGGCGGTCACCACCTGGGCCAGGTTGTAGAGCGGCGCGAACTCCCGCGCGCCGACCTGGAGGTGGACCTGGAAGCTCGTGTTGCACGCCTCGAGCAGGATGTTGTCGTGCGTCATCTCGAGCTCGTCGAGCCCGTGGATCGACACGCGGAAATCGCCCTGGCGGAGCTGGAGGAGCGCGCGGTTGAGCTCGTTGTAGCGCGGCGACGGCGTGAGGTTCTCGAGGCGGAGATCGCCGGCGCGCAGGGTGGGGAGGATGCCCGCGAGCAGGACCTCGGCGCCGAGGGCGCGCGCGGCCTCGGCGGCCCGGCCGACGACGTCGGAGAGCTCGGCCTCGAGCCGCCGGAGGCAGTCGCCGCCGAACGGCAGCGGGCAGAGGTTCGCCTCCAGGTTGAAGCGGGCGAGCTCGGTGGTGAGCCGGCCGTCGGCCGCCCGCTCGAGCACCTCGGGCGCGAGCGGCGCGGGCCGGAGCGCGCGGTCGACAAGGAACATCTCCTGCTCGGCGCCGATGCGGCGCACGCCCGACTCGATGCGGTCGTCGCGGAGGATCTGCTCGAGCGCCTCCACGTCGTCGAGCAGCGCCCGCATGAAGGCCTGAAGCTGCTCCTCGTTCACCTGCTCGGAGACCTGATGCTCGCCCATCGCCGACCCACCCGCCTTTCGCCCGCGCGCGCTCCCTGTCCGCGCAGCGTACGACGGGCGGCGGGGGGCGCGCTCAGAACCTGTGGCCGACGGCGAGCCGCAGCGTGGCGATCTTGTCCTCGGCGAGGCCGAACCCGAGCGACGGGTCGAGCGCCACGAGCAGCCCCGCCCGGCCGTAGAAATTGGACTTCGCCGGCGCGTAGAGGGCGAACGGCTCGAACGCGAGCTGCGCCATGTCCTCCTGCGTGAGCGTCAGCGCCGCCTGCAGCCGCAGCCCGCCGCCGAACGAGCCCCTGGTGCGCAGCTCGAGCTCGGTGCCCTGCTCGAGCACGAGCTCGGCGTCGCCCCCGGCGGTCGGGAGGGCGAGCATGACCGCTGTCTCGGCGCGGCAGATGAGCCGCGTGGCGACCTCGGCCTCGACGCCGCCGCGGGCCCTCAGGGGAAAATGCTGGGGGATGAGCCGGTGCAGGTCGAAGAAGGCGCGCGCCGGGAGCGTCGCCTGGAGCGTGGCGCGCGCGTCGGCGTTGGGGTCGCTGAGGACGGGGAGCGAGAGCGAGCCGCCGCCGAAGACGGCGAGCTTGCGCGAGAGGGCGCGCGCGTAGTGGACGCCGAGCGTGGGGTTGCCGAAGAGGAGGCTGCCGGCGCTGCTGCTCTCGTCGACGCCGAGCCGCGTCGACCGGAACGAGGCGGAGACGCTGCCGTAGGCGAGCGGGAGCTCCGCGTCGAGGTGGAGCCGGCCGCGCCACGCGAGCTGACCGACGAGCGCGAAGCTCAGGCCGAAGGTGCTCACCTCGGCGTCGACGTCGTCCATCGACCAGTCGGCCGACTTGCTCAGGACGTCGATCTCGAGCTCCGCGCGGGAGCCCTGGGATTTGACCCAACCGTTCTTCTCTGCCGGGGCGGCCGACGGCGCCGCGAGCCACAGCGAGAGCAGGACGGCGGAGGAGAGCAGCGGTTTCGCGTTCAATCAGGCCCGGCTGCGATGACTAACACGCCTCGGCCCCTCTGTGGCCGCCGAACGGCGCCGTCCGCGGCCGCGAGATGGCATATCGGCCGAGGTGCGAGGGGGATGAAGGGAGATGTCGTGGCGCGCTGGGGGCGGCGCGCGCCCGGAGGATGCCCGGCGCGGGGAGGCGCTCTACGACCTGCGCGGGGCAGGCCGGCTCGATCCGGACGCGGGCGCCCCCTGCTTGGCGGAGCCGGCGGGGGCCGACGCAGGCGCCTCCTCCTCGTCGCTGTCGTCGTCCTCGTCGCCGTCGTCGTCGTCCTCTTCCTCGTCGTCGGCGTCGTCCTCGTCGTCCTCCCCCTCGCTGTCGCCCTCGAAGAGAAGGGAAGGCGCGCCATCGCTGCCGTGATCCGCGAAGATCGCGTCGGCGGCGATCACGAGCTCCTCCAGGCGCTCCGCGTCGACGGGGCCGTACGCCGCGAGCGCCATGACGCGGTCCTGCACGAACAGCCACGCGTCAGGGAAGTCGCGCAGCGCATCGCGGACGCGCGTCGAGAGCCACCGGCCGATGGCCTTCGCCTCCGCCCCCTCGACAAGGAATTGCTCCATGAACTCCGGGTCCTTCTTGAACTGGATGCCCGTGTTCGGGACGCGGCTGCCGTCGACGATGGGCAGCGGGCACACGGTGAGCCGGGGCGCGGGCTTGGCGAGCTTGGCGAGGACGACCTGGTACTCGCTGCCGTTCTTCGCGTCCGGCCCGACGACGGCGACAAAGGCGAGCTTCGGGACGAGCTCGTAGCGGGCGATGACGCTGCCGCCGCCCGTCTCCTGCAGCATCCGCTCGAGGCTGGACGGCGCGGAGCGCACCGGGCGCGGGCCGGCGACCTCGGCGGTCGTCTTCCGGCCGTGCGCCCCGGACCGGCGCGCGGCCGGCTTCGGGGTCATCAGCGCGCGCCACCGCACGAGCTCGGCGTCGCGCCGCGACTCGTGCCGACCGCGCAAGCCGGTCAGGTACCAGACGACGAGCAACGCGAGGGGACCTACGTACCAGAGCCAGGGCATGGGGCGGCGATGCTAGCAAACCTTGCGCGTCGGCGGTGGGGTCGCGCGGCTCGATGGTGGGGTCGCGCGCATCGGCGGGGCGGCGGCGGCGCTCGGGGCGCGGCCGCCGCGAGGGGCGGCGGCGCTCAGGGGGCGGCGGCCGCCGCGGGGGGCGGCGGCGCATCGGCGCGCCGCTCGAAGATGCACCAGTAGCCGTTCTTGCTGTGACGGACCATGCCGGCGACGTCGTAGACGCCCCGGAAGCGCCGGTCCTTGCGGAGCTTCTCCTGCGCCGGGAACGGGAGCTTGTCGCACGTGTCGGCGCCGCCGACGAACACGAAGTAGCGCGGCGCCTTGTCGAACACGCGCTTCACGTAGCCAGGGCCGGTCTTGTGCGTGTAGCCGCCCGGGAGCTTGGAGATCACCGGGTCGACAAGGCCGAGCAGGTCGAGCACCGGATAGTCGGTCGTGTACCCGATGTACCCGATGTCGCCCACCGCGACCTCGCCGGGCTGGCCGTGCTGCAGGAACCACGCGGCGGCGCCGCCGGCGGCGCTGTCCCAGAACCGCTTTTCGTCGTCGAGGATCCGGTGCTGCGCGCTGTCGATCCGCTGCGCCCGGAAGGCGCCCAGCGCGACGATGCTGCCGGCCATGAGCAGCCCGGCGCCCGCGGCGAGGGCGAGGCCGGCGCCCGCGCGCGCGGCGCGGGCCGAGAGCGCCGGGAGCATCGGCTCGAGCAGCGAGCGCGCGCCGAGGCCCGCGAGGAGGAAGCAGAACGGCTCGAACGGGCTCATGAAGCGATAGAACGGCATCCAGTCGCCGCCGACGAGGAGCACGTAGCCGGCCACCGCGAGCGCGAGGGCCCCGACGCACAGCGCGTCGCGGTGCCGCGCGACGATCGCCACGCAGAGGCCGAAGAGCGCGAGCAGGAGCGCCGGCCACGTGTGCTCGACGTACTCGCCGATGTAGTGCCGCCCGCCGGCGAGCTGCTGGGCGAGGCTCCCGGTCTTGGCGCTCAGCGTGTTCGGCAGCCACGTGCCGTAGTAGCTGTGCCGCCAGAGCATGTGGAGCGCGATGGGCGCGGCGAAGACGACGCCGCGCAGGAGGTTCTGCCGCCCGAAGAAGCGCAGGCCGAGGAAGAGCATCGGGATGCCGAGGAACATCGGCGCCTCGGGGCGGGTCAGGCCGGCCAGCCCGAAGACGAGGCCCGAATACGGGAAGCCCGTGCCCCGGTCGCGCTCGCGGAACATCATCTCTGTGCCGGCGAGGACGAGCAGCACGAAGAGCGGCGTCTCCAGGCCGAAGACGGCATATCCGCTCTGCACGATCGAGCTCGCGAACAGCCACGTCGCGATGCACGGGATCGCGCCGAGCGGGCGCAGCCGGTTCGCGAGCAGATAGAGCGCGCCGAGCGAGCCGCAGGCGGCGAGCCCGCCGAGCACCTTGGCGAGGACGTCGGGGTCGAGGCCGACCTTGATGCCGGCCGCGAGCAGCACGGTCCAGAGGAAGTTCGTGTACCCCTCGATCCGCTCGCCCGCGTTGTAGACGAGCCCGAGGCCCCGGGCGAAATTGCGCGCGTAGCGGTACGAGATGTACGCGTCGTCGATCGTGAACGAGCGCACCCGCACCATGTTCGCGACGAGGAGGACGGCCGGCAGCACGAGGCCGAGCGCGAGGTGCAGGCGGCCGGAGAGCGGCGCGCCGCGCAGCCATTCGCGCAAGCTCCGGGCGGGGGGCGCCTCTGGCTCGTCGCCGCCCGCCTCGTCCACCTCGCCGTCCGGAGGGGCGACGTCGGCGCGCCCGCGCTCGTCTTCCAGCCCAGGTCCCCGCCCTTGTTCCAGCTCTTGTTCCAGGGAAGCCATGCGACGCGTCTCCCTAGCATGGACGCTTCTTGCCGGGGTCGTTTCTTGGTCGAGGCGCGCGCGCCAGCTATCCTCGAAACATGCGTGCAGCCATTGTCGCTCTTACCGCCTCCTCCGCGCTCTTCCTCGCGCCGCCCGCGCTGGCCGCGCAGGACGTACCCTGCAGCTTCTATGGCGTCGATCCCGGCGCGCCCGTCAAGGCGGGGAAGGTGATCCTCGACGAGGACCGCGCAGACCAGCTCGCGCGCGCGGGCGCCGGCGCCGTGCGCGTCGAGTTCCAGCTCGACGGTGACGACGCGTGGGACGACGACAAGCTCGACGAGTACGAGGCCGTCATCGACGCCGTGCTCGACGCGGGCCTCGAGCCGCTCGGGGTGCTCTCCCACCGCGCGGTCCGGGGAGGACAGGACCTCTGGAACGACGACCGCGACGGGGACGGCAACAACCGCTATGTGGAGGAGTTCGCCGACACGGCAGAGGCGCTCATGACGTGGTTCGCCGGGGACGTCGTCCGCTGGGAGATCTGGAGTCAGCCGAACTGCGCGGTGAACCCCGACGCCGCGGCCGACCCCGCGAACGCCGGTTGCACCTACGTCCTGCCGCGGGTGCTCGCGCAGATCTTCGCCCAGATCCGCGCCCGCAACGAGGCGCTCTTCAACGCCGGCGAGCTCTCGCTGATCACGGGCGGCCTGCTCGTCTCGGACGACGCCCTGATGCCGTCTCCAGCGCTCGATTACCTGCGCGAGTTCTATGACCAGCGCGTGTGGGACGAGCTCGAGGCGACCTACGGCGAGCGGTATCCGTGGGCCTACGTCGGTCATCAGGTGTTCGTGAGCCAGTTCGGCGAGATCGATCCGGCCGCGATCACCGGCTATCTGGACGAGGTGCGCGACGTCGCCGAGCAGGAGCGGGACGAGAGCCCGGGCGTCGTGACCGGGACGGCGTGGGCGACGACGCTCGTCGGCGCGGAGCTCCAGGCGGCGAACCTGACCGCCGCCTTCGATCTCCTGTCGGCGCGGAAGGACATCGCCGGCGTGGTCTGGGCCGGCTACCAGGACACGGTGAGCGACGATGCGTCCTACGGCCTCGTGGACGAGACCGGCGTCGCCAAGCTCGCGCTCGACGCGCTCCGCGCGTCGGCCAAGGGCTGCGAGCCCGGGGAAGGCGGGCGGCCGGGGGGCGGCAGCGGCAACGGGGGCAACGGGTCGAGCGGCGGCGCGAGCGGCTCCCCGGCGCAACCCGTCGGCAACGGCACCGGGGGGCGGCCGATCGACGGACAGCGGCGGGAGAGCGCGTGCAGCCTCGCCGCCGGCGCGCCCGGCGGCATCGCCGATGTGGGCTGGCTCGCGTTGCTCGGTGCCGGCGCGCTCGCCTCGAGGCGCTCGCGGCGGCGGAGCTGACGGGCGCGTCACCCAACGGAAACAGCGGCGGGCGTTGGCATCGCCTACATTGACGTCATGCCTCACACGTCGATGCGCTTCGCGCGGCTGATGGCCGTGCTCGTGGGCCTTCTGTCCTTCAATGGCTGCGGGGACGACGACGGGGGGCAATACCCCTCCGGCATATGCGGCGACGGCGTTGTCGACGCGGGGGAGGTGTGCGACGACGGCAATACGGCGGACGGCGACGGCTGCTCGCCGACATGCCAGATCGAGGAGTCGCCGAAGCTCGGCTGCGGCGACGGCGCGCTCGACCCGGGCGAGCAATGCGACGACGACAACACGGAGGACGGCGACGGCTGCTCGGCGGCGTGCCAGATCGAGGCGCCCCCGCGCTGCGGCGACGGCGCCGTCGACCCGGGCGAGCAATGCGACGACGGCAACGTCGCGGGGGGGGACGGCTGCGAGGTCGACTGCACGAAGACGCCGCCCCGGGAGATCGTGTGCGAGGAGCTGGCGCCGCTCGGGGAGGGGACGTGCGAGGTCGTCCCCGGCGCGGGCGCCACGCTGATCCGGGGCGTCGTGCTCACGCCGGGCACGGTGCTCCGCGGCGGGCGGGTGCTCGTGGACGAGCGAGGGGCGATCGCGTGCGTCGGCTGCGACTGCGAGGCGCCGGGCGCGACGGAGATCACGTGTCCGACCGGCGTCGTCTCCCCGGCGCTGATCAACACGCACGACCACATCACGTTCACGCAGAACAGCCCGTATACCCCGACCGAGGAGCGCTACGAGCACCGGCACGACTGGCGCACCGGCAACAACGAGCACACGGCGATCGACACCCCCGGCTCGGCCACCCAGGCGCAGATCCGGTGGGGCGAGCTCCGCTTCTTGATGGGCGGCGCGACGTCGATCGTCGGCTCCGGGAGCGCGACCGGGCTGCTCCGGAACCTGGACCGGGCCGACCAGGAAGGCCTCGGGCAGAAGCCCGTCAACTTCGACACCTTCCCGCTCCGCGACTCGAGCGGCCGCGAGCTCGCGAGCGGCTGCGGCTACTCGAGCGGCATGGTGACGCAGGAGGACATCGCGGGAGAGGACGCCTATTGCCCGCACGTCGCCGAGGGGATCGAGGCGTCGGCGCGCAACGAGTTCGTCTGTCTGCAGACCGCGCCGAACGACGTGCTGCTGCCGCAGAGCGCGTACATCCACGGCATCGGCCTGACCGCGCTCGACTACGCGGCCATGGCGGTGAACGGCACGGCGCTCATCTGGTCTCCGCGCTCCAACATCACCCTCTACGGCGACACAGCGGTCGTCACCGCGGCCTCCCGCCTCGGGGTGCAGATCGCGCTGGGCACCGACTGGATCGCGACCGGCTCGATGAACCTCCTGCGCGAGCTCCGGTGCGCGGCGTCGCTCAACGAGAGATACTACGACGGCTTCTTCACCGACGAGGAGCTGTGGACGATGGTGACCGGGAACGCCGCCGCGGTCACCGCCACGGACGACGCGATCGGAGCGCTCGCCGCGGGGAAGGTCGCGGACATCGCGATCTTCGACGGCGCAGAGCGCGACGGCCACCGCGCGATCGTCGCGGCCGAGCCGCAGGACGTCGTCCTCGTGATGCGGGGCGGGAAGGTTCTCTACGGCGACGCGGCCGTGGTGTCGGCGGTCCGGGGCGAGGAGGCGTGCGACGCGCTCGAGGTGTGCGGCGCCTCCAAGCAGGTCTGTCTGCAGGACGAGATCGGGATGACGCTGGCGGAGCTCGAGGCGGCGGCGGGCGATATCTACCCGGCCTTCTTCTGCGGCGAGCCCGAGCGCGAGCCGCTGTGCACGCCGTCCCGCGCCGCGACAGCGCCCGTGAACGCCTCGGTGAACGGCTCGACCGTGTACACCGGGGAGCCGACGGACGACGATCGCGACGGCGACGGCATCGCCGACGGCGCGGACAACTGCCCCGGCGTCTTCAACCCCGTCCGGCCGCTCGACAACGAGGCCCAGGCCGACTTCGACGGCGACGGCGAGGGCGACGCCTGCGACCCGTGCCCGCTCGACGCGGGCAGCGAGGTCTGCTCGGAGCTGAACCCGGACGACAGCGACAACGACGGCGTGCTGAACGAGGCGGACAACTGCCCTGGCCTCCAGAACGCCGAGCAGGCCGACATGGACGGCGACGGCAAGGGCGACCCGTGCGACCTCTGCCCGGCGGAGGCGAACCCGGGGGTGCGGGGGTGCACGGTGTCGATCTACGACATCAAGAACGGCACGGTCGCCGAGGGCGCGACGGTGGCCCTGCAGAACGCGCTCGTCACCGGGCAGCACAGCAGCGGCTTCTTCGTGCAGGTGAAGCCGGGCGATCCGGGCTACACGGCGGCGGCCTACTCGGGCGTCTACGTGTACAGCCCCGAAAACCCCGTGAAGGTGGGCGATCGCGTGCGGATCACGAGCGCGGTCGTCTCGACCTTCTACGGCCAGATCCAGCTCGGCTCCGCGGTGACCGAGGTGGTCGCGTCGCTCGGCGAGGCGCCGCCGGCGCCCGAGCGCGTCGCGCCGGCGGACATCGCCACCGGCGGCCCGCGCGCGGCCGAGCTCGAGGGCGTCCTTGTCGAGGTGCAGGACGTCGCCGTGATCGGGCTCGACGCCATGTACTACGAGCTCATCGTCACGGGCGATCTGCGCGTGGACGACCTCCTGTACCGGGCGGCGCCGTTCCCCGCGGTCGGCCATGAATTCGCGACGATCCGCGGCATCCTCACCTTCCGCAACGACGACTCGAAGGTGGAGCCGCGCGGCGCGGAGGACCTGGTCTGGGGCGCTCCACGTCTCGCGGTGTTCGGGCCGGCCGCGTCGTTCGCGTACGTCGGACAGGCCGCCGCGCCGTCTCTCCCGGAGCCGGTCGCGGTGACGCTCTCCTGGCCTGCGCCGGCCGACACGTTCGTGGCGGTGACGTCGGCGGATCCGGCGCTCGCTGTGGTGGGCGGCGGCGTGACAGTGCCCGCGGGCGCCGTGAGCGCCCCCGTGCTGCTCGACGGCGTGGCGGCGACCACGGCGGCGACGCTCACGGCCACGCTCGGCGACGGCAGCCTGACCGCGACGGTGCGCGTCCTCGACCCGGTCGAGGAGCCGGCGCTTGCCTCGCTCGAGCCGGCCTCGGGCGAGGTGGCGCCCGGCGGCACGGTGTCGTTCACCGTGACGCTCGACATCCCGGCGCCACCGGGGGGCGCTGTCGTGGAGCTCGCGCTCGACCCGGCGGACGCTGGCACCCTCCCTGCATCGGTCACGGTCCCGGGCGGGCAGCAGAGCGCCACGTTCGACTACGTGGACGGCGGCTCGGCGGCCGGCGCGACGGTGACAGCGGCGCTCGGATCGAGCTCGCTCACCGCCACGGTCGGGACCGCGACGCCGACGGGAGGGCTCGTGATCAACGAGGTCGATTACGACCAGGCGATGACCGACGGGGCCGAGTTCATCGAGATCTATAACGGCACCGGCGCGCCGGTGGACCTCGCCGGTCACGTGCTCGTGCTGGTCAATGGCTCGTCGGTCCCGCCGTCGGTCTACGGCAGGTTCGACCTGGGCCCTGCCGGGACGCTCGCGGCGGGCCAGTACCTCGTTGTCGGCAGCACGGCCGTCGCGGTGCCGGACGGCGCGCTGAAGATCGATTTCGAGGGCGCGCAGACCGACCGGGTGCAGAACGGGGCTCCCGACGGGATCGCGCTCGTGAACACCGCCACGGGGATCCTGATCGACGCGCTCTCCTACGAGGGGGCGATCACCGCCGTCGCGATCGAGGGGGCCACCGTGAGCCTCGTCGAGGGGACCTTCCTGCCGACCTCGGTGGCGGACAGCAACGCGGCCGCCATGCCCGGCTCGCTCTGCCGCCTGCCCAACGGGACGGACACGAACGATGCCGCCTCGGACTGGGCCTTCTCCGCGACCATGACGCCAGGCGCGGCGAACGTGCCGTGAGCCCCGGCCGAGGCGACGCGCTCCCCGCGCAAGCGCCTCGGCCGCGCGCCGTTCTCCCGGTCCGGCCGCGCGGCCCTCGCCGCGCGGGCCTCGCCCGGCCCCTCGATCCTGTCAGCTTCGTCTGGAGAGGATGAGCCGCGCGCCGCAGCTCACAGGCAGCCGCAGAGCGGGTCGCCCTGCTTGCACACGCACTTGCCGGCCTTCTTCGCCGACACCACCGCGCGGGTGGCCCGCGCGGCCATGGCCGGCGCAGCCCGGCCGCGCCTGACAGCGACGGCCTTCGCCGGGAGCTTCGACGCCTTCGCGTCGACCTCTTCCTCGTCCCCCGCGGCGGCTTTCGCCTCCTCCGCGGCCTTGTACGCGGCGAACGCCTTCTGCGCCTTCTCCGCGTCGCTCTTGGCCGTCTCGAGCGCGAGGCTCAGCTCGGAGATCTTCCTGTTGCGCTCCTCGATATCGAGGTTGAGCTGCGCGATCCGGTCCTGCTCGGCGACGCGGGCGGCCACCGCCTCGGCCTGGGCGGCCTCGGCCTCCTTGACCTTGCCCGCGAAGGTGGTGACCGCGACCGCCGCCGCGGCCGCCATGATCAGCCCCATCCCGAACACGAGCCGATTCCGCCGCTTCTGCCGCACGCCCTGGGCGAGCGCCTCGAGCTCGCGATCCAGGTCCCCGGTCATCGACATGGGCGGCACGCTTGCCGCCACCGGCGCGATGCTGGGGGACGCCTGGACCGCTGCGTGCACGCCCGTCATCGCCCCCTGAGCGTGCGTGGCGGGTTGATAGTAACGCGCTCCCGGGCCCTCTTGGTTGTTCCTCATCGCGCGAGACCTCCTCCTCTGCCTCCGTGAGCGATCCCTCGCCAGGCAAGTGTGGTGCCAGGTGCGACGCCCTCGTCGATCGTGAACGTTCACACCCCGGCGAGCGAGAGCGGCGGGCGGGACGCGGCGTTCGCGGTGAGCGAGCGGCGAGCCGCGGTGGAGGGAGCGAGTCACGGTTGATCCGGGTGGATCAATCGTGCTGGTACACGGAGCGCTCACCCGGACAGCGTTGTGTTCCCCTGGTCCAACCGATGTCCTGCCCCTGCTCGGTAGATTGATCCACTGTGCCTGTTGATCGAAAAGCGATGGAGAGCCGCCGATGCCTCGATGAGGCACGAGGCATTCCTCTCAGCGCATTGGCTCCGAGCCGGGTCATCGCTTCACGCGAAAGCATCTCTCGGAGAGCAGCACAATTCCTGTTCGGGATTGGCCCGATGGCGTTTTCCTCTCTGAGGCTTCTATCGCGCCTGGCCCGCGTATGCTTCGCAGCGGCGAGCCGCTCGAGGGCCGCGCGCGCGACGCGCGGGCGCGATCGCGGTTCGCCGCAGCGCGCTCGGCGCGGCGTGGACGTCAGGGCTGCAGCTTGGCGACGAGCGCGTCCTGGCCCGTGCTGCTCGTCAGGGGAGGGCCCCCGAGATCGATGCTGCCGCTGAAGTGGCCCGTCAACGCGATGTTCCCCAGCGGGTCCACGGCGACGGCCGCGGCGCGCTGCTCCCCTCCGTCGCCGAACGACGTCGCCCAGAGCGTCTCGCCGTCGGTCGGCGCGAGCTTCGCCACGAAGGCGTCGAAGCCGCCGTTCGACGTGAGGAGCCGCTTCTTGAAATCGATCCTGCCCTCGAACTCTCCGACCACGAGGACGTTGCCCGCCCCGTCGACCGCCACCCCGAGCGCTCGCTGCTCCTCCCCGTCGCCGTAGGTGTGGCTCCAGAGGTGCGTGCCGTCGGCCCTGAAGGCCGCGACGACAGCGTCTGTCTCTCCGCCGTAAGGCAGGGGCAATCCACCGACGCGGATCTCTCCCTTCGTGTTTCCTGCGACGGCGATGTTCCCGTTCTTGCCCACCGCGACGCTCGTGAACTCCTGGTCCATCGTGTCGCCGAAGCCCCTGGACCACAGCGGCGCGCCCGTCGCCCCGTCGAGCTTCGCCACGAAGGCGTCGTGGCTCGTCGCGACGTAGACGTCCTGTCCGAACCGCACCGTGCCGGCCACACGGCCGGCCACGACCACGTTGTCGTCGGGCGCGACGGCCACGTCGAGCGCGGCCTGAGGGCTCGTGTCGCCGAAATGGCTGTTCCAGACGTGGTGGCCCTCCGCGTCGATCTTCACGACGAAGATGTCCTCTCCGCCGCCGCCCCTCATCGTCGTCTCATCCAGCACGTTCGCCGAGTTGGAGAACATGCCCGCGACGAAGATGTTGTTCTCCGAGTCCACCGCGACCCCGTACGCGTTGTCGGAGTTCGGGCCGCTGATGCGCTTGATCCAGAGCAGGGTGCCCCCCGGGTCGAGCTTCGCCACGAACACGTCGCTGCCCTGGCTCGTGAACGTCGTCCCGTCGAAGTTGACGGTGCCCTCGAAATTACCGGCCACGATCACGTTGTCGTCCCGGTCGCGCGCCACCGCGCTGCAGAGATCCGTGCCCGATCCGCCGAACACCGTTGGCCAGTCCGTCTGGCCGCTCTCGGGCGTGAGCTTCACGACGAAGCCGTCGGTCGATCCGAGGCTATTGGCGAAATCCGTCCGCCCGGAGAAGCTGCCGGCGACAAGGATGTTCCCCCCGCCGTCGAACGTGACGTCGAGGCCGCGCTGCTCGCCGCCGCCTCCGATCTGGACGCTCCACGTGGGCGCTCCGTCGCACGTGCCGCTGCCGCCGTCGCACGTCTCGTCCTCCGCTGTCGCGCAGTCCTCGGCCCCGGGGACCACCTGACGCTCGCACGTGCCGCCCTGCCGACAGCCGCCCTTGCACGCGCCGACTCCCTCGGTACCGACCGGGCCCTCATAGCAGGGCTCGCAGCCCCCGCCGCCTTCGGACGAGGACGACGTCGCGCCGCCCTGGCCGCCGACGCCGCCCGCGCCGCCCTCGGCGCCAGCTCCGCCCGCGCCGCCGCCGCCGCCGCCGCCGCCTTGCGCGGCGCCTCCGCCGCCGGTGTTCGCCAGGAGGACGCCCTTGTCGAAGCACCCGACCAGCGCGCCCGCCGCGGCGAGCGCGCCGCAAACGATCAGCAAACCGCTGCGTTCCATCAGAAGACCCCCGCGATCCCCGCGCCCCACGGCGATATCCACGCGCGGGCCGCCGCGCCGCCGCGCTTCGACGCCGAGGACGCGGACGGCACGGTGAGGAGCAGCGCGACGCCGCCCGCGGCGAGCACGCCGCCCACGATGAGCGACGGCGCGGGGACGAGGCGCACGCTGTTGTACGAGTCCAGCTTGTCGCGCGTCTGCGGCGTGTCAGGGCACTCGACCCGCCGGGAGCACCCGAGATCGATCAGATCGCCCCGCAGCGCGCTGGCGACGCCGAACGTGATGCCCCCGACGACGAGCCCGGCCGCGCCCGCGCCGACAGCGGTCCAGCCGAACACGCGCTGCGCGGTGTCCGGCGCGGGGTCGGCGCGCCGCGGGACGACAGCAGGGGGCTTCGGGGGGACGACGGGGAACTCGAGCGTGACAGCCGACTCGTCGCGCTCGGGCAGCGTGATCTCCTGCCGGACGACGCGGCCAGCCCACGCGCCCTCGACGACGTGCTTGCCCGGATCGACGGGCCGGCTGACCCCCACGAGCGCCGGCGGCACCACCTTGCCGTCGATGGTGATCTGCACCTCGCGCTCCGGGGCGCCGCGCACCCCGACAGCGAGCTTCGGGATCCGCGGCTTGAGATCGTTGTAGGCCTTCTCGGCGTCGGCGACCGCCGCCCTGAAGACGTCGCTGGCCGAGGCGTCGAGCTGCATGCGGCTCACCTGCAGGTAGCGCTCAGAGGCCTCGATGAGCCGCCCGAGCCGCTCGAGGCAGCGCGCCGCGTACAGGCCGATGGTGGGCGCCTGGATCAGCTCGTCGGCGCGCCCCAGCTTGTCGAGCGCCGCCGCGTAGTCGCCCTTGTCGAAGAGGGCGAGGCCCTCTTCCGCGAGGGCCCGGGCGGCGTTCACGGTGGCGGGGTCGACGTCGGCGGCCCGCGAAGGCGCCACGAGCGCGAGCGCGAGCGCGATGATTGCGGTCCCCAGGGCCCTCGATCGACCGTTCATTCGCTTTCTCAGAAGCCGAGACGCTTGTCCGCGGCGGCCGCCGTGCCGGCGGACGGCGGCGAGCCCGCGGGCGCGCCCTGCGTCCTGGTCCGCTGCGCGGAGGAGGCAGCCTTGCCCTGCCGCGCGGGCGCTGAAGCGCTGGACAGCGCGCGCGACGTCCACGTCGCGGCCGGATCGGGGGCGCCGCGCGCGCGCGCGGCGCCCTCCTGGCGCGCAGGCGTCACGGCGGTCGCGCCGCTCGGCTCCGGGGAGGGCGCGAGCACGGGCGCCTCCCTGGTGGGAGCCGCCTCGGTCGAGGGGCCGTCGTTCGTCGGCGCGGCGGGCGTCGGCGCGGCGGGCGTCGGCGCGGCGGGCGTCGGCGCGGCGGGCGTCGGCGCGTTGATCGCCACCGGCGGCGACTCCGCGCGGCGCGCCTGCTCGGGCGCGGCCGGGCCGCTTTCCGGCGCGCCGCGGCCCACGAACAGCCACACGCCGACGACCGAGGCCGCGAGGCCGAGCGCGACGGCGACAGGCGCGGTGCGGCGGGGCCTCCAGTCGACCTCGGCCTCCTCGACGACGAGGCTCGGCTGCGGGGCCGCGTCGCCGCTCGGCGGGCCCGAGACAGGCGGGGCCGAGACCGGCGGGGCCGAGACCGGCGGGGCCGAGACCGGCGGCGCCGAGGCGGGCGGGACCGAGACCGGCCCGGCGAGCACGCCGGACGCCAGCGACGCCCTGCCGGCCTCCTGCGCCTCGCCCGGCAGGAGCGCGGCGCGCAGGGCGTCGGCCATCGCGGTGGCCGACGGGAAGCGCGCGCCCGGATCGCGGCTGCACGCCTGCAGGAACCACTCGTCGAACGCCGGCGGCACGGGCACGGGCGCGACCCGCGAGGGGACGGGCAGCGGCTCACTGCATATCTCGAGGATCATCGCGCCAGGCGCCTCGGCCGTGATCGCGGCCCGGCCGCACACGCATTCGAAGGCGATGACGCCGAGCGCCCACAGGTCCGACCGGTAATCGACGGACGCGCCCTGGGCCTGCTCGGGGCTCATGTACGGGAGCGTTCCGATCAGCACGCCCGCCTGCGTGCCCATGCCCTCGGAGCCGTACAGGGGCGTCTTCGCGACGCCGAAATCGAGGACCTTGGCCACCTCGCGGTCGTCGTCGCGCGCGAGGAAGATGTTCTCGGGCTTGAGGTCGCGGTGGACGATGCCGGCGTCGTGGGCCTTGCGCACCGCGCGCGCGACGTCGGCGAAGATGCGCGCCATGTCGGCCGGGGAGAGCGGGCCGACGCGCTCGATCCGGTGCGAGAGATCCTCGCCTTCGAGGAGCTCCATCGCGATGAACGGGACGTCGTTGTCGACGCCGTGATCGAGGATCTGCACGACGTTCGGGCTGCGGAGCACCGCCGCCGCCTGCGCCTCCTGGTAGAAGCGCGCGCGGACCGCCTCGTCCTTCGCGTACAGCGGGCCGAGCATCTTGATCGCGACAGGCGACCCGAGCGTGAGATCGTCCGCGCGCCAGACGGTGCCCATGCTGCCCGAGCTGAGAGGGCGGACCAGCCGATACCGGCCGACCAGCACCTGCCCCTCCAGCCCGAACGCGTTCGTCGTCATTGTCGCAGGACCTGTGGTGCGCGCGTGGCCTACCCTACGCTGGTGATTGTTCAGTGCTGTTCAACAACAACGACAGATAGACTTGAAAGTCTACGGGCCATAGCGCGAGGCGTCAATCGCGCCATGCGCCGCGTGCTCGCTGGACGCTGCTAGAGCACCGAACAGATTGAAACGCCGTGCAGGGGAGAGTTTGAACCACAGCAGCACAGGGGGAACAACAACAAAAACTCTGCGCAACCGTCGTTCATTTCTGGTCTTTCGGGCCTGGCCGTACTCTATATCAACACGAAGTCCTCGGCCACGGAGACCTCCTCGGCCATGATGCTCGTGGTCTCGTCGTCGCGCTGGACGGCGAGCTTGTAGAGTTGCGCCAGCACGGCCGGGTGATCCTCGACCAGACCCATGAACTCGGTGGACGGCAGGTACAGCGCCACGGTGGGGTGGACGGCGATGACGTCCGCGTTCGCTGCGCGCCGCAGGACCATGGCGATCTCGCCGGCGACGTCGCCGGGGCCGAGCGTCGAGAGCACGAGCGGCTCGCCGCGGGGGCCGTCGGCCGCGTCGCGCCGGACCACGGCGACCTCGCCGGACGCGATGAGGAACAGGCCGGGGGGCCGCTCATCCTGGACGAGCAGGCGCTCGTTCTTCTCGAACGTCCGCGTGCGGAACCGCTTCACGAGCACGGGCCTGTCGGCCTCGGGGACGACGCGGAGCACGTCGCTCATGCGAACGAGGTTCTCCACCATGCGGTCGCGGCAGTAATCGGCGAGCTCCGCGCTGACCTCGGGCTCGCGCTGCGCGATGTCGTCGATCGCGTCGCGCTTCACCTCGAGCACGATGGACGGCCGCGTGGCGACGACGCTCCCGGTGCGCGGGGCGCGCGACAGGAGCGCCATCTCGCCGAACATGGCGCCGTTCGTGAGCCGGGCGAGGACGATCTCCTCGCTCCCGCGGCGGCGGCGCGCCTCGAGCTCGCCGCGCGCCACGAAGTAGGCCTCGCTGCGCGCCGCGCCCTGCTCGATCACGGTCGTCCCCGCCGCCACCCAGATCGGCGTGAAGGCCGCGCAGAGCGCGCGGAGCGCGTCGCGCCCGACGGCCGAGAAGACCGGCTGGGGCGCGATGCCGGGGTGGTCGGCCTGGGCGGCGAGCCTGCGGGTCGCGCCGTGGATGATCTCGGTCGCCTTGTTGAGCAGGAGCGCCCCGGTGAGCACGGCGGGGAGCGGCTGGAACGCCTCCGCGGGCGGCAGGGGCGGCGGCGGCGGCGCGCCCTCGCCGAGCCGCGGCGAGTCCTTGCAGAACGACGCGGCGATGAGGTCGAGCCCGGGCCCGGGATCGCCGCCGAAGCGCTCGCTCTCGCGCGCGGCGGCGACGGCGAGCGGCAGGTTCTCGAGGTCGATCGCGCGGACGACCGCGGTGGAGCACGCCTCGCGCGCTGTCTCGTGCCGGTTCAGCTCGCCGACGAGGCGCCCGCAGAGGCAAAGCGCCGACGGCATGGTCGGATCGTGGCGGACGAGCGCCGCGGCCCATCGGAGCGCCGCGTCGCGCTCTCCTGCGAGCGCGAGCGAGAGCGCTCGGTCGATCGGCGACTCCGCCTGCTGCGTTGAGCCCGGGAGCACCGGGGGGAGGGCCATGTAAGCGTGTATATCAGGGTTCGTTGCGCGACGGCAAAGAAGGCCGATCCCGCGGCGCGGCGCCGGCCCGGCGCGTCCAGCCGGCGAGGCACCGGGGCGAGGCGTCGGCGCGCGCGCCCAGCCGGCGCGGGCCGCGCCGGCGCGCTCAGCCGAGGTGCTGCTTCAGGAACTCGATGCTCCGTTCCCAGGCGATCTTGGCGGCATCGGGGTCGTGCACCTCGGGGCGCGTGTCGTTCGCGAACGCGTGGTCGGCGTCGTAGACGTGGAGCTCCATGGACTGGCCCCGGGCGGTGAGCTCCTTCCGGATCGCCTCGGCGGCGGCCGGCGTCGCCCACGCGTCGCGCGCGGCGAAATGGGCGAGGATGGGCGCCTTGACGCGCGCGTAGTCGGGGGCAGGGCTCGGGACCCCGTAGAAGGGCACCACGGCCGCGAGCTCGGGGACGGTGGCCGCGGCGGCGAAGCTCAGCGCGCCGCCCATGCAGAACCCCATGACGCCGACCTTGCCGTTCGACCGCTCGTGCGCCGCGAGGAAGCGCGCCGCGCCGGCGATCTCCTCGAGGGCGCCGGGCTTGTCGAGCTCGGTCATGAGCCGGTTGGCCTCGGTCGGGTCGCTGGTGACCTTGCCGTGGTAGAGGTCGGGCGCGAGGGCGATGAACCCCGCGGCGCCGAGGCGGTCGAGCAGCGAGCGGATGTGGTCGTTCAGGCCCCACCACTCCTGGATCAGGACGACGGCGGGCGCCTTGCCGGCCTGCTTCGGCCAGACGATCTCGCCGGTCGCCGAGGACCCATTCTTCGCGGGGAATGAAAGCTTCTCGGACATGCGACTCCTCCCTTTCAGGCAGGACCGGCGCGCGCCGGTCGCTGTGAACGATCGGGGATCGGCGTACGCCGTCCCCTGCGAACGATCAGGGATCCGGCTTACACCGTCCCCTCTGGGGCGGCGCAGGATAACCGTCCCCCCGACATCGCGCACCGCGATCTGCCGGGCGCGCTCCTCGCGGGCGCGCCGGCGAGCTAGATTGACCGCGTGGATCCGCTGGCGGAGCGATGGAGGCGAGCCGTCTCTTCCCTGAAGGAGCTCCGGCTGCGGGTCGCCTACGTGCGGAGCGAGCTGCTGCGCGACGACCTCTCCTCCATCGCCCGCGCGCTCGACGACCTCTGTCGCGACGCCGAGCAGGCCAGTCCCGTGGCGCGCGACGTGCTCGGCGCGGCCGTGCCGGTCCTCGCGGACCCGGCGCTCTCCGGGCGGGTCGAGCAGCTCCGGGAGCTCGCCGCCTCGGGCGCGCTCCTGTCGCTGTCGCGGCTCCTGCGCCGCAAGCCGCGGCGGCACGAGGCGCGGTCGACCCCGCCGGCGCCCGACGAGCGCCACGTCGCCACGTCGGGCGCCGGCCGCGCGCTCACGCTCGGCGAGCGGCGCGCGCTCGCGCGGCGGCCGACGCGCGCCGCGTTCGACGCCCTGCTCCGGGACCCGCACCCGCTCGTCATCCGCAACCTGCTCGGGAACCCGCGCCTCACCGAGGACGACGTCGTCCGCCTCGCGGCGCGGCGCCCGGCGATCCCGGAGGTCATGACCGAGATCGCGCGGCACCCCGAGTGGCCCCAGCGTTCGCGGGTGCGCATGGCGATCGTGCAGAACCCGGGCGCGCCGCCGGAGATCGCGGTGCCCATGGTGCGCCTGCTGCTGCGGCCCGAGCTCATGCAGCTCGTGGCGGCGCCCGACGTGCCCGCCGTCGTCCGCGCCGCGGCGCGGGAGCTGCTCGAGCGCCGCCCGCCCGTCCCGCACAAGCCGGGCGGGGCGCTCGAGCAGTGAGCGTCCCCGCGGCCAGCGAGCGGCCCCGCGGCGATGCCCGCGGGCAGCCAGGTCACCGCCCTGGCGGGTCGCGGCGCCGCGCGCGCCGCGCCGCCGCGAGGGCGAGCGCCGCCGCGAGGGCGGGCAGCGCGCCGTGCGCGGGGGCGGCGGCGTGCGCGCACGACGCCGTCGAGGCGCCGCCCGCGGGCGCAGGAGGCCCCCCTCGGGCCGGGAGCCGCGTTGTCGCGCAGCGCGCGCCGAGGTCGGGCGCCGTCCAGGCCTCGTGGAACGCCGCCACGCGCTCCAGGGGGTCGTCGACGTTGCTCGTGTCCTCGCTCGGCTCCTCGCCGATCGCGATCCAGAGCCGCACGCGGCGCTCCTCGGGGCTCCACGCGACCAGGTGATAGCGCCCGCCCTCCGGCACCTCGATCCGCCGCTCGAGCAGGAGCCAGGAGCGGGCCTCGGTCAAGGGATCGCCGAGCACCGCCGGGGCGCCCACGCTCGCTGTCGCGAAGATCCGCGCGCCGTGGCCCGCGGGCACCTCGAAGGGCAGCGCCGCCGCCCGCGGCAATCCGGGGCCGAGCAGCGCGAGCGACGGGCGCTCGCGCCGGAGCGCGGCGATCGCCGGCACGCCGAGCTGCACGAGCAGCGAATCTCCCCGCGCGGCCTCGAATTCGAGCCACACCGGGCGGCTCGGACAGCCGAGCTCGGAAAACACGATGCGAGAAGGACGGATATCGGAGAACTCGAGCGCCTCCTCGGCGCGCGCGTGGTCTCCATAATCGAAGAAGATCTCGCGTGCGCGCGCGGGGGACGCGGACGCGAGGAGCGTCGCCAGCGCCGCGATGAGCGGGGCGATCCGCGAGAGCCGCGCGCGTCGCGCGGTTCTCCCTGCCAGCGTCGAGCGGCGGTGTGCGGTGCTCATGTCCCCCGGCGATCTCTGGGGCGAGCGCGCGCGTTGTCCACGCCGGCCGAGCGGCGCCCGGCGCGAAGGACCCTTATCGGCCGGGAGGAAACGGAAGACGCCGAGAGGAGGTCAAGCCACCTCGGCCCAGCACCTCGCCAGGCGGCGCACGCCCTCGTCCAGCTCCTCGTCGCGCGACACGGACGAGAAGCAAAGGCGCAGGGCGAACGGCCGGGCGGCGCCGCTCGCCCGGAACATCGAGCCCGGGTCGAAGGCGACGCCGTGCTCGATGGCGGCGGCCAGGAAGAACGCCTCGTTCGGCTCGGCGTCGGGCTCGACCCAGATCGCGAATCCGCCGGCCGGCACCTCGAACCGCCAGCCGGGCAGGTACCGGCGGAGCGCTTGCTCCATGCGGGCGGCCCGGCGTGCATAGAACTCCCGCAGGCGCACGAGCCGCTGATCGAAGTCCTCGTTGCGGAGGTAGTCCTCGAGGATGGCTTGCGGCAGGCTGGCGGCTTGCAGATCGGCGGCCTGCTTCAGCTTGAGGACATCGGCCCGGAGCGCCCGCGGCGGCACCAGCCAGCCCACGCGCAGCCCGGGGCACAGCGTCTTCGAGAAGGTCCCCACGTGGAACACGCGATCGGGCGCCTCCGCCAGGAGCGGGCGCGGGGCGGCGCCGTCGAAGCAGAGATCGGCGTAGGCGTCGTCCTCGATGATGGGGCGGAGCGTCGAGAGGACCTGTGCGCGCTCGTGAGCCGACAGCCTGCGTCCGCGCGGGTTGGAGATCGCGGGCATGAGGTAATAGGCGTCCACGTGGCTTCTGTCGTCGACGACGTTCATGCCGAGCGCCTGGAACAGATCGATCGCGCCGGGGTAGCTCTCGGCGTCGACGCCGATCCTGGCGCCTGGCCCGCGGACCATCTGCGCCGCGAGGGACACGGCCTGCTGCGCCCCGCTCGTCACGATGATGTCGTCTCGCGTGACGCTGGCGCCGCGCCGGCGGAGCTGCCCGGCGATCCAGGAGCGCAGGTCCTCTTCCCCCTCGGGCCAGCCGTACTGGAGCGCCGGGCAGCTCGGGGTCTGGAGCGCGCGGACGAACGAGGCCGCGAGCTTCGAGCGCGGGAACTCCCCCGGCGCGGGCAGCCCGCCGGCGAAGCTGACGAGGCCAGGCGTGCCGGCGGCCCGCCGCTTCAGCATCTCGAACCCGTCGAGGCCGAACCGCGGCCCGCTCGGCGGCGGTTCGCTCGGTGTCGGGGCCGGCGATGGCCGGGTGTGGGACGATGGAGGGGAATTGAGTGCGAGCGCGGTGGCGTTCATAGATTCGGGGTCCGAGCCGATCCCATTCAAGGATGGTGCCGTCTGCGCTGTCCGTCTCCAGACGGAGCGGACGACCTCGTGAACGGCGGCAGGACGTAATTGCCTGGAAAATTGGTTACACGGCCGCGGCCCCGGACGGGCGAGGGCGTGTGCAGGGTGTGGCGTGAGCGCGCGCCGTGTCAGCCTGCCACGGGGCACCGGAGGGCGCGCTGGGGCGCGCCGGGCGCGTGACACGTCATGGAAAGCCAGATGTCGTGGTCGGGTAGGCCATGGGATGCCCGGAGCTCCCTGTCCGGAGATCGCCGCACGTCGACGTCTGGCGACCGGGTAAGCGGGATGTGGGCCATACGGCCGAACCTGACGGCAGCGCCCGTGCGCGCCATGGGGGAGGCGCGTGCGGCCGGCGTTCCAGGAGATCCGGGGAGGCGAACGTCAGATCGGGGAGGCGAACGTCGAGGACGTGCCGATCGGTTCCCGGCCTGCGGAGTCCCCTCATCTTAGCCGCTTCTCAGCGGGAAAATTGAACAGGGAGGCGTGGAGTATCTCGAAGATTTGCCTCCCCGCCTCCCTGTGAATATTCTGAGACTTCGAGGGGGTACTCCAGCTTCCGGCAGGACGGCGCTCAGCGCGCGCAGCTGCCCGCGACGCAGCACGGCGGCGCGGGGCAGCCGACGGGTGCGGGGGCTACGGCTCTGTGCCCCAGGCGAGCTCGCCGTCGCGGTAAGCGGTCATCTGCTCCCAGGGCGCGAAGTCGGTCAGCGTGGCGTCGAAGGAGTAGTCGTTGCTCTGCATCATGTATTCGTAGGTCGCGCTGTGGATGCGGATCTGCACCTCTCCCGACGTGGCGCCCGGGGCGAGGTTGCCGGCGGCCGCGGAGAAGCTGAGCTCGAGGTAGCGATCGGCCTCGGTGCCGGACGTCGTGGCGAATGTCCGTGTGATTTCGTCGCACCCGCCGGGGATCGGCGTGAAATCACATTCGCCCACGAACGCCGATGAGGCGCTGTCGGCCGTGAACCAGTAGCGGATCGTCACGTCGCCGAGCGGGATGGCCTCGTCTCCGGTGTTCCTGACCTTGACCCTGAACGACAGGCCCTGGACCCTGTCGGCGCCCTCCCGGACGGCATACTGCACCTCGAGCTCGCCTGTGGGGCCGCCGCCGCTGGAGGCGCTCGTGGTGGTGCTCGTGGCGCTACCGCCGCCGCCGCTGGACGCGCTCGTGGTGGAGCTGACCGAGCTGCTCGCCGTGGAGCTGACCGAGCTGCTCGCCATGGTGGAGCTGACCGAGCTGCTCGCCGTGGTGGAGCTGACCGAGCTGCTCGCCGTGGTGCTGGTGACCTCCGCACCGCCGTCGCCTCCAGCTCCGCCGGCGCCGCCGAGCCCCCCGGCCCCCCCGTCGCCGCCGGTACCGGACGAGCTGCTCGTCGCGGAGCTGCTCGTTGCCGACACCGTGGAGCCCGCGCTGCCCGAGCTGGAGGAGGTCACCCCCACCGAGCTGGAGGAGGTCACCCCCACCGAGCTGGAGGAGGTCACCCCCACCGAGCTGGAGCTGGCGACGTTCCCGCCCCCGGCGTTCTCGCCCTCCAGATTCTGGCCTTCGGCGCACGCCGCGAGCACCAGGAGCGAGACGGCAGAAAGCGTGATGGACGTCGTAGGGCCGAGCAGAGACGCACACCTTGGCATCGGTCGCATCTTGATTACTCCTGCGAGCGCCCGACCAGGTCCGAAGGTCGAACGGAAAGAAGTTGAGACCGGCAGTTTAGCCAGATCCACTTTGCACCAGCAAGGGGTTTGCGTAGGAACTTTCTGCTGGTGCCAGAACGCTTTGCCGCGTGAGTTCGGCGCGGGTTTGCGTGGGTTCGCGCTACCTGAACGTTGCCGGCGACATCGAGATCTTCTCCCTCTCTAATTTCCCCTCTGGTGTCTGCTGAGCCCGCCTCACGCGTCTTCCAGCGGAGGCGGCGCGTGGAGCCAGTTGAGCTCGGAGTCATCCATGAAGCGCGTCTGCCACTGGGCCGGTCTATCCCAGTCGCGAAACGAGAGCACCGCCTGGAAAAACGCCTCGCCCGTGCGCTTGCCAGGCGCCTCGATCAGCGCGTCGGCGAGGCGGAGGAGATCCTCGGGCTTCTCGGGCGCGTCCGTCACGAAGGCCCTCACCCACTTGTGGTATGGATACAGGATGCGGTTGTGCGCCAGGATCAGCCGGTATCCGAAGAGGACCGCGCGACACGCGGCCCAGCTCAGGAGATACCGGTTGTCGTGCTGCTCGGCCGACTCGACGTAGTAGCGCATCGCCTCGAGCTGGGCGATGAAGCCCTGCATCTTGTGAGCGCGCTCGTGCTCCGGGTAGGTCGCGATCGCGCGCACCAGCTCGTCCATCCTGTCGATCTCCGGCCGCCGCGACCACGCCACCATCGCGCCAAGGAACGCCGCGCGCGCCGGCTCGCTGCCGCGGTCACGGACCTCCCGGAGGAAGTCGTGCGTGACGATCTTGCCGTCCACGTACCCGCCTGGATAGTCCACGAGGCCTTCGTCGCTGGCGCAGTAGACCAGCGCGCCGGTCGCCCGACGCCGCTCGTGCTCCTCGTCGGTGACAACCCAGCAGAAGTCGACGTCGGACGCCTCTCTCCCCAGGCCCTTCGCCTGGGAACCGCCGATGAGGATCGCCATGGAGCACGGGTCCGCGCTCAAGCGCTCGACGAGGCGAGAGACGGTCCGGAGATGGTGCGCTTGAAAGTTCGGTTCTCGCATCGAGGCCATCCACCCTTCTTTCACCGGGGAAGTCCGCCGCCCGGAAGCTCGCCGTACGGTAGCGCCGGCGCCGAGAAATTTCTCGGGTCGATGGGGGCGATATCGCCGACGCCGACGCTGGCGACGCCCGCGGTGACAGCACGCGTCATGCCTCCACGGGCACCCACCCATGGACGGCAAGCTCCAGTGAGGGTATAGGTCGGGCCCGCGGCAGTTCACGTTCAGGGGAAAAGTTCATGAAGACCAATGCGATCAGCGGTCGACTGGGCGCGTGGGCCCTGAGTGCCCTCGTCTTGACCTCGTGCTCTCAGAAACAAGAGGGCGCGGGGGACAAGGGCTCGGCCGCGGGGGACAAGGGCGCAGCCGCGGGCGACAAGGCCAGCAAGCCGGCCGAGATCAAGATTGCCCTCCTCCTCCCGGAGTCGAAGACGGCGCGCTACGAGTCCAAGGACCGCCCCTTCTTCGAGGCCAAGATCAAGGCCCTCTGTCCGGAGTGCCAGATCCTCGCGAGCAACGCGAACCAGGACGCGTCGCAGCAGCAGGCCCAGGCCGAGGCGGCGCTCACCAACGGCGCGCGCGTGCTCGTCCTCGACGCGGTCGACAGCGCCTCGGCGGCCGTGATCGCGACCAAGGCCAAGGCCCAGAAGGTGCCTGTCATCGCCTACGATCGCCTCGTCCCGGGGACGGACGCCATCGACTTCTACGTCTCGTTCGACAACGAGTCCGTGGGCAGGCTCCAGGGCGAGTCGCTGCTGACCGCGCTCGGCAACAAGCCGACAGCGCGCGTTGTGATGATCAACGGCGCGCCGACCGACAACAACGGGATGCTGTTCAAGAAGGGGGCGCACAGCGCGCTCGACGGCAAGGCCCAGATCGTCAAGGAGTACGACACGCCGGACTGGAGCCCCGACAAGGCGCAGGACCAGATGACCCAGGCGCTCACCGCGCTCAACAACCAGGTCGACGGCGTGTACGCGGCGAACGACGGGACCGCCGGCGGGGCGATCGCCGCGATGAAGGCCGCCGGCATCAAGCCCCTTCCGCCCGTGACAGGCCAGGACGCCGAGCTCGCCGCCGTCCAGCGGATCCTCCTCGGGGAGCAGTACATGACGGTGTACAAGGCGATCAAGCCGCAGGCGGAGGCCGCGGCGGTGATCGCGGTCCACCTCGCCACCGGCAAGCCCGTGCCCACCGACATCACCGGCGGCAAGACGGTCAACAACGGCAAGAAGGACGTGCCCTCGGTGCTCCTGGTGCCGCTCGCTGTCACCAGGGAGAACCTGAAGGACACGGTCATCGCCGACGCCTTCTGGACCACCGAGCAGATCTGCACGAACCAGTACGTCGAGGCCTGCAAGGCGGCGGGCATCCTCTAGGTCCGGAGCTCCCCGGGGCGTTCATGAGCACTGCGCAGCGAACTCCGATCCTCGAACTGCGCGGCATCAGGAAGCGGTTCGGCGCGGTGCAGGCCCTCTCGGGGGTCGATCTCGAGGTCTTCCCGGGCGAGGTCGTGGCCCTCGTGGGGGACAACGGAGCCGGCAAATCGACGCTGATCAAGACCATCGCGGGCATCTTCCCGCCCGACGGCGGCGAGGTGCGGTTCGCCGGGCAGCCCGTCGCGCTGCGGGGGCCCAAGGACGCTTCGCGGCTCGGGATCGCGACCGTGTATCAGGATCTCGCGCTGTGCGACAACCTCGATGTCGTCGCGAACCTGTTCCTGGGCAGGGAGGCGATCGACCCCGTCTCGCGGACCATGGACGAGGAGCACATGGAGCAGCGCGCGCTCCAGGTGCTGAGGACGCTCAACGTGAACATCCCTGTCGTCCGGACGCCGATCGCCGCGCTGTCGGGCGGACAGCGGCAGTCCGTGGCCGTGGCGCGCGCGGTCATGGGGGAGGCGAAGCTCGTCATGCTGGATGAGCCCACCGCCGCCCTCGGCGTCGCCCAGACCCGGCAGGTCCTCGAGCTCATCACGCGCCTCAAGCAGCAGGGGCTGGGCGTCCTCGTCATCAGCCACAACCTCGCCGACGTCTTCCAGGTCTCGGACCGCATCGTCGTGCTCCGCCTCGGCCAGCTCGCCGGCGTGTTCGCCACGAGCGCCGCCTCGCGCGAGCAGGTCGTCGGCAGGATCACGGGGGCGGACGTCGCGGAGCCACGGAGGGCAGGGTGATGGGTGTTCCGGGACAGACAGGCGAGATGGCGGCCCCCGCCCCGCCGGAGGCGGGCGGCCTCTCGGCGATCGCCCGGCGCCTGCGCCAGGGGGACGCGAGCTCGCTGCCGGTGCTCCTCGGGCTCGTCCTCATCTGGGGCATCTTCGCTTCCCAGAACGAGAACTTCCTCTCGGCGCGCAACCTCACGAACCTTGTGCTGCAGATCGCCGCGATGGGGACGATCTCCGTGGGGATCGTGCTGGTCTTGCTGCTCGGCGAGATCGACCTCTCGGTCGGCGCTGTGAGCGGGATGAGCGCCGCGGTGATGGCGATCCTGAACGTGCAGCACGAGGTGAGCCCGGCGCTGTCGCTGCTCGCCGGGGTGGCGACCGGCGCGGCGATCGGGCTCGCGCAGGGGTTCTGGTTCACGCGGTTCCGGGTGCCGTCGTTCGTCGTCACGCTCGCGGGGCTCCTCGCGTGGCAGGGAGCGTTGCTGTGGGTGCTCGGCACGACGGGCACCGTGAACGTCTATGATCCGCTCCTCTCGGGGCTGGCGGGGACGTTCCTGTCTCCCGCGCTCGGGTGGGCGCTCGGCGCTGTGTGCGTCGGGATGGTGATCGTCGGCCAGGCGGTGACCCTGCGGCGCCGGGTCAGGGCCGGGCTCCCGCCGCTGCCGAGGGGCGCCATGGCGGCGCGCGTCGCGGGGGTGCTCGCGCTGGTGCCGGCGGTGGTCGGCCTGCTCAACGCGGACCGGGGGGTGCCGCTCGCGCTGCTGCTGCTGCTCGGCTTCGTGATCGGGTTCGACCTGCTGCTCCGGCGGACCCGGTTCGGGCGGCACATCCTCGCGGTGGGCGGCAACGCGGAGGCGGCGCGGCGCGCGGGGATCCGCGTGGACGCGATCCGCGTCGCCGTGTTCACGCTGTGCGGGGCGCTGGCGGCGGCGGGGGGCATCCTGGCCACCTCGCGGCTGCTCGCTGTCAACCAGTCGTCCGGGGGCGGCGACGTGCTGCTCAACGCGATCGCGGCGGCCGTGATCGGAGGGACGAGCCTGTTCGGGGGGCGAGGCACCGTGTGGTCGGCGCTGACCGGGGCGCTGCTGATCGGGTCGATCTCGAACGGGATGGACCTGCTGGCGCTGCCGTCGTCGGTGAAGTTCATGGTGACCGGCGCGGCGCTCCTGGCGGCGGTGACCATCGACGCGATCGCGAGGTCCGGACGGCAGCCGGCCGGGCGGGGCTGAGCGGGGCGTCAGGCGGCGCGGGGGGAGGACGCGGTCTCGAGCCGCGCCTTCTCGGCGAGCAGCAGCTCGGTGAAGACGGCGATGAAGATCTGCCGGGAGAGCGGCCCGAGCACGCGGCCGACGAGCGGGAGCGGGATCTCGAAGCGCGAGGTCCAGTCGACCTCGGTGCCGTCGCCGCGCGGGGTGAAGCGGAGGCGGGAGCCGTGGTGGCGGAGGGGCTGGGTGCTCTCGAGGATCTGGTACTCGAACGAGGAGGGGCGCTCGAAGGCGGTGATCTCCTCGACGTAGCGGATCCGCTTGCCGGCGCGCACCTCGCGGAGGGCGCCGAGGCCGTTGCGCTCGGTGAGGCCTGGGCGGATGACCTTGGTGTGGGTGCTGGACCCGGAGCGGAGGAAGCTCTCGTGGTCGGCCACCGCGTCGAAGACGCGCTCGACCGGGGCGTGGATGTAGACGTTCACGTGGACCTCTTCCATGCGGCGACAATCGCACGGATCCCGCCAAGCGGGCACGGGCCGCGGGGGTGGGGGCGTGGCGGTGGGGCGGGATATTTCCTGTGGGGCTTCACGGTGGGGCCGGGGGCGAGCTCAACCTGGGTCGGTGCGCCTCAACCCGGGTCGGCGTGCCTCAACCCGGGTCGGCGTGCCTCGCCTCGAGCCCGAACCACGTTGCGGTTGCCGGCGGCCTTGCCAGCAACACTGCGCGTTCCTAAAGTGAGTGAGCACTCACTCACTTTAGGGGAGGTACACCATGACCGTAACGTTGGACGCGCTCGTTGTCGGCGGAGGGCCGACGGGGCTCACGATGGCCGGGGAGCTCGCCAGGCGGGGGCTCACCGTGCGGATCATCGACAAGGCAACGGCGCCGCCGCCGGATCACTCGCGGGCGCTCGTCGTGCAGACGCGGACGATCGAGCTCCTCGGCGCCATGGGCCTCGCCGACGCAGCCCTGGCGCGCGCCCGGCGCGTCGAGGGGCTCAACGTGCTGCTCGCGAGCGGACGGCGCGCCCGGCTGCCCATCTTCAACTTTCCGGAGCTGGCCACGCCCGTTCCAGGGATCTTCGTCATCCAGCAGTTCGACACCGAGAACGTCCTGGAATCGCGGCTCCCCGGGCTCGGCGTGAAGCTCGAGCGCGGCGTCGCGCTCGCCTCCTACGCGCAGGACAGCGACGGCGTCACCTGCACGCTCCACCGGGCCGACGGGAGCGCCGAGGACGTGCGCGCGAAGTGGCTCCTCGGCTGCGACGGCGCGCGCAGCGCCGTCCGCAAGGGCGCGGACATCGCCTTCGATGGCGACACCTACGACGACGACTGCATGCTCGGCGACCTCGTCGTCGACTGGCCGCTGCCGGAGGGCGAGATCTACATCAGCCCCTCGCGCCGGGGCGTCGCAGCAGCCTTCCCTGTGCCCGGCAGCCATCGGTTCCGGATCGTCCTCATCCGGCCGGAAGCGTCGCCGGCGCACGGCGCCCCGCCCTCGCTCGAGGAGTTCGAGGGCCTGATGCGCGAGATGATCCCGGTGCCCTTCCAGGTGCAGAAGGCGATCGTCCTCTCGCGCTACCGCCTGCACCACCGCGTGGCCACGCGCCTGCGCAACGGGCGCGTGTTCCTCGCCGGAGACGCGGCGCACATCCACAGCCCGGCCGGCGGGCAGGGGATGAACACCGGAATCCAGGACGCCTACAACCTCGCGTGGAAGCTCGCGGCCGTCGAGCAGGGCCGCATGCCCGCGTGGGTGCTCGACACCTACGAGGCGGAGCGGCTGCCCGTGGCCCGTCGCCTGGTCGCCTTCACCGACCGCCTGTTCGGGGCCCTGGCCGGCCACGGCCCGGTGGGCCGGACGCTGCGCGCCGTCGCGCCGCGCCTCGTGTCCCGCGCCTTCGGCGTCGCCGCCGTGCAGCGCCGGATCCTGGGGTTCGTCTCCCAGCTCAGGATCCGTTACCGGAAGAGCCCCCTGTCGGTGCAGATCGGGACCCCGCCGAAGCGCGGCCCGCGCGCCGGCGACCGCGCGCCGGACGCCGTGCTGCGCAACGAGGCAGGCGAGGAGGTCCACCTGTTCGACCTGATGCGCGGCGTCGGATCGACGCTGCTGCTCTTCGCCGGCCGGCAGCAGGCGGACGGCGCGGCGCGCGAGCGCGCGCGGCAGCTCGCGGCGCAGCGCAGCGGGCCGGACGTGAAGGTCCTGGTCATCGGCGCGCGCGAGGACGGCGGAGGGTACGCAGACCCCGGCGGGCACGCCCACGCGGCGTACGGCGTCGACGCGGCGGCCGCCGTGCTCGTCCGGCCTGACGGCTACATCGGCGTGCGCAGCGATCCGCTCGACGAGCGCGAGCTCGGGCGGGCGCTCGACCGGATCTTCACCCGCAGGGCCGACGCCGCCCAGCGCTGAGCAGAGAGGACGCCGATGAGCCGACGCGCGCGCGCGAGCGAGACATTGACCGAGGCCCAGAAGAAGATCGTCGAGGCCGCGGTGACCGCCTTCGCCGAGCAGGGCTTCCACGGGACCGCCACCAGGGACATCGCGCGGCGTGCGGGCGTCGCGGAGGCGACGATCTTCAAGTACTTCCCCAGCAAGAGGGATCTCCTGCTCGGCGTGCTCGGCCCCGCCATCGAGCAGCTCGTGGGGCCCGCGATGGCGCGGTCCATGGACCCGCTCTTCGACGCGACGTACCCGAGCTTCGAGGCGTTCCTGCGGGCGCTCCTCGCCGAGCGCATCGCCTTCGTGCGCGCGCACCCGCAGCTCGTGCGCATCCTCGCCCAGGAGCTGCCGTTCGACGCGGAGCTGCGGGGCGGCGTCATGAGCCGGGTGTACGCGCCGTTCCTCGCGAAGGGGCTCGCCGTGATCGAGCGCTTCCAGCGCGAGGGGCAGATCGTCGACTGGCCGCCGCCCCTCGTCCTCCGGTGCGTCGTCTCGACGTTCGCCGGGTACATCCTCCACCGCGTCTTCGTCGCCCCCGACGCGGCGTGGGACGACGAGGTCGAGGTGGAGCGGGTCGTCGCGTTCGTGACGCGCGGCCTCTCGCCCCGCCAGCCGGCGTGACGAGCGCCGCGCCGGCGCGGGGCGCTGACCGCTCGGCGGTCAGCTCGTCGTCAGCAGCGAGCGGAGCTGCGACGGCGAGACCTGGTAGTCCTTGCCGCAGTAGTCGCAGCGGATGTCGAGGATCTTGCCGTCCTCGACCATCTCCTCGATGTCGCTCCTCGGCAGGCTCGCCAGCGTGGTCATGACCCGGAGGTCGCTGCAGCGACAGCTGAAGCTGAGCGGCGAGTCGTCGAGCCGCGAGAACGGCATGCCGTGGAGCAGCTCCTCCAGCAGCACGTCCGCCGACACGCCCTCGCGCGCGAGCACGTCGTCGAGGCGCTCGAAGTCCTTCAGCCGCTCGGTCATGACCATGAGCGGGCCGCGCTCGACCTCGGGGAGGAGCTGCACGAGGTACCCGCCGGAGGCGCCGACGCCGTCCTCGCCGAGGAGCGTCGCCACGGCGATCATCGAGACGACCTGCTCGGACTCCTGCATGTACGCCATGAGGCCGCCGGAGATGCCGCCCGCCGCCGGGACCTCGACGACCCCCTGGTGGAGCATGCCGCTCGGCAGCGTGCGCATGACCTGCAGCAGCGACCCTCCGCCGACCTCCACGGTGCTCCCGTCGGCGGCGCCCTTGCCCAGGTTGACGAGGCCGCGGCTCGTGCCGTCGGGGTGCGAGTCGGCCACGAGGGTCCCGTTGCCGGACGCGCCCTTGATGATCGCCTGCACCCGCAACTTCGGCGCCATCGCCTCGCGCACGAGGATGGCGCCGGTGATCAGCTCTCCGAGCCGCTGCGCTGTCGCGCCGGAGGCCGACTGCACGGCGATGGCCCCGCGCACCGTCTCGGTTGTCAGCGCGGTGATGACGCGAAAGGCGCCATCGATCGTGATGGCGCGAACGACGGAATCAGAAGGTCGGAGCAAGATGCATTCTCCCGTGAAAAATCATCGTTAGGCCACGGACGGCGGATGGCAACCCGCGGCGCATCGGGCCCGAAGGTTCGTGGGGGCCGCGCCCGTCGGCCAGGGCAGCGAGCGCCGGGCGCAACGTGGGTCGATGGCAGGCGCAACCTCGGATGGGCTCGCCCTGATGGGCCAGGTCCTCGAATAATTCAGTTATCCCGCTGACTTACAACACCGGCGCCCCCGCCGGCTCCGCGTCGGGGGCGCCGTCGAGGCGGCGCGCTCAGCTCCGGCGGCGCCGGTGCAGCGCGGCCGCGCAGGCGCCGATCGCCAGCAGGGCCCACGGCGCCGACCGGCCGCCATCGTCGTCGTCCGCGCCGACCGTGCAGGCGCAGCCGCCGCCTTGCACCACGACGCCTTCGCCGGGCGGCGCCGTGGGGCACGGGCCGATCGACCCGTCCGGAGCGCGGCAACCCGCGACGCACTCCTTCGTCGCCGCGTCGCACACCATCCCGGCGCCGCAATCGCTGTCCTCCTCGCACACCGGCGGCACGTCGTCCGACGGGTCGTTCGGATCCCGCTCGCCCGCGTCGACAACGCCGTCGTGGTCCGCGTCCTCCTCGCCGTCGATCACCCCGCCGCCGTCCGTGTCGGCCACCGTCGGATCGGTCGTTGTGTCCCCGCCGTCGCCGTCGGGCACGCAGGTCTCCGCGGCGGCGTCGGTGTCCTCGTGCGAGCAGTCCTTGCCCATCTCGGTCCCGTCGAAGAGCCCGTCGCCGTCGCTGTCGGGATCGCGCGCGTTGATCTTCCCGTCCTCGTCCGTGTCGGCGCCAGGATCGATCTCCTCGCCGTCGATCACCCCGTCGTCGTCGGTGTCGGCGTCGTCCGGATCGGTGCCGAGCTCCGTCTCCTCGCTGTTCGAGAGCCCGTCGCCGTCGCGATCGCCGCGATCGTCGCCGGCGTTGTTCGGATCGGTCTCGGCGCTGCCCTCGTCGACGGTGCCGTTGTGGTTCAGGTCCTCCTCGCCGTCGACGACGCCGCCGCGATCGGTGTCGGGATCCACGGCGCTCGTGGTCGAGAGCCCGCCGTCCGCGTCCGGCGTGCAGCTCGCCGCCTCGGCGTCGGTGTCCGGGTCGGCGCAGTCCTTCCCCGCCTCGGTGCCGTCGAAGAGCCCGTCGCCGTCGCTGTCCGCGTCGAGGACGTCCACGAGACCGTCGCCGTCGCCGTCGTCGCTCGGGTTCGGCTCGTCGCCGTCGAGCAGGCCGTCGTTGTCGGTGTCGCGATCCGCCGGATCCGATCCGAGGAACACCTCGAGGTCGTCGCCCAGGCCGTCGCCGTCGCTGTCGACGTTCTGCGCGTCGTCGTCGCCGTGCCCCGCGCTCGGATCGGTCTCGCCCGCCTCGATCGCGCCGTTCAGGTTGGCGTCCTCGGAGCCGTCGGTCGCGCCGCCCCTGTCGCTGTCGCGGTTCACCGCCGACGTCGTGACCGTGCTGTCGGCGTCCGCCGTGCAGTGGCCGGCCGCCGCGTCGGTGCCCGGGCCGTCGCAGCCGAGGCCGAGCTCCGTGCCGTCGAAGAGGCCGTCGTCGTCGCTGTCCACGTCGCGCGCGTTGACGAGGCCGTCGCCGTCCGTGTCGTCGCTGGGGTTCGGCTCCTGCCCGTCCTGCACGCCGTCGTCGTCGGTGTCGGCGTCGTCCGGATCGGTGCCCAGCGTCTTCTCGAGATCGTCGCTCAGCCCGTCCTCGTCCCGGTCGTCGTTGCCGCCGTCGTCGTCGCCGTGGCCGCGGGTCGGGTTGGTCTCGCCGTTGTCCGCGACGCCGTTCAGGTTGGCGTCCTCCGAGCCGTCGGTCGCGCCGCCGTTGTCCGAGTCCGCGTCGAGCGGCGACGTCCTCGTGGCGCCCGCGTCCGCGTCGGCGACGCAGCGCCTCGACGGCGCGGTGCCGGGGCCGTCGCAGCTCAGGCCGAGCTCGGTGCCGTCGAAGAGGCCGTCGTCGTCGCTGTCGACGTCGAGCGGGTTGATGAGCCCGTCGCCGTCCGTGTCGTCCGCCGGGTTCGGCTCGCGCCCGTCGCTCACGCCGTCGTCGTCCGTGTCGGCGTCGTTCGGGTCCGTGCCGAGCGCTGCCTCGAGGCCGTCGCTCAGCCCGTCGCCGTCGCTGTCCGTGTTCAGCGGGTCGTCTGCGTGCTGGCCGGCGCGAGGGTCGGTCTCGCCCGCGTCGACCATGCCGTCGAGATCCGTGTCCTCCGAGCCGTCGGTCACGCCGCCGCGGTCGGTGTCGGCCTGGAGCGGCGACGTCTTGCTCGCGCCGGCGTCGCCGTCCGGCCTGCAGTGGCCCGCCGCCGCGTCGGTGCCCGGACCGCTGCAGCCGAGGCCGAGCTCGGTGCCGTCGAAGAGGCCGTCGTCGTCGCTGTCGATGTCGAGCGCGTTGATCAGCCCGTCGCCGTCGTTGTCGTCCGTCGGGTTCGGCTCACGCCCGTCCTGTACGCCGTCGTCGTCCGAGTCGGCGTCGGTCGGCGTCGTGCCGAGGTACTCCTCGAGGGCGTCGCTGAGCCCGTCGCCGTCCGAGTCGGCGTTCTGGTTGTCGTCGGCGCCGTGCCCGGTCGTCGGATCCGTCTCGCCGGGGTCGAGCACGCCGTTCAGGTTCGCATCCTCCGAGCCGTCGGGCATGCCGCCGTTGTCCGTGTCCGCGTCCAGCGGATCGGTCGTCGTCGCCCCGCCGTCGCCGTCGGGCACGCAGTGCCCCGCCCGCGTGTTCGTCCCCGGCCCGTTGCAGTCCGTCAGGCCGATCTCCGTCGCGTCGAACAGGCCGTCGTTGTCGCTGTCGACGTCGAGCGCGTTCACGAGGCCGTCGCCGTCGGTGTCGCGGTCCCAGAGCTCCTCGTCGCCGTCGGCGATGCCGTCGTCGTCGGAGTCGGCGTCGTTCGGATCAGTGCCGGCGTCGATCTCGTCGCCGTCGCTGAGGCCGTCGCTGTCGCTGTCGACGAGGATCGCCGTGGGCTGCGCGCCCGGCGCGGCGCCGTTGCCGTCGGTCGGGTACTCCTGGGCGGCCCCGCCCTCCGGGCTCTGCCCGGAGACGGAGGCCTGGTTCACGATCTCGCCGTCCGTGCCCTCGTCGATGGTGACGCGGAACCGCACCGTCGTTGTCTCGCCGACGCCGAGCGACCCGCCGCTGGCCGCGCTGGCGCCGCTCCCGAGCCGGACGCGGATCCTCCGGGAGCCGGCGATGTACTCGCCCTCGTCGTCGCCGGCCGCGTCGGTCACGCCGCCCGCGTTCGGGCCCGTGGCGATCTCGAGCGAGCCCGCCACGTACGTGACCCCGGGGGGCAGCGGGTCGTTCAGCTCGACCTCCGCGGCCTCGTCGTCCCCGGTGTTCGCGACGATGATCGTGTACTCGAGGGTGTCGCCGGGCGAGACGCCGCCGCCGTCGAGGTCCAGGACCGACTTGCTCGAGGTGGAGAGATCCGGCAGGAGCGTCGGCACCGACGTGACGATGCCGCCGAGCAGGTAGCTGTCGGCGCCCGAGACGACCGCGCCGATCTGCGCCGTCGTGTCGCCGGCCCTGAGCAGATCGGGCGGGACCTGGACGACGTCGATGTCGATGCCGCTCATGCTCTGCGGCCCGCCGGTGAGCCGCGGCAGGTCGCCCGCCGTGGACGCCGGCGCGCCGAGGAAGGAGCGGGAGCTGTTGAAGAAATTGCTCGCCGGGTTCTGCGCGTCGAACAGCGCCGTCCCGTTCCACTCGAGCGCGTCGCCGGTCGAGCTGTCGCCGTCGTAGCCGATGACGCCGAGCTTCGCCGGGCCCGCGCCCGAGGGCACGACGAACCCCGAGATCGTCCAGCCCACTGTCGCGCCGTCGATCACCGCATCCAGCCCGTCGAAGATGGCGAGGTTCCGCGCGGGCGCGCTCGTCTGCTCGTAGAGCACGACCATCCACCAGCCGGCGAACGCGAACGCCTGGTTCGCGCCGTTGAGGAGGAACGCGTTCGAGATGCCGCTCAGGCGATAGGCCCCCGCGCCGCGCGCCTGCACGATCGAGGTGACGTCGGCGACCACCTGCGCGTGCGTGAGGCCGGTGAGCGCCTCGCCCGAGAGGGTGCCGGTCACGTCGGAGGCGAAGGTGCCGGGCCGATCCAGGGTCACGGAGAGATCGGCCGTGCCCGAGGAGCGGCTCACCGCCCAGTAGAGGTAGGCGTGCGTCACCCGCGCGCCCGTCGGGAGGCTGAGCACCGCGGTGCTGCGGGCCTGCGAGGCAGTTATCGTGTTGCTCGCCTCGGCCTGCCCGGCGAGCGGGCTGTCGGACCGCCAGTAGATGTCGGGCGCCGAGTCGCTGAGCGTGTTGCTCGTGCCGCACGCCCCGACCGTGCCCACGATCGGCGCCGGCGTGCCCTGGGCGCACTCGTGCGCGAGCGTGTTGCCGATGAGGACGAAGTCGCCCCGCTGCGCCACCTGGACCCGGTTGAACGGTTCCGCGCTCGCGGTCCCCGAGAGCGCCCCGAGCAGCGCGGCGCCGGTGAGCCCCGTGTATGCCAATCGCTTTGCCATCGAAGCCTCCAGCCCTATTGCTGCTTCTTTGCCTTATCGATGATGTTGAACTGGACGCGCCGGTTCTTCTGGCGCCCCGCCTCGGTCTTGTTCTCCGCGATCGGGACGTCAGGCCCGTACCCCTTCGCCTGCAGGCGCTCGGCCGCGATGCCGCGCTCGACGAGCGCCCGCAGCACCGACTCGGCGCGGGCCTGGCTCAGCTTCGTGTTGAACTGGCGCGTGCCGCGGTCGTCGGTGTGGCCCTGGACCTCGATCTTGAGGATCTCGGGGTGGTCCTTGAGCACGCCGGCGACCTCGTCGAGCAGCTCGTTGCTCACCGGCCGGATGGTCGCCTTGCCGGTGTCGAACTGCACCTGCTGGAGGATGACGATCTCGGTCTCGGTCACGCGGACCGCGACAGGGCACCCGTTCTGCTTCGGGTCCTCGTCGGCCTTGCCCTTCTCGTTCGGGCAGGCGTCCTTGTCGTCGCGGATGCCGTCGCCGTCGGTGTCGCCCGGGCAGCCGTTCGTGGCCGGATCGGTCGTGGCGACGCCGGGGATCTCCGGGCACGCGTCCGAGGGATCGGGGATCGTGTCGCTGTCGCGATCGGGCGGCGGCGGGCAGCCGTTCGCCTTCGGGTCGTCGCTCGCGGGGCCGGCCTGATCCGGGCACGCGTCGACGTCGTCGAGGACGCCGTCCTTGTCGCGATCCCCGGGCGGCGGGCAGCCGTTCTTCTTCGGGTCCGGCGAGGCGACGCCGGCCACCGCGGGGCAGGCGTCGACAGCGTCGAGGATGCCGTCGTTGTCCGCGTCCTTCGGCGGCGGACAGCCGTGCTTCGCGCGATCCGCGCTGCCGACGCCGGCGACGTCCGGGCAGGCGTCGTCCGCGTCGGGGATGCCGTCGCCGTCGCGGTCCTTCACGGGCGGCTTCACCTCGGGCGAGTAGGCGATGAGGGCCGCCGCGCGGAACGACGGCGTGCCGACGCCCGCGGTGAGGCCGGGGCCCACGCCGAGCCCGGCCTCGAAGTCGTCGGCGAAGCGGTAGCGCCCGCCGAGCAGGGCCTCGAGGTTGGTGGTGCGCTGCTGGACGTCGGAGACGGTGACCGAGCCGGTGATCTCCGGCCCGATCTGCAGGCGCCGCTCGTCGTCGAGCAGCAGCCCGACGCCGGCGCCCCAGTGCACCATCATCCCCTGCTCGACGTTGGCGAACTGCCGGGTGGACCGGAACTCCGGCCCCGCGGCGAGCGACCACACCGCGCGATCGAGGTGGCCGCCGAGGATGAGCTGGGGCCCGCCGCGCACGCTGCCGTCGCCGGAGTACGCCTCGGGGCTGCCGGTCGGCAGCCACACGTTGCCGGCGATCGCGATCTGGAACGGATCGAAGTAGCCGCCGTAGAGCGTCGCGCGCGCGCCGAGCCGGAGGTCACCGAGCGCGCTGCTGGACGGCTGCGGGAGCACGGCCCCCGAGGCGGCCCCGCCGTCGCCGGACTGGAGCGCGAGCGGCAGATCGACGTTCACGGTGAGGTGCTTCCAGAGGGAGAGCGAGGCGTTCAGGTGGAGCAGGAGCTGGCTGCCGACGACCTTGCCGGCGTCGAACTCCTCGTCTCCCGACTCTCTCCGCAACACCAGCGGATCCTGGGCATAATCGCCGAGGATCATGATGTGGGGTGAGGTGTCCCCTGCTGTGTAGGCGGATGGGACTCCGAACATCCTGTCGCCGGCGGGCGCGGGCTGGAACCTGTCGAGCGCGAACCCTTCAGGTCTCGCGGGTTCCTGCGCTTCTGCGCGCGCCGCTGCGCCGAGCAGGCACAGCGCCGCTGCGAGCGCGGCCGTCGGATGGGTTCCCTGTGTACGAGCCGGCATGGGACGAGGTCGCCTCCTTGCGTGAAGGAACAGCAAGTCCCGTGAGTATCGACCGAAACGGTCGCGGCGTTCAACGTTTCGCGAGGCTTTCGGGTGCCCGCCGGGCGATGGGGCCGGCACGGGGGAGGGGCTCAGCGCACCTGCTGGCGCAGGCGCGCTGACGCGGGCGCGCGGCGCATTTCTGGCGCAGGCGCGCGGCGCGTGTGGGCGGTCGGATCGGCGCCTCCACCGCTGGCGGCGCCGCGCGCCGGCGTACGGATTTCCCGCATGGATCTCGGGCGGACCGGCGCCGCGAGACGGTCGTGTGTCACCGCGCACGGCAGGGTTGCTACCGGACAGCGGCAGCGGTAGAGCGGCCGCCTGATCCGCGGCACGCGTTGCCCGCGGCACTCGTCAGGAGGCACCGATGGCTCGCGAACCGAAGAACTTCGACCACCTCCTCGGCGGCAACGCCAAGGGCTTGAGTGACTTGCAGCTCAAGGCGCATTTCACCCTGTACCAGGGCTACGTGAAGAAGCTCAACGAGATCTGGGAGCAGCTCGGCAAGGCGGACCGCAGCGCGCCGAACTACTCGTACAACGCGTACAGCGAGCTCAAGCGTCGCGAGCCTGTCGCCTTCAACGGCACGGTGCTGCACGAGCTCTACTTCGAGAACATCGGCAACGGCTCGACGCAGCCGAGCGCCCAGGCGAAGCAGCTCATCGAGGCGTCGTTCGGCAGCTTCGATAGCTGGCTGGCCGACGCGAAGGCGTCGCTCATGAGCGCCCACGGCTGGACGGTGCTCGTGTACGACTATCAGGAGAAGAAGCTCCTGAATAACCTCATCCGGACCGAGCACGACGTGGGTCTGTTTGCCAACACGCATATCATGGTCGCCATCGACGCCTGGGAGCACGCTTACTTCGCGGACTACCAGACCAAGAAGGCGGACTACGTGGCCAACGTGCTCTCCGGCCTGGACTGGGACGTCATCAACGCGCGCCTCCAGCAGGTCGGCGGCCAGTAGGCCCAGCTACACCGCGCGGGCACGCGCCGCAGTCGCACGGCGGGGGCACGCGCCCCCGCCGCCCCACCGGGCCGGGCAGCTCGGCAAGACCTCTCCGCGGCTCCCCCGGAAGCGTGGCGCTCGTCGCGATGTGCCCTCGCCGCCTGCCTCCTGTAGACTGCACGCGACAATGCGCAAGGCCCCGTCGAGCTCCCCCGGCACCGGGGAGGAGAGCCTCATCTACGTCCGCCGGATCCACCGACGCGACCTGAACCGCGTTTGGGAGTTTCTCAAGAAGGTGTTCCGCGACGTGAACCGGGAGACGGTCGAGTACCAGCGGCCGCGCTCGAAGAAGCGGTTCCTCGAGGTCTACGAGGAAGAGGGCGTCGAGCAGCTCCTCTTCGAGGTCCGTCAGGGGGAAGTCCAGGAGATCGTCGGCTACGCCGAGTGCGCGTTCGAGATCACCGGGACCGACAACTGGATGAACGAGCGGTACTTCACGAAGCACGACATGCGGCCGCTCTTCGTCGAGGAGCTCGCGGTCCACCCCGACTACCAGGGCCGCGGCGTCGGCGCCTTCATGCTCGAGCAGCTCGAGCACCTCGCGCGCATCCACGGGTGCACCCACCTCGTGCTCGAGGTGGCCGAGAACAACATCGGCGCGCTGAAGTTCTATCGAAAGCGCAGCTTCTCCCGGCTCGACGCCGCGATCTTCATGGCGAAGAAGGTCGCCGTCGACTCCGAGCTCCTGCCGCCGCGCGCGCTCAAGAAGCCGCGCCCCCCGGAGGAGCTCGGCGCGCCCGCGAAGCCGAAGCGCTCGTCCAGGCGGGCCACGAAGGGGCGCGGCGCCGACAAGAGATCGGGCGCCCCGCCGTCGCAGCCGCCGGAGTCCTCCCGGCCGGACGCGCCGGCCGGCGGGACGTGCGAGCCCCCCGCCAAGGCGGGCCCGACGGCGACGAGGCCGAGCCGCCCCGGGCCGGAGCGCGATCGCGGCGCGTCGTCCTGAGCCCTGGCGCGGCGCGACGACCGCGCCGCGCCGGGCGACCGGGGCGCGCGCTCAGAGCTCGACCGTGCCGTGCTGGCGCAGGGTCGCGGGCAACGACAGCGCGTGATCGATGCAGGCGCGGATGTCGTCGAAGCTCGATAGCCCGTACCAGAACACCGTCCAGCTCTCGTTGCGGTAGCTGCCCTCGGCCTGCTGGAAATACCAGGGGTTGATCTCGTTGCCGTTCCGCGCGCGCCAGAACAGCCGCGGGTTCTCGCTCTTCATCCGCGTCCAGAGCGAGCCGCCGATCCCCACGCCCTGCGCCTCCGTCGTCACAGCGAACTTGTCGAGGTACGGGGTCGACGGCGCCTTGCCCTTCGCGTCGAGCGTGAGGATCGCCGTCGCCCGGTACGAGTCGGACAGGTAGATGCGGTAGAACGGCTTCTTGTCGAAGTAGTGCTCGTCGAGCTTCCGCTCGAAGCACGCCTCGAGCAGATCGCGCAGCCGGCAGCGGTCGATGCCGTCCAGCGTGTCGTGCCGCAGGATGCGCTCGCCGCGGCGGACGAGCGTGCCAGAGCCCGTGTGCGTGAAGAGCTCCTTCGCCAGGTGATCGGGCGCGGTGATCGACACCGACGAGGTCGCCGGCAGCCCGTCGAGCAGGAGCTTGATCTCCTGCAGCTTGAGCCGCACGCCGTCGGTCAGCCAGGGCTGGGCGATGAGGCCCGCGTAGTCCTCCTGGAGGTTGATGGCCGAGATGATGCGCCCGTGCTCGTCGAGGAGGCCGCCCGCGCTCGTGAGGAAGATCATCTTGAACGGCTGCGTCGCGAGCGCGAGCTCGCGCGCGGCCACGTCCGCGTTGATGTTGACGATCTGCCCGCCCGGCGTCTCGCCGAGGCAGGCGAGGATCGGCAGGTGCCCCGCGCGGAGGCTGGACCTCACCGCGTCGACATGGACGCGCTCGACCCTGCCGACCAGCCCGAGGCGCCCCTCGTCCAGCAGCGAGGCCTCGAAGACGCCCGCCGTGATCGGCCGTGTGCGCGTGCCCATCTCCTCGAGCGCCTCGACGAGCCGCAGGTTCTCGCGGAGGAAGACGCGGCGGGCGACCTCCAGGATGCGCGGCGTCGTGACGCGCAGCCCGTTGACGCGCTCGGTCGGGATGCCCGCCTCCGCGAGCGCCCGGTCGAGCTGCGGCCCGGCGCCGTGGATGACGATCGGGTACAGGCCGACCTGGTTCAGGAACACGAGCGAGGTCGCGAGCGCCTCGAGGTCCTCATCGAGGATGGCGCCGCCCACCTTGATGACGGCGAACTTCTGCTGATCGACAGCCGCGTACTGCTTCAGGTACTGCTCGACCTCCTTGCGGCTGCCGAGGTTCCTGAGCAGGCGAACGATGACGTCTTGCGTCGAGCCCATCGTGGTCACCACCCGTTCGCCAGCATGTCCATCACGGCCTTCTGGACGTGCAGCCGGTTCTCGGCTTCATCGATGACCATGGACGCGGGAGAGTCGATCACGGCGTCCGTTACCTTGACGTTGCGCCGGGCCGGGAGGCAATGGGAGAAGAGCCCCCCGGCGGTGAGCGCCATCTTCTGCTCGTCGACGATGAAGTGCTTGTGCTTGTCGCGGATGGGCTTCTCCTGCTCCCAGCGCCCGAAGTACGGAATCGCGCCCCAGCTCTTCGCGTACACGACGTGGGCGCCGCTGTAGGCGGACTCGATGTCGTAGGTGATGGTGAGCTTCCGCCCGTTGTCCGCCGCGCTCTTCCTGGCGGCGTCGATGTAGCGGTCGTCGAGGTGGTACTCCTCGCCGGGGCAGAGAAGGGTGACGTCCATGCCGAGCTTGGAGGCGATGAGGACGGCGGAGTTGGCGACTGCGGTGTTGAGCGGGCGCGGGTGGTACGTCCAGGTGAGGACGAACTTCTTGCCGTCGAGGCGGCCGAGGCGCTCCTTCATGGTGAGCGCGAGCGCGAGCTCCTGGCAGGGGTGGGTGATGGTCTCCAGGTTGATGACGGGCACTGTCGCGTGGCGGGCGAAGCTCTGGAGCACCTTGTCCTGGCGATCCTCTTCCCAGCGCTGGAACCTGGGGAACGCGCGCACGCCGATGAGGTCGGCATAGCGCGAGAGCACGCGGGCGACCTCGGCCACGTGCTCCTCGGGCTCGCCGTCCATCACGGCGCCGTCCTCGAACTCGATGGGCCACGCGCCCCGGCCGGGCTCCAGCACGACGGCGTGGCCGCCGAGCTGCCGGATGCCGACATCGAAGGAGGTGCGCGTGCGCAGCGACGGGTTGAAGAAGACGAGCGCGATGGTGCGATCCTGGAGGCGCGGCTCGATCGGCCGCCGCTTGAAGCGCTGCGCGCGCTCGAGGAGGCCCTCGATCTCGGCGCGGGTATAGTCGATCGTGGTCAGAAAGTGCCGCATGGGCTGCCTCCTCGTCCGGACACGCGTGGAGCGGGCGCACGCATTGGAGCAATCCTGGCGGCGATGTCAACGACGCACGCGGGCGCGCGCGCCGCTGTCGCGCCGAGTCGAGCGACCGGTCCGCGCGGCGGCCGCGCTGTCCGGCAGGCGCGGGGCCGGCGGTCCGGAGCCGGCCGCTCTCGAGGCGTGTCCTCCACGGTGCGTGAAGGGCGGGGAACGACAGGTGCTCTGGATACCGGCTCTCCTGGGAGAACTCAGGGTTGCACGCCTCGATTTCAGGAACGAAAGGGGGGCGACGAGCTCCTGGAGAAAATGCGCGGAAAACCATGTGTGATCCCCTGGCCCGCATCCTGCTAATCACGCAGGGCAGAGCGCCCGTGACGGTTTCCCCCCCCTCCGTCGAATGGGCGCTCTTTTTTTTGTGCCCGTGCGGCGGCGTCGCGCGAGCATGGGTGTTCCGATGACGCTGGTCGTGATCCTCACGGTGCGGTGCGAGGCGCTCGATGCGTTCCGCGCTTACGAGAGGAAGGCCGCGGCCGTGATGACCCGGTATGGAGGCGCGATCGAGCGGACCGTGGTGACCGGGCCCGACAGCGCTGGGCTCCGCTTGAAGGAGGTTCACGTCGTGACCTTCCCGGACGAAGAGGCGTTCTCGGCGTACCGTCGAGACGGCGAGCTCGGGGCGGTGGCGCACCTACGGGACGCGTCGGTCGTCGAGACCGAGATCCTGCGCGGGGAAGAGGGGCCGGACTACCACGCTGCCCCCGGCTGACGGAGGTCGCGGCGGAGCGCCGCGCTACGGCGGCTCCGGCGGCTCGGCGATGCACGCGGTGGCCACGCGCTCGAACCCGACGCGCTCGTAGACGCGGGCGACATCGTCGTTCTGGGCGGACAGGAACACAGTGCGATGGCCGGCGTCGAGGGCGTGGCGGGCCAGGATCGCGGTGACAGCGGCGGCGAGCCCTTGCCGGCGGGCCGCCGGCAGCGTGCCCACGCCGACGATCTCGGCAACGCCCTCCGCGTGCTGGTAGCTGCCCGCGCAGAGCGGACCGGCGAGGGCGCCGTGGCGCCCGCGGGCGGCGGCGTGCACCAGCGTCCGCTCGACAAGCGACGCGTGCCACGAGGCCGCGTGTCCGGCCGGGAGCGCGGCCGCGGTGGCGTCCCGCTCCGCCGGTCCCGCAGGGCCCGTCGCGGTGCTGAGCGCGCCGAAAGCGACGAGCGCCACGGCCTGAATGGCGGCGAGATCCGGATCCTCGGCGGTGACGATCGACAGCGAGATGTCGGCCGGCAAAGGCACCTGGACGGGCTCGCCGGAGAGCACGAGCAGCGGGCAGCGACGGACGTACAGGCCGGTGGCCTCGGCCGCGGCGTCGAGCCCCGGGGTTGTCTCCAGCACCCACTCGAACGCCTCCGGGACCGAGAGCTCCCGCTGGCGCGCGCGCACCGCGGCCACGTCGCCGGCCGAGACGGGGCCGGGATGGCCCAGGGTGGGGCGGGCATAGTAGGGCCAGCCGTCGCCGCGGCGGGCGAAGAGGGTCAGCGGCCCGTGGTCCTCGGCGTCCGCATGCTGTCGAGGGACGGCATCGTAGAACCGCTCGATGGCGGCGAGGAGGGCGCTCATGGGCAGACGAGCCGTGTCGTGCCCACCGGGGTGCGCGCCTCCGCGGCAGCGCCTCGCGGCGAGAGTGCGCGGAGGGCGGTGAGCTCGGGGGAGGGGAGGTGCGTCTCTGCCATGAGACCCGAGGGCGACGCGATGCAGGTAGTGGAGAACGGCGGTCTTGTCGAGGGAGACCAGCGCTCCTGGCGTGGAGCGTCCGTCGGGGTCGGCGTGGCGCTCGGGGATCAGTCGGTGCCGCCGCCAGGGCCCGGACCGGTTGCGTGGCAGTCGCTCGGACAGTTGCAGTCGTTCTCGCCCGCGCCGCAGGTTCCGTCGCCGCACTTCGCGCAGAGGTGGGCGTCGGGCGCGGTGACCACGCACTGGCCATCGGCGCGATCCATCGCGGGAATGGGCGCGAGCCCCGGGCAGCAGACGGTGAACGATTTGCCGGACGCCATCGCGCCTTCCCCCGAGCAGCGCGAGGCGAGCTCCGCGCACGAGCCATCGGCTTGCTGGACGTAGCCGGGAAGGCAATCGCACTGTGGTCGCCGAGGGCGGAGCACCGGCACCGTGCCGGCCGGCCCTCTCGGCCCGAGCTGGAGCCCGGCCTCGGTGGGAGAGCGCGCCGGTGCGGCGCCCTCCGGGGTCGCCGCCGGCGGGGGAGGCGGGGGAGGGGAAGCGATCTTGCCGTCGGGCGTCTGGGAGGTGATCGGGATCCAGTCGACGACCTGCCCGTCCGGAGTGACCGTGGTGGCCACGATGTCGCGGCGGGGAGGCCGCAGCGTTCCACCCGGCGCGCAGGGATCGTCGGCGCCCGGGCCAGGGGGACCCACGGGGGCCGGCTCGCTGGCGGCGCAGCCCATCGAGCGGAGCAGCAGAGAGCAGAGGAGCAGGGCGGGCGCGTTCATGGGCATGAAACACGCGAGCCTACGGGATCTTACGGCGAGCGCGCTGAATCACGGGCTGGTGGCGTGAGCTCCTCCAGACCATGGCGACGACGACGAGCTGACAGGGGAGCATCGCGACTCGCCGGGCTGAGCCGGAGGGGCTGCGTCAACGCTCGGTCAGGCAGTCGTCGAGCGTGGGCGAGGTGAGGACGCGCTCGGTCCACCCTTCGATCTGCGCGGCGTCGGCGGCGCGGACGCGCGCCACGACCGGCTCGGGCAGCTCGCCGAAGCGCAGCCGGAGCAGCTTGAGCAGCGTGCTTCGCTGGCCTTCCAGGCGGCCGTCCCGCTCGCCCGCCAGGCGGCCCTGCTCGCGAAGGTAGTCTGCGATGGTCACGATCTCCTCCTCGGCCTCCGGCCCCGCCGCCACGAGCAGCCGCTGCAGCAGCTCCCTTGGCTGGGCCGGGTCGGCGATGTTCAAGATATACCGCCACACGCGCGACAGCGCAGCCCCACCGCCGGGAGCGGCGCGCACCTCGCGGACCAGTCCGTACCAGCCGGACAGGCGCGCCACCAGCTCGTCCGGGCGGCGGGCGTGCCGGAAGCACCAGAGCACCAGCCGCCCCAGCGCCGTCATCGCCCGCGCCCGCAGCGCCTCGTCCGTCTCCTTGCTGATGTCGTCCAGCACGAACCGGAAGTGCGGCACATAGGCGGCCATCAGCCGCAGCACCGCCGGCGGCATGTCGATCACGTCCTGGAACGTGACCGCCGCGGTCCAGCCGGTGTCGCTGTGGTGCAGCACCACGGGCAAGATCGCCGGAAGGCGCGTCGACCTGGGGTGGCGCTCCAGGTGGCCCTTCCAGACGCGGACCATGTACTCGAGCAGCCGAAAGGCCATGAGCGGGTGCGTCGTGCTCTGGTGCTCGAAGAGCACGTAGATGAACAGCGGCGCTTCCGCGAGCCTCGCGGAGAAGAGCAGGTCGCTCTGGCTGGCGGCGAGCTCCTCGTCGACGAAGCTGCCGGACCGCAGCGCCAGCGACGCGAAATCGATGCGGGCGGCCAGGGCAGCGGGCAACACCTGACGGAGCGCCGCGGCGGCGTGCTCCGGCTGGCTGAAGGTGGACTTGAACAGGGCGTCATGAGGGGTCGGCGTCATGGGGATGGCACCCCCGCGGCCGCGGCGCGCGGCGGCGAGGCTCCATCTCTGAGTTCCGGGGATGTCAGCGCCGTGATCTAGAATTGCGATCGACGGCTTGCTCTGGCTGGCACGTCGGAGATCGCTTCCCGGGCAGCCGCTCAGCCCGACTACCCCCGGTTGCGGCGCTCTGCGCCGCGCTTGCCGCCACGCGGCTCCGGTTCTGCCCTTCGGGACCGCTCTCCACCCCCACCCGGCGCCGGTTTCGCCGTTCGCGCCCGCGGGTGGCGTCACCCGGCGCCGGTTTCGCCGTTCGCGCCCGCGGGTGGCGTCACCCGGCAGCGGTTTCGCCGTTCGAGCCCGCGGGTGGCGTCACCCGGCACCGGCTTTGCTCCGGTCGCTGCTGTGCCGCGAGCCATGGCGGTGATCGCGGCAGCGCGCACCGGCGATCCTCGCCGCGTCTCCGAGGATCCGGTCCCTCTCGTCGGGACTTTGCTGAGGCGCTTGCGACGCGCGCCGTCGTCACAACGATTCCAGGCTCCGTCAACCCATCACCCTCTCGCGAAGGAGCACTCGCATGGGCAAGACCAATATCGGAGAGAACCGCAGCTACGGCGCCGCCGTCCTCGATCGTTTCGGCGACGTCACCGTCCCTGCGCCTGTCAGGCCGCACCTCGCCGCCTTCAAGCAGGCGCACGCCGAGTACGAGGCGGCCGCGGCGCGCGCCGACGCCGCGCGCGACAAGCGCGACGCCGCGCTCGACGCGGTGGGCGCCGCCGACGATACGTTCGACGAGAGCGTGGGCACGCTCGCCGACAAGACAGCGGGCGCGGGCCTGGGCAAGCGGCAGAACCCGTTCGCCGGTTACTCCACGCACTCTCCCAGCCAGCTCACGTCGCTTCCGTACGCCGCCGAGCCCAGGGCCGCCCGCGAGCTCGTCGCCGAGGCGCCCGCGGCAGCGCCTGCGCCGGCCTGACGGGCTCCCGTTCACCCGTCGCCGCGCTCGGCGCCCGTCTCCTCGTCATCCATGAGCGGCGCCACCTCGGCCACCCGCGGGGCCCCGGGCGACGCGCGCGCGCCCCTCACACCCGGAGCACCACCCCTCTCGCCCTCTCGCCCGTCGCCTCCGCGATCGCCTGCACGTAGAGCCGCACCTGCGCCTCCTGCGCGGCGTGCGCGGTGCCCGCGTCCGAGCCGGTCTTGAAATCGACAACGGTCCAGACGCCCACGTCGCCCACGCTCTCGCGGAACGAGAGGTCGACAACGCCCTCGGCGATCGTGCCGTCCTCGAGCCGCAGGAGCAGCGGCGTCTCCCGCTCGCACGCGCCGCGCGCCGCGCTCTCCGCCGCGCGCCGGAGCAGCGGGTGCTCGAGCGCCGCGACCGCGGCCGCGACCGCCGCGTCGAGCTCCTCGGCCGGCGCGCCGAGCAGCCGCGCCTGCGCCGCGGCCACCACGCGCACCTCGTCCTCGCCCGCCCGGAGATCGACCTCCGCCAGCACCGCGTGCACCAGCGTCCCGAACCGCTTGCCGTACGGCCGGCCCTCGCGCGCGATCGCCGTCTGCTCGAACGAGATCACCGGCAGCGCGTCCGCCCGCTTCCCCCGCGCCGCCCCGCCGCCCGCCTGCCGCGCGCCCGCGCCCGCCGCCGCCTCCTCGGCCGCCGCCAGCGCCGCCTCGTGGCTGATCTCCGTCGCCGTCTTCACGCGGACCGCCGCCACCGAGCCGTCCCGGATCGCCCGCTGCCGCGCCTCCTGCCACACCTCGTGCCCGCGCTGCCCGAGCTCTCCGCCCAGCGCCCGCCCGCCCGCCGCCACGCCGGTGCCCGCCATGGCCCCGGCGCTCGCCACATCCCCCGCGCCCGCCGCCGCCCCGGCGCCCGCCATGGCCCCGGCGCCCGCGTCCGCCTGCAAGATCCGCTGCTGCCGCAGCCCCGCCTCCGGCTCGCGATCCAGGTCGAGCGCGCTCGGATCCCACCACACGACGCGGTGCGACCCCGCCATCGGCGCGTGCTCGCCCGGCGCCACCGCGTCCCGCTCGTCGGCCTCGCACCGCGCCGGGCGCTCCAGCACCGTGTCGGTCCCGAACGGCGGGCAGCCGAGGTCCTCGCAGCGCCGCGCGTCCCGCCGCTCGCGCGGCGCCGGGTAGAGCACCGGGTGCAGCACGTCGAGCCAGCCGTCGCTCGAGCCGTCCCCGGGGCGCGCGTCGCCCACCGCGGGCACCACGAGCAGCTCGCGCGCCCGCGTCGCCGCGACGTACGCGAGCCGCACCGCCTCCTCGCGATCGCGGCGCAGCACCTCGTCGCGGCGCTCGACCAGCTCCGCGGGCACGCAGCCCGCGAGCGGCTCCGCCCACAGACCGAGCGCCGGATCCACGTGCCGCGACGGGTTCTGATGCACCGCCGGCGACGCGGGATCCGCCAGGATCACCACCGGGAACTCGAGCCCCTTCGCCCGGTGCACCGTCATGATCCGAACCCCCTCCGTCCCCTCCTCGACGACAGGCGCCTCCGCCACCTCGCCCCGCTCGGCGTCCGCCTCGAGCCGCTCCACGAACGCCCGGAACGACGTCGCCCCGCCCGCCTCGAACCGCCGCCCGAGATCCATCACCCGCAGCACGTTCGCGAGCGCCTGCTCCCCCGTCGGCCAGATCGCGATGCCCGCGTGCGCGCGCGTCTCGTCGAGCAGCCCGCCGATCGTGTCCGCGATCGGCCGGCGGTTGCGCTCGCGGTGCAGCCGCCCGAGCACCGCCAGCGCCTCCGCGACCTCCCGCAGCGGCCGCGCCCCGCCCTCCACAGCGAGATCCAGCGCCGCCTCGTCCGGCTCGAACAGCGGGTGCAGCCGCTGGAGCCGGTCGCGGTACAGGAGGAGCACGTCGTCCGTCAGCGCGAACAGCGGCCCGCGCAGCGTCGCGTACACGCTGAGCTCGTCGTCCGGCCACTCGATCGCGAGCAGCGCGCTCCGCACCGCCATCACCTCCTCGCGATCGTGGAACGACCGCCCGCCCACGAGCACGTGCGGGATCCGCCGCGCCTCGAGCGCCCGCACGTACGCGCGCGTCGCGTCCTCCCCGAACGTCTGGAAACGCTTGAACAAAAGGCAGATGTGCCGCGCCTCGAGCGGCACGCGCTGGTCCGGGCGCTCGCGCTCGGTCACCGTCCAGCGCCGCTCCCCCGAGCCCGAGCCCCGGCCAGCGTGGATGAGGTGGTGGACGAACGCCCCCACCGCGTCCGGGATCGATTGCCGCACCCGGAAATCCGAGATCTTCCCGTAGTCGCCGTAAGGCCGCGGCACCGGCAGCGCGATCACCGTCGGCTGGTCCACCGGGTCGTCCCGGAACCGCTCGAGCGCGACGTACTGCGCCTGACTCGCCGCGCCCTCGCCCTCGCCCCCCTGCATGAGCGGCGCGAACGCCGCGTTGACGGCCGCCTGGATCGACGGGGCGCTGCGGAAGCTCGTCGACAGGTAGAGCACGCTCGCGCCGCACGCGACGAGCCGCGCCTTCGTCGCCTCGTAGAGCGCGACCTCGGCGCGGCGGAAGCGGTAGATCGACTGCTTCGGATCGCCGACGACGAAGAGCTTCCCGGGCACCGGGCGCGCCCGCGTCCAGTCGGTCTCGGCCGGGTCGTCGGCCGCGAGCAGGAGCAGGATCTCCGCCTGCAGCGGGTCGGTGTCCTGGAACTCGTCGACGAAGAGGTGCGAGAAGCGGAGGTTCAGCTCCTCGCGGACGGCGCGGCTCGAGCGCAGGAGGTTCCTGGCGCAGAGGAGCAGGTCGAGGAAGTCGAGCTTGCCGGCGCGCGCCTTGAGCGCGTCGTACGCCTCGATGGGCGGCCGGAGCTCGCGCGAGAGGCACGCCGCGAGGTCGGCGTTCGCGGCCGTGAGCACGGCGTCGAGCTCGGCCTTCACCCGGTCGCGCTGCGCGAGCACCTCGGCGCGCGAGAGATCCGCGCCGAACGCCTTGCCCGAGCCCCTCCAGCGCCATTCCTTCCAGCGCGCGAGCTCGCCGAGCTCGGCCTCCAGCCCGTCGTGATCGCGCCCGCCGGTCACCTCCTCGCGGCGGCGGAGCTCCGCGAGGTACCGGTCGAGGTTCCTGAGGCTCTGCGCGAGGTAGTCGCCCTCCCTGTCGGCCTCGGCGCCGAGATCGGCGAGCGCCGCGAGGCGGTCGATCAGCTCGTCGACGGCGCGCTCGCGGTCGAACGGATCGCGGCGCCAGGGGCGCGTGAAGTCGCGGTGCTCGGCGAGCTTCCACGCCGCGCCCCGGAGCAGATCGCGCGGGCCCTGCCCGCCGTCGCGCGGGCGACGGCGCAGGGTGCGGCGCACGCCCTCGGGCGGGTCGTTCAGGGTGCGCTGGAACCAGGCGTCGAACGCCTGATCGAAGAGCCCCTCGGCCTGGTCCGCGGCCGCGACCTGGAACAGCGGGTCGACGCGCGCCTCGACCGGCCACTCGCGCAGCAGGTCGGCGCAGAACGAGTGGATCGTCCCGATGCGGGCCGCCTCCAGGTGCGCGAGCGCCGCGTCGAGCCGCGCGCGCTCCGCCGGCCCGGACCGCGCGTCGCCGCGCGCCCGCTCGATCTCGGCGCGGAGGCGCAGCTTCATCTCGCCCGCCGCCTTCTCCGTGAAGGTGACAGCGACGATGCGGTCGAGCGTGCCGCCGCCCTCCTCGGGCGCCCTCCGCAGCACGGCGACGATCCGCGACACGAGCGCTGTCGTCTTGCCGGTGCCCGCGGCGGCCTCGACGACGAGCGTCGTCCGGAGGTCCTCGCGGATGCGGCGGCGGGCGGGCTCGTCCGCGAGCTCCCGCGCGCCGCGCCCCCGGGCCGCGCCGGCGCTCACGGGCACCTCCGCGCGGGCGCGGGGCGGGGGCGCTGCTCGGGGCCGCGGCGCAGGGGCGCGCCGGCCGGGCTCGGGGAGGGGGGGAGGGCGTAGCGCACGAGGTCGCGTGTCGAGGCTGTCGGGGGGATAAGGTGGCCCAGATCGGCGGCGAAGGAAACGCCGCACCGACGCGCCGCCGGGCTCGACCCGGGGCGCGCCGTCGCGGGCGCCCGCGCCCGGCGGAGGCCGCTCCCCTCGCGGAGCGATCTCATGTGGGCCGCAAAGCGCGGAGGTTCTTGTGCTAGCAGCAGAAGGACCTGATCCATGCGCGTCGAGTCGATGAGCCGTGGAGCGCGGTGGTGGTACGCGCTCAAGCCCGCGAGCTGGCCCAAGGTGCTCGTCCCCGCCCTGTGCGGGCAGGCCGTGGGCGCCGCCGTCGCCGGACGGATCGACGCGGGCGCGCTCGCCTTCGGCGCGCTGTGGATGGTCGCCGACGTCGCCTTCGTCGTGCTCCTCAACGACTGGGGCGACCGTGAGGTCGACGCCCTCAAGCGGCGCATGTTCCCGGACGGCTGCTCGCCCAAGACCATCCCGGACGGCATCCTCCCGGCCCACGCGCTCCTCCTCGCCGGCCTCGGGGCGGGCGCCGCCGCGCTGCTCGTGGCCTGGGGCGCCGGCGTCGCGCTCGATCGCCCGCTCCTGCTCCCGCTGGCCGCGCTCGGGCTGCTCGTCTTCGGCGCCTACACGCTGCCGCCGCTCCGGCTCAACTACCGCGGCGGCGGCGAGCTCCTCGAGATGGCCGGCGTCGGCGGCGTCCTCCCGCTGCTGCACGCCTACGCGCAGTGCGGCGCGTGGGCGCCTGCGTGGCTCGCCGCGCTCCTGCCGGGCCTGCTCCTCTGCGCCCTCGCGAGCGCCCTCGCCAGCGGGCTGTCCGACGAGCAGAGCGACCGCGCCGGCGGCAAGCGCACCGCGGCCACGCTCCTCGGCAACGCGGCCACGCGCCGGGCGACGGAGGCCCTGCTCGGCCTCGGCGCGGTCCTCTGGCCCGCGGCGTCGCTCGCCGGCCACCCCGCCCCGCCGCCGTGGTCGGTCGCGCCCGCGGCGGCCGTCGCGCTCCACTTCGGGGCGCGGCTCGTCCGGAGGAGCCCGGCGGCGGTGACCAACGCCTTCGCCGCCCAGGCGGCCTACAAGCGCGAGCTCCACCGCGCGATCTGGTGGGGGACGGCCGCGCTGTCGGCGGCGGTGCTCGCCGCCGGGCTCCGCGCCGGCGGGGTGCCGGCGTGACAGGGATCCCCGTCCTCCCCGACGACGCGCGCGACGAGCTCGCGCGCCTCACCCCGCTGCTCGGCGCGCGGGCCTCGGTCGCCCCGGGCCGGCCGTGCGCGCCCACCCCCGTCGCGCTGGTCGAGCAGATCATGGACGGCAGCGAGGACGCCGAGCGCGCGCGCGCCTTCGTCGGCGCGCTCGGCGAGGTGATCTGCGCGGTCGCCGACAACTTCCCCGACAACATCTTCTGGGACCTCGACTACCTCGCCTGCTGCATGTGGCAGGCCGGGAGCGCGCCAGCGATCGGCGACTTCTCCCGGCGCGTGGTGGCGCTCTGCCTCGGCTTCGGCAACAAGTCGAAGCTGCGCTTCCGCTACGCGCACGACTTCCTCTACGGCTACGACTGGGCCCGCTGGGTGATGCGCAAGCCGGACGAGCGCGCGGGCGTCGGGCCGTTCGACCTCGCCTTCTTCGACTACCTCGACGGCCGGCAGCAGGCGCTCATCGAGCTCGTGGCCAGCAACGACCGCAAGTACTCGCAGCTCAACGGCCGGGAGTTCCGCAACCCCTTCTCGTTCATCCGCGAGCCGCGCGAGGAGTCGCAGCTCCACCACCTGCTCGCCCAGGTCGACCTCATCCCGCTCAAGGCGTGGCGCCTCGACGGCGAGCGCCGCTGGGACCTGCCGTTCACCGAGCTGCGCGCCAAGCTGGCCGAGCGCCTCGGCCTGTCACGGGGCGACCGGCGATGACCGCCCGGCCGGGGGCGCTCTCGGCCTGGATCCGGGCGTCGCGGCTGGCCTCGCAGCCGACCATCGCGCTCCCGCTGCTGCTCGGGCAGCTCCTTGGCGCGCGGGCCGCCGGCCGCCCGCTCGACCTCGCGACGCTGGCGGCTGTCCATCTCTTCGGCCTGCTCGACCAGCTCTTCATCGTCCACGCCAACGACGTCGCCGACCAGGAGACCGACCGCCGCAACCGCACCGCCACGCCATTCTCGGGCGGCTCGCGCGTGCTTGTCGAGGGGCGCCTCTCACCGCGCGCGCTCGGCGCCGCGGCCCTCGGTTGCGCCGCGGCGCTCCTGGTCGTCTCGGCGTGGCTCGCCGCCACCGTGCCGGCGCCCGCGGCGCCGCTCCTCGTGCCCCTTGCGATCGCGGCGCTCCTGCTGCTCTGGGCCTACAGCTACCCGCCGCTCCGCCTCTCGTACAGCGGCGGCGGGGAGCTGCTCCAGGTGGTGGGCGTCGGCGTCGTCCTGCCGCTCTACGGCTACGTCGCGCAGGGGGGCGCCCTCGAGCGCTTCCCCGTCGCGCTGCTCGCGTGCCTGCTGCCGAGCCACCTCGGCTGCGCGATCGCGACGGCGCTCCCCGACGAGCCCTCGGACCGCGAGAGCGGCAAGCGGACGGTGCCCGTGCGCGTGGGCGGGGAGCGGGCCGCGCGGTGGGTGGCGCTCCTGAACGGGCTGTCGCTCCTGCTCGCGCCTGTCGGCCTGGGCGCGGCGGGCTTGCGCCCTGGCGCGGGGCTGCTGATCCCGGCGGCGGCGGCGCTCGTCGTGCTGCTGGCCCGGCCGGCGCCGCCCGGCTCGCGGCTGCTGCTGGTCCGGGTGGGGGCCGCGGGCGCGGCGACGCTGTCGCTTGTCGCGGTCACGGCGTGGCTAGCGAACGCCGCGCGGTGAGGAGGGCGGCGCGGTGACCCACGAGTTTCTGCTGCTCTCGCTGCTCTTCCTCCTGCCAGGGGGCGTCATCTGGCTCGCGCGCCCGGATCTGCGCGCCCTGATGCGGCGGACGGCGCTCGCCTCGCTGCCGTTCGCGGCGACCGAGCGGCTGTTCTACCCGGCGTACTGGACCCCGAAGTTCCTGTTCGACCTGGCCGACCGGATCGGGTTCGGCGTCGAGGACCTGCTGTTCCTCATCGGGCTCAGCGCGTTCTCGTCGACCGCCTATGCGGTTGTCTTCCGCCGGACGCCGGTGCCCTGCGCCCCGCCGGCGACCCAGGCGACCCCGGCGACCCCGACGTGGTCGAGGTCGGCCCGACCGTGGTTGAGGGCGTCCGCGGTCGTCGCGCTCGTGCTCGCGCTGGCCGGGGCGCTGCTGGCGGCCGGGGTGCCGATCCTCTACGCCGCCGTGGCGGCGATGGCGGCGGCCGCCGCGGCCCTCCTCGTGGCGCGCGGCGACCTGCTCGTGCCGAGCCTGCTCGGCGCGCTCCTGTCGGCGGCCCTCTACCTCGGCCTGTGCCTCGTCTTCGCGGCGCTCGTGCCCGGCGTGTTCGCGCGCACCTGGCGGCCCAGCGTGCTCTTGCCGGGCAGGGCGCTCCTCGGCGTCCCGCTCGACGAGATCCTCTACGGGCTCGGCGCGGGCTTCGCGGCCACCGTGTTCCCGGCGTGGGCCTTCGATTTCATGTACGCGAAGGCGGCGCGCGCCGCGCCGCGAGCGGGCTGAGGCCGGGGCGCTCTTCCCCGGCCCCGCGGGCGGCTCACTGGAGGGTCGGCTCGCAGGGGACGTCGAGCGCCGTGTTCAGCCGGAACACCGAGGAGCGGCCGTCTCGCTCGGCGTAGAAGACCTTGAGCTTGTGCTTCGACCCGGGCCGCATGCGGAGCCTCGCGGCCTCGTCGTCCAGGCGGACGGTCGTCCCGTTCACCCCGTCGCGCACGGAGTGGCTGACAACGATGCTGTCGTCGATCGATATCCAGACATCGTCGCTCGCGTCGAAGGAGAAGAAGGCCCCCATCCGGTAGGTGAACGGCAGCTCGAACGACGCCGTGAAGCCGAAGTTGTGCGCCTCGCCCTCGTTGCCGAAGCCGACGCCGTCGAGGAAGTAGAAATCCCTGCCGCCCAGGTGGCCGCCGGTGCTCCACATGTCGAGGTGGATGACCCTGTCGAACGTCATGTTGACGCCCGGCTCGTCCTTGAACCATTCGTCGAAGCTGTCGTCCTGATTGATCTCGTCCGAGGGCGGGTTCGCGTCGACAGGCCTGCCGTTCTCGAGCTCGCTCTTGGCCTCGACGTTCTTCCCGTTCGTGGTCTGGGAGGGCCCGAAATCCGGGTGCTTCTTGGGGAAGTCCCGCAGGGTCATGGGAAAGCTCGCCGTGCACAGGACCGCGTCGGAATCGCCGGGAGGCTCTCGGCCGGCGCTGTTGCCGGCGTTCTCGTCGACGGGGGCTTTGCCCTCCTCGACGCCGCTGCCGCCGCCCGCGCCGGGCGTCCCCCCACCGGTGTTCTCCGGGACCTCGACGTGGGTGATCTCGTCCCCGGGGGGAGGGGCGGGCTCTTCGCGGGGCGACGGCTCGCCGTCGGCGCGGGCGATCATGGCGTCCTGGAGGGGGCACCCCGCGAGGGGGAGCGCCGCGCACGCGAGGATCAGCAGGGCCACGGGCCGCCTGAAAGCCCGGCAGAGGGACGCTGATGGGTGGGCCAGGCTCATGGTACCGCCTCCTGCCCCTGGATGCGGTCGGGCCCGGTCGTCCTTCGCAAAATCGTACGGGGCGCACCGCGTCGGCGCGGAGCCGGCCGCGCAGGGACGCCCCGGCGCCCTCGGTGACCGCTGGTATGCGAAAAGCGCCAGAGGGTTGGAATCCCCTCTGGCGCTCTCCGCGTCTGTCTCCTCACCGGGAGCGGTGAGCGATCCTCCCGCGGGCGGGAGGGATCGCTCGCGCCGCTCGCGCCCGCCGCGTCACGGCAGCATCAGGACGCACTCGGTCCAGCAGACAGGGCCGGAGCCGCCGCCGCCGCTCGGCTCCTCGCAGATGGTCCGCACGATCGCCTCGGGGGGGCAGGTGGGCTCCTCCACGCACTCGGTCCAGCACTCGCCGGGGTACCCGCCGGTACCGCCCGTGCCGGTGCCGGTGCTGCCGTAACCGGAGCAGACCTGCTGCTCGGTCATGCCCGGCGGGCAGTAGGGCTCCACCGGGATGCACTCGGTCCAGCAGCCGCCGCCGGGGTACGCGCCGCCGCTGCCGCCGGAGCCGCTGCTGCCGGACGTGCCGGGCGTGGGGTACTCGAAGTTGGCGTCTCCGTAGCCGGAGCCGCTGCTGCCGCTCGTGCCGGGCATGGGGTCCTCGCAGACGGTCGCCGGGATGGTGTCCGGCGGGCAGTACGGCTCGACAGGGATGCACTCGGTCCAGCAGCCGCCGCCGGGATACGCGCCGCCGCTGCCGCCGCTGCCGCCGTACCCGGTGCCGGTGCTGCCCGAGGTGGCGACCATGACGTCGCCGTCGTCGCAGACGGTCTGCTCCCTCGTGCCCGGCGGGCAGTAGGGCTCGACAGGGATGCACTCGGTCCAGCAACCGCCCCATTCGCTGGCGCCCGAGCCGCCGCCCGTGCCGCCGACGCCGACGGTGACGCTGCTGCCGCCGTCGCACACGGTCTGCTCCCTCGTGCCCGGCGGGCAGGTGGGCTCCACCGGGAGGCACTCGGTCCGGCAACCGTCGATGGGGGGAGCCGGCCGGGCCGTGTCCCCGCCGGCGCCGCCGCCGCCGTCCCACGCGCCGGAGCCGCCGACGCCGCTTGTGCTGTCAGCGCCGCCGGAGCCGCCGACGCCGACGCTGACGCTGCTCGTCGTGACGCCGCTGCTGCCCTCGCAGACGGTATGCGCCGTCGTGCCCGGCGGGCAGTAGGGCACGGGCACGCACTCGGTCCAGCACATGTCGGGAGGCGGCGCCGCGGCGGCGTCGCCGGGAGAGCCGCCCATGCCCCAGCCGCCGCCGCCCGCGCTGGCGCTGCCCCAGCCGCCGCCGCCGGTGGTGCTGCTGGTCGAGCTGCCGGTGCCGCACACGAACTGCTCGTAGGTGCCCGGCGGGCACATCGGAGGCGGCGGCACGCACTCGGTCCAGCACCCCGGATCGACAGGCATGCCGACGCCGCCGGCCGAGCCGCCCTGGCCCGCGGTGGTCGTGACGGGGGTGCTGCCGCCGCAGGTGGTCTGCTCGAGCCACCCCCGAGGACAGCGGTCGTCAGGCACACACTGCGCTTCGCACATCTCGCCGACGTCGCACGGCGAACAGACCGTCTCCCAGTGGAAGCCAGGCCCGCAGTCGGGATCGGGCGGCGGCTGCGGCTCGTCCACGCCCCCGCAGCCCTGCCCCTTGGCGCCGGTGAGCACCACGAGCGCAGAGAGCGCGATGAGCCCCTGAAGCGAGGAGCGCGCTGTCGACGAGCGCGAGAGAAGAGAGGAGAAGATCGCGAATCGCATGGGTGTACTCCGTCCTGCGTGCCTGTGGCAGACACGCGATCAAGCAACGATGGCTCTGCGCCGCGGCATGCGGAGCGCTGCTGCTCCGCGGCTTCTCAGCGCCGGCTCGGAGAGCTCGCCCGGAGATAAAGCACCTGACATGCCACGTCCGTCCGGCCGCCACCCCGTGCGCTCCGGGCAGACGATCTCGGCGCTTTCCTGCCGCGCCTCGGGCCGCGCGCGACCTCCGCCGCGGGCCGAAGCGGCGCGCGACAGGGCCGCCGTGTGACGGGGAGTGTCGGGAACGTGCCACGTTGAGCCAGGTGCGCCCCGGGGGCGTGCCGGCTCACGACGGGCGGAATGGACATCAGGACGTCGCGCCAGCGCAGGGCGCGGGCGGCGGAGCCTCACGGCCCTGCGCCGTGCGGTGTCGGGTGACGCGTGTGGAGGGGGGCGCTGCGCAGGAGCGGCGGCTGCGTGCCACGTTGAGCCAGCTCCGCCGCGCTGCGGCGGATCGGGCGGCGCCTACTGCGCGGCGGCGCGCTGCTGGATGTACGGCAGCCGCGCGGCCACCTTCTGGACCTCGTCGGCCCCCTCGAGGAGCTGGGCGATCGGGTCCCAGGTGCCGCGGATCAGCGACTCGCGCGCGCCGGGCTTGATGGTGAAGGGCACCGTGAGGTCGCCGGCCCGGACGACCTGCTCCCGCAGATCGACCGTGACGGGCGTCGACGGCTCGGCGTTCACGCGGGCCACGAGCGCGGCGCGGTGCTCGCGGCCCACCGAGACACAGGGGATGCCGAGCGTCGTCGAGTTGCCGAAGAAGATCTCGGCGAAGCTCTCGGCGATCACCGCCTTGAAGCCGGCCTTCGCGATCGACTGCGGCGCGTGCTCGCGCGACGAGCCGCAGCCGAAGTTGCGGTCGGCGATGAGGATCGTGGCGCCGGCGAAGCGCGGGTCGTTCAGCGGGTGCTCCCGCTGCTGGCCGCGCTCGTCGAAGCGCACGTCGCGGAACAGGTGCTCGCCGATGCCGTCGAACGTGACGCACTTGAGGAAGCGCGCGGGGATGATGCGGTCGGTGTCGATGTCGTCGCCCGGAACGTGAACGGCGCGGCCGGTGACGGATTGGATCAGGTCGAGTGCCATTGGGATCTCCCTCGGGTGCGAGCGTCGTCAGATTCCGAACACGTCACGGGCGTCGGCGATCTCGCCGCGCACGGCGGCGGCGGCGACCATCACGGGGCTCATCAGCACGGTGCGGCCGGTGGGGCTGCCCTGCCGGCCCTTGAAGTTGCGGTTGGACGAGGAAGCGCACAGCTCGTCGCCGATGAGCTTGTCGGGGTTCATCGCCAGGCACATCGAGCAGCCCGGCTCGCGCCACTCGAAGCCGGCCTCGCGGAAGACCTTGTCGAGCCCCTCGGCCTCGGCCGCGCGCGCGACCTCCATCGACCCGGGCACGGCGAGCGCGCGCACGTTCGGCGCGACCTTGTGCCCCTGGATGCGCCGCGCGACCTCCCGGAAGTCCGAGAGCCGGCCGTTCGTGCAGCTCCCGATGAACGCGACGTTGATCTTCGTCCCCTCGATCGGCTTGCCGCCCTCGAGCCGCATGTACTCGAGCGCCTCGCGGATGAGCGCCCGCTCGGACTCGTTCGCCACGTCCTCGGCCGCAGGGACGTTCTCCTTCACCGAGATCGCCTGGCCCGGCGTGATGCCCCAGGTGACCGTGGGCGCGATCTCGCCCGCGTCGATCCGGACGACATCGTCGTAGCGCGCGTCGTCGTCCGACGCGATCGAGCGCCAGTACTCGAGCGCCCTGTCCCACGCCTCGCCCGCAGGGGCGTACGGGCGGCCCTTGATGTAATCGAACGTCGTCTGGTCCGGGTTGACGTACCCGACCCGGGCGCCGCCCTCGATCGACATGTTGCACAGGGTCATGCGCTCCTCCATCGAGAAGCCCTCGATGGTCGAGCCGCCGTACTCGTACGCGTAGCCCGTGCCGCCGGAGACGCCGAGCCGGCGGATGATCTCGAGGATGATGTCCTTCGCGTAGACGCCCGGGCCGAGCTTGCCCTCGACCTGGATGCGCCGGACCTTGAGCCGCTGGAGGCTCAGCGTCTGCGTGGCGAGGACGTCGCGCACCTGCGTCGTCCCGATGCCGAACGCGATCGCGCCGAACGCGCCGTGCGTCGACGTGTGCGAGTCGCCGCACGCGATCGTCATGCCGGGCTGCGTGAGGCCGAGCTCGGGGCCGATGATGTGCACGATGCCCTGCCGCCCGGACTCGAGGTCGAAGAAGGTGACGCCCTGCTCGGTGCACGCCTTCTTGAGCGCGTCGACCATCCCCTCGGCGAGCGAGTCCTTGAACGGCCGCTTGCGGTTGTCGGTGGGGACGATGTGATCGAGCGTCGCGAACGTCCGCTCGGGCATGCGCACGCGCAGGTTCAGGTCGCGGAGCATCCCGAACGCCTGGGGGCTCGTCACCTCGTGGATCAGGTGAAGGCCGATGAAGAGCTGGTCCTCGCCGTTCGGCAACGTGCGAACTTTGTGGAGGTCCCAAACCTTGTCATAGAGACTCTTGCCCATGATGGCCTCTCGGGGCGCGGCTGAACGCGGCTGAAGGGGACGGCGTGCGAAGCGGACCGGCCCGGGCGCCGGCGCGCCGACGTCGCGCGCAGGCGGCCTCCGCGGGAGCGGGAGGCCGCCGGGGCGCTCCTGGTCGGCGCAGCGTCGGGCTGGCGGCAGGACTATGCGGGAACGGGAGGATTAAGTCGAATGAAACTTTTTTCACGATGGGTTAAGTAACGCTACATGGACGCGTCGCTCCTCCCCGCGCTCGAGGATGTGCTGCTGGTGGCCCGATCGGGCTCGGTCGCCGAGGCGGCGCGGCGGCTGCACAAGACGCCTTCGGCGGTGAGCCAGCAGGTGCGCCGCGTGGAGGAGCACTTCGGGGTGGCGCTGTTCGAGCGCGACGGGCGCGGCGTGCGCCTGAGCCCGGCGGGCGAGGCGGCGCTCGGGGCGATCACGCGGCTGTTCGACCAGGCAGAGGGGGTGTTCGAGCTGCTGTCGGAGCTCTCGGGGGAGTCGTCGACGACCTTGCGGCTCGCGGCGAGCGACTACCTCGGCAAGGGGCTGCTCGTGCCGGTGATCCGGCAGATGCTCGAGCAGCGCGCGCCGGTGCGGTTCGCGATCACGACGGCGAACTCGGTGGACGCCGCGCGGTGGGTGGAGCGCGGGGAGGTGGACCTCGGCCTCGCGTCGGCGTCGTCGGCCGGGGGCGACCTCGTGAAGCAGCCGCTGTTCGTGCAGCCGTTCCTCTGGGTGGGGCCGCGGCTCAAGGGCAAGGCGCCGGCGCTGCGCGAGCGGCTCCGGCGCGAGCCGCTGCTCCGGCTCGCGCCCGGCAGCGTGGGGCGGCGGATGCTCGACGCCTACCTGGATCGCGAGCGGATCCGGCCGGTCTCGACGATCGACGTGTCGAGCGTGTCGCTGCTCGTGTCGTACGTCTCGGGCGGGCTCGGCATCGGCCTCGCGCCGGCGCTGGCGCTGACCGAGGTGGCGCGCTCGCGGCTCGACGTCGAGATCGCCGAGGTGGAGCCGCTGCCTGTCGAGCTGATGACGCGCGAGAACTTCCGGCGGAGCCCGATCATCGAGCGGTTCATCGACCAGCTCACCGACGAGGGGCGCCGCGCCGAGCAGCGGACGCGGGCGCTCCTCGGCGGCTAGCGACGGGCGCGCGCCGAGCTTCCTGTCGACGACAACCGCGTCCCGGGGCTCGATGCGGTACCGCTCCGAGGCATGGCCGTCGATCGCCTTGATGCCGCGCTCGGTGTACAGGCCGTTGCGGCACATGTCCCACTCGCCCTGCGCGCAGCTCGCGCACGGCACCGGGTCGGGGCGGCGCACGATGCCCACCACCCAGTCGCCCCTGTCGAGCCCGCTGCCGGGCGGCGCCTCGATCACCTCGCCGAGCGACTCGTGCCCGATCACGAGCCGCGCCTTGCCCGGCGGCGCCCACCCGTAACCGCCGTTCACGATCTCTCGACGTCGGTGCCGCACACGCCGACGGCGAGCGTCCTGACCAGCACCGGCCCGTGCTCGGCGGGCGGCTCGGGGACGTCTTCCGGGAGCCCGGAGACCGGTTTGCCGGGCTCGACCGTGATGGCGCGCATCGAAGCCTCCTCCGAGCCTCATCAGCGGGATCGCTGGTTCGCGGGACCGGTCTGGTCAGAGGCCAGGTTGAATGCGGTGCCGACCAGCGCAAGGTGGCTGAACGCCTGGGGGAAATTCCCGAGCAGCCGCCCGCTCGCGGGATCGTACTCCTCCGAGAGCAGGCCGACGTCGTTGCGCAGCGCGAGCAGCCGATCGAACAGCGCGCGCGCCTCGCCGGCGCGGCCCATGAGCGCATAGCAGTCCGCGAGCCAGAAGCTGCACGCGAGGAACACCCCCTCGTCGCCGGGCAGGCCGTCGGCCGTCCCCCCGGACCCGGTCGGGTAACGGAGCACGAAGCCCCCGCGCAGGAGCTCGCGCTCGATCGCGCGCACCGTGCCGACGACGCGCGGATCGTCCGGCGGCAGGAAGCCCACGAGCGGGATGAGCAGCGTGCTCGCGTCGAGCTCCCGGCTGCCGTACGACTGGGTGAACGCGCCGCGGCCGCGATCGAACCCCTTCTCGCACACCTCGGCGTGCACCGCGCCGCGCAGCGCGCGCCAGCGCTCGACCGGGCCCTCCAGCCCGAGCTGCTCGACGGTCTTCACGGCGCGATCGAACGCGACCCACGCCATCACCCGCGAGTAGGTGAAGGCGCGCGGCCCGCCCCGCACCTCCCAGATCCCCTCGTCGGGCCGGCGCCAGCTCGACTCGAGGAAATCCATCAGCTTGCGCTGGAGGCGCCAGGCCTCGGCCTCCGGCGCGATGCCGGAGCGGCGCGCCTGGTACATCGTGTCCATCACCTCGCCGTAGACGTCGAGCTGGAGCTGCGCGACAGCGGCGTTGCCGGTGCGCACCGGCCTCGATCCCTCGTAGCCCGGCAGCCAGGGGAGCTCGAACTCACGCAGCCGGCGCTCGCCCGCGATGCCGTAGAGGATCTGGAGCTTCGAGGGGTCGCCCGCGATGGCGCGCAGGAGCCAGTCGCGCCAGGCCGCGGCCTCCTCGCTGTAGCCGGCGAGCAGCAGCGCGTAGAGCGTGAGCGTCGCGTCGCGCAGCCAGCAGTAGCGATAATCCCAGTTGCGCACGCCGCCGATCGCCTCGGGCAGCGAGGTCGTCGGCGCCGCGACGAGCCCGCCGGTGGGCGCGTGGGTGAGCGCCTTGAGCGCGACGAGCGACGAGACGACCGCCTCGCGCCGCGGGCCGGCGTAGGCGCAGCGGCTCGACCAGGCGCGCCACCACGCCTCCGTGGCCTCCACCTCGCGCTCGGCGTCGAGCGCCTCGGGCGGCGGCTCGTGCGACGGGTGCCACGTGAGCACGAAGGGGACGCGCTCGCCCGCGCGGACGTCGAAGTCGGCGACCGTGGTGAGCCCCTGGCCGCGCAGCGGCACCCCCGCGCGCAGGATCAGCGCGTCGGGCCCGGCCACCGCGCGCAGCGCCCCGCCGACCGAGCGCACCCAGGGCACGATCGAGCCGTAGTCGAAGCGGATGACGAGCTCGAGCGAGACGGGGACGCGGCCGCGCACGCCCTCGACGACGCGCACGACGTCCGGCGCCCTCCCGCGCAGCGGCATGCAGTCCACGAGCCGCACCGCGCCCTCGGCCGTGGTGAACTCGGTCTCGAGCACGAGCGTGCCCTCGCGGTAGCGGCGCGCGACGCGGGGCGCCGGATCCTTCGGCGCGATCCGGAAGCGGCCGTGCTCCGGCGCGCCGAGCAGGGCGGCGAAGCAGGCGGCCGAATCGAAGCGCGGCAGGCAGAGCCAGTCGATCGAGCCGTCGCGCCCGGCGAGCGCGGCGGCCTGCGTGTCGCTGATCAGCGCGTACTCCTCGATCCGCAGCGGCATGCGTGCTCCCGATGCGCGCGGCGACGAGCGCCGGCGCGACGGCTGCGGCGAGAGCACGGAGGATGCCGCGCGCCGCGGCGCCGGGCCCGGCCGAGCGCCGCGCCAGAGCCGACTCGAGCGACGGCGGCCGTCGCGCGTCCGGTCGAACGCGTGGCCCGTGCGCCGGCGAGGACGGGCCGAGCCTGGCCGTGCCGGCAGCGACGATCGCGCCACCGCCCGTGAGGAGCTGGCCGGCGCCGAGGGTGCGTCCGAGGCGGCAGCGCGCACCTGGGCCGATATAGCGAGCTCTCCGGCGTCCAGGGGCGGAACCGCGAGGTGGACGCGGTCGGCGCGTTTGACACCATCTCCCGCGCGTCCAACAGATCGCCTCATGAGAGCTCTCTTCGCATGGGTCGTATTGCTCGTCCCGAGTCACCTCCTCGCCGAGGAGCCCGCCGCGAGCGCGCCGCCCGCCGGCGCAGCCCTCCGCTGCGCGGGCGCGGAGGCCAGCGCGCTCGCCGGTCAGCTCGACACGTCGTTCGGGGGAGAGGGGACCGGGATCGCGCGCGTGCGCTTCGGCGCCGACGACGACGGCGGCTTCTTCAAGCTCGACGTCGCGGGCGACGAGATCGTCGCCGGCGGCTGGGGCCAGGGCGGGCTCGGCGGGGTCCGGTTCCGCGTCGCCCGGCTGACCGGGGACGGCGCGCGCGACCCCGGGTTCGGAGAGGGCGGCATGGTGATGACCTCGTGGGCCGCCTCGACAGGCGACTACGTGACCCTGGCCGGCGTCGGGGACCAGCGCGGGGGCGCGATCGTCGCCGTCGGCTGGCGCGATCGGTTCGGGGGCGGCTCGGCGGACGTGGCGCTGGCGCGGTACGCGAAGGACGGGTCGCTCGACACGAGCTTCGGCGACGGCGGCAAGCGCCTGCTCGACCTCGGCGGAGACGAGGTGATCCGGGCCGGCCTTGTCGCGCGCGACGACCGGATCGTGGCCGTGGGCCAGCGCGACGGGCGCCTGCTGATCGCGCGCGCCACAGCGGACGGCGCCCTCGACACGTCGTTCGCGCGCCCGCGCGGCTACCGGACCGTGGCGCTGGGGCCCACCTCGGTCGCCGAGGCGGTCGCGATCGATCTCCGCGGCCGCCTCGTCGTGGCGGGCTCCGCCGCGACGGACGGCCAGCGCGACATTGTCGTTGTGCGCCTCCTGCCGAACGGCGCGCTCGACGGCTCCTTCGGCGACCGGGGCGTGATCGTCGCCGGCGACCCCGGGATCGACGAGCGCGCTGTCGCTGTCGCGCTGGCGCCCGGCGGCGCGATCGTGGTGGCCGGCGACGCGGGCCGCGCGGGGGCGCGCGACTTCCAGGTCCGCCGCTTCCACAAGGACGGCGCGCCCGACCTCGCGTTCGGCGAGGCCGGCGTGGCGGCGTGGCCGACCACCGGCGGCGACGATATGGCCGAGGACATGGTCCTGCTCCCGGGCGGCGCCGTCGTCGTCGCGGGCAACGGCGGCGACGCGGCCACGCCGCTGCTCGCGCGGTACACGTGCGGCGGCGCGCTCGACCCGGCGTTCGGCGACGGCGGCGTGCTCCCCGTCGACCTCGGCGAGTTCGGGGTGCTGCACACGGTGCGGGCGATCTCCGGGGATCAGATCCTCCTCGGCGGCGGCGACGTCGGCATGTCCCCGGGGCCCGGGACGTACGGCGTCGTGGCGCGGATGTGGATGTGAACGGGGCGGTCGAGGCCACGGCGCCGGCGGCGCCGACGCCCAGCGCGCGACGCGCTCGCTCCATGAGGCCTTTCCGGCGAAGAAGCGACGGTCGACGGGCCGAGCAACGCCGAACAGCGGATGACGTGACGCTCGTCATCCTGTGATCCCGTGAAGACGCGTGATGTGGTCCGTGAACGACCGTGCCGAGGCGCGTGGAGATGCCTTGACGGAGCGGTCGGGCGCGCGTTGCATGTCGGCATGCTCCGAGCGATCGCCGAGGACGTGTGGGCGTACGAGAAGGACTTCAGGATGCCGTTCGGCGATCTGCCGTCGCGGACGACCGTCGTGAGGCGGGCCGACGGCGGCATCGTGATCCACGCGCCGCTCGCGTTCGACGACGCCGCCGCCGCGGCGATCGACGCGCTCGGCGAGGTGCGCGCCCTCGTCGCCCCGAACTGCTTCCACCACCTCTTCCTGAAGGCCGCTACCGAGCGCTGGCCGCGCGCGAGCGTGCTCGGGGCGCCCGGGCTGGAGAAGAAGCTCTCCGGCCTTCGCTTCACCCCGCTTCCTCGGTCCGGCGTGGCGCCGGAGATCGGCGACGATCTCGGCGTGCGCGTCGTGGAGGGCGTGCCGTACATCACGGAGCACGTGTTCCTGCACGCGCGGTCGCGGACGCTCGTCGTGACGGATCTCCTCTTGAACGTGCACGAGGTCCGCAACTTCGGCATGAAGGTCTTCCTCTGGCTCGGCGGCGCCTGGAACAAGACAGCGCAGGACCACCTGTGGCGCCTGCTCATGAGGGACCGCGCCGCGGCCGCGCGGAGCGTCGCCGACATCCTCGCATGGGACTTCGATCGCGTCGTCGTCGCCCACGGCGATGTGATCGAGGGCGACGCGAAGGAGCGGCTGCGGAGGGCGGTCGCGTGGATCGGCGGGGCGAGCCCGCTCCTGCCGGAAGAGCCCCGCGAGGCCGGGAAGCGCTCCGCCGAGGTGTAGCCGGAGCCGCTCTGTCCCCTGGAGGGGTGACGCCGTATCCCGACCTCATCACCATGGCTGCTCCAGGGGCGCTCGGCTGCGGACGGACCTGAGCGCCGCTGGGGAGGGGCTTTACCGGGCGAACGTGGTGTGATGCAGTTCGCCGTGATGGCACCGAGCAAACCCAGGGCGCCGGAGGGCGATCTCGCCACCTTCGAGCGCGAGCGCTTCACGCACGACGGCGTCGCGCACGACGTCTATCGGAAAGGGAAGGGGCCTGCCGTCCTCGTGCTGACCGAGATGCCCGGGATCTCTCCCCAGGTGCTCGGGTTCGCCGACAGGGTCGTGGCGCTCGGCTGCACGGCCGTGCTGCCGAGCCTCTTCGGCACCCCTGGACGTGCCCTGCTGGGACCGGGCGTCACGGGCGCGCTCTACGCCCTCTCGTCGATGGCGAGGGCCTGCATCAGCAAGGAGTTCACCGTGCTCGCGACGGGGCGCTCGTCGCCTGTCGTCGACTGGCTCCGGGCGCTCGCCGCGTCGGAGCACCAGCGCTGCGGCGGGCCGGGCGTCGGCGTCGTGGGGATGTGCTTCACCGGCGGGTTCGCGCTCGCGATGGCGGCGGACGCCCGGGTGCTGGCGCCCGTGATGTCGCAGCCGTCGCTCCCGATCGCGCTCACGAAGGAGCGGCGGCGGACGATCGACTGCGACGCCGCGACCCTCGACGCGGTGGCCCAGCGCTGCGACAGGGAGGGCCTCCGGGTGATCGGGCTCCGCTTCAAGCGCGATCCGCTGGTGCCGGGGGAGCGGTTTCAGCTCCTCCGCGAGCGCCTCGGGGAAGGGTTCGTCGCCGTGGAGCTGGAGCAAGCCGACGGGCACCCCGAGGAGCCCCTCAAGAAGCACCACTCGGTGTTGACAGGCGGGCTCGTCGACGCTCCTGGCGAGCCGACGCGCGCCGCGCTCGACCGGGTCCTCCAGCTCTTTCGTGACAAGCTGCTGGCCGGGTAGCGCGCCGCCCGGCGCGCCCGCGCCGCCCGCGCGGGCGGCGCTCGCCGGGAGGGGCCGGCAGGGGCGGTCGGCGGACGTGGACGCGTTGTCGAGACGTGCGGATTCCGATGTGATGAGACCCGGGGGGTGGTGATCATGAAGCCTGTCGTTGCGTATCAGGTTCATCTCATGTCGCAGATGCGAAACAGCGCGGGCAGGGCGAAGGGCCTGAAGCTGCTGGGTGTCGATCCGTCGGAGGTCGACACGGCGAACGCGATGGTCGCGGACGTGGGCCTGAGCTTCCGGGAAGGGAACAACGGGAGCCTGCGCGAAGCCGACGTGGTTCCTCGATTCCTCGGGGCGCCCCGGCGCATCACGCCGGCGCCGGTGGAGGACTCCGCGTTCTGGACCACGAGGATGTTCTATTCTCTGCCCGTGTGGCCGGACATGGAACTGGAGCTCAGCTTCAACACGTGGGGGCATCTCGGCAATGCCCGGTTCGTTCGCGCAGGTGCGTCCGGGGCGTGTCTGAAGCGGTCGAAGAATGAGCTCCGGTTCGCCCCCGCAGCCGAGTCCAGGGCGCGTCGGCTTCGGTCCATGGATGTCGTGCCCTGGCGCGTGGTGGAGGACGATATTTCCCTCTCGTGTAGCGAGGCGATCACGGTGGAATGGTTCGGGTACATGACCGATTACTGCTGCACCCTGCTCGAACCCGGGAGCGCGCCGTACTTCTGGGCCTTCGACTTCGGCCTCCTGCAGAAAGTGGAGCCCTGGGACGAGCTGCCCATCGGCGAGGAGGAGATCGCCGCGTCTGGTGTCCCGCCCTTCCGTGCGAAGCCCTGGAGCGCCGGCCAGCTTGAACCACCCAGGAAGGAAGAGATTTGAACCACAGAGCTTGAACCACCCAGGAAGGAAGAGATTTGAACCACAGAGGCACAGAGGGCACAGAGGAACAACAAAAACTCTGTGCCCTCTGTGCCCTCTGTGCCCTCCGTGGCCTCTGTGGTTCGTCTTCTCGGGGTTTCAACCTGCTCGGTGTCCCAGAGCCTGGACGAGAGCGCCGAACAGGAGGGGATACCGGACGACGTCTCGGTGGAAGACGATGAGCGCGGCGAGCCATCGGCGCTGAACGACATGGCCCGCCCCGTCGAGCGGGTCAGCGGCGCCTGACGGGCCTCGTCGACTCAGGGGATCGCTGCGGGCGTGAACGGTACCGTGAAGATCTGACCCGACCTCCACGCCTCCGCGTGATCCGCGTAGTGGCACGTGCGCGGATCCCCGCTGATGCCGGTGCTCATCACCCCGAGCGAGCCGTCGAGCGGGGCGAGGTTCCAGATCATCCGCGTCGCGCTGAGCGAGTCCTGATCGAGTGCGGCCCACACCCCGCCGGCATCCTCGAAGTCGCCGGGCGGGAGCGCCAGGACACCGATGTTCCCGAACCACCCGCCGATGTTCACCGTCGCGACGTCGCCCTCCGCGGGGAAGGTGCCGATGGCGAAGCGCGCGTCGTCGCCCGCGAGCGGGTGGTTGTAGGTCAGCGTGTGGATCCCGCCCCAGGTCCAGGTGCTCACGTCCGGGCCCAGGGCGTCGCGGAGCATCGCGTCTGCCTGGCCCAGGGCCGCGCGGACGGCCTGGTCCCGCGCCGCCCCCGGATCGACGCCCGCGGTGATGCCGAAGTACGGCGCGCGCGGGTTCTCGAGGGCGTCCATCAAGCCGGCGAGCTGGTTCGTGAGGAACACGCTGGGCGCGAAGGACGCGTATTCGTCGGGGCCGATCACGTCGCTCACCAGGTTGCGCAGCAGGATCAAGGTGAGCATCTCGTGGACGGCCGCGCCCTGGCTGCTCGCCGCCGCGTTCCCGTCCCACGCTTGCAGGGCCGCCACCGCCGCGGCGGCGCTCGGATCGCCCGCCGGCAGCCCGGCGCGCCCGAGCGCGGCAACGTAGCTGTCGCGCAGCGGCAGCCCGATCGTCGTCTGCGTGTCGAGCTGGATCGACGCCATGTCCTGCGGCGTGAGCGGCGCCGTCGCGGAGGTCAACCGCGTGGTGATCCGCTGGGCGCGCCAGGGCATGTCCCAGTAGTTGGCGAGGTGGACAGGGCGCCCCTGCGGCGCGTAGCCCCGCGGGACGATCCGGTGGTTCGCCGTCACCAGCAGGTGCGAGGGCGGATCGTAGACCGAGGGCAGCTCGGCGTTCGTGGCGTACCCGGTCCACTCGTGTCCTCCCGTCCCCGGCACCGGATACAGCGCGTTCAGCGGGCTCTGGCGCTGCGGCGCGAGGCCCGAGTTCTGGTAGCCGATGTGGCCGTGGGTGCCCTCGTAGTCGGCGAAGATGAAGTTCCAGCCGATGCTCTGCTTCAGCGCCGCCGCCCTGAACTGCGTCCAGTTCAGCGCCGCCGGCATCTCGAAGAAGCCGTCGACCTTCCACGCCGGCTGGCCCGCCGTCGACTTGAGCGCGAGGGTGCCGAACGACTCCAGCCCGGCCAGACCGTCGTTGAGGACAGGCCCGTGGGGCGTCGCGCGGAACGTCCGCTGCACGTTCGGCTGCCCCTTCACGCGGATCGTCTCCACGCGCCGGGTGACGGGCTTCCACACGCCGCCCACGAGCACCTCCTGGCTTCCTCCGGGCGCCGCGCGGAGCGTCTCCACGTAGAGGTCGACGCTGTCGAAGAGCGAGTAGGTCGGCACCCAGGCGATGCGCTCTGTGTGGCCGCTGAGGAACCCGGGGAACCCGGGCACCATCCACCCTGCCACGTCGTATTGCCCTGTCACCTTGAGCTGAGCCACGTAGACGGCGGACGGGGTGGTGTGGGGGAAGTGCGGGTCGGTCGCGAGGAGCGGCTTGCCTGTCGAGGTGAGGTGTCCATCGACGGCCCACGCGTTGCTCGCGCGCCCGCTGGCGGGCGCCCTGCGCACGGCCTGCCCGGCGGTCCGGCGCGCCTCCGCCAGGCAAGACGGCGGCGGCGGGTTGACGATGGTCGCGGTCGGCGCGCTCGGGCCGGGCGGCACGAGGAACTGGGAAATCGGGTTCAGGTTGCCCGCCGCGTCGAACATCGACACGGTGTCCGGAGCCTCCTTGATCAGCGTCGTCGCGACCTCTGTCCCGGCGATGGCCGCGACGGCCGCACGTTCTAGCTTGGTGAACCACGTCAGGGTGTCGAAGGTGACTCCCACGTAGATGTAGGCGAGGACGCTGTCCTCGGGTGTCCAGGGATCCGGCTGATAGCCGAGCGTCTGGAACTCGAGCGGCAGCCCGCCGCTGGAGGCCTTCGCGTCGGCGATGTACTGGTTCACGCCCGCGGCGCACCCCTGCAGGATGCGCTTCGTCCGCGAGGCGGCCGCCGCGTAGCGCGCGGCGGCGAACGCGGACAGGTTCTGCGCGCGGGCGAGGAGGTCCTGATCGAGGATGCTGTTGCCGTCGCCGGGCCCGTAGATCTCCGCGAGGCGGCCCTGCGCGCTGCGGCGCAGCTCGTCCATCTGGAAGAGCCGGTCGCGCGCCATCGCGTAGCAGAGGCCGCCATAACCGGCCACCTCGTCCCCTGCGGTGACGTGGGACATGCCCCGATCATCCACGCGGATCGACACCGAGTAGTGCCCGCTGATCTCGAGGGTGGTTCGTCCCTCGGCCGTAGGCCCATCCAGCCCCGCGCCATCGTGGGCGACGCTGCATGCAGCAGCGGATACCAGGAATGCCACGCCGGTCATTCGCCTCATCGCAAGAATCTCCTCCAAGGCCCCTCGCGAGGCCGTGCTCTACAGGCCATGTGCGCCGCCCTCGCGCTGCGCGGATAAGCATTCCCCCGATGCGCATGTACGGAGAACGGCTGACATCGCAGCGCGCCGCTCCGCACGTGCTGGACGGCTATCAAAACCGGCAACCTAGCATCGCTCAGGCATGCGTGCCACGCGTCGTGCCATGATGAACCGAGCGCATGTCATCGCGCTGGCCGCCCACACCGCTCGCGGCTCTCGCACACCGCACGTCCGGGGCCCGGCGCCTGACGCAAGGAGGTCGCCGCCGCCGAGATGTCCTCTCTGCGGCGCTCCTCGGGGCAAGGCGACGTCATCGACCTAGGAGGTCACGATAGTAAAGACTTTTTCCTACACCGGCCTCTGGCGCGACCAGCGCAGGTCCACGTCGTCCGTGCAGGGATGCGCCCGCTGCACGAGGGGCCACGGCCATCTCCGGCCCGACGAACCCGATCGCCGCGCCCCTGGCGCGGTCACCTCAGATGAAGCGCGCCGTGATGCTCCGCTCGCAGCGCTTCAGCTCCTGCGGCGGCCCCTCGAACAGCACTTCGCCGCCGGCGCTGCCCCCTTCCGGGCCGAGATCGATGATCCAGTCGGCCTGCCGGATCACGTCGAGGTGGTGCTCGATCAGGACGACAGTGTTCCTGGCGTCCACCAGCCTGTCGATGATGCCCATCAACAGGCCGATGTCGGAGAGGTGAAGCCCGGTGGTGGGCTCGTCCATCACGTAGACGCTGCCCTGCTTGTGGAGCTCGGTGGCGAGCTTCAGCCGCTGTCCCTCTCCGCCCGACATGGTGCTGAGCGGCTGGCCCAGCTTCAGGTAGCCCAGCCCCACGTCGCTCATGGCCTTCACCACGGCCTTGATCTTCTTCTCGGAGAAGAAGGCCAGCGCTTCCTCCACGGTCATGTCCAGCACGTCGCTGATCGTCTTGCCGCGCAGCGTGTACGCCAGCACCTCGGCCTTGAAGCGCTTGCCCTCGCAGATCTCGCAGGTGGAGACGATGCCCTCCATGAACGCCAGATCGGTGTACACCACCCCGAGACCGTTGCAGTTCGAGCAGCTCCCCTCCGAGTTGAAGCTGAAGAGCGACGCGCTGACCTTGCTGGCCTTCGCGAACGCCTGCCGGATGTCGTCCATGATCCCGGTGTAGGTGGCGGGGGCCGAGCGGCTGTTCGCCGTCACGCGGGACTGGTCGATCACGATCGCCTCCGGGTGCTGCGCCAGGAAGACATCGTTGATCAACGTGCTCTTGCCGGAGCCGGCGACCCCCGTGACGACCGTGAGCACGCCGGTGGGAATGCCCACCGTGACGTTCTTCAGGTTGTGCAGGGTGGCGTCCTTGATGACCATCTGGCCGGTGGGCTGCCGCGCCTTCTGCTTGATCGGCAGGTGTTGCTTCAGGAACTTCCCCGTCAGCGTGTCAGCGTCCTTGAGGGCCTCATAGCCCCCTTCGAAGACCACCCGGCCGCCGTGCACCCCTGCCTTCGGGCCGATGTCGACAACGTGGTCCGCGATCGCCATCACGTCCGGGTCATGCTCGACGACAAGCACTGTGTTCCCCTTGTCGCGCAGCTTCTGGAGCAGGCTGTTCAGGCGGGCGACGTCGCGCGCGTGCAGACCCACGCTGGGCTCGTCGAGGATGTACAGCATCTCGGTCAGGCTGTTGCCGAGGTGCCGGATCATCTTCACGCGCTGCGACTCGCCGCCGGACAGGGTGGCGGTCTCCCGGCCGAGGCTCAGATAACCGAGCCCGATGTCCACGAGGTGCTGCAAGCGCTCGACGAGCCTGGCGCTCAGCCTCACGGCGACCGGATCGGTCAGGCCTCGCAGGAACCCGATCAGCTCCGTCGCGTCGAGATCGGAGAGCTCGGCGATGTTCCGGCCGTTGATCCTGCACTCGAGGGCGGCCTGGTTGAGCCGCGCGCCGCGGCACACAGGGCACGTCTGCGTGGTGGTGAATCGCTCGAAGACCGCGCGGTTGCGATCGGACATCGCCGCCGCGTCCTTCTTGATGTACATGCGGGTGAAGCGCTCGACGAGGCCCTCGTACTTCGAGCCGAACTCGCCGAAGGAGACCTTCACGTCCGCGCCGTGGAGGAGGGCGTGGAGCTCCTCGGCGGTGTAGTCCTTGATCGGCTTGTCGCTGTCGAAGAGGCCCGAGAGCGGGTACATCTTCCACATCCACTTGCCGACCTTGAAGTCCGGGTGGAGGATCGCCCCGCCGTTCAGGGACTTGCTGCGATCGAGGAGCCTGTCCAGATCGAGCTGGACTGTCTTGCCGATGCCCTCGCACTCCAGGCACATCCCCTGCGGGGTGTTGAACGAGAAGGCGAAGGCCGGCCCCGCATGGGGCTGCCCGATCCGCGAGAACAGCAGCCGCAGCAGGGCGGCGATGTCCGTGTAGGTGCCCGCCGTCGAGCGCGAGCCGCCCCCGACCCGCTTCTGATCGATGATGACCGGCGCGTTCAGGTGCTCGATGCGGTCGACGTCGGGCTGACCGTAATGCGGCAGGAAGCCCTGCACGAAGGCGGTGAAGGTCTCGTTGAGCTGGCGCTGCGCCTCGGCGGCGATGGTGTCGAAGACCAGCGAGGATTTGCCGGAGCCGGACACACCGGTGAACACCGTGATCTTCCGCTTGGGGATGTCCAGCGAGACGTCCTTGAGGTTGTTCTCGCGCGCGCCGCGAACCTGGATGAACTGGCGATCCGCCACGGTTGCCTCCTTGCGAGCCAGAAGTGCCCGATCTCCGCAGTCTCACCGCGAAGCACGAGGGAAAACCAAAACGATGTGAGGATGTCAAGGTCGAATCGCCGCGCCCGCCCCGGGGCGCCGGAGGGCCAATGAGCGAGGCCGCGGATGTGGCGACCTCGCCGCCGGTGACCGCGGTCGCTTTACACTTCTTATGATGACGCGGTGGGCGGGTGATCCTCGATCCCGAGCGCGGGGCGCGCCGCCGTCGCCCGGGCTTCATCGTCCGTCAGAATCGATAGAGGACGTTGCCCTCGTCGCCGGAGACGTAGATCGCGCCCGACGGGCCCACGGCGACGCTGCTCATCCCGAAGGTAGGCACCGTCCCGGTGGCCGCCTCGAGCCCCACCTCGAGGCGCTTCGCCACGACCGATGTGTGCCCGGTCGACGGATCGACGCGCAGGAGCCGGCGCCTGCCGCTCTCCACGACGAGCAGGGTGCCGTCGAGATCGACGGCCATCCCCTCCGGCTGGTCCAGGCCGGCGGCCACCTCGAACGGCGGAGAGAGCGTCACGCCCCCGGACACGAGCTGGAGGACCGCGCCCGTGGCCCAGTCGGCGGCCCAGAGATCGTCGCCCGACGCGGCGAGGCCCGAGGGCACGGTCATCGGCGCGAGCGTCTCGAGCCCGCCGCTGGTCTTGCGGACCACGCGCGCCGCGCCCGGCCCCGCGCCGAGCTCGGCCACCACGAGATCTCCCTCGAACCGGACCGCGTTGAGCGGCGAGGCGAAATCGGTGTGGGTCTCGAGGACCGTCGCCGTCGCCGGGTCGTAGACCTGGACCACGCCGGCGAACCACGCGCTGAGGATCAGCGACGCGCCGTCCGCCGACACCGTGGCGGGCGCGTGGAACTCCGTCTTGCCCAGGAACGACTTCGTCACCTCGAGCAGAGCGCCCGTGTCGCCGTCGAGCTTCCGCAGCGACGCCAGGTCTGCGACATAGACCGACTCGGCGCCTCCCTCGCTCACAACGGCCACGCCGCCGGGCAGGATCATGCCGCCCGGGAGCAGCGTGCGCGCCTGCCCGTCCGGCGCGATCCGGACGACGAAGCCGTCGGCGGCGCTCGAGACGTAGAGCTTGTTCTGCGCGTCGATGGCGAGGTTGTCGAGGCCGGCGGGGAGCACCGCGAGGACCTCCGTGTCGCCTGTCGCGACGTCGATCCGCACCACCTCGCCGTTCTGGTCGACCGCGTGGAGCCGGCCGAGCCCGTCGAACTTGACGGCCGCGGGGATGAAGAAGCCGTCCGCGACCGTCTGGACATCGCACTCCAGCTCCGGGTCGACAGCGTCGGTGCAGGAGTCCACATCGATGCTGACCACCCGGCCCTGCGTCCAGATCGGCCCGTACAGCCGGCCGTCGGGGCCCCAGTCCATGCCGTTCAGGAAGCCGAGGTTGCGCGTGATGAGGCGCGGGGGATCCGACAGCGCCGGATCGACCTCGTAGAGCGCGTCACCGAGGAAATCGAGGGCCACGAAGAGCCGCCCCGTGTCGGAGAAGGTGATGGGGTTGACCCCGGGCGCGACGAGCTGTTGGGTGATGTCGCCCGACGGCGAGCGCCGCACGACGTTCCCCGTCATGAGCGAGGTCCAGTAGAGCGAGCCGCCCGGTCCGAACGTGAGGTCATCCGGGCCATCGACCCCGTCCGACCGGTCGAGCCGGCGCACGATGGCGCCGCTGTTGCGGTTCACGACGGCGATCTCGCTTCCGAGGAAGCTCGCGACGTACAGCTTGCCATCCGGCCCCACGTTCATCCCGTTGGCGCCGTGCAGCCGCGCGCCCTCGACGAGGACCGAGCGCCTCGCGTGAGCCGTCGATGAAAAGCCGAGAAGCCAGGTGCCAGCGAGCACGAATGGTAAAAGCCTGTGCATGACTCTCCTTTCACCGCCGCGCGTGGGCCCTGGGCGCCTGGATCAGGAGGACGTCGGGCGCGAGACCAGCGCGACGGAGGGAATTCGGCGGACGCATGGGTCGCGCAGGATTGCATCGGTACGATACCACGGTCGGTGGGGGCTGCGCATCGCGTACGAGGCGCACGAGGGCTGTCCCAGCGTCGCGGCGTTCCTGCGGGAGGTGAGCGCGCGAACCTCGCCGCGCCGCCGCGCCGGCCGAGGCGGCGCTCGATGTGCGCGTTCGCATCACCCGGAGCGCGGGCGCGACCCGCGGCCGGATCACCCTCGGCAGGGAGGACGACGCGCGCGCCGCTGGTGCGGCGCGGCGTGACAGGCGCCGACGCGGAGGGCGCGGCGCGGCAGGCGTCAGCGCATCGAGCGCCTCACTTGTGCCTGGCCATGAAGTCCTGGAACGCCTTGGCGCCCTCGGCCTCGACCTTCTGGACGTGGGGGCGCTGTCGCAGCAGCGCGAAGAGGCTGTGGAGCTGCGGCCAGTCGTCGTAAGGGTCGTTACCGCCGAGCGCCTTGAGCACCACGGTGGCGATCGGCATGACCGTGATCGCGGCGAGATCCGCGTAGGTGAGCTCCCCGCCGGCGATATAGGGGCTGAACTTCGCCATGCGCTGGAGGGCGCCGATGCCGCGCAGGACGCCCTGCTGCGCCCGCGCCACCTGGTCGGGCGTCGTGCTCTGGCCGAAGAACGCCGCGGGCAGCACCGGGCGAACCGCGGCGTCGATGCTGGTGTCGATGACGGACATGATCGCGCGACACTGCGCCGCCTCCCAGGGGTCGGCGGGCAGCAGGCGGTTCTCCTTCGGCCCGATGGCCTCGATGTACTCGATGATCGGCTGGGACTCGATGAGACAGCCAGCCGATCCCGATCTCTCGATGAACGGGATCTTGCCCAGCGGGCTCTTCTCCAGGTACGCCGCGTCCTGGGACGGCGACGCCACCTCCTCCACGAAGGGGACCCCCTTCTCGAGCAGGGAGAGCTTCACCTTGTTGTGATAATTGCTCAGCGGAAATCCATGGAGCTTGATCATCGGAGACCTCCTGTCTTCAGAGCGGCCCAGCAGACGGCATGTCCCCTGTCGCTGTCAAGGAGATCGCCACGCCCCAGGCGAGCTCCCCTGTCACGGCGCGCGTCGCCGGGAGCCTCTGTGGTGACAATCAATGCTCAGAAGGCGCTCTCCGACGGATCCACGTGCAGCGGCGCCTGGACAGGGAGCGCCGGGATCACCGATCCCGCAGGAGATACCGAGATCGAGCGAGGGCGCCCCGGCGCCACCGCCGTGCAGGTCGCGCCGTCGCTGGGCCGTGTCCTGTCGTTCCGGGCGGCGCGGCGCCCGCGCATCATCCGCCGGTGCCGAGCCTGTTGACGAGCAAGTAGACTCCGGTCCCGATCATTACAGCGCCAGCAGTAATATTCAATCGCTGTCTTGCCCTCGAGTTCTCGAAGAACAACCTGGCCCTGTCCGCCGTGTGCGCATAGACGAGCTTCACGCCGCCCACCACCCCGGTGGCGATCGACATGATGACGGCCGTGTCGACCAGCGAGACCCTGGACAGGTCAAGGAACGCGGGGAACAGGCCCATGTAGAAGAGGATCGCCTTCGGGTCCGAGAGCGTCAGGAAGAAGCCGCCGAGGAACGCGGAGAACCGCGAGGCCTTCGTCGTCTCTCGAGCGGGCACGGCATCGGCCCTTGCCCTCCAGAAGCCGATCCCTGTCCAGACGAGGTACGCGGCGCAGGCGTATCTCGCCAGATCGAACAGGCCGCCCATCGCCCCCGCGATGGCCGTCAAGCTGTAGACGGCCAGCACGATGAACACGAGATCGGCGGCGACGATCCCGCCGACCATGAAGAGCGCGCTCGTGAACCCGGAGGCAGCGGACCTCGCGACAACCGCGACGTCGCTGGGCCCAGGGACGACCGCCAGCACGAGCAGCGTTCCGAGCAGCGCGACGATGTTGCCAGCGGTCATGGTCATCTCTGGGGCCTCACGATCTCCCGGTGCTCCTCGCGCGCCCGTGGCCTTCCCGGCGCTGCGTCACTCGATCTCCAGCTCGACCAGCCGGATCTCCCCTTCCAGGAAGCCCGTCTCCCGGAGGTACGTCACGTATACTCCACCCGCCCTCCTTCCCGCGCGAGCTCCGCGTGGCCGAGGCCGGCGTACGGCCACGCTTCCGGGCTCGACGGGGCCATGGCGGTGAACACGACCTCGCTGTCCGACCCCCGGCGCGCCGGCCGCGTCGAGCGGCTCGGTGAGCGACGAGAGCCCGTCCGACGCGTCGAGCTCGTCGGTCGCGCAGAACGTGCTCGACCTCCAGCTCGATCCGTCTTCCCCCGGCGTCTCGAGCGTCGTGTCGCCGAACACCCACACCGAGCTGTCGCCCCACCGCGCGCTGTACCCGCCGTCCCGGCCGCGGATCACCGGGTCGAACGCCAGCGGGCCCAGATCGCGCGCCGCGCGCACCGCGGCCTCGGGCGCGTCCGCGCCGCACCCGGCGCACGGCAGGGCGACGCCGGCGGCCCTCATCGTCCTTCGATAGCGCATGCGCGCGACGATATCATGGAGGCGGAACGCCGCCGCGCGCCGCTCGCGGAGCGCGCGCATGGAGGGGTGTCGGCCGCGCGCGAGGCGAGGCCGCGGGCAAGGCGGCCTGCAGGAGGTGGGGAAAGCCAGGCGATGGGTCAGTTCAAGGGAAGGAGCGGCCGAGACGCCAGGAGACTCTTCTTCTGATCGCGTCTCGGCGCTTCAAGCGCACGTCACTTCAGGCGAGGTTGAGGAAGCTCGATGCGATGGTCGTCTCGCCTTGCTGTCCCGAGCACGGCGCCGGGCGCCCCCGCCCGTGGGCCGGGCGGGCAAGGAGAGAGACGCCGCTGCCCCGCCGGGTCAGATCTGCCGGCACGCGGCCGCGCAGCGGCGGCACTCGTCGGCGCACGTCTTCATCTGGGCGTCGCCGGTGAGCTTGTCGCAGCTCGCCGCGCACAGGTCGCAGAGGGCCGCGCACACGCTGGTGATCTGGGCGCGCTGCGGCGAGCTGCGCAGGAGGAGCTTCGAGGCCGCCTCGCAGATGTCGGCGCAGTCCTGGAGCAATCGCACGTGCGTCGCGTCGGCGTGGGCGCCGCCCATCTCGAGGCAATACTGGCTTGCATGGGTGCAGATCGCCCCACAATCCTGGGTGAACCGGGCCACCTCCCGGAACGATCTGTCCCCCGGAAATTTGCTCATGAGAACCCCCCTTCGGTCAACCGGTCCGCTCCTCGCCGCGGCGCATCTCGCGACAAAGAGGCAACCTTGGTATCCAGAGGTTGAATGGATTGGGCGGCCTTCGCACGTCGGGCCATCCCGCATATGGGACTCGGAACAGCGATTGACGCGCCGAGCCCTGGTGTCCCGAACGCGCCGCGCGACCGCCGGGGCGTCTGGGCGAGCGCGCGCCCACCCGGTCGGAACGGCCGCTCCCGCCCTGGTCGCTCGCGCGGCGCGGCGCCTCGACCGCCCGTCGCCGTCGGGGAGCTGTTCGGCGAGGTCGAGCTCGGGCGCATCGCCGCCGCAGCCGCGCTCCAGGCGATCGATCCGGAGCGACGGCTCACGCGCGCTGCCGGTCGCGGCGGGGGCCGGGCGGGGCGGCGCGGCCGGGGTGTGCGGCTGGCGATCATGCGATGGGAAGCGACAGCGCGCTGCGGCTCCGGTCCGCGCCGCGCGAGGCGCTCACGCCGTTCGCCTGGGGGAGCTCTGCCGGCGCATTGTCCTTGCGGTCTGCCTCTTGCTTTGCGCGATGGATTCGACACGACGGGAAGATCCGTGAGCCCACCGGACGACGCGCGAGCGTGCTTGTCCCTGGCGTGGGCGCGTCAACCCGGATCTCCGAAGAAGGCAGGAAAGAAGAGCAAGGCCATCGGAAGCAAGGCCATCGGAAGGAGGCGTGTGATGATCGGAGCTGTGCAGTTCGTTCGGCGGGCGCTGCTGCCCGCGGCGTGCCTCGGCGTCGCCCAGATGCAGGCTGGAGACGCGCGGGCCCAGGCCGTGAAGCCCGTCTGGGCCAGCAACACGTTCGAGTCCAGCGAGCACTGCGATCCGCAGACAAAGCTCTTCGGCGGCGATTACCTGAACCGCGGGTACGGGGTCTACTCTGCGAACCGCAAGTTCCACCTCATCATGCAGGACGACGGCAACCTCGTGCTGTACCGGGTGCCGGCGCAGGCGCTGTGGTCCACCGGCACCGCCGGACAGGCCATCAAGCACGCGATCATGCAGGCGGACGGCAACCTCGTGCTCTATGACTACGCGGGACAGCCGAAGTGGTCGTCGAACACCCAGGGACACCGGGGCGCGTTCCTGGTGGTCCAGTGCGACGGCAACCTGGTCATCTACGCGCCCACCTAGCGCCGGGCCGCTGGCGCGGGCGCGCGCCGGCTGGCGCCGCGCCCCGGAAGCTCGTCCCTCCTCTCGCGATGTGAAAATTGCCAACCATCGCGGGCGCGAAAGGGCGCAGGGGTTCTGGGGGGCGGCGGTACGATCGACCGAAAGATCCGCCAATCCGGCAGAAAGCGGCGCCCTCCCGCGCAGGCGCCGCGCGCGCTACGTCGTCATCATGATGATTGACGTGGTGGACGAGATGACGGGGCGGCTGCTGGTCGATGCGGGCATCGGCGCCGGCATGCGCGTCCTCGACGTGGGCTGCGGTCGCGGGGATGTCTCGCGGATGATAGGGCAGCTCGTCGGGGGGCAAGGGCAGGTGGTGGGCGTCGACCGCGACGCGCCGTCGATCGCGGCGGCCCGGGAGCGGGCGCGCGATCTAGGCCTCTCGAACATGACCTTCGCCGAGGGCGACCTGGGCGCGCTGGCGCCCGAGATCGGCCACTTCGACGCCGTCGTCGGCAGGCGCGTCCTGATGTACCAGCCCGACGGCGTGGCGGCCGTGCGCAGCCTCTCCCGCGCCCTGCGCCCCGGAGGCGTGGTGGTCTTTCAGGAGCACGACGCCACGATGGTGCCGGCGAGCGTCGCGCCCCTCCCGCTCCACGAGCGCGTGTCTCACTGGATCTGGCGCACGGTGGAGCGAGAGGGCGCCGACATTCACATGGGCTTCCATCTCGCGACCGTGCTGGAGCAGGCGGGCCTCGCCGTCGTGCGCGTGCGCGCGGAGGCGGTCGTGCAGACGCCCCAGACGCGCTACCGCACCGTCGCGATCGTCCGTGCCATGCTGCCCCGCATCGTGCAGCGAGGCGTCGCCACCGAGGCCGAGATCGACGTCGACACGCTCGAAGATCGCCTCGTCGAGGAGCGGGCGAAGGCGAACGCCACGTACATCAGCGACATGGTCTTCGGCGCATGGGCCCGAAAGCCCGCCTAACCACGTCGACCGCGCCGATGCGGCGACCGCTTCAGAAGAGCTCGCGCTCGAGCCCCGCGTCCTCAAGGCGCGTGCGGGAGCTGGACGACGGCCCTGGCGGGGGCGGGCGGAGCCATCGACCTCCTGTGGAGGATCCACTCTGCGACGGCCACGTTGATCACCCAGCCGGCGCCCATGAGGAGCGCTCTCACGTCCTCGTGCGGCTGGCCAGCAACCAAGACCCAGGGCACGTGGGTCAGCACCTGAGTCCCTGCGCCGAGACCGATGGCATAGCCGCGCAGCATCCAGGCGCCGTGGCCGACGAAGTCGCGCCGCCAGAGGGCGACCACGCCGAGGAGGAGCGACGTCAACATGGCCGAGCCGAACAGCAGCCGGAGAACGGCAAGAGCGTCGCCGTCGCCCTCGGGGAGCTCGTAGCGCGCCTGCATCCATAGACCCGAAGCCGCGCCGACGAGCCCTGACGGGACCAGGACCCACCCCGCCGCGCGGTGCCAGCGAGGTCTCCGGCGGCGGAAGCCGGAGGAGAACTGGAACGCGCCCAGGACCGCGAACACGCTGACGCTGACGATGTGCAGCACGATGGGCAGGGGCGCTGCGAAGTAGCGCGCGTTATGATGGGTGATCTCGGCGCCGGAGCTCAGCTCGGTCAGGCGAAACGCACCGGCAGCTACGGGGACCGCGCTCAGGGCGATCAGAGATGCGGGCACGAGCCAGCCTCGCCTCGCCGAGGGGGTCGTGGTGCTCTTGTTCGTCATGAAACGAACGTAGCCACCGCCCCTGTTGCGGCACAATTGGCGCAAAGGCCAGAGCTCGGTCGACCAGGAGTCCGATGGGGAGATCCTACTTTCGGCCAGGTGCGCCTCCCGGCGCCGTCCGACGGGTCAGCCCCGAACGCGACCGGTCTCGTAGGCCCAGATGGCGATCTCGACGCGGTTGCGCGCGCCGAGCTTTGTCATGAGGCTCGCGATGTGCGCCTTGACGGTGCTGAGGCTGATCTGGAGCTCGTCAGCGATCTCGGCGTTGGTTCGCCCGCGGGCCACCGTCAGGAGCACCTCCTCCTCGCGGGCGGTGAGGGCATCGCTGGGCTGCGTTCGTTGCGGGGTGGGCTGAGAGGCGGCGAACGCGGAGAGGAGGCGGGCGGTGACGCTCGGGGCGACCAAGGCGTCGCCCTTGGCGGCGGCGCGGATCGCCTGCGCGAGCAGGTCAGGACCGGCGTCTTTCAGCAAGAAGCCGCGGGCGCCGGCCTTGAGGGCGCCATACACGTAGTCGTCGTGGTCGAAGGTGGTGATCACGACGATCGCGAGCGGAGCGTCGACCGTCGGGCCGGCGAGCCGTCGCGTGGCCTCGATGCCGTCGATCCCGGGCATTCGAATGTCGAGCAGGCACACGTCGGGGCGCAGGGCGAGCGCCAGCCTCACGGCCTCGCGTCCGTCGGCCGCGACGCCCACGACCTCGATGTCGGGCTGGGCGTCGAGGATCATGCTGAGCCCGGTACGGACGATCTCCTGGTCGTCGGCGACGAGGACTCGAATGCTCATGTGGACCTTCCATTCCGGGGCAGCACAGCCATCACCGTCCAGCCGCGCTGTGGGCCCGGGCCCGCGTGGCACGTGCCGCCGAGCAGCTCCGCTCGCTCGATCATGCCGATCAGCCCGTACCCCCTCGACGCCGAAGGGCGAGCCTGGACCGCATGACCATCGTCGGTGACCCGCAGACGTACGGAGGCATCGTCGGCCGTGACGTCGACCTCGACCCGGGTCGCCTGGCGAGCGTGCCGGCGGGCGTTGGTGATCGACTCTTGCGCTATCCGGAAGATCGCGGCAGCGACCGAGGACGGCAGGCTGTCGAGGTCCCCTGTCAGCTTGACGTCGACGGACGGCCCTGTGGCGGAGGGGCTCGCGAGCCGCTCGATGTCGGAGAACCGCGGGCCCGGAGCGAGCTCGGCCGGCTCGTCCCGGCGCAGGAGCCGGACCATCGTGCGCATCTCCCCGAGAGCGCGAGACGCCTCGTCCGCGATCACGCGGAGCGCGTCCACGGGCGCCTCGGGGCGGGTCGGCGCGGCTGCCAGGCCAGCTTGCGCGCGGATCGCGATCGCCGACACGTGGTGGGCGACCGTGTCGTGCAAGTCACGGGCAAGGCGCTCTCGCTCGGCCAGCTTGGCTTCGTCGAGCTCTCGCAGGCGCACGCGATCGCGGTAGCGCACCGCCGCGCCGAGCGCCATGGTGGAGCTCAGGACGGCGGAGCCCCCGATGACATCCCCGATCCCGGCCCCGGTGGAGATCAGATCGAACGACGCCGCGGCGGCCACGATCGACAAACCGAGGGTCGCTTCACGTCCCGTCCCCCACCGGAACAACGCATAGGGAAGCAGCAGCAGATACGCCATCGTGTGCAGCCCTGGCGGCTCGCTGCCGGCAGCCAGGGCCGCGAGCTTCATGGCCGTGACGAGGCCAAACGCGATAACGACCATCCGCAGCGGCCTTGTCCTCCGCCACAGCAGCGTCGGCAAGAGCCCGACGCCGACGACAAGCGAAGCGGCGCGCCACGGTAGATCGGATCGGAACGTGGCCTCGAGGAGCCCGACGACGGCGAACGCCGCGAGGAGGCCCCAGTCCATCCGGACGCGTCGAGGTGGGTGCGGCGCTCGTGGTTCGGACCACACGGATCGAAAGAACTCTCGCACCTGGGTGACGCCTCGTCAGCACCCGGGCGCTCGGCAGATACCCATCTTGATGCGCGCGATCTCCTGGAGCTCCTCGGCGATCTCGAGCGTTCGCAGCGCGGCGGCGCGCGCGAGGGCCTGGGCCTCGTCGGTGACGGCGAGGCGCGCGAGGAGCCGCCGGCCCATCTCGTGGTGGTGGCCCTCGTCGGGCTGGATAACGTCGCGGTAGAGACGCGCTGTCTCGGCGTCGCCCTGCGCCTCGCAGTACTCGATGAAGGCCTGGTTGTGCACCTTCGCGAGCGCCTCGCGCGTGAACTGGCCCGCCGCGACGCGCTCGACCGTGGAGCCGAGCCCCTTCAGGTACGCGTACATCGGCGTGGGCGCCCCGAACCTGGCCGGCACGGCCGCCGGGTCGACGCCGAGCGCGCGGAGGCGCTCGGCGATGAGCCGGTAATGCCGCGCCTCGTCGCCGCACTGCCGGGCGAGGGCGAGCTTCACCTCGACGTCGGTCTCGGTGGTGAGCCAGAGCGCGGCCTCTTCGGTCGCCTCGAGCTCCTTCTTGAGCGCGGTCGCGAGCAGCTCCGGGATGCCGATGCCGCTCCGGGGCTCGGCCGCGCCGGCGGAGGCGCCGATGTGGGCGAGGCGCTCGCCGACCTTGCGATCGAGCTCGTCGAGGAATTCCTCTGCATTCATGTGGGACATGATGGGTGCGCCCCGGGCGGCGGGTCAATAGGCGGCCCTTCCGCGGGCGAGGGGAGGGTGTACGATCCCGGGATGGCCTGGAGCTTCCTGCCCTCGTGGATCGATCTCGAGTCGGTCTCGATCTCGTTCGAGCTCCCCGCGCGCACCACCCTGAAGCGCACCGGGGTGGCCGCCCTCGCGACGTCGAGCGCCACGGCGCTCCGTCTGACGCTCGCGCCGGCGCTCCTGCGCGTCGCGTTCGAGCCGTACCTCGTCATCGACCTGCCGCCGCCGCTCGGCGACATGGGGCTTCAGCAGGTCGAGTACGACTTTCGCACGGGCGCGATGGCCCCCAACGTCTTCTACACGGGGGGCCTCGTCCGGGTGGGGAAGGGTTCGGCCGAGGACGAGGCCCGCGCGTTCATGCGCGATCTCGTCACCTCGACGCCCATGGCGATGCCCCCGTACGACCCGACGAGCGATCGCGATCTCGTGCTGACGGTGCGTCAGGTGCTCTCGAACCTCGAGTCCGGCGGCGGCGGTCCCCCCGTCCGCGGCGCGCGCCTCTCCGCGCGGCTGACGCTGCGCCAGGAGCTCGCTGGCGCGGTGGGCCCGGACGGGTTCTGCATCCCGGCCGGCGCGACGATCGCCGCGAGCGTCGATGTCGAGGGGACGCGGGAAGAGATCGAGACGGCGCCGCGCGTGCGGCGCATCGAGGTCGACTGCTCCTCCGCGGTGCTCCGCAAGGGCGGAGCCGACCAGGCGGATCTGCGCCGCTTCGTCGTGCTCCGCGGCGGGGACATCACGATCGAGCGGGTGGAGCCGCTCGGCGCGGCCGGCCAGGCGGCGGGGGTCGAGTCGCTCGTGCGCCTGTTCGGGGCGCTGGTGGCCGGCGGCGGCGTCGCGCTCGACCCGCAGCGCCTCGGGCCGAGCGCTGTCGAGGGATTGGTCAAGGAAGAGATCGCGCGCGCGCTGCGCCCCGTGCTCGTCGACTGGGTGCAGCAGAACGCCGAGATCGTCGCGGGGATGGACCTGCGGAAGGTGCTTGGCATCGCGGAGGGGCCGGGCGTGGCGTGAGGGCGTGAGGGGGCGCGGCGGGCGGGGAGTGGAGCGTGGTATAACCGCGCGCAATGCGCATCTCCGCCATCCACATCTATCCCGTCAAGGGCTGCCGGGGCGTCGCGCTCGACGCGGCGTCCCTCGACGAGCTCGGCCTCGCCGGCGACCGACGGTTCATGATCATCGACCCCGACGGCAAGCCGCTCACGCAGCGCCCGCTGCCGCGCATGGCGCTCATCGAGACGCAGCTCTCCCCGGGCTCGCTCACGCTCCGCACCGACGGCCGCGCGCCGCTCTCCGTGCCGCGCGCGGCGCAGGGCGCGCGGCTGCTCACCGTCGAGGTCTGGAGCAGCACCGGCCTCCAGGCCGAGGACTGCGGCGACGAGGCCGCCGCGTGGCTCAGCGAAGCCCTGGAGCACCCGGCGCGGCTCGTCCGCATCGGCGAGGCGTTCCGCCGGCCCGTCCTCCGGCCCTCGGTGGCGCGCCCGGAGGACGTCGTGACGTTCGCCGACGAGTTCCCGCTGCTCGTCATCTCCGAGGCCTCCCTCGCCGATCTGAACGCGCACCTGGAGGAGGGCGGCGCCGCGCCGGTGCCGATGGATCGCTTCCGGCCCAACCTCGTCGTGCGCGGGTGCGCCGCCTTCGACGAGGACCGGTGGGGCCGCGTCCGCATCGGAGACGTCGTGCTCCGCGCCGGCGGCCCGTGCGCCCGCTGCGTGGTCACGACGACCGATCAGCTCACCGCGGAGCGCGGCCTGGAGCCGCTCCGCACGCTCGCCACGTACCGGCGCGACCCGCAGAAGCGCGGCGATCTCAACTTCGGTCAGAACTACATCCACGAGACGAAATCCGGCGCGCTGCGCGTCGGAGACGAGGTGGCGCTGGCGTGATCAGGCGCTGACGGCGCCGGCGACGCGGCGCGTCCGTGATACAGGAGGAGCATGAGAAAGCATGCGCTTCGTTCCTGGATCGTCTCGCTCGCCGTCATGGCCGCCCTCTCGCTCGTGTCGCTCGGCAGCGCCCACGCCGGAGAGGCAGAGAAGAAGCTCGCGCGGGAGCTCACGCACCTCGTCATGCCGAAGGAGGTCTACAACGCGCTCCTCGATCAGCTCATGTCCAACATGGGCGCCTCGATGCAGCAGGCGGGCGCGAGGATCTCCGCGAGCGACGCCGGGAAGCTGAAGGCGGTCGTCGCCGAGGTGCTGCCGTACGACGAGCTCGTCCAGTGGAACGTCGAGATCTACGCGGGGAAGTTCACCGCAGATGAGCTGAAGGAGCTCATCAAGTTCTACGGCACGCCTGTCGGAAAGAAGGCCGCGAAGCTGCTCCCCGAGATCAGCGGGGAGGTGGGGAAGAAGGTCGGCGCGGTCATCGTCCAGCGGATGCCCGCGGCGATGCGGAAGGCCGGGATCCAGTAGCGCGCGCCTGGCACGCCGCGCGAGGAGGGCTGTCCGCGCTACCGCTTGTAGACCAGGAAGCCGGCGATGGCGTCGAGGAGCGCCCGCGGCTCGTCGGCGCGCACCGCGTGGCTGCTGCGCTCGAAGATGCGGAGATCGGCGCCGGGGATGAGGCGCGCGATCTCCTCCGAGAGATCGGGCGGGCAGATCCAGTCGTGCCGTCCGGCGATGACGAGGGTGGGCACCTCGATCTCGGGGAGGCGCGGCGTGAAGTCGAACGTGCGCATGAACCGCTCCAGGGCGACGTTCCACGCATCGACGTTGTAGAGGGTGCGCGCGCTCGACTCGGCCGCCTTCCGCGGATCGAAGGTGGTCGAGTAGAGCGGCCCCAGGATCTCGAGGAGCTCGGCGAACTGCGCGTCGCTCTCGAGCGCGCCGGCCCAGAGGCGCTCGCACGCGGCCCTCTGCCGCTCGGTGCCGCGCTCGGCGACGATCTGCTTCGCCCGGTCGATGAGGCGGTGGCTGGCCGCCGTGGCCACCAGGATGAGATGAGAGATGTGCTGCTGGTACCTGAGCGCATAGGCCATGGCCACCATGCCTCCATAGGAGGTGCCCATGACCACGATGCGATCGAGGCCGAGGTGCAGGCGCAGCGCCTCCATGTCCTCGACGTTGTTCTCGAGGGTATACGTGTCCTTCGGCCCGCGCGCCGAGCGGCCCTGTCCGCGGTGATCGAAATAGACGAGCTGCGCCCGGTCGGCGAGCGGCGTCATCCCGGCCTTGTGGGAGGAGTGGTCGGCGCCCGGCCCGCCGTGCACGACGAACATCACCGGCTTCTCGCGCATCTCGGGGCCGTCGGGGACGAGGCCCATGCCGTCGATGTCGAAGTAGATCTCGGTGTCCCTGAGCTTCGCGCGCATGGCGCGAGGGTAGTCGATCGGGGGAGCCGGGGGGCGAGGGGCGTCCGGAGGAGCGCGCGGCGGGTGCGCGCGGAGTAGCAGCGGAAGCGCAGCTTGCTGCATGGGCAGCAGCGGCCGCCGGGGCGGGAGCGCGGGCGGGGTGCGGTCAGGCGACGCCGTGCTGAGCGAGCCAGTCGAGCTGGCGCTGCCAGGCGTCGGAGGCGGCCTCGGGGCGGTAGCTCGGCCGGTAGTCGGCGTAGAAGGCGTGGGGGGCGTCCGGGTAGACGTGGATCGCCGAGCGCGCCGCGCCGGGCGCGGAGGCCGCCCGGAGGGCGCCCTGCAGCTCGGTGACGGTCGGCAGGGGGATGCCCTGGTCCTGGCCGGCGTAGAGGCCAAGGACGGGCACCTGGAGGGCGCTGGCGACGTCGATCGGGTGCTTCGGGTGCGTCTCGGTGCGATCGCCGGTGAGGCGGCCGTACCAGGCCACCGCGGCCTTCAGCGACGGGTTGTGCGCGGCGTACAGCCACGTGATGCGCCCGCCCCAGCAGAAGCCGATCACGGCCGCCTTGCTGACGTCCGCCTTCCCGGAGGCGCCCGCGAAGGCCACGCTCGCGTCGAGGTCGGAGAGCACCTGCTGGTCGGGCACGCGGCCCGCGAGGGCGCGGAACTCGTCGATGGTGCCGAGGCGGCTCGGGTCGCCCTGGCGGAGGAACAGGTCCGGGGCGAGGGCGTAGTAGCCGCGCTTGGCGAGGCGGCGGACGACGTCGCGGATGTGCTCGTGGACGCCGAAGATCTCCTGGATCACCAGCACCAGGGGAAAGGGGCCGCCGGAGGCGGGGTGGGCGCGGTAGCCGGGGAGGTCGCCGGCCGGTGCGGGGACGGTGACGGCGCCGGCGATGAGGCCTGCGTCGTCGGTGTGGATGGGCTTCGGAGCGTTGCTCTCGGCGATGGGGGCGGTCATGGCCGGCCGACGGGCAGGCTTCGTGCCACGGGCGAGGCGACTGGCCGGGCGGCCGACCCGGGTTGAGGCGGCCGACCCGGGTTGAGGCGGCAGCCGACCCAGGTTGAGGCAGCCGACCCAGGTTGAGGCAGCCGACCCAGGTTGAGGCAGCCGACCCAGGTTGAGGCAGCCGACCCAGGTTGAGGCAGCCGACCCAGGTTGAGGCGGCCGACCCAGGTTGAGGCGGCCGACCCAGGTTGAGGCGGCCGACCCAGGTTGAGGCGGCCGACCCGGGTTGAGCCGCCGCCTACCCCGCCGCGCGCGCGCCCTCTCCGGCGACCGCCTGCGGCCGCGGCTGCGCCGCGCTCCCGGTGCGCTCGGCGAAGAACTCCCGCGCGCGCCGCCACGCGAGCTGCGCCGCCTCCGCGTGGTACACCGCCCGCGTCTCGTTGAAGAACCCGTGCCGCGTCCCCGGGTACACGAACCCGATCAGCTCCCGCCCCGCCGCCCGGAACGCCTCCTCCACCGCGGGCGCCCTGGGCGTGATCGCCGGATCGTCCTCCGCATAGTGCACCTGCAGCGGAAACCTCACGCTCTTCACCTGCTCCAGCGGCGGCGCCTGCCCGTAGAACACCGCGCCCGCCGCGAGCTCCACGCCCCCCACCGCGAGCTGCCCCACGAGCCCCCCGCCCAGCGAGAACCCGACGGCGGCGATCCCCCCCGGGCGCACGTCGGCCCTGTCGGCCAGGTGCGCCACCGCGGCCTGCGCGTCGGGCAGGTACGTCGACGTATCGCGGCTGCTGAACCACGCGAACACCTTCTTCAGCCGCTTCTGCTCCTCCGCCGGCAGCCGCGCGACCACCTCGTCGCGATCCACAGCGCGCAGCAGCCCCACGCCGCGCGCCACCTCCGCCTCGGTGAACGTCCGGTGGGCCGCGTCGTGCGAGTACAGGTTCGGCGCGAACGCCAGGTATCCCTCCTGCGCGAAGCGCCTGGCCAGCGCGATCGTGTGGGCGGTGAGCCCCAGCCCTTCGTGCAGGATCAGCACCGCCGCCGTCGGCGAACGCCCGCCCGTCACGGGGCGGACCTGCACCGCCTCCACCGTCCCCCGGGGACCGAGGAACGACGTCCTCTCGACGCCCGCGCTCGCGGCCGTCACGCCTGCACCTCCGCCTCGGGCGCCCTTTCCTTGCGGGCGGCCTTCAGCTTGCTCGGCGGCCGCTTGCCGAACGGCTCGCCGGCCACGATCTCCGAGCGGACCCCGTCGATCCCCACCGGGATGTCCCCGGTCAGCGTCACGCGGTAGAGCACGCGCTCCACGTCGAGGTGCCCGAGGTCCTGCGGCCCGAGGTGCGCCGTCGCCCGGTTGTCCCAGAAGGCGACGCTGCCCGGCTCCCACCGGAACCGTACGGTGTACGTCGGTCGGCTGATCTGCTCGAAGAGCAGGTCGAGGATCGCGGCGCTCTCGCGGGGCGACAGCCCCACGATGTGGCTGGTGAAGCCGGGGCTGACGAACAGCGCGCGCTCGCCTGTCTCGGGGTGGACGCGCACCACGGGGTGGACCGAGATGAGCGGGTTCTCGCGCACCTTGCGCAGGTACGGGCTGTCCTGGTCCTGCGGCGCGAACCGCAGCCCGAAGCGGTGCTCGGCGCGCAGCCCGTCGACGAGGGCGCGGATCGGCGCGGACAGCCCCTCGTAGGCGGCCACGAGGTTGGTCCATGTGGTGTCGCCGCCGTAGGGCGGCAGGATGTGCGCCCGCAGGATCGACGCCGCCGGCGGGTTCACGGCCGCGGTGACGTCGGTGTGCCAGCGGTTCTCGTAGCTGAACCGCCTGCCGTAGCGCCGATCGTAGCGGCGGCTGTCGATGGCGAGGATCTCCGGGTGCTCGTCGAACGGCTCGTCCTCGTGCGGGTGGGCGTACGTCACCTCGCCGAAGCGCGCCGCGAAGGCGATCTGCTCGGCGTGGCCGAGCGGCTGGTCCCTGAAGAAGACGACCTTCCACTTCAGCAGCGCCGCGCGGATGGCCGCCACGGCCTCGTCGGGCAGCGGCTTCGAGATGTCGGCGCCGTGGATCTCGGCGCCGATGTGCCCTGCGAGCGGCTTCACCTGGATGGGTTGATCGGATGGTCTCTGGCTCATGGGTCTCCTCCGCGCCGTTCCCCCCGCCACGGCAGTGGCGATCAGCGGCATCCCGGCTATGCGGATGTCGTGCCAGGGAGGGAGCGCGGCGCGCGCGGAGGCGGTTGGGAGGCGAGCGGCCTGCGGAAGCGCCCTGTGCCGGGTGACCGAGGTAGCCGGGCAGCGCGCGATGTCGTGCCTTGTTTATGTCCCCTGCTTCGGCGACAGGCTCCGGATGCGAACGCGGCCATCGTTGGATAGCACCGTGAAGGCCCCCTCGAGCTCCGCGCCGCATTCGTGGAAGAGCGCTGATACCATCTCGGCTCGCTTCGGATAAGGAACGCCCGCGAGCCGCAAGAGGACGACTCCCCGGTGAGCGCATCCTTCCCGCACGACGAGCTCGCCGAAATCCTTGTCGTCGGTCAGCACGATGGCGTTGTGCTCCGCAGCCAGTCGGAGGACCTCGCTGTCGGCGATCGTCGGGGCGATCTCGGCGACCTGCAGGACGGTCAGCCCATCCGCGCGCAGGCGCTCCAGAATGGGTGCGGCGATGTTCTCGTCGGCCAGGATCAAGAGGCTGCCCGGAGCGTCCGGACCCGTTCAAGGCGCACGGCATCGACGGCAAACGCGACGGCCGCCGAGAGGTCTTCGCGTGTTATCTGGGGGTGAGCTGCGAGGAGGTCGTCGAAGGTCATGCCGCCCGCCAGCTCCTCCAGGACATGCTCCACGGTGATGCGCGTACCGCGGATGACAGGCTTGCCCAGCATCACTTCGGGGTCGCTCGTGATCCGATCCATGTCGTGCATGCGGTCCTTTCCCTACCGAGCCTAGCACCAGTGGACGAGCCGGGGGGAGGAGATGCCGAAGGTGAGGCCGTGATGTCACCGCACCGCCGGCGGGGCCGCGCTCGCGCGCCTGCTGCGCGAGGCCGACGCCGCGCTGTGCCCTCCTGCGTGCTCAGCGCCGGCCCAGCTCGCGCTGTCGCCGCTTGGCCGTGAGCTCGCCCGGAGAGGCCACCGACTCCATCGGTACGTTGTACGCGGGGGACGCAGCGCTGGTGTTCGAGCGCAGGCTGTCCGGTCGAACCGTGACGCGCATGCGAGCGCTGCGCCCCGAGGCGGTGCTCGCCTGGGACGAACTCACCTCGACCCTGCCTGAACCACCGCGTGTCCCGTGACCTCGGCGCCTCGGCACGATCGTCGTTCTCAGGACCCGGGGGCGCGCATGCGGTGCGGGGCCGCGCGGTGCGCGTCGGTGCTCCGCAGCTCGCGTTGCCGCGCGAGCTCGCGCTGAAGCCCGCTGGCGAGGCTCCGGCTCTCGGCGAGGCGCCTTGCCCAGACCCGCTTCAGCCGCACCCACAGGGTGCGGCGGATGCCGAGCGAATCGAGCGCGGCGGCGAGGTGGCCGCGCTCGGCCGCCACGGTGAGCCGCGCATAGTCGCCGAGCTCGAAGGGACGGCGGTGCGCCTCCCATTCCTTGACGTAGGCGGCGTCGTAGGCGTCGCGGAGCGCGCGCCCGCCGCGCCTGTCCTCGTCGTCCATCGCGGCGGTCCAGCGCCGCTCGATGCCGGAGAAGCGCGCCTCGGAGAGCCCGTGTGCGCCCAGCACGTCGGCCCGGGACGCGCGCCGCTCGGAGAGCTGCGCTGTAATGGCCGCGTAGCGCTCCACGCTGACGTCCGCCGTGTCCTCCGGCGGGGCGGTAGGCGTCTTCGCCTGCGGGGCGCTGAGGGGCGACGAGGAGGGCGCGGGCGGCGCGCTCGACGCAGGCGGCGCGCTCGACGCAGGCGGCGTGCTCAGCGCGGACGGCGCGCTCGAGGTGGGCGCAATGCTTGGCAGAGTCGGCGCGCTCGATGGGGGCGGCGCGCTCGGCGCGAGCAGCGAGGGCGGCGCGCTCGGCGCGAGCAGCGAGGGCGGCGCGCTCGGCGCGAGCAGCGAGGGCGGCGCGCTCGAAGCGGCCGGCGCGCTCTCCGTCGACCACGTCGGGCCGAGAATGGGGGTAGGCATCGCCGGATGTCGCTCCGCAATGGCCGTCCAGATCGCTGGAAATGGCAGCGCCGCGGACGCAGACGCGCGGGCGTCGTCGTCAGGGGACAGTGCGAACGTGGCGAACGGCGTGGCCGCGGAGAGCGCCGCCGCGGCGAGCGACGTGACGGCAGAGAGCGGCGCCGTGACGGCGGGCGGCGTGCCCATGGACTGCGGCGCCGCCTCGGCCGGCGTCGTGTCCATGGAGGGCGCCAGCCCCGCGCTCGGCGCCGCGCTCGGCGCCTGGGCGCGCTCGAACGGCAGCGCTTGCCGCACGCTCGCCGCTGCGTCCTCGTCCGGTCCGAGCACCACCGTGGCCGCAGGCGCAGCCGGCGCCACCTTGAACGGGATCACCGTGCGGCACATGGCCGCCTCCGCCTCGTCGGGCTGCAGGAAGGCCGTCTCGGCGGGGCGCGGCCGGCTCGCGGGCTCTTCGTCCGCGATGAGGAGGGTGCCGGCCCGCCCGCGCTGCGACGACGCCGGCGCCGTCGCCTCGGCGCGCGTCGCGCGCTGCGGCGGCGCCCACGCGACGGGGGTGCCCGCGAGCTCGACGCCCGCCACGATGCGCACCGCCGCGAGCGCGCCCGCGTGCGGGAGCGGGAAGCTCCGCCGCCAGACGACCGTGCACCGCTGTTCCTCCCCGTCGATGTGCAGCGTGTCGGCGACCAGATCGAGGCGCATCCCCTCCGCCACGCCGAGGCCCCCGAGGCCGTGGATCCGCGCCGCGCCGCGCGCGCCGGGCAGGCGCATGGCGAGGCGCGGCAAGCTCGGGTGGAGCCCCTCGAGCAGGATCCACTCGTCGCCGCGCAGGTGATCGATCTGCTGTCCCTCCGGCGCCGCCTGGAAATAGGCCCAGTCGAAGCCGTCGGGGATCTCGACGATGGGCGCCTCCAGCGCCTTTCGCGGCGTCGCGCCGAGCCGCCGCCTGCGCGCCGGCAGCGCGCGCGCGATCGGGCCGAACCCCGCCGGGCGGCTCGGGTCTCCCGGATCGACGATGTTCGCCGCGGCGGGGTCAGGGCCCCTCCCGAACGGGTTCTCCTGCCCGTCCACGCCGCTCGCGGCGCGGTCGCAGGTCAATGGCATCCGCTCGAAGCCGTCGCTGTCGCGGACGAGGAGCTGCCTGTCGAGGAGGATACGGCTGCTGTCGGCGACCGCGAGCCGCACGTGCATCGATTGCGCCCTCGTCCCGCGCGGCGCATACGCGTGCCCCGTGAACATGACATCGGCGCGACCGAGGTAGGGGGCGAGGTCGCTCGCGAAGCGGATGCCCCGGATCGGGTTGTTGCCGTGGTGCACCTCCCCGCGAAAGATGGGCTGCGGCGCGACGACAGGCATCTCCGAATCCGGAGCGAAGGCGAAGGTCGCCTTGACGATCGCGGTGAGGTGAAGCTGTCCCTGGGCCGTGCGCCACGCCATGGCGGCCGCGGTCGTCCCGGGGAGCGCCGTCACGGCGTCGCTGGATAGAGCGGGCTCATGCATCCTGCTCCACTCGATATCACGGAGAGCACGCCGCAGCCCGTTACGGCTTCGCGACACCCGTTACGGCTTCGCGACAATGGAGTCCGGGGCGCCTGGACCGTGCGAGCATTGGAGAGCCCGCAGCGTCGCTCGATCGTGCGCGGTCGCACCCATCTCTCCACGCGGGCTCGGCCCGATCGGGTCACGCACCCAGACCCACGCCGGAGCATGGCTGGAACTTTTTAGCATGGCTTCAGGGGACGATCGCCCCCGCGTCCGTGGATGCTCGCCACCGCCACGAATATGTTCAAAAATTCATCAGACAGTCCACCAGATGCTGGCACGGTGCCCGCCGGCGCGGCGATCTCTCAGGGCGTGATCCGCGTGATGGTCCGGCTGGCCCTTTGCCAGACATCGCCGACGAGGGTTGCATTGATGGTCGCCGTCGCGGTCCCCTGCCAGGCCAGCGGCGCGTCGATCGTCATGGTCCCAGCGTCCCAGGTCGAGATCGACACTGGGCCGGAGCACCCGGGACACGCATTGACGCCGGTCACTCCGGCGAGCGGAAAATCGAAGTGAGAGCCGCTGCCGTTGCTGACGCCGAAGACCCAGGTCGGCGCGCTCCCGGCGTAGGCCTGGAGGTAACCGACGTGGGTGCTCCCTTGCGAGAGCAGGCCGAGCCCCCAACCGGACTCGGTGGCATCGTACCAGAGCCCGCCGAGATCCGGTGAGCCGCCGGCACCCCAGATCCACGCCACGCTGTCGCGCCCCGAGCTGCCGTCGAGCTGCCAGGCCAGCTCACCGCGATCCGAGGACGTTAGCTCCAGGCTCGCAGCGCCGACCACGGTCGCGGTGATTCCGGTGCCGGTCCAGCGCGTGCGATACAGCTCGCCGGTCCAGGCGCTCGGGCCGTGAGACAGGATGGCCTGGTACCAGATCGGCGCGCCGCCCGGATCGAACGTGTACCACGTCATGACGACGCCATCGCTATGGCTCAGGTAGCGAACGTCGAGACCGTTGTTCGGACGGCTGAGATCGTCCCAGAGCCCTCCCTGGGGCGTCGGCGCGAGCGGCGGGTTCTCGCCGATCACCGTGACATCGCCGAGGGTCGGGCTCGTGGCGGTGGTGCCATACACGACGGTATAGAGATACCGATGGCCAGGCGAGATGGTCTCGACGCGCTGACCGGCGACGCGCGTGTCGATGATCTGCGGCGCGCCGCCGTCGATCCGGCGCACCAGACGGGCAGCGCTGACGTCCGACGTCGACCAGACCAGGTTGGTCGTGCTGGCGGGCGCGACCACGCGGTCGGGTGTCGCCGTGATCGTCGCGGTGGGGCCCCGGCCGACGACACCGTAGTTGTAGAGGAGCATCCCGTCGCCCCAGAGCTGGATTCCATGGGACTCGCCCCCGGCGATGGGACCATAGCTGAGCGAGCCGTCGTGGGCTGTGGAGAGCTCGATCTCCGGTCGATTGGGCGGCCGCGCGACCACGCGGATGTTCGTGGCCCCGCCGCCGTGCCAGGTCAAGGTCGTGTAGAACGTCTCCCGCGGCCCCAGCCGCGCTTCCCAGGGCGAAGCGCCGAAGCTGGCGCCGATATGGCACTGGTACTGCGAGGGCATGACGCCGCTCCAGAGGGTGCCTGGAGCGAGCGGGTGACAAGGCATCAGGGGACCGGCCTGCGGGGTCACGCTGACCGCTGTGTACGGCGGCGGGCAGGGCTCGCACGAGCTGAAGCTCAGCCCTGTCGTGTCGCGGCACGTCACCGCGTTGTCCCATCCGAGCCCGTAGCTGGGCACGCTGGAGCTGAAGTAGTACTCGAACGGGTGCCGCCCCGGGGGACACGCGAGCCACGGTTGTGGCGCGGCGCCCTTGCGAGACCCCGAAATCGAGGCGTCCTCGAGCACGATCACCTCGTCATAGGGCGTCGTGGCGGGCGTATCGACCTCCGAAGAGCTCCTCCCCTCCGTGCCGACATCGAGCGCGCGCGCCGTGTCGGCAGGGTCGAAGTCAGCATAGGGCCCGCTCGTGCACGCCACGACCGGCGCCGAGCCGGCGATGACGGCGAGGAGAGCGATCACCGGGGGACGATGCGCGCTCGTCGGCGCTCGGGGATCCCGGCGTGGGGAGGTCGGAGCCGAGGGGGCAGAATTCAAACGAGAAGAAGATACCATTGAATCCTCCTCATTGGGTCGATGGCTCATCACGGCTCTCCGGCTGCCGGCCGAGGAGCATGGGGGTAGATCCAGTGGGTCGGAGCGGCCGCCGGCTGCGCGCGCCCGGGGGGCGATCCGGGCTCGCCTGCTGCGTCCGTCATGACCCCTGGAACCCTAGGACGGGGCTGGGCGGCCGGCTCGGACGACAGCGCACCACGATTCGACTGAGAGTGCAGCCGTGGGGCTGTCGGCGTGGTAGCGTCGAGGCGCATGTTCGCTTCTTTCACTACAGACGCCGTTCCGGAGAAGGAGCGCGCGGAGTACTGGCAGGAGATGGCGGGCCGGGTGTTCCTGGGGCTGCGCACCGAACGGCGCGGTCGTGGTCCGTTCTTCGGCATGCTCGAGGGGCGCGGGGCCGGGTCGCTGTGGGTCACCCGGCTTCATTCGTCGGCGCAGGGGGTCTTCCGCGGGGAGCCCGAGATCGCGCGCGCGTCGCGCGAATGCTTCTTCGTCGCGATGCAGCTCGCCGGGGTATGCACGCTGCGCCAGGGGCGCGAGGTCCGTCAGGCCGAGCCGGGCGACATCGAGCTGCTCGATGGCACTCGTCCTGGCGCGCTGTCGTTCGAGACCGACTACGAGCGGGTCGTCGTATCCGTCCCCTACGACCTCTTGCGACCGAGGCTGACCGACATCGACCGGGCGGTCGGCAATGTTGTCATGGGCCGACAAGGCGTCGGAGCGCTGGTGTCGAGCTACATGCGCGCCTTCGCGCAGAACGTCCTGCCCGAGCCTGTCACGGGGTCGGCCTCCGACATCCTCATCGAGCTGCTGGCGCTCGCGTGCAATGCGCCGGAGGCCGGCGCGAGCTCCGATGGCGCGGCCGTGCGTGAAGCCCGGCGCTGCGCGCTGAAGCGGTACGTGGAGCGCAACCTCGCCGACCCTTCGCTGAGCCCGGCGACCGTGGCCGCGCGCTGCGGCATGTCGACGCGCTACCTTCACGGGTTGTTCGCCGAGAGCGGCGAAACGTTCATGCGCTGGGTCCTGTCGCGGCGGCTCTCGCGATGCCGCGACGCCCTCGTCGATCCGGCGCTCCGAGCGCGCGGCATCGCCGATATGGCCTTCGCCTGGGGCTTCCGCGACGTGTCGCATTTCGGGCGCGCCTTCAAGGCGGCCTTCGGGATGACGCCGCGCGACTGGCGGCGCGCCGGGCGAGCGTCCGGCTGATTCGGCGCCCGCCTCGTGCGCTGCATGGCGAAGGATCAGCCGTCAGGCGAGCCGTGCTTCGCGAAGCCGGCGGGGGCCGGCGGCGTGGACGCACGGCGCAAGGGGCACCGCACCCGGTCCAGCAGAAGCAACGGAGGGCGAGCTCCCCAGGCCCGGAGCTTGCCAGTTGGGTGCGGGTTGGGGCCATGCCGCCACGAGGGGTTGCGATCCGTCGCTACACCGCCAGCGCCTCGGTCAGCTCCCAGAGCCGCTCCTGCGCGGCCTCGTCGAGCGCCGCCGTCGCCGCCGGCTTGGTGCGGCTCTCCTCGAAGTATTCCCCTGTCACCCCGTCGAGCTCCGGCGCCGTCGCCACGTGCAGCGAGCACGCGGCGCCCTGCTCGGGCGTGAGCAGGAACAGCTGGAAGAGCTTCACGAATATCTTCGGAAAATCGCGCGTGAGCTCCGTCGCGACAACGCCTGGGTGGACGGCGTTGACCGTGACGCCGGTGCCCTGGAGCCGCCGCGCCAGCGCCTTCGTGAAGAGCACGTTCGCGAGCTTCGACTGGTTGTACGCGGCGCCCGAGCTGTACTTCCGCCGCTCGAACTGCAGATCGTCCCAGCCCATCTGGCCGCGATAGTGCAGCTTCGACGAGAGGACCACGATCCGCGACGGCGCGCTCTTCTTCAGCAGCGGGAGGAGCTCCTGCGTGAGCAGCCACGTCCCCACGTGGTTCACCCCGAACGTCGCCTCGAGCCCGTCCCTGGTCGTGCTGCGCGAGCGCTGCCACACCCCCGCGTTGTTCACCAGGGCGTCGAGGCGATCGTGCGTCGCGCGGAGCTTCTCCGCGAAGGCGCGGATGCTCGCCTTGCTCCCGAGATCCAGCGCCATCACCTCCACATCGTTGTTGCCGGTGGTGCGCGCGATGTCCTCGCGCGCGGCCTCGCCCTTCCCGGTGTCGCGGCACGCAAGCACCACCGTGGCGCCGCGCTGCGCCAGCCCGCGCGCCGTCTCCTTGCCGATACCCGTGTTGCCGCCGGTGACGATGCAGACCTTCCCGTTCATGCGGTTCTCTCTCTCTCTCTCGACTGTCTCGCTCGTTGTTTTGCCAGCCGACACGGCACCTCCGCGCTCCCCCGGCGCCGTTCGAGCCACCATGCCGAGCAGCGCCCCCGCGGTCAGTCCACGGCCGCCGTCACGATCCACACGGCGCCGCCCATGCGCACGCCCTCGGGGCCGTCGAACGGCGCGATCGCCTCGCGCAGGTCGGCGCGCACGCGCTCGACGAGCTCCGGCCCGGCCTGCGCCTGGCGGAGCGCTGCGGAGGCCGGGCCCATCTGCAGGAGGAAATCGACTGTCTCGCCGAGCGATCTCCCGCCTGCCACCGACAGCTCCCGGTCGACGGGCTCGAGCTGGACGCGGGCGAACCCCGCGCGCGAGAGGATGTCTCGCACGCGCCCGGCGTCGGCGAACGCGAACGGGCCGGGCGCGTGCGGGTCGGGCGGAGGCATCGGGAGGTGCCTTGCCGCTGTCATGGCCGGCACGAGCAGCCAGGGGTTCTCCTGCATCGATCGCCAGCAGACGAACGCGAGCCGCGCGCCGCTCCGCAGCGCCCCCCGGAGGTTCGCGAAGGCCGCCTCGGGCTCGGCGAAGAACATGACGCCGAAGCGCGAGTAGAGGAGGTCGAACGGCCCGGGCAGCGCCGCCGTCTGCGCGTCCGCGTTTTCGAAGGCGACGTTCGCGGCGCCCGCGGCCCGCGCCGCCGCGCGCGCCCGCTCCAGCATGGGCGCAGAGATGTCGACGCCCACCACGGAGCCGCCCGGCCCGACGCGCCGGCCGAGCTCCAGCGTTGTCTCGCCCGACCCGCAGCCGACGTCGAGGACGCGCTCGCCCGCGGCGATCCCGGCGCGATCCATCGCCAGGGCGCCCAGCGGCCGGATCTGCGCCGAGATGATGTCGTGGAGCGCCACCCATTTCGGTCCGGCGACCTCGTTCCAGTACTGGATCTGGTCGGCGTTCGGTCCAGCAGCTTCGATCATCGCCATCGCTCTCTCTCCTGTCCCTCCGAGGTTACACGTTCAGCTTCGAGCCCGCACAGGCTCGAACCGGGCGCCCGTACAGCAGGGCGAGGCAGGCTACTTCGCGTTTTTTCGAAGAAGCGCTTGCGCTCATACTTCGACATTGTTAGAAGTAGTGCGTGCCGCCGAAGCTCGACCGCCACGCCGAACAGCTCGCCGCGCTCGGTCATCCCGTGCGCCTGGCTGTCCTGCGCTTCGTTGTGCAGGCCGGCGCCGAGGGCGCTCCGGCCGGCGACATCCAGGCGCACGTCGGACTGCCGGCCTCGACGCTGAGCCACCACCTGAAGCGGCTCGTCGATGCGGGTATCCTGAGGACGCGCGGGGAAGGCACGTTTCATTACTACAGCGCTTCCTACGACGAGCTTCGCGCCCTCACGGAATACCTGTGGGAGGACTGCTGCAAGCGCGGCAAGACGTGCTGCTGAATTTTTTTTCTTCACTATTTCGATGTTTGTGGAAGAAAGGTGCACGATGAACGTCCTCAAGCCCCATATCTCGCTCAATGTCTCGGACATCGACGCCTCTGTCGCTTTCTACGAGAAGGCCTTTGGCGTGGGCGCCACCAAGCGTCGCCCCGGCTATGCGAAGTTCGACCTCGCGCAGCCGTCCTTGAACCTCACGATGCAGGAGGCGCCGCGTACGGGCGTCAACGCGAGCCACTTCGGCGTCCAGGTGGCGAGCACGGAGGACGTGACCGAGGCAAGGGGCCGCTTCGAGGCCGCGGGGCTCAAGACCTTCACGGAGGAGGACACGGCCTGCTGCTATGCAGTGCAGGACAAGGTCTGGGTCGAGGATCCGGACGGCAACTCGTGGGAGGTGTTCGTCGTCAAGGGCGACGCGGCCGTGATGGGGAGCCAGCCCGCGATGCCCTCGAAGAACGACGCCGCGTGCTGTGCGCCTGCGTGCTGCGTCCCGTCCAAGCTCTCCGATGACGCCGCGGGCTGATCAACCCCGCTGTCACGCTCGCCGTGGTTCCAGGGCTTTGCCGTGAGGACTGGCCCCTCGAAGGGCCCTGGGGCAAAGCCGGTGGAGCGCGTGCGGGAGATCCGCGACGAGGTCCGCGCGCGTGGCCGAGCTCGTCGCGCGGGTCAGCTCAGCGAGATCATCGCCGCCGTCGCCGCGTAATCGACGCGCGGCGCGCGGTACGGGTAGGTCGGCGGGAAGCGCTCGAGCGCCGCGCGGAGGCGCCGGGCCGACGCGCTGTCGAGCGGGTCGAAGCGCAGGCCGACGGCGCGGCCCGGGTCGCCCTCGCGCCGGCCGTGGACGGTGCGCGCGATTGTCGCCGTCGCGTCGAGCCAGACGTCCGTGTCCGGGAGCCGGAACGACACGATCACCGGCTCGCCCGTGAGCGCGCGGGCGCTCGTCAGCACGAGCATCCCGTCGATGGACAGGTCGATCGCCCGGGTCCCGAGCAGCCGGAAGCCCCGCTCGCGCACGGCCTGGCACTCCACGATCGCGGCGCGACGCGTGACGCGGCGCTCGCTGGCGAGCAGCATCTCCATGGTGTTCCTCCTCGGCGCGGTACGCTACGGAGGACCGCTACAGGGGGGCAAGAAACCTACATCGGTACCCTTCCGGCGAGGCGAGCGCCTTCATGTCGACCGTCGCGCCTGCCGCTCGTCTGGATTCACCGCCAGAGCCCCACAGCTCGCCAGTGTCCGCAGGTCGTGCTGAATCCGCACACGATTGCACACGTATGCGCTCAGGATACCAGGGTCGCCGACCTGGACCCGCTGGCCTACGTAGCCCGCCGCAAAGGGGTGCAGTCCCTCCCGCCGGGCCGATCGCGGCGCGTGCCCTCCTGGAGGCTGCTCTGGCTCGCGCACCCCGGGAGCATGCCGGGCTCATCATCGTGGGTGAGGGCGAGCAGGTGAGCGAGATCGCGAGGAGAGCCAGGCACCGGTCGGAGGCGGCCTGCTCATGGCATTTTGCCGTCACTCTACATCGCTGGTGCGGTGTGGCTCTATCCGCCGCGCGAGCTCGAGACATCGCCCTTCCTCGGGGCGAGGAGGCTCGCGAAACGGGAAGTGTAGCACCGGCGGCCCGGGAATGCGAGACGACAGCGCCTCACCTCTCGCCTCCTCCAGGGTGCGTGCCCGAGTGCCGCGTAGTGGCGTGCCGTCGTCGGGTACATTCTTTGGTGGACATCCGTTGCGGCGACGCGCCGGGGCGCCGAGGACGCCCTCGCGATTGCTGCGTCGGCGCGGATCAGGTGTGTGCCGGGGAGGCGGACGTCAGGGCGCACGCGGGAGAGGAATCTTCCGCCGCGATGGTGCGCCGCGATATCACGCGACGGTTTCGCTCAGGGGCCTTCGGGCTCATCGGCACTGGGGGTGACCAGGTTTCCTCTTCGTCTGCGCAAAGGCCCAGTAGGGACGGCGACGCTGGTCAGCCTCTCCGTCGGCCAATTCGCTGGAGCCAGCGCTACGCGCATGATACCATCAGCGTTCCGGCGATAGACGTCGCATGGGACCGTGTTACGAAGAGGTAGGGCAGGACGCCCCGAAGGAGAAGGAGTGAGGAATGGAGCTCAGGGCATGGTACGCGGCGCTCTGCGCAGGAATCGTGGGTCTCATGGGGTGCGGCGATAGCTCGGGCCAGAACCAGAACAGCGGCGCGGGCGCCTCGGGGCCGGGCAGCGGAGGGACCGCCGGAGTAGGCCAGGGGCAGGGGGGCGACAGCTTCGGTGGTCAGGGGGGGGATCCGTTCGGCAACGGCAGCGGCAACGGCAACGGCAGCGGCAACGGCGGGGTGGGCGGCAACGGGAACACCTCGGGTTGCGAGCACGTCGATGTCGTGTTCGCGCTCGACAACTCCTTCAGCATGGATGAGGAAAAGGCGTCGATGCGCGACGTCGTGTTCCCGGCCTTCGCGCAGGCGCTGCTCCAGATCAGCGGCATCAAGGACTTCCGCGCGGCCGTGATTGACGCCTGCCCTCTCCCCGCGAACTTCCACACCCGCGGCGCCGCGGGCGAGTGCTCGTTCCAGAGCCAGAAGGCGTGGATGGAGAGCACGAGCACCGAGCTCACGAGCGAGTTCCAGTGCGCCGCAGACCTCTATGCAGAGGACGTCGAGTGCACCGGCGACAGCGACGACGAGCAGCCCGCGTCCGCCGTCGCCGCCGCGCTGGAGCCGCCGTTCTCGACCGCCGAGAACGCGGGGTTCCTCCGCGACGATGCGCTGCTCGTGGTGGTGGCGATCACCGACGAGGACGAGCAGCCCGTTCCGTCCCAGCGGCCTCAGCAGATCCATGATCGGCTCGTCGCGGCGAAGGGAGGCGAGGCGAAGAACGTCGTGTTCCTCGGCATCGGCGGGAGGGAGGAGTGCGACGGTGCTTATGGCAGCGCGGATGAGGCCGACAACCTGCAGCGTCTCGTGGACACGTTCGCTGCCGACGAGCGCGGCTTCTTCTGGGATCTGTGCGAGGGGCGCCTCGAGGACGGCCTGACGAACGCCCTCTCGGCGATCGAGGAGGCGTGCACGGAGTTCGTGCCCACCGTGAATTGACGTGGCGTTGATGTGACCAGGGGCGGGTCGCCGGCTCAGCCGAACGCCGCGGCGACGAGCCGGGCGACCTCCGCGTGCGCGGCGTTCCGCGCATCGGCGCTGGCCGTCGGCGCTTCGACGAAGCACGCGACGACGATCGGCGCGCGGGAGGGGGGCCAGGCGACCGCGACGTCGTTCGCGATGCCGTTCTCGCCGGTCCCGGTCTTGTCGCCGACGACCCAGTCGCGCGGCAGGCCCGCCCGGAGGCGGGCGAGGCCGGTGGTCGCGCGGACCATCCACGCCTTCAGGCGTGCGCGCGACGCCTCGCGGAGGGCGCGATCGCCGACCAGGAGGGACCGGTAGGTGTCGGTCATGGCGTCGGGGGTCGACGTGTCGCGGGGGTCGCCGGGCAGGTTCGTGTTGAGCGCCGGCTCGTCGCGGTCGAGGCGCGTCACCTGGTCGCCGAGGCCGCGCAGGTAGGCGGTGAGGCCGGCGGGGCCGCCGATCTGCGCGAGCAGGAGGTTGGCGGCCGTGTTGTCGCTGACCTCGACGGCGGCGGCGCAGAGCTCCTCGACGGTGAGGCTGCCCTCGGCGAGGCGGGCGCGCGCGACAGGCGCGTGCTCGAGGAGATCGGACTCACGGTATGCGATGCGGCGATCGAGCGTGAGCTGACCCTGGTCGACGCGCGCGAGGACGCACGCCGCGAGGAGCGACTTGAAGGTGGAGCACATGGCGAAGCGCTCGCCGGCGCGGTGACCGATCCGGGCGCCGTTCGCCGTGTCGAGGGCGGCGACGCCGAGGCGGCCGCCGAGCTGCGCCTCGATGCGCGCGAGCGCCGGCGCTGTCTGCGCGGGCGGCTCGGGCGAGGCCGTCCGCGAAGAGGTGGTGGGAGCCGCCGCCGCTGGCGCCGTCGCCGCGCTCGCGCCCGGAGCTTCGGCGCCGGCCGGCCGCGGTTGCTGTGCTCCTCCACAGCCGACGAGAAGGATAGAGGCTGCTCCACCGAGGAAGCCACGACGTGACGAGTGAGGGGGATCTTTCATGCCGGCTGCCGTACGCCCGCGGAGCGAAGCTCATTCCCGAGGGGAGAAGAAGCCGAGGAGTCCCCTTGAATTCTTCGGAAAAGTTACAGGGGGCGCGGAGGAAATTCTTCAAGATCCTCCCCGCCTCCCTGTTCAATTTCTCTGCTGAAAATGGCTGCTCAATAAGGGGACTCCTTGGGAGAAGCAGGGCGTGCACGTCCCCCGCGGGGTCGCCTGAGACCCGTCGCGCGCGATCCAGACGGTGTCTCTCGGAGCAATTCGCTTGATCGGAGAGGGGGTTCGCCGGGAGGGGTGGGAATGGCGGAGCGAGAGACATCTCGTGACGATGCGTTGCTCTCGACGCGACGGCAGGCCTGCGGAGGAGGTGTTCGCCGGGCGGTGTGGGGACGGGCGGAGCGAGAGGCGCCTTGTGGCAACGCGCTTGAGCTCGACAGGATAGGCCTGCGGAGAGGGTGTTCGTCGCGCGAGGTGGGGACAGGCCGATGTCTGGATCGTGAGGGGGAGCGGGGAGGCTTCAATCGCTCTCCTCCGGCGCCACCAGGATCGCCGTCCGCAGCCGGACGCCGCGCGCCCCGTCGGCCGTGCCCCGGATCGGCGCGACGTCGTCGTAGTCGCGCCCGTAGCCGAGCACGATGTGCCCGGTCGCGCCCAGGCGCCCCACCGTCGGATCGAGGTCGCGCCAGCCGCCCGACGGCAACCACACAGAGGCCCACGCATGCGAGGCGCGCGACGGCGCCGCGGCGGAGCCGGCCACGTAGCCGCTCACGTAACGCGCCGCGAGGCCCATCGATCGCAGGCACGCCACGGCCAGGTGCGCGAAGTCCTGGCAGACACCGCGCCGGAGCTCGCAGAAGGCAGCGAGGCCGGTGTCCGCGGCGGTGGCCCCAGGATCGAAGGCGAAATCCCGCCGGATCCGGGCGACAAGCCCCTCCAGCGCCGCGCCGAGCGCGCGGCCCTCCTCGAAGCTCGCCCGCGCGTACTCCGCCATCGCGGCGCTCCGCGGCGCGCGCGCCGTGCCCTCGACGAACGCGCGCAGCGCCGGATCCTCCGACGCGGCGGCCGCCGTGCGCGCCGCCGCCGCCCGCCAGCCGTGCCCGAGATCTCCGTCGCCGCCCGGCTCCTCCTCGCCCAGGCGCACAACGCTGAGCGCCGTCACCTCGACGGCGCCGAAGCGCCCCCCGAGCTCGACGCGCGCGCAGCGGTTGCCGAAGGCGTCCTCCTCGAGCCGCCGCGAGGACGGCAAGGGCCGCACAACGAGCTGGTGAAACTCGACGGCCTGGTGGGGCAGGGCGCGCGGGGTGAGGTGCACCTCCAGCCGGCACGCGACCGCGCCCGCCGCCCCGAGCTCGTACCGGCTGCGGTGCACCACGCGGTGACGACCCCCCGCCAGGACGGCGCCCCGCCCGGCCAGCCCCTCGGCCCCTCGACCCCTCAGCCGCTCACCACGACCTTCGTCTGCGACGGCGCGACCTGCACCCCCATCGGCATGTTCGGGCTCTTGCCGTTCTGCGCCACCGAGCAGGTGTGGAACACGATCGGGTTGCCCTCGGCCTTCACCTTCATCGAGGACGTGCGGTACATCGCCTCCCCCTTGATCTTGCCGCTCACGACGCCGCCGGCAGATCCCGGCTCGTCGCCGGTCGACATCGGGATCTCGCTCTGCTTCGTGAGCACCGGCTTGCCCGCCAGCAGCACCTTCAGGGAGCAGGTGCTCGGCACCGCCTGGTTGCACATCGCCACGTTCGGGTACGGCAGCGGCACCGGCGGGCCAGGCGGCGCCGGGGTCTTGCACGTGTCCGGCATCGCCTGGCAGATCCCGGCCTGCATCGTCGTCACAGGGAACATCGCCGCCCCTCCTACCCGAGGTTGATCCGCTGGCCATCGAGGCTCACGTCCTCGCGCGCGTCCACCGACACCTCGCGCCCGCGCAGCTCGATCACGTCCTCCACCAGCGCGCGCAGACGCCCTGCGCGGAGCTGGTGCAGCTCGCGCACCTCCTGGAAGAGGTCCTCCGCGCGCGCGATCACCCGCCCCGCGATCGACTCGAGCTTGCCCACCGTTGTGTGCGCGCGCTCCAGCACGGCGGTGAGCGCGCGCCCCTCGTAGCGCGCCTCGGCGATGCGCACCTCGCCGCGCTCGGCCACGGCGGCGAGCTCCGCCCCCGCCACGGTGACGCGCTCGGGCGCGACCCGCACCGTCGCCCCCTGCCCGCCGGCGCGCGCGCCGAGGGTCGCGCCGCTCCTGCTCGAGATCGCGATCTCGCCGGCCGCCCAGCAGCGGATGGCGCCGCCCGCCACGAGATCGATGTCGCCCCCGGGCGCGGCGAGCGAGAGGCCGCCCGCCGCGACGAGGCTGCCCCGGCCGGTCTCGGCGTCGTACTCGAAGAGCAGCCGGCCGGCCGGGTCGTGCACCGCGACGACCTCGTGGCCGTCGCGCTCGACGATCGAGGCCGAGGCGCCCGCGCGCGCCACGATGCGCAGCGGGCGCTCCTCCGGCGGGGCGCCGTCGCGGCGCGCCTCGGGGCTCGCGTCGGCGGGCGAGGGCTCGGCGGGGAGGGAAGGGAGGGCGGCGGTGGGCATGGCGGTGGTCCTCGGGTCGGGGCTTCGCAGCGGTCGTGGGCGGCTCATAACGACGTGGGCGGGCGCCAGTCCTCGGCGCGGGCGCGCTCCGGATCGGTCCCGCGGGCGCCCTCGATCTTCGCGCCTTCCCACCGCGCGCGCGCGGTGATCGCGCGGTGCAGGTTCGCGGCGCGGCAGTCGGCGCCGGACAGGTCGGCGCCGGACAGGTCGGCGTGCGACAGATCGGCGTGGGCGAGCGAGGCGCCTTCGAGCCGCGCGCCGCTCAGATCCGCCTTGCGCACCATCGCCTCGTCGAGCCGGGCGCCGCCGAGATCGGCGCGCGCGAGCGAGGCGCCGTCGAGGCACGCCCGGGAGAGATCCGCGCCCGCGAGCCGCGCGCCCCGGAGGCTGGCGCCCGTCAGGTTCGCGACCCCGAGGCGCGCCGAGACGAGCGAGGCGCCGCCCAGGTCGGCGCCGGCGAGGCTCGCCTGCGTCAGATCGGCCCCGTCGAGCTTCGTGCCCCGGAGATCGGCGCGCGACAGATCGCAGTCGCGCAGCTCCGCGTTCGAGAGATCCATCCCGGCGAGCCGCGCCTCGACGAGCGAGCTCCTCGCGAGCCGCGCGCCGGGAAGGCGCACGCCCCGCAGGTCGAGCCCGAGCAGCGAGGTCTGCTCGATCGAGGCCCCGGAGAGGTCCGCGCCGGCGACGGTGGCGCCGGCGAGCTGCGCGCGCTGGAGCGCCGCGCCGCGGAGGCTCGCGCCGGACAGGTCCGCGCCGCGGAGGCGCCCGCCCGCGATGCGCGCCCCGGCGAGATCGGCGCCCGCGAGGACGGCGTGCGAGAGATCGACGCCGACGAGCGCGGCGCGGGCGAGGCGGGCGCCCGAGAGGTCCGCGCGGCGCAGCTCCGCCCCGTCGAGCGTGGCGTCGAGCAGCGACGCCTCGGTGAGATCGGCGCCCGTCAGCTCGGTCCCGCGCAGCGTGGCGGCCGCGAGCAGCGCGCCGCGCAGGCGGGCGTCGCGCAGGCGGGCGCGCGAGAGATCGCAGCCCGACAGGTTCGCGCCGGTGAGGTCGGCCCGCTCGAGGCAGGCGCCGTCGAGCCGGGCGCCGTCGAGGTTCGCGCGCTCGAGCGCGGCGCCCTCGAGGTCGGCCCCGCTCAGCACGGCGCCGGCGAGGCGCGCGCCGCGCAGCGAGGCGCCGCGCAGCGAGGCGCCGCCGAGCTCGGCGGACGCGAGCTGGGCGCCGTCGAGATCGGCCGCGTCGAGCTTGCAGCCGCGCAGGTCGAAGCCGGACAGGTCCTTGCCGGCGAGGTTCGCGCCCGTGAGATCGCCGCCCGCGAGGTCGCGCGGGAGCGCCGCGCGGCGGAGATCCTGGTTCGGGGCGCGGAGCCCGAGGACGAGGCGGGCGCGGGACAGATCGAGCGCGGCGAGCTCGACCCCGATGAGCGTCACCGCGGCGAGCTCGGCGTCGATGAAGCTCGCCCCCGCGAGCGTGCAGCGGTCGAGCTCGGTCTCGCCGAGCGTCGCGCGGTCGAGGCGCGCGCCGTCGAGGGCGCACTCGGCGAGCCCGGCGCCGGACAGCGTGGCGGCCGAGAGATCGGCGCCGGTGAGGTCGACGCCCTCGAGCCGCGCGCGCGACAGATCGGCGCCGCGGAGCGAGGCGCCGGCGAGCGACGTGGCCCCGGCCTGGTACCCCGCGTACCCCGCGGCGCGCAGGGCCTCGACGACCTCGGGGCCGAGGTCGCGGTCGGCCTCGAGCGGCAGCGCCGCGGCCGCGGCGTCGCGGGTGAGCTGCGCGCTCCGCGCGAGCACCGCGCCCTCGAGGCGCGCGCCCGACAGGTCGGCGCCGCGGAGCGCGACGGCGAGGAAGACGGCGCCGGCGAGCCTCGCCCCGGCGAGGCGCGCGTCGCTCAGATCGACGCCGTTGAAGAGCACGCCCGAGAGATCGCGGCCCGAGAGGTCGACGCCGCGCAGGTCGAGGCCGACGACCATCGGCGGGTCGAGCGGCCCGGCGTCGAGGCGCGCCAGGAGCTCGTCCCTGTCGCGCGCGAACCCGGCGGCGGCGGTCCCGGTCATGTCGCGCCCCGATCGCTGGTGAGCAGGGTGGCCGCGAGCTGCGCGCCCCGCAGGTCGGCGCCGTCGAGCCGCGCCTGCCACAGGGCGGCCTCGTGGAGCCCCGCGCCGCGCAGATCGGCGCCGCGCAGGTCGGCGGCTTCCAGGCGGGCGCCGTGCAGGTTCGCCCGCTCGAGGCGGGCGCCCCCGAGCCGCGCCCGCGTCAGGTCGGCGCCCGCCATGTCGGCGCCGCGGAGGTCGGCGCCGCCGAGCTCGGCCCGGCCGAGATCCGCGCGGCGAAGGCTCGCCAGCGCGAGGTCGGCGCCGGTCAGATCGGCGTCCATCCAGCGCGAGCCGTCGGCCCGGGCGCCGCGCGCCTGGGCGCGCGGCAGGCGGGTCTGCTCCGAGGCGCGCAGCCCGCGCAGGTCGGCGCCGCGCAGGTCGACCGCCTCGCCGTGCGCCCCCTCGAGGCTCGCGTCCTCGAGCGCCGCGCCGCGGAGCGAGGCGCGGTCGAGCGCCGCGCGCGCGAGGCGGGCGCCGGCGAGCTGGGCGCGGTCGAGCCGCGCCTCGGTGAGGTCGGCCTCGAGGAACGAGGCGCCGGCCGCGCCGGCGCCTGTCAGGTCCGCCCCGCGCAGCGCCGCGCCGTCCAGGCGCGCCTTGTCGAGGGTCGCGCCGGTCAGATCGGCGCCGGTGAGGTCGGCCCCGGAGAGGTCCGCGTCGCTCAGCCTGGCCGACGGGAGCCGCGCGCCCGCCATCCTGGCGCGCGCGAGCGTCGCCCCCTCGAGGTCGGCGGCGTCGAAGCGGGCGCCGGTCAGGTCGGCGCCCACGAGCAGGGCGCGCGCGAGCCGCGCCTCGCCGAAGTCGAGCTTCGACAGGTCGAGCCCCGAGAGGTCGGCGCCGGCCATGCTCTCCTGGATCGACAGGCAGAGCTCGACGCGCTCGCGCGTCCACGGCGCCGCGGCCGCCCGGGCCGCCTCGCGCCGCGCCCCGTCCGCGCGGTCGAGCGCGTCGAGCTCGTCGAGCTGCGCCGGGTCGAGCCCCTGCGCCTCGAGCGCCTTTCTCGCCTGCTCGCGCGTCTTGCGCTGGATCTCCTCGAGCTGGGCCGGATCTCCGCCGAGCGCGTCGAGCCACGCCTCGAGCGCCGCGTCGCCCTCGGGGGTGCCGAGGGCGGCGACGAGCGCCGCCGGGGCGCCGCCCTTCTCGAGCGTCGCGCGGATGTGCGAGAGGAGCTCGGCGTCGTCGACGCCGGCCAGGGGAGGCGCGCCGTCGTTGTCGTTGCCGGGCGGCGCCGCGGCGGGCGCCTCCGCGGCGGGCGCGGCGGCGGGGCGCGCCTCCAGCAGGGCGAGCGCGAGCCGCTCGCGGTAGCGCGCGGCGGCGACGCGGCCCTCGCCGAGCGGCTCGCTCGCGAGGAGCACGTGCAGCACCTCGGGGTGGTCCTCGGCGGACACGGGCGCGTGGCCGCGCCACACGAGGGACAGCGAGCCCGCCTCCAGGTCGACGTGGACCGTGTCGAGGTTCATCTGCACCTCGCGGAAGCGGTCCGCGCCGCCCGCGAGCTCGTCGAGGAAGCAGCGGATCCGGACGCCCGGCAGCCGCGCGCGGTACTCGCGCCGCTCGCGGTGCAGGTTGAGGCAGACGATCTCCTCGTCGCCGCGCAGGTACTCGGCCTGGAGCGCCGGCGCGGCCGCGTTGAAGTGGCTCCAGTCGAAGTCCTCGGGGAAGAACGGCCAGCGCTGCTTCAGCCAGCGCGCGTCGTAGGTGCCGAGCTTGCTCGCGCGCGTCGCCCACGCGGCCGAGAGCGGCCCGAAGCCCGCGGGCGGCGGCCTCGCCGCGGGCGAGTCGACAGGCGCGCGCGGATCCTCGACGTTCGGCAGCGGCCGCCGCCGCGGGTCGCGCTCGGCCGGGTCGAAGACGCCGCGGCCGACGGGGTTGGCCGCGAAGCCAGGGCCCCCGAAGGCGCGATCGAAGCCGAGCGGCATCTCGACGAACGGCTGCGGATCGGAGCGCTTGCCTGCGGCCGGGTCGGTCCAGTGGCGGTCGCCGGTCACCAGCAGCGCGAGCGAGGTCTTGCCGACGGCGAAGCTGACCGGCATCGACGTGACGGGCCGGCGGCCGGGCGCGTGCGCCTTCCCCGACAGCAGGAGGTCCGCCTTCGGCTTGAAGGGGGCGAAATCGGACGCGCGGAGGAGGGCCCGGCGCGGGTCGTCCTCGTCGTACACGTCGCCGAGCGGCAGCTCCGGGGCGTCCGCCGGGATCGCCGGCTCGCCGGGCGAGAGGCGGTAGGTGCCCTTCGCGATGAGGCACAGGGCCCACTGCGGGGGCCGGAGCTGCCAGGAGATGGCGGCGAACGTCGTGGGGGTGGGGTTGACGATCTTCATGACAGCTCTCGACCGGCGCGGGGCTGCGCACGCTCGCGCGCCGCGCGCGCTCCTCAGAAGAACTGCAGCTGCTGCCCCCGGATCAGGGCTCCCGCGGCGTCGACCGTTACCTGGTTGCCGCCGAACTTCAGGGTGGAGATCGCGCTCGGGGCGCTCAGCTCCAGGACGGCGGTCCCCGACTTGGCCACGACGCCGGTCGCGTCGAGCTTGAGGCTGCTGGTGCCGCAGGCGAGCTCGATCGCGGCGGGCTCGATCTTGATCGTCGCGCCGGCCGCCCCGCCGCAGCGCAGCAGGATCTGGGTCGGCTCGATGATCAGCTCGGCGTCGTTCACCGGGTTCGCGTGCGCGAGCTTGTGGACCAGGTACGACCCGACGAGCGCCCCGAGCGTCGCGATGCCCCACGTCATCCCCGTGAGCCCGCCGCCCTTGTCGAGGTCGTCCTTGCCCGCGGCCGCGCCGCCCGCGCCGAACACCGCGCCCGCGGCGCCCGCCGCGACAGCGGCCACCCACGGCTTCGCGGCCTCGATCGCCGGCTTGTCGGTGGTCCGCACGCGCAGGTGCACCTTGGAGCGCGCCTTGATGTCCTGCTCGTCGGCCGTGGTGAGCTTCTTCGTGCTGCCGAACTCGAGCACCGGCCCGTACGCGATGTTGCACGTCATCCCGGCCGTGATCCCTGTGTTGAGCCCGAGGAAGACGTTGCCGTTCACGCCCGCCGCGATGTTGTAGCTCCCGCCGAGGCTCATCCCGAAGTTGATGCCTGTGAAGAAGCTCGAGTTGTCGCCGTACGTGAGGTTGACCGACGAGACGTGGCTGCGCTGGGTCTTGCGCCAGCCCTGCCAGTCGTTGCTGAACGTCATCGAGTAGAAGTCGGCGTCGTACATGCCGAACGTCCGGCTGGGGATCACGAGCCGGTAGTTCCCGAGGACGACGTCGGTGCGGTTGCCCACGGTGACCGACTGGTGATCGCCCTGGGTCACGACCGTGCGGTTGCCGTCCGTGTGATCGTAGATCCCGTCGCTCGCGGCCCAGCCGAAGTGCGCGGCGCTCCCCTTGTCGCGGTCCGCGGAGCTGATGTCGTAGCCGGTATCGAGGCTCGACCACGTCCAGCCGCCGTCGCCGAACCCGTCCGCCGGATCTAGCCGCGCGGACTCGGTGAACGTGCCGGCCGACGCTGTCGCGCGCTCGCCGTACCGCAGGTAGCTGTACTTCCCGTCGCTGTGCGGGACCGCGATGCGGATCCAGTCCTCCGCGGCGCTCGCTGTCGTCGTGATGTCGTCCTGGCCGAGCTGCTGCTCCAGCGGCAGCGCGCCGTCGGCGCCGGCCCGCGAGGCCGGCGCGCCGTCGGCGCCTCGGGCGCGCGGGCGCCCGGAGCCGCCGCCCATCTCGACCATGGCCCCGTTCGGCATCCGGATGCGGCCGCGCCCCTCGTCCGCGCTCGTCACCACGCGGCTCTTCGCGTTGGGCACGACCCCGGTGATCACCGGCCGCTCGGGGTCGCCGCCGACGCCGGTCCACAGCACCTCGGCGCCCTTGCGCAGCGTGAAGTGCATGCCCTCGTCGGCGCCGCCGTAGGGCGTCGCCAGGCGCATCGGCACCGAGGCCTGCGCCTCGGCCGCGCCGCTCAGGTCGAACGGCATCACAACGCGGTAGCGGCCCTCGGCGTCGACCGCCGCGGTGCCCTCCGGGCCGCGCGCGTCGACGTGCGCGACCATCGCGCCCTCGAGGCGCGGCCTCGGCGTGGCGCGCGGCGGGCGATAGCGCGTCGAGGCCGGGATGGCCTCGAACTCGCAGGCGTAGCGCGGCCCGTCGCCCGCCTCTGCGCGGTGCACGGCGCGCGTCACCAGGTAATCGCGGTTCCAGTCGGCCCGGAAGTGGCCGGAGAGCCCGAGGCGCGCGCCCGCGGCGAGCGGCGCGCCGATCGCGCCGTCGTACACGGCCGCCCGGCAGCGCAGCTCCTCGGCGCGCGCGGCGGCGAGCGCGGCGCCCTCCTCGGGCGTCGCGAACGGGCCGCCCTCGTCGATGAGCAGCCCGAAGCCGCGGCCGTCGACCTCGGCCTCGGCCTGGAGCGGCACCTCCGGCGTGCGCTCGTTGTAGTCGAGCAGCACGACAGCGCGCGGCGACAGCCGGCGCCGGCAGCGCAGCGCGCGCACCTGGGCGGCCTCCCCCTCGCCCATGGAGGCCTCGACCGCGCCCCGGAAGCCGCCCGGGTGGTCGCAGAGGACGAGCCGCTCGGCCCCGCCCCGCGGCTCGATGAAGTAGCTGATGCCCGCCTGCTCGAGCTGCCGCGAGACGAAGTCGAGCGCGCTCTCCTGGTACTGCACGGCGTGCTCGCGCGGCGGGTACGCCCCCTCGAGCCGCCGCTCCACCTCGATCGCGAGGCCGCTCTCGGCGATCACCGCCTCCACCAGGTCGGGCACGCTGAGCCGCTGGTAGATCCGCGTCTGCCGCGCGAGGCCGAGCAGCGCGAGGCGCGGCACGAGCGCGACCCGGTAGGCGTACCGGCCGGCGCCGAGCGCGCCGCCTTGCTCCACCTCGACAACGACCCCCGGGATCGCGCGGCCGGCGAGGTCGAGCTCGCCGGCCGCGCCGGCGATGTCGTCGAGCGGCAGCGCGGGATCGGGCGACGCCAGATCGATCTCGAAGCGGTACGGGCGCGACAGCGCCTCCTCGCCGCGGAGCCCCAGCACGGTGAACCCTCCGGCCGGGGCGGCCTCGGAGCGGAAGTGGATCCCGACCGTCGTGGGCTTCGTCATTGCTTCTCCGAGATCTCGAGCATGGCGCCCGAGGCCATGGCGATGCGGCTCTGGTTGGCGTTGCGCGCCGCCACGGGCGAGGGCGCGAGCGGGTGGAACATGGCCCCGAGGATCACCGGGCGATCCGGGTCGCCGTTGGCGAACCCCACGAGGACCTCGGTGCCCGGGCGCAGGGGGAAGTGCATCCCGTGCCCCATGCCGCTGAAGGGCTGCGCCATCCGGACCGGGCGCGAGGCCTTCTGCTCGCCCGGCTGCGCCGTGTCGAAATGGAGCTGGACCGTGTAGCGCCCCTCGGCGTCGAGCTGCGCGATCCCGTTCGTCTTCCCCCCGGGCCCCGGCTGCACGATCCCGGTCACCACGCCGGAGATGCGCGGCCTCGGCGTCCGGCGCGGCGGCCGGTAGGCGACGTGGGCCGGGATCGCGCGGAAGGCGTTCCTGTAATAGGGGCTCTGCTCGCCGGTGTCCTTGAACACGGGGAAGCGCGCCTCGTGCTCCACCTCGACGAGGAGCAGCTCCTCGGGGCCCGGGAGGCGCGGGTGTTCGATCAGCGTCACGCGCCGCCCGGCGGACAGCGCCGCGCGGCTGGCCTTGCCCTCGTACACGCGTTGCCGCGAGAGCCGCTCCTCGGCCCGGATCTGCGCGAGCCTCCGGGCCTCCTCGGGCGTCTTGACGTGGCTGCCGTACTCGACGACGCCGCCGCCGTCGCCCGACTCCAGGCCGGTGTAGGCCGTCAGGTCGAGCTGCGGAGCGCGGTAGTTGTAGTCCTGCACGACGTAGTTGGTGGGCACCAGATCGGTCGTCACCTCGAGGGCGAAGACGCCCGCGGCCTCGCCGCGGGCGCGGAAAGGCACCGTCGCCGCGCCCGCGGCGGGGCGGAAGCCGGACGGATGGTCGGTGAAGACAAGCCTGTCGCGGCCGTCCTCGTGCTCGAAGAAGAAGCTGATCCCGACGTGCTCGGCCAGGCGGCTGATGAACGCGAGGTCGCTCTCGCCGTACTGCACGACGAACTCGCGCTCCGGGTAGCTCTCGAGCAGCCGCAGCTCGATGTCCTCCGTGCCGAGGCCGTGCCGCTCGAGCTTGCTCCGGAGGATGTCCGGAACGCTGCGGTCCATGAAGATCTCCTGCGTCTCGACGAGGGTGAGCCGGAACGCGCGCGGCACGAGGCGCAGGCGACAGGTGGAGCGCTCGGCCAGCGGATCGAGGCGGTCCCGGATGGGTCCGAGCATGCCCGAGACGCGGCGGATCTCCTCGCCGTCGGACTCGAAGACGAGGCTGACCTCGGCGCCGGGCGCGGCGTCGGCCGGGAGCTCGTGGCCCTCGTCGATCACGATGTCGATATCGAACGAGAAGAGCTGCGAGATCGCCTCTCGCCCGGAGAGCTCGCGGACCTGGACGTTGTCCCACGACCCCCGCTCCGACTCGATGCGAACGCTCAGCGTCCCCGAGGCTTCCGTCATCGCTCGTCCTCCGCTCCACTGCAGGTCGGGCCCGGAGGGCCGATCCGGTACAAGCGCCGCGCAGGCGGCGGTGTGGGTTGGAGCCGAGGGCGCGGGGTCAACCTCCGCATCCGCGAGGGGCTCCTGCTCTGCTGTGGTCCATTCCCGGTCCTCGCGCGCATCGGTGGGTCAGCTCCGCCTCTTGCCGGTGCCGTACAGCAGGGCCTTCACGTCGAGCTTCGCGGGGGGCTTCGGCGGCCCGGCGGACGCCCCGGGGGGCGGTGGCTCGGGAGGCGGCGTGGACCAGGTGAAGGCGCGCCCCGCGGCCGGCGGGGCGGGGGGCGGCGCGGCCGGCGGGGTGGGGGGCGGCGCGGCCGGTGGGGCGGGGGGCGGCGCGGCCGGTGGGGCGGGGGGCGGCGCGGCCGTGAAGGGGGTCGCCGGCAGGCTCGCTGCGAACTCGATGATCTCCTTCGGCAGAGGCACCGTCTCCGGCCTGCCGACCGGCGCCTCGAGCGGCGGCGGCGCGGGTTGCGCCAGCGGCGAGGCGCCCGCGGGCGCCGGTCGAAACGGCAGCATCGACGCGGCCGGCAGCAGCGCGACCGACCTGTCCGCGAGGTCGATCGTCCCGTCGAGCCTCGCCGTCTGGCTCGCCTCGGGGGACGTCGCGAGGGTCGACGCCAGGGCGTAGTCGTCCCCGTCGTCCGCGCCGGACCGGGGCGCGAGCCCCGGGACCGCCGCTCCGGCGCTGTGGATCGCGGCGCCCGGGGCCGGCCACGCGATCGGCTCGCCCGGGAGCTCGACGCCGGCCAGGATGCGCATCCGAGAGAGCGCGCCCTCGGCGGGCACGGGAAAGCTGCCGCGCCACGTCACCGTGCAGCGCTGCTCGTCGCCGTCGATGCGCAGCATGTCGGCGCTGAGCGGGAGCGCCTCGCGCTCATCCACGCCGAGGTCCGAGAGGCCGTGGATGCGCGCGAAGCCGCGCGCGTCGGGCAGGCGCATGCGTACGCGCGGGGCGCTCGGGTGCAGGCCGTCCATCACGATCCACTCGTCGCCGCGCAGGAGGGGCGTGCGCTGGTCGGGCGGCGCTGCCTGGAAGCACTCCCAGCAGAGATCGTCGGGGATCTCGGCGATCGCGCGCTCGAGCAGGGCGCGCGGGGCCGCGCCGAGGAGCCGCCTGCGGGCAGGCGTGGCCTGCGAGATCGGACCGAAGCCGGCCACGCGCTTCGCGTCGCGCGGATCGAGGATGTTCGGCTCGCCCTCCGCGTAGCCGATCCCGAAGGGGTTTCCCGGGAAGCCGGGCCCGCCGTAGGCGTGCTCGTGATCGACAGGGAGCCGCACGAAGCCGCCCCGCTTCCGGACCATCAGCGTCTTGTCCAGCAGCGTCCATCCGCTCGACGAGAAGAGCCCGAGCCGGACGGGCAACGCCTCGACAGGGCGGCCGTGCGGCGCATGCGCATGGCCGGTCCAGAGCACGTCGGCCTGAAGCAGGCGAGGGACCAGGTCGGTCGTGAACCGGACGCTCCGCGAGGGCAGGGCGCCGTGATGGATCTCCGCCCGGATGATCTCCTGCGGCGCGACGCGCGGCATCGCCGTGTCGCTGGCGAACGCGAAGGTGGCCTTCACGATCGCTGTCACCCGGAGCTCGCCCTTGAACCGCCAGCTCACGGCGGCGGCGGTCGCAGCTCCGAGGGGCGTCACGCTGGCACGCGGCGGGCTGCTCGTGGCCATGAGTCCACCCTCGATGAGACCCGCTCGCCGATGCCGCTGTCAACCCGTGGTGGTCGTGGGAGCGCGCCTCTTCGCGGCGCTCACGGCCGCCCTCTCGCGGAGGGCCGCTGTGACGAAGGATCGCGTCGGTGAGATGTTCGGTGCAGGAGGGGCGGGTGGGGCGCCCACGGCCGCTCGTGGGAGCGTCATCCCGCCAGCTCAGGCGGGGACGCGCGGCCGTGGGCTCGCTCTCGTCCGCTAGGCGCGGCGCCGACGGCGCAGCGCGAGGCCGGCGAGGGCGCCGAGCAGGGGCAGCAGCGCCCCCGCGCCCGGGCCGCTGCCGGCCGGCGTGGGCCGCGCGGCGCAGAGGCCGTTGCCCTCGGCGAAGATGCCGCTCGGGTCGTGGGGCTCCCCGGGACCGGGCTCGCAGGTGCCCGGCGAGCTGTCGGTCGAGGTGCACACATCGCCGGACGGGCAGCCGTTGCCGTCAGCGCCGCGGCAACCCTCCACGCACTGGTGCTCCTCGCAGATCATCCCGCTCGTCGGGCCGCCGCAGTCGATGTCCTGCCGGCAGGCCTGGGGCCGATCGTCGGCGGGATCGTTGGGATCGGTCTCGCCCTCGTCGATCGCGCCGTTGTGGTTGGCGTCCTCGTCGCCGTCGCTCACGCCACCGTTGTCCGTGTCCGGATCGAGCGGGTTCGTTGTCGTCGTGGGATCCGCATCCGGGATGCAGGTCTCCGCCGCCGCGTCGGTCGCCGCGTTGTCGCAGGGCAGGCCGAGCTCGGTGCCGTCGAACAGCCCGTCGCCGTCGCTGTCGGGGTCGAGCGCGTTGATGAGCCCGTCGCCGTCGTGATCGTCGCTGAAGTTCGGCTCCTCGCCGTCGATCACGCCGTCGTCGTCGCTGTCGGCGTCGTTCGGATCGGTGCCGAGGTGCTCCTCGAGGTCGTCGCTCAGCCCGTCGCCGTCGGTGTCCGCCGGCGGCACGTCGTCCTCGCCGTTGTTCGGATCGGTCTCGCCCGCGTCGATGGCGCCGTCGAGGTTGAAATCCTCCTGGCCGTCGGGCACGCCGCCGTCGTCGGTGTCCGCGTCGAGCGGGTTGGTCTTCGTCGCCCCCTCGTCCGCGTCGGCGCGGCAGTGGCCCGCGTCCGCGTTGGTGGCCTCGTTGTCGCAGGGCAGGCCGAGCTCGGTGCCGTCGAACAGCCCGTCGTTGTCGCTGTCCACGTCGAGCGCGTTGATGAGCCCGTCCCCGTCGGTGTCCTCGCCGGGGCTCGGCTCGTGCCCGTCGAGCACGCCGTCGTCGTCGCTGTCGGCGTCGTCCGGATCGGTCCCGATCATCTCCTCGACCGCGTCGGGCAGCCCGTCGCCGTCGCGATCGTCCCCCACCGCGTCGTCATCGCCGTTGTTGGGATCGGTCTCGCCCTCGTCGATGGCGCCGTTGTGGTTCGCGTCCTCCGCGCCGTCGGGCACGCCGCCGTCGTCCGTGTCCGGATCGAGCGGGTGCGTTGTCGTCGTGGGATCCGCATCCGCGATGCAGGTCTCCGCCGCCGCGTCGGTCGCGGCGTTGTCGCAGGGCAGGCCGAGCTCGGTGCCGTCGAACAGCCCGTCGCCGTCGCTGTCGGGGTCGAGCGCGTTGATGAGCCCGTCGCCGTCGTGGTCGTCGCTGAAGTTCGGCTCGTGCCCGTCGAGCACGCCGTCGTCGTCGCTGTCGGCGTCGTTCGGGTCGGTGCCGATCGTCTCCTCGAGGTCGTCGCTCAGCCCGTCGCCGTCGGTGTCCACCGGCGGCACGTCGTCCTCGCCGTTGTTCGGATCGGTCTCGCCCGCGTCGATGGCGCCGTCGAGGTTGGAGTCCTCCTGGCCGTCGGGCACGCCGCCGTCGTCGGTGTCCGGGTCGATCGGTGAGGTCTTTGTCGCCCCTCCGTCCGCGTCGGCGCGGCAGTGGCCCGCGGTGACGTCGGTCGCGGCGTTGTCGCAGGGCAGGCCGAGCTCGGTGCCGTCGAACAGCCCGTCGTTGTCGCTGTCCACGTCGAGCACGTTGATGAGCCCGTCGCCGTCGGTGTCGTCGGCGGGGTTCGGCTCCTGGCCGTCGAGCACGCCGTCGTCGTCGCTGTCGGCGTCGAGCGGATCGCTCCCGATCGTCTCCTCGAGGTCGTCGCTCAGCCCGTCGCCGTCGGTGTCCACCGGCGGCACGTCGTCCGCGCCGTCGTTCGGATCGGTCTCGCCCTCGTCGACGACGCCGTCGAGGTCGAAGTCCTCGTGCCCGTCGGGCACGCCGCCGTCGTCGCTGTCGGCGTCGAGCGGATCGGTCTTTGTCGCCCCCTCGTCCCCGTCGGCGCGGCAGTGGCCCGCGGCGGCGTTGGTGGCCGGGTTGTCGCAGGGCAGGCCGAGCTCGGTGCCGTCATAGAGCCCGTCGTTGTCGCTGTCGGGGTCGAGCGCGTTGATGAGGCCATCGCCGTCGGTGTCCTCGTCGAAGCGCGGCTCCTCGCCGTCGGGCACGCCGTCGTCGTCGCTGTCCGCGTCGTTCGGGTCGGTGCCGGCGGCGATCTCGGTGGGATCGTCGATCCCGTCCTCGTCCGAGTCGCAACCGTTGCCGATCACGCCGTCGCAGTCGTTGTCGATCGCGTCGCCGCAGACCTCGGCCCCCGAGGGCTCGCACACGCAGGTGTTGGCGTCGGCGTCGCAGGTCGGCGACAGCGGCCCGCAGTGCGCGTCGGTGAGGCACTCGACGCACGTAAAGGGCGGCGCCGCCGTGTCGCAGTACGCCGTCGGCGCGGCGCAGTCCGCGTTCGTCTCGCACTCGTCGACGGACACCTCGGTCGGCGGCACGCCGCCCTCCGGGCCGTTGCCGTCGGTCGGCGTGTCCTCGGCCGGCGCGCCCTGCTGCCCGGCGGCGTGGACGATCGCCTGGTTGGCGATGAGGCCCGAGACGCCGGCGTCGACCCTCACCTGGAAGGTGATCGCCGTCGTCGCGCCGGAGGCGAGCGTGCCCCCCGCCGTCCCGTTCGCGCCAGCGCCGAGCCGCACGCGGATCGTGCGCGACGCGGCGTCGAACTCGCCCTGGTCGTCGCCGACCGCGTCCGTCTTCGCGCCCGTGTTGGCGCCGGCCGTGATCGAGAGCGAGCCCGGCACGTACGTCACGCCCGCGGGCAGCGGATCGGTGAGCACGGTGTTGATCGAGGCGTCGTTGCCGCTGTTGGCGACCTGGATCGTGTACTGGAGCACGTCGCCCGGGCGCAGCCGCCCGCCGTTCACGTCGGTCACCGTCTTCGTGGAGGACGTGAAGTCCGGCCTGAAGGTCGAGATCGACGTGATGAACCCGGCGAGGAAGTACAGATCGTTGTTGCTCGACGCCTGGATGGGCGCCGAGGTCTGCCCAGGGGTCACCTTGGTCGTGATGTCGAGGACGTCGATGTCCATGCCGGCCATGCTCCCCGCGCTTCCGGCGAGCTGCGGCAGGTCCCCGACGTTCGACACCGGCATGTTGAGGTAGGACCGCGTGCCGTTGAAGAAGTTGTCGGCCGGGCTCAGATCGTTGCCGAGCGCCGGCGGCCCGTTGAAGAAGAACTGATCTCCACCGAAGGCCACGTCGCCCTCGAACGCGACGATGCCGAGCTTCGCGTCGTAGCCCGCGTTCGGCACCACGAACCCCGACAGGGTGGCGCTCTGGGTCGATCCGCTGGCCACCGTGTCGAGCCCGTCGAAGAGCGCGAGGTTGCGCGGCGGCGACGAGGCGAGCTCGTAGAACACGACGAGCCACCACCCGGCGAAGTGGTTGTCGAAGTTGTTGTTCGTGAAGGTCGCCGTGTCGACGCCGCTCACCCGGTACGCGCCGGAGCCCCGCGCCTGCACGACGGCGGTGATGTCCGCGACCGACTGGTAGTAGACGCGCCCCGAGCTGGTCTTCTCGATGCTGTCGATGGCGGTCACCTCCTCGGAGAAGCCGCTCGCGCCGGGCCGCTCCAGGGTGACGGCCTCGTCCGCGCTCCCGCTGGTGCCGAGGTGCGCGCCCCAGTACAGGTACGCGTGGGTGACCCTGGCGCCGGCCGGCACCTCTAGCACCGCGGTGGTGCGCGCCTGCGCCGCGGTGATGTTGGCGTTCGCCTCCGCCCCGCCCTCCGCGGGCGAGTCGGCGCGCCAGAAGATGTCGGGCGCGCTGTCGCCGGTGTTGCTCCCGCAGGGGCCGATGTCGCCCAGCACGGGCGACTCGATGTCATCCCTGCCGCACTCGTGGCCGAGCGTGTTCCCGATGAGGAGGAAATCGCCCCGCTGATCGACCTGCACGCGCAGCGCGGGCTCGGCGTGCGCGGCGCGGCCCTGCCCGCCCACGCAAGCGAGCCCGACAAGACTACCTATGACCCAACGTCTCTTCACGGCGCCTCCTGCTGCTGCTTCGGCTTCTTCTCGATGATCTTGAACTGCACGCGGCGGTTCTTCTGGCGTCCCTCGTCGGTGTCGTTCTCCGCGATCGGGACGTCAGGCCCGTAGCCCTTCGACGCGAGCCGCTCGGCCTCGACGCCGCGCTGGACCAGCGCCTTCGTGACCGACTCGGCCCTCGCCTGGCTGAGCCGGACATTGTACGCGCGTCCGCCGCGCGGATCGGTGTGCCCCTGCACCTCGATCTTGGTGATCTCCGGGTGCTCCTTCAGCACACCCGCGACCTCATCGAGGAGCTCGTCGCTCGCCTTCTTGATGGTCGCCTTGCCGGTGTCGAACTGCACCTGCTGGAGGATGACGATCTCCTGCTCGGTCACGCGCACAGCGACGGGGCAGCCGTTCTTGCCCGGATCCGGATCGGGCTTGCCCTTCTCGTCGGGGCAGGCGTCCTTGTCGTCGCGCACCGTGTCGCCGTCGCGATCGCCGGGGCAGCCGTTCGTCGCCGGATCCGAGGTGCGGAGACCGGGGATATCGGGGCAGGCGTCCTCCGCGTCGATCACGCCGTCGCCGTCCCTGTCCGGCGGCGGCGGGCAGCCGTGCTTCTTCGGGTCCTCGTTGCTCGGGCCGGCCTCGTCCGGGCACGCGTCGACGTCGTCGGTGATGCCGTCCTTGTCGCGGTCCCCTGGCGGCGGGCAGCCGTGCTTCTTCGGGTCGTCGTTCGCGATGCCGGGCGTGTCCGGGCACGCGTCGATGCGGTCGAGGATGCCGTCCTCGTCGCGATCGGAGGGCGGGCAGCCGTTCTTCTTCGGGTCGGCGTCGCTCACGCCGGGCGTCTCCGGGCAGGCGTCCTGCTCGTTGGGGATGCCGTCCTTGTCGCGGTCGGGGTCCACGCGCCGGACCTCGGGCGAGTACGCGAGCATCGCGACAGCGCGGAAGTCCGGGGTGCCGATGCCCGAGGTGAACCCAGGGCCGGCGGCGACGCCGATCTCGAAGTCGCGCACCGCGGGCGCGAAGCGGTAGCGCACGCCGAGCAGCGCCTCGACGTTCGTGTTGCGCGCGTCCGGGTCCTCCAGCACCGTCGACACGGTCACCTCGGGCCCGATCTGGAGCTGCTCCTCGGGCAGCAGCAGCAGGCCGACGCCCGCGCCGCCGTTGAACATCAGCCCCTGCCGCACCTGCGCGAACGTCTGCGCGGGGCGCAGGTCGACGCCGGCCGCGACCGACCACGTGAGGTGCGGGACCCTGCCGCCGGCGATGATCTGGGGCATGCCGCGCACCGTCCCCTCGCCCACGTACGAGCCGCGCTCGCCGTTGCCGGTCGGCAGCCACATGGTGCCGCCGATGGCGAGCTGGAACGGGTCGAAGTACTCGCCCAGCAGCCGCAGCCGCAGCCCGAGCCGGAGGTCGCCGATCTCCGCGCCGCTCGGCGACGGGAACGAGAGCCCCTCCGCCGTCGGGTTTCCGCCCTGCTGCAGCACGGCGAGCGGCACGTCGACGTTGACGTGGAGGCGGTCCCAGAGCGTGAGCGAGCCGTTCAGGTGCAGGAAGAGCTGGTGCTCCACGATCGAGTCGATCGGCTCAGCCTGCCCCTGGCGCGTGAGCACGAGCGGGTTGTGCGCGTAGTCGCCGAGCAGCATCAGGTGGAGCGTCGGGCTGCCGTCCTGCCTGGGCGAGGCCGCATAGGGCGACGGCACGCCAAACATCCGATCGCCGGCGGGCGCTGGGCTGAATCGGTCAAGGGCAAGGCCGCGCTCCGCGTCCGCCTCCTGAGCGGACGCTGGCGCGGCCCACGCCGCCGCGGCTAGCGCGGCGGCGCCGCAGATCCATCGAGGGGGAGAATGGGCTCTCATGCGCAGGATCACCTTCAAGAGTGCATTGGGGCGAGCGGCCGTGGACTGCTCCGGCGCGCAGGCGAGTTGTGGGAAACGCCGCTTCCTCCAGCGGAGGAACGGCACGCTGCCTCGAATCGCAGGCGGTCTTATAGGACGTCGCTGGATGCCGCCGGTGGACTTTTCGAACCGCGGTCGACCGAAATCCAGGCGGCCTCGGCAGGCGGCTCGCGCTGCGATCCGGACTTCGCAGCGCCGCCCATGCAAGCCGTGTGCACGCACGCGCGCGGCGTCGGCGCCGGCGCGCGCAGTGATTTCGCGCTTCAGGGCGGCTCGGCGGCGGGTCGACTGAGGTCTGCAGACATCAGCGTTGCGGTCCAGGAGCATCGGGCGACTCCTGGGTCGCCCGCGCGAGCGAGCTCCCTCGCGCAGCCAGCCGCGCTGGGAGCGCCGCGGCGCGACGGTGACGCGATCGAGGAGATGCCGCGGTGGCGCGCCCGCGCAGAACTCGCGGCCGCGGCCGGGCCTGTGCTACGGCCTCTCTGTGCAGCCGCACCCCTTCCGCCAGCCGGCGGAGCGCCCGACGGCGCCTCCCGAGGATCAGCGCCTCGGCGACCTCCGCTCCGTTCACGCGCAGCGCCGGAACTTCGCGCTGTTCCAGGTCGCGCGGGGCGCGCTGCTCCTCGTGTTCACGAGCGTGATCGGCGCCGTCATCGCCGGCTGGCAGGGCTTCTTCCTGTCGTTGCCGTTCGGGCTCGCGGGCTTCGCCGTGCTCGCGTCGGCTGCGCTGCGCCACCGCGGGCTGCGGATCGAGCTGTACGACCACGGCGTCGTCGTCGCTCGCCGGGAGGGGCGCGAGGTCGTGGTGTTCGACGACGTGGACGAGGTGTGGTTCGACCTCGACCGGAGCGCGACGCCGTTCGGGAGCTTCGTGTTCCTCCGCGGCCTCCGCCTCGTGGAGCACTCCGGCGCGCAGCGCTCCGTGCCTGTCGAGGTCACGGACGGCCAGGAGGTGGCCCGCCGGATACTCCTGTGCTGCTCTCATCCCCTGATGGACGACGCGCGGCGCGCGATCAAGGACGGCGAGGTCCTGACGTTCGGTCCGGTGCGCCTCGACGGGCAGGGGATCGCGATCCGCGAGCACCACGTGGCCTGGAGCGCTCTCTCCCTCGTGCGCTTGCAGTCGGGCCGAGTCGCCTTCTTCCGGGGCCAGACAGTGTTTCCCTGGCAGACGGTGAGCCTCGATCGCGTCCCGCACCCGACGGTGTTCGCCAGGCTGGTCACCGAGCGCGCGCCGCGCGTCGAGCGCGACGACGTCTGGGCGGCCTGGACCGGGTGAGGCGCGCCGCGCGCGCGCCGGTGCCTTCCCCCGTCTGCGTCGTCTCCCTGCCGGAGGCTCGCGAGCAAGGAGCCGTGGGAGCGCGCGAGGCCCTCAACGTCCTCGGCCCCGCGCGCCTGCCGATCTGCTTCGAGCCGGGCAGGCGCAGCGCCGCCGCGGGCTGACGGACAGTCGCGCAGCTTTGCCGCGTTGACGCGCGCCTGCAGGTCCTCGTGCGTCGCCTGCGACGAGGCGCGTGCCAGCTCGTGTGTCCGTGCCAGCGTGCCAGCACGTTTTCGCGTGATCCCGGCCATTCCCCGCGCCGCCGTCCCGAAATCCTGCGCCCGGAACAACGAATGACGAATTCGTGGGCGCCACTGTCGGGCGCGACGGCCGGCGAATACCGCTTCAGCAGCGTGCGCCAGCGCATGCACGCAGCCGTCGCGCGGAGCCTGAGTCCTTGAGGATTGAGCATGGATCACCCGGAGACGCCGCCCAAGCGCGTGTCGATCGCCAAGCGCCTGCGGCGTGCCCATGGGATGAAGGTGCGAGCGCTGCCCCTGCAGCCGCCCAGGACCCTCGTGGTCCTTGGCTATCTCGCGCTGCACATTCACGGTGGTGCTCACCGGGATCGCCGGGCTCCTGTTCCTCCGGGAGTCGATCGGCCCGGCGCAGAGCCTCGGCATGGCCATCATCCTGTCGGCCATCGTCCTCATCAACCTGTCGAACCGGAGCCCCCGGGCCGGCGCGCCGGGGTAGCGAGCGACACCGCGCTAAGGCTGCTGCTGCTTCTTCTTCCACTTCTTCTTGGGGCGCGGCGGCAGCTTCATCTTCTTCGGGTCCTTGGGCGCCCACGGCACGCGCGTGTCGACCGGCAGGATGTCCTCGTGCGGCAGGGCGCGCTCGCCCTCGCGCTTCACCACGAAGGACGCCGAGACCACGTTGACCCTGTGCGCCCCGACATCGGACAGATCGCCCCCGGCGCGGAGGCCGACGGGGATGCAGAAGGCCCTCTTCCGCTCTTCCGCGTCCATGTCGGCCGCCGGCGGCGGCCCGTCGCCGCCCCCGCCGCGCAGCTCGCCGAGCTGGCTCGGGTTCTCCACGGTCTGCTGCAGCTTCTCGAGCACCTCCTCGGCGCACACGAGCTCCGCCGTGGGCTTCTTCTTGCTGCCGGAGGGATATTGCACCTTGGACTGGACCTTGACGGTCACGGTCACCGGCGCCCGGTCCGACCCCATCTGAAGCGCGCTGCCGGCGAGCGCGCCCTTCGCCTCGCCCACGATGCGCTCCCACGTGGGGCCGTCGCCGGCCGTCGCGCTCACCAGCCGGACGCCGAGGACCTGGCCGTCGGCGCCGAGCTTGACCTCGAACGTCGCGCGGGCGTCGAGGGGCGCGGCCGAGGAGCGCACCGTGCTCGCCAGCGTGCTCGCCACCACGCCGGCGGCCGGGACGCTGATGCCCACGCTCTTGTCCTTGCTGTGCAGCGTGCCGCTCAGGACCTTGCCCGCGATGGCCGGATCCACGGGGCGAGGGAGCGGGGCGGCCGTCGGGGCGGCCCGCGGCGCGTCGGGCGCGGGGAGCGCGCCGGGCACGGTCCAGAGCGGCGCCCCGAGCCCGGGCGCGAGCGCGATGCCCCCGCCCGCCGCCGGGGGCGGCCCGCCGTACTCGTCGCCGGGGGGCGCGGGCGGCGCGGGGCCGGGCGCCGCGGCGGCAGGGGCCTCGGCCGCGGGGGCGGGAGCTTCGGCGGCAGGGGCCTCGGCGGCAGGGGCCTCGGCCGCGGGGGCAGGGGACTCGGCCGGGGGCGGGGGCGCCTCGGGGGCGGCCGGCGCGGGCCTCGCGCGCTCGACGGAGGCCACCTTGGCGGCCGCTGCGCCGGGCGCGGGCGCCTGGGTCTTTTCGACCGGGGCGGCCTTGCCGAGCTCGCCCGCCTGCTCGGGCTCGCTCGCGCCGGGCGCGGCTCCGGCCGGCAGCGCCGCGGCGCGGGGGGCGGGCTCCTCGAGCTCGACATCGATGCCATCCACGAGCGCGGGTGGCCCGGCAGGCGGCTCGGGGAGCCGCTCGCGCGTCGGCGCGGCGAAGAGCGCGAGGTGCGCCGCGATCGCCATGGCCAGGGCCATGGCATCGCGTCCCCTGAGCGAGATGCTCACCGCCTCCTCAAGCCAAGGCGACTGCGCATCGAAGATTTCTAGCACGCCCCCGGCCACGCGCGCCGCCGGACCCGGGAGGGCCGTCGTCCACCCCGCGTAGAGCACGATCGCGACGCCGCGACCTGCGTCAGGTCAGCCCGTGCGACGGAGTACAGCGGAGACCGTGCTCGTGGCGCTTGTCTGTCGTGCGCGCGTGATGCCGTGGATGTGAACGGGGCGCGGCGTCAGAGGACGGGGGTGCCCGGCGCGGCGTCCTCGACCGTGATGGTGCGGACGCGCCCTTCGACCTCGGCGGTCAGCAACATGCCCTCGGACACGAGCCCTTTGCCGAAGTCGCGCGGCAGCAGGTTGCAGATGACGACGACCCGCTTGCCGACCAGCTCTTCCGGGGCGTAGCTGGCGGCGATCCCCGAGATGATGCGCCGGGGCGCGCCGTCGCCTGTGTCGACCCGCAGATCGAGCAGCCGGTCCTTCTTCTTCACGCGCTCGGCGCTCGTGACAAGGCCGATCCGGAGGTCCAGCTTGGCGAAGTCGTCGAACGCCACGGGCGCCTTGCTCTGGTGCGCCGGAGGGGCGGGCGCTCCGGCGCCGCCCGCCGCCCCGGGGGCGGCGGTTGCGGCGGGAGCGGCGTTTGCGGCCTTGGCCTCGGCGGCGGGCTTCGCGCCGGCGTCGGGCTGCGGCGGGGCGGCGTCGGCCGGGGGCGGGGCGAACCGGGCGAGCAGCTCGGCCTCTTTCGCCTTCTCGAGGCGCGGGAAGATGGGCGAGCCCCGGCGGAGCTTCTCGCCGGGCTTGCGGACAGGAGGGTTGAACGGCCACTGATCGTGCCCCACCGCGGGCGCGATCGGCGGCAGCCCGAGCTGATCGCGCATCCTGTCGGCCACGACCGGCAGCACGGGGGAGATCATCACGCTGATCGCCTCGAGCTGCTCGATCAATGTCGCGATGATCGTGGCGAGGCGCCGCGGGTCCGTCTTCTTGGCCGCCCACGGAGCGGCCTTGTCGACGTAGAGGTTCGCCGCGCCGATCGCCGTCCAGATCGCGTCGAGCGCGCGCGTCGGCTGGTTCGCGTCGAACGCGGCGATCGCGGCCGACGAGGCCTGTCGCTGCGCGCTGGCGAGCTCCGCCTCGAGCGGGCCGGGCTCCCCCTTCTCGGGGACCTCCTCGGCGAACGGCAGCACCCGGTTCAGCAGGTTGCCGAGCGCGTTGCCGAGCTCCGAGGCGTACCGCGCCAGGACGTCCTGGAGGCCGAAGTCGCCGTCCTGACCGAAGGAGATCGCGCGCATGAGGCAATAGCGCACCACGTCCACCCCGACGGGCGGCGCGCCAGCGGCCGCAGCCGGGCCGCCGGGCAGGGCCGCCGCGGCCGCCTCGGAGATCGCGTCCGCCACCTCGACGGGGCTGATCGTGTTGCGAAGCGTCTTCGACATCTTCTGGCCGCTGTAGGTGAGGAACCCGTGGGCGAAGACCTGCCGCGGGAGCTCCGCCTCGCTGTAGCCGGCGGAGAGCAGGAACGCGGGCCAGTAGACGGCGTGGAAGCGGAGGATGTCCTTGCCCACGAGGTGAACGTCCGCGGGCCAGAAGCGCGTGTTGTCCTCGGGCTCGCCGAGGGCGGTCATGTAGTTCGCCAGCGCGTCGAACCAGACGTACATGACGTGCTTCGGGTCATCGGGGACGGGGATTCCCCACTGGAACGTGGTGCGGGAGACGGAGAGATCCTGGAGCCCCTCGCGCACGAAGCTCGTCACCTCGTTGAGGCGGCTGACAGGCTGCACGAAGGTGGGGTTGCGCTTGTAAAAGTCGAGCAGCGCGTCTGCGTAGCTGGAGAGGCGGAAGAAATAGCTCTCTTCCTTGACGGTCTCGGCGGGCTTGTTGTGCAGCGGGCAGATGTTGCCGGGCTGCTGGAGATCCTTCTCGGTATAGTAGGCCTCGCATCCGACGCAGTAGAGCCCCTCGTAATGGCCGAGGTAGATGTCCCCGCGCGCCTGGATGCGGCGCCAGAGCTCCTGCACGCCCTTCTTGTGGCGGGGCTCGCTCGTGCGGATGAAGTCGTCCGGAGCGCAGCCGAGCTTCGGCCACGTGGCGCGGAAGGCGGCGGCGATCTCGTCCGCGTGGGCGCCCGGGGAGATGCCGCGCGCCTCGGCGGCGCGCTGGATCTTGAGGCCGTGCTCGTCCGTGCCGGTGAGCATGCGGCTCTCGTGGCCGCGCAGCCGGTGGTAGCGGCAGAGCACGTCGGCGGCGATCGTCGTGTAGGCGGTGCCGAGGTGCGGCACGTCGTTGATGTAGTAGATGGGCGTCGTGACGTAGAAGCGGCTCGCCATGGGGACGCGGTCATACCATGGGGGGGTGGCGCGCGGGGCGCAGCGGCCCGCCGGCGCCGCCTCCTCGCTCCCATCGCCCCCACCGCCGCCGCTTCCGCCTCCCCCCGGCCCGCCGGCGCCCATCGGGCACGTCCCGCGCGACCCGGGCTTCGCCGGGACATGGAGCCGGGCATTGAAGCCGCTCCCGCAGTCGCTGTCCGTATCGCAGCCCGTCCCAGGCCGCGAGCGCTCGTGGAGCAGCATGGCGGACGCCTTGCGCGCCTCCGGTCAGCAGCGTGCCGCCCGGAAGCAGCGATGTGCGAAGTCCCATGATGCTCGACCCGCCCGGCGATCGGCACGGCCTCGCGGCGACGACGTTGCGGACGCCAGACCGTAGCCGCGCGCGAGCGCCGTGCCCCCGTCCACCGTGACCAGCCCCGATCCGGAGAACCCGGCCATCGCCGCGGCGTCGATGCGGCGCTCCAGCTCGTCGTGGAGGTCGTCCGGCGCGTCCGGCGTACCGGAGCTCGATCCGCAGGCGGGGTTCAGGACAAGCAGCGCGGCAAGGGCAACTACCATCGACAGAGAATCTCGTCTTGTACGGGATGTCATGGGGCACCCACGCTGCCAGACGAGGTGGCGAGATCGAGCGACGGATGACCAGGCAGGGGTTTTGCCCGACGAGCGGCGGGTTCTCCGGTACGAGCCGCGGGGGCGTTGAAATCTCTCTCCTCTCGCGAGGCAGGAGGTCGCGATAGAGCTCCAGGATCCCTCCGAGGTCTCCAGCCTGCGCTGCGCGGAGGATCCCGTCCGCGATCACGGAGGTCCCCGATCCGGCCGACCCCACCCGGCTGGTCCCTGCAGCGCGGCGCCGCCCGCCTCACATCGCGCCCGGCGCCGCGGCTTCGGCAGGTTGCGCGCGAGCCGCCCGGTGCGGTACCATGGCCAATGGATCCCAGGTCCGCCCGCGGCCCTCCGCGGCGCCGGACTGCACGGGGGCGTCCTGGGGCGGCTGGCCAGGAACGTCGCGCTGGCCTTCACGTCAAGATCCGCTCGCGTCGTGGCTTGCTTATGTCGGACTTGAAAACGCGAAAGCGCACTCCGCCGAACCTGAGGGAGTCCCAGAAAGAGCAGCTCTTACGCTACATCGTCTCGACGTTCCCTTACAGCATCTGGTGGAAGGACCGCGACTGCGTTTACATCGGCACGAACGAGCTGAACGCCCGCGGCGCGGGGCTGAGCCGCCCCGATGACATCATCGGCCTCACCGACCACGACCTGCCCTGGACGGCGGAGGAGGCGGAGCACTACATCCGCGTCGACAAGGCCGTCATGGCCTCGGGCGAGCCGCTGCTGAACATCGAGGAGACGCAGCGCCAGGCCGACGGCAGCCATCGGTACCTGCTCACGTGCAAGGTGCCGCTCAAGGACGAGGACGGCGAGGTGTTCGGCATCCTCGGCGCCTGGACCGACATCACCGACCGCAAGCTCACCGAGATCGCGCTCGAGCGCGCCAAGGACGAGGCGGAGCGCGCCAACCGCGCCAAGAGCGACTTCCTCGCCACGGTGAGCCACGAGCTGCGCACGCCCCTCACCCTCATCCTGTCCCCCCTCGAGCGCCTCCTCGAGGCGCAGCACGGCGCCCTGCCGCGCGAGGTGCGCGGCGAGCTCGAGCTCATCCGCCGCAACACGGCGCGCCTCCTCAACGTCGTGAGCGACCTCCTCCACTTCTCCAAGGCCGAGGCGGCGCGGATGGAGGTCGACTGGGAGCCCGTCGATATTAACCGGTTCACTTCACAGATGCTCGACGACATCCGGCCGAGCGCGGCGGGCCGGGGCCGCACCCTGGCCATGACCGGCGACGCGCTCGGCGTCGTCTCGCTGGATCGCTACAAATACGAGCGCATCCTGCTCAACCTCATCAGCAATGCGCTGAAGTTCTCCCACCCCGGGGGGCACATCGAGGTCGCGCTGCGCGCGCTCGACGACGCCTCGTTCGAGCTCTGCGTGCGCGACGAGGGCATCGGCATCTCCGGGGACGACCTCGGCAAGCTGTTCTCGAAGTTCACCCAGGTCGACGGCTCGGTGAAGCGGCGGTACGAGGGCACGGGGCTCGGGCTCTCGCTGGTCAAGCAGTTCGCCGAGCTCATGTGCGGCGCTGTCTCGATCGAGAGCGAGCTCGGCGAGGGCACGGCCGTCCGCGTGCGCCTGCCGCGGTCGGCCCCGGGCGCCGCGCAGGAGCACGCGGCGGGCGCGGGAGGCCCCGCGGAGCGCCCCGCCGGCCCGGACCTGACCTGCGCGCCCAGCACGGCGCAGACGCGGCGCTGGCTCAGCTCGCTGCCGCCCTCGGAGGCCTCGCCCGACGGCCCCGCGCCCGAGCAGCCCGAGCCCGACGCGGGCGACCGGGGCGCCGGGGCGCTGCCGAGCCGCCCGCCCGGGCCGCCGAGCGCCGCGCCGCCGCCCGTGCGCCCGGACAGGCCGCTGCTGCTCCTCGTCGACGACAACCCCGACATGCGGCAGTTCATGCGCTCGCTGCTCGCCCCGGGCTACCGCCTGATGGAGGCGGCGAACGGCCTCGAGGCGCAGCGGCTGATCGAGCGGTCCCCGCCGCACGTCATCGTGTCGGACGTGATGATGCCGCAGATGTCGGGCATCGAGCTCACCGCCTGGCTGAAGGGCCACCCCGTGCTGCGCCACATCCCGATCGTCCTCGTCACCGCCCGCGCCGACGACGAGGCGGTCGCGTCGGGGCTCGACGGGGGCGCCGACGAGTACCTGGTAAAGCCGTTCTCCCCGAGGGAGCTCCTCGCGCGCGTGCGATCGATGGTGCGGCTCTACGACTCGTACCGGCAGCTCGGCGCGGAGCAGGCCGAGATCGCGCGCCACTCGGGGATGGCCCAGGTCGCCATGGACGTCCTCCACAGCGCGGGCAACACGCTGAACAGCGCCGGGATCGCCGTCGACCTGGCGCGCGATCGGGTGGCGCGGTCGCGGCTCCCGCGCCTGAAGCGGGCGCTCGTCGAGCTCGTGGGGGGCGACGCGGGCGCCGCCGATCCGACCGACGCGTCGCGCGGCGAGAGCCTGCGCCGGTACGTCGAGCTGGCGCTCGTCGCCGTGGAGCAGGAGCAGCAGGAGACGGCGGACGACCTCGGGCGCATGCGCGCGCAGCTCGACGTCCTCCGCGACGCCCTCCGCGCGCAGGAGAGGTATGCGTACAGGAACGCGTACCGCACCGAGCGGCTCTCCGTGAACGAGGTCATCCACGAATCGCTGCGCGCGCACGGCCCGGCGCTCGTGAACGCGCGCGCCGCCGTCCGGCTCGATCTGCGGCCGGTCGACGACGTCGTGGCGAACCGCCACGACCTCCTGACGATCCTCTACAACCTGCTCGACAACGCGCGCGCCGCGGTCGACGGCGGCCCGCGCGAGCCCTGGATCGCGATCTCGACCTGGCAGGACGGGGCAGGGGTGTGCTGCGCCGTGGAGGACAACGGGCCCGGCGTCCCCGATACCGCGCGGGTGCAGGTGTTCCAGTACGGGTTCACGACGAAGGAGGGCGCGAGCGGTATCGGCCTGCATTTCTCCGCGAACCGGATGAAGACCTTCGGCGGATCCATCCGGATCGAGGAAGGGCGCGAGCGCGGGGCCCGGGTCGTCCTCGCGTTCGCGGCAGCGCCGGCCGCGGCAGGCCTCGACGGGCCAGGCCCGGCCGCGGCGCCCCTCGACGGGGAAGCCCCCGCCCGCTGAGCGCGCCGCGGCGCGCGGCCTCGCTCAGCGCGCCCGCGCTGCGTGGTCCGCGATCACGCTGGCCACGCAGCAGGTCAGCCTCTTCCCCATCCCGAGGTGCAGGAACTCGTTCGGCCCGTGCGCGTTCGACTGCGGCCCGAGCACGCCGGTGATGAGGAACTGCGCCTCCGGGAACTTCTGCCCCAGCATCGCCATGAACGGGATCGTCCCGCCCTCGCCGATCCCCATCGCCGGCCGGCCGAAGAACGCCTGCGAGGCCTTGTTCGCCGCCTCCTGCAGCCACGGCGCCGTCGGGGGCGCGTCCCACCCGGGCGACGGCTCGCTCACGTGGAAGCGGACCTCCGCGCCGTACGGCGGGTCCTTCTCCAGCGCCTCCTTCAGGGCCGCCGCCGCGGCCTTCGGGTCGACGCGCGGCGGGATGCGCATCGACAGCTTCGCCCTCGTGAACGGCCGCAGCACGTTGCCCGCGCTCGCGATGGGCGGGAGGCCCTCGGCGCCGGTCACCGAGAGCGCGGGCCGCCACGTCCGGTTCAGCAGGAGCTCGGCCACGTCGCCCGTCACCGGGCCCGCGCCCTGCGCCCACGGCAGCTCGCTCACGACCGTCGTCCCGAGCACCTCGGCGGCCGCCCGCGCCTGCGCCACGCGCTCCTTCGGGATGTCCACGTGCAGCGCGTCCACGAGGACGCGCCCCGTGCGCTCGTCCTCGATGCGCGACAGGAGCTGCCGCAGGATCCGGAAGCTCGACGGCACCACGCCGCTGCCCACGCCCGAGTGCACGCCCTCGCGCAGGATGCTCACCTCGAGCGTGCCCTGGAGCAGCCCGCGCAGCGACGTCGTGGTCCAGAGCTGGTCGTAGTTGCCGCAGCCCGAGTCGAGGCACACGACGAGGCTCGGCTTGCCGATGCGGCCCTCGAGCGCGTCGATGTAGGCCGGCAGGTCCGGGCTGCCGCTCTCCTCGCAGCCCTCGATGAGCACCACGCAGCGCGCGTGCGGGATCCCTTGCTCGTGCAGCAGGCGCAGGGCGGCGAGCGACGCGAACGCCGAGTAGCCGTCGTCGGCGCCGCCGCGGCCGTACAGCCGGTCGCCCTCCCGCACCGGCTCCCACGGGCCGAGCCCCTGGCGCCAGCCCACCATCTCGGGCTGCTTGTCGAGGTGCCCGTAGAGCAGCACCGTGTCATCGGTCCTGCCCGGCACCTCCATCAGGAGGACCGGCGTGCGGCTCCCGATGCGCACCACCTCCACCTTGAGCCCGGGGATCGGCTGCTCCTTGCTCCAGGCCTCGATGAGCGCCGCTGCCCTGTCCATGTGGCCGTTCTCGCGCCAGGCAGGGTCGAAGGCGGGCGACTTGTTGGGGATGCGGATGTACTCGTGCAGCGCGGGGACGATCTCCTTCTCCCAGCAGCGCTCGCAGGACGCGACGGCCTCGTTCTCGTTGAGCTTCGTCAGCATGATCCTCTCCAGGGGTTGAGCACGGCGGTGATCTCCGGGGCCGGACTCTACAGCGCTGGCCCCGCGGGCATACCCCGAAGGACAGGTTTGACACCGGATCCGCGCGGACGGAGGCGCGGCGCGCGACAGGGCGGCGGTCGGATCCAGCGTCGAGGCCGGGAAGGCTGGAAGATCGGACCAGGGATCGCGGTGCTCATCGCCCTCCTCTCTTCGTGGGGCCGCCTCCCCGGACTCCGAGCGAGCCGCGCGCCTCGCCGACCGCGCCGCCGCACCCCCGTGGCGGCCTCATGCGCTGGACGGGGCTCTCGTTCGGTGTTGAAGCGAAGCGAGCGCGAGGCCCGTGCCATACGGCCCACGATGATCCACGACCGCGCCGGGATCCACGCGCGTTCTGCGGTAAGCTCCGCCGCATGGATCCAGTCGAGCTAGGAGCCGACGTACATTTCCGCATGCTGATCGACGGCGTGAAGGATTACGCCATCTTCCTGCTCGACCCCGAGGGCCGCGTGAGCACGTGGAACGCCGGCGCGGAGCATATCAAGGGATATTCCGCGGAAGAGGTGATCGGCACGCACTTCTCGCGCTTCTATCCGGCCGAGGCGCTCGACCGCAAGTGGCCAGACATAGAGCTCGCCGAGGCGCGGCGCCTGGGACGCTTCGAGGACGAAGGCTGGCGCGTGCGCAAGGACGGCTCGATGTTCTGGGCGAACGTCACCATCACGGCGCTCCGCGACGCCCAGGGCGAGCTGCGCGGCTTCTCCAAGATCACGCGCGACCTCACCGAGCGCAAGCGCCAGGAGGAGTCGCTGCGGCAGAGCGAGGAGCGCTTCCGCACGCTGGTCGAGGGCGTGAAGGACTACGCCATCTTCATGCTCGACCCCGAGGGCCGCGTGAGCACGTGGAACGCCGGCGCGCAGAAGATCAAAGGGTACTCCGCGGAAGAGGTGATCGGCACGCACTTCTCGCGCTTCTATCCGGCGGACGCGATCGTGCGCGGGTGGCCAGAGAAGGTGCTCGCCGCCGCGCGGCGCGACGGCCGCTCCGAGGACGAAGGCTGGCGCGTGCGCAAGGACGGCTCGATGTTCTGGGCGAGCGTCGTCGTCACGGCCATTCGCGGCCCCCAGGGCGAGCTGCGCGGCTTCTCCAAGATCACGCGCGACCTCACCGAGCGCAAGCGCTTCGAGCAGATCGAGTCCAACGCGCGTCAGATGGAGGAGTTCGTGGCGATGCTGGCGCACGAGCTGCGCAACCCGCTGGCGTCGATATCCAACGCGACAATCGTCCTCACGAGCGAGAGCAAGGCCAGCTCCGAGGTCGCGTGGGCGGCCGGCGTGATGGAGCGGCAGGTCGGCCTGCTCGCGCGGCTCGTCGACGATCTTCTCGACGTGAGCCGCATCACGCGAGGCAAGATCGCCCTGGAGCGCAAGAGCGTGGACCTCACCGACATCGTGAAGCGCGCGGTCGAGGCGTCCCGGATCTGGATCGACGCCCGCGAGCAGGTCCTGGAGGTGCGGTTGCCCGAAGGGCCGCTCGCCATCGAAGGTGATCTGGCGCGGCTCACGCAGGTGGTGACCAACCTGCTGCACAACGCGGCGAAGTTCACGCCGGCGCGCGGCGCGATCCATGTCGCGCTCGAGGCGGACGACGCGCGCGCGACGCTCCGCGTCCGCGACAACGGCGTCGGTATCTCGCCCCGGCTGCTGCCGCAGGTGTTCGATCTGTTCACGCAGGGGGATCGCAGCCTCGATCGCGCGGAGGGCGGCCTCGGCATCGGCTTGACGATCGTGCGCCGGCTGATCGAGCTGCATGGCGGGACGGTCCGCGCGCTCAGCGAGGGCCCCGGTCGCGGCAGCGAGTTCGTCGTGCAGCTCCCTCGGACCGCGCGCCCCGTCGCGCAGCCTGCGCGGGGGGCGCCCGCGGAGCAGGGCGCGGACAGGCTGCGGGTCCTCGTCGTCGACGACAACCAGGACTCGGCCGAGAGCATGGCCATGCTGCTGCAGCGCATGGGCCACGAGGCGCATGCCGTGTTCGACGGTCCTTCGGCGCTCGATCTCGCGACGCGGCTGAAGCCGGATCTCGTGCTGCTCGACATCGGCATGCCCGGCATGTCAGGCCATGAGGTCGCGCGCGCGCTGCGGGGCACTCCAGGCCTCGCCGGGCTATCGCTGTTCGCGATGACCGGCTACGGCCAGGAGGCCGATCGGCGCTCGACGCAGGAGGCCGGGTTCGACGAGCACCTGGTCAAGCCCATCAGCGTGGACGTGCTGAGGCGGCGCGTGTCCAGCATCGCCGCTCGCGCCCGGGCGCAGCGCCACGAAGGAGGAGCCGTGGACGACCGCGAGCCGCCCGCGGACGTCGAGATCCGGCGGGCGAGCATCGCCTCTCCCGTCGCCCAGGCGCTGATCGAGGCGCTGAACGCGGAGCTATCGAGTCGTTATCCGGAGGAGGGCGCCAACCACTTCGCGCTGGAGGAAGGCGAGGTGGCGGAGGACCGCGGGGCGTTCCTCGTGGCGCGCGACGGGGATGGGCGGCCCCTCGGGTGCGGCGCCCTCCGCCGGCTCGACGCCCGGACGGCCGAGATCAAGCGGATGTACGTCGCGCCCGAGGCGCGAGGGCGCGGCGTCGCCCGCGCCGTGCTGGCCGCGCTGGAGGCGGAGGCGCGCCGCCTCGGCGTCACCCGCCTGGTGCTCGAGACAGGCGAGCGCCAGCCGGAGGCGCTGGCGCTGTATTCGCAGGCGGGCTTCCGCCGGACCCCTCCGTTCGGCGAGTACGTCGACTCCCCCCTGAGCGTCTGTCTGGAAAAGCTGCTCTGACATTCCGCGCGGCCACGTCGATGCAGGGGCGCCGGAGCGCCCTCACGGCAGCTGCCGTGAGGCGCCGGCCACGCGCGGCGAGCGCCAGCGCGCGAGCAGCATCAACAGCCCGGCGCCTGCCAGCGCGCCCAGGCTGTCGGCCAGCAGATCCAGCCACTCCGCCGAGCGGTGGGGCAGCGAGGCCTGCACCAGCTCGAGCAGCCCGCCGGCGCCGGCGCTCATCGCGACCGCCGTCCGGCGCCGCGCCGCGACCGCCGTCCCGACGAGCGCGAGCTCGATCAGCCATTCGAGCCCCAGGAAGGCCGCGAAATGGGTGATCTTGTCGAACGGCACATCGGTCGTCCTCGGCAGGCTGATGTTCGCGCAACCGAAGATAAAGAGCGCGATCGTGTAGAGCACCGCCGGCGCCCGGCGCGCCCACGCCGGCCATGAAAGGATCGAGCTCACCTGGGGCCTGCTGCTCCTCGCGCAGGCGGATCTACCTCAGCGCGGTCGGCAGGAGAAGACATTTACCGGCTCGGTGCTCGATCATCGAATGGGCGAAGAGCTTCCACCGGTACCCGGACACCCGCTCGAGCCGAGCGCGCGCGATCGCCGCTCGGCCCTGCAGCTCGCGTCCGGGGGTCAGTCCGGCGGGAGCAGGGCGAGGAGCGCTCTGGCGGCGACCCTCTTGTCGAAGACAAGCACGCTCCGGATCAGCTTCGCCTTTCCCGTGAGCTTTTCGCCCAGCTCGTCGCCCGTGATCTCGAGCCGGCAGGCCAGCAGGCGCTGCGGGTAGCGGGAGAGGAGCGCGTCGCAGTCGCGATAGAAGCGGGTGCTGCCGTCGTTCGCGAGGAAGAGGACGCGCGACGCGCGGGCGTTCTGCGGGCTCTCCGGGGCCCTCCTGGCCGCGGCGTCCAGCCCCTTCTGCTCGCCGGCGAGCCGCTCGGCGATGAGCTCGAGGCCATGACAGGCGTGCTCGGCCGCGAGCGCGCCGCGGAGCTCCGCGGCCAGCGCCTCGGTCATCGGGAGCGTCGCCACCCGGTTTCGGCCGCTCTCCCACAGCAGCCCTGCGTGCTTCGAGAGGAGAGCGGACACCGCGTCGTGGCGCGGATCGGCGACGAGATCTTTCGGCAGCTTGAGCACGGGTACCTCTGCGCGCACCCTACCAGAGCCGGGCGCCGGGTGACGGCTGACGCGCTGGCGAGCCCCTCCGAGCCGCCCGCCGGGCCCGTCCCGCGCGCGGGCCCGAGGCGGCGCGCGCTCGCGGTGGTTCAGGAGCCGACCGCGCCGTGCGTTCATGGCAGGCAGGGAGACGCGCCGCGGGTATCGCGCGCGCCGCGCGCGGGGCCGTGGCATGCTCGAGCCTCGGAGGGATCTCCATGCGACGATTCGCCATCTCCATCGTGCTGGGCGCGTGCCTGTCGCGCTGTACGGCCGCGCCGCCGTCCACGCCGGGGGAAAGCGACGTCGAGGGCCCGCTGTCCCCCGCGGCGTCGTGTCCGAGCCATGAGCTCGCGTTCACCAAGGACACCGGGTGCTTGAACGATGGATCGGTGGAGTTCTGCCTGCCGACGGGCGACGAGGCGCTCCTCGCCCGCGTGCGGGACGTCGCGCCCGCGATCCAGGCGGGCTCGTCGAGAGGGCGCGCCGGCTGCGATGTGCCCGCGGAGACGCTGTACTTCTTCCCCACGGGAGACGCCGAGTGCGTCGCGCCCCACGGCGCGCTCGTGGACGCGGCGTGGGACAGGCTGTGCCGCATCGCCGCGCTGCCCGAGGTGAGGGCGATCGTGCCGACGTGGTACGAGTGATCGGGGCGCGTTGGCAGGCTCGACGGTGGGGGAGCCGCCGGGCTCGTCCCTGAGCGGCGCCGGCGCGCGGATTGATGTAGAACGACGGCTCAGATGACGCTGCACGATCCCACGCGCAACGAGGTTCGCCGATGAAGTTCGCGTTCGACAACACCTACGCCCGGCTCCCGGATCGCTTTCACGCGCGCGTCTCCCCCGCGAAGGTCCGCGAGCCGCGCGTCGTGAAGGTCAACCGCGCGCTCGCGGAGGTGCTCGGGCTCGACGCGGACGAGCTCGGCTCGGCCGAGGGGGCTCAGGTGCTCGCGGGCAACACGCTGCCCGAGGGCGCGGAGCCGATCGCGCTCGCGTACGCGGGGCACCAGTTCGGCAGCTTCGTGGGGCAGCTCGGGGACGGCCGGGCCATCCTGCTCGGCGAGGTCGTCGGCAAGGACGGCAAGCGGCGCGACATCCAGCTCAAGGGCGCAGGGCGGACGCCGTTCTCGCGCGGCGGCGACGGGCGCGCCGCCGTCGGGCCCGTGCTGCGCGAGTATGTCGTGAGCGAGGCCATGGCGGCGCTCGGCGTGCCGACGACGCGCACGCTCGCCGCCGTGACCACGGGCGAGCCGGTCCATCGCGAGGAGGTGCTCCCCGGCGCGGTGCTCACGCGCGTGGCCGCGAGCCACATCCGCGTGGGCACGTTCCAGTTCTTCGCCGCGCGGGGCGACCGGGAGGCGCTGGCCACGCTCGCCTCGTACGCGCTCTCCCGGCACTACCCCGACGCGGCGGGCAGCGGCAACGACGCGCTGGCGCTGCTCGACCGCGTCATCGAGGCGCAGGCGAACCTTGTCGCGCGCTGGCTCGGCGTCGGCTTCATCCACGGCGTGATGAACACCGACAACACGTCGATCGCCGGTGAGACGATCGACTACGGGCCGTGCGCGTTCCTCGACGAGTACAACCCCGAGAAGAAGTTCAGCTCGATCGACCGGGGCGGCCGCTACGCCTTCGGGAACCAGCCGCGCATCGCCCAGTGGAACATGGCGCGGCTCGCCGAGGCGCTGCTGCCGCTGCTGGCCGACGACAAGGAGGAGGCCGTCCGCGTCGCGACCGAGCGCGTGCAGGGCTTCACCGGCCTGTTCATCGCGGCGCACGAGCACGTGCTGCGCGCCAAGCTGGGGCTCGTGCGCGAGGAGGAAGAAGACCTCGCGCTCGCCGCCGATCTGCTGGATCTCCTCGCTGCGAACGGCGTCGATTACACTGTCTTCTTTCGCCGGCTCTGCGCTGCCGCGGCCGACCCGGCCGCCGACGCGCAGGTGGCCTCGCTGTTCGCGGACCCCGGCGCCTTCCGTTCCTGGGCCGAGGCGTGGCGCCAGCGGATCGCCAGGGAGGACGTCGCGCGCGTCGACGACAGCGCGCGCGCGAGCGCGATGCGGCTCGTCAACCCGGCGTTCATCCCGCGCAATCACCGGATCGAGGCGCTCATCCAGGCGGCCGTCCTCCGTGGCGACTTCGAGCCCTTCGAGACGCTTGTGCGGGTGCTCGAGCGACCGTACGAGGATCAGCCGGAGTTCGCGTACCTGAGCGAGCCCCCGCAGGTGGAAGAGCGCGTGCAGCACACGTTCTGCGGGACGTGACGGCGGATCGCGCGGCGCCGTCGCGGGCTTGCCACGGGGTCTCCCGGGATTAGGAAACGGGAGATGAGCACGAAACGAGACCAGCAGACCGCCGATCCCAGCGCCGCGGGGCAAGCAGGGGAACAGCGGCCGTCGAACGTCCAGAAGGATCCGCGCGACTGGAAGACCGGCGACGAGCCGATGACGGGCGCGCAGGCCTCGTACCTGCACACGCTCGCGGAGCAGCAGGGCGAAGAGGTCCCCGACGACCTGACCAAGGCGGAGGCGTCCGAGAAGATCGACGCGTTGCGGGACGCAGCGGGCGTCTCCGGCGGGGGCGTCTCCGGCGGCGCGGCGGGAGCCGCCGGCGTCGAGAACACGCGCAAGGACCCCGAGCAGTGGAAGACGGGGGACGAGCCGATGACGGGCGCGCAGGCCTCGTATCTCCAGACGCTCTCCCAGGAGGCGGGCGTGGACTTCGACGCGAGCCTGACCAAGGCGGAGGCGTCGAAGCGCATCGACGAGCTGCAGGCGAAGACCGGGCGCGGGCAGAAGCTGCGGGAGTGACCGGAGGGGCGCTTCAGCTCGCCGCCCCGCAGGCATCAGTTGTCGAACCAGAAGACCACACGCGTCGACGGTCCCTTCTTCCCTGCGACCGCGCTGACGTACTGAAATAGAAGCACGAATTCGTCCGACGCAGCGTCCAGGCTGAACTGTGCATGCTCGAGCGCGAGCCGGATCTCGTGGACCGCGAGCCAGCTCGCCGAGTGCCAGTCAGGGTGGGCAATGTACCCATGGGTGGCCGGCGTGAGCGGCGTGGTCGTCCCGTCCGGCAGCCAATGGGAGGCACCCGACGCGACGAGCTGGGCGGCGTGGGGCGGAGTGAAATGGTCTCCGAGTCCCCACGCACGAGCCCGCTCGTCCTCGAGCACCGGGACGAAATACCTGTCCGCCACGTGCTGGCTGACGTCGCGAGGGATACCGCGCGGAGGCCTCAGCGGTACGAACCCCGGCTGTGCTCGTACCCCTGCGAGCGCGGCGAAGAGGCCGTAGTCGCGCGGAAGAAGAAAGTCGCCGTCCGAGAGCGCCGTGAACGGCCCGGGGCCTGCCCCGAACTCGGCGAACATGTGGATGTCACAGCCCATCGCGCCTCACCCTATCCATACGCCGAACGACTTTATCCTGGCAGGGCTCGTCCAGGGTGGGCATCCGTCGGCCACGACGCTCTTCCATCCCCGAAGGTAGGTGGCTCTGGGTGGGGGACAGGAGCTGGCCGAGGAGGTAGCCGTTGCGCCGCGCAGCGCGACGCCCGCGAAGCTGGCGGAGAGCGACAGCGCCACGTCGTCACGGAAGCGGCCGATGTGGGGGAAGAGCCCGTCGGCGGCGCCGCCACCGCGAGCCCGACCCGGGTCGGGTCACAGGCGCTTCGACGATTCCTCTATCCCATTGACGCGCAGCTCGATCTTGCGCGATTCATGCTCGGGGCCTCGCATACCAGAGGCGGCAGCGCTGAGGTGTTGGATTGCTGAACGCCGCTGATCTCGGTGCCCCAGGAGGATCACCATGAAGCGCATCTTCTGGGTGCGGCCCGCGATCGTGGCCGCCGCCTGCCTCGCCGTGTTCCATGTCGTCCAGGGCCGCGCCGCCACGGGCATGGGGGCCGGGCGCTGGACCATGTTCGGCAAGGACCTCGCCAACACGCACCATGCGCCCGCCGAGAACGACATCGGGCCTGCGAACGTCGCGTCGCTCTCCATGAAGTGGGCCTTCACCACGACCGGCAACGTCCCCGCGACGCCGGTCGTCGACGGCAGCGCGGTGTACTTTCCGGACGGGGGAGGCAACCTGTACAAGCTCGACGCCGAGACGGGGCTGCCGATCTGGACGCGCGCGATCGCCGACCTCACGGGCACGGCCGGCGCCATCTCGCGCACGAGCCCCACGCTCCACGGCCACATGCTGTTCCTCGGCACCCAGGCCGGCGCGCACATGATCGCGGTGGACAGCCGCACCGGCGATCTCCTGTGGAAGACGCAGCTCGATCCGCACCCTGCGGCGATCATCACGCAGTCTCCCGTCGTGCACGGCGGTCGCGTGTACGTGGGCGTCTCCTCGCGCGAGGAGCTCTTCGCGGCGGACAACGCGTATCCGTGCTGCTCGTTCCGCGGCAGCGTTGTCGCGCTCGACGCGGTGACCGGGGAGCTGCTCTGGCAGCGCTACCTGGTCCCCGCCGGCTACACCGGGGGCGCCGTCTGGGGTGGGGCGCCCGCGATCGACCTCGGGCGTCGCACGCTGTACGTGGCCACCGGCAACAACTACACCGTGCCGCCGGACGTCTCCGCGTGCGTGGAGGCTGCCGGCGACGACGCCCTCGCTGTCGAGGCCTGCCTCCCGGAGGACAACTACATCGACGCCATCCTCGCGCTCGACCTCGACACCGGCGCGCTGAAGTGGGCGCGGCGGCTCCAGGGCTTCGACGCCTGGACGGGCGCGTGCTTCTTCGGCGGCGACTGGTGCCCTGATCCGGCGGGCCCGGACTACGACTTCGGCACGGGCGCCACGCTGTTCACGGCCGGCGCGGGGGCGGAGCGCCGCGATCTCGTCGGCGCCGGCCAGAAGAGCGGTATCTTCTGGGCGCTCGACAGGGACGACGGGAGCGTTGTGTGGAGCACGCTTGTCGGCCCCGGCGGCGAGCTCGGCGGCATCATGTGGGGAGTCGCCGTGGACGAGAGCAGGATCTACGTGCCGATCGGCAACAACGGCCAGGTCGAGTACACGCTGGAGCCCTCCGGACAGGTCGTCTCGTGGGGATCGTGGAGCGCGCTCGACAAGGCCACGGGCGACATCCTCTGGCAGACGCCCGATCCCACGCCGGGCGCGCAGGACAGGGGGCCGCTGACTGTCGCGAACGGCGTGCTCTACGCCGGCTCGATGAGCGGCGACGTGCACGCGCTGAACGCCGCGACGGGCGCCGTTCTCTGGAGCCATCCGGCCGACGGCTCCGTCACCGCCGGGCCGGCGGTGGTGAACGGCATGGTGTACTGGGGGAGCGGCTACGAGAGCTTCGGCATCGGCACGCCGGGCAACACGCTGTTCGCGTTCGGCTTGCCGTAGCGCTGCTCCCGCTCCGCCAAGGGTGGCCGTCAGTCGGCCACGAAGCCCTTCCATCTCCGCAGGTAGCCGGCGAACGTCTCGGAGACGCCGCGCTCGACCAGCTCGGCGCGCGTGAGCGGCGGTCGCCGCGGTTGCCACGCGGGGTCGGCGATCCGCGCTGGCCAGTCGGGGTTGGTGATGGCGGCGCGCCCCAGCGCGACCGCGGTGGCGCCCCTGTCGAGCAGCGCCTCGGCCTCGGCGCGCGTCCAGACGCCGCCGGCGACAACGAGCGGCAGGCTCGGCCCCACCGCCTCGCGGAACAGCGGCAGCGGGTGCGTGTCCGGGCGCTTCTGCGAGGGCTTGCTCGCGTCCCACAGCGAGAGGTGGAGGAAGTCGGCGCCGTCCTCGACCAGCCAGCGGGCGAGCGCCAGGCTCTCGTCGAGATCGAGCCCCTTGGCCTGGCCCCAGTCCTCGGGCGACAGGCGCACGCCGACAACGAAGGACGCGGGCACCGCGGCGCGGACAGCCCGGAGGGTCTCGCGCAGGAGGCGAGCCCGGTTCTCCCACGCGCCGCCCCAGCGATCCGTGCGCTGGTTCTGGGTGGCGGACAGGAACTGGCCGAAGAGGTAGCCGTGGGCGCCGTGCAGCTCGACGCCCGCGAAGCCGGCGGCGAGCGCCCGCGCCGCGGCGTCGCGGAAGCGCTCGATGGCGAGGAGGATGTCCTGCTCGGTGGCGGCGCGGGGGACGGGCAGGTCGGGCTCGGCGACGGCGCTGGCGCTCCACGTGGGCACGCCGGAGAGCCTGGGATCGGCCCGCAGGCCGCCGTGGAAGAGCTGGACGAGGCCCAGCGCGCCGGGGGCGGCGATCGCTCTCGCGAGCCGGCGCAGGCCGGGCAGCAGGCGGTCGGCGAAGATGCCGAGCTCGCCCTGCCAGGCCTGGCCGTCCTCGGCGACGTGGGCGGCGCAGGTCTCGACGACGCCGAAGCCGCCTTGCGCCCGGAAGGAGAGCCAGCGCAGCTCGTCGTCGCCCAGCGCGCCATCGTCGTGGCTTTGCCGGTTCGTGAGCGGGGCGAGCCAGACGCGGTTCCTGGCGGTGAGGCCGTTCGGGAAGGAGAAGGGAGAGAGCAGCGGTGAGGTCACGGGCAGATGGTTAGCACTCGCAGGTGAGCGCTGCCCGCAGCCTCGCCAGGTCGCGACCGGCGGACGGCAGCCACTCCAGGATGCCGTCGATGGCCCGCTCGATGGCGATGGCGTCTGCGCCGTCGCTGAGCATGTACTCCTCCGCGACCACCTGCCGTGGAACGCCGATCGCGAGCAGCGCCGCCGCGATGACGACCCCGGTACGGTCTCTCCCCGACGTGCAGTGTACGTAGACCGGCCAGGCGCGCCCGGGGGTGACGAGCACGGAGAGGGCCTTGCCGAGCCAGCTCCTCACCCGGCGCTGACGCGTGTCGTAGTTCTCGACATCGTCGTCCGCGGCGACATGTACAACCTCGACCCCGGTGAGATGACCCGGATCGGGGCCGCGCCGGAGGTTCAGTATCGTACCGGGCGATCCGAGATCCCGGGCCGTCGTCATGGCGTCGAATCGCCCGCCGCGGAGCAGCCGGCCAGCGGGGATCGGCGACACGTCGAACCAGAGCCCGAGGGCTTCGCCCACATCCCGGTAGTTGGCAGGTCGGAACGTCGCGCTCATGCGCCGCCCTTCCGTCGGCCGATCCACCGGCGGGCCGCCGCGAGCGTCGGCCTCACAAGGTGAGGGCCATGTAGCGCGCGCCGGCCACCGGGTTGTGCCGGTAGGGAGCGACGTCCTTGAACCCGAGCGCCTCGTACATCGCCGTCGCTCGAGCCATCGACGGGAGCGTGTCGAGGTAGATGCGCCGGTACCCGATCGCGCGGGCCTCGTCGAGCACCCGAGCAACGAGCCGCCGGCCGAGTCCGAGGCCGCGCTGCCCCGCCTGTACATACAGCCGCTTCATCTCGCAGTCCTCGGCGGTGATGGCCTGCAGCGCGACGCAGCCGCGCGGGACCTGCTCGACCGTACAGAGCAGGAGTCGACCCGACGGCGGGGCGTAGGACCCGGGCAGGCGAGCGAGCTCGTCGGCGAACCCCTGGAAGCAGAGGTCGACATCGAGCGAGGCCTGGTACTCGAGAAACAACGCGCGGACCTGCTCTATCTGCTCCGCGCCGCTGGCATACCCGATCTCGATCATCGACGCTCTCGCTGCCGCAAACGGCTGGACACGACCTCGATGGTAAGCCAGGGCGACCTGCTGCGCCACCGTTCCCGACGTGCACGTGCTTGACGGTGCACATCCCACCCTGTGAGGCCGGAGAGCTCCCGGCGCTGTCCCGCGGTTCGCTCGGCGTCGACGTGGAGCGGAGGGCCCCGCTGCTGCTCGCCCGGGGGGCACCGGACCGGACATCGACTCCCCGTGTGCGCGCGCGTGCGCACCGCCGCCGGGCCTCATTCCGGGGAAATCTCCCTCGCCATCACGCCGGAGCGCCGGTGAGGCCGCGCTGAAAGGTGCCTTGGTCAACAAGCGTCCTGCGCGAGAGCGCGTGGCGAAATGCCGCAATGGGGCACATGTGCAGCCCGCGCGTGGATTGTCACGGCGGCTGACGAGGTGCCCTCATCCGGATCCATCGCATTCATGCAAGCTCCTCGATTGTTATTCTCTCAAACCAGGCTGAGCTCGCGCGCCTGGATCGAGCCTTGCAATCACGCAGGACATGCATCGACACGCTCTGCTCGGATCGGGTTTCATGGGTCTCGCGCTGATGCTCGGCTGCGTCGGCGAAGCTGGAACATCCGAGGCGCTCGAGGAGAGCGCCCATGAATTTTCGACGGCGCCAGGGGAGGCGAACCACGAAGACGTCACCCGCACCGCGCTGGCGTTCCTGAAGCCTGCCGTGCTCCACACGCTGGTCACCGGGAACGTGGCCACGGACGTGAAGTTCGCGCTCCTCAATACTGCCCACTTCGATGACTGCAACTTCAGCGGAGGCGCCGCCTTCGTCCGCGCGAAGCAAGCCGAGGCGGTGCGGGCGCTCGGCCCGGGCATCGCGCTGCTGGACGGAGATGCCCTGGCCATGCTGGCGTTCTCCCATTCGCTTCACGCGGTACAGGACTTCTACGCGCACACGAACTGGGTCGAGCTCGGCGGCGACGTCCTCGTGGACCAGTCGCTCACAGCGTTCCCCCCGCTCAGGCCGTACTCCGCGATCCCGTCGACGGGCTTCGTCGTCGTGCAGGGCGCCAAGCCGAAGGGGACGACCGTGGTTCGCGACGACGACGCCGCGTACCCGGAGTACGCGGTCGTGACGGTCCGCCACCGGCGGACGACGGCCCCTGGGCTCGTCTCGGGCACTGTCGATTACGAGCCAGGCGACCACTGTCCGCCCCCTGTCGCGATGACGCACGACGAGCTCAACAAGGACAAGAGCTCAGTGCCCGATCGCACGGAGCAGTATCAGGCGGCAAAGTCGCTCGCCATTCGACAGACGCGTCATGAATGGTGCCGGCTGAATCAGCTCGTCCGCGACGCGTGGGGCGACGCCGGAACGCAGCGCCTCGCGGCGTGGGTGGCCGACCCGAGCTCGGCGCCCGACTGCAGCACCGAGTGACGCGCACGACCCCCGTCAACGCGACGATGCCTTGATGACGGCCAGTGCAGACGTGTACTCCTCCATCGCCGCGAAGATTGTTGTTGCCTGCAGCTCGAGCGTCGCTGCAAGAGCGCGCGCCTCGCGCTTCCGGCCGAGCGCCTCGCGGGCGAGGACATCGCCACCCGCTTGAACCGCGAGCTTCGCGGTTTGCTCGCGCTGATCCGCGTTCGCTGCCTGGTGCGCAGCCTCTCGCGCCACCGCCGCGCCATCGTGCGGTGCGCGGAGCCGGCGCTGGCCTCCTCGTGCTGGAGGCTACTGGCGCCCGGCCCGGCCCGGGCCGCGCCGCGCGGTGGAGCGTTCGGGCTCGCGCCGCCGCTCGGCCCGGGAGGGCTTCCACGCTAGACTGGCAGAGCGCTGATGATCGAGCTCCTGCGCAACGCCCATTTCATCGTGACCGTCGATCGCACGACGAAGGTCGTGAGGATCACGCGCACCGCCGAGCCGTTCGAATCCCTGGAGCAGATCCAGCAGGAGTGCCTGGCGGTCACCGACGCGCTCGCCATGGTGGACCGGAGCGCGATGTCGCTGTTCCTCGACATCCGGGCGGCTCCGGGGCGAAACGATCCGAAATTCGAGGAAGCGACCCTGCGGCTGCGGACGGCCGCGGTGCGCGGCTTCGGGCGCGTGGCCGTCCTCGTGGGGACCTCCGCCGGGGCGCTCCAGGTCCGGCGCCACTCCCGCGAGGACGGCATCGATCGCATGATCAGCGACAGCGAGGACGAGCTGCTCGCCTACCTCGCCGCCGTGCCGCGCCGCCGCTGATCGCGGTCTCGGCGTCGCGCCGCTTTCCGTGCGACGCAGCGCGCGGCCTGTCTATACTCGCCTCGTGCCGACCGCCGAGGAGATCACGAAGCACCACGAGCCGGCGCCCGATCGGAGCCCGTGGGTGAGCGGCCCCCCGGAGCCGGCGCCGATCGTCGTCGTCGATCACGACGAGCGCTGGCCGCGGCTGTTCGACGTTGTCGCGCAGAAGATCCGCGCCGCCCTCGGCGACGCCGCGCTCGCGATCGAGCACGTCGGATCGACCTCGGTGCGCGGGCTGGCCGCCAAGCCGACGATCGACGTCGACCTCACGGTCGCCGATCCAGCCGACGAGCTCTCGTACGTCCCCGCTCTCTCTCTCGCCGGATTCACGCTGGTCATTCGCGAACCAGAGTGGCACGAGCACCGGTGCCTCAAGCTCGCCGATCCGGACAGCAACGTGCATGTTTTCGGCCCCGACTGCCCGGAGGTGATCCGCCACCGGATGTTCCGCCAGTGGCTCCTCGACCATCCGGAGGATCTCGAGCTCTATCGCCGGGCAAAGCTCGCGGCCGCATCCGAGATCTCGGCAGGGAGCGGCATGGTGATGGACTACAACAGGCACAAGGAGCCGGTGATTCGTGCGATCTACGAGCGGATGTTCCGCGCGAACGGCCTCATTCCCTGACGGGCGATTGCGCACGTGGCGCCCCGGGATGAGCTCGAAAGGCGGCGGCGTTTACATGAGCATGAAGCACGCAGCGTCGGAAAAGAGGTAGCTCGCCGCGTCGAGGGTCCGGGCTGGAGCGAGCCGCCGGTGCGAAGGGGCGTCGGTCGACGGCCGCGACCGCTTCATGGGGTCGGTGCGTCGGCCCCACGAGCGCTGTCTGGCGTTTACCGGGCGTCGATCTCGTTCGAGAGCGGCACGCGCGTCGGCAGGCCGAAGAGGCGCGCGGCGAGCTGCTCGGAGAGCCCCGAGGCGAGCGCGTTGTACGCGCTGGCGTCCTCGTCGTGGCGCCGGCGCTCGATGCTCACCCGGTTGTCCGCGCCGGCGAGCTCCGCGTCGCGCTCGGGCGAGGGCGCCGCGCCCTCGTGGCGCGCGCGGGTGCGCTCCCGCCGCTCGACAACGTTCTCGACCTGCGCCCTCCTGCGCTGCACCTCGGCGCGCGCCTGCTCCAGCGAGGCGCGCGCCGAGAGGGTGACGCCGCCGAGCACGAGGACGATCGCCGCGAGGGCAGCGCCCGCCCAGCGGAGCCGCCGCCGCGCCGCGAGCTGCTGCGCCGCCTCGCGCTGCCTCCGCATTGCGAGCTCCTCCGCCGCCCGGCGCACGTGGTGCGGCGGTATCTCGAGCTCGGCGCCGACGCGCTCGAGATCCTCGATGCGGAGCCGATCCTTGTCCGCCTCGGCGAGGCGCGCGGCGAGCGCGATCACCTCGTCGACGTCCTCGTAATCGATCTTCTCCGATTGCGCTGTTTCCAGCTCCGTCTCGCGCGTCTTCACCGACGTTCCTCCTACCAGCTCGAGCTCGCCCCGCCGCCTCCGAAGGAGCCGCCCCCGCCGCTGTAACCGCTGCTCGAGGACGACGACGAGGACGAGGACGAGGAGTACGAAGGCGAGGAGTACGAGGGCGACGACGATGAGGCCGAGCTCGAGGCGGAGGACGAGCCCGAGGACGCTGCCGAGCCGCTGGCGGGCAGGAGGGTCATGGCCGGGAAAAAGCCGAACAGGAAGCACATGTACAGCGCCAAGAAGAGCGACGCCTCGGTGGCGACGAACCCGAACAGACCAGCGGCGAACGGGACGACAATGGCGAGCGCGAGGCCGAAGAACCTCAGGCGGCGTATCTCGGGTTCCTCCGAGCCTCTCTCCAGGAAGAGGCTCCGTCCGGCGACCAGGCCCATCAGTGTCGCGATGAGCATCACGCCGAGGAGGGGGCCTGCCTGCGTCCTCAGGTAGGTCGAGGCGGCAGCCTCGGAGCGCGCCCGGTAAGCCCAGGCCGACGCGAACGCCGCGAGCCCTGGGATGATGAGGAAGGCGAGGATGGCCGTGGCGGCGCTGAGCAGCTTCCCTCGCTGGGCCGCCACCATGTACCGCTGGACATCGCCAAGCTGCGCAGGGGAGCGCGGCCCGCGCCGGACCACGAAGCCGAGCAGGAGGCCCGACAGCACACCCAGCGTATAATGGGCGACGTAACGCCCCAGGACGTGCTCCGACGGCGACCCGAGCACCGCCATCGCCCCACCCGGCCCCATCTTCTCTTCCGCCGTGAGGGCGACCAACCTGCCCACCACGAAGAGCGCGGCGCTGCCGTACCGCGAGCGCCGGAGGTCGTCGCGGGAGTCGTCGAGGACCGCCCGGCACACGCCGTCGGTCAGGATGTCCTCCAGGCCATAGCCCACCTCGATGCGCATCCGCCGATCGTCGATGGCGAGCGTGTACAGGACCCCGTTGTCCTGCTGCTTCGTGCCCCCGCCCCAGGCCTCCGCGATCTCCAGCGAGTAGTCCTCGATGGGCACGCCGCCCGTGGTCTTCACGATCAGCACCGCGATCTGCACGCCGGTCTTCTCGCGGTGCGCGTGGAGCTTCCGTGTGAGGTCGTCGCGCTCCGCCTGCGTGAGCACGCCCGCGTGGTCGTTCACCGCGGCCTCGATCGTCACAGCCGGCGCCGCGAGCGCGGGTGATGCTGTGAACAGCATCACGAGCACACCGAGCGCGGCGGCGAGGAAGAGCCGCACTCCGCGGCCAAGCCCCACCACCGCCACCACCCCAGGCCACCCTCCCGTTCGACTTGAGCTCATCCGGCGGAAGAGAACCCGGGTCGAGGGGGAGAGCAACACCGCAGCCCGGATCCGACGCGGGGCCGGCGGGGGAGGGGAGGGTGGTACTCGACGGAGCCACAGCGTATCCTGTCATAGATGCGCTCTGGCTCCCTCGAGGCTGGAGACCGCGCCCGGCCCTCGAGGTATGGTGGACGGTTCGCCCTTCTGGTAGTCTGTCGCCTCGTCGAACGCGCGGTCCGCAGCCACTCTCCAGGAGCCGGCGACCATGAAGCAGAGGAACAGCAAGGCGCGCCCTGCTCGCGGCAAGGCCGGAAAGAACGGTCGACGCGACGCCCACAAGGACGCCGCGGGCCGCGTGCACCTCACTGTCCATCGCGATCCGGCGAGCGGGCAGGAGCGCGTTGCGCTCAGGAGCCCGGTGTTCCAGGAGGCGTGGCAGAACGACGTCGCGACCGCCGCGGCGAATACGGCCTATGCCGTCCTGCGCGGGGAGCCGAGCGTGGATGGCGCCATCGAGCTCGCGCGGAACGCGATGGCGGCCACGTCGCGGCTCGCGGCGGGGCTCCTGGCGCGCGCGCCAGGCGGCGCGGTGGCGTGCAGGGCGGGCTGTGACCACTGCTGCCATCAGGCGGTCGGGGTCACGCCGCCGGAGGCGCTCGCGATCGTCGACCACCTGAAGAGGGCCCTGTCGGACGCGGCCCTCGAGCGCGTGGCGAGGCGCGTGTCCGACTGTCACGAGAGGACGCGCGAGCTGCCATCGACAGAGCGGTTCTCGCCCGACCACCCGTGCCCTTTCCTCGAATCGGGTAGGTGCTCGATCTACGAGGTTCGGCCGCTCTCTTGCCGAGGAATGAACTCGCTCGATGCGGGGGAGTGCGCGACAAGGCTGCGGGACCCGGCGGCGCGCGCCGCGTTCCTGGCGAGCGGCCTGGGGGGCCGTTCGTTCATGGAGCCGATCCGCGCCTTCCATGCCATCAGCGCCGGTCTGCAGCTCGGCCTCTCCGAGCTCTTCCGCCTCGACATGCGCCCCCTGGAGCTGACCGCGGCCGTGCACCTGCTCCTGACCGGGCCAGAATCGCTCGCCACCGAGTGGCTCCGCGGACTACGGCCCTTCGAGCCGGCGCGCGGCGCCGACCAGGGCAAGGATCCCGGCCTGGGCCGGCCCATCGATGCGCTGGGCCGCGCGTCTGGCCGGGATCCGTGAGCGCGCTCAGGCCTTCAGCTCGGTGAGCTCCCCCGGCTTGGTGATGCCGGCATCCGCGTTCCTGCTGTCGAACTGACCCCACGTCTCGACGGGCCCGCCGCCCGGGGCCTTGCACCCGACGGCGTTCATCAGCGTCACATAGAGCTTGTTGATGGGGACGTTGCCGGTGTTCGAGCCCGTACCGAAGCCGACGCTTGTGTCGTCGCCCGTGCAGTCCGCCTCGCTGTTGCCGGTGCCGAGCGTCTTGCCCTCGAGGTTCACGACCTGGCCCTGCTTGAGGTAACCCCCCGCGCTGCCGGCGATCACGATCGGCAGGTTGTTCGTGTTGTGGGCGTTCCCGTCGGCGAGCTCCGGGAGCCACATCGTGGCGGTGTTGTCGAGCAGCTTGCCGTCGCCCTCCACGATGCTGTCGAGCAGGGTGACGAGCCGCACGTACTTGCTCGCGTACCAGGCGTCGATCTCCGCGATCATGTCGAGCACGCCGTTCTTGCATGTCCCGCCCACCTGGAACGACCCGTTCCGGTGCGAGAGGCCGTGGTGGTCGGCGTCGTGCTGGATGCCGTCCCAGCCGAAGGTCACGTAGCCGGGATACACGAGGATGATCGACCGGTTCATGTCGCAGATCATGCTCAGCGCGATGAGGTTCATCATCATGTCCCCGCCGGCCGTGAACGAGGTCGTCAGTCCGCCGCCGAACCCGCCGCCCGAGCTGGCGTCGTTGACCGCGCTGGCCGTGACGCCGATCGTGGCCGCTGTCGCGTCGGTGCACGCCGCGGGGGTGAGCTGCTGCTCGGTGCTGCGGAGCAGATCGAGCCAGTCGCTGACCCGGCGCTGGTCGGCCTTGCTCATGTTGAGCGACTGGTAGCTCCGGAGGTCCTCCCGGACGAGATCGATGGCGCTCTCCCCGCGCCGCACGCGGTAATCGCCCTCGGTCATCGCCCCGCCCCCGAACAGCCCGGTGAGCTGGTTGTACACCGTCTTCGGGTTGACCACGGCCGGGAAGGCGGTGTTCGGCGCCGAGAACGACAGCACCTCCTTGATGCTGGTGCTCGACGGCCCCACCGACAGCACCAGCGGGCTCGCCCCGCCCGGGTTGATCTGCCTGGCGATCTCGTGGTCGAGCGAGTGGGACGTCGCGTACCGCGTCTTGTCGTCGTTGATGAGCGCGCAGGTGAGCTTCGAGCCCATCGCCTGATCGTGCGGGTCGATGGTCTGGATCTCCGCGTAGGAGTTGAACATCTTCAGGCCGCGCGGGAACAGCAGCTTCGACGCGAACGGCGTCAGCCCGGCCAGCGTGGTGCCCGCGAGGTGCTCGGCCGCGAGGGGGCCGCTCTCGATCTTCGGGAACCAGCGGTTGGTGAGGCACCCGTTGTGCGTGTAGAAGATCACCATGCGCCTCGGCGCCGGCGCGGGCTGCGCCTTGACCTCCTTCTCGTGGAGCGAGCTAAGGAACGGAGCCGCGAGCGCGGCGCCTGCAACACCCTTCAGAAAGACTCTGCGCTTCATGGGCCTACTCCAGCTCAATGGCTCGGGTCCGGAACGACGGAGACTGCGTGAGGTCCGTCACGAGATCGAGGATCGTGTAGCCTCCGGCGGTGATCTTCGCTGTCAGATCGTCCACCGTGCACGAGTCCAGCGGGTGACCATCGCGCTCGTAGGCGTACGAGACCCATTTCTGCGCGTACTGGCGCTGCGCGTTCCGGGAGGCCGCGAGCTTCGCCATCAGATCGGCCGGGCTCGTGACCTTGACGGGCTCCCCGTCGATGCGCACGTCCGCGACCGTGTCGATGGGCGCGCCGGTGGACGCTTCCTGCGTCTGCCACCCACCCACGGCGTCGTACGCCTCCATCACGAAGCCCGGCGGGTTGATGAAGCTGTGATGGCACGCGGCGCAGGCGGCGCCCGCCGTCTGCGCGTCCACGCGCTTGCGGTTCGTGTCGAGATCGGCCCCTTCCGGCAGCGGCGTCTCGAGCGCGCCGGGAGGCGGGGTGCCCGGGTCGATGCCGAGCACGTCCTTGGTGATGAACACGCCGCGGAGGATCGGCGAGGTGCGGTTGTACGACGAGTACGCGTTGAGGAAGCCCACGCGCGTCAGGAACCCCGGCCGCTGGATCGGGTCGAGCGTGACCTCCTGGAGCTCGGACCCGAAATTGGCGGGGTCGAGCCTGTAGAGCGGCGCCGTCGCCGCGTTCACGAAGGCGATCGGGCTGAGGAAGAACTCCTGGAACCCTCCGCCGCGCGTGAAGGCCACATGATCGAAGAAGCGCTCGGTCTCCTCCGCCATGATCGGGATGAGCGAGCGATCGAACGCGGGGAACATCGTCGTGTCCCGCTGCGCCGAGTCCCAGCGCGTGTTCGGCCCCAGCTCCAGGTAGTATCGATGGAAGCTGGCCACCATCTGCCGGGCCCTGGGGTCTTGCAGCATCCGCTGGGCCTGCGCGAGGATCTGCGCCGGGGTCGATAGCTGTCCCTGATCGGCGGCCTGGTTCAGCGCCTCGTCCGGGATCGTCCCCCAGAGCATGTACGAGAGCCGGGACGCGACCTCGTGGCTCGACAGAACGAAGCTCCCGGCGTCGCCGGGCGCCTCCGTGATCTCCGCGCGCTGGATGAACGAGGGGGAGATCAGGAACATGTACAGCAGCGCCTCGGCGACCTCCTCCGGGGTCCCGTTCTCGGTGATCTGGGGGCCTTTCGCCGCGATCGCATCGAACCTCGCCACCTCCGCCTGCGTCAGCGGCCGGCGGAAAGCGCGCCGCCCGAACTCGACGATCGTGTCGTGCAAGCACGCGGCGCCGTCGCCGCTGGGCGTGCACTTCAGGAAGTTTTCCTTGAGCGCGGGGTCGGCCATCACCTGCGCCGCGATCATCTCGGCCACGGACCTGTAGGAGCTCCAGCCAAGATCCGTGAGGCTGCCAGCCTGGTCCGTCGCCAGCAGCGTCGAGGGCGCCACGTTGCCCGACGCGGCGAGCGCCGTGACGCCCAGAAGATCGCGGATCGTCCTGTCGTACTGCGCGCTCGTCAGGCGCCGGATCTGAGAGGTAGGCGCGATCCCTGGCTTGCACTCCGTGCCCCCGTTCGGGGAGCCCGGAGAGCCCGGCTTGCCGCCCGCGCCTCCGGTGGAACTTTCCCCGCCCGGCCCCGTGTCGACGGGGTCGTCGCCGACGGAACCTATGCATCCAGCCGCGAACATTGCGGCGACGATGATGCCGCTCCTCCAGGTGTACATGGCGCTCACCTCAGGTGTTATGTCCGGCTCCGGGAACCCGGACAGAAGCAGCGAGGGCGGCTTTTTGCGATCAGCATGAGAAGGCCGTTCGAGAGCCTGCGCCTCGCTTGGGTATTGTCTCATTTCATCATGATGAGCGGCAATGCCTTAAAGGTGGAGGGCTCACGATTTTTTGAGCTCGACGAGCTGGTGTCTCTCCAGAGATCCGGGGACATTTCGGCGTTCAGGATTGAGAGCATTCGGGGGACATTTCGATGTTCAGCATCGAGGATATCCGGGGGACATTTCGACGTTCAGCGCTGCCTCATCCACTTGAAATGTCGATTGCAGGCAGCGATGAGCCACTGCTCGCGCTGGGCGCGCGACAATCCGCGCCACGTTCCTGGCACATCGGGTGGAAACGGGAAATCCGTCACGGCTCACGTCCTGCTGCCGGTCCTCTCACGTGGACACGGGGGACGTGTCGCATATTTTCTCCGTCATCCCTCCCGCCCAACGTCCTGCCGGTGTCCCACGGGCGCGCAGCGTCGGTCTGCACCAACGCCGGGCTGGGCGGCGGCACAGCGACGCGTCATCACGGCGCTCTCCTACCAACAAGGATCCTGGCAGTCGTCAACGCGTCGATGACACCGGGGATGTGCTGCAGCGCTGACGCGACGCGCTGGGAGAAGACATCGAGATCTATACCCACGTCGTCGACCGCGGACCTCTCGGCGTCATCAGCTCCTGGAGCTGATGACCGCCGCCTCAGCATGGCGCGCCTCGAACTCCGGCCACTTGCGCGACGTGCTGATCGGGCACCGCGCGCAGCGCCGCTCCAGGCCACCGATGGCGCCCGCGCAGCGGGGCGAAGCGCCTGGAGGCGCGCGAGTACGGTGCCACCCTCGCCTGGCGACGGCGGAGCTCCTCGGACCTGTCCGGTGGCGCGGCCACGGTCGGCAGGCGCGGGAACCAGCAGGATCGACCTTGCGGCCGACACGTTTCCATGATGCCTGGTCCCTCCGAACATGGACTCTCCGCGCGCCTTACGCTACCTGGATCTGGTCACCGCCGCCTTCGTCTGCGTCCTCGTCGTCAGCAACGTCGCCTCCTCCGCGAAGATCGTGAGCCTCGGTTTTTCCCTCTTCGGAATCCCGATGGCCTTCGACGGCGGGACGCTGCTCTTTCCCGTGAGCTACATATTCGGCGACATCCTCACCGAGGTCTACGGTTTTCGGACCTCTCGGAGGGTCATCTGGACCGGTTTCGTCGCCCTGGCGGCCAGTTCCCTCGTGTTCTTCGTACTGAAGGCGCTCCCCGGCGACCCCTCCTGGGAAGGATATGCGGGACAGGCCGCCTACAATGCCATCCTCGGCGGCATGAGCTCCGGCGGCATCGTCGCGGCGAGCCTCGCCGGATTCCTGATGGGCGGGCTCTCCAACGCCCTCGTGCTGGCGCGCCTGAAGGTGCTCACCGGGGGCAAGGCCCTCTGGATGCGGACCATCGGGAGCACCTTGGTGGGGCAGCTCGTCGATACGGTCGCCTTCGTCGTCGTCGCGAGCGCGTTCGGCGTCTTCGGCTGGGATCTCTTCGTTTCCCTGGTCGTGTCCAACTACCTGTTCAAGTGTCTCGTGGAGGCACTGATGACCCCTGCGACGTACCGGGCCGTCCAGTTCCTGAAGGGAGCCGAGGGCATCGACGTGTACGACTGGGATCTCAGGATCACCCTTCCCCGCCTCCGCCCGGGACGATGACGCGGCGACGGCAGCAAGCCCTCGCCGGGCGGCACATCGGGTTGCTCGAACAGGCACCCTCGGCCTCGGCGCTCCCCCTGGCGACGAGACGCGCACCGGGGCACCCTGGCGTGCGCGCAACCCCGCGGGGCCGCGCTCAGTCCTGCGGCGAGAACATGATCGGATACACGACGGTAACGCGCCCGCCCTGGGGTACTGGAAACTTGAGCTCCCTGAAGCCGGCCACGACGCAGCGCACGACATCCTTGTCGGGCATGGGCTTGCCCGGCGGGCTCGCCATCGCGGCGCGCGCGAAGCGCTCGAACTCCAGGTCTCGACGTAACTTCTCGTCGATTGATGGGTCCGCTCCAGGCGCCGGCTGGATCGGAGCGTCGGCGTCTCCAGCATACGCGACCGAGCCGTCGCGGTCGATCAGGAAGCGGACGGCGACACGGCCCTCGAGCTTCGGGTCCTTGGCGAGCGCCTTCTCGTAGCAAGCGCGGAACGACGTGAAGCTATCGCGAACCACGGCTCGAATCGTCTCCGGCGGGAGGCGTCCGCGGAGCGGAGGTTCGGCCGCCGTGGCCGAGGACGCGGGCGCGCCGGCGCCGGGGGCCGGCGCCGGGCCAGGTTCCGCGGTGGTGCTGCTGGCTGTCTGGTCCGGCGCAGCAGTCGACGGCTGCGGCGACTCCGGCGGGGGTACAGGTCTCCCAGAGCCACACGCCAGCGCGCCCGAAACAAGGGCGCCCGCGAGCGGCCCCAGGGCGACGAGCCGATTGAATGTGCCACCGCATGCGCGCAGCCGCTGAGCCTCAGGGGTCTCGCCACCTTCCATGTGGCCTCCATACAATGACGGAGGCCGCGCGTCATGACCGACGCTCGAGGCAGCAGCGTCAGCGGGCCGATCGTTGTCTTCTCGGCGCCCGACGTCGCCGCTCACGCGCCGCGCTCCTCGACGCGGCCGCGTGCAGCGGTTTGCTGGGCATCGCCTACCCTGACCATTGGGGATTCCAGACGACCTCCCATAGATGACCATCTGGATCCTGGAAATAACCCGAGTAGCCGCCCCAGAACGTGTCGTGAGCGGGCTTGACGATCGTAGCTCCTGCGGCGCCTGCCTTTGTCATGACGGCATCGACCTCTTCCCTTGAATCGACGTTGTGTCCCAGGGTCATCTCGGTGGGGCTGACGGGACCTGGCGCGACCCCGGTGTCGTGGCTGATGCTCTTGCGGGGCCACAGAGCGAGCCGCAAGCCAGGCTGCATCTGGATGAATACGACAGCGCCATGCTCGAGCTCTTCACCGATGATGCCCTCGGTGGCAAACCTCAGGCCATCGCGGTAGAATCGCAGCGCCGCTTCCAGATCGTTGACGCCGATGGTGATGACGGTGATCCGAGGCTTCATAGATGTTCGGCTTTCCTTGAGGTCCAACGATGCGAAGACAACGGGGTCAGTGGGCGGAGGGCGCGCGCCGACCGCCGCCATCGCGACGCGGGACGAACGAGCTGTGATGTGTGGCGCGGTCTGCTTCGAGGCGTCCGAACGCCTCGCACAGCGCGTGGAGGTCATGACCACACCCCTTCGCAAGCTCGCCGCGATCGCACGGAGCTCATCGACGGGGGTGTACCAGGCCCGGGCCCGCGCGCCCAGGTCGTCCCGCGCGAATCCCCGCCTGCCGCGAGGCGATCCCGACGCGATCGGGCGGCACAGCACGAGGACGATGTGAGCGCAGAGATCCGGGCGTGGTTCGAGGAGTACCAGCAGAAGCTTCGGGCCGAGGCGCGGAAGGAGGGCCTCAATGAGGGTCGCGCCGAGGAGGCTGCGCGTGCCGTGCTGACCGTGCTCCGGGTTCGCAGCATTGTCGTGCCGGACGCCGCGCGGGAGCGCATCCTGGCCGAGAAGGATCCGGAGACCCTTAACCGGTGGCTCGAGCGGGCCACCGTCGCCGCGTCGCTCGCCGAGGTGCTCGACGGGCTGAGCTGAGCGAGCCATTCAGGACGGCGCCTGAGACATCGCCTCCTTCGATCTCGCGCGATCGCGCGACCTCGAGATGGGCTGAAGCAGGCCGCAGCGAGGGCCCGCGCCCGCTACCTGGCGAACGCCGACAGGCGGCGAATCACCCCCGAGAGCTGCGGATACACGTCCCTGTAGATCCCCAGCAGCGCCGCATACCGCCGCCGGCGCTCCGCATCGGGATGGAACGTCGCAGTCGCCGTCCCGCGCATCGCCTTCGCGGCCGCCTCGATGCTCCCGGCCAGCCCGGCCCCGGCGGCCGCGCACATGGCCGCGCCCAGGCACGCCGCCTCGACCGTCTCGGACCGCTCCAGGACCACGCCCGTCGCGTCGGCCACGACCGAGCACCAGAGATCGCTGGCGGCGACGCCGCCGACCGCGGCGAACTCCGCGACCTCGATCCCCGCCGCGCCGCGCATCAGGTCCAGCACCAGCGCCTGCTCCAGCGCCACGCCCTCGATCAGCGCGCGGTACACGTGCCCGCGCCCGTGCGCGTCCGTCAGGCCGAGGATCGCGCCGCGGGCGTCGGGGTCCCAGTGGGGGTTCATGGCGCCCTCCCAGTAGGGCAGGAGCAGCAGCCCGTCGCTGCCCGGCGGCAGCGACGCCGCCTCCGCCTCGATCGCCGCCATCGCGGCCCCGTCGCGCGGATCGACGCCCAGCAGGCGGCGAAGGAACCAGTCCGAGAGCAGCGCCCCGCTGCGCAGGCTGCTCTCCAGCACGTAGCCGCGGCCAGAGGCGCTTGTCATCGTGCGCCAGGCCGGGTCCTGCCGCGGCTCCGGGCTCCACACGCCGAACACGACCGCCGTGCCGAGGTTCAGGTAGGCGCGCCGCGGGTCCAGCGCGTCGACCCCGAGCCCGGCCACCTGGCCGTCGCCGCCGCCAGCCAGCACCGGCGTGCCCGCGCGCAGCCCGGTGGCCGCCGCGGCGGCCTCCGACACGGCGCCGAGCGGCGCGCCGGGAGGGAGCGCCTCCGGCAGCCGGTCGGGCGCGATGCCGACGGCGCCGCAGAGCTCCTCCGACCAGCGGTGCGCGACGATGTCGAACAGCGCCAGCGGGTCGGCGCTCGCCCAGCTCGTGCGGGCGCGCCCGGTCAGCGCCTGCACCAGGTAGGCCTGCACGTCGCAGAAGAGCGCGGTGCGGCGGTGCGTCTCCGGCTCCTGCTCGGCCAGCCAGGCGATCTTGGGCAGCGCCGGGCCAAAATCAGCAGCCTTTCCGGACACTTCCCGCAGCCGGTCGGCCCCGATGCGGCCGACGAGCGAGCCGACCTGCCCGCGCGCGCGCCCGTCCAGCCACAGCATCGCGGGGCGCAGCGGCTCGCCGCTGCGATCGAGGCAGGCGAAGGTCTCGCGCTGGTGCGCGATGGCGAGCCCCGCGATGCGGCCCGGGTCCACCGCGGCCGTGACCTCCGCGACCGCCCGGCACAGGGCCGCCCACCAGTCCCGCGGATCCTGCTCGAACCGATCGGGCGCCGGCCGCGCCAGCGAGAGGGGCGCCCGGCCGGCGGCCTGCACGCGCCCCTCGGCGTCGAAGGCGACCGCCTTGGCGGCGGTGGTGCTCAGGTCGATACCGAGGACGAGGTCGGCTCGCATGGCGCCCGTCAGCGGACCGGAAGGCATGATTGACAAGCGATCACGGAGGCAGACTACAGTGGGAGTCGCGCCGGGACAATTGTTCAGCCCGGAGCGGCCGGGATACCGGCGCGATGGCGAAAGGGGAGTCCGAAACGGTGCAAGCGACCTTCATTCACGGCATCCGCGACGTCCGGCTCGGCGAGGTAGAGCCTCCGCCGCCGCAAGAGGGCAAGGTGACGATCCGGGTCGCCGGCTGCGGGATCTGCGGCAGCGATCTGCACTATTATCTGGAGGGCGGGATCGGCTCGGCGCAGATCCACAATCCCTTCGTGCCGGGGCACGAGCTCGCGGGCTGGATCGCCCAGGACTATCCGGCGCTGGGCCTTTCCAAGGGGCAGCTCGTCGCCGTCGACCCCGCGCACGCCTGCGGCCGCTGCGAGTGGTGTCATCGCGGCCACGTGAACCTGTGCCCCTTCGTGGAGTTCCTGGGCGCGCCGCCGCTCCACGGCGCCATGGTGGAGCAGCTTTCGGTGTACCCCGATCAGGTCGTGCCGGTCCCCCGCGCCTTCTCGGTGCGCCGGGCCGTGATGCTGGAGCCGCTGGGGGTCGCGGTCCACGCGATGGACCTGGCGCGGGTGCGCCTGCAGGAGACCGTGGTGGTGCTGGGCTGCGGGCCGATCGGCCTTTGCCTGGTCCAGCTCGCGCGCCTCGCCGGGGCCGACCGCGTCTTCGCGGTCGACCCCGTCGCCTACAGGGCGGAGGCCGCGCGCCGGCTGGGCGCGCACGACGCGGCGCCGACGTTCGCGGCCGTCGCGGAGTGGACCGGCGGTCGGGGGGTCGACCTCGTGATCGAGGCGACGAACTCGCCCGAGGGGTTCCACCACTCGGCCGAGGCCGCGCGCATCGGTGGGCGGGTCGTGCTCGCGGGCATCCCCGAGGGCGACCGCTACGCGCTGCCGGCGGCGCTATGCCGCCGCAAGGGGCTGAAGGTCAAGCTCTCCCGGCGCATGGGGCACGTGTACCCGCGGGCGATCCGCCTGGTCGCCGAGGGGGCGGTGGACGTCGATTCCATCGTCACGCACCGCTTCGACCTGGCGAGCGCCGCCGAGGGCTTCCGCCTGCAGGCGGACTGCCAGGACGGGGCGCTGAAGTCGATCATCGTCCCGGGGGAGGGCGACTCGCCCTTCTGATCCGGGCCATCCCGCGCGGGCAGCGCGGGACGGCAGGCGGCGCGCTCAGCCGCCGAGAATGACGCGGAAGATCTTCTCGTTGCTGTTGTTCGGGGTGCTGTCCTTGTCCCCCGTGTTGGTCGTCGTCAGCCAGAGGCCGCCGCCGAGCCTGGGCTCGACGGTGCGGAGGCGCCCGTAGGTCCCCACGAAGAGCTGCTGCACGCTGGTGAGGCTGCTCCCGCTGATGACCGCGCGGACCATCCGTGTCCCCCGCTGGCAAGCGGCGTAGAACACGTCGTTCACGATCGCGATCCCGCTGCACGACCCCTCGGAGGTCCTGTACGTGAGCTTCGGCGCGATGTAGCCCGCCGTCCCGCAGCCGCTGCCGCCTTGCGACGTGGTCCCCTCGCAGTTCGGCCAGCCGTAGTTCCCGCCCTTCTGGATGAGGTTCGTCTCATCCATCACGGAGTTGCCGAACTCCTGCTCCCAGAGCCGGCCCAGGGAATCGAACGCCAGCCCCTGCGGGTTCCGGTGACCATAGCTCCACACGAGGTTCCCGAAGGGGTTGTCCGAAGGGACGCGGCCGTCGGGCTCCATGCGCAGGACCTTGCCATTGAGGCTGCTCGTGTCCTGCGAGAGGGCCGCGTTCTGAGCGTCACCCGTCGAGGCGTAGAGCTTGCCGTCCGGCCCGAACCGCAGCCGGCCGCCGTTGTGGTACTTGTTGCGGAGGATGCCGGAGACGAGCACCTGCTCCGTCGACGTGTCGAGCCTGTTGCCGACGACCTTGATCCGCACGATCCGGTTGTCCGTGGGCGACGTGTGCATGATGTACAGCCACCCGTCGGTGTTGAACGTCGGCGCGATGGCCAGCCCCATCAGGCCGCCTTCGCCGTCCGTGCCCGCGACGTTCGGCACCGTGCCGAGCGTGGTCTTCGTGCCGGTGGCCGGGTCGAGTCGGATGATGTCGTCCGCGTCCCTCCGGCTGTAGAGGACCGCCCCGTCCGGCAGCTCGACAAGGCCCCACGGAACGTCGTTGTCCGTGGCCACCTGGACCACGTCGCAGACCGCCGAGCTGCAGGCTGCCCCCGTGGTCACCGAGACGGAGCCGCTCGCCGGCGAGGCGTTGCCTTGCGCGTCGCGCGCGATCACGTGATAGGCGTAGGCCCGCGTCGCCGCCAGCCCGCTGTCGACGAAGGTCGTCGGAGGGGGGTTCGAGGCCGTGCCGGCCACCGCGCCGACCTTCGCGCCGTCGCGGTAGATGTCGTACGCCGTGACCGCCGCGTTGTCGGTCGACGCGGTCCACTGGAGCGTCACGCTCGTCCCCGACGCCCTCGCGGTCAGGTTGCTCGGAGCGGTCGGCGGCTGCGTGTCGACCTCGCAGTGCGGCGTGGCCAGCGGCAGCGTCTCGCTCGCCTGGGAGACGTTCCCTGCGGCGTCGCGCGCGTTGACGTAGACCCCCCAGCTCACGCCCGGCAGCACGGTGATGGTCGTCGACAGCGTGGAGCCGCTCACCGACGTCATCTGCTGGCCGTCGTGGTAGATGTCATAGAACGCGACACCGGTGTTGTCCGTCGACGCCGACCAGGAGATCGTCGCCGAGCTGCACGTCACGTTGCTGGCGCTCAGGCCGGAAGGGGGCGTCGGCGGCTGGGTGTCTCCATCGTCCGGCCATGACCATCGCTGGTTCGTCTGGCCGTTGCAGGTCCACAGATTGACGGGGGTGCTGTCGGCCGTCCGCCGCCCCTCGACGTCCAGGCACAGGCCGGACGGCTGGCTGACGATGGTGCCGTTCGTGTTCATCGTCCATTTCTGGCGAGGCTGACCGGAGCAATTGCCGATCACCACCTTGGTACCGGCGGTGGTCCCGCCGCCCGACGCCTCGACGCACCTGGTCGTCCCATAGACCCGGAGCTCGCCGGCGGCTGTATACGTGAAGGCCTGGTTCTCCCCACCATGGCAGGTGTAGATCTGCAGCGCGGCGCCTGGCGTGGTGCTCCTCCCCTTCACGTCCAGGCATTTCCCGGACTCGACGCCCCTCACCGGGGCGCTCGTCAGGAGCGCTGCCTCGTCGGCGCCGATCTCCTCGGCGTCCCCGCCGGGTTCACCGATGCAGCCGGCAGGGAAGAGCGCCAGCGTGGCCGCTCCGGTCATCCAGTACCGTTGTCTCCGAGCTGTCCTCATGTCGTCCCATCCATGTTGGTGATCCGTTGTGCTCGCCGAATGGCCAGCCCCAGGCGCGCTGAGGCGACGTCTCGGCATACCTCTCGTACGATCTCGTCCGATCTGGCTGGCGACGGATCTCGACAATCGACGGTGATCGCGCGGCTACGCCGATGAGCTTGCTTACTATCATGCTCGACGCGTGGCGCAACGCATTTCAATGCATGATCATGGGAAGGAAAATTTTCGAGCGATCTTGCGTCGGTATGTCTGGAGCTGCCCGTTGCCAGCGGAAGAATCGATGGCTTGTAGGTGCAGTCAGCGTACCAGCGCTCCTCCTCGCCGCGGCGCCTGGCCGGCGAGCGTCGTGTGGCGCAAAAGCGCCTCAGTGAGCGCTGCTCGGCGCAAAAGCGCCTCACTCGAGGGCGCCGCCGAGCGTCGGTCTCATTGACGTGCTTCGCCGTGGAATGGGCGACCGCTCGTGTCGCTGAAGCTGAATAGTTGTCGTGTGCCTGTTTCAATGCAAGGACGAGGCGACAGGCCGGCGCGGCGTCGGCCGGGGCTCCGCGTCGATCGCCTCCGCACCGCGCCGGTCGCCGCGCGGCGCGCGGGGAGCCCTGGACTCTCGCGATCCATGTAGTCCGGTATGCGGGCAGGGATCACTTCGTATGGCACGTACAGCGCCTGCTGAACGGCGCTGCCATCCCGGAATGGACCCGGGGGCCTCGTCATGGATGGCGGAGGAGGGGGAGGAGAGGCCAGGGCGCAGGGGCGATGGCCGATCGAGGCGGGGCGCGGGAGCTCTTCGGAAAATTCACGGGGAGGCGAGGAGACGGGGAGGCAAATCCAGAAACTACTCCCTGCCTCCCCGCCTCCCTGCTCAATCTCTCACTGAAAAGGCCTGCGCAACGAGGGCATTCCCCCGCGCGCTCAGCCCTGCTTGCGCGGCGCCTTGAGCGACAGCTTGAGCAGCACGTCGTCGCGGATCAGGTCGTCCTGCTTGCCCGGATACTCGATACCGAAATCCTTCCGGTTGATCACGAACTCGGCGGTGCCCGACACGCTGTCGGCGCCCTCGGTGATCGTCGCGGGGAAGGTGATGGCCTTCTTCACCCCGTGCAGCTCGAGCTCGCCGGTGATGGTGTGCGTCGCGCCCTTCTCGCCGCCGGCCTTGATCTGCGTCGAGGTGAAGGTCGCCTTGGGGAACTGCTCCACGTCGAAGAAGTCCTTCGACTTGAGGTGACCGTCGAGCTTCTCCGCGTCCGTCTTCACCGACGACGTGTCGGCCTCGATGCTGAGCTTGCCGCCCTCGGCCTTGCCGCCGACGAGCGTGATGGAGCCCGAGATCTTCTCGAATTTCCCCTCGTGCTTGCCCGTCACCTTGGAGCCGACGAAGCCGATGGTCGAGGCGGCCGCGTCGATGGGGAGCGCCTCGGCGGCGCCTGAGGGCGCCTGCGCCTGCGGCTGCGCCGGCGCGGCGGACGAGACGGTCGCCCTGGGCTTGTCCTTGGTCGGATCCTCGCAGCCCGCGAGCGAGAGCAGGAGAGCCGCGGGGAGCGCGATGCGAGCGATGCGGGACGTGATCATGAGAGACATTCTCCTTAATTGGTCAGCCAAATTGCACAGAGCGCTTCGTGAACGTGCCATAGGTGAGCCCCGTGATGGGGAACGCCACGCGCTCGCCCACGTCGAGCGACGCGCCGACGGCGGCGACGACAGGCACGAAATGCTCGTGGGTCGGGAGCGCCATCCGCACCCCCGGCGCGCGCGCGCGGTAATCGAGCAGCGCGTCCACGTCCCGGCGCGCCAGGACGTCGGCGCACCAGGCGTCGAACTCGGTGGCCCAGGGCTGCGTGACCGCATCGCCGCGCCAGTCTGCCGCGCGGAGGTTATGGGTCAAGAAGCCGCTGCCCACGACGAGCACCCCCTCGTCGCGCAGCGGCGCGAGCGCCCGCCCCATCTCGAGGAGCGGGGCGGGAGAGAGGGTCGGCAAGGAGACCTGGAGCACAGGAATGTCCGCGCCCGGGTACATGCAGACGAGCGGCACGTACGCGCCGTGATCGAGGCCGCGGCCCGGGGCCTCCGCGACCCGACCCAGGGGGCCGAGCAGCTCGCGCACGCGCCGCGCGAGCGCGGGGGCGCCCGGCGCGGGATACGTCACCTGGTAGTACTTCTCGGGGAAGTTGTAGAAGTCGTAGACGAGCGGCACGGTCTCGGTGGCGCCGATCGTGACAGGCGCGTCGACCCAGTGGGCCGAGAGCATCAGGATGGATCTCGGGCGCGGCATCGCCTGCGCCCACGCGCCGAGCTCGGCCACCCACGCGCGATCGTCGAGCAGGAAGGGAGAGCCGTGCGCGAGGAAGATGGCGGGCATGCGCGCCTCGCGCGCCTGTTGCTGGGGTTCGGACATGGGACCTCCCTCGGTCGACGTCGACGGCCGGCATGCGCCCGCGAAGGGCAAGGCTCCGCCCGCGGCGAGCAGGAACCTCAGGGCAGCGCGGCGATCCATGAGACGGACCCTAGGATGTTTCCAGGAATGATACAATCGCCGCAGAATGAAACGTGAGGTTGCGAAACGGGAAACCATCGACGCCGATCTGGCCGATTTGCGGGCCTTTTGCCTGGTCGTCGATCTCGGATCGATCACGGCGGCGGCGAAGACGCTGGGCGAGACCAAGGGCAGCGTCAGCCGGCGCATCACCCGGCTCGAGCAGGCGCTCGGGGTGGAGCTGCTCCGGCGCAGCCCGCGGCGGGTGCAGGCCACCGACGACGGCCTCGCCTACAGGATGCGGGTCGGCCGGGCGCTCGAGCTGCTGGAGGACGCGAACGTGGCGGTGCAGCAGGCGCGCGCCAGGCCGAGCGGGCACCTGCGCGTGACCGCGCCGTTCGATCTCGGTCTGAGCATCCTCGCGCCGCTCTCGGCGGGCTTCGCGGAGCGCTTCCCCGAGATCTCGCTGGAGATGCTGCTCACGGAGGCGCTGCTCGACTTCGACGCCCACCAGATCGACGTCGCCCTGCGCGCGACCTCGAGCCTGCCGGACTCGTCGCTCATCGCCCACAAGCTGCTGCACCTCGAGGTCGGGCTCTTCGCCGCGCCGGCCTACCTCCGCAAGCACAGGCCCGTGCGCAGGCCCGACGACCTGAAGGGGCACCGGCTCCTGATGGCCCAGACGACGCGCGGCCACGCGACGATCGCCCTGCAGCCGCGCGACGGCGGCGACCGCGCGGAGCTCCGCGTGCGCGCGGCGATCTCGGCCTCGGATTACTCGTTCTGCCGCGAGGTCGCCCTGGCCGGGGCCGGGATCGCGCTCGTCCCCGAGGTCAACGTGCGGGGCGACCTCGAGGCGAAGCGGCTCGTCCCCGTGCTCACGGACCACACGATCGACGGCGCCGCCCCCCTCTACCTCGTCCACCCCGGGACGCGCTTCCTGCCGCCGAAGATCCGCGCCTTCCGCGACTACCTGCTCGACGCCCTCGGCGTGCGCGGGCGCCGCGCGTAGCCGCGTCCGGTCGGGCCGGCGCGCCGCCTCGCCCTCCGGACGGAGGCGGCCGTGCTCGCGCCGGAGCAGCGGATCACCACCGGCTGCTTCTGGGGAAGCAGCGCGGCCGCAGATCCGCGCGCCGTCGCCGCCGAGCGCCGCGCGACGGCGCCGCGCGCCAGCGGGCGCGGGCCCATGGACGGCCGACGCCGGCACGCGAGCCGCGCGGCGGCATGGGTGTTGCTGAACCTGCGGATCAAGGCGCGGCGCCGCCGGTGGAGCCGGTCGCGATGGCGCGATGGCCGACGTGCCGAAGCCCATCTCCGCGTCTCCCAGGACCCTTCTCCGTCGCCGGCTGGGCGGCGGGGCGGCGCCTGGGCGCCCGAGGAACAGCCACGCTTCCAGCCGCGCACCGAGGTCCATCTGCGCACGCTCATCGACAGGAAACGCTTTCTTCTGGTGCTCGCGGCGCTCGTCGCCCTGACCGGGTGCAAGCGCGAGGGCGCGGCGAGCGCCGCCCCCCGGCTCGCCCCGGACGCCCCGATCCCGGACGCGTTCCCGCGCGAGACGCGGCTCAGCATCGGTGATCCGACCGTGCAGAAGCAACTCCAGCTCTCCGGCGACATCGACAGGCTGCCGTTCGTCGTGGACTGGCAGAACATCAGCGGCGGACCGCAGACAGTCGAGGCGTTCCGCGCCGGCGTCCTCGACGCGGGCGCGGTCGGCGACACGCCGCCCATCCACGCCACCTTCACCGGACTCGACGTGAAGATCGTCGCTGTGTACGTCCGGGAAAAGCCGATCTACGAGCTGGCCACGGCGCCCGGCGTGCGCCTGTCGTCGATCCACGATCTCCGCGGCAAGAAGATCGCCTATTCGCCGGGGCAGGCGCAGGGCGCGCTCGTGCAGCGCGCGCTCCGGGCGGCGCGGCTGTCGCCAGCGGACGTCACGCTCGTCCAGCTCGCCAGCCCCGAGTTCAAGGAGGCGCTCACGAGCCGCCAGGTCGACGTCGCGCCGCTGTCCGGCACCATCCTGCGGCGCTACCTCAACGAGTACGGCGCCGAGGGCGCCTCGTCGATCGCGCACGGGGTCCGCGACAACCTCAGCTTCCTCCACGTGCGCGCGGCGGCGCTCGAGGACGCCCACAAGGCGGCGGCGCTGCGCGAGTACGTGAAGTGGCGGACCCGGGCCCAGCTCTGGGCCCACGCGCACCCGGACGCGTGGGTCGAGGCGTACTACGTCAAGGACCAGGGCCTCACGGCCGGCGAAGGGCGCTTCCTCATCGAGAGCGCCGGCAAGCCGCTGTACCCGCGCGACTGGGCCGAGTCGATCGCGCTGACCCAGGAGACCGTCGACCTGCTCGCCGAGGCCTCCGGCCAGGAGCGCTTCGAGGCCAGGACGATCTTCGACCTTCGATTCCAGACGATCGGAGCGGAGGTGGCCGGCGCCGCGCAGGGCGCCGCGCCGACGGACCGGCCGGCGACGGCCGAAAGGAGCACGCCATGACGACCGCACTGCCCACGAGGGCCGCCTCCCCGCGGCTCGCCAGCCTCCACGCCCTCTCCGCGACGGCCGACGTCCACGCGCCGCTCGACGACGTGCGCGCGCTCGCGCCGGCGAGCACGCCGCGCGGCCCGTCCGCCCGCGCCCTGTCCGGCCGCCGCCCGCGGCGCCGCCTGGGCCCGGGCCGGCGCCTCCCGTACGGCCTCGCGATCGGCCCGGCGCTGCTGCTCGCGGGCTGGGCGGTCGCGTCGGCGACAGGCGCGCTCGACGCGCGCGTGCTCTCCGCGCCCTGGACCGTTGTCGCCACGGCCCGCGACCTGATCGCCGACGGGCGGCTCCTGTCGAACCTGCTCACGTCGGCGCAGCGGGCCTTCCTCGGGCTCGCGCTCGGGGTCGGGCTGGGCACCGTCCTGGCGCTGCTCGCCGGGCTGACCCGCGTCGGCGAGGCGCTCGTCGACGGGCCGGTGCAGATCAAGCGCGCGATCCCGACGCTCGCGCTCATCCCGCTGCTGATCCTCTGGTTCGGCATCGGCGAGCAGATGAAGGTGCTCACGATCGCCCTCGGCGTCGTCATCCCTGTCTACGTCCACACCCACGCCGCGCTGCGCACCATCGACGCGCGCTACGTGGAGCTGGCCGAGACGGTGCGGCTGTCCCGGTGGCAGTTCGTCCGGAAGGTGGCCTTGCCGGGGGCGCTGCCGGGCTTCCTGATGGGCGTCCGGCTGGCTGTCACCGGCGCGTGGCTGGCGCTCGTCGTCGTCGAGCAGATCAACGCCACGAGCGGCATCGGTCACATGATGTCGCTGGCCCGCTCGTACGGCCAGACGGAGATCATCCTCCTCGGCCTCGTCGTGTACGGGCTCTTCGGCCTGGCCTCGGACTCGGCCGTCCGGCTCATCGAGCGAAAGACCCTGGCATGGCGACGCATCCTGGCCGGCTGATCGCGGCCCCGCCCACGGTGCGGATCCGCGGCCTGGTCCGCCGCTTCGGCGCCCGCACGATCCTCGACGCCGTCGACCTCGACATCCAGAAGGGCGAGTTCGTCGCGCTGCTCGGTCGCAGCGGCTCGGGCAAGAGCACCCTGCTGCGGGCGATCGCCGAGCTCGATCACGACGTGACAGGCTCGGGCGAGCTGAGGGCGCCGGAGAACCGCGCTGTCGTGTTCCAGGACACGCGGCTCCTGCCGTGGGCGCGGGTGCTCGACAACGTGATCCTGGGGCTCGACGAGCCCTCGGCGCGGGCGCGCGGCCTGGCCGCGCTCGCGGAGGTCGGGCTGGCCGGGCGGGAGCGCGCGTGGCCTGTCGAGCTGTCCGGCGGCGAGCAGCAGCGGGTCGCGCTGGCGCGGTCGCTTGTGCGCGAGCCGGAGCTCGTGCTGGCCGACGAGCCGTTCGGCGCGCTCGACGCCCTGACCCGCATGCGCATGCACGACCTCTTGCGCGAGCTGTGCGTGCGGCACCGCCCCGCCGTGCTGCTGGTCACCCACGACGTGGACGAGGCGATCACGCTCGCCGACAGGGTGCTCGTGCTCGTCGAGGGCCGCATCGCCGAGGAGCGGCGGATCGATCTGCCGGCGCCGCGCCCGCTGCGCCACCCCCGCTTCCTCGCGCACCGCGAGTCGCTGCTGGCCGCGCTCGGCGTCGCGCCGGCCGCCGCCGTCGCCGGGGACGTCGCGTCGAGCCCTGAGCTGGAATCCTGAGCTGGAATCTGACGTGGAAACTGACGTGGAATCTGACGTGGAAGGAAGTGCCTTGTGACCCATCGGCCTGGACAACTGCATCTCAACGCGTTTCTCATGAGCGTCGGCCACCACGAGGCCTCGTGGCGCTTGCCCGGGAGCGACCCGTTCGCGAACACGAACGTCGAGCATTTCAAGAACCTGGCGCGCATCGCGGAGCGGGGGAAGCTCGACTCGCTGTTCCTGGCCGACAGCCCGGTGCTCTGGAACAACGTGGGCCGCCGGCCGGCGGGGACGCTCGAGCCGACGGTGCTGCTGGCGGCGCTGGCGGGGGTGACCGAGCACATCGGGCTGATCGCCACCGCCTCGACAACGTACAACGAGCCGTTCAACCTGGCGCGGCGGTTCGCGTCGCTGGATCACATCAGCGGGGGCCGGGCCGGCTGGAACATCGTCACGACGGCCGGCGTGGACGCGGCGCGCAACTTCAACCTCGACGAGCTGCCGGCGCACAGCGACAGGTACGCGCGGGCGGCCGAGTTCATCGACGTGTCGCTGAAGCTCTGGGATAGCTGGGGCGACGACGCCCCGCTCGGCGACAAGGAGAGCGGCGTCTGGGGGGACGACCGCAGGATCTACCCGCCGCGGCACGTGGGCCGGTACTTCAAGGTCGAGGGGGCGCTCAACGTGCCGCGCCCGCCGCAGGGCTACCCGCTGCTCGTGCAGGCCGGCTCGTCGGACGACGGCAAGGAGCTGGCGGCGCGCTACGCCGAGGCCGTGTTCACGGCGCAGCAGACGCTGGCGGACGCGCAGCAGTTCTACGGCGACCTGAAGGCGCGGGTGCGCGCGCTGGGGCGCGATCCGGAGGGGATCAAGATCCTGCCGGGGATCGTGCCCGTCATCGGGGCGACGGAGGCCGAGGCGCAGGCGCTCGACGCGGAGCTCGACCGGCTCATCAAGCCGGAGTACGCGAAGCGGCAGCTCGCGCAGACGCTGCGCGTGAAGCCGGAGGACCTCGACCTCGACGCCGAGCTGCCGAAGGATCTGCCGAGCGAGGATCAGATCGAGGGCGCGAAGAGCCGCTACACGCTGATCGTGACGCTGGCCCGGCGCGAGCGGCTGACGGTGCGCCAGCTCATCGGCCGCCTCGGCGGCGGCCGCGGGCACCGGACGTTCGCGGGCACGCCCGAGCAGGTGGCGGACGCGATCCAGCACTGGTGGGAGCAGGGCGCCGCCGACGGCTTCAACGTGATGCCGCCGGTGCTGCCGTCGGGCCTCGCGGCGTTCGTCGACCACGTGGTGCCGATCCTGCAAAAGCGCGGCCTGTTCCGTACGCAGTACGAGGGCAGGACGCTGCGCGACCGCTACGGCCTCCCGCGGCCGGCGAACCTCAACCACGGTCGGGACCTGGTCGAGGCGGCGGAGTAATCTGCATTACATATTTGGCGAACCTCAACCTCGGTCGGGCGAACCTCAACCTCGGTCGGGCGAACCTCAACCTCGGTCGGGCGAACCTCAACCTCGGTCGGGCGAACCTCAACCTCGGTCGGGCGAACCTCAACCTCGGTCGGGCGAACCTCAACCTCGGTCGGGCGAACCTCAACCTCGGTCGGGCGAACCTCAACCTCGGTCAGGGCCCGGTCGAGGTATTGTGTAATATAAATAACAAATTATCGCCGGGCTCTCGGCTGCCTGCGTGGCTCACCTCCGACCCGACGCGCCGGTCTCGGCGAGCCACGCCGCGATGTCCTCGGCGAGCTCGCGCGGGGCGCTCACCGAGACGGCGTGCCCTGACGCGTACGTCGGGAACCGGAGCGCGATGTCCGCCTCGTCGCTGGTGAGGCGAACGACGCCGGGCCGGGCGGCGCCCGCGGGCAGCGACATGTCGATCTCGACCTCGTAGACCGAGCGCTCCGCGAAGAAGACAGGCAAGGCCTCCGTGTAGACGGCCGCGTCGTACCGAGCGTTGGTGATGAACGTCGCCGTGTGCGGCAGGACCTTGCCGAGCGCGCGCAGCGAGCCGTGGTCGCCGAGGTAGCCCTGGCACGGTAGCCCCTCGGGCAGCCAGTACGCGTCGTCTGCGCCGAGCCTGCCGAGCTCCGCGCGGAGCGCGCCCTCGCTCGCCGTCGCCCTCGCCGCCTCGCTGCCGCTCCAGAAGTACCGCGAGGAGGGCCACCGCTCCGGCGGCGTGAGCCCGGCGATCTCGGTCAGCCGCACGCCAAGGAGCGTCTCGAGGTGCTCCGGGTTGCGCATCGACCTCGCGGCGTGCTCCGCGACGCGCGCTCCTTCCTCGACAGTCCTGCGCACGTCGAAGCGGTCCCGCGCCCCCGGGGCCGCGAAGTGCTCGGCGAGGTCCGGGTCCGCCCGCGCGAGCGGCTCCTCGTACATCGCCTGCTGCAGCCCGAAGAGGTTGGGCTGGATCAGCACCTGCCACCCGAACTGCTCGGCCACCTGCGACGGCTCCTGGCGGGCTCCGGCGCGCGCCGGGAAGGCCGCGTCGAGGTGCGCTTGCATCCTGTCCTTCAGCCAGAGAGGCGCGAGCCCCATCACCTCGAGCCCGTCCGCGCGGAGCGCGTAATGTTGCATCATGTAGAGCATCACCGCAGCGCGCGTGCCGCCATAGCTCTCTCCTGCGACGACGACCGGGTTGTCGCGGAGCGCCTCGTGCGCGTCGAGGAACTCGAGCAGCACATGGATGAAGTCGGCGGCGTCGGCGATGTAGAGCTGCGCTCGACCGTGGCAGTCCGACGGGCGGGGGCTCGCGCGCTCGTACGAGAACCCCGTGCTGCGCGCGTCGACGTACAGCAGGTTCGCGAAGCGCGTATACGACGCGTCGTTCGCGATCGGCGCGGCGTTGGCGGGCGCCGTGGGGTCCAGCGTGTGGGGTCCGGTCCCGTAGGGCAGCAGGATGCTGGTTGTCGCGGCGCCCGGGCCGCCGTTGAAGAACAGGATGAGCGGCGCGCGCTCCGGGCGCTCCTCGGCGGGCAGGAAGGAATAGAACATCTGTGATGGCCAGCCCGGGCCGAGCGTCTCCGATCCCGGGACCTCGATGAACCCGGCCTCGGCGGACAGCGCGGCAGGGCGGCCGCCGGAGGATCCGCCCGTGCCGCGCTCGCCGACGGAGCCACCCGGATCCTCGCCGCTTCCACCGCAAGCCGCGAGCAAGAGCGCGACGAGGGTTGCCGTGAAGACAGACCTGGCGCGAAGCAATGTCATACAGGTTGGTGGACATTCCCCGCTTTCGCTATCAACGAAAGATCGCGTTCGGCAGCGCACAGCCGCGAGCTTTTCTTGTTCGATTCCGGCTCAGCGGAGCTCCGGCTCATGTACTTGGGTCCGACATGCGCGCTCCTTCCCTCTCCTGGTTCGCCTTCACCCTGTTCGCCCTGGCGGCCGTCGCCTGTGGCGATGAAGCCGGCAGCGGCCCGCCCTCCGGGGGCTCCGGGGGCTCCGGCGGCGAAGGCGCCGCGGGCGGCGGCGGCGGCGCGGGCGCAAGCGACGGCGGTGGCGGCGGCCATGCAGGCGGAAGCGGCGGCGGCGGCGCGGGCGGCGGCGGCGCGGGCCCGCGCGATCTCCTCGATCAGCTTCGGGACCTCGAAGGCCTCACGGTCTCGGAGGAGGAGTCGAGCATTCCCGGAACTCGCTACTTCGTCATGGAGCTCGACCAGCCCGCGGATCACGCCGACCCCGACGGTGTGCGCTTCCAGCAGCGCGTTGTGCTGCACCACCGGGATCGTGCGGCGCCCGTGGTGCTCGTCACCGAGGGGTACGAGATCTACCCTGAAGTCCAGTGGCTCGAGGAGCCGACCGAGCTGCTCGCCGCCAACCAGATCCGGGTCGAGCATCGCTTCTTCACCCCCTCCCGCCCGGAGTCAGGGGACTGGTCGCTGCTCACCATCGAGCAGGCCGCCGCGGACGTTCACCGCGTGATCGCGTCGATCCGGCCGCTCTACGACGGCCGATGGATCTCCACCGGCACCAGCAAGGGCGGCATGACCTCGGTCTATCATCGCCGCTTCTATCCGGCCGACGTGGACGGCACCGTGGCTTACGTGGCCCCGCACAGCGCTGGCGTCTCCGACCCGCGCTACGTCGACTTCGTGGCCGAGCGCGGCGACCCCGCGTGCCGCGAGGCCCTTCAGCGCTTCCAGCGCGAGGTGCTGCTGCGTCGCCCTGCCATGGTGGACGCGATGGAGGCCGATGCGGAGGAGCGCGGCGTCACCTATGACCTCCTCGGCGCCGACAGGGCGCTGGACGTCGCCGTCATCGAGTCTGTCTTCTCCCTCTGGCAGTACCGGGACTCGAGCTTCTGCCAGCGCGTGCCGACCGCGGCGTCGGACGACGGCGACGTCTGGGCTTTCCTCGACGAGGCGAACGCTCCTCATCTCTGGTCCGACCCCTGGCTCCTGAACGTCGAGCCGTACCACTGGCAAGCTGCGGCGGAGCTCGGCTATCCGGGCTTCGCGGAGGCGCACCTCGCCGATCTCCTCCTGTATCCTGGCGCGAACGTGCCCACCTCGTTCGTCCAGCCCCGTCCTGACAGCACGCCTGTCTTCGATCCCGGGGCGATGCAGGACGTCTCCGGCTGGCTCACCGCCGAGGGCGAGCGTTTCCTGTTCATCTACGGCGAGAACGACCCGTACACAGCCGCTGCCTTCGACGTCGGGGCTGCCCGGGACTCCCACCGTTTCATCGCGCCCGGCGGCACCCACGGCGCCGTCATCCTCGCGCTCGCCCCCGCCGATCAGGCGCTGGCCCTCGGCGCCCTCGCTGCCTGGACGGGCGTGACCCCCACCCGCCCCTCCGAGGCCGCGCTGCGCCCGCTGCTCCGTGGCCGCCGCTGGATGATGCGCGACTAGCGTCCCCCCGCTCCCTCCATCCCCCCGCAGCGCGCCCGGGGCGGCGTCCGGCACGACCCCGCCCCAGATCGGCGTTGCTCGCCGTTTCCGTTTCGTGGTGAGCTGAGGCCATGGTCGCTTCGAAGCTTGTCGCGGTCCTCTCCCCGTGTGCCCTCGCGCTGGCCGTCGCCGTCACGACGGGCTGTACCCCGTCCGAGGGGACGGTGGCGCAGGCGGCGGACTGCTCCACGGCCGGGCAGAACGAGTTTCTGTTCAACCTGATGAAGGATGTCTATCTCTGGTACGACGGCGTGCCGGATCTGGACCTCCAGAGCTACCCCTCGCCCGAGGCGCTGCTCGAGGACCTCGTCGACAAGGGCCGGGACCGCTGGAGCTACATCACGCCCAAGAGCGACTACGAGGCGTACTTCCGTGAAGGACAGACCCTGGGGCTCGGCTTCCGGTGGAGCTTCGACCAGGAGGGCAGCCTCCGGTTCGCCCTGGTCCACCCCGCCTCGCCCGCGGGCGCGGCGGGCCTCCGCCGGGGCGACCGGGTGCTGGCCGTCAACGACATCGACGTCGAGGAGATCGCGCGCGACGACCGCTGGGCAGAGGTGACGGGCCCCGACGAGGAAGGACACGAGATCTCGCTGACCGTCGAGCGCCCGGGCGAGGAGGTCGCCACTGTCGCCGTCCGGAAGGCCTGGTATGCCGTCACCACGGTGCTGAACCCGCGCGTCCTCCAGGTCGGCTCGTCGACGGTCGGCTACCTCATGCTCACCACCTTCATCGAGCCTTCGGCGGGAGAGCTCGATCGCGCCTTCGCGGCGTTCCGGGAGGGCCAGGTGAACGAGCTGGTCCTCGACCTGCGCTACAACGGCGGGGGGCGCCTCGACGTCGAGCGGCACCTCGCGAGCCTGATCCACCAGCCGGCGACGGCCGGCGCGCTGCTCGACATCACCGCGCACAACGACAGGCACGGCGACTGGGACAAGCGCGCCTCGTTCGAGGAGCTCGACGCGCCGGCGCTCCCCCTGTCCCGGCTGGTCGTCATCACCTCCGGCGGCACGGCCTCCGCCAGCGAGACGCTGATCAACAGCCTCCGTCCTTACATCGACGTCAAGCTCGTCGGCTCGACAACGCACGGCAAGCCCGTCGGCATGCACGGCTGGGACTACTGCGACAAGCTCATCAACCCGATCTCGTTCCGGGTGCTCAACGCCAGGGAAGAGGGCGATTACTACGACGGCTTCACCCCGGATTGCCCCGCCGGCGACACGCTCAACGCGGAGCTGGGCGACCCGGACGAGACGGCCCTCGCGGAGGCGCTGCACCTCCTCGAGCGCGGGGAGTGCTCGAGCCAGCCGGTCGGGGCGGGCGAGCGGCGCCCGGCGCCGCCGCGCGAGATCCGCTGGGACGGCCTCCGGCGCGAGATCGGCGCCCTCTGAGGCGATCGTGGGCCTGCCGCGGGCGCCGTAGGCCCGCCCGGTCCTGCGCTGCCCGGTGGGCCGGCCCCCGGCGTCGCGCCGCGTCGAAGAAAGAGCGCAGCGACCGGCTTGACACCATGAGCAGCTTGGCAGACATTCCTCCGCCATAGCGGACATATGGCCGCGGCCAGGAGGGACTGTCATGAGCCTGCAACTCGGAAGCATCGCGCCCGATTTCGAGCAAGAGTCCACGCACGGGACCATCCGGTTCCACGAGTGGGCCGGGAATTCGTGGGTGATCCTGTTCTCGCACCCGAAGGATTTCACCCCGGTCTGCACGACCGAGCTCGGCGCGGTCGCGAACCTCAAGGCGGAGTTCGACAAGCGCGGCGTCAAGCCGATCGCCCTCAGCGTCGACGACGTCGACTCGCACAAGCGCTGGACCGTGGATATCGAGGAGACGCAGCGCACGAAGCTGAACTACCCGATCCTCGCCGACGTCGACCGCAAGGTGTCGAGCCTCTACGGGATGATTCACCCGCAGGCGAATGACACGCTCACGGTCCGCTCGGTGTTCGTCATCGACCCGAACAAGAAGGTCCGCGCGACGTTCACGTACCCGGCGAGCACGGGGCGCAACTTCGACGAGCTCCTGCGCCTCATCGACTCGCTCCAGCTCACGGACAGCCACTCCGTGGCGACGCCGGCCAACTGGAAGGACGGCGATGACGTCGTGATCGTCCCTTCGCTCCAGGATCCCACGGTCCTCGCGCAGAAGTTCCCGAAGGGCTACAACGCCGTCCGCCCGTACCTGCGCCTCACCCCCCAGCCGAACCGCTGAGCGCCGCCCGCGCGCTGCTCCTTGCGTGAGGCACACCCGCGCGAGACGCATGACCCGGCTGCTCGTCCTGCTCGCCCTGTCGCTCCCGGCGTGCTCCCGCGCGCCGGCGCGCGAGGCACCCGGGACGAGCGCCGGCGCGCCGCGGCCGTCGGCGCCTGCGGCGCGGGACACGCGGGACGCCGTCACGCGGTGGAAGCTCGTGCACCACGAGACCTTCGACGCGCCGTTCCGGGAGCCCGCGGCGTGGACCGAGGACTCCTATGGCGACGGGAGCCCCTATCACGTCGATTCTTTCGATGAAGACGGCGCGTTCTTCCTCGCGCGCGGCGGTGAGGTGTTCCGCGAGGGGCTGAGGAAGTTCCGCTCGTTCCGGAAGTCCTTCACGTACGGGGAAGGGGGCTGGCTCACGGTCGAGCTGTACGGCCGCGACAGCGACAGCGACGGCGTCCCCGAGACGGGCGGCCGCTTCGAGGCGGTGGGCGGCCGGGCGCGGCTCGTCTCGACCCGTCATCACGACGGCGCCATCCTCCGCTCGACAGCGCCCTTGCCGGCGCGGTACCGCGTCGAGGTGACCGTCTCGAACATCGCCTTCGGCGGCATGGTCGAGGGGAGCTGGACGCACGGGGGCAAGGTCAACGGCTATGACGGCGACGAGGCGGCCGACCCCTGGCGGTTCAGCGACCTGAGCACGACGCCGCTGTCCGCGACGTTCGGAAACGGTGTTTACTTTCTCTGCATCACCGATTACGCGCGCCCGGCGCCGCACAACAACGTCTTCATCCATCATCACCGGAAGGTCGTGATGGACACAGACAACAACTTCGGCGAGGGCGGCCCCTGGTCGTCGGTCTGGAACCCGTTGACCGGCCGGGCCGAGCAGGACGGCTCGCGCTACGTGAGCATGCTGTGGCTCCGCGGCGACGCCTTCGGGAGCCCCTGGAACGGCAACGGCTTCACGTCGTACACGCCGGGCGGGTGGAAGGTCGGCCCGGTCTTCGTGGACAAGTACCTCGACGGGGAGGCGTACGTGTTCACCGTCGAGCGCGACGGCGAGGGCTACGCGATGTCCGCGGCGGGCAGGTTCCATCACGGCGGCCGCACGACGTACGCGGCCCGGAGGGGCTTCCGCGAGCCGCCGGTGACCTGGCATTACAACCAGCGCCCCGAGGAGTACGAGCCTCCCGTCCACAACGAGACGGTCGACCACGGCGAGACGTTCGAGACCTGGCCGGCGGGGTCGGCCTATCCGGATCACTTCTTCTTCGGCGATCCGCACATCAACTACTACGAGGGCACCGCCGAGTTCGACGACGTGAAGCTGTACCTGCCGGACGACGGATAGCGCTCCTCCCGGCCGAGCGCGGCTCCGTGGAGCCCCTCGGGCCCGGCTCCGCTACTGGTTCGAGCCGATCAGGTCGAGGAAGTCGTTGTAGGCGTCGATCTTGTCCGCTCGAACCACGTCGAGCCCGGTGTTGATCCGACTGTCGTCGACCCGATGCGGGGCGAGGATCTCCCTGGTCGCGTCGAGGCCGATGCTCTTGATGCCGTAGAGGATGTAGGGCACGAGATATCCCTGGTAGTACTGCCGCTGGATGTGTGTGGCCTTGATGTGCCCCGTGCGCATGTAGTTGACCGTCCTCGGATCGAAGTCGAAGGCGACGATGGGGAAGTCGTTCTCGCCCGCGGCCTCTGCGGCCATGGCGCACCGATACGAGATGTTGAACAGGCCGATCATCCCCACGACGGGCGGGTCCGCTGTCTCGATCTGGGCCTTCATCCAGTCGACGTCCTCGGTCTCACCCGCCTCTTCCCAGCTGGCTGCGCGCACCAGGACCTCGTACCCGGCGGCCTCGAGCACCTCCACGGCGCCCTGCGTCCGCTCGAATCCGCTGACCCAGCCCGCGTCCTCGTTGCCGTGGATGAGCACCGTCCCCGGCGCCGGGAGGAGCTCCGCGAGCAAGGTCTCCCCGGCCGTGGCGCCGGCAGACCTGTCGAGCGTCCCGATGTGGAGCGAGCGCTTCGTGGTCGGCACGTCGGTGTCGAGCGTCACCACGTCGACGCCGTCCGCGACCGCCTCATCGACGGCGGCTGTCTGGGTGTTGCCGAAGGGCGCGATGCCGATCCCCTCCGCGCCGTCCGCGACCGCCTGCTTGATCTGTTGGTTCTGGAACTCGACCTTTTCCTCCTCATCGCCCTTCGATTCGATGGGCCCGAGCACGCTCCCCGTGACGTCGAGCTCACCCATGGCCTGGTTCGCGGCCCTGACGACCGGCGACCAGAAGCCGTCGGCCTCCTTCAGCAGGATCGCCATCTGCATGGGCTGGGTCGCGTTCTTGTTGATCTCGGCGACGAGGTTGTCGATCGTCTCCTCGAGCTCCATGGGCGTGAACTCGCTCGCGAGGGTCGGCGCTCGCTGGATGGGCGCGGTCCGCTCACCCGCGCCGGGGGCATCGCTCGATCCGCATGCCGCCGTCATCAGCGTGAGCCCGAGCGCCGTGATCCCCCATCGTCCGATCGTCAGCATGAGACCCCTCCTCGTCTGTGCGCCCGACGTGAACGTCACCGGGGGAGACTCTGCTCCTCGTAGGGCAACAGGCTCCGGAGGACGATTGCAGCGTCGGGGTGACTGGCGCTGTAGGTGAGCACGATACCGAGAGCAGGTACGCGAGTCCCACAACCGGTCCAGCCTCCACGCAGCACACGCGTCGTCCACGATAAACGGACCACACGCCGGTTCGAGCTGTCAAGAGGGATGTCCGTGGTGCGCACAAGGGCTGGAGTGGCGGGGTCGCGCTTTCCCATGCTTGTTCCCCTGCTTGTTCCCTGCTTGTTCCCCTGCTTGTTCCCCGTGATTTCCGATTCCGCGTATTTCCCGCCTCTGCGTCTTTCACGCCCTTCATGCAATGCAGACCACGATCGGTCCGCTGCGCCGCCCCATGACCGCGGTTCGAGCGGGGTGCACGGCGGAGGCCGGGAGGTCGCCGCCGCGCTACGACAGCTCAGCCGGCGTCGCCGAGGGGCGACGCGAGGACGTCGCGCACGATCGCGGCCACCTCGTCCGGCCGCGACAGGAACGGAGAGTGGCTCGCGTCGAGGCGCAGGACCTTCCGCGCGCGCTGCGACATCGCCTCCTGCGCGAACACCGGGATCGCGTTGTCGCGCTCACAGATCACGTACGTCGACGGCAGCTCCTGCCAGGCCGCGGCGGTCAGCGGCTGGGTGAAGGCGGCCATGGCCTGGGGCACCAGATCCGCCTCGGCGGCGGCCGCCACCTCCTCGGTGCAGTCGTTGTAGAAGACGCTGCGCGGATCGGCGGGCGTCACCGTCGCGCCGTCGGCGGAGAGGATCGACCACGGCGGGGGCTGTCCGCCGATCGCCGAGAGCAGCGACTCCCCCGGGCCGAGCATGAACGCGCACAGGTAAACGATGTGGGCGACATTGCCCGTCCGGGCCGCCACCTCGGTCACCGGCAGCCCCCCATAGGAGTGCGCGACAACGATCGCCTCGCCGGGCACCCCGGCGAGCGCCGCGCGGACCGCGGCCGCGTCCGCCGCGAGATCGCCGCGCTGGCCCGCCTCCGCCCCGGCGCTCGGCAGCTCCGGCACGCGCACGTCGATCCCGCTGCCGAGCAGCCTGCGCGCGACCCGGGACCAGCACGCAGGCCGGTGCCAGGCGCCATGGACGAGCACGACCGAGGGGATTGCGCTCATGAGCTCCTCGCCGTTGTGGCGCGGCCGCGACCTGCGGCGCGCGATGGGACGACAGCGACGCTAGCCGACCCCCTCGACCGGCACCAGCGCGCGCTTCGCCGGCGCTCCGGGCCCGCCCCCCGCGCGCCTCGGAGCCCGGCGCGCGCATCGAAGCGCGCGGGCACGACGTCGCGCCCCGGGCGAGCCCTGGACGGCGGCCCGAGTCCGGGGTAGATCCTGTATCGGAACGCAATTCCGTATAATGGAACGATCTGGGACGGTGGACAAGGCGGTGCGCGCCCTCGAGGCGCTGCGGGAGAGCGGCGGCAGCGCGTCGCTCGCGGAGCTCGCGGCGCGCCTCGGCATGCCGAAGGCGACCCTGCACCGGCTGCTCGCGTCGCTCGCGGCGCACGCGCTTGTCGAGCAGGACGGCGAGGGGCGCTACAGGCTCGGCGTCGGCCTCATCCGCCTCGGGCTCGGGGCGCAGGGGCTCGACCCCGTCGCGCGCGTGGCCAGGCCGGAGCTGGAGCGGGCGGCGCGCGCGTTCGGCGAGACGTTCTTCCTCGTGGCGGCGCGCGCGGGGCGGCTCGTCGTGCTCGACAAGGCGGAGGGCACCGGGCTCCTGCGCGCGGCGCCCACGGTCGGGGTCGAGGTACCTGTCGACCTCACGGCGAGCGGCCGGCTCTACCTCGCGTACGCGCCCGAGCTCGTGGGCGCCCCGCCCGCCGGCCCCGCCGCGCAGCGCGCCGCGCGGCGCGGCTACGACGTCAACGAGGGGGAGTGGATCGACGGGCTCACGGTCATCGCGGCCCCGGTGCTCGCGCGCGGCAGCCTGCACGGCTGCATCGCCTGCGCCGCCGCGGCCCAGAGCCTGCGCGGCGATCGTCTCGACGCCGCGGTGCGCCACACGCGCGAGGTCGCGGAGCGCGTCGCGCGCGCGCTCCAGGGTGAAAGCAGGAGGTGAACGGCATGAAGACATGGATCGATGGGCGGGTCGTCGACGTGGCAGAGGCGACCGTGAACGTGACCGACCACGGGCTGCTCTACGGCGACGGCGTGTTCGAGGGCATGCGCGTCGCGGCGGGCCGGGTCTTCCGGATCGACCGCCACCTCGCGCGGCTCGCTGTCGGCGCGAAGGCGCTCGGCATCGCGCTGCCGCGCTCGCCCGACGAGCTCCGCGCGATCGTCGAGGAGACGGCGCGCGCGCACGGCGAGCGCGAGGCCTACGTCCGCCTCGTGGTGACGCGCGGCGTCGGCCCGCTCGGCGTCGACCCCACGACCTGCGAGCGGCCCGGGCTGTTCTGCATCGTCGGGTCGATCCGCCTCTTCAGCGAGGAGCAGCGGCGGCGCGGCCTCGACCTCATCACGTCGAGCCACCGGCGGCCGGACGCGGACGCGCTCGACATGCGGGTCAAGAGCCTGAACTACCTGGGCTCCGCGCTCGCGAAGCTCGAGGCCAGGCAGCGCGGCGCCGACGACGCGCTCCTGCTGAACACGCGCGGCCACGTCGCCGAGGCGTCGGTGGCCAACGTGTTCGCGCTCCGCGGCGACGTGCTCGCGACGCCGCCGGCCACCGACGGGTGCCTCGAGGGCATCAACCGCGCGGCCGTGATGGACGTCGCGCGCAGCATCGGGCTCACCGTCGTCGAGCGCTCGCTCGGGCGGCTCGACTTCTTCGCCGCCGACGAGGCGTTCCTGACCGGCACCGGCGCCGGCGTGATCGCGATGCGGAGCCTCGACGGGCGCACGATCGGCGGCGGGGAGCGCGGCCCCGTCACCGCCCGCCTGACGGCGCTGCACCGGCGGCTCGCCGAGAGCGAGGGCGTCGAGATCGTCGCGCCGGCCGGCGCTCAGGCGTAGCGGCGGCGCCGCGGGGCAGCTCAGGAGTCGCGGGCGATCTCGGCGAAGATCCCGCGCAGCCACATGTGCGCCGGGTCCTTCGCCTGCCGCTCGTGCCACACCTGATCCAGCGAGAACCCGCCGAGCTCCACGGGCGGCTTCATGACGCGCAGCGCTTCCATGTCGGCGAACACGCGCGCGATGCGCGCCGGCACGGTGAGCACGAGATCGGTCTGCGCGACGATGTGGGCCGCCACGAGGAAGTGCGGGATCTGCAGCGCCACGCGGCGCGAGAGCCCCTGCTGGGCCAGGACCTCGTCCACCCGGCCGCCGCCGTCGCCGCGGGGGCTGATGAGCGCGTGCGGCAGGCTCGCGTACATCTTGAGCGTGAGCTTGCTGCGCACGACGGGGTGGTCCCTCCGCACGACGCACATGTAATGCTCCTCGATGAGCCTCTGCCGGTAAAACCCCGCGGGCACGGTCGGGAGCAGGCCGATCGCCAGATCGACCTTGCCGGTCTCCATGGAGCTCCACATGTCGTTGTCGTAGGGGCGCGCGATCAGGTCGACGAAGGGCGCGTCGGTGAAGAGCTTGTGCACGAGGCGCGGCAGCAGGATGAGCTCCACGTAGTCCACGGTGGCGACGGAGAACGAGCGGCGCGCCGTCGCGGGATCGAAGCGCGGGCTGCGCGCGACGGTCGCCTCGATCTTGGCGAGGGCCTCGCGGATGGGGCCGGCGAGCTCCTGCGCGCGCGGGGTCGGGATCATCCCCTTCGGCGTGCGCACCAGGACGGGGTCGTCGATCAGGGTGCGGAGGCGCCCGAGCGCGTGGCTCATCGCCGACTGGCTCAGCCCGACGCGGGCCGCCGCGCGCGTGACGCTCCCCTCCGCCAGCAGGGCGTCGAACACGACGAGCAGGTTCAGGTCAATCGAGGCAAGATGCACGGGATGCATGTGGCCCATGCTACTAATGAGTTGGAGGCGCGCCATCGGACGCCCTACAGGTTCCTGACTGAACCGGCAGGATGGACCGCCTGGGGAGGCGAGGGAATGCCGCCGGTCGCCGCGCCCATGTCTCGCTTCGATCGTCAGAGCACGCCCGCGGAGCCTCGCTTCCGGCTCCTCCTGGCGGCCGCGCCGCCGCGATTCGCGCCGGGGTGCTGTGCGTGCAGGCGGTGCATGTCGTCACGTGGTCGTCTTTGTAAAGAACCCTGCAGAAGTCAGAATTGTGCTGTGAGCCCGGTGAAGATTGATGGTCCTGGTCTGGTCCGCTAAGTAGTCCGGCTCCTGAGATCGCCCTGAAATCGAGCCCCCGCGCGGCCCGCTTCAGGGCGAGGCAGCCAGAGAGCTCCAGCTCATACGAGCTCGCACAGGCTCCCACGGGCGCGGATCATGGGCCTTCGACGCGCCTCGAAGGCCGCCTGGATGTCGGATGGCCTGAACTCGCCATCTCGCCGCCAGGGGGCCGCTGCAGCGGTCGGTTCGAGCTGGTTCGCCCCCCGACGGGCCGGCTTCCTCCGCGTTTCGCGGGCGATCCCCGCGGAGCGCGCGCCGCGTCCACGAGCGGCGCGCTTTGGCAACTGTACGGAACAACGGTCACAGGAAATGAGAGCGCCATGCCAAGTCGCACATTGAGTTCGTTGATCCTCGCTCCGCTCACCGCTGTCGCCCTCCTCGCCTCCTGCGCGCCGGCGCCGGAGGGCGAGCACCACAACGCCGCGTCGAGCGCGCTCACCGTCCGGGATCGGCTCAAGGCGTGCGAACAGGATCCCCGGGTGGTCGCCGGGCTCGTCACGAGGGAAATTTGCGCAGGCGCGGATATCTTCTTTCGAGAGACGTTCGAGGGCAACGGCCGGACCTGCGGATCATGCCATCCTGTCGAAAACAACTTCACGATTGACATCCCGTTCATCGACGCTCTCATCGACAGCAACCCTCTCGACCCGCTCTTCATCTTCGAGCAGGACCCGGAGCTGACCGATCTCGAGGCGTTCGAGCTGAAGACGAACGCCCTGGTCCGCGAGAACGTCGACGGCTTCGAGGATCTCGATCGCAAGTACGTGATGCGCGGGGTCCAGCACACGCTGTCGCTGGCGACGACCATCGCGCCGGACCCGGTGAACGGGACGGCGGACGTGCCGCGGCAGCGCACGGGCTGGTCGGGCGACGGCGCCCCGGGCGACGGCTCGCTGCGCGAGTTCCTCACCGGCGGGATCACGCAGCACCTCCCGAAGGATCTCGGGCGCGAGCCCGGGGTCGCGTTCCGGCTCCCGACCGAGCAGGAGCTCGACCTCGTGCTGGCCTACCAGATGAGCCTCGGCCGCACGAACGAGCTCGACCTGACGAAGGTCGACCTGGCCGACCCCGAGGCGAACGAGGGGCGGCTCGCGTTCCTCGACCCGAACCGCGGCCGCTGCAACGTGTGCCACAGCAACGCCGGCGCGAACCACATGGACACGGGGCGAAACCGCAACCTGGACACCGGGACCCGGACGGCCCCGGGGACCAACGACCGCTTCGGGGTGTTCGACGGCGGGTTCGGCGGCAAGGGCAAGGCCGAGCCCGACTTCGATGTCCTCGACCTCAAGTTCCTGAACGGGTACGGCGACGGCACGTTCAACGTCCCGCCCATCATCGAGGCCGTGGACACGCCGCCGTTCTTCCACTCGAACGCGTTCGGGCCCGACATCGAGGGCGCTGTCCATTACTACACCCTGAGCTTCTTCAAGAACTCGCCGGCCGGCAAGGAGCTGGAGGCGCGGTTCGGCAGCCCCATCGCGTTCCCCGACTCCGACATCATCAAGATGGGGCGCTTCCTCCGCGTCCTGAACGCCGCGTTCAACCTCGACCTCGCGCGGCAGCGCCTGGACGCCGCCCAGGTGCTCGCCCTCCGGTTCCACGACACGCGGCCCGACGTCCAGCGGCGCCTGATGGAGCTGGCCGAGGTCGAGATCGACGACGCGCTGAAGGTCATGTCCATTCCCACCGCGCCGCTGCACCCGGTCGCGCTCGATCGCCTCCACCTGGCGAAGGCCGAGATCGCGGCGGGCGTCGAGGCGACGCGCTGGCCGCTGCGCCTGGCCCGCCTCTCGGCGGCGATCGCGCGCGTCCAGAACGCGCGCGATCAGTTCGGCAAGAACATCACCTACCGGCTCGGCAGGGGGAACCTGATGTACTAGCGGGGAGCGCTGTCGCGCGGGGCGCGCTGGCGGAGCGAGCGTGTCGCGGCCGCTGGCCAACGCCGCGCGAACCGGTAGGTTACGGCCCCCCGGCGTGGCCGGCCTGGCAGGTCCTCCGCTTCGATGTTGTCCGGTTCACGTCTCGGCCTCGGCTCCCCCTCGGCCCCCGCGACAGCGCGCCCCCGCGCCGGGCGCTCGCTCCTCGTGCGGCTCCTCGATCTGGCGTGGGCGTACCGCGGGCGCGTCGCCCGCGTCCTCGGCTACCAGATCGTCCTGCTCTCGCTGGGGCTCGCGGGGCTCGGCCTGACAGGGCTCGCCATCGACATCCTCCGCCACCGGCTCGATCCATCGGTCCGCGCGCCCGCGCTGCCGCTCGGCCTCGGCCGGCTGATCGACGTCGAGCGGGAGCCGATGCTCGCGGTCGGCGCGATCGGCGGCGCCATCCTCGCCATGGCGGCCGCGCGCGCGGTGCTCAATTACGGGTACGCGCTCGCCGTGGGCCACCTCGTCCACATGGAGATCGTCCCGGATCTCCGGGCGAGGGTGTACGACAAGCTCCAGCGGCTGAGCTTCCGGTTCTTCGACGCGAACAGGAGCGGTTCGCTGATCAACCGCGTCACCAGCGACGTGCAGCTCGTGCGCTCGTTCGTCGACGGCGTGCTGCTGCAGAGCGTCATCATGGTCCTGTCGCTCGGCGTGTACGTCGCGTACATGCTGCGCGCGCACGTCCTGCTGACGATCGCGTGCCTCGCGCCGACGCCGCTGATCTGGATCGCGAGCACGCTCTTCGCCCGGTGGGTGCGGCCCGCCTACCTGCGCAACCGGGAGCTCGTGGACCGGATGGTGCTGAGCTTCACCGAGGGGCTGCAGGGGATCCAGGTCATCAAGGGGCTCGGGCGGGAGCGCGAGGCCCACCGCCGCTTCGACGAGCGCAACCGCGAGGTGCGCGAGCAGCAGCAGGACACGTTCCGGAAGGTCAGCGTGCTCAGCCCGACCATCGAGCTGCTCGGGCAGATCAACCAGGTCGTCCTGCTCGGCATGGGCGGGCTGCTCGTGGCGCGCGACAGGATGACGCTCGGGCAGCTCGTCGTGTTCGCCGGCATCCTGCAGCAGTTCTCCGGGCAGGTCGCGAGCATGGCCACGATCGTCAACACGGCGCAGCAGAGCTTCATCGGCGCGCGGCGCGTGTTCGAGGTGCTCGACACCCCGGTGGAGATCGCGAGCCCCGAGGCGCCCGCGCGGCCCGCCGAGGTGGCGGGGCGCCTCGTGTTCGAGCGCGTCACGTTCGGCTACGACGCGGCGAGGCCCGTCCTGCACGACATCCAGCTCGACGTCGCGCCCGGGCAGCTCGTCGCCGTTGTCGGCCCCACCGGCGCGGGCAAGAGCACCCTGCTCAGCCTGATCCCGCGCTTCTACGATCCGACAGCCGGGCGCGTCCTGCTCGACGGCGTCGACCTCCGGCGCCACGACCTGGACCACCTCCGCCGGCGGATGGGGGTCGTCTTCCAGGACAACTTCCTCTTCAGCAACACGGTGGCGGCGAACATCGCGTTCGGCGCGCCGCACGCGACGCGGGAGCAGATCGAGCGCGCCGCGGTGATCGCCTGCGCGCACGAGTTCATCCGGGAGCTGCCCGAGGGCTACGACACCGAGCTCGGCGAGTCGGCGGCCAACCTCTCGGGCGGGCAGCGGCAGCGGCTCGCCATCGCCCGCGCCGTGCTGCTCGACCCGCCGCTGCTCCTGCTCGACGACCCGACCGCCGCGGTGGACGCGAGCACCGAGCGCGAGATCCTCGACGCCATCCTCAGCGCCACCCGGGGGCGGACGACGATCATGGCCACGCACCGGGCCCACCTGCTCCGCCGCGCGCACCAGGTGATCGTGCTCGACAGGGGCCGCATCGCCGAGCGGGGGACCCACGAGGAGCTGCTCGGCCGGCGCGGCCACTACGCGAGCGCGCTCGCGCTGCACGACGCCCACGTCGCCGCCGCGCGCGCCGAGGCCGCCCCCGCGAGCCGGCCGGGCGGCCGCCCGGCGCGGCCGACCCCGGCGGAGGACCCGGCGTGAGCCGCGCGCGCGAGACGCGCGGGACGTACGATGCGCCGCGCCGCGCCGCGGACGCGCGCCCCGCCGCCGGGGCGCCGGCCATCGACGTGCGGCTCGGGCTCGCGCGCGCCGCGCTCGACGACGAGCGGGAGCACGACCACCGGCGGCTCGACCTCGGGCTCGTGCGGCGGCTGCTCGGCTTCACCCGCCCGTACGCGAGGAAGCGCAACCTGCTCTTTCTGCTTGTCGTCGTGCGGTCGATCCAGCTCCCGCTCCTGACGTGGGCGGTCGGCGCGATCATCAGCGGCCCTGTCGCCCGCCGCGACGCCCGCGCGACGCTGCTCTCCGTCCTCGGCTTCGCGCTGTTCGCCCTGGTCACCGCGATCGTCTTCCACTTCCGCGCGCGCTTCGCCCTCGAGCTCGGGGAAGCGGTTGTGTTCGACCTGCGCGACCGGCTGGAGCGGCACCTGCTGCGCATGCCGATGAGCTTCTTCGTGAAGACGAAGGTGGGGCGCCTCATCGGCCGCATGACGTCCGATATCGACGCGATCCGGGTGGCCGTGCAGGACGTGGTGTTCGTGAGCACCGTGCAGCTCGGCACGATGGCTGTCGCCATGGGGCTGATGGCGTACTTCCACTTCACCCTCTTCCTCGTGGTCCTGGCGATGGTCCCCGTGTTCTGGGGGCTGATCGTCTATTTCCACAAGCGCCTCGGCGCCGCGCACCAGCGCGCGCAGGAGAGCTTCAGCCGCGTCACGGCCACGCTCGCCGAGTCGGTCACCGGGGTCCGCGTGACGCAGGGGTTCGTGCGGCAGGACATCAACGGGGGGCTCTTCCGCGCGCTGATCTTCGACCATTCCCGCTACAACATGGATGCGGCGCGCCACTCGGCGGTCTTCCTGCCGCTCCTCGAGTTCAACGGGCAGCTCTTCCTGGCGGTCCTCGTCGTGATCGGCGGCCATCAGGCGCTGGGCGGCGCGATCGAGCTGAGCGTGCTCGTGCAGTTCTTCTTCCTGACGAACCTCCTGTTCAACCCGATCCCCGTGCTCGGCAACCAGTACAACCAGGCGCTCACGGCCATGGCGGGCGCGGAGCGGCTGTTTCGCGTGCTCGACGCGGAGCCCGACTGGCCCGACGAGCGTGGCTATCCGGCGCTGCCCCCGGCGCGCGGGCGGGTGGTCTTCGAGGGGGTGCGCTTCGCGTACGAGCCGGGCAAGCCGGTGCTCCACGGGGTGGACCTCGTCGCCGAGCCGGGCCAGATGATCGCGCTCGTCGGGCACACGGGCAGCGGCAAGACGTCGATCCTGAACCTGCTCGCGAAGCTCTACCGGCCGACGGCGGGGGTCATCACGATCGACGGGCACGATCTCGCGGGGACGTCGTCCGCGTCGCTGCGCGCGCAGCTCGGGCTGGTGCTGCAGAGCAACTTCCTGTTCAGCGGGACGGTGCTCGACAACGTGCGCCTGGGGAACCTGGCGGCGACGGACGCGGAGATCCGCGAGGCGGCGCGGAGCCTGGATGTGCTCGACATGCTCGAGGCGCTCCCGGACGGCCTGCGCACCGAGGTCGGCGAGCGAGGGACGGGGCTGTCGCTGGGGCAGCGGCAGATCGTGTGTTTCCTGCGCGCCGTGGTCGCCCGGCCGCGGATCGTGCTGCTCGACGAGGCGACGAGCTCGGTGGACGCGCTCACCGAGGCCCGGCTGCAGGCGGCGCTCGGGCGGCTCCTGGAGGGGCGCACGAGCTTCGTCGTGGCCCACCGGCTGAGCACGATCCGGCACGCGGATCGGGTCGTCGTGCTCGACCACGGGCGGGTCGTCGAGCAGGGAACGCACGCGGAGCTGCTCGCGCGCGGGGGGGCGTTCGCGGCGCTCCATCGGGAGCTCGCGGGGGACGGGGAGAGCTCCGCGGGGACCTGAGGGAGCGGCCCCCGGCGGGGGCGCGGTCGATCGCGAGAGGGGGGAGCGTGCGCCGCGGCCGGTGGAGGGGCGGCGCGACGGGGGATCAGGGGGTCAGACGACCTCGAGGCGGACCGGGACGTTGTTGCGCGTGGCGTTGGAGTACGGGCAAACCTGGTGCGCCTTCTCGACGAGCTGCTCGGCTTGCGCGCGCTCCAGGCCCGGAAGCGCGATCCGGAGGCCGACGTCGATGCCGAAACCACCCTCGGAGCGGGGGCCGATGCCGACCGTCGCGGTCACGGTGCTGTCGGCGGGGATCCGCGCCTTCTCCTGCCCGGCCACGAACTTCAGGGCACCCAGGAAGCAGGCCGCATAACCCGCGGCGAAGAGCTGCTCGGGGTTGTTCCCGTCGCCGCCGGCGCCGCCGAGCTCCTTCGGCGTCGAGAGCTTCACGTCAAAGGTACCGTCCGCGGTGGTGGCGCGGCCGTCCCGGCCCCCATTGGCAGTGGCTTGGGTCGTGTACTTCACGTCGACAGACATCGGAGAGCTCCTTTCGTGGCAGAGAGCCAGGCTGGGCAGGGCCCGGCCTGGCAGCCGTTCGGATACGCACCCATACTGCCCAAGTCCATCGTCCGCAATCGGGGAGGAGACGCCGCAGGCGTGACGCTCGCCCTCGATAACGTGACGTCGATGTGACGCGGCCGGATCGCGAGGCCGACGGCGAGCGGCCCCGTGCCCCGGGACGCGCTCTCTCACGCGCCCGACCAGGTGTACTCGAGCGCGGAGACGTCCGGCGCCCCGACAGGTATCTCCGCGGTGAACCCGAGCGTGACGAGCTCGAGCCGGTTTCCGAACGGATCGTTGAAATAGAGCGACGCGTGGCCCGGCGGCCCGAGCCGCGTGGGGCCGTACGTCGGCACGCCGGCGTCGTTCAGGCGCTTCTTCCAGGCGAGGAGCTTGCCCGGCGCGACCCCGAGCGCGCAGTGCGGGTGCGGCGCCGCGCGCGGCGGCTGACCGATCGACGACTCGAAGAGGTCGAGTCGCGGCCCGCCGGCGAACACGATCGACAGGTGAACGCCGCGCGCGATCTCATCCGCTGGGCGCCCCAGCCGCGCGAGGAACTGGGCGTCGACTCGCATCATCACGCGCGCGCCGAGCAGCCCGACGTAGAACCGCTCGGCCACCCGCAGATCCGAGCACGGCACCGTGAGGTGATCGACAGCGCGCAGCTTGCCGCCCCACGGGGGGCTCAGGCGGTAAACGAGGTGCGACCAGGCGAAGAACAGGCGCATCCCCGCGCCGATGGCCCTCCGCTGGACACGCGCGGACAACGGAACGGCGGTGAGCTCCGGAGACATCATGCGTTTCCTCCCTGAATGAGATTCAATCAATCAGTTGATTGAACGTACGCGACCGCGGGCGGGCGGTCAAGGCGGGCGGCGCGGGCGCTTGCTGGAAGGGGAGAAAATCAGTAGCGTTCCGCGGGCTTGGCGAAGACGAGAGGCGTCGCGGCGGCCGGCATGACCTCGGCCACGGAGCTCGGTGCAGCGCGGCGGCGCGACCTGCTCGAGGCGGCGTATTCGCTCATCGCCGAAAAGGGGCTCGAGGGGCTGAGGACGCGCGATATCGCGGCGCGCGCCGGCGTCAACATCTCGATGCTGCACTATTATTTCGGGACGAAGGACGCGCTCCTCGCCGCCATCGTCGCGCACGTGACGGGCAAATTCGTCGAGGCGCAGCGCCGGCCGGAAGGCGCGGGCGCCGCAGGCCCGACGGACGCGCGCGCGACCCTGAGAGCGCACCTCGAGAGCGCATGGCGCACCTTCCAGGACCACCCGCACCTCGCGGCCGTCCTGCAGGAGCTCTCCGCGCGCGCGCAGCGCGATCCGACGGCGCAGACAGCGCTGCGCGAGGTCCACGAGGCGTGGAACCTCGCGGTGGAGCAGATCGTGCGGCACGGCGTCCGCGGCGGACAGCTCCGCTCCGATCTGGACCCGCGCGCCGCCGCCCGCGTTGTCACGTCCTTCGTCATCGGCGCGATGACCCAGCTCGGGATCCACGCCGGAGGGTTCGACTTCCACCACGTCGCCGGCGAGCTCGATCGATGGCTCGCCGCCGCGCCGTCCGCCGCGCCAGGCGCGCGGCCGCGCCGCCGCGCGTGAGGTGACCGCGCCTCGAGTCGGTCAGCTCGTCCGGAAGGCGCGGTACAGCTCGTCGCGCCACGCGATCAGGTCGCTGTAGCGGTCGCGCAGCTCGGGGTCGGCGAAGCACCGCCGGCCGGCGGGGCTGAGCTTCAGCTCGGCCGGCGGCATCACGCTCACGAGCGCCTGGCTCACCGTGATGTCGGCGAACGTGAAGCGGTCCAGGAGCGTCTTCGGCGCTGTCGCGGGCAGCGTCTTTCGCACGAGCGTCGCGCGGATCTCGTCCAGCGCGTCGACGAGCGCGCGCCGGTGCGCCGCGCCGTCGGCCGTGTGGCCCTCGTACTTGCGGAGGGTGCGGCGGACGCCCAGCGCGCCGAGCCGCGAGGCGAGGGGACCGAGCGTGCGGCGGAGCGGCCTGGGCGTCATGTCGGCGAGCGCCTCGTCGTCGGCCAGCATGCGCGACAGCGAGAGGGCCCGCCCGGCGTCGAGCGCGCGCTCCGAGAGATCGATGAACCGCGCGATCTCGGCCTCGTGCTCGGCCGGGAACAGCGTCGGACCGTCGCCGCGCCCGTCGGCCCAGCGCGCGATGTCCGCCGAGTCGGCGATCACGCGCCCGTCGTCGGTCGTCAGCACAGGCACGCTGACCCGGCCCGTGAGCCGGCGGAGCTTCGCGCGGAGCGCCGGCTCGCCGATCAGCGGCTGGTAGTGCCGGAACGTGTACGGGACGCGCCGGACGTCGAGCGCCCAGCGCGCCTTCTCGGTCCACGGCGAGAAAATCAGGCCCAGCAGCTCGGTCATGGCGCCGGCAGCCTACCACACGCATCCGCGCGCTTTCGATCCGTCGTCCTCGGGGAGAGGGGCCCGCGCGAGCCGGTGAAGGATCTCGGGGCAGGCGGCATTCAAGCCAGCACAGGCGAACGATCGCGCAGCCGGCCACGACGGCTCGTGGCGTGAACCGTGGATCGACGTGCCGCGGAGCAGCGCCGTCGCCGACGACCGCTGCCTCGAGGTCGCCGCCTCCGGCGCCAGCGTCCGGTCCGGCAGCAACGCCCAGATCGGCACCTGCAGCGGCGGCAACGAACAGAGATGGACCTGGACCGCCAGCGGCGAGCTCAGGAGCTTCACGAAAAGCACCCTTTTCCTCGACGTGAGCAGCAGCAAGACGGACCCGCGGACGAACGTCCAGGTCTGGAGCTGCAACGGCACCCGCGCGCAGCGCTGGATGAAGCCCGGCATCAGCTTCTGAGGCGGGGGCCTACCAGCCGAGGCCGATACGCAGCGGCAGGAACACCGCCATTCCGGTCACGATGGTGCCCAGGATATCGCGGCGCGAGAAGTAGTAGACGCTGGCCGCGACGCTCGCGGGCAGCCGCGCGTCCTGGAAGGTCGCGATCAGGTGCCCCTGCGTCATCAGCACCTCGGGCACGATCACCGCGGCCAGCGCCGCCAGCGGGGCGTAGCGCAGCCCGCGCCTGAGCCAGGCGGGCATCGGCAGGTCCTCGTCGGGGAACAGGAAGAAGCTGCGGGTGAACAGCGTGATCAGCGCCAGCCCGACGATGATGACGACGGTCTCCAAGGCGCTCATCGCCGGGCCCCCTCGGCGCGCTGGCGGGCGCGTCGCTGCGCCCCCTCGGCGGCCTCGATCCCGAGGCCGACCGCGACGGCGGCGGCGATCGCGACAAGGATGTTGAGCTTCAGCGGGAGCGCGTAGGCCGCCACCGCGGCCGAGGCGGCGGTGCCGCCCGAGAGCCAGGTGGCCCTGTCCTGCAGCAGCGAGCACGCGATGCCCAGCAGCGCGAGCACGCCGGCGAAGCCGAGCCCCCACTCGACCGGGACCACGTTGGCCAGCGCGATGCCGCCGAGCGACGAGCCGTGCCACGAGGACCAGTTCGTCGCGACGCCGCCCCAGTAGTAGGGCTCGTGCGCGGGCGACGGCGTGGGGTCGGGGAAGCGCTTCATGAAGATCACGTAGTTCAGGTCGCCGCTGAAGTAGCCGATCAGGCACCGGCGCCAGCGCGGCAGGCGCGCGAAATAGGGCCGCCACATCGCGCTGAAGATCACGAAGCGCAGGTTCACGCACGTGGCGGTGGCCCAGATGACCCACATCGGCGCGCCCGACGCGATCAGCGGCATCGTCGCGAGCTGCGCGCTGCCGGCGAAGACAAGGAGCGACATCAGCGCAGCGAGCGGCGGCGCGAGCCCGCTCTTGACCATCGAGACGCCGGTCACGAGGCCCCAGGCGGCGACGCCGAACGACACCTGCAGCATGTCGCGCGCGCCGCGGCGGAACTCGGGGTGGAGCGCGGTGGCGCGGACGGAGGCGGAGAGGGACATACGGGCGCTCGAAGGGCGTAGGAAGTGTCCAGCCGCGATCCGAAAGTCAAGGCGCCCACCCCCGGAGCCCCGATCCTGCCCTGAACCTCGGAACGCCTTGCACACAGACCGACCGGTCGGTATGGTTTGCTCATGGCGACGCGGATCTATCCCAGCGCGCGAGATCGCATCCTCGACGCGGCCGAGCGGCTCGTCGTCTCACGCGGGGTGAACTCGCTGACCATCGAGGCGGTGATCACCGAGGCGCAGATCAGCAAAGGGGGCTTCTTTCACCACTTCGCGACGAAGGACGCGCTCCTGACAGCGATCATCGACCGGCTGAGCAAGCGGATGGCCGACGACGCCGCGGAGCGCGCCGCGCAGGACCCGGAGCCACGCGGCGCCCGGCTGCGGGCGCAGATAGCGCTCGCCTTCGACGCCGAGAGGCGCGATACGGCCGCGCCGCGCGCCTTGCTCCTGGCGCTCATCGAGGCGGCCGGCGGCCAGCCCGAGATCGCGCGCCACATCAGCGCGCTGAACGCCGAGGCCTTCGCGCACGACGTGGCCGAGGATGTTCCCGAGGGCCGTGCCATCGCGATCCAGCTCGCCCTCGACGGTTTCTGGCTCTCCCAGGCGCTCGGCACGGCGGCGCTCACGGAGCGGCAGTTGCAGGCGCTGCGCGACGCGCTCCTCGCGCTCGCGCAGCCGGAGGCGGAGGCGGGGCGCGGGCCCGCGCGGCCACGCGCCCTCAGGAAAGGTGGTCGAACATGAAGTCCATTCCCGACATCTCCAGCGCTCAGCACAAGGCGAACCCCCATCCGCTGTACGCGCGGCTGCGCGCCGAGGCGCCGGTCGTGCGCATCGTGTACAGCGACCGGAAGCCCGCGTGGCTCCTGACGCGCTACGCCGACGTGGCCCCCGCGCTCAAGGATCCGCGCCTCGGCAAGGACCCGTTTCGCGTCCTGAGCGCGAAGGAGCGGGCCGAACAGACGCCGTGGATGCCGTCGTTCCTCCGCCCGCTCACGAACAGCATGCTCGACAAGGACCCTCCGGATCACACCCGGCTTCGCGCCCTTGTGCACCAGGTCTTCACGCCCCGGCGGGTGGAGGACCTGCGCGGGCGCATCGCGACGATCACCGAGGGCCTCGTGGCGCGGGCCCGGGCGCGCGGCGCGGTCGACCTCCTGGAGGAGGTCGCGCTGCCGTTGCCGATCACGGTGATCTGCGAGCTGCTCGGGATCCCGGAGGCCGACTGGCCGCGCTTCCGCGCCTGGACGAACCGCCTTGTCGGGCTCCGCACGCCGCTCGACATGGTCCGCGCGATCCCGTCGCTTTACATGATGATGCGCTACCTGCGCGGGCTCGTCGAGAAGCGCCGCGGCGCGGGCGGGGACGACCTCGTCGCGGCGCTCGTCCGGGCCGAGGAGGAGGGCAGTCGGCTCAACGAGGAGGAGCTGCTCGCGATGATCCTGCTCCTCGTCGCGGCGGGGCACGAGACGACGGTGAACCTGATCGCCAGCGGGACGCTGGCCCTGCTCGACGATCCGGGGTCGCTCGACCGCATGCGGCGCGAGCCCGAGCTGGTCAAGCCGGCGGTCGAGGAGCTCCTGCGCTTCACGACCCCGGTCGACCTCGCGACCGAGCGGTACACGACAGAGGACGTCGCGTTCGGCGAGCACGTGATCCCGCGGGGACAGCGGGTGTTCCCGGTGCTCGGCTCTGCCAACCACGACGCGCAGATCTTCGAGAGCCCCGAGCGGCTGACGCTCGATCGGGAGCCGAACCGGCACCTCGCCTTCGGCAGCGGGGTGCACTATTGCCTCGGCGCGCCGCTCGCGCGGCTCGAGGCGCAGATCGCGTTCTCCGCGATCGTCCAGGACCTTCCCGGCCTGCGGCTCGCCGTGCCGCGAGCGTCCCTGACGTGGAGGTCGTCGTCGATCCTGCGCGGGCTCACGAGGCTGCCGGTGACGTTCGCCGCGGCGCCGATCTACTCCGTGCCCCGCGCGGCCCGGCCGACTGCGGCAGGGCTCCACCCGTAGAGACTGAACAGGACAGTAGAACACCGAGAGACGCCAGGCACAGAACAGCGCGCCGTCGCTTCGCCATGTCGCGAAGCGCCTCGGTGTGGCAGAAACGTCGTCCTCTCCTCGCTCCTCTCCTCAGCGCGCTGCTCGGCGGGCGCGGCGCCCACGAGGCATGCGCTGTGCACTCCCTGCGATCCTCGAGGCCGGGGAGCGCAGGATACGCGGTGCGCCCGCCCCGGCGCGGATCCGTCCAGCGGCCGCCCCAGCCGGGTGGCCACGAGAGGAGCGCATGCGAATCCATCATCTCAACTGCATCTCGACCTGCCCGATCGGCGGCGCGCTGATGGATGGGCAGACGCTCGGGCTCCGGGGAAGGCTGACGTGCCACTGCCTGCTCCTCGAGACGGACAGCGGCCTCGTCCTCGTGGACACAGGGCTCGGCTTGCTGGACGTCTCGATGGCCAGAAAGCGGTTGAGCCGGTTCTTCCTCTTCCTCGTGCGGCCGGAGTTCCGGGCCGAGATGACGGCGTATCGCCAGATCCAGCGGCTCGGCTTCCGACCCGAGGACGTCCGCCACATCGTGCTCACCCACCTCGATTTCGACCACGCCGGCGGGCTCGACGACTTCCCCTCGGCCGAGGTCCACCTGCTCGCGGACGAGCGCGACGCCGCGTTCGCGCGGCGGACGCTCCTCGACCGCATGCGTTACCGGCCCGCCCAGTGGTCGACGCAGGCGAACTGGATCGCCTATCCCTCGGACGGCGGTGAGCGCTGGTTCGGCTTCGAGGGCGCGCGGGCGGTGGGCGGCCTGAAGGAAGAGGTGCTGTTCGTCCCGCTCGTGGGTCACACCCTCGGCCACGCCGGCGTGGCCGTCCGGAGCGACGGCGGCTGGCTGCTCCTCGCCGGCGACGCCTACTTCTATTATCGCGAGATGGAGCCGGTGCGCCCGCGCTGCACGCCGGGCCTGCGGTTCTATCAGTTCATGATGGAGAAGGACCGCGCCGCGCGGCTCGACAACCAGCGCCGGCTGCGCGCGCTGCGCCAGGAGAGCGGGCACGAGGTGACCCTCGTGTGCTCCCACGATGTCGTGGAGTTCGAGCGCATCACCGGCCGGAGCCACGCCGTGCCCGCGGGCGACAGGGAGAACGTACCCGAGCCGTCCTACCCCGTCCCACGAGGCGTCCAGAGCCCATCCCGCGCATGACGCTCCGCCCGTCGGGGGCCGGGCAGCCCTCGATCTCGCGCTGTCCGCGTCACCCCCCCACGAGCGGCAGCGTGAAATGGAATGCCGCGCGGCCGTCGCCCGGGCTCTCGGCCCAGATCTGGCCGCCGTGCGCCTCGATGAGGCCCTTCGCGATGTACAGGCCGAGGCCGAGGCCGATGACGCGCGCCTCCCCCGCCTTGCCCCGGAAGAACCGCTCGAACAGGAACGGCAGCTCGTCGGGCGGGATCCCGCGGCCGCTGTTCCAGATCGACGTGACCACCGCGTCGCCGCGCCGCTCCAGCCTCACCTGGATCGGCGTCTCCGGATCTCCGTATTTCGCCGCGTTCGAGAGGAGGTTGCTGAGGACCTGCTCCACGCGCCCCGCGTCCGCGGCCACGACAGGGATCTCGCCCCGGAGCTCGACGTCGACCGGGTGCCCCTCGGTCTCGCTCGCCGTCCGCTCCACGACGGCCTGCACGAGCGCCGGCAGGTCGACGGGGCCGCGCTCGATCGCGAGCCGCCGCGACTCGATGCGGGAGATGTCCGTGAGATCGGAGACCATCCGCCCGAGCCGCCTGGCGCTCGCCAGGATGTGGCCTGCCCTGGCCTTCGCCGCGTCGGCGAACTGGGGCCTCCGCTCGATCTGCGCCGCATAACCGATGATCGTGGTCACCGGCTGCTTCAGATCGTGCGCGACGACCGACGTCCACTCGTCCTTGAGCCGCTCGAGCTCCTTCAGCCGCGTGATGTCCTCGAACGCGAGGACGGCGCCGAGCAGCCTCCCGTTGGCGTCGACGATCGGCCCGGCGCTCATGAGCACCGCCAGGGCGCTGCCGTGGGCGCGCCGCAGCGAGAGCTCCCTCGCGGTCGTGACCTCGCCCCGCAGCGCGCGCATCGCCGGGCACTCCTCGGGGGAGAGCGGCTGCCCGTCCGAGAGGCACAGGTACGACGCGCCGCCCAGCTCGTCCGGCGAGGTCGCCCGGGCGAGCTCCTGGGCGCGGTGGTTCCAGGTGATCTGCTGGCCGGTCGGGTCGAGCAGGACGATGCCGACCGGCGTGCGCTCGATGACCGTGTTGAGCCACGTCCGCTCGGCCGCGAGCTGCTCGAGGAGCCGCTCGCGCTCCTCGTCGGCGAGCTTCTCCGCGGTGACGTCGCGCGAGATCCCGATCGCGGCGAGCGGCTTTCCGCTGTCGTCGCGCTCGATCGTGACGTGGGTCGCGACCCACCGGACCCGGCCGCTCCGGTCGATGATCCGGAACGTGATCCGCCCGCCGGCGGCCGCCATGCGCTCGACGAACTCGTGATAACGCCCGGTGTCCTCGGGGTGGACCAGCGAGAGGAAGAGCCGGGGGTTCTCGTACCAGGCCTCGGGCGGATAGCCGGTGTGGTCGACGACGGCGGGGTTGATGTACTCGTAGCCTCCGTCGGGGCCGAGCCGCATGCGGAAGATGACGTCGCTCGCGTGCTCCGCGATGAGCCGAAGGCGCGCCTCGCTGAGCCGAAGGGCGTCCTCCGCGCTCCGCTGTTCGGTCACGTCGAGGGCCGTGCCGATCATCCGGATCGGGGCTCCGTCCTCGGCGCGCTGCACGTCGGCCACTGTGTGGATGACGCGCTCCTCGCCGTCCGGGCGGAGGATCCGGTAATCGACCCGGTACGGCGCGGCCCCGTGCAGCGCGAGATCGACGGCGCGCATCAGCCCGGCGCGGTCGTCCGGGTGGACGCGCTCGAGGAACGTCTCGTACGTGATCGGGCCGGCGTCGCTGGGTAACCCCAGCATGGGATAGCTCTCTTCCGACCAGACCAGCTCGTTCCTCACGATGCGCCAGTCCCAGTTGGCCAGCCTGACGATCTTCTGCGCGCGGGCGAAGCCCTCGCCCATGAGCCGGAGCGCCTCCTCGGTCCGTCGGGCCTCCGCGATCGTCGCGTCGAGCTGCTCGCGCGAGCGCTCGAGCGCCGTCCTCTCCCGCTCGAGCTCCCCGACCCGCGCGCCCAGCGCGCGCGACGCGGCGGCGGCGAGCGCCATGCCGAAGAGGACCGACAGGGCGCCGGCGATCTCGAGCGCCTCGGCCTGCGGCAGGGCCGGCTGCGCCGCGGCGCAGAGCAGCACCGCGCGCACGTCGCCCGCGAAGGCGAGCGGGATCGCGAGCGCGTGCGAGGAGCCGCGCTGCGCGCGGAGGTGAGCCACGTCGAGGAGCGCCGCGTCGCCCTCGCCCCCGGGCGCGACCTGCACGGCCCCCCGGCGCGCGGCCGCCCCGGCGAGGCTCTCGGCGTCGAGCGGCAGGCGCTGGAGCGCGCTCATCGCGGCCGCCGGGTCGCCCTCGGAGGCGACCAGCGCGAGCGCGCGCGGCTCCTGCAAGACGTCGAAGAGATATGCGATCTCGACGCGGAGGGCGCGCGCCGCCGCCGCCGCGATCACCCCCCGCAGCGCGCCCGCGTCCTCGCCGGCGCGCGAGAGGGCCAGCGACGCGTCGGCCACGGCGCGGCCCAGCGCGTCACCCGGCGCCGCATCGCGCCGTCCGCGCACGGACGGTAAGCCCCGCCCGGCCCTTCGCCGTCTGTCGTCACTGTTCACTCGGCCCCTCGCGCTGCTCGACCCGATCCGGGTGAGCGCGAGGCGAGCGTAACACGGCCCTTCGCGCCGCACGTCGGTTCGCTCGGCCGCCCGCGTCGGGCGCCGGGTCGCCGGCCGCGCCCGCGCGCGAGGGGGCCTTCGCGGGAGAGCGAGGTCCTCGACGCTCGATGTTCCGTCGCAGCGCGCCAGGACGATCGCGGCGCCTCGGCGCGCCGCGCAGGCGCGCTCCCCGGGCGCGGGCTGAAGCGCGACCGAGGCGCCGCGATCGTCCTGGCGCCGGCCCGTCGAGATCCACGGCGAATTCGTGCTCCCCCACCCTTGAAGGGTCCTCCCGGCCCTTCGGTGCTACACGACTGCACGGTATTCGTGCAGAAGGAAAAATACGGCTGTTACAGTGAGAGCGTGAATCATCTTCGACGGCTCGCGCTGCGGCAGAGCGGCAGGAGCGGCGCTATCCGTCGCTGAACCCGGAGTCCGCGGCGCGCAGGGAGAGCCGTCGGGCTCGGGTGTGTGGTAAGCGAGATAACATGATTGCGGCGTTCGCGATGGTTGCGGCGGGCCCGGCTTCCGGTTGTGCTCGCGTTGCTCCAGGACATCGCGCAGAGCCGCGGCCGGGGCGACGTGAATACGGCGGCCTGTCGCCGCATCCAAGCTGCCATCACTGGAGGACTCATGCGTGATTTTCGTACGTTGATCAGCATTGCGCTCGCATCTCTGGTGTCGCTCTCGGCCGCGGCCGCCCAGGCCGAGGTGACGATCGAAGATGTCCAGGCGTCGGACGGCGTCAGCGCGCCCCGGGGCGATCTGATCGTCGCGGGCGACACGCTGCTCGTGCGCGTCCACGCGACCTCGAACGAAGGCGTCTACCGGGTCGACGCGGAGCTCGAGGGGGTGACGGTCCGATTGTCGCCGGTGGGCGACGACCGCTACGAGGGGAGCTTCGACATCAGCGAGCTCGCCTATGGTCCTCACGCGCTCACGATCCGCGCGTATGACCTGTTCGGCGACGGATCGACGGTGGAGAGGGTGATGGAGCGGTCCGGCGATCCGGTGACGCCGCTCCTCTGGCTGTCGACCCCGCGGCCGTACAGCGTCGTCTCCGGGGACGTGCCGCTCGACGCGAGGTGCTTCGCGACGCCGCCCCTCGAGTGCCAGCGCCTCTGCGTCGAGGTCCGTGGCCGGACGCACACGGCGAGCGCCTGCAGCCGCCGCACGGAGAGCTCGCCGCCGGGGACATTGATGCTGCTGACACGCCCGTTCCCGGCGTTCGAGTCGGGGGAGGAGCTCACCGTCACGCTCACGGGCGATACAGGCGGCGGCTCCGATTTCACGACGACCTTCGGGCCCATCTACATCGAGCGGAGCCCCAGGCTCACCGCGGTTCAGCGTGCCCCGGGCGCCATCCTCGATATCGACGCCACGCGGATCCTGTTCCTCGATCGTTATAATCGGGTCGGCATCGTCGACCGCGCCACGGGGGAGGAGCGCTTGATCGTGCTCATCCCGCCCGATCCGGCCGGGAGCAGCCCGAGCTACGGCGCGCTCACGCCCTCGGGCTTCGTGGTCCAGTCGGCGACGACCCGCATCTTCACGTGGGTCGACGGCGTGGTGACCAGGATAGCGCGGGGGCGGCTCGACGCGGTGAACGGCGATCTGCTCGTGTGGACCGCGCAGGACGAGGACAGGGCGTACCTGCACACGCTGTCGACGGGGCTCAACCAGAGCATCTGGAACAGGCCGGGCGGCGCGACGCCGTTCCAGGCCGACATCACGGCCTCCGGCGACGTGTACTACGGCACGTACGAGGAGCCGTGGATTCGCCGGCTGCTCGTGAGCCGGATCGGGAATCACCCCGGCAACCTCCAGCGGCCGATCACCGACGGGACGAACATCGCCGGGCGGTGGTGGGACGGGAGCACGAGCTCCAGCTACCTGTACACGGCCAGCGGCGAGGAGGTGTTCCTCGGCGACTCGATCTCGGGCAACTCCGCCGGGCTGCTCCTGCACGCGGGGCACGCCGCGTTCCTGAGGAGCGACGGAGAGGTCAACCAGGTGTGGCTGCGGACCTCGGACGGCGAGCAGCACCAGATCAGCAGCTTCGAGACGTCGAGCCTGTTCGACCAGCAGAAGCTCCGGATCGGCCACGACGGCATCAGCGACAGCGGCGAGGTGGTGTTCCTCAACGGCGGCAAGCGCTACATCGGCGTCCCGGGCGAGGCGCCCGCGGAGATCGGCAGCGATCTCGGGCACGCGCGCTGGCTCGACGACGGCTGGCACGTGACGATCGGAGACACGCTGTTCCGGGCGGCGCGCGAGTGGGCCGAGGTCATCGATCTGCCCGGCGAGGCGGTGCTCGCCGGCCCGACGGGCGCGGGCGAGGTTCAGGAGGTCGTGATCGCGCCGATCGCCGGCGAGGCGCTCGAGAGCGCGGCGCGGCCGAATCGCCTCGAGCCGGACGCGCTGCCGGACCTGTCGGGCGTCGACGAGGCGACCGACCTCGCCGGCGACGGCGCGTCGGCCGCGGCCGGGTGCAGCGCCGGCGGCTCGGCGGGCCCGGGCGGCGGCGTCGCCGCGTTCGCGGCGATCGCCGGCCTCGCGCTCGCGCGGCGGCGCCGGCGAGCCTAGGTCCGCCCGCCGGAGGCCGGCCCGGGGCCAGCGCGCCGCTGCCCCGGGAGGCCGCGCCGGTTGACGCCAAGGGGCATCTCTCCATGCTTCCCGGGAACGCGGGTTGCCCGCGTACGGAGGGACCATGGCCAGGACAGCGTCGAATGAGCCCAGGAAGATCCGCTACGCCGTCGTCGGGGCGGGCAACATCGCGCAGGTCGCCGTGCTTCCGGCGTTCAAGAACGCCGCCGAGAACTCCGAGCTCGTCGCGATCGTCTCGGGCGACGCCGAGAAGCGCGCGGCGCTCGGCGAGCGCTACGGCGTCGCGGAGCTCGGCGGGTACGACGAGCTCGAGGACGTCCTGAAGCGCGCGCGGGTCGACGCGGCGTACATCGCCCTGCCGAACACGATGCACCGCGAGTACACCGAGCGCGCCGCGGCCGCGGGCGTCCACGTGCTCTGCGAGAAGCCCATGGCCATGACCGAGGAGGACTGCGAGGCGATGATCCGCGCCACGAAGGACCGCGGCGTGAAGCTGATGATCGCCTACCGCCTGCACTTCGAGGAGGGGAACCTCAAGGCCGTCGAGATCGCCCGCTCCGGCGAGCTCGGCGAGGTGCGCGCCTTCTCCTCCCTGTTCACGCACGTGGTGCGCGCCGGCGACATCCGCACCCGGAGCGAGCAGGGCGGCGGCGCGCTCTTCGACCTGGGCGTCTACTGCGTCAACGCCGCGCGCTACCTCTTCCGCGAGGAGCCGAGCGAGGCGCTCGCCGTCAGCCTGCGGCTCGACGCGCGGCGCGCCGACGACGTCGACGAGACCACCTCGGCCATCCTGCGCTTCCCGAGCGGCGCCGTCGCCCAGTTCACCGTGAGCCAGGGGCTCGCGAGCGTGTCGTCGTTCCGCATCGCGGGCACCGAGGGCGAGCTCCGCGTGGAGCCGGCCTTCGATTACTCGTCCGATATCAAGCACTACATGACGGTCGGGGGGAAGACCGAGGAGAAGACCTTCAAGGGCCGCGACCAGTTCGCCCCGGAGCTCGTCTATTTCTCGCGGTGCATCCTCGAGGACAGGGAGCCGGAGCCCTCGGGGCTCGAAGGGCTCGCGGACGTGCGGGTGATGCGCGCGATCCAGAGCTCGGCCGCGAGCGGGAGGGCCGAGGCGATTCCCCCCTTCCAGCGGGACCAGCGGCCCGGGATGAGCCAGAGCATCAAGAAGCCTCCGGTGGACCCGCCGGCGCCGGTGAAGGCCCCGTCGCCCTCGGAGCAGTGATCGGGACCAGCGCTCGAGCGGCGCGTCCCGCCGCAAGGTGTCTGCCATACGAGCGCGCGGGATCGGCCCGGCGTGCGCTGGTCGCGTCGCGCGAGAGGCTCACGCGAGGCGTGCAAAGTCCGCACGGCCGTGCCACGGTAGGCGCGTTCCACGAAGAGCTCGATGCTGAGGCCCCCGCGTACGACAGGCCACCTTGTCGCCCTGCTCGCGCTCTTCGCGGCCGCGCCGGCCCAGGCCGACGAGGGCAACGACTCACCTGTCTCGCGAGCCATGGCCGCGCCCGCTGTCGCGTCGGGCGCGGCGCCCGCGAGCGCGGCGGTGGCGGGCGCGACGCCGCCCGCGAGCGCGGCGACGAAGGGGCGAGCGATCTCCCCCCGGCGGCGCGCCCTCGCCGCGACAGGCGCGGTGATCCCCGGGCTCCTCGTGCACGGCAGCGGGCACTTTCTCCTGGGCGAGGGGCGCACGGGCCTGTCGCTCCTGGCGCTCGGCGGCGCGGGGACCGGGCTCATGATCGGTGGGCTCGGGGGCGCGGCGGTCACCGGGGCTTCGCGGCGCGTCATCGCTCCGATCGTGCTCACCACGGTGACGGGCGCGGGCCTGTTCGGGATCACCCTCCTCGCGGACCTCTATGGCGTGCTCGCCCCCGAGGGCGGCACGGGCAGCCCTCCTTCCGCGCTGCCCTGGGTCGAGACGCAGCTCGGCATGGCCTACGTCTACGACCCCACGTTCGCTTACCGAACGTTCGTCGTGCCGGGCATGGATCTGCGCCTGCGCCGACTCCGGCTCTCCGGCTCTGGCTGGTTTGCCCTGAACGACGACAACGCGCGCCTGCGCGCCGAGACAGCCTATCGCTTTCTCGGCCCCGGCACGCCGGACGGCCCGCGCGCGGCGGACGGCTCGTTCCTCGAGCTCGAGGCCGCGCTCACCCATCACCGCTACACCTCCGACGGCTTCTCGATCACCACCGGCGAGGTCACGCTCCAGGGCCGGCTCGATCTCGCCCGCGTCGGTGCGACCTTGCGGGGCTCGTTCGCGGAGATGGGCTGGGGGATCGGGGTGGAGGCCTATCGCAACGGCCGCCGGCCGTTCGAGGGGAACGAGCTCTTGACCCCGCATTTCGCCTTCGGGATGTACCTTGGGCACGAGGGGTATCCGCGCGGCGAGGCCAAGGTGGTTTACGAGCACCGGCACGACGGGTATGCGGCCGGCGCGAAGATCACCGGCCTCGGCAGCGGCGTGCCGGGGCACCTCGGCCTTCAGGGCCGGCTCTATGCCTCGCCCCGCTGGGGCGTGCTCGCCGACGTGCAGGCGGGCTCCGCGTACGTCGGGCGCCTGTCGCTGCTCCTGCGCCCCGGAGGATCGCCATGATCATGAGAGGCCCGCTCCTCGTGCTCCTCGCCCTCACAGCGCCGCTCGCGCTCTCCTGCCTCGACGCGGCCGAGGGCCGCGCGCGGCGTGATCTGGAGGTGGGAAAGGCCTCTCTGGGCGAGGCGCGCGTCGTCGTGGACGAGGGGCTCGCGGCGATCCGCCGCCTCGCGCCGGGCGAGCTCTCGCTCTGGGCGAGCGCGCCTGTGCTCTCATTCCGCCTCACCGACGCTGCGGGCGGGCCGTGGACGGTGACGATCGAGAACCTGCTCGCCGACGCGGAGCTCTCGGCCGACGTCGGCGGCGAGCGCGTGCCCGTGGAGCTCGTCGAGGCGCCCTTTCCGACCCAGCGCACGTTCCGGTTCGCCCTGCCGCCGGGCGCCGAGGCCACGCTCTCGCTGCGCCCGCCGGACGCGGCGCGGCTCGAGCCGTGGCGGTTCGCTGTCTTCGCCGATGTCCAGGAGGACATCGACCGCGTGCAGGACATCTACGCGAAGATGAACGAGACCGAGGGCGTCCGCTTCGCGCTCATCAGCGGCGATCTCACCTCGCGGGGCTCGCCCGAGCAGCTCGAGCGGTTCCAGCGCGAGATGAAGACCCTCGCGTTCCCCTGCTATGCGACGCTCGGCAACCACGAGCTCGGCACGCGGGACGACCTGTATCACGAGTGGTTTGGCCGGGGGAACTTCCGCTTCGTCTTCCGGGGCGTGCATTTCACGATGCTGGACTCGGCGAGCGCGACGATCGATCCGCTCGCCTACGGGTGGCTCTCCGGCTGGCTCACCGAGGGGCGGGACCTCTTGCACGTGGTCACGATGCACCTCGCGCCGCTCGATCCGGTGGGCTCCCGCAACGGCGCCTTCGCGAGCCGGGCCGAGGCGAACAAGCTGCTCACGATGCTCGCGGACGGGCGCGTGGACCTCACGTTCTACGGCCACATCCACTCGTTCTACGCGTTCGAGAACGCGGGCATCCCCGCGTACATCTCGGGCGGCGGCGGCGCCATCCCCGAGCGGCTCGACGGCATCGGGCGCCATTTCGTCACCGTCGACGTCGAGCCTCCCGGCAGGATATCGCAGGTCGCTGTCGTCCGCGTGGATTGAGGCGCGGGCGGAGGCTGCTATCGAGTTGCGGGCGCGGGCAATGACGGCGCTCGGGCGGCAGGGCCGCCAGGCGGGCGAGCGGGAGGGCCGCCAGGAAGGGCAACGAAGCACGCTGCTCAAGCAGCTCCGGTTGCGCTTCGGCGAGCTGCCCGAACCGGTCGTGGCGCGCGTCCGCGCCGCCGATGCCGCGCAGATCGAAGGATGGACCGAGCGCGTCCTCACCTCGCCGACGCTCGACGACTGCCTGACCGAGCGCTGACGCGACAGCGCGAGCGCGGCTGACCTGCGGGCGCTCGCACGGCCTGGTGCCAAATCGCTCACGATAGTTCCTGGTTCATGAGAATTTGAACCACAGAGGCACAGAGGGCACAGAGGAGAGAAAGAGAAAAGAGAAAAAGGGGAGTGAGAGTTCTCCTCTCCCTCTCTCCTCTCCCTCTCTCCTCTCCCTCTCTCCTCTCCCTCTCTCCTCTCCCTCTCTCCTCTGTGCCCTCTGTGCCTCTGTGGTTCAATCTCTTCCTCATCACGGAACCAGCGACGCACGGCGAGGACGCCGCGTCAGGGCCGCCGGCCGGCGGGAGCGCCGTGGCCCTGCTGGAGGTGCTGCGCGAGGAGGCTGTCGCCGAAGTCGTCCTGCAGATCGCGGAACACCGTGTGGATGTGATCGCCGCCGCGGTTGTCGTACTCGATCAGGTGCGTGGGGCCGTGGATCCGGTAGTAATGCGACTGCTTCGGCGCGGCGCTGCCCGCCCAGGCGAAGTGCAGCCGCTCCACGCCGGCGCGCTCGATGCGGCGGAGGTGCCCCTGGGCGACGGCGTCCGGGAAGTTGCGGGCGTAGACCTCCAGGAGGCGTATCAGCGCGGCGCGCTGGGTCGGGGTCATCTCGGCTGCGGGCAGGCCGTCGAAGCCCGGCAGCGCGGCGCGGCGGGAGGCCTCGGTGACGAGGTCGGGCGGCGCCGTGGGGGCGATCACGGCGCGCTGACGCTGCGCCGGGGTGAGGGAGGCCAGGAAGGCGCGGCCGAGATCCTCCTCGACCGCGAGCACACGCAGGCCCTTCCGGGGACCCGAGGGCACCTCGGCCGGGTTGGCGCCCAGGAAAGCCGGTGTCGTGGCCACGGCACGTCCCGCCGACGTGAAGTTGAGCGAGACGTGGTGACCCTCGAAGCGAAAACCCCAGGGGCCCAGGGGCCCGGGCTGACCGAAGACGGCGACGTGATAGCGACCCGGGTCGCGGAACGCCGGGCTGCCCTCGATGCCGCCGAGGATGCCCTCGAGCAACAGGACGCCCTCCAGCTTGCGATACCCCTCCGGGCTCAGCCCGGCCCGGAGCAGCGCGTGCGCGGCGCCGCGCTCGCGATCGTCCATGTCCCCGAGCGCAAGGCCGGCGCGGCGGCGCGGGACGTAGTGCCAGTCCTCGCGCTCGCCGCTCTCGAACGCGAGCTGCGCCCGGCCGCGCGATCCTCGAGAGAGACCCTCCAGGAAGGCGCCGGCAGACGCCGCGATCGCCTCGGCCGTGGCGCGTCCCGCAGCGGCGCCCGGGGGAGACGCGAGGCCCGGAGGCCCCGCAACTGCCGGTGACGCCGGCGGAGCGCCGTGCCCGGCGGCCAGCTCGGCCGGCGCGGGCTGGCCGCTCGAGGCAGCCGCGGGCTCGCCGCCTCGGCCTTCCTGGGGTCGTATGCTGTTGCACGAGGCCGCCATCACGAGCGCCAGGACGGTGGCAATCCGCGCGCGCGGTCTGGATGAGCTCTCGCAGGGTCGAGGTGCAAAGGCGGGCTCTTCAGCTCGCCGGCAGATCGTTGGGCTCACGCTGCTAAAGTACCCCGATGCGATGGCGTGCTTGGATTTTTCTCGCGGCGTGCCCTGCTCTGAGCACAGCGCCGGGCTGCAACGCGATCTGGCGCTCGGCGAGCCCAGCGAGCCCGAGACCGTCGCGATGATCCGCGGTGAACCCGGCGAGCAGCCCGGAGACATCGAGGTCGGCGAGCGCATCTACTGGATCACCGGCGGGAACATCTACGCCGTGGAGAAGGACGGCTCCGGCCCAGGGGGGCTCGCAGCGGCGGATTACCCCAGGTTGCTCCTTGCGGACTCCACCTTCATCGACTGGTACACCCCCGGCGCGAGGCAGCTCCGGCGGGTGCGCACATCCGCGTCGGATCGAACCCGAGCGGTCAACCCGGGTCGGATGAAGGGGCGCGTTGCGGTGAATGATTCTCGCGCCAATGAAACCCAGCGGCGTGCTGCCGGCTCGCCTGTCCGGAGGTGCGCGGCGGTAGAGTACGGCGATGCGATCGAGCGAATCGATGACCCTCGCTGTGTGCGCTGCCTTGAGCACAGCGCTGGGCTGCAACGCGATCTGGGGGATCTCCGACGGAAAACCCACCGCGGAGCCCGCGTTGACCGGCGCCGGAGGGGCCGGCGGTGGCGAGGCCGCCGGGGGGGCCGGTGGCGCCGCCGGGAACGGCGAGGCTGGGGGAAACCCGTCGGCGTGCCCGCCGGAGCCGTTCACCGCGCGCGCGCCGGAAGGGTGCCATGCCGCCGACGGCGACATCGATTACCTCTCCGATCCGGAGAACTGCTGTGTCCCCGGCAGGAGCTGCCTCGGCGGCGCGTGCAAGGAGGGCAAGTGCACGCCAGTCATCCTCACCACCACGGTCCCCGAGGAGCACGAGACGATCGGCATCGCCGTCGAGGGGGAAGGGGCCGGCGCGCGCGTGCTCTGGGGCAGCGGCTATGGAGGCACTGTCTTCGCGACAGAGAAGGCGGCCGGCGGCTTGACCGAGCCGCTGGTGGTCCTGGACTCCACCGTGACCATGCTCGCGCGCGACGGGAGCTCGCTGTTCATCACCGACTGGAACTTGCCAGACGTGCTGCGGGTGCCGCTTCAAGGGAACATCACGGTCCCGACGGTCGCGACCTCCGAGGGGGCGTCGCGCGGCTGGCAGCCCGTGGCCGGCGACGGCTGGCTCTACTGGGTCACCGAGACGTTCCAGGAGGACGATGCGCCCGACGCGCCGGACGCCCCGCATCGCATCTGGGCAGCGCGGGCCGATCAGTCGGACCAGACAGGCCTGCTGGTGCTCGACAAGGACGCCTACGTGGGAGGCCTCGCGCTGGACTCCACCCATCTCTACTGGAGCGAGATGGAGGTCGGCGCGACGCAGATCTCCGTGCAGCGGATGGCGATCGGCGAGCCCAGCGCGCCCGAGCTCGTCGCGTCGATCCGCGTCGGCAGCGGCGAGAGGCCGGGGGACATCACGGTGGGCGATCGCATCTACTGGGTCGCCGCCGGCGATGTTTACGCCGCGAACAAGGATGGATCCGGCGCAGGGGTGCTCGCGGCGGCGGGTTACCCAAGCAGGATCCTGGCCGACTCCGCCTTCGTTTACTACTTCGGCGCCGGCGGCGAGCAGCTCCGGCGCGTGCGCCTCTCGGGCGGCGCGCCGGAGCTGCTCGCCGACAGCACGTACGCCCTGGGGGTCGCGCAGGACTGCCGCGCCATCTACTGGACGACGGCCCAGGCCGAGGCGTCACCGCCCTCCGTGCGCATGCTGGCCAAGTGATGGGCCGGGACGACGAGGGCACCCCGGGCGCACCCGGACGAGGGCGGCGCTTCGGATGACGCCGCCCATCACCGGCGACCGCGCGCGCCGGCGTCCGCGCTAGCATCGGGCCCATGACCTCTCCCGAGACGATCGCCGCGCAGGCGCGCCACTCCATCGACGAAGCGACAGGCGCTGTCGTGCCGCCGCTCCACGCGAGCACGACGTACGCGCGCGACGAGGGGTATCGCCTGCCCGCAGCGCACGAGTACACGCGCGACGACAACCCGACGTACCGCGCGCCCGAGGGGCTCCTCGCGGCCCTCGAGGGCGGCGTCGACGCGCGCCTGTTCGCGTCGGGCATGGCGGCCGCGACCGCGGCGGTGCAGGCGCTCGCGCGGCCCGGCGCGCGCCTCGTCGCCTCGCGGGCGATGTACAGCGGCCTCCGCCTCTGGCTGACCGAGTGGTGCGCGACGTGGAACGTCGACCTCGAGCTCGTCGACGCGACGGACCTCGACGCGCTCCGCGCGGCCGTCCAGCGCGGCCCGACGTCCCTCGTCTGGATCGAGACGCCCGCGAACCCCACGTGGGACGTGGTCGACATCGCGGCCGCGGCGGAGATCGCGCGCGCGGGCGGCGCGCGGCTCGCCGTCGACTCGACCGTCGCCACGCCCGTGCACACGCGGCCGCTCGCCCTCGGCGCCGACCTGGTGATGCACGCGGCGACCAAGGCGCTGAACGGCCACAGCGACGTGCTCGCCGGCGCGCTCGCGACAGCGCGCGACGACGAGGCATGGCAGCGCATCCGCCGCGTCCGCCGCCTGCAGGGCGCCGTCCCCGGCCCGTTCGAGGCGTGGCTCCTGCTGCGCGGCATGCGGACGCTCTTCGTGCGCGTGGAGCGGGCGAGCGCCACCGCGCTGGAGCTCGCCCGGCGCCTCGCGGGCCACGGGGGCGTCGAGCGGGTGCTGTATCCGGGGCTCGAGTCGCACCCCGGTCACCTGGTCGCGGCGCGGCAGATGAAGGGCGGCTTCGGGTCGATGCTCTCGCTGCTCGTGCGGGGCGGCGCCGAGGACGCGCTCCGCGTCGCGGGCCGCGTGAAGGTCTTCCTCCGCGCGACGTCGCTCGGCGGCGTCGAGAGCCTGATCGAGCACAGGGCGACCGTCGAGGGCCCGAACACGCTGGCGCCGCCGAACCTGCTCCGGCTCTCGATCGGCCTCGAGTCGGTCGACGACCTCTGGGCCGACCTCGACGAGGCGCTCCGGGCGCGCTGACGGTCCTGGCGCGGCTAGGGGGTGATGTCGATCATTCCCTCGATGTTCAGGAGGGTCACGGAGATCTCCGCGCCGAGGCCCGCCCCGCCGGCGAACGCCGGCGCCTCCACGCGCACAGCGCAGACCCCGTCGGCGATGACCTCCGCGGAGCGCGTCAGCACGTCTCCCTGTGGGAGCACGAGGCCGCTGTCGCAGAAGGGCCCGTCGACGGGGCAGGTCTCGCGGCGGGGATCACCGAGATCTCATGAGATGCGCCGTCCTCGGTGGCGGTGACCACGACCTTGCCGTCCCCGGTCGCGACGATGTCGGAAGGCGCGCCCCCCTCGGGCACCCGGAGCCCCACGCCCGAGCCGACAACGGTGACGGCCGGGTGCTCGACGTTCTGTGGAGAGAAGGGCTTGCCCATCGCGTCGAGGGCCACCGCGGTGATCGGGAGAGGGCGGTTTGACTGGATGACGGTGCGCGCGCCGCACTCCGCGGGCGCTTCGAGCCGCCAGCGTGGCCGCTCGGCCCGGACGGTCATGAACCAGGTGACCGGGAGCTCGCGGGTGTCGTCGTACGCGGAGCAGAGGTCGAGGCCGCCGACCGGCACCGTGAGCACGCCGGACACCTCGAAGGACGACGGCCCCTCCTCGAGCACGTTGACGACAAAGGTCGTGGGCCCCGTCTGCATCACGGTGATGGCCCCCTGAACGGCGCTGATCTCATCGATGGTGACGGCGGTTCCGAGCGGGTCGCAGCAGCAGCGCGGATCGATCACGGGATTGAGCTTCATGGTCACGGAGGCTGGATACTCGGGGCCGAACGCGAGCGCGGCCCTGCCCTCGACGACCATGCGCGTCGGCGTCGACCGGTCGATGCTCGCGAGGTTGTGGCCGTTGAACGTCGAGCGCGCGCGGGCCGGGATCGCGAGCATCGGGACCTCGCTGGTGCCCGGCTCGACGGGGGCGGGACAGCGCGGATCGCTGCTGACATCCGGCTCTTCAACGCCTGGTTCGGGCTCTTCAACGCCCGGTTCGGGCTCTTCAACGCCTGGTTCGGGGTCCTCGCCGGCGTCCGGTCTTGCAACGCCGTCATCGGGTTCCCCGACGTCGGCGCCGGGAGCAGGCGGCGCCGGCTGACACGAGAGGAACGCGCCGAGGAGCACGATGGAGCGGAAGAACCCTGTTTGTATGACAGCAGGAGTACCGGAGGGGCGCAGGAGATCGCAAGGACACGCCCGGAATGCAGCGGCGCAGGGTTGCGACGCTGGCGGCGCCGAGGAGGCTCCTCTGCGCGAGTCCGCCGCTGCCGTCCCGGCGGTCGACCGGAGTCCACGAAACAGGATGGATGCGGGCGGGGCGGGCAGCGGGGCATGCTCGTCACCGGTTCTGTGAAGCGTCTGGAGGAGCTGCCGGGTCGGGCGGGGTCCCCGCGGCCGCGGCGCGGGCCAGCTCCACGTGGCGCAGGCAGGCTTCCCGGTTCGCGCGGGCCATGGCTTCGGGCACGCGGAACAGGTCGATCCTCCGATCGATGGGCATGCAGTAGGTGGTCGCGGTCCACAGCTTCGGGTCGTCGGCGCCGTGGAGCGGTTCGATGTCGGACCACACCCGCACGACCTTGTCGTCAGACGCGGTGACGATGCGCTTGCCATCGGGGCTGAACGCCGCGTCGTTGACCGGGGAGTCGGAGCCGCGGAGGACCAGGGGCTCTCCCGTCCCATCGGCGTTCCATACCCGTATCGTCTTGTCCTGGGACGCGGTGACGATGCGCTTGCCGTCGGGGCTGAACACGGCCGCCACGACGCCGTACGCGTGCCCCCGGAGGACCAGGGGCTCGCCGGTTCCGTCGGCGTTCCAGACCCGGGCGGTCCTGTCAAAGGACGCGGTGACGATGCGCTTGCCATCGGGACTGAACGCCGCCGAAGATACCCAGCTCTCGTGTCCACGGAGGACCAGGGGCTCGCCGGTTCCATCGGCGTTCCAGACCCGCGCCGTCTGGTCGGGTGACGCCGTGACGATGCGCTTGCCGTCGGGGCTGAATGCCGCCGAGTTGACCTTATCCTCGTGACCCCGAAGGACCAGGGGCGTGCCCTTGCCATCGATGTTCCAGACCCGGACGGTCCTGTCCTGGGACGCGGTGACGATGCGCTGGCCATCCGGGCTGAACGCCGCCGACGAGAGCTCCTCCTCGTGACCGCGGAAGATCAGGGGCGCGCCCTTGCCATCGGCGTTCCATACGCGCGCGGTCCCGTCAAAGGACGCGGTGACGACGCGCTTGCCATCGGGGCTGAACTCCGCGGAAGGGACCGTATCCGCATGACCGAGGAGGACCAAGGGCTCACCCGTGCCGTCGGCATTCCAGATGCGCGCCGTATGGTCCCGCGACGCCGTGACGATGCGCTTGCCATCGGGGCTGAACGCTGCCGAATACACGATATCCTTGTGACCTCGAAGGCTCAGGGGGTCCTCCGCGTCATCGCTGTCCCAGGTCCGCGCGGTCTTGTCCCACGATGCGGTGACGATGCGCGTGCCATCGGGGCTGAACGCCGCCCAGGTGAGCCCCTCCTCGTGGCCACGGAGGACCACGGGCTTGCCGACGCCGTCGGCGTTCCAGACGCGCGCGGTCTTGTCCCAGGACGCGGTGACGACGCGCTTGCCATCGGGGCTGAACGCCGCCCAGGTGAGCCCCTCCTCGTGGCCACGGAGGACCACGGGCTTGCCGACGCCGTCGGCGTTCCAGACGCGCGCGGTCTTGTCCCAGGACGCGGTGACGACGCGCTTGCCATCGGGGCTGAACGCCGCTGAATAGATCGCTTCCTCGTGACCGCGAAGGATGATGGGCTCACCCGTGCCGTCGGCGTTCCAGACCCGCGCGGTCCTGTCATAGGATCCCGTGACGATGCGCTTGCCATCGGGGCTGAACGCCGCCCTGTAAGCCACGTCCTTGTGGCCGCGGAGGACCACGGGCCGGCCGGTGCCATCGGCGTTCCAGACCCGGGCGGTCCTGTCGTTGGACGCCGTGACGACGCGCTTGCCGTCGGGGCTGAACGCCGCCCCGCGGACCGCGTCCTCGTGACCGCGAAGGATGATGGGCTCACCCGTGCCATCGGCGTTCCAGATCCGCGCGGTCCCGTCCTGGGACGCGGCGACGATGCGCTTGCCGTCAGGGCTGAAGGACGCTGTGTTGACCCGACTCCCGTGGCCACGAAGGACCACGGGCTCGCCCGTGCCATCGGCGTTCCAGACCCGCGCGGTCGCGTCCGCGCACGCCGTGACGATGCGCTTGCCGTCCGGGCTATAGCTCGCCTGGACGACGAGATCCGGATGGCTGAGCACGGCGCGCGAGACCCTGCTGTTCAGCGCCGACCGCGCGAGGCTGGCCCACCCTCGCGGCAGGTTGGGCGGCTCGACCTCGCGCACGATCGCCAGCACGATCGTGGGATCGGCCTCCATCTCGCGGGCCGCGGCCATGCGCGTGGCGTTGCGCGCCTCCCGGGCTTCGGCCTGCGCGCGCGTCGCCTCGTCGTGCGCGCGGGCTGCCGAGTACGACACGACGAGCGCGACCGCGCCGAGCGCGGCGATGACGCCCGCCGTGAGGCGCCGCCGCAGGCGCCGCGCTCGCTCGTGGAGCGCCACGACGGCCAGCATGTACCGCTCCTCGCGGTCGCCGAGCCCGACACGCCAGTCGGCGCCGTGCTCGGCGCGCCGGCGCTCACGCCATTGCCGGGCATCCTCCGCGGCGCGATCGCGCCAGAGCAGCCCCGCGGCCTGGCCGCTCGCCTCCCATTGCTGGGCCGCCGCCCGCAGCCGGGCCAGGAACTGCGCGTCTCGCTCGCTCTCTGCGATCCACTGCCCGAGCCTGGGCCACCTGTCGATCAACGATTCGTGGACCAGCTCCACCTTCGTGCGATCTCGCGCGCAGCCGGCCTCCTCGTCGCCAGCTTCGAGGAGCAGGAGCCGCGCGCCGGCCAGGCGCTGGATCACCCGCGCGACCGCGTCGCCGGCGCTCCCTTCGCCGCCCTGCGCGGCCTCGCGGAGCTCGCCCAGGCTCACCACCGCGCGCGTGCGCTCGGGCGTGACGAGCCGCAGGAGCACGGCCCGGGCCAGCCGCTGCTCGCGCAACGACATCGCCAGGAGCACCGCGTCCGCGTGGGCGGACAGGGCACCGGCGACGCCGCCGAGCTGCTCGTAGCTGCCCCGCGTGAGCAGCCGGCGCTCGCGATCCCGCCGCTCCCACAGCTTCGCTGCCGTGAATTGCAAGAGGGGCAGCGGGCTCCGCGTGCTCTCGAGCGTGCCCAGCATGTGCTCGACCATCCCGGCGGCCTCGAAGCGATACCCGGCCGCCGCGAGCGGCGCCATCAGGGCATCACGCAGGCCAGCGCGCCCCATCGGCGGCAGGAACCAGAGCCCGCGGGTCACGTCGCTGATGAAGCCGTGATCCTCGGCCATCCGCTCGAGGAAGTCCGAGCGGACGGCGAGCAGCACGCGCAGGGGCGACGAGGCGTCGTCGGCCGCGCCCTCCAGGCAGGAGATGAACACCGCCAGCTCCTCGGTGGAGGCGCCGAGCGTATAGAGCTCCTCGAACTGGTCGACGAAGAGCAGGATATGGCGACGTGACCCGTCTCGCCGGCAGCGCGCCCGCAGCCGTGCGCCCAGGTATCCGGGCTGGGCGCGCAAGGTGGCGACCAGGCCGTCGTGATCGGGGAGCTCGGGCGAGCTCGCCGTCGCGTCGCTTCGCGCCGTCGCCCCGCTCGCGTGGTCCGCCTCGGCCACCTGCGTGAGCACATCGGCGAGGGCGGACAGCGGCCGGCGTCCGGGCCGCAGCACGAACGCCTCCCAGCGGTCTGCCGACCGTTTCAGGGCGGGGATCACGCCCGCGCGCACGAACGACGACTTGCCCGCCCCCGAGGGCCCGGCGACGACCAGGAGCTGCTCCTTGCGCAGCCGCGCCGCCGCAGCGGTGATCTCGCGATCGCGGCCGAAGAAGCGCGCGGCGTCCGCCTCCTGGAAGGCGGACAGGCCGGCGAACGGGCTCTCGTCCTCGCCCAGCCGGAGGGGCCTTCGGCCGGGCACGAGCGCCTCGAGCTCGGCGAGGAGCTCGCTGGCGGAGCCGATGCGCTCGGCCCTGCGCTTCTTGAGGCAGCGGTCGACGAGGGCGCCGAGCGCGCCCAGCTCCGGCTGCCGCTCGCTCAGGCTGGGCATCGGGAGATCGAGGTTCACGACCTCCGAGAGCCGCGCGAGCGAGAACGGGCGCAGCGGGTGGTCGCCTGTGAGCAGCTCGTACAGGACGATGCCGACGGCCCAGAGGTCGGTGCGACCGTCGATGTCGCTGCCCAGCAATTGCTCGGGCGCCATGTAGGCCGGCGTGCCGGTGAGCGTGCTCCTCCAGCGCCGGCCGGCGCCTCCGGCGAGCGCCGCCCGCGCGCTCGCGCTCGACGGGACCAAGCCCGGGTCGATCCGCTTGGCGAGGCCGAAATCGAGCACCTTGATGCATCCGGCGTCGTCCAGCCGGATGTTCTCCGGCTTGAGATCGCGGTGCACGATCCCGAGCTCGTGCGTGCACACCAGGGCGCGAACGACGGGGATGATGATCTCGATGACGGCGCCGGCCGCCCTCGGACCCGGCGGCGCAGGGGCGGCCGGCGGCGCAGGGGCGGCCGGCGGCGCAGGGGCGGCCGGCGGCCCGGGCGTGCTGGCTCGCTCGCCCTGGACCATCCATTCGCGCAGCGAGCGACCCTTGATGTACTCGAGCACGAGGTAGCTACATCCATGGATCTCGTCGACCTCGTGGATGACGACGATGTTCTCGTGCCCGCAGCGCGCCGTGGCCCGCGCCTCGTCCAGGAAGCGCTCGCCCTTCTGCCCGGTGTAGCTGAGGAGGAACTTGATCGCGACCAGACGGCCTAGCCTCATGTCGCGCGCCAGGTACACGACCCCCATGCCGCCCTGGCCCAGCTTGCGGATGATCTCGTAATGCTTGATCACGTCGCCGGGCTTCCAGTGCACGCGGATCGCGGCGGGCTCCGCTGGCACCCCCGCACCGGTCCGGCGAGAGACGGCGCCGCGCGCTCGCCCGCCGGAGGCCAGGCTGGTTGGGACCCCGGCGAGCGTGAGCGAGGGCTCCGCGCTGGAGGGCTCGGGCGCGATCGGCTCGTCATGACCGGTCGCCGCGTCTCGCCCCGAGCCCGCCAGGGCGCGGCCGGCGGCCTCCTCTCGTGCCTTCGCTTCGTCGCCGCTCGGGGCGTCTTTCAGGATCAAGTCCTCCCGGCGGAGCCCGTCGACCCCGCAGTCATCGAGCTCACACAGCAGGCCGTCGGCCGTGACGTCCCGCGCCGCGACGTCCAGGATGGTCGCCCGTCGCAAGAGGGCGCCGAGCGGGTGGGCGAGGAGCGCGCGGGGGATCCGGACGGGCTCGTCGCTCTCCGGAGAGAGAGCCTCGCCGTCCGGGGACATTCCGCGGCCGAGCCGGCTGCCCGTGAGGCACTCGAGGAACACGAGGCCCCAGGCGTACAGGTCCGAGCGCGCGGTCGGCGGGAATCCCCGGCGCTGCTCGGGCGCCGCGTAGGCCTGCGAGCCGACGATCCCGGTGCCGGAGACGTGCGCCTCGCCCTCGCCGAGGCGCGCTCCCGCGTCGACCTTCCCGAAGCCGAAGCCGAAAAGCATCGCGCTCTGCTCTGGCCGCGAGGGCACGACCATCACGTGGGCCGGCCTGACGTCCCCGTGGACCATGCCCTGCCGGTGCGCGCAGGCCAGCGCGTCGAGGACCTGCCTCATCAGGCGCCGCGCCTCGCGGGGATCGAGCGCGCCCTGCGCCGACAGCAGCTCGGCCAGGCTCTGCCCGGGGACGCGCTCGAAGATCGCATAGAGCTGCCCCTCGTCCGTCTGCCCCGCGTCGATCAGCCGGGCGATGCTGGGATGATCGAGCCGCGCATAGCGGCGCATCTCCCGCAGGAAGTGCGCGCGGCGGCGTCGCGCGACGTCCTCGGAGACCCCCTCTGGCAGGATGCGCACGACCTCGAGGACGACCGGCTGCCCGCTCGGGATCTGCCGCCCGTGGTAGACCGCAGCCAGGGCGGTCTCCTGGGGCGAAGAGAGGATCTCGTAGCGGCCCTGGAATACCGTCCTTGGAGCGAGGGTCTCCCGTTTCATCATGGCCCCCTCCGGTCGCAGCCGGCTCGCGCGGCAGCTTCTGCCGGAACGCCCGCATCATGGCTTGACGCCGTCCGCGCGGCGATCCTGCCGGTCGAGTCCGTCCCGCGCCCCGGGGAGAGCTCGACGATGTGACTAGTCCGTGGTCGGGCAGCGAGCCTCGCTGTCCCGTCGCTGCTTCTATAGAGCGATCTCCGCTCCTCGTCTGGCACCGGCGCGCCCGCAGAGCCCCATGTGGAGCGCTGTTCATGCACGGCGTGGCGCGCTGCTTCTGGACGAGCCTGGCGGCATGACCGGCCTGACTGGCGCACGTGGGCAGAGGGCGCCTTGGACACAGCCGGCCGCACACGGCGGAGCGTGGCGCTGGTCTCGTCTTGTGGAGTCATCGACGGCTGGACAAGGCTGCTCGGCAAGCCCCGCCCGGTGCCATGTCGCGCTCGCCGGTTGCGCTGTCCGCCTTGCTTCCGCGCCCAGAGGCGATGGCGTCCGGCTTCGACGTCGTCGCCGGCCTGCTCGCCCTCTCCCGTCCTTCAGCTCACCGCTGCTCCCGGGCAGCCGCGCGGGCCGCCTCGACGTGGCGCAGGCAGGCTTCCCGGTTCGCGCGGGCCATGGCTTCGGGCACGCGGAACAGGTCGATCCTCCGATCGATGGGCATGCAGTAGGTGGTCGCTGTCCACAGCTTCGGGTCGTCGGCGCCGCGGAGCGGTTCGATGTCGGACCACACCCGCACGACCTTGTCGTCGGACGCGGTGACGATGCGCTTGCCATCGGGGCTGAACGCCGCGTCGTTGACAGGGGAGTCGGAGCCGCGGAGCACGACCGGCTCCCCCGTCCCATCCGCGTTCCACACGCGCGTCGTCTTGTCCTGGGACGTCGTGACGATGCGTTCGCCGCCGGGGCTGAACGCGGCCGAGAGCACCCAGTGCTCGTGACCCTCCAGGACCAGAGGCTCGCCGGTGCCGTCGGCGTTCCAGACCCGCGCCGTACGGTCCCGTGACGTTGTGACGATGCGCTTGCCGTCGGGGCTGAACTCCGCCGAGGATACCCAGCTCTGGTGACCCCGGAGGACCAGCGGCTCGCCGGTGCCGTCGGCGTTCCAGACCCGCGCCGTACGGTCCCGTGACGTTGTGACGATGCGCTTGCCGTCGGGGCTGAACGCCGCTGACTCGACCGCCTCCTCGTGCCCTCGAAGGACCAGCGGCGTGCTCTTGCCGTCGGCGTTCCAGACCCGCGCGGTCCTGTCCCGGGACGCGGTGACGATGCGCTTGCCATCTGGGCTGAAGGCGGCCGAAGTGACCGCCTCCTCGTGACCGCGGAGGACCAGAGGCCTGCCCTTGCCATCGGCGCTCCACACCCGCGCGGTCCTGTCGTCGGACGCGGTGACGATGCGCTCGCCATCGGGGCTGAACGCCGCCGAATGGACCTCATCCACGTGACCGCGGAGGACCACGGGCTCACCCGTGCCGTCGGCGCTCCACACCCGCGCGGTCCTGTCGTAGGACGCGGTGACGATGCGCTTGCCATCGGGGCTGAACGCCGCCGAATACACCATGCCCTCGTGACCGCGAAGGATCATGGGCTCGCCCGTGCCACCGACATCCCAGGTCCGGGCGGTCCTGTCGTAGGACGCGGTGACGATGCGCTTGCCATCGGGGCTGAACGCCGCCGAACACACGCCGTCCTCGTGACCGCGAAGGATCATGGGCTCGCCCGTGCCGTCGGCATTCCAGATCCGCGCGGTTCGGTCCCAGGACGCAGTGGCAATGCGCTTGCCATCGGGGCTGAACGCTGCTGAGTAGAGCCCGTCCTCGTGGCCGCGGAGGACCATGGGCTCGCCCGTGCCGTCGGCATTCCAGATCCGCGCGGTTCGGTCCCAGGACGCAGTCACAATGCGCTTTCCATCGGGGCTGAACGCCGCCGAGTAGAGCGCGTCCTTGTGACCGCGAAGGATCATGGGCTCGCCCGTGCCGTCAGCGTTCCAGACCCGCGCGGTCCGGTCATAGGACGCAGTCACAATGCGCTTTCCATCGGGGCTGAACGCCGCCGAGTAGGGCACCTCCTCGTGGCCGCGGAGCACCACAGGCTCGCCGCTGCCATCGGCGCTCCAGACGCGCACGGTCCTGTCATAGGACGCGGTGGCGATGCGCTTTCCATCGGGGCTGAACGTCGCCCACCGGACCGCCTTCTGGTGGCCGCGGAGGACCACGGGCTCGCCCGTACCGTCGGCGTTCCACACCCGCGCGGTCTTGTCAGACGATGCGGTGACGATGCGCTTGCCGTCGGGGCTGAAGGCCGCCGAACTGACCCGATCGCCGTGGCCGCGGAGGACCACGGGCTCGCCCGTACCGTCGGCGTTCCACACCCGCGCGGTCGCGTCCGCGCACGCAGTGACGATGCGCTTGCCGTCGGGGCTATAGCCCGCCTGGATGACGAGATCCGGATGGCTGAGCACAGCGCGCGAAACACCGCTGTTCAACGCCGACCGCGCCAGGGTGGCCCACCCTCGCGGCAGGTTGGGTGGCTCGACCTCGCGCACGATCGAAAGCTCGGTCGTGGGATCGGCTTGCATCTCGCGGGCCGTGGCCATGCGGGTGGCGTTGCGCGCCTCCCGGGCCTCGGCCTGCGCGCGCGTCGCCTCCTCGTCGGCGCGCGTGGCCTGCTGACTGGCGCGCGTGGCCTGCTGGCTGGCGCGGATCGCCAGACCCGACACGACGAGCGCGACAGCGCAGAGCGCGGCGATGACGCCCACCGTGAGCCGCCGCCGCAGGCGCCGCGCTCGCTCGTGGAGGGCCACGACGGCCAGCATGTACCGCTCCTCGCGGTCGCCGAGCCCGACGCGAAAGGCGGCTCCCTGCTCGGCGCGCCGGCGCTCACGCCATTGCCGGGCGTCCTCCGCGGCGCGATCGCGCCAGAGCAGCCCCTCGGCCTGGCCGCTCGCCTCCCATTGCTGGGCCGCGGCCCGCAGCCGGGCCAGGAACTGCGCGTCTTGCTCGCTCTCGGCGAGCCACTGCCCGAGCCTGGGCCACCTGTCGATCAGGGACTCGTGGACCAGCTCCACCTTCGTGCGATCGCGCGCGCAGCCGGTCTCCTCGTCGCCCGCTTCGATGAGCAGGAGCCGCGCGCCGGCCAGGCGCTGGATCACCTGCGCGACGGCGTCGCCAGCGCCCCCTTCGCCGCCCTGCGCGGCCTCACGGAGCTCGCCCAGGCTCACCACCGCGCGCGTGCGCTCGGGCGTGACGAGGCGCAGGAGCACGGCCCGGGCCAGCCGCTGCTCGCGCGAGGACATCGCCACGAGCACCGCGTCCGCATGGGCGGAGAGGGCACCGGCGACGCCGCCGAGCTGCTCATAGCTGTCTCGCGTCAGCAGCCGGCGCGCGCGATCTCGCCGCTCCCACAGCTTCGCCGCCGTGAATTGCAGGAGCGGCAGCGGGCTCCGCGTGCCCTCGAGCGCGCCCAGCATGTGCTCGACCATCTCGGCGGCCTCGAAGCGGTACCCGGCCGCCTCGAGCGGCGCCATCAAGGCTTCGCGCAGGCCGGCGCGCCCCATCGGCGGCAGGAACCAGAGCCCGCGGGTCACGTCGCTGATGAACCCACGATCATCGGCCATGCGCTCGAGGAAGTCCGAGCGGACGGCGAGCAGGACGCGCAGGGGCGACGAGGCGTCGTCGGCCGCGCCCGCCAGGCTGGAGATGAACACCGCCAGCTCCTCGGCGGAGGCGCCGAGGGTATAGAGCTCCTCGAACTGGTCGACGAAGAGCAGGATACGGCGACGCGCCCCCTCACGCCGACAGCGCGCGCGCAGCCGTGCGCCCAGGTATCCCGGCTGGGCGCGCAAGGTGGCGACAAGCACGTCGTGATCGGGGAGCTCGGGCGAGCCCGTCGTCGCTTCGCCTCGCGCCGTCGCCCCGCTCGCGCGCTCCGCCTCGGCGAGCTGCGTGAGCACATCGGCGAGGGCAGACAGCGGCCGGCGCCCGGGCCGCAGGACGAACGCCTCGCAGCGGTCCCCTGACCCTTTGAAGGCGGGGAGCACGCCCGCGCGCACGAACGACGATTTGCCCGCCCCCGAGGGCCCGGCGATGACCAGGAGCTGCTCGCTGCGCAGCCGCGGCGCCACGGCGGCGATCTCGCGATCGCGGCCGAAGAAGCGCGCGGCGTCCGCCTCCTGGAAGGCGGACAGGCCGGGGAACGGGCTCTCGTCCTCGCCCAGCCGGGGCGCCCTCCGGCCAGGCACGAGCGCCTCGAGCTCGGCGAGGAGCTCCCTGGCCGAGCCGATGCGCTCGGCCGTGCGCTTCTTGAGGCAGCGGTCAACGAGGGCGCCGAGCGCGCCCAGCTCCGGATGCCGCTCGCTCGCGCTGGGCATGGGGAGCTCGAGGTTCACGATCTCCGGGAGCCGGGCGAGCGAGAAGGGGCACAGCGGATGGTCGCCGGTGAGCAGCTCGTGCAGGAGGATGCCCACGGCCCAGAGGTCGGTGCGACCATCGACGTCCCTGCCCAGCAGTTGCTCGGGCGCCATGTAGGCGGGCGTGCCGGTGAGCGTGCTCCTCCGGCGCCGGCCGGCGCCTCCGGCGGGCGCCGCCCGCGCGCTCGCGTTCGATGGGACCACGCCCGCCTCGATCCTCCTGGCGAGGCCGAAATCGAGCACCTTGATGCATCCGGCGTCATCCAGGCGGACGTTCTCCGGCTTGAGATCGCGGTGCACGATCCCGAGACCGTGCGCGCACACCAGCGCGCGGAGGACAGGGATCATGATCTCGATCACGACGCCGGCCGGCCTCGGGCCAGGCGGCGCAGGGGCGGCCGGCGACCCGGGCGCGCTGGGGCGCTCGCCCTGGGCCATCCATTCGCGCAGCGAGCGACCCTTGATGTACTCGAGCACGAGGTAGGGACATCCATGGATCTCGTCGATCTCGTGGATCACCACGATGTTCTCGTGCCTGCAGCGCGCCGTGGCCTGCGCCTCGTCCAGCGAGCGCTCGACGTTCTGCCCGGCGTAGCCGAGGAGGAACTTGATCGCGACAAGGCGGCCGAGCGTCGTGTCGCGCGCCAGGTAAACGACCCCCATGCCGCCCTGGCCCAGCTTGCGGATGATCTCGTAGTGCTTGATGACGTCGCCGGCCCTCGGGTGCATGGGGGCCGCAACGGGCTCCGCTGGCCTCCGCGCATCACCGGTCCGGGGGGGCGCGGCGCCGTGCGTGCGCCCGTCGGGGGCCGGGCTGGCCGGGATCTCTGGCAGCGAGAGCGTGAGCGGGGCCTCCTCGCTGGAGATCTCGGGCGCGCCCGGCTCGTCAGGGCGGGTCGCCGCGCCTCGCCCCGGGGCGGTCAGGGCGCGGCCCGCGGCCTCCTCGCTTCGCGTCCCTTCGGCGCCGATTGGGGCGTCCTTCAGGGTCAGGTCCTCCCGGCGGAGCCCGTCGACCGAGCAAGCGTCGAGCGCGCACAGCAGGCCCTCGGCCGTGACGTCCCGCGCCGCGAAGTCCCCGGCCGTCGCCGATCGCAGGACGGCGCCGAGCGGGTGATCGACGAGCGCGCGCGGGATCCGGACGGGCTCACCGCTGTCCGGAGGGAGCCCGTCTCTCTCCGGGGACACTCCGCAGCCGAGCCGGCTGCCCGTGAGGCACTCGAGGAAGACGAGGCCCCAGGCGTACAGGTCCGAGCGCGCGGTGGGCGGGAATCCCCGGCGCTGCTCGGGCGCCGCGTAGGCCAGCGAGCCGACGATCCCGGTGCCGGACACGTGCGTGCCGCCCTCGCCGACGCGCGCTCCCGAGGCGGCGACCCTGCCGAAGCCGAAGCCGAAAAGCATCGCGCTCTGCTCTGGCCGCGAGGGCACGACCATCACGTGGGCCGGCCTGACGTCCCCGTGGACCATGCCCTGCCGGTGCGCGCAGGCCAGCGCGTCGAGGACCTGCCTCATCAGGCGCCGCGCCTCGCGGGGATCGAGCGCGCCCTGCGCCGACAGCAGCTCGGCCAGGCTCTGCCCGGGGACGCGCTCGAAGATCGCATAGAGCTGCCCCTCGTCCGTCTGCCCCGCGTCGATCAGCCGGGCGATGCTGGGATGATCGAGCCGCGCGTAGCGGCGCATCTCCCGCAGGAAGTGCGCGCGGCGGCGTCGCGCGACGTCGCCGGAGATCCCTTCCGGTAAGAGGCGCACGACCTCGAGGACGACCGGCTGCCCGCCCTCGATCTGCCGCCCATGGTAGACAGCGGCGAGGGCGGTCTCCTCGGGCGAAGAGAGGATCTCGTAGCGCCCCTGGAACACCGTCCTTGGGGCGAGGGTCTCCTGTTTCGTCATGGCCCCTCCGGTCGCTGCCGGCTCGCGCGGCAGCTTCCGCCGGAACGCCCGCATCACGGCGCGACGCCGTCCAAGCGGCGATCCCGTCGGTCGAGCCCGCCCCGCACCTGCGGGAGAGCTCGACGAGGTGGCCGGCCCGGCGCCCGGGCAGCCAGCCCCGCTGCCTCGTGGCTTCTCTTGTAAAGTGATCTCCGCGCCTCGTCCGGTGCCGGCGCGCCTCCTCGCGAGGAATCGGGCGACTCGAGCGCAGCAGCGGCGGGCCGCGACCAGTCGGACCGGCCTTGCGAGGGCGGGCGTGCCGATCTGGAACCGAGCCGGGCGGTCTCGATGGGAGACGGGCGCAGGTCGCGGCGTGGCCGAGCGCCCCGGCGGGGAGGGGAGACCGAGCCGGAGCGCGTGCGCGCGCGCGTCGGCCTGTCGTGCGCCTCCGCTGCGACGCTTCAATCCTCTGCGCGCGGCCCGCGCGGGCGCGCGGCGCCTGTCGACGGCGCATTCGCCTTGGCTCGCGGTGCCGGGCGCACGGAAGCGGCGCCCGCGTGCGGTCGGGCGTATGCTCCGCGCACGCGAGGAGCAGGAGAGCGATGGCGAAGCCGGACAATCAGAGCGGGCGCCAGTACACCGAGGCCGAGGTGCGGGCCATCCTGGAGCGCGCCCTCCGGGGCGCGCAGGCGCGTGAGGTCGGTCATGACGAGCTCGTCGCGGCGGCCGAGGAGATCGGCATCTCTCGGGCCGCGATCGAGGCCGCGTCGCGCGACATCGAGCTGGTCCGGGGCGAGGAGGACGCGCGCGCCGCGATCATGGCGCACCGGCGCAAGGGCTTCCGGTCGCACCTGTTCTCGTTCGTCGTGGTGAACGCGTTTCTCTTCGCGATCAACGCGCTGACGCCCGGGCCGTGGTGGTTCTTCTGGCCGCTGCTCGGATGGGGGCTGGGGCTCGCCTTCCATGCGCGCGCCGCGCTCTCCAGCGACGTGTCGCCGCGGCGGCTCCGGCGGGAGATCGAGCGCAGCGCCGAGCGGGCGCGTCGGGAGGAGCTCCGGCGGCTCAAGGAGCGGCGCACGGCCGAGCGCCTCGAGCGCAAGCAGCGCCTCGAGCGGAGCGCCGAGGACCTCGGGCACGCCGTCGAGGAGGGCGTGGCGACGGTGCTCTCGCGGATCGCGCAGGAGATCCGCGGCAGCGTTCCGCCGGGGCCGGGGCCGGCGCCGGCAGAGGAAGCGGCGCGCAGGCAGCGGATCGCGCCGCTCGACGCGGACGACGCCGAGTCCGAGGCGCTCGGCGAGGAAGAGGCGGAGCGCGCGGGGCGGCGCGGCCGCGGCCGGCGCTGACGGCGTCGACGGCGCCACACCCCTCTCGACGACCCTGGGGGGCGAGAGCTCGGCGATCGCCTGGCGCACGCGAGGCTCTGCGTGATCCAGGTCTGGCGTCATGGGCTTCTTCTACGATCCTGCGCGCGAGCCGTTCCCGCCCCACCTTGTGGCGGCCCGCCTGACCCTGGTCATGCCGGGGAGCATCACGGACCTGAAACGATGTAGATGAGGCCGCGCTGGAGCGGCTCAGATCGCATGATCCGAAGCAGACGAGGGCTTCGGTGAAGCGTGGCTATCGACGCGCAATTTGTCGCTCACCACGTTGTTGAGCGCGATCGCTCGAGATGCCACGGGCGCACGAGGCGCCCGGCTTCGGTGGGCGCGGGCACGCGAGCTGGCGAGCCTGCGTGGTCCGTGGGCGCCGAGGTCTGCGCCGGGCTCGGCGCGCAGGTGAAGGTGGTGAACGGCGAGGTCCAGGGCTGTATCACCTCCAGCTCCGCAGAGCTGCTCGCTGTGTTCCGGTGGACCTACACCGGGTTGGACACGGAGCTGAACTACAATGTGCTCGAGTACAGCGGCGGCAACCTGGTCGGCCAATCCGGGTGGATGCCGCCGACCCTGTCGAACGGATGTCCGCGCTGGTGATCGGGGCGCGCTCTTGACACGCGTTTGGCTCACCGCTGCTCCCGGGAAGCTGCGCGGGCCTCGTCCACGCGGCGCAGGCAGGCTTCCCGGTCAGCGCGGGCCATGGCTTCGGGCACGCGGAACAGGTCGATCCTCTGCTCGACGGGCATGCAGTAGGTGGTCGCAGCCCACAGCTTGGGATCGTCGATGCCGCGGAGCGGCTCGATGTCGGCCCACACCCGCGCGATCTTGTCGTCCGACGCGGTGACGATGCGCTTGCCATCGGGGCTGAACGACGCGCCATTGACCACGGAGTCGGAGGCCCGAAGGACCATGGGCTCGCCCCCGCCGTCGGCGTCCCACACCCGCGTGGTCATGTCGTGCGACGCGGTGACAATCCGCTTGCCGTCAGGGCTGAACCTCGCTGCCACGACCCAGTTCTCGTGACCGCGAAGGACGATGGGCGTGCCCGTGCCGTCGGCGTTCCAGACCCGCGCGGTCCCGTCAAAAGATGCGGTGACGATGCGCTTGCCGTCAGGGCTGAACTCCGCCGAGTAGACCTGCTCCTCGTGGCCGCGCAGAACGACGGGCTCACCCGAGTTGTCGGCGTTCCACACGCGCGCGGTCTTGTCCCAGGACGCGGTGACGATGCGCTCGCCGTCGGGGCTGAATGCCGCCGAGTAGACCTGATCCTCATGGCCGCGTAGAATGACGGGTTCACCGGAGCCGTCGGCGTTCCACACGCGCGCCGTCTTGTCCCAGGACGCTGTGACGATGCGCTTGCCATCGGGGCTGAACGCCGCCGCGTAGACCTGCTCCTCGTGGCCGCGCAGGACCACGGGCTGGCCAGCGCCGTCGGCGTTCCAGATGCGCGCGGTCCTGTCCCAGGACGCTGTGACGATGCGCTTGCCGTCGGGGCTGAACGCCGCTGAAGTGACCCGATCTTCATGACCGCGGAGGACGATGGGCTCGCCGGTTCCATCGGCATTCCACACGCGCGCGGTCCTGTCCCAGGACGCTGTGACGATGCGCTTGCCGTCGGGGCTGAACGCCGCCGAAATGATGACGTCCTTGTGACCACGGAGGGCCATGGGCTCGCTTGCCTCCTCGGCGTTCCACACGCGCGCGGTTCTGTCGTAGGACGCGGTGATGATGCGCTTGCCGTCGGGGCTGAACGCTGCCGAAGACACTCCCCTGTTGTGAAAAGGAATGACCAGGGGCTTGCCTGTGCCATCGGCGTTCCATACACGCGCCGTCTTGTCCCAGGACGCGGTGACGACGCGTTTGCCGTCGGGGCTGAATGCCGCCGAGTAGAGCACATCCTCATGACCGCGAAGGACCACGGGCTCACGCTTGCCGTCGGTGTTCCACACGCGGGCGGTCTTGTCCCATGATGCGGTGACGATGCGGTCGCCGTCGGGGCTGAACGCCGCCCAGTAGACAGAGTTCTCGTGGCCGCGCAGGACGATGGGCTTGCCGGTACCATCGGCGTTCCGTACCTGCGCGGTCTTGTCCCACGATGCGGTGACGATGCGGTTGCCGTCGGGGCTGAACGCCGCGGAAGTGACCCGATCGTCATGACCGCGGAGGACCACGGGCTCGCCGGTACCATCGGCGTTCCACACGCGCGCGGTCCTGTCCCAGGAAGCGGTGACGATGCGGTTGCCGTCGGGGCTGAACGCCGCGGAAGTGACCCGATCGTCATGACCGCGGAGGACCAGGGGCTCGCCGGTTCCATCGGCGTTCCAGACGCGCGCGGTCCTGTCGTAGGACGCGGTGACGATGCGCTTGCCGTCGGGGCTGAACACCGCCGAGGAGACATAATCCTGGTGACCGTGCAGGACCACGGGCTCGCCGGTACCATCGGCGTTCCACACGCGCGCTGTCTTGTCCCAGGATGTGGTGACGATGCGCTCTCCGTCGGGGCTATAGCTCGCGGACAGGGCCGCATCCGGATGGATGAGCACCGCGCGAGCGATCCAGCGATGCAACGCCCAGCGCGCGAGGACGGCCCACCCCCGCGGCACGTCGGGCGGCTCGATCTCTCTCAGGATGGCGAGCACGGTCGTTGGATCGGCCTGCAGCTCACGGGCCGTGGCCATGCGGGTCGCGTTGCGCGCTTCTCGGGCCTCGACCTGCGCACGAGCCGCTTCTTGATCGGCGCGCGCAGCTTGCTGGCTGGCATCGATCGCCAGGCGCGATACGAGGAGCGCAGCCGCGCCGAGCGTGGCCATCAAGGCCACCCCGAACCGCTGGCGCAGGCGCAGGCGCCGCGCGCGCTCGGCGAGCGCCACGACGGCCCGGAGATAGCGCTCCTCGCGCTTGCCCAGCCCGACGCGGGAGGCGGCGCCCTGCTCGGCGCGGCGGCGCTCGTACCACGCCCTGGCCTCCTCCGCGGCGCGATCGCGCCAGATGAGGCCCTCGTCCCCGCCGCTCGCCTCCCACTGCTGGGCCGCGGCGCGCAGCCGGGCCACGAGCTGCGCGTCTTGCTCGCTCTCGGCGAGCCACTGCCCGAGCTTCGGCCACCGCTCGATCAAGGACTCGTGGACCAGCTCCACGGTCGGCCCCACGCGCTCGCCGCCGGTCTCGCCGCCCACCCCGAGGAGCAGGAGCCGCGCGCCGGCCAGGTGCTGGACCACCTGCGCGATCGCCTCGGCGCCGTCGCGCTCGCCGCCCGGCGCGAGCTCCTGGAGCTCGTCCAGGCTCACCACAGCGCGCGTGCGCTCGGGCGTGACGAGGCGCAGGAGCACCGCCCGGACCAGCCGCTGCTCGCGCGGCGGGAGCGCGGAGAGCACCGCGTCCGCGTGGGCCGACAGGGCGCCGGCGACGCCGCCGAGCCGTTCATAGCTGTCCCGCGTGACCAGCCGGCGCTTGCGATCCCGCGCGTCCCAGAGCTTGCCGGCCGTGAATTGCAGGAGCGGCAGCGGGCTCCGCGTGCTCTCGAGCGCGCCCAGCATGTGCTCGACCATCTCCGCGGCCTCGAAGCGATACCCGGCCGCCTCGATCGGCCGCGTCAGGGCCTCGCGCAGGTCGTCGCGGCCCATCGGCGGCAAGAGCCAGAGCCCGCCTGTCGCGTCGCGGATGAACCCCCGGTCGTCGGCCATGCGCTCGAGGAAGTCGGAGCGGACGGCGAGCAGGACGCGCAGGGGGGATGACGCGTCGTCGGCCGCGCCCTCCAGGCAGGCGACGAAGGCGGCCCGCTCCTCGGGGGCGTCGCCGAGCGTGTAGAGCTCCTCGAACTGGTCGACGAAGAGCAGGATACGGCGACCCGCCCCCTCACGCCGACAGCGCGCGCGCAGCCGGGCGCCCAGATAACCTGGCTGGGCGCGCAAGGTGGCGACCAGCCCGTCGTGATCGGGGAGCTCCGGTGAGCCCACCATCGCGTCGCCTGGCGCCGTCGCCCCGCTCGCGCGCTCCGCCGCGGCGACCTGCGCGAGCACATCGGCGAGGGCGTACAGCGGGCGGCGGCCCGGCCGCAGCACGAACGCCTCCCAGCGGTCCTCAGAGCCCTTCAAGGCCGGGATCACGCCCGCGCGCACGAACGACGACTTGCCCGCCCCGGAGGGGCCGACGAGCACCATGAGCTGCTGGCTGCGCAGCCGCGTCGTCATGGCGGCGATGTCTCGATCGCGGCCGAAGAAGCGCGCGGCGTCCGCCTCCTGGAACGCGAACAGGCCGGCGAAGGGGCTGTCGTCCTCGCCCAGCCGCAGCGCCCGTCGGCCGGGGGCGAGCGCCTCGAGCTCGGCGAGGAGCTCCCTGGCCGAGCCGATGCGCTCGGCCTTGCGCTTCTTGAGGCAGCGGTCGATGAGGGCGCCGAGCGCGCCCAGCTCCGGGCGCCGCTCGCTCTGGCTGGGCATGGGGAGCTCGAGGTTCACGATCTCCGGGAGCCGCGCGAGCGAGAACGGCTCCAGCGGGTGCTCCCCCGTGAGCAGCTCGACCAGGATGACGCCCACGGCCCAGAGGTCGGTGCGACCATCGACGTCCCTGCCCAGCAATTGCTCGGGCGCCATGTAGCGGGGTGTCCCGACCGCCCCGCGCCTCCGGTGCTCGCCGGCGTCTCCGGTGAGCGCCGCCGCGCCCGCGAGCGCCGGCGCGCAGCTCGCCTCGATCCGCTTGGCGAGGCCGAAATCGACCACCTTGGTGCATCCGGCGTCGTCGACGAGGATGTTCTCCGGCTTGAGATCGCGGTGCACGATCCCGAGGCCGTGCGCGCACACCAGCGCGCGAACGACAGGGATCATGGCCTCGACCACGGCGCCGGTCCCCCTCGATCCAGGACGCGCAGGGGCGGCTGACGACCCGGGCGCGCCGGGGAGCTCGCGCTGGGTCATCCACTCGCGCAGCGAGGGACCCTTGATGTACTCGAGCACGAGGTAGGGACACCCGAGGATCTCGTCGACCTCGTGGATGACGACGATGTTCTCGTGCCTGCAGCGCGCCGTGGCCCGCGCCTCGTCGAGGAAGCGCTCGATCCTGCGCCCGGTGTAGCTGAGGAGAAACTTGATCGCGACCAGGCGGCCGAGCCTCGTGTCGCGCGCCAGGTACACGACCGCCATGCCGCCCTGGCCCAGCTTGCGGATGATCTCGTAATGCTTGAGGGGGGCGCCGATGCTCACGGGCGCGGTGGCCTCGATCGGCTCCGTCGGCGATCTCGCAGCGCCGGTCCGGAGCGGCACGGCGGCCGGCGCTCGCCCGCTGAATGGCGCGCTGGATGAGGCCTCGGAGAGCGTGAGCGTGGGCTCCTCGCCGGCGATGCCGGGCGAGCTCGGGTCGTCAGGATGGGTCGTGACGCCTTGTCCCGGGGCGGTCGGGGCGGGGCGGGTGAACTCCTCTCTTCTGTTCTCGATCCCCTCGGTCCGCTCAACGCCGCTCGGCGCGTCATTCGAGATCAGGTCCTCCCGGCGGAGCCCGTCCACCTCGCAGGCGTCGAGCTCGCACAGCAGGCCGTCGGCCGTGGCGGCCCGCGCCGCGATATCCTCGATCGTCGCTCTTCGCAGGATCGCGCCGAGCGGGTGTGTGAGGAGCGGGCGAGGGATCGGGGTGGGCTCACCGCTCCCCGGCCGCGGAGCCTCGCCGCGGGGCGATGGGCCACCGCCGACCCGCCTGCCGGTGAGGCACTCGAGAAACACGAGCCCCCAGGCGTACAGGTCCGAGCGCGCCGTCGGCGGGTAGCCCCGGAGCTGCTCGGGCGCCGCGTACGCCTGCCAGGTCACGAGATCGCTCGAGGTAGCGAGCGTCTCGCCCCGGCCTGCTCGCGCGGCCGCGGCGAGCGCGCCGAAGCCAAAACCGAGCACGCTCGCGCCCCGCAGCGCTCCAGCCTGCACGGTCATGACGTGGCTCGGCTGGAGGTTTCCGTGGATCATGCCGTGCCTGTGCGCGAAGGCCAGCGCGTCGAGGACCTGCAGCATCAGGCTCCGCGCCTGCTGCGGCTCGAGCGCGCCCTGCTCCGTGAGCAGCTCGGACAGGCTCTGCCCGGACACGAGCCCGAAGACGGCGTAGAGCTGTCCGTCATCGGTCTGCCCGACATCGATGGGCCGGACGATGCCGGGATGCTGGAGCCGCGCGAAGCCGCGCATCTGCCGCAGGAAGCGCCCGCCGCGCACGCGCGCCAGGTCCGCGGGAGCTCCGTCCCGGTCCAGGCGGGTGACCTCGAGGACGATCGGTTGCCCCGTGGCGAGTTGCCGCCCCTGGTAGGCGAACACCAGGCCACCTTCCCGGAGCATGGAGAGGACCTCGTAACGGCTCTGGAACACCATTCCTGGAGCGAGGATCTCCTGGTTCATCACAGCCCCTCAGGTCGCCGCCGCCTCGCGCGGCAGCCTCGGTCGATCGAGCCGTCGCCGCTGTCGACGCGGCGGCCGTCACGGAGAGCCCGCCCCACGCCTGCGCCGGGGGAGCTCGACAAGGTGGCCGGCCCGATGCTCGGACAGCCAGCCTCGCAGCCCGTTGCTTGCTCATATAGCTGCGTCTCGGCCACTCGTCCGCCCCGCCCGGCGTCTTCGACGGCGGGCCGGGAGCGGCGAGGATCTGCGGTATTGGCATGACCCCGCTCGGCCTCGCCGCGGGCGCCGTGTCCTCGATCATCGCTTCGACCCACGGCGCGGAGGCGGAGCGCCGCGCGGGCGCTGCGGCAGCGCACGAGCGCGACGTTGGGCGGAGAGGAAGATGGAGAGGGAGAGATTCACAGGGAGACGGGGAGGCGGGGAGGCGAGAGCCGGGATCAGTCGTTCGAACCAGCTGCCTCAGCGCCGGCTGCTTCGGGTTGGGTCGAGGCGGGGCGGCTGGTGGTGCTGGAGTGGTCGTCTTCGATGCGAAGCCGGGCGAGCCGGACAGCCTCCGCGCCGCGGCGTACCAGGCGGCGGACCCCGCGGCGGAGCGCCGGCGTGTTGAAGTTGACGAGCAGTCCGACGTCCAGGTTCGTCAGCTTCAGGTACGTGAGCACCTGAGCTTCATGGACTGGCAGCAGATGATCGACGGCCTTGAGTTCCAGCACGAGCTTCTCCTCGACGACAACGTCCAGCCGATAACCACAGTTGAGCATGGCTCCCTTGTAGATCACCGGCAGCGGCCTTTGCCTCGCGAAGCTCAAACCGGCGAGCGACAGTTCATGGCACAAGCATTGTTCGTAGGCGGACTCCAGAAGCCCGGGACCGAGGTGGCGATGCACCTCGATGCACGCTCCGAGGACTCGCTCGGACAGATCCCACAATCGCCCCATCGCCAACTCTGTGTTCATACCCCTATGTCGACGCGGGACCAGACGTAGTTGCGCAGAATTGACGTCCCCGGCACCCGCCCTTCAAGACGAGCGACCTGGAGCCAACCGGCACCGAACAAGCTCGAACGATGGTCCCCATCTCTCACCCACCCCCCCCTGTCTGTACTCTCTCTTTCTCGCCTCCCCGCCTCCCCGCCTCCCTGTGTACTCTCTCTTTCTCTGTCTCCGGCCCAACAGGGTCTCACGCCGCCGGGCTACGCCGGGGTGGACGGCGCGGATGGCGGGCACGGAGGTGGCGGGGGCGGCGGCTCCCTGGCGGGCCGGGATCGGAGGGCGAGGGGCCGGGGGATCGCCGTTCGGGTGCTCGGGCGGGGACGGCGGCAAGGGCGGGAACGGAGGGCACGGCGGCGGCGGGCTCGGCGGGCCGTCGATCGGGGAGGCGGGCGCGGAGAGGTCGCGACGTGGCGGAGCGACCTTGCGAGGGGGGCGGGCCAGGTCGAGATCGAGCCGGGCGGCCTTGGAGGGGGTCGCGGGGAGGTCGCGACCTGGCGGAGCGGCCTCGCGAGGGGGGACAGGTCGATCTGAAACCGACCCGGGCGGCCTCGGAGGGGGTCGCGGGGAGGTCGCGACCTGGCGGAGCGGCCTCGCGAGGGGGGACAGGTCGATCTGAAACCGACCCGGGCGGCCTCGGAGGGGGCGCGGGAAGGTCGCGACCTGGCGGAGCGGCCTCCGAGGGCTCTTGGTCGCGTTCGCTCGAGACGCCACGGTGATGCCCCGCCGCGCTCGCCAGCGTGGCGGCGCTGGCGGTTGCGGAGCTGGACCGATGATGCCGGACGCCCCGGTCGCGCGCCGGCTTGCCGGATCGGCGTGCCAGAGCGTCGTGGAGTCGAGGTCGCCGTCGTCGCACGCCTCGCCGGGGTCGAGCGCGCCGTCCCCCTTCAGCTCACCGCTGCTCCCGGGACGCTGCGCGGGCCGCCTCGACGCGGCGCTGACAGTCTGCCAGGCCGCTCTGGGCGGTGGCCTTGGAGTTGCGAAGGAGCTCCATCCTCCGCTCGACGGGCATGCAGTAGGTTGTCGCGGTCCACAGCTTCGGGTCGCCGGGGTCCCGGAGCGGCTCGAGATCGGTCCACACCCGCGCGAGCTTGTCGTCGGACGCTGTGACGATGCGCTTGCCATCCGGGCTGAACGCGGCCGAGTTGACCGCGGCGTCGGAGGCCAGGAGGACCGCGGGCTCGCCCGTGCCGTCGGCGTTCCACACCCGCGTGGTCATGTCACGAGACGCGGTGACGACGCGCTTGCCATCCGGGCTGAACGCCGCCGAGTTGACCCAGTTCTCGTGACCGCGAAGGATGATGGGCGTGCCGGTGCCGTCGGCGTTCCAGACCCGCGCGGTCCCGTCCCAGGACGCCGTGACGATGCGCTTGCCATCCGGGCTGAACGCCGCCGAGGTGACCCAGCTCTCGTGACCGCGGAGGGGGATGGGCGTGCCGGTGCCGTCGGCGTTCCACACCAGCGCGGTCCTGTCACCAGACGCGGTGACGATGCGCCTGCCGTCGGGGCTGAACGCCGCTGAAGACACCCCTTCCTTGTGGCCGCCAAGGAGGATGGGCGTACCGGTGCCGTCGGCGTTCCAGACCCGCGCGGTCCCATCCACGGACGCGGTGACGATGCGCTTGCCATCCGGGCTGAACGCCGCCGAGTAGACAGCATCCCTGTGGCCGCGAAGGAGGGTGGGCGCGCCGGTGCCGTCGGCGTTCCAGACCCGCGCTGCCTTGTCGTAGGACGCGGTGACGATGCGCTTGCCGTCGGGGCTGAACGCCGCCGAACAGACAGCATCCCCGTGGCCGCGAAGGAGGGTGGGCGCGCCGGTGCCGTCGGCGTTCCAGACCCGCGCTGCCTTGTCGTAGGACGCGGTGACGATGCGCTTGCCGTCGGGGCTGAACGCCGCCGAACAGACCCGATCCGCGTGGCCGCGGAGGATCCTGAACTCGTTCATTCCGTCGACGCTCCAGACCCGCGCGGTCCTGTCGGACGCGGTGACGACGTGCTTGCCGTCGGGGCTGAACGCCGCTGAGCTGATCGAGACATCATGACCGCGAAGGACGATGGGCGTGCCCTTGCCGCTGGCGTCCCAGACCCGCGCGGTCCCGTCGTGGGACGCGGTGACGACGCGATCGCCATCGGGGCTGAACGCCGCCGAGTAGATTGCCTTCTTGTGGCCGCGAAGGACGATGGGCGTGCCCGTGCCGTCGGCGTTCCAGACGCGCGCGGTCCTGTCCTTGGACGCGGTGACGATGCGCTTGCCGTCAGGGCTGAAGGCCGCCGAATAGAGCTTGTCCTTGTGGCCTCGAAGGAGGATGGGCGCGCCCGAGCCATCGGCGTTCCAGACGCGCGCGATCTTGTCGCTCGACGCGGTGACGATGCGCTTGCCGTCACGGCTGAACGCCGTCGAGTGGATCACGCCCACCTTCCTGCCGAGGAGCATGGACTCGCCGGTGCCGTCGGCGCTCCAGACCCGCACCGTCCCGTCATAGGACCCGGAGACAACGCGCTTGCCGTCGGGGCTGAAGGCCGCCGAGGTGACTCCATCCTTGTGCCCGCGGAGCACAACGGGCTCGCCGGTGCCGTCGGCGTTCCAGATGCGCACGGTCTTGTCGTTGGACGCGGTGACGATGCGCTTGCCGTCACGGCTGAACGCCGCCGAGGAGACCCGATCCTCGTGACCGCGAAGGACCACCGGCTCGCCCGTGCCGTCGGCGTTCCACACCCGCACGACCTCGTCCGCGCAGGCCGTGACGATGCGCGTCCCGTCAGGGCTGTAGCTCGCGTACAGGACGAGATCCGGATGGTTGAGCACCGCGCGAGCAACGAAGCTGTTCAGCGCCCTCCGCGCGAGGTCGTCCCACCCGCGCAGCACGTCGGGCGGCTCGAGCTCGCGCAAGATCGCCAGCGCCGTCGTTGGATCGGCCCGGAGCCCGCGCGCCGCGGCCGCGGCCATCCGGGTCGCGTTGCGCGCCTGCCGGGCTTCGTCCTGCGCGCGCGCCGCTTCCTGACTGGCGCGCGCGGCTTCCCAGTTGGCGCGCGTCTTTTCCTGATGGGCCTTCATCGCGAGCAGCAGCACGGCGGCCGCGACCGCGCTGATCGCGACGAGCACGGCCGTCCCGAACCGCTGGCGCAGGCGCAGGCGCCGCGCGCGCTCGGCGAGCGCCACGACGGCCCGGAGATAGCGCTCCTCGCGCTTGCCCAGCCCGACGCGGGAGGCGGCGCCCTGCTCGGCGCGGCGGCGCTCGTACCACGCCCTGGCCTCCTCCGCTGTGCGGTCGCGCCAGAGCAGCCCCTCGTCCCCGCCGCTCGCCTCCCACTGCTGGGCCGCGGCGCGCAGGCGGGCCACGAGCTGCGCGTCTTGCTCGCTCTCGGTGAGCCACTGCCCGAGCTTCGGCCACCGCTCGATCAAGGACTCGTGGACCAGCTCGACGGTCGGCCCGCCGCGCTCGCCGCCGATCTCGCCGCCCGCGCCGAGGAGCAGGAGCCGCGCGCCGGCCAGGTGCTGGACCACCTGCGCGATCGCCTCGGCGCCGTCGCGCTCGCCGCCCGGCGCGAGCTCCTGGAGCTCGTCCAGGCTCACCACAGCGCGCGTGCGCTCGGGCGTGACGAGGCGCAGGAGCACCGCCCGGACCAGCCGCTGCTCGCGCGGCGGGAGCGCGGAGAGCACCGCGTCCGCGTGGGCCGACAGGGCGCCGGCGACGCCGCCGAGCTGCTCGTAGCTGGCCTGCGTCAGCAGCCGGCGCGCGCGATCCCGCGCGTCCCAGAGCTTGCCGGCCGTGAATTGCAAGAGCGGCAGCGGGCTCCGCGTGCTCTCGAGCGTGTCCAGCATGTGCTCGACCATCTCCGCCGTCTCGAAGCGGTAGCCGGCGGCCCCGAGCGGCCGCGTCAGGGCCTCGCGCAGGTCGGCGCGGCCCATCGGCGGCAAGAACCAGAGCCCGCGGGTCACGCCGATCATGAAGTCGCGGTGCTCGGCCAGGCGATCGAGGAAGTCGGAGCGGACGGCGAGCAGGACGCGCAGGGGGGACGAGGCGTCGTCGGCCACGCCCTCCAGGCAGGCGACGAACGCCGCGCGCTCCTCGGGGGCGGCGCCGAGCGTGTACAGCTCCTCGAGCTGGTCGACGAAGAGCAGGGCGCGGCGCCTCGGCCCGTCGCGGCGGCAGCGCGCGCGCAGCCGCGCCCCGAGGCAACCCGGCTGGGTGCGCAAGGTGGCGACCAGCCCGTCGTGATCGGGGGGCTCTGGCGAGCCCGCCGCCGCGCCCGCGGGCGGCGGCTCGGCGATCTGCGCGAGCACGTCGGCGAGCGCGGCCAGCGGGCGGCGCCCCGGCCGCAGGATGAACGACTCCCAGCGGTCGCTGGAGCGCTTCAAGGCCGGGATGACCCCCGCGCGCCCGAGCGACGACTTGCCGGCCCCGGAGGGGCCGGCGATCACGAGGAGCTGCTGGCTGCGCAGCCTCACCGCCATGGCGGTGATGTCGCGATCGCGGCCGAAGAAGCGCGCGGCGTCCGCCTCCTGGAACGAGAACAGGCCCGCGAAGGGGCTCTCGCCCTCGCTCAGGTCGAGCGATCTCCGATCGGGCAGGAGCGCCTCGAGCGCGGCGAGGAGCTCGCTGGCCGAGCCGACGCGCGCGGCCTTGCGCTTCTCGAGGCAGCGATCGACGAGGGCGCCGAGCGCGCCGAGCTCCGGGCGCCGCTCGCACAGGCTGGGCATCGGGGCGTCGAGGTCCACGACCTCCGAGAGGCGCGCGCGCGAGAACGGATCGAGCGGGTGCGCCCCCGTGAGCAGCTCGTGCAGGATGACGCCCACGGCCCAGAGATCGGTGCGGCCGTCCATGTCGCCGCCCAGGAGTTGCTCGGGCGCCATGTAGTGCGGCGTGCCGGCGATCGCGCTCTTCCGGGGCTGGCCGGCGTCCCCGGCGAGCGCCGCCGCCGCGCCCGTGATCGCCGGGGCCAGGCCCGCGTCGATGCGCTTGGCCAGGCCGAAATCGAGCACCTTGATGCCTCCGGCGTCGTCCAGGCGGATGTTCTCCGGCTTGAGATCGCGGTGCACGATCCCGACCTCGTGCGCGCAGAGGAGCGCGCGGACCACGGGGATCATGAGCTCGATGGCGTGGCGGGGCGACATCGAGCCGGGCGGCGCGGCGAGGACCGGCCACCCGGACGCGTCGGGGCGCTCGCGCTGGGTCATCCACTCGCGCAGCGAGCGACCCTTGATGTACTCGAGCACGAGGTAGGGATATCCACGGATCTCGTCGACCTCGTGGATGACGACGATGTTCTCGTGCCTGCAGCGCGCCGTGGCCCGCGCCTCGTCGAGGAAGCGCTCGATCCCGCGGCCTGTGTAGCTGAGGAGGAGCTTGAGCGCGACCAGGCGGCCGAGCTTTGTGTCGCGCGCCAGGTACACGACCCCCATGCCGCCCTGGCCCAGCTTGCGGATGATCTCGTAATTGTTGATGATATCGCCGGGGTCGAGGAGCGTGACGTCCCGCGCGGGCGCCGCGGCCGCCCCGTTCCCGGGGAGCGCGGCGCGCTCGGTGCGCTCCCCCGGCGTCGTCGCTGGCCCGGTCGCCGGCGGGGCCGGCATCACCAGGTCTTCCCGGCGGAGCCCGTCCAGCGCGCAGGCGTCGAGCTCGCGCAGCAGGCCGTCGGCCGTGGCGTTCCGCGCCGCGACGTCCTCGAGCGTCGCCTGCCGCAGGAGGGCGCCGAGCGGGTGATCGAGGAGCGCGGGAGGGAGCCGCGCCGGCCCGCGGCTGGCGCCCGGGAGAGCGGCCCCGCCGGCCGGCTCGCCGCGGCCCGCGCGCAGGCCGGTGAGGCACTCGAGGAAGACGAGGCCCCAGGCGTACAGGTCCGAGCGCGCCGTCGGCGAGAACCCCCGGCGCAGCTCGGGCGCCGCGTAGGCCTGCGAGCCCACGATCTCGCGGCCGGAGACGGGCGCTTCCTCCTGCTCCGCCCGCGCGTCCGCGGCGCCGGCGCCGAAGCCGAAGCCGAGCACCAGGGCGCCCGGCTGCGCGCCCGAGGGCGTGACAAGCACCTGGGCCGGCCTGAGGTCGCCGTGGACGACGCCCTGCCGGTGCGCGAAGCCGAGGGCGTCGAGGACCTGCCGCAGGAGGTGCCGCGCCACCGGGGGATCGAGCGCGCCGCGGGCCGACAGCAGCTCGGCCAGGCTCTGGCCGGGCACGCGCGCGAAGACGGCGAAGACCTGCCCCTCGTCCGCCTGCCCTGCCTCGATGGGCCGGACGATGCAGGGGTGGTCGAGCCGCGCGCAGCGGCGCATCTCCTGAAGGAACCGCGCGCGGCGCCGTCGCGTCAGGTCCGCGGGGGCCTCGTCCCTGGAGAGGCGCAGGATCTTGAGGACGATCGGCCGCCCGCTCGCGAGCTGCCGCCCCTCGTAGACGACCGCGCGCCTGCTCTCCCGGAGCAGGGACAGGATCTCGTAGCGATCCTGGAACACCGTCCTCGGAGCGAGGATCCCCTGATTCATCGCGGCCCTTGCGAACGGTGCCCCCCGCGCGGCAGCCTCGGGCGGGAGGCCGCGCACCGCCAGATGTCCGCGACGATCTCGGCGACGATCGTGCGCCCGCCTGAGCCGCGGGGCGGGCCTCCGGGGACTTGAGGGGGAGGAGCCTCGCTTGTCCCGCCCCCTGACGCTCGTCCGACCGCTGCCGCCGCTCGCGAAGGACGCTTTTTCAGGGGACGACGCGGCGCTCGTGGCCGGGTTCCGGCGGGGCGACAGCAGGGCGCGCGCCGCCCTGTACGACAGGTACGCCGAGCACATCCACCGGGTGCTCTACCGGCTGCTCGGCTTCCACCACGACCTCGCGGACCTGCACCACGACGTCTTCGTGCGCGCGCTCGGATCGCTGCCGAACCTCGAGGACCCGAGCGCGCTCAAGGGGTGGCTCACGATGATCGCCGTGCACGTGGCGCGCTCGTCGATCACCCGCGCGCGGCGGCGGCGCTGGCTCTGGTTCTTGCCGAGCGAGGAGCTGCCCGAGGTCGAGTCCAGCGCGGCGTCGGGCGAGGTGCTGGACGCGCTGCGGGCGACCTACGCGGTGCTCGACGCGCTCCCGGTGGACGAGCGCATCGCCTTCGCCCTGCGGTTCATCGACGGCATGGAGCTGACCGAGGTGGCCGCGGCGTGCGAGACGTCGCTGGCGACCGTCAAGCGGCGGCTCGCGCGCGCCTCGGCCCGCTTCGGGGCCGAGGCGCGCAAGCAACCCGTGCTCGAGGCGTGGCTCGAGGGAGGTACCCGGTGGGGCAATCCGAGCGATCGCTGACCGCCCTCGGGCGGCGCGTGGCCGCGCTGCAGGACCGGGCGCCGGGGGCGCGGCTCGACCTGGAGCGGGGGCGCGCGCGGCTGATGGAGGCGGAGCTGCCGGGTCGGCGGGGGGACGGCAGAGGACGCGGGGAGGGGACCGCGAGCGGGGCGCGGCTGCGGGCGCCGGGGAGGTGGGGCGGGCGGCGGGTCGCCGCCGTGATGGCGGCGGCGGCGCTGGTGCTGTCGGCGGTCGCGGTGGTGATCGTGGCGCGACCGGGAGCGCCGATGCGGTTCGAGCTCGGGACGACCGAGGTGGGGGTCGTCGGGGCGTGGATCGCCGCGCCGGCGGCGGCGGAGCTGCCGATCCGGTTCTCGGACGGGTCGCTGCTCCGCCTGGCGCCGGGCGGGCGCGCGCGTGTGGCGTCGGTGGACGCGAACGGCGCGGAGATCGCGCTGGAGCGGGGCGCGCTGGATGTCGCGGTGGTCCACCGCGGGGGGGCGCGCTGGCGGGTGCGGGTGGGGCCGTTCCAGGTGCACGTGACCGGGACGCGCTTCGAGACCCGGTGGGACCCGGTGACCGAGCGGTTCGAGGTGGCTCTGATCGAGGGGGCGATCACCGTGTCGGGGCCGGTCGTGGGGGAGGCGCGGGCGGTGCGCGCCGGGGAGCGGGTGACGGTTTCGCCCGGGACGAATACGATCGAGGTGGCGCCGATCGGTGCAACCGGCGCAACCGGCGCAACCGGCGCAACCACGTTGGGGGCGGGCTCAACCCCGGTCGGGCCAGGCTCAACCTCGGTCGGGCCAGGCTCAACCCCGGTCGGGCCAGGCTCAACCTCGGTCGGGCCAGGCTCAACCTCGGTCGGGTCAACCTCGGTCGGGTCAACCTCGGTCGGGCCAGGCTCAACCCCGGTCGGGTCAACCTCGGTCGGGCCAGGCTCAACCCCGGTCGGGTCAACCTCGGTCGGGTCAGGCTCAACCCCGGTCGGGTCAACCTCGGTCGGGTCCACCCACCCGCCCGGCCACGCTGGCGCCGAGACCCCCCTGCCGACCGCGCCGGAGACGCCTCGCTGGCGGGCCCTCGCCCTCGATGCGCGGTACAAGGACGCCCTCGCCGCCGCCGAGCGCGAAGGCTTCGACGCCCTCTGCGCCGCCGCGGGCGCCGGCGACCTCCACGCCCTCGGCGACGCGGCCCGGCTCGGCGGCAGCTCGGCCCGCGCCATCCAGGCCTTCACCGCCCTCCGCCGGCGGTTCCCCGGCACGCCCGAGGCCGCTGCCGCGGCGTTCCTTCTCGGACGGATCGCGCAGGACCAGAGCAACGACCCCGCGGGCGCCGCGCGCTGGTTCACCCGGTACCTGAGCGAGCTTCCGGGGGGCGCCTTTGCCGCCGACGCTGCGGGGCGCCTCGTCGAGGCGGAGGACAGGCGCGGCGACGAGGAGGGCGCCCGCCGCGCGGCCGAGCGCTACCTCGCCGCGTACCCGAACGGCTCCCATGCCCCCTACGCGCGGCGCCTGCTCGCGCGCGCGCCGGCCCCGACCCCCTCCGCGCCCGGGTCCGCCACGCCGGACGCCGCCCCCGGCGACCCTCCCGCGCCGTGACACGCCGCTCCCCGGCGCCCCTCCTCCTCGCCCTCGCCGCGCTCGCGGCGGGGTCCTCGCTCGCCGCGAGCGCGCGCGCCGACGAGGCCCTCGAGGACGCCTCCTCGACCATCGCCGTCGTGTGCGCCCCCGGCGATCGCTTCGGCCTGCGGGTCGTCGCCGAGCTCGAGTCGCTCGGCTTCCGGGCGGCGATCCTCGACCCCGCGGCCGACGCGCCGGCGTCGCGCGCCTCCCTCGAGGCCTCCGCGCGCGACGCCGGCGCGATCGCCGCGATCCGCGCCGTCCCCTCCGGCCGCGGCGTCGAGGTGTGGATCGCCGATCGGGTCACCGGCAAGACCGTCCTCCGCGAGATGGCGGGCGACGCCGGCGCGCCCGACAGCGACGCCGCGCTCGCGCTTCGCGTCGTCGAGCTCCTGCGCGCCAGCCTCCTCGAGGCCGCCCTGCCCGCGCCGCCGCCCGGAGAGCTGCCCGCGACCCCCGAGATCCGCGAGAAGCTGCGCGTCCCCGCGCCGGCCGCGCTCGCCGACCCGCCCTCGCCGCCGCCGTCGCCCTCGCCGCCGCCGTCGCCCGCGCTCCGCGTCGCGCTCGCTCCCGGCGCGCTGCTGAGCCCCGGCGGCCTCGGCGCGGCGGCCAGCGTCGACCTCGGCGTCGTCTGGATGCCGAGCGAGCACGTCGGCGCCGTCGCGTTCGCGGCGATCCCGTTGACCAGCGCGCGGATCGAGCGAGCGAACCTCGACGTCGACCTCTCGGTCCAGCTCACCGGCGGCGGCGCCCGCTTCACCACCCGCGCGGGCCGGTGGGCTCCCTCGGCGGATCTCGGCCTGGCGGTGGTCTCGCTCCAGAGCACGGGCATGGTCGTCAGCTCGAGCTTCAGCAACGGCGAGGCCTCCACGATGACAGTCGCTCCCTTCACGCGCCTCGGCCTCGCCTTCGCCGTGACACCCACGTTCCGCCTCCGCGCCGACGTCCTCGCCAGCGTGGTCGTCGAGGGGGTCTCGATCCAGATCGCCGGGCGCGAGATCGCGACATGGGGTCGACCGATCCTGCTCTCTTCTGCCGGCATCGATCTCGGCTGGTTCTGATGAGCCGTCCTCGCGCCCTCGGGGGACTTCACCCGAGAACCTGTTCTGGAGGTCAATCCAATGAAGAGCTTCCTCATGGCCATCGGCGTGATGGCGATCGTGAGCACCGGGTGCGAAGAGATCGTGTTCATACCCGTTCTGGGCGGGGAGCACCCGTCCGATCCGGACTCCCCCCCGCCTCCCGACGACGACCCTCCGGTGCCGAGCGCCATCGCGATGAGGGCCGGCGATCTGCCGCCCGATTTCAACTTCCGGAAGGGGGAGGATCCCGACACGTTCATCCTGGTTTTCAACAGTGATGTCCAGGAGTGCCCTCCGACCGTGATCGAGCCGACGTGCGACAATGCACCCATCTGGCAGCTCATCCTCGCCCTGCCGCCCGAGCTCGACACACCCGGGCTGATCGACCTGTCGGATGACCGGATCCGTTTTCAAGAAGCGCTGTCCGAGAACGCCAACGGTTGCGGTTTGTTCGGCGGGGAAGGCTTCCTCGGCTACAGAGGCACGCTCGAGATCATCAGCACCGACGAGACCTCCCTCTTCGTGAAGCTGCGTGACACCGGCATGGAAGGTCGGGCGAGCGGCGATTACACGGTCCAGCGCTGCGGCGCAGCGCTCGAGACCGCGCCCGGCGGGTGATGGCCCCCCTCGCCCGCGCCCGCTCGCTCCGCGGGCCGCGGTGGACTCCTCCTCCGGCGCGCCGGCCACCCGGGCGCGCGGCGCTCGGCCTGCCGCCGGCCTGGTAGGCTGCCGCGTCCGCACCTATGCTTCACGGCCGCGCGCCCCGCGGGGGCGCCGCGAGCCATTCCACCGGGGAGCGACGACGCGCATGATCCAGATCTTCGGCACGGCCAGGTGCAAGGCGACGCGGGCGGCGCAGCGGTTCTTCGCGGACCGGGGCATCAAGGTCCAGTTCGTCGAGGTGCGCGAGAAGGGCCTCTCGAAGGGGGAGCTCGCCAGCGTGGCGCGCGCTGTCGGCGGCGTGCGCGCGCTCTACGACGCCGAGGGCGCGCGCGTGAAGGAGCGCGGCCTGCAGCACCTCGGCCCGAGCGACGCGCGCATCGCCGAGCTCCTCGCGGAGGATCCGCTCCTGCTCCGCACGCCCATCGTGCGCGACGGCCAGCGCGCCTGCGTGGGCGCGGCCGAGGCGACGTGGAAATCGTTCGCCGACGCCGCGAAGGGGAAGTAGAGGCGATCGGGATCGCCGAGCGGGGCCGGCTCCAGACGGCGCCGTACCTCGGCGATGAAGCGGAGAAGGGGGTGAGGGTGGCACAGTACGTCGCGTTCCGGTCGGGCATCGAGGTGCGCGCGGCCAACCTGCAGACCCTCTTCGCGGCGCCGGGTCGCGCGTATCTCCCGATGATCATGAAGATCATGATCAAGCACGGCCTCCACCAGCTCATGGCCATCGACTGGCTCCCCATGCAGCTCTGGCTCGACGCCCAGCGGGAGATCGCGGACACGATCGGAGAGCACACGCTCTTCGCGCTGGGCAAGAAGGCCCCCGAGGTGGTCGCCTGGCCGACGGGCATCGACACCATCGAGGCGGCGCTCGCGTCGATCGACGTCGCCTATCACCTCAATCACCGCATGGACGGCGAGCCGATGTGCGATCTGCGGACCGGCGTGATGAAGGAGGGGATCGGCCACTACCGCTGTCGCGCCAGCGGCGACCGGAGCATCGCCGTCGTCTGCGATACGCCCTACTCCACCGAGCTCGAGCGCGGGCTCATCACCGGCACGGCTCGCAGGCTCGAGCCGGCCGCCGAGGTCACCCTGGACGAGACCCAGCCCACCCGCAGGCGGGGCGGGGACTCGTGCACCTTCCTCGTGCGGTGGTGATCCCGGCGCGCCGGCCCGGCCGCCGCCCTCACCGCGCCTGTCCACGCCCGTACTCCTTGAGCTTGCGGTAGAGCGTCGACACGCCGATCCCGAGCTCCGCCGCGGCGCGCGTCTGGTTGCCCCCGTTGCGGGCCAGCACCGCCAGGATGTACTCCTGCTCGACGTCGCCGAGCGTCCGCACGCGCGCCTCGGCCGCCGGCGCCGACGGCACCGGCAGGGCGGAGCGCACCTCCTCGGGCAGGTCCTCGGCCTCGATGCGCCGCCCCTCGGCGAGGGCGACGGCCCGCTCCATCGCGTTCTCCAGCTCCCGCACGTTGCCGGGCCACGCGTAGCGCACGAGGCGGTCGGCGGCGCCGGGGCTGAGGCGCGGCGCCGGCCGCTTCATGCGCGCGGCCGCCTGGGCGAGCAGCCCGCGCGCGAGCGGCAGCACGTCCTCCCGGCGCTCGCGCAGCGGCGGGAGCCGGAGCTCGACCACCTTGAGCCGATAGTAAAGATCCTTTCTGAACCGGCCGGCCGACACCTCCGCGGCGAGCTCGCGGTTCGTCGCCGCCACCACGCGCACGTCGACCGGCCGGCTCCGGTTCTCGCCGACCCGCCGCACCTCGCGCGCCTGCAGCGCCCGGAGCAGCTTCACCTGCGCCCCGGCCGGCAGCTCGCCCACCTCGTCGAGGAACAGCGTCCCCCCGGCCGCCGCCTCGAAGATCCCCGCGCGGTCTCGCGTCGCGCCGGTGAAGGCGCCGCGCGCGTGCCCGAACAGCTCGCTCTCGATCAGCGGCTCCGGGATCGCCGCGCAGTTGATCGCGAGCAGCGGCCCGCGCGCGGCGCGGGATGACGAGGCGTCGTGGACGAGCCGCGCCACGCGCTCCTTGCCCGTGCCGCTCTCGCCCGTGACGAGCACGGTGGCGTCCACCTGCGCCACCCGCCGCGCGAGCTCCACGACGCGCTGCATCGCCGGGCTCGCCGCGATGATGCCGCCCGCGTCAGCGCCCGCCGCGCCCGCCCGCGAGAGCGCCTCCGCGCGCGTCTTCAGCCGGCGCTCGGCGCGCCCCAGCGCCTCGGCGGCGCGGCGCAGCGAGGCGTCGAGGCGGTGCTCCTCGAAGAACGGCAGGTGCGGCTCGAGGTCAGCGCCCCACGCCTCGGCCGTGCGGCCGGCGAACACGCAGCTCGCGTCGCCGCGGCCCAGGCAGCGGCGCTCGATCACGTAGATGTCGCGGCCCTCGACGCAGCTCAGGTAGCCGCTCGCGAACCCCGCGAGCGTCCAGCACACCGGCGCGTCCGCGCGGCCGACGTGCAGCAGGTGCTGCTCCGCCTCGTACGACGCCTCCACCGTCGCGCCCCCGGGCGAGAGCGGGTCGTCCGCGCCCGGCGCGAGGCGGATCAGCCCCTGCAGCGCGTGGATGCGCCCGCCGGCGCCGCGCCACTCCTCGTCGCTCTCCAGCGCGAGCTCGGCGCGCGCCGCCTCGGCCGTGCGGTAGCCGTGCGCGAAGCCGAACCGGGTGAGGATCGCCCGCGCCGCCGCCGCGCCGACGCTGTCGAGGAGCTGCCTGCGAAGGAGGCCCATCGCCACCGCGTCGAGCAGGATCGCCCGCGCCCCGGAGAAGCGCAGCTCGCCGGCCTGCGGGTCGACCGTGAGGAGCTCCGAGAGATCGAGGTCCGCTGCGCGCATGCTGCCTGCCCTGTCGACGCGACCGGAGCATAGGTGGCCCTCCCGTCGCGCGGAAGGCTCCGCCGGGCGGCCCGACGCGGCGCGACGTCCGGGCGCGCCTCCGGAGCCCCGCGCCCCTCGCGTCATCGAGCGCGCGCGAGGCGCGCCGGCGGGGGCACGCCGGCGCGCGGTCAGCGCGCAGCAGCGTGGTAGTCCTGGATGATGTAGTAATGCGCCTCCATCGCCGAGATCATCCTGTCGATGTTCCTGTCCTTCACGAACTCCCAGAAGGCCTCGTCGATCGGATCGAAGAACGGGCCGGGGACGCTGAGGTGGCGCGAGGGGACGAAGCGCGTCCTCGGGTCGCTCGCGTCCTTCATCGCCCGCTGCGACAGCGAATCGTAGAGGCTGATGTCGGTGTCGGTCCTCGACGGGATCGACCCCTTGAGCGGGTTGAGCGCGTCCTGCCCTTCCACCGATCCCATGGTCGCGAGCAGCTCGAGCGCGGCGTTCCGGTGCACTGCCCCTCTCGGGAGGACGAAGGTGTCGACCACGTAGACGAACGCGTCGTCGCCCACCGTCACCATGCCGAAATCCTCGCCGAGCGCGTACCCGCGCGCCTGGAACTCGGCCTTGGCCCAGTCCCCGTCCATGACCATCGCGGCCTCGCCTCGCCCGACGAGCTCGACGGCATCGTACCAGCGCAGCTCCTCGGCGTTCGCGTTCATGTGCTTCATGGCCTTCAGGCCCGCGCTCAGCGCGGCCCTCACCTTGGGCGTGTCGGGGCTCTCGAGGCGCCCCTTGAACAGGTCGTCGTAGTACGTCGCGCCGGCCGACATGATGAAGATGTGCTCCCACATGACGCTGGCCGGCACCGACGGATCCCTCGCCGCCACCGCGAGCGGCACGACGTTCTTCGCGGCCAGCGCCTCGTTGACGGCGTGGAGCTCGACGAGCGTCCTCGGGGGACGGAGGCCGTTCTCCGCGAAGATCTTCTTGTTGTAGAAGAGGCAGTTGGTGCGGTGGATGTTCACCGGCACCGCGTAGAGTCGACCGTCGTGCGACACGGACTCGACGACCGACGCGGGCGCGCTGGAGAGCCACCCGCTCGACGCCACGACGTCATCGATCGCCTCCAGCTTGTTCTCTCCCTCCTGGCCGTTGTACCTGACCCAGCTCATCATCCGGGCGCCGCCGTAGGACTGGAACATGTCCGGCGGGAGGCCCTCGACCATGCGCTCTTCCAGGCGCCTCTCCGAGGCGTTCGCCGCCGCCGCGGCGGCGTTGATGACCTTCACGTCGGGGTGATCGCGCCGGTGGACGTCGAGGAGCGCCTGCAGCGCCCTGCTCTCGCTCGGGCTGCTCCACCAGCTGAAGACCTCGACCCTCGCGTCTCCGCCCTCCGGATCGCCGCCCCCGCACCCCGTCGCGCCGAGCGTGGCGAGCGTCAGGACCCCGGCATAACGCAGCACCGCCACGAAGGCACCCTTCATGTCAGTCTCCCGTCCTCCGTTGTCGCCCCGCCGCTCGCCACCAGCGGTCTGCGAGCCCATGTCCGTCGAGCATCAGAGCGCGGCGTGATGGTACATTCTCTCGAACCGCGTGCGACGTCAAGCTCGAGCGCCCCGGAAGGAGCCTCTCAGGAGCCGTCGCTCATGAGCTCATGGGTCGAGTCGCGGCCGCTGGTCGAACTTCCGGTCAGGCGCCGCTCCGTGTACGATCCGCGCGCCGGGGACATGCGAGGTATGGCGGAAAGTACGGTGTGAGATGAGCGATTCCTTGCTCGATGTCGGGCAGCGGGGCCGAGCGCGAGTCCCCTTCGTCTCTCGGCTGTGGCGCGCGCTGCGGGGCGCCCGCCGGCGCGATCTTGCCGCGCCGCTCGCGGCGCTCATGCCCCTCGCGGCCGCTGCGTCGTGCAGCGTGACGGTCGACCTCGATCCGCTCCAGGACGGCGTCTCGTGCCCGAGCGGGCAGAAATCCTGTTACGGAAGCTGCGTGTCGATCATGGACCCTGACTACGGGTGTACTCCGGACCGGTGCGCGCCGTGCACCCTGATGCAGGCGGACGCCGTCTGCGACCCCTCCAGCGCGGAAGGCCAGTGCATCCTGAGCAGGTGCATCCCGGGCACAGAGTACGAGAGCTGTGATGGCGACCTGAACAACGGGTGCGAGACCAACACGAACACCAGCCTTGAACACTGCGGCTTCTGCAACACCCCGTGCACCTGCGAGGTCGGCTTCGCCACGTGCATCCGCGGATCGTGCCGATGCTCGTCGTGACGGCGGGGGGCCGGGCCCCTCGGGATCACGATCAGAGCGGCCGCTTCGCCCGGTATCGCGTGTAGCAGCTCGGGCAGCGCCACTCCATGATCCGGCGCCCGTTCGCGTCGACGGTCCGCGTCAGCCTCCACCCGTACCGCGAGCTGATCAGCGTGTAGTTCGTCTCCGTCTTCGGCGCCGGTGTACCGCAATCGACGCACCGCTGGGCTACGCGCTGCTCGCTCTCCGGTGGGATCGTGTGCCCTGAGGGGGCAGAAGGCGCGCTCGTCGGGCCGTCGAGCATTTCCGGGTAGAGCGAATCGCGTCTGGTAGCCGACATCTGAACCTCAGGATGTACGCTGAATGTCCACTGAGCGTGTCGCCTCACCTGTCCGCTGGGCGCCCGGGATCCAACGCTCTCAAGTGTAACGGAGGACTCCTCGGGTGCCAAGATCGATCTCGATGAGACCCACGGTCGCGCGGCTTCCGCGGCCGTTCGAGGCAGCACGCCGCCGTCGAGTCCCGTGCTTCCATGACGCGCTCTGATGCGCCGTATCATGGCCGAGGCACGGGCCGCTCTCGTCGTCGTCTCCGCTCTCATTCGTGGGCGGCCCCACGTAGGACCGCTGTTCGAGCGTCCCAGCATGCGTGTCGCCATGCGACCGGTGAACGCCCACAGCGCGCCACGTCGACCCTCATCGTGCCAGGCGCGCACCGCCTCTCCCTCGCGTGCGCTTTCTCTCCACCAGGGCGCCGTGTACTCTCGGATCCCGTGGCGGGGCTGGTCGAGAGGATCGTGGACAGCGCGAGCGAGACGCACGGAAAGTATCGTGTCCTGCTCGAGCTGGGGCAGGGAGGGACCGCCCGCGCGCTGCTCGCCGTCGCTCACGGCCCGAGCGGCTTCAGCAAGCTCGTCGTGCTCAAGACGCCGAAGAAGGCGCACGCGCTCGATCCCGAGTTCCGGCGGATGTTCCTGAACGAGGCGCGCCTCTCCGCCCGGCTCAACCACGCCAACATCGTCCAGACCAACGAGGCGATCGAGGAGAACGGGAGCCCCGTCCTCGTGATGGAGTTCCTCGACGGGCAGCCCCTCTCTAGCGTGCTCACGATCGGCCGCGGATCGCTGCCGCTCGCCATGCACCTCCAGATCATCGTCCACGCCCTGTGCGGCCTCCACCACGCCCACGAGCTGGAGGATTTCGACGGCCAGAAGCTCAACGTCGTGCACCGCGACATGACGCCGCACAACATCTTCGTCACCTACGACGGGCAGGTGAAGATCCTCGACTTCGGCATCGCGAAGCTCGATCGAGGGTCCGACTGCCAGACCGAGACCGGCGTCATCAAGGGCAAGATCCGGTACATGTCGCCGGAGCAGATGATGGGCGAGAAGATCGACCGACGCGCGGATCTCTACGCGGTCGGGGTCATGCTGTGGGAAGCGGCCACGGGCGAGCGGATGTGGAAGGAGACGCCCGATCCGCTGCTCATGAACCTCGTGCTCAACGGAGAGGTCGCCGCCCCGAGGAGCGTCAATCCGAGCGTCCCCGTCGACCTCGAGCGCGTCATCATGAAGGCGCTCGCCCCGGAGCGCGACGACCGGTACGCGACCGCCGCGCAGCTCGCGGCGGACCTCGAGGCCGTCATCGACGCGCTCGGCGCGCGCGTGACCAACGGCGCTATCGGCAAGTTCGTCTCGACGCTGTTCGAGGGCGAGCGGGCCGCGATGAAGAAATCGGTCGAGGCGCAGCTCGCGAAGGTGGCGTCGCTGGCGTGGGCCGAGGCGGAGGGGATGGACCGAGAGGCGCGCTCCGAGACGGGGATCCGCGCGGTCCGCAACAGCATCACCGGGGCGCCCGCCCCGAGCCGGACGCGTCGCGCCGCGCTCGTCGGCGTCGCGTGCGTGGCCGTGGCGGTCCCGTTCCTCACGTGGAGGCTCGCGCCGGGCCCGCGCGGCGACCCGGCCCCGCCGGCGCCCGCCGCGTCCGGGGCGAGCGCCGCGCAGGCAGCGCCCGGTCCCGCGGTGGAGCAGCCTGCCCGCCCGGCGACAGTCCGCGTCCGCATCGCGGCGTCGCCCCGGCACGCGGCGCTGTTCCTCGACGGCGAGCCGCTCGCGACGAACCCCTTCAAGGCGCGGATGGAGAAGAGCGGCGCGGCGCACGAGGTGCGCGCGGAGGCCCCGGGCTACACGAGCGCGCGCGCGGAGATCGTCCTCGACAGGAACGTGGACCTCGATCTCGTCCTCGAGCAGGAGAAGCGGGACGCGCCCGCGGCACCGGCGCCGCCGCGCGTCGTGAAGCGCGCCCCCACGGCGGAGCCCGCGGCGCCGCCGCCGGAGGCGGACTGCAACCCGCCCTATGACTTCAACGAGCATGGGATCAAGAAGTTCAAGCCGGCGTGCCTCTGAGCGCCGCGCGCCCGGGGTGAGCAGGCCGCTCGTCGGGGCGGGAGCGTTCTTGACCGCCGCCGCCGCGCTCCTCGCCGGCTCGCCCGCGCTGGGCCAGCGAGCCGACGAGAAGGCCGCGTGCCTCGAGAAGCACGAGCAGGCGCAGGTAGCGCGGCAGCAGGGCAGGTTCCGGGAGGCGCGCGGCGCGCTGCTCGCGTGCGCGCGATCGACCTGCCCATCGCTCCTTCGCTCGGACTGCGCGGGCTGGCTGTCCGCGCTCCTCCAGGAGATCCCGTCGGTCGTGCTCTCCGCGGAGTCGCAGCGCGGCGACGAGCCGGACGCCCGCGTGCTCATCGACGGCCAGCTCGTGGCGGAGGCGCTCGACGGCAAGGAGATCGAGGTCGACCCCGGCAAGCGCGTGTTCCGGTTCGAGCTGCCGCCGCACGCGCCCATCGAGAGGACGCTCCTCATCCGCGAGCGCGAGAGGGGCAGGCCGGTGTCCGTCTTCTTCGGCGAGCGCGCGGCGAGCCCCCCGCCGCCCGCGCTCCCCGCGCCCCCGCCGCCGGAGGGGCCGCGCCCCGTGCCGCTCGCTGTCTACGTGCTCGGCGGATCGGCGCTCGTGGCCGCCGGGCTGTCCGCCGGGTTCGGCGCGGCCGGCCTGGCCGGGCGCGCGTCGCTCCAGGCGAGCTGCGCGCCGTTCTGCGACGACGCGCAGGTGCAGCCCGTGCGGACCCGGCTCCTCGTCGCCGACGTCGCGCTCGCCGCGGGCGTCGGGGCCGCGATCTCCGCGGGGATCCTCTTCTGGCTCCGCCCCGCGGCGCCGGTCGACGTCCCGCCGGGCCGGCCCGCCGCGGCGTCGGTCGACGTCGCGCCGGTCGCCCGTGGCGCGCTGCTCCAGCTCCGAGGCGCGCTGTAGCGCGGTGGCCAGCGCGGTGGCCTCGGCGCGCCCAGCCTCGGCGCGTTCACCCGCGCGTTCGACGCGTTCACGGGCGAGCGGTCGAAGGGCTACCGGGCGCGGGCGGGCGGGAGCGTCCCCGGGACGTCACGCCCGCCGTGATCGCTCGGTCAGGGGGATCGCCTGGGCCGCGCGTGCTCGACGCGCTGCGGGCGGTGCTCCACGCGCGGCTCCGCCGACGGCCTGCGCGTCGTGGCGCGGTAGCTGTGGTGGTGGTGAGGCTGATGGTGGTGGTGGACGCGGGTCCTGTCGAACTCGACGCGGTAGCTGACAAGGGCGCGCGGCTCCTCGCGGTAGTAGACCCAGCCGTGGCGCGTCGGATAGTACCAGCGGCCGTCCACGTAATAGACGTAGCTCCCCCGGTAGTAGACGCGGGGGTAGGTCTCGATGTAGGCCGGCGCCGCCGCGATGTGAACGACCGGCTCCTCGCCCACCGCGAACTCCCGGTGCGTGACGACAACGGGCGCGGGGGCGACGGTCCTTGTGTGGACCTCGGCGGCGCACCCGGTCGCGCCGAGGACGGCGAGCGCGGCGAGCGCGGCGAGCGCGGCGGGCCTGCTGCGCTGCGGCGAAACCGCCGTGGTTCTGGGGGAAGAGCTCTGGAGGTCAGGCGCGTTGATGTTCATGGAGACCTCCGGAGAGCAACAGCGATGCCATCCGACGGCGCCGGGCGCCGCCGCCGGCCCGACGCAGCGCGCCTGCTGGTGGTATGGCGCTTGCTGAACTGTGGCCCATCGGCGCGACGGCGCCAGACTCCAATCAAGGAAGACAACCCATGAAACTCTCGAAGGTGCTCTCCGGTCTCACTGCCTGCATTCTCGCCTCGTCCTCGCTCGCGGGGTGCATCATCGTCGACAACGACGACCATTACCACTCCGGGTACGGCTCGCTCACGGTGGCGCTGACGATCGATGGCCGCGCTGATTCATTCCAGTGCTTCGACTACGACGTGGATGGGCTCGTTGTCCGCGTCGAGGACGAGGCGGGCTTCGTGACCGAGGCGTCCGCGGATTGTGATGAGCTCGGCCTCACCCTCTTCGATCTCCCCGGGGGCTATTACGACGTCGAGACCTGGCTCGTGGATTTTGATGGCTTCCAGAAGAGCGACGTCGTGCGCGTCGAGTCGGTCGACGTGTACGGCGACACGGACACGCTCGTCGAGGTCGACTTTCCCTGGAACTGGATCGATCCGTGAAGCGCGGCCCGCCTGAGCGCCTGAGCGCCGGGCCCCTACCTGCTCGCGAGCTCCGCGAGCTTCTCGTTGTGGCTCGCGGCCTCGGGCGCCGCGCGCCGGCTCAGAACCTCTCCATCGACGGGCGCACGTCGATCTCGTGGGTCCAGGCGCTCGGCGGCTGGGCGTGGAGCTGGAAGTAGGTCTCCGCGAGCGCCTCCGGCGCGAGCATCGTGGCGGCGTCCCTCCCGGGATCCATGGCGCGCACGCGCGGGGTGTCGATCAGCCCGTCGATGATCACGTGGGCCACGTGGATGCCGCGCGGGCCGAGCTCGCGCGCGAGCGACTGGGCGAGGGCGCGGAGGCCGAACTTGCCCACGGCCAGGGCCGCGAAGCGCGCGCCGCCGCGGAGCGAGGCCGTGGCGCCCGTGAAGAGGAGCGTGCCCCGGCCGCGCTCGAGCATGTCGGGCAGCGCGGCCTGCGCGGCGACGAAGCCGCCGAGGCAGCTGATCTTCCAGTCGTCCTCGAGCTCCCGCGGCGTGAGCTCCAGGGCGCCGGCCACGCGGAAGGCGCCGGCGTTGTAGATCAGCGCCTCCACCGGGCCGAGCGACCCCTTGATCCGCGCGAAGGCGGCCGCGACCGAGCCCGGGTCGGTCGCGTCCGCGGGGGCGCTCAGGGCGCGTCCCCCGTCCCCCTCGATCTCCCGCTGCACGGCCTCGCACGTGGCGGCCGTGCGGGCCACGAGGCCGACGGAGAACCCCTCGCGCGCGAAGCGCCTGGACACAGCGGCGCCGAGGCCGGGGCCGACGCCGACGACGACCGCTACCCTGTTCGAGCTCATGAGTCGATCACCTCCTGCCAGGCCTCGCGCCCGGCGAGCGCCGGTAGGTTACCCTGCTCCGGGGCCCGCGGCCTTCACCAGGACCTCAGGGCGAGCGCTCCTCTCCCGCTGGAGCCCTCCACTGACGCACATAGAAGGGCCACGCGTCATGGAGATACAGGCCGAAGGGGACCCACCAGACGAGATCGTTCGTCAAGCAGAGCACGGCGGCGCGCGGCGGCCACTCCCCTGTCACGAGCAGCGCCGCGAGGCCGATCGGCCCGAGGACCTTGCCGAGCAGGCCGACAGCCGCGAGGAGAAAGCCGCGCTCGGGGGCGCGCGCGACCTCCGCATAAAGAAGGGCGTAGACGCCGACCACCATCCCGAGACAGGCGAAGATCGCAGGGTGGTTGATGGGCGGCATGCCCGCGAAGCGGAAGAGCCATTGCGGGTCGAGCGCCGCGTGGAGGCCCCAGAGGGCGTTGTAGAGGGCGGCGAGGGAGAAGACGGCGCGGTGCAGGCGGCGGCGGGGGATCATGCGGGCACCTCGCGCTCGACCCCGGAGGGTTGTTGCGCGGACGCTTCCTCCGCCTGCGCGGTGATCGCCTCCGCTGCCTGCGCGGCGCCCGCGCCGGGCTCGGACGAGGAGCGGCACGCGTCGACGATCCGCGAGAAGGTGCCGCGAGGGGCGGGGAGAACGGCGCCGCGACCGGGGAAGGTGGGGGAGGGGGCGTACGGAGGCGTCGGCGGCATGCGGGCGAGGATACAGCTCGAGCGCGCGCGAGCGCCACGCCGGGGCGCACGCGCGGCGGGCGAGAGGGCGGCCGCGGATCGATGATCCGGTCCGCGGGTTGAGGAATCCCCTCGAATTCTTCGGAAAATTCACAGGGAGGCGGGGAGGAAAATCTTCAAATTACTCCCCGCCTCCCCGCCCCCTGTTCAATTTCTCCGCTGAGAAGGGCTGCTAAATAAGGGGATTCCTCATGTCGGCGGGAGGTGAGGGCGTGGCGCCGCTTGCTGCGACGTCTGCGGTGCCTCTTGCCGCTGTGCTCAGCGCAGCGGGCCCTGCGGCGCGGACTGCTGGCCTTGCGACTGGCCGCCTCGCTGCTGGCCGTGCTGCTGCTGGGCAGACTGCTGGCCTTGCTGCTGGCCGCGCTGCTGCTGGCCCTGGAACTGGGCGCCTTGCTGCTGACCGCGCTGCTGGGCGGATTGCTGGCCTTGCTGCTGACCGCGCTGCTGGGCGGACTGCTGGTCTTGCTGCTGACCGCGCTGCTGCTGGGCGGACTGCTGGCCTTGCTGCTGACCGCGCTGCTGCTGGCCCTGGAACTGGGCGCCTTGCTGGCCTTGCTGCTGGGCGGACTGCGGGCCTTGCTGCTGGGCGGACTGCGGGCCTTGCTGCTGGGCGCCCTTCTGCTGGCCGGATTGCTGCTGTCGCGCTTGCAGCAGCGTGCAGAAGATCTGCTCGGCCCTCCTCAGGTGCTGCTCGACGTCCGAGCGCATCTGCATGAGGTGGGACCGGAGGTTCACGCTCTTCGTCTGCTCGACGAGCGGCTCGTCGAGGATCTCGATGGCGCGACGGTGCAGGGAGATCTGGGCCCAGATGAACGCCACGTCGAACTCTGCGCCTTCCTGCTCTTGCAGCGACTCGCTCGTCTCGACCGCGTCGTCCTGGAGCTGCTGGCACTGCGGGCAGGCCTCGATGCTGGCGGTGGCGCCCCTCGACAGCCGGACCCCGTGCTGCTCAGCCCGAGAGTGCTCGTCGATCATCGCCTCGGCGAAGCGCTGCACCTCCGGGGACTCGGCCTTCTCCAGCGCGATCTTCGACAGCTTCACCTCCTGCCGGTTGATGATCGAGACAAGCGTCGCGAGCTCCTGCTCCGACACCTGCCGCATCGCGCTGTGACCTCCGGACTGCGCGCTGCCGCCCTGGCGGCCGCCCTGGTAGCCGGCCTGCTCGCCGCACGCTTGCTCCGCGCCCCGCTGTCCGCCGCCGCCCTGGCGGCCGCCCTGGTAGCCGGCCTGCTCGCCGCCCTGGCGGCCGCCCTGGTGGCCGCCCTGGCGGCCGCCCTGCTCGCCACCCTGGCGGCCGCCCTGCCTGCCGGCCTGTTCGCCGCCGCTCTGCCTGCCGCCGGCGCGGCTCTGACGATCCCCGTGCGTCTGGCCGCCGCGCCGGCCGTCAGCGTCCGTGTTGTCACGGCGGCCGCTCTCGCCGCCGGCCGTCGCCTCGCGGTCCGTCTCGGCCTCATCCGCACCGGCGATGCACCCGCCAACCCCCGCGAGCACAAAGCTCCCCGCGAACATGATCGCCACGAGGCGACCTGAACGATTGCGCAACATCTTGCTTGCTCCTTGCTCGATATCGGCGCGCTGTCGCGCTCACCTGCCGGTTATCGAGCCCCCAACATCTGGGTTCCCGCTCCGGGGATGGTGAGCGAGGTAGAGCCCTAAGCCTGCATCGTCATTTCCCCGAGCGCCCCGCGGCCGGGCCGGGATCGGCGCGAGAATCGATGTCTCGCGCAGCGTCGACCCTGGTCGTCGCGCGGCGGCCGGCGCGGCGACGCCGATCGCAATTGACCTGCTCGCGCACCCGCCTGACCGGGGAGCGGCGCCATCGGTCGTCCTTCGCGCGCCCTTCGCGCCAGCGCCCGCTCGCGCCCGCGTGAGCTTCGTCCTCGCCGCGGTCGCGGCCGCCACCGTCGCGGCGCGGCGCATGCGGGCGCCGGCCGCCGCCGTCGCTGCCTGAGCGCCGCGGTCGCGGCCGCCGCGAGCGCGCGAGGCCGCGCCGCGGCGGGCCGCGCCGCCTTTCGCTGCGCCGCCGATGAGCGTAAGCTCCGCGCGATGTCCGGACGTGCGACGCTTCGGCCCTGCTCCGAGCTTCTGGCCGAGGTCACTTCATGGGAGCTCCCACGCCCGATCGCCCTCCTCGCGGCGCCGGGCCCCGGTCCGCGCTGACGTGATGGATATCGAGGCCCTGAAGCGCGAGATCGAGCGGCTCCGCATCGCTGCCTCCCGCGATCGCGGCTGGCTCGACGCGGTGCTCGAGCACAGCCCGCACGGCGTCATCCTGTGCGACGCGTCCGGGAAGCTCATCCTGCACAACCGGGCGGCGGAGCGCATCTGGGCCGGCAGCGCCTCGACCGAGTCGATGCGCGACTGGACGCTCTATCGCGCCTTCCACCACGACGGCCGCCCGTACGAGGCCGCGGACTGGGCGATGGCGCGCGCGATGGCCCAGCGGCAGGTCATCGAGAGCGAGGAGACCCCGATCCAGCGCTTCGACGGGACGCGGGCCATGGTCCTCGGGAGCGCCGCGCCCATCCTCGGGCCCGACGGCGAGATCGAGGGCGGGATCTCGGTGTTCGCCGACATCTCGCACCTCAAGCAGATCGAGGCGGAGCGCGTGGAGCTCGCGGCGCAGCTCGAGAAGCGCGTCGAGGAGCTCCATCGCAGCGCGCAGCTCACGCAGGCGCTGCTCGCCGTCAGCGCCGCGCTGAGCGGCGCGGTGACGCTCGACGAGATGACCACCGCCGTCGTCCGCGACATCCACCGCGTGATCGGCGCCTCGACGACGATGATGTACACGGCGGACGAGGCGGCCGGGGTCGCGACGCTCGTCGGCCACAGCGGGCTGGAGGAGCAGCGCTCGAGCCGTTACGCGGCCGTGCGCCTCGACGCCCGACTGCCGCTCTCCGAGGCGCTCCGGGAGCGCCGCCCGTGCTGGGTGGCGACGAAGCAGGCCTTGCACGCTGCGTATCCGGAGCTCGCGGCGCTCAGGCCGGCGCGCGACGACATCCAGGCGCTCGCCGTCCTGCCGATCGTCGCCCACGGCGCGCTGCTCGGCGGGCTCTCGTTCTCGTTCGCGCGCGAGCGGCCGTGGGGCGCCGAAGATCGCGAGTTCTTGCTGAGCGTGGCGGCGCAGTGCGCGTCGGCGCTGGACAGGGCGCGCCTGCTCGATCAGGAGCGCAGCGCCCGGGCGCGCGCGGAGACGCTCGCGGCCGAGCTCGCGCGGCAGCAGGCGACGCTGCGCCTCCTGAGCGAGGCGGGCGCCGTGCTCTCCAACTCGCTCGACTACGCGTCGCGGCTCGCGCACCTGACGCACCTCGCGGTCCCCACGCTGGCGGACTGGTGCGCGGTCGACATGGTGAACGGCGACACAATCGAGCGCGTGGCCGTTCACCACATGGATCCGGCGAAGCTCGAGCTGTCCGAGCGCCTGCGGGCGATGTCGCCGCCCCGGCTCGACGCCCCGACGGGCGTGCCCGCGGTCATCCGCACCGGCCGCCCCGAGTGGGTGCCGGACATCCCGGACGCCGTCCTCGAGGCCGCCGCGATGGACCCCGAACACCTGCGCCTGATCCGGTCGCTCGGGCTGAGGTCCTACGTCGTCGTCCCGCTCCGGGGGCGCGAGCGGACGATCGGCGCGCTCACGCTGGTCCACGCGGAGTCGGGCCGCCGCTTCAACGAGGCGGACGTCGCGCTCGCCGAGGAGCTCGCGAACCGCGTGGCGCTGCTGCTCGACAACGCGCGGCTGTTCCAGCAGGTCGACGCGTCCCGCGAGCGCCTCGCGGGCCTGTTCAACCAGGCGCCCGCCGGCATCTGCATCCTGCGCGGCCCCGGGCACGCCTTCGAGCTGGTGAACCCGGTGTACGCGGACATCCTCGGCGGTCGTGAGGTGATGGGCAGGCCCATCCGCGAGGCGCTGCCCGAGCTGGAGGGCCAGGGCATCTTCGAGCTCCTGGATGCGGTCTACCGCAGCGGGCGGCCCTATGTCGGCACGTCCGTGCCCCTCCGCCTCCGGCGCGGCGCCGCCGGCCCGGAGGAAGAGCGGTTCTTCAACTTCGTGTACCAGGCGATGCGCGCGCCCGACGGCAGCACCGAGGGCGTCATGGCGTTCGCCTTCGAGGTGACCGAGCAGGTGCAGGCGCGCCGCCGCGTCGAGCAGCTCGCGTCCGAGCTCGCCACGAGCGAGGCGCGCCTGCGCACGCTGGTGCAGGCGACCACGGCCATCGTGTGGACGGCCACGGAGAAGGGAGAGGTCGTCGAGAGCTCGCCGAGCTGGCTCGAGTTCACCGGCCAGACCGAGGCGGAGTACCTGAACGGCGGCTTCCTGGAGGCGATCCACCCCGACGATCGGGCGACGACGATGCGGGCCTGGGCGGACGCGCTGGCGCGCGGGGCCATGTACGAGGCCGAGTACAGGCTCCGCCGGAGCAACGGCACGTACGCGCATACAGCGGCGCGCGCGGCGCCCGTCCGCGCGCCGGACGGCAGCGCCCGCGAGTACGTGGGTTGCAACATCGATATCAGCCAGCAGCGCGAGGCCGAGCGGCTCACGCGGGAGCACGCCGAGGTGCTCGAGACGCTCCACGAGGTCGGGCAGGCGCTGTCGGCGGAGCTCGAGCTCGACGCGCTCGTCCAGTCGGTCACCGACGCCGGGACGAAGCTCTCCGGCGCGGCGTTCGGCGCGTTCTTCTACAACGTGAACGACCCGCAGGGCGACAGTTGCATGCTCTATTCGCTCTCCGGGGCGCCGAGAGAGGCGTTCTCGCGCTTCCCGGTGCCGCGGAACACGGCGGTGTTCGCGCCGACGTTCAGCGGCGAGGGCGTGATTCGCCTCGACGACGTGACCAGGGATCCGCGCTACGGCAAGAACACCCCTTACCAGGGTACGCCGGAAGGCCACCTCCCGGTCGCGAGCTACCTGGCCGTGCCGGTCGTCTCCCGGAGCGGCAAGGTCATCGGCGCCATGTTCTTCGGCCACCCGGAGCCGGGGGTGTTCACCGAGCGCTCGGAGCGCATCGTCGTCGGCCTCGCCGCGCAGGCGGCGGTGGCGATGGACAACGCGCGGCTGTTCCGGGAGGCGCAGGTGCTCATCCGGGCGCTGGAGCGGACGAACGCCGAGCTCGACCAGTTCGCGTACGTGACGAGCCACGACCTGAAGGCGCCGCTCCGCGGCATCGCGAGCCTGGCCCAGTGGATCGAGGAGGATCTGTCGGACAAGCTCACCGCCGACACGCGCCACCAGATGGATCTGCTGCGCGGGCGCGTGCAGCGCATGGAGGCGCTGATCGAGGGGATCCTGGCCTACTCGCGCGCGACGAGGTTCCGCGAGAAGCCGGAGAGCGTGAACGTCGAGAAGCTCGCGAAAGAGGTCGTCGAGCTCATCGCGCCGAAGCCGCCTGCGCAGGTCGCGCTCGACGTGCCGCCCGCCGTCCTGCGGACATACAAGGTGCCGCTCCAGCAGGTGCTGATGAACCTGATCACGAACGCGCTGAAGCACGCGGGCCGCGAGGACGCGCGGGTGTCCGTCGGCGCCCGCGAGGAGGGCGACAGGGTCGAGTTCTCCGTGTCGGACAACGGGCCTGGCATCGCGCCCGCGTTCCACGAGAAGGTGTGGGGCATGTTCCAGACGCTGCAGGCGCGGGACAAGGTGGAGAGCACCGGGATCGGGCTCGCCATCGTGCGCAAGATCGTGGAGAGCCGCGGCGGGCGGGCGTGGGTGGAGTCGGACGGCAAGAGCGGCGCGACGTTCCGGTTCACGTGGCCGAAGAGGGAAGGGGCGCAGGGGGCGGCCTGAGGCGCCGGGAGCCGCCGTGAGCGCCTGGCTCGCCAGCGCTCATGACGCCCGTTTCGGGGTCAGAGCGCGGCTCTTTGCCATCGCTCTTCTCAGTTCGAGGGCTTCGGCATCGTGAGCACCATCGCTTCCTCGTCGGCCTCGAGGTTGTTGACGTTCCAGTAGATGGAGCCGCAATCGACGGCGATCTCGAAGAAGTACGGCTGCCCGGTCGCGAGGGTGGTCGCGTCTCCCTCGCCGATGCGCGCCCTCCGCACCTCGCCCTGGCCGGCGCCGTTCACGTAGACGGTCCAGTAGATGAACTCGTCGTCCACCGCGAGCGACTTCGAGACGGCCTGAGCGTCGACCGTCGTGGTGAAGGGCGGGGCATCGAGCGCCGCGTTCGTGGCCTTGGACTGGACCGCGCCTGTGGTGTCGGTCACCCAGTGCAAGACGCCGTTGGCGAGGACGATCTCGCTCGGGTGTCCGTTCGTCTCCGCGAAGACCTCGGCGGTATCGCCGAGCGGATCCTTCGTCTTGCGCAGGATCTTGCGCTCGGAGTACTCCGCCCAGTAAACGTGCGTCGCGTCGACGGCGATGCCGACCGGCTGGCCGCCGGAAGCTACCTGCTCGGCGAGCGGCTGGCTGCCATCGGCCTTGGCCCGCCAGACGGCCGCGGGCGTCTGGGTCACCCAGTAGACGCTGTCGCCGTACGAGGCGATCCGGCCGAAGGCCGGGACGATATCCTCGTCTTCCTGCCGGGGGACCTCCGCGATCTCGATGGGGCTCGAGCTCGGCGGATCGATGGAGATCCCCAGCACGTCTCCGTTGCTCCAGTTGATCCACGAGAGCTGCCCGCCCGAGTAGGTGACCCAGGCGGTGTCGCCGAATCCAAGGGTGCCGGGGAGCGTACGCGGGGCCCCGCCGTCCTTCGGGATGGAGACGATGGCCGCGTTGTTCGCCATGAGCACGGCGTCCTGCGTGACGACCATTCCCTTCGGGTTGGACCCGAACCCTGTCGCCATCTGCGTTACCGGGCACTGGCCCGCGGTGCAGCTCGACGGGGCACACGAGGCGGGGCCGCCGCCCGCGCCGCCCGCGCCGCCCTCACCGCCGTGGCCGCCGGAGCCCGACGTCGTCGTGGTCGAGCCTCCGCCGCCCGACGCCGTGCTCGCCGTCGTCGAGGACGAGGAGGTGGCCGCCTCGGTGCCAGGCTCGATGCCGAAGAGGAGATTGCATCCGGTGCCCGCCGTCGCGAGCGCGATCAGGGCGCAGGGCAAAGCGAACTTGCTGTGCATGAGGGAGTCTATAGAACGGGCGCGCAGCGACGGCTATGATGCGCCCCGGACCTTTTCGTGGAGGCGATATGGAAGCTGGATCCGAGCGCGTCCGGAGCGGCGGCTGCTCCTGCGGCGCGGTGCGCTTTCGTCTTCGTGGTGAGCCGATCCGCGTGGGGCTGTGCCACTGCACCGACTGCAGGAAGGTGACGGGCAGCGTCTTCCTGGCGTTCGCCATATGGCCCTGGGCGAGCTTCGAGTTCACGGGCGAGACGAGGTGCTGGGAAGGACGCAGCTTCTGCCCGACGTGCGGATCACGGCTGTTCTCGCTGAGGGAAGAGGAGGGTGAGGCCGAGATCAAGCTGGGGTGTCTGGACGAGGCGCCCGCGGATCTCTCGCCGACCTACGAGCTCTGGATCAAGCGCCGCGAGCGCTGGCTGCCCGCCCTCGCGGGCACGGCGCAGCACGTGGAAGACCCGCCGTGGGTGACCGCCGGCTCGAAGGCGCCAGCGAATCCTGTCGATCCCGGGTGACTGGCACCCTCGCCGCGCGCCGCGCCCGCGCCCGGCTGGACGCGCCGCGTGCGCGCGCCGCCCGCGCTCACGCCAGCCTGCGGAGCTGCTCCAGCCGCCGCCGTTGATCGATGTCGCGCCGCTTGATCTTGCCGGTCCTGAGCTCCTCGTAGGGCCCGCACACCGGCCGGTAATCGCAGTGCGCGCACGCGCCCTCGGCGGGCATCGGCAGGAGCGCCGCCCTGTCGATCGCGTCGCCGATGATCCCCGCCACCTGCGCGGCCGCCTCGCGCGCCCGCGCGTCCAGGTAGATCGGCACCTCCGTGAACCCGCCGGCGGAGGTGCAGTAATAGAGCCGCCCCGACTCGACCTGCGTCCCGGGCGGCATGAGCTTCTCCAGCGCGAGCGCGTAGAGCACCGGCTGGAGCGTCCCGCCGCCGCTCACGACAGCGTCGCGCGGCGCCCGGGCCTTGCCCGTCTTGTAGTCGGTCGCCCGCATCGCGCCCCACACGCTCCGCTCGACGAGGTCGATCGACCCGCGGAGCCGCACGCCGCAGTCGAGCTCCACGGGCTCGTCCGAGCTCCCCGGGTCGCGGGTCGCGAAGCGGCGCGGCAGCCCGAACGACATCTCGAAGTGGATCGGCTCCCAGTCGCGGTCCTCCGCGGCGCGCCGCAGCCACTCCCGGAGGTCGGCCCGCACCGACGCGATGCCGTCGTCCCACACGCGCTGGATCGCCGGCGCGAGCTCGTCCGCGTAGCGCGCGGCCACGCGGTCGAGCGTCCGGTCGAGCTCGGCCCGCGCCTCGTCGAGCGAAGGCGCGCTCACCGGCAGCTTGCCCGCGTCGCGCAGGGCGACGAGCACCTCGTAGAGCACGTCGTGCACGAGCCGGCCGCGCTGGAGCGGGTCGAGCTCCTCGATCGCCTCGGGCGACGGGCGCGGCGCGAGCTTGTGCACGGCGTAGAGGAAGAAGCGGTAGGGGCACGCGGCGAAGTGCTGGAGCGCCGTCGGCGAGAACGAGCGGCGCCCGAACGCGTGCTTCGCGAGCGCCTCGCGCGCCTCCGCGACCGGCTTGAACAGCCCGTCGGCGCTCGTCCAGGCGGGGATCCAGCGCCGCGCCCGGAAGCGGAGCGCCCGCGCCAGGTGCGGGTTCGCGCCGAGCAGGTAGCGCGCGGTGCCGATGGTCTGCTCCTCGGGCAGGCTGAAGAGCGTCTCCAGGAGCGCGAGGTCGTGCTCGGCGGCGTCGATGGCGTCCTCGGGCCGCGCGGGCGCGGGCCAGCCGATGCGCGCGGCGCCGCCCTGCTCGGCGCGGCGCTCGAGCTCGCCGAAGCCGGGCAGCCTGCCCTCGGCGGCGCGCAGCAGCTCGAGCCCGTAGAACGACGGCACCCGCGGCCGCGACTGGTCCATGTCGACGCGCGGGTACGACACGACGAGCTTGCGCCGGGCCGCGCCGACAGCGAGCCGGAGCGCGAGGCGCTCGCGCGCGACGCGGTCGTCGCTCGTGTCGAGGCCCGAGGCGCCCCCGGCGATCGCCCGGCGGAGCGCGTCGCGGAGGATCGGATCCTCGGTGACCTTCTGCGGGAAGATGCGCTCGGCGAGGCCGGGAACGAAGACGACGTCGAACGAGCGCCCGCGGGCGGCCTCGATGGGCGCCACGAACAGGCGCCCGTCGCGGCGGGCGGCCGGTGGCAGCACGAGATCGGTGAGGCGGTGCGCGAGGCAGAGGCGCACCTCGCCGAGGTCCACCGGGCCGACGTCGGCCATCGGCGCGAGCTCCGCGAGCACGGCGAGCACCCGCTCGGGCCGCCGGAGCGCGCGCGTCGCGAGCGCCGAGAGCCTGTCGCGCCACGCGCCCCAGGTCATGCGCTCGCTCGGGCTCGGCAGCGCCGCGAGCAGCGGCAGCGCGAAGTCGCGGAGCGCCGCGAGGTCCGCGAGCGTCCGCGAGACGCGCGCTGTGTCGCGCTCCTCGGAGGCGCGCGAGAGCTCGAGCCGGAGCTCCCGCTCGAACCCCGAGAGCCGCGCCTTCCACCGATCGAGCCCGCCGATCACCGCCGCGTCGACGAGGATCCGCTCCCAGCGCCGCGGGGCGCGCAGGGTGCCGTCCTGCACCGGCGCGTCAGGGTGTGCGCCCGGCGACGCCGGCGCGCCCGCAGGGGTGGACAGCGCGCCCGCAGGGGTGGACAGCGCGCCCGCGGGGGTGGACGGCGCGCCCGCAGGGGTGGACAGCGCGCCTGCGGGGGTGGACGGCGCGCCCGCAGGGGTGGACGGCGCGCCCGCCGAGGAGGGCGCGTCGTCGTCCGCCGGCGCCTCGTCGTCGAGCCCGCCGCGCAGCAGCTCGGGGAAGAGGTCGTCGTCCGGCGGCACCCAGCGATCGGCCTCGGACGCGGCCGGCGGCGGCTCGCCCGCGGGGGTCGGGTCGGGCACCTGCCCGAGCGAGAGGTACTCGGCGAAGCGCGACGCCGAGAGGTGCTCGGCCGCGCACGCGAGCAGCGCGAGGAGCGCGCGGCCCGCGGGATCGGGCTGGACCGAGCCCTGCGCGAAGTAGGCGGGGATCCCGGCCCGGCGCAGCGCCTCGACGAGGTGCGCGCGGTACTGCTCGGGCGCCCGCAGGAGGATCGCCATCCGCTCGAACGGCACGCCGGCGCCGGCCTCGCGCAGCGCGATGCGCGCGATCTCCACGCACTCGCGGCTCTCTCCGGGCGCGGAGAGGATCTCTACCTCGTCGCCGAGCCCGGGGGCGTCGTCGGTGAGCGGGTCGAACAGGTGCTCCTGCAGGCGCGCCAGCGAGGTGCTGGGCGCGCCCGGCGGCTCGTGGCCCGCGCCGTCCGCGCCGTCGCCGTCGTCGGCGCCTTCGCCCGCGCCGGCGCCGTCGTGCGCGGCGGAGACCGCGGTCAGCGAGACGCGGCGCGGCGGCGACCGGAGCGCCGCCTCGAGGTGGCGCAGCGACGCGGCGTCGCCCGCGGGCACGGTGGCGAGCGCGTCGGGCGAGCGCGCGGCCACGGCCTCGAGGAGCTCGCGCTCCAGCGCGAACCGCACCGGCAGGTCGAGCAGGAGCATCGGCAGCCCGAGCAGCGGGTGCCTCGCGCGCGGGTCGCCGCCGTCGTCGGCGCGGGCGCGCTCGGCGGCGAGGCGCAGGACGAGCGCGCGGTCGGCGAGGCCGGCCTCGTCGAGGGCGGCGTCGAAGGCGCGGGCGATGCGATCGAGGTCGGCCGGCGCGAGCGCGTCCGGCTCGACGCCGGCGAGCCGCGCCTCGTCGAGCGTCCGCGCGACGGCGCGCGGCAGCCCGGGCCGATCCGCGACGCGGGCGAAGCGCCCGAGCAGCCCGTCGTGCGCGAGCCCGTCGAGCGCGCGCGCGCACAGGGCCTCGATCGCGAGCGCGCTGGCCGGGACGAGGCCACGCGCGGCGAGCGCCGGCATCGCGAGCGCGGCCGCGAGGCGCCCCAGCGTGAGCCGGTGCCAGCCGAAGGTGGCGCGGTAGCCGCGGATCGACGCGCGGGCGAGCTCGCTCACGGCCTCGACCGAGGCGCCGACGAGGAGCACGCGATCGGCGGGGCGCCGGCGGCGCAGCCAGCCCGCGGCCCGATCGAGGCGGGCGGCGGCGCTGGGGGAGGTAATGAGGACGTGGGGCACGGGGTCGTGGAGGCGGAAGCGGCGGAGGCCGGAAGGGCCCCGGGGGAGGCCGCTGCACGCGGTGCAGGCCGGCGGAGTCGGAGTGTGAAGCAGAACGGAGGGGGAGGAAACCCGCCGCCGAGCAGGACGGCGCTGGCGCGGGGTCGGTCGAGGCCGCCGGCTTCGGGCCAGTCGAGGCTATCGGGCGGAGGCCGCGAGCCGCTTGGCCCGGGCGGCGGCTCCGCGTACGCTGCCACGCGCGAGATCCCCACCACCCCGTCGATCGATCATGCGCACGCAAGCTTCGCCCTGGTTCCGGCCGTACGGGCGCGGTGTCCTGGGTTCAATCCGTGCGGCGCGACGGACCGGAGCGCCGGCGGCCGAACTGCCGGAGTACATGCTCCTGCAGCAGCCTATCTATGGATATGCGCTGGTAGGACGCCAAAGGTCACGGCCTGTCCACCGGAAGTTGGACACGGGCTGCGGGGAGATGCGCCCCATCCATGGGAATACGGATCGTAGGCCGCGGTGGCTCGCGGCCTACATGCTCGAATGCGCGGATAGGCGGTGCTTCACAGCGAGTTGCGACGTTAGACGAAGACGAACCTACGAAGGGCTTGCCACGCCGCAGGAGGTGCCGCGATGCCGCGCTACCAGCTCGTGATCCAGTTCCCGCACGACTTCTTCTCCACCCATGGGGACGTCGTCGCGTTCGAGGATCGTCTGATCGCCTGCATGCCTCGCACGTGCGTGGTCGACGGCCACGACATCGGCGCGGGTACGGTGAACTTCTTCATCCACACCAATGCGCCCGAGGCAGCCCACCGCACGTTTCGCAGGTACCTCGGTACGAACAAGGTTGAGAAGCGCCTCCGTATTGCCTACCGCGACATCGATGGCACGACCTTCACGAATCTGTGGCCAAGGCGCGACCCTCGACCGTTCGCCTATGCCTACGACGAAGGCAGCAATCCCTTCGCGCGAGGAGCGGCGCGGAGGATCCCGAAGCGACGCCCGCCAACGAACTCCGATCCCGCGAAGGTGAATGACGCCCGTGCGGCAGCGGCGTCCAAGCGCAGCCGGGGGCAGTCCCAGTGAGCCGTGGCCACCGTGACCGGTCCCGTGCCGGCATGGGGCGTGCTCGAGGCCGGGCGTCATGCCGACGCTCGAGCACAACGCCCTCGTCGAGATGTTCCGCGAGCACCCGGAGCTCGCGCCCCGCTTTCTCGCGACGCTCTTCCACGTGGAGGTGCCGCCGCACGCCTCGGTCGCGGTGGTCGAGTCGTCGCTCGACCAGCTCATCCCGGTGGAGTTCCGCGCCGACCTGGTGCTCGAGCTTCGCGGCGCGACTGGCACGCTCGTGCTGGCGATCGTCATCGAGGTGCAGCGCGACGTGGACCCGGACAAGAAGTTCTCGTGGCCGGCGTACGTCGCGGTCGTGCGCGCCAGGAAGCGCTGCGGCACGATCGTCCTCGTGGTCGCTCGCCAGGGCGATGAGTGAGCGGCGATACCGGATGGAGCGTGGACGTGGTGCTTCCGCCCTATGGGAAGCAGGTCAGGGCGATCGTCGACGGCGAGCAGCCCAATGCGTGTTCCGCTGTCCTGCGCGTGACCTGCGGAGGGATCGCGGACCACGTCCACGCAGCGCGTCGCGCTGGATCGTGCCGCGCCCTCTGCACCCAGCTCACGTCGAGGTGCCACGATCGGCCTGACGAGCGCCTGGCGCAAGGCCTGGCACGCACGGGAGAGGTGACCTACGCGTACCGTCACTACGTGAAGCGCTCTGCGGATACGCCCGAGGTGCCGTGCGCGGGCTCGATCGCCTTGACCCTCGACGGCGCTGGAGGCTACTCCGTCGCGCCGGCCCGCTACGGCTGGCACAACGCCTTCGTCGCCAAGCTGGACCAGCCCATGTGCCAGTGAGGCCCCCGCGTCGCGCTCCACGCGCCCATGGAGCGATCCTCCTCGCTCCACGCCCCGCACCCCCGCCCAGCGCGCTGGCCGGCACGAGGCCGCGCGAGGCGAGCGCCGGCATCGCGAGCGCGGCGGTGAGGCGCCCCAGCGTGAGCCGGTGCCAGCCGAAGGTGGCGCGGTAGCCGCGGGACGCCGCGCGGGGCGGACGGGGCGCCGCGCCGGCGAGCGGGGGCCGCGCCGCTCGGCCGCTGCCCCGCTCGCGGTCCTCCGCTATACTGGCGCGGCATGCTGTGCGACGTTGCGGCGGAACAGGCCGGCCGCCCCTACATGGACCGCCGCGGCCCGAGGCCGGCATGAACGACGTCGACCTTCGCTGGATGGAGCGCTGCCTGGAGCTCGCGGCGCTCGCCGCCGGGCACACAGCGCCGAACCCGATGGTCGGCTCGGTCATCGTGCGCGACGACGTGCTCCTCGCCGAGGGGTTCCACGAGCGAGCCGGGCTGGCCCACGCCGAGGTCGACGCGCTCCGCAAGCTCGCCGGCCGCGCCGAGGGGGCCACGCTCTACGTCAACCTCGAGCCGTGCTGCCACCACGGCCGGACGCCGCCCTGCACCGACGCGCTCCTCCGCTCCGGCGTCCGTCGCGTCGTGATCGGGATGGTCGACCCGAACCCCCTCGTCTCCGGCAGGGGCGTGGCCCTCCTCGAGAGCGCCGGGATCGACGTCGTGATCGGCGTCCGCGAGCCCGCGTGCCGCGAGCTCAACCGCGTCTACATCGCGACCATGGCCGAGCGCAGCGCCCTGGTCGAGCGAGTGACGTCGACGTCCTGACACCCCGCGAGCGCCGCGCCCGCGCTCCTCGTGAACGTCCCCGCCGTCCCGGCGGGCTTTCCTGCGATCGGGCGAGATCCACCCCGCTCGCGCGCGATTCCAGGACTCCCGCTCGCGCGCCCTTCCTGGACCCCCGCCGCGCGCCGGAGCCGACTCGCGGTCTCGCCGAGCAGGGCGCTGGCACCACGCTTGATATGGCCTCCTCCCAGCGGAGGAGCCAAGTGGCGCAATGGTGTGCGCACCCTCACGCAGTGGCCGCTCTAGACATCATTTCTAGACGGAAAGGTAGCAGTATGAAGAATGCTCTCCTGATCGCGCTCCTCTGCCTCGGCGCGCCCGGCTGCGCGGATACGCTGGCCGGAGACGACGGCGAGCAGCCCGTGCTCACGTCCCGACAGCGCATCGTCGGAGGCGCCGTCGACACAGCGCACGCCTATGTCGTGGGCGTGGGCAACCGGGTCCGGGCGTACTGCACCGGGACGGTCATCTCGCGGCGCACCGTGATCACGGCGGGGCACTGCCACGGCGGGGCCACGCGGGTCTACTTCGGCACGAGCCTCGGGCGGCGCTCGGCGAGTGTGCGGGTCGAGGAGTCGAGGAGGCACCCCGGGTTTGACCCGGGCACCCTCGAGAACGACATCACCCTGCTCAAGCTGGAGAGCGACGCGCCCGTGCAGCCCGCGCCGCTCCTGCGCGAGTCGATGGAGAACAACGGCTGGTACGTCGGGCCGGACTACACCTTCGTCGGTTACGGGGTCTCCGACGGCGTCGCCGGGACGGGGTTCGGCACGCGCCGCGTCGCGGCGTTTCCCATCCTGGCGGTCGGCCCCGCCCAGGTCGGCGGCACGCCGGGGACGATCACCGAGACCCAGTTCTATTACCAGGTCCCGGCCATGAACACGTGCGCCGGCGACTCCGGAGGTCCGGCGTTCCTCGTGCGGTGGGGCGTCGAGCGCCACGCCGGCGTGACCTCGTTCGGCGACGACCCCTGCACCCTCGACGGGGTGCAGGCGCGCACGGATCACCTCCAGCTCGCCCGGTTCATCCAGCCGACCATCGACGAGTTCGAGGCGGACAACCCGTGCCGCGCCGATGGCCTCTGCGAGGCGTCGTGCGATGTCGGCCCCGACGTCGTCGACCCGGACTGCGCCGATCGCCACTGCGCCGCAGACGGCGTGTGCGCGCTGGCGTGCGTGCAGCCGGCCGACCCGGACTGCGCGCCCGACGACGACGCGCCGGAGTGGTGGTCGGGGTGGTGAAGGAGGGGTGAGGGTGAAGGGCGGGTGAAGGGCTGGCCGGCGATCGGCGCGACGTTCGAGTCGAAGGCGAGGACGAACGCCTCGATCTGGCGACGGACCATGTCGCCCGCCGGCGCGAGCCGCCGTTCGCCTCGCCGCCTACTTCTTCGCTGTCACGTAGCGGAAGTCGCGCCGCTCGGCGCCCATGCCGAGCGTGCCCGTGCGCTGGAGCTCGACGCCATGGAGCGCTTGCACCTGGAGGTCGTCGAGCCGGCAGATCATCGGGACAACCTCCGGCGCGCCGTGCCGCCGCGCGAACGCCACGAGCGGGCACGCGCGCACGTCGAAGGCGAGGAGGGCGCCGGCGTCGCTGGCCCTGTCGAAGCGGAAGCCGCCCGGCTCGCGCGTGAGCATGCTCTTCAGGAGCAGGCTCCGCGCGGGCCTCAACCGGAGCATGATCTCCAGGGCGGCGCCGAGGAGCGGGCTCCGGCTCCGCTGCTTGCGATGAAACGCGAGCAGCATGTCCTCGGTGAGGCGCAGCGCCGGCCCCCGGTCCACGCCGAGGTCGTGGTGGAGCGCCAGGTAGATCGCGAGCACGGGCGGGCAAAGCTCGAAGAGCTTGCGATTCATGCTGCTCCGGAACCGGGGTATGGTCTCCTCGAGCGCGAGATACCTCTCCTTGGCGTGCGTGTGGAGCTCGGCCGCGCTCTCTTCGCCGAGCTCGCGAATCGCGACGAACCGGCCTTCCGTGAGAACCTGAGCAAGACGTTCCGACGGCGACATGCCCCCCAAATTACCACATGCGGCTCCGGGACAAGCAACCATGTCGACTTCTCACCGCGCCAAGGGCGGGTCGACGTGGCAGGCCTGGCCGGCCAGCAGGCCAGTTGAAGTGGCCGGCCAGCAGGCCAGCAGGCCAGTCGACGTGAGCGGCGAGCTGCCAGTCGGGCATCCGGCCAGCCGGCCAGTCCCTCGGATCGGCCCGAGCGGCCCTCGTGGAAACGAGGCAGATGCCTCGCAGAAACATGTCCTGGGCGGCGCGGCGCGCGCGCACTCGGCAGGTGTGGGCCGCTCGGCCGGGCAACGCTAGGCGGCGGACGGTCCCCACAGGCCGGGCACGCGCGTCCCGCACGAGGGGCACGCGCCGCCGGAGAGGAGGACCTCCTGCGTCTCATAGTTGAACCGCCGCACCACGACCTCGTAGCAAGCCGGACAGCGGGTATGCGAGAGCTCGCGCACCCGGTCGGCCACGTTGCTGACGTAGACGTATTTCATGCCGCGGGCATAGGCGACGCCAGCGACGTCCACGAGGAACGCCGGGTCGGTCGTCGCGAGGTCGCGCATCTTGTAACGCGGGTAGAAGGCGTTGAGGTGCCACGGGATGTCGGGGTCGACCCGGGCGATCTCGGCGCCGAGGGCGCGGAGGCCGTCCGGCTTGTCGTTGAAGCCGGGGACGACGAGCGTCACGACCTCGACCCAGTAGCCGAGGCGCCGGGCCTCGCCGATCGCCGCGAGGACGGGCTCCACGCGGCCGCCGAGGGTCCGGTACTGGTCGGCGCTCCACCCCTTCAGATCGACGCGGAACACGTCCGCGACAGGGCGCATGTACTCGAGCGCCTCGGGCGTCGTGTTGCCGTCCGAGATCAGCGCCGTGACGAGCCCCCTCCGCCGCGCCTCGGTGAAGACCGCGCGCGCCCACTCCGCCGTGATCATCGGCTCGTTGTAGGCGCTCGCGAGCACCTCGCAGCCCGCCTGGACGGCGACCTCGACGAGGTCCGCGGCGCTGATGTCGATCGGCTCACCGTCGCTCCCCGGCTCGCGCAGCGCCTGGGAGACCTTCCAGTTCTGGCAATAAGGACAGCGCAGATCGCACCCGAACATCCCGAACGTGAGCGACAGCGCGCCGGGGCGCACGTGGAAGATCGTATTCGTCTCGACCGAGCGCACGTAATGGCGCGCCACGTACCCGAACGGGACGCGGAGCTCGCCGTCCTGCTCGAAGCGGACCCCGCACGCGCCCGCGCGCCCCGGCGAGAGGACGCAGCGGTGCGCGCACGCGGTGCACCGGAGATACCCCGCCTCCGGCCCTCGCTCGTAGAGCACGCCGGGCGCGGTCCGGCGGGCGAGCTTCGCCGTGAGCGGCTCGCCCGCCCGCACGAGGTCCTCGAGGCGGACGTGCGGCCGGGCGCCCGGCTCCAGCGGATCATCGAGGGGTGCTTGCGGCGCGCTGCCGCCGTTCGTCTCCATGGAAGGCGCCCATCGTCGCATCGGCGCCGCGAAAGACAAGGGCCGGCGCCCGAGCGACGGTGTCAGGCCGGCAGCGCGCCCGCGCCCTCGGCGAGCCCGGCGAGCGCTTCCCGGTCGAGCTCGCGCTCGCCGGCGAAGGCGATGCCCACGACAGCGCGCACGCTGGCCGAGGCGTCGCGCACCGGCAGGGCCACGGCCGCCTGCGCCGCGACCGCCCTGGCCCCCGGGCGGACGTCGCCGGACGTGTCCGTCTGCAGGTTGCATGTCTGGACGGGCTGGCCGCGCTCCCAGGCGAGCCCGGCCATGCCCTTGCCGCGCGGGACGCGGCGCGTGATCTCCTGCACCTTCTCGGGGATGTTCACGGCCGCGGCCAGCGCGAGCGCGTCGCCCTCGACGAGGTGCACGGTGCCGGCGATGCCCCCGTTGTCAGCGACGAAGCTCCGCAGCCACGGCTCCAGCGACTCTCGGCGCGCGCTCATGGGCCCGCACCCTCGATCGGCGCGGCGCGCGCGTCAACCGCGAGGCCCCGGCGGGGCCGTCAGTCGGACTCGCAGATGTAGCGCAGGTGCAGGGAGCAGGGCTCGTCGTTCCAGCCGGGCTCCGGGTAGAACCGGTTGAGCTGGCCGCAGTCCTCGTTGCTGACGTTGTTCGGCTCGCCGGGGTACCAGTTGGTGTACGACACGGCGTCGCCGCTGTCCCAGACGAACGTGCCCTCGGAGGCCCTGTCGTTCATGCCCATCCACCACTTCTGCGTCGAGTAGGCCGAGGCGAAGCCGGTGACCCAGGCCTCCTCCTCCGCGTCGTTGAGCGTGACCAGGCTCATGCCCTGGCTCGCGCAGCTCGCCTTGGCGTCGGTCCACGACTCCTGTCCATCACAGAACAGGTAATTGTGCCCGTTGTGGGTCTGCATGTCGCATGTCGTCGAGCCGCAGACGACGATGGTGTGCGCGCACAGGATCGATTGCACCGTGTCGTTGATCACGATGTCGACATAGAAGTAGATCGTCTGCTCGACGCAGTCGTTGATCGACTGAGGCTGCGCCGTGGGCGCGCGGCTCCCGTGCTCGCGCGCGATCATCCGCTCCACCTCGAGGGCCGCGATGTCGTCCGCGGTGAGCTCGGGGATGTTCGCGGGATCCGCGGTGATCACGAAGCGCCCGTCCGCGGCCTCGAGGGGGCTGTACGGGTGCGAGAACAGGGGCGCCATCACCTCCGCCAGCGGCGCCGTGCCCTCGTCGCCGAAGGCGAGATCGACCCGGCTGAAGTCGAGTCCATCAAAGGCGACGTGCGCCACCACGTCGCGCGCGCGCAGGTCGACCGACAGCCGCTCGCCGGGGGCGAGGCGCGCGACGCCCCGGGCGTCGATCAGCACGTTCGAGGTGTCCGCGTCCTCGATCGCCGCGTCGGCGGGGCCGGCGGTGCTACAGCCCGCGAGGCCGACGGCGGCCAGCGAGGCCGCGGTGAGGGGTAGCGCGAGAAGACGAGAGATCCGAGCGAGCCGTTTGAGCATGTTCCCTCCTGATTTGATGAATCCCGCCGGCGAGCCGCGCTGTCGCGTCGAGGAGCGCCGCGTCACGCGCGCTCGCCGCAGCGCTGGCGTGGGACGCAGCCGATGAGCGCGCCGCGTCACGGGCCGGGGTAGTCGCCTCTCGATCCCGCGAGGCGCGGTGTCCCCCTGGCTCCGGCGCGTCCGCGGCCCATGCGATGAGCGCTGCTGCCGCGATGCCGCCGTGTAGGGCGGAGCACGATCGCCGTGGAGTGAGCGAGTGTGCTGCCACCCTATCAGATGGATCGCGAGTATGCGGATAGCGTGGCTTCACGCCAAGAAGAAAATTGAACTCGCCAACTTTCGAGGAGAAGGTGTCCGGGCGTGTGCGTCCTCACGGGAGCTCTCGCGCACTCACGCCTCCTCCTTCACACGCTTCGGCCAGCGCACGAAGAACGTCGCGCCTGCGCCGGGGTGCGACGTGACCCACACGCTGCCGCCGCGGCTCTGCACGATCTTCTGCACGACGGACAGCCCGATCCCGGTGCCCTCCACCCTGTCGCGCGACTCGAGGGTCTGGAAGAGCCCCCAGATGCGATCGTGGTACTCGGGCGCGATCCCAGGCCCGTTGTCCTTGACGGCGAACTCGTGGAGCTCGCCGGCGTCCGTGCAGGTCACCTCGACGCGCGGGTCGCTGCGGCGCGCGTGCTTCAGGGCGTTGCTGATGAGGTTCTGGAACACCTGCTGGAGCGGGACGCGCTCGGTGACGATCGTGGGCATCCCGGGCGCGATCTCGACCCGGGCCTCGGGGGGCGGCGAGAGCAGCTCGACGACCTCGGCGAGGAGCTGGCCGGTGTCGACGCTGACCAGGTCGCCCCGCAGGCGCCCCGCCCGCGAGTAGTGGAGGATGCCGTCGATGAGCGTCTCGAGGCGGCGCACGCGCCCGCGCAGGAGCTGGAGGTGCTCCTGCGTCTCGTCGTCCATCTTCCCCGTGAGCGACTCCTCGATCCACTCCGACAGGTTCGCGATCCCCCGGAGGGGGGCCTTGAGGTCGTGCGAGGCCACGTAGGCGAACTGGTCGAGCTCCTGGTTCGTCTTCGCGAGCGCCGCGATGAGCTCCTCGCGGTGCTGGCTGAGCTGCTCGATGCGGTGCCGCGCCAGCACCTGCGCGGTGACCTCGAAGGCGATCACCATCACGCCCGTGACGGCCCCGGACGGGTCGCGGATGGGCTGCGCGACGTAGTTGAAGAAGGCGTCGCTCGCGACGCCGCCGCGCTCGATCGGGACGTTCAGCTCGGTCACGTGCAGCGGCAGGCCGCTCTTCAGCGCGCGGTCGAGGGTCGCGATCACCTCGTGCTCGCCGAGCTCCGGGAACGCCTCGCGCACGTCCTTCCCGACGAGCTCCGGCCGGCCGACCATCTCGCAGTACGGCGGGTTCGCGACCTCGTAGCGGTGCTCGGGGCCGGCGAACACAGCGATGGGGACGGGCGCCTGCATGAAGAGGTCGTACAGCTTCTCGCGCTCGCGCTCGGCCGCCGCGCGCAGGCGCGCGATCTGGAGGTGCGTGGCGACCCGGGCGACGAGCTCGCGCGCGGAGAACGGCTTGGCGAGGTAGTCGTCCGCGCCCGCCTCGAGCCCCTCGACGCGCGACTCCTCGCCCGCGCGCGCGGAGAGCATGATGATCGGGACGCCCCTCGTGCGCTCGTCGTCGCGCAGCGCGCGGAGCAGGCCGAAGCCGTCGAGGTTCGGCATCATCACGTCGGTGAGCACGAGATCCGGCGGGCGCGCGCGCGCGGAGTCGAGCGCGGCGGCGCCGTCGGCGACCGCCTCGACCGTCCAACGCTCGCGCAGCACGCGCCCGACGTACTCGCGCATGTCGGCGTTGTCGTCCGCGAGGAGGATGCGCGCCGCGGGGCCGGCCTCGATCGCGGGGTCCGCCGGCGACGTCAGCGCCCGCGCGAGCTGGCCGGCGTCCTCGCCGGGCTCCGCTCCGGGCAGCCAGCGGAGCGCCTCCTGGACATAGGGCGCCGCGCCCGTCGCCATCGACACGAGCGTTCGCCTCGCGTTCACGCGGTCCTGGGGCAGGTGCGCCGTCCCGCGAGGGAGGGAGATCGTGAACGTCGTCCCCTCGGCGACCTTGCTCGCGGCGTGGATGGTCCCGCCGTGGAGGCGGACGAGCTCGTGGACGAGCGCGAGCCCGATGCCGGACCCCTCGTGGGTGCGGGACCGCGCGCCCTGGACGCGGTGGAACCGCCGGAACAGGTGCGAGAGCTCGTGCTCCGGGATGCCCGTCCCGGTGTCCCGCACGGTGAGCTCGACGCGATCGCCGCGCGGGCGGAGCGCGATCGCGATCGTCCCCTCGAACGTGAACTTGAGCGCGTTCGAGAGGAGGTTGAGCACGATCTTCTCCCACATGTCGTGATCGACGTAGATGGGATCGGGCAGCGGCGGGCAATCGACCTCGAACGTGAGCCCGGCGCGCTCCATGGCGGAGCGGAAGGCGCTCGCGAGGTCGGCGGTGAGCGCGGAGAGATCGGTCGGCTCGTAGGACGCCTGGATCCGGCCCGCCTCGATGCGCGAGAAATCGAGCAGGGCATTGACCAGCTTGAGCAGGCGGATCGCGTTGCGGTAGGCGGTGTCGAGATCGGCGCCGTGGAGGCTCCGCTTCGGCGACGCGAGCGCGTCCTCGAGCGGCCCGAGCATCAGCGTGAGCGGCGTGCGGAACTCGTGGCTCACGTTGCTGAAGAAGTTGGTCTTCGCGCGATCGAGCTCGGCGAGCGCCTCCGCGCGCCGCTTCTCCTCCTCGTAGGCCTGCGCGTTGGCGATGCTCGCCGCGATCTGGCCGGCGACGAGGTGGAGGAAGCCGCGGTAGTCGTCGTCGAAGAGGCGTAATGGATTCAGCCCGACGATCAGGACCCCCGCGCGTCCCGTCTCGCCCGTCGCGGCGATCGAGAGCGCAGCGGCCCGCGTCGGTGGCCTCTGCCACGCGCCGGTCGGGAGGTCGCGCAGGTCGGGGGACAGCTCGATCACGCGGCAGGCCTCGTGCCCGCGCGCGACCTCGGCCACCGGCCAGGGAGGCTCGTCCGTGAGCTCCATCGTCTCCGGGGCCGCGGCGTGCCCGCGCGCGATGCCCGTGATCCCGGCGAGCTGCAAGCGCCGCCTGTCCGCGTCGAGGACGTAGAGGAGCGCGAACGGGAGATCCTTCGCGTCGGTCTCGAGCGAGCGCGCGCTGTGGGTGCAGACCTCCTCCCACGTGCGCGCGTTCGCGGTCCGCGCGGCGAGCTCGCGGAGCAGCGCGAGCTGCCGCTCTCCGATGATGCGCCGCGTGTCATCCGTGTTGGCGCAGATGATCCCGCCAGTCCCGCCCTGATCGTTCGGCACGGGGCTGTAGGAGAACGTGTAATACGTCTCCTCCTCGTAGCCGTGCCGCTCCATGATGAGGAGGAGCGCCTCGTCGTAGGTGCCCTCGTCGCGGCGCATCGCCGACGCGGCGCGCGGCCCGACCTGGTCCCATATCTCGCGCCAGACGACGGAGGCGGGCTGTCCGAGCGCCTCGGGGTGCTTGCCGCCGACGATCGATTTGTAGGCGTCGTTGTAGAGGTTGATGAGCGCGTCGCCCCACCAGACGAACATCGGCTGGCGCGAGGTCAGGATGATGCGCACGCACGTCTTGAGGCTCTGCGGCCAGGACGAGACAGGGCCGAGCGGCGTCCCCGACCAGTCGAGCGCGCGCATGCGCTCGCCCATCTCGCCCCCGCCGGCGAGGACGGCTCGAGCGTCCGCGCGGTCCAACGGCGTATCCTCCGACCTGAACGACATGGCTCCTTGTAGCGTGGTGAAGAGGGCCGGAGAAGCGCCCAACGCCGGTGCGCGTCGGGTGAACCGGCGGCCCCGGCGGGGCGAAGAGGGGGTGTGGCGTTATGCCCCGTCGTCGTCCGGGGGCGGGGGGTCCGTCGCGTCGATGATGTCGGTTGCGTCGGTTGCGTCGGTCGCGTCGGTCGCGTCGATCGCGTCGATCGCGTCACCCACCGCGCGCATCGCCCGGCGCACGACGTCGGGCGCGTAGCCCTGCCGCGCGAGGAAGGCATAGAGCTTCTGCCGTCGCTCCATGGGCTCGAGGCGCGCCAGGGAGCGGAGCTTCTTGCGCGCCGCCCGCTCGGCCACGGCGAGCTCGTCAGTGCCCTCGTCGGCCATCACCTGCCGGATCGCCGCGTCGGCCACGTCGCGGGCGACGCCCTTGCGGGCGAGATCCTGCTCGATCCGGCGGCGCGAGCGCGGCCTGCCCACGATGCCGGAGCGCGCCTTCGCCTCGGCGAAGCGCGCGTCGTCGAGGAGCCCGTTCGCGCAGAGCCGCTCGATCACGGTGGTCACGTGCTCGCGGGGCTCACCCTTCTCGATCAGGCGCTTCTCGAGCTCCCGGGCCGATCGCGCCCGGAACGACAGCAGCCGCAGCGCCCGCTCGTACGTCTTCTGCGCGCCCTCGCCAGGTGGCCGGAGCGGCTCCGCCGGGGTCCCCGGGCTGCTCTGTCCGGGCGAGAGGCCCGCGGCGCGCTCCTCGGGGACCGTGGCGAAGGGCACCCCGTCGACCAGGATGACGACGTGGCCGGGCTTGTCGGGCGAGGGGACGATCCCTGTGATGATGGGCATGCGCAGGCCACGATGGCGCGAGCCGCGCGCGCCGCAAGCATCGGGCGGTGGGCGCGAGCGGAAGAGCCCGTCGCCGCTGTCGTGCGCCAGGGCAGGGGAACGGGAGCGGGCGAGAGCGCTGCGCATTCTGGCGCAATGCGGCGCAGGACGGCAAGCGAGCGCCTCGCGGTCGGGGAGCGGTGCCGCGGGCGGCGAGGGCCGCCGGTGGTGCTCGATGGGGTCGTGTCGGCCGGCGCCCGGCCCATGATCTCCACGAGATCAGAGAGGAATCGAGACAGCGAGGCACCTCGCCCTCTCCGGGCGTGGGAGCGGCCGTGGCGCCGGAGCCTGGACTGGCATGCTCGCTGCTCAACCGCGACGCACCGCTCGGAGGGCGATGACGATCATGAGCAGGGAATTGCGTACGCGCATCATGAGGATCCTGGGAGCCAGCATGTTCGCCGGCCTGTCATTGACGGTCGGCTGCCAGGGCGATAGCGGCGGCGGCGCGGCAACAGGCACAGGAGGAGCCGGCGGCGCCGGCGGACAGGGGGGCACCGGCGGCCAGGGGGGCACCGGCGGCCAGGGGGGCACCGGCGGCCAGGGCGGCACCGGCGGCCAGGGCGGCGCCGGCGGTGGCCTCTACGAGAGGCGGTGCTTCTCGCCTGAAGATGCCTGGGAGTACGCCGGTCAGAACCCGGGTAGCGAAGGGGGCGGTGGGACGCTCGGCGTCGGCGGGGAGGACAGGCCCGCCGAGGCCTGCCCGAGCGAGTTCCTGCAGCCGCCGGAGTACTGCATGCATTACGAGAACGGCGTGCTGGAGGACGGTCAGTGTTGCTACGATAACTTCGATACCGGCGTCGGCGGGTGTGGCCGCCCGTTCCTCGTCGGCGGCGCGCCGCGCCTGGCCGGCGTCGAGGCGCGGGCCGACTGGGCGCTCGACGCAGCGGCGGACGAGCCGCTCGCGCTCGATCCCGTGACGCGCGCCGCCCTCGCGGAGGCGTGGCTCGCCGACGCGCGCCTCGAGCACGCGTCGATCGCTTCCTTCGCGCGCTTCGCGCTCGACCTGCTCGCCCTCGGCGCGCCGCCCGGCCTGATCGGCGCCGCGCAGCGCGCCCTCGCCGACGAGCTCCAGCACGCGCGGGACTGCTTCACGCTCGCGAGCCGCTACGCCGGCCGGCCGCTCGGCCCGGGGGCGCTCGCCATGGACGGCGCGCTCGACGCGCCCACGCTCGCCAGCGCCGCGGCCAGCGCGGTGCGCGAGGGCTGCGTGGGTGAGACGCTCGCCGCGCTGCAGGCCGCCGCGCAGCGGGACCGCGCGCGCGACCCCGAGGTCCGCCGCGCCCTCGACCGGATCGCCGCCGACGAGGCCGCCCACGCCGAGCTCGCCTGGGCGTTCGTGCGCTGGGCCATCGCGCGCGGCGGCGAGCCGGTGCGCGCGGCGGTGGCGCGGGCGTTCGACGAGGCGCTCGCCGGGGCGCGCGCCGCGCGCGGCCCCGAGCGCGCCGGGGTCGACGTCGCCTCGTGGCGCGACAACGGCCGCCTCACCGAGGCGGAGCGGGCGCGCTGCCACCTCGACGCCATCCGCGAGGTCATCGGGCCGTGCGCCGAGGCGCTCCTGTCCGCGCCCGCGCCCACGGCGCCGCACCACGCCGCGTCGGGCCTCGGCGCCGCGCTCGTCTAGCCGTCGCGGAGCTCTTCCAGCACCTCGGCGAGGCTCGACGCGACGTCGGCGAGCGCCACGTTCACCCGGTCCGCGTGCGTCCTGAAGCACAGGATGCAGATCCGCAGCAGGAACCGCCCCCCGGCCACCACCCCCGTGAGCAGCACCCGCTGCTTCGCGTTCACCCGCGCGAGGAGGCGTCGATTCAGCGCGTCGAGCGCCGGCCCGTCGTCGACGCCGGGCGGGCGCGCCCTGAACGCGAGGAGCGACAGCTCGGGCTCCGCCGCGACCTCGATATGCGCCATCTGCCGGAGCGCGTCGGCCGCGCCGCGCGCGAGCGTGAGCTTCTCGTCGAGCTCGGCCCGGAAGACGGCGGCCCCGTGCATCTTCAGCGGCAGCCACACCCGCAGCCCGCGCGCGTCGCGCGACAGCTCGGGGCTGATCGCGCAGAAATCCACGAGATCGTCCTCTGCCTGCATCGGCGGCATGTACGACGCGGAGAGCGCGTGCGCGCGCCGCAACGCCTCGCGATCGCGCACCGCGAGGCAGCCCGTCCCGTACGGCAAGAAGAGGCTCTTGTGCGGGTCCAGCGTCACCGAGTCGGCGCGCTCGATCCCCCGCATCGCCGCGCGCCCCCGCTCGGTGAGCGCGAAGAAGCCGCCGTACGCCGCGTCGACGTGCAGCCAGAGGCGCTCGGCCTCGGCGAGGTCGGCGAGGGCGCGCAGATCGTCCACGGCGCCGGTGCTCGTCGTGCCCGCAGAGGCGACGAGCAGGAAGGGCGAGAGGCCGCGCGCCCTGTCGCGCGCCACCGCCTCCGCCGCCGCGTCGGGCCGCATGCGGAAGCGCCCGTCCACCGGGATCGCGCGCACGGCTTCCGGCGGAAAGCCGGCGAGGAGCGCGGCCTTCGTCACCGAGTGGTGCGCTTCCTCCGAGGCGTAGAGCGTCCCCCGCAGGAAGTCCGGCGGGAGGCGATCGCGGCGCGCGGTGATCACCGCGACGAGGTTCGCGAGCGAGCCGCCCGTCGTGAGGATCCCCCCGGAGCCCTCGGGCAGGCCGAGCATGGCGCAGAACCAGGCGATCACGTTGACCTCGATCTGCACGAGCAGCGGGGCGGCCTGGAAGACGCCCACATACCGGTTCACCGCGTCGGCGATCAGATCGGCCACCGCCGCGTGAAAGAGCCCGCCGCCCGGGATATACCCCATGTAACCGGGCGACGCGGTGTTCAGGCTCATCGGGATGACCTTGCCGAAGAGCCTCCGGAGGAGCTTCTCGTAAGGCATACCGCGCTCGGGCAGCGGCTCACGGAGCGAGCGCGCGAGCCGCTTGCCCCCCCGCGTCGCGTGCATCGGCTGCTCCGGCAGGCTCTCGATGTGCCGCACGATGCGGTCCATCGCGAGCTCGACCATCTCGCGCATGACGTCGCCCGGCAGCTCGAGCGGGTGCGGGCTTGACTGCGGGCGTTTCGGGCGGGCCAACGCGCGCCATCCTACGTCATCGCGCGCTCCGGGTCGCGCGGCGTCCGGGCGAGGACGTCGGCGGGCGTGGCGAGACGGCGTGTGCTGCCTGCCCGGCTCAGGGCTCGATGACGAGCGCGCCGAACGCCTCGGGCACGTGGAAGTTCGGTTTCTTCGTCCTCGGTGGGCTCCACGCGAGGTAGTTGCGCGGGGCCTTCCCCTCCATGCGGTACAGGTTCATGGGCAGCCGCTCCTTCGGGGCGAGCGCCTGCACGATGCCCGGCGCCGTGAGCAGCACCTCGATCACGGCCGTGCGCGCCGAGACGCGCCGGCTCGTCGCGATCGTGGCGCCGCTCGACCACGCCGTGTCTTCCTGGCGCGCGCCGCGATCGACAGCGATGTCGAAGAAATGCCCGAAAGGCCCGATCTCCACCTCGAAGTACCGCTCCGGCGAGGCGGGCGCCGGCGTCAGGAAGAGCTCGACGCAGTCCTCCGTATAAAGCCCCTTCCGCTCCGCGCCGACCGGCTTCGATCGATCGGTGTTGAGCCCGGCGCTCGAGAGCTCGAAGAGCGCATAGAGCCCGTCCTTCGACCAGAGGAACCGCGCCCGCGTCAGGATCCCGGTGCTCTTGCCGGCATAATCGGTGTCCCACTGCACGGCCTTCGCGCGGCTCCAGGCCGCGTCGTCGACCTTCCCGTCGATCGCGATCTCCTCGCCCGGCAAGAGCCGCGACGCGCGCGCCTCCGGCTTCGCGGGCGCCGCGCCGGCCCCGGCGTCCTGCTGGCCGGCGGGCGCCTCCGGCGCGGGCGGCGGCGCGGGCTCGGGCCCCTTCGCGGGCTCTCCGGGCGGGGGCGCCTGGCCGGGTGGCTCCCAGTCGAGCCGAAAGGGCGCCATCGCCTTGTAGTGGACCGGCCTCGGGCTCTTCAGCAGGTCTGCGCCGTCTCCCGTGATCGCGGTCGCCTCGAGGTCGAGCCCGAAGCGCTTCGCCGCGGCCTCGATGAGCGGCGATGTCCGGTGGCCGTCGAGCTCGCGCGCGAGCGCTGGGCTGTTCCACACGCCCATGAACTCCGCCACCACGCGGTCGACGCGCACCGGGTTCGTGCCGCCGATCGCCACCATCTCCGCGGTGGGGCGCAGGACCTGGAAGCCGTCTCCGCCCATCCCCGGCGCGCCGTCGCCGAGCACCGCGTCCGGCGTCGAGATCTCGAGCACGTCGACCATGCGCTCGGCGAAGACGCGGAGCGACGAGAGGTACAGCGCGCGGTCCTCCTGCCCGGCCGACTTCGAGTCGAGGTAGGGCTTGAGCTCCCTGTGCATCCGCCACTTCTGCTTGTAGGCGGGCGCGCTGTCCGACAGCATCACCGTCCCCTGCATGCCCTTGATGCCGGCCGAGATGACCGAATACCTGTGCATCTTGATCCGGGGGAGCGACAGGAACAGCCCGCGATCGAGGTGCTCGGCGAGCACCCTGGGCATGAGCAGCGTCGGCACGTGGCTCGCCTGGATTCCGCGGATGGCGAGCGGCTGTCCGGGCCTGTCTCCGGCGACGTCGTAGACCCCGTCGTCGTCCATGGCGACGAGCGCGACGCCCTCCTCCGCGGCCATCGCCTCGTAGCCGGTCCGCTGCGCGAGGTCCTTCCAGAACTTGTGCGAGTGGCCGCACCCCTCGGCGATCGTGATCTTCGTGTGCCCGCGCGCCTTGAGGCATTGCACGACGCCGCGCACGAACTCAGGCTGGGTGATCCGGCCGGTCACGCCGTCGTCGCCCTTGTGCTTCGCCGGGTCCTTCACGCTGTCGAACCCGCAGACGTTCGGCTTGAGGAGCACGGGGGTCGCCGCGGGCCGCCGGGGCACCACCGCCTCGCAGAGGCGCTTGCCGAGCTCCAGGGGGCCCTGGCCGCGCAGCACGGTGACCGGCGAGTCGTCGGCCTTGATGCGCGCGACGTGCCGCTTCCGGAGGGCGGCGCCGTCGATGCTGTCGGACGCGATCACCGAGGGGCCGGCCTCGTACCGCTGCGACGCGCCCGCGACGACGTCGCTCGACGCGCTCGGCAGCGCGGTGGGCACGGCCGGGTGCGCGGAGGCGGCGGCGAACGAGGAGGCGGTCGCCGAGGCCGCGGCGGACGCGGCCGCGGGCGCCGGCGGCGTCGGCGGCGGCGGCGGATCAAGCGGCGGCTGCGGCGCGGCGGTGGCGCTGCCCGCGAGCCCGTCCGGCGGGCGCCGCCGGTCCCCGCAGCCCGCGAGGGCGGCGAGCAGCGCCGGGAGCGCCGCGATCGCGGAGGGGAGACGCCGCGCGGGGCGGCCGTGGCTCGCTCGTGTGCTGTTCATCCTCGCGGAGCACGATGGAGCCAAAAGGCGGTGGGGAGAAGAAGGAAAGGGTCGGCCGGCTGCTTGCCCTTCCATCAGGGCAGTGGTCACGAACGGGGTGCCGGGTACGTCGATCGCCGGAGCCATGGCGAGACCTCAGGGGACGACGACTGCTGGCCTCTGCTCTCCGGGTCGCCGTGCGCCGGCGGCCTTCACGCGGGGGAGCCGAGGCGCGGGGCGCTCGTCGCGCAGCCACGGACCGAGGCCGCGGCGAGGCCCGGGACGAGCGCCTCGATGCGCGCGCGCTGCCGGCTGGTCAGCTCCCCGAGGGCGCGGACGATCGCGAGATCCTTCTGCTTCGCCTCCACGATGACCACCACCTCGCGGCCGCCCGAGGCCTCCTCGACCTCCTCGCAGTAGCGGAGCAGCCCGCGGCCGGTGATGTGCTCGGCGTGCGCCCCGGCCGGCTTGCCCTTCCATTGCTCGCTGTAATGGAGCTCGGGCAGCCGAGCCGCCGGCCAGGAGCGGAGGGCTGCCTCGAGCTCCAGCTCGTACGGCGCGCTCCGCGGGTTCGCCGACCAGTGCAGGTTGTCGAACACGATGGGCACCTCGCCCCCGGTGGCCTCGAGCAGCTCCGGCACCGTCCAGCAGCGCTCGTCGTTCTCCAGCGCGAGCCGATCCCGCGCCGGCGGCGCGAGCCGCGCGATCCCCTCGCGGAGCCGCGAGGCGGTGCTCTCGCGATCGCCGTGAACACCGCCTCCGTGCAGGGTGATCGAGCCCCGCGCGCCGATCAGATCCATCACCCAGCCCTGATCGTTCATGACCGCGAGCGAGTTGTTCAGCACCTCCTCGCGCGGCGAGGAGAGCACAACGAACTGGCTCGGATGATTCGACAGGTGAACATCGCCCCGCTCCGCTGCGCGGCGGACGGATCGCAGGTCCGGCACCAGCATGCGCGCGCCCGGCGCGATATCGAGCAGCGGGAAGAGGTCGCTCGAGATGCGGTGCGCCGTCAGGCCGATGCCGGTCGAGTACACGAGAGATCGCCGGACGTACTCGGCGTTGTACCTGTAGATCGGCGTGAGGTCGACCAGGCCCTTGAGGTAGCGACCGAGCTGGGCGGTCTTCAGCGACGGCTCCGGCATTCCGAGCGACTGACAGACGTGGCCGAGTCGAATCATGTCGACAGGGTGTGTCGTCCTCGACTCCACGGCATCGGGCTCGCAGCAATTTTATTCCATGCTGTCCGCCGACAAGGCCCGCGAGGTGCGCGGGCTCTCCTCTGCCGCGCCGGGGCGCAGGGCGCCCGCGTGGCCGTCGTGCACCACGCCGACGCCGACGACGACGGGACGTCGTCCGCCGCGCTCGTCGGCTTGGCTTTCCGCGCCCTCGGCGGCGAGGCGGCCCCGGAGACGCCCGGGAAGGGGGGGCGGCCCTGTCGCGAGCGCGTGCGCATCCAGGGCGAGGCCGCGCGCGACGCCGTGGCGTGAGCGGCGGGCCGCGCGGGCCGGTGTCGTTCCTGTTGGCTCCGCGGTGCGCGGATCGTCTACGCTCGACAGCCGATCTCCCCTGGAGCGCGCTGCGCCATGCAGCCGCGCCTCGCCCGATTGTCGCTCGGAGCCCGGAGCGCATCGCCGGCCAGCACCTGCAGTCACCCGTCGTCGTCCGCCCCACGGCCCTATATCGAGGTTGACCATGCCCCACCTGCGGTTCTTCTTCTTCCTCGGCTTCGCCTTGCTCGTCGCGGCCTGCTCGAACGATGCCCCCGGATCGACCAGCGGCGGGGCGCCCCAGTGCGGGACAGGCCAGGTCCTGTGCGGCGATGTGTGCGTGGATCTCGCCACCGACGCGGCGCATTGCGGGTCCTGCGACGTCGCCTGCGCCGCGGGGGAGCTCTGCAACGGGGCGGGCGAGTGCGCGGTGGCGTGCACCGCGGGGCGCGTGGCCTGCGACGAGACGTGCGTCGATCCGGACACCGATCGCGATCATTGCGGCGCGACGGGAGATTGCCGCGGCGACAGCGCTGGCGTCGCGTGCTCGGCCGGAGAGATCTGCGACGGTTCCGGCGAGTGCGCGCTGTCGTGCCAGAGCGGGCTTGTCGCGTGCGACGGCACGTGCATCGACCCCGACACCCACCGCGACCATTGCGGCGCGACCGGCGACTGCCGCGGCGACAACGCAGGTGTCGCGTGCCCGGCGGGAGAGATCTGCAACGGGGCGGGGACGTGCGAGCTGTCGTGCCAGAGCGGGCTCGTGGCGTGCGACGGCACGTGCATCGACCCCGACACCGATCGCGACCACTGCGGCGCGACCGACGACTGCCGCGGGGACAGCGCTGGCGTCGCGTGCTCGGCCGGGGAGATCTGCAACGGGGCAGGGGAGTGCGAGCTGTCGTGCCAGAGCGGGCTTGTCGCGTGCGACGGCACGTGCATCGACCCCGACACCGACCGCGACCACTGCGGCGCGACGGACGATTGCCGCGGTGACAGAGCGGGCGTCGCGTGCTCGGCCGGGGAGATCTGCAACGGGGCAGGGGAGTGCGAGCTGTCGTGCCAGAGCGGGCTTGTCGCGTGCGACGGCACGTGCATCGACCCCGACACCGACCGCGACCACTGCGGCGCGACAGGCGATTGTCGCGGGGACAGCGCTGGCGTGGCGTGCCCGGCGGGAGAGATCTGCGATGGCTCCGGGCAGTGCGAGCTGTCGTGCCAGAGCGGGCTTGTCGCGTGCGGCGGCACCTGCATCGATCCCGACACCGACCGGAATCACTGCGGCGCGAGCGGCGACTGCCGCGGCGACAACGCGGGCCTCGCTTGCTCGGCCGGGGAGATCTGCAATGGCTCCGGGCAGTGCGAGCTGTCGTGTCAGAGCGGGCTTGTCGCGTGCGGCGGCACCTGCATCGACCCCGACACCGACCGGGATCACTGCGGCGCGACCGGCGACTGCCGCGGCGACAGCGCGGGCCTCGCGTGCTCGGCCGGGGAGATCTGCAACGGGGCGGGGGCGTGCGAGCCGTCGTGCCAGCGCGGGCTGGTGGCGTGCGACGGCACCTGCATCGACCCCGACACCCACCGCGACCATTGCGGCGCGACCGGCGACTGCCGCGGCGACAACGCAGGTGTCGCGTGCCCGGCGGGAGAGATCTGCAACGGGGCGGGGACGTGCGAGCTGTCGTGCCAGAGCGGGCTCGTGGCGTGCGACGGCACGTGCGTCGACCCCGCCACCGACCGCGATCATTGCGGCGCGACCGGCGATTGCCGCGGCAGCGATGCGGGCGCGGCCTGCGGCGCGGGCGAGATCTGCAGCGAGGGCGCGTGCGAGGCCTCGTGCGCGCTGCCCCTCGTCGCCTGCGGCGGCGCCTGCGTCGACCCCTTCTCCGACGAGACCTACTGCGGCGCGACAGGCGATTGCGCCGGGGCCGGCGCCGGCTCGACCTGCAGCGCGGGCGAGGCGTGCGTGGCCGGCGCCTGCGCGAGCACGGACTCGAGCCTCTCCGGCCTCTCGGTCTCGAGCGGGAGCCTGAGCCCGGACTTCGACCCCGCCGCGGCGCTGTATGTCGTGTCCGTCGAGGATCACATCGCCTCGATCACCGTCACGCCGACAGCGTCGACCCCGGGCGCCGCCATCACGGTCAACGGGACCGCTGTCCCCTCGGGGATCGCCTCGCCGCCGATCACGCTCACCGAGGGCGGCGCCACGGCGATCACCGTCGAGGTCACCGCGCCGAGCGGGGACGCGACGACCTATGGCGTGGTGGTCCTCCGCGGCGGGATCGCCTCCGCGTACCTCAAGGCCTCCAACACGGACGCGGGCGACCAGTTCGGCTACGCGGTCGCGCTCGACGGCGACACGCTCGCCGTGTCCGCGATCGGAGAGGCCAGCGCCGCGACGGGGGTCGATGGAGACCAGGCCGACAACTCGAAGAGCAGCGGCGCCGTGTACGTGTTCGCGCGCGAGGGCGTCGCCTGGGTCCAGCAGGCGTACCTGAAGCCCTCCACCTCGGATCGAAGCGACAACTTCGGCCACAGCCTCGCCCTCTCGGGCGACACCCTGGCGGTCGCCGCGCCGGGGGAGGACAGCAGCGCCGTCGGCGTGAACGGCGATCAGGCGAGCAACACCGCGCCGAACGCCGGCGCTGTCTACGTCTTCACGCGCAGCGGCGCGACATGGTCCCAGCAGGCCTACCTCAAGGCGTCCAACACGGACGCCCAGGACCAGTTCGGCAACGCGGTGACGCTCGACGGCGACACGCTCGTCGTGGGCGCGCCGAGCGAGGACAGCTCCGCCACCGGCGTGAACGGCGCGCAGGCCAACAACACGGCGTCGCAGGCGGGCGCCGCCTACGTGTTCACGCGCTCCGGAACGGCGTGGACCCAGCAGGCGTACCTCAAGGCGTCGAACACCGGCTCGGGCGACCGGTTCGGCGCGAGCGTCGCGCTTTACCGGGACACCCTGGCCGTGGGCGCGACGGGCGAGGCGAGCAGCGCCACGGGCGTGAACGGCGCGCAGGCGAACAACGGCGCTGCCGGGAGCGGCGCCGTCTACGTGTTCACGCGCAGCGGGGCCGCGTGGACCCAGCAGGCGTACCTGAAGGCGTCGAACACCGGCGCGAACGACGTGTTCGGCGCGAGCGTCGCGCTTTACCGGGACACCCTGGCCGTGGGCGCGACGGGCGAGGCGAGCAGCGCCACGGGCGTGAACGGCGCGCAGGACGACGACACGGCGCCCGGGAGCGGCGCCGTGTACGTGTTCGCGCGCGGCGGGGCCGCGTGGACGCAGCAGGCCTACCTCAAGGCGTCGAACGCCGAGACAGGCGACGTGTTCGGGGCATCGGTCTCGATCGACGAGGACTTCCTCGCCGTGGGCGCGTCCGGCGAGGACAGCAGCGCCGCGGGGTGGGGCGGCGTCGAGTCCGACAACGGCGCTCCCGAGAGCGGGGCAGCGTACCTGTTCGAGCGCTCCGGCGGCGCCTGGGCGCAGGCCTCGTACATCAAGGCGGCGAACACGGGCGCGTCGGACGCGTTCGGGGCGCGGCTCGCCCTCTCGGCCACCACGCTCGTCGTCGGCGCGGCCGGAGAGGACAGCAGCGCCACGGGCGTCGACGGCGACGGCGCCAGCGACGCGGCGGCCGGAAGCGGCGCCTGCTACAGCGCCCGCTGGTAGGGCCCGGCGCGCCACGGGAGACGCTCCGGACCCTGGCGCCATCGTCCGCCAGGCCGATGCGAGATTCAGCCGTCGAAGCGGACGCGCGTGCCCGCCGCGGGGCGGAGCACCGGGAGGTAGCGCGGGGCCGGGAATCCGCCCTGGAGCCTTGGGCCCGAGGCAGGGAGCGTCCGCCCGAGCGCGACGAGGAACTGGACGATCTCCATCCAGGCGAGGTGATAGCCGAGGCAGAAGTGCGCGCCGCCGCCGAACTGGGCGATCTCGAGCGGCGAGATCGCCTCCTTGCGGCCGAGCCAGCGCTCGGGGCGGTAGCTGTCCGGATCCGGGTAGCGCTCGGGATCGCGCGACATCAGCATCAGCGGGATCGCCACGAGCGTCCCTCCGGGGACGGTGCGGCCTTCGAGCTCGAAATCGGCGACGGCGCGGCGGGCGTCGCGGGCCACAGGCGGGTGGAGGCGGAGCGCCTCGCGGAACACGGCCTCGGCGAAGGGGAAGCGGCGGAGATCAGCGGGCGAGCGCGGGAGATCCGGCGCGCTCGACGCCTCCTCGCGGAGCGCGCGCCAGGTCGCGGGGCTCTCGGCGAGGTGGGCGACGCACCAGGCCATGGTCGAGGCCGAGGTCTCGTGTCCGGCGAGGAGGAGCAGGCGGAGGTTGCCCACCAGATCCTGCTCCGAGAGCGGCTCGCCGTCCTCGTCGCGGGCCTGGAGCAGCGCGGGAAGGAGGCCCTTCGCCTCGCCTCGGGCGCGCACGTCGGCGAGGATCCGGCGGATGCGCGCGTCGAGCCAGCCGCGGGCGCGGAGGCCGCGGCGTCGCGGCGAGCCCGGCACGTCGAACGGCAGGTCGAGGGCCAGGAGCATCAGATCCTCGTAGTGGTGGCGCCACTCGGGGAGCTCGTCGTCCTCGACGCCCGTGATCTTGAACATCACCTCGAGGGCCAGCTCGCGGGTCTCGCGCAGCAGCAGGACATCGCGCCGGCCGAGCCAGGAGCGGACCCTGCGCTCGACGCTCGCCGCGACGACCGCGCCGACCTCCGCGGCGTCGAGGCCTTTCGGCGAGAAGGGCCCGTTCATCGCGGTGCGGACGTGGCGGTGCGAGGCGCCGTCGTGGGCCATCAGCGTCTGACCGAAGAGGTGGCCGAGCCCGCCCTCCGTCAGATACGAGGAGTCGACGGACCTGCTCTTGAAGAGCGAGAAGGCGTCGTTCGAGGCGTGGACGAGCTGCCAGCCCTCGACGCCCCGGGTCCAGAAGAGCGAGCCGAAGCGGCGCCGGCCCTCACGGAGCAGGCCGAGCTCGTCGATGGCGAGCGCCGGCAGGTGGCCCACGACAGGGAAGCCGCCGGGGAGGATGGGGAATCCATGCCGGGTCTTGACGCGGCGGGCGAAGGGGTTGCGGCCCCGCAGGAGCGGGAGATCGGTGAAGGAGGCCGGGAGGGCGGTGCTCATGGTGGGTGCGATCCCGTCTTGTACCACCGACCCGGCGACCTCTGGCGGGATCTCCGACGCGCGCGCTGGACGAGCGCCGCCTGCGGGGAATGGAGAGGAGACGCTTCCCCGCCGGAGAGGCGCGTCAGGCGCTGGTCAGTTCACGCACTCCCACTGGACCGTGTAGCAGATCAACCGTCCGAGCTCGTCCGTGCCGCACTCCCCGCCGCCGTCGAAGAACCGCTGTCCCGGTCTACCGCAGGAGGTGGCGTCTTCGCAGTAGCCGCACACGTTGCCGCAAGTACCGCCGATGGCCCCGGCGGCCGCGTAGCCGAGCTCCTGGCAGATGAGATCGAGGTGGAAATAGCCTTCGGAGTTGGCCGAGACCCACGCGGTGTCCTTGTCCGCAGCGCACACAACCCAGGGCGAGCCCGTCCCGACATCCTCCCCGGTCTGGCACACCTCGCCGCCGCCGCCGCCGCCGCCTCCGCCGTCACAGTCCTCCTCCAGCGAGACGTGGATCGGGAAGGTGAGCGAGGTGCCGTAGCCCCAGGTGTCGTAGGCGATGACGCCCAGCTCGTAGTTGCCGGCCACCGTCGTGCTGAACGTCGCCGTCGCGCCGCTCGGCGAGAGCGCCGCATACGCCGGCCCGGAGACCTGGTACCAGTAGTAGCTCACCTCGTCCCCGTCCGGATCGCCGGCGCTGACCGTGATGGTCGCCTCCTCGCACGTGGTGATGAACTTGCTCTCCGCGATGTCGAGATCGGTGATCTGCGGCGGAGAGTTGAGCGCCGCGATCACGTCCAGGCCGCCGTTCGGCTCGCCTGTGCAGTGCGAGACAAGCGTCGTCTCGACGGTCGAGCCGCCGAACACCGAGACATAGCCTTCGGCCGTATAGCAATGCGACGAGGGCGCACCGACGTCCGTCTGCGGCGCGGCGCAGACCCAGTAGTCTCCGGGCGGGAGCACGAACAGCGCATCCGCGAACGGATGGTTCTCGCCGCCGGAAGGGACGAGATCCGCCGGCAGCGCCTCCTCTTCCAGGGGCACCGTCGCCTCGGCGACAGCCTCCCCGTAATAACAGCTGTCGTATGCGTTCACGACCTTGATGTTGATCGCGGAGACGTCGTACGTGGGCCCTGGCGTGGAGAGCGCCACGCGGATCCGTCCTACCTCGCCCTCTTCGCCGGACCCGGGCGCAGGCGATCCGTTGCATGCCCCGGCAAGCAGACCAAGAACCAGCGCGCCGCACTTCAGTGCTTTCATTTGTCCTCTTCCTCCCGGCAGGGGGAATGCGCAAACCGTTGATGCGCTCTCGAACCCCTGTAGATGTAGTATGCACTGGTCTCCTGTGATGAGAAACACCTGCGCGGCGATGAGCACGATTCCCACAGCGCTGGGCGAAGGCAGAAGACGCCAGTGTGACGTCGTCCCGGCGAGTGGTCCGGGCTTGACATTCGTGTCGTTTTTCTCGTCGGGTGAAGGGCGCGCGAGGTGCGGAGTGCGCGCCGTGACCGCGCGGGCTCGAGCGAGCTTGCCGTGATCGGCGGCGAGGGAGGGCGGAGAGGAGAGGGCTTCTTCCGGCGGGCCGACCGCGTCAGGCGCCGGTCAGTTCACGCACTCCCACTGGACCGTGTAGCAGATGAAGCGGCCCAGCTCGTCGACGCCGCAGTCCCCGTATCCGTCGAAGATCCGCTGTCCCGGCCTCTCGCAGGAGGTGGTGCCTTCGCAGTAACCGCACACGCTGCCGCAGGTGCCGCCGAACGCCCCGGCGCCCGCATAGCCGAGCTCCTGGCAGATGAGGTCGAGGTGGTAATAGCCCTGGTCGTCGGCCGAGACCCACGCCGAGTCCTCGTCCGCGGCGCACACAACCCAAGCCGAGCCGGTCGCGCCGTCGGTCCCGCTCCGGCACACGTCGCCGCCGCCGCCGCCGCCGCCGCCGCCGCCGCCGCCGCCGCAGTCTTCCTCCAGCGAGACGTGGATCGGGAAGGTGAGCGAGGTGCCGTAGCCCCAGGTGTCGTAGGCGATGACGCCCAGCTCGTAGTTGCCGGCCACGGGCGCGCTGAACGTCGCCGTCGCGCCGGCCGGCGCGAGCGCCCCCCAGGAAGGTCCAGAGATCTGGTACCACTCGTACCAGACGTCGTCGCCATCCGGGTCGCTGGCGCTGACCGTGATGGTCGCCTCCTCGCACGTGGTGATGAACTTGCTCTCCGCGATGTCGAGATCGTCGATCACCGGCGGAGAGTTGAGCGCCGCGATCACGTCCAGACCGCCGTTCGGCTCGCCTGTGCAGTGCGAGACAAGCGTCGTCTCGGTGGTTGATCCGCCGAACACCGAGACCCAGCTCTCAGCCGTATAGCAATGCGACGAGGGCGCACCGGCGTCCGTCTGCGGTGTGGCGCAGACCCAGTAGTCTCCGGGCGGGAGCACGAACAGCGCATCCGCGAACGGGTGGTTTTCGCCGCCGGGCGGAATCAGGTCCGCCGGGAGCGCCTCTTCTTCCAGGGAGACAGTCGCCTCGGCGATGGCTTCCCCGTAGTAGCAGCTATCGTATGCGTTCACGACCTTGATGTTGATCGCGGAGACGTCATACGTGGGACCTGGCGTGGAGAGCGCCACGCGGATCCGTCCTACCTCGCCCTCTGCACCGGACTCGGGCGAAGGCGATCCGTTGCACGCCCCGGCAAGCAGCCCGAGAACCAGCGCGCCGCACTTCAATGCTTTCATTTGTCCTCTTCCTCCCGGCAGGGGGAAATGCGCAAACCGTTGATGCGCGGTCGAACCCCCGCGAACCTGGTCAGTATGCACGGAGGCCACATGGGGCGAACTACCTCCTGGGTGTGAGCACGATTCCCACAGCGCCGGTGGGCCGCGCGAGGAGCCTGGGTGAGCTCTCGCCCGGCGGGGAGGCTCGGGCTTGACATTCCTGTCGTCTTCGGGTGAACGGCCCTCGCCGGAGGTGCGGAGTGCGCGCCGCGCTCGCCGCGCCGCTCCAGACGAGCCTCCTGCGCTCGCCAGGCGCTCGAACGGGCCTGCGGTCAGCCCGCCGCGCCGCTCATCGCGCCTCGGCGGCGCCCGGAACCCGCGAGTCCAGCCCCACGATGCGGTCGAGCAGCGCCCGATCGAGGCTCGCCTCCACCGCGGTGGCGAGCCGGTCGTACTCGTCGTGCCGGCTCGGGATCGCCGGCTCGCCCGCGGGCGCGGCGAGCCCTCGCCTCGCGCGCAGGGCCGCGAGCAGCGCGCGCCGGAGCCCGTCGTTCTCGAAGATCCCGTGGATCATCGTCCCCACCACGGCGCCGTCCGGCGACACCGCCCCGTCGAGCGCCGCCTCGGCCCGGCCGCTCCTCGATTCGATCGCGAACGCCGCGCGCGCGCCGCTCGCCCGCTCGACCTGGCCCATGTGGATCTCGTAGCCGGTCAGCTCTGCTCCCCCCGCGCTCGCCGCGCCCGCCGCCCCCAGGAACGAGTCGCCGGCGATCCGCGCCCGGACCTGCGCTGTCGTCTTGGTCCGCTCGAACCGCGTCCACACGTCGAGCAGCCCGAGCCCCCGCGCCGACGGCTCGGCCGACTCGACGCCTTCCGGATCCTCGATCGCGCCGCCGAGCATCTGGCAGCCGCCGCAGATCCCGAGCGTCCACCCGCCTTGCCGGGCGCGCGCCGCCACCGCCTCGGCGAGGCCGCTCGCGCGCAGCCACGCGAGATCGGCCATCGTGCTCTTCGTCCCGGGGAGCACAACGAGGTCCGCGCCCCCGATCTCGTCCGGCCGCTCGATGAACCGCACCGCCACGCCCCGCTCGTGCTCCAGCGGCTCCACGTCGTCGTAGTTGGATATCCGCGGCAGCCTCACCACCGCGATGTCGAGCTCCCCGGGCCCCGCCGGCCCCCGCCGCCGCCGGTTCTCGAGGGCCACCGAGTCCTCGTCCGCGATCCGGAGCTGCTTCACGTACGGCACCACGCCGAGCACCGGCACGCCCGTCCGCGCCGTCAGCATCTCGAGCCCCGGCTCGAGCAGCTTGATGTCGCCGCGGAACTTGTTGATCACGAACGCTGCCACGCGCGCCCGCTCGTCGGGATCGAGCAGCGCCATCGTCCCGACCAGCGCCGCGAACACCCCGCCGCGGTCGATGTCGCCCGCGAGGAGCACCGGCGCGTCGGCGACGCGCGCGACGTGCATGTTCACGATGTCGCGGTCCTTCAGGTTGATCTCCGCGGGGCTGCCCGCCCCCTCGATCACAACGACGTCGTGCGCCTCGCGGAGCCGACCGAGCGAGCGGGCGATGATGTCCTTGAGCTCGCCGCGGTAGGCGAAGTAGTCGCGCGCGTGGAGGCTCCCCATCGGCTTGCCGAGGACGACGACCTGAGAGCGCGAGTCGCCCTCCGGCTTGAGCAGGATCGGGTTCATGTCGACCGTCGGCGCGACCCGCGCCGCCTCGGCCTGCACCGCCTGCGCCCGGCCGATCTCGCCGCCGTCCGGGGTCGCGAACGAGTTCAGCGCCATGTTCTGCGACTTGAACGGCGCGACCCGGAGGCCCCGCCGCTGGAACATCCGGCAGAGCGCCGTGCAGAGCAGGCTCTTGCCGACCGAGGACGCGGTGCCCTGCACCATCACCGTGAGCGCTGTCATCGAGCGAGGCCTTCTCCAAGCGAACGCGCCGCGAGCGCGGCCGCCGCGAGCGCGGCGAAGAGCAGCGCCGCGAGCACAACGATCCGGCACGCCTCGTCGATGAGCCCCCGCCGGAGCGGCTCGATCGGGTCGCCGAGGCGGTAGTGGCCGCGCTTCTCGAGCTCGACGCGGAGCAGCCCGGCCATCGCCGCCATCGGCCGCCCCGCGTTCGGGCTCTCGGTGCGCCCGCCGTCGCGGAGGAGCACGGCGAGGCCGCGGCGCGCGTCGGCGCCGCGCAGCCACCCGGCGGCGATCAGCAGCAGCGCCGTGAGCCGCGCCGGCACGAAGTTCAGCGCGTCGTCGAGCCGCGCCGACGCCTTGCCGAGGTACTCGTAGCGGCCGTGGTAGCCCACCATCGCGTCGAGGGTGTTCACCGCCCTGTAGAAGAGCGCGCCCGGCAGCCCGAACAGGGCGAAGTAGAACAGCGGCGCGACGAAGCTGTCCGACGCGTTCTCCGCGACCGACTCGATCGAGGCGGCCACGAGCGCGGGCTCGTCGAGCTCCGACGGGTCGCGGCTGCAGAGGCTCCGCAGGGCGCCGCGCGCCGCGGGGACGTCGCCGGCCGCGAGCGCGTCGCGCACGCCGGAGGCCGCGTCGCGGAGCGCGCGCAGCGCGAAGGTCGGCTTCAGAAAGAGTGCTGACAAAGCGAAGCCAACGACCGGGTGCGGGGCGATCAGCGCGGCGAGCCCGGCGCCCAGGGTTGCGAACAGGCAGGGGACGGCGAGGGCCATGAGCGCGCCGAAGAGCAGCTCGGCCACGCGCCCGGACCGCGGCGCGCGGCGCTTCAGCGCCTGGATGGCCGAGCCCATCCACACGACCGGGTGGACGGCGGCCGGCGGCTCGCCGCAGGCGAGGTCGAGCGCGACGGCGGCGAGCAGCGCGGCCGCGGCGGTCATCGCGCGTCCTCGGCGCCGGCGAGCGCGACAGGGCCGGGGCGCAGGCGCAGGACGGCGCCCATCACGGCCACGTAGAGCTCGCTGGCCGACCGGTTCAGCCGCTGGTGCGCGCGTCCGGCGAGGTCGCGGAAGGCCCGGCCGAGCCGGCTCTCGGGCACGACGCCCATGCCCACCTCGTTCGACACGAGGACGACGTGGGGCGTCGCGGACTCCACGGCGGCGGCGAGATCCTCGATGCGCGCCTCGATGCGATCGAGCTCACGGCCCTCGGTCTCGTCGCGGAGCAGCAGGTTCGACAGCCACAGGGTGAGGCAGTCGACGACGACGACGTCGACGCCGCAGAGCGAGGCGATGCGCTCGGGGAGCGCGACAGGCTCCTCGATGGTGGTGAACTCGTCGCCCCGCTCGCGGGCGTGCGCGGCGATGCGCGCCCGCATCTCGTCGTCGAACGGCTCGGCGGTCGCGATGAACGCGCGGCGCGCGCCGAGCGAGCGCCCGAGCGCGAGCGCGAAGGCGCTCTTGCCGGAGCGCACGCCGCCGCCGACGAGGGCGATCCGCCGCGGCGCCGCGCGCTCGCCGCTCATCGCCCGAGCTCCTCCCGGTGCGCGGCGGCGCTCGCCACGAGCCCCTCGGGGACGAGCGGGTTCGAGGCCCAGTGCGCGTGCACGTACGAGGCGAGGACGCGCTGCGCCGAGTACCCCTCGCGCGCGACATGGCCGCCGCGCCGGCGGCGCACCGAGTAGGCGTGCTCGATCGGCAGGGCCGCCTGCGCGGCCTGCGCGGCCGGCGGCTCCGGCGGCGCCGGCGCGGGCTGCGCGGGGCGGAGCTCGGAGTAGCGGAACTGGTGCCCGCGGAAGCGGAGCCCGGCGCCGCCCAGGATCGTGCGCGCCTGCGTCTCGACCTCCACGTAGCCGAGCGCCTGCAGCTTCTCGCACATCACGGCCTCCGCCGGCACGAGCCCGACCATGGGGTGCGCGCGCCCGTCGAGCGTGCGGATCGCCTCGGTCAGGTACATGAGCCCGCCGCACTCGGCGTAGATCGGCCCGCCGCGGCCGGCGAACGCGCGGATCTCCGCGCGCAGCCCGGCGTTCTCGGCCAGCCGCTCCGCGTGCGCCTCGGGGTAGCCGCCGCCGAGGTAGAGCGCGTCGACCTCGGGCAGGCGCGCGTCGCGGAGCGGCGAGAACCGCACGAGCTCGGCGCCCGCGGCCTCGAGGCGGCGCAGGTTGTCCGCGTAGTAGAAGTGGAAGGCCTCGTCGAACGCCACGCCGAGGCGCACGCGGCGCTGCTGCGCCCCGCCGCTCGCCGCGGTCCCGGCGCCGGCCGCTGCCGCGACGGGCGCAGCCTCCGCCGCCGGCGCGGTCGCCTCCGCCGCCTGCGGCAACGCCGGCGCGCTGCGCGCGATCTCGAGCAGCGCGTCGAGCCCGATCCACGCCTCGGCCTGCGCGCCCCAGTGGTCGAAGCGCTCCTCCGGGAGTGCTGCCTCGTCGGCCGTGCGCAGGCCGAGGTGGCGCTCCGGGAAGCTCTGCGCCTCGTCCCGCGGCAGCCCGCCGATCACCGGCGTCGACCGGTTCGCCTGCGCCTGCGCCTGGCGGAGGATGTCGAGGTGCCCCCGGCTGCCGACCTGGTTGCACACCACGGCGGCCACGCGCACCCCCGGATCGAAGCCCGCGAACCCCTGCACCAGCGCCGCGACGCTGCGGGCCATCCCGGACGCGTCGACGACGAGCGCGACAGGCGCCTCGAGCCACTTCGCGATCTCGGCCGTCGAGCCCTCTTCTCCGGTGGGGCTCGCGCCGTCGAACAGCCCCATCACCCCCTCGATCAGCGCCACGTCGGCGCCCGCTGCCTCCGCCGCGAACGTCGACAGGACCGCGTCCCGGCCCATCATCCAGCCGTCGAGGTTGTGCGACGTCCGGGCGACGGCGCGCGCGTGGTACGTCGGATCCAGGTAGTCGGGGCCGCACTTGAACAGCGCGACCCGCAGCCCGCGGGCGCGGAGCGCGCGCGCGATCGCCACCGTGGTGGTCGTCTTCCCGACGCCGCTCGCCGTGCCGGCGACGACGAGCCGGGGGATGGCCAGGCTCATCAGAAATCGACCCCGATCTGCGCCTTCGCGCCCTGCTCGAACGGGTGCTTCACCGACTTCATCTCCGTCACCAGATCGGCGAGCGCGACGAGCGCGTCCGGGGCGTTCCTGCCGGTGATCACCACATGAACGTGCGCGGGCCTCCCGCGCAGCGCCTCGAGGAGCTCTTCCTCCGCGACGAAGCCGTAATTCAGCGCATACGTGATCTCGTCGAGCACCACGATGTCCTGCTCGCCGCTCCCGATGAGCGCCGCGGCCTCCTGGAAGGCAGCGCGCGCCGCCGCCTTGTCGCGCGAGAGGTCGTCGCTCTCCCAGGTGAAGCCGCGCCCCATCACGAGGAAGGTCAGGCCGGGGAGCGTCTCGGCGAACAGGCGCTCTCCCGTCTTCCACTTCCCCTTGATGAACTGCACGACGGCGACGCGCATGCCCCGGCCGAGCGCCCGGAACACCATCCCGAGCGCGGCGGTCGTCTTGCCCTTGCCGTGGCCCGTATAGACGATGACGAGCCCTCGTCGACCTGCCGTTGCCTCGGCGCTCACGAGCCCTCCTCCGCCGGGCGCGGATCGCGGGGCTTCTTCTCGGCCTTGCGGAACCGGTGGCTGAACTCCGGATCATAGAGCCGCGAGTCGGCGAAATCCGTGGACGTGAGCACCCGGCCGACGAGGATCATCGACTGGCTCTTGATCCCCTCGGCCCGCACCTTCTCCCGGATGTCGGCGAGCGTGCCAGTCACGATCTTCTGATCGGGGCAGCTCGCCTTGTGCACCACCGCGACCGGGCAATCGGCGCCGTAGGCCGGGATGAGCGCCGCTGTCACGTCCTTGAGCAGGGTGATGCTCAGGAACAGGCAGAGCGTCGCCTGGTGGCGCGCGAGCTCCTCGAGCCGCTCGGCCGGCGGCACCGGCGTGCGCCCCTCGGCGCGCGTCAGGATCACGGTCTGCGACAGCTCGGGCAGCGTGAGCTCGCGCCCGAGCGCCGCCGCCGCCGCGGTGAACGACGAGACGCCGGGGATGATCTCGTAGGGGATCCCGAGCGCCTCCAGCCGGCGCATCTGCTCGGCGGTCGACCCGAAAAGCACCGGATCGCCCGTGTGCACGCGCGCCACGTCGTGCCCCGCCTCCCTGGCCTCGACGAAGACCTCCACGATCTGATCGAGCGTCATGCCGGAGGAGTCGATGACCCGGGCGTCCGGCCGCGCGGAGGCCACGATCTCCCGCGGGACGAGGGAGCCCGTGTACATGACGACGGGGCAGCGTGCGACGAGCTCGGCGCCGCGGACCGTGATGAGCCCGGGGTCGCCCGGGCCCGCGCCGATGATGTAGACGCGCATGGGGTTTTCTCCTCGTTTCGTGCGCCGGCGATCCCGCCGGGGACGGCGGGCGCGCGAAGCTAGAGCGATCGCGAGGCGAACGCCAGGGTGCATCGTGGCGCCGTCACGAGCGCCGGCGCTGCCCGTCTCTCCGGCAGGCGCGGCGCCCCTGTTGCGCGCGGAGGCCCCGCTGTAGCGGCGGCGTCGCGCTCGCGCGCGGCGCCGCCAGCCGTCTCACACGAGCTCGCCTTGGTCGAGGGGGACGCTCGTCAGCCGGGGTACCACGTCACCCGCGGATCATCGGGGGCGCGCACGTGGTCGAAGGCGGCGTCCGCGAGTCGCGTCAGGTTGTACTGAGGCCGCCAGCCGAGCAGAAACCTGGCCTTCGTGTTGTCCAGCCATGTCGAGCGGTAGGGCGTCTTCACCTTCACGCTCGGCAGGCCGCGGGTAGCTTCCAGGTAAGACGCCAGCTCGCCGTAGTCCACCGGCTCATCCATGCAGATGTTGAAGGTCTGCTGGCGGGCCTTCTCATGGCCGATCGCCATGAGGATCGCGGCGACGAGATCCTCCACATGCACGAAGTTACGCTTCACCGGCTTGCCGTCAGGGTCGAGCATCACAGGGACGGCGCCCGAGCGAACGTGACCCTCCGCCGCCTCGGCGCCGACCAGATCGCGCCACCTCGGCCCGCCGAACACGTCGTCACCGAACGATAGCTGGGCCTTGAAGTCGTCCTTCTCCATGATCCACGGCGCACGCAGGCAGCATCCGTTCAGATCATACTGGACGTAGTACTGCTCGAGCATGACCTCCTCGAGCACCTTGGACAGCGCATAGCAGCCCGGGTAGGCGCTGTGCTTCTGCGCCTCCGTGACGGGGACGGGGTGAGGATAGAAGAAGTGGCCCACGCCGGCGTCGCCCCCGATGAGGATGAACTGCTCGAACGCAGGGCTGACGCGGCAGGCCTCGAGCAGCCAGAACATGCCTTTGACGGCCACGTCCATGATGCTCTCGGGCGTCTCTTTGCTCGTCGCGAGGTGCAGCACGTGGCTCACGCCCTCCACCGCCTCGCGGGCCACGGCGCTGTGCTCGATCGACCCGCGCACCACCTCCAGGCGCGCCGTCGGCGCCAGCAACCGGTTGTGGCACAGCGCGCGAACCTTCCATCCCTCGAACCTGGGGTCCGACAGGAACCTGCGGATGAAGGCCTGGCCGACCTTCCCCGCCGCCCCGGTGACCAGGACTCGCTTCGTCTCACTCATCTTGTCGCCCTCGCTCGCCGTCTCGTTCTGTTCGTCAGCCGGAGTCCCGCCTCCGCGCCGGCTACGTCAGGTCGGTGAGCGGCCCGGTGACGTAGTGCAGGCCGCGGATTGTGAACGGTCACATTTTCTGTGTCAACCCGATCGACGGGCCTGCCTCTACCTCCCCCTCGGGCAGATCGAGGGCGGCCCGTCGACCGCGCAAATTGTCGGTGCAGCGTCGATTTCCAGGGGTATCGGATCGCATGGCCCGAGTCGCCGCGCAGGAGAGGCGGTATCTCGGCGCCGGCCGCCTCCAGCGTCGAGATGGTAGTTGACACAGAAAATGTGAACGTTCACAGTGGACTTGGGTGGGCGTCCTTGTGCTTCCCCCCGGGTGGGTCGTCATGCGCACCGAGACCTCCGTCGCCCGGAGCGATCTCGGCGTCGATTCCGTTGGTTCGGTCGTCACGGATGCGGGGTTGCGGCGCCGCCGCGGAGGCGCAGCGCGGTGAGCGCGCGCCGCTGGCGTGCAGGAGAGCACGGGAACGGAGGAGAAGTTCCATGCGGATTGCGAGTTTTCTCGAACGGCGAGATCAGTGCAGCAGTTCTGGACGAGCGACACGGACCTGGGTCAGGCGATGCCAGGCGAGCACCGCCCTGGCGTTGCTGCTCACACTCGGCTGCTCGGGGACGCAGCCTCCTCCCGTCGCAGAGCCCTCGACGCCCGCCGCCGCGCCGGCGACGACCCCGAGCGTGCCGCCGCCCGTCCCGGAAGCGGCCCCCGCGCCAGCGAAGCCGCCCGCCATCACCAGGGCTCGTCACGGCGAGATTGCGTCTCAACCTGTGGATATTTACACGCTCACGAACGCGAACGGCCTCGTGCTCAAGGTGATGACGTACGGCGCGATCATCACCGAGCTGCACGTGCCCGACAGGACCGGGAAGCTCGCCGACGTCGTCGTCGGCTTCGAGGACCTGGACGGCTATCTCACCGGCAACCAGTTCTTCGGCGCGACGGTCGGCCGCGTCGCCAACCGCATCCGCAACGCGAAGTTCAAGCTCGAGGGCAAGGAGTACACCCTGGCCTCGAACGACAAGCCGCACCACCTGCACGGCGGCGTCAAGGGCTGGGACAAGGTGGTGTGGAGCGCCTCCACCGCCGAGACCCCTGACGGTCCGAGCATCCTCCTCACGTACGTGTCGAAGGACGGAGAAGAGGGGTATCCCGGCACCGTGTCCGCGAAGACCGTCTATACGCTCACGAACCGGAACGAGCTCCGCGTCGAGATGGAGGCGGTCACGGACAGGACGACGCTCGTCAGCATGGCGCACCACTCGTACTGGAACCTCGGCGGGCACGGCTCCGGCACGATCCTCGATCACGAGCTCACGCTCCACGCGGACAGCTACACGCCCGGTGATCCGGGCGTCCCGACCGGCGCCGTGAAGCCCGTCAAAGGTACGCCGTTCGACTTCACGACGCCCAAGCCCATCGGCAGGGACATGAAGGCCGCCGGCGGGAACCCCGTCGGGTACGATCACAGCCTCATCGTCAACGGAGACCCGGCCGCCCTGCGGCCGGTGGCGCGCCTGAAAGATCCGAAGTCCGGCCGCGTGATGACGCTGGAGGGGGATCAGCCCGGTGTGCAGTTCTACACAGGAAATTTCATGGACGGCTCGAAGCAGGGCAAGGGCGCCACGTACGTGCAGCACGCGGCGCTCTGCCTGGAGACCCAGAAGTTCCCGAACGCGATCAACGTGCCGGCCTGGCGAGAGCAGCCGATCCTCAAGCCGGGACAGGTCTACAAACACACAATGATTCACCGCTTCACGGCGGAGTGAGGGAGGCGGCCATGCTCTGCTTCGGTGTCACCGGTACGGGCGGGGTCGCGCGTGACGTCACGCGCGCGCTCCAGGGCAGCCAGCGTTGTCGGGTCGTGGACGCCGCGCAGGGCGTCGACGCGGTCAAGAGTCAATCAGCAAGGAGACGTGCCGTGGAAGAGACGAAGTCCTGGGGCAAGGGTTGGGCGGTCGCGGCGATTTTCCTGTCGTCGCTTGTCGCGCTCACGGGGTGCGACAAGAAGAGCGAGGGGACGGGCGCCGCGCCCGCCCCGGGGGCCGACGCGAAGCCGAAGATCGTGAAGCTCGCCTTCGTCACCAACAACGCGAGCGAGTTCTGGAAGATCGCTCAGGCGGGCGTCCGGAAATACGAGCAAGAGAGCAAGGTCCAGGTCGACGTGAAGATGCCGCCCAACGGCACCACGGAGGAGCAGAACCAGATCCTCGAGAACCTCTCGAGCCAGGGCTACGACGCCATCGCCGTGAGCGCGATCGCGCCGGGCGATCAGGTCCCGGTGCTCAACAAGACGGCCGAGAAGAGCAAGCTCATCACGTTCGACTCGGACGCGCCGAAGTCGAACCGACTGCTCTACATCGGCACCAACAACTACGAGGCCGGCAAGGCGCTCGGCGGCCACATCGTCAAGCTCCTCCCGAGCGGCGGCAAGATGGCCGTGTTCGTCGGCATGCTGTCCGCGGACAACGCGAAGCAGCGCCTCCAGGGCATCGAGGACGCGATCGCCGGCAAGAACATCGAGATCGTCGACAAGCGCGAGGACAACACGGACCGCGCGAAGGCGCGCTCCAACGTGGAGGACATCATCAACGCGCACCCGGACCTGAAGCTCGTCGCGGGCCTGTGGTCCTACAACGGTCCGGCCATCGCGGCGGCCATCGAGGCGCTCGGGAAGAAGGGCAAGGTCCTCGCGGCCGTGTTCGACGAGGAAGAGGGGACGCTCACCGCCATCGAGAACGGCACGATCTCGGCCACGGTCGTCCAGAAGCCGTTTCAGTTCGGCTACCTGTCGAGCAAGTGGGCGCACGAGCTCGCGACGAAGCCCGACGCGGCGATGGCGCAGATCCCGGCGAGCAAGGGCATCGACACAGGCATCGACGTGATCGAGAAGGCCAACGTGGCCGAGTTCAAGCAGAAGCTCGCCGAGATGAAGAAGTGAACGTGACTGCGTCTCTGCCGAGTCTGCTCGCGATGAGCGCGATCAACAAGCGGTTTCCCGGCGTGGTCGCGCTGCAGGGCGTGTCTCTCTCGCTGGGGCCGGGAGAGGTGCTCGCCCTGATGGGCGAGAACGGCGCCGGCAAGAGCACGCTGATGAAGATCCTCGGGGGCGCCCAGCAGCCCGACGAGGGCGAGATCCGGATCGACGGGAAGAGGGTCACGCTCGAGAGCGTGCGCGCGGCCAAGCGCCTCGGCATCGCGCTCATCCACCAGGAGTTGATGCTGGCGCCGAACCTGGACATCGCGGCCAACATCTTCCTCGGTAACGAGGGCGGCGGGACAGGAGCGCTCCTCCGCCCGCTGCCGAAGGGCGACCTGTACGCCCGCGCCAAGGAGCTGCTTCAGCGCGTCGGCTTGACGCTCCCGCCCTCGACCCCGGTGTCCTCCCTGACCGCCGGGCAGATGCAGATGGTCGAGATCGCCAAGGCGCTCTCCCTCGACGCGCGCATCCTCATCATGGACGAGCCGACCTCCTCGCTCACGAGCGGCGAGTCGGAGCACCTCTTCCAGATCATCCACAAGCTCCGGTCGGACGGCATCGGCATCGTCTACATCTCGCACCGGATGGAGGAGGTCATGGCGCTGGCGGACCGGGTGACTGTCCTGCGGGACGGCCGCTACGTCGGGGACCTCACGCGCGCGGAGGCGACCCACGAGAAGATCGTGTCCATGATGGTGGGCCGCGAGCTGAGCGCGCACTACTTCCCGGAGAGAGGGCCGCGGAGGTCGGCCGAGCCTGTGCTGGTCGTCGAGGGCCTCGTCGTGCCCGGCGCGCCCGCGCCGATCTCGTTCTCCGCCGAGCGCGGGGAGATCCTCGGCTTCGCCGGCCTCGTCGGCGCGGGCCGCACGGAGCTCATGCAGACGATCTTCGGGGTCACGCCTGCGCTCGGCGGACGCATGACGCTCGAGGGCAAGGCGTTTGCTCCGCGACGACCCAGGGACGCCATCGACAGCGGCGTCTACCTGGCGCCCGAGGATCGCAAGCGGCACGGCCTCGTGCTGCCGCTCAGCGTCGCGGAGAACACCTCCCTTCCCGACATCGGCAACTACAACCGCTGGGGTTTCCTCGACAGGAAGAGGGAGCGCCGCGTCGCCGAAGCGGAGGTGAAGCGCTTGCGGACGAAGACGCCTGGCGTTCTCCAGCGCGTCGTGAACCTCTCCGGCGGAAACCAGCAGAAGGTGGTGCTCGGAAAGTGGCTGGCCATGAGCCCGCGCGTGCTCATCGTCGACGAGCCGACGCGCGGGATCGACGTCGGCGCCAAGGCCGAGATCTACCGCCACATGGCCGCCCTGGCGGAGGAAGGCATCACGATCTTGATGGTCAGCTCGGACATGGGAGAGATCATCGGAATGAGCGATCGCGTCGTCGTCATGCACGAGCGGCGAATCAAGGGGGTACTGCCGCGGGAGCGGCTCAGCCAGGAGCGGATCGCCACGTTGATGACGGGCCGCGCCGACGAGGAGGCTCTGTCATGAGGCGCGAGCTTGGCATGACCATCGCGCTCTTCGTGATGTGTCTGGGTCTCTACCTCTCGAACCCTGATTTCCTCGGGCAGTCGAACTCGATCAACACCCTGCGGCAGATCTCGATGCTCGGGATCTTCTCGATCGGCATCGGCTTCGTCATCATCACCGGCGGCATCGATCTGTCGATCGGGTCCGTGATCGGCCTGACGGGCGTCCTGATCGCGAAGCTCTCGTCGAGCCAGGCCGGCGGCCTTGGTTACTCGCTGTGGATCGGCATTCCGGCGGCGCTCGGCGTGGCGCTCTTGATCGGCCTCGGCCAGGGGCTCTTGATCACGCGGCTCAAGCTGCAGCCGTTCATCGTCACGCTCGGCGGCATGCTGTTCTTGCGCGGGGTCTCGCAGACCATCGCCGAGGGCGGCACCCTGAGCCTCGGGGGCTCGCCGCTGCTCCGCCTCGCCAACGGCGGGCTGCTCGACGTCGGCGGCGACGCGCTCGTCCCGTATCCGTTCCTGATCTTCCTCGCCGTGATCGGCCTCTCGACCTACGCGCTGCACTTCACTGTGTTCGGGCGTTACGTCTATGCGATCGGCGGCAATCGCGACGCAGCGGAGTACTCCGGCATCAGCGTGAAGCGGGTGGAGACGTCCACCTACGTGATCTCGGCGGGCCTCGGCGGCGTGGCGGGCGTCTGTTACGCGTCGTACATCGGGCAGATGTCGCAACAGGTCGGCATCGCGTACGAGATGTACGCGATCGCCGCGGCCGTGCTCGGCGGCTGCTCGCTTCGCGGCGGTGAGGGCACGGTGCTCGGCGTCATCATCGGCGCCGCGGTGATGCGCGTCATCGACAACGGCATCAACATGTTCCAGCTGCCGTACGAGGACGCCGACAGCATACGACGCATCTGGCGCCTGGACCCGAACTGGACGTTCATCATCATCGGCGCCGTGATCCTCGTCGCCGTCATCCTCGACCAGATCGTGCACATGGTGCAGGAAAAACGGCGCACCCGGCGCGCCTCCGCGGGAGCCGCCGAGTCGGCGCCGAGCCTCCAGGCGGCCGCGGCCTTCAGCGCGGCGGAGTCGCCTGTCGCGCGGGCGCCCGATCGCGAGAACGTCTGAGCTCTCCGGTTCGTACGTCGTCGCCGTTGCGAGAACCCAGAAACAAGCCGGCGCCCAGGCATAGAACTCGGCCGCCGCTCGCGCGTCAGGACTTCGGACCCGTGGCGGCTCCCGTGATCCCTCGGGCAGGACGCAGGCGCTGCCACGCCGCTTCCGGGTCGAGAGGGGGCTCGCGTCCCGCCCGGACGCGCTGCGTCCGCGGGAGACGCCAGCCTGCTCGTTCCACCTGGACCCGCCATCGTTCTCCTGCTTACCTGCTCCGTACCGTGACCGTATCCCGTGACGAGATCTTCATCTCGCTCGTCCCCTGCCTCGTGTCGGCCACGTACTTCGACGAAGCTGCCACAGCGGTCCTCCAAGCCATGTTCGCCTGCGTCGAGGAGGCGCTCGCCGACAGCCCGCTCGCCGGCCGGGCTCGGATCCTGCGCGGCGTCGTCCACCTCCGCCCCGAGGGCAGCTACCAGCGCCTCTTCGGCATCGACCGCTCGAGCGGCGCGCGCATCGAGGGCACCGGCTATCTCACCTCCGGCAGCGTCTGGAGCTGGATCGAGAATCACCGCTGTTCGGTCTCGATCGACGTGCAGCGCGCCTCGCTCCGCTCCTGGATGCCAGACGGGGCGATCGAGCTCCGTGACCCGTCGGACGCGGCCGGTATGCCCGGCGACGCGACGCGCAAGCGCATGCTCGATCGCGATGCGACCCACGTCCATGTCGTCCCGCTGCGCGCGCCCGGCGGCTGCGTCGACGGCATGATCACCCTCGAGGCGAGCTCCAGGGGGGCCGTCGGACGGGAGCTCCCCTGGGCGGAGTGCTACGAGGGGCTGGAGATCCTCGCCAGCATCGCCGGGGCGTTCATCGCCGCCCGCGCGCTGCCGCTTCGCGCGGACGAGCCGGCGAGCCCGGACGAGTTCCTGCCGGTCGTCGGTCAGAGCACAGCGCACCTTGTCGAGCTGCTCCGCGCGTTCGCCCCGAGGGACGACACCATTCTGATCACCGGCCCGACCGGCGCTGGAAAATCCAGGCTCGCGCGGTGGTGCCACGAGCACTCGCAGCGCCGGGGCCAGCCCTTCGAGTCGCTGGACCTCCTCGGCGTGCCCGAGGACCTGCAGATGGCCGAGCTGTTCGGCTGGAAGCGGGGCGCCTTCACCGGCGCGATCAAGGACAACCCGGGCGCGGTCGCCCGCGCCGCGAAGGGCACGCTCTTCCTCGACGAGATCGACAAGCTCTCGCTCAAGGCCCAGGCGGGCCTCCTGCGCTTCATCGAGGAGCGCGCCTACCGGATGCTGGGCGACGACGGGGCGGGGGAGCGCCGCGCCGACGCGCGCCTCCTCGTCGGCACCAACGCCGATCTGCGCGCCGCCGTGCGCGCCGGCCGCTTCCGCGAGGACCTGTACTACCGCATCAACGTCCTGCCGGTGCGGCTGCTCCCGCTCGCCGAGCGGCTCGACGAGCTCCCGCGCTGGGCCGATTACATGTTGAACCGGCGCCACCAGGAGGCCGACGGCAAGGGCACGGCGCGCTTCGAGCCCGAGGCCATGAAGCTCCTCGTGTCCGCGCCCTGGCCGGGCAACCTGCGGCAGCTCGACAACATCGTCCGGCGCGCTTACGCGCTCCAGCTCGCGGGGCAGAGCGGCCTCGGGGGCGATCTCGTGATGCAGCGGCGCCACGTCGAGCGCGCGCTCACCTTCGACGCCGACGCCGAGCCGAGCGCGCTGGTCAAGCTGCTCTGGCGCGCGGCGCTCGGCTTCGTGAACGAGGCCGAGCGACGCCGGGGCGGCGGCGCCCCGCTCTCGCTCGATCTGACCGACGCCTTCCGGGGCATGGTCCTGGGCGCGGCGGTGCAGCGGGCGGGCAACCGGGACGACGGCTTCACGCTGCTCGGCCAGGAGCCGCTGCTCAAGAACCGCAACCACCATCGGACGCTGCGCCGCGAGCTCTCGCGGCTGCGCGAGGTCCTGGACGTGCTTGGGGGTGAGGTCGACCCGGATCTCCAGGCGGTGCTCGACGCCGACAGGGATCCCTGACGGAGCGAGGTGCCGGCGCGCTCCGAGCGCCTCCGGCGACAATGAGATCGAGCATGCAGCGCTACGTTGCAACCGGTGCAGCACCCGTCCCAGGCACCACCTTCGCGGGGCAGTACGAGATCCTGGCCAAGCTCGGCGAGGGCGGCTTCGGCGTGGTGTACAAGGCCCGCCAGCTCACCACCGGGCAGCCGATCGCCTTGAAGATCCTGCGCCTCGCCGAGCAGGGAGGCGTCGCGCAGGCCGACAGGCGGGTCACGCGCTTCCTGCGCGAGACGCGGCTCTGCGCCCAGCTTCACCATCCCAACATCGTCCAGCTCGTCGATTCGGCGCAGATCGAGGGTGGGACGCTCTACACAGCGTTCTCGTTCGCGCCCGGCGACAACCTCGCCGCGCTGCTCGAGAGAGAGGGCGCGCTCGCGCCGTCCGAGGCGCGGCACCTGATGCTCCAGGTGCTCGACGCCCTCGCCTGCGCCCACGCGGCGGGCGTCGTCCACCGCGACCTCAAGCCCAGCAACATCATGGTGATCCCCACGGGCGCCCGCCGCAACGCGCTGGTGCTCGACTTCGGGATCGGCGCCGCGCTCGACGACGATCGCTCCGCGCGCCTGACCGGCAGCCACGACGCGCTGGGCACGCCGGGCTACGGCGCGCCGGAGCAGTGGCGCGGCGCCGAGCCTTCACCGCGCGCGGATCTGTTCTCGTGGGGCCTCGTGTTCCTCGAGTGCCTGACGGGCAAGCCGGTGTACGGCGGCACGGAGGCCGAGATCTTCTATCGGCTGCTCGGCCCCGACGCCGTCCCGATCCCCGCCGCGCTCGAGCGCCACCCCCTCGGCGACCTGCTCGCCCGCGCTCTCCGCAAGGACGAAGGCGCGCGCGATGTCGACGCCCGTGGGCTGTTCGAGGCGCTCGAGGCCTGCAGCCTGCGCGGCGTGTCGCGCGAGGCGATGCTCGGCGCCGGCGGCTCCCCGTCCGGCGGGGACACGCGGTCGCTCTCCTCGATCGCGACGGTCGCCACGTCGCCCGATCGGCGGAGGGCGCCCGCGCTCGACGGCGAGCGCCGGCAGCTGACGGCGCTCTGCTGTCGCGTGAGCGCGCGCGCCGCCGCCGCGCAGGCTCTCGACGTCGAGGCGCTGGACGATCCCCTGCGCTCGGCGCTCGCGCTCTGCGCAGGCGTCGGGCGCCGCCACGGGGGGCACGTGGCCGCGGCGCTCGGCGCCGATCTGCTGATCTACTTCGGCTACCCCAGCGCGGCGGAGGACGACGCCAAGCGCGCCGCCCGCGCGGCGCTGGCGATGGCCGGCGCCGTCCAGGCCGAGGACGAGCGGATCGCCGCGCAGGGCGTCCGGATCGAGGTGAGCGTCGGCCTCCACACCGGTCCTGTCGTCGACGGGAACCTGGGGGATCTCGAGGGCGCGTGCCTCGTCGTCGGCAGCACGCCGCGGATCGCCGCGCAGCTCGCCTCGCTGGCGCCGCCGGGCTCCGTGACGGTCGGCGCCGCGTCGCATGCGTTGCTGCGGGTCTCCTTCGACCTCGAGAGCGAAGGGGCCCGATCCATCGAGGGGATCGCGGCGCCGGTGGAGACCTTCCGCCTCCGGCAGGAACACGGCGACGCGGCGGGGTGGCCGACCCCCGACGGCTCGAGGGCGCCGCTGTACGGCCGAGCTCAAGAGCTCGGGCTCCTCGTGGAGCGGTGGCGCCGCGCGTGCGAGGGGGTGGGCCACGCGAGCCTCATCATGGGCGAGGCCGGCATCGGCAAGAGCTGCCTGGCGCGCGCGCTGCGCCGCCGGCTGGCGCACGAGCCCCACACGTTCCTCGAAGCGCGGTGCTCGCCCGACACGCGAAATAGCCCCCTCCGTCCGGTTGTCGATCTCATCGAGCGCGCCTTCGGGCTCGATCAGGAGCTCGACGAGGGCCGCAAGATCGCGCGGCTCGCCGGGGAGCTCGCCGGCCACGGCTTCACGCCGGCCGAGGCCATGCCGCTCTTCCTGCCGCTGTTCTCTCTGCCCATCGGCGCGCCGTACGCATCGCTCGACGCCTCGGCGCAGCGGCAGAAGGAGCTGACGCTCCAGGCCATCGCGTCGCTGCTCCTCGCCATGGCGGACGCGCGGCCGGTCCTCCTGCTGGTCGAAGATTTGCATTGGGCCGACCCCACCACGATGGAGTTCCTCGGCCAGCTCGTCCGCGAGGCGATCACGGTCCCCCTGTGCGTCATCATGACGGCGCGCCCGGCGTTCTCGCCGTCGTTCTCGACGGCCGATGTGCTGTTGCTCCCGCTGAGCCGCCTGGAGCGCTCGCCGATGGAGGAGATGCTCGCCGGGCTCCTGGGCCACAAGGCGCTGCCCCCCGCCGTGATCGAGCAGGTGGCGGACCGCGCCGACGGGGTGCCGCTCTTCGCGGAGGAGCTGCTCCGGATGATGGTCGACTCGGGGCTCCTCGTGGAGCGGGAGGATCGCTACGAGCTCACCGGGCCGCTCTCGGGCGCGGCGATCCCGGGGACGCTGCGGGCGCTGCTCACGGCGCGCCTGGATCGGCTCGCGCGCGCCAAGGAGACGGCTCAGCTCGCGGCGGCGCTGGGGCGGGAGTTCAGCGTCGAGGAGCTCTCGGCCGCGAGCTCGCTCGGCCCGGCGGCGGTGGCGGAAGATCTGGAGCGCCTGACGCGGGCTGGGCTCGTGCTGCGCAGGCGGCGGGGCAAGGAGGCGGTGGGGATGTTCAAGCACGCGCTGGTGCGGGATGCGGCGTACGAGTCGCTGTCCACCGGCGCGCGGTGGAGGGTCCACGCGCGCATCGCTGCGACGCTGGAGGAGCGGTTTCCGGAGGTGGTCCGGACGCGGCCGGATCTGCTCGCCCACCATCACGCGGCGGCGGAGCAGAAGCGCGAGGCCGTGGGCTACGCGCAGAAGGCGGCGCAGGCGGCGCTGGCTCGGTCGGCGTACGTGGAGGCGATCACCGGGGCCAAGCAGGCCATCGAGTGGCTGCCGGCCATAGCGCAGGAGCACGAGCGAGCCGGGATGGAGCTCGGGCTGAACTGTATCATCATGCCGGCGCTGATCACGACCAAGGGCTGGTCGGCGCCAGATGTAAAGAGCATTTACGAAAGGGCCATCGAGCTCGCCACGCAGACCGGCGAGCAGGAGGGGGGGAGCCAGGCGCTGCACGGCATGGCCATGTTCACCCTGTTCCGCGGCGATCTCACGGCAGCCCGGGACATCGCGAGCCAGTGCGCGAGGCTGGCGGAGGACATGAATGACGTCGTCGCCCTCGCGCAGGCGTCGCTCATCCTGGCGAACGTGACCACGTGGCTGGGGGACCACGACGCGGGCGAGCCTCACCACCGGCGTGTCATCGAGCTCTACCGGCCGGCGCAGCTGCCCGTCTACATGGCGCGTTATGGCTGGAACCCGAGCATCGTCGTGCGCGTGACCCACGCCATGAGCGCGTGCATTTGCGGCGAGCCGGATCGCGCGGTGCGGATCTACGAGGACGCGATCGCGGCGGCGGAAGCGACAGAGCACCCCTTCACCATCGCCATCGCCTATCAGATCGGCGCGTGGATCCACCACCTGAGGCGCGAGGTGGCCGACACGCAGAGGTACGCCGACGCGCTGGGGAAGGTCGCCGCAGAGCATGGATTCCCCGCGTTCATCGTGCTCGCCGACGCGCTGGGGGGCTGGGCCATGGTCCATACGGGGCAGGCGGAGCAGGGGCTCCAGCGCGTCCGAGCCGCCATCGCGCGCTGGCGGCGAATGGGCTCGGGGATGGTCACCACCTTCTACGCCACGCACCTCGCCGACGCCTGTCTGGCCGCCGGCGACGTCGAGGGCGCCCGCGAGGCGCTCGACGAGGCGCTCGGCGAGGCGTTCACGACACAGGAGCGCTGCTACCATCCCGAGCTCTACCGGCTGCTCGGCGAGGTGTGGCGGGCCAGGGGAGACGCAGGGCAGGCGGAGGCCGCGCTCGCGCGCGCGAGGGACATGGCCGAGGCGCAGGGCGCCCGGCTCTTCGCGCTGCGCGCGCAGGCGGGCCTCGTGCGCCTGCGCAGGGCTGAAGGGCGCGTGGAGCTCGACGACATCGAGCGGCTCCGCCGGCTCCTGTCGGGCATCACCGGCATCCCGGACGCCCGCGAGGCCGACGCGCTGCTGTCGTGGGGCGCCGGCCCACCGAGCACGGGCGAGGGCTCCGGGGCATCGACGACAGGGCAGCAACCGACGTGACAAAGGAGGATACGATGAAGGATGAGAGCGCAACCAGCGGTGCAGAGGAGAACACGAAGGTCGATCGAGATGCGCCGGACGACCAGTGTTGGGGCTTCAACATGGTCGTCGCCGTGCCGAACAAAGCGGGCACCGAGACCCTGTATTACGAGGTGTCATCGGACGTGCTGACGAAGCGGCGCAACCGCAGGCCCGAAGATTCGGTGCAATCGTGGTGCAAGGAGCTGGTCGATATGGGCGCGCAGATAGGACACGTGGCGGACGTCGATCCTCTGGTCGATGCGGACGCGCAGACGGGGCAAAAGAAGGTACCGGTGTCCACGGACTTCTGCGGCACCTACCTGGTCAACCTGACCAGCTTCAGGCGCCGGTAGCCGTGGGCGCCTGAGCGCGCGCCGCTCGCCGCGAGATCCCGACGACATGACCCGGCCCTCCACGCAGAAGACGTTTCTCCGGGGCACGCACCGCCTTGTCAGCCCCGCGGAGACCGTCGAGCGGGTGCTCCCGATGACGCGCGCCATGGGGATCACCCGGGTCGCCGACGTCACCGGGCTGGACGTCGTCGGGATCCCGGTGGTGATGGTGTGCCGGCCCAACGCCCGATCCGTGTCGGTCTCGCAGGGAAAAGGGCTCGCCATCGACGCGGCGCGCGCGTCCGGGCTGATGGAAGCCATCGAGCAGTGGCACGCCGAGCACATCCTGCAGCCGCTGCTCTTCTGCACCGCCGCGGAGCTCTCGGCGCGGCGCCGCCTCGTCGACATCGCCGGGCTGCCGCGGCTCTCGATCGGCTCCTTCCACCCCCATCACAAGATGCTCTGGATCGAGGGCGAAGACATCATGAGCGGCGGCCCGCTGTGGGTGCCGCTCGAGGTGGTCCACGCCGACTACACAGTGCCGCTCCCGCCCGGCAGCGGGTGCTTCTTGACCACGTCGACGGGGCTCGCCTCGGGCAACCACCGGCTCGAGGCCGTGCTCCACGGGCTCTACGAGGTTATCGAGCGCGACGCTGTGGCGCTGTGGCGCGCGGCCGGGCCGGCGCGCCGCGCGCGGACGCGCCTGGATCTCGGCACCGTGGACGATCCGATCTGCCGCGATGTGCTGGCCCGCTTCGCTCGCGCCGACATCGCTGTGGGCGTGTGGGACGCGAGCAGCGATATAGGGCTGCCTGTCTTCGTGGCGGAGATCGTCGACCGCGTGCCTCACCCGGGCCGCGTCCTTTACGTGAGCGGCGGTCAGGGGTGCCACCGCTCCCGCGCCGTCGCCCTGGCGCGCGCCCTGACCGAGGCCGCCCAGAGCCGCCTGACCGCCATCGCGGGGGCGCGCGACGACGTCGACCGGACCTCGTATGAGCTGTTCCGGTCGCCGCCTCACATCGCCGCGGCGCGCGCGGAGATAGAGCAATTCGAGGGGCCGTGGCGCTCGTTCGGCGCCGCGAGCGACGGGTTCAGCGAGCGCTTCGACGAGGATCTCGCCGCGGTGCTCGCGGCGCTGCGCGGCGCCGGGCTCGGCCAGGCAGCGGTCGTGGATCTCACGCGGCCCGAGCTCGGGCTGCCCGTCGTCCGCGTCGTCGTGCCCGGGCTGGAGAGCATGTGGGACGCCCCCGGGTACACGCCTGGACAGCGCGCGCAGGCGGTGTCGTCGTGATCGTCCTGTTCACCGGGCCCAGCCTGCCGCCCGCCGAGGTGCCCGCGCTCCCGGAGCTGCGGGTCTTGCCGCCCGTCGCCCAGGGAGACGTCTACCGGGCCGCGCGCGAGCGGCCGTGGGGGATTGGCATCGTGGACGGCTTCTTCGAGCGCGTCCCGGCGGTCTGGCACAAGGAGATCCTCTGGGCGATGTCCCAGGGCGTCCATGTGTTCGGGGCCTCGAGCATGGGCGCGCTCCGGGCCGCCGAGCTGGCCGACTTCGGCATGGTCGGCGTGGGCCGGATCTTCGAGCAATTTCGTTCGGGCGCGCTCGACGCCGACGATGAGGTAGCGCTCGCGCACGCCTCCGCCGAGGAGGGCTATCGGCGCACGTCGGAGGCCCTCGTCAACATCCGCGCGACGCTCGCCGCCGCCGTCGAGGCGAAGATCTGCGATCCGGCGCTCGCCGAGCGGCTCGTCACCATCGCCAGGGCCCTTTTCTACCCCGATCGCACCTGGCCAGCGGTGCTCCAGGCGGCCCGGGCCGCGCAGGAGGCCCCGCACGCGCTCGACGCGCTGAAGCGGTGGCTCCCCGCCGGGCGCGTGGACCAGAAGCGCCTCGACGCGCTCGCCCTGCTCGAGGCCATGCAGGCCGCCCGCGCCCGGCATCGAGGACCGCTGGAGCCCGGCTTCGTCTTCCAGCGTACCGACGTCTGGGAGCGGGCCGTCGAGCGCATGCGTGCGACCCGGCTCGACCTCGACCCCGGCGCGGACTTCGACGCGCTGCTCGACGAGCTGCGCTTGCTCGGGGACGAGCCGCTCTACACCCTCGCGGTCCAGGGCGCCCTGCTGCGCGGCCTCGCCGAGGAGGCGGCGGAGCGCAACGGGGTGAAGATCGGCCCTGCACACCTCGAACGCACGGCCATGGAGTTCCGGCGCGAGCGAGGGCTGTACACCGGGCCCTCGACCCGCGCGTGGCTCGGCGAGCAGGGGCTCGACGCCAGGTCCTTCGCCGACATGATGGCGCGAGAAGCGAAGCGCCGCTGGACGGCCGCCGTGTGCGAGCCGGAGGTCCGCCGTCACCTCGTCGACCAGCTGCGCGCCATGGGCTGCTACGGGCGTCTCGCGAAGCAGGCTCGCGCCAAGCAGGCCATGATGGAGCGTGAGGGGCTCGACGCCCTGGACCTCGCGGGCAGCGGCGTGGACGACGCGGACGCGTTGTGGCGGTGGTATTTCACCGAGCGGCTCGGCAAGCCGGTCCCGGAGGATCTGGAGACCTACGCCGCGCGCCTCGGCTTTGCGGGCGCAGGAGCGCTGCTCCGAGCGGTGCTGATCGAGCGCTGGTGCATGAAGCCCCAGCCTTGACGGATGGGCGCCGGGCCGGCCGATCAGGGTGGGGTTGATCTGCCCACTTACCCCGCCGGCTCCGGGGCCGGCCGCGCGTGTCTCTCGAAGAAGCGTCGTGTCTCCAGGTGACGCAGCCCGGTCGTCGCCGGCTGCCGAGAGACCCCTGTCCGCGTGCGCGCCGCGCCGATCGCCATGTTGACGGCTCGCGGGAGGCGGTTCGAGCGCCTGGCATGCGCGCTGCAAGTCGCAGGCGCAGGGGATCGAGGTGACCCGGCTCTAGAGACATTTCGAGGCACCGCCGGCGAGGGACGCGACGTTTGCGTTCCTCACCGTGGAGAAGGCCGACTTCCCGTGTCCCCGCTCTGCCGCGTGATGGGGTCGTACGAACGTAGGCTCGACGCGGCATCCTTCTTACAAGACAGGTTGGGCGCGAGGGGCAAACCCGCCCTTCGCGCCATGACGGGCGGCGCCCGGTCGAGGCCGAAAGGGCTTCGTCCCAAGGTCGCCGCTCAGGCGGCAACTCTCACCAACGAGCAGGAGCGAATCATGAGCAAAAGCAAGCAAGTTCTCACGGTTGAGCCGAGTGACGTCGTGATCAATTTCACGTACTCGCTCGGCCAAACCAACCTCGGCGTGAACAATGTGAACACCGTAAATGTCTCGGTGACCAACAAGACCAAATACGCGCTGCAAAACGTTACCCTGAAACAGGAGGACATTATCGTTTCGTGGTCGGAGAGCAAGGACCATGTCCCGGTGACGTCTAGCTTTGCGATAGTGATCCCGGGAGGTGCGATGGTCTTTTCGACAGTGTCCGCTTCCACGACGTCTCCAACGCAGGGCTTCTTTGTGACGCCCTCGCAGCAGGCCCTCAACTATATCTCGGGCACAATCACGTTTTCCATCAACAGCGAAGATATCACTTACGACGTGGTGGCCGACACAGGCGGTTCGAACACGTCGCAGGCCTGGACCGTCACCACGCGGAGCTAGCGCGAGTTCGGTCTTGTCCTAGGGATTGAGGCGCATTGTGGGAGCGCGCCCGGCGTTGGCCGCTCGCGAGCTCCGCCGGCGTGCGCCAGGAGCCGAGCTCAGAGGCAGCGCAGCACGTTGTCGCGCACGAGCTGCCAGATCGGCTCCGGGATGTCCCCGAGCCACCGCGCGTCCCGCTCGACCGGCGCCTCGGCGTCGTCGAGCGGGTCGTCGGGGCTGTAGACGAGCCGCCAGAGCCGCTCGCTCACCGAGCCGTTCCTGTCGATCACGAAGCGCTGGACGAGCTTCTTCGCGAGCTCCTCGCCCTCGACGTCGAGCAGCAGCGCCGGCGCCGCCACCGTGACCTCGCGCAGCGGCTTGAGCCGGAGATACGCCCCCTTCACGAGCTCGACCTCGTCCGGCGGCTCGAACCCCGCCTCCCGGAAGTCGACAGGGGCCTTTGTGTTGCCGACGAGGTAATACTCTCCCTGGGTCTCGGCGAGGATCGCGCCGCCCAGCCTCCCTACGCGTGCCATCTAGACCTCCTCCGCGGTGACGCTCTCGTCCGAGAGCACGAGCGTGCGCCCCGGCGTCTGGCCCGGGAGCGCCTCCCCATCCCATGTGTACTTGTTTGTATATCCGCGCGGGGTGACCATGTATCCCTCGAACATGAAGGTGTTGGTCGAGCCGACGAGCACCGTGGTCAGCATCCCGATCTCGTAGTCGAGGAAGTGGTCGACGTCGGTGAGCACGGCGCTCTCCAGCTTGCGGTAAGCGCTCTTCACCAGCGCGACAGGCGTCGTGCCCGCCCGGTGCTGGCGGATGATCTCCTGGGCCCGCACGATCTGGCGCGTGCGCCGCCCGCTCGCCGGATTGTAAAGGCCGATGACGAAGTCGGCCGCGGCGGCGGCCTCGAGCCGCCGCTCGATGACCGGCCACGGCGTCAGGAGGTCGGACAGGGAGATGGCGCAGAAGTCGTGGCCGAGCGGCGCGCCGACGAGCGACGCGCACGCGTTGAGCGCGGTCATGCCGGGCACGATGCGCAGCTCCGGCGACTCGCCCCGCTTCCAGCCGATCTCCTCCAGCACCTGGAAGACGAGCCCGGCCATGCCGTACACGCCCGCGTCGCCCGACGAGATGATCGCGACCCGCCCGCCGTCCCGCGCCCGCTCCACAGCGGCGCGCGCCCGGCCGATCTCCTCGGTCATGCCGGTCTTGATGATCTCCTTGCCCTCGATGAGGTGCTTCACCAGCCGGATGTACGTCGTGTACCCCACGATGAGATCCGACGCGGCGATCGCCTCCAGGGCGGCGCGGGACGCGTGCGCCTCGGCGCCGGGGCCGATCCCGACGATCGACAGGACTCCTTTGTCACCCATGACTCTCCTCGATGGTGCGCTTCGCGAACGGGACGCGCGCCACGGCGAGCGTCATGGACCGCCCCACGCCCTCCTCCGTGTACGCCCGCTTCGGCATGAGCAGCTTCTTGGCCCCCGCCGCGCGCAGGGCGGCCGGCTCGGCGACGCCCCGGGCGCCCACGTGCTTCTTCACGGTCTCGGACGGGTTCTCGATCCCCTCGGTCGCGTCGAGCTCCTCGGGCGTGAACGTCACGAGCGGCCACCCCCGCCGCGCCGACAGCGCGAGCAGCGCCTCCTCGTCGGCCTTCTTGTCGATCGTCGCCAGCGCCTTCACGCATGCCGCCGAGAGCCCGTGCTCCGCGAGCAGCCTGTCGACCCCGCGCTCGACCATGTCGAGCGGCGCGCCGCGGTCGCAGCCGACGCCGAGGACGAGGCTCTTCGGCCGGTAGACGACGGCGCGCTCGACGATCGCCGGGTGCGAGCGGGCGAGGTCGCGGTCGCTCGCGACGAGGAGGATCTCCCACGCTTCCGGGTCCACGCCGTCGAGCGACGTCGCGTAGCGCACGCCGGGCGGGAGCGGCTTGTCCTCGGGCCAGAACGACGGCTCGCCCGTCTCCTGGACGAAGAGCACGGGCGCGGCGTTCACGACGGCGGCGCAGCCGCGGGTCACGTTGCGGTCCGGGTCGTCGAGCGTCCAGCCGAGCTCCCGGCCGAGGATGTCGACAGTCAGCGTCCCGAGCGCGTCGGACGCCGTTGTCACCACCGGCAGCGCGCCGAGCAGCGAGGCCACCTTCTCGGTGAACGCGTTGCCCCGCCCCACATGCCCGGAGAGCACGCAGATCGAGAACCGCGCCGTGTCGTCGACGCAAACGACCGCCGGATCGACCTTCTTGTTCTTCAAGAGCGGCGCGATCATCCGCACCACGGCGCCGACGCTGATCACGAAGACGTGGCAGTCGTAGGCGGTGAACGCCTCGTTGAGCAGCGGCCCCATCGGCAGCGGGAGCGGCTTCGCGCCCTCCGGCGCCCCGTCGAAGAGCTTCTGCGACACGTAGAGATCCGCGCCCGGGAGCCCCTCGGCGAGCTTCCGCGCGATGGCGATCCCGTGGCGGGTGATCGCGTAGAGGGCGTACGGCTTCCGCGCGGCGATCATGACATCTCCGGTTCATTAACAGCCCTGTCGAAGCTGCCCGGCAGCGAGGCCTCGGCCTCCCCGACGAGCAGCCCGCTGCGCTCCCCGCGCGTGACAACCACCATGGCGAAGCAGTCGCCCCGCTCGTCCTGCGCGGCGCGGAGGTCCCGGACGATCCGCTGCTCGGGCATCGTCGCCTTGGACACGAACACGGCCCGATCGAGCAGGCCTGCCCGCGTGAGCGCCTCGGTCACCTTCGGCATCTCCGGGCCGATCTTCATCAGGACCACTGTGTCGAAGCGCTTGAGCACGTCGGTCAGGTCGTCGACGCCGTACGTGGCGGGGAGGATGGCGATCCGCTCCTGCCCGTCGGCGAGCGACAGCCCGCTCACGGCCGGGACCGCTGTGACCGAGGTGACGCCGGGGACGACCTCGACCTCGAGCCCGGGGAGGCGGCGGAGCGCCTCGCGGCGGACATAGACGAACGTGCTGAAGAGCGACGGATCGCCCTCGGTGGCGAAGGCGACGGAGAGGCCGCGCGAGAGCCGCTCGACGATCTTGTCGACGGCCGCCTCGACGTAGGGCCGGACGCGATCCGGGTCCTTGCTCATGGGGAAGGTGAGGAGCAGCCGCTCCTGGTCCTGCCGCTTGCCGACGACCGGCGAGAGGATCCGGTAGGCCATCGAGGCGCCGAAATCCGAGCTGCGGGGGAGCGCGAGCACGTCCGCGCCCTCGAGCACGCGCACGGCCCGCAGCGTGAGCAGGTCCGGCGCGCCCGGGCCGACGCCCACGCCGTGGAGCTTGCCGAGGCCGCTCATGAAGCCTCCGGGGGGGACGGCGCCGCGCCGGGCGCCGCTTCCTGCGCCTTCGCCGGCTTCGTCGCGGCGAAGATGTGGATCGGGTTCAGCGCCTCGTAGCGCATGTAGCGCGCGAGCGGGACGCCGCGCGAGACCGAGAGCAGGGTGATCTCGGGGTCGAGCCCCCGCGCCCGGAGCGCGCGGTACGTCTCGGCCACGTTCTCCATCGTGATCGCGTTGACCACGAGCCGGCCGCCGGGCCGCAGCCGATCGAGCGCCGCCGTGATGATCTCCTCCATGCTCCCCTTGCTCCCGCCGACGAACACCGCGTCCGGGTCCTCGAGCGCGCCGAGCGCCTCGGGCGCGCGGCCCGCGACGACGCGCACGTTGTCGACCCCGTGCGCGCGGACGTTGTCCCTGCAGATCTCCACGCCCTCCGGGTCGACCTCGATCGCGTAGACGCGCCCGAGGGGGCAGAGCATCGCCGCCTCGATCGAGACCGACCCCGAGCCGGCGCCGACGTCCCAGACCACCGCGTCGGGGCGGATCGCCATCGACGCGATCGAGAGCATGCGCACCTCGCGCTTCGTGATCAGGCCGTTCTTCGGCATGCGCTTGGCGAAGGCGTCCTCGTGCAGGTAGGGGACGGCCGGAGCGGGCCGCCACGCCGGGTCGCTGCGCAGGAGCAGGAGCACGTTGAGCGGCCCGATGTCCTCGCACGACGCGAGCGCGGCGAGCTCGAACGCGCGCACGCGCTCGCCCGCGCCCGCGAGGCTCTCGCAGACCCACGCCTTCCAGCCGGCGTCGCCGTGCTCGAGGAGCCGCGCCGCGAGGCGGGCCGGGGAGCTCTCGCCGTCGGTCAGCACAGCGACCTTCGAGAGCCGGCGCAGGCGCGTCGCGAACCCCTCGGGCGAGCGCCCGTGGACCGACACGAACGCCGCGTCGTCCCAGGCGATGCCCGTGCGCGCGAACGCCCACTGGACCGAGCTCAGGCTCGGGATGATCTCGACGTGCTCGCCGCCGAGCTTCCGGACGACGAGCGCGCCGATCCCGAAGAACAGCGGGTCGCCCGAGGCGAGGATGCACACGTTCTGCTCGGCCGACAGGCTCTCCACGCGGTCGAGCACGGCGGAGAGCCCGCCCTTGAGGGCGATCTTCTCGCCGCGGAACTGCGGGAAGAACTCGAGGTGCCGCTCGCCCCCCACGAGCACCTCGGCCCGCGCGACAGCGGACGCGGCGCGGCTCGACAGGCTGGCGCACCCGTCGTCGCCGATGCCGACGACGGTCACGGCGCGGCGCGCGCTCATCGCGACACCTGGGCCGGCTCCGGGGCGACGGTCGCCTGCGCCGATTCCGCCGAGAGGAGCAGCAGCGCGTGGACGATGGCGACGGCGATCGGGCTCCCCCCCTTGCGCCCGCGCGCCACGATGGACGGGAGCCCGGACTCGATCAGCGCCTCCTTCGACTCCGCCGCCGACACGAACCCGACAGGCACGCCGATCACGAGCGCCGGCCGCGCGCCCTCCTCGCGGGCGAGGCGCACGACCTCGAGCAGCGCCGTCGGCGCGTTGCCGATCGCCACGACCGCCCCGTCGAGCAGCCCGAGCCGGTGCGCCTTGCGCATCGACTCGATCGCGCGGGTCGAGCCGGCCGCCGACGCGGCCTGGATGACGTCGTCGTCCGAGATGAAGCAGTGGATCTTGCAGCCGTAGGAGGCGAGCCGCTGCTCGTTCAGGCCGACGCCGATCATCTTCACGTCGACGAGCACCGGCGCGCCGCCCTTGAGCGCCGCGATGCCCCGCGCGATCGCCTCGGGGTGGAGCCGCATGAGCGACGAGAACTCGAAGTCCGCCGTCGCGTGGATCACGCGGCGGACGACCTGCCACTCCGCGTCCGGGAACCCGTGGTCGCCGACCTCCTCGTCGATGATCGCGAAGCTCCTGTCCTCGATGCGCCGGCCGAGCGCGGTCATCTGCCGCATGTCGTTCGCCGCGCGCGCGTCTGCACCGGTCATCGCACCGCTCATGGCTCCTCCGCTCTGTCTTCACCGGCGCCGCCGGCCGGGTACCGGCCGAGCAGCGCCCCGTTGAAATCGACGAGGCACGCGTGCACCTCGAGGGCGCCGCCCGCGTGCCGCGACGTGTGCTCGACGACGCGCCGGCAGATCCCGCCGGGCACGCCGGTGAGCCCCTCGCGCTGGCACAGCTCGAGCACGTGGCGCGCGGTGTTCGCCTGCCGGATCTCCGCCGCGATCTCGGGCCGCGCGCCGAGCTCCTCGGCGATCTGCGCGAGCAGCTCCATGCTCACCTCCGAGCCGGCCGCGTGCGTCATCATCTTGCCGTCGGCCATCTTCGAGAGCTTGCCGATCATGCCGACGATGATCGCGCGGGCGATCCGCCGCCGCGCGGCGTGGCGCACCCCGGTGCCGATGAAGTCGCCCACCTGGATGAACGACTCCTCCGGCAGCTCCGGGTAGAGCTTCATCGCGTACGCCTCGGACTTGCCGCCGGTGGTCAGCGCCAGCGTCGCGATGCCGCGCTCGGCCGCGACGTCGATCGCCTGCACCACGCTCGCGCGGAAGGCGGCGGTCGAGTACGGCTTCACGATCCCGCTCGTCCCGAGGATCGAGATCCCGCCGATCAGCCCGAGGCGCGCGTTGATTGTCTGCTTCGCCATCTCCTCGCCCTGGGGGACGCTGATCGTGACCGTGGCCCCGGCGAAGCCCGAGCCCTCGAGCTCCTCGAGGACCATCTCGGTGATGTTCCGGCGCGGCACGGGGTTCACGGCGGGCGCGCCGACCGCCAGCCCGAGCCCCGGCTTGGTGACGACGGCAACCCCGTCGCCGCCGCGGATCTCGACGCCCGGCTCGCGGCGGAGCTCGACCTCGGCGACGAGCTCGGCGCCGTGGGTGCAGTCCGGGTCGTCGCCGGCGTCCTTGATGACGCTGCACGTCGCGCGCGGCCCGTCGCGGTCGCAGCGCTTCAGCGGGAAGGTCACCCGCTGCCCGTTCGGCAGCGTCGTCTCGATGGCGTCGACCGCCGCGCCGCGCGCGAGCACGCGCGCCGCCGCCTTGGCCGCGGCGGCCGCGCACGCGCCCGTCGTGAACCCCTCGCGCTGCCCTTTCGGGTCCCTCGGCCGGAGCTCTGCCATCCAGGATCCTGAACGATTACAACGACTTCTTCAGCGGGTTGTTGAAGAAGCTCTCCAGGAGCACGCTGCCCTCCGGCGCGCCGAGCGAGGCGAGCCGGTCGCGGATCGGGTAGATGACGGCGCCGTCGCCCGCGCAGAGCACGGCGTCGCGGGGCCCGTCGGCGACGTGATCGCCGACGAGCGCGCACGCGCGCGCCGGCCGCTCGGGGTGACCGACAGGGAGGAAGCCGCCGGCGACAGTCAGGCGGGCGGCGGCGGGGAGGCGCTCGCGGACGAACGCCTCGGGGACGAAATAGTCGCCTTCCTCGACGAGCCAGAGCAGGTCGAGCTGCGCGGCGCCGGCGGCGGCCGCGCTCCGCGCGATCCCGAGGGCCGCGGTGATCCCGGTGTCGGTGGCGATCACGAGCGCGCGGCCGGAGAAGCCGGGCGGGAGCCGCAGCTTGCCCCAGGGGCCGCTCCACTCGAGCTCCGCGCCCACGGCGATGTCGTTGAGCACGTTCGACGCCGGCCCGGCGCCGATGCGCTTGACCGCGATCTCGACGGCGCGCTGCTCGGCGTCGCTCGAGAGCATCGAGTAGGCGCGCTTCGCGAGCTTGCCGCCGGGCAGGGTGACCCCGCTGTTGATGATCACGTACTGCCCGCCGGCGAAGCCGAGCTCCGCGCCGTCGACGCGCTCGACGCGCAGCAGCCGGGCGCCCTGCCCGATCGGCTCCGCGTGGGCGATCCTGATCTTCGCGCTGCCCTGGGCCATGGGTCCACTCCGTCTCCTCGGCTCACTCGGCCGGCGCTGATTCCTCGGATTGCTCTGCCGGGTAGATCTCGTGAACGAAGTCGTGCATCTCCTCGAGCTCCCTGTAGAGCCGGCCGAGCCCGTCGACCTGGGCGCGGAGGTCGAGCTCGACCTGCTTCGTGAGGATGAGCAGCGAGCGCAGGTAAGGCAGCTTCGCGTCCCCCGCAGGGGTCTTCGCGACCTTCTCCTGGAGCTCGGCGAGCGACCCCTCGAACAGGCGCGAGAGGCTCCTGAGATCTCCGGCGCGCAGCATCGCCGAGACAGGACCCGGCTCGGCCGCCGCGGGGCCGAGCTCGGCGAGCTCGTGCGCGCGCTCGCCGGGGTCGTCGATGCCCAGGATGTTCATGAGCCCAAGGCGGAGCGCGGCGATCTCGTGACAGGCCATGTCGGTTCTCCTGTGCGGCCTCCTACCAGCTAGGGAGGAGCGCGGGAAGGAGCAGGACGGGAGAAGAGAAGCGAGCGCCGCAGTGTGCGCGAGCCGTAGCGCGGTCCGGTGTCGCCTCGTCGGGCGGGGCGGCCGCGCCGCTCCGATCGGGGGTGCCGGGATCAGAGCGCGTCGGTGCGCTCGAGGAGCACGCCCGCGGCGGCGACGGCGATCGCGGCGAGCGGGGCGGCGATCGCCAGCGCGGCCGGGCCGAGCCAGGCCGAGGTGGCGTCGCTCCAGAGCAGCGACGCGAGCACGCTCGCTTCCCTGAGCCCCTCGTGCGCCTCGAACGCGTCGGGCCGGTAGATGAACGCCGCCGTGGGCATCAGCGGCGCGATCCATGCGCCCGACGCGACCAGGAGCGCGTGGAAGCCGTCTCGCATCCGCGCCAGGAGCGGCAGGAGCGCCGAGAGCAGCGCGATCGCGAGCGCGACGAGGAAGAGGCCGCCGCCGAGCGCGCCGGCCACGCTGATCATGTCGCGCGCCGCGATGTACGGCGCGACGGCGACCGCTGTACAGGCCGCGACCACAACGCCCGCCCCGGCCCCGGCGAGCAGCGAGGGCGCCGCGCGCGCGGCGAGGAGGACGCGGGGGCGGATCGGCTTGGCGAGCAGGAGCTCGAGCCGGTGCTCCTCTCGCGCCGTGACCGTCGCGTCGACGAGGCCCGCCAGGGCGACGAAGTACGCGACGAAATAGGTGGCGAGGAGATCGTTGATGAGGAGCACGGCGGCCATCCCCTCGATGTCGAAGGCCTGCTCGAGGAAGCGGATGACCTGCGCCGGCAGGCGCACGATGAGCGCGTGGCTGCCGAGCACCACGAGCACGCCGGCGATCGCCGCGACGAGCGAGGCGCGGAGCGGGGCGCGGCGCGCTTCGAGCGCGAAGTAGCCGCGGAGCGAGCCCGCGGCGGGGGCGGCCGCCCGGGTCATGCTTCCATCCTCCGGACGCCCGCGGCGCCCACCGCGATGGTGAGGGCGGTGAGGGCGGTGAGCGCGAGCATGGGGGGGCCGAGCACGGCGGGGCCGAGGTGGTCGAGGCTCCCGAGGCCGAGCGCGCCGAGGGTGATCGGGTTCGCGAGGGTGAGGCTCCGCCAGGCGGGCTGGTAGAAGCCGATGAGCGAGAGGCCCACGAGGCCCCCCAGCGTGGCGAACCCGATCAGCGCCGAGGCGCCGCGGTGCCTCACCCACGCGGCGATCGCGGCGCAGAGCGCTGTCGCGAAGAGCGCCGCGAAGGCGTGGAGCGACATCGCGCCGAGGAAGGGGCCGGGGCGGAAGCCGGGGACGCGCGCCGTGAAGTAGGCGGCGCCGGCGAGCTGGGTCGCGACGTGCAGGGTCACCATCACCGCGCACGCGCTCAGCGCGCGGAGCACGAAGTAGCGAGGGATCGAGAGCGGCTTGCTGGCGAGGAGCGGCAGCACGCCGGTGTCGCGCTCGCGGAGCACGACGCCGCTGGCGAGCACCACGGGGAGGAACGCGATCACCTTGTTCATCGTCAGGTCGATCCACACGTACATGAAGACCTGGAACGGCGTGGCGTCGCCGAACCAGGCAGAGATCGCGGCGCGCACGTGATCGGGCGGCCGCGCGAGCACGACGGGGATCGCGACGAGGGCGTAGGCGAGCATCGCGACGCAGAGCCACGTCTTCCGCTCGCGGAGCGTCGTGAGGTAGTCGAGCCAGAGGAGGCGGATCACGCGGCCTCCCTGCGCACGAGCGCGAGGTAGAGATCGTCCATGGTGCGCGCGCCGTGCGCGTCCTTGAGGCGCTCGACCTCGTCGCAGGCGACGAGGCGCGCGCGGTGCATGACCGCGACGCGCCGGCAGAGGGCCTCGACGTCGGAGAGGATGTGCGACGAGAACACGATGGTGACGCCGCGCTCGCGCGCGAGCGCGCGGAGCACCTCGAGGAGCTCGTGGCGGCCGAGGGGATCGAGGCCCGAGGTCGGCTCGTCGAGCAGGAGCACCGCGGGCTCGTTGATCAGCGCCTGGGCGATGCCGACCTTCTGGGCCATGCCGGTGGAGAAGCCGCGCAGCGGGCGGTCGGCCTCGCGCTCGATCCCGAAGCGGCGCAGGAGGGCGTCGGCGCGCGCGGCCGCGACGTCGCGGGGCAGCGCGAACATCGCAGCGATGTAGTGGAGGAAGCCGCGCGCCGTCATGTCGGGGGGCAGCGAGTACGACGCGGGCAGGTAACCCGCGTTCCGTCGGACCTCGAGCGTCTCGTGGACGACGTCGCGCCCGAGCACGCGCGCGGTGCCCGCGGTGGGCCGGGTCAGGCCGAGGAGCATGCGCAAGGTCGTTGTCTTGCCGGCGCCGTTGTGCCCCATGAAGCCGAAGATCTCGCCGGCCGCCACGGTGAAGCTCACGCCGTCGACGGCCGTGACCTTCCCGAAGCGCTTGCCGAGCGCGTTCACCTCGATCGCCTGGTTCATCGCTTGCTCCTCGCGCGCGACGCTGTCGCGCGCTGCTTCGTGGGGATCGTGTTCGTGGAGGTCGTCTCCGTGGACGTCGCCGCGGGGCGCGCGGCCAGGCCGGCGCGGAAGATGTCGGCGATCGCGTCGAGCGTGCGCTCGCCGGCGAAGGCGCTGAACGACGTGACCAGCCCGAGGTGCTGGGGCGCGAAGCGCAGCACGCCGAGGACGAAGGGGATCGCGTCGCGATCGACGTCGGGCCGGATCTCGCCGCGCGCGATGCCCTCGTCGACCCAGCCGTTGATCTGGGCGAGCTGCGCCTTCGCGGCGGCGGCGCTCGCGGCGTCGTCGAGCAGGCGGAGCGCGCGGAGGTCGGGGTCCTCGCGGAGGAGCTTGCCGAAGAGCGGCTCGGCCGCCTGCTGGCGGTAGGCGAAGCGGAGGGTCGCGACGAGGCGATCGAGCGGGGACTCCAGGCCGAGCACCTCGGCGGCGAAGCGCGCGCGGATCGCGGCGAACGATCGCTCGACCACCTCGCGCAGGAGCGACTCCTTGTCGGCGAACTCGAGGTAGAGGGCGCCCTTCGCGCAGCCGGCCTCGGCGGCGACGGCGTCGAGGTTGGTGCCCTTGAACCCGCGCTCGATGAAGTGGCGCCTGGCGGCTTCGAGGATCCTGGCGCGCCGCGCAGGGTCGCGGGGCTTGTCGGGGCGGCGAGCTGGCAAGATACTTATATGACTGATCCGGACATCTGAGTCAAATTTGGTGGCGACCCGCGGCGGGACGGGGTGAGCGGAGCACGGGTCACGCGAGGAGGCGCGCCGGCCTGGCGCCGCGCCTCACTGCATGATGTCGTCGACGAGCCGCGCCACGAGCCGGTCGCCGAGCAGGTGCTCTTCCACGAGGTCCTTCGCGTCCTCCTCGCGGACGCCGCGGTACCAGACCCCGTCCGGGTAGACGGCCACCGTCGGCCCCTCGCCGCAGCGCCCCATGCACGACGTCCTCGTCACGCGGATCTGCTGCTGCTGGCCCGCCTGCTTCAGGCGCCGGCGCAGCGCCTCGAGCAGCGCCAGGCTGCCGCGGTCCACGCAGTCGGCGTTGCCGCAGACGAGCACGTGCTTGCGCAGCGAGCGGTGCGCGTGCGGGTGGTTCGACGCCTGCGTGTGCGTCAGCGTGTGGCGGACGCTGTAGAGCATCGCCTTCAGCCCGCCGACCTCGCGCGCGAGGCCCGGCAGGGCCGTGCGGTACATGCATGTGTCGCAGGGGAGGGGCGCCTCGCCGGCGAGCGCCTGGCGCGCGCGCTCGTCGATGAGCCCGGACAGCGCGCTCGACCGGCCGAGGTGCGGCGCGAGCGACGCGCGGATCCACGGGTACGTCGCCGAGAAGCGGTCGACCTGCTCGGCGAGCCTGGTCATGAGCCGCCCGGCGAAGAGGAAGTAGGGGACGACAACGACGCGCTCGGGCCGCTGGCGCGCGACGCGCTCGAGCGTCTCCTCGACCGAGGGCCGGGTGATGCCGATGAAGGTCGGCTCGACGAGCTGGAGCCCCCGGCCCTCGCCGATGAGCCGCGCCATCTTGCAGAAATCGCCGTTCGCGTCCGGGTCGCTGGCCCCGCGCCCCACCACGACGAGCGCCGTCCGGGCGCGCGCCGCCGGCTCCTCCGGCAGCACGGACGCCGCCCGCTCGAAGGCGATCTCCGCGAGCGCCGGGTGCACGCCGAGGGGCCGCGCCGCGGAGAAGCGCACGCCCGGGAAGGCGGCCCGCGCCTGCTCGAGCGCGAGCGGGATGTCGTTCTTCACGTGCCCCGCCGCGAACAGGAAGAGCGGCACGACGGCCACCCGGGACACCTGCGCCGCGAGCGCCGCGAGCGCGTCGGCGAGGTGCGGCGTCGCGAGCTCGATGTAGCCGTGCTGCACGACGAGCCCGGGCCGCGCCGCGCGGTGCTCGGCCACGAGCGCCTCGAACTCGGCGTTCGACGCGGCGTCGCGGCTGCCGTGGCCGATCAGCAGGAGCCCTTCGTCATGCATGCGAGCGCCTCCTCCAGGGTGAGCGGAAGTCCTGCGCGGCCGCGCGGCTCGGCCGGGGTCATCCGGGTCCAGAGCTCCGCGACCCACGGCCGCCGCAGGCGCGCCCGCGCGAGCAGCTCCCCCCGCGCGAACACCTCCCGCGGCGGCCCGTCCGCGAGGACCTGCCCGTCGCCGAGCAGGACCGCGCGCGTGGCGAAGAGCGGCACGAGATCGACAGCGTGCGTCGCGGTGACGAGCGTGGTCCCCTGCTGCTCCGAGAGCGCGCGCAGCGTCCGGCACAGGGCGAGCTCGCCCTCGGGGTCGAGCCCCGCGGTCGGCTCGTCGAGCAGCAGCACGCGCGGCTGCATCGCGAGCATCCCGGCGATGCACGCGCGCTTGCGCTCGCCGAAGCTCAGCGCCTCGATCGCGCGATCGGCGAGGTGCGCGATCTGCACGGCGGAGAGCGCCGCCTCCGCGCGGCGCCGCGCCTCGGGCGCCGGCAGGCCGAGGTTGCGCGGGCCGAACAGGACGTCGTCGAGGAGGGTCGCGCCGAGGAGCTGGTCGTCCGGGTCCTGGAGCACGAGCGCGGCGCCCGCGGCGACGGCGTCCGACGGCGAGCTGACGCGGCGGCCCGCGATCTCGACGCCGCCGCCGGGCGCGGGGAGGAGCCCGACGAGCGCGCGGAGCAGCGCTGTCTTGCCGGCGCCGTTGCCGCCGAGCACCGCCACGGACTCGCCCTCGGCGACGTCGAGGCGCACGTCGCGCAGCACGGCCGCGCCGCCGCGGTAGCCGATCGCCGTCGCGCGCATCGCGATCGCCGGCGCGCGCAGCGCGATCGCGCTCACCCCGCGCCTCCCGCGGCCACGCAGAGCGTCAGCGCCAGGGCGGCGGCGGCGGCGAACGCGAGGTTCGCCGCGGGCGCGCTCGCGCGGCGGTCGGCGACCGGGAGCTTGCCCCGGTAGCCGCGGAGCTGCATCGCGACGGCGGCGTGCTCGGAGCGCTCCAGCGTCCGGAGCGCCACGACGCCGGCGACAGCGCCGGCCGAGCGCGCGGCGGCGGCCGGCCGCCTGAACCCGCCGCGGAGGGCGGCGGCGCTCCACGCGCTGTCGGCCGCGCGCTGCAGCACGCCGGCGAAGCGCCGCGCCAGCGCGAGCAGCTCGACGAGCGCCGCGGGCGCGCCGAGCCCGGCAAGGGCCGCCTCGATCTCGGCGGGGGCGGCCGCGCGGGAGAGCCACTTGAGCACCGCGGCCGCCGCGAGGACGCGCGCGCCGATCGCCGCGGCGCGGCGGGCGCCCTCGCGCGTGACCGCGTCGAGCGGGAACGCCGCGCCGGCGAGCAGCGGCTCGCCCGGGGTGAGCGCGAGCGCGAGCGCCGCCGCGAGGCCGCCGATCCACGCGGCGGGCGCGAAGGCGCGGAGGATCTCGCCCGCGGTCAGGCCCTGGAGCCGGAGGGCGGCGCACGCGAGGACGAGCAGCGCGGCCGGCGTCCAGGGCGAGCGCGCGCCCGCGGCGACGCAGCACGCCGCCACCGCGGCCCCGAGGCGGAGCCTGGCGTCCACGTCGCGGAGCCGGCCGCGGGGCGGCGCGGGCGGGTCACTCCGCACGGAGCCCGTCGCCGCCGGCCCTGGCGGCGGGCTGATCGGCGCGCTCCACGAAGAGCACGCGCGAGAAGTAGCCGAGGGCGAAGCCGGCGAGGAGCCCCGCCCAGAGGAACGCGAAGAGGAGGAGGTCGCCCTCCAGGCCGAAGACCGGCCCCGTGTCGTGGCGCCCTGCGTCCTCGGCGACGCGGCGGACCACGGCCTCGTCGACGCCGTCCCAGGACGCGTTGCCGCACCCGGCGAGCCAGAGCGCCGCGGCGAGCGGCAGCGCGGCGCGCCGGAGCGCCGCGGCGAGCGCGGCCGGCCGGCGCGGCACCGGGGGCCGGGTCACGACGCCCCCGCGGCGAGCGGGACGACCCGGAGCCGCTCCAGGATGTCGGGCCGCCGGGAGCGCAGGAAGACGAGGGCCCCGGCTGTCATCGCGCCCTCGAGGAGGCCGAGCGGGAGCTGGGTGGGGACGAAGGCGAGCGCGACGGCCGTGAACATCGATGTCACCGACCCCTCGCCCGCGAGCCCGAGGGCGAGCTCGAGCGCCGTTGTCGCGTACGTCGCCCAGTCCGACGTCACGCCGGCGAGGAACCCCGCGACCCACAGGTTCGCGCCGCAGCGCCGCGCGAGCCGGAAGGCGAGGTACCCGGTGAAGGCGCCCGCGATGCCCATCGACGCGACGTCGGCGCCGAGCGTCGTGAGCCCGCCGTGCGCGAGGAAGAGGGCCTGGATGAGGAGCGCCACCACGGTGACGAGGACGGCCATCCAGGGCCCGATGAGCACCGCGGCGAGCCCGGTGCCGCACGGGTGGGAGCACGTCCCGGCGGTCGGCACCGGCACGGGCATGCACGAGATGGCGAAGACGGCGGCGGCGACGAGGCCGACGAACGGCTTGTAGAAGGCGTCCTGCTGGGTGCGCTGCCGGAGCAGGTGGAGGGCGATCGCGACGAAGGGCAGGGCGATCGCGGTCCAGACCGCGCACCACCCGAGCGGCAGGACGCCCTCTGCGAGGTGCATCGCGACCGCGGGCCTCGCCGCGAGCGACGCGGCAAGGAACGCGGTGAAGAGAACGACAGGACGGCCGGGAAGACCGATGTTGGCGTGCCGGGTGAAGTCCGCACCCGAACGCCACGAAGACGTGCGCAAGCTGCACCTCGTGGGACTCGGGTAGGTCTCCCGGCTCATGGGTTCGGGGAGCTGTTCGAGCTCCCGGCGCTGCGTCCACCTTCCCAGGTCTCTTCAGGAGGCCCAGTGGTCTTCGGATGCAGCTCCCCATTCACGGTGGCGGGACCGCGCCGGATTCGCACCGGCTTCCCTGTTATGCCCCTGAGGGCACCCGAGGAAATGGATTGTCAGAGGGGTGCTCGGTAGTCCCGTTTCGCGCCCGGCGTCAAGGAGGTCGCGCCGCGCCCTCGCCGTCCAGCCCGCCCTGTGCCGTCCGGGCCCTCGTCCGAGGGGCCGGCGCTCTTCGTCTGTGCTCGTGCTCGCCTTCCCACCGCGTCGCGCCCCGCGTCCCCGCGAGCGGACGGTCCGGTGCCGCCGTTGTGCGCCGCGCGCGCGATGTTCCGCCCGCCGAGCAGCCAGGCGGCGTCAGGGAGCGAGCTCTCCTTAAATCGATCAACGCAGCGCCAGGGGTCGAGAAATTGACCGAGACGCACGACCCGAGGGCGATTGGTCACGTTCTACCCTTCGTGCTTCCGCGGTAAACACACTTTACTTACGCCTCGCCTGGACGCTGCTTGCTCGGCGCCCACCTGGGAGCGCGCTCCCAGCGACGTTTTTGCGGGTTCGGCCGTGGGCTCCGGTACGTTTCTCCTGGCAAGCCTCCTTGGTTCGTCCTGGCTCTTTACTTACATAAGCCCATGTCCAGCGCCTGCCGTGCTGCGTCGTGCTGAGCGCGGATTGACGAGGCGAGCGGGCTTTGGTGTTCTTTTTCTCGGAGCCCGAAGAGCTCGTCGCGTCGAATGCTGTCTCTCGTGGATGGGTATGCCCGGCTCGGACGTGCATTCCATGAATTCGGGCGTGTGCGCGTCCGCGCGTCCGCCTGGCTGCCTTCGTGGCGTGTTCGTGGCGTGATCGATTCGCGCATCGGCGCGCACGCCTTGCACTTTGTTATCGACAGCGGGCTCTCGGGTGCCACACTCCGAGCACCGCATGCGCACCGGCGCGGCCCCCCAGCCCGGAGCGCATGCGGTCTTTCTTGTACGCCGCGGCGGACGGTTGGTGTTCCGGCGCGGTTTCCCCGCCGCGCTCATGCTGGGTCCCCCCTCCCGCATGATGCGCGGTCTTTTTTTGTGGGCTGTTTTGGGCTGTTTGTTGATTACTTCCCGGTGAACGCGGCCTGCGATTTCGACAGGAACGCTTTCATACCGATCTTTTGATCCTCGCTGCCGAAGAGCGCGGCGAACGCCTGGGCTTCCAGCTCGTTGGCGGCGGCGAGGTCGAGGCTCTCGCCGCGCAGGAGGACGCGCTTGGCGGCGGCGACGGCGAGCGGCCCGCGCGAGGCGATCTTGAGGGCGGTCTCGCGGGCGCGCGCGAGGAGCTCGGCGGCCGGGAAGACGGCGTTGACGAGCCCGATGGCGAGCGCCTGTTCGGCGGTGATCATGTCTCCTGAATAGACGAGCTCGCGCGCCCGGCCGACGCCGACCCGGCGCAGCAGTCGCTGGGTCCCGCCGAACCCCGGGATGACGCCCAGGTTCACCTCGGGTTGCCCGAGCCTGGCGCCTTCCGCCGCGTAGATGAAGTCGCACGCGAGGGCGAGCTCGCACCCGCCGCCCAGCGCGAAGCCGTTCACGGCGGCGATCACCGGGAACGGCGCCGTCTCGATGAGGTCGGCGAGCCGGTGTCCCGCGTCGGCGAACCGCTTCGCGGCGATGCTGTTCATGGTCGCCATCTCGGCGATATCGGCGCCCGCGACGAACGCCTTGCCGGCGCCGGTGAGCACGACCGCGCGGACCTCGCCGCCCTCGGCGGGCGCGAGGAGCTCCTGGAAGGCGGTGGTGAGATCGCCGAGCACGGCGGGGTTCAGGGCGTTGAGCTTGTCGGGTCGCTGGATGGTCACGGTGGCGACGTGCCCCGCGCGCTCGACGGCGACGAACTGGAGGGTACCGCGAGCAGGGACCCCCGGCTGCTGTTCTTGAGCGGTCATGACCGGTGGTTAGCAGCGCGCCGCGCCGGGGGGAAGCGCGGCCGACCGCCGCGGGAGGCGCCATGTCGCGCCCGCCCGGGCCTGCTATGCTGACGGCCGCGGCCGGTCCGGCGAGCGACCGGTCCGGCGAGCCTGGTCCCGGCGCTCATCGCCCCGAGAACACGAGTCCTGACGCGTCGAAGGCCCTTGTTTCTGGGGCAGGATGGGTCTCGTCAACCATTCTGCGGACTGTGCCATCCTCTGCAGCGATCGCTCGAATCTCAGCCACAAATCTTCCCCGTTCGCGTCATCCGCTGATCTGGAATGGCCGACGCAGCCATTGCCAACCCCCACCCCCCACCGCTCCTGGAGAGAGCCAGCGGGGGAGGGGGCGCCGCGCGGGGGGCCGGCGGGGTAGGGCCCCACAAACCCGAGCGCCGGCCCGCTCCGTGCGACGCCCTCCCGGACCGACCCACCCCTTCCCACGGCAATAGCCCCCCCAGGAGGCGCGAGTTTGTGGGAGGGGCCCCCGCCGGCCCCCCGCGCGGCGCCCCCTCCCCCGCTGGCTCCGCTGCAGGCTCCTACACCGCTGGCTCCGCTGCAGGCACCTACACCGCCCTCCCCGTCTTCTGCCCCTTGTTGTCGTACACGTAGAACCCCCGCCCGCTCTTCTTCCCGTACCACCCCGCCGCCACCAGGTTCCGCAGCAGCGTGGGCGCCCGGTACTTCGAGTCCCCGAACTCCCGGTGCAGCACCTCCGCGATCGACAGCACCGTGTCGAGCCCGATCAGGTCCGCCAGCTCGAGCGGCCCCATCGGGTGGTTCAGCCCGAGCCGCGCCCCCGCGTCGATGTCCTCCGGCGTGGACAGCCCCTCCTGGAGCGCGAAGCACGCCTCGTTGAGGAACGGGATCAGCATCCGGTTCACGATGAACCCCGGCTGGTCCTTCGACGTGATCACCGTCTTGCCGAGCCCCACAGCGAGCGCCCGGACGGCCTCGTACGTCGCGTCCGACGTCTGCACCCCGCGGACGAGCTCGACCAGCTTCATCAGCGGCACCGGGTTCATGAAGTGCATGCCGATGACCAGCTCAGGCCGGCTGGTCACCGCCGCGAGCCGCGTGATCGAGATCGACGACGTGTTCGACGCCAGGATCGCCCCCTTCGGCATCGCCGCGTCCGCGAGCTTGAAAATGCCGCTCTTGACGTCGAAGCTCTCGGTCACCGCCTCGACCGCCAGGTCGACCTCCGACAGCCCGGCGATGCCGTCGGCCACCGCGACGCGGCCGAGGAGCGCCTCCCGCGCCTCCGCGGCCATCTTGCCCTTCTCCACCTGCTTCGCGAGGATCGCGGCGATCTGGGCCTTGCCCGACTCGGCCAGGGACCTAGAGACGTCGCACAGGACCACCTCGAGGCCCGCGGCCGCGGCGACCTGGGCGATGCCTCGCCCCATCTGGCCCGCGCCGATCACCCCGAAGCGCTTGATCGTCGTAGCTTCCATGGCCGCGGTTGATAGCCGAAGCCGCGAGCGCGGTGAACCGCCGATCCCGCCGATCCCGCGCCCCGCGGCCGGCGGCCGTCCCCGGCGCAGAAGCGCGCGAAAGCTTCGCCCGCGCTTCCCGACCCGCGGGGGCGAGGATCCTTGAAACCGTGTCGTCCGCCCGGCTATCTTCGGCCGGCCCGTGAACGGACCGGACCGAATTCGCGAGGTCCGCGGAGAGACGATGAGCGTTGAGACGATTCGGATGGCCCTTGGGCGCCTGCAGGATGAGCCCGAGAACGAGGCGGCCTGGAACGAGCTCGCGGAGGCCGTGACTGCTCCGAGCAACGGCGCGGTCGCCGGGGACGTCGAGCGCCTGCTCGGCGCGGCGCGCTCGCGGCACGAGCAGCGGCACGAGTGGCAGGCCGTCGCCCGGCTCCTCGAGCTGGAGATCGCCCTCGCCGCCGGGAGCGCCGTCGAGGGCGCCATGCAGGCGGAGCTCGCCCGCGTCTACCACGAGGAGCTCATCGACGTGGACCGCGCCGCGGCCGCCTACAAGCGGCTGCTCGACCTGCGCCCCGACGACGACGCCGCCGCCGAGGCGCTCGAGACCGACGCCTCGAAGCGCGAGCGGTGGCGCGACCTCGTCGACCGGTACGTGGCCGAGGCCGAGGGCGCGACCGACGCCGCCTTCAAGAGCGCGCTCTACACGAGCGCCGCCGACATCGGCTACCGCTACGGGCGCGCCGAGCTCGGCGAGAGGGTCGCCGAGCTCCTCCAGCTCGCCCTCGAGCTCGACCCCAGGAACCGCCGCGCCGCGAGCCTCGCGGAGATCGCCTTCTCCACCGCGGGCGACTACGAGGCGGTCGTCCGCGTCCAGACGCTCGTCAAGGCCGAGGCCCAGCTCAAGGAGGACCGCATCGTCGCGGGCCTCCGCGCGGCGCGCACCATCCGGACCCACCTGAGCGACCCGGCGCGCTCGGTCGCGGCCTACGAGGAGGTGCTCGACCTCTCGCCCGGCCAGCCCGAGGCGCTCTCGTTCCTCGCCGAGGCGTACTCCGCCGCGGGCGACTGGGATCGCCTCGTCGCCCTCTACGAGGACCAGCTCCGCAGCGGCGGCGTCAAGCCGGGCGAGGAGCTCGGCATGCTCGTGCAGATCGCCATGGTCCACTGGCGCATGCGCGGCCAGCCCCAGGCGGCAGAGCCCTACTTCGACCGCGTGCGCCGCGCCGACCCCGCGCACGCCGGCATGCTCAACTTCTACCGCGAGGTCCTCGAGCAGCGCGGCGACAAGCCGCGGCTCACGACGATCCTCACCGACGCGCAGCGCGCCCTGCCCGACGGCGCCGACAAGCGCGCCATCGCCACCGAGCTCGCGCGCCTCGCCGAGTCGCAGGAGAACGCCGCCAAGGCGATCGAGCAGTACAAGTCGGTGCTCCGGACCGACCCGGAGAACCGCCAGGCGCGCGACGCCCTGAAGCGCCTCTACCTCCAGACCGAGGGGTACAACGCCCTCGTCGAGCTCCACCGGCAGGACCTCGAGCGCACGCCCGCCGACGACGTCGCCGGCCGGGTCGCGGTGCTCCGCGAGATCGCCGGGATCTACCGCGACCGCGCCAAGAACGACGCGGCGCTCGTCACGGTGCTCACCCAGATCGTCCAGCTCGACGACAAGGACGTCGACGCCGTGCGGGAGCTCACCCGCATCTACGAGGCGCTCGGGCGCTGGCGCGACCTGCTCTCGTACCAGCAGCGCCTCGCCGAGCTGACCGAGAGCCCCGCCGAGAAGGCGGGGCTCTACCGCGCTGTCGCGCGGCGCTGGTTCGACCAGTTCTCGAACGTGCAGAACGCCATCGCCGCGTACGAGGCGCTGCTCACGGTCGAGCCGATCGACGAGGAGGCGCAGCAGAAGCTCCGCGAGCTCTACCTCAAGCGGCGCGCCTGGCCGCAGCTCTACTCGCTCTACGAGCGCAAGCTCGAGAGCGCCGAGGGCCCCGCGAAGATCGAGCTGCTCGGCGAGATGGCCAAGCTCGCCGCCGAGCGGCTCGACCGCGGCGCGGACGCGATCGCGCTGCAGAAGCAGATCCTCGAGCTCGACCCGAGCGCCCCCGGCGTGCTCGACGCGCTGGAGAAGCAGGCCGAGCGCGAGAAGGACTTCGCCACGGTCGCCGAGGTGCTCGAGCGGCGCGTCGACCTCGCGCCCGACGACGCGGCGCGGCTCGTCTCGCTGCAGAAGCTCGGGGCCGTCTACGCCGAGCGCCTCAAGGACGCGGCCGCGGCGGCGCGGACGTGGCGGCGCGTGCTCACGCTCTCGCCGGGGCACGCGCGCGCCCTCCGCGTGCTGCGCGACGCGTACTTCGCCGCGGGCGACTGGGACGGGCTCGAGGAGCTCTACGCCTCGCAGAACGACTGGGAGGGCCTCGTCGACTTCCTCTCGGGCGCGGCGGACAAGGCGACCGACCCGGCCACGAAGCTCGACATCTCGTTCCGCGCGGCGCGGATCTTCGAGGAGCAGCTCAAGGCGCCCGAGCGCGCGGCGCGCTCGTACGAGCGCGTGCTCAGCGTCTCGCCGAAGGACGCGCGCGCCGCGGCGGCGCTCGTGCCGATCTACGAGGAGGAGGAGAAGTGGGTCCGGCTGCCGGCGCTCTACGAGATCCTCCTCGACGCGACCGACGACGCCGAGGCGCAGGTCGGCATGCTGCGCAAGCTCGCGGCGGTGACGGGCGGCCCGCTCTCGGACAAGCCGAGCGCGCTCGGCTACGCGCGCCGCGCCTACGAGCTCAGGCCGGACGAGGAGGGGCTCGATCTGCTCGAGGCCTGGTCGCGGGCGGCGGGCTCCTGGGCGCCGTTCGTCGAGGCGGTCGAGGGCCGGCTCCGGACGGCGACGTTCCTCCCGACCGACGTGCAGCGCACGCTCCGGCTGAAGCTCGCCGAGGTGTACGCGCGCGAGATGGGCAAGCTCGACGAGGCGGTGACCGTCTACCGCGGCCTCGTCCAGGACGACCCGTCCGACGACAGCACGGTGCGGGCGCTCGACGCGCTCCTCCGCGCGAACGAGCGGCAGGAGGACCTGCGGTGGCTCTTCGACCTCCGGGCGAGCCAGGTCGAGGGTGAGGAGCGCGCCGAGATCCTCGAGGAGTGGGCGACGCTCGAGGAGGAGGTCTTCGGCGATCCGGCGAAGGCGATCGAGCTGCTGCGCAAGGTCATCGCGCTCACGCCCGGGCGCGTCGATGCGCTGCGGGTGCTCTCGCGCCTGCTCATCGCCGCGGGCGAGTACGAGGCGGCGGCCGAGATCGTGGCCACGCACCGCGACGTCAGCGACGGCGACGAGCGGGCGCGGCGCGAGATCGAGCTCGCGGGGCTCTACCTGGACCGGCTGGACCGGCCGGCGGACGCCTTCGAGGCCGCGGTGCGCGCGCTCGACCTGACCGCGCACGACCCGGACGCGATCACCGTCCTCTCGCGGCTCGTCGAGCGCCCGGAGACCCGCGTGCGCGCGGCCCGGGTGCTCGCGATCGAGTACGCCGAGACCGGCAACCACCGGCGCGAGGCCATGGCCCTGCGGGTGATCCTCGAGGCGGAGCGCGATCCGGCGCGGCGGCGCGAGCTCTACGTCACGCTCGCGAACGTCGAGGAGGCGAAGCTGCACGCGGCCGGGACGGCGTTCGACGCGCTGCTCCGGGCGCTGCACGAGTTCTCGGACGACCTCGAGCTCTGGGACCGCGCCGCGGAGCTGTCGCGGCGCGCGGGCCGGCCGACCGATCTGGCGGAGGCCTACCGGGTGCACCTCGTCGCGGGGCGCACCGAGGGCGACAAGGTGCTCGGGAGCGCCGTCGAGGTCGAGCTCTGCGAGCGCGCGGCGAGCCTGCACGACGAGCAGCTCGGCGACCCCGAGGGCGCGCGGCCGTACCTCGAGCGGGTGCTGAACCTCGATCCGAACAACCACCGCGCCTTCGAGCGGCTGAAGCAGATCCTGACCGCGGCCGAGCGCTGGGGCGAGCTCGAGGAGCTCTACGACCGCGCGGCGAAGGGCACGACCGACCAGGCCGAGCGCATCGAGCTGCTCAACGAGGTGGCGCTGATCGCCGAGGAGATCATCGGCGACGCGGCCAAGGCCATCGGCTACTACGAGCGCATCCTCGAGCTCGACCCGTTCTACACGGCGGCGCTCGACTCGCTCGAGAAGCTCTACGAGCGCGAGGGGCGCTTCCGCGACCTCGCGGCGCTCCTCGAGCAGCGCCTGAAGACGGCGACCGAGTCGGAGAGCGTGGAGATGAAGCTGTCGCTCGGCAGCATCTACCTCGACCGGCTGCACGAGCCCGAGGGGGCGCTCGGCCACCTCGAGGACGTGCTCCGGATCCGGCAGAACGACCCGAAGGCGCGCGAGCTGGTCGAGCGGCTGCTCGACATCGGGGCGCTCCGGCTCCGGGCGGCGCGCGTGCTCGAGGCGGTGTACGAGGCGCGCGACGAGATCCGGCAGCTCGTGCGGGTCCTCGAGATCCGGCGCGAGGGGGCGGAGACCGAGTCCGAGCGGCGCGAGCTGCTCCGCCGGGTCAGCGTGCTCCAGGACGAGCGGCTCAAGGACGACGCCGGCGCGTTCGCCAGCCTGTCGGAGCTCCTGCCGCTCGAGCCGGAGGACCTCGCGGCGCGCGAGCGGCTCATCGAGATCGGCCGCCGCCTCGGCGAGCACGAGCAGGTCGCCGAGGTGCTCACGGCGGCCGCGGACGCGTGCGGGACGCCCTCGATCCGCGGCGAAATCCTGATGGAAGTCGCGAGGATCTGCGAGGACATGCTCGGCGACGCCGACCGGGCCGAGAAGGTCTACCGGCGCGTGCTCGCCATCGATCCGACCGATCCGGCGCTGGTCATCCCGGCGGCGCAGGCGCTCGGCCGGATCTACGCGGCGAAGGAGCAGCACCAGGCGCTCGCGGGCGTGCTCGCGATCGAGGTGCGCCTCGAGGAGGACGCCGACACGCGGCGGTCGCTCTACGAGCGCATCGGCACCCTCTACGAGACGGTGCTCGACGACCCGGCCAAGGCGATCGAGGCGTGGCAGGCGCGGCTCGGCGACGACAGCGCCGACGTGGCGGCGCTCGCGGCGCTCGAGCGGCTCTACGAGCGGACCTCGCAGTGGCGCGAGCTCGTCGGCGTCCTCCGGGCGCGGGAGCAGTCGACAGCGGACGGGGAGGAGCGCCGGCGCGCCATGACGAAGGCGGCCGAGACGCTCGCGCAGAAGCTCGCGGACGTGCCCGAGGCGATCAACGCCTGGCGCGCGGTGCTCGACGAGTTCGGCCCGGAGCGCCCGACCCTCGCGGCCCTCGAGGAGCTCTACGAGCTCGACGAGCGCTGGGTCGACCTCGCCGAGACGCTGGAGACGGACCTCTCCCTCGCGGTGGAGACGCCCGCCCGGCTCGACCTGCTGGCGCGGCTCGGCGACGTGCGGCGGCTGCACCAGGCCGACGCGGCGGGCGCGCTGGAGGCGTACCGCCAGGCGCTCTCGCTCGACCCGTCGAACGCGCGCTGCCGCGCGGCCCTCGAGGCGATGCTCGAGCGGGAGGACGCGCGGCGCGACGCGGCCGAGACGCTCGAGCCGCTCTACGAGGCGGACGGCGACGCCGAGCGCCTCCTCCGGGTGCTCGAGATCAAGGTCGAGACGTCGGACCTCCCGAGCGAGCGGCTCGCCACGCTGCAGAAGGCGCTCCGCACCGCGGAGGGGCCGCTCGGCGACACGTCGCGGGCGTTCGGCTACGCGCTCCGCGGCGTGCGCGAGGCGGCCGGCGAGCCCGAGGTGACCACCTGGATCTCGACGGTCGAGCGGCTCGGCGAGGCCACCGGGCGGTGGTCCGAGGTGTGCGACCTGTTCCAGCGCATCGCGCCGGACATCCTCGACGGCGACGTGCAGCAGAACGTCCGGCTCCGGGTCGGCGAGCTCGCGCGGCACAAGCTCGGCGACCGCGAGCTCGCTGTCGAGCAGTACAAGAAGGCGCTCGAGGCCCGCGGCGACGACCGGCGGGCGATGATCGCCCTCGAGGAGCTTTACGGCGAGGCGAGCGACGCGGGCCGGCTGCTCGAGATCCTGAAGCTCCGGGTCGAGAACGCCGAGAGCGACGAGGAGAAGACGGGGCTCCTGTTCCGGATCGCCGAGCTCGAGCGGGGCCCGCTCGCGGACCCGGCCGCGGCGATCGCGACGTACGAGACGATCCTCGACATCGCGCTCCACCCGGACGCCATCGCGGCGCTGGACAGCCTCTACCGCGAGGCGGGGCGCTTCGAGGACCTCATCCGGCTCTACGAGCGGCAGCTCGACGTGCGCGCCGGCGATCTCGCCGAGCTGCACGTCAAGATCGCGCTGGTCGCGCACCGGCACACGGGCGACCTGCAGAGGGCGTTCGACGAGCTCTCCGAGGCGCTGCTCATCGATCCGGCGCACGAGGGCGCCGTCTCGCTGCTCGAGGCGATCCTCGAGGGCTCGGCCGAGGCCGAGCACCGGGCGCGCGCGGGCGAGATGCTCGAGCCGGTGTACCTGCGCCGGGCGGACTGGAACCGGGTGAAGATCGCGCTCGAGGCGCGCCTCGCCGCGAGCCAGGACCCTGTCGAGCGCCGCGACCTCCTGCAGCGCCTCGCGACGCTGCACGAGGAGCAGCTCGAGGACTACCGCGCCGCCCTGGAGACCGTGGCGAAGCTCCTCCACGAGGACCTCACGGACGAGGGGGTCTGGGCGGAGCTCGAGCGGCTCGCGAAGGTCGCGAGCGCCGAGCGGCGGCTCGCGGAGATCTACGCGGCGGAGCTCGGCGAGCTCACCTCGGACGACGCGTCGAGCGCGAAGCTCAGCCGGCGCACCGGCGAGCTCTACGCCGAGCTCGGCGACGTGACCGACGCGCTGAAGTGGTACCGGCGCGCGCACGAGTTCGAGCCGGACTCGCGCGAGCTGTTCGACGCGATCGACCGGCTGCTCATCAAGGAGGGCCGCCACGCCGAGCGCATCGAGCTCTACCGCGCGGCGCTCGACTACCGCAAGGACGAGGACCGGCTCGACGCCCTGCACACGATCGCGCGCCTGGAGCGGACGGAGCTCCGCGAGCCCGCGCGCGCGATCGAGACGTACCGGGCGGCGCTGGACGTCGACGAGAACGACGCCCGGGCGCTCGACGCGCTGACGGAGCTCTACCGCGAGCTCGACCGGCCGCGCGACCTCGCCGATCTCTACCTGCGCCGCGCCGAGGCGGCCCCGAACGGCGAGCGCGCGGCGCCCTACCGGCTCGCGCTGGCGGAGCTCCTGCGCACGCGCCTCGACGACACGGCGGGCGCGATCGATCAGCTCGAGGCGATCGTGGGCGAGGTGCCGACGCACGCCGAGGCGATCCGGGCGCTCGAGGCGCTCATCCAGGATCCGCAGCACAAGGCGCGGGTCGTCGAGATCCTGCGCCCGCTCTATGAGGGGGCGGACGACTGGCGGCAGCTCATCCGGCTCAACGAGGAGCGGTTCGGCCTCGCGACGGACGCGCGCGAGAAGGTCGCGGTGCTCCGCGAGACGGCGAAGCTCTGGGAGACGCGGGGCGACGACGAGCTGCGCGCCTTCGACGCGACCCGGTCGGCGTTCAGCCTCGATCCGGACGACGGCGAGACGCGCGGCGAGCTCGAGCGGCTCGCCGAGCAGCTCGGCGCCTGGGAGGAGCTCGCCGGGAGCCTCGAGGAGGGCGTGACGATCACGTCCGACGAGCTCACGAAGCGCGAGCTGCTCTCGTCCCTGGCCAAGGTCTACGACACGCGCGTGGACGACCCGCGCCGGGCGCTGCGCGCCTACTCGCGGCTGTCCGCGCTCGACCCGAGCGACCCCGAGCCGCTCGAGCAGATGGACACGCTCGCCGTGCTCCTCAGCGACTGGGACACGCTCATCGCCGTCCTCGAGAAGAAGAGCGAGATGGCGTCGGACGAGGAGAACGCCTCGATCTGCCGGCGCATCGCCGAGACCAAGCTCGAGATGCTCGAGGACACCGAGGGCGCGATCCAGGCGTACGAGCGGGCGCTCGAGCTCGATCCCGAGAGCGCGATGACCATCGACGCGCTCATCGAGCTGCACGAGCCCCGCGGCGCCGCGAGCCGGCTGGTGGAGCTCTACGGCCGCCGCGTCGAGCTCGCGGGCCCCGACGAGGAGGAGCTGCGCTACGACCTCAACGTGCGCGCCGCCGAGCGTTACGAGAAGGACCTCTCGAGCCCGCGCGACGCGATCACCGCGCTGAACGCGGCGCTCGACGCGAAGCCGGGCGACCCGGCGGTGCTCTCCTCGCTGGAGCGGCTCTACCGCGCCGAGCGGATGTGGGACGAGCTCCTCTCGAACCTCATGCTCCAGGCGGGCGCCGCCGCGGACAGGGAAGCGCGCATCAAGCTGCGGACGGCGATCGGCGACCTCTACGCGGGGGAGCTCGAGAGCCCGAGCGACGCGATCGAGCAGTACCGGCTCGTCCTCGACGAGGATCCGGTGAACGACCACGCCATCCGGGCGGTGCGGTCCATCGGCGAGGGCCGCGAGGAGCTGCGCCTCGACGCCGCCCAGGTGCTCGAGCCCGTCCTGCGCGCGGCCGGCCGCCACGAGGAGCTCGCGGCCGCGCTCGAGCTGCGCCTCCGCGCGCAGACCGAGCCGGCCGACCGCGCCGAGACGCTGCGGGCGATCGCGGCGGTGCAGGACGTGCAGCTCGGCCGGCCGATCGACGCGGAGCAGGCGCTGCTCCGCGCCCTCGAGGACGCGCCGGACGACGCGTCGCTGCACGGCGAGATCGAGCGGCTGGCGGAGCGCACGGACGGCTTCGGGCGCTACTGCGACGCGCTCGCGCAGCGGGCCGCGTCCACGTTCGACGCGACGATCGCGAAGGACCTGTTCCTCCGGATCGGCCGCATCGCCGAGGAGAAGCTCAGGGACGACAGGCGCAGCGCCCAGGCCTACGCCAAGGCGGTCGAGCACGCCGGCGACACGCCGGAGCTCCTCGAGGCGCTCGACCGGCTGTACGGCCGGCTCGGCGACGAGAAGGCGCTCGCGGACGTGCTCGAGCGGCGCGTCGCTGTCACGCCCGGCGATCGCGACCAGGCGGACCTCTTCTACCGGCTCGCGGTGATCCAGATCGAGTCGTTCGGCGACAAGTCGCAGGGGCTGAACACCCTGCGGCAGGCGCTCGATCGCGCGGTCGATCACGAGCGGGCGAGCGCCGCGCTCGAGGCGCTCACCGAGGATCCGGTGCTCTTCGACGAGGCGGCCGAGGCGCTCGAGGGCGTCTACCGCACGCGGGGCGACAACGCCGCGCTGGCGCGCCTCTACGAGAAGCGCATCCGCTTCGCGCCGACAGGCGTGGAGCGGATCCGGATGCGCCTCGACCTGGCCAAGGTGCTCGAGGTGCGCTCGAACGACCCGCGGGCGGCGCTGGAGACCCTCGAGAAGGCGCTCGCCGACGACCCGTCGGACCCGGACGTGCTCGGCGAGATCGAGCGCCTCGCCCCGCTGACGGGCGGCTGGGCGAGCGCCGCGGCCGCCCTGGAGCGGGCGGTGCGGGCCGGGGCCGACCTCGACGGCGACACGGCGCGCGACCTGTGGATGCGCATCGCCGAGTGGCAGAAGAACAAGGTCGGCGACGCGAAGGCCGCCGAGGCGGCGTACGAGGCGGCGCTCACGCACGATCCCACGAGCGAACACATCCTGCGCTCGATCGAGGAGCTCCAGCGGGCGCCGGGGCGCGAGCGCGACCTCATCGGCACGCTCCGGCGGATCGCGGCCCTCGACGGCATGGAGGGGACCGCGGGCGAGCTCCGGCGCGAGGCCAAGGAGCTCGCGGAGCGCGCGCTGGGCGACCGGGAGCTCGTCGAGGCGATCCTGCGCGAGATGCTCGCGGCGGACGAGGGCGACACCTGGGCGCTCGCCGAGCTCACGAAGGTGCGGGAGGAGGCGGGCGACCACAAGGAGGTCTTCCGGCTGCTCGTGCGCCAGTCCGAGCTCTACGCAGAGGCCGGGCGCATCCGCGACGCGCGGCACGCCGCCGCGGCGGTCGCGCGCGAGCGGCTCGGCGACGAAGCGGCGGCGATCGAGCTCTACGAGACGCTCTTCGAGGCGGATCCGGGCGACGCGCGCGCGGCGACGGCGCTGCGCGAGCTCTACGCGAAGGCCGGCAAGCACAAGGAGCTGCTCGCGCTGCTCGAGCGGCTCACCGACCTCGCCGAGTCCCCCGAGGCCCGGTCGGCGCTGCGCCTGGAGAGCGCCGAGATCTGCCTCTCGCGGCTCGACGCCGTGAGCGAGGCGACCGAGCACCTGCGCGCGGTCCTCGACGAGCAGCCCGACAACGAGAAGGCGACCGTCCTGCTCGCGCAGCTCCTCGAGAAGACCGGCCGCGATCAGGAGCTGTCGGATCTGTTCGTCACGCAGATCGAGCGCGCGAAGGACCGCGGCGACGTCGCGGCGGAGCTGTCGTACAGCGTACGCCTCGGCGAGGTCTACGAGACCCGGCTGAACGACACGGCGCGGGCGATCGAGACCTACCGCGCCGTGCTCGAGCGCGAGCCGCGCCACCCCGGCGCGCTCCTCGCGCTGGCCCGGCTGCACGAGCAGCGCGGCGAGAAGGCCGAGGCGGCGCAGCGGCTCGAGGTGATCCTCGAGGACGCCCGCTCTGCCGAGGCGGTGGGCACGGCGCTCCGGCTCGCGGACCTGCACCGCTCCCTCGGCGACGAGGGCGCGGTCCGGCGGGTGCTCGAGCGGGGCCTCGCGGCGGACGGGTCGGCGCAGGACATCCGGAAGCAGCTCCTCGCCCTGTACGAGAAGCAGCAGGCCTTCACCGAGCTCGCCGACCTCATCACCGGCGACGCGGAGACGGCGACGCAGCCGGCCGAGAAGGTGGCGCTCTACCGCAAGGCGGCCGGCATCCACCTGACGAAGCGGGACGATCCCGGCCGCGCCGCCGACCTCCTGGTCAAGGCCACCGAGCTCGTCCCGGGCGATCGCGAGCTCCTGCTCGCGCTGTGCGACGCCTACAGCGCCTCGGGCCGCGGCCAGAAGGCGGCCGAGGCGCTCCAGCAGATCGTCGAGTCCTACGGCGGCCGCCGCTCGAAGGATCTCGCCGCGATCCACCACCGCCTCGCCAAGGCCTACCTGGCCGAGGGGCAGCGGGACCGGGCGCTCGCCGAGCTCGACGTCGCGTTCAAGATCGACCCGGGCTCGATCGCCATCCTCCGCGACCTCGGCGTACTGGCGCTGGAGCTGTCGGAGTCGAGCGAGGACGTGGCGGCGAAGGCGGCGCACATCGATCGCGCGCAGAAGACCTTCCGCGCCCTGCTCCTGCAGAAGCTCGACGAGGGCGCGCCGATCAGCAAGGGCGAGGTCTTCTATTACCTCGGCGTCATCAGCCACCGTCAGAGCGACGACAAGAAGGCGATCCAGATGCTGGAGCGCGCGCTCGACAACGACAGGAACTTCGCCCCCGCGAAGGAGCTCCTGGCGCAGCTCAAGAAGTGACGTAATCTCGCCGTGTGACGCGGCTTGTCAGCATCGACGGTGTCGTCTTCCCGCCGGAGGAAGCCAGGGTCTCTGTCTACGACCGAGGCTTCCTCTACGGCGATAGCGTCTTCGAGACCATCCGCACCTACGGCGGCGAGCCGTTCGCCCTGGAGGAGCACCTCGCCCGCCTCGAGCGCTCGGCCGGGCGGATCGCGATCGCCCTGCCGATCCCGCGCGACGAGCTCGAGCGCGAGGTGCGCTCGCTGATCCGGGCCGCCCACGCGGCCGGTGGCGCGGGCGCAACGGCGGGCTCGTCCGGCGCTGCGGCCGAGGCCGCCATGCCGACCGAGAGCTACGTCCGCGTGATGCTGACCCGCGGCAGCGGTCCGCTCGGGCTCGATCCTGCGCTCGCGGGCGCGCCCCTCCGCGTCATCGTCGTCGAGCCGCTGAAGCCGCTGCCGGGCGCGCTCTACCGCGACGGGATCTCGGTCATCTCGACCCGCACCCAGCGGGCCGGCGACGCGGCGCCCGGGGCGAAGGTCTCGAACTACCTCGAGAGCCTGCTCGCCCTGCGCGAGGCGCGGGCCGCGGGGGCGCACGAGGCGCTCATCCTCGACCCCTCAGGCCACGTCGTCGAGGGGACGACGTCCAACGTCTTCCTCGTGGAGCGGCGGCCCCCGGCGCACGAGGGCGAGGAGGGCCCCGGGCTCCTGCTGATCACCCCGCCCGAGGAGGCCGGGATCCTGGTCGGCATCACCCGGGCCAACGTGATCCAGGTCGCGGGCGAGCTCGGCATGCCCGCGTGCTGCGAGCCCGTCACCATGTCCCGGCTCCTCGCCGCCGAGGAGGTGTTCATCACCTCGAGCCTCCGCGAGATCGTCCCTGTCGTCCGTGTGGACGCGCACCCCATCGGCGCGGGGGTTCCCGGCCCGCAGACCCGCGCGCTGCACGCCGCTTTCCGCAAGAAGGTGGGTCTCGGTGCGGCACCTCTCCCCTGGGACGCACAGTGAGCCGCGCGGCCGACCCGACCGCGTCGGATTCTTGCGATCCCTGATGTCCAGCGCGGCGCGCGCGTCCAAGGAGCAACCTGGCACGCTCCCTGCGCGGCCGGATGGGGCTCGGCCCTGGCCTGCCGTACACTCAGTCCGAGAGGAATCCATGATGAATCGCTCGCTTCGAATCGCCTGCTTCCTGATCTGCGCCGCGACCGCCGCGGCGACGGCCGGGTGCGCCGTGACCACGGATGAGAACTCGATCACCGCCGAGACCCTCGTTCGCTACGAGGGCAGCGACGAGAGCGCGCGCGTCAAATATCTCCCGACCCAGGGCGTCCGCATCGTGAGCGACAACGGTGACGTCGAGGTCAGCACCGGGAACGTGAGCGACGTCGTGGTCACCTTCTCGCCGTTCACGATGCGCAAGAAGGACGAGAACAGGCTCGCTGTCGCGGAGATGGAGAACGATCTCCGGCTCGCCGCGATCATCGACGGTGACGTGGTCATCTCGACAAAGACCACGTCGGGCGCCTCGGGGTACCTCGGCGCCGACATCCAGGTCGTCCTGCCCGCCGGCTTCGACGGCGTGCTCCGCGTGGAGCAGGACAACGGCAGCGTCGACGTCGACCTCGACGGCGCCCCGTCCCGCGGCACCACGGTGCAGAGCGGCAACGGCAGCATCGATGTGGTCGGCGCGCGCGGCGCGATCGACGTGTCCACCGACAACGGCAGCGTCTTCGTCGACGTCGACGCGTGGAGCGACTCGGACGGCTCGATCTCGAGCGGCAACGGCGCGCTCGAGCTCTCGGTGCCGGCCGGGGTGGACGGGACGATGACAGCGCAGACGCTCTTTGGCGACATCGTCGAGCAGGGCCTGCCCTCGACATGGGCGACCGCCGCGAACGACGCCGGCACGTCGTACACGATGGGCGACGGCGACGGCGGCCATCTCACGCTCTTCACCGAGAACGGCGACATCGCGATCCTCGTGAAGTAGCTCCGCGAGCACAAAAGCGAGAGGCGAGCGCCGGGTTCCCCCGGGCTCGCCTCTCGGCCTTTGTCGGTACGGCGCCGGCCTGGCCGGCGCTCCGGATCACCGGCCCGTCGAGCCAGCGCTCCGGATCACCGGCCGCCCGGGCCGGCGCTCCCGATCACCCGCCGGCGGGCTCCTGGGCCTCGGCGCTCGGCGCGTCGGTGCCCTGCGCCTCGGCGCCCTGGGCCTCGTCGCCCGCGCCGCCCGCCGCCGGGGCCGCCCCGGGGCGCGGTCCGGCGCCGGCCGGGACCGGCACCCGGAGCTGCCCGCCGCCCTGCTGCGCGAGCACGCCGAGCGCCTTCTGGAAGAACGCCGCCAGGAACGGGATCTCGCGCGGCGGCGCGGTGATCAGCCCGGCCTCCTTGGCCGCGCGCGCGACGGCGAGGGCGGCGGTGGCCGCCGCGTCGCCCTTGCGCGCGCGCAGCGAGACGGCGCTGCTGCGCATCCGGGCCGCGAGCTGCGCGCGCACCTCGGGCGAGAAGAACCGGTCGGTCGCGAGCTCGATCTCCTCGCGCAGCGCCACGTTCACCTGCTCGGGATCGCGCGCCCCGGCGGCCCCGAGCCGCTGGCCGACCTTCTGCAGGAGCTCGTCGAGCGCCGGCCGCGCGGGCAGCCAGTGCCGGAACTCCGGCTCCTCGTGCAGGGCGGCGGAGCCGGCGATGTGCGCCGTCACCAGCTCGTCCGTCAGGCTCTCCTCGAGGTCGGCCACCGGGTGCCGCGGCTCGGCCTCCGGCGCGGGCTCGATGAGATCGCGGCACCCCTCCAGCCCGAGCGGCACGACCTGCCCCGACACAGCGTTCTGCCGCTTCGCTTCCGCGATCCGGTGGCGCGCCCACTCCAGGGAGACGGGCACGGGCGCCGTGCCCAGGTTGTCGTACGCGCGCGCGCGGCCCTCCTTGAGCTGCGAGCCGCTGAGCCACCCCGCGCCGGCGTGGAGCACGCCGACCGACTCGCGCACGATCACCTCCGCGATCCGGTAGCGGCCGCTCGTGTCGCGGCTCGTGATCGCGATCGCCTCGGTCCCGCTCGAGTCGGGCGGGATCAGCGTCGCCTCGACCACCTCGGCGCGGTCGTCCGCGAGCCGCGCCACGCGCGGGCGCGTCGGGATCGCCGCCCCGCGCGACTTCAGCACGTTGAGCGCGCGCCGCGCCGCCTTGCGCGCCGCGCCGGAGGCGTCCTCCGCCTCGGCGGCCGCCGCGATCGCCTCGACGTTCGAGGCGCCGAGCCACGCGTCGACGAGCGCCGGCGCGGCGTCGCCCGCGGCCCGCAGCGCCTCGAGCGCCCGATCCCAGCCCGCCGCGAGCACCTCGGCGTCGAAGTCGACCTTCGCCGCCCCCGCGCCGCCGTCCTGGCGCGCGCCGCCCTCGGCCTTGCTCTTCGCGGCCGCCGTGGCCTGCTTGGCCTTCGCTGTGCGCGCGCTGAGCGCCTCGCGCGCGGTGAGCGCCGGCTTGTCCGAGGCCGCGACCTGCTTCGCCTTCGCCGCCGGCAGCGCGAACAGGAGGTGCGCCGGCCTCGTCGGGCCCTGCTGCTGCTGCGGCCGGGATTCCTTGGCCGTCACCACCGTCGCTGTCGCGCCCTGGCCGGTCACGGTCACCATCCGCTGGCTCTGCTGCTTCGGCGCGGGCCCTCGTCCCTCGGCGCCCTGTGCCCCGGCCCGAGCGCCCTGCGGGCGCCCGCTGTCCGGCCGCCCGCCCTCGGTGCCGGGCCGCGCCGAGAAGCCGCGGTCCGGCCTGGGGCCGCGATCAGGCCTGGGGCCGCGGTCGGGCCTGGGTCCCCTGTCGGGTCTGGGCCCGCGGTCGGGCCTCGGGCCCTGCTCCCCGCCGGCTCCCTGCGCTGCTCCAGGTCCCTGCTCTGCCCTGGGTCCCCTGTCGGGCCTGGGCCCGCGGTCGGGCCTCGGGCCGCGATCAGGCCTCGGGCCGCGGTCGGGCCTGGGTCCCCTGTCGGGCCTGGGCCCGCGGTCGGGCCTCGGGCCGCCGGCAGCGACGGCGGGCCGCTCGGGCCTGGGCGCGCGGTAGTCGCGCACCACGCGCGGCGCGACGGTGGGCGGCGGCGCGGTGTCCTCGTTCGTGGCAGGCGCCGGCGCGTCGGCCAGCGCGGGCCGCTTGCGGGGCGCGATCAGATCCAGCAGCGAGCCCTGCGGCTCCTTTGCGGCGGCCTTGGCCGAGGGGGGACGCGGCGCCTCGCCCGCGGGCTGCGCCGAGGCGCCCTCCGACGGCTCGTCGGCCTTGCTCGCGACGGACGTGCTCGCCGAGCGGACGACCCTCCGCGCGCGCGGCTTGTCTGCGCTCTCTGCATCGGGGGCGCCCTCGCGCGCAGCTTCGGGAACTGCGCTGGCGGTCCGCTCCGTGCTCTCGCTCTCGTTCTTTGTGCTCATGTCGAGGCTCCCGGGGACATTTTGGAGATGGGGACCGCGGCCGCGGCTCCCCGATTATCGCGAAAGATGGGCAACAGCTTCGATCTCGACGGCGGCGCCCTTGGGCAGCGCCGCCACCTGCACCGTCGCCCGTGCGGGCAGCACGCCGCCGACGGCCGCCCCGTACACCTGGTTGACGACGGCGAAATCCGCGAGGTCCGTGAGGAAGATCGTGGTCTTCACCACGTCGTTCCAGCTCGCGCCGGCCGCGGACAGCACCTCGGTCAGGTTCTTGATCACCTGGGCGGTCTGCGCCTCGATCCCGCCGGCGACGAGCTCGCCCGTCGCTGGATCGATCGGGATCTGGCCGCTGCAGAACACGAGATCGCCGGCCCTGACGGCCTGCGAGTAGGGGCCGATGGCGCGCGGGGCCCGATCGGATGTGATTGCGGTTTTGGACATGTCGACCTCTGAATCGTGGAGCGCTCCGGCGAGGCGGAAGGCCCGCCCGCCCGGCCCGCCCGCACGGCGCGCCGGGGGCCGGTCGGCGCGGTTCCCCCTAGCCGAAGCTCTTCCGGCCTTCGATGGCTCGCCCCAGCGTCACCTGGTCGGCGAACTCCAGATCTCCCCCGTGCGGCACGCCGCTGGCGATGCGCGTGACCTGGATCCCCATGGCGCCGAGCTCGCGCGCGATGAGCAGCGCGGTCGCCTCTCCGTCGACCGACGGCGGCGTGGCGACAAGCACCTCGCGCACCGGCTGCTCGGGGTCGCGCACGCGCGCCCGGAGCGCCTCGAGCGGCAGCTCCTCGGCGCCGACCCCCTCGAGCGGCGAGAGGAGCCGGCCGAGCACGAAGTAGCGCCCGCGCATCGCCCCGCTCCGCTCGATCGCGAGCAGGTCCTGCACGCGCGCGACGACGCAGAGGAGCGCGCCGTCGCGCCGCGTGTCGAGGCAGACGGCGCAGAGCGCCTGGCCGTCCTCGCCGATCTCGGCGATGTTGCCGCAGCGGGCGCACGGCCGGATGTGGTCGCAGAGCTCGACGAGCTCGCCGCCCAGGTCGCGCGCTGTGTCCTCGCCGGCTGTCACGAGGAAGAGGGCGAAGCGCTGGGCCGTCTTCTCGCCGACCCCGGGCAGGCGCGCGAGGAGCTGGGCGACGCGCGACAGCCGGGCGGGCATGCCGCCGGGCGCGCCGCGGAAGCCGGGCGCGGCCCGGCCGCCGTTCGGGACCTTCGAGGAGCCGGGGGGCGACGCCGGGGGACGCAACGCGATCAAGTGTGCATGCCGGGGAGCTTGACGCCGCCGGTCACCTTGGCGATCTCGCTCTCGACGAGCTTGTCGGCCGTGTCGAGCGCCGAGTTCGTCGCCGCGACGATGGCGTCGAGCGCCATCTCCAGGCCCTCGCTCGCGAGGAACGCGGGGTCGACGTCGATCCGGCGCAGCTTGCCCTCGCAGGAGACAACGACCGAGACCTTGTCGCCGGCGGCTGTCGCGCTCACCTCGCGGTCCTTCAGCTCGCCCTTCACCTGGTCGATCTTGCGCTGCATGCGCGCCGCCTGGCGAACCAGCTCATTCATTCCGCCGCGAAATTGCATGGTCAGACGGCGGTCTATGCCGTGAACGGCGCCGGGCCGCAACCGGGAAGGGGGAGGAAGGGGAAGGGGCGAGCGCGGGCCTTTTCGACGCGGTGCGCGGACCGGCGCGGCGCCGCCGCGCACAGGGTGCCCGGGGAGCGGAGGAGCTCTCCAGGGAACCGACCCTTCCGGCTCTCCAGGCACTCCCCTGCTGCGCGGCGCCCGCGCCCGGCCGTGACGGAGCGGGGTGCGTTCGGCGCGGCAACTCTGGCAAACTCTCCGGAATGCGGGGCGACCTCCGTGCCGGCCACAGCCGCGGCGACGCGCCCGCGAGAAGGTGCTAGTCGAGCAGCGTATGAGCTACGTCGTCCTCGCGCGGAAATGGCGCCCGCAGTCCTTCGAGGATCTCGTCGGCCAGGAGCACGTCTCCACGACGCTCGCCAACGCCATCGCGCGCGATCGCGTCGCGCACGCCTTCCTCTTCACGGGCGTCCGCGGGGTCGGCAAGACGACGAGCGCCCGCATCCTCGCGAAGGCGCTGAACTGCGTCCACGGCCCGACGGCGAAGCCGTGCCAGACGTGCGCGCCGTGCGCCGAGATCACGGTCGGCGCGGACGTCGATGTCCAGGAGATCGACGGCGCGAGCTACAACGGCGTCGACGAGGTGCGCAAGCTCCAGGAGAGCCTGCCGTACCGGCCGGCGCGCGACCGGTTCAAGATCTTCATCGTGGACGAGGTCCACATGCTCTCGAACGCGGCGTGGAACGCGTTCCTGAAGACGCTGGAGGAGCCGCCGCCGCACGTGAAGTTCATCTTCGCGACGACGGAGGTGCACAAGGTCCCGGTCACGATCCTGAGCCGGTGCCAGCGCTACGACTTCAAGCTCATCGGCGCGCAGGCGATCGCGGCGCGGCTCCGCTGGGTGCTCGAGCAGGAGAAGATCCCCGCGGACGATCCGGCGCTCAGCGCGCTCGCGCGCGAGGCGGCGGGGAGCATGCGCGACGCGATGAGCCTTCTCGACCAGGTGATCGCGTGGGTGGGCACGAGCGGCGATCGCATCACGGCCGAGGGCGTGGCGAAGGTGCTCGGCGTGGCCGACCGCGTTGTGCTGCACCGGCTCGCGGAGGCGCTCGTGGACGGCGATCCCGCGGCGTGCGTGCGCATCGTCGGCGAGCTCGCGCAGCAGGGGTACGACCTGCCGCACGTGGCCCGCGACTTCCTCGCGCACCTGCGCGACCTCGTGGTGGCCAAGGTCTGCGACGATCCGGCGCCGCTGCTCGATCTTGCCGACGAGGAGGTCGCCGACGCGCGGGCGCTCGCGGCGAGGGCGGACGCGGACGACCTCACGCGGCTTCACCAGGGCTTCTCGCGCGCGTTCGACGACATCGTCCGGAGCGGCCAGCCGCGCGCCTCGCTGGAGATGGCGCTGGTGCGCCTCGCGAGGCGGCCGCCGCTCCTGCCGATCGACGAGCTGCTGCGCCGCCTCGGCGATCTCGAGCGGCGGCTGAACGGCGGCGGCGGCGGTGGTGGTGGTGGCGGCGGTGGCGGAGCGCCGGAGCGCGGGCCGCAGCGGCCCGGCGCGCCGCCCGGCGGAGCGGCTGCGCCGAGGCGCGGCGCGGCGCCGGCCGAGGCTGCGCCGGAGGAGGACGCGCGGGCGGATGCGCGCGGCGCGGGCGCGGCGCCTGCGCACGGCGCGGCGGCGAACGGCGTGGCGCGGGCGAACGGCGCGGCGGCGAACGGCGTCGCCGCGTTCGCGAGCGGCGCGTCGGGCGCGAGCGGGGCGGCGAGAGCCAACGGCGCGCCGGCCACGTTCAGCGCGCCGGCCGCGTTCAGCGCGCCGGCCACGTTCAGCGCGCCGGCCACGTTCAGCGCGCCGGCCACGTTCAGCGCGCCGGCCGCGAGCGGGGTGGCGCGGGCGAGCGGCGGCGTGGCGGCGAACGGCGCGGCGGCGAACGTCGTCTCCCTCGTGAACGGCGCGCCGGGCGTGAGCGGCGCGGCGGCGGCCTTCGCTGGCAGCGCCGCGCCGGCGTTCGCGGGCGGCGCCGCGCCGGCCTTCGCGAAGGCGCCGTACGCGAACGGGGCGGCCGCGCCGGCGTTCCGCCCCGACAGCGCGCCGCCTCCTTCGCCGCGCGGCGCGCTCTACTCCGTCCCGCAGAGCCCTCCGGCGGCCCCCGCGGCGCCGAGCCCCGTGTCAAGGACGAGCGCGCCGCCGCCGCCGATGAGCGCGCCGCCGCCGCCGATGAGCGCGCCGCCGCCGGCGATGAACGCCGACGACCTCGCCACCTGGCGCGCGGTGATCACCGCGGTCCGGGGGCAGCGGCCGGCGCTCGCCTCGGTGCTCGAGCACGCGGCCGTGCTGGAGCTGAAGCCGACCCGCGTCGTCCTCGGCTACGAGGCAAACTCGTTCCTTTCCGGCCAGGCGACCGAGCCCCCTGCCCGCGAGCTGCTCGCCCGCGTCCTGCACGCCCATTTCGGCGGCCCCGCCGAGCTGGTCTTCGAGACGATCACCCGCGGCAGCGCCGGCCCGTCGCTCGCGCAGGTCGAGACCGCCGAGCGCAAGGCGCGCGTCGAGGCCGCCAAGCGCGCCGTGGCCGACCACCCGCTCGTCGCGGCCGCGATCGAGCTGCTCGGCGCGGAGCTCAAGGACGTGCGGCTCGCGCCGGACTTCGCGGAAGGGTGAGCGTCGTGTGCTGCCGCGCGACGCGCGTTTGCGACGGTCTGGAAGAAAGAGATTAAAACCACAGAGGCACAGAGAGCACAGAGGGAAGAGGAGAGAGATTGATTTCTTCTCATCCTCTGTGGCCTCTGTGCCTCTGTGGTTCAATTCTCTTTTCGTTGCATGTTCGTGAGGTCCGGTGCCCAGTAGACTGCACGCGGGAGGCGCGCGGTGGTCCTCCGGCGTGAGGCAACGCCGTCGCTGCGAGAGCTACAGAGTCAGCTTCCGTTCCGCAGCCAGGCGCGGAACGCCTTGACCGCCTCGTGCTGGTCCGGCCAGCGCACGACCGCGCGAGCGCGACGAGATCCAGATCAGGAATGAGCTCGCTGGCCCGTCCCGCATCCTCACGTAGGTCTGTCAGGAGACGCCATGAAGCCCGAAGCGCTGCTCACCTTGCATCGACCACCTCCGCGCGGCTCGCCAGGAAGTCCGCCCGCTCCTCCACGGTGCCGGGGCCGACGTCGACCACCTCGAAGCCGGCCGCGCGGTACATCGCGCCGAGCCGCTGGTTGATCCGCTCCGCCTCCTCGGCGCGCTCTCCTCGGCTCCTGCCCCAGCGCGGGGCCTGGATCTCCGGCATCACGGCGAACAGGAACACCAGCGCATAGCGCTCGAACGCGGGCTCGCCGGGCGGCCAGGGATACTCCACCTCTCCGCTCGTGCGCAGGTAGTACTCGACCGGATCGAGGTACCCGCGCTCCAGCCAGTCTCCGCTGCGCGCCTCCGCCTCGATCGCCTTCTGGGTCTCCAGCACCCGGGCGGCGAACTCCCGCTTGCGGCACAGGGGACAGACGTGCTCCGGCGCGTCGATCGGGCGAAACGGCTCGTCCGGCGGATGCCCGTGCGTGCGCGCCCCGAGCTCGTCCAGCACGCGCCTGTGCGCCTCGCCGTGCACGCGGCGGCCCCGCGTGGACGCGAGGTGACGGAGCGTCGTTGTCTTGCCGCACGCATACGCGCCCGTCGCCACGAAGAGACGCTTGCTCATCACGAGCTCACCGCCGCGTCCACCACACCGAGCCCCCGCCGACCTCGACGGCACGTCCAGCGAGCGCCGTGAAGCGCGCGACAGCCTCCATGACGCCCGCGTGCTCCTCGTTGTGGTCGTGTCCGGCCAGGATCGCGCCCGGCTTCAGCTTGGGCCACCAGGCCTCGATGTCCGCCATCACCGCCGCCCGATCGTGCGAGCCGTCGAGGAACACGAGATCCAGGCTCGCGTCGTCGAAGCGCGCCGCAGCCTCCATGGAGGCGAGCCGGTGGACGTTCGCTCGGATCCCGAGCGCCTCCAGGTTCGCTTGGAACACGCCGGGTACGTCCTCCGCTGCCAGCATGACGCGGTAGTGCGCGGCATACTCGTCGCTGGAGCCCTCCCAGGCGTCGACGCAATGGAGCGCGACGCCGTTGCTCGCCGCGAGCCGCCCGACGTACGCCGTGGAGAGCCCCTTCCAGGAGCCCACCTCGACCATCGCGCCGCCCCGGAGCGGGCGCACGAGCGCCCTGTACGCGAGGCCGGCTTCCTCGGAGAACCAGCCCTGGATCGGATCGAGCCGGGTCACCGGGAACAGCGCCAGGAGCGCCGCCGGCTTCCGCGCTGGATCGCGGACTTCATACTGCCTGTCGCACAGCTTCACGAAGCCGCGGGCGTCGTGCGCGACGAACAGCGGCCGCTCGATCAAGGCGAACTTCTTGAGCGACGTGGACCGCTCGGGATCCCGCTCTCCCCGCCGGATCTCGTCGGCTGTCGTCGCGAAGATCACGTCCTCGTGCCGGATCGCGCGCCCCTGATCCGGGCCGTCGGTCCACGGCCGCTCTCCGGGGTATCCGGCGCGGTCGGTGCCGTGCTCCAGCAGGCGAGCCAGCTTGTCCACCTCGCTCGCGCGGAACAGGAGAGGGCCCGTGATGCCGCGCGCCGCGAGCTCGTCCAGCACCTCCTCGAGAAAGAGCAGGTTCCGGCCGATGTAGGGCAGGGGGATGACGGGCGGCGTCATGAGGCGTCGAGCGCGGCTGAGGCGTCGAGCGCGGCGCGCGCCGCCGGCGGCGGGCCCAGGATGCCGTCCCAGGGCTGCCAGGTGGAGGCGAGCCGGGCATTCGGGTGGAAGATGAGCTCGTGGACGATGCCCGGGCCGGAGCGCTTCGTCTCCTCGAGCTGCGCGAGATCGGCCTCCTCGAAGACGACATCGATGTCCTCGAAGCGGAACACCTCGACATAGTAGTAATAGCCCACGATCTGCCGCTCGAACGAGAACCGCGCGTCGGCGCTCAGCGCGTCGAGGAGCGGCTCGAGCTGGACGCGGGCGCGATCGCTGTATTTGACAACGTGGTTCTCGACCACGGCGGCCGGGTCGGTCTTCATCAGTTGCCGGAAGATCACGTTGTCCACGCCGAGCGACAGCGCGAACCGCAGATAGGCCACGATCTGCTCCACTGTATCGATCTGCCCCTCCAGGAGCACGCAGGAGAGGCGCACCCGGGTGCCGCCGGCCGCTGCCGCCGCCACGACGCGGCGGAGCTCGTCGACGCTCAGGCCGTCTTTCATCACCATGAGCCTGGCGTTCCGGTCGTGGTCGGGGTGGGCGCGGCTGATGTTGAGGTGCTGGACGCCGGTCTCGACGATCCAGTCGATCACCCGCTTCCCCTCGCGCTCCTGGAGCAGCCCCGAGCCGTTCGTGGTGAGCGTCCGCTTGCGGCCGCGGCGGGCCTGCCCGAGCGCGAGGATGCGGGGCAGCCGCGGATCGTGGCTCGGCTCGCCGCCGGTGATGGATACAGTCGGATCCAGCGGGCGGAGCGCTTCCAGCGACTCGGCCAGCGCGTCGAAATAGCGCCCGTCGTCGTCCTCGACGCTCTTCTGCACGGAGAGGCTCCGCCCGCGCGACGCGGGCCTTAGCTCCTCGACGCAGAAGTGGCATCTCGCATTGCAGGGTTGCCGGCTGTAGATGGAGAAGTTCGCATTGCGGTAGACCTCGACCGGCCGGCCCCACAGGTCGAAGCGCACCGTCTCGCCGGCGGTGCTGTTGCCGGTCAGGTCGAAGGCGCGGCTCTTCAGCCGGCGCCATTCGTCGCGGAACGGGCGCGCGCTCACGGCAGCCTCCTCATGGCGTCGGAGCGCGCCACGAGGTCGGGGCCGAAGGCGTGGCCGTCCGGGTTGAGCATCGTGAAATGGGTGCCGACGAGGAAGGGCTCTTCCCAATCCTCGTGCTTCTGCGCGAAGCCGTAGCGCTGCAGGTGGAACACGTTGGCGAGCTCGATGAGCCCCGCGTCGCGCACCGCCTGCACGACCCACGCATCGCCGTCCGGCTCGCTCTTGCGCAGCCGGACGTTGAGGACGAGCTGGCGGTCGCCGCCGAGCGCCGCGAGCCGCTCGCGCAGGGCGCGCGCGAGGGCGAGCAGGCCGCTGTCGTGCTCGAGGAGGTGGTGGTTGACCGAGAGCTTGATCGTGGTGGGCTCGCCGAGCTTCTCCAGCCAGGCGTCGAGCCCGGCCGGGTCGCGCGGGAGCTCGACGCCGTTGGTCACCACGACGACGCGCGCGCACCGGCGCTCGGCGCGGGCGAGCCGCACCATCTCGTCGAAGTGCGGGTGGATCGTGGGCTCGCCGCCCTCGAGCTGCACCTCGAACGGGCCCTCGGCCGGGAAGCTCGCGCGGTAGCGGTCGAGCGCGAGGAAGGTCTGCCCCCGGGGCGACGAGCAGGTGCAGCACCACGGGCACGAGCGGTTGCAGTGGTTCGAGGTGGCCACGTAGAGCCGGTGTGGCCGCTCCGCCGTGGGCCGATCGAGCGGCAGCGCGCCCGTGAGCGTCGCGTTCTGGGGTCTCGTCGCTGTCGGCATGAGGCGCCTCCAGCGAGGAGGATACGGCGGGGTGGGGAGGGGATGAAGGAGATCCGGGGGGCGCGGATCACGGCGCCGGGTGGCCGGCGCGCGCGCGCAGTGTTTCGCGCAATTATTTGTATTTACTATTCATTTACGAATTGGACCCGGGCGCGTTCGAGCCGCCTCGCACGCGTGACCCGGGGGCGTGTTTCGCGCCCCGCGACGCTCAGCTCCCCACCGCCTCCCCCGTCCGCGGCAGCCTCGCCGTGAACGTCGTCCCCCGCGCCGCCGTGCTCTCGACCGCGATCTCCCCGCGGTGCGCCTTCGCGATCTGCTGCGCGATGAACAGCCCCAGCCCCAGCCCGCGCCCCGTGCTCGTCCTCCCTCCCGCGGTCGCCGGATGGAACGGGTCGAACAGCGTCTCCATCAGCTCGGGCGCGATCGACGGCCCGTCGTTGTGCACCTCGATCAGGAGATCGCCCCCCCGCGGGCGCACGGTCACCCCGACGGCGCTCCCCGGGTCGGCGTGATCGACAGCGTTCTGCACGAGGTTCGTCACCATCTGCGCGACGCGCTCGGCGTCCCACAGCCCGGCGCCGCTCCCCTCCACATCGAGCCGGATCGGCACGCCCGGGTGCGCCGCCCTGAGCTCGTCGATCGCGCTCTTGCAGAGGGCGTGGAGGTCCTCCGGCCTCGGCGCGATCGGGATGCCGTTGGCGCCGCAGCGGCTCCGCGTCAGATCGAGAAGGTCGTCGATGGTCCGCGCCATCCGGCGCGCGCTCGCCGCGATCCGCTCGGCGTTCCTCGCCTGGCGCGGCGTCAGGTTGCCGTGGTGGGTCAGCATGCGGCTCGCCAGCGTGATCGAGGTCAGCGGCGTGCGCAGGTAATGGCTGAACGCCGCCATGAACCGGCCGCGACGGACGAGCTCCTCGCGCCGCGCCGCCTCCGCCCGCTTGCGCTCGGTGACATCGATCACGGTGCCGATCATCCGGACGCTGCGCCCCTCGGCGTCGAAGAACGTGCGCCCCTGCACGGCGACCCAGCGCTCCACCCCGTTGCAGAGCCCCACGAGGCGGTACTCGATGCTGTACTCGCCGCCGCTCTCCAGGGTCTGCGAGCGCCGCACGGCCTCCTGCACGCGCTCGCGATCGTCGGGGTGGATCGCGGCGAGGAACACGTCGTACCGGACCTCCGACGCCGGATCCAGCCCGGCCACCTCCCGGGAGCGCTCGTCCCAGCGCAGCTTGCCTGTCACGGTGTCGTAATCCCACACGCCCACGCCGCCGGCGCGCGTGGCGAGCCGCAGCAGCGCGCCGCTGTCCTCGAGCGCGGCGCGCGTCGCCGCCTCGATCTCGAGGGCGCTCGTCCACATGCTCGCGTCCACGGCCGCGTGGATCACCTGCGCCTCGCTCACCCCGAGCGAGATGCCCTGCTCGACGCAGACCTCGATCAGCGCCGCCCGGAGGTGCGACAGCTCCCGCAGCGCCGCCGCGATGCAGCTCCCCTGCGCGGCGCAGCGGCGCGCGTGCTCCTCGACCCGCGCGTGGGCGCAGCGGAGCTCCGCGTCCTCGCCGCCGCGCTGCTCGGCGCGCCGGCTCGCCGAGAGCACCTCGACGAGATCGTCAAAGAGCTCAGGGACCTCGCGGGCGAGCAAGGGCCCCGCGGGCCGCGGCGCCCTCGCCGCCCTCGGATCCTCGAGCACCCGGCGCGCCCAGCGATCCATCACATCGCCCTTGCAGCTCCTGAGCCTGGCCGTGATAGACGTCTCCACGAACGGACCGTCGTCATCCATCAAGACATAAGCGAGCGCGCACCGGCGCTGATGTCACGTGCGGACACCCCCTGATTGACGCGTAAGTGACCGTCTTCTCTCGAGCGGCGCTCAGGTGCGGTGTGCTCGGACGAGAAGATAGACAAACCGCCAAGACGCCAAGGGACGCCAGGAGAAGAGGAGACAAGAGAAGAAGGTAGGAGAGATATTCTATCTCTCTTCTCCTCTCTGCCTCTCTCCTCTTCTCTCTTCCTCGCGTCCCTTGCGCCCTGGCGGTCTATCTCTCTTCATCCCCCCTCGCCGCGCCCGGCGCGGCCGAGCCCCGCGCTAGAAGGCGCCGAGCACCCCGACGCCGCCGCCGTCAGGGCCGATGAGCGGCACGACGCGCGCCTGCACCCGGCCGCCCGACGAGCCGTGTCGCGCCCCGGCGGCGCGGGCGCCCTCCGTCCTCGACGGGCCCGACGTCAGCACCAGGATCGCGCCCGCGCCGAGCGCGGCCACGCCGACGCCGATGCCGATCGTGGACACGAGCGCCTTGGTCTCCGCCGCGTTGATCTCCTCGCGACCGCGCGGCGTGCATTGCTTGCTCGGGCAGAGCGCCTGGTCCTTCTCCGCGTCGCTCGCCTGGCCCGCGGCGAGGATCCCGAACACGGCGCCGACGCCGAGCACCGCCGCGCCGGCGCCGCCGATCACGAAGCCCGCGGTGCGCAGGCCCTCGCCGCCGCCGGCCCCGCCGGGGGCGCCGCCCGCCGCGGGCCCCGCTGGCGCGGCGACCTTCTCGGGGGGCGCCGGCTGGAGCTTCGGGATGGCGATCGTCCTCAGGTCGGCGCTGTCGCCGACCTGCACGGTCGTCGACCAGACCGAGTAGCCCTGCGCTGTCGCCTCGACCTCGTGCGAGCCCGGATCGATCGGGATCGGCGTGCCGAGCGCCGCCGCGGGGATGTCGTGGCCGTCGACGCGGATCAGCAGGCCGGGCGTGCCCTCCGCGTTGAGCTGGATCCTCGAGAGCCGCGGCTCCAGGGCGCTGATGTGCTCCTGCGCGAACGCCTCACGCGCCGCGTTGCCCTCCTTCTTCGAGGCGAAGAGCGCCTCCTTGAACTGCCCCCACGCCGTCGCCGTCCTGCCGAGCGCCTCGTTGCACAGCGCCAGGTTGAGCAGCGTGCCCGTGCCGGGCCGCAGGCGCTGGCTCTCCGCCAGCTTGGGGCACGCCTCCGCGTACGACTTGGCCTCCATCAGGCGGCGCCCCTCCTCGAACAGCGTCTGGGCCAGGGTGGGATCGCCCGCGCCCTGCGCCGCGGCGCCCGCGGGCGCGAGCAGGGCGGCCGAGGCGAGGACGATCGAGGCGAGGGCGAGGCGGGCGCGACGGAGCGCGCGGGGGGCGTGCAATCGGGAGGGGATCATGGGCGGTGGGCTCAGTGCGGATCGTTCAGGTCGATGCCTTGAAGAGGTCGCGGCGTCGCCGGAGGCGGCGCTGTGCGGGCGGCGGGCCTGTTGCGGACCGCGGGAGGCGCAGCCCTCACCGGCGCAGAGGCAGGCGTCGCCGCCGAGGGACTCGCTGTCGTCGAGGTGCTCGCTGTCGTCGAGGCGCTCGCGGCCGTCGAGGCGCTCGCGGCCGCAGCGCCTGTCGTCGCAGCGTCGGTCGTCGCGCCGTCATTCGCCGCCCCTGTGGGCCGGACCGTCGGCTCGCCCGGCGTCGCCGCCCCCGCGCTCGGCCCGGGCGTCTCCGCGGCCGGCGTCGGCGCCGACGCGGCGGGCGGCGTGGCGCTCGCGGCCGGCGTGGCCGGCGTCGTCCCCGCGTCGTCCTGGCCGCTCCCGCGGATCACGAACACGCCGACGGCGATGACCCCGAGGAGCAGCGTCGCCGAGAGCAGCGCGATCGCGACCACCGCGGCAGGGGAGGCCTGCAAGCCCGGGATCCGGCGCCCGTCCGACGAGATCCCGAGGGTTGTCGACGAGGCGAACGTCGCGGCGGCGCGCGAGCTCATCGGCGCGTTGTACGGGCCGGGCACGATCTGCTGCTGCGGCGTGGGCGCCGGGAGGCCGTCCGGCGGCACCGGGCTCGGCCTGCCGCCCTCCGCGCCGTGCGGCCCCGGCGCCCCGCCGGCGCCCGAAGGCGGCTGCGAGTACGGCGGCTGCGAGTACGGCGGCTGCGGGTACGGCGCCCCCGCGTGGGCGGCCCCGGCGGGCGGCTGCTGCGAGAACGGCGACTGCGGGTGCGGGTACGGCGTCGCCGCGTGGGCGACCGCCGGCGCCTGCTGCGAGAACGGCGGGTGCGGGTACGGCGTCGCCGGGCGCGGCAGCGGCGCGGCGTCGGCGTGCCCGACCGGCGGGGGCGACGAGATCCCCGGCCACGACGGCTCGCGGATCGCGGGCGACGAGCCCCGCGCGTCCGAGTACGAGGGCTGCGACGCGCGGTGCCCGCCGAGGGCGGCGGCGCGCAGCGACAGGCCGCCCATGCGCGCGATCCGGTCGATGGTCGGGTACGTGCGCGCGGGCGCGAACGGCGCGAGCGCCACGACGAGCTCGGCGACCGACGCATGCCGGTGCTCGCGCTGGCGGGCGTAGGCCCTCTCGAGCACGGCCGCGAGCTCGGCGGGCACGTCGTGGCGGATGTCCCGCAGCGGCGTCGGCGTGCCCGTCAGCACCTCCGCGCAGAGCTGCGGCAGCGTCTCCGCGTAGTACGGCTGCCGGCCGGCGAGCAGCTCGTAGAGCGAGACGCCGAGCGCGTAGATGTCGGTGCGGTGATCGACCGAGCGGGTCTGCCGCATTTGTTCAGGGGACATGTACAGCGCCGACCCGAGCGCCGCGTCCGTGCCCGTCAGGATGTCGACCGCGTTGGTCGCCATCTTGGAGATGCCGAAGTCGAGCACCTTCACGAGCGGCGAGCCGTCCGCGCGCGTCGTCAGGAACAGGTTCGCCGGCTTGAGATCGCGGTGCACGATCCCGAGCCCGTGGGCCTCGGCGATCGCCTCGCTGCCCTGGACGACGTAGTCGACAGCGTCCTCCATGCCGAGCACGCCATGGTCCCGGAGCAGGTGCGCGAGGTCGCTCCCGTCCAGGAGCTCCATGACCATGTACGGGGCGCCGTTCTCGAGCGTGCCGACGTCCGAAACACGGGCGACATGCTCGCTCTTGATCCGCATGCCGGCCTTCGCCTCGCGCAGGAAGCGGGCCGACCCCTCCGGGTGCCGGGTGAACTCGGGGAGCAGGAACTTCAGCGCGACACGCTCGTCGAGCACGACATGCCGCGCCTGGACGACGACCCCCATCCCGCCCTGGCCGATGATCCGCTCCACGCGGTACTTGCCGGCGAGCACGGTCCCCGGCTCGACAGGGGCCACCGAGGGCCGTGTTGTCTCGGAATCCGACACCGCGGCCGATGATCACCGCTTCGCCCTCGGACGGCAAGCGCGCGGCGCCGGCGCAGCCGCCCCGGCGTCCCACGCGGAGCAGAACAGGCCGAAAGGTGCAGCGACGCCGCCGCACGATCTCGCCGCGCTCGCCCGCATCGCCCAGGTGCATCCCCGGCCTCATCACCCCGGTAGGCCCGCGGAGAACACCGTCGCCGGGGGTCGGGCAGCTCGCCGTTGCCTCACCCGCGCGCGACAAGGTGACGAGCTCGAGAGACGAGAGATACCCCGCGTCGCCACACCGCCGTTCCCTGGCTGAATCGTCCCGGAAACGATCGCGCGCCGCCTCGCGCAGAGCGAGACGAACGCAGTCACTTCTGATTGGATAGCGCCACTCCCGGAGACAACCACCGTGCGCCTGCTCATCCAGCACCGGACCCGCTACAGCTATCCAACCCCCGCCGCGCTCGGCCCGCACCTCATCCGGCTGCGGCCCGCGACGCACGCGAAGGCGAAGATCGAGTCGTACAGCCTGAAGATCGACCCCCCCATCGATGTCCGCTGGCAACAGGACCCGTACGGCAACCACGTCGCCCGGGTGCTCTTGCCCGCAGGGGAGCGCGTCCCGCACCTCGACATCCTCGTCGAGCTCGCTGTCAGCGTGCGCCCCGTCAACCCGTTCGACTTCTACCTCGACGAGCGCGTCGAGAAGGTCCCGTTCGCTTACCCGGCCGAGCTCGCGCAGGACCTGGCCCCCTTCCTCGCCAGCGCCGATCCAACGATCTCCCGCGGCCCGCTGCTCGACGAGTTCCTCGCCGGGCTGCCGAGGGACGGCGACACGGTCTCGCTGATCATCGCCCTGAACGCCGCGGTCAACCGGCGCGTCAAGTACGTCATCCGCGAGGAGGCCGGCATCTGGACGCCGGAGGAGACGCTCGGCCACGGGCGCGGGAGCTGCCGCGACTCGGCCGTGCTGCTCATCGCGGCGCTCCGGTCGCGCGGGCTCGCCGCGCGCTTCGTCAGCGGCTACCTCATGCAGCTCACCGACGAGGGGATGATCCCCGACCAGCCGCGCGGCGTGAGCCGCGACGTCGTCGACCTCCACGCGTGGGCCGAGGTCTTCCTGCCCGGCGCCGGCTGGATCGGCCTCGACGCGACGAGCGGCCTGCTCTGCGGCGAGGGCCACATCCCGCTCGCCTGCACGGCGTCGCCCGCGCTCGCGGCGCCGGTCGAGGGCACGAGCGACGTGCGCGCGAGCGACGTGCGCTTCGAGATGAAGGTCGGGCGGCTCGGCCACGAGCCGCGGCCCACGACGCCCTACGAGGAGCCCGTGTGGCAGGAGCTCCTGTCCGTCGCCGATCGCGCGGACGAGCGGCTCGCCGCGGCGGGCCTCACCCTCACCATGGGCGGCGAGCCGACCTTCAACTCGCGCGAGTACCCGGACGCCCCGGAGTGGCGCGAGGGCGCGCTCGGCCCGACCAAGTGGTCGCAGGGCCTCAAGCTCACGCACGAGCTCCGGCGCCGGATCACGCCGGGCGGCGTCCTGCTGCTCCGCGCCGGCAAGCACTACCCCGGCGAGAGCCTGCCCCGCTGGGCGCTCGAGATCATCGGCCGCCGCGACGGCGTCGCGCTGTGGACCGACATGTCCCAGGCGCGCCACGCGGATCCCGCTGTCTCGGCGCGGAGCTCGTCGCGCGGGCGCGGCCTCCTGCAGTCGCGCCAGTTCGCCCAGGCGCTCGCGGCGCGCCTCGGGCTCTCCGAGTTCCTGCTGCCGGCCTACGAGGACCCCTGGCGCCACCTCCAGGACGAGGCGAGCCTGCCCGTCGATGTCGACCCGCTCGAGGCGAAGCTCGACGACCCGGAGGAGCGGCGGCGCCTCGCGCGGGTGCTCGACAGGGGGCTCGGCTCCGAGGTCGGCTTCGTCCTGCCCCTCACGCGCCAGTGGGGGTCGTGGATCAGCGAGCGCTGGGGCTTCCGGCGCGGGCACCTCTTCCTGCTGCCCGGCGACAGCGCCCTCGGCCTGCGCCTGCCGCTCCGCTCCCTGATCGCCGCGGCGCCGCCCCCGCCGCTCGAGGAGCTCGTGTCGCCGCCGGACCCGCGGCGCGGCGAGCTCGACGACAACGAAGCCGAGGAGGAGCAGAAGCAGCGCCGCGTCGAGGCGCTGGCCGGCGACGGCGACGCCGAGCACCCCGAGGCGGCGCGCGCGCTCGCCGCGCGCGGGCGCGCCGCGCCGGACGAGCTCGCGGCCGCGGCCCAGCGCGCCGCCCCGGCGGCGGGCCGGTCGGGCTACGGCGTGCGCACGGCGCTCTGCGTCGAGACGCGCGACGGCATCGTCCACGTCTTCCTGCCGCCGCTCCTCTCGCCGGCGGACTTCTTCGAGCTCATCGCCGCCATCGACGCGACCCGGCAGGAGACAGGCGTCGACGTGCTGCTCGAGGGGTATCCGCCGCCGTCCAGCGCGGAGCTGCTCCGCTTCTCGGTGACGCCGGATCCCGGCGTGCTCGAGGTGAACCTGCCGCCGACCGACGGAGTGCGCGCGTACGCGTCGCTGCTGGAGACGGTGTTCGACGCGTCGCTCCACAGCGGCCTTCACTGCGAGAAGTACCTCGTCGACGGGCGCATGGCGGGGAGCGGGGGCGGCCATCACCTCACGTTCGGCGGCCCGACGCCGCTCTCGAGCCCCTTCCTGCGCCGGCCGGATCTCCTGGCCAGCCTGCTGACCTTCAACCAGCACCACCCGTCGCTCTCGTACATGTTCGCCGGCCTGTTCGTCGGCCCGACGTCGCAGGCGCCGCGCGTGGACGAGGCGCGCCACGAGACCCTCTACGAGCTGGAGATCGCGCTCTCGCGCGCCTTCGAGCGGCGCGAGGGCGAGCCGCCGTGGCTCTCGGACATGCTGTTCCGCCACCTGCTCGTCGACATGACGGGCAACACGCACCGCGCCGAGGTGAGCATCGACAAGCTGTTCGATCCGCAGACGGCGCACGGCCGCCAGGGGCTGATCGAGCTGCGCGCCTTCGAGATGCCGCCGCATTTCCGGATGGCTGTCGCGCAGACGCTGCTGATCCGCACGCTCCTGGCCGCGTTCGCCGCCGAGCCTTACTCGGGCAAGCTCGTGCGCTGGGGCCAGACGCTGCACGACCGCTTCCTCCTGCCGTACTACCTGTGGCGCGACTTCGAGGACGTGCTCGATCACCTGAAGCAGCGCGGCCTCGCCCTGCCGGCGGACGCGTACCGCCCGTTCATCGAGCTGCGCTGCCCGGTGGTGGGCACGCTGCACGCGGGCGACGTGGTGCTGGAGGTGCGCAACGCGATCGAGCCGTGGAACGTGCTCGGCGAGGAGCTGACGACGACGGGCACGTCGCGTTACGTGGACTCGTCGATGGAGCGCATCGAGGTGCGCGTGCAGGGGCTGACGCCGGAGCGCCACCGGGTGCTCGTGAACGGCCACGTCCTGCCGCTCCGGCCGACCGGGACGGCGGCCGAGTACGTGGGCGGCGTGCGGTTCCGCGCCTGGGCGCCGCCGCACAGCCTGCACGCGCACCTCGGGATCCACCACCCGATCCGCCTCGACATCCTGGACACGTGGGGCAAGCGCTCGATCGGCGCGTGCGCCTATCACGTGTGGCACCCCGAGGGGCGCGCCTTCGACGCGGCGCCGCTCACGCGCTTCGAGGCGGCGGCGCGGCGCGCCCAGCGGTTCACGCTCGAGGGCCAGACGCCCTGGCCGGTCACGGGCAAGCCCGCGTACCCCCACGAGGACGCGCCGTACACGCTGGATCTGCGGCGCTACGCCGTGGACCGCCCGCCGCCGAGGCCGAAGAAGGCCGAGGGCGAGGCGTGAGCCGGCGGGGCGGCGGTCCGGCGAGGCCGCCGCCCCCTCCGAGACCAACGTAGGAGACCGGCAGCGCGCCTGGACGGATGTCGGGCGCCCACGGTCGAGGCGGATGTGGCGGTTTGGCGCGGCGTCAGCGAAGAGGCCGCCTCTCGCCGGCACCCGCGAAATCAGGGCTACCGCGCGTCCGGGCCCGGCCGTGGCCCGAGCCCGTGTGGCGATTTGCCTTCCGCTCGACATCGCTCGTCTGCCGGCCTCGGCGGCGCGCCGTCCCGCGCCGCGCTCGATTTTCGCGGCGCCGCGCTCGCTTTGTCCAGCGTCGCGCGTCTCCGGGGTCTGCTCGACAACAGGCGAGTCGCTTCAGCGCGCGATTGGTATGTCCCCTGCTTGAGAGCTCGATGTCCCCTGCATCGCATGCGGACAGTACACCACGAAGGAGGACAACCCGATGATGCGTAAGATCCTGGCCATGCTTCTGGTTTCCACGATTCCCCTGGCGGCGGGCTGCTTCGTCGACACGGACGACGACGGTCCGGGCGACAGCGGCGATGACTGCATCACCGCGTGCACGACCGATCACGACGACTGCATCTCGGCGTGCGACGATGACGGCGACTGCGTCTCGGCGTGTGACGAGGAGTACGACTGCGACTCCCTCTGCATCTGAGCGCGCCGGACAGCGGCCAGCGCACGTCGCGCCGCCCGTGAGCAGCTCCCGCTTCCAGGCCATGAGCCCGGGGGCGGGAGCGCTGCAGCGGGACAACGTCGAGAAGCTCCGCCGCTCTCGTGCGCTTCAACACGGCCTTTCCTCTGGCCACGTGAGCAGCGGTCCACCCGCGAGCTGGGCTGTCATGCAACGCCGCCGGCCGCGGCGCGGGGGGGCGGCGCGCCCCTCGGATCAGGCCGCCGGCAGGTGGTGGCGCGCGAGGAGGTCGTTCTGGATCCAGAGCAGCTTGTTGAAGGCGCGGAGCGTGCGCACCTCGGTCTCGCGATCCAGGCCCAGCGACAGGATCGTCTGGAGGAGGGCGTCCGACACGAAGCCCATGAGCGCGTTCATCTGCACGAGCGGCACGACGAGTTCGGCGTTGCCGGCCTTGGCCGTGTGGATCCGCCCGACCATGTCGAGGTAAGCGACCAGCTTCGCGTCATACGGGTGGGTCACGAGCCGGACAAGGTAGTCCCCGAGGTGCTTCTTGCGGAATTTGATCTGCTCGTGGTCCAGCGTGAGCGACAGGAGATCCGTCGGGGCCTGCCCCTCGTAGCCGTGCTGCTTCGGCACGAAGTGGCGCTTCGTGGCGTCGTAGAGGAACAGCTTCTCGTACACAGCGTCGACGAGCGCCTCGACGCGCGGCGCGAGGTGCAGCGCGGCCCCATGAATGGCGGCGATGTCCGCCTCTCCGAAGCCGATGAACTCGATGAGGTACCCGAACCGGTATTCGAGGCTCGACTCCAGAAGCTTCTCGTCGACGTGTTTCATGGTAACCGTTGCTCCTTTTCTTCTCAGCGACGGGCGGTATGCCGCGAACAACGCAGAGGCGACGACACCGGAGCAACTGCCCGCTGTCAAGCCCTGATGTTGCCTTCTGTGACAGCCCGCCGCGCGATCACGCGTGTCAGCGTCGCTTCACCCGCGACGCGCCAGCGGCCAGCGTCAGGATCGCTCCGATCCGTAGTGCAGGCGGGGACCGATGGCGGGGTCTCCAGGCCGTCACCATGGCCCCGTACGGCTGGGAGCGCGATCAGCGCCCCACCACCGAACCGCATCAGGAGGAGGCATGCAGAACACTGGACCGACCCAGGATCCGAAGGACGCAGGCCCGAAGCCGCCTTTCGAGGCCAAGAGCCAGGACCGGCCCGGCATCGAGGCCAAGATGAACCCGAGGCCTGATTACGGCGAATCGTCGTACAAGGGGCTCGGCCGGCTGAAGGACCGCGTCGCGCTGATCACCGGCGGCGACAGCGGGATCGGCCGCGCCGTCGCGCTCGCTTTCGCCCGGGAAGGGGCCCACGTGGCGATCGCCTACCTGAGCGAGCACGGGGACGCGAAGGAGACCGCGCAGGCCGTCAGGGAGGCGGGGCGCGAGGCGATCACGATCCCCGGCGACCTGGCCGACGAGGCCCATTGCCGCAAGGTCATCGAGGAGACGGCCCGCAAGTTCGGGCGGATCGACATCCTCGTGAACAACGCCGCAGAGCAGGGCAAGGCCGCGGAGCGCTTCGAGGACATCGACGCCGCGCGCGTCGAGCGGACGTTCCGCGTCAACATCATGGCGATGTTCCACCTCGTCCGGCACGCGCTGCCCCACATGAAGGAAGGCAGCGCGATCATCAACGTCGCCTCGATCCAGGCCTACCAGCCGAGCCCGAACATCCTCGATTACGCGTCGACCAAGGGCGCGATCGTCACCTTCAGCAAGGGCCTGGCGCAGGACCTCATCCAGCGCGGCATCCGGGTCAACGTCGTGGCGCCCGGCCCCGTCTGGACGCCGCTCATCGAGCAGTCGTTCCCGGCCGAGAAGGTGGCCACCTTCGGCAAGGACTCCCCGATGCAGCGCCCCGCGCAGCCGGCCGAGCTCGCCCCCGCGTTCGTGTTCCTCGCCTCGAACGAGGCGAGCTACATCAACGGCGAGGTCCTCGGCGTCACCGGCGGTAAACCGCTCTCCTAGAGGGGCGCTACCAGCCGGCGAGCTGCTTGAGATCGAGCTGCACGCCGAGGTGGAGGAGCGCGTCCTCGGGCCTCGTGAAGGTGCTCACGGGCGTGAGAGAGCGCTTCGTGATGCGCCCGACCTGGAGCACCCCGACCGCGCTCCTCAGGATGACAGCCGTCTTCTTGAAGCCCTGCACAAGGCGCGCGTGACGGCGCGCGAACGGCTCGTCGAACAAGTCGTCATTGCGGAACGGCGCGTCCCGGGCGTCCACGAGCAGGACAGCGCGATGGCGCGAGATGACCGCGATCGCCTGCTCGAGGCGCTCGAAGTTCTGATCGAGCACCTCGATGCTGGGGTAATGCAGCGAGGATCGCTTGAGCGCCACGAGCTGCTGGATGGAGTCGTGGTAGATGGCCGTATACGGGTTCCGCTCTATCTGGCGCAAGCCGTGGTGGGGCACGGGCGCGATGCTAGGCCCGTTCGGCTGGTGTGTCGACGGGTGCGTCGACCCTGCGGCGCGCGGCGCGTCACCCGCCCTCGCACGCCGCGCGGCACACGTCGTCCTCGCACGCGGCGACCCTGCCAGCAGCCTGCCCGCCGTCCTCGTACTGCGCCGCGCACCGCTCTTCGCACACGGCGTCGCCCGCCTTGCACGCGTCGGCGCAGGCGCGGAGCGCCCTGCACGACGGGTCGGCGATACACGCGTTCATGTCGGCGGCGCACCGCGAGAACAGGCATGTCTCGCACAGGGATACGGGGCCTCGCGACGGGCATTGCACCCTGCAGAGCTCGGACGCGCAGCCGCCCTCGAGGAAGCTGTCGGAGATGCCCGCCTCGTGCGCGGTCAAGCATGTCTGCTCGCAGCCCCTGTCTCCCGCGGCGCACAGGAGATAGCAGTTGGCCAGGGCGGCGCACTCCGGGCTCTGCTGGCAAGCGCAGTAGCTCTCCTGGCACCGCAGCGACAGGCACGTCGTGCACGGGTCGCCGAGCGAGGCGCACGCGTAGGTCGCCTCGCCCCCGGCGGCGCCGCTGCCGCTCGTCGTGGCGCTCGCCCCTCCGCCGGTCCCGGCGCCGCCCGCCTCGCCGCCGCCGCCGGTCCCGGCGCCGCCCGCCACGCCGCCGCCGGTCCCGGCGCCGCCCGCCCCCCCGGCTCCCCCCGTGCCGCCGGTCCCGGGGCTGCTCGGCGCCGAGCTGCAGGCGGCCGCGAGCAGCGCCGCCGCGACGCACGTCATCCAGGAAGAATAGGACATGGCGGACGCTACATCGAAGGCCGGCGGCAGCTCAAGCTGGGGGGCAGCGCCCGGCGCGCGCTATCGTGTCGCCCCACCGAGGTACCCTGCCCATGACCGCCATCGTCACGCCAGAGATAGACCGCTACGCCCACGACCACACGGAGCCGCCGCCCGCGCTGCTCGACGAGCTGCGCGAGTACACCCGTGCCCATGTGCCGAGCGCCGGCATGCAGGTCGGGCGGGTCGAGGGCACCCTGCTCGGGGTGCTTGTCGCGCTCATGCAGGCGCGCCGCGTGCTCGAGCTCGGCACGTTCACGGGGTACTCGGCGCTCAGCATGGCCCAGGCGCTCCCGCCGGACGGCGAGCTCGTCACGTGCGAGCGCGACCCCGACGTGGCCCGCGTCGCCCGGTCGTTCTTCGACCGCAGCGAGCACGGCCAGAAGATCCGGATCGCCCTCGGCGACGCGCTCGACACGATCCGCGGCCTGCCGGCGAGCCCGCCGCTCGATCTCGTGTTCATCGACGCCGACAAGGCGCGGTACGCGACCTACTACGAGGAAGCGCTGCCGCGCCTCCGCCGCGGCGGGCTGATCGTCGCCGACAACACCCTCTGGAGCGGCGAGGTCCTCGCCCCCGAGACCGAGGACGGCCGCGCCCTCGCCGCCTTCAACGAGCTCCTGGCCCGGGACCCGCGGGTCGAGAAAGTCCTGCTCCCGGTCCGCGACGGGGTGACGCTCGCGCGCAAGCGCTGAAGGCGCGCATCGTCCGCGCACCGTTCCGCGCATCGTTCCGCGCATCGTTCCACGCATCGTTCCACGCACCGTTCCGCGCGGCGGCCACAAATCCTGACGGCCTCTCCGCGCGCGGCGCTAGAGTCCCGCCAGCATGCTGCTCGCCATCGACGTCGGGAACACCAACATCAGCTTCGGGGTGCTGGAGGGCGAGGCGCTCCGGCACCACCTCCGCTGCGAGAGCGCGCGCTCGCGCACAGCGGACGAGTACGCCGTGCTCGTGCGGCAGATGCTCGACCTCCGCCGCGTCGACCTCGCCCGCATCGACAGCGCTGTCATCGCGAGCGTCGTGCCGACGCTGACCGACACGATGGTGGGGCTCGTCGAGCGGGCGTTCGGGATCGAGCCGCTCGTCGTCGGGCCGGGCATCAAGACCGGCATGTCGATCCTCTACGAGAACCCGCGCGAGGTCGGCGCCGACAGGATCGTCAACGCGGTCGCCGCGCACGAGTGGGTGAAGCGGGCGGCGGAGCCCCCGTCGGCGCGCGAGCACGGGATCGACCTGGGCCGGGGCGGCGAGGCGGGCCGGGGCGATCACGCCGCCGCGAGCGGCGTCATCGTCGTCGACTTCGGCACCGCGACGACGTTCGACTGCGTGACCCCGCGCGGCGAGTACCTCGGCGGCGTCATCGCGCCGGGCATCCAGATCAGCGCCGAGGCGCTCTTCTCCCGCGCCGCGCGGCTCTCCCGCGTCGAGATCGCCCTCCCGCCCCGGGTCGTCGGCCGCAACCCCGTCCACTCGATGCAGTCGGGCATCGTGTACGGCTACGCCGGCCTCGTCGACGGGCTCGTGGCCCGGCTCCGGCGCGAGCTCGGCTACCCGTGCCGGGTCGTCGCCACGGGCGGCCTGGCGCGGCTCATCGCGCCGCAGACAGAGACCATCGAGGTGGTCGACGACGACCTGACGCTCACGGGCCTGCGCCTCATCTACGAGCGGAACGCCGAGCGCAACAGCGGCCCCGCCACCTTGCCGCCCGCGGCGCGCGGAGGCGGCCAGGATTGACGACCCCCGGGTCCGGCCGCGCGCTCCCACGGCCAGGCGCGCTCGCCCTCGCCGCGGCGCCCGCGGCGCTCGTCCTCGCGCTCCTCGCCGCCGTGCTCCTCGGCGCCGAGCCCGTCTCGCTCGAGCGCGCCCTCGCGGGCCCGGGCCTCGACCGGACCCTCCTGCTCGACGTGCGCCTGCCGCGCGTGCTCCTCGCGGCGATCTCCGGCGCCGGCCTCGCGGCCGTGGGCGTCGCGTTCCAGGCGCTGCTCCAGAACCCGCTGGCCGAGCCGTACGTGCTCGGCGTCTCCGGCGGCTCCGCCCTCGGCGCCGCGGTCGCCATCGCGCTCGGCGTCGGCTCGGCGACGGTGCTCGGCGCGACGCTCCTGCCGGCGGCGGCGCTCGCCGGCGGCCTCGCCTCGACGGTGCTCGTCTACGCGATCGCGCGCGGCGCGGCCGAGGGCACCTCCGGCGCCTCGATGCTCCTCGCCGGCGTGATCGTGAACTCCATCGCGGCCGGCCTCATCACCTTCCTCAAGACGGTCGTCTCCCCCTCGCGCGCCCAGCAGCTCCTCCGGTGGCTCATCGGCTTCGTCGAGCTGCCCACGACCTCGGCCCTCCTCGGCGTCGCCGCCTACGTGGCCGCGGGCTGCGCCGTGCTCCTCGCCGACGCCGCGCGCCTGAACCTCCTCTCGCTCGGCGACGAGTCGGCCGGCACCCTGGGCGTCGACGTGCGCGCCGTCGAGCGCCGCGTCTTCTTCGCGTCCTCGTGCGTCGTCGGCGCGATCGTCAGCCGCACCGGCCTCATCGGCTTCGTCGGCCTCATCGTCCCGCACGCGGTCCGCCGGCTGGCCGGCGCGGATCACCGGCTGCTCCTGCCGCTGTCGCTCGTCGCCGGGGCCGTGCTGCTCACGACGTGCGACCTCCTCGCGCGCCTCCTGTTCCGGTGGCTCGGCACCGAGCCGCCCGTGGGCGCCGTGACAGCGATCCTCGGCGGGCCGCTGTTCCTCGTGCTGCTGCGGCGCTCGCCGCGCCTGTGAGGCGCCGGGGCCGGCGGCCCTCGCCGCGTGGGTCGATGCCGCGCGTCAGGGCCGGCCGGCGCGGGGTCGCGTCAGGACATGCCGAGGAGCTTGTTCATGCTGGCCTCGTCGGCCGGCGTGAACGGGTAGCGATCGAACTCGGCGCTCGTGACCCACCGGAACGCGTTCACGGCGAGCGAGGCGAGCTCGCCGCTCCTGATGTGGCACTCGTAGAGGTACAGGTCGACGACGTAGCGCTCGTACGGGTGGCTCACGAACGAGATGAGCTGGCCGACCTCGATCTCGACGCCGAGGCGGTGCCGGACCTCGCGCTTCAGCGCGGCCGCGTCGGTCTCGCTCTCCTCCACGCGCCCACCGGGGAACTCCCAGAGCATCGGCAGCACGGCGGTCGGGCGGCGCTGGGTGATGAGGTAGCGGCCGTCCTGCTCGATCACGGCGGCGACCACGCGGATGGTGCGGACACTTTCCATGGCGGCGTCTCGGGGTGCCCAGCGTACGACGGGGCATCGGGTTGTGCGAGCGGGACGGTCGCGTCCCCGGAGCGCGGACCTCGCTCCGTCAGACGGTCACGCGGAAGAGCTGCTGACCCATGAGGAGGATGTCGCCCCCCGTGATCTCCGTCTCGCCGAGGACGCGGAGGAAGGTGCCGTTCGAGCTGCCCAGGTCCGTGAGGGACAGCCGGCCGCCCTGGACCGAGATCTGGCAGTGGAGCCCGGAGACGTAGCCGTCCTCGGGGAAGAGGATGTCGCCGCGCTCGCGCCCGAGGTGCAGGCCGGTGTCGGGGACGGGGAACGCGTTGCCTGTCGCGTCCCGGCCGATGATCAGCGCCAGCCGCGCGACGTAGCCCTTCGACGGGCTGCCGAGCCGCTCGACGCCGTCGGGCGTCGCGGGCGCGGGGGCGAGCGACTCCAGGCGGACGAGCTCCTGGCCGATGCGGAAGACGTCGCCGTTGTCGAGCTGCACCGGCGTGTCCCGGCGCAGCCTGCGGTAGACGCCGTTCAGCGAGCTCTCGTCCTTGACGAAGAGCCGCCCGCCCTTGATCGAGAACGTCGCGTGGCGCGGGGAGAGGTAGCTGTCGCCGCCGAAGATCGCGCCCGAGTCGCGCCCGATCGTCGTCGGGTTCGCGGGCAGGGTGTACGAGCCGGCCTCGGTGCCGTCGGCCCGGAGCGCCGTCAGCACGACGTTCGCGGCGCCGGACGTCGACACCACCGGCGGGGGCGGCTGCACGGACAGGTTCGCCGGCTTGACGAGCTTGAAGCCGCAGAGCGCGCAGAACTTGTTGCTCGGCGGGTTGGGCTCCTGGCACTGCGGGCAGACGACCGTCCCCGCGCCGGCCGCCGCGGTCGACGGCGCCGCGGCTCCCGCCTTCCGGCTCGTGGCGGTGTCCTCGCCCCGGATCGGGGCGGCGAACGCCGCGGGGTCGACGAGCGCGGGGGGCTGGACCGCGGGAGGCTGGGACGCGCGCGGGGGCGCGAGCGCCGGGCCCTTCTGTGCGCCGGTGCCGATGGCGGTCGGCTCATCGCCGTAGTTGTTCGACCGCGAGGCCGCCGGCACGCCGTGGGGCGGCGTGCCCGGCGCGAACTTCTTCGGCGACACGTCGCGAGGCAGCTCGGCGCCGCAGCCGAGGCAGAACTTGTAATGGTCCTGATTTTCCTTGGAGCACTTCGGGCAGGTGATCACCAGGCCTCCTCACAACGAGCGACCGGACGGGGTCTCAGGGCGAACGGCGGCGGGAGCATATTCGCCGCGGCCGCCTTCTGTCGACTGTCTGTCGCTTCTCTCCGTGCGCGGCGCCCCGCGGGCGTGCGCGGCAGGCGCACAGGCAGGCGCGCGGGACCGGGCGCGCCGCGGCGCGCGCCGACCGGTCGTCCTGCAGGGGGGCGGGCGCGCGGGCGGCTCACTTGGACAGGAGCGCGAGCGCGTCGCGCACGAGGTCGCCGAGCGGGGCGCTCTCGACGCGCGCGCCGAGGGCGGTGACCGCGCGCTCGGCCTCGGCCGGCCGGTAGCCCATGCGGGTGAGCGCGCTCTGCAGCAGGTCCTGCTTGGCGCCCGTGGCCGCGGGCGGCGGGGCGGCGGCGGAGAGCGGGACCGAGGGGAGGTTGACGAGCTTGTCCTTCAGCTCGAGGACGAGCCGCTCGGCTGTCTTCTTGCCGACGCCGGGGATGGCCGTGAGGCGCGCGGTCTCCCGGCGCGCGATCACGGCGGCGAGCTCCGCCGCGCCGAGCGCGCTGAGGATGGCCAGCGCGATCTTCGGGCCGATGCTGGAGATGCCGATGAGCACGCGGAAGGCGGCCCTGTCCTCGCGGGTCGCGAAGCCGTAGAGGAGGAGCGCGTCCTCGCGCACGTGGGTGTGGACGAACAGGGTGATCGCGTCCGAGCCGGCGATGCCGCGCGCGCGGCCCAGGGCGCCGAGCGGGACCGTCACCTCGTAGCCGACCCCGGCGACGTCGAGCACGACAGTGCCCTCGTCACCCTCCTCGACGACGTGACCGGAGAGCCGTCCGATCAATTGACCTTGGCCCCCTGCTGGATCCACCTGCGGATGGTGTCCCGCTCCGCCGCGGGCAGGGTGTCGCCGCCGGCGGGCATGGACTTCCCGCAGCCCTCGGGGGCGCACTCGAGGTCCCCGCAGGTCAGGGTGCCGTCGAGCTTGTGCAGGAGGAAGCTGTTCGCGGGGTCGCCGGCCGCGATCCGGGGCATGCCGGACGGGGCACGCGACGCGACGCCGACGTTCTGGGCCACGATCGCGTCGATCTGCGCGTCCGTGGCCTGCTCGCTCAGCGGCGGGCCGAGGTACGCGAAGCCCGCCGAGCCGGCCTCGGCGCCGTGGCATGTCGAGCTGAACGCGCAGCCCCGCTGGAAGAGGGGGAGGACGTCGGCCCTGAAGCTCACCTCGGGGGTGGCGCCGTCGAACGCGCCGTAGTCGAAGCACGCGGTCGGCTGGGGCGGCTCGCCGTCATCGCCGCAGGCGGCCCCGGCGCACGCCGTCCCGATCACGAAAATCAGCAGGAGTTTCCGCACGTTGTCCCCTCTCCGCCGGTTGGCGACGCGCGACCCTAGCAGAACTCCGCGCGCGCGCGGAGATCGCCGCGCGTTTGGCCGGCCGGCGCGGCGGCGGGTAGGCTGGGCGCTGCATGAGGACACGCCTGGGCATCTGCTCGCTGGGGCTGTCGCTCGCCGCGCTCGCCGCCGGGTGCGGCGGGGGACGGGACGCGATCGTCGATCGACAGCTGGCCGAGCTGCGCGCGGAGCTCGTGAGGAGCCGCGCGGAGAGCGCGGTGCTCGCGGACCGCGTCGGCTCGCTGGAGCTCTCGCGCGGCGGCCCCCGCGGCGCCGCGCGCGCCGAGGCAGCCGGCGCGGCCGAGGCCCGCGCCGCCTCGAAGGAAGAGCCGGACCGGCCCGACCTCGAGGTGGTGCGGCTCGCGCCGGAGGCGGCGCCGGGGACCGAGGCGGAGCCGCAGAGCGACGGCGCCGCGCGGCCGCCCGTGCTCCGCTCGACAGCGCACGGCGTCGTCGTTGATGAGCCTCCGGGCGGGACGCCGCCGTCGAGCCCGCCCCTCTCCACCCCGTCGAGGCGCAAGCGATGAAGTTCCCCGCGAAGGCAACGTGGATCCTGGTCTCCCTGGCGCTCGCCGCGGCGCCGCCGCTGGCGCTCGCCCAGGATCAGGGCGCCGAGCAGGGCGCCGCCGGCGCCCAGGTGCCGGGCGTCACCGTGGTCCAGCTCCCGCCGGGCGAGCCGACCGTCGACACGCAGGTCGTGATGCCGCCGGGCTTCCCCCAGCCGGGGTTCGATCCGAACGCCCACCTCCCCTCGAGCTCGCGGGGCACGACGGACACGTCGCGCCCGTCGGACGGCTTCGATCTGGGCCGCCGCAGCGAGGGCGCCGCCTCGGTGCGGGGCAGCGCGGGCGGGAGCTACGTCGTCGAGGGGCAGTTCGTGCCCGAGGCGCACTCGGTGCGGCGCGGCGACACGCTCTGGGACATCTCGGGCAGGTACTACACGAACCCCTACGCCTGGCCTCAGGTCTGGGCGCTGAACCCGCAGCTCCAGAACCCGCACTGGATCTACCCGGGCGACAGGATCCGGCTCCGCGACCCGAGCGAGGGGCCGACCCGCGGCAGCATCGGGTTCGGAGCGCGCGCGACGGGCCGCGGGTCGCGGGTGCCGCCGAAGACGATCTTCCTGCGCGACCTCGGCTGGGTCGACGACGTGAACAAGGACACGTGGGGCGAGCTCGTCGCGAGCCCCGAGGACCAGATGCTCCTCAGCGAGGGCGACGACGTCTACCTGCAGCTCTCGGACGATCACGACGTCGCGATCGGCCAGGACCTCACGATCTTCCGCGAGATCAAGAAGGTGAGGAGCGGGGACGTGCGGGGCGAGCTCGTGACCGTGCGCGGCACGGCGCGCGTCGACCGCTACAACCCGAAGACGCACATGGTGCGCGCGCGGCTCATCGAGTCGCTCGACGTGATCGAGCGCGGGGACCGGGTGGGCTCGGTGGCGCGCCGCTTCGACGTGGTCCCGCCGGCGGGCGCCGAGCAGGACCTGGAGGCGAAGATCCTCGCGTCGGTCTACCCCTACCAGCTCTTCGGCCAGTTCCAGGTGATGTTCATCGACAAGGGCGAGAAGGACGGCGTGAAGCTCGGGCAGCGCTTCTTCGCGGTCCGGCGCGGCGACCGCTGGGTGCAGCAGCTCGGGGGCGCCGGCAAGCTGGCGACGCTCAGGCCGCGGGTGCAGGACGAGCGGCCGGCGCAGGTCGACGCGCCGAAGTTCGGCGTCGACGAGGAGCTGCTGCCCGACGAGACCTACGCCGAGCTGCGCATCGTGCACGTACGGGAGCGCACGGCCGCGGCGCTCGTGACGCACGCGATGCACGAGGTCGAGCGCGACGCGGTGCTCATCTCGCGCAAGGGCCTCTGAGCCCCCGGCCGCCGCGCCGGCCGCGACGAAACGCGCGGGTCGTCGGGGCGACCGTCGGCGTCGGAGCCCGGCAGGCTCCTCGGGAAACCGCCGCAGCCCGGTAGGAGGGGGCCCGGAGCTTCCGTAAGAAAGCGCCTGGAATCCCGGCCACATGCGGGAAGCCACACGCGCGGACGCCGGCGCAATGTCCCCACGGGGGAGGCGCGGCCGCGGTATGATGGTCTCTCTATCATGCCCATGCTTCGCCGCGCCGACGCCCAGCCCGAGTCGAAGGGGGTGGATGGCGATCCTCCTACCCAGCGCTCTTTCGACAGCGTGACCGAGCGCTGCGCGCCGAAGAGCGGATCGATGGCCGAGGCGCTCGGCGACGTCGGGGTGCGGGCGCCCCGCTCGAGCGGCGCGCCGCCGAGCCTCAACGGCACAGCGCCGGAGGCGCGCGGCCACGCGCTGCGGGAGCGCGCCAACCTGCTGGTCCGCCGGAACGACTACGCGACAGCGGTGCGCGACTACGACGAGGCGCTCGCGCTGTTCCGGGCCGCGGGCGACGCGCTCGGCCAGGCCCAGGTGCTCATGGACCGCGGCGCGCTGCGCCTGCGGGAGGGCGTCCCTGTCCAGGCTGTGCGCGACTACGACGAGGCGCTCACGCTGTTCCAGGCCGCGGGCGACCGCGCGGGGGAGGGGGACGCGCTGCGCGCGCGGGGCTTCGCGCGCGCGGAGGAGGGCGACCTCGGCGGCGCTGTCTGCGACTACGATCTGGCGATCCAGGTCTTCCTGCAGCTCGGCGATCGCGAGCCGCTCAAGCCGCGCGCCGGGTCGCGCTCGCCGACGTCGGACGTCGACGGCCTGGTGCCCTCGGAGCAGCAGCCGCGCGCCCGCCCTCACGGCGCCGCGCACGGGCGGGCGCTCAAGGCGCGCGGCGACCTCCGCGTCCGCCTCCGCAACCTGCCGGGCGCGGCGCGCGACTACAGCACCGCGCTCGCGCTGTTCCAGGGCGCGGGCGACCGGAGCGGCCAGGCCAGCGTGCTCAAGGCGCGCGGCGACATGCGCCTCGGCCAGGACAACGTGACGGGCGCCGCGCGCGACTACGACTGGGCGCTCACGCTGTACCAGGCCACCGAGGACCACCTCGGGCAGGCCAGCGCGCTCAAGGCGCGCGGCGATCTGCGGACCCGGCAGGGGGATCTCGCGGGCGCCGAGCGCGACTACGATCAGGCGCTCGAGCTGTTCACGACGACGCGCGATCTCCTGGGCCAGGCCCTGGTGCTCAAGGCCCGCGGCGATCTGCGCTCCCAGCAGGAGGACCTCGTGGACGCGGTGCGCGACTACGACCGCGCGCTCGCGCTGTTCCGCTCGGGCTTCGAGCGCCGCGGCCAGGCCGCGACGCTCAAGGCGCGCGGCGATCTCCGCCGCGCGCAGTTCGAGCTGGTGGCCGAGCTCGTGAGCGTCGCCGCCGCCGACGCGTCGGACCTGGAGGACGCGCTCTCGGACTACGAGCAGGCGCTCGCCCTGTTCGAGGTGCTGGAGGACGGCGCCGGCCAGGCCGGCGTGCTCCGGGCGCGCGGCGATCTCGCGCGCATCCAGGGGGATCTCGGCGGCGCGCTGTCGCTCTACCTGAGCGCGAAGCGGCTCCTGGAGGTCTCGGGCAACGCCTCGGAGCTCTCCGCGACGCTGGCCGAGATCGCCCGGACGCACGCGCTCGCCGGGCGCGCGGCCGAGGCGCGCGCCGCGGCGGAGCAGTCGCTCGCGCGCGCCGATCGCGCGACGAGCCCCGGGCACCGCGAGCTGGCCGAGGCCGTCCTCGCCGGCCGGATCGCGGCGCGCCAGGAGGAAGGCGCGACGCGCGACTCCAGGGTGTCGAGCGCCCCGAAGCGCTACGAGCGGGAGAGATTCTAGAGATTCAGAACTACAGAGAGAATTTGAACCACAGAGGCACAGAGGGCACAGAGGGAGAGAAGAGAGATAAAGAAGAAAGACAGAGAAGAGAGATAGAGACTCTTATCCTCTTCTCTCTTTTTCTCTTCTCTCTTCCTCTGTGCCCTCTGTGCCTCTGTGGTTCTAAATCTCTCGAGGGTCCATCCGCCGGCGCCCTGAACCGCGCCGGCAGAAGGGCGCTCAGCGCCGCCGCCTGCCGCGCGCGGGCTTGCCGCTGCCGCCGCGCGGGGTCGGCTTGCTGCCGCCCGGGCGCGGCTTGCCGCCGCCGCCCGGGCGCGGCGCGGGCCTGCCCGCGGCGGCGCGCGGCGCGGGCTTCTCCGGCGGCGCCTCCGTCGTCCGGACCACGAGCAGCGCTCGGCCGCGCTCGAAGGTCGGCGTCACGCTGACGTAGCCGTTCTCGCGCGCGAAGCCCGCGACGTCGCCGCGGTGCTCATCCATGTACCGGCTGAACCGCGTCCAGAGATCGCGCGCCTCCTCGTCGGAGAGGGGCGCGCCGTCGAGGGAGGCGGCGAGATTCGAACGATCGCTCACGGGATCCTGTGCGCGTGGCGCAGCGGCGCGACCGGGGTGGCGCGCCCGTTCCACACAGCGGAAGCCTGCCCGGAGGCGCGCAGCCCGGCAAGACCGCAACGCGCGCGGCCGGCCGGGCGGCGCGCCGAGGTCAGCGCTTGCCCCGGCCCGCGAGCGCCGCGGCCGCCAGCGCGCTCGACGGCTGCCCGGGCCCGGGCCACCACCGCCGTCTTGTTCGCTCGTCGATTCGGCATCGGACCGCTCCCCGCGACCGCGCACGTGTCGTCCCGGCGCGACGGGCGGTCGCTCTGGAGGATCGCGACGAACCCACCCGAAGGGCCGCGCCCTCTTCGCCCTCCTACCGACCCTGCCGGGAACGGGCCGCGAGGAGCAGGGCCCGGGGAGAGCCCTCCTCCACGATGCTCGCGCAAAGGAGATCCCTGGCCAAGGCGCCGCCGGGGCCCCGCGCCAGGAGCCCTCGCTCCACGGTACGCCGCGCCGCGCGCGGCGAGCGCTCACTGGATCCCGTACTCCTTCAGCCGCCGGTAGAACGTCCGGCGCGGCAGGCCCACCACCTGCGCCGCCTTCACGCGGTTCCAGTTGCAGGACGAGAGCGCGACAAGGATCCGCTCTCGCTCGCTCGCCTTGTGCGCGTCGAGCGACGTCTCGACGCGCCGATCGCTCGACGGCGGCGGCGGCGGGGCCCGACCGGCGCTCATTTCACCCGCGCCGGCCGCGCCGCCCGCGCCGCGCGCGCCGGTGCCGCTCGCTGGCGCGCGCGGCACCGGCGGCGGCTCGGGGGCCCGCAGCGACCGCGGCGCCGCGTCGGGGAGCTCGAAGTCGTCGCTCTCCAGCTCGGGGCGGTCCGAGAGGACCCACGCGTTGAGCAGCACGTTCTCGAGCTGCCGCACGTTGCCGGGCCAGCTGTAGGCCGACAGCCGCTTCAGCGCCGCGCGGGAGACGCTGCGGCGATCGCGCCCGTAGCGCGCCGCGAAGATCCCGAGGAAGTAGTCGATGAGCAGCGGGATGTCCTCGATCCGCTGCCGCAGCGACGGCACCCGCACCTCGACGACGTGGAGCCGGTAGTAGAGATCCTCGCGGAACGTGCCGCGCGAGACCATGTCGGAGAGGTCCCTGTGCGTCGCCGCGATGACGCGCGCGTCGACCGGCTCCTCGCGCGCGCCGCCGACGGGGCGCACGACCTTCTCCTGCAGCACCCGGAGCAGCCCGGCCTGCATCTTCTGCGGCATCTCGCCGATCTCGTCGAGCAGGATCGTCCCCCCCGTCACCTCCCGGAAGAGCCCCTTGCGGTCGCGGTCCGCGCCCGTGAACGCCCCGCGCATGTGCCCGAACAGCTCGCTCTCCAGCAGGTGCTCCGGGATCGCGCCGCAGTTGACCCCGACGAACGGCTTCTTCGCCCGCGGGCTCGCGTTGTGGATCGTCCGCGCGACGACCTCCTTGCCCGTCCCGCTCTCGCCGGTGATGAGGATCGGGATGTCCGTGTCCTTCACCCGGTCGATCAGCGCGTACACGCGGCGCATCGCCTCGCTCGTGCCGACCAGGCCCTCGTAGCCGAAATGCCCGCGGATCACCGCGCGCGCCGAGCGCAGATCCCGCCGCGTCGCGGCGAGCTGCGCGGTGCGGTGGCCGAGCAGCTCCTCGAGCTTGGCGCGCGCGGCGCGCAGCTCCTCGTTGGTCCGCTCGAGCTCGCGGGCGCGGCGCTCGTTCTCGCTGACGAGCCGCGCTGTCTCGATCGCGATCGCCACCTGGTCGGCCAGCGCCGTCAGCGTGGGCAGCTCGGCCTCGAACTTCGCCGCCGCGCTCAGCCGCGTCTCCAGGTACAGCGCGCCGATCACCTGCCCGCTCCGCTGCCGGATCGGCACGCAGGCGACCGACTGCAGCATGAGCTGGTGGACCGAGACGTAATCGCTCATGCGCGCGTCGTCGCGCGCGCTCGCGGTCACGACCGGCTCGCCGGTGGAGATCACCCGCTCGGCGATCGAGCTGGAGAACCGCGCGTGCGGGTCGTCCCCGGCCTGGTCGCGCGAGGCGTGGATCGAGAGGTCGACCGCGGCCTCGCCCGCGCTCGGCGGCGGCTCGTCGCGCGGCGGCCGCTGCAGGATGACGAACCCGCGCTCGGCCTGGAGGAGCGCGATCGCGTGATCGGTCACCTTCGCGAGCAGGCGCGTGAGGTCGTGCTCGCCGGCGATCGCCCGGTTGATCTCGAGCACCCGCGCCAGCCGGTCCTCGCCGGGGGGCGCCGCGCTCTGCGTGAACGGCACGGTGCGGCCGCTCATCAGCTCGAGCATCGCGGCCGCCCGGATCTCCTTGCGCCGCCCGTCGTTCCAGAAGACCTCCCGCAGGTCGCGCGGCAGCTTCGAGGCGATCTCCTCGAGCGTGATCAGCGCCTCCTCGCGGTCGTGGCGCGCCCGGATGAGGTGCCCCCGCTCCGCCTCGAGCTGCGCCCGCGCCTCCAGCGCGCGCCAGATCCAGTCGCGCTGGCCCGCGGCGCGCGCCGCCTCGAGCGCCTCGTCGTACGCGGCCCGGGCCTGCCGCTCGTCGCGCGCGAGCGCCGCGACCCGCCCGCGCGCGAGCGCGAGCAGCGCGCGGTGGGCCCCGGTCGACCCGAGGCGCTCGGCGGCCACGTCGATCTCCTCGCCGAGCGCGCGCGGGTCGGCGCCGGGGCGCGGCACCGCGAAGAGGACGCGCTCGAGCCGCGCCTCGACCCCGTCGACCCGCCGGCCCATCGCCTCGTACGCCTCGGCGCACTGGAGGCAGAGCCGCTCGGCCTGCTCCAGGTCGCCGGAGCGCGCCGCGTGCTCCGCCTCGAGCGCGAGGAGCTGCGCGTGCTGCTGCGGCGCGAGGTCGGCGCGGTGGGCGGCGAGCGCGTCGAGCGACACCCGCGCCCGCGCGAGCCGCCCGAGGTAGAGGTCGAGGTTCGCGAGGTTGAGGAGCGCCTGGCGGATGGTCGCCACGCGGCCCGAGCGCCGGCCCAGGTCCACGGCGGCCTCCAGGTGGCGGATCGCCGCGCCGAGGTCGCCCTGCAGCTTCGTGAGCGCGGCGAGGTTCAGCCGCGTCGTCGCGAGCGTGCCCGCGTCGCCGGCCTGCTCCGCGGCCGTGAGCGCCTCCTCGTAGACCGCCTTCGCCTCGCTCAGGCGGTCGTCCCGCTGGAGCGCGAACGCGAGCGAGACGAGCGCGACCGACAGGATCCGCGGCTCGCCCGTGAGCCGCGCGAGCCGGACCGCGTGCTCGAGCGTGCGCTTCGCCTCCTCGTGCCGCGACGCGAAGCTCTGCGCGAGCCCGCGCGTCGCCACCGCCTCGGAGGCGATCGCCTCGGGCGAGGCGCCGAACGCGACGACCGACGCGAGCTGCGAGCGCGCGCCGCCGGCGAGCTCCGCCTCGAGCTTGATCGGGCCCACCCGCTCCACGGCCTCGACCGCGCGGCGCTCCGCCTCGCCGTAGTCGCCGACGCGGACGAGCGCCCGGGCCATCTGCAGCGACCAGAACGCCGCCAGCGCGTGGTCGTCCGAGGCCGCGACGTCGTCCTTCACGCGCTGGAGCTCGGCGAGCGCCCGCGCTGTGTCGCCGCGGTTCATGGCGAGCCGCGCGCGCGCGAGCACGACGGCGGGCGAGCCGTCGCGCTCGTACCGGCCGAGCGCCTCCGCCGCCGCGTCGAAGTGGCCGCGATCGAGCAGCCGGTGGATCTCCGCGGGCGGCAGCGCCTCCCCCTCGGCGCCCGCGGGGCCGCGGCCCGAGGCCGCCGCCCCGGAGGCGGGGGGCGCGTCGAGGAGCCGGTCGACGTCCTCGGTCGACGCGACGGGCGCGCCGGCGATGCGCGCGACGATCTCCCGGATGCGCCCCGGCCGCCGCCCCGCGCGCGCGACGACGTGCGCGGCCACCGCGTCGCTCAGCGACGGGATGGTGCGCTGGACGAGCTCGCGGGCGACCTCCTCGTCGAGCGGCGCCACCTCGAAGCGCTCGAAGGCGCCGCTCGCCGGCTCTCTCCCGCCCACGAGCACGAGCTTGCCGCCGGCCTTGCGCACCTCGTCGAGCCGCTCGAGCGCCGCGCCGCCGAGCCGGTCGGCGTCGTCGACGAGCGCCGTCACCCGGCCGGGGTCGTGCCCGGACAGCTCGATCGCGAGCGCCTCGCGCGGGTCGGCCACGCCGGCCGCCTCGACCCACGCGACGCCGTACCCGCCGACCTCGAGCGACCACGCGATGCGCCGGAGCAGCGCGCTCCGCCCGGAGCCGGGCGGCCCCGCGATCGAGAGCCCGCCGCCCGCGGGCAGGCCCATGATCTGCGCGAGCAGCCGCGTGCACGGCGCGTCCAGCCCGACGATCGGCCACACCACCGCGCCCGCGTCGGCGCCCTGCCGCGCGTCCTCCTCGTGCGGCCCGCAGGGGAGCCGCGCGGCGCGCCGGAGCGCGTTCGCGAGCTCGTCCGCGCTCGGGTAGCGCGCGTTCGGGTCCCTGGCGGTCGCCCTGTCGACGACGGCCTGCAGCTCCGCGACCACGCAGGGACCGCGCTCGTCGTCCGCGCCGTCGCGGAGCGCCTCGGCGATCGTCGCGCCGAGCGCGAACACCTCGGCGCGGACGGTGAGCGGGTCGCCCTTGAAGAGCTCCGGCGCGGCGTAGCGGGGCGTGAGGCCCACGGGCCGCGCGCCGCCGTCGCGGAACGGCGCCGCGAGGCCGAGGTCGACGAGCGTCGCGCGGCCGCCCTCGCCCACGATGATGTTCGCGGGCTTCACGTCGCCGTGCAGCAGGAGGGCGCGGTGCAGGCGCGTGAGCTGATCGGCCGCGTCGGCGATGGCCTCGAGCTTCCTGGTCAGGTCGCCGGGGCGCACGAGCAGGTCGGCGAGGCTCGTCCCCTCGACGAGCTCGCGCACCATGAAGGGCCGACCCGATCCGGGCAGCCGGCCGAAGCGCAGCACGCGCGGCACGCCGAGGCCCTCGACGCCCGACAGCGCCGCCGCCTCGCGCACGAGCGCGAGCACCTCGGACTCCTCCGCGTCCTCGCCGAGCGTCTTCAGCGCGACCGTCTTGCCGGTGATCCGGTCGCGCACCGCCCACACCTCGCCGCCGCCGCCCTTTCCGAGCGTCCCGAGCGGCTCGTATCGTGAGGGGAACAGCGGGTGAGACGTCACGTCATCCCTCGATCAGAGCCCATACCCCGCGGACATCCCGAAGAAGAACCCGGTGATGGACATGCCGGCGTCGAGCCGCGTCTGGAGCTGCTTGATCGGCTTGTACCGGAAGCTCACCTGCGGGAACGAGACCCACGGGAACACCGAGGGCTTCGCGCCCCCGTTGACCCAGCTCGGCTCGTCGTAGTCACCGTAGTGGTTGTTGGACGCGTCGCAATACGGGCCGCCCGGGCCGCCCGGGCCGGTGCAGCGGCTCCAGGAGCTCACGTCGTCGGGGCCCGGGTTCGACGCGGCGCCGTTCGGGTACGCCTGGGCGCGGTGGAGGTCGCCGAACACGACGCCGAGCCCGACGCCGCCGCCGACGAGGAGCGAGAAGCGGCCCTTCTCCTCGTCGAGCGGGATCTCGAAGAGGAGATCGCTCGTGAAATAGACCAGCTTCATGTCGCTGGAGACCATCTCCCAGGCGAACTGGTTGTCGTTCTTCCCCTTGAAGAGGAAGGGATCCATCGAGTAGTCGGCGTAGGACAGCGCCAGATCGAGCTCGAGGCCGTTCTTGCGCGTGGTGAACTCCGGGCCGAACGTGAAGACGTTCACCGACGCGCCGCCGTCGGCGAAGAGGTTGATCATGAACTTCGGGACGATGACGTTCCGGAACCGGACCCCGATGAACTTGTAGGCCTTGCCGTCCTTCTCGAGCGGGGCGTTGGCGTCGGTGGGCTCCGGCGCGGCCTCCAGCTCCCTGTCCTTCTCACCGGGCGTCTCGTCGCCCTGCGCCTTCTCGTCGTCGGCCTGCTTCTCGGCCGCGGGGGGGTCGTCCAGCTTGCTGTCGACGCCGTCCTCGGGCTGCGCGCGGGCGCTCGACGGGAAGCACACGGCGCCGAGCAGCGCGGCGAGCGCGGCGGTCCTGGCGTGCACCCCCACCGCGAGCTGCCGACCCATCTTCCAGTGGTACATTGTAGGTCACCTAGCGATGCGTAAGGTCAGGGCCGGACTCGGGCACTCGCGGGACGGGCGCGCCGGGGCGAGCTCCGTTTCGCCGCGCGCCCCGGTGTACCGGGTACCAGCCGAGGGGGGAGGGTACACGAGACGCAGCGCCGTGGGGCGCCCGCGGACCGCCCATGGCGGAGCTTTTTCCGGCGCGGCGGCGAGGCGGTGCGACGCCGCCGCGGCGCTTCCGCGGCGGCCGGCGTCTCCAGCACGGAGAGCGGCCGAGGTTGCGCACAGCGAAATGATCCGCAATAGACGGAAAGGATGATCCTTCACCAGTCCCAGGTGGAGCAGACGGTCGACCGCGACGAGCGGGACAGGTTCATCAAGGAGCTCGTGGTGGTGCGGGTCCGCAGCACCGCGGCCGAGGTGGCGCCGGCGAGCCGTGGGATCGAGGGGGCGCGCGCTCCCGGGGTGGAGGACTCGGTCGTCGACCGGGAGTCGGTGGTCCACGACGTGCCCCTCGCGATGATCCGCAAGCGCAGCGCGCAGCTGCGGAGCACGGTGGCGAGCGTGCTGCTTGTCCATGGGTACGGCCAGAACCGTTACATCTGGCACCTGCCGTCGCGGAGCTTCTCGAACTACCTGGCGCGGGCGGGCTTCGACGTCTTCAACCTGGATCTGCGGGGGCACGGTCGGTCGCGGCACCTCGGGGCGCGGCGGCCGGCTCACGTGACGGATTTCGTCCGCGAGGACCTTCCGGCGGCGATCGAGGAGGTCCGGCGCATCTCCGGCCCGCGACCTGTGTACCTGATCGGGCACTCGCTCGGGGGTCTCATCGGCTACGCGACCGCGCCGACGATGGGCGACGCGGTGGGGGGGATCGTCACGCTGGGGAGCCCTTACCTGTTCACGCACGGGTCGCGCGCGCTCGCGCTGCTCGGCCGGCTGATGTTGACGGTCGACCGCCGCGTCCCGCTCGGGCAGGGGGCGCTGGCGCTGTCGGCGTGGGGTGAGCCGTTCCGGTTCGTGCGCGCGTTCGTCGAGAGCCCGATCTTTCCGCTGCCGATCCGGGGCTTCGTGCCTGGCTCGATGGAGACGCGGGTGCTCACGCAGCACATGTCGCTGGCGATGGACAGCGGCAGCATCACGGTCCTGCGGAACATGTTCCTGGACGCCGTGGCGTCGCGGAAGAGCGGCCAGCACATGGGGAGCCTCTTCGGGTACGCCAAGGCGTTCGAGGGCCTGGATCTGCCGCTCCTCGTGATCGCCGGCACGTTCGACGACCTCGCGCCGCCGGCGTCGGTGAAGCCGGCGTACGACTTCAGCCGATCTTCGGACAGGACGTACCGCGAGTTCCCGCGCGGCCACCTCGACATCGTCGTTGGCCGGGACGCGCCGCTCACCGTATGGCCGCTCATCGAGGCGTGGCTGAAGACGCGCGTCCGGCGGGCGGCGGCGAGGGAGCGGGAGCGGCTGAGCGCGTAGGCTGAGGGAGAGTGCTCCGCTGTAGATCCTGCGGCGGTTCAGCCGGGAGCGGCCTCGCGCAGAGCTGCGCGGTGACCGTTCGTAAGCTCCACCCTGTGCTCGAGCCCCGCTGCGCCATCTGGGCCGCTCGCCCCCCGCATGGATCAGCTCGCTCAGCGGGTAGGACTGGACCTCGTGACCCTCCCCTTCGCACGAGCGACCGTGCCTGCCTGGCGAAGCTCCTGGATCACGGCTCGAAACTCAGGTGTGTTCGTCGTGCCGAGGGCTCTCGCTATCTGGGCGGCGTGGCACTGTGGGTTGTTCTCGATGAAGGTCCGCGCCTCGTCCCGCAGCTTCGCCAGCCCGGCTGACGAGCGTGTCCGGGCCGTTTCGCCGGCTGAGCTCCTGGGCGCGCCGGGTGATCGACCGGTCTTGGCTCGTCCTCGCCTGTCCTTCGATGCTTCGTGAACAGCTTTGCTTGTTGTCTTGTTCACGATGTAAACGAGATCGGAGACGAGCGCGTCGACCGCCTGGTTGATGCCCATCTGCGCGGAAGCCGTGGCTGCTTCGGCGACGCGCCTGTCCCGGTCGTGGTTCGAGAATTCATGAATCTGGCTGCCGGCGGCCACGAGCGTGGCAGACGGGGCATAGGTCTCGAAGGCGAACGCCAGCCCGTCGAGGTAGCCTCTTGAGTTGATCATCGTCCACGCGAACATGAGGGGTTTGCCGAGGATTGGCCTCCATAGAGGGTGCGACGAGCCGTCGATGATGAGCGTGTCGTCGTCCTCTCGCGGTGCTTTCGAGATGAGCAGCGTGTCGTCGTTCGGGTCGACGTCGATGTGAATGACATGACGGCCGAACCGGAGCTCGAGCCCGGTGAGCCACTCGAAGACGCAGGCGGTCTCGTCTGGATCGTGGAATATCCGTCGGCTGATGGACGTGAGCCGCTTGCCGACGAGCAGATCCAGGAGCTCGCGAGCTGTCTTGTGCGGGTTGGGCTCTACCTCTTGCATCCTTTGGCTTTCTCGGTCTTGTCCTGTTTGACCAGCTTCAGGGCGGTGTCTGCGAGACGGGCGTCTTCCTTGCTGGAGTTAGGGTCGGATTTGATCTTGGCAACTTCCTCCAGTGTCTTGTCTGCCATGTGTCCAGTCTGGTTCGCGGTGCTCGCGTTCCCGCCTCGCTCCTGGATCGCCTGGCGCACCGTCTTGTCCTTCATGTCGATCAGGTTGCCGAGGTTGCGCTTCCAGGCGCTGAGTCCGAGAGGGTCGATGTCGTTGATCGGGCTTCCATCAAAGCCGAACAGGTTGAGCCCACCAGCAATCCCGAGCGGATCCGGGCTGCACCATCCCCCCGTCTCCGGATCGAAGAACCGGAACCGCGTGTAGCAAAGCCCCGTCTCCTCGTCCGCGTACTGCCCCAGCAGCCTGAACGGCGACTCGACCGAGCTCCTGTGGCTGAGCTCGCTCAGCGGATCGCGCCGCACCTCGACGATCTTCCCCCAGGCCGAGTGCGCCGCTGCCCACGCCACGAGCCCCCGCGGGTCGAGCAGCTCCTTCGGGGTGCCGAGGTGGTCGTTGACGTAGGTGAGCACGCGCCCGTCTTGCTGTTGCAAGAGCGGCACGAACGTCCCCGGCGCGTGGACGAACGTCCGCCCGCCACGCTCGCTGTCGATGTCGGCCGCGAGCACGTCGCCATCCCAGACGAACTCCACCACGCGCGGCCGGCCGGCCGCCGTCGTGGCGGTGACCTCCTTGCGCACCCGCCTCCCGAAGGCGTCATAGGTCATCACCACGCGCGCGCCATCCGGCGTCCGCACCTCGCGCAGCCGGTCCCGGCAATCCCATGTGTACCGGGTCATCGCCTCCTCGGCCGGCGACCCGCCCTCGGGCCGGTTCGCCCGGTGCCGCGCCAGATCCACCTTCACCGTGCGCCGTCCGCGCGCGTCGACGTCGTACGCCGCCTGCTCGGTCTTCCGCAGCACCCCGCCGCGCTCGACCCGCCAGGTCGGCTGCGTCCGGCCCTGGTGCGGCGCCTCCGCGACCCGGCTCGCGCTGCTCCGCTCGGCGATCTCCGTGAGCATCCCCCGGATCGAGCCGGCTGGATCATACGCGAACACCTCGCGCCCCGCCCCGCGCTGCGCCGAGGCCAGCCGGCTGGCGCGATCGTACAGGTACGTCGTCACCCCCCAGCGCGCGTCGTCGACGCGATCCACGCGCCCGCGCGCGTCGTAGTGCCACTGCCGCGCGACCATCACCGACGGCACCCCCGGCCCCGGCGCCGTGGCCCGCTGCTCGATCAGCCGGTCCATCGCGTCATACGCGCTCCGCACCGCCACCCCGGCCTCGCCGCTCGCCCTCTGGATCTCCCGCCCCAGGGCATCGCGCTCGAACGCCACGCGGTGGCCGTCGTGATCGACAGCGACCAGCGCATCCAGCGCGTCGTACGCATAGCGCGTCCTCGCGCCGTCCGGCATCACGCGCTCCGCGCGCAGGCCGCGCTCGCCGTACGCGTACCGGATCGCCCTGTCGCCCTGCCGCTCGCGCACGATCCGCCCGAACGCGTCGCGCTCGAACCACGTCTCCACGCGCTGCCCGCTCGCCTCCTCCAGCACGGCCCCGAGCATCCGCCCCATCCGATCGCGCGCATACCGGATCACCCCGTCCGGCGTCTCGTCGGCCGTCAGGTTCCCCGCGCGGTCATAGAACAGGTTGCGCCACGTCCTGTCCGCGGCGTGCTCGATGCGCCCGAGCCGACCCGAGCTGCGGTATCCGTAGCGCAGCGTCCGCCCGTCGAGGCAGCGGGCTAGGCGCCGCCGGCGTCGTGCACACGCTCACGGCCATTCCCGTCATCTGGTGTCCGGAGCCCTCGTGCACGGTGTCCAGGCCGAGCGCGGTGACCTTCGCCATGGACAACGAGGATCCTCGCCGCCCCATGGAGCGTCAAGGCGACGACCCGCCAGCGGCCCCTCCGCGCGGAGGTCGATGCGCCGCGGACGGCCTGGTCAGCCGATCCGTGCCTGCGAGTCCCGGGACGCGCGGCCCCTTTGCTATGGTTCGCCGCATGCACATCGAGCTCCGGCAGCTGACCGCCGAGCAGCAGGGCGAGTTCGTTCATCCCATCCTCACCGCGTTCGGTGCGATGGCCAACCCCGAGCGCCTCGAGGGCACGAAGCGCCTCGCGGAGCTCTCGTCGCGCATCGGCGCGTACGACGGCGAATCGATCGTCGGAGCCGCCGGCTCGTACTCGCTCACGATGACGACGCCCGGCGGCGGCGCCGTCCCGGTCGCCGGGCTCACGATGGTCGCGGTGATGCCGACGCACCGCCGCCGCGGCATCCTCACGTCCCTCATCCGCCGCCACCTCGACGACGCGCGGGCCGAGGGGCGGCCGATCTCCTCGCTCTGGGCCACGGAGGGCACCATCTACGGCCGCTTCGGGTACGGCCTCGCGTCCCGGGCGTGCTCCATCTCGATCGAGCGGGATCGCGCCGCGTTCCGCGGAGAGGCCGGCGCGCAGGGCAGCGCGCGGCTGCTCGGAGAAGAGGAGGCGCTCGAGGCCTTCGCGCCTGTCTGGGAGCGCGCCCGCCCGCTCGCCCCCGGGATGCTCGCGCGCTCCGAGGCGTGGTGGCAGGTCCGCCGGCTGAGAGACGACGACTTCGTCCGCCAGGGAGGCGGCCCGCTCCAGCGCGTCGTCATCGAGGTCGACGGGCGCCCCGAGGCGTACGCGATGTACTGCATGCACCACAAGTGGGACACCTCCCAGATCCCGGTCGGATCGGTCCGCGTGATCGAGGCGATCGGCGCGTCGCCGCTCGGGACCCGGCTCATCTGGAGGTACCTCTTCGACATCGACCTGGCGCAGCGGATCGAGGCGAGCCTCCTGCCGCCGGATCACCCGCTCGGCCTGCTCGTCGCCGAGCCGCGGCGCCTGCGCCTCACGGCGAGCGACGGGCTGTGGGTGCGCATCGTGGACGTCGAGGCCGCGCTCGCGGCGCGCGCCTACGGCAGCAGCGAGCCGCTCACCCTCGAGATCACCGACAGCGATCGCCCCTCGAACGCCGGCCGCTTCCGGCTGCACGGGGGCGAACGGCGCGCGACGCGGACAGCGCAGGCGCCGGACCTCCGCCTCGACATCACGGCGCTCGGCTCGGCCTACCTCGGCGGCGTCTCGTTCCAGGCCCTCGCCGACGCCGGCCAGGTCGAGGCGCTCTCCGAGGACGCCATCGAGCGCGCCGATCGCCTGTTCCGCGCCGCGCGCGCCCCGTGGTGCCCCGAGATCTTCTGACCGGCCGCGCCGCGCCGAGGACCGGGCGGCCCATCCTCGGGCGCGCGCGCGCCCGAGGATCGCTCGCCGCTCGGGCCGATCCGTGCCACTTTCCGCGGCGATGACGCTCCCGCTCCGCGGCGTCTACGCGGTGACGCCGACGCGCCGCCGACGCTTCCTGTGGGCCGCCTGGTGGACGGCCGAGCCTGCGCGCGAGCCGTTCCGCCCGCCGGACGCGAGCCAGGGCGGCGCGCGGACCGTGGACGAGGCGCGGGCGCAGGCCGAGCGCGCCGCCGGGCGCCCGCTCGTCGAGATCGAGCCGGCGTGGGCGACGGCCTGGACCCGCGTCCTGCGCGGCGATCCCCCCTGGCCCAGGCCGCGCGCGCGCCGCGAGGCGCCCCCGCCGCCGCCCCCCGGGCCGTCGCGGCGCGCCCCGTCGCGGCCCGCCGCCGCGCGCGGCGCCTCGCCGTTCGCGGTGCTCGGCGTCACCGAGGCCGCGAGCGCCGACGAGATCCGCCAGGCGTTCCGCCGGCTCGCGCTCGTCACGCACCCCGATCGCGGCGGCGACGCCGGCGAGTTCATGCGCGTCAAGTGGGCCCACGACGAGGCGATGTCCCGCCTCTCCCGCCCCCGGCGGGAGCGGCGCTAGGGGGCGTTCGCCGCCGCGATCTTCCTCGCCTCGCCGAGGAGCGGGGCGTGCTCGCGCGCGAGCAGCGGGCTCTCCTGGAGCGCCCGATCGAGCACGTCGGCGGCGCGGCGGGCCAGATCCAGGCGCAGCGCCCGGTCGCGCTCCGCCTTCGCCTTGAGCAGGAGCAGCGCGCCCTGCTCGGCGCTCGCCGCGGGGAAATCCGGGTCGATCTCCAGCGCGCGGTCGACAAGCGCGAGCCCCGCCTCGACCTCCGCGCGCGCGTCGAGGAACCCCGGCGCGGCGACGGCCGCGCGCAGCCGGTGGACCTCGGCCAACCTCGCGAAGATCCTCGCGTTTCCGTCGTTCGCCTCGACGGCGCGGAGCAGCGAACGCTCCGCGGCGTCCAGCGGCGCCACGGGGATCCGCCCCCGGGACGCGGCCCAGCGCGCCGCGAGCAGGTCGACGCCCCCGAGCGCGAGCAGCGCCTCCGCGTTGCGCGGCCTCGCGGCCACGATGCGCTCCAGCTTGCCCCGCGCCGCGCGCAGCGCGTCGGTCGGGTCCTCGCCGCGCGAGAGCGCCCACCGCGCCGCCTCGGCGAGCGCGAGGCCCGTCCCCTGCTGCGCCTCGAGATCCTCCGGGTCGAGGTGCGCCGCCGCGCTGTAGCCGTCGAGCGACCGCGCGAGCGACACCTCCGGGCTCCGCCCGGTGAGCCGCTCGTACCGACCCTGGATCAGGTAAGCCAGCGCCAGGCTGTTGTACGATTGGTAGCTGTCCGGCCGCAGCCGGAGCGCCGCCTCGAGGTTGTCCATGGCCACCTCGAGCGACGCCTCGGGCGACACCCCGTGGTCGAGCTCGTACTGCGCCCGCTGCGCGTGGAACCAGCCCTGGTTGAGGCGCGGCGGCGCGTCGTTCGGGGCGATCTCGATCGCCCGCTCGATGTGCGACGCGCTGAGCTCGAAGAGGCGGATGGGGTCGGCGCCGCGGGACGCGCTGTACTCGGCCATCATGCCGAACGCGATCCCCGTGTCGTTCCACGCCCAGAACGAGTTGGGGTCGAGGGCGAGCGACCGCTGCATGCTCTCGATCGCGCGCTCGAGCGAAGGCCGCGTGTCGAGCCCCAGCGTGCCCTCGTAGGACGCGATGAGGAACAGGCTCGCCCCCATCGACCCGTACGCTGTCGCGTCCGACGGGTCCCCCTGGATCGCTTGCTCGCTCGCCGCGATCGCCCGGGTGAGGTCCGGCCTCGGGTCAGCGCCCCTCGACAGGTCCCGCCTGGCCCGGTGCACGTGGGCCCAGGCCTTCTTCGCGTGCGCGCCGCTCGCGCGCGGGTTGGCGTGGAGCGCCCTGTCGCAGCGATCGATGAGCTGCGCGAAGAGCCGCTCCACGTCGCCGCCGCGCTGCGCCTCGATCAGCATGATCTCGCTGAGGGCGCTCGCGGTCGCCTCGTGGAGCTCGGGGTCGCTCTCGGCCATCTGCGCCGCGGCGTCGTACGAGGCGACGGCGGCCCGGAACTCGACGAGCGCCGCCGCGTGGTCGCCGGCGTCGCGCGCGGCCGCCCCCTTCGCGGACAGGACGTCGCCCTCCAGCTTCTTCGCCTCGTACTCCCAGGGCGATCGCGCGAACGCCCGCCGCGCGTCGCCGAGCGCCTCGTCGAAGCGCCCCTCGTAGAGCTCCGTCAGCGCCGCGGTGTACGCCGACGGCGCCCCTGTCGACCTCACGCTGTCGCGCAGGTACTTGATCGCCGGGCCCTTGTGCCGCTCGTCGAGCTCGATCTGCTGCGCGGATCGCTCCCCCTTGTCGGCGAGGCGCCGCGCCCGGTCGAGCCCCTTCCGGTAGAGCATCCCGTGCGCGAGCCCCGCCGCGAACTTCGCCTCGCGCGCGGCATACCCGCTCCCGAGCGCCGCCTCGAGGTGCCGCAGCGCCTCCTCGGGCTCGTGCAGCGCGAGGTGCCCGCGCCCGAGCGCGTAGCGGCCCGGGCCCTCGACGAGGTCGCCCGCGGCCCCGCGCATCGCCTGCATCTTCCGGTCGATCTCGCCCATGCGCGCGCGGATGACCTCCTTCTCCCGCGACACGTCGTGGAGCGGGAGCGCGTACGCGTAGCGCATGAACAGCTCCATCTCCTTCACGTCCTGACCGAAGCCCTCGGCCAGCGACGCCACGTGCGCCGCGAGCTCCGCCTGGCGCGCGGCGGCGAGCTTCGCGCGGAGGGCGACGGCGCCCGAGAGCGAGAGCACGACCAGCGCCGCCGCGGCCGCCGAGACGGCGAGCCGGTGCTTCCTCGCCCGCTTCAGGGCGCTGTACACGAGGCTCGCGGGCCGCGCCTCGATCGGCTCGCCCTCGAGGTAGCGCCCGAGGTCGAGGGCGAGCATCTTCGCGGAGTCGTACCGCCGCTGAGGCTCCTTCTCGAGGCACTTCATCACGATCGTCTCCAGATCGACCGGGATCCCCTTGTCGATCTGGCGCGGCGGCACGGGCAGCTCGTTGACCACCCGCCAGATGAGGCTCGTCATCGACGGATCGACGAACGGCGGGCGCCCGGAGAGGACCTCGTAGAGCGTCGCGCCGAGGCAGTAGACGTCCGTGCGGCGGTCGAGCTGGCGCTGGCCCCCGGACACCTGCTCCGGCGCCATGTACGCGGGTGTCCCTTCATCGCTCGTCGTCGCCCGCCCGTCGGCCCCGATGTCCCGCGCGAGCCCGAAATCGAGCAGGTAGGGGCGGAAGGCGCCGTCGGCCGTCCGCTCGACGAGGATGTTCGCCGGCTTGATGTCGCGGTGGATCAGCCCGAGCCGGTGGGCGGCGTGGAGGCCGTCCGCCACGTCGGCGACGATCTTGAGCCGCTGCTCGAGCGACATCTGCTGCGCCACGCGGTGGAGCGGCTGGCCGTCGATGTACTGCATGGCGATGAACGGCTGGCCCTGGGCCTCGCCGACCTCGTACACCTTGCAGACGTTCGGGTGCTCGACCCGGGCCTGGGCCCGCGCCTCCCAGATGAAGCGCTGCGCGAGCTCCGGATCGTTGCCCCGGATGAGCTTGAGCGCCACGTACCGCTGCAGTCGGGGGTCCCTGGCCTTGTAGACCGTCCCCATTCCCCCTTTGCCGACCAGCGACAGGCACTCATAGCGATCCCAGTCGCGGATCGGAAACCGGCTCGGCGCGCGCGAGGAGGGCGGATCGACGCAGACGAACACCGTGTCCTGCGCGGCGCCCGAGCCCTCCGGCGGGAAGGACGAGGCAGGCGGAGCGGTGAGGACCGGCGTGGCGTGGGGAGCGGGCGGGGCGGGCGGGACTGACGAGACGGAGCGGGGAGCCCTGCTCGAGGGGGCGAGCGGGGCGCCCCTGGGCGTGGGCTCCTGGTCCGCCGACCTCGCGGCGCGCGCGCTCTCCGGGCCCGCTCTTCCCACTCGGCTCATCAATCGGACCCTTTTCGACAGCAAAGGCGGAACCCCCAGGGCTCGGGGCTTCGATCCTAGTCGAGGAAGGTCGTGATGACCTCCTTCGAGCCGTTGCACGCCGCATAACCCATCGCCGGGTCGCCCGCGGTCGAGCAAACGGAAGAGCAGTCTCCCGTCCGCTGGATGATACCGCACCCAACGACCGTCGAGCCGGTATCATGCCCCGTCGCGCAGGAGCGGCTCCTCGCGCGCGAGCGCTCGAGGTTGTCCGGGACGTGGCATGTGTAGAGCGCGGGCGTGTCGCTGAACAGGTTGCCCCAGAACGCGCCCTCCTTGCTGGCGAAGGCGCCGCGCTCCTCCGGGCCGGCGGCGAGCTGCGCGCTGCCCTGCGAGCGCATCGAGAGCATCACGCGCACGCCGAAGTAGTTGGTCCGCGCGGCGACGCAGGCCGAGACCCACCGCTGCTTGACCGGAGAGAGCGGCCCGTCCACCCACTCCGGGGCGAGCCCGACCGCCCCCCGGTGCTCCTCGGCGCCGTCAGGCCCGTCGAGCTCGATCGCCTGAGAGCGGTCGAGCGCGCACCCGACCGCGTAACGAATGAAGTCGCGGGACACGACCCCTTCGAGCGCCTGGACCCGGAGCGCGCGCAAGGAGGTGGACGGTATCGAGTCCGGCCTGAGCGCATTCGGCCAGAAGCCGTTCGGCCAGAAGCCGTTCGGCCAGAACCCGTTCGATACGACCCCGCTCGGCGAGCGCTCGCCCGGCGCCGGACTGACCGACTCAGCCTCTCCCATCGACAGGAGATCGGCCGTCGTCGCCAGGCGCTCACCCTCCTCGAAGACGTCCGGAGCGCAGCCGCACACCAGGCCAAGGAGCAGTGTGGACATCAACCTTCGCATCAGCACCTCCCTTGGCAGCTCCCAGCGAATGGCCCCGAATCGCCATCATCCGGAACCGCCTGGGTCGCTTGCCAGTGGGCGTCTTGGGTCGTGAGCACCTGGCGACAGTACAGAACTGTCGTACGACGGTAGACCGGAGTTTACGTCCATGTCAATACCCCGACGCGTGGTGTCGCCGCGCTCTGTACGCTTTCAGTATGGCGCGAGCGTGCGACGCCGGCTACGCGGCGATTCGCGGTTGAGGTGGCGCGCGGGCGCAGGTGGGCGGGTGTTCTGCTCGAGGAGAGGGGCCGGCGTGGAAAGATGCCAGCGTGGAAAGGGGCGGGCGAGGAAAGCGGCCAGCGCGGAAAGACACGAACGCAGAGCGGCGCGCGCCGTCCACGTCCTGGATCGATGTGGGGGGCGCGACATGCGTCCAAGGTGGGTCAAGCTGCGATACAGCTCAGGGCCCGTCGGCCCGCAGCTCAGTACTTGACCGTGCAGCCGAACGCCTCGGTCTCCTTCGTGGAGATCGGCTTGCTGGCGGTGAGCTCGGCCAGCGCGGCCTCGACGTAGTTCGTGACCTGCTCGCCCGGCTCGGGCTCACCGCCCTTCGTGCTGTCGATGGCGCCCGCGTAGACGAGCGTGCCCTGCGGGTCGATGATGACCATGTGCGGTGTGCGCTGGGCGCCGTAGGCGCGGCCGACATCGCCCTTCTCGTCGACGAGGATCGGATAGCTCATCCCGAACTCGCCCTTGGCCTTCACGTTGTCTTCCCTGGCGGCGCCCTGCTTGCCGGGGGCGCCCGAGTTGATGGCGAGCCACACGACGCCCTTGGCCATCTGCTGCGCGGGAACGTCCTTCAGGCCGCCCTTGCGGTGCGCGAGCTGCACGAACGGGCAACCGGGGTTGAACCACTCGAGCACGACCGTCTTGCCCTTGTGGTCGGCCAGCTTGACGGGCTTGCCGTCGAGGTCCGACAGCGTGAAATCCGGCGCGGGCTGGCCGACCTTCGCGGGGCCCGCGTTCGCCTGAGCCGCCGGCGCGTCCGCGGCCTTCGCCTTCTCGGCCTCCGCCTTGGCGGGCTGCTGCGCGGCGGCGCCTGTCGCCGCGGGGGCGGCAGGGGCGCTGGCGTCGCCGGGCTGGGTGCACGCCGCGAGCGACGCGGCGAGAAAGGTCAGGGGGATGAGCTTGTTCATGCCGGGACGCTTACCACGCTGCGTGCCCGGCGCATGGATCACGGGAACTCCGGCCATCGATCGCCGGTCGCCCACCGGTACCGCAGGCCGAGCTGCCCGAGATCCGCGCCCAGCAGGCCGAGCCGATCGGGCGTCGCCGCCACCACCATCACCGTCCCCACCGCGTCGAGGTGGTGTGTCAGCGAGACCGCCAGCAGAGGGCCGATGCGCACGACGGCGCCCTCGCGGCCCGGGTTGCCGAGCACCTCGGCGGCGGCGCCGAGCCGGAGCTCGCCGAACCTGTCCATCTCCGCCATGTAGCCGAGCCGGGCGCGGTAGAGGTACGGCGGCTTCATCACGGCGTGGAGCGCCTCCTCGTAGAGGTAGTACCCCTCCGGCGTGCCCAGCACCGCATAGCCCGTCGCGACGCCGAACAGGCTGCCTCCGAGCAGCGGTATCGAGCCCGACACCTCGAGCTCCCCGGCGATGTAGCGCGACCTCGGGCCGAGCATGAGCTCGGTGTCCCTGCGCGTGTACGACGCCCGGGGCTCGAGGAAGTACTGCGTCGTCGAGAACGCGTACCGCGCGCCGCCGCGGATCTCCAGGCTGGGCAGCGCCGCGCGAAGGCCGACGTACTCCGCGCCGCCCGAGGGCGAGACGCTCGAGTACCCCTCGATCCCGATCCACGACCAGTGCGGCCGGCCCACGCCGAGCGCGAGGCTCGGCCTGAAATAGATGACGCCGAGCTCCAGGACCGCGGAGACGAACGGGCGCGCGGCCGCGCTCCGCGCCCAGTACGAGCGCTTTTGCAGGAGGTCCACCCCCGAGGAGATCGCCGGCGGCTCGATGGCGGGCGGCGGCAGGTCGGCCGGATCCTGGGCGACGGCCGCGGCCGGGACCAGGACGGGCGCGGCGGCGACGGCGAGCGCGGCGGCGGCGAGCGCGCGGCGGCGGGCCATGACTAGAACCTGCCCATCAGGTACCCGCCGAGCGGCGCCGGCACGAAGCTGATCGACGCGGCGTCCGCGCGCGTCGAGGCCGGGGCGCCGCCGCGGTAGTGCAGGAGCCACGGGAGACCGAGGCCCGTCAGGGTGCCGACGGCCGCGCCCGTGAGCGCGTCGGTCGCGAAGTGCTGGTCCGAGACGACCCGCAGCGTCGCCACGGCGGCCGCCGCGCCGAGCGAGGCGACGCACGCGAGCGCGTCGGGCGCGCCGCCGCCGTAGAGGGGCAGGTGCGCGTGGTGCGAGCACATGAGCCCCGCCGCCGTGAACGCTGTCGAGCTGTGGCCGCTGAAGAAGCTCCGGTACCGCTTGCTCCCGCGGCAGTCGCGGTCCTGCTCCTGCTCCGGCCCGACGCACACGGCGCGGTAGGGGCGCTCGCGGCTCGTGAGCCCCGCGACGAGGCCGTTCACGGCCGCGTTCAGCGCGAGCGCCTCGATGTCGATCAGCGCGATCTCCCACGCGACGCTGCCGCGCCCGTGCCCCCACCAGGCCACGAGCAGGGCGTCCGCCGCGAGCTGGTTGGTCATCAGCGTGAGCAGGAGATCGCTCGCGTCCCGCGCCATCTCGCGCTGGCGGTCGCTCCGGATCCGGAGGACGTCGCGCGCGGCGCCGTCGAAGCCGTTCACGGCCGTCCACCGGCCCTCCGACGGCGGGATGGCCAGCGTCGCGAAGGCGGTGGCGGCGAGGAGCCCCGTGGCCACGTACTCGCTCGCGCGGAAGCGCGGCCAGCGCGGGTCCCACGTCAGCTCGGGCCGCGCGGCCTCGGGCGCCGTCGCCGCGGCGGCGCCCGAGGCAGCGCGCGCCGCGGGGGCCTCGGCCCGCGCCGCGGGCGCGGCGAGCAGCGCCGCCGCGGCGACGGCGCCCGAGGCAAGCCGCAGCGCTGCAGTGCACCTCAAGGAGCGGGCCGCGCGATCAGAAGTCGGGGTGGCCGATGACGAGGAACTCGAGCGGCCCGGCGCCCGCGTTGCGCAGCCCGTGGTGCACGTTCTTCTCGACGTGCATCATCTGGCCGGGGCCGAGGGGGACCTCGCGGTCGCCGATGATGCCGAGCGCCTTCCCGGCCAGGATGTAGATGGTCTCCGTTGTCTCGGTGTGGAGCTCGCGCGAGATCTCACAGCCAGGCTCCATCTTGCCCTTGTAAAAGCCGAAGCCGTCCCCGCGGTGCTTGCCGAGCAACTGCGCGAAGAAGACGCCTCGGTTGGGCAAGTACTCCATGACGTCTTCCTCGGCCGCGGTCAGCACCACGGCCCCGTCGATCTGCTGCCTCATGGCAACCCTCCTTCCCGCGAGTGAAGCTGCTGGAGAATCCATCAGTTACAGAAGCGTACCGCGTCCTGTCAACGGCGGTCGCGGCGGCCGCGGCCTCGTTTCAGAACGGCAACACGACGCTCGCACCCACGCGCAGCTCGTAGCTGAACGACATGGTCGTCAGGCCCTTCGGGGGCAGCTCGACGCGGCTGCGGAGAAACCCGTCCTTCTCCTCCAGCGTCCATCCGAGGGCCTCGACAAGCGCGACCTCCACCTCGGCCACCTCGCTGACGGGGATGCGCTCGGTGACGAGCACCCGCTTCGCGATGCTGGAGAGGTTGGAAAGAGAGAGCTTCACGCAGCGGCGGATCTTGCGGCTGCCGGTGATGGCCGAGGTGTCCTGCTCCTCGTCCACGGTGCGCCGCACACGCACGGCGTCGTCCACGCCGAAGCCGAGCTCGAACGGCTCGCCCGCGCCGACGAAGTCGAGCCGGCCGCGGCCGACGAGGCTGCCGCCCCGCGCGATCCGCACCGGGCCGGCGAGCAGCGGGCGCGGCCTCCCGGCGCCGCCGCCCCTCCCGGCGCCGCCGCCGTCAAGCGTCGCTGTCGCGCGCAGGTGCGCCGCGGGGTGGGCCTCGGGGTACAGCACGAGCGCGAGCTCGGCCGGGAGCGCGCGCCGCGCGATCTCGACGCGGAGCGGGCGGCCGTCGGAGGGGAGGGTGACCGGCTCGGTCGCCTCGAAGACAAGCGGCTCGCCCCCGTCGTCGACGCCGGGCATCTCGTCGACGGCGCGCGCCCCGCGGTCGAGCCCGGCCGCGGCGATCGCCTGGTCGCGCGCCTCGACGACGACGCGGCGGCGCTCGACGTCCGTCTTGCGCCGCAGCCGGAGGACGTCGTCCGCGAGGAGCGGCGCCTCGGCGCTCCGCGCCGGCCGCGCTGTCGAGAAGCGCGCGGCGACGTTCTCCCAGGCCTCGCCGGTCGCCTGCCACGCCGTCGCCCAGGTGGTGAGCTCGACCGAGCCGCGCGTCGCCTGCGCCGCGGCGTCGCCCGCGCTCGCGGCGTCGCCCGCGCCGTCCACGGCGAGCCGCGCCAGGTGCTCGGGGCGCCAGACCGCGCACGCGACGCGGTAGGTCAGCTCGATCTCGACGGGCTGCGGCGCGGGGGCGTGAATCTCCACCTCGATGACCGCCTCGTAGCGCGGCTGCTCGACCGACCCCTCGCGCAGCCGCGCCGTGGCGCGCCGGGCGTCGTCCTCCGCGTGCGCACGCGCCGCGCGCGCCTCGGCCGACGCGGCGAGGGCCTCGTCGAGCGCCGCGCGCAGCGCCTCGACGCCGGCGCGCCACGAGGCGAGCCGCGCGGGCTCGCCCGCGTCCTTCGGGACCTCGCCCATCGCGTGCGCCCACGTCGCGAGGAGCTGATCGAGGTGCGCCTCGCGGCGCGACGCCCGGTCCCGCGCGAGCTCGGCGGCGGCGGTCCGCCGGGACGCCTCGCGGTGCTCGCGCTCCAGCGCGTCGATCGCCTCGCGCCCGAGCGCCGCCTCCCGGTGCGCCCTCCACCGCACGCGCGCCGCCGTCACCCGGGCCGCGCCCGCGCCCTCCGCGCCCCCCGCCGGCGCGACGCGCGCCTGCACGGTGCGCTCGTCGACGAACACCGACACGCCGCCGATCGCGACCCACTGCGCCCCGGCCGCGACCTCGACGCGCGCCGCGCGCACGACCTCGGCGCGATCCTCGAACAGCGTCACCGCGCGCGCCGCGCTCGGGTGGGGGGCGCGCTCGGCGACGCTCGCCCCGGCGGCGTCTCCCGCGCCCGCGCTCCCCTCGCCCGCGCTCCCCTCGCCGGCGCTCTCCTCGCCGGGGCTCCCTCCGGCGGCGCCCCGCTCAGCCCGGCCCGAACCGTTCGCATCGCTTGCCATGGCGCGCTCGTTTCCCCTGTTATTCCCGGCGGTTACCGCCGACGACCTCGCTCTTCGAGGAGAACACCACCCGGTACGTGAAGGCCACGGAAGCCTTGCCGCCGGGCGCGAGCGGCACGCGCCAGCGCAGCCCGCCGCGCACGGGCTCGCCGAGCTCCTCCTGGCTGTACGGCTCGGCCTTCGGCTGCGACGAGAGCAGCTTGATCTCGACGTCCTTGTCGTCCGTCACCGGGATGCGGTCGAGGACCTCGACCTCGACGCTCATCCCGAGCGACGAGGAGAGGTCGATGGTGACCGCGTGCTCGACGGCGAGCGAGCCGCCGAGCAGGCCGGCGCTCGACTCGTCGACGCGCGCGTTCCTGGCGACCCGGATCCGCTCCTCGACGCCGAGGCCGGCGCGGAGGACGCCGCCCCGGTCGACGTGCCCGAGCGTGGACTGCGCGGCGAGGGCGCCGTCGACGAAGATCTCGACGGGCCCCTCGAGGAGCGGGGCGTCGAACGGGTTCTCGACGCGCGCCTCGCGGTAGACCTCGGCGGCCTCGCGCGGCGCTGTGACGAACCGGGGCGTCGCCGGGGCGCGCGCGGCGCTCAGGGCGACGCGGTGGAGCCTGCCGTTCGACGGCACGTCGGCGGCGCCTTCGCCGGCGTAGAGGTGATCGAACTGCCCGCGCGTGTCGCGCGGGTCCACGGCGCGGGGCGGGGCGGGGAGGTTCGTGACGTCCGCCTCTGCCCGCTTCGCGAGGCGCCGCGAGCGCCGGGGCCTCTCGCGCGTGAGCCGGCCGCGCTGCGGGCCCGCGCCGGGGAGGCGCAGCGCGTCGAAGTCGAGCCACCCTTCGACGAGCGCCGGCTCGAGCGGCGCCGGGGCCGAGCCGGCGTCCTCGGGCCCCTCGGCGAGCGCGTCGTCGGCCACGCCGGCCGTGAGCTCGGCGGCCTGCGCGCGGGCGAAGCCGCCCCTGGGGGCCGCGGGCGCGCTCGCCTGGGGCGCCGGCGGCCGAGGCGGCGCCCCGGAACCCCCGCCGAACGACGGGAGCGACAGCGACAGCCCGCGCGACTTGCGCGCCGGCGCGGGCATCGGCATCGGCTCGGCGAGCGTCATCGGGGGTGGCGGCGCGAAGGCAGCGCCGGGCGGCGCCGCCGGGGCCGCGGCGGGCGGGAGCTCCGCCGGCGCGGCCCTGGTCCGCGCCGCGGGCGCGGGGAGGGCGGCGACGAAGCGGTCGAACCCCTCGAACATGGCGTCGAGCCCCTCGGGCGCGGGGCGATAGCCGCGGCGCGGCGGGCGCTGGGCGCGGCTGAGCCGCAGCGAGGCGAGCTCCGGCAGCCGCGTATCCTGCACGAGCTCGGCGGAGGCGAGCGCGAGGCGCACGTCCTTCCAGTCCTCGCCGGAGGCCTGCGCCACGAACGCGTCGAGCTGCAGGGCGACCTCGGTCGCGCCGCGCGAGAACCGCGCCGCGTAGGCGGGCCACCAGCGCGCGGCGGCGACGGCGTACTCGAGCCGGATCGCCGGCTCGCCGCCCGCTTCCCCGCCCGCGGGCGCGAGCCGCACGACAACGTCGAGGCGCGCCGGGGCGCGCTCCTCGACCTCGCCGCTCGTCGCCTGCGCGGCGTCGAGCTGCGCGGCGCGGAGCTCCTTCCGGGCGCGCTCGAGCTCCGCCTCCAGCGCGGCGGCGCGCGCGTCGAGCGCGGCGAGCTCGTCCGAGAGCAGCCCGCTCACGGCGAGCGCGTCCCGGACGCGGGCCGCCGGGTCGCCCGGCCGGAAGCGCCGCGCGAGCTCCGGATCGAGCACGACGTCCGCGAGCCTGTCGCGCCAGAGGCGGAGGTGGGCCTGCTCGGCGGACAGGCGCTCGACCGCGAGCTCGAGCTCCCGGAGCTGCGCCGAGAGCGCGCTCCTCGAGACGGGCGCCGGCGGCACGACGAGCCGCGCGCGCACGCCGACGACCTCGCGCGGCGCCCGCGAGGCCCCCGCCGCGTCGCCGGCGGAGGGCGCGGTGGACACGAGCGCGCGGAAGCTCCCCGGCTCGGCGAGCGGGGTGATCCCCGGCACAGCGATCTCGGCCGCCCCCCGGGGGAGCGGCGCCGCGAGCGCGACGCGGCGGGTGACGATCGCCCCGCGCGCGTACACGACGACGCCCTCGATACGGCTAGCGCACTCGATCCTCTCGGCCGTCATCCGCTCGTCCCTCGCCCGCGAACGCCTTGTGGGAGCGCGACCGTACCACGCCGCGTCCGGGCGAGGCAGCGCGCCGTCGTCTCGTGTCGAGGAAGCTGAACCCCGGGAGCGCGTCGATGCCGTAGGCGCGGAGCGCGAGCGCGTCGAGCCTCTCGAAGTCGCGCTGCCGGAACGAGCTGCGGAGATCGCTCATCACGTCCTCCGCGACGCTCTCCGGCGGCGGCAGCCGGATCCGCCGCAGGTACTGCGCCTGGAAGCGCAGGTAGCCCCCGCGCATCTTGACCGCGTACGACCACACGAAGAAGAGGGCGACCCGGGAGCTGAGGAGCCCGCCGAGCGCCTCGAGATCCCAGCCCTCCGAGGTGATGAAATACAGGTTGTGGTGCGGGTGAAACCTGCCCTCCTCGTAGACCACCTCGTTGGATCCTGCGATGTCGGGGACGAGCAGCTTCCGGGCGAGCGCCACCTCGGGGTAGACGCGATCGATGGTGCGGAACCAGCTCGCGGCGTTCTTCTGGGCGATGTAGCGCTTCCTGATCTCGGCCTCGTGGGCGCGCAGGTACGCGGCGAGCTTCGGGTACTCGTCCAGATTGACCACCTTGCCGTCGCGCCCGAAGGTGTTGATGACGCACCGCCCGGCGTCGCGGACGCGGCCGTCCTCGATGTCGTCTCGCAGGACGAGCGGCACGAGGCGATCGCGCTCGATGTCGATGTCGTCGCGGACGATGTAGATCCTGTCGCTCCCCGTGGCGACGCCGATGCCGACGCGGGTGCCGCCCACCTCCTCGATCGGCGCGAACCGCGCCTCGAGGGAGCGCAGGGCCTCGAGGTGCGCCGGTGAGCTGAGCACCCAGGGGTCTTCCCCGTCGAACCAGGTGGGGTACTCCGACAAGGTGACGCCGGCGCAGCGCTCCGGCGCGCCCCCCTCCGCGCGCCGAAGAGCGGAGGACGCCGCCTCGCATTCCTCGGGAGAGGCGGTGCTCAGCGTCGCGACAGGGACGCTCCCCGTCTTGCCGCGCGACACGGCGAATATCGAGGGATACGCGACGACGTCGGACTCGAACGGAGAGGCGCTGTGCAGGTCGATGTAGCACTGGACCCGGAACCACCTCGAGAGCATCCGGCGGAGCGGCGCGCCGTAGCGGTTGAGCGTCCACCGGTCGGCGCAGATAAACGAGAGGACCCCGCCGGGCGCGAGGAGATCGAGGCCGCGCTCGATGAACGCGACGTAGAGATCGGCGCGGTCGTAGAGCGATCGGTAGCGTTGCCGGTACTCCTCCTGGAGCTCGGGAGAGAGCTGCTCGATCCGGATGTAGGGTGGATTGCCCACCACCGCGTCGAAGCGGCGTCCCTGGCTGGTGAGCAGGAAGTCGCCGTGGGCGATCCAGGCGTCCGAGAGGCGCCTCGCGTCGTCGGGCGGCAGCCCGAGCCGGGCGAGCGCGCCGGAGACCGCGAGGCGCGCGCGGCCCACGTGGTCTGGCTCGATGTCGTAGGCCCGGATGGCGGACTCGATGTCTCGCAGGTCGCGATCGTGGCGGCGCGCCGAGGAGATGAGCCGCTCGGCGGCGGGGACGAGGAACGCGCCGTGGCCGCAGGCCGGCTCGAGCAGCGACAGCGACGCGAGGTCCCGGTCCGCTGTGTAGCCCGCCAGATCGAGGATGAGGTTCACCACGTGGGGCTTGGTCAGCACCACGCCGTGGGCCTCCCCTGACGAGCGCTCGCCGTAGTCGTAGGCGCTCGGCGGGAGCATGACCGTCAGATCGAGGGCTGTCTGCATGGGCGCCGCCAGCATGCTAGCCGCGAACGGCGCGCCGCGTCCGGGTCGCGCGACGCCCGCGCGTCTCGCGCCGCGGCCGGCTGCCCTGGAGGGCGCGGGCCTCCGCGCGCGCGCACCTCTGGCGACCGTCCTCCGCGCTCCTCGGGGCACGCGCGCGCCGCGGGCGCGTTTCACAGGGCGTCGCCGGTGAATAGGGTAGAGTCGCCGGCATGGCCTTCCCCCCGCGTCTCTGCTCCGTCGATTCCGTCGATCGCGCCGCGGCGAGCCCCGCCTGCGCTGTCGCCCTCGGGCCGCCGCCGGTCGGCCTCCGCCCCGGGTCGCTCGAGGTGGGCGGATGATCCTCGGCATCGGCATCGACGTCTGCGGCATCGGACGCATGGAGGAGGCGCTTGCGCGGTGGGGGGAGCGGTTCTGGGAGCGGGTGCTGTCCGAGCCCGAGCGCCGGTCGCTCGCGCACCGCGTGGACCGGGCGACCGCGCTCGCGGGCCGCTTCGCCGCGAAGGAGGCGGTGGTGAAGGCGCTCTCCGGCGCGCCGGGCGTCGGCTGGCACCACCTCGAGGTGCGCGGCGCGCCGCGCACGCCCCCGACGATGGCGCTCCACGGCCCGGCGCGCGCGCTCGCCGAGCGCCTGGGCGTCAAGCGGGTGCACCTGTCGATCACGCACGACGCCGGCGTGGCGGCGGCGGTGGCCATTCTGGAAGGGGACGGCGAAGGCCGATCCCCGACCGATGATGAAGGGGACGGCGAAGGCCGATCCCCGACCGATGATGAAGAGGACGGCGAAGGCCGATCCCACCTGGACGACGAAGGGAAAGAGCGCTCGTGATTCCGGTCCTCTCGCGCGCGCAGATGCGCGCCTTCGACAAGCACGCGATCAACCAGTGCCACGTCCCCGGCGTGGTCCTCATGGAGAACGCGGGCCGCGGCGCCGCCGACGTCATCTCGGCGATCATCGAGGCGCGCAGCGCCGGGCAGCCCGGCGCCGCCGGTCTCCCCGGCCTCGCCGCGCGCCCCTCGCCGCACCCGATCGCGCCCGGCCAGGCGGCCGCGCGGGCGTTCTGGCCCGCCACGCTGCCCTCCGGGGGCGGCCCGCGCGCCGGGAGCGTCCCGCCGCCGCCGAACGGCCGCCGCGACGTCGAGGACGCCCGCGCCGCGCGGATCCGCGCGTTCCCGGTGCGGCACGTCCCGAGCCCGGGGCAGCCCGCGACCTACCCGCTCCACGCCCGCGTCGTCATCGTCTGCGGCGCCGGCAACAACGGCGGCGACGGCTTCGTCGTGGCGCGCCACCTCCTCGCCCGCGGCGCCGAGGTCCAGGTCTTCCTGGCGGCCCCGTCCGAGAAGGTCACCGGCGACAGCCGCATCCACCACGACGCGTACGTCGACCTCGGCGGCGCGCTGACCGAGCTCCCCCCCGGCGCGTCGCTCATCCCGCTCGAGGCAGCGCTCGCCGAGGCCGACCTCGTTGTCGACGCCGTCTTCGGCACGGGCCTCGACCGCCCGATCGAGGGCCACCTCGCCGACGTCATCGGCGTCCTCAACACCGCCACCTGCCTGTGCATCGCGCTCGACGTCCCCTCGGGCCTCGACGCTGACAGCGGCGCGCCGCTCGGCGCCGCGGTGCAGGCGGACGAGACAGTCACCTTCGGCCACCTCAAGATCGGCCTGCTCACGCCCGAGGGCGCGCGGCTCGCGGGCAACGTCCACGTGGTCGACCTCGGCGTCCCCGACCGGCCGATCCTCGCCCACGTGGGCCACGTCGCGGAGGTCATCCGCAAGGAGACGATCGGCGCGTACCTGCGCCCGCGCGAGACGAGCGTCTACAAGCACCAGGCCGGCAACGTGCTCGTGATCGCCGGCTCGCCCGGCAAGCTCGGCGCCGCGCTGCTCACCGCGCGCGCGGCGATGCGCACGGGCGCGGGCCTCGTGACGATCTGCACCTGGGCCGACACAGCGCGGGCGATGGAGTCGCGCGTCGTGGAGCTGATGACGACCCCGATCGATCCGGCGCGCATGGAGGCGACGCTCGACGCCGCGCTCGCCGGGCGGCGGGCGGTCGCGATCGGCCCCGGCTTCGGCCTTGACGACAGGGCGCGGGCCGCCGTGGACCACGTCGTGCTCGGCTGGAACGGCCTCAAGGTCGTCGACGCCGACGCCCTCACGCACTTCGCCGGCCGCCCCGAGGCGCTCGCGACCGCGCGCGGGAGCCTCGTCTTGACGCCGCACTCCGGCGAGCTCGGCCGGCTGCTCGGCCGCAGCGCGCGCGCCGTCGAGGAGGACCGCTTCGGCGCCGTGCGCGACGCCGTGGCGCTGACCCGGGCGATCGTCCTGCTCAAGGGGGCGCGCACGGTCATCGCGCTCCCGGACGGCCGCATGTTCATCTGCATGGCGGGCAACCCGGCGCTCGCCACCGCCGGCTCGGGCGACGTCCTGACCGGGATGATCGCGGCCCTGCTGTGCTCGATGGAGCCCTCCGCCGCCGTGAGCGCGGGGGTGCTGATCCACGCGCTCGCCGGCGACATGTGGCGCGCCCGGACGGGCAGCGACCGCGGGCTGCTCGCGAGCGAGATCGCCGAGCTGGTCCCCGGCCTGATCGCCGCGCTGGCCGCCGGGGTCGATCCGCTATCTATTTGATTTGATTATATAAATTCGCGCAGGTGCGGCGCCGGGGTGTCGCGCGCCCCGGCGCGGCCGCTCGTCTGGCTACCTCTTCAGGAGCTTGAACGCGTGCGTCCACCGGTTGTTCAGCAGCCCGGGGATGCACCAGAGCATGCAGAGCGGCTCGATCGCGCGCGCCGCCTCCACGCTCCCCATGTCCTCGGTCTCCCAGCCGAAGGTGTCGAGGATGCGCTCCACCTGCTTCTTCGCGTCGGCGCTCTCGCCGCAGATGAACATCGTCGGGCGGACGTCGCCGAAATCCGGATCGACCATCCACACGCTGCCGACGCACGAGAACGCCTTCACGAAGTTCGCCTCGGGCGCGCGCCGAACGAGCCGCTCGAGCAGCGACTCGTTCGGCCCCGTGAAGAACTTGAGCACGCCGTGGACGGGCGGCTCGTCCGCGATGGGGTTGGTCGCGTCGATGACCGTCTTGCCCGCGAGCGCCTGGGCGCCCGCGAGATCGACCGCCTGCTCGGCCGCGGTCCCCTTCACGGCGAGCACCACGAGCTCGCCGAACTGCGCCGCCTCCGCGAACGTCCCCACGGTCGCCTTCGGCCCCGCGTCCGACAGCCAGCTCGCGAGCTTCGAGGGGTCGCGCGTGGCGCGCATCACGCTGTAATCGTGCTTGAGAAAACCGTCGGCCAGCGTCTGCCCGACAATCCCAGAACCGAGAACCGCGACTTTGTTCATGGCGGGAGCATCGCACGCGCGCGGAGCCTGGCTCCAGCGGCGCTGTTCGAAACTCAAGGCATGCTCGGGCCGCGATCGCGAGGCGCCGGGCGCAGGAGGTATCATGAAAGCGCACGTCGCAACGTGGATCACCGCGCTCGCCGCCGCGGCGATCGTCGGATGTGATGCAGGCGAGGAGTGGTTTCCAGGGGATGACCGGCCCGGCAGCTCGGGGGCGGGGGCAGGCTTCTCGACGGGGGCCTTCTCGACGGGGGACTTCGCCGGGACGGGCGGAGGCGGGGTCGGGGACGAAGAGGCCGTCGTGTCCCCGGTGCCGCCGCCCCCCATCAGCGGCGGTACGCTCCTCGTGACCGCCGACAGGCAGCTCGCCGTCGCCGCGGATCCGGACCGCGACAGGGTATCCCTCGTCGATCTCGTCACCGGCGAGGTGGAGCCCGACCTCGCCCTGCAAGCGGGCGACGAGCCGGGGCGCGTGATCGAGGGGGCGCCCGGCACCGCGCACGTGGCGCTCCGCCGCGGAGGCGCGGTGGTCACGATCGATCTCGCGACCCGGGAGATGCACCGCAGGCCGGTCTGCCCCGCGCCGCGCGGGCTGGCCTACGACGCGAAGACGGAGCTGCTCCACGTGGCGTGCGCGGGAGGAGAGCTCGTCTCGCTCTCCTCCGACCTCGAGGCCCCGCCCGTGCGCGCGCTGCGCCTCGACCGCGACCTGCGCGACGTCGTCGTCGAGGGCGACGCGCTGCTCGTGAGCCGGTTCCGGTCGCCCGAGCTCCTCGTCGTCTCGAAGGACGGCGCGGTGGTCGAGCGCGTGAAGCCGCCGATCGCCGTCCAGCCCCGGTCGGAGCGCGTCTTCGAGCCGGCGGTGGCGTGGAGGATGGTCCCGCTGCCCGGGGGCGGCGTGGCCATGGTGCACCAGCGCGGCCTTGTCGATCCCATCGACATCGCGAACGCGGCGCAGAGCGGCTACGCGGGGTTCGACTGCGCGACGATCGTGACGCAGCCGGCGGTGACCATGCTGCGCCCGCTGCCCAGCGAGACCAACCCCGCGCCCGCGCCGCCCGTGGCCGGCGTGGGCGGCCTCGGGTTCGGCGTGCTCCCTGTCGACATGACGATCTCCCCGGACGGGTTCCGCGGGGCGATCTTGATGGCGGGCAGCCGCATGGTGTTCGAGACGCCGCTCGATCTGCTCGAGAAGACGGATGCGCTCGACTGCGAGTTCTCCGGCGGTCAGCGCAGCATCTCGGTGCGCGGGGACCCCATCGCTGTCGGCTACGACGAGGCGAGCAACCTGCTCGTGCAGCTCCGGGAGCCGCCGAGCGTCGTGCGCCTCTCGGCCCTGACCGGCGAGCTGGTCGCGACGTTCCCGCTCCCGGGCGAGCGCCGGGTCGACACGGGCCACGCGCTGTTTCACGGCCTCGGCGCCGCGCAGATGCCCCTCGCGTGCGCGTCGTGCCACCCGGAGGGGCTGGACGACGGGCGGGTGTGGTCGTTCCGTCCGATCGGCGCGCGGCGGACGCAGACGCTCGCGGGCGGCGTGACAGCGACGGCGCCGCTGCACTGGGACGGCGACATGACCGATTTCGGCACCATCATGAGCGAGGTGTTCGAGCAGCGGATGGGAGGCCAGCGGCAGAGCGACGAGCGCGTCGCGGCGTTCGCGTCGTGGCTCGACACGATCAAGCCCGTGCCCCTGTCGGCGCCGGCGGACGAGGACGCGGTCCGGCGCGGCGAGGCGCTCTTCAACGACAAGGAGGTGGCCTGCGCCTCGTGCCACGCGGGCGAGAAGCTCACGGACAACCGGACGGTCGACGTGGGCACGGGCAAGGCCTTCCAGGTGCCCTCGCTGCGCGGGCTCGCCGCGCGCGCCCCGTACATGCACGACGGCTGCGCCGCGACCCTCCACGACCGCTTCGGGCCGTGCGGCGGAGGCGACAAGCACGGCGTCACCTCGACGCTCTCGCCGGCCCAGATCGACGATCTCGTCGCCTACCTCGAGACGCTCTGACGCGGAGCCGCCCGGCGCGGCACGCCTCGCCACTCTGGCGCGCGCGCGGGGCCTGATGTCGATTTGACACGCGCCCGCGTGTCTCCGCCCGCGCCATCCGGCGTATTTCGCGGCGTTCGCGCGGTCCTCTCGGTGGCACCTGCCTTGCCAGTGCCGATGTGAAGGAGGTCCCGCCCATGCTCGTCCACGCCGCTCACGTCCCCGCCCGGTCCACGATTCCAGCGCCGCTGCCGCCCGGCGTGAGGCCCGCGCTCGGGCCCGGGCCGTCCCTCGGCGCGGCCGGGACGGCGCCGGGCGGCGGACCGCGGGCGGCGCTCGACGAGCTCCTCCGCGGCCTTGTCGAAATGACACCGGAGCTCTTCGGCCGCGCGCTCCGGCTCTCTCGATCGCCCGCGACGGCGGAGGACCTCGTGCAGGACACGGTGGAGCGCGCGATCCGGTTCGCGTCCAACTACGAGCCTGGGACCAACCTGCGGGCGTGGGTGCATCAGATCCTCTTCAGCGTCTTCATCACCCGTTGCCGGCGCAGCCGCCGCGAGCGCAACGCCCTCGACGTGCTCGCGACCGACCCTTGCGCGTGGACCGCGCCCGAGCGTCGCGCGGAGATGCACGCCCTCTCGCCCGGCGTGCGCCGCGCGCTCGCGACGCTCCCGCCGAGCTTCCGCGACACCGTGGTGCTCGTGGACCTCGAGGAGATGTCCTACAAGGACGCGGCGACGCAGCTCGGCGTCCCGGTCGGCACGGTCATGAGCCGCCTGCACCGCGGCCGGAAGCTGCTCGCCGAGGCGCTCCGGGGCGGGGCCGCGCCCGATCTGAAGATCGACGTCAGGGACGTGAGCGACGTGAAGGCGAAGGCGGACGTGAGCGACGTGACTACGGGCGTGAGCGACGTGAAGGCCGCCGCGTGAGCCATCGCGGCCGCTTGCCGCGCTGATCGGCGACCCCTACCATCGGCGTGCCACCGAGGAAGCGTTCCTCGCCAGGAGGCACCATGGCCACGCCCGCGAAAGAGCCCCACGTCGTGATCGTCGGCGGAGGATTCGGCGGCCTGAACGCGGCAAAGGCGCTCCGCGACGCGCCCGTCCAGGTCACGCTCGTCGACAGGACGAACCACCACCTGTTCCAGCCGCTGCTCTACCAGGTCGCGACCGCGAGCCTCTCGCCGGCCGACATCGCCGTTCCGATCCGATCGGTCCTGTCGCGCCAGCGCAACGCCCGCGTCCTGCTCGGCGAGGTGACGCGCGTGGACCTCGCCGGCCGGCGCATCACCGTCGACGGCGACACGCTCGACTACGATTACCTGATCCTCGCCGTCGGCGCGGCGAACAACTACTTTGGCCACGAGGAGTGGGCCCGGTTCGCGCCCGCGCTCAAGAACCTCGACGAGGCGCTCACCATCCGCGAGCGCATGCTGCTCGCCTTCGAGGCCGCCGAGCGCGAGCAGGACCCTGCCGTGCGCCGGCGGCTGCTCACCTTCGTCGTCATCGGCGGCGGCGCGACAGGCGTCGAGATGGCCGGCGCCTTCGCCGAGCTCGCGCGCTACATCCTCGCGCGCGACTTCCGCGCCCTCGACCCGTCGCTCTCGCGGGTGCTGCTCGTCGAGATCGGCCAGCGCATCCTCCAGGCCTTCCCCGAGCGCCTCTCGGCGAGCGCCGAGGAGCAGCTCACGTCCCTCGGCGTCGAGGTCATCAAGGGTCGCCGCTTCCGGACCATCGACGAGCAGGGCGTCGAGTTCGAGGACGGCGAGCGCCTCCCCGCCGCGACAGTCATCTGGGCCGCCGGCGTCCGCGGCACCCCGCTCGCGCACGCGCTCGGGGTCGAGCTCGACCGCATCGGCCGCGTGAAGGTCGAGCCGGACTGCTCGTTGCCCGGGCACCCGACCACCTTCGCCATCGGCGACATGGCCATGCTCCGCGACCGCAACGGCGTCGACGTGCCCGGCCTCAGCCCCGCCGCCATCCAGGAGGGGCGCTTCGTCGCGGGCTGCATCCTCGGCGACCTCACGGGCCGCCCGCGCGGGCAGTTCGCCTACCGCGACAAGGGGACGATGGCGACCATCGGCCGCTCGCGCGCCATCGCGAAGGTCGGGCGCCTGCAGATGTCGGGCATGCTCGCGTGGCTCGCCTGGCTCGGTGTCCACGTGCTCTTCCTCATCGGCTTCAAGAACCGCTTCGCTGTAATGTTCGCGTGGATGTGGCAGTACATCACCTTCAAGCGCGGCGCCCGGCTCATCACGGGCCACACGACGCGGGCAGCGCTCCCCGCCGCGGCGACCGCTGTCGCGCCGCCGGCGCCCCGCCCGTCGGCCAGGAGCGCGGTGGTCGACGCCGTCTCTGGCGGCGCCTGAGCGCCCTCTTCCCTCGCTCGCTTGACGCGCGCCCTCCACCATGGCGGATACGCCTCCAGTGAAGGCACGCAAAGCCCAGCAATCCGCGCGATCTCTGGCCGCCGAGCCGCCGCCCCCGGCGAGCGCGCCGGCGCCCCTGGCGAGCGAGCCGGGCGGGGACGATCCCGCGTTCGACGAGGCCTCGGATCTGACGCCTGTCGTCGCCTCCAACCTGAAGCGGTTCCGCGCCGAGCGCGGCCTGTCGCTCGAGCGCCTGGCGAAGGCTTCCGGGGTGAGCCGGGCGATGCTCGGGCAGATCGAGCTGGGCCAGAGCACACCGACGATCAACGTCCTCTGGAAGATCGCGCGCGCCCTCGGGGTCCCCTTCTCGGCGCTGATGAGCCAGGCGGCCTCGCCGGTGACGACGGTCATGCAGTCGGCGCACGCCCGCATCCTGCGCTCGAAGAACGGCGAGTTCTCTTCCCGGGCGCTCTTCCCGATGGATCGGCCGCGCAACGTCGAGTTCTACGAGCTCCGCCTCGCGCCGCGCTCCGTGGAGCACGCCGACGCGCACGCCCCCGGCACCGCGGAGAACCTGATCGTCACGGAGGGCTCGGTGGAGATCACCGTGGCCGGCGAGCGGCGCGTCCTCGAGACAGGCGACGCCATCCTCTTCGAGGCCGACAGCCCGCACAGCTACCGCAACCTGGGCGGCGCCGAGGCCGTCATGTACCTCGTCATGACCTACGGCTCGCGCGGGTAGCCCCGCGCGGTCGCTGTCGGCCTGAATGGCCTCGCTCTGCCTGCCCGGCCCCACGCTGCCTGCCTGGCCCCGCTCTGCCTTGCCTGTTTCCGGATCCCAGCCGCTCGGTCTCCCTCCGGTATCCAAGACGTGTCCTCCGTTATACTGTCAGATCTCCCTTGCGCCCTCCGCTTTAGCGTGAGATATGTCCGTTATAGCGGCGATGACCCGCTGGACGTTGCAAGGAGACGGCGCGATGCGGATCACCTGGATCGGGGGGTTGGATCGCAATCAGGCCCAGCTAGAGCGGATGGCGCTGCAGGCGGGCCACCACCTGGAGTTTCACACGGGCAACACAGGGGGCCGCGGGGCGGCCGAGCTGCGGGCCGCCATCGAGCGGGCCGACCTCGTGATCGTGTTGACGGACGTGAACAGCCACGGCGGCGTGCTGCTCGCGAAGAAGCTCTGCCAGAAGCTCGGCCGCGCCGCCTTCATGGCGCGCCGCATCGGCGCGTCGCGCTTCCAGCAGCTGCTCGACGCGCTCGCGCAACGGGAAGCACGGTTCCTAGCCACGGGATGAAGGAGTGAGGACGATCGATGCGATGCTGGATGATGGTGCTCTGCTGCGTGCTCGCGCTGGCGGCGTGCTCGAAGGGCGACGCGAGCAAGTCGGGGGGCGTGCAGCTCCTGAACGTCTCGTATGATCCCACGCGCGAGCTCTACGAGGAGGTGAACGCCGCCTTCGCGAAGCGCTGGAAGGAGCAGAGCGGGCAGGACGTCGTCATCAAGCAGTCGCACGGCGGCTCTGGCAAGCAGGCCCGCTCGGTGATCGACGGGCTCGAGGCGGACGTTGTCACGCTGGCGCTCGCCTACGACGTCGACGCGCTCGTGCCGAGCGGCCGCGTCAAGGACGGCTGGCAGGCTCGCCTCAAGGACAACAGCGCTCCTTACACATCGACCATCGTCTTCCTGGTGCGCAGCGGCAACCCGAAGGGCATCAAGGACTGGGACGATCTCGTGAAGGAGGGTGTGGCGGTCATCACGCCGAACCCGAAGACCTCGGGCGGGGCGCGGTGGAACTACCTCGCCGCGTGGGGCTACGAGCTGAAGCGGGCGGGCGGCGACGAGGCGAAAGCGAAGGAGTTCGTCGGCCGCCTCTTCAAGAACGTGCCGGTCCTCGACACCGGCGCGCGCGGCTCGACCACGACGTTCGTCGAGCGCCAGATCGGCGACGTCCTGATCGCCTGGGAGAACGAGGCGCTGCTCGCGTTGAAGCAGGCCGGCAAGGACAAGTTCGAGGTGGTCGTCCCGTCGATCAGCATCCTCGCCGAGCCGCCGGTCGCGGTGGTCGACAAGGTGGTCGACAAGCGCGGGACCAGGGCGGCGGCGGAGGCGTATCTCAACTTCCTCTACACGGAGGAGGGGCAGCGCATCGCGGTGAAGCACTTCTACCGCCCGCGCCATCCGGCGGTCCTCGCGGCGGCCGAGTCGGAGGGTGTCTTCCAGAAGGTCGCGCTCTTCTCGATTGACGAGATCTTCGGCGGATGGCAAAAAGCCCAGAAGACGCACTTCTCCGACGGCGGCGTCTTCGACCAGATCTACCAGGCCGGCAAGTAGAATTTCGTGGCTCTCCTGTGGCGGCGACAGAGCGTTCTGCCCGGCTTCGGGCTCTCGATGGGGATTACGGTAACGTACCTGTCGCTGCTCGTGCTCGTCCCGCTGTCGATGATCTTCCTCAGGACGGCGACGCTCGACCCCGGTGAGATCTGGGCGGTAGTGACGTCGCCGCGCGCGGTCGCCTCCCTGAAGATGAGCTTCTCCGCGTCGCTGATCGCGGCGGGCATCAACGCGGTCTTCGGCGTCCTCGTGGCGTGGGTGCTCGTGCGCTACACCTTCCCGGGCAAGTCGATCGTCGACGCGCTCGTCGATCTGCCCTTCGCGCTCCCGACGGCGGTCGGCGGCATCGCGCTCACGGCCATTTACTCCCAGCAAGGGTGGGTGGGCCGGTTCCTCTACCCGCTCGGGATCCAGAGCGCGTTCAGCCGCCTCGGCGTCGTCATCGCGCTCACCTTCGTGGGGCTCCCGTTCGTGGTGCGGACGGTCCAGCCGGTGATGGAGGAGCTCGAGGTGGATCAGGAAGAGGCGGCGGCGTCGCTCGGCGCGGGCCGATTCGAGATCTTCCGTCGCGTCCTCCTCCCGTCGCTCTGGCCGTCGATCCTCACCGGGTTCGCGATGTCGTTCGCGCGGGCGTTCGGCGAGTACGGGTCGGTCGTGTTCATCTCCGGGAACATGCCGCTCAAGACGGAGATCACGCCGCTCGTCATCATGACCAAGCTCGAGCAGTACGACTATGCGGGCGCGACGGCGCTCGCGATGGTGATGCTGCTCTGCTCCTTCGTCCTTCTCTTCCTGATCAACCGACTCCAGGCCTGGAGCGGCGCGCGCGTGTCGTCGCGGAGCCCTGTCGAGGCGCCGCGCCCGGCGCCCGCTGGTCCTGCCGGCGCGCCCGGGGTCGCGTCGTAATGGCGGGCGCGGCGGGCAAGCTGCGGGTGAGGTCGCGCGGCGCGGTGCGCGGCGCGACCTCCGAGCCGCCGCTGGTGCGCTGGGCGCTCACGGCGGCGGCGCTCGCGTTCCTCGGGTTCTTCCTCTTCCTGCCGGTCGTGGCGGTGTTCATCGAGGCGTTGAAGGACGGCCTCTCGGGGTACTGGCGGGCGATCACCGCGCCGGACGCCGTCGCCGCCATCGAGCTGACGCTGACGACGGCGCTCATCGCCGTGCCGCTCAACCTCGTCTTCGGCGTGGCCGCGGCCTGGGCGATCGCGCGCTTCGAGTTCACCGGCAAGAGCCTGCTGGTCACGCTCATCGATCTGCCGTTCGCTGTCTCGCCGGTGATCTCCGGCATGATCTTCGTCCTGCTCTTCGGGGCGCACGGGGTGATCGGCCCCTGGCTCATGGATCACGACATCCGGGTGATCTTCGATCGTCCTGGCATCATCCTGGCGACGACGTTCGTGACGTTCCCCTTCGTCGCGCGCGAGCTCATCCCGTTCCTGGAGAGCCAGGGGGCGGACGAGGAGCATGCGGCGCTGTCGCTCGGCGCGAGCGGGTGGAGCATGTTCTTCCGCATCACCCTCCCCAACGCGAAGTGGGGTCTGCTCTACGGCGTGGTGCTCTGCAACGCGCGCGCGATGGGCGAGTTCGGCGCGGTCTCGGTCGTCTCGGGCCATATCCGGGGACAGACCAACACGATGCCGCTGCACGTCGAGGTGCTCTACAACGAGTTCCACTTCTCGGCGGCGTTCGCCGTCGCCTCGCTGCTCGTGCTCCTCGCGCTCCTCACGCTCGTGGTGAAGCGCCTCATCGAGCACAGGGCGCAGCGAGAGACCGCCCCGCAGCTCGTCCCGGCCGTCAAGGCCGGCGCGCAGTAGCGCGGTCGCGGAGCGGGCGCCTCGCGGTTGGCGCTCGCCCTGCGCGCGGCGGGCGCGGAGAGGCGAGGACGGCTGGAGGACCGGAGGCGAGCGGGAGCGCCCGGGGCGCTGCGCTTCGCTGGAATCGCCTCTGCACGGCAGAACGGAGGGGGCGCGGAGAACAGCAGATCTCGGCGCGGGGGTGCGCCGCGACTCGGGCGCTGCCGCGCGCGCCCGGCTTGCGATGGGTCCCCGGTGCGCCAGGTTGCAGGGAGGGGGGGCGTCATGCGGTTTCTGGAAGCGGTTGGGCGTGCGATCGGGGGAGTCCTGGCTCCCTTTGTCTGGCAGGGCAGCCTTCTGCGGAGAGCGCGGCTGGTCCACGCCGACGGCGTGGTCTACTGCGCGGGGGTGAAGGCGCTCGCGGTGGAGGGCGATGTCGGCGCGCTGGCGCAGCGGCTCGCGGGGCCGGCGCTCGTGCGGCTGTCGAGCGCGCTGTGGCGATGGCGGGGCGGCAAGCGGGAGCGCCGCCCGGATGTGCTGGGCGTCGCGGTGCGGTTCCGGGCGAGCGAGGAGATAACGCCTGTCGCGAGCGGTGGTGATCAGGACCTGATCTTCCTGAGCGCGCGCCGCTTTTCGCTGATTCCGATCGCGTTGTTCACGACGAAGACGCGCGATTTCCTGGACAACGATTATTACGCGCAGCTCCCCTTCGACGTGGCCGATTTCGGTCGTGCGGAGTTCCGCCTGGTGCCGCTGCGCGCGTCGACGATGGAGGGCAATCGCCTGGACAGGCTGGAGCGCGCTGCGGCGTCGAGGCTCGCGCTGCTGCGGCTCGAGGTGAGGCGGGGGAAACGGGCGCGGTGGATGGCCGTGGCCGATATCGAGCTGTACGAGCCTGTGGACATCGACCAGAACGCGCTCCGCTTCGATCCGTTTCGCACGGGGCGGGGGATCGTGCCGCGCGGGTTGCTCCAGGCCACGCGGCTGGCGACCTATGCGGCCAGCTACTTCGGGCGGATGCTGGGGGCCCGGGGGACCCGGGGGCGAGCGCGGGGGACGCGGCGCGGCGGGCGCGAGCTGTAGGCGAGCGAGGGGCCTCTGGAGGTCGCGGGGAGCGATTCCAGGGCGCAGGACCGGCGGAGGAGCACGCGCCGTGCGTGCTCCTCCGCCGGGTCGAGGGCGCGAGGAGGAGCGGTGGAGCGCTCCGCGTTGAGGTGGCTCGGCTGCATAAATCGAGCTCGAGGTGCTGAAAGCGTTGACAGCGGGGCCGGGATGAGGCATGACCTCGCGCCGATTCGAACAGTCGGTGAGGTAGCCAAGTGGTTAGGCAACGGTTTGCAAAACCGTTATACGCGGGTTCGAATCCCGTCCTCACCTCCGCAAGCACGACAGCCCAGCGCTGACGGAAGCGCCGCCCCCGTATCGAGCCAGCAGGGCCTTTTGGTCCTGGCACACGGCTCCGGGAGGCCCCTTGTCGCCGGCACAGGCATCGAGCGCCGGATACCCGGCTGTACAGCTCCCTGCTGGACGCGGCCTGCACGCGCTGTCCGGCGATGTCGATCGGCGACGGACAACAGAGCGCTGCGTCGATATCGTCGCCTGGGCTTCGTCGAAGTGAGCCGGAGCGACTCGTCGCTCGCCATGATGCGAGGTTCATGGCGGGCTCACGCCGACACAGGAGAGGCTCGAGCGAGGTAGGGCCGTCGCCGGAGCGCGTCTCCTCGCGCTCTGGGGGCCGCGGGGCGCGACGGCAGCCATCGAGTCCGGCGCTGGACCGCAGTCGCTATCGAGTCCTGGACATCGCCGAACGGCTGACAGCGGGCGCCGCCGGGCGGCAGTGACGCGCGAGCGCAACGCGGGAGGAGCCTTTGACGGACAGGCCATCTCCCCCCGCCGCGTCGGCTCGCCTCGTGCGCGAGATGTTCGCCTGGATCACGGCGCGCGAGGCTGGACTCGCCGCCGGATGAGACGCCTGGCGCGCGGGACCACCGTGGAGATCGATCGTGGTAGCGTGGCGCGGCTGGATCACCGCACCCCGGGCGCCGCGGTGGCGCCGCGGGCTCCGGCGCGCTGACGCATGGCCTCGGACCCCCCGCGAAACCCCCCCGCGCACCCCGAAGGGGCCGGCGCTCGGCCCGCCCCGCTGGAACCCACGCTGCCGTACGACGCCGGCGCGGCGAGCTCCGACCCGACGCCGAGCGATCGCGCGCCGACGCGGCTCTGGTCGCCCCGGCACCCGCCGCCGGCGCCGCCCGCGCCCGCGTACGCTCCACCGGCGCCGCCCGCGCCCGCGTACGCTCCGCCGGCGCCTCCCGCGTACCCGCCACCGGCGCCGCCCGCACCCGCGCGCCCGCCGCGGGCGCGGTGGATCGCCGCGCTCCGCGCCCTCCTCCAGCGAAAGCCCCGCAACCCGGGCCCCAGGCCGCCGCGACGCGCGCAGCTCCTCCTGTGGGGCAAGCGGCTCGCGATCGCCCTCGCGTGCCTCGTCGCGGCCGCGACCCTCGCCTTCTTCTTCGTCGTCCGCCACTACGAGCGCGACCTGCCGACCACAGAGGAGCTGAAGAATTACAACCCGCCGCAGGTGACGCGGTTCCTCGCGCGCGATGGCACGGTCATCGGTGAGCTCTTCGTCGAGCGTCGGACGCTCGTGCCCGTCACCGAGATCCCGCCGGTGATGAGCCTCGCGGCGCTCGCGGCCGAGGACGCCAGGTTCTACAAGCACGACGGGCTCAACTACCTCGGCATGCTCCGCGCCCTGATCGTCAACCTGCGCTCCGCGGAGGCGCGCCAGGGCGGCAGCACGATCACCCAGCAGGTCGTGAAGAACGTGCTGCTCACGCACGAGCGCACGCTGGAACGCAAGATGCGCGAGCTCCTCCTCGCCCGGCGGATCGAGCAGGAGCTCACGAAGGACCAGATCCTCGAGCTCTACCTGAACCACATCTACTTCGGCCACGGGCGCTACGGGGTCGAGGAGGCCGCGCGGTTCTACTTCGGCAAGAGCGTCCGTCACGTGACGCTCGCCGAGGCGGCGCTCCTCGCGGGCATCGTGAAGGGGCCGTCCATCTACTCGCCGCGCGTGAGCAAGGAGCGCGCGGAGAAGCGCCGCGCCTTCGTGCTCGGCCAGATGCGCGAGAAGCGGTTCATGCCCGCGGCGCAGATCGACGCCGCCCTCGCGGAGCCGATCCGCCTCGCGCCCGAGCCGGAGCACTCGGACGAGCTCGCGCCGGAGGTCGTCGCCGAGGCCGAGCGCGCGCTGCGGCAGGCCGTGGGGCCCGAGGCCCGGTACGGCGGCTACACCGTCGTGACCTCGATCGACCCGAAGATGCAGGCCGCGGCGCGCGCGGCGGTGCGCCAGAACCTCGACGCGTACGCCGCCCGGCACGGCATCGCCGCGCCGTTCGCCCGGGCCAAGGGGGACCCGACGCCGTTCCAGGGCGAGCCCAGGGACCCGAACCGCGCCTACCTCGGCGCGGTGACCGGCGCCGACGACGGCCGCGGGACGCTGGCGATCCGCGTGGGCACGGTCCAGGGGACCGTCGACCTGCGCAAGGAGCGCCGGTACAACCCGCGCGGGCTCCCGCCGAGCCGCTTCGCCGAGATCGGCAAGGTGCTGCGCGTGCGCTTCGCGGGCGATCCCGAGGCCGGCAAGCTCCGGCTGGACCTCGGCCCGCAGGGCGCGCTCGTCGCGATCGACGCGCGCACGCGCGAGATCCTCGCGCTCGTCGGCGGCTACGACGGCGCGCGCGGCGGGCTCGACCGGGCGAGCCACGCGCACCGCCAGCCGGGGTCGACGTTCAAGGCGCTCGTCTACGGCTATGGCATCCACGCGCGGAAGCTCACGGCCGCGTCGATCCTCGAGACGGACCCCGCGGCGCTCGACGGCTACCAGCCGGGCAACCACGACGAGAGCGAGGGGCAGAGCCCGAAGCGCCTGCGCGAGGCGCTCGCGCACAGCGTGAACGTCGCCGCGGTGGCGGCGCTCCGGGAGGTCGGCCCCGAGGCCGTCGTCGCGTGGGCGCGTGAGCTCGGGATCGCCTCGAAGCTCGGCGCCGACCTGTCGCTCGCGCTCGGCTCGTACGAGGTGACCCCGCGCGAGATGGCGGCCGCGTACGCGACGTTCGCGGCGGGCGGCGCGTACCAGGCGCCCGTCGTCGTGACGAGGATCTCGGGGCCGCGCGGCGAGGCGCTGCCGCTGCCGGCGCGACCCCCGCCGCGCCCGGTGATGACAGCGGCCGAGGCGTACATCACGACGGACCTGCTCACGTCGGTCGTCAAGGTCGGGACCGCGAAGCAGGCGCTCTCGCTGCGCCGGCCGATCGCGGGCAAGACCGGCACGACGAACCACGCCAGGGACGCGTGGTTCGTCGGCTACTCGACCGACATCGCGTGCGCCGTGTGGACGGGCTTCGACGACGCCGCTCCCCTCGGCGCCCGCGAGGCGGGCAGCAGCGCCGCCCTGCCGGCCTTCGTCGCGTTCATGGAGAAGGCGCACGCGGGGCGGCCCGCGACCGACTTCCCGGAGCCGCTCGGGATCGTGCGCCTCGAGATCGACCCCGAGACCGGCATGATCGCGATGCCCGGCCAGGAGAACGCGGTAGAGGAGGTGTTCCTCGAGGGCACCGAGCCGACCGGCGTCGCGATCCCGGACCCGGCCGCAATCGGACAGGGGATCCTGGACCTGTTCAAGACGCAGTAGGCCCGCCGCGGAGGTCACGCCAGGTCACGCGACGTCCTCGCGGCTCATCCGGAGCAGCCACAGCGGCGCGAGCGCCTGCGACAGGCTCCGCACCAGCGCCGCCTCGGCGTACCCCATGACGTAGTCCTCGATCTCGATCGGCGCGGTCTTGCCCGGCCGGCGCGGCGGGTCGAACCGGATCCGCCGCACCACGTGAAGGAGCTCCGCCGGGTTCGGCGGCAGCGGGCGCCCGCGCCGCGCCGCCTCGTCGAACGCCGCCTGCCGCTCGAGGTGGTCGCGGACCGCGGCCGCGGGCGAGAGCCCCGGCCGCGCCGGCAGCACGCGCACCCGCACCACCTCGGGGCCGCGCGCGAGCGACGTCCAGACGTGGGCGCCCGTCTCGAGCTCGAAGAAGTCCCGCACGCAGAGCCCGACGACGCTCAGCACGAGCAGCTCAGGGCCGCTCGAGAGCGCCGCGTCGAGCCCCGCCGCCCCGCGGCCGTGCTCGACCGCGCGCGCGTGGCCGTCGCCTTCCGGCGCGCGGCCGGAGCGCGCGCCCGCCCACCCCTCGACCTCGCCGCCCGCCTCGCCGTACGCGCGCGCGAGCGCCTCGAAGAGCCCCTCTTCCGCCGCGCCGCGCGCGCCGGCGGGGCCCCCGGCCGGGGCCTCCGTGAAGCTCGCGGCGCGGAGCAGCTCGATCAGCACCGCGTGCTGGCCCGGCTCGTCCACCTTGCGGAGCGCGCGCCGCAGCGCGTGGCCCTCGGCGATGCACTCGAGCACCTCCTGCTTCGCCAGCCGCGGCAGCGGGCGCGCCTGTTGGCCCCGGTGGAACAGGCGCACGCGGGTGCGGCTCCACTCGTCGGCCACGATCACGTGCCGGAACCGCTGCAGCTCCAGGTCGAGGTGCCGCTGCTCGTCGTCGTCGCCGCTCCGCCGCCGCGCGAGCTCGATCCGCTCGCGGAACGCCCGGATCGCCCCGCGCATCGCGTCGAGGTTGTAGACCGCCTCCGCGTGCTCGTGCGCCTCGGGCCCCTCCGCGGCGGTGCGGCTGTGCTCCGCGAGGTGGTAGCGGATCCGCTCCGAGAGGCGCGCGATGCCGTCGCTCCGCTCGAGCGCGTCGACGAACTCGAGCAGCGGCGAGAGCTCCGCCACGAGCGCGTCGAGCGGCTGCTCCACGAGCGGCGCGAGCGCCCACGCCGCGGCCGCGGGCTCGGCCTCGACGAGCGCCTCGCGGTGCAGCACGAAGGGACCGGGGGCGGGGGAAGGGGAGGGGGACGCAGGCGAGCCGGCCGACGCGGCGCCGTCCTCGGCGGCGGCGCCGCGCGTGTGGATGCGCAGGAGCTGCATCGCGGCGGGCGCGCCGCCGGCGAGCGCGTCGCTCAGCAGCGAGCCGATCTCGTCCTCGACGAACCGCTTCACCGAGCGGGCGCCGTCCTCGGCGACGAACGCCTCGCGCGCGATCCGCTCGGCCACGCCGGCGCCCCGGCGCACGAAGACGCTCCGCTCCGTGAGCCCGCGACGGCAGAGCAGCCTGTCGAGCTCCTTCTCGGCCACCCGCACAGCGACCTCGGGCGTCAGCGGCCGGAACGGCACGACCCGATCGATCCGGTTGAACAGCTCGGGCGGGAAGAACTCGCGCACGGCCCGCGCGACCTCCTGGGCCGCCTCCTCCGCCATCGCGAGCGCGCGCGCCTCGGGCAGCCCCGCGCCGCCGAAGCCGAGCAAGGGCCGCGCCCGCGCGCCAAGGTTCGAGGTCATCACCACCACGGCGTGGTTGAAGTGCGCGGGCCGCGCCGCCGCGTCGGTGAGCCGGCCGTCCTCGAAGAGCTGGAGCAGCAGGCTGTGCACCGACGGGTGCGCCTTCTCGATCTCGTCGAGCAGCACCAGCGAGAACGGCTGCTCCCGCACCCTCTGCGTCAGGATCCCGTCGGGCGCGTAGCGGTCGCCGATGAGCCGCGCCGGCGCGTCGGGGCCGCTGTGCTCGCTCATGTCGAGGCGCAGGAGGCGCGACGCGCCGCCGTAGATGAGCTCCGCCATGCACCTGGCGAGCTCGGTCTTGCCGGTCCCCGTCGGCCCGGTGAACAGGTACACGCCGTACGGGCGCCGCGGGTCCACGAGCCCCGCCTTGATGCGCGCCACGAGGTCCGCCGCGGCGCGCACGGCCTCGGGCTGGCCGATGACCCGCCGGCCGATCTCCTCCTCGAGCGCGCCGGCGTCGAGCGGCTCGTCGCCGCCGAGCAGCAGCCTCGGCACGCCGGTCTTCTGCGACAGCAGCCGGAGCACGTCGTGCGAGCCGACAGGCCGCGGCCCGCGCGCCGCGGCCGGCTCCGCGGCGGGCGCGGGCCGGCCGCCCGCGCGGACGACCTCGCGCAGGAGGTCCATGGCCTTGCCCGGGAGCGCCTGCGCCGACAGCAGCGAGCCGCCAAGGTCGAGGATCGTCCGCAGCGCGTACGGGCTCACGCGGGCGGCGTGGCGCTGCTCGAGGGCGCGGACCTCGCGCACCATGAGGCGGAAGGTCTCCGAGGGCGTCGCCTCGGGGAGGAACAGCGGCGTGAACAGGGCCGCGAACGACGGCGCCTCCTGCTCGAGGAGGCGGAACGCCTCGGGCGAGCACTCCCCGACCATCACGATCTCGCGGCGGGAGAGCGGGCCGCGGAAGAAGTCGGCGAGCGAGCGCTCGCTCTCGCGCGACCGCCCGATCCGGCCGAAGTGGTGGAGGTCGTCGACCACGAGGATCGCGCCCCGGCTGCGCGCGTCCTCGACCAGCTCGACGCAGCGCTTCTCCCAGTCGCCGAGGTGGCTCATCCCGGCGATGATCCTGCGGCCGCTCACGGCGACGACGTCGCGCGCGCGGTCGAGGTTCCGGTGCGCGGCGTACCCGTCGGCCTCGAGGAGGTCGAGCACCGCCCGGTGGATCAGCGTCGTCTTGCCGCACCCCGGCGGGCCGACGACGAGGACGCTCTGGGCCCTGCCGGCGCCGAGCAGCAGCGCGAGCTGCTCGCGCGCGGGCGACCGCGGCGCGCCGCCGTCGAGGTCGCCCTGGGCCGCGCGCTGCGTGAGGCTCACGCCGAGGCCCGGCAGCACCTTGAGGCCCCGGCGCTTCTTCCAGCGGAACGCCGGATCGGCGCCGGTGTCGTCGTCGCCCGGCCGATCGGGCAGGTCCGCGAGCGCCGAGCGCGGGGCGCACGAGAACGACAGCGTCGTGAGGCGCTCCTTGCCGCGGCTCCAGAGCGCCGCGATCTCGTCGTCGTCGAGCGCGGCCCACGCGACCTGGAACAGGGCGCGGAGCTGCTCGTCCAGCGGGAGGTCGTCGCGGATCGGCGCCGCGTCGCCCTGCCGGGCGGGGTGGTAGGCGAAGACGATGCGCTCGTGCTCGGAGGCCCAGCGCGGCTCGAGCACGACGGGGCAGAGCCCGCTCACCTTGCGGCGATCGGCGAGGCCGGCGCCGGACAGCGTGAGCTCGAGGCGCACCTTCTCGAGCCGGATGCCGCGCGGCACCTCGAAGCGCGCGAGCTGCGCGGCGCGGGTCTTCTCGAAGATCGGCCTGAGCTCCTCGATGAGCAGGCGCCGCACGCGCTCCGGGTGCCGCCCCTCGCGCGAGCGCGTGCTCGGGCCGAGGCCCAGCGTCACGCACGCGACGTTCGTGGTCCTCCGCTCGAAGAGGGGGATCGTGAAGTACACGGCGGCGAGTGTAGTGGAGATCCCACGCCGCGAGGCGCCGCGGCCGGCTCAGCTTGTCTCAGGGGTGAAGTACGCGCTCCGATCCAGCCCGCTCCCCTCGCCCTCGAACAGGAGCAGGTGCGTGAGCGCGATCTCGTCGAGGCGCTCCCAGTACCACGCCGGATCCATGGAGACCCGCGCGCGGCGCCCCGCGATCAGCACCGCGCCCTCGACCTCGTCGTGCTCGCGCGCCGCCGCCCCGCGCCGCCTCGCCGCGGCCGACCCGGCGGCGGGCGGCGCGAGCGACCGGTGCTCCCACTGGTCCTCGGCGATGTCGGCCGCGTGCGCGACGAAGTGCACGAACACGTGCAGCCGCCCGTCGTTTGACGCGTCGCGCGCGGCGCCCGCCTCCCGCCGGCCCACGACGATCTGGTGCAGCCCCCGCTCGAGCGACAGGAACGCGCCCGCATACGCGCCCGTGCAGCGCAGGAGCACGCTCCGGAACCCGCGCTTCGGCCGGGCGAGCGCCTCGATCACGTCGCCCGGCGCGCGCGGCGGGCCCCACCGACGGCCCGCGGGCCACGCGGCGTCGCCGGGCCCGGCGCGGTCTCCGTCGATGTGCAGCGTCGCGCCCCACCCGCGCCGCGGGAGCTCCCTCAGGAGCGGCGCGAGCCACCTGTCGAACGCCCCCTCGTCGAGCTCCTCCAGGATCAGCGTGATCGCGTCGCGCCGCGCCTCCGTCGCGACCATCGCGCGCGGCAGCACCTTGCGGACGCCCTCCCACGCCGCGCGCGCCTCGCGCGCGAGCTCGCGCACCTCCTCGCCCTCGAGCAGCGCCATCAGCGCGAGCTCCTCGACGCTGTGCATCTCCTCCTGCGCGCTCGCGAGCCGCGCCCAGAGCTCGCTCAACCGGTGGTGCTCGGCCTGCAGCGCCGACGTGTCGAGCTCCTTCCGGCGGTCGCGCGACGGCCCGGTCGCGAGGCTGAGCTGGGTCAGCAGGAAGTCGATCTGCTCCCGGAGCTGCTCGATCGGCCCGAGGCCCATCCACTGGTCCACCTCGCGCCGGAGGTCGCCCACCTGCTCGACGCCGAACGCCTGCCGCGCCGCCCGCGCCGCGCGCCGCCGGCGCGCCTCGAGGCGGAGCGCGGGCGTCTCCGCGCGGCCGACCACGGCGCCGTCGACCGGCGCCTCCGGCTCGCCGGCCTCGGTGACCCACACAGTGAGCTCCCGCGCGTCGCCGCCGAGCCGCGCGAGCAGCCGCGCGAGCGGCGCCGCGAGGTGCTCCTCGATGTGCCGCCGGAGCGCCCGCGCGCCGTAGGCCGGCGCGTGACCGTCCTCGGCGAGCCGCGCGAGCGCGCGCGGCGACACCTCGAGCGCGACGCCCGCCTCGGAGAGCCCGCGGCGCTGGCTCAGGCGCTGGGTCGTGAGGCGGGCGACCTCGGCGAGCTCCGCGCGGGTCAAGGACCGGAACGGCACGACGCGATCGATGCGGTTCACGAACTCCTGCCGGAACGCGCCCGCGACCGCGCGCTGGTAGTGCGCCTCGTCCAGCGCGGCCCGCTCCTCCGGGGAGCCCGCGCCCGGCCCGCCGGAGAACCCCGCCTGCGCGCGCCGCTCCGCCGCGCCGAGGTTCGAGGTCATGATCACGATCGCGTTGTGGAAGTAGGCCGTCCTGCCGCGCGCGTCGGAGAGGCGCCCCTCGCCGAGGACCTGGAGCAGGAGGTCGAACACGGCCCGGTGCGCCTTCTCGATCTCGTCGAGCAGGAGCACGCAGAACGGCTGCTCGCGCACGCGCTGCGTGAGCAGCCCGCCCGCGCCGTCGGTCCCGCGGATCAGCCGATCGGCCGCGCCCTCGCTCGCGAACTCGCTCATGTCGAACCGCGAGAGCCGATCGGGCGAGCCGAAGAGCAGCGCCGCGAGCGCGCGGGCGAGCTCGGTCTTGCCGACGCCCGTCGGTCCCACGAAGAGGAACGCCGCGAGCGGCTTGTCCGGCGGCGAGAGCCTCGCCTTCACCACGGCGATCGTCTCGGCGAGCGCGCGCACGGCCCGCTCCTGCCCGACGACGCTCGCGCCGAGGTCGCGCGCCACGCGATCGACCCGGAGCGGCAGATCGTCGCGCAGCAGGAACGCCGGCATCCCGGTGCGCATCGAGAACAGCTCGTGGAGGTCGCTCCGCCCGAGCGTGACCGGCTCGCCCTGCGCGGTGCGCTCCCGCTCGTGCACGGTGCGCAGGTCCTCGTAGAGGCGGACGGCCTTGCCCGGGAAGGCGCTGTACGGGAGGTAGCGCTCCGCGAGATCGATGAGCGCCGTCAGCGCGTCGCCCGCGACGGCGGGGCGGTGCGGCTCGACGCGGGCGTCGCGCTCGGCGCGCTCCGCGAGCGCCCTGCGGGTGTCGGCGGCCGACAGCGGCTCGATCCGGATGCGGCTCAGGCCGGCGAAGAACGCCCAGTGCCGGCCCTCGAGCGCGTCGAGCCGGTCGTCGCGGAGCTCGCACACGACGCGCACGCGCCCCTCGTCGAGGTAGGGCTGCATCGCGCCCGCGAGGTCGACGTGGCCGCCGTCGACGCGCTCGGCGAGGAGGTCGTCGAGGTTCTCGAAGTAGAGCACCGCGTCGAGCGCCGCGGCGGCCTCCATCACGCCGTGGAGGCGCTCCTGCCACTGGCCGAGCCCGCTCATGCCCGCGATGAGCTGCGCGCCCGACGTCGCGTAGACGAGCCGCGTCTGGCGGGCGACGTACGCCTGCATGAGCGCGGTCTTGCCCGCGTGCTCCGGCCCGACGAGCAGCACGCCGAGGCGCTCCTCGCCGTCGAGCAGCGCGGCGAGGCGCGCGAGCTCCGCGTCGCGGCAGGCGAGCGGCGGTGCCGCGAGCGGGCTCCGCTGCGCGGCCACGTGGAGCGGGGTCGCGACCGAGACGAGCGCGTCCACCGCCTTCTTCCGCCGCGCGCGCTCGGCGACGGAGGCGACGCGCTGGCCGGGCTGCACGCGGTCGAGCTCGGGCAGCGGGGCGTGGAGCACCTCCAGGCGGTGCGCGCTTCCGGGCAGGAGCCCGAGGTGGTCCCACGTCGACAGCGACTGCGAGGCGAGGAGCCGGCGCACCTCGCGCCGGATCGCCGGCTCGAGCGGCTCGCCCGCCTCCACGTAGAACGCGTGGCCGAGGGCCGGCACGAGCACCCACGCGTCGCGCTCGTCGACGCGCGCCTGCGCCGTTCGCGTCGCGCGCGCCGCCTGCTCGCCTGCGGGCACGACGACGCAGGGGAAGCTCACGGGCACCTCGCGCCGCAGCTTGCGCGGCAGGTCGTCGCGCGGGACGGCGACGTCCACGGTGAGGAGGTCTGTGCCCTGCGGGAACGAGAGCCTGGAGATCGCCTCGGGCTGGGCGCGCGCCGCGTGCTCGCGCAGGAAGAGCCGCTGCTCGACGAGGACGTCCTCGTCGCGGCCGAAGCTCGCTGTGTCCGGCGCCGCGACAGGGAAGGCGAGGCACGCGCCGTCGAAGCGCTCGCGCACGAAGACGAGCGCGCGCGCGGTGCGCCCCTCGCGCGCGCCCGCGGAGTCCTCGGGGGTGCTCGCTGTGTCCTCGGGTGCGCCCGCTCCGTCCTCGGGTGCGCCCGCTCCGTCCTCGGGAGCGGGCGCGTCCCGTCCGTCGTCGCCCGAGGTCGTGCTCATCCGGGAGGGCGGAGCAGACCCGATCCGCCCTCCTGGCGCAATCGGATCAGCTCACGTGGGGTCGGCCTTGGGCGTTGTCGGCGTGCTCGGGGGCAGCTCGGGCTTCTTGATGTACTCGGTCGGGAGGTCGCCGGTGAGCGCCTTGAGGAACGCGACGACGGCCTTCACCTCGTCCGGCTTGGCCTCCACGCCGAGCTGGTGCCACGCCATCTTGGTCACGGTGTCGTCGAGCGTCGCGATCGAGCCGTCGTGGAAGTAGGGGAAGGTCTTCTCGACGTTCCTGAGGCTCGGGACGCGGAAGAAGAACTTGTCCTTCTCGTCCTTCGTGTGATCGAAGCGCCCGAAGTCCTTGAGGCCGGTGAACTCCTTCACGAGGCCGAGCTTCTGGAACGTCGAGCCGCCGACGGCGACGCCCGTGTGGCAGGTCGGGCAGCCGAGCGAGATGAACTTGTGGAACCCGACCTTCTCCTCGGCGGTGAGGGCCTTGTCGTCGCCGCCGAGGTACTTGTCGAAGCGCGACGGCGTGACAAGGCCGCGCTCGAACGCGCCGATCGCCTTGGCCATGTTGTCGTAGGTGATCGGGTCCTTGTCCTCGGGGAACGCGGTCTTGAAGAGGTTCACGTACTCGGGGATCGACTTGAGCGTCGCGATGACCCGCTTCTCGTCCGGCATGGCCATCTCGACGGGGTTCAGGATAGGCCCCTTGGCCTGGTCCTCGAGCGTGGCCGCGCGGCCGTCCCAGAACTGGGCGACGTGGTGGCCCGCGTTGTACGCGGAGGGCGAGTTGCGGCCGCCGAGCTGGCCCTTGTGACCCGACGAAAACTGCTTGTTGTCGACCCCGTACGACGAGAGGTCATGACACGAGTTGCAGGAGATATCGTGGTTCTTCGAGAGGCGCGCCTCGTACCACAGCATCCGCCCCAGGGTCACCTTCTCATCGGTGATCGGGTTCTTCTCGTAGTCGAACTTCGCGGGCAGGACCTTGAAGGACTTGACGTCGTCCGGGTTGAAGACGAGCGGCTTCGTCTCGCCCGCGCCCGGCGCGGCGGGCTTGCCCGTGGTCGATGCAGCGGGGGGCTGATACTCGTAATCCGCCTGCCGGTCGCACGCGCCCAGCCCGGCGGCGACGAGGAGCACACTGATGAGAGAAGAGGGCCAACGCATGATGTCTCCTGGCTCGTGAGGACGCGGTCCACGGTAGAAGTAGCCGCCCTGAACGTCAACGCGCGCCGCGGCCGCTCCGCCGCCATCCGCCGCCGGGGCCGTCGGCTATCAGGCGCGCTGTACGGCGGCCTCGCGGGGGGCGTCTGATCGGGTGATGCGTGTTACCGGGGGGTTGCAACTCTTGGTCTTGAAGGTAGCGCCATGGAGGCTGAGATGCCTCCTGAGCGCCTATCTACCCCGAGGTGCGCTCTCCCGTCTCGCCTTGTTTTCTCGATCTTTGCGCGGCGAGGCGGGCGGGGTGATGTGAGACGGGCGGCGCGCGGCGCGCGCCGCGTGACGGCCAGAGGGTGGAGGCGGCGGTGCGATGAGGGGCCCCTTGCGCGCACGGGGGCGGCTGGGCAACCCTTGCGGCCGTGGAGTCGCCGATCGACAGCGGGGTCGTCCTCATCACCGGCGCGTCGTCCGGCATCGGTCGCGCGGTGGCGCACGAGGTCGCCCGCCGCGCCCGGGCGCTCGTGCTGGTGGCGCGCCGCAAGGATCGCCTGGACGCGCTGCGCGCCGAGCTCGCCGCGGCGCGGCCGGAGCTCACCGTGCTCGTCTTCGGCTGCGACGTCACCGATCGGGCGGCGGTCGACGCGCTGCTCCGCGCCGTCGCGGCCGAGGTCGGGCAGGTCGACGTGCTCGTCAACAACGCCGGCTTCGGCGACGTCGGCGTGTTCGACCTCTCCGAGTGGTCGCGCACCGAGCAGATGATCGCGCTGAACGTGACGAGCCTCGCGTACCTCACGCACCGGCTCGTCGTCCCGATGGTGTCGCGCGGGCGCGGCGCGATCGCGAACGTGAGCTCCGGCTTCGGGCTCACGTTCGGGCCGGGGATGGCCTCGTACATCGGCACGAAGCACTTCGTCACGAGCTTTACCGAAGCGCTGCGCATCGACCTCGCCGGCACCGGCGTGCGGGTGACGCAGGTCTGTCCGGGCCCGGTGCAGACCGAGTTCAACGAGGTGGCCGGGAACTTCACGGGCCTCGAGCCGCCCGCGCTCCTGTCGATCTCCCCGGAGCGCTGCGCGCGCTCTCTCGTCCGCGCGGTGGACCGGGGTCGCGCGCTCGTGGTGCCCGGGCTGGTGGCGTGGTTCGTCGTGTACCTCGGCGTCCTGTGCCCGCGCTGGCTCCTCCGGCTGGCCTACTGGCCGATCGCGCGCGCGCTGCGCAAGAAGCAGCTCGCCGTGCGCGGCGCGACGGCGCCGCCCTGAGGCGCGCCGGCGCGGCCGCGGCTGACCTCACGGCGCGCCGGCGAGCGGGGCGTCGCGGGGGCGCGGCGGGCGCGGTGGCGCGGGCAGGTTCGCCCGCGGCGGCGTCCGCCCTTGTGGTAGCGTCGCTCGCGGCTCGCCAGGCCCTTCAGGAGAACGACGGATGAAGAAATATCGGTGCATCGTCTGCGGATTCATCTACGACCCGGCGCTCGGTGACCCCGACACCGGCATCGCGCCGGGGACGCTGTTCGAGCACCTGCCCGACACCTGGATTTGCCCCGACTGCGGCGCGACGAAGGCCGATTTCGAGCCGCTCGACGACTGAGCACGCAGGCGCGGGCACGTCGGTTGGCCGCCCACCGTGCCCGCGCCCCTCCCGGATGGCTCCCTCCGCCGCGCATCAGGGCGCGGCAGGAGCCGAGATCGAGGCGAGGAACGCTTGCGGCAGGCAGCGCCTCTCCGCGCTGCGGCCATGGCAGGCCGCGTACCGGACCGACGACACAGTCAGCGTGAGCTCAACGCAGAGCTCGAACGCGTTTCACGGACAGGCTCGCTTCGCGGCGAGCTCACGCCCGCCGTCGCCCAGCGTCGACCTGTGAAGAGATAAAGAAGACGAACTGTTAAGAAAGAGACGTGAGCAACTTCGAGGGTGGACCTGACAGGGATCGAACCTGCGACCTCTAGAGTGCGATTCTAGCGCTCTCCCAACTGAGCTACAGGCCCTCGCTTTCGAGAGCGCGGACTCTACTCGCCGGGGCGGCCCTGTCAAGCGCAGATCGCATTTTCCGTCCGCCCCCGGCTGTTCCGCGTGTTTCGTGCCTGTCTTGTCTGTCGCGCCCGCCCTGGAGCTGCGAGCTCGGCGGGGCCCCCGCGCCGCGCGACGTCTCCCCGGGCCGGGCAGCTCGGAAGGCCTCTCGCCGCGCAACGAGGGCGACGTCGGCTGGCGAGGTGCTGCTAGTTCGCCGGGCTCTCGGGCGCCTGCGCCGGCTCGGCCTGCGCGCGCGCCTGCGCCTTCGGGTTGTAGAAGGAGAAGAGCTTCTCGCGCTCCTCCCCGTAGCTCTGCGTGCTGCCCCACTTCGGGTTCCAGTCCTTCACCCAGTACACGTCGCCGGAGACGATCGCGTCCTCGGGCCGGCCCGTCCGCTCGGGGTAGCGGTACATGTACTCCTTCATCGCGTCGCGGTACGCGGTGTTGGCCGGCAGCTTGATGCGCGCGAAGTAGTCGCACCAGATCTGGGTGTACGCGAAGCTCTTCGCGTGCAGGAGGTCGAAGTTCGGCGGCTCGCCCGTGAACGGGTTGACGTGGCGGCCGTCGACCGTGACCGCATCGACGACGATCGTCCCGTCGTCCATCACCGGGTTGGGGGAGAACATGAACCAGCCCTGGAGGAACCGGAGCTTCTGCGCGAGGACCCGCGTCGGCTCGGGGTGCGGCACCTTCCAGCGGTTCTTGATGACCCAGAGCTCGACAGCCGCCTGGTTGACCGCGCCGACGAACATCACGAGGACGCCGATCTCGCGCAGCGCGCCGAGCGCCGTGCGGCCCCAGAGCCGGAGCGGCGCCGGCGGGGGCGCGACCTCCGAGCGCTCCGGGATCCGCGCGCCGAGCGCCCGGCCCAGGCTGCGGCGGTGCGCCGCCGCCATCGCCGCCGTCACCGCGCCGCGCACGCCCGGCAGGCGGATCGCCCACGCCACCGCGGGGCCGAGCGGGATCGCCGCGACGATGTCCGCGAGCGCGTCGGCGCCCGCGGCCAGCGCGCCGTCGGGGCGCCGCACCGACAGCCCGTGCGCCGCGGAGCTCGACGCCTCGAAGGTGAGCAGCCCGAACCGGTCCATCCGCTTCAGGACGCGGCAGGCGAGGACGGCGCCCGGCGAGCGCGGGTCGTAGAGCACGACCCGGGCCCGGTGCACGCGCCGCATCGTGCGCGCGGCGATCTCCCAGTCCTCGCGGCCGAACAAGAGCGTCGACATCACGCAGAGCGCCCACGCGAACGGCCCCAGCACGAACGTCATGCCGAAGCCGATGTGGAGCACGTTCATCATCACCATCGTGAGCCGGCGCGCCCAGGCGCGGCCGACCGGCGCCAGGAGGCACACAGGGATGGCCGCTTCGAAGGCGATCACCATCTTGGTCATGAACAGGATGATGAAGTTCGGCGCGTAGTCGCGGATGTCCGCCACGATGGGCGTCACCATCCGGTCGACGTAGAGCACGTAGTGGATCGCGGTCCCGTTCTTCCAGGCGGGGCCGGTCTTGTGCACCACGTTGAAGAAGTAGATCGCCGCGATCTGGATCAGCAGGACGGGCCCGAGGACGGTGACGTAACTGTCCGGCTTGAGCGGGTCGTCGATCGTGGTGCGGTCGTTCAGATCGGCGGCGGTCCGCTCGCGGCTCCGCTTCATCGAGGCGAGGAGCGCGTCGAGCGAGAAGCGATCGCCCATCGGCAGGAAGCACGTCCAGAGCAGGAGCAGGTTGTGGACGACGTAGCCGCCGTTCTCGATGAGCAGCACGCGCCCGTTCATGCTCGTGACGAACACGAGCGAGAGCACCTGCATGAGCTTCGTCTTCCAGCCGATGAGCAGGCAGACGTAGGTCGCGAAGATCACGACCCAGAGGACCCAGAGCTCGCCCGGCGTCGAGAAGGCGTTGACGAGCGAGAAGTTGCCGCTGCCCTGCGGGCGCCAGAGGTTCACGTGGTTCGGCAGGACGCCGATGTCCGCGAACATGTCGCTCCACGCCCACGAGCGTCGGAACAGGTCGCCGATGAGGAAGAAGCCGAGCAGGATGCGCGTGAAGCCGAGCGTCCGGCGGTCGAACGTGAAGAAGCTGTCCCGGAGGATGTCCCACATCGACGGCCCGGGCGGGCGCGGGGCGGGCGCCTCGTCGGCCTCCTCCGCGTCGTCGTCCCCGGCCGCGGCGTCCTGCGCGTCGTCGTCCCCGGCCGCAGCGCGGTCGTCCGCCGGCGCTTCCTCGCGCGCGCCGGAGCCCTTCGCGGCGGCGGCCTTCCCGCCGGCGCCGCGGCGCTCGGTGGGGTCCTCTTTCCGGAGCGCGCCCTCGAGCTCGCTCTCGTCGCGATCGTCGTTTGCGTTCATAAGGCGTCGAGATCGATCCTGCGCGAGCAGAGCGCTCGCCGCTGTGGTTCCTACCTACCGCAACCGCGCTGGCGCCGCACGAGGCGACCAGGGGCGCGGCGAGCGGGCGCCGGCCGGCGGCGAAGGGCGCGGACCGCGCGGGGCGCTTGATGCGCGCGGCGCGGGGAGGTAACGAGCACACGAGGTGCCCTGGATGCCCGACGCGGAAGAGCGCCTCACGCTCGCGACCTGCGCCTTCGTGGCCGGCTGCACCCTGCTTGCGCCGCGCGAGTGGGTCTCGGCGGGGCTCGCGCTCACGATCGCCGCGGCGCTCTTCGTGTGGCACCTCCGGCTGCGCCGCGGGGCCTCGCCCGGGGGCCCGGCGGCGCAGGCGCAGGGCGCCGCGGGCGCGCCGCGCGCGTCAGGCGAGGCGGGCGCTCAGCCCCGGCTGGGCGACGAGCGGCGCGAGTCCGCCTGAGCGCGCAGCGGCGGGCGGCCGAAGCGGGCGCGCACGCGATCGGCGAAGGCGCGCATCTTCGGCGTCCCGAGGAACCGCCGCTCCATGCGCCGCTTGCCGGGAATGTCGAGGAGCATCACGCCGATCAGGATCACCAGCGCGCCCGGGCCCGGGACGCCGGGCAGCGAGAGCATGACCCCGAGCGCCACCGCGAGGACGCCGAGCAGGTTCTTTCCGATGCGCGCCGACACGCGCATCCAGGCCGGGCGCCCCGGCAGGAAGGGCTCGTCCTCCTGCTTTACCAGGTAGTCCTCGGGCATCCGGACGAGCACGAACGCGACGAGCGCCGTGCCCCCGACGAAGCTGACGAGGGCTACCCCGGCGCCGATCGCGATCTGCTCGCGGTGCTCCAGCGCGAACGACAGCGCTGCCCGGACGGCATCCATCATCGAGGAGGCGAGGAGCATGCGTGAGGCGAGGAGCATACGGCGCGCGGCCGGCCCGGGCGAGGCCGGCCGCGCCGCTCAGGGGACGAGCACGGTGCCGATGGATCCCGGCGCGCTCGCCTCGCGCGCGAGATCGCCCGGGCGCAGGCGGCCGAGGATGTGGATGCGGCGGACGCCCTCTGCCAGCGCGGCGAACGACTCCTCGAGCTTCGGGATCATCCCGCGCGTGACGGCGCCGCTCGCGATGAGGGCGCGCCCCTCGGCGACCGTGAGGCTCGGGATGCGCGAGGCGGGATCGGCGACGTCGCGCAGCACGCCGGGCACGTCGCTCACGAGGAAGAGCCCGGCGGCGCCGAGCTCGACGGCGACCCGGTTGGCGACTGTGTCGGCGTTGATGTTGTAGACCTGCCCGTCCGCGCCCGCGCCGAGGCAGGCGAGCACGGGCAGGTAGCCGCCGCGCCCGAGCAGCTCGAGCAGCGCGCGGTCGACGCCGGTGATGTCGCCGACGAGGCCGAGGTCCACCGGATCGGGCCCCACGCTCGCGTGGACCTTCGGCGGCCGCTTGACGGCCGTGAGGGCTGGCCCGCTGGCGCCGTGGAGCCCGACGGGCCGCGCGCCCGCGGCGAGGAGCGCGGCGCACAGGTCGACGTTGAGCTTGCCGGCGACGACCATCTTCATGACGTCGAGCGTGTCGGCGTCGGTGACGCGCTGGCCCGCGACCTGCCGGACGGGGATGCCGAGCCGCTCCTGCAGCCGGGTGGCCTGCGCGCCGCCGCCGTGGACGACGATCGCGCGCGTGCCCGCGCGGCTGAGCGCGGCGAGGTCGCCGGCGAGGACGGCGAGGGCGGGGCTGCCCACGACCTCGCCGCCGAGCTTGATAACGAGCGGTCCTTCCGACGCTGTCACGGGCGCCTCCGCGCTGCTCTGGAACGTTGCATGCGCGGACACGTACCACTTCTGCCGCGGCCAGGGCAGAGGTCGCCGGCCGCGCCTCGCGCGCGCGACCTGCCGATCGCCGGCCGGCGGCCCGCGGGAGCGCGGTGGCCAGGCGGAACCCTGGGCGCCGGGGCGCGGCGGCGCCCGGGGTTCCGTGGCATGCTGGCGCGGTGATGCAGGCCCTCCGACAGGCGCTCTCCGGTCGCACGGAGCCGATGCTCGCGCTCCTCGAGCGGCTGGTGAACCTCAACTCGTTCACGGACAACCCGCGCGGCGGCGACGCGGTGGGCGAGGTCATCGCCAACGAGCTCTCGACGATCCCCGGCCTCTGCGTGCGGCGGCTCGCCAGCGCGCGCTTCGCGGCGCACTGGGTGGTGGAGAGCGAGGCGGCGAAGGCGTCGCCGGCGGGCCACGTCGCCCTGGTCGGGCACCTCGACACGGTGTTCCCGCCGGGGACCTTCGAGGGCTTCCGCCTGGACGGGGAGCTCGCGCGCGGGCCCGGCGTGCTCGACATGAAGGGCGGGATCGTGGTCGCGATCGAGGCGCTCCGGGCGCTCGAGAAGATCGGCGCGCTGCCCGAGATCCCGGTGCGGCTCGCGATCGTGTCGGACGAGGAGGTCGGGTCGCCGGAGGGGCGCCCGCTGCTCCAGCGCGAGCTCGCGGAGGCGTCGTGCGCGCTCGTGTTCGAGGCAGGGCGCGAGGGGGACAGGATCATCACCGCGCGCCGGGGCACGGGGAACGCCATGGTGAGGGCCACGGGCAAGGCGGCGCACGCCGGCAACGCCCACCAGCAGGGCGCGAACGCGATCTGGGCGCTCGCGCGCTTCATCGACTGGGCGCAGCGGCTCACCGATTACGGGCGGGGGGTGACGGTCAACGTCGGCATGGTGAGCGGCGGGCACGGCAGGAACACGGTGCCCGACGCGGCGGAGGCGGGGGTCGACTTCCGCTTCGTGAGCCGCGCGGACGGCGAGGCGATCATGGCGGCGCTCTCCGCGGCCGCGCACGAGGCGTCCGTCGAGGTGCCCGGCACCGCCGTGCGCGTCGCGTGCGAGATCGCGCGGTCGCCGCTCGTGCGGACCGAGGCGAGCGCCGCGCTCTACCGGGAGTACGCGGCGTGCGCGCGGGCGGCGGGGCTCGGCGACGCCGAGGCGCCGCTCATCGGCGGCGGGTCCGACGCGAGCTCGACGGCGGACATCGGGATCCCGTCGATCGACGGCCTGGGGCCGCGGGGGAGCGGCTTCCACACGAAGGACGAGCTCATCGAGGTGAAGACGCTCGTGCCCAAGGCGGAGGCGCTGGCGGCGTTCCTGCTGGGGCGGCGCGCCGCGGTGAGGTGAACGAGAGCGCGCACGTGTCCGCAAGCGAGCGTCTCGTCGTCCGCCACGCGCAGGGCGAGTCGCCCGGCGCCGAGGCGCCCCCGGGATGCGTTGACGCCCCCGCAAAGCACGTCATGATCGCGACATGTCCGGGGCAACGGCATCGATGGAACTCGCGATTCCGGTGGTCGAGCGGCCCGACATCTCCGGGCTCGTCGTGGAGGACGACACGCCGGTGGACAACCTGCCTTCGGAGAAGCAGCAGCGTCTGCTGACGGAGAGCCTGTACGCGAGCTGGGCCGGGCCGCCCTCGGAGGCGAGCGGAGAGCCTCGCCCGTTCCTCGCAGCGGCGAACGTGGGGCTGTTCGCGTCCGTGAGGCGCCCGCCGCTCGTCCCGGACTTCTTCCTCAGCGTGGATGTCGTGCCGGCTGAGCCCCGGTGGGCGAAGGAGAACCGGACCTATCTCTTCTGGGAGTTCGGCAAGCCGCCCGAGCTCGTCGTCGAGGTCGTGTCGAACCGCGAGGGCGAGGAGCTCGGCAAGAAGCGCCGCGGCTATGCGGCGATGCGCATCCCTTATTACGTGGTCTATGACCCGGCCAGGCACCTCGGGCAGGCGGCGCTGCACGCCTTCGAGCTGCGTGGCGATCTGTATGTGCCGATTCAGCCCTGGTTCGAGACCCTCGGGCTCGGCCTGGTAGAATGGGACGGCGAGTTCGAGGGGATGGGCGGCCCGTGGCTGCGATGGCGCCGGGAGGACGGCGTCGTCCTGCCCACCGGCGCGGAGCGCGCCGAGAGCGAGAGCAGGCGCGCCGAGAGCGAGCGCAAGCGCGCCGAGAGCGAGAGCAGGCGCGCCGAGAGCGAGCGCAAGCGCGCCGAGGACGCGGAAACCCGCGCGCAGCGGCTCGCCGCGCGGCTGCGAGAGCTGGGTGTGGATCCCGACGGCGAGACGTGATCGCCCGCGGCCGCCGCGCTCCTCTCCCGTCGCCGCTCCTCGCTACTCCAGCACCACGAACTTGAGGTAACGCCCCTCCCACCACGCCGGCAGCGTCGGGTGGTCCTCCGGCTGCCCGTGGATCGCTCGGACCCGCAGGTCGTCCCGCTCCAGGGTCGCGTCGTCCAGCGTGGCCAGGAAGTCCTCCGCCGTGATGTGGCTCGAGCACGACGCCGCGCACAGCAGGCCGCCGCGATCGAGCACGCGCGCGACCGCCGTGTGCAGTCGCCGGTAGGCGCCGAGCGCCCGCGGCCTGGCGCGCTCGCTCGGCGCGAAGCTCGGCGGATCGCAGATGATGAGATCGTACCGGTCGCCGCGCGCGCGGGCCTTCTCGAGGAAGTCGAACGCGTCCGCCGTCACGAACTCGTGCGCCGCCGGATCGACGCCGTTCTCCCGGAAGGTGCGCTGCGCCGACGCGTGCGCGGCCGACGCCGAGTCCACGGAGGTGACCCGGCCTGCGCCGCCGAGCGCCGCGGCCACCGAGAAGCCCCCCGCGTAGCTGAACAGGTTCAGGACGCGCCGGCGCCCGGCCGCGAGCGCGCGCACGCGGGCGCGGTTGTCGCGCTGGTCGAGGAACGCCCCCGTCTTCTGCCCGCGCGCGAGGTCGACCTCCATCGCGACCCCCATCTCCCTCACGAACAGGCGATCCGGCAGCGGCGGTCCGTGCAGGTGCGCGAGCTTCTTCCCCTCCGCGTCCCCGCTCGCCGACGACGGCGCGCGCGCGCGCAGGCCGATCGAGCGCACCCCGCGGGCGCCCAGCGCGCGCGCCAGGTGCGGGAGCAGCCGATCGAGCCACGGCGCCAGCATCTCGCCGTCGAGGCGGACCACCGCGGCGCGGTCGTACCTGTCGATGACGAGCGACGGCACGCGGTCCCCCTCGCCGTTGCACAGGCGGTAGGCCGTCGTGTCGCGTCCGGCGAACCAGCCGTCGCGCAGCGCGAAGGCGCGCTCGATCCGCTCCGCGAGGGCGCGCTCGTCGAGCGGCGGCGCCTGCGTGCGCTGGAAGACGCGGACGGCGATCGCCGACTCCGCGTCCCAGAGCCCCCGCCCGAGGAACGGCGCGCCCTCGGCCGACAGCTCGACAACGTCGCCCGTGGCCGCCGCGCCGGCGGCGCGGGGCGCGCGCTCTCCGCGCCGGCGCTCCCCGCGCTGGACGGCGTTCTCGCCGCCGCCCGCGATACCGTCTCGGTACACCCACGGGTGGCCACGGCGGACGGCGGCGGCGGCTGTCGCGGTGAGATGGACCCGCATCGACCCCGCCTAGCACGGTAAGCTCGCAGCGTGCTGCACCGCGTTCGTCCGATCGGCTGGGCCTGCCTCGCGGGGATCCCGCTCGCCGCTGCGGCCGGCTGCACGCAGGACCATGACCTCCTCGGCCGAGATCCGCCGGCCGCGGCGAGCACGTCGGGCGCCGGCGCCGGCTCGGGGGCGACCTCGAGCAGCGCCGCCACCTCCGGCGCGGGCGGCGGCGACGTCGTCGATCCGCCGGGGCCGACGAGGCTCACCGTGGTGAACGGCGTCGCCGACCGCGACGCGGTCCGCTTCTGCTTCCTCGCGTACCCCGACGGCACCGGCGCCGGCGTCGACCCCTGGCCGGGCGCCGGCGAGGGCCTCGAGTTCGCCCGGGCCCAGGTGGTCGAGCCGCTCGGCGCGGTGATCCCCGAGGGGGCGAGCGTGGGCCCTCACGTGATCGCCGGCGATCTCGGCGCGATCGAGGGGCTCGACTGCGCCGAGATCCTCGCGCTCGCCGCCGAGGCCTCTCCCCCGGTCGTGGCCGTGGCGCTCCCCGTCGTGCCGGCGCCTGTGTTCGCCGAGGAGAAGAGCCTGCTCCTCGTCGCCACCGGCTGCCTCGGCGGCGAGGGGCACACCCACGCCCTGGAGAAGCAGGCCTGCGGCGACGCTTACACGATCGACACGCCGACCGCCGGCCTCGTCGCGGTCGCCATGTCGCGGCGGACACGCTTCGACAGGATCGGGCTGCAGGTCGCGCACGCGAGCGCGGCGACCCCGGTCATCGACGTTCACCTCACCCCAGAGCGCTCGTCGGTGAGCGGGGTGATCCTCGCGCAGGAGCTCTCGTACGGGGCGATCTCGCCCTCCCCGCCGTTCACCGGGCTGGCGCGGGCCGATCTCGGCGCGCCCGAGGACGTCGCCGTCCAGGCCTACGACCCCGTCGAGGGCACGACGATGGCCTCGGTGCCGATGCGCGAGATCCTGGCGAACAGCGACGTGGAGGCGACCAGCATCGCGGACGGCCGGGGGTTCGTGCTCGTCGCCGTCGGCGCCGCCCCGGGGACGGAGCGCGGTGGGTTCTGGCAGCCCCACACGTACACGCTGTTGCAGTCGGATCCCTGATCCTGTCTGAACGTCCCGTTGGCGGCGGAGTTCCGTGCTGCGCCGTTCGTCAGCGCTCCAACCGCACCTCGCCCGGCTGCCCCGGCGATTCGCCGTGATTCCGCCTTGGGCATGACGACTCCCGTGCAAGCGCACGCACTCTCGCGTTGCTCGCGTGGTGCGCTGCGTCGTCCGGTGTGCTGGCACCACCCTCATCGCTGCTCAGAGAGCGACAAGGATGCCTCCGACGCGTCTGACGGGCTTGCAGCGCTCGTTGTCTTATTGAAGGATAATGGTTCTGCCCCCACGGTCCCGGGGTTCGCTCTCTCCTCCGCAGCTCTCCTTTGGTAGGCCCGCCGCGGCTTTGTCGGTCCTTCACACCGCGCTCGGCCGGGAAAACCATGAGTCGCTTGAAGGGATGGATCGCCCCGTACGGACGACAAGACAGGAGAACCACGCGCCGTGACGAGCGAGCGAATCTCCAGTATAACGCGAGTGCCTGAATTGTGAGGGGGGAAGAGGATATGACGACACAGCTGTTTATCGGGGCGAGCTCCTCGGCGGATCCAAAGATGGCTGCGGCCGAGTCCGTGGCGGCGGCGCTCCGCGCGTCGGCGCGCCCCGAGCTCGTGGCCTCCCCGCCCGGACCGGCCTTGCAGCCCGGATCGGCGCGCCCCGCCTTCGCGCTCGTCCTTTCGACGGACCAGTACGACGCCGACGCGCTCGCTGCGGCCGTGACGAGCGAGCTGCCCGGGATCCCCTGGGCGGGGTGCTGCACGGCGGGGGTCTTTGCGGGCAGCCGGCTCCTCCGGCAGGGGCTCGTCGTGGGGTTGATCGTGTCGGACGCCGTGCGTGTCGGCGTCGGCGTCGCGCACCCGGTGAGCCAGGACGGACGGCGCGCCGGGGTGCTCGCCGCGTCGCGCGCGCTCGAGGGGTTCCCGTCGTCCGCCGCGCCTGGGTGGAGCCGCGCGCTCATCGTGCTGCCGGACGCGCTCACAGGCAACGCGGCCGACGTCGTGCGCGGCGCGGTCGAGGTCGGCGGGACGGGCGTCGTCTGGGCCGGCGGCGGCGCGGGCGACAACCTCCGCTTCGTGCGCACCGCGCAGTTCGCGGGCGGGCGCGCCTACTCGGACAGCGTCGTCGTCGTCGCGATCGACTCGCCGGCCCGCATGGCCACCGGAATCCGCCACGGCTTCCGGCCCTACGGCCCCCCGACGATGGTCACGCGCGCCGAGGGGACGGTCGTCGCGGAGCTCGAGTTCGAGGGCGCCTTCTCGGTCTACCAGCGCACCGCGCGCGCGCGCGGAGATCAGGTGAACCTCGACGGCTTCGCCACCTTCGCGATGACCCACCCGCTCGGCATCCCGCAGGCCGACGGCGAGCACGTCATCCGCGATCCGCTGCGCGTCGTCACGCCGGGCGGCCTCTACTGCGTCGGCGAGGTCCCGGACGGGTGCCTCATCCGCGTCATGGAGGGCGATCCCATCGGCCTCGTCAGCGCCGCGCGCGAGGCCGCGACCACCGCGCGCGACGCCGTGGCCGGGCCGATCGCCGGCGCGTTCGTGTTCGACTGCATCTCGCGGTGCATGATGCTCGGCGACACGGTGCGCGACGAGCTGACCACCTTCGAGAACGAGCTCGGCCAGAGCGTCCCCGTGATGGGCTGCCTGACGTTCGGCGAGGTGGGCGCGCTGGGCCGGGGGGTACCGCAGTTCCACAACAAGACCGCTGTCGTGCTCGCGCTGGGGGCTTGAGCGTCGGAGCGGCTGGAGCCTTGCCCATGGCGAGCGACGAAGATCACGAGATCCAGGAGGAACGGCTGGCGCTCCTCAGCGTCCTCCAGGAGCTCACGGTCGCAGCGCTCGACCTGTTCGATCCTCGCCAGTCGATGGCGGTCTTCCTGGAGCGGCTCGCCGAGCGGCTGAGCTGCGTCGCGGTGATCGTGCTCGTCGAGCCGACGCCGCTCGCCCCCCGGCTCCTCGACGCCGCGGGGCTGTCGGCGAGCTCGCGCGCCCTGCCCATCCCGCCGCGCGTCACGCCCCCGGCGGCCGCGCCCGGAGGCGAGGGCCAGGGCCTCTGCCTGCCGTTCCCCGAACTCGCGCGGCCCGGGCTCGTGACCTGGCACTTCTCGCTCGAGGGGCAGGGCGACAGCGGCGCTTCCTGCCTCATCCTGTGCTTCGAGGGCGAGCCCCCGTCCGCGCCGCGGTACCGGGGCATGATGCGCCGGCTCGCGGGGACCTTCCGCACGGCGCTCGTGCACCGGCTGCTCTACGCCCGCATGATCGAGAACGAGCGCGAGCGGGCGCGGCACCTCGCCGCCGCCGAGGCGGGGCGCGCGGCGGCGGAGGCGGCGCAGCGCCGCGCCGCGTTCCTCTCGGAGGCGAGCCGGCTGCTCTCCAGCTCGCTGAACTACGAGGCGACCCTCGTGCGCGTCGCGCGCCTGCCGGTCCCGTTCGTCGCGGACTGGTGCATGGTCGACATGATGGAGCGCGAGGCGATGCTCCGGCGCGCTGTCGTCGTCCATGCCGACCCGCAGAAGAGCGAGCTCGCGCGCCTCCTCCAGGGCCAGACGCCGATGGATTCGGTCCTCCCGTCCGGCGTGGCGCGCGTGCTGGAGACGGGCGAGGCGGTGCTCTGCGAGGTGGCGGGCGCGCCCGCCGCTGCGGAGCGAGGGCTGGACGCGCGCGACAGCGACCCGCCCGTGTCGGCCAGCGAGGCGCTCCTCAAGGAGCTCGGCCTGCGGCGCTACATCGCCGTGCCGCTCGTCACCCGCGGCACCATGCTCGGCGTGCTCACGATCGCCTCGGGCCGCGACGATCTGCTGTACGGCGCCGAGGACCGGGCCCTCGCCGAGGAGCTCGGGCGGCGGGCCGCGCTCGCGATCGACAACGCGCGGCTCTACGAGAGCGCGCAGCGGGCGATCCGCGCCCGGGAGGAGCTCGTGGCGGTCGTGTCGCACGACCTCAAGAGCCCGCTCGCGACCATCGTCATGAACACGAGCCTCCTGCGCCGGAAGCTGCCGAGCTCGGACGAGGCGGCCGACCTCCGGCGCCCCGTCGAGCGCATCCAGAAGTCGGCCGATCGCATGAACCGCCTCATCCGCGATCTGCTCGACCTGGCGAAGCTCGACGGCGGCCACATCTCGATCCAGCCGGCGCCGCACGACGTCCCTGGCCTGCTGAGCGACGCCATCGAGATCCTGCGGGAGGAGGCGGCCGAGAAATCGCTGCGCATCGAGCAGGGCGTCGAGCAGGGCGTCGACCGGGCGCTCTGCGACCGCGAGCGGGTCCTGCAGGTGATCGCGAACATCGTCGGCAACGCGATCAAGTTCACGCCCGCGGGCGGCGAGGTCGCGCTCCGCGCCCAGCCGTGGGGCAGGGAGGTGCTCGTCTCGGTGCGCGACACAGGCCCGGGCATCCCGGAGGATCAGCGGGCGCGCATCTTCGAGCGCTACTGGCAGGCGAAGGAGACCGCCCACAAGGGCACGGGGCTCGGCCTCTCGATCGCGAAGGCGCTCGTCGAGGTCCACGGCGGGCGGATCTGGGTCGAGAGCAAGGTCGGCGAGGGGAGCACGTTCTTCTTCACGCTCCCGATGGTGGGCGCCGCCGGGGCGACCTCGGGCGTCGCGGCGGGCACGCGCCTCGGGGCCTGACGGCTTCGATCGGGGTCCGCCGTACAGCGGCGTAGTCACGCCACTGAGACAGAAATGTCCCTTGTTCTCGCGTCTTGGCGGGCCGATCCGTTCATCGCTATACCTACCGCGATGAACGACGTCGGGAACGACAAGGGCGACGTGACGCCGGCCCAGGCTCGAGAGGGCGAGGACGAGGGGGAGCTCGTCAGGGCCGCATTGCAGCTCCTGGGCATCCGCAACCTGGTGCTCGCGATCCACGATCCGAGCTTCCCGTCGGAGGACGCGGAGGACACCGGGCGCGGGTCCCCGTACACCGAGGGGGGTCGCCGGTTCCTCCGGTTCGCGCGCGATCTCGGGTTCAACGGCATCCAGCTCGGCCCTCAGGGGGAGACGTCGGCCGACAACGCATCTCCGTACGACGGCACCATCTTCTCGCGGAGCACGCTGTCGATCGCGCTCGCCCGGCTGACGGAGGACGGCCCGTGGGGCGCGCTGCTCCGCCCCGGAACGGTGACGGAGATCGTCGCCGGCAAGCCCGGCGGCCACGACGGCCGCGCGCAGCACGGCTACGCGTACCGCGCGCAGCGCGCCGCGCTCCGGGAGGCGTTCGCGTCGTACGTCGACCGGCGCAAGCGCGGCGAGCTCGACGACCTCGCCGGCCGCCTCGCCGCGTTCAGGAAGCGGAACGCCGCGTGGATCGAGCGGGACGCGCTCTACGGCCCCCTCTGCGACGAGCACCGGAGCGGCTGGTTCCACGGCTGGACCGGCGCGCCGGATCTCGATCGGCGCCTCTTCGCGCCCGGCCCCGGCGAGGTGGTCGCCTGCGAGGAGCGCAGCCGGGAGCTCCTCGAGCGGCACCGCGACGACGTCGACTTCTACGCCTTCTGCCAGCTCCTCGCGCACGAGCAGCACGCGGCGCTCCGGGGCGTGACGGCCGCGCTCGGGCTCAAGCTCTATGGCGACCTGCAGATCGGTTATTCGCCCCAGGATGCCTGGGCCCATCAATCGGTCTTCCTGAAGGGCTATCTCATGGGGGCTCCGCCGAGCCGGACCAACCCGGAGGGCCAGGTGTGGAACTACCCTGTCCTGGATCCGGCCCAGTACGCGGACGCCTCCTCCGGCGCGCTCGCGCTCGTGCGGGCCCGGATGGACAAGATGTTCGACGAGTTCGACGGGGTGCGCCTCGATCACCCGCACGGCCTCGTCTGCCCCTGGGTCCACGTCGCCGACGCCCCCGATCCGCTCCGCGCGGTCCAGGGCGGCGCGCGGCTCTTCTCGTCGCCCGATCTGCCGGATCACCCGCTGCTCGCCCGCTACGCCATCGTCTCTCCCGCGCAGCTCAACCGCGGTGTACCCCGGTATGCCGACGACTGGGTCTCCTCGCTGACGCCGGAGCAGGTCGGGCGCTACAGCGTGATCTTCGACACGATCGCGAGCTGCGCCGAGGCCCGCGGGCGCGCGACGACCGACATCGTGTGCGAGGTGCTGAGCACGCTCCCGTTCCCGCTCCGGGCCGTGCTCGAGCGGCACGGGCTCGGGCGCTTCCGGGTCACGCAGAAGGCCGATCTCGACAACCCGAAGGACGTCTATCGCAGCGAGAACGCCGGGCCCTCCGACTGGATCATGGTGGGGACCCACGACACGCCGCCGCTCTGGAGGCTGCTCGACGCGTGGGAGCGGAGCGGCGCGCTGGAGCGGCAGGCGGCGTACCTGGCCTCGCGCCTCGCGCCCTCGCCGGCCGAGGAGGGCGCGATGGCGCGCGCGCTCGCGTCCGACCCGCGCGCGCTCGCGCAGGCCAAGTTCGCCGACCTCTTCGCGAGCCAGGCGGCGAACGTGATGATCTTCTTCTCCGATCTGCTCGGGCTGAAGGAGATCTACAACGCTCCCGGGACGATGGGTGACCACAACTGGTCGCTGCGGGTGCCTCGCGATTACGAGCGGTCGTATCCGGAGATGCGCGCGCGCGGCGCGGCGCTGGATCTGCCGCGCGTGCTCGCGCTCGCGCTGCGCGCGCGGGGCGGCGCGGAGTCGGAGGAGCGCCGCAATCTCGCCGCACGGCTCGAGCGCCGCGCCGGCGCGGCGCGCAGCCAGCGCTGACCGTCGCCAGAGCGAACGGTAACGACGCGCCTCGACCGCCGCGGTCTGCGCGCGCGGGCGGGCGCCGGGGCCTCCGGCGCGCTCTGGCCGGTCCGCGCGACGCGGGGCGTCGCAGGGGCTCAGCGGTCAAAAAGCTTGCATCCAGGGCGCTCGGGCTGCATTGATCCGAGCGAGCGCCGCGGTTCATGGGGCCTCGCCCGTGCGGCGCGGCGGCGCTGGCGACCGTGCGACAAGGTGGTCAATCGCCCGCGCATCCCTCGAGTCCAGTACGAGATGGGAGACACAGGTGAGCACGACCAAAGCGTCTCTTGGTACCTTGTTCCTCATGCTCTCCCTGGCCGCGCCTGCGCTCGCGCAAGAGGCGGCGCCGCGGCAGCCCATCACGGACAAGACGAAGGAGCGTTGGGCGAAGAGCCAGGGAGGCCGGTTCGGATTCGAGATCGACGTCCTCAGCTCGTCGTACCAGACGCAGCTCGCCGAGGTGGGCGCAGATCCCGATGAGGTCGAGGTCACGGAGTCCGAGCGGCTCGGCGTCGCCATCACCGCCTCCACGCAGTACAAGCTCTTCGCGGGTCTCCACCTCGACGCGGAGATGCCGTTCGCCTACGGCGATGTCGCGGGCCCCCAGTCCACGGACCTGTTCGGCCAGCGATTCACGAGCGCCGCGCGCCACAGCAAGTTCTTCCTCGGCAATCCCACGTTCGGCCTCCATTACGCTGGCAACCTGCTGCCCAACCTCGCGCTCTTCGGCGGCATCGGCCTGACGGTCCCGCTCCACCCGCACCCGGGCAGGAGCCTCGAGGTCGCGGCGGTGGCGAACTTCCCCGCGCGTGCCTACTTCGATGCGCAGCGCGTGCTGCTCGGGCACTGGGCTTTCCGGGCGCGCGTCGGGACCGAGATCCACTTCGGCAAGATGCTGTTCCTCACCCACGACGTGGCGACTCAGGTCTTCCTCCCGACCCGGGAAGGCGACATGACGAAGTCCGTGATCGAGCAGGGCAACGAGATCGAGTTTCGCCCGTTCGGGGGCTTCGGCCTCGGCATGCGCCTCCAGGCGGCGTTCCCCCTCTCTTCCAGCAACTCGGCCCAGCTCGCGGCGGAGCCGTTCATCGCCTGGGAGCCTCTCGTGAAGGGCTCGTTCACGCGCGTCGGCGCGCTGGTCGCGCTGGACGACGACCTCGGCTTCGGCCTCGATCGGGGAAAGGTCGCCACCATCCGCGTGGCCCTCGGCAGCAAGTGGTAGGGAGGCGGGCGCGGCAGCGGCGAGCTACGCTGAGCGCAACCCCATGACCACCCCCTCGACCTCCGACGCCTGGGTCGGCTGCCCGCGGCCGAACCCCGCTTCCCGCCTCCGCCTCTTCTGCTTTCCCTATGCGGGCGGCGGCGCGTCGATCTACAGCGCCTGGTGGCGCGAGCTCCCCGCGCACACGGAGCTCTGCGCGATCAAGCTCCCCGGCCGGGAGGCGCGCCTCAGCGAGCCGCCGTTCGAGCGCCTCACGCCGCTCGTGCAGGCCCTCGCGACAGCGCTCGACGGCTGGCTCGCGAAGCCGTTCGCGTTCTACGGCCACAGCCTCGGCGCGCTGGTGAGCTTCGAGCTCGCGCGCGAGCTGCGCCGCCGGGGCGCTCCGCTCCCGCGCCACCTGTTCGTCTCGGGGCGGCGCGCGCCCCACCAGCCCATCTCTGCTCCGCTCCACGGCCTGCCGGACGACGCGTTCCTGGCGTGGCTCCGCCGCATGGGGGGCACGCCCGAGGAGGTCCTGCGCGAGCCGGATCTCCTCGCGCTCTTCCTGCCCGTCCTCCGCGCGGACGTGGCCGTCAACGAGGCCGAGCCGTTCGTCCCCGGGCCCCCGCTCGACTGCCCGATCTCGGCCTTCGGGGGCGACGACGACGAGCGCGCGAGCCCCGCCGATATCGAGGCATGGCGCGAGCTCACGCGCGGGCCCTTCCGGGCCGAGGTGTTCCCCGGCGGGCACTTCTTCCTGCGGACCGCCCGCGCGCCGCTCCTGCGGTCGATTTCAGCCGTGCTCGACGACGTCGCGCGCGATCTCCCCGCCTGACAGCCGGCGCCGGGCGGGTGTTGAGCCCGGGCCCGGAGCCATGCAAAGAAGGGGGACCCGCAGCCTCCCTGCCCCGGAGACCCGAACGATGACCGAATTTCAGTACCAGGACATGCTGCCCCTCGGCCATGACGAGACCCCGTACCGCCTCGTCAGCCGCGACCATGTCTCCACCTTCGAGGCCGCTGGCTCGACCTTCCTCAAGGTCGAGCCGGAGGGGCTCACCCTGCTCGCGCGCGAGGCGATGCGCGACATCGCCCACCTCCTCCGGCCCGGCCACCTCGCGCAGCTCGCGCGGATCCTCGACGACCCCGAGGCCTCCTCGAACGACCGCTTCGTCGCCCTCGAGCTCCTCAAGAACGCGAGCATCGCCGCGGGGGGTGTGCTCCCGTCGTGCCAGGACACCGGCACGGCCATCGTCGTGGGCAAGAAGGGCCAGCTCGTCTTCACCGGCGGCGGCGACGAGGCCGCGATCGCGCGCGGCGTCTTCGAGACCTACCGCGCGCAGAACCTCCGCTACTCGCAGCTCGCGCCGCTCGACATGTACAGGGAGGTCAACACGAACGACAACCTCCCTGCGCAGATCGAGCTCTTCGCGACCGACGGCGACGCCTACAAGTTCCTCTTCATGGCGAAGGGCGGCGGCTCCGCGAACAAGAGCTATCTTTACCAGGAGACCAAGGCGCTCCTGAACCCCGAGAGCCTGCTCTCCTTCCTGGAGGCGAAGCTCCGCGCGCTCGGCACGGCGGCGTGTCCGCCGTACCACCTCGCGATCGTCGTCGGCGGCACCTCGGCCGAGTACACGCTCAAGGCCGCGAAGCTCGCCTCGGCGCGTTACCTCGACACGCTCCCTGCCGAGGGCAACGCGCGTGGCCGCGGCTTCCGCGATCGCGATCTCGAGCAGAAGGTCCTCGAGCTCGCGCAGCGCACCGGGATCGGCGCCCAGTTCGGGGGCAAGTACTTCTGCCACGACGTGCGGGTCATCCGCCTGCCGCGCCACGGCGCCTCGTGCCCGGTGGGCATCGCCGTCTCCTGCTCCGCGGACCGGCAGGCGCTCGGCAAGATCACGCGCGAGGGCATCTTCCTCGAGCAGCTCGAGAGCGACCCCGCGAGGTACCTGCCTGACCCCACGGAGGCGGATCTCGGGGGCGAGGTCGTGAAGCTCGATCTCCGCCGCCCGATGAGCGAGATCCGGGCCGAGCTCTCGAAGTACCCGATCCGGACGCGGCTCTCGCTGACCGGGCCCATGATCGTCGCGCGCGACATCGCGCACGCGAAGATCAAGGAGCGGCTCGACCGCGGCGAAGGCATGCCGAGCTACATGCAGGAGTTCATGGTCTACTACGCCGGGCCCGCGAAGACGCCGGCGGGCTACGCCTCCGGCTCGTTCGGGCCCACCACGGCCGGCCGCATGGACGCGTACGTCGATCTCTTCCAGGCGAGCGGCGGCAGCTACGTCATGCTCGCCAAGGGCAACCGCTCCCCCGCGGTCACCGCGGCCTGCAAGAAGCACGGCGGCTTCTACCTCGGCTCGATCGGCGGTCCGGCCGCGCGCCTCGCCAAGGACTGCATCAAGAAGGTCGAGGTCCTCGAGTACCCCGAGCTCGGCATGGAGGCGGTCTGGAAGATCGAGGTCGAGGATTTCCCGGCCTTCATCGTGGTGGACGACAAGGGCAACGATTTCTTCGCCGACATCAACAAGCCCTCTGGCCGCAAGCTCGACGTCGCAGGCTGATCGCCGGCATCCGATCGGGCGTGGAGAGCTCACGTCCGTTCGTCCGTGACACGGCGGGCGAGCTGAGAAAGACGCACTTCCCGCTACAAACATCCCCTGAGGCGAAGCGTCACGCCTGGGGCGTGTTTGCTCCTGCTCAGCTCGATATTTGCTCCACGAGAGTCTCTGCGGCGGCGATCTGGTGAGGCACGGTCCGTGCTCTTGGGCTCCTGCGAAAGGAGCTGAGCAATGACAGTTCGACCTGAGCGCACCGTGCCCCATGGCCAGCCTGAGCCCGGACACCACCGTTTCGAGGATCGGCACGGTGGACCGGACGGGGCTCGTCATCCCATGGAAGAGGAGCGCCTCGAGAGGCTGGTGCGCGCCGCGCAGGAGGTCTCGGATCAAGCAGCGCGCGACAGGCGCGGCGAGCCTGGTCAGGATGGACCGGCCGACCACGGCCGCGTCGACTCTCGACCGGCTCCGAGGACCGCCAGCATCGCTGACATCGAGCGCGCGGACTACGAGGGGATGCTCTCCCCGGAGGAGACGTGATGGGCGCGCGCGCGATGAGCCTCGATGCGGTCGTCGGACGGTTCGCGCCGAGCGTGCTCCGCAAGGCGGAGCGCGCCCCCCTGGCCCCTGCGCTCGACGCGGAGATCCGCCACGTCGACACGTGGAGCGCAGGGCGCCTGGCGTACTACGTGGACACGCGCGCCACGGGGCGCCCGGTCGTCCTCCTGCATGCGATCGACGCGGCCGCCTCGTCGAAGGAGGTGGCTCCCCTGTTCGACGCGCTCCGCGCGGAGCGGCCCGTCTATGCGCTCGATCTCCCGGGGTTCGGGCTCTCGGAGCGCACCGATCGCGCTTACGATCGTGAGCTCTACCGCGCCGCCGTGCGCCGGTTCCTCACGGACGTGGTGCGCGAGCCGGGCGGCGCCGACGTCATCGCGCTGTCCCTCTCCTCGGAGTTCGCCGCCGCCGTCGCCTGCGAGGAGATGAGCCTCGTCCACAGCCTCGTGCTCGTCTCCCCCACGGGGCTCGGCCGCGAGGCGCCCGGCGCGAGCGTCGTCCTCCGGGCGATCTCGCATGTCCCTCACGTCGCCGAGGCGCTCTTCCGCGTGCTCGCCACGCCGTCGAGCATCCGCTGGTTCCTGAAGAAGAACTTCGTCGGCGCGCCGGATCCCGGCCTCGTCGACTACGCTATCCGCACGTCGAAGGAGCCTGGCGCCCACCGCGCCCCCCTCGCGTTCATCGCCGGCGACCTGTTCACCGAGGACGCGTTCCAGCGTCTCTATGCGCGTCTGCCCGTCCCCACCCTGGTCCTCTACGATCGCGACCCCCACGCGCGCTTCGACCGTCTCGACGAGCTCGCGCAGCAGAACGCGCGCGTCGAGGTCGCTCGCGTCTCCCCGACGCGGGGTCTCCCGCACTTCGAGCAGCTCGATGCCACGCTCGAGGTCGTGCGCAGGTTCTGGACGCAGGACCCCTGGTAGATCCCCTACAGCAGAGCGACCCTGGCGGCGCTCAGGCTCCGCGCAGGGCGGATACCGCGTCAGACGGCGAGCCGACCCTCGGTCGCCGGCAGTCGGCGTGTGGGCGCCATCACCGACATGCCCCATGGTCTCGTGGGGCCGGCCCGTGCTGGCATCCCCGCCGGACCCGTGCGGCCCGGCTTGCGTCGCACATTCCCGTCACCGCGCTCGGGGCCGTCGGTGTACAATGACAGTGTGGCCGCTCAACTGGCATGTTGGCACGGTTACCGTGTGCGCACGGCCACAGGCCGGAGACCTCGCTCCAGCCGAGTTTGTCAGCGCGCCAACATTCACTCCCGTCGACCTGGCGGCTCGTCGCCCCTGCCAGGTGCGTATTCATCGGCCGATGAAGCGCTGCGCCAGGATGCCGCGTCGCGCCACCCACGTGTCGGGTGCGCAAGTGTTTCCGAGCGTAAAAGTCTTTGCAAACTTCAGGTCAACGGAGTAGTTAAGCTCTTATAGCGGGGGATGTCGTGAATGCAGGCGGGCAAATCATCTCTGCGAACAAGCAAGCGAGTAACAGCTTGCTTGGTAGATACCGCCTAGTTGCAAAATTAGGCCGCGGTGGGATGGCGGACGTGTTCCTCGCCGTTTCCCGCGGGCCCGGGTCGTTCAACAAGCTCGTTGTCGTGAAGTGCCTCCGCGTCGGCATGGCGGAGGACCCTCGCTACGTCCTGATGTTCCTGGACGAGGCGAAGCTGTCGGCACGGCTCAACCACCCGAACGTCATCCAGACCTACGAGATCGGCGGCGAGAGCGGCGGGTACTTCATCGTCATGGAGTACCTGGAGGGCCAGCCGCTCAAGGACATCGTGCGGGCGGTCGTGAGCGGCTGTGCCGGCGCCAGCAACTTCACGCGCGCGGCGTGGGTCCGGGTCATCGCCGAGACGCTGCGTGGCCTTCATTACGCGCACGAGCTCACGGATTTCGACGGCCGGCTGCTCGGCATCGTCCATCGCGACGTCTCGCCGCACAACATCTTCGTCACGTACGACGGCGCGGTGAAGATCGTCGATTTCGGCGTCGCGAAGGCGTCGCTCAACGCGGCGCACACCGAGAACGGCACCTTCAAGGGCAAGATGGCGTACGCCGCGCCCGAGCAGGCGATGGCGAGCGAGGACGTCGACCGACGGGCCGACCTCTTCGCGATCGGCATCGTGCTCTGGGAGCTCCTGGCGATGCGCCGGCTGTTCGATGGCGATCATGTCGCCGTGATGCACCAGCTCCTCACGCGGGACATCCCCCGGCTCTCCACGGTGGTGCCGGACATCGACCCGGCGCTCGACGAGATCGTGGCGAAGGCGCTCCAGCGCGACCCCGCGCGGCGGTTCGCCACCGCGCAGGAGATGGGCGACGCGCTGGAGAGCTACCTCCTGGTCTCGGGCGAGGACGTCCGGAAGGAGCAGCTCGGCGTGTACGTGCTCGAGATGTTCGCGGAGAGCAGGGCGCTCGTGCGCCAGCAGGTCACCGCGCAGTTCGAGTACCTGAGCTCGCTGGACGTCACCGGCGACATCCAGCGCGCCTCCATGATCAGCGATTTCCCTCGCGCGTCGATGGTCATGGGGATGAACCGCTCGATGTGGCCCTCTGCGACCGGGCTGCCGGTCCTCACCGAGCACAGCACCCCTGGCCTGCCTCAGTACGAGCAGCCGGCGGCCGATCCCGACAGCCTGGGCGCGACGGTGGGGCGCCCCTCGCCCTGGCGGCAGCGCGGGTACCTGTTCACCGCGCTCGGCGCGGCGGCGCTGCTGGGCGCGGGGGCCGTCGCGATGGCGCAGCGGGGCACCTTGCCGGATGGCGGCTCCGTGCAGGCGTCGGACGTCGTGCCCGCGACGACGGCGTGGGCTCCTCCGACGGCATCGGCCTCTCTCGAGAGCGCTGGCCCGAAGGCGAAGGTCACCATCAAGAGCGAGCCGTCCGACGCCAAGGTGACGTGGAACGGGACGGAGCTCGGCAAGACGCCGCTCAGCATCGAGCTTCCCACGGGGATGCAGGTCGTCGTTGTGTCGAGGGCCGGGTCCTTCGACGAGTCGCTGTTCCTGCAGCTCGCCGCGTCGGACGCCGTCGAGCGCACGGTCACGCTCCGACCCCAGGAGATCACGCCGGGCGCGACGTCTCGCTAGCCCGTCGGACGAACGTCGCGAGCGGCCCGATCCGGGGGAGTTGTCGCGCCCCGCCCGAGGCTCGGACGGGGCGCGCGGATGCCGTGCGGAGGGTTACTCCAGCTCGATGAGACCGCAGCCGATGCGGCCGCCCGCGCTCGGATCGGCCGCGGCGTGAACGACGATCGAGTACTTCGTCACGTCGGTGCTGGCGCCGTCGCCCACGGTCCAGATGTCGGTGCCGCGCGTGACCGTGTGCGTGCCCTCGCCGCTCGCGTCACACGTGAAGCTGCCGAGCCCCTCCCCGTTGGGGATCCAGTGGCCGCCCGCAGCGTCAGCGTTGTCCTCGCAGCTCTTGTTCTCGTGCAGATGAGCCGAGTGCTCGCCTTCGGGGCAGCCGGACACCGTGATGGTGAGCGTCACCTCGTCTCCGTTCTGCGTGAAGGTCGCGGTCCCTTCCAGCTCGCCCGAGCTCGTCGCCTCGAGCGCCGCCTCGGCGCGCGCGGAGGCGCCGCCGCCGTTCCCGCCTCCACCGCCGCCGTTCCCGCCTCCACCGTCGCCGCTGCTCCCTCCATCGCCGCCGCCGCTCCCCGACGCGCTCGTGGAGGCATCACCGCCGCCTCCTGAGCCGCTCGTGGACGAGGTGCTGGTGGTGCTGGATCCACCGGGGGAGTCGCCGTCGTCTCCGCACGCCGTCAAGAGAGCGCTGGCGCCAAAAGCGAGCAACGAGAGCTTCAACCACCGTGACATAAGTCTCCTTTCCTCGGCGCGACCCGAGCGGGCAAGCAGTTGCCCGCTGGACGCGGCCAGGTCATCGAGCGCAGGAGTATGTCCCAAGACGGCGTGTATCCAAACAGCTCCGCAACAAAAAGCACACCCGCAGCGTCGAGCCGGTGGTGCGAATCTGATTACGCTCGACAAGGAAGGCCGCTGCGCGCGGCGCCTCGCGCGCGCCGTGCGGGGCTATCGAGGCGTGAGCGCTGGAGCGGTCGACGCTGCCCTGGAGGCGAGGCGCTCGTGTTCTCGACCAAGCCATTCAAGGAAATCCTGATTCCAGGGAGGGCCGTCAGGCCAGCCCTCACGGATGCGGGCGGCGAGCTCGAGATCCCATCTCCCATAGAGATCCACGAGCGCGTCGTGTGCCGTGCGGCCCGCCAGCGCTTCAGGATTGCCGCTGGGCTCGCCGCCGTGCGCGAACGCGTCGTCGCACACGTAGTAATTGCATGTCGCCGCGCGCCGCTCTGGCGGGATGGTGCAGCCCTCGTGACCGTGGAAAGCGCACCTCTTCGGCAGCGCACGACCGTCGCTGTCCCGGGGCTCCACGCGGAGCATGAGCAGGCCGCGCTGGCCAGGGCGCAGGCTGCCGCCCGCCATCTGCTCCAACAACCAGCCTGCGCCGCCCAGCGACACGATTCTCCCGATGTCCGACCACTCGACCCCTGGCGGGCTGGCGCAGCAGCCGGTCGACCCCTGCGGACAGGCGCCGCACAACGTCGAGTGCACCCTCGTGTTCGCGCCTGCGAGCTCCAGCCGGATCATCGCCCCTCCGGCGCTCCAGGATAACGACGCCGCCCGAGCCGTCCAGCGACCGATCCCGGCCCTTCAGCTCGGCTCACCGCGACAGCGCAACCTCGGCGTCCGACGGGCGGCCCCCGCCGCACCCCCGCGATCCGGGGCGATCACCACACCCCCCGCACCGTGATGCCGCTGGCGGACGCCGTGACCTCGGCGCGTTGCTGCGTGAAGAGCGCGAAGCCGAGCGTGCCGGCTGCGAGCAGGCCGCCCGTGATGAAGCTGGCCGTGCCGAGCTCGCGCGCCGTGAACATCGTGTTCTCGTAGTCGGCGGCCTTCTTGCATTCCGGCGCGATGAGGCGAAGGCAGTTGTTGCCTCCGACGCTCCGCGCGGTCTCGTCCCGGTTCACTTCCGCGTCGTGCGCCACGACCATCAGCACGCCGCCGAGCGCCAGGAAGAGCGCCGAGCCCGCGATGCCCCCGGCGATGACGCCGGTCCTCAGCCCCGAGCTGGGCGGCGCGCTCGCCGGCGCCGGGCCCCTCGTCACCGTGGGTTTGAGCGCAGGGGCCGTCAGATCGAGCCGCACCTCGCGGACCTCTCCGCGGCGGACATCGATGTCGACCCGGACGGCGGCGGCGCCGTTCACCGTCGCGGCGATGGAGTGGTGTCCCGGGTTGACGGGGATGAGCTTGTCGCGCTCGACCGTGACCGGCTCGCCGTCGATGGTGCAGGAGGCCCCGGCGGGGACGAGGAGGCGGATCTCGCCCACGAGCTGCCGCGCGCGGGCCAGGTCGAACAGGCGCGACTCGTACAGCTCACGCTCCTCCGGCGTGCTCGGCGGCCGCATGATCTCCTTGCAGAGCGACAGCCAGCGCACCGCAGCGGGCGCGTCGCCGATCCGGTAAGAGAGCGCCCCGATGTTGCAGGCAGCGACCTGCGAGCGATCCATCCTCCATATCGCCTCCCACAGCTCGCGGGACTCCGCGAAGCGGCCCTCTGCTTGCGTGGCGTTCGCCTGGACGCGCAGGCGGGTCACCGCGTCTTCCACGGGCTCTTTTGTGGGCTCGGCGCGACCGATGGATGAGAAAATCAGGAGAGCGATAGCAATGCACGGTCCCGGGCCGAGGTGCGATATCCTGCTCACTGGGTAGGACCTCCTGGCCCGAGGTTCATGTCAACCGCGCTCCCGGGGCTCTCTTCGGCGGCGCAGGCCGATAGCCTACCAGAGGTGGCCGCCGGACGACTCGACTCTTCGTCTGCCGAGCGGGCCAATGGCTCCACGCCAGGGCATGAACGCCACGCCTCAGGCGCGCCCGCGTTGGGCGGCGCCTGAGACGGTTCTGATCGAAGAATGGGGAAAGGGGGAGCGTATAATTACGCCTTGGGCGCAATCAGATGCTCGAGCCCGCGCAGCGGGATGTCCAGCCACTCAGGCCGGTTGTTGAGCTCGTAGCCGAGCTCGTAGATGCACTTTTCGAGCATGTAAAAGTCGAGCAGGAGCACCGTGTCGGTGTCGCTCGCGGGCACGTACGGCCCCGTCTCGTCGGTCCGCACCTCGGCGGCCGCCTGGGCGCGCGCGATCGTCTCCAGGTATCCCGCGAGGTAGCTCGCGGAGATCCAGGCCACCCAGGCCTCGGTCCACGGCTTGAGGACGGCGACGTCCTCCGGCCGGAGGCGAGCGTCCCGGAGCGCCGAGGCGCCGGCGTAGTCGAACGAGCGCAGCATCCCGGACACGTCCCGGAGCGGGCCGCGCTTGTAGCGGCGCTCGCTCAGCGGCCTCGCCGGCTCCCCCTCGAAATCGATCAGGATGAAGTCATCGCCCGTCGAGAGCACCTGGCCGAGGTGGAAGTCGCCGTGCGTCCGGATGCGGGTGACGTCGAACTTCCTCGACACGATCTGCTGGAGCTTCGCGTTGATCTCGGCCTCGCGCTGCAGCATCGCCGACACCTGCTCCCGCACGTTCTCGGGGAGCGAGCGCTCGCGCTTCCTCAGCAGCGCGAAGGTGCGCGCGAGCATGCCGTGCGCCGACTGGAAGATCGACTGCTGGTGCAGCGTCGTGAACGACTGCCGCCCGAACGAGGGGTCCTTGCTCTCCTTGCCGAGCGTGAGGTGGAGCTGCGCGGTGCGCTCGCCGAGCAGCCGCATCCTCACGAGCTCGGTGCCCATGAGCTGGTTCACGATCGGCGGCGGCACCGTGCGCGACGCGTCGACCAGCGTGCCGGTCGGCATGGGCGGCGCGCCGCCCTTCACCGACTCCTCATCGGCGAGCACCCGCTCGAAGAAGCGGTTCAGCGACTCGAGCGTGCTCGACCACGCGTCGCTCTGGCTCTGCACGTACTCCTGGAGCATCGCCACCGTGGTCGCCTCGCGACCGCGGGCCTGGTACTCGATCGCGCCGGCGAGCCGCGGCGTGGACGGGAACTGATGCTCGGTCAGGTACCTGCCGATCTCGAGCTCCGGGTTGATGCCCTCCTCGACCTGCCGGAAGATCTTGAGGAGCAGCTTGTCGCCGTAAATGATGGTCGTGTTGCTCTGCTCGCTCTCGGCGATGCGCGCCGGGAGCTCTCCCTCGGCGCCGAGCGCCTCGAGGGTCGTCCCGAGCGGCAGCGCGTGGAGCTCGCCGGCGGCGCCCGCCGCGACGCCCTGCGACCGGATCGCGGCGAGCACCAGCGCGGCGAACTCCGGGGTCGCGAGCGCGTCGTACAGGACGCCCTCCGGCGCGGCCGCGCTCTCCGCGTCCGGATCGCGCACCGTGACGTCCGCGATCACCGCGTGGCGCGTGCGCGTCGAGAGCTCCCGCGCGCGATCGCTCGTCGCGAAGCCGACCGGCACGACGTACGTCTCCGGCGAGCCGTCCGTGTACTCGACGCGCACGAGCAGGATGAAGTGCTGCGCCGCGCCCCGCTCGTCGAGCGCCATCGGGATCACGTCCGCGAGCGTCGTGGAGCGCCGGGTGCGCGCCTTGCCGCGGAACCAGCGGCGCGCCGCGATGTACTTGCCGATCGCCGGCTCGAGCGCCCTGCGGCCATCGGGGGAGAGGAGCGCCTGCCACGTGCCCCTCGTCGAGATCGCGGGCGCCGCCTGGCCCTCGCCCGTGGGCACCGCCGCGACCGCCGGCTCCAGCGCGAACCAGTAGAAGTCGTGCGGCCCGAGCGACAGGGAGTAGCCGCGGCTCGTGATCTCCGGGAAGCGGCTCCTGCCGAACAGCTCGACGGGCACCATGCCCGCGAAGCGCGCGAGGTCGAGCTCGACGTGCTGCGCGTAGCGCGAGAGGTTCGCCACGACGAGGAGCCGCTCGTCCCCGTGCGCGCGGACGAACGCGAGCACCTTGCTGTTGTCCGGGTGCAGGAACTCGATCGTCCCGCGGCCGAGCACCTTGTTCTGCTTGCGCAGGGTGATGAGCCGCTTCATCCACCAGAGGAGCGAGGCGGAGTTCTGCTGCTGCGCCTCGACGTTGATCGCCTCGTAGTGGTACTCGGGATCGATGATGATCGGCAGGTACAGCTTCTGCGGGTTCGCCCTGGAGAAGCCGGCGTTCCGGTCGGCGCTCCACTGCATCGGCGTGCGCACGCCGTCGCGGTCGCCGAGATAGATGTTGTCTCCCATCCCGATCTCGTCGCCGTAGTAGAGGACGGGCGTCCCCGGCAGCGAGAAGAGCAGCGCGTTCATCAGCTCGATCCTGCGCCGCGTCTTCATGAGCGGGGCGAGCCGGCGGCGGATGCCCAGGTTGATGCGCGCTGTGTGCTCCTGCGCGTAGACGCGGTACATGTAGTCCCGGTCCTCGTCGGTCACCATCTCGAGCGTCAGCTCGTCGTGGTTCCGGAGGAACGTCGCCCACTGACAGCTCTCGTGGACCACGGGCGTCTGCTTCAGGATGTTCACGATCGGGAAGCTGTCCTCGAGCTCCACCGCCATGAACATCCTGGGCATGAGCGGGAAGTGGAAGTTCATGTGGCACTCGTCGCCGTTGCCGAAGTACGCGGCGGCGTCGGCGGGCCACTGGTTGGCCTCGGCGAGGAGCATGCGATCGGAGAAATTCGCGTCGATGTGGCGCCTGAGCTTCTGCAGGAACTCGTGCGTCTCCGGCAGGTTCTCGCAGTTCGTCCCGTCGCGCTCGTAGAGGTACGGCACGGCGTCGAGCCGGAGCCCGTCCACGCCCATCTCCAGCCAGAAGTCGACCACCTTGAACACGGCCGCGTGCACGTCCGGGTTCTCGAAGTTGAGGTCGGGCTGGTGGGAGTAGAAGCGGTGCCAGTAGTAGGCGTTGGCCACCGGATCCCAGGCCCAGTTCGACGTCTCGAAATCCTTGAAGATGATCCGGGCGTCCTTGTAGCGGTGGGGCGTGTCGCTCCACACGTAGAAGTCGCGCCAGCGCGAGCCCTTGGGGGAGGTCCGCGCTCGCTGGAACCACTCGTGCTCGTTCGAGGTGTGGTTCAGGACGAGCTCGGTGATGACGCGGATGTCGCGGCGGTGCGCCTCGCGCAGCAGGCGGGCGAACTCGCGCCGGGTGCCGTAAGAGGGGTTGATGTTGGTGTAGTCCGCGATGTCGTATCCACCGTCGCGCAGCGGCGAGGGGTAAAAAGGCAGGAGCCAGATCGCGGTGACGCCCAGATCTTGAAGGTAATCTAGCTTCTCAATAAGCCCCTCGAAGTCGCCGATGCCGTCGGCGTTCGAGTCGCTGAACGCGCGGACATGGAGCTCATAGATGATCGCGTCCTTGTACCAGAGGGCGTTGCCTTCAGCGGGAGGGGGCTTCTGATCCTGGCTCATGGCTGCTCCGACGGGTGCGCTATCCGCGCTGACGACGCCGGGCGCAAAAGACACAGCGGCACAGACCTCAGGCGGCGTGAGCCGCCGCCGAGCCAGGAGAGGCCAGGAGGCAAGGCACGCTGGGAGGTCCACCACTGGGCGCGCACTGCCGTCCCACGCAGGTGACGCGGAACACGTGTATAATTTAACTACTTGGAATTGCAAGACCGCGCTGGACCGACCTCGGATAGCACGTAGGGCGCGGGGCGCAAAGCGGCGCGGCGGCCGCCGGCGGCCTCAGCGATGCCGTGCGCTGTCGAGATCGCTGCTTCGTGAGCTCGACCCACACGTCGAACCGCAGCCGGTGTAAGAAGCGCTGGCACCTCGTTCTGTGATCGGGCGAGCTCATGCCCATCGAAGGAGCATTCTCATGCTGCGTGTCTTCCACGTACTCCCGCTCTGCCTCGCCGCGCTCGGAGCGCTCGCGTGCTCGTCGACGCCCGAGCCGACGACGGACCCGACCAACCCGTGCCCGCCCGGCCAGTGGTGCGCCGCGGCCATGCCGACGGCGACCGCGACCGCGGTGCCCACGACCACGGCCACCGCCGCACCCGCCGGCACCGCCGCCACGCCGGTCCCGCCGGTCGCCGCGGTGGCCGCCACGCCGATCCTCCAGGGGATGGGCACGACCGAGGCCCCGGGGATGAAGGCGGACGGCGGGCCGTTCGCAGGGCAGTTCCAGGAGGGCCAGACGCTCGAGCAGGAGATCAACATCTCGGCTGGCAAGTGCTACACGGTCGTGGGCATCGGCATCGGGGTCCAGGAGCTCGACATCCAGCTCGTCTCGCAGCCGGCGCCCGCGCTGCCGCCCGTCGTGCTCGCGCAGGACAGCACCACCGGCGCCGCGGCGACGCTCGGCGGAAAGGCCTCCGGCTGCTGGAAGAACCCGCTGCCGATCGGCGGCCCGGGCAAGGTGATCCTCAGGGCGACGAAGGGCGCGGGCATCGCGGCCGCGCAGGTCTTCTCCAAGTAAACCTGCGTCAACCTGCTCCCGCGTGCGGCGGCTCCGTGGCGCGCGCGGGAGCGACGGCGGCGCTGTGGCGCACGCGGGAGCGACGGCGGCGCCGTGCCGCGCGCTATGCTTCCTGTTTCCGCCGTCTGCCTCTTCCCCTAAGGGCAGGCGAACGCGTCCTTGTGCCGCGCGCAATGCCATGAGCGAGACGATCTTCCTCGGCCCCGAGGCCAGCTGCGCGTGTGTGACGCCGCGGGCTTGGTTGTCGCCCCGGCTCCCGCCGGACCTCGAGGAGCAGGCGGTGCGGCGCGTCGCGTGGATGTCGCTCTGCACGCTCGTCGTGGGTGCCTTCGGCTTCATCGTGTCGGAGCTCTTCCCGAGCCTCCGGCTCGGCCCCCACACGATCCGCTTCGCGGTCTACCTGCCGTTCATGCTCGTCTCGGCCGCGCTCTTCGTCGTCGCGCGGAAGAGGCTCCTCTCTCCGCCGCGGATCGTCGACCTCTCGTTCGCCTACAAGATCCTGGGCGCCGCCTCGCTCGCCGTGGTCACGAACGCGCAGCCGTGGCCGGAGGGGCCGATGCTGCCGGGCTGGTCGCCGGTGGCCATCTGGGTGCTGATGTTCCCCATCATCGTCCCGGCCCCGAGCGTGCGCACGCTGCTCACCTCGACGCTGGCGATCCTCACCGAGCCGGCGTTCCTGTGGGTGCTCGTCCAGTCGGGGTTCATGGAGCTGCCCTCGCGCGACGCGATGCTCCGTCGCTTCTTCCCGAGCGTCATCGCCCTGGCGCTCTCGGTGCTCGTGTCGCGCGTCGTCTTCGGGCTCGGGCGCAAGCTCGACGCGGCGCGGGAGCTCGGCAGCTACCGCCTCGTCGAGCGGCTCGGCGGCGGCGGCATGGGCGAGGTGTGGCGGGCCAAGCACCGGATGCTCGCGCGCCCGGCCGCCGTGAAGCTGATCCGCCCGGAGGCGTTCCTGGGCGCCGCGGCGACCTACAGCACAGCGAAGCTGCGGTTCGAGCGCGAGGCGCAGGCGACCGCGGCGCTCCGATCGCCGCACACGATCGGCATCTTCGATTTCGGCGTCGCCCGGGACGGGTCGTTCTACTACGTGATGGAGCTGCTCGACGGCATGGACCTCGACACGCTCGTCAAGCTGGACGGCCCGCAGCCGCCAGCGCGGGTGGTCCACCTGCTCCGGCAGGCCTGCCACTCGCTCCACGAGGCGCACAAGGCCTTCCTCGTGCACCGCGACATCAAGCCGGCGAACCTCTTTCTGTGCCGCTACGGCGCGGATCTCGACTTCCTGAAGGTGCTCGACTTCGGGCTGGTGGCCGAGCGCCGGAAGGACGCGGCCCCCTCGACGCTGACGGCGGACAACGCGATCACCGGGACGCCCGCGTTCATGGCGCCGGAGGTCGTGGTCGGCGACCGCCCGATCGACGGCCGGACCGACATCTACGCGCTCGGATGCGTCGCGTACTGGCTGCTCACGGGCGCGCTCGTGTTCGAGGCCGACACGGCCATGAAGACCGTGCTGCTCCACGCGACCGAGGCGCCCGTCGCGCCGTCGAAGCGGGCGGCGCGCGCGATCCCGCCGGCGCTCGACCGGCTCGTGCTCGACTGCCTCGAGAAGGACCCGGCAAAGCGGCCGCAGTCGGCGCACGAGCTGTCCGAGCGGCTCGCCGCGCTGCGCATGGAGGCCGCGTGGACCGAGCAGCACGCGGCGGCGTGGTGGGAGTCGGTCGCGCCGCCGTCGCTCGCGAATCGCCCGGCGAAAGCGGCCGTCGACGCGTTCGGCTGAGCGCCGCGCCGTCAGCGGACGTCGACGTCGATGGTCATGAGCTGGCCGCCGCGCTCGATCGCGATGGACAGGTGGCTCGCGGCCCTGAGCCGCGCGTAGGCCTCCAGCGCCTCCTGCGGGTCTGTGACGTCGAGCCCGTTGATCGACCTCAGCGAGTCCCCGGTCTCCAGCCCGAGCGTCTCGAGCAGCGAGCCGCGCCTGAGCCTGAGCTTCTGTCCGACGATCGGGCCTCCCGGCCGCTCCGGGGTCGCCCGGGCGGAGCGCGTGAGGAGCGCCTGCTGCTCGAGGATCCGGTCGACCACCGCCCGGTCGACGTGGATCTCCGCGGCGCTCACGGGCTGGATGCGCGCGGCGATCTCGGGCGGGATCGAGCTCAGGCTGGCGTCGCCGCCGACCGGCCTGGCCTGCGGCCGGGGCCGCGGCTCCGGCGCCTCCTCGACCCTGGCTTTCCCGAGCCGCATCTGACAGCGCGCGCCGCCTGCGGTGAGCCAGACGCGGTCCCAGGCGATGCGCGCGAGCGTGCCTCCCGGCGTGCGGCCGCCGAGACGCTGGATCTGCGTCCGCCCGTCGGGGCCCTCGATCGCCGCGAACGACCACGCGGCGTCGTCCGACGCTGCGATGAGCACCACGCGCCCGGCCTCGCAGATCGGGTCGCGCCACGGATCGTCGCTCCTCCCCGCATCGCCGGGCGCGCGCGCCTCGGGAGCGCCGCCCGGCCGCGGGAGGAGCGGCCCCGTCGCCGAGTCGAACGGGTTGCGCTGCAGGATCGCTTCGGCGCTCGTCGCGTGCAGGCCGTCGTGAGGCGCCCGGCGGGGGACAGGCGGCGCGGGAGCGCTCCTTCCGTCTCTGTCCGGGATGATCTCGCTCCCGACCGGGCGCGAGACCCCGGCCGCCTGAAAATAGAAGGCGGACGCGATCAGCGTGCCCGCGATCCACGGGAAGTGATGCTTCACAGCCGCATCCAGGTCCACGGGTCCTGCTCTTTCTGGGACGCGCGCGCTGCCGTCCTCGAGGCGAGCGCCGCGCGCACGCCGGCGTGGAGACGACCGTGCACGATGTCGCCACTGGCTCGCTCCCCCGGGCCGAGCAGCACCGCGCGTGCCCGGCTCGCGCGCGCTGGCGTGCGCCGAGCGCCGCCCCGCGCGGGCGCACGCCAGCGCGCGCGCCTCGACCCGAACGGATCAGCGCGCGCCGTCGCGCGCCGCGCCGACGTTCATCGAGGGGGTGTTCGAGACGGGGAGGAGGAGGAGGAAGGCCCGGGACGGCGTCGGCCCGCGCGCGGCTCGCTCAGGGCTTCTTCTCGGGCGCCTTGGCGGCGGCCGTCTTCGCGGACTCGCCGCGTCCGCGGCGGTACACCCAGGCGGCGAGGAGCTTCCGGTCGTTCGCGGAGATCTTGTCCTCGAACGCCGGCATGTGGCCCTCGAGGTCCTTCGACATCGCCGCCGGCGGGTAGGCCTTGCCGCTGCCGGGGTTCGTGATCTGCGCCTCGATCCACGCGACCGAGGCCCAGCCGCGGAGCTCGGGCGCGGCCGACTCATCGTCGTCGGTCTTGCCGTCGAGCCGGTGGCAGCTCGTGCACCGCTGCCGGACCAGCTTCTCGCCCGGCGTCCCGGTGCCGGGCTCCCCGCGCGCCTGCGCCTCCAGGAACGCGACGATCGTCTCCTGGTCGGCCTCGCTCATCGGCGTGAACACCTTCGCCGCCTCGGGATCCGCGGGCGGCTTGGACACCGACGGCATCATCTCCTTGAACGCCGTCTTGCCGAAGAGGTGGTCGGCGTCCGGATCCCTCAGCACCTCGAGCGCCCAGGCCTTCGTCCCGAACCCGGTGAGGTCCGGCGCCGTCTGCTTCTCCTTGGGCGGCCCGAGATCGTTGAGCCGGTGGCAGCTCGCGCACTCCTTCTTGTAGAGGTCCTCGCCGCGCGTCTCCGGATCGTTCCGGAGCATCGCGAGCGCGCCCTCGGGCGGGACGCCCTGCTTGAACAGCACCATCGCGCGCGCGCTCCGCTCGGCGTTCTGCGCCTGCGAGCGCTGGTAGCCCTCGTCCTTCGCGTCGGACGCGAACGACTTGCCCAGGAGGCCGACGGCCCCGAGGCCGATCAGGAACAGCGGCGCGAGCGCCGGCAGGCGGGAGCGGAGCGGGCCGGGCTTCCGGTCGATGAACGGGAGCAGCGCGAGGTAGAGCCCGATCACCCCCGGCACGCCGACTGTCGCGATGAGCTCCAGCTTGCCGGGGAAGAACTTGCGCAGCTCGAAGAGCGGGCGGAAGTACCACGCCGGGCGCGCGTTGTAGTCGCTGACCGGGTCCGCGGGCGCCTCCAGCGGGGCGCCGTGCTCGATGGCCGCGAGATCGAAGAGGACGACAAGCACGAGCGCCGTGGCCAGCAGGATCATGCCGAGCTGCTTCGGGTAGAACCGATCCGCCTTCCGGAGATCGGCGCCGTACGGCGCGCCGAAGCCGTGCTTGCGGAACAGCGCGAAGCTCGCGGCGAGCAGCAAGGCCATGACCGCCGGCAGCACGAAGACGTGCAGGCTGTAGAGCCGCGTCACGGTCATGTGACCGAGCGACGCCCCGCCGACGACGAGCTCCTGCGTGAGCGGTCCGACGACGGGGACCGCGCCCATGATGCCCGTCTCGACGCGCGCCCCCCAGTAGCCGTCCTGGTCCCACGGGAGCGGGTTGCCCGAGAAGGTGAACCCGAGGATCACCCCGAGCAGGCCGAGCTTCAGGAACCAGTTGACCTCGCGCGGGGCGCGGTACGCCCCGTGGATCGCGATTTGCCCCACGTGGATCGCGATCAGGATGACCAGCGCCTGCGCCCCGAAGTAGTGGAGGCCCCGGATGAGCCAGCCGGCGCGCAGGGTGAAATTGATGTGCGCGACGCTCGCCCACGCCGTTGTCGCGCTCGGCGCGTACGCCGACATGAGGAGCGCGCCCGTGACGACCTCGACAAGCAGCAGCAGCGCGAGCGCGCCTCCCCAGACGTAACCGATGCGCGCGCCGCCGGGGATCGGCTCGTCGAGCAAGCGGCGGATCGGCTCGCGGTGCCCGATGCGTTCGTTCAGCCAGTCGCCGAGGCTCACCCTGCAATCTCCTGGAGCTCGGCGGTCCCGTCACGGTAGCGCCGGAAGTCAACCTCGACCCAGCCGTCCACGACCCGCGTGGCGAGCGGATCCATGGGCCGCGGGGACGGACCCGTCTCGGGCACGCCCGACAGGGCGAAGCGCGACGAATGGCACGGACAGTTGAAGCTCTTCTTGTCGTCGTTGAGCTCGACGCCGCAGCCGAGGTGCGGGCACGTTGCGCTCATCGCGCGGATCTTCTCGCCCTCCCGGATGACCCAGATCGCGCCGAGCATCTGATCCTTCGCGACAGTGAAGGCGTCGCGCTCCTCGCCGACCACCTTGAGGCGCCGCGGCTCGTCCGGCGGCAGGTCCGCGAGGCGACCGACCCGGACCCAGCGCTCGCGCCCGCCCGCGGAGCCCGCGTTGCCGGCGGCGGAGCCGCTGAGGAAGCTCGCGGCCGGGGCGGCGAGCGCGCCCGCGTAGGCCAGGCCGCCGATCGCCACGAGCGCCTTCAGGGCGCCGCGCCGCTCCTCGGGGGGCGGGGCTCCGATCGGCGCGCTGGCGCTCGCGGACACCCCGGGCGCCCCGGGTTCGTTCGGCAATCCATATCCGAGGTACCCACCGGCACCAGGTTCCTTTTGCGTCGGCTCTGCCATCTCGTAGGCTCTCCCTCGCTCGTGCCGCTCTCCGAGCGCCCCACTCAGACTCGGAGCGGACCCTCGGCGGCCGGAGCGGACGGCAGCATATCGAAAATACAGGCGTAACGTTGAATCCTCGCCATCGCGCACACCGGGGCGATCGCACCGCCGCCGGCACAACCGAAAGTTACCTTTCAGGTGTCCAGGCCCCGTTCGCGCGATCCGTCGCCTGCGCGCTCGTCGTGTCCGCCGCGCTCGGGGCGTCCGCCTGCGCGACGCGTCAGCCGCCGGCGTGCACGCGCCCGGACCTCAGCGGGTGCGCCATCGAGGACGTTTCCTTCGAGGGCGGCGAGGTGATCAGCGGCGATGAGTTCGCCGACCGCATCGCGACGGCGGAGAGCTCGCACCTGCTCGGCGGCGCGTTCGAGCGCGTGCCGATCCTGAGCATCTGGGACGCGCTGACGGTCGAGTACGAGCGGTTCGACCGGTTCGTCCTCGAGCGGGACATGGCCCGCATCGAGCGGTACTACCGGGCGCGCGGGTTCTACAACGCGCGTGCGCGCGCGGCGCGGGTGCAGCGCATGGGCGGCCCTGGCAAGGAGGGGCGCGTCCAGGTGCGCATCGTCGTCTCCGAGGGAGATCCGGTGAAGGTCGCGTCCGTGGATCTCCAGTGGCGGGACTGGACGCTGGAGAAGGGGAGGGACATCGCCCGGCCGGTGACCGAGGCGAAGAACCAGCTCAAGATCGGCGAGCGCCTCGACGAGGACCAGTACGAGCAGCTCAAGAAGTCGCTGCTCCGGGTCCTCACCGATCGCGGCTTCGCCTACGCGACCGTCGAGGGGCACGTCGACGTGGACCTCGTGAAGAACGAGGCGCGGGTCCGCTACACGATCGAGCTCGGCCCCGAGTGCACGTTCGGCAAGGTGAACCTGAAGGGGCTCGGCGAGCTCCCGGAGGCGCCCGTCCGGACGGCGATCGGCATCGAGGAGGGCGAGCGGTTCTCGACCTCGGTGCTCGCGGACGCCGAGCAGGCGCTCGCCGACTTCGGCGTGTTCGGCGCCGTGGCGGTGAAGCCCGAGCTCGCGCCGCCCGGGCAGCCGAGGAGCCCGGTCGTCCCCGTGACCTTCTCCGTGGAGCCGGCCGCGCTGCGCGCCGTGCGGCTCGGCGGCGGTGCCGAGGTCGGCTCGCGCGTCGAGGCGCACCTCGTCGCCGGGTGGGAGGACCGCAACTTCCTTGGCGGCCTGCGCCGCTTCAACATCGAGGCCCGGCCCGGGCTTGTCTTTTATCCGGTGGAGTTCTCGACGCTTTTCGGCAGCGAGCTGAAGGACGACTTCCGCGTCCTGCCGGAGATCCAGCTCCGGTCCGAGCTCCGCCAGCCCGGGGCGTTCGAGCGCCGCACGGCCGCGGTGCTGCGGGGCTCGTTCAAGCTCTATTGCCCGCAGACAGGCGAGTTCTGCACCAAGCCGGACCGGCCCGAGGAGAAAGAGGGTGAGTCAGGAAGTCCTGCAAATCCCCCTCCGGAAGAGCCGGAGCACTCGATCGTCGGTTACCGCGAGTACGTCGGATCCATCGGGCTGGAGCGGCCTTTTCTGAAATCGGACCTGAACGCTTCCCTGCTCTACAACGTTCAGCTCAACAGCCCGTTCACCTACAACGCGGCGCCGCTGCCGGTGGGCTTCGGGACCATCTTCATCCCCTATCTCCAGGCGACGGTGTCCTACGATCGCCGCCTGAACCGGGCGGGGAAGCCCGACAGGCTCACCCCTCACCACGGCTATTACGTCGCGCTCGACGCTCAGCTCGCCGGCTACCTGGCGGCGGACACCGCGCTGGCCAGGACCCTCGTCGGCCCGACAGCCGTCAACGCGAAGAGATTCCACGAAGCCCGCGATATCCGCCTGCAGCCCGAGTTTCGCGCCTACCTCCCGGTGTCGAGGAGATGGACCCTGGGCTTCCGCATGATGACCGGGTGGCTGTTCCCGACCAACGCGGACCTCCAGTACGGCGAGGCGTCCTTTGACCCGACCCGGTGTCACACCAGCGCGAGCAACGAAGAGCGGGCGAGGTGCGGGGCCGACCTCCAGCTCATGCAGTTCCGCGGGTTCTTCAGCGGCGGCGCCACGAGCAACCGTGGATACGGATTCAACGAGGTCGGCCCGCACGCGCGCGTGCCGTCTCCCACGGCGACGGAGGACACGGACATCGAGAAGGCCCCGCTCGTCCCGATCGGCGGTCGGCTGCTCTGGGAGGCGAGCCTCGAGCTCCGGATCCCGCTCGGGGAGAGCTTCGGCACCGTGATCTTCGCCGACGCGGGCGACGTCACCCGCGAGCTCAGCCTGTTCCGCTCCGGGGCGCAGCGGCCGCACATCTCGGCCGGCGTCGGCCTGCGCTACACGACGCCGGTCGGCCCGCTGCGCTTCGACGTCGGCTACCGCGTCCCGTGCCTGCAGGTGTTCGGCAAGTGCACGCCCGGGGAGGAAGACTGGCCCGAGGACGAGCGGGTCCCGGAGGCGCTGTTCGACGTGCTGCCCATCGCCGTGAACCTGGCGATCGGCGAGGCGTTCTGACGTGACGCTGACGTGATGACGGGGTGCTGAGGTGGAGCACAAGCCGCCGGGCGGCGGCGCGGCCCGCGCCTCTCGGCGGGCCGCGGGAGCGGGCTCAGCCCTCTTCTTCCTCGACGTTCCACGCGGACAGCGCGGTCATCCCGATGGCGACAGCGCAGCCGCCGCACAGGGCGGGCTCCTCGAACCGGAGCTCCTCGCCGCGCGACCACATGTAGAGGCCGCGCCCGGCGGGCTCCCCCTCGATGGCCGTGTCGCACACGTCGCAGCGGAGCTCCGTTGCGCCCGAGGTTGCCTGGCGCGCGCGCAGCGCGTTGTCGGCGACGGCGTCGATCGAGATGCAGATCGGATGAGTCAATGTCCCCGTGAGCCGGAAATCCGCGTTCGCGGTCCCCTCCGGTGCAGGGCGGGGATCCAGGTTCGCAGTCCCCTTCAGAGCGCCTTCAATCACATCCACCTCCGGCGGCAGGGCCGAATCTAGCTCAGGCCGAGACGGGACGCACGAGAAGGCTGCTCCTGATCTCCGTCAGGCTTGCTCCAGGGCGTAAATGTGGGGAAGCACGGGGGATCGTGCGCCATGAACCTCACGGCGCGGCGATCTCCCGTGCGCTGTCAACGGAATTTGAAGGGATCTAGGCGCTGGCGGACGCGGCCGTATCAGCGGCCTCTTGCGAGGCGGCCGCGCGGCTGCCGGCCGGGCGATCGAGGGCGCAGCTCTCTTCGAGCAGCTCGACCACGTCGAGCTGGCGGATCGAGTCCTCCTTGGACTGATCCTTGAGGCCGTCGGTGATCATCGTCTGGCAGAACGGGCAGGCTGTCGCGATCGTCTTCGCCTCGGTCTGGAGGAGCTGCAGCGTCCGCTTGACGTTCATGCGGTCCTTGTTCTGCTCCTCCATCCACATCTGCGCGCCGCCGGCGCCACAGCAGAGGCCCTTCTGCCGGTTCCACCCCTCGGCCTCGACGAGCTGCACGCCGGGGATGCTCTTCAGGATGTCGCGCGGCTGCTCGTACACGTCGTTGTAGCGGCCGAGGTAGCAGGAGTCGTGGAAGACGACCTTGCCCTGGACCGGCTTCTTCGGGACGAGCTTCTTCTCGGCGACCAGGCCGAGCAGGAAGTCGGTGTGGTGCACGACCTCGAACTTCGCGCCGAAGTCGGGGTACTCGTTGGCGAGCGTGTTGAAGCAGTGGGGGCAGGTCGTGATGATCTTCCGGATGCCGCCCTGCTCCTTGTAGCCGTTCAGGGTCGCGGCGTTCTGCTCGGCGAGCATCGCGAAGAGGTACTCGTTGCCCGCGCGGCGCGCCGGATCGCCGGTGCACGTCTCCTCCTGGCCGAGGATCGCGAAGTCGACGCCGGCGGCCTTCAGGAGCCTGGCGGTCGCGCGCGCGATCTTCTTCGCGCGGTCGTCGTAGCTCGCCGCGCAGCCGACCCAGTAGAGCACGGGCGCCTGCGGCTTCTCGGCCATGGAGGGGATCTCGAGCCCCTCGGCCCAGTTGCCGCGGTCGATGCGCGCGAGGTTCCAGGGGTTGCCGTTGACCTCCATCGCGTTGAACGGGTTCCCGAGCTCGGCGGGGAACTCGCCCTTCACGAGGACGAGGTGGCGGCGCATGGAGACGATCTTGTCGACGTAGCTGATCATCACCGGGCACTGCTCCTCGCAGGCGCGGCACGTCGTGCAGGCCCAGAGCACGTCCGGATGGACGACGTTCGCCACGAGGTCGACGGGCTTGTACGCGGCCTCGGGGGTCGGGACCGGGTTCTCCGGCGACGCCTGCTCCGCGTGCTCGGAGCCCTCCTTCGCCTCGGCGCCCTCGCCGTCCGTCGCCCCCGCCCCGTCGCCGGCGTGCCCGTTCGCCTGGGCCGCGTGGCCGTCGGCGAGCCCCCTCGGGCCGCCCGGCCTGTTGATGAACTCGCTCTCACGGCCGTACAGGTGGTCGCGCAGGTCGAGCGTGAGCTGCTTGGGGCTCAGCATCTTGCCCGTCTTGTGGGCCGGGCAGTTGTCGGTGCAGCGGCCGCACTCGGTGCACGTGTAGAAGTCGAGGATCGCCTTCCAGGTGAAGTCTTCGATGCGGCCCACGCCGACAGGGGCGGCCTTCTCGGGCTCCTCGGCGGCCTTCATGACCATCTCGCCGATCGCCTCGGCGCTGCCCGCGACGAGCGGCAGCCGGCCGCGCGGGTCGAGGTCGCGCGTGAAGACGTTCGGGATCGACGTGATGATGTGGAAGTGCTTCGAGTGCGGCAGCAGGTTCAGGAACACGAGCACCAGCGTGACGTGCGTCCAGAAGCCGATGTGCGCGAGGACGACGAGCGTCCCCGGGCTGGCGCCGCCCACGAGGACGCCGAACAAGGACCCCGCCGGGGCGGGGAACAGGTGCCAGCGGAGCGCCGCCGGGTCCGCGGGGACGCCCGCGAACGGCGCCGTCACCGTCGCGATGCGCTCGCAGAGCGCCGCGTCGCCGGGGCCGCACGTCATCGTCGACCACCTGTGGTGCAGCGCCATCGCGGCGCCGTCATAGAGCATGTCGCTCACCATCATCGTGACGATGATGCCGAGGATGAGGAGCCCCTCGCCGGAGAGGGTCATGCGCCGCTCGCGCTTGATCGCCCGGTAGTAGATGAACACGAGCGCGCCGGCGACGACCAGCGTCGCCATGACGTCCTTCACGAACTCGTAGATGCCACCGAGCGGCACCGCGCCGATGCCCGGCAGCCGCACGGGCTCGTGCCCCAGGATCCAGAGGTCGAACGCCGGGTCGAAGCCGCGGCCCCAGAGGATCATCGTCCGGAGCAGGAGAACGAGGAATCCGAAGAAGATGAGCTTATGCGCCAGCCCGGCGAGCGGGTAGTAACCCATCTTCCGCTGGCGGAAGGCGTACTCCCAGGTGCCCCTGAGGCGCTCGGCGATCCGATCGAGCCGGCTTTCCCCGCGCCCGACCTTGAGGAGCTGCCAGCGCCGGTTGGCGCTCCACGCAAAGGCGGCGAAGAGGCCGACGAGCAATGTGAGCATCCACGTGGGATTCATTCGCGGGACATCTCCGGGTGTAAAATGGCCATGTCTTTTAAGGTGGGGGAGCGGCGGACGTCAACCGCGCGGCGGCCATGAAACGCGCGCGGAGAGCGCGCGGTGTGACCACGAGGCGCGCGCCTCGTGGTCGTGGTCTCGCGCGGTCGCCGTCGGGCGGCGTGGAGGGTTCCCGCAAGGGCGGATAGGCCGCTGCGCGAGGGACGCGTGGTCGCGTCGTGACCGCGGGAGGCGCGCGTCGCCAGAGGCTCAGAGCGTGAACTCGACGCTCTTCTCCTCGGTCGCTGCGGAGGGCGACAGGTCGAGCACCATGCTGTACGAGCGCTGGCCGATCCGCGCGCTCAGGCGGACGCGGATCGGGGCGGTCGCGTCGTTCAGCTTGTCGAGCCGCACGACGACGCGGTAGCGGCCGCGGGCCGGCTCGCCCTCGGTGAGGAAGACGTTCTCCACGTTCTGCTCCTGGCACTCGCCGCTCACGCGCGGGCAGTCGCGGTCCTTCATGAGGCCGCTCGCGGTCGGCTCCCCGACACGGGCGAGCTCTCCCGTCGGGTCATAGACGTTGAGATCGACGTCGGCCTCGGGCTCCTCCCAGGCGATCGTGAACTGGAGGATCCCGGTGTGGAGCCCGCACCCCTCGTCGATCACGCCGTTGCAGTTGTTGTCGTGCGCGTCGAAGCAGAGCTCGACCCCCGTCGGCGTGCAGGCGACCTCGAGCCCGACGCCCTCCGAGACCTTGAGGTCCTTCGGCTCGAGGGGCGGCCTGGGCGGGGGCGGCGGCACCTCGATGCAGCCTGCGAGCAGCAGGGCGAACGGGGCCGCCGCGCGCGGGAGGAGGGCGAGCGCCGCGCGCAGGCCGCCGAGCGCCGCGCGGGCCGCGGCGAGGCGCGCGCGGAGGCCGCGGGGGGCCGGCGGGGGCGGGGCGGCGCCGCGGGCGCGGCGATCGCGCCGCGGAGGACCGGAGAATCGCATGGGGAGCCGCATGCTATCCACCTTCGGGCTCCTGCGGGGCGCCGGCGCTGCGCTCTCCGGCCGCGGGATTCGCAGGCGGTCGGCGCGGCCTGGGGCCGCGCGGCTCCGGGGGCGGAGGGGGCGGCCCCCCGAGCGGCGCGGGCAGGTGCATGCCCCGCGCGGCCAGGATCTCCGCGGCGTGGGGCACGGTGAGCACCAGCGCGCGGGCGTAGAGCTTGATCCGGTGGGGCTCGGGCAGGTCGCCGGGGCGGCCGCTCGTCGCGTGCTCGAGCAGGATCGCCGCGGTGACGCTCACGTTGAGGCTCTCCGCGAAGCCGCGCATCGGGACGCGCACGGCGTGGGCGCAGGCGGCGGCGAGGTCGGGGCGGATGCCGTCGCGCTCGTTGCCGAGCACCAGCGCGAGGCGCGGGATGCTCGAGAGATCGCGCGGGGTGAGATCGCCGTCCGGGTGGGTCGCCACGAGCTCGTGCCCGGAGGCGCGGAGGTCGGCCACCGCGGCCTCGGCGCTCGGGTGCGTGTGCACGTCGACCCAGCGCTCGGAGCCGCGCGCGACGGTGTTCGAGACGAGGAACGGCTCGGCCCGCTCGATGATGTGCAGCCGCTGCAGGCCGAACGCGTCGCACGAGCGGAGCACGGCGGCCCCGTTGTGCGGATCGTGCGGCGCGTCCATGGCCACGGTGACCGCGTCGAGCCGCGCCGCGATGACCCCGCGCAGCCGCGCGCTGCGCTCGCTCGTGACGAACTCCTCGAGGATGCGGGCGACGGCGGCTACATCGAGGACATCGAGCGCGGCGAGCAGCCTTCGCTGCTCCTGCGCGACGAACGAGCAGTTGGGGGTCGAGCGGCGCATGAGGGGTCGGGGCCCCTCTATAGCGCGGCGCGCGCCCGGAGGCTGCGGCGCAGCGCGCGGGGCGGCGCGGGCGGGCGCGCGCGCCCTCGGCCGCCGCCGCGATCCCGCCTGCGGCGCTGGCCTCGGCCGCCGCGCCCCGCTGGACCGGCGGCGGCGCGGGAGAGGTCCGGGGATCAGGGGTCGATCGCGATCGCTACCTGCTCGGCCTCGCCGTACTCGACCACGGCGCAGTCGCCGGGAGATCCGTCTTCCCAGACCAGACAGACGAAGTCGATCTCGGCGTCGAGCGCGATCATCGGGTGGTGCCACACGCCGGGGCGATACGTCACGCCCTGGGCGCCGTGCGCGATGAAGGCGGCGAGCGTCCCGAGGTCGGGCCGGTCGCCGCCCAGGGCGACCACGACGAGGTAGCGGCGCGCGGTCATCGGCACGAACGCCTGCGTCGAGCCGGGGTGCTTCTCCAGCAGGGCGATCGGGAGCGGGAACGTCGTCCGCGGGGCGCAGCGGAACACGGAGACGTTCAGCGCGGCGTGCCCGGGACGGAGGTCCTCGATCTCGGCGAGACGGTCGAAGCGGAGGGCGGTCCCCTGGTTGGCCGGCCTGCCCGGCTGTCCGTGCGGTGAGGCCATGAGGACATCGCCGTAGGGCGCATACGCTGCGGGGCTGAGCGGGTGAGCGGCGATGCGCGGGCGGTCGTTCATCGGGCCGTCGACTGTGGCGGTGCGCCACGCATGTGGCCCCCGCGCAGGGGCGGCCGGAGCGCGAGCGAGGGGCGACAGGGTACCACGTCGCCGGCGGGCCGCGCCGATCAGCGCCCGCGGACGCCACGAGGCCGCGGTCTTGCATGGCGAGAATCCACGCCTACCCGGGCGGTAAAGAAAGCGACCGTGGAGCCAGTCATGCGGATTGTTCACCCTTTGACGTTTCGGAAGCGCCTGGCAGTGGTCCCCGTTTTCCTGGCGGTGCTCGCCCTCATCGCGTCGGTGATGGGCTGCCAGCGCTACGATGTGCTCGTGGAGAAGGATCAGATCGCGGCCCAGAAATGGTCGGATCTCGAGGCGAACCTCCAGCGGCGCTACGACCTCGTCCCGAACCTGGTGGCGGTCGTGAAGGCGTCGGCCAAGCACGAGGAGCAGACGCTGGCGAGCGTCGCCGAGGCGCGCGCCCGCGCCACCAGCATCCAGCTCAACGCCGAGGACCTGACCGATCCCGAGAAGGTGCAGGCCTTCCAGAAGGCGCAGGAGCAGCTCAGCGGCTCGCTCTCACGGCTCCTCGTCGTGCAGGAGCAATATCCGGATCTCAAGGCGAGCCAGGGCTTCCACAGCCTCCAGGTCCAGCTCGAGGGCATCGAGAACCGGATCCTCCGGGCGCGCGAGGAGTACAACCAGGCGGCGCGCGAGTACAACGCGGAGCTCCTGAAGATCCGCGGCCAGGTGGTGAACAAGGCCACGGGGCAGCCGTTCAAGCCGCGCGTGTACTTCACCGCCTCTCCCGAGGTCCAGACGGCGCCCAAGGTCTCGTTCTGATGAAGGAGGCGGCGATGCGCCCGGTTGTCTCGAGCGGAGCGCGGCTGCGGGCCGTTGTCAGGGCCGTCGCGGCCGCTGTCGCGCTTGTCTGCGCGCTCGTCGCCCGGCCCGCCCTGGCCGACTTCAAGCCGCCGGCGCTCACCGGGCACGTCGTCGACACGGCGGGGCGGCTCGACCCGGTCGACGTCCGCGCTCTGGACGCGAAGCTCGACCGCATCCGCCGCCAGACCGGGTTCGAGATCGTCGCCTTCGTGGCCGGATCGCTCGAAGGGGAGACGATCGAGGATGTCGCCTACGAGGCCTTCAACGCGTGGCAGCTCGGCCAGCGCGGGGCCGACAACGGCGTCCTGCTCGTGATCGCCCCGTCCGAGCGGCGCGTCCGGATCGAGACGGGCAAGGGCGTGGGCGGAGCGCTCACGGATCTCCAGTCGAACGACATCATCCGGCAGACGATCAGCCCGCTGCTCCAGCAGGACCGATTCCGCGACGCCATCGACCAGGGGACGACCGAGATCGCCCGGGCGCTGATCGCCGGGACGCCCGAGGAGGAACGGCGACCGGCCCCTGGCACGCAACCGGCGCCCGCCCCAGCGTCGCCGATCAAGGTCGGCATCACGGTCATCGCCGTGGTGGCGGGGCTCCTGCTCGCGCTCATCTCGCCCGGCTTCCGCTGGTTCCTCTGGTTCGCCCTGCAGGCGATCCTCTTCCGGGGCGGCGGCGGAGGCCGCGGCGGCGGTGGATCCGGGTTCGGCGGCGGCGGCGGCGGTCGCTCGGGCGGCGGCGGGTCGAGCGGCAGCTACTGAGCCGGCACGGGCTCGATCAATTCACGGCGTACAGAGCGGATCGGCCGCCCGGTCGCTGTCGACGTCGGCTTCCCGTCGAACGAACCTGGCGCGCCGGATCGATCCTCTCGGCTGCTGCCGTCTCTGGAGCTCGGCGGGTGAAGCGTCGGGGGGATACCGGACGGCCGGGAGGTTCGAGGTAGGGAGTTGTCCGCCTGCTCGCGAGCGCGGGCCGCGCAGCGGCGTCCAGCTCGGCGCGAACCGGCGGGCGGGCGCGACCCGAGCTCGCGATCGACGCGCGCGGGAACGGAGGCGGCGCCGAGGTCGTGCTCACGCGATCTTCGACGGCGCCTTCACCAGGCAAAGCTACGATCGCTCCATGGCTGTTGCTCTCCGCCCTGTCTTCGTTGTGGACGCTGTCCGGACCCCGATCGCCCGTTACGCCGGCGCCCTGGCGATGGTCCGCCCCGACGACCTCGCGGCGCTCGTCCTCGACGCGCTCGTGCGCCGCCATCCCTCGCTCGCGCCGCGCCTCGACCAGGTCGTCCTCGGCGCGACGAACCAGGCCGGAGAGGACAACCGCAACGTCGCGCGCATGGCCGCGCTGCTCGCCGGGCTCCCGTACGAGGTCCCGGGCGTGACGGTGAACCGCCTCTGCGGCTCGGGGCTCGAGGCGGTGGCCGACGCCGCGCGCATGATCGCCACCGGCGAGGCCGACTGCGCGATCGCTGGCGGCGTCGAGAGCATGACGCGCGCGCCGTTCTCGATGCCCAAGCAGGCCGAGCGGTTCGACCGGAGCGCGCCGGCCGTCTACGACACGACCCTCGGCTGGCGCTACCCGAACCCGAGGATGGGCGCGCGGTTCGAGCTCCAGTCGATGGGGGAGACCGCCGAGAACGTGGCCAAGAAGCACGGCATCAGCCGCGAGGAGCAGGACCGGTTCGCGCTGCTGTCCCACGAGCGCGCCACGCTCGCCTGGGAGTCGGGCGGCTTCGCCGCCGAGGTGGTCCCCGTCCCCGTCCCGCAGAAGAAGGGCGATCCCTTCCTGTTCGAGCGCGACGAGTCCGTGCGCGCCGACGCCTCGCTCGAGGCGCTGGCGAAGCTCAAGCCGGCCTTCCGCGACGGCGGGTCCGTCACGGCGGGCAACTCGTCGCCGCTCAACGACGGCGCCGCCGCCCTCTTGCTCGCCTCGAGCGACGCCGTCCAGGCCGCCGGCGCGACGCCGCTCGCGCGCGTCATCGCGACCGCGACCGCGGGGGTGGATCCGAACCTGATGGGGGAGGGGCCGATCCCTGCGGTGAAGAAGCTCCTCCAGCGGGCCGGGCTGCGCGTGCCCAACGTGGATCTGTTCGAGCTCAACGAGGCGTTCGCCGCGCAGGCGCTCGCGTGCTCTCGGGCGCTGGAGCTCGATCCGGCGCGCGTGAACGTGCGCGGCGGATCGATCGCGCTCGGACACCCGATCGGCTGCTCGGGCGCGCGCATCGCCTGCACGCTCGTGCATGCGATGCGCGCGCGCGGCGCCAAGGTCGGGGTCGCCTCGCTGTGCATCGGCGTGGGCCAGGGCATCGCGACGCTCTTCGAGCGCGCCTGAGGCAAATTCGCCCCTCTTCCGCGGCGCGAGATGCGCTAAGACCGCCGCACAAGAACGCAGCGAGGAGGGCCCTCCTCCTTCGGCTGACGTCGCCGCCCCGGCGGCAAGGAAGAGGAGAAGGCCCGATGCAATTCCCCCCGATCAACGTGCCCGGCACCGGCGAGCTGCACGCCCGACTGAAGACCTCGCTCGGCGACATCGTCGTCAGGCTCGAGGAGCAGCGCGCGCCCAACACCGTCAAGAACTTCGTCGGCCTCGCCACGGGCACCATCAAGTGGACGGATCCGAAGACCGGCGAGGCCATGCAGGGCGCGCCCTGTTACGACGGCATCCGCTTTCACCGCGTCATCTCGGGCTTCATGATCCAGTGCGGCGATCCGCTCTCGCGCCACCCGGACATGGCGGCGCGCTGGGGCACCGGCGGCCCGGGCTACAAGTTCGAGGACGAGTTCAACCCCGCGCTGCGGCACGACGGCCCCGGCGTCCTCTCCATGGCGAACTCCGGCAAGAACACGAACGGCGCGCAGTGGTTCATCACCGAGGGGCCCACGCCGCACCTCGACAACCGGCACTCGGTGTTCGGCAAGGTCGTGAGTGGACTCGACGTCGTCAACCGCATCGCCAACGTGGCGACCACGCGCGATCGGCCGAACCAGGACGTCGTCCTCGAGCGCGTCGAGATCTTCCGGCAGTAGCGCCGTCGAGCGCCGCGCGACGGCGCGCGGCGTCGCGCGACGCGGCCAGCCCCGTCGACGGATGGCGGCTGGCGAGCGAGGGCGAGACGCAGGAGGAATGCGGTAAGTAGGGAAGAAGATTCATCTTTCTTCCGGAACGCCCGCCCTCCTGCGCCATCCCGGACGGGCCGGGAGGCGCGCCGCGCTGCGCCCGCTCAGCGGGCGCAGCAGACGGTGATCCTGTCCTCGCCTTCCTCGATCTCCCCCCTGGGCTCGCCGCCGCGCGGCCGGCAGCTGCCGGCTCCGGTCACCTCGATCCTCACCGATGTGGCGGGGGGCGGATCGTCGACGCAGCCCCCGTCGAACGGCACTGTCTCGACCGGCGTCCGGCAGCCGTTCCTCTCGAAGAGCGTCAGCGTCGCTGCGCAGCTCACGCCGCTCGCGTCGCACGTGCACCGCGTGCAGCCGCGCTCGTCGATCACGGAGCTCGCGAACACGTGTCGCTCGCCGAATTCCTCGGGGCAGCGCCGCTCCCCCTCGCGCCAGATGCAGGCGCCCTGCTCGAACGGCGCGTCGATCTCGCGCGGGGCGCAGGCCTCGCCTGCCGAGCAGCCGCCGGCGTCCGGCCCGGGCGCACACACGACGCCCTCGGTGCCGAAGCGCGGCGGCGGCAACGTCGCCTCGCCGCCCGACGCGGCGCACGTCGCCGAATCCACGGGCGCTTCGCCGCTGTAGCTGCCCGGCCGGAAGTCACTGCCGAGGTTGATGCAGTCCGTCGATTGCACCGGCAGCGTCACGTTCGCCCCGCCACACCCGTCGTCCCCGTACACCGTGACCGCCGGCGTCTCGCACGCGACGTCCGGCGCGCCGCACGCGCACGGGCTGCAGGTCGCCGGCTCGTCGACGGGATCGCGGCCGCCCACGTCCACGCGCGTGGGGAAGCCCGCGGGGCAGTCGACGTCCGCCGCTGCGCGGCCCGCGTACAGGATGCCGGGCCCCTGCCAGCCCTCGGGGACGGCGACGCAGGTGAACCCGCTGCAGTCGTCGTCGGCGCAGTCGACCTCGCCGTCGCGGTCGTCATCGTCGCCGTTCAGGCATTGCTCGGCGCCGCCTGCGCCGCTGCCCGTTGTCGCCGCGGTCGTCGTCGCCTGACCGCCGCCGGCCCCGCCGGAGCTCCCGGACGAGCCCGGGGAGGGCAAGGGGTTGAACTGATCGAAGTCCTGGGTGCAGGCGCTCGCGGCGAGGAGAGCGACGAGCGCGGTGACGCTGGGGAAGGCAGAGCGGCGCAACACGACCTCCGGGATCGGCGAGCTTCGCCTCGGAAAAGAAGCCCTGACGACGGTATCACGAACCGCCTGCCCTCATGGCGGGCTCCGCGGCCGAGGAGCCTCCGTGCCCGTCCGCGGCCTCCTTGCTGCGGCGCTCCGTGCTGCGCTGCGCGCCCCGCGCTGCGTCACCCGGGCGGGGGCGCGGGCGGCTCGTCCGGCCAGAGCGCGGCGAGCGTCTGGAGCTCGTGCGTGAGCTCCTCGGTCGCCTTGTGGGCGAGCCGCGCCCTCTCTGCGCCGAGCGCGTCGGTGACGGCCGCGCGCTCGTCGGGCGACAGCCCCTCGGCGTCCCTCATCTGCGCGAGCGCCTCGTCGACGTCGTGGAGCTGGCCGAGGCGGCGCTGGAGCCGCGACGCGGACTTGGCCGTGCGCTCGGCGCGCTCGCCGAAGAGCGGGGAGAACGTCTCGGCGGAGTAGCGCAGCCGCTTGAAGCGGATCCGGAGCGCGTGCATGGCCGCGCCGTCGCCCGGATCGGCCGCCGCGAGCGCGCGCACGTCGTCGAGGGCGTCGCCGATCGCTCGTCGCGCGAGCGCCTCGGCGCCGCGCCGCTTCGCCTTCTTCTTGCGCGAGACGCGCCGCTCGAGCCGCGCGAGGTACTTCTCCAGCCGAAGCCGCTTGCCCGGCGCCGGCGCGTCGGCCTGCGTCGCGCCCGCGTCGCCCGGCGCCGGCGCGTCGGCCGGCGTCGCGCCCGCGTCGCCCGGGCGGTCCCGCCGGAGCAGCTCGACGATGTGCGCGCGCGCCTCGTGCTCCCGGCGCGATCGCCGCTGGACCCATGCGCCGACGGCGGCCCGCGCCTCGTCGCCCAGATCGAGCGCGGTGAGCGTCTCGCGCAGCACCTCCTCGTCGCGCAGCGTGCCGGTCGCCCGCGCGAACTCCCGGAGCCCGTCGGCGATGGGCCGGAGGCGCCGCTTGCCGTAGATGCGCCGCGCGGGCTTGAGCAGCGTCCGCAGCCGGCGGAGCGAGACGCGGAAGTCGTGCACCGCCTCGGCGTCCGGCTCGGCGCCCTCGCCCTGCGCGCTGGTGGCGACGACGCGCCGCGCGTCGGCGCGGACGCGGTCGATGCAGGAGAGCAGCGCCGGACGCAAAAAGTCAGCGGCGGAGCGCTTCGCGCCGCCCTCGCCTTCGCCGCCTCCCGGTGGCGGGGCGCTCCCCTCCTGGGGCGTCACAGCCGCGTGAGCGCCACTGTCACCAGGGGGCGCCTCCCGAGCTTCGCCTCGATCGTCCTGCGCGCCGCGAGCCGCGCCGCCTCGATGATGTCGTTGTCGCGGCGCCGCGCGCGCGGCTCGCAGTCGTTCACCGCCTGCGCGACCGCGCGCGCCGCGGCCCTCAGCGCGCCGCCCTCGAGCTCGCCGGTGACGCCGCGGGCGAGGACCTGCGGCGGCGCCGCGAGGGCGCCGTGCACGTCGACGACGAGCGACACGAACGCCACCCCGGAGCGGCCGAGGTTCGCGCGCTCCCGGAGGACCTCCTCCCCGAGCTCCTCGCCGTTCGCCGTGGCCACGCGGCCGGCGATGGCCCGGCCGCTCCGCCCGAGCGGCTGCGTCGCGCCGATCTCGACGACGTGGCCGTTCTCGGCGACGAGCACCTCGGAGACGCCGCGCTCCCGGGCGAGCGCCGCGTGCCGCGTCAGGTGGTGCAGCGCGCCGTGCACCGGGAGGAAGCTGCGCGGCTGCGTCATGTCGAGCATGCGTGTCTGTTCCGTTCGATGCGCGTGCCCGCTCGCGTGGACGCGCCGATCCGTCGACCACGTCACGAGCTCCACGCCCAGGCGGAGCAGCCCGGCCATCATGTCGACGACCGGACGATCGTTGCCAGGGATGACCCGGCTCGAGAGGATGACCCGATCCCCCTCCTCCAGGCGCAGGTGCGGGTGCGTCCCCGACGCGAACCGCGTCAGCGTGGAGGCGCGCTCGGCCTGGGTGCCGCTCGCGACGACGAGGAGCCGCTCCCGCGGCATGGACGACGCGACCTCGGGGGGCACGAGCAGGTCGCTCGGCCACGGCAGCCGCCCCACGGCCTGCGCGGCCCGCACGTGCGTCTGCACGCTGCGGCCGAGGAGGCAGATCTTGCGGCGCGCGCGGACCGCGGCCTGACCGAGGGCGAGCAGGCGCTGGACGTTGGAGGCGAAGACGCCGACAACGACGCGCGCCGGCGCGGTCTCGACGAGCTCGGCCAGCGCGTGGGCGACGTCGCGCTCGCTGCCCGCCTCGCCGGGCGAGTCCACGTTGGTGCTGTCGGAGAGCAGCAGCCGGACCCCGTCCTTGCCGAGCGCGCGGAAGCGGGCCTCGTCGGTCGGCTCGCCGTCGAGCGGCGACGGGTCCAGCTTGAAGTCCCCGGTGTGGACGACGAGCCCCGCGGCCGTGTGGATCGCGAGCGCTGTGGCGTCGACGATCGAGTGCGTCACCCGGATCGGCTCCACGACGAAGCCGCCGATCGCGACCTCGCGCCCGACCTGCGTCGCCACGAGCCGCGCCTTGTCCTCGAGCCCGTGCTCGGCGAGCCGGTAACGCACGAGCTCCAGCGCGTGCGGCGGGCCCCAGACGGGGACGTCGAGGTGGCGCAGGAGGAACGGCAGCCCGCCGATGTGGTCCTCGTGACCGTGCGTCAGCACGACGCCCCGCACCCGGTCGCGGAGCGCGAGCACGTGATCGAAGCGCGGGTGGTAGACGTCGATGCCGAGGTCCGAGCTCGGGAACGTCACGCCGCAGTCGATGAGCAGCACGCCGTCTGCCTGCTCGAGCGCGAGGCAGTTCATCCCGACCTCGCCGAGGCCGCCGAGAGGCACGAGCCGCAAGGTGGACGGGGCTGGCGGGGGGAGCTGGCTCGTGGCGGGGGCGCTCTGCTCGGGATGCACGTTCCGTGGAGGGGGGTCTGCCACCCAGGTCGCCGGGGGCCTGCGGCCCGCGGCTTGCTGAGCTGGTCTGTAGGAGAGAAGACGACGGCTTCACGATGTAGAACGAGATGCGCTCGCCGTCCCCTTCGAAACTTAGCGCGACAGTGTAGCCACAGGGTGGCCCCTTGCGTCACGCTCTCTCTTTCCAGCGCCGGCGCGAGGCCCGCGGCGCCGGCGTCACCCGGGTCGCCCGGGGCTCGCGCCGCGCGGTCCGTTCCTGCGCACCTTGTCTTCCCCGGCCCTCCCTCGCCATGGCCTGGCCGCCGCTCGGCGGCGGGCGCGGCGCAGTCTCTCCTCTGAACGTCCCCAGGAGCCACCGGTGATCGCTGCCCTGCTCATCAATCTCCTCCGCCTGCTGCTGCTCCCGGTCAGCGCGCTCCGCTGGGCGTTTGCTGCACCACGGGGCGGGTATGTCGTCCTCGAAATCGACGGCCGCGTTGTCGATCTCCAGCCCCCGCGGGTCCGGCTCGCCCTCTGGTGGCGCCCCAGGCAGCGGGCGCCGCTCTCGGTGGAGCGCGTCCGGGAGCTGGGCAAGCACCTGATGAGGGACCCGCGCCCGGCGGGGCTGCTCCTCCGGATGCGCTCGGTCCACGCGGGGCCCGCGGTGATCGCCTCGCTGCGGGACGCGCTCCTCGAGATCCGGGCGGGGGGCAAGGACATCGTCGCCTACCTGCCGATGGGGGCCGACAACACGATGCTCCTGCTCGCCTCCGCGGCGCGGGCCGTCGTCGTCGGGCCCGAGACGCTTGTGTCGCCGCTCGGGTTCGCGGTGGAGGGGCGCTACGTGCGCCGCGCGCTGGAGCAGGTAGGCGTCGAGCCCGAGGTGTTCGCGAAGGGCATGTACAAGAACGCCGGCGAGGTGCTCGTGCGCGACGCGATGAGCGAGGCGCAGCGCGAGCAGGTCGGCGCGCTGCTCGACGCGCGCTTCGCCGATCTGATCGCGTCGCTCGCGCAGGGGCGCCGCGTCGACCGCGAGACGGTCGCGCGGTGGATCGACGAGGCGCCCTACGGCGCGGAGCAGGCGGTGGCGCGGGGCATCGTCGACGCTGTCGCGTACGAGGACGAGCTCGAGCACATGCTCGCGACGGGGCTGCTCCCCGGCACGATCTCGCCGCGGCGCGCCGAGGGCGGCGCCGGCGCGGACGGCGGGGCGCGCGCGGCCGCGCGTCCTGCGAGGACGCGCCTCGTGTCGGCGGCGCGCTACCTCGGCGCGCGGCGCGCGCCCTCGATGCGGCCGATGTGGCCGCGCCCGATCATCGGCGTCGTCGAGGTGCACGGCGCGATCGTCAGCCGCGCCCGCTTCCGGGGCGCCTCGCTGGCGAGCGAGGAGCGGCTTGTCGCGAGCCTGCGCGCGGCGCGTCAGAACCCGCGCATCCGGGGGGTCATCCTCCACATCGACTCGCCGGGCGGCTCGGCGCTCGCGTCGGACAGGATCCACCACGAGGTCACGCGGCTCGCCGAGGTGAAGCCGGTCGTGGCGTGCATGTCGAACGTGGCGGCGAGCGGCGGGTACTACGTGGCGGCGGCGGCGCACGCGATCGTGGCGCAGCCGCAGACGATCACGGGGAGCATCGGCGTGGTCTCGGCGCGCTTCGCGCTCGGTCCGCTGCTCGAGCGCCTCGGCGTCTCGACCGACGTCGTGAAGCGCGGCGCGCGGGCCGATCTGTTCTCGCCGTCGCGCCGGCTCGACGCGGGGGAGCGGTCGGTGATGGAGCGCGAGCTCGACGCGATCTACGGGACGTTCCTCCGCGTCGTCGCGCGCGGCCGGAGGCGGCCGGTCGAGGAGATCGAGCCGCTCGCGCAGGGGCGCGTCTACAGCGGCGCGGAGGCGCAGGCGCGCGGGCTCGTCGACATGCTCGGCGGGTTCGAGCGGGCGCTCCACGAGCTGCGCCAGATGATCGGGCCGAAGGCGGCGGCCATCGAGCCGACGATCGTGCGTGCGTCGCGGTACATCCCGCCGCCGCCGCTGCTGCCGGCGCCGGTGCCGACGTTGCTCGATCTCGTCGGGCTGCGGGGGATCGCCGGGGAGGTCGCGCTCGCGATCCACTGCGAGGGGGAGCGGGTGCTCGCGTACTGCGGGGAAGCGGCGGAGCTCGACTGACCCGAGGGGCGGGAGCGTGCGGGGCGCGCGCTCGCTGGGGCCCCGCCGAGCTCGCAGGGGCGCTGATCAGCGACAAGGTGCTCAGACAGCGGCCCGTCCCCGGCGCGCGCCCGCACGCTCCCACCCCTCCCACAGCTCCACAGCTCGGACGGCGTCCTTTGCACGCGCCCGCTCGAGGTCTGTGGGATTTGTTGGATGGCTTTCCGGAGGTGTCAGATTTTGTCGGGGGAAAGCTGTGAGCAATCTGTGCGCCCGTTGGGTAGCACTTGTTCAGAGCTGATCGGAGAACGCTACGAAACGTGGGGCGAACGGGCGGGGCCCTATATGTGGGCCCTGTTAGGCCGGGGATCCCAAGATGTAGCGGTTCTCCTTGACGCACGAGGGCTTCGCGGGTTTGACTAGCAGGCGGTCAGGCGCTCCCGAATGTCGGCGCACGCCTTTCAGGCATGGCACCTGAAACTATGCTCACGGCTCGTGAAACGGAACGTTTGAGCAGGTAGTCGGGGAGAAGCGACGAGGACCCGTGGAGATCGAGGCGATGAGCGCCTCGTCGTCTCCAGGGAACTCTTTGTGCTTTCGGTAGGACCCGGGCCACCGACAGGTGCGGTGGCTCACAGGAGGACTTGGAAATGGCCCAGTCGGCAGTTGTGGGTGACGGCGGTAAGCTTCCCGCCGGGAACGGCAAGATGACGGCGCGGACGAAGGAAGAAGGAGGGGCCCGTCCGGTGACCGGGGGGGCTGCCAAGGCGCAGACCAACGGCGCGGCCGCGAAGACGGCCGCGAAGAAGGGGGCCTCTCGGCCGCGCGGGCTTGCGTTCGAGCGGCGGTTCACGCATCGCGGCGTGGACCCGCTCGACGAGGTCACCTGGGAGCGCCGCTCGAGCGTCATCACCAACCCCGACGGCTCGGTCGTCTTCAAGATGGAGGGGGCCGAGATCCCCGCCGGCTGGTCGCAGCTCGCGACCGACATCGTCGTCTCCAAGTACTTCCGCAAGGCAGGGATCCACGGAAAGAAGGAGCTCGGCGAGACGAGCGTCCGCCAGGTCGTGCACCGGCTCGCGCGCACCATCCGCGAGGCGGGCGAGCACTTCGGCGGCTACTTCGCCTCGGCCAAGGAGGCCGACACCTTCGAGGCGGAGCTCTCGTACCTGCTCGTCCACCAGTACGGCGCGTTCAACTCGCCCGTCTGGTTCAACTGCGGGCTCTTCCACCGCTACGGCATCGAGGGATCGGGCGGCAACTACGCGTGGAACGAGGCGTCGGCCGACGCGGGGAACGGGAGCGCCGCCGTGAAGGCGGGCGCGGCGGCGCAGCGGGCGGGCGCGGTCGACGAGATCGTCGAGACCCGGAACGCCTACGAGCGGCCGCAGTGCTCCGCGTGCTTCATCCAGGCGGTCCAGGACGACCTGATGAGCATCTACGACCTCGTGAAGAGCGAGGCCCGGCTGTTCAAGTACGGGTCGGGCACGGGGACGAACTTCAGCGCGATCCGCGGGAAGCAGGAGAAGCTCTCGGGCGGCGGGACGAGCTCGGGGCTCATGAGCTTCCTCGAGGTGTTCGACCGCGCGGCCGGCGCGACAAAGAGCGGCGGGACGACGCGGCGCGCCGCCAAGATGGTCTGCCTCGACATGGACCACCCGGAGATCGTCGACTTCATCCAGTGGAAGGTCCGCGAGGAGAAGAAGGCGATGGCGCTCATCTCCGCGGGGTACCCCTCCGACTTCAACGGCGAGGCCTACCACACCGTCAGCGGGCAGAACTCGAACAACTCGGTGCGCGTGAGCGACGACTTCATGCGCGCGGCGGCGACGGGCGCGTCGTGGGAGACGCGCTCCCGGACGACCGGCGAGGTCATCGACACGCTGAGCGCGAAGGATCTCTGGCGCCAGCTCGCCGAGGCGGCGTGGGGCTGCGCCGATCCGGGCGTGCAGTACGACACGACGATCAACCGCTGGCACACCTGCCCGAACACGGCGCGCATCAACGCCTCGAACCCGTGCTCGGAGTACATGTTCCTCGACGACTCGGCCTGCAACCTGTCGAGCCTGAACCTCACCCGGTTCCTCCGCGAGGACGGCTCGTTCGACATCGAGGGCTACCGCCACGCCGTGCGGGTGTTCTTCGTCGCGCAGGAGATCCTCGTCGACTTCTCGGCCTACCCGACCCGGAACATCGCGAAGAACTCGCACGACTACCGGCCGCTCGGGCTCGGCTACGCCAACCTGGGCACCCTGCTCATGCTGCAGGGCATCCCGTACGACTCCGACCAGGGGCGCTCGGTCGCCGGCGCGCTCACCGCGATCCTGTGCGGCCACGCCTACCGGGTCTCGGCGGAGATGGCCGCCGCCAAGGGGCCGTTCGCGGGCTTCGCGAGGAACCGCGAGCCGATGCTCCGGGTGATGGGCATGCACCGCGACGCCGCGTACGCGATCGACCGCGACCGCTGCCCGGAGCCGCTCTGGCGGGCGGCGTGCGCCGACTGGGACGAGGCGGTGCGGCTCGGGCAGGAGCACGGCTACCGCAACGCCCAGGCGACGGTGCTCGCGCCGACCGGCACCATCGGGCTGCTGATGGACTGCGACACGACGGGCATCGAGCCCGACTTCTCGCTCGTGAAGTTCAAGAAGCTCGCGGGCGGCGGCTACTTCAAGATCGTGAACCAGTCCGTGCCCGAGGCGCTCCGGCGGCTCGGCTACCCCGAGGCCGAGGTGCAGGAGATCGTCGCCTACGTCTCCGGCACGAACACCCTCCTCGCGGCGCCGCACGTGAACCGGGCGTCGCTCAAGGCCAAGGGGCTCACGAACGACGACCTCGCGAAGGTCGAGGCCGCCATCCCCGGCGTGTTCGATCTGGATCTCGCCTTCGGCCCCTGGATCCTCGGCGAGGAGGCGTACGACCGCCTCGGCGTCTCCAAGGAGTCCCGGGCGCGCTTCGGCTTCTCGCTGCTCCAGCACCTCGGCTTCTCGCCCGCGGAGATCGAGGAGGCGAACGAGACGATCATCGGCCGCATGACGGTGGAGGGCGCGCCGCACCTGCGCGACGAGCACTACGCGGTGTTCGACTGCGCCAACCGCTGCGGCAAGAAGGGCCGCCGGTACCTCGCGCCGATGTCGCACGTCCGGATGATGGCCGCGGCGCAGCCGTTCCTGTCCGGCGCTATCTCGAAGACCGTGAACCTGCCGAACGACGCGACGGTCGAGGACGTGCAGCGGATCTACGAGGAGGGGTGGCGGCTCGGGCTCAAGGCGGTCGCGCTCTACCGCGACGGCTGCAAGGCGTCGCAGCCGCTCTCGTCGACCTCGAGCACGAGCGAGAGCAAGGACGCGAAGAGCAAGGCCGACAAGGCCGACAAGGCCGAGATCGCCGGGCCCGTGCTCCAGGCGGCGGCCGCGCTCCAGCCGCGCCCGCGCTCGCCCTCGGCGGCGGCGCCGGAGCGGTTCCGCCTGCCCAGGAAGCGCCAGGGCTTCACGCAGGAGGCGCGCGTCGGCGGGCACAAGATCTACCTCCGCACCGGCGAGTACGACGACGGGACGCTCGGCGAGATCTTCATCGACCTCCACAAGGAGGGGGCCGCGTTCCGGTCGATGATGAACTGCTTCGCGATGGCGGTGTCGATCGGGCTCCAGTACGGCGTGCCGCTCGAGACGTTCGTCGAGCAGTACACCTTCACCCGGTTCGAGCCGCAGGGCGTCGTCGAGGGGCACGACTACGTGAAGTTCTCGACGTCGATCGTGGACTACCTCTTCCGCGTGCTCGGGGTCGAGTACCTGAACCGCTACGACCTCGCCCACGTGCAGCCGGTCACCTCGGCCATGGAGGACCCGGTCGAGTCGCGGGCGCAGGAGAGCGGCGCGGCGTCGTTCTCGCAGGCCTCGCCGGCGGCCGTGCTGCTCGAGGGCGGAGGGCGGACGGCGAGCGCGCTCGACGCGCAGCTCGAGGACATGATGGGCGACGCGCCGGTCTGCGACGGGTGCGGGCACATCACCGTGCGCAACGGGGCCTGCTACAAGTGCCTCAACTGCGGCAACAGCATGGGATGCAGCTAGGTGACGGGCGGGGGTGGGGGTGATGCGGGAGGGGCGGGCGGGGGGCCCCTCCCACGAACTCGCGCCTCTTGGCGGCTAGTGCCTCGTGAACGGGAGGGTCGGGTCTGGAAGCGCGTCGCTGCGCTGCAGGCCGGCGCTCGGATTCGTGGGGCCCTACCCCCGCCCGCCCCTCCCGCATCACCCCCACCGGCTTGGGGGAAAAGGGGGGCGAGGGGCGATCGCCTGGGAGATCGCAGAGGGCGGGGCGGGGGGCGGTGAGCGCGGGCGGTGGGGGAGGGGACCTCGTGCTGCGCGGGAAGTGCTGCGGGGACGCCCGGACGTGCTTGTACCGGGCCAGCCGGATGGTTGTGCTTCGCGGAGCTCTGTAAAAGACGAGGCATGTCGCGTTCGGCCATGGCCTTCGTCGTCCTCACCTGCGGAATCCTGTCCGGCGCCTGTCAGAAAGAAGAAGCAGAGCCGGAGACGATCGCCGCGCCCACGCCATCGGTCGCGCCAGTGGCCGCCGATCCTGTGCCCACCGCGACCCCGACGCCCGTTGCGACCCAGGAGCCCGCGGCGGCGCAGGAGCCCGCCGCTGTGGGGGCTGCTGAACCAGCAGCGGCAGAGGCAGGGGCGGGGACGGCCGCGGGGGCGACAGGGACGGCGACGGGCCGCGGAGGAGGTGCCTCCATCCAGGCGTGCTGCACGGCGCTCCACGCGGTCGCCACCAAGTCGGGGAAGTCGGAGGAGGCCAAGTCGAAGGCGGGGACGGCATCCCACCTCTGCGCCGGGATCGAGAAGCTCGTGAAGAGCGGGAAGACCCCGCGCGCCAAGGCGCTCACCCAGATCCGAGCGAGCCTCGCCGGGACCACGCCGCCCGCCGAGTGCAACTGAGCCGCGACGCGAAACGGCGCCGGGAGGCCGCGCCCAGGAGCTGCCATGCCCTCCAAGCGGGTTACCGATCGTCAGAAGAGCGCCAGCTCGGTCATCGCAACGGGGGAGACCCACGCGGACCGGGTCGCCACGGAGATCAAGGCGCTGCTCTCTCCCTACCTCCACAAGGGAGAGGAGATGCCGAACATCGCCCTCCTCGCGCACCTCGTCGCCCGCGCGCTCGCCGACGCGCGCGAGCGCATGGTGACGGCCGATGAGGCCCTCGCGGACGAGATCGCCGACGACGGACCGCCGCGGGAAGGCCGCGACGAGGTCGCCCACGAGCTTCACGACGAGCTCACGGACCTCCGCGATTGGCTCACCAACCTGTACGGCGCTGCGGCCCTCGAGCAGCTCGGCTTCGCCGAGGCCACGCCGCACGATCCGGTGCAGATCGAGCGCTTCGCCGGCGAGGTCACGCGCGCGCTCAGCAGCAAGGAGCTGCCGAAGCCGCGCCGAGCCGGGGTTCGCTGGGACGCCGACGACGCGGTGCTCCGGATCGAGCGCCGGCGAGACGCGCTCGTCAGCCACCTGAAGGACGCGGCGCGCGAGGCGCGCGAGGCCGAGGCGACGCGGATGGCCAAGAGCACGGCCATCGCGCTGTTCGACGAGCGGTTCGGCCGCATCGCGACGTTCCTGGGAGGGCTGTTCCGGCTGGCAGGCCACGCAGACCTGGCGAACCAGGTGCGCCCGTCGTCGCGCCGATCCGGGCTCACCGAGGCCGACGCGCCGCCGGAGGATCCGACAAGCGTCGCGCCGGCGAGGCGCGGGGGCTCCGCAGCCGAGAACGAGTGAGCGCCGCGGCGGGCCGCCAGGCCATCCTTGCGCAATCGCAAGGCCAGGTCGCGCCGGCCGCCCGGATCGCGGGGGCGATGGCCGGGGCGCAAGGCGCGGTCGCACGAGGCTCTCCGCGCGCCCTCAGGCGAAGTGGTCGTACCCCCGCGCCGCGACGCTCGTCAGCTGCCCCTCCGGCCCGCGCAGCGCCACGTCGCTCGCGCCCTCCTCGCGCGGCGCGCAGCGGCCGATCGCCACGAAGCCCGGGAGCGATCCGACGTCGGGGCCCGCGACAGCGATCGCGTAGTCCTCACCGCCGTGGAGCGCGAGCGCCAGCGCGTCCGCGTCGAGCAGCGCGGCGGCGTCGCGCAGGTCGGCGCTCACGAGCGCCGCAGGATCGAGCAGCACGCGCACGCCGCTCGCGCGCGCGAGGTGCGCCAGGTCGGCGGCGAGGCCGTCGGAGACGTCGATCGCCGCGCGGGCGACCGAGGCCGCGCGGAGGCCCGCGTCGATGCGCGCCGCCGGCCTGCGAAACGCCCGGATCGCCCGCTCGGCCGCCGCGCCGGGCGGCGACATGCCGCGGTCGAGCAGCGCGAAGCCCGCCGCGGCGAGGCCGACCGGGCCCGCCAGCGCGAGCGCGTCGCCGGGCCGCGCGCCGTCGCGCCGGAGAGGCGTGGCCGCGACGCCGAGCGCCGTCGTCGTGATCGAGATCTCGCCGCCCCGGGAGAGGTTCCCCCCGATGATCGCCGTGCCGATCTCGTCGCACGCGGCGCGCTGGCCGCGGGCGAGGGCGCCGAGCTCGTCGTCGCTCACGTCGAGGGGCAGCACCAGCGCGGCGAGCAGGCCGACCGGGCGCGCCCCCATCGCCGCGAGATCGCTCGCCGCAGCCATCGTCGCCCGGTAGCCGAGATCCTCGAAGCTCATCAGATCGCGCCGGAAATGAACGCCCTCGACCGCGCTGTCCACCGTCCAGACGAGCGGCTCCGCGGCGCCGGCCAGCGCCCCGCCCGGCGGCGCCGCGGGCGCGAGGATCGCGGCGTCGTCGCCGATGCCGCAGAGCACGTGCTCGCCGGCCGCGGCCCCGAGCACGGCGCGCAGCATCTCGATGCGCTTCCACTCGGAGCGCGCGGTCATTGGAAGATGGGGGGCACGACGCTGTTCGCCGGCGAGCCCGCGACCGTGGGCAGCTTGACCACGAACACGGTGCCGCGCGGCTCGTTCGGCTCGATGCGCACCGTGCCGCTGTGCGCTTCGACCAGGCGCTTGACGATCGAGAGACCGAGGCCCGTGCCGCCGTGCTCCCGCGTCGAGCTCTGATCGATCTGGTAGAACGGGTCGAACACCTTCAAACGTTCGGCGGGAGGGATGCCGACGCCCGTGTCCACGACGCGGATCTCGACCGCCTGCTGGAGCGGCGCGACGAGCACCAGCCCGGGCAGGTCGTCCGTGTCGTCGCTCACGGCGCGCGCGACGAGCATCACCTCGCCGCCCGGCTCGGTGAATTTCACCGCGTTCTCGACGAGGTTGATGAACACCTGCCGCAGCCGGTCGCCGTCCCCGAGCACCGGCGGGAGATCGGTCTCGGCCTGGATCCGGAGCTCGACCCCCTTCTTCGCGGCCGCCGGCGCGATGGTCGACGCCGCCTCGAACAGCACCGGGCCGACCGCCACCTCGCTGCGGTGCACGATGAGCGTGCCGCTCTCGAGCTTCGACAGATCCAGGAGGCTCATGATGAGCCCGAGGAGCTGCTCGCTCTTCGACCGGATCGTCTCGATGAACTCGCGCTGCTCGCCGGTCAGCGGCCCGCCGATGCCCTCGGCGAGCATCTCGCTGTAGCCCATGATCGACGTGAGCGGCGTCCGGAGCTCGTGCGACACGGTGGCCAGGAAGTTCGACTTGAGCCGGTCGAGCTCCTTCAGCCGCTCGTACGCCTGCTGCAGCTCGGCGTTCTTCTGCGAGAGCTCGCGGAAGCTCTCGCGGATCGACGCCACGTGCATCGTCGACGTGAGCAGCGACTTGTGTCCGCTGAACAGGATCAGGTCGAGGACGGCGCGGAGGTGGTCCGCGATCTCGCCGAGCCGCTCTGGCCGGAGCCGCGCCACGCGCGGGAGCGCCTCCGCCGCGCGGGGAGCGTCGGCCTGCGCCGCCGCCTCGGTCTGCGCCGCGGCCGCGGCGTCCTCCGGCAGGTACGGCCCGAGGACCGAGCGGCCGATGGTGCGGCCGTCGTACTCGATCGGGAACACCTGGTAGAGCGCGCCGGTGAAGGGCGCCTCCGCGAGCTCGCCGCCGGACTCCGCGAGCGTCGCGCCGCTCGTCGACTGGATCCGGATCGGCAGCCCGAACAGCGTGTGGAACGACGCCGTCATCTCCCCGAGGGCCTGGCGGTCCACGAGATCCTCGAGCGACAGCGGGCCGATGCCGACCAGATCGACCACCGGCGCGGCAGCAGGCGGCGGCAGCGTCGACGGCTCCGGGTCGCTCGGTGCCCCGTCGCGCTTCGAGGAGCTGGGCGCGTCCGCGACGCGGGCCGACGGGATCGGCGCGGAGCTCGGCATGTTGAGGAGATCCTCGTCGTCGAGGCCGAAGTCCGCCGTCGTCCCCTTGTGGGCGTCGGGCTTCATGGGCTGCCGCCCATTCGCCTCGCCAGGAGGTCGTTCACCGAGCCCGTCACCCCGAGCTGGCGCGCCGCGCTGTTCAGGAGCTCCTCGCCGCTGATCGACAGGCGCTTCGAGAGCTGGTGCGTCTGATCCAGCGTCTCCCAGGTGAGGTGGAGCAGCCCCATGAACGTCTCCACCGTGCCCACGCCGCGGGTCGCGATCGCCCGGTACACCGGCTCCTTGCCGCGCGTGGCGAGCCGCGCGAGCTCCTCGTCGCTCCGGATGTCGGGGAGGTCGCGCTTGTTGAACTGGATGACGAGCGGCATCCGCGCGAGGTCGAGGCCGTTCTCCCGCAGGTTCTGGCGGAGGTCGAAGAACGCCTCGGCGTTGCGCTGCGTCTCGGAGATCTGCGAGTCCGCGATCAGCGCGACCCCGTCCGCGCCCTGGAGCACGAGCCGCCGCGTGGCCGCGTGCATCGGCTGCCCCGGAACGGTGAACAGCTTGATGCGGAGCGAGACGTCGCCGTCCTTCGCGCGGAAGGTGAGCGGCAGGAGATCGAAGAACAGCGTGCGATCGTCCTGCGTCTCGAGGGTCATCAGCCGTCCACGAGCGTCCGACCCGGCGAGGCCGTGCAGCGAGACGAGGTTCGTCGTCTTGCCGCTGAGCGCGGGGCCGTAATAGACGAGCTTGATCGTCACTTCACGGGCTGCGAAATCGAGCTGCACGGCCGCATTCTCGCATGAGCGCCGGACGATTGGATACGGCCACGGCGGCGCGGACGAGGAGCCCGGCTCGGGCGCCGGCTCCTCCCCTGTGTCAGGAGGCCCGCGCGGCGCTCAGGCCGAGCCGCCGGGCGCGTTGGGCACGCTGGAGACGGGCGGCGGGATCGGCTTGCTCTCGCCGTTCTCGACAGTCCAGAGCGCGCTCCGGAGCCCCTCCAGGCGCGCCGTCAGCCCCTGGAGCGACTCGGCGTGCGCGTCGCACGCCTTGAGCTGGGTCTCGCTGCTCGGCTCGACGCGCTCCCGCTCCTCGCGGGCCGCCTTGAGCACCTCGATGACCTCCCGGTGCAGCTCCTGGCCGGCCGTGACCACCCACGCGTCGAGCCGGCTCGCGAACTCCTGGATCATCTCGTCGAGCTTCGGCCCGATCCGGACGGCCGCCTCGCGCAGCGCGACGGGCGCCATCTCCTTCGCCTTCTTGCGCGTCTCGGCCTCGACCTTGTCCTTCACGTAGACGGCCAGGACCGGGGCGGCGAGCGCCAGGATCCCGCCGAGCAGGGCGTTCGTGAACATCACGCCGAGCCCGATCGTGAAGAGCGCGAAGACCCCGACATCGTAGCCGAAGGTGTCGACCTCGACGTTCGGCGGCTTCACGTCGCCCCCGAGCGCCTCGCTGACCCGCTTGGCCACGTCGTGCGCGTCCTCCCGGACGAGCGCGATCGTCTTCTCGGCGAGCGTCTCGAGCGCCGTGGCGATCTCCTTCGTCTCGGCCTGCGCCCACTCGGCGAAGGTGCGCTCCAGGAAGGCGCCGAGGTAGACCTTGATCTCGTCGGTGTTGGCCTCGTCGATGATCGCCGGGAGCTGCCGGAGCACGTCGTCGACGAAGCGATCCAGGTCGCGGCGCACCCACGCCCGGATGGCGCTCACCTCCTCGCGGATGCCGGCGCGCCGCTCCTCGATCGTGCGCGACTGGCCGGCGAGATCCTTCTCGATCATCTCGATGCGGCGGCTGAGCTCGTCGCGCGACATCGCGGTCGCGCGACGCCGCGCGTCGACGCCCTTGACGAGCAGGCGCGCGGCCTCGAGGCCCTCGCCGAGCGCGTTGTCGAGGAGGATGCGGCCGCGCTCCTCGGCGAGGAACCGGGTCAGGTGATCGAGCAGCTCCGGCATGCCGCTGCCGGGCCGATCGCCCTCCAGCGCCCGCTCGCTCGAGATCGGGAAGACCACCGGGGACTTCACGAGCTTGCCGAGCTCGCTCCGGATGTAGGCGAGCGCCTCGACCTCCTCGTCCTGGCTCCAGATGTCGCGCTTCGTGACGACGAAGAGGATCTTGTCGCGCGACTGCCCGAGCAGCTTGTCCTGGAGGAAGACCCGCTCGCTCTCCTTGAGCGGCTGGCCGGCGTCGATGAGGAACAGCACGGCGTCCGACCGCGGGATGTAGCTGTAGGTGATGTCCGCGCGCTGGAGCGAGAGGTCGTTCACCCCGGGGGTGTCGACGAGGACCACGCGCTCGCGCAGGAGCTCGGCCGGGTAGCCGACCTCGAGGAACTTCACCTCGCCCGCGCCCGACGAGCGCTCGCCCCCGACGGTGAACGCCCGCACGTCCTCGAAGGGCAGGGAATTGCGCTCGCCCGACGCGTAGACCACCTCGGCGCGCGGGTCGGCCGCGTACTCGAGGTGGTGGATGACCGCCGTGGTGGGCGTCACGCCGACGGGGAGGATCGAGGCGCCGAGCAGGGCGTTCACGAAGGTCGTCTTGCCGTGGTTGAACTCGCCGACCACGACGAGGTGGAACCGGTCGGCGTCGAGCTTCTTCACGAGATCGTTCGTGATGCGCGTGGCGACGCTCCTGGCGCCGAGGGACTCGGCGAACACCACGAGATCCCGGAGCGCCCCGGTCACGTCGTCTTTGCGGCTATGGAAGGATTCGAGCATGTGCGTTCTACCTCGGCCTTGGTCGGGGAGCTGGCGAGGAGGGTGCCCCTCAGCCCCAGATCTTGATGACTTCGTGCACCTTCTCGTCGACCTCCTCCATGGAGAGGCCGCCCGAGCCGAGCCCTGCGTGGCGCTTGTAGAGATCGCTCTCGGCGAAGGCCCGGAGCGCCAGGACGCGCTTCGGCAGCCACGGGTGGCTCGCCGTGAACTCGGCGAACCTGCCGATCCCGCCCTTGCCCTCGTCGTGCTGGGCGATGAACGCCTCGAGGTTCAGCTCCTCGTAGAGCTTGGTCGAACCGAGCGCGAGCTTGGTGAGCGCGCGCGTCGAGACGTCGAGGCTCTTCGCGCAGAGGAGCCCGGCGCGGTCGCAGGTGACCTCGGCGCGGCGCGACCAGCCGGAGAGCGCGAGCATCGCCGGGCCGACGATCCACTTCACGAACACCGACGCCATCCGCGTCAGGTAGTGCATCGCGGTCAGGTAGACGACGTGGCTGTTGTGGATGTGGCCGCACTCGTGGCCGATGACGCTGAGCAGCTCGTCGTCGGTGAAATGGTCCACGAGCGCCGAGTGCACCATGATGAACGAGTCGTCGTTCGTGCCGTAGGTCGCGGCGTTGAGGGTGGGGCTGTTGACGATGTAGATCGTCGGGATCGCGATCCCGAGCGTCTCGGCGCAGTGGACCGCGAGGTTGTGGACGCGGGGGAACTGCGCGGGCCCGACCTTGACGGCGTGGCCGAGGAGCTCGTTCTTGCCGACCGTCTTGAACAGCCTGACCGCGGCCGTCACGGCGAGCTCGACCGGACGCATCTTCTCGAACGCGAGCCGCGTGTTCTTATCGGACACGTAGGCGTACGCGTTGCCAGCGCCATCGCCGCCGCCCGCGCGCTGGCCTTTCCGTCTCTCGATGAAGCCCTTGAAATCGAGCGATCCGACCTGTGCCATCCGGCGAAGGTAACGGTCGGGCAGCGGCCGCGCAACGCCACCCTCGACCGGCGCCGCGAACTTGACGCAAAATCACGTAGCGACGTTCGCTCCCACCCGAACCCGAGGCGGAGCGGGCGCGGCGCATCAGGCGCGGCGCATCAGACGCGCATCAGATGCCAAGGAGCGCGAGGAGCCCGTCCGGGCCGAGGCGCTCGAGCGTCCGCTGCCGCGCGAGGAAGCGCCGGAAGTCCTTGTAGACGCCGCTGCCCTTGGGGCGGAGCTCGAAGTCGGTGATCCGCGTGATCGAGAAGCGCAGCGCGGCCACCAGGCTCTCGTGGAAGAGCCGGCCGCGCTCTTCGGCGGAGAGCGGCCGCACCGAGGTGTAGCCGCCGGCGAGCGCGGCCGCGAGCGCGGGGTCGAGGTCGTCGCCGAAGCACCACGCGAGCATCGTGACGGCGAGGTCGAACGCGGCGCTCCCGCGCGAGGCGCTCTCGAAGTCGAGCAGGGCGGAGATCTCGCCGTCCTGCCAGAGCACGTTGTCGCGGAAGAGATCGCCGTGGATCAGCGCCTCGGGCCCGGACGTCCGCGGCGTGGCGGCGCGGATCCGTTCCAGCCGGCCGGTGAGCTCGTCCACGGCCGCAGCCACCTCGGGCGGGAGGGCCTGCGCGCCGCCCGCGTGCGCGCGCAGATTTCGGAGCCGCTGGTCGAGGCCATCGAGGTCGAACCGGCTCGCGCTCGCCCCCTCGAACGAGGCGCCGACGAGGTGCACCCGCGCCAGCGCCGAGCCGACGCGGCGGGTCGCGTCCGGCGTGACGCGCGCCTGGCACAGCGAATCGCCGGCGACCCACGGGAACAGCGCGACAGGCTTTCCTGCGTGCTCGGCGATGAACGCGGGGCCCTCCGGCCCGGGCGCCCTGTCCTGGCGCCGGAGCGGCTGCGGCGTGGCGACGCCCCCGGCCGCGAGGTGCTCCAGCATGCGCGCTTCGCGGGAGGCCGCGGCGAGCTGCTGCTCCTCGTACACGCGCAGGAACACCTGGCCGCGGCCGTCGGCGAGCGTCAGCGCGAAGTTGGAGTTCACGCTCCCGGCGAGGAGGCCGCGCACGTCGGCGATCTCCAGGCCGTAGAGCGCGCCGATGCGGCGTGCATCCGCGAGCGAGAGCGGGGTCAGGATAGCCATCGCGCGCAGGGTAGCCTCGACGCGCGCGGAGGCTCTACAGGAAGTTGGCGGCGTACGGGGAACACGGGCCATCGCCGGCAACCCGCCGCGCGCCGAGCAGGTGAGGAGGGTTGGGGGAAACGGCGGCAGACGGATTGGAGGCAGATGGGAGACGGCGACGCGCGGCGAGAAAATGGAGGCTCCGCGCGACGATCTGCAGGGGCCCTGCTCGCGGACCGGACCCGGGTGCATTATGAATGCGTGGGAGCGACATACCCTTCCTCTATCGAATGCCCACACTCTACGGAAACACCACCGGACTCAGCCCGCTAGCCACCAAGACCCTCGAGCGCATCTACCGCCGCAAGGTCCCGCTCGTCACCATCGCCACGCCCGAGCTCATCAAGGCGCTCGCCGAGGCGTCGCACGAGACAGGGCGCCAGGTCGGCGCGCTCGTCCACCGCTCAGGCGAGATCGACTACGTCGTCGTCGGCGACGCGACCCGGCTGATGCTGCCGGACATCGGGCGCCTCCGCGCCGCGCAGGGGCGCTTCCGGGCGCTGCGGCTCGTCCACACGCACCTCTTCAACGAGCCGCTCACGCGAGACGACCTCGTCGACCTCGTCCGCCTCCGGCTCGACCTGGTCGCGGCCGTGCAGCTCACCCCGCAGGGCGAGCCGCGCACGATCCAGTACGCGTACAACGTCCCGGTGCACGGAAAGGACGAGGTCACGGTCACTGTGGAGGGCGCCGCGGGCGACGGCGACGGCCGCCGGCAGGCGGAGCTGCCGTACCGGACCGTGGGACCCGTCGCGGTCGGCCGCGTCGATGTCGATTTCGGCGCGCTCATCCAGGCGCTCGAGGACGAGTTCACGAAGCGCTCGCGCACGCGGTCGGTCGCGGCCAAGGACGGCCGGGCGATCCTCGTCCACGTCGCCGAGAAATCGAAGGTGGGCGCGCTCGCGCGGGCCGAGGAGAGCCTGCGCGAGCTGACCGAGCTCGCCGGGACCGCGGGCGTCGACGTCGCGGACACGGTCCTCCAGCTCCGCGACCGCATCGACCCGCGGCTCGTCCTCGGCAAGGGCAAGCTGGATGAGGTCGTGCTGCGGGCCTCGGAGCTCGACGCGGAGACGCTCGTCTTCGACCGGGATCTCACCCCGTCGCAGGCGTCCGCGATCGCGAAGCACACCGACCTCAAGGTGCTCGACCGGACGCAGCTCATCCTCGACATCTTCGCCCAGCGGGCCGAGTCGTCCGACGGCAAGCTCCAGGTCGAGCTGGCCCAGCTCAAGTACACGCTCCCTCGCCTCGGGCAGAAGGACGACTCCCTGTCACGCCTGACCGGCGGCATCGGCGGGCGCGGTCCTGGCGAGACGAAGCTCGAGATCGGTCGACGCCGCGCGAAGGAGCGCGTCTCCTTCCTGGAGGGGCAGCTCAAGCGGCTCTCCCGGCAGCGCGAGCAGCGCCGCCGCCGCCGCGCCCGGCTCGGCGTGCCGGTCGTCTCGATCGTGGGCTACACGAACGCCGGCAAGAGCACGCTGCTGAACACGCTGACCGGCGCCGACGTGCTCGCGGAGAACAAGCTGTTCGCGACGCTCGACACCCGCTCGCGTCGGCTGCGCTTCCCCGAGGAGCGCGAGGTGGTGATCACCGACACCGTCGGCTTCATCCGCGAGCTCCCGAAGGACCTGTTCGCCGCCTTCCGGGCGACGTTCGAGGAGGCCGCCGACGCCGACCTCCTGCTCCACGTCGTGGACGTGAGCGATCCCGCGCGCGATCAGCACATCGAGACGACCGAGGCGCTGCTGACGGAGCTCGACCTCATCAGCATCCCCCGCGTCCTCGTGTTCAACAAGGCGGACCTCATCGCGCCGGAGGAGGGGCGGCGGCTGCTGGTCGGGCACCCCGACGCGGTGCTCCTGTCCGCGACCGACAGGGAGACGACGCGCGAGCTGCTCACCAAGCTGGCGGATCGGCTGAAGAGCCGCTGGGAAGAGGCCGCGACGGTGCCCACCTACGAGGCGGAGGCTGCGGACGGCGAGCTGGACGACGGCGGGCTGTTCGACGGCGAGGCCGAGTCGATGACGGTGCTCGGTCCGCCTTCGGGTTCCAGCGCCGAGGGCATCAGCTCACGGGTGAGAGGGACGTTCGAGGCGTGAGCACCGCGCCCGGCTCCCTGTGGAGCCGTGGCAGCGCACGTCGGGAGGGGCGAGACCCGCCGGGCTCTGAGCGAGCCCGGCGGTCGGTCAGGGGGAGGTCAGGGCTCCCCCCCTCCCTCTCCTCCCTCCGCCGGGAAGTTGCCGCAGACGAAGATGCCGAGGCAGTTGCCGCTCGCGCACTCCTCGTCCGTGGTGCACTCCTCGGTGGGCGCCAGCCCGCACGCGCCGTTGCCGTTGCAGACGTTGGCCCCGCTGCAGTCGATCCCGTCCTCGTCGCCGGCCGCGACGTTCGAGCACGTGCCCTCGGAGCCCTCGATGTTGCAGGCAACGCACGCCGAGTCGCACCCGGTGTCGCAGCAGACGCCGTCGACGCAGCTACCGCTTCCGCACGTCTCCGCTTCCGTGCACTCCTGACCGTTCGCGGCCTTGCACGCGCCCGCGGCGTCGCACGCCTGGTCCTCCTCGCAGCCCAGGCCCGGCGTGCCCGCCGCGGCCAGCACGCATTCGCCCTCCTCACCGCAGACATGGCAGAGCGTGCAGTGCGCGTCCTCCGTGCACTCGGTGAAGCACGCGTTCTCCTCCGGATCGCAGGCGAACGTCTCGCAGCTCTTCTCCTCGCCGGGCGCGCACTCCACGCTGGACCCGTCGCAGGTGCCGCGGCTCGTCTCGACGCCCTCGGAGCACGTCGGCTCGCCGCACGCGGCCTCGGCCTTGGAGGGGCCGCACGTGCCGCTCTCGTCGCCCGACTCCTTGAGATCCGCGGCACAGGCGTCGCACTCCTCGTCGCAGGCCGTGTCACAGCAGACGTCGTCCGCGCAGAAGCCGCTCGAGCAGTCGTCCGCCTCCGTGCACGCCTTGGCCGTCGCGCACTGCGGGCAGGTGGGGCCGCCGCAGTCGACGTCGGTCTCCTCGCCGTTCTTCATGCCGTCAGCACAGAGATTGACGACGCCTTCATCCCCCGGGATGCGCGAACGATCGACCGTGGCGATGAGCTCGCAGCCCATCCCGAGAATCGAGATCGCGCCGGCGCAGAGCGCCACCGCGAGAAGGTGCTGGTTCTTCCACATAGTAGTCCCCTTAGAAGGTAAACCGCGCAGCGGCGCCGCCGCCGGTCGGGCTGACGAACGGAGCGACGAACGCCTTCTTCTTCATGCTCGAAGCCGCGGTCTTCGTCTCGGCCGACGTGTCGTCGCTGAGGAGCAGGACCGCCCCGGTGACGCCGAACGTGAGCGCCACGGCGAAGGACATGTCCGCGATGAGCGCGTTGCGGTCGACGCGGTCCGCCGTCTTCGTCGTCGGATCCTTGTCGAAGTCGCTCTTCGCGCTGAGCGCCTGGACGCCGAAGATCGTCCCGACCACGACGCCAGCGCCGGCGAGGCCGAGGGTGACGTAGGCCGGCACCGGGGAGCGCGGCTCGACGGGCGCCGCGGGCGGCGGCGGCTGGGCCGGCGGCGGGGTGGTGGCCGGCGGCGGGGCCGGGGGCTGCACAGGCGTCGCGGCGACCGGCGGCGGCGCCTGCGGCGTCAGCGTGACGCTGACGTCGCGCGTCTCGGCGAAGCTGACCTCGATCTCCTGGCTCGCGTCCGCGAACCCCTCGGCCGAGACGGTCAGCGTGTGCTTGCCGGGCGGCACCGAGAGCTCCGTGCCCGTCTGCGCCACGCCGTCGATCGCGATCTTGAGGCCCTGCGGCGTCTCCGGCGTGGTCGCCACGCGCACCTTCGCCGGCGTCTTCTTCAGCGCCTCGATGCGCCCCTGCGCCTCGGTGATCTTGTCCTTGAACTTCTCGGCGTCCGGCTTCGAGTCGAGGAACGACTGCCACGCCGCGACCGCCTCGGCCGCGAGCCCCTGCTTGTCGAGCGAGAGCGCGAGCTTGTACTTCGGCGCGGCGCCGGGGACGTGCTCGTCGGCCTGGCGATAGAGGTCGGCCGCGACGGCGTACTCGCCCTTGTCGAACCTGGTCTCGGCCTCCTTGTAGAGCTTCTTCGCCTCGTCCTTCTTCTGCTTCTCGGTCAGCGGCTTCTTCGGCTTCGTGGTGGTCACCGTGGCCGCGGGCTCCGCGGCCTTCGCCGGGGCCGCCGCCGCGGGCGTACCCGCCGCGGGCGGCGTCGTCCCGGTCGCGGGCGCCGCCGGCGCGGTGGGGGCCGCCTGCGCCGCGGGGGCGGCGGGCTTGGCAGGGGCCATCGTCGGCGTGGCCCCGGCGGGCGCCTGCGCGGCCGGCTTGGCCGCCGGCGGCGCTGCCGGCTTGGCATCCGTCTGCGCGGATGCCGGGCTGACGTTCGTCAGCGTCAGGAGCCCAGAGACCATTGCCGCCGAGGTCAACATCGTCAGCCGGCCCGATCGTGAACGCATACCGTAAGCCCTCCTCCGCGGATAGTGTCGCGTGGGCGCCCACTTAAGCCTTGAAGGCCGCTTTACACAAGGGTTTTCGCGTTCGTTTGGTCGCGCGCGCCCTCGATTTCACGGTTCGTGGCGCCGCGCGCCGCCTCAGGACATCAAGGCTCGTCGCCTCGCTCCAGCCATGCAGGGAAGCGAAGCCTCGCCTCGACGCCAAAGCCCAGCGTCGCCTGGCGCATGCGCGCGGTCCGCTCGGCGCCCCGAGGGAGGCTCTCGCGGAGCCGCCGCAGCGCCTCGATGTAGCGCGCGAACCGAGGATCCGAGAACAGCGCGCCGAGGTCCTCCCGGATGCGCCGTATCGTTCCTGGGCTGACGCCATGGCTGCTGAAGCTCATGGTCAGTCCGGGGGCGGCGACGACCGAGGGATTGACGAAATTCGATACCTCCGGGCGGTCGAGCGTGCAGACGAGGCGCCCGGCGTCCGTGAGCTCGCGATGGAGGCGCCGCGAGAGCGCGTCGTTGCCCGGGGCGAGGAACACGATCGCCGCGCCGGCGAGATCGTCGTCGACGTACGTGCGCCGGTGCAGCTCGATCAGCCCCTCCCGGCTGGCTCGCTCGATCGCCCCGTCGACCTGCCCTGGCGCGACGACCGAGACGCAGGCGCCCGCGGCGAGGAGCCGCTCCACGGCGTACGGCGCCTCGCCGTCGCCGCCGATGACGAGGGCCCGCCGGCCGTTGAGATCGAGCGCGATGGGGAAGAGGCGCATGGAGGGGAGTAGACACGAACGGGGGCGTCCGCGCAGCGCTTGTCGACCGGCGGGGGAGGTGCAGGACCGCGGGCGAGCTCGCTGCCCGTCCGCGCCGCGAGCGGATCAACGGCTGGGCGGGCTCTTGGGCGGCGGGCTCTGGGGCGGCGGGGGGGCCGGGGGGAGGGACGGCTGCGTTCGAAATGCGAGCTTCCGGTCGGCGTTCCCGATGCGGGTCACGAACAGGCCGACGAAGGAGCCGAACAGCGAGTCGCCCGGGCCGATCGCGGTGGAGCCGGGCGGGCGGGTGACCCAGCGCTTGATGCGGTCGAGCATCTCGGCGCTCATGGGGTTCACCTCGACGAGCACGGCGACGAAATAGCGGCTGCCGTCACGGAGCAGGGAGCGCTCCACGAGCGGCAGCTTCCGGGCCTCGGCGCAGTTGCGGAGCACGCCCTCGACGTTGACCGCGATCGTGCTCGACTGACCTCCCGCCTGGATGAGCTGGATCCGGAACACCTCGTCCCAGAGGTCGTAGACGACGCGGCAGCTCTTGGCGGCGAGCGCCAGAGGGGTGCCCCCGCTCTCGTGGAAGAGGTAGCCGCGCATCGTGATGACGGTGGGGAGCCCGCTGAGCAGCTTCTTCGAGATCTCGCCGTCGACGACGTCGCGGAAGCTCACGGTGAGCTGCACGATCGTCCGGTCGAGCGTCAGGCTCGCCGCCCGGGTGGGCAACGCGGCCGGCGCGCCGAGCGCCTGCTGCGCGTCGGCGTCCGCGATCTCCTTCGACGGCTGCCGCCCCTCCGCCGCGCCGGGCCGCTCCTGGGCCAGGGACCGGCGCGCGCCGAGGCAGAGCGCCGCGAGCAGCGCCACCTCGATCCATCGCGTCGCGCGCCGTCGGAGCGCGGCGAGCGCTCGCCGCGGGATTTCCGCCGCGCGCCGCGCGCCACGCGCCGCGCCTCTCGGCCCGCGGCCTGCGGCCGAGCAGGTCATCTCCGCTCACCGCGCCGCGCCGGGATCATCCCGAGCAGGTTCGAGAAGGCGAGCGTCACGCCGCCGGCCGCCGTGTCGACCCGCAGACCGAGGTTGTAGGTGATGTCGACCGGCACGCGGGCGAAGCCCTCGTACCCGGTCGGCGCGTCGGTGAACTCGCGGCGGGTCGCGAGCCCGTACAGGCCCGCGGCGGCGAAGAGATCGACGCCGTAGATGGAGCCGCGGCCTGCGTAGACCGGGATGCGGTACTCCGCCTCGATCTTCGCGGTGAAGTCGCCGTACCGGACCTCGATGATGTCCGTGCTGAGGAAGTTCGGCGGCTGCCGCCGATCTGGAGCGAGGTCGAGCAGCCGATCGGGCAAGAGGTCGGTGAGATCGCCGACGTAGAACTTCTCGAAGAACGGCGCGTCCCCCGCGACAGCGCCGGCGAACGCCTCGACGCGGAGCACGTGCCGCAGCGGCAGGCGGAACCAGCGTTGCGCGCCGAACTCGAACTTCTGGTAGCCGTAATCGCTGCCGAACGGCGGCACCCCCACCGTGACAGCGACGGAGGCGAGCGTGCCCTGCGTCGTCAGGAAGGGCGCGTCGCGCGTGTCGTGGTCGATCGCGGCGCGCAGCGACGAGAGCACCGTCCTGCCGCCCAGGATGTCGAAATCGATCGGCTCGCGGCTGTCGCCGCGCATGTGCGACGCGACAGTGGGCACGGTCGCGTCGATCTGCTCCAGGTGGTAGTCGAGCGAGAGCTGCGAGGACGAGGAGACGTCGTGACCCGTGCCGAGCGTCGCGCCGAACCGCTTGTAGGCGACGACGGCGTACCCCGTGACCTCGCGCTGCTCGAGCAGCGGAGACTCGAACGAGACGTCCCGGTTGCCGAAGAAGTCGCGGGCGTCGTTGTAGAGCAAGGTCACCGCGGCCGACCAGCGGGTCCCCACGAACGCGGGGTCGACGAAGCGGGTCCTCAGCGCGAGCTGGTCCGCGGCGAGCCCGACGCCGGCGCCGAGCGTGATGCCCGTCCCGGCGAGGTTGGTCTCGGCGACCTGCACGCCCGTGAACGCGGAGAGCGGCCGCGCGTTGCCGGCCGTGTCCTCGTCGGCAGCGATGCCCAGCCAGAGGTCCTGGACGACGAACGTGTTGCGCTCGACCACGTCGATCACGAGCGTCGCGCTGCCGCGCTCGGCCCCTTTGCGGAGCGAGAGCCCGACCGAGGCAAAGAACCCGGTCCCGAGGAGGCGATAGCGGGTGAGCTCGATCTCCGGATCCTCGACGTCGAGCACGTCCCCCGCGCGGAACCTGACGTAGCGGAGGATCACGCGCGCGGCGGTCCGCGCGTTCCCGCGGATCTCGACCCCATCGAGGGCGTACCGGACACGATGCCTCGCCTGGAGCGCCGCGCCGGCGGACAGCCCTGTCGCGTGGAGGCGCGCGGCCGCGTGAGGCCGCTGCGCCGTCGCCGGGCGCGCCGCGCCGGCGGCGGTCCCGGCGCGTTGCCCGAGGGCGCGCCCTGGGCACGACCCTACGAGCAGCGCGCTACAGAGCGCGAGGAGTGCGCGGCTGAGCACGGGGGGCAGGGGGATGGCCGGGGAGCGTGAGGGACTCCGGGATCGACGAGGAGCCACCGGATCTTCGCGAGACCGCCAGCGCCTCCGGAGATCTCAGCGGCGCACCGTAGCACGATCGATCCCCTCGCCGCAGGGGTCGGCCGCTTCGGGCTCGACCGCGCGCGCGCCGTCGGGGTGCTCCGCCAGCACGAGCAGGTCCAGCCGGGCTGGTGTCGGCTCGATCAGGTGATCGGCCGCCGCGAGCAGCAGCGTCCGGACCTCGGTGCGGACGCTGGCGTCGCGCGTCCAGCGCGCGCCGACGCTCGCGGCGATGGCGCGGGCGAGGAGGAGCTCCGCGCGCCCGCGCACGTCCGCGGGGATCCAGTCAGCGATGAGCGGATCCGCGAGCATGGCCAGCGTCCTGCGCAGCCCGGCGACGCGGCGCGGGCCGAACTGCTCCGGCGCGCGGGCCGCGTGGCGCGCGAGGCGCAATGCCCTGCGGAGCGCCCGACGAGCGGCCTTGCCGACCACGGCGCCGCGCACGGTGAGCCGCGCGCGCGGCGCGTCGATGGCGTGCAGCACCGCGGCCAGCGAGAGCCCTCCGGCGATGACGAGCGCCACCGTCGCGGCGGTGGCGCCGGCGTCGCGAAGCTCCCAGCCGCCTGTCGCCGCGACGAAGGCGCAGCCGGCGACCAGCGAGAGCCCCAGCGAGCCGAGCGCGCCCGCCGCATGCGACCGGCCGCGCCACGGCTCGCCTTCGCCCTGGAGGAGCCGCGCGTAGCCGTCGGGCGCGATCAGCCGGCCGCCGCTCGGGATGAGGCCCACCATGGCTCGCCGCGCCGCGCGCCCGAGGCCGACCTCCAGCGGGCCGAGCTCGATGCCGGGCGGCTCACGGAACGGGCTCACGCATCCAGGATAGCCCATCCCTCGCCGGCGCGAAGCGCGCCGGCGCACCCCGGCGCGCAGCGCCGCGGCGGCCGCGGAAGCGCTCCGTCCAGGCGCGCGGCGAGCACCAGGCGGCCGGCTTGCGGCTCGCGGCCTGTCGGACGGCGGCGGGCGGATTGCGCCATGTGCGCACGGTCGATACCCTCGACATGTGAGAAGCATCGCTGTCGGCGGCCTCGCTCTCGCCGGCGCCACGGCGATCGGGGCGCTCCTGATCGGCGGCCCCGGCTGCAGCGACACAGCCTCCTCGGTCTGCGCCGGGCTCTGCGACTGCTGGCAATGCAGCGGCGTCGAGTACGAAGAGTGCCTGGACAGCATGGATGACACCGTCCAGAGCGCCGAGCGGAGGGGCTGCCCGGAGGCGGCGGACGGCCTCTCGCGTTGCGTCAGCGCGGACCTGAAATGCGCGGCGGACAGGGACGCCGCCGAGCCCACGAGCTGCGAGCGCGAGCAGCAGGCGCTGGCTGTGTGCGGCGTCAGGGTGCCTGTGCTCGGCCCCCTGTGCGAGCGGGGCGCGCAGAGGCACTGGGAGTGTCGGGGCGAGGAGCTCGGAGCCGACGCGTGCGAGGGCGCATCGCGGTGCAGGCTCGCCTGCTATGCCGACGCGAGCTGTGACGAGGTACGGTCCGACAGCTCTCGGCGGCTCGCCGACTGTTTCCAGCGGTGCGCGGAGCACGAGCCGACGCGCTGACGCGGCGGCGCGTGGCCTGTCACGGCTCCCCCGACGTCTGCTTCTGCGCGCGCTGCGCCTTCTCGACGAGGCCGCTCGTGCCCACGCGCGACGCGAGCGCCGAGAGGACCGCGCGCAGCGGGACGCCGCGCGACGCGAGGCCGACCAGGAGGTGGTAGATCACGTCGGCCGCCTCGGACGCCACGCGCTCCGCGGTCTCCCCGGCGATCGCCTGCGCGAGCTCGCCGGCCTCCTCACGGAGCTTCGCGCCGATGAGCGGCGCGCCGCCGTCGAGCAGCTTCCGGGTGTAGCTCTTCGTCGCCGAGGACGCCTTGCGCGCCTCGATCTCCCGCTCGAGCGCCTCGAGCAGCGCGGTCGCGTCCTGCCCCGCGTCGGCGGCCTCCGGCTCATCGTCGCCGCGGGCGTCGACCTGCCGGAAGAAGCAGCTCGAGCTCCCCGTGTGGCATGTCGGGCCGCGGGGCTCGGCGAGGATCAGGAGCGCGTCCCCGTCGCAGTCGGCGTGGACGCTCGTCACCGCCAGCGTGTTGCCGCTCGTCGCCCCCTTCTCCCAGAGCTCGCCGCGCGACCGGCTGAAGAAGGTCGCGCGCCCCGTCTCGAGCGTCCGGGCGAGCGACTCCCGCGTCATGTACGCGAGCATCCGCACCTGTCCTGTCAGCCGGTCCTGCACGACGGCCGGTATGAGCTTGCCCTCTCCGAATGCGATCTTCACAGCCTATGCCTCTCCGGTGGTGTCGGGCGCCTCCGCGGCGGCGCCGCGCTCGCGGGCCGTCGCCTGGCCCTCGTCCTTCGCGCTGCCGCGCTTGGCCCGCGACCGCTTGTCGCTGGCCTTCGCCGGCGAGCTTCGTTTCTCGCCCGCCTTGTCGTCCTCGTCCTCGTCGTCGCCCGGCTCGTCGTCGTCGTCCTCGTCCTCGTCGTCATCTGCGGCCCTGTCCGCGGCGGCGCCGGGGCTGTCCGGGAGGTTGAGCGCCATCGCCTGCTCCGGGTGGTCGAGGGCGGCCTTGTAGTAGATCGCGAACGCGATCGACGCGGCCAGCCCGGTCGCCAGCGCGACGGCCTGGGAGGTCGAATACTGGATCGTCGCGGACGCGCCGAACGTCTCGGGCTTGAGGACCACGTACAGGGCGATCGCCGGGACGAAGGCGAGCGCCTGCGTCACCTTGCGCACGACGTTGTCGCGGATGACGTGGGAGAAGCCGATCGTGTACCCCACGGCGAAGATGACGAGGCCGGCGGGGAGCAGCACGTGCTCCGGGAGCGAGGGCGGGATCGAGCCGCGCTCCGCGTCGTCGCGCAGGAGCTCGAGCAGGTAGCGGCAGACGCCGTACGAGAACGTGAAGAGGAGGAAGATCTCTCCGCGGAACTTCTGCCGCCTTCGCGCGAGGAGCAGGAGCGTGAGCAGCCCTGCGCCGACGAGCGCCTCGTAGATCTGCGTCGGGTGCACGGCGAGCGACGCCTCGGCGGTCGGATCGAGCCCGCGCTCCTTGACGTGCTGCACCCACGCCGGGGACCCGCTGCCGTGGTCCAGCGTGCCTTCGGGCCAGTGCGGGAACGTGCCGAGCTTCTTGAGCCAGGCCGGCGCCGTCTCGCCGAGCGGCCGGCCGAAATCGCAGCCGAAGAGGTAGCACCCGATGCGCGTGATCATGAGCCCCGAGGCCAGGCTCGGGACGGCGACGTCGGCCCACGGGAGCAGCGGGATGCGATGAGAGCGCAGGAACAGGTAGGAGCCGATGAAGCCGCCCAGGAACCCGCCGTACGCCACGAGCCCGCCGCGGCGGATGTCGAACATCGCGCCGAGCGAGTCGAACTCGTCGAGGTTCGTGAGGATGTAGAGCACGCGCGAGCCGACGACCGCTGCGAGCGCGGTGACGACGTAGCAGTTGGCCATCGTCTCCTTCGGCAGGCCGTCGCGCTCCGCGAGCCCGAGCGTCAGGTACCAGCCCACGACGAGCGAGAGGCCGAGCATGACGCCGTAGCTGTAGATGGGCAGCGGACCCAGGGTGTAGGTCTGCCCCTTGAACTGGGAGGCGAGGGCGGCGAGCGCGACCCCGGCGATGCCCGCCGCGGCTGCGGCCGGTTTGTTCTTCGCGAGGAACAGCCCGATCGCGCCCGCGAAAGCGATGCCCGCAGCGATCAGGAAGACCCAGAGCAGGGGCACGGTCCACACGGGCAGCGGGACGCGAAACAGGATGGGGTGCATGGCGCCTCTCCTTACGCCTGGGATTGGGCACCATCAAGCGCCGTCTCTCGGGCATGACGCAGCGGGCCAAGGCGCTCGTAGACGCTTGTCCGGCCGCATCGGGCGAACGCGGTGCGCCCGGGCCGACAGCGCAGCGTCGTCCCCCCTGACGATGACGTCCGCGAGCGGCCCTCGAAGTCCGCGCGCGCCGCTGCTAGCATCGATTCCGTGCTCTCTGGCCGCGCCGCCGTCAGCGTCTTCGCAGTCCCCGGGCTGCTCGCGAGCGCGTCGTGCGTCCCCGAAGGGCCGGCCACAGGCGACGCGAGCACGCGGCCGGCCGGGGCGGTCGCGGCGTCGGCGCCCCCCGGGGCGGCGGGGGCGGTCCAGGGCGCGAGGGGCGCGGGCGTGTTCGAGGACGACTTCAACCGGTCGGCGCTTGGCCCCGACTGGAACGCGCTCAGCCCCAGCTGGAAGATCGAGGATGGGCGGCTCTGCGCGCGCGCCGCGAGGAACCGCGGCGTGTGGCTGAAGCGGCCGCTGCCGGAGAACGCGCGGATCGAGTTCGACGCCATCGCCGAGGCCCCCGACGGCGATCTGAAGGCGGAGCTCTGGGGAGATGGGCGGAGCGGTGCGACGGCGGCGAGCTACACGAACGCGACGAGCTACCTCGTGATCCTCGGCGGGTGGAAGAACACGAAGCACGTGCTCGCCCGGCTCGACGAGCACGACGAAGGTCGGCTGGAGATCGACGTCGATCCGGACAGCGATGACGAGCGAGCGCGCCCTGTCGCTCCGGGGCAGCCGTACCGCTTCCGGATCGAGCGCCATGATGGAAAAACGCTCTCCTGGTCGGTGAACGGCGTCGAGTACCTGGAGCTCAGCGATCCCGAGCCGCTCTCCGGACCGGGGCACGAGCACCTGGGCTTCAACGAATGGGATGCGCCGGTCTGCTTCGACAACCTGCGGATCACGCCCCTCTAGCCGCGATGGAATCGAGCGAGGTCGAGCGGGAGCTTGAGGAGCTGGAGACGCGCATCGAGCGGCTGCGCGCGCTGTACGAGCAGTACTTCATGGGCATCGAGCGGCTGGAGCCGCTCATCCCTCGGAAGGACGTCGACCGCCGCATCTGGGTGATGCGGCGCGAGCAGATCAGGAACACCGGGCTCCGGTTCAAGTTCCAGATGCTGTTCCAGCGCTACAACACGTTCCAGCAGTACTGGGGCCGCATCGCGCGCGAGATCGAGAACGGGACGTACCGCCGCGACGTCATCCGCGCAGCGAAGCGGGTCGGGGCGAAGGAAGCGCTCACGATCGTCGGGCGCAAGCGGGCGGAGCGCTACGCGGACCTCGCCGAGCAGCAGGCGACGGCGGGCGAGGCGCCCCGCCGCAGCGATGGCGCCGAGGATCACGAGGAGATCGACGTCGACGACGAGGCGGTCACGCTGGCGCCTCCGCCGTTGCCCCCCGCGTCGCCGGCGCGAAAGCAAGCGCTCGCTGTCGAGGACGCCCCTCGGCGCGAGGCCCCTGCGCAGCCGATCGCGCCGGAGGCGTCGAGCGCCGCGCCCGCGGGCCCGCAGGTGCGCCCGCTCGTCGCGCTCGTGCCGCCTGCCCCACCCCAGGCCACGGCCGCCGTGAAGCCCGCCCCGCTCGGGGGTTTGCCTCGCGGGCTCGGCCTCACCAGGCCTCAGCAGAAGTCCGCGGAGATCAAGCCGGCCGAGGCAAAGCCGGCCGAGGTCTCCCCCCCGGGCGGCAGGACCTCCGCGCGCCCCGCTGCCGACCGGAACCAGCCGGCGGCGGCGGGCGCCACGAGCCGTCAGCGGCTGGCCGAGCTCGCGGCGGAGATGCGCGCCCAGCGCGCGCAGAGCGGTGCGGCCGGCGACGCGACGAAGGTAGCGGCCGCACCGCCCGTCCTCCAGGCGGACGTCGCGCCTGAACCCCCGCCCCCGCCGAAGCGACCGCCCCCGCCCCCTGTCCGACCTCGGCCGGCCCCTCCCGCGCCAGCGCCAGCGGCCGCCCCCGCAGCGGCGCCCGCGGCGACGGGCGCTGGAGCGAGGCGGCAGGAGCGCGTGCACTCGGACCGGCCGCCGCCTACCCGGCGCCGTCGCTCCACGGTGCCGCCCGCCGCGGACGCCGGCACGGCGAGCGGAGCTCGGCATGCGGCGCCGCGCGCGTCATCGCGCCCCCCGGAGGCCGCGCGCGCGGGCCTCGACGCTGGCGTGCGCGCGCGACCCGCGCCGCCCCCGCAGCGGCCCGCCGCGCGCGACGACGATCTCCCGGAGCAGCGGCTGCGTCAGATCTACGCGAAGTACGTCGAGACCAAGCGCGCGGCGCGGGAGTCGACGGCCGGCGTCACGTACGAGCGCCTGGCCGAGAGCCTCCGCGCGCAGGCCGCGAAGCTGCGCGCGACGAACCCGGCCAGGTCCGTCGACTACGACGTCGTCGTCAAGGACGGCAAGACGCTGCTGAAGCCGATCCTCAAGTAACCGGCAGCCGACGGGCCGACGCCAATCAACGATCGCGGACGCGAGCGGCCCACGCTTGCGTCGCAGCGGTGATGACGCACGGACAGAACGCGACGCTGCGAGCGCCGGGAGGCTGAGCTCGCCGAGCAACGCTCGGCTCGCTGCACTCCTCCAGGAGGCGCTCGCTACATCGGGTGGCTGGGTGGGTGGTGATGTTCTGGCGGGTCAGTGATGTGCGACGCGACGCCAGAGCTGCGGCAGGCGCTGGACCCGCGAGGGGACCGAGCCCTCGTCCTCGACGAAGAGGATCGCGCAAGCCGTGCGGTCGGCTTCGCGCATCCTCGCGCATAAGTCGGCCAGATCGTCATCGGCGTCCACAACGTCGGCCTCGGCCGGCTGGGGAGCGCCCTGAACGTACCTGACATTGTCAAGGGCGACCCATCGCCCAGCGAACTCTTCAGAACGACATATGTCGCGCCATGTCATCCGAGGCGCGGCCAAACGAATCTTACTGCCCATGTCCCGTGAGCGACCTTCTCCCCCATGTTCCAAAGTCAAGAGCCGACCTAACAAGCCAGGGTGCGGCGTCCAATGAGCCTTCAGAACCTCAGGGCGGGATCTAGCACCTGTCAAAATCGGGCGTCAAGGCAACCATGGAACAGCTGGGACCCCCTGGGCGTTGTACCCAGCTCCTCACGACGTTACGTCGTCACTTGCAGCGCGCCGGTAGCTGGGACATGGCCTCGCTCGCCCCGATCCGCGCCGCCGCGAGCGCGTGGGACTTGGCCCCACACCCCTTGGACGCCACGGCTCGCTTGGCGCTCGCGCCGATCGCGGCTCGCGCCTCGGCCTTCCTGGCGCCGTCGCAGCCCGCGAAGCGCTTCACCGCGAGGTCTGTGTTGCCGCCGTTCGCCAGGTTGATCGCGGCCCTGCACTCCTGCTCGGCCTTCTCGTTGCCGGCGGGCGCGGTCTTGGGCCCGGCGGTCGCGGTCGGCGTGCTCTTCGGGACTTCGTCCGGGGACGCCTTCTTGACGGGCTCGTCCGTGTCGGGCGGGGGCTCGGGGGCGGAGGGCTCGCTCGTGGGCACAGCCACGGTGGGGTCCGACGTCACGGTGACCGACGGCGCGCTCGGCAGCGGGATCAGGTTCGAGGCGCTCTCGTCGGTCGCATTCCCGCTGCCCCTCCTCGTCATCATGACGATGCCCACGACCCCGAGCACCGCGACGGCCGCGACGGCCGCGAGGATCGGGGCGGTCTTGTTCTTCTGCGCGGGCGGGGGCGGCGGCGCGGGAAACACCTGGCCGCTGCCGGTGTGCACGGGCGGGTGCGCCGGCACGGCGCCCGACGGCATCGCCGCCTGATCCATCACCGTGGCCGCGTGGTGGCCCGCCTGGGGGTTGACGACGGTCCTGCCAGCCCCCGTCGGCGGGCCCGCGACGAAGAGCGGCTCGCCGATCTGGGTCTGACCCGAGCGCGATGGCATCAGTGCGGTCCCGCTGGTCGGGGCCTCGAGCCCGACCTGGGTGCGCGGCGCCGCCCCGAGCACCGAGAGGCGGGGCCCTGCGCCGATCGTGAGCTCCTCGTAGAAATCCCGCGCCGACTGCTGGCGGTCCTCGCGCTTCTTGCTGAGGGCCCTCATGACGGCCGCCTTCATCTTCGGCGGCGCCGCGGCGCCCATCGGCACGGCCTCGAACGGGAACGGCTGCGCCGTCATGTGCTGCGTCGCCCACGCCCACGGCGTGTCGGCGTCGAACGGCAGGCGCCCGGTGAGCATCTCGTAGGTCAGCACGCCGAGCGAGTAGATGTCGCTGCGCGCGTCGAGCTCCGTCCCCGTGAACTGCTCGGGGCTCATGTACGGCGGCGTGCCGAGCACCATCCCCTGCTGCGTCAGCTTCTGCTCGGCCTTGGCGCTGCGGTCGTCGCGCTTCGCGATGCCGAAGTCGAGGACCTTGACGTAGTCCTCCTCGCCCGCGCGCCTGGTCAAGAAGATGTTGGCGGGCTTGAGATCGCGGTGGACGATCCCCTTCTCGTGCGCCTCGTGGAGCGACCCGCACACCTGCGCGATGATGCGATCGACCCGCTCGGGAGAGAGCGCGCCGCCCCTCTCGAGCGCCTCCTCGAGCGACTGCCCGTTGAGGAGCTCCATCGCGATGTAGAGCTCCCCCGTGTTCGTCTGACCGAAGTCGTAGACCTTGATCGTGTTCGGGTGCTCGAGCTCGCTGACCGTGCCGCACTCTCGCATGAAGCGCGCGACCACCTGCGGGTCCTTCGCGTGCTGCGAGAGCAGCGTCTTGACGGCGACCTTCCGCACCGACGTCCCCATCGGCTGCTCGCCGTTGTAGACGCGGCCCATCCCGCCCTCGCCAAGCACCCCGACGATCCGGAACCGGCCGCCGACGATCGTGCCGATGAGCGGATCTGCCTCCACCGGCGCGACAGGGAGGAGCGCGCCGCACGTGGCGCAGAAGCGCGCCCCATCGATGTTTGGCTGATGGCAAGCGGGACAGTCCATGCGATCGAACCTCTACCCCCGAAGCATGACGAGACGCGCCCGTCGTCTCGGGCTGCTCTGCTGCGCGCCCGGGCGAAGGTGCGCGGGGCAGGATCGCAGCAGCCGCGCGCCGAGCGCAAGGGAGCTCTCGCGGTGCCGCCGCGACGGCGCGCGGCGCTGCCGCGACCGCGCCGCGCCGTCGCGGCGGGTCAGGCTTCGCGGCGCGGGCCTCGCCGCGCACGACCGGACGGCGCGGAGCGCGGATCGAAGCGCGGTACGACGCGAGATTCGACGCCGGTTTCGCCGCACGTGCGACGTTCATCTTGAAAGCGGGTAGCTCTCGAGCGAGATACGCCCCGCCGGACGGGGTGGGCGCTCCCGCTGCCCGACGCGACGGACCGCGCTCCCGCCGCGGATCCAGCGAAACGGACGAAAACGATGCACACCGCTTGACACGTCTCTTGCAGGGGGCTAAGAGCCTCCTCCCTTCGCGGGACTCGTCTACCTTCTGAGCGACGTGAGCGGCGCCAACGGCTTCACCTCGCTGCGGTCCAGCCCGATCGGCACACCCCGAACGGCGCAGGCAGACGGTTCAGCAGGGCCGGGAGTAGATTGCTCGTAAAAAAGTGATCGGTCTTGGAACAGTCCGCTAGGTCAGCACGCACGCCTCCCGGCGCCTCGGGGGCGAGCAGCGGGTCGATGTCGCTGGCGTAGCTCAATCGGTAGAGCACCTGCCTTGTAAGCAGGGGGTTAGGGGTTCAAGTCCCCTCGCCAGCTCCGAGGCAAGGCAGCAGGTCGATGGTTCAGGAGGTCACGGTAGGGACAAGATCCGGTAAGATCGGATAGTAGGAAAATTCTGGAGGGTTGCCCGAGCGGCCAAAGGGAGCAGACTGTAAATCTGCCGGCAATGCCTACGATGGTTCGAATCCATCACCCTCCACCGGAGCGGTTTTTCGCTCCGACAGCGATCCGACCAGGATACACATCCGCCGGGACCCGTCCCGTCGGGCGCCCGCGGGCGTAGCTCAGTTGGTAGAGCGTCAGCCTTCCAAGCTGAACGTCGCCGGTTCGAACCCGGTCGCCCGCTCTGTGGTCGGTCGTTTGCCCACCTAGCTCAGTTGGCAGAGCACGTCCTTGGTAAGGACGAGGTCGTCGGTTCAATCCCGATGGTGGGCTCCAGCGAGGACAGCGCAACGCATTCGCGAACTTCATTCCGGCAGGAGACATCTCGATGGCCAAGGAGAAATTCACTCGTACGAAGCCGCACGTGAACGTGGGCACCATCGGCCACATCGACCACGGCAAGACCACGCTCACGGCCGCGCTCGTCAAGGTGCAGTCGAAGCGCCAGCTGGCGAAGGCGATCTCGTACGCCGACATCGCGAAGGGCGGGACGGTCCGTGACGAGACCAAGACGGTGACCATCGCGGCGGCGCACGTGGAGTACGAGTCGGTCAACCGCCACTACGCGCACGTCGACTGTCCCGGGCACGCCGACTACATCAAGAACATGATCACCGGCGCGGCGCAGATGGACGGGGCGATCCTCGTCGTGTCGTCGCTCGACAGCGTGATGCCGCAGACGCGCGAGCACGTGCTGCTCGCCCGCCAGGTCGGCCTGAACCACATCGTCGTGTTCCTCAACAAGTGCGACGCCGTGGACGACCCGGAGATGCTCGACCTTGTCGAGATGGAGGTCCGCGAGCTCCTGTCGAAGTACAAGTTCGACGGCGACAACGCGCCGGTCATCCGGGGCGCGTCGCTGCCTGCGCTGCAGGGCGACCCGAAGTGGGAGGAGACGATCCAGCAGCTCCTCAACGCGCTCGACAGCTACATCCCCGAGCCGGTGCGCGACATCGACAAGCCGTTCCTGATGGCGATCGAGGACGTGTTCTCGATCAAGGGCCGCGGCACGGTGGCCACGGGCCGCATCGAGCGCGGCGTGATCAAGGTCGGCGACGAGGTCCAGATCATCGGCTTCAAGGACACGAAGAAGTCGGTCGTGACCGGCGTCGAGATGTTCCGGAAGCTGCTCGATCAGGGGCAGGCGGGCGACAACGTCGGCTGCCTCCTCCGCGGCGTGGAGAAGGAAGAGATCGAGCGCGGCCAGGTGCTCGCGAAGCCCGGGTCGATCACGCCGCACACGAAGTTCACCGGTGAGGTGTACGTCCTCAAGAAGGAGGAGGGCGGGCGCCACACGCCGTTCTTCACCAACTACCGGCCGCAGTTCTACATCCGGACGACGGACGTGACCGGCACGGTGAACCTCCCCGAGGGGGTGAAGATGGTGATGCCGGGCGACAACATCACGATGACGATCGAGCTCATCGCCCCGGTCGCGCTGGAGGAGCAGATGCGCTTCGCCATCCGCGAGGGCGGCAAGACGGTGGGCGCCGGCGTCGTCACCAAGATCCTCGCGTAGGAGGCCGACATGGGCGAGCAGGCCGGTGGGTGGCGTGCGGCGCGCATCGCCGTCTCACTGGCCTGCAGCGAGTGCAAGTCGCGGAACTACAAGACGACGAAGGCGCCCGACCAGGTGGTTTCGCTCAAGAAGTTCTGCAGGCAGTGCAAGAAGCACACGGTTCACAACGAGACGAAGTGAACGGGTGCTCAGGAAGGCGCAGCGGTTCTAGGGGTATAGCTCAGTTGGTAGAGCAGCGGATTCCAAATCCGCAGGTCGGGAGTTCGAGCCTCTCTGCCCCTGCAGGGGAATGCGGGCGCCCAAGGGCGGCCCTCGAAGCCCCATCGAGCAGGCATCCGCCTGCCGCGGGTCGGCGCGTTTGGTGTGGTTATGGCGAACGGTCAAAAAGACAAGCAGACGCCGAAGGTCGCGGAGGATGGGGAGCCGGAGGAATCTGGACCGATCGTGCCCGCCGAGACGTCGTCCCTCGCGACGCGGAGCGAGGAGCCGGAGGCGGCTGATGTCGAGGGCGCCGGCGAGCCAGAGGAAGCCGAGGAAGAGGTCGCGGCCGCTCAGCTCGGGACCGAGCGTTACGTGCTTGCCGGCTTCTTCGCGGTCGGGATGCTTCTCGCCTACCTGCTCGGCAAGATCGTTCACGGCATCTGGGCGACCCTCGCCAACAAGGACTGGTTCAGCCGGACGCTCCCGGCGTTGTCGGCGGTTGGTGACGACGACAAGGCGACCTACGGCATGGTCGTCGGCGGCATCGTCGCGCTCGTGATCGTTGTGCGCGCGTTCCGCAATGCGGAGCTCCGCACCTGGAGCGATGAGGTCGCTGCCGAGCTGGCCAAGGTGAAGTGGCCGACCAAGAAAGAGGTGACGAACTCGACGTTCGTCGTGATCGCGACGACCACCGTGGCGACCCTCTACCTGGCGCTGCTCGACCGCTTCTGGGCATTCGTGACCAACATCGTTTACGGCGATGGAAGCTGAAGCAGGGAGACCCTGAGGGAATCAAGCGCCATGGCCAAGAAGTGGTACGTCATCCATACCTACTCGGGATACGAGGCGAAGGTGCGCGACGCGCTCCAGCAGCGCGTGAAGCAGTACGGACTGGAAGATCGGTTCGGCGAGATCCTCATCCCGAGCGAGACGGTCACGGAGAACCGTCCCGGTGGCAAGACCCGCGTTCGTCAGAAGCTCAGCCTGCCCGGCTACATCTTCGTCGAGATGGACATGAACGAGCAGGTCTGGCACCTGGTCAAGGACACGCCCAAGGTGACCGGCTTCATCGGCAACCAGGCGCCGCAGGAGGTCCCCCTGGCGCAGATCGATAGCCTCCGTCGGGGCATCGTCGAGGGGGCGGTCAAGCCGAAGCCGCGGCTCACGTTCGAGGTGGGTGAAGAGGTGCGGGTCCTGGACGGGGCCTTCGCGAACTTCACCGGCACGGTCGACGACGTGAAGATGGACAAGCAGAAGCTCAAGGTGAAGGTCAGCATCTTCGGCCGACCCACCAGCGTGGAGCTCGACTTCGCGGCCGTGGAGAAGCGCTAGCCAGGAGCGAACGGCTGCAAACCTGCGGGCGAGGACCGCGCGTCCGCGGCACCTCACTGTTTCTCTGAAAAGTAGACCGCCCGTCGGGCGGCGGTTCGATAGGGTGCGAGATTCATCATGGCGAAGAAAGTCACTGGGTACGTGAAGCTGCAGCTTCCGGCGGGCAAGGCCAACCCCTCGCCCCCCGTCGGTCCCGCGCTCGGCCAGCACGGCGTCAACATCATGGCGTTCTGCAAGGACTTCAACTCGCGGACGGCGGCGCAGGGGGACATGATCATCCCCGTCGTGATCACGGTCTTCTCGGACCGCTCGTTCACGTTCATCCTCAAGACGCCGCCGGCCTCGGTGCTCCTCAAGAAGGCGGCGGGGCTCGAGACGAAGAAGAAGCCGGGTGCGGGCTCCAAGGAGCCCAACAAGGTCAAGGTGGGCAAGGTGACGCAGAAGCAGCTGCAGGAGCTTGCCCAGCTCAAGATGCAGGACATGAACACGACGAACCTCGAGTCCGCGATGCGCAGCATGGCGGGCACCGCCCGCTCGATGGGCATCGACATCGTCGACTGAGGTTGGTCACAGCCGTGCCCCGCGATCGGGGCGCGCTCCGCCCGAGCAGCCCTCGATGGAGGGGGCCCCGGCGGGGAAGAACAAGGACTTACCACGGTAGTTTTAGGCGCACCGTGGGAGGCGAGAGCCGTTAAGAAGGAGGGCATATGCCGAAAGTCGCCAAGAAGAAAGTCGCAGCGCGAGCAGCCGTCGACCGCGCTCGAAAGTACACACTGCAGGAGGCGTGCGCGCTCGTGAAGCAAGCCGCACCCGCCAAGTTCGACGAAACCGTGGACCTCGCGGTCCGGCTGGGGGTCAACCCGCGGCACGCGGACCAGATGGTCCGCGGCGCCGTGGTGCTCCCGCACGGCACGGGGCAGTCGCTCCGGGTGTTGGTGTTCGCCAAGGGAGAGAAGGCCAGGGAGGCCGAGGCGGCCGGCGCCGATTTCGTCGGTGAGGCGGATCTCGTGAACAAGGTCCAGGAAGGCTTCATGGACTTTGACCGCGTGATCGCCACGCCCGACATGATGGGTCTGGTTGGCAAGCTCGGCCGTATCCTCGGTCCGCGCGGCCTGATGCCGAACCCGAAGGTCGGGACCGTGACGTTCGACGTGAAGACGGCCATCTCGGAGGCCAAGGCCGGCAAGGTCGAGTACCGCGTCGAGAAGGCGGGCATCGTGCACGCCCGAATCGGCAAGGTCTCCTTCGCGGAGAACGCGCTCCACGTGAACGCGGACGCGCTGATCCAGGCGCTCGTCCGGGCCAAGCCGGCGACGGCGAAGGGCATCTACCTCCGGAGCATCACGATGTCCTCGACGATGGGCCCGGGGGTTCGCATCGACCCGGTCCACTTCGTCGGCAAGGCAGAGGAGGCGTAGCCCATGGAACGGTCCCAGAAGGAAGCGGTTGTCGGCTCAGTCCGGCAGAAGTTCGAGCGGATGTCTTCCGCGGTCTTCCTGGATTTCAAAGGGATGAACGTCGAGGCGGTCACCAAGCTTCGCGATGAGTTCCGGAAGTCCGGCGTGGAATACCGGGTCGTGAAGAACACGCTCGTCCGCCACGCCATCAAGGAGCACCCCTGGGCGAACACGCTCGTGAAGAGCCTGACCGGCATGACCGGCGTGGCCTGGAGCTACGAGGATCCGAGCGCGGCAGCCAAGGTCGTCAAGGCGTTCCGCAAGGACAACCAGAAGCTCCAGATCAAGGCCGGGCTCATCGAGGGTCAGATCCTCTCGGGTGACGCGGTCGAGACGCAGCTCGCGACGATGCCCGGCAAGGATGAGCTTCGTGCCACCCTGCTCGCGACGCTCCAGGCGCCGCTCCAGCAGTTCGTGCAGCAGCTCAACGCGCCTCTCCAGAATTTCGCCTATCTCCTGAAGGCGAAGGAAGACGCGGGCTCGTCGGGCTGAACGGGCGCTTTCGTATCAATTGGGCCTTGCGCCCGTCTGGTTTTGGTTTACATGGCCCCCTCCCCGGGGCGCGCAGAAGAGTTTGAAGGAGTCTTGCAATGGCTGAGATCACGCGCGAGCAGGTCGTCGATTACCTCTCCAACCTCCCTGTCATCCAGATCGCCGAGCTCATCAAGGACCTCGAGAACAAGTGGGGCGTCAAGGCTGCCCCCGCGGCCGTCGCCGTCGCGGCTGGCCCCGGCCCCGCGGCCCCGGCCGAGAAGGCCCCGGAGCAGACCGAGTTCGACGTCATCCTCGCAAACGCGGGCAGCAACAAGATCGGCGTCATCAAGGCGATCCGTGAGATCACCGGTCTGGGCCTGAAGGAGGCGAAGGACCTGGTCGAGGCCGCGCCGAAGACCGTCAAGGAGCAGGTTTCCAAGGCGGATGCGGAGGAGATGAAGAAGAAGCTCGTCGAGGCAGGTGCTACCGTCGAGCTCAAGTAACGATCACCGCTCCCTGCAAGGGAAATCGGGATCCGCCGGAGGACGGCGGCAGGGGCGGTCGTCCCTGCCGCACGTCCCGCTTTTGTTTGAAGAAGGGGACCGCGCGTGCGGACCCTCTGTCGAGGACCACGGGTACGGGCCCTCGACCGCTGCTGAAGAAGAGGACCGCAGGTACGGGTCCTCGGTCAACTCTGAAGAGGACCGCGGGTGCGGGTCCTCGACCAATGCCGGAGCTCAATGGGTCGCCACGCGGTCCGCTCTGCCCCCACAGCCAAGATGTTCTGGGTCCTCACACCCTGGGGACGCTCGCTCGCCATTGGTGCGTAGCTTCGTGTTCGTTGCTCGGTTCGAGCCGTGCGCCCGCCCCGCACGTCTCGTGTGAGCCGGAGGAAATCGATGCCGTCGGTCGTCCAATCCAACTTCCGCGTCCGTAAGAACCTGGGTCGCGTTCGTCGCATCATCGACGTCCCCAACCTGATCGACATCCAGAAGTCGAGCTACGACAAATTCCTCCAGATGAGCGTTCCGCCGAACGAGCGGGAGGAGGTCGGGCTGCAGGCGGTGTTCCGCTCGGTCTTCCCGATCAAAGACTTCAACGGCACGAGCGAGCTCGTCTTCGTCTCGTACAACCTCGAGCCGCCGAAGTACGACGTCGATGAGTGTCGCCAGCGCGGTATGACCTACTCGGCGCCGATCAAGGTCACGAACCAGCTCATGATCTACGACACCCGCGACGGCGGGGAGCGGATCGTGCGCGACATCAAGGAGCAGGAGGTCTACTTCGGCGAGCTGCCGCTGATGACCGAGACGGGCACGTTCATCATCAACGGCACCGAGCGCGTCGTCGTCAGCCAGCTCCACCGAAGCCCAGGCGTCTTCTTCGATCACGACAAGGGCAAGACGCACTCGAGCGGCAAGCTGCTCTATTCCGCGCGCGTCATCCCCTACCGCGGCTCGTGGCTCGACTTCGAGTTCGACCCGAAGGACATCATCTACGTTCGCATCGACCGCCGGCGGAAGATGCACGCGACCGTGCTGCTGCGCGCGCTCGGCTACTCGACGCAGGACCTGCTGAACTACTTCTACTCGACGGAGACCGTGTTCCTCGAGAAGGGCGGCAAGTACGCGAAGAGCATCGAGTATGACCTCCTCGCAGGCCAGCGGACGACGCGCGACATCAAGATCGGCAACGACGTCATCGTCAAAAAGAACACCAAGTTCACGCGCGCTGCCATCCGGAAGATGAAGGAGGCGAAGCTCGAGCGGCTCAGCCTCGAGCCGGAGGAGCTCGTCGGGAAGGTGGCGGCGCACGACATCGTCGACCCGGAGACGGGCGAGGTCGTGGTCGAGGTGAACGAGGAGCTCACCGAGGCGAAGCTGGAGCGGCTGCGCGAGGCGAACATCGAGCAGTTCCGCATCCTCTTCATCGACGGCCTGAACGTGGGCTCGTACCTCCGCGACACGCTGCTCACCGACAAGGTGAAGACGATGGAGGACTCGATCCTGGAGATCTACCGGCGCCTGCGGCCGGGCGATCCGCCCACGCTCGAGACCGCCAAGACGCTGTTCCACAACCTGTTCTTCAACGCCGAGCGCTACGACCTGTCGAAGGTCGGCCGGCTGAAGCTGAACTACAAGTTCTACCGGGACGTCCCCGAGGAGGAGCGGCCGGGGCTCGATCTCACCGTGCTCACCCCGCAGGACATCCTCGAGACGGTACGGCACCTCATCGAGCTCAAGAACGGCCGCGGCTCGGTCGACGACATCGACCACCTCGGCAACCGCCGCGTGCGCGCGGTCGGTGAGCTGATGGAGAACCAGTACCGCATCGGCCTCGTCCGTATGGAGCGCGCGATCAAGGAGCGCATGAGCATGTCGCAGGAGATCGACACGCTCATGCCGCACGATCTGATCAACGCGAAGCCGGTCAGCGCCGTGGTCAAGGAGTACTTCGGGAGCTCTCAGCTCTCGCAGTTCATGGACCAGACCAACCCGCTCTCGGAGGTCACCCACAAGCGCCGCCTGTCGGCGCTCGGGCCGGGCGGCCTCACCCGCGAGCGCGCCGGCTTCGAGGTGCGCGACGTCCACGCGACGCACTACGGCCGCATCTGCCCGATCGAGACGCCGGAAGGCCCGAACATCGGCCTCATCGCCTCGCTGTCGACGTTCGCCCGCGTGAACGAGTTCGGCTTCGTCGAGACGCCGTACCGCAAGGTCGAGAACGGTCGCGTGACGGAGGACGTGATCTGGCTCTCCGCGCTCGAGGAGGAGGGCAAGTACATCGCGCAGGCGACCGTGAACCTCGATGAGGGCGGGCGCTTCAAGGAGTCCCTCGTCTCGGCCCGTTACAACGGCGAGTTCAAGATCGTCACCCCCGAGATGGTCGAGCTGATGGACGTCGCGCCGAACCAGATGGTGTCGGTCGCCGCCGCGCTCGTGCCCTTCCTCGAGCACGACGACGCGAACCGCGCGCTCATGGGCGCCAACATGCAGCGCCAGGCCGTGCCGCTGGTCCAGTCGCATGCCCCGCTCGTGGGCACCGGCATGGAGGAGCGGCTCGCCCGCGACTCCGGCGTCTGCGTCATCGCGCGGCGCCCCGGCGTGGTCGAGAGCGTGGACGCGACGCGCATCGTCGTCCGGGCCGAAGGCGAGGGCGCCGAGGTGCCCGATATTTACCACCTCATGAAGTTCCAGCGCTCGAACCAGTCGACCTGCTACACGCAGAAGCCGGTCGTCAGGACGGGCGAGGTGGTGAAGAAGGGCGACGTGCTCGCCGACGGGCCGTCGACGGACATGGGCGAGCTCGCGCTCGGCCAGAACGTGCTCGTCGCGTTCATGCCGTGGCAGGGCTACAACTTCGAGGACTCGATCCTGGTCTCCGAGCGCATCGCCAAGGACGACGTGTTCACCTCGATCCACATCGAGGAGTTCGAGTGCGTCGCCCGCGACACGAAGCTCGGCAAGGAAGAGATCACCCGCGACATCCCGAACGTCGGCGAGGAGGCGCTCAAGGACCTCGACGACTCCGGCATCGTGCGCATCGGGGCCGAGGTCCGTCCGGGCGACATCCTGGTCGGCAAGATCACCCCGAAGGGTGAGACCCAGCTCTCGCCCGAGGAGAAGCTGCTCAGGGCGATCTTCGGCGAGAAGGCCGGCGACGTCCGCGACAGCTCGCTGAAGGTGCCGCCCGGCGTCGGCGGGATCGTCATCAATGCCCGGGTGTTCTCGCGCAAGGGGACCGAGAAGGACGACCGCGCGCGGGACATCGAGGATCAGGAGCGGGCCCGGATCGAGCGGACGCGCGACGAGGAGATCAAGATCCTCCGTGACTCGTTCTTCCGCCGCATCCGCGAGATCCTCCTCGGCAGGGAGACGACGGGCAAGCTCGTCGACGACAAGGGCAAGGTGCTCTTCCAGAAGGGCGCCATCATCGATGAGGCGTCGCTCGTCGACATCCCGCGCAAGTACTGGGGCGAGATCCCGGTCGACGACGCGGAGCGGGTGCAGCAGATCCTGCGCGACCTCGAGGAGCTCGTCCGCACGCGCGAGGAGCACTTCCGCGACAAGATCGATCGCCTCTCCAAGGGCGACGAGCTGCCGCCTGGCGTCATCAAGATGGTGAAGGTCTATATCGCCATCAAGCGCAAGCTCCAGGTCGGCGACAAGATGGCGGGCCGCCACGGCAACAAGGGTGTCATCAGCCGGATCCTCCCCGAGGAGGACATGCCGTATCTGCAGGACGGCAGGCCGGTCGACCTCGTGCTCAACCCGCTCGGCGTGCCGAGCCGCATGAACGTCGGTCAGATCCTCGAGATTCACCTCGGGTGGGGCGCCTTCGAGCTCGGTAACCAGCTCCAGCGCATGCTGGAGCAGCAGCGGGCGACGGCCGAGATCAAGGAGCACCTGAAGGCCATCTACGCGGGCGACGAGTCGATGGACGGCTTCTTCGACAACCTCGATGACGGCGACGTCAAGCGCTTCATCAAGACGGTCGACGAGGGTGTCTTCATGGGATCGCCGGTGTTCGACGGCGCGCACGAGTCCGACATCAAGGGCGCGCTCGATCTCGCCGGGCTCCCCACCTCGGGGCAGGCGATCCTCTTCGACGGCCGCACGGGCGACGCGTTCGATCAGAACGTCACGGTGGGCATCATGTACATGCTGAAGCTCCACCACCTCGTCGACGACAAGATCCACGCCCGCTCGATCGGGCCCTACTCGCTGGTCACGCAGCAGCCCCTCGGCGGCAAGGCGCAGTTCGGCGGGCAGCGTCTCGGCGAGATGGAGGTGTGGGCGATGGAGGCCTATGGCGCGGCCTACGCGCTGCAGGAGTTCCTCACCGTGAAGAGCGACGACGTGATGGGCCGCACCCGGATGTACGAGGCCATCGTGAAGGGGGATTACACCCTGGAGGCGGGGCTGCCGGAGAGCTTCAACGTGCTCATCAAGGAGCTCCAGTCGCTGTGCCTGAACGTGGAGCTGGTCGAGTCGACCGGGGGCGTGGAGGCCTCGGCCGCGGAGGAAGAGGAGTGATGCAGTTCGTCACGTCACGAGCGCCGCGCGCCTGGTCGGTGATGGCGGTTGCGGCGCGCCGCGCGGGCGGCGCGCCCCCGAAGGCTGACACAGTGGGCGCGGACAGGTTCATCGGTTTCGTTTCCGTCTCCGGAGGTCTCCATGCGTGACATCTTCAGCTTCTTTGAGAAGCCCAAAGACCCGCTGTCGTTCAGCGCCATCCGCATCTCGCTCGCGAGCCCGGAGAAGATCCGCGAGTGGTCGCACGGCGAGGTGAAGAAGCCGGAGACCATCAATTACCGGACGTTCAAGCCGGAGCGAGATGGCCTGTTCTGCGCCAAGATCTTCGGGCCGGTGAAGGACTACGAGTGCAATTGCGGCAAGTACAAGCGCATGAAGCACCGTGGCATCGTGTGCGAGAAGTGCGGCGTCGAGGTCATCCAGTCGAAGGTCCGCCGCGAGCGGCTCGGGCACATCTCGCTGGCCACGCCGGTCGCCCACATCTGGTTCCTGAAGAGCCTGCCGTCGCGCATCGGCAACATGCTCGACATCACGCTCAAGGACCTGGAGAAGGTGCTCTATTGCGAGGCCTACATCGTCATCGATCCGAAGGAGACCGGCCTCATGCGGGGCGATCTCCTGAGCGAGGAGCGCTATCTGCAGCTCCTCGACGAGTACGGTGACGACAAGTTCAGCGCCGGGATGGGCGGCGAGGCGGTCCTCGAGATGCTCAAGCAGGTCGACGTCCACGGCCTGGCGGAGCTGCTCAGGACCGAGATGCGCGCCGCCACCAGCGAGGCGAAGCGGAAGAAGCTCGCCAAGCGGCTGAAGGTCGTCGAGGCCTTCCGCGAGAGCGGCAATCGGCCGGAGTGGATGATGCTGACCGTGATCCCGGTGCTGCCGCCGGATCTGCGCCCGCTCGTCCCCCTGGACGGCGGCCGCTTCGCGACCAGCGACCTGAACGACCTGTACCGGCGCGTCATCAACCGCAACAACCGCCTGAAGCGGCTCCTCGAGCTGAACGCGCCGGAGATCATCATCCGGAACGAGCGGCGGATGCTGCAGGAGGCGGTCGACGCGCTGTTCGACAACGGCCGCCGCGGCAAGACGATCACCGGCCCGAACAAGCGCCCCCTCAAGTCGCTCTCGGACATGCTGAAGGGCAAGCAGGGCCGGTTCCGCCAGAACCTGCTCGGCAAGCGCGTCGACTACTCGGGCCGCTCGGTCATCGTCGTGGGCCCGACGCTGCGCCTGCACCAGTGCGGACTGCCCAAGAAGATGGCGCTCGAGCTCTTCAAGCCGTTCATCTACAACAAGCTGGAAGAGCGCGGCTACGTCAACACCATCAAGAGCGCGAAGAAGATGGTGGAGAAGGAGCGCCCGGAGGTCTGGGACATCCTCGAGGAGGTCATCAGCGAGCACCCGGTGCTCCTGAACCGCGCCCCGACGCTCCACCGCCTCGGCATCCAGGCGTTCGAGCCGGTCCTCATCGAGGGCAAGGCGATCCAGCTCCACCCGCTTGTCTGCGCGGCGTTCAACGCCGACTTCGACGGCGACCAGATGGCGGTCCACGTGCCGCTGTCGGTCGAGGCGCAGATGGAGGCGCGCGTGCTCATGATGAGCACGAACAACATCCTCTCGCCCGCGAGCGGCAAGCCGATCATCAACCCGACGCAGGACATCGTGCTCGGGCTCTACTACGCGACCCGCGAGCGGAAGTTCGAGCGGGGGTCCTACCGCGCCGACACCCTCTCCTTCGGCGAGGATGGCGTGGCGCAGGGCTACCTGCGGGGCATCTACGCCTCCCCCGAGGAGGTGCGGATGGCCTACGACAACGGCGAGGTCGCGTTGCACGCCGGCATCCGCGTCCGCGTCCCGATCATCGACGACGACGGCAACCCGCAGCTCGACGAGTTCGGCCACGTGAAGCGCCGGATCGTCGAGACCACGGTGGGCCGCGTCATCATCTCCGAGGTCCTCCCGAAGGGGGTCGCGTTCGAGTACGCGAACAAGACCCTCGACAAGAAGGCGCTCTCGGCGCTCATCGACGTCTGCTACCGCATCCACCGCAACAAGGAGACCGTCCTCCTCGCGGACCGGCTCCGCACGCTCGGCTTCGACCACGCGATGCGGGCGGGCATCTCGATCTGCATGGATCACATGGTGATCCCCGCGGCCAAGAAGGTCCTTCTGGGCGAGGCGCAGAAGGAGGTCGAGCGCGTCGTCGAGCAGTACCAGGAGGGGCTCATCACGGACGGCGAGCGGTACAACAAGATCGTCGATATCTGGGCGAGCATCGCCGACCAGGTCACGACGGAGATGATGGGCGGCATCGGCAAGGAGACGATCGTCGATCACGAGACGGGCAAGTCCTCGATCGAGCCGAGCTTCAACCCCATCTACATCATGGCCGACTCCGGCGCGCGCGGCTCCACGCAGCAGATCCGGCAGCTCGCCGCGATGCGCGGCCTGATGGCCAAACCGTCCGGCGAGATCATCGAGACGCCGATCACCGCGAACTTCCGCGAGGGTCTCAGCGTGCTCCAGTACTTCATCTCGACGCACGGCGCCCGCAAGGGCCTCGCCGACACGGCGCTCAAGACGGCGAACTCGGGTTACCTCACCCGGCGGCTCGTCGACGTGGCGCAGGACGCGGTCATCTCCGAGTTCGACTGCGGCACGCTCGACGGCATCCGCGTGGCGAAGCTCGAGGAGGCCGGCGAGGTCATCCAGCCGCTCGGCGACCGCATCCTCGGCCGCGTCGCGCTGGAGGACGTCGTCGACCCGCTCACCGGCGAGGTGCTCATCACGGCGAACACCGAGCTCGACGAGCAGTCGGTGCGGTCCATCGAGGACGCCGGCATCGAGGAGGTCGTCATCCGCTCGGTGCTCACGTGCCAGCTCCGCCGCGGGGTCTGCGCGCTGTGCTACGGGCGCGACCTCGCGCGCGGCTACCGGGTCAACATCGGCGAGGCGGTCGGCATCATCGCCGCCCAGTCGATCGGCGAGCCCGGCACGCAGCTCACGATGCGCACCTTCCACATCGGCGGCACCGCGGCGCGCGGCAAGATCGAGGCGAGCTACCTCGAGGCCCGCACCGAGGGCACCGTCCGCCTGCGTCGCGCTGTCGTCCAGAAGAAGAAGGACGGCACCATGGTGGTCATGAACCGCCACGGCGAGATCGTGGTCGTCGATGAGACGGGCCGCGAGCGCGAGCACAACCGCCTCGTCTACGGCGCCATCCTCAAGAAGGCCGACGGCGATCGCACCAAGCCCGGCGAGCTCCTCGCCGAGTGGGACCAGTTCGCGACGCCGATCCTCACCGAGGTCTCCGGCGTGGTGAAGTTCGGCGACCTCATCGAGGGCGTCAGCGTGCAGGATCGCCTCGACGAGGTGACGGGCCTCTCCCGGAAGGTCGTCATCGAGTCGAAGGCGGCCGACGTCCGCCCGCGCATCTCCCTGAAGGACCCCGAGTCGGGCAGGACGCTGAAGCTCCCGAACAGCGAGCTCGAGGCGCGCTACCTGCTGCCTGTCGGCGCGCACATCGTCGCCCAAGAGGGGGATCTCATCGAGGCCGGCGAGGTCATCGCGAAGATCCCGCGCGACACGACGAAGGTGCAGGACATCACCGGCGGTCTGCCCCGCGTCGCCGAGCTGTTCGAGGCCCGAAAGCCCAAGGATCACGCGATCATCAGCGAGATCGACGGCGAGGTCACGTTCGGCAAGGACACGAAGGGCAAGCGGAAGGTCATCATCACGCCGTACTCGCCGGACGGGCACGCGCTCGGCGATCAGGCGCGCGAGTACCTGATCCCCAAGGGCAAGCACATCCAGGTGCAGCCGGGTGACCGGGTGCGCGCGGGTGACCCCCTCCAGGACGGCCCGCCGAACCCGCACGACATCCTCCGGGTGAAGGGCGAGAAGGAGCTGTCGGCCTGGCTCGTGAACGAGATCCAGCAGGTCTACCGGCTCCAGGGCGTCGGGATCAACGACAAGCACATCGAGGTCATCGTCCGGCAGATGCTCCGGCGGGTCCGCGTGCGCGAGGTCGGCGACACCAACTTCCTGGTCGACGAGCAGGTGGAGAAGCACATCTTCGAGAAGGAGAACGAGACCGTCCTCGAGCGCGGCGGCAAGCCCGCCATCGCCGAGGCGCTCCTCCTCGGCATCACCAAGGCCAGCCTGTCGACCGAGTCGTTCATCAGCGCCTCGTCGTTCCAGGAGACGACCAAGGTGCTCACCGAGGCCGCGATCAACGGCAAGACGGACGATCTCCGCGGTCTCAAGGAGAACGTCATCATGGGCCGCCTGATCCCGGCCGGGACGGGGCTGCCTGCCTACAAGCGCCTCCAGGTCGTGGTCGAGGGCGAGCCGGTGGTCCAGGCCCCGTACGTCGCCCCGCGGCCGCGTCCCGAGGAGACGCTCACCGCCGTGAACGAGGAGTAGCAGCCGCGCGGCGCGCCAGGGGCGCCTTCGCCCCTGAGCGCGCCCGCCTCCTGCGAGGCGCCCTTGCGCCGGTCAGGACACCGCTTTCCCCTCCAGGACCCGGGGCCTTCCGCTCTGGTGAACCGCGCCGGACGTGGCGCGCACGCCCACCCGGGGTCAGTCTTCACCTCACGTAGCAGCGCGTCGGTCGAGCGGGGGCACGGGATTCAACCGGCGTTCGCCGGGATGTTCACGGGGCTCGCGCGGCGCCCCCAGCTCTGCTCTCATTCATGGAGCGCACCCCATGGCTGCATACGCCGCGAGCGGCAGGCCAGCTCTCCCCGCGTGCTCCCATCCGCGAGGGTTCTCCGGCGCGCGCCCACCCCCAATTTTTGAGTAGAATCAGGGTTTCGATGGCTTCCGTTCACGGATTGAACCAGCGGATTGCCGATCGCCTCGTCCTCGAGGGGCGCATCACCCCGGACGATCATCGTCGCGCCGTGGAGTACGCGATGCGTACGCGCGGCCGCATCGAGGACGCCATCATCGAGCTCGATATCGTCAACGAGGCCGAGCTCCTGAAGTTCATCGCGACCGTCCACAACACCCGCTTCGTCTCGACCGAGAAGCTCTCGAAGGCGATCATCGAGCCGCGCGTGCTCGCCAAGGTCTCGGCGATCACCGCGACGCTGCACGGCGTCTTCCCGGTCCTGCTCGACGAGCGGAACACGACGCTCTCGGTCGCGACAGCGGACCCCGACAACGACGTCGCGCTGCACGAGATCCGTCTGGCCGCAGGCGTGCGGGACGTACGCGCCATCGTCGCCCGCCCGGCCGCCGTGCGCGCGGCCATCGCGTACCACTACCGGGGCGACTCGACCGCGTTCAACTCGCTGCTCCGGCCGGTGAGCTCGTTCGACGAGGTCCTCTACAACAACGCCAACAACAACCCCTTCGAGCGCACGTCGACGGCCCACGATCGCGCTTCGATGACGCATGAGCGCGCGCCGGTGATGCACGATCGGGCCTCATTGACCCACGTGCCCGCGGCGCATTCGCAGACGATGCACGGGCAGACGATGCACGGGCAGACGATGCACGGGCAGACGATGCACGGGCAGCCCGCGCACGTGACGCCGCCGCATGCCCAGCCGATGCACACGCAGACGATGCACGGACTGCCGACGCACGCGACGCCGGCGCTCGCGCCGGTGCCCGTGCCGCTCGTCACGGCGCCGCCGGCTCCGGCCGTCATGCGGGCGCCCTCGGCGCCGCCCCGGGGGACGACGGCTGGCCCTCCGCCGACGCCGGTGCCGCCGTCGCCCCCCGCCCAGCTGCAGCAGGTCGCCCCGGTGTCCGCGCCGATCCCGCCGCCGCCGCACCCGACCACGAGCCACGCGTACGTCGAGACGCTCAACGTCCTCGTCAGCCTGCTCGAGAACAACCGGCAGGACCTGCGGGGCCACTCCTCCACTGTCGCGCGCATCGTCCGGAAGCTCTGCGAGCGCATCGGCCTGCCGCCGACCACGGTCGCGAGCTACGTGGCCTCGGCCTACCTGCACGACCTCGGCAAGAACGGCCCGTACCACCTCACCGCGCTCAACGTCGCCGAGTACGAGGGGCACCGGCTCGCCGCGACGAAGAGCGTCGACCTCCCGGCGCACCTCATGGAATCGGTGGGGCTGCCGCAGGACGTCGTCTCGGCGATCAACCTGATGTACGAGCGCTACGACGGCAGCGGCTTCCCCGACGGCCTGTCCAGCAAGGAGATCCCGCTCGGGGCGCGCATCCTCGCGGTCGCGGACACCTACGCGGACCTGACGCAGAACCCGCGCAACCCCTACCGCAAGGCGCTCCGCCCGCCCGAGGCTTGCGACGTGCTCGCCCAGTACCGCGGCACCATCTTCGATCCGAACATCGTCGACCTCTTCCGCCAGGTCATGACCGGCGACGACATGCGCGCGAAGCTCCTGTCCGATCGGCACCAGGCGCTCATCGTCGACCCGGATCCCGAGGAGACGACGGTGCTCGAGCTGCGGCTCCTGGAGCAGGGGTTCGAGGTCTCGATCGCGCGCAACGTGGCGCAGGCGCGGCGCGAGCTCGAGACGAAGGACATCGAGGTGGTCGTCAGCGAGATCGATCTCGAGGAGCCCGACGCCGGCCTCGCGCTCCGGGCCGACGCGCTGAAGCTCGGCTTCGGCCGCGACAAGACGTGGGTCATCCTCACCGCGAAGACCGACCGGCAGACCGCCCAGCGCGCCTTCGATCTCGGCGTCGACGACTTCGTCTCGAAGCCCGCGTCGACCGACGTCATGGCCGCCAAGCTCCGCCAGCTCATCGAGCGGCGCTCCTCGACAGCCGTCCCCCGTGGCGTGTCCGGCTCGCTCGCCGAGATGGGCCTGCCGGACATGATCCAGATCCTCTGGCATGGCCGGAAGACGTGCGCGCTCAAGATCCAGGCGAACTCGATGGCCGGCGAGATCCACTTCGCCGACGGGCAGGTCGTCCACGCGCTCTGGGCCGGCGCGCAGGGCGAGGACGCGTTCTACCGGATGCTCACGCTCCGCGAGGGGGACTTCCGCCTCGACCCGAGCTTCTCGCCCAGCACCCGCAGCATCACCGCCTCGCCCGAGGCGCTGCTCCTCGAAGGGATGCGCCGCCTCGACGAAGGCACCCTGTCGTAGACGCGCCGCGCCTGGAGGCCGGGTTGAAAGACTCCGTCTGCATCGAGACCGCGCGGCTGCGCCTCTCCATCCCGCCCGCCGAGCTCGCCGGCCGCTACCTCGCCTACTTCGAGCGCAACCGCGACCACCTGGCCCGGTGGGATCCGCCGCGCCCCGAGGGCTTCTACACCGAGGCGTTCTGGCGCGAGCGGCTCCTCCGCGATCGCGACGACCTCGCCGCCGACCGGGCGCTCCGGCTCGCGCTCCAGTGGCGAGGCGCCCCCGAGGGCGAGGTGATCGGGGTCTGCAACTTCAACCAGTTCGTCCGCGGCGCCTTCCAGGCCGCGACCCTCGGCTACTCGCTCGACCAGCGCGCCGTGGGCTCGGGGGTCATGTCCGAGGCGCTCCAGGCGGCGATCGCGTACATGTTCGACAGGCTCGGCTTTCACCGGGTGATGGCGAACTACCTGCCGCACAACGAGCGCAGCGGCCGGCTGCTCCGGCGCCTCGGCTTCGTCGTCGAGGGGTTCGCCCGCGATTACCTCTACATCGACGGCGCCTGGCGCGACCACGTCCTGACCGCGCTGACGAACCCCCGCGCCGCGCCGCCGGGCGCCTCGCGAGCGCCGGCGGCGGCGCCCCCGTCGGGGAGCGCCGGCCAGCGCCACGGATGACCTGGCTACGCGGCGGCGGGGCGCCCGTCACGGCGCGCAAGCACAGGAGATCGCTGACGATTGCGGCCGGTTGACGGCGGCGCTCGCGGCGGCCCGCGCGCCGCGTCTTGCCGGTGAGCGGGCGCCGCTCTAGCCTCTCTGGAGGCGTGGACCGCAGGTGCGGCCGCGACCCGGAGGCACAATGTACGGTCCGCAAGGCAATGGTGGCGGCGGCGCGCGCAGACCGGCGCAGCGCTCGGCGAAGGTCACTGTCCCCGAGATCCGCTCCCGCAAAGGGATCTCGCCGATCGCGATGGTGACGGCCTACGACTTCACGATGGCGCGGCTGCTCGACGAGGGCGGCGCCGATCTGCTGCTCGTCGGCGACTCGCTCGGGATGGTCGTGCAAGGGCACACGACCACGCTCCCCGTGACGGTCGAGGAGATCTGCTATCACGGGCGCGCTGTGGCGCGCGGCGCGCGGCGCGCTCACGTCGTGGGCGACATGCCGTTCATGAGCTTCCAGCTCTCCCCTGTGCACGCGCTCGAGAACGCCGGGCGGATGATGAAGGAGGGCAGCTTCGAGAGCATCAAGCTCGAGGGGGGCGCGGAGATCGCCGAGCACGTGCGCCGGATCGTCGCCGCGGGCATCCCGGTGATGGGCCACCTCGGGCTCACGCCGCAGTCCGTGCACGCGATGGGCGGCTTCAAGGTGCAGGGCAAGGGCGACGAGGCGGCCGAGCGCCTCATCGCCGACGCGCGCATCCTCGACGAGGCGGGCGTCTACGCGATCGTCCTCGAGGCGATCCCGCCGGACCTCGCGCAGGAGGTGACGGCGGCGGTCTCCGTCCCGACGATCGGCATCGGCGCCGGGGCCGGGTGCGACGGGCAGGTCCTCGTCTGTTACGATCTGCTCGGGATGTTCCGCGAGCTGACCCCGAAGTTCGCGAAGCGCTTCGCCGAGGTCGGCGACCAGATCGTGGAGGCGACGCGCGCCTACGTGGACGAGGTGCAGTCGCGCACGTTCCCGGCCGCGGAGCACAGCTTCAAGCCGAACGGGCCGCGCCGGGCCCCCGCCGTCGCCGCCGCGCCCGCGAAGCCGGAGTTCCCGCCGGCGGACGAGATCCCCGCGCACTGGCAGACGCACTGAGAGGCCCCGGCCGACTTCGGCCGGCCCAGGCGTGCGCCGGCTCCAGCCGGCGAGGACATCGGCCGGCTTCGGCCGGCGAGGACATCGGCTGGCTTCAGCCGGCCCGGGCCTCCGCGGGCTCCCGCCGCGCGCCGAGGGCGCGCAGCAGGAGCTCGGCCGCGAGCAGCACCAGCAGCAGCAACGCCACGTAGGGCGACGCGTCGATCGACGCGGACATGCCGCCCAGCTCCGCGGCGCGGGCGCCCGCGGCGACGCGGCGTGGGCGCAGGTCGATCTCGCGCTCCGGGACCGAGACGACGCGCGTCGAGCGCTCGCCGTCCAGGGTGAGCTCGTAGAGCCCGGCGAGCGGGGGCGACACGCGCAGCCGCCGCTCGACCTCCGCGACGGGGAGCGGCGCGCGCCCCGCGGAGCCCTCGCTGCTGTCGACCCGCACGCGCTCGACCTTCACGTCGCGGTAGCCGTCGAACGTCCACATCTCGCCCGCCGCGAGGCGGCGCGCTCCGCCCCGCGCGCGCGCGGCGCCCACGAACCCGTCGAGCAGCGACAGGAACGCCGGCCGCAGGGAGACGTCGCTCTCCTCCGTGCTGAGCGGCAGCGTCATGAACAGCACGACGCCGCGCCCGAGCGGGCGGCGCACCAGGAACGGGGCGCCGTCCTTCCACCGGGCGAGCACCTCGGCGCCCTCGGAGGCCTCCGGGCCGAGCGTGGTCCGGCCGCGCGGGGCGATGTCGGCGAGGCCGGCCGCGGACGGGCCGATCCAGCCCGCCGTGGCGGGATCCACGCCGGGCACCGGGGACGGCGACCAGCGGACGACCCCGGGCACCAGCGGCTCGAACCCGGCCCCGAGCGGCGCCGCGGCCGCCCGCTGGCCGAGCGTCAGGAGCGCGACGCCGCCGCGCTCGACCCACGCGGCGAGCGAGCGGCGCACCTCCGGCGTGAACCCGGGCGCGTCGTCGACGATGAGCCCCGCGTGCGCGGCCAGCTCGTCCGCGTGCTCCGGGACGGAGGGCAGGGGCCTGATCTGCGCGTCGAGGTCGAGCGCGGAGAGCGCTTGCTCGAGCGGCGGAGGGCCGCCCGTCTCGACGTGCGTGGTGGCGGGGTCGACGACGACAGCGATCGAGAGCGGGCCGCCGGCGGGGATGATCGGCGCGCGATCGTCCTCGGCGATCGCGTCGCTGCCGGTGAGCGCGGCGATCAGGATCTCGGGCGTCCCGGAGGGCAGGTCGATCGAGATCTCCTCGGCGCGCAGCGCCGGAGGGAGCGCGACCTTGCCGAGCACGGCGTCGCCGGCGCGCACCTCGAGCGAGCGCCCCGCGGCCGCGGAGGCGCCCGCGGCGGGCAGCGCCGCCGCGCCGCCGTCGCGCTCCGCGGCAGCGGGGTCGGGCCCGGGCGCGGCGGCCGACGCGGCGGTGCAGACGACGCGGACGCGCGCCTTCTGGCTGGATCGATCGGCGCGCACGATCCCGCAGTCCTCTCCGCCCGCCTCGAGCTCCTCGAGCGGCACCCACGTGGCGATGTCGGGCGTGCCCGAGATGGGCGGGGCGCCGGGCGCGCCGTCGGCGAGATCGCTGAGGAGCACGATCCGCTTGTCGCTCTGGGGTAGCCCCCGGAGCAGATCGCGGGCGAGATCCAGGGCGCCGTCGAGGTCGGTGGCGCGGTCCGACGGCGTCACCGCGGCGAGCGCCTCGGTGACGGCGGCCAGGTTGGTCGTCGACGCGAGGGCGACGCGGGCCGGCGCGCCCGCGAGGACGATCGCCGCGGCGTCGCCCGGCGCGAGCCCGCCGGCGAGCTCGCGCGCGGCCGTCAGCGCGCGCTCGAACCGCGAGGGCGCGTCGCTCCGCCGCGCGTCGCCCGCGGCATCGCCGCCGCGGGACCGCGCCCGCATGCTCAGCGAGTCGTCGACGACGATCGCGAGGGCGACGGACGCGCCGGCCCTGCGGCTGAGCGACAGGTGCGAGCAGCGCAGGAGCGGCGTCGCGCCGAGCACCGCGAGCGCGAGCACCGCGAGGGCCCGGGTGGCGAAGAGGGCGCGGTCCTCGAGGAGGCTCCGGCGCCGCGCCGTCGGCGGCGTGGCCGGGACCAGGCGCGCCGGCGGGAACGGCCGCTCCTCGGCGCGGCGGCGGCGCAGGAGGTGCGCGGCGATCGGCGCGCCGACGAGCAGCGCGACAAGCAGCGCGCCGAGCGTGACGAAGCTCATCGGCGCGCCTCGGCGATCGCCCGCACGAGGGCGCGGACGACATCGGTCGGGGGCTCGGCGGTCGTCGCGCGGAGCAGGCGGCCGCCGCGCGAGGCGAGCGCGCGCGACCAGGCGTCGGTGAGCTCGGCGAGGCGCGCCTGGTACTGCGCGCGGACCGCGCCCGCGTCGGCCTCGACAACGGCGCCGCCCTCCAGGGCGCGGAGGCGCACGTTGCCCTCGAAGTCGAGCTCCGCCTCGCTGGGATCGAGGACCTGGAGGGCGATCAGCGTGCGGCCGCCCGTGCTGAGCGGCGTGAACGCGGAGAGCGCGCCCGCCGCGCCGGATTCATCAGCAAGATCCAGGAGATCCGAGATGAGCAGCACCACGGCGCCGCGGCGCGCCTTCTTCGCGACGGGCGCGAGCGCGCGCTCGATGGCGCTCGCGTCGCCGCTCCAGTCCTGGGCGGCGGACGTGGCCTCCAGGGCGCCGACGATCCGCTCGAACGCCTCGCGCCCCGCCATGGCGGGCAGGCCGTGGGTGCCGGCCCCGCCCAGCCAGGCGAGCCCCACCGGATCGCCGGTGGCGAGCGCGACGCGGGCCATGGCCGCGGCGATGAGCGCCGCGTAGGCGAGCTTGGCGCCGGGCGCGCGCCGGCCGCGGTACGACATCGAGGCGGTCGCGTCGACGCACAGCCAGAGGGCGCGATCGGTCTCGGTCTCGAACTCGCGCACCATGAGGCGGTCGTGGCGGAGCAGCGCGCGGCGATCGAAGAAGCGGAGATCGTCGCCGGGCACGTAGGGCCGCTGCCCGCCGAACTCGACGCCCGCGCCCTTGCGGATGCTCCGGTGCATCCCGGCGTAGACGCCCTCGGCGACGGCCCGCGATGTGAGGCGGAGCGGGGCGAGCCCGCCCCAGTCGATGGGAAATGCGGCGAGCGAGGCGCGGTCGGGAGAGGGCGGCACAGGGGCGCTTCTTTAGCCTGGATCCCCGGGGCGATCACCTCGCCGTGCGGGCGCGGCCGGGCCGCGCTCGGCCGCGCCTGGGCTCCCTCGTCCGCGCGGCTTTACCGCTGGCTTTCCCGTTCCTCCGGGGCCGAGGGCTTGCCGCGGTGACGCCCACCACACATCAGCTCCAGGGAATGGCTGACGAGAGGAGACCGGCGTCGCGCGCGTGGCTCGGGTACCTGCTGATCGCCGGCGCGATCCTGGTCTTTTCCGGGATCCTCAGGCCGCTGGGGCGGCCGCTCGTGCCCTACGACGAGGCGGTCGCCGAGGTGCGGCGCGGGGAGGTCGCCTCGGCGGTGGTGAAGCCCGACGAGATCGAGCTGATCCGCCGGGGGGAGGCGCAGCGGCCCGGGGAGCGCGTCCGCGTGACGCGGCTGCCCGGCGTCGAGGACGAGCCGCTCGTGAGGGCGCTGCTCGACCAGGGGGTCCGCATCGAGGCGAAGAGCGCCCCGTCCTCGGCGTGGATGCAGGTGGCGATCTGGCTCGTGCCGCTCGTCCTCATCAACGCGGCGTTCTTCATGATGCTGCGCCGGTCGGGGCAGGGGGCCGGCGGGCCGCTCGGGTTCCTGCGCAGCAAGGCGAAGGTCTACGACCGGTCGAAGCAGGAGCCGGTGCGCTTCTCGGACGTGGCGGGGGTCGACGAGGCCAAGGACGAGCTCGTCGAGGTCGTCGACTTCCTCCGGGAGCCGTCGCGGTACCGGTCGCTCGGCGGGCGGATCCCGCGCGGCCTCCTGCTCATCGGGCCGCCCGGCACGGGCAAGACCCTGCTCGCGCGCGCGGTGGCGGGCGAGGCGAACGTGCCGTTCTTCTCGCTCAACGCGAGCGAGTTCGTCGAGATGTTCGTGGGGCTCGGGGCCGCGCGGGTGCGCGAGCTCTTCGAGGAGGCGCGCAAGAGCGCGCCCAGCATCGTGTTCATCGACGAGATCGACGCCGTGGGCAGGACGCGGGGCGGCCTCAGCGCGATCTCGACCCACGACGAGCGGGAGCAGACGCTCCACCAGCTCCTCGCCGAGCTCGACGGCTTCGACGCGCGCACCACCGTGATCCTGATGGCCGCCACCAACCGGCCCGAGGTGCTCGATCCTGCCCTGCTGCGGCCCGGGCGCTTCGACCGACAGGTCATCGTGGACCGGCCCGACCTGCGGGGGCGCGAGGCGATCCTCGCCGTGCACGCGCGCCGGGTGCCGCTCGCGAACGACGTCGACCTCGGGCTCGTGGCGCGGCGCACGCCGGGCATGGTGGGGGCCGACCTGGCCAAGATCGTCAACGAGGCGGCGCTCGCCGGGGCGCGGCGCGGCGCCAAGGAGATCGGGCAGGCCGACTTCGACGAGGCGCTCGATCGCTCGCAGCTCGGGCTCCGGCGCCGCGGGCAGATCATGACCGCGGAGGAGCGGCGGCGCGTGGCCTACCACGAGGCCGGGCACGCGCTCGTCGCGCTCGCGCTGCCGGCCGCCGATCCGGTGGAGCGGGTGTCGATCGTGGCGCGGACGATCGGCGCGCTCGGCGTCACGATCCAGGTGCCCCGCGACGAGCGCCAGCTCGCCACGGAGCAGGAGATCGAGTCGCGCGTCACGGTGATGCTCGGCGGCAGGGCGGCGGAGGAGGTCGCGCTGGGCCAGGTGTCGAGCGGCGCGCACGACGACCTCGGGCGCGCCACGGCGCTCGTCCGCGAGATGGTGACCCGCCTCGGGATGAGCCGGCGCCTCGGGCTGCCCGCGCTGTCGCGCAACGTCGGCGCGCCGATGCTCGGCGTGATCCAGGAAGAGCGCACCTGCAGCGAGGAGACCGCGCGCGAGGTGGACGAGGAGGTGAGGGAGCGGCTCGGCGAGATGTACCTGAAGGCCAAGCAGCTCCTCGTCGACCGCCGCGAGGGCCTCGAGGCGGCCGCCGAGGCGCTCGTGCTCAAGGAGACGCTGCGCGGCGAGGAGCTGGAGCGGATCGCGGCGGTGTCGACGCGACGGAAGATCTCCGTGGGGTCGCCGAGCGCCGCCTGAGGCTCAGGCCACGCGGCGCCGGCGCCGGAGGCCGCCCGCGAGCGCGGCGAGCGACAGCCCGGCGGCCCAGGCGTCGCCGCCCTGCGCGCCGGCGGCCGCGCGGCAAGCGCAGCCGCCGTCCTGCGCGGCGGGCTCGCCGCTGTCCGGCGGATCTTCCGGCCTGTCGACCCCGACGCCCCTCACGAAGATCGCCTGCTCCGGCGCGTCCGGATCGTTCGACGCGAGGAGGACGGTCGCGGTGAACTCGCCGGCGGCCTTCGGGGCGAAGCGGATCGCGAGGTCGATCGCCGCCTCGCCGTCGATCTCGAGCGCGGCGTCCGCGAGCTCGAAGCTCTCCGCGTCGCCTGTCGTCACGGCGACGTCGAGCAGCGCCTCCCCCGCGTTGGACAGCGTGACGAGCTCCGCGTTGACCTGCCCCACCTCCACCGCGCCGAAATCGATCTCCTGCTTGTCCAGCGCGAGATCCGGGAGCGGCACGTGGACGCGCTCGCTCTCGAAGAGCCAGGCCTGCTCGGTGAGCGGGAAGGCGAGCGGGATGTCGACGATCGGGATCGACCACTCGCGGCCCAGCAGGCTGATGCCGAACGCGGGGATGAGGTGGAGCGTGCCCTCGTAGCGCACCGAGCCCTCCGGGCGCACGTTGAGCTCGACCGACGGACCGCCCAGGTACTCCGTCGAGGACGCGCTCCGCTCCGGGGTGATGTCGCCCCCGCTCACCGTCGCCTGATCGAGCGTCTCGACGGCCACGCGGTGTGTTGCGTAACGCGCGGTGACATCCATGGCGACGTCGAGCTCGAACCTGCCGTCGACGCCGGGGATCGATCCGATGATGTCGGCGAGGGAGACGGACGCGAGCCGCTGCACGTCCGTCGAGCTCGCCAGCGTGATGCCCGGATCCCAGCCCCAGGCGTCGAACTCGCCGCGGGTGTGCACCTGGAAGTCGACCTGCGGGACGTAAGGGATATCGCCCGTCCAGTCGAAGTCCTGGCCCAGGACGGAGATGCTGACGCGTCCCTGGGCGCTGACGTCGAGCCCGTAATCGCAGGCAAACACCCCTCCGCCCGCGTCGCCGGGGGCGGTGAGCGAGAGCGCCTCTGGCCACGACGCCTCGAGCGCGCCGCTCAGGGACACCTCGGTATTCGCATAGACCGCGGCCCGTAAGCTCAGCTGCAGCGGTGAGCTCGGCGGAATCCAGCCCGTCTCGAAGTCGAGATCGAGCGGGATGGCGGCTCTGCGCTGGAAGGCGACAGGGCCCCGCTCGCAGAACAGCGGGTCTTCGGGGCACGGCGCGGCGAGCGAGTCGTAGGCCGAGGCCGCGGCGGGGGCGAGGAGGGTGAGCGCCGCGGCGGTGCCGCGGAGAGCGCGCGCTCGACGGCGCCGAGCAGAGGAGAAGGCAGCGAGGACAGCGTCGCCGAACAGCAGGGAGCGCATGATCGCGATTATCGCGACCCGGGCGCTCCACGTCATCACCGCATTCCAGGTCGGAGCGCGGTCAACGCGACCCGATCAGCGTGCCGACAGCGATTCCGGCGACCGCGCAGAGAATGGCCACCAGGGTCCAGAGAATGCGCTCGCGCGACGAGCTGCCCGCGCTCGCCGCGCTGTCGCCGGACGCCTCGTTGGACACCGCAGCGCTGGCCTCGGGCAGCGCCCGGACCACCGCGCTCTCCCGGGACGGGGCGCGGAGCGCGACGTCCGGAGTGGAAACGTCGTTCTGGGCGGCGGCGTGATCCAGGCCGGTTTGCTCGAGCTCCAGCTCGGTGATCGAGTCCGCGTCGTGGAGGCTGGCGAGGCTGGCGCGGGAATGGCCGATGAAGCGCCGCTCGCGGCAGGCGCGCAGGGCGTCGGCGAAGGCGGGGGCGCTCGGGTGCCGCTCCGCCGGGTCCTTGGCCAGGGCCCTCAGGATGACGGCCTCCAGGCCGGCCGAGATGAGCGCGCCGTGCTCGCTGGAGCGCGGCGGCAGCGGCTGCTCGGCGATCTGCGCCGTCATGGCGGCGATCGGCGTCCGCTTGCTGAACGGCGCGGCGCCGACGACCATCTCGTACAGGATGCAGCCGAGCGCGTAGACGTCGCAGCGCGGGTCGACGTCGTCTCCGCGCACCTGCTCCGGCGCCATGTACTCGGGGGTGCCGAAGATCATGTCCTGCTCGGTGAGCCCGGGCGCCATCTGATCGCCGTGCACCACCTTCGCGAGCCCGAAATCGACAACGCGGACGCGGCCCGCGAGCGGCGACGGCGCGGCGCCGTCGTACCCGTCCGGCGGCGCGGCCGGGCGGTCGATGAGCACGTTGGCCGGCTTGAGGTCGCGGTGGACCACGCCCGCCGCGTGCGCGGTCTCCAGCGCGGCGCAGATCTGCACGGCGATCTCGATCGCGAGGTCGACAGCGATCGGCGCGCGCTCCAGCAAGAGCTCCTCGAGGGAGCTGCCGTCGATGTGCTCCAGCGCGATCGCGAGGAGCCCGTCCTCCTCGACGAAGTCGAGCATCCGGACGATGTGAGGCCCCTCGACCCGCCTCAGGATGGCGGCCTCGCGGTGATAGCGCCGGAAGATCTGGGGCGTGCCAGAGAGGTGCTTGTGGATCACCTTGAGCGCGACGCGCCGGCCGTCCTCGTCGCGGGCGGCGCGGTACACGACGCCGGACGCGCCCTCGCCGATGACCGACTCCACCGTGTACCGCGAGGCGATGCGGTGCCCGGCGGGCAGGCGTTCGGGCGCGGGCTCCGGGGAGATCACCGGGCGATCCCCGCGTCCGCGGGGGGAGGCGCGGGGTCCGGGGGCGGGGGCCCGAGGTGCAGCTCCGTCGACGAGGTGCACGCGCTCACGATCTTCGGGCTCAGCTCGATGGGGTCGAGCCGCGCTGTCGGATCGGACTCGCGCCACGCGGCGCAGGCGGTCTCGGCGAGCCCGGTCGCGTCGAGCGCGACGTACGCCTCGAGCAGGTGCCGGTGCACCGTGGCGATCTGCACCCGGGCGAGGTCGCCGTAGCCGAGCAGGCGGTTCGCCCGCGCCACCGCGTCGATGTAGCGGCCGCTCCGCACGTCGCCGGCGAGCTGCGGCAGCTCGGCGTCGACGCGGCGCTGGGCCTCGCGCGCGCGGCCGGCGCCCTCGGAGCGCACCAGGGCGCCGGCGCTCGCGGCCTCGGCCTTGCCCTGCGTCGTGAGCGGCAGGTCGGTGAGCGGCACGAGGATCACCATGCCGCGGTGGAGCGTGTCCTTCTTGAGGTGGTTGTACTTGTGGAGCATCCACGCCTTGTCCCGCTTGCCGAGGAAGCGGTAGGCGATGGTGAGCAGGTTGTCGGTCTGGCCGACGACGTACCGCAGGTTGTACGGCACGATGATCTCCATCCCGTCGGTCGGCTCGATCCAGGGCATTGTGTCGTTCGAGAGCGCGAGGACGTCGCTCCTGTCGGCGGCGCCGAGCAGCCGCTCCGCGAGGTTCGCCCAGGTCTCGCCCGCGGTGACGCGGTGGTGGCCGAGCGCGGGCACCTCCAGCCGGAGGCCGGGGATGATCGGGACGCCGGCGCCCGCGTCGAGCGCGTTGGCGGCGACGAGCACCTGCTCCATCTGCACGCGCCCGTAGGTGCGCTCCGCGATCTGCGCGAGGGTCTCCCCCTCGCGGACCACGTGCGGGAACGCCGCCGCCGCGCTGCCTGCCAGCGTGATCGCGGCCAGCGCGCCCGCGGAAAACCAGGTTCGCCCAGAGCTCACGGGGGCGAGGGTACCAGGGGTTCGCGGCGCTGTGCGATGGGCTCGCGCGGCGCAGCGAGAGCCGGGGGGCGCCCGCAATTTCGTCCCGCCCGAGGTTTCGTGCCAGAGTCGGCCGGATTCATGAGACACACGACGATGGCCGGCACGATCCCGGCGTGGTTCTCGCGGCGCTCGCCCGCCGCGGCGCGGCTGCTCGCGGTGGGCTTGCTCGGGCTGGCGACGCCGGGCTGCCTCGTCCGGCAGGAGCTCTACGACCAGGCGCGCGCCGAGATCGGGAGAGAGCGTGAGGAGGGAAACAAGGCCCGGGCCGAGGCCCAGAGCGCCCGCGCCGAGGCGGCGCAGCGGTCGGCGCAGGTCGCCGCGCTCGAGGCAGAGCTCGGGCGCCTCGAGGACGACCTCCGGGCGCGCGACCTCACGCTGTCCGAGGCGACCACGGCCGAGGCCGGGCTCGTGCGGCGGCTGGACGAGCTCGCCGCGATGAACGAGGAGCTGTCGGCGCGGCTCCGGAGCGCCGGGCAGAGCGTGGGCCAGCTCGCGAACGAGCGCGGCAGCCTGTCGGCCGAGCTCGCCGAGGTGCGGGCCAAGGTCGACGAGCTGCGCCGCCAGCAGGCGGCGGCCGAGGCGCGGGCGGCGAAGATGCGCGACCTCGCGAGCCGGTTCCAGGCGATGGTCGACGGCGGGAAGGTCCGCGTCGAGATCCGCGGCGGGCTGCCGCTGCTCGAGATCTCGAGCGACGCGCTGTTCGACGCCGGGAAGGCCGAGGTCAAGCCGGCGGGGCGGAAGACGCTGGCCGAGATCGCGGGGGTGCTCCGGACGATACCGGATCACAGGTTCCAGGTCGCCGGGCACACGGACGACAAGAAGCTGAGCAAGAACGCGAGGTTCGCGTCGAACTGGGACGTCTCGGCGGCGCGCGCGGTGGCGGTCGTCGAGGTGCTCATCGGGCGCGGGATACCGCCGCAGCGCCTGTCCGCGGCCGGATACGGGGAGTTCGCGCCGGTCGTGTCGAACGCGGCGGAGGCGGGGCGGGCGAAGAACCGGCGTATCGAGATCGTGCTGCTGGCGGAGCAGGAAGCGGAAGCGGCGGGGAAGACGGGGAAGGCGCTCGGCGAGGCAGGGCCGGTGGCGGCGCCGTGAAGGGCGCGAGTCCGGCAGGCGCTGCTCCGGCGGAAGCGGAGTCAGCGCTGGCCAGCGCGACAAGGCACCCGACAGACACCCTTGCTGGCCCGGGGCTCGGTCGGGCGCCGGCGCGCCGACGTCCGCCGCGTCATCGCACGTTCGCGGAGCGGTCCTCGACCGTTTCCCCTCATGTCATCGCTTCTCCCCTCGCCGCAGCGCGCACGCCGCGAGGACGCACAGCGCGGGCGTGACGACCATGTGATAGCGGTCCTCGCCGAAGAACACCGCGTGCGTCAGCGCGACCGAGGCGACGGCGAACGCGAGATAACCGACGACTCCCCCGTTCGCGGGGCGGCCCGGCAGCGGCAGCGCGGCGATGACAGGGATCGCCACGGCGAGCGGCCAGAAGGCGTGATCGTCGCCGAGCGCGCCCCACGCGATGAGCCCGAGCACCGCCGCGAGCGCCGCGAGCTGCGCGACGAGCGCCCGCCACGGGCGCAGCCGCGGGAGCGCGACGACGCCGAGCGCCGCGACCGAGAGCAGGCCGAGGTGCGACGCCGTGAGCACCCAGCGCCCGGCCGCGCGCCGCTCCTCGGGCCACGCCGCGGGGTTCGCCTCGCCCAGGTAGCCGATGGGGAACGACTCGTGATCGAAGGTGAAGCTCAGCTTCTTCGGGATGAGCGCCAGCCAGCGGACGGGATCGTCCTTGATCCACTGAAGCCCCGCGGCCATCCAGCACCGGTCCTGGGCGACCTGCCCGCGCGCGATCGGGCAGCCGTCGCCCGCGCGCAGCGTCTCGAAGCGCCCCGTCGCGCGCGGGAACGCGCCGATGGCGAGGTTCCAGCCGCCGTTCGTCGAGACGAGCGCGCAGCCGTCCATCACCCGGCAGTTCCGGATCGTCCACGGCGCCACCACCGCGAGGGCGGTCACGGCCGAGATCGCCGCGGCGAGCGCGCCGCGCTTCCACGCGGCGCGCGCCCCGCCGGCCGCCCCGCCGGGGCGAGGCAGCGCGAGCAGCGCGAGCGCCGGCGCGCAGAGCAGGCTCTGCGGCCGCACCAGCGCCGTCAGGCCGAGCGCCGCGCCCGCGAGGAGCGCGCCGCGGACCAGGCGGCCGCGCGCGGCGTCGCGCGCGAGCAGCCACGGCGCCGTCACCAGGCCGAGCGCCGCGAGCGGCTCCGTCATGAGGAGCGCCGCGTACACGATGAGCCCCGGCGACAGCGCCGCGAGGAGCGCCGCGACGCGGGCGCGCGTCGGCGTCGTCGCGCAGCGCGCGAGGCGATGGACAACGACGACGAGCAGCGCGCCGGCCACCGCGTTCGCGACCGTCGCCACGTGCGGCCCGGCGCCGAACAGCTTGTAGACGAGGCCCAGGAAGCCGCTGTAGCCGACCGGGTAGTGGCACCAGGGGTGCCACACCGGCTGACCGCCGACGAGGAGATCGTCCGAGTAGCCGAGGCCGGCGGCGATCCGGCGCGCGCCGAAGTCGTAGTAATGGCCGTCCCACACCGGCTCGCGCGCCCACGCGAGCGCCACGTAGAGCCGCGGCAGCAGCGCGAGCACGAACGCGATCGCCGAGAACCCGAGATCCCCGCCGCGGCGCGTCGGGTCGCGGCCGGCGCGCGCCGCCTCGGCGCCGGCGCGCGCCGCCTCAGCCATGCTGCTTCGCGCGCGTGCCGGCGGAGATCTCGCGCAGGCGGCGCATGTAGGTCTTCGCTACCTGGGCCGGATCGATCCGCAGGTACTTGGCAATTTCCTGAACGAATCCCTGCACATAGACGGTCGCTGGCAGGTCGCCCATCGACTCGTTCTCGATCGCCTGGAGGTGCGCCAGCGAGATCTTCGTCCGCTGCGAGATGTCGGTGAGCTCGACGCCCTGCGACTCGCGCACCTTGCGCAGCAGCGCGCCGCTGAACTGCGTCTCGGCGTTGATCTCGCGCGCGAGCTCGGCCTGGAGCATGGCGAGCTCGGCCGCGGCCGCGGAGTTCTCGGCCCGCGCCGGGCCGAGCGGCGTGCGCGGATCGTCGGGGTAGGTCGACAGGTCGTAGGCGCGGCGGCGCACCGGATCGAGGAGCGTGTCGTGCGCCTCCTCGATGCGCGCCTGCTCCTTCTGGAGCACCGCGGGGCTGAGCACGCTGACCACCGGCAGGCTCCCCTCGCGGTAGATGTCGCGCTGCCGCTTGTAGGCGCGCCGGATCTCGTCGTCGGCGGCCGTGCGCGCGAGGCCGAGCGCCTCGTAGAGGGTGGCCGGCGCGGCGCTCTTCGCGGCGGCGGCGAGGGCGCGCGCGTGCGCCTCGGCCGGGCGCGAGTCGCGCGCGGCGAGCAGCGCGAGGATGCGCCGGGCCACGCGCTCGAGGTTGCGCGCGCTCTTCGACGTCGGGCTGTCGATGAGCAGCGGCTGGCGCCGCCGCGCGGTCAGCCACACCGCGTCGTCGTGCTCGATGTGCCCGAGGTAGTCGAGGGAGATGCCGAGGAAGCGCTGCGACACCGCGCTCATCGCCGGGCCGAGCTCGAGGTCGGAGCGGTGCCGCGTCTGGCTGACGACGAGGTGCGGCTTCACCCGCGGGAGCTGCGCGGCCGCCAGCGACGCGACCCCCTCGTCGAACCGCTTCACCTCCATGATGAAGTCGCGCGGCGTCGCGAGCGCCGGGAGCGACCCGGCCACCTTCTCCACGAGGCGGATCTTGAAGCGCTCCTTCATGAGCGCGCGGCGCAGGGTGCGCTGGTAGAGCGCGCGGCAGAAGCGGTAGGCGTGCTCGACAGCGAGCGGCTCGGGGGTTGTGACGCAGATGCCGACGTCGGCGTGCAGGAAGAGGTCGAGCGTCGAGGAGCCGGTCGCCGCGCCGAGGCTGACGATCACGTAGTCGACGTCGAGCTCCTGGATCATCTTCATCCAGTAGGCGGCGCGGCTCGGCCGGAGCGGCGTGGCGGTCATCGGGTCGTACGCGGTCGGGACGAGCCGGAGCCCGGGCACCGTGGTCGCGATCGGCTCGGCCTTGCCCTCCTCGATGTCCTCGCGCGTGACGAGCGGCGGCGTCTCGATCCCGAGCGCCGCGTGCAGCCCCGGGCTGTAGGCGTCGGTGTCGAGGATGATCACGTCGCGGCCGAGCTGCGCGAAGTACACCCCCAGGTTGACCGCGAGCGTCGCCTTCCCGACGCCCCCGCGGCCGCCCCCGACGGCGATCACGCGGCGGGAGCGCGACGTGGAGAACGAGGGGACCTCGCCCGGCAGGGCGAGGTCGTCGTCCGACGAGCCGGGCGGGAGCGTCGAATAGCGGGACGGAGGGTAGGACTCACCGGAGCTGGACAAGGTTCCTCGTGATGCGGTGTGCGGTGTGCGGTCTCGAGACGCGGCGCGGCGAGCTGCCCGCCTCGTGGGAGCGGGCGTGTCCCTCCTAGCACGCGCCGCGCGCCGCCATCAGCGTCGCCGTCGCCGCGGCCCCGCGCTGGCCGGCGCGCGGTCGGCCGGCCTTGCTCGCCGCGGCGCCCGCCGCCAGAGCCGCCTCGACGCGCCCCGTCCGCTGGAGTAGGCGCTTCGCCGTGGCCACCGTCCGACCCTTCCGCGCTTACCGACCTCCCCAGGCTCACGCGGCCCGCGTCGCCAGCCCGCCGTACGACGTCATCTCGACGGCCGAGGCGCGCGCCCTCGCGGCCGGGGGGCTGCACAGCTTCCTCCGCGTCTCCCGCCCCGAGATCGACCTGCCCGAGGGGACCGACGAGCACGACGACGCGGTCTACGCCCGCGGCGCGCAGAACCTCGCCGACCTCATCGCCAGCGGCGATCTCGCGCAGGACCCGGATCCGCACCTCTACCTCTACGCCCAGAAGATGGGTGAGCACCGGCAGATCGGCGTCGTCGGCTGCGCCTCGGTCGCGGAGTACGAGCAGGACGTCATCAAGAAGCACGAGAAGACGCGCCCCGACAAGGAGGACGACCGCACCCGCCACATCGAGGAGCTCGGCGCCCACGACGAGCCGGTCTTCCTCACGTACCGCGCCGACGAGGGCATCGACAGCGCGGTCGCGCAGGCCACGCAATCGCCGCCCATCTACGATTTCACGACGGCCGACGGCGTCGAGCACAAGCTCTGGGTCCTCGGCCGCGCGTCGACCGCCGACCTCGAGGAGCGCTTTCAGCAGATCCCGACGCTCTACGTCGCCGACGGCCACCACCGCAGCGCCGCGGCGGCGCGCGTGCACCGGAAGCTGCGCGGCGACGGCGGCGAGCACGACGTGTTCCTGGCCGTTGTCTTCCCGCACGACCAGATGAACATCATGCCGTACAACCGCGTTGTGCGAGACCTCGCCGGCCGCAGCGCGGAGGCGCTCCTCGCCGCGCTCGGCGAGCGGCTCGACATGGTGCCGGTGCCGGTCCAGGACGGCGCGGCCGCGACCCCGGCAGGTCCCAAGGCCTTCGGGCTTTACCTCGGCGGCCGCTGGTACACCGCCCGGGTGCGCCCGGGGTCGTTCGACGCGAAGGACCCGGTGGCCTCGCTCGATTGCTCGATATGCCAGGACCAGATCCTCGGCCCGATCTTCGGCGTCAGCGACCCGCGGCGGGACAAGCACGTCGATTTCGTCGGGGGCATCCGCGGGATCGGCGAGCTCGAGCGGCGCGTCGACTCGGGCGCGTTCACGGTGGCGATCGTCCTCTACCCGACGCAGATCGGCGAGCTGTTCGCGGTCAGCGACGCGGGGCTGCTCATGCCGCCGAAGAGCACGTGGTTCGAGCCGAAGCTCCGCAGCGGGCTCTTCGTGCATACGTTCTGACGAGCGCGCCCCACCGGGGGTAGACTGCGCGCATGGCGGACATCAAGCGCGTATCACCCGAACAGGCAAAGAAGCTCATCGAGGAGGAGGGATATCTCTATCTCGATGTCCGGAGCGAGCCCGAATACGCGGCTGGCCACCCGAGCGGCGCCCACAACGTACCGCTCCTGCACGCCGGCGCCGGCGGCATGAAGCCCAACCCGGACTTCCTCGACGTTGTCTGCGCCCTGTACCCCAAGGACGCGAAGATCATCGTGGGCTGCCGGTCCGGGCAGCGCTCGATGCGCGCGGCCGAGGCCATGGTGTCGGCCGGCTACACGGCCGTCATCGACCAGCGCGCCGGCTTCGAGGGCCCGCGCGACGCGTTCGGCGCGCTGACCGAGCGGGGGTGGGGGCCGGCCGGGCTTCCTGTCGAGACGACAACGCCCGGCGCGTCGTACGCCGAGCTCCGGCAGAAGGCCGGCAGGTAGCGCGCATTGCCGCGGCCCTGAGCGCATTGCCGGCGGCCGCGCCTTCCGCTACGAACCGGCGTGCTCCACGGTGCGCGCGTCGCAGTTGTCATCCCCGCGCGGGACGAGGCGCGCTGGATCGCCGAGGCGGTGGGGGCGGTCCCCGCCTTCGTCGACCACGTGATCGTCGTGGACGACGCCAGCCGAGACGGAACCGCCGACCTCGCGCGCGCGGCCGGCGACGAGCGCCTCGAGGTGGTCGTGCACCCCGCGTGCCGCGGCGTCGGCGCGGCGATCGTCGCCGGCTACCGGCGCGCTCGCGCCCTCGGCGCGGCCGCCGTCGCCGTCATGGCGGGCGACGGGCAGATGGACCCGCGCGACCTCCCGCGCGTCGTCGCCCCGATCACCTCCGGCGAGGCCGATTACGTGAAGGGCGATCGCCTGCGGCACCCGGACGTGTGGCGCGTCATGCCCCTCCAGCGGCTCGCCGCGACGGCGGCGCTCGCCGCGCTCACCCGCCGCGCGGCGGGGCTCGACGCCCTCTCCGACAGCCAGTGCGGATACACCGCCATCTCGGCGCGCGCGCTCGACGCGCTCGACCTCGACGGCCTCTGGCCCCGCTACGGCTACCCGAACGACCTGCTCGCCGCCCTCGCGGCGCGCCGCCTCCGCGTCCGCGAGGTCAGCGTGCGCCCCGTCTACCGCGGCGAGGCGAGCGGCCTGCGCGCGCGCCACGTGCTCACCATTCTCTTCCTCATCGCCAGGAGCGTCCTCAGGCAGCGCCTGAGTTGATCCGGGAAACACAGGCTGATCAGCTTTGGCCATCGCCGCAAGCGTCCTAAGGAAGCGCCTGAGTCGAACCGGAAAATAGAGACTGACCAGGCCAGGACGGAATGTGCCAGTCGAACGAATCGACACGAGGGGCCGCCCAAATCGGTCGACAACTCGCTGGTTGGTTCCATAGCAAGGCAGGCCTGGCGACCTGACTCATCGACTCGTCGCCGAGGGCCCCGCAGGCGCGGACCCCAGGGCCATGCTTCAACCGGTGGGGGTGACGGACGTGGCGATCAGCCGAGCCGCCTGGTTCAGAGTCTGGAATCTGGGGAGGGCGCGGACTCCCTCCTTCACGCCCCGGGTCGTGGCCTATGCGTTCGGCATCGAGCTGCCGTATAGCCTGCTTGTCCCGGTCGCTCACCTGCGGCTGCTCGGCGTCGTGGACTCGCATGTCCAGGCGCGCATGCTCGGGTTGATCGGGCTCCTGTACATCGTCAAGACAGCGGGCCTGATCGCGCTGCTCGTCCACATGCTGCGCCCGATCGAGCGCCTGCGGCGGTACGCCGTGGGCCACCCCCTCCACAGCGGCGCCGGCTTCGACGAGACCGGCAGCGGCGCGGCGCCCCCGGAGGAGCTCATCCTCGCCGCGGCGAACGCCGCCTACGACACGCCGCTCTCGTTCGCGACGGTCTGGTCGGTCTCCTGGGCGCTCCTGTACCTGCCCGTCACCATCGCGTTCTACCTCATCGCGCCGGACCAGGCCCCGATCGGCGTCCAGCGCGGCGTCGCGCTGGCCCTCTTCGCGCTGGCGCTCTTCGCGGCCGCGCTGCCGCTCGCCTACAGCATCCTCGGCCGCCTGCTCTCGCCCGCCGCCGGCGTCATCTCGCTCCTCGCCCGCGAGCGCGGCCTCTCCGTGCCCGGCAAGGGCTACTCGCTCGCTGTCCGCCTCGTGATCCTCGGCGCCTGCCTCGCCATCGCGCCGACGAGCTGGATGGCGGCGATGGTGCTCGGCGAGACAGCGGTGCCGGCCAGGCCCGGCCTGAACCTCACGCTGGCGATCTTCTCGATGGTCGCCGTCACCTGGGCCCCCGTCTGCGCGGGCTTCCTCGCGGGCGCCCTGGCCGGCCCGTTCCAGCAGGTCGCCGCTGTCATCCAGACCATCGTCCAGCGCGGCGAGGTCGACCGGCTGGAGCGCATCCCCGTGTACTTCAAGGACGAGATCGGCGCCCTGGCGAGCGGCGTGAACGCCATGGTCGATCGCCTCGAGGAGTCGTCCCGGCGCACGCGCAGCTACCTGGCGGAGCGCGAGCGCCTGCTCCAGGACGCGGCGCAGCGCGCGGCGCAGCTCGGGGCCGTGCTGGACAACCTCGTCGAGGGGGTGTTCGCGTGCGACCGCCAGGGGCGCCTGACGATGCTCAACGCCTCGGGGCTCAGGCTGCTCGGCCTGTCGGGCCGCTCCGGGCAGGTCGGCCGCATGGTCGAGGAGGTGATGGACCTCAGCCGCATGCGCCACACCGACGGCCGACCGTTCACGCGCGACGAGCTGCCCATGGTGCGGGCGCTCGCCGGCGAGACCATCGTGCAGGAGGAGCAGGTGCTCGCGAACGGCCGCGCGGGCCGGGACGTCTTCCTGCGCACCAGCGCCGCGCCGATCCGCAGCGAGAACGGGGCGATCCTCGGGGCGGTCACCGTGGCCCGCGACGTGACGGAGCTCATGGAGCTCGATCTCGTCAAGGACCAGTTCATCCGCGTCGGCGCGCACGAGCTCAAGACGCCTGTGGCGATCATGAAGGGCTACGCGCTCGCCCTGCTGCGCAACACGAACGACCTGCCGGCGCCCCGCCGCAAGATGCTGGAGGCGATCGACCGCGGCGCGGACAGGATCAACCGCATCGTCGACGACCTCCTGGCCATCTCGCAGGTCTCGCTCGACGTCCTCCACGTCTCCGAGGAGGACGTCGACCTCAGGGAGCTGCTGAAGCAGGCGGTCGACGGCGTCGCGAAGTCGGCGAGCCGCCACCGCGTGCGGCTGTCGCTCGACGCCGAGCGGCCGACCGTTGTGCGCGCCGACCCGGAGCGGCTGCGCCAGGTGCTCGCGAGCCTGCTCGACAACGCGGTGAAGTACTCGCCCGACGGCGGCGACGTCGACGTCCGCGTCGCGGTGGCCGAGCGCGCGCCGGCGTCCTCGCCGTCGCTCTGCGACGCCGCGCTCTTCTCGCAGCGCCACGGCTCGTCGCCGGGCTTCGAGGCGGTCGTGTCCGTGCGCGACCAGGGCGTCGGCATCCCGGCGCACAAGCAGGCGCGGATCTTCGAGCGCTTCTTCCGCGCGCACACGGACACCCGGCACGACTACGGCGGCATGGGGATCGGGCTGTTCCTTGCGAAGGACATGATCGCCCGCCACGGCGGTCGCATGTGGTTCGAGAGCGAGGAGGACAAGGGCAGCACGTTCTATTTCACCGTTCCACTCCGCAGCGAGGCCCCCGCGGTCGACCGACGATGAGCGGCAGACGTGCAAAGACTGTGCTCCTGGTGGAGGACGACGCGGACCTCGTGGCGCTTGTCTCCCTCGTGCTCCAGGAAGACGGCTACCGGGTGAAGATCGCGTGCAACGGCCGCGAGGCGCTCGCCAAGCTGGAGAACGACATCCCCGATCTCATCCTGCTCGACATGAAGATGCCGGTGATGAACGGCCCGGAGTTCGCGCGCGAGCTCGAGGTCCGGCACGGGCGACAGGCGCCCATCATCGTGCTCACCGCCGCGGCGGACGCGCACCGGCGGGCGGCCGAGGTCGGCGCGGACGCGTGGCTGGGCAAGCCGTTCGACCCGGACGCGCTGCTCTCGACGGTGAGGCGTTACACAGGGTGAGCGCGCGGGAGCTGCCGGCGCCCGGCGAGGTCGCGCCGCACCTCGGCCCAGTACCGCGCGGGGAACCGCCGGTGATCGAAGCCGGTCGCGCGGAACACGCGGGTGATGCGGGCATATCGGCGCAGGCTCCATTCCCTCATGATCTCGAGCGAGGGATGCAGGCCCCGTGCCTCGATGAACGGCGCCGCCCGCGCGCAGAGCGCCGGCATGACCTCATTGAGCCACGATCGCATCAGGCGCTCGTATCCGGACATACCGACGCAGCGCCCGGAGATCACCTGAGCGCGCGTGACGCCGTGGCGCGCGAGCTCCTCCTCGGGCAGGTAGCAGATGCCGCGATCGGCGTCCTCCTGCATGTCCCTGAGGTTGTTGAAGAATTGATCGAGCCGGCCGAACTCCCCGGCTGCGTCCCAGTGCTCCATCGTCAGGAACGGAACGAGCTGGAAGATGTGGCCTGACAGCCGCATCAGCATCGTGTCGTGCTCCTTCATCGTGCGGATGAGGAGGCCGGGGGCGTGGTAGTCGGCGAGGGCGAGCAGGTAAGCGTCCCAGGCGGCGAGCGAGCGCCCCTGGAGGTCGTCGGCCTCACGCGGCCCGCGCGCGGCGCCTTGATCCGGATCGCTCGCGTCGCGGAGCCACAGCGCGCGGATGGCCGAGAGCTCGCTCGCGAAGGGGCTGCTCGGATCGACGAAGCCGCGTGAACGGAGCAGCCTCCACGCCTCCATGAACCGGCTGAAGCGCCGCTCGTGGGGCTCGATGCGCTCGTTCTCGGCCAGACGGTCGACGATGCGGATCCAGCGGATGCGATCGAGCCACGCCTGCTTCACGTCGGGGGCGAGGCCGAGCACCCAGGCGGCGTTGTCCTCGTCCTTCAACGCGTCGTCGGACAGGGCGCGATAGTGCGATGATCCGACGACCGCTGAGATGGGCTGGTAAGCACGAGCACTCCTCTCCGACACCGGCGCCGCGGCGGGTAGGCAAGGCAGTCGAGGGGAGGTGGGTTGAGTAGGTTTCACGAGATCGCGTGCCGCCGTTGATTGTGCCTGTCGCCGGTGTCGCCCTGCGCTCGCGTGCGGTCATTGGTAATGATGGCTGTTGCCCATCCCGAGGACTGGATCGCCTGTGCAAGCGATGACGCGTTGTCCGCTGTCCGGTAGAACTTTCCGCTCCTCCCCGAGATGCAAGCTGACGCCCGCTCGCCTTCCTTTATGAGACCTTATAGTCTCCCAGTCGACGCGGAAATTCGTCGTCCAGGGCACGGGCGCCGCGGACAATGCATGGATTCCTTGCGTATTTGCCGGTGCGCTGCGGCAACGCCGTCAATGAGCGTCGGTGTATACCCCGGGCTGATACGTTGTCCAACGGATAAAACCGTGGCTGCCCCGGCGTTTTTGCCGCTTCCTGATCTGTCGCTCCGCTCCCTCTGGTGTCCTGGGCAGATGGGTTTTCCGGAGTTCCTGGCGGATGCCGACGCGCCGCGGCGCCGCCGGGGCGCCACGCCGCGCGACGCCCCGTGAACGCCGCCCGGTGAATCGCTGTTTCTCGTCCTTCTCGTGCGCAGTCTTCCAGTCGCGCGGCGCGATTCGAGCGCTCCGAGAGTCGTTCGGCGCGATGCTAGACGATCTCGGGCGCTCGATGATTCAGCGCTTGTCGTCGTGCCGTGGTGAACGCGTCGAATCTGTGGTTGTGATCACCACCTGAAACGGCCATCCACGCTCGGCGCGCCCACGGGATATCCGCTCCAGACGCAGGAGGTGGAGGAGACGCCCTGGCGGGTCGCGCCCGGCGCGCTCGCGTGGGCGGACGCGGGCGCGCCCGGACGTGAGCAGCGCCACGCGGGGACCGTCCGGCGCCGCCGCGCGCGGTCCGGCGCCGCCGCCGGCTACCGCTCGCGCAGGCGCTCCACGCGGGCGCGCCAGTACTGGAGATCGAGCGTCGAGAAGAGCGCGGCGGCGCGCGCGACGTGGCGCCCGCGCTCCGGATCGCGGCGCGCGAGGTGCCGCGCGAGCTCGAAGCGGGCGCGCGCCTCGTCGACGGGCAGCCCGCGCGCGAGCGCCTCGCCGATCGCCGCAGCCCAGAGCCGCCTGCCGCGCGCGCGGCGGCCGGCGAGCCACGCGGCGAGGCCCCGCAGGCGGAGCGACGTCGAGCGGCCGAGCGGGAAGATGCGCGCGTACCGGCTCAGCGCGCGGCACGCCTGCGCCGAGAGCCGCGACAGGTCGCGCCGCTCGGCCGGGCTCCGGGCGTCCTCGAGCAGCGAGAGCAGCACCTCGCACGTCGCCGCGTAGCCGTACAGGCAGTGATAGCCGGCCGGCTGCCCGCCGCGGATCAGGCGGAGCGTCCGCTCGGCGGCCGCGCGCGCCTCGCCGCGCGCGCCGCCGAGCAGGTGCCCCAGCGCGACCTGGCCGTGCGTGATCTGCTGCGAGTGGTCGCCGAGCCGCTGTACCTCGGCGGCCAGCTCGTCGAAGATCGCGATCGCGCCCTCGCCGTCGCCGAGCAGCAGCCGGCACTGCGCGCGGCCGCTCTCCGCCCAGACGTGGCCCTGCGCGTTGTCGCTCCGCCGCGCCGCGGCCGAGAGCGCGCCGTAGCGGTCGAGCGCCTCCATCCAGCGGCCCTCTGTGTGCGCCACGCTGGCGAGCAGCGCGATGCATTCCTCCTTGCGGCGGCGATCCTGCAGCGCCTCCGCCAGCCGCTCCGCCTCCGTGAGCAGCGCGCGCGCGTCCCGGCACCGGCCCTCGCCGAGCGCCGTCATCCCGCGCAGGCACGACACGAACGCGACGCCCCGCGGATCCTCGAGCGCCGCCGCGGCCGCCGTCGCGCGCGCGGCGTACGCGTCCACGACGGCCTTCCACGGCACGTACCCGAACGCGACGCTCAGGGTCGCGTAGCCGCGCGCGAGCGCGAGCGACGGGCCGAGGCGCGCCGCGGCGTTCGTCGCGGTCAGCGCGGCGAGGAACGCGCGCGTCGGCTCGTTGCGGAAGAGGTACGTCTCCGACAGCTTCTCCGCCGCGAGCGACGCCTCGGCGAGGCGCTCGCGCTCGTCTTCATCCCGGGCGCGCGGGATGATCGGCACGCCCGCGACGTGCGCGAGCTGCAGGCCGAGCTGCCGCAGCGACGCCGTCACGGGGCGGAGCCGCTCCCGGAGCGGCGCGCCGTGGCCCGCCGCGCGGAGCCACGCCGCGTCGTCGCGGGAGATCCGATCGAGCGCCGCGGCGCAGTGCCGCTCCGCGCCGAGCAGGTCGCCGAGGTTGTAGTGGGCCTGGCCGAGCCGCCGCTCCCAGCGCGCGCGCCGGAGCGGCGGCGCGCGCTCCTCCGGCGGGAGCGCGCCGTCGAGGTCGAGCGCCCTCCTGTAAAAATCTACCGCGTCGCCGGACGCGCCCGTCGCGAGCGCCTGGGCGCCCGCCTTGTCGAGGTACTCGAGCGTCTTCTCCACGACGCCCGCGATCGCGTGGTGGTGGGCGAGCATCGGGTACGACAGCGCGAGATCCGGCGCGTCGCGGTGCCGCTGCTCGATCGCGCGGGCGGCCGCGGCGTGCAGGGCGCGCCGCTCCGGCTCGGGGATGCCCGCGTAGACGGTCTCGCGCAGCTTGTCGTGCACGAAGCGGAGCTGCCCCGGCTCGGTCGCCTCGAGCACGCAGCGAGCGGCGAGCTCCGCGAGCGCGTCCATGGCCTCGACGTCGGCGAGGCCGGCGGCGCCGAGCAGCAGGCGCTCCTCGAGCTCGCGGCCGAGCACCGACGCGAGCCGCGCCAGCGCGAGCGCCCCCTGGCTCAGGCCCGACAGCCGGCGCGCGACGAGCTCGCGCAGCGAGCGCGGCAGCGGCAGCGCCGCGGGCGGCTGGCTCGCGCGCGCGGCGCGGGAGAGCTCCGCGGCGGCGCCCTCGGCGCCCGCGCGGATCCGCCACACGTAGGCCTCGTCGCGGTAGAGCATCCGCTCCTGGATCGCGGCCCGGAGGTACTCGGCGACGACGAACGGGTTCCCCTCCGACTGCTGGAAGAGGTACCGCACGAACGCCTCGGGCGGCTCGTCGAGGGCGAGCATGTCGCGCACCATCCGGCCGACCGACGGCCGGTCGAGCCGCCCGAGCGCGATGCGCGAGGCCCACGGCGCCGCGAGGAGCGACGAGAGCGCGGAGGACGTCTCCTCGGTGCGGTAGGTGCCGAGCAGGACGACGGGGTGGGCGGCGAAGTAATCGGCGTCGAGGTGCTCGAGGACGCCGCGCGAGTTCTCGTCGGCCCACTGGAGGTCGTCGAGCACGAGCAGGACGGGCCGCGTCGCCGCGAACGCGGCGAGCGTGTCGGCGAGCGCGGTCCGCAGCCGGTAGCGGGCCGCGTCCGGGGGCAGCTCGGGCGGCTCGGGGTAGCGCTCGTGGCCGCGGAGCTGGGCGAGCGACGGCTCGTACGGCGCGAGGACCCTGCCGCGCGGGCCGAGCAGCGCGTCATAGCCGCCGGGCCCGAGCTCGTGGCACCTGTCGGCCACCGCGAGCAGGAGCGGGCGGAACGGGTGCAGCGGCGCGGCCTTGACAGCGCCCGCGCGCCCGTCCGCCGCCGACACGGCCGCGCACGCGCCCGCGACCACGGTCATCTGGATGAGCGCCGCCTGGTGCGCCGCCTCGACGGCGAGGCGCGTCTTGCCGACGCCGCTCTCGCCGCCCACGAAGACGAGGCCGCCCTGCCGGCGCTCCTGGGCGCGCTCGAGCGCCTCGCTGAGCTGCCGCAGCGCCTCGCCGCGCCCGGCGAGCCGCGGCCGGTAGAGGTACGGCTGCGCCGCGGGCGCGCGCGCCTCGCCGCGCGGCGGCGCGTCGTCCGCGCCCAGCCTGGCCAGGGCGGTCGCGACGTCGTCGGCGTAGCCGAGCCGCTCCTCGGGGCGCTTCTTCAGGAGCCGCGCGATGAGGGCGTCGAGCTCGGGGGGCACGTCGACGACGAGCTCGGAGGCCGGGAGCGGCTCGGCGTAGAGGTGCATGGACAGCACGACAGAGCTCGAGTCGCCGAGGAACGGGACCGCCCCGGTCACGGCCTCGTAGAGCATGCAGCCGAGCGCGTAGAGGTCCGCGCGCGCGTCGACGAGGTCGCCGCGGATCTGCTCGGGGGACATGTAGTCGGGGCTTCCCATCAGCCGGCCGCCCGGCTGGAGCTCGTCGCGCCCCTTGTGGCCCTCGAACTGGAAGGCGAGGCCGAAGTCGAAGAGCACCGGCGCGCCGTCCTCGCGGATGAAGACGTTGTCCGGCTTGAGGTCGCGGTGGACGAGGCCGCGGCCGTGGACGTACGCGAGCGGCCGGCAGATCGCGCGGAGGAGCGTCAGCGCCTGGCGGAGCGCCCCGCCGGCCGCGCGGTGGAACGGGCGCGGCGCGAACGGCTGGTACGAGCGCGGGATGATCGAGACGGGGGACATCTCGGCCGTCGCTGTCGCGGCGAGGGTCTGCGCCGCGTACCCCTCGGACACGCTCACGGTGGGCTCGCTGTTCATGCTCGCCCCGCCGCGCCAGCGCTCCTGGTTGTGGTCGCGGAGCGTGCGCCCCTCGAGCAGCTCCATCGCGTACCACGGGATCCCGCCCTGGATGCCCTCGTCGAGGATCCGCACGACGCCCGGGTGCTCGACGCCGCGGAGCGCGTGGATCTCGCGGCGGATGCTCGAGACGAGGCTCTCGTCGCCCACCGAGACGGTCTTCAGCGCCGCGAGCGCGCCCGTGGCGCTGTGCTGGGCCCGGTAGACGACCCCCATCCCGCCGCGGCCGAGCGGCTCGAGCACCCGCCACGGCCCGACGGAAGCCGGGACGTCCGGGGAGGGCCTGGCCTGTGACGAGCTCGGCGTCGTGATCATCTGGGGACCGAGGCGTCCCTGGCCTGGGCCGGGATCCGCTCCAGGTGGTAGGCCCGAGGCGAGTTCCCCACATCGCCGCTGAGGCTGAGTACATCCACCCGTACGGCCTGCCATGATGTCACGGAGCGGCCGACCGTACAACAAGTCTGTATCGAGCCCCGATCATCGCACGGGCGCCGCGTCAAGGGCTCTTGCACCGACAGGGGACCACACGCGGCGCGGCGTGAGAGTGCCTGTCTTCATCGCGTGGTCCCGCCTGCGCGCCTTGCGCTCCTTGCGCGCCTTGCGCTCCTTGCGCTCCTTGCCGTGATTGCCCCGCGGACGGCGGGGCGAGGCGCGCGCCGCCCTCGCCGGCGCGCGGCGCGGGCGGCGCGTGCACGGGAGGGAGCCCCCGGTGGAGAGCGCGCCTCGGGCGTTCAGGGGCGCGAGGCGCGGTGGAGCCGGGACTCGGCGGACCGCCGCTCCGCCGCCAGCGTGAGCCGCCGCCGGCGGCGGGCGGCGAGCCGCGAATCCGCGGCGAGGCTGGCGGCGCGGCGCTCGGGCCAGAACGTCTCGATTCGTCGGCGCGCTCGGCGCGCCAAGAAAGGTTTGCTTTCCCCGCTTGGTGGATCCGGCGTCTCCGATGGGATTGTCCTGCTTCGCCGGGCGCGCGGCGCCGCCGCGCGGTCCGATCGTGCACAGCTGTGCTCGCGGTACATGCCTTGCTCCCGAGTGCCGCCACGGCCGCGCACGCGGCCGGACTTAGAAAGGGAGACAACGAATGAAGCGTACGATTCATCTCGGGGCCCTTGTGACCGTCCTGTCCCTCGCCGCGTGCGGCGGCGAAGGTGCAGATGCCGCCCCGACGGACACCGCCATGAGCAGCAAGCAGCTCAAGGATCTGACGGCCGATGACGTCCGATCCACGTGCGAGTCGCTCAAGGCGAGGGTGAAGCTCTCCAAGGAAGATGCCTGTGAGTATCTAGGCCTCATGGCCGGTCCCGCCCTCGGGAAGCCGTGCAGCGAGCTGAAGGACGAGTGCGTCTCCGCGGCCGACGAGTCGACCCAGGGGCAGGCCCCCGACGGCGACTGCTTGCCTCCGGACGACCAGCGCGCGGGCTGCACCGCCACCCTGGCCGAGTACGAGGTCTGCCTGATGGCCCAGACCCAGATGATCCGGGCGCTCACGTGCGACTCGACGCTGACCACGCTGGACACCGCTCCTCCGGATTGCGACGCAGTGGCGCGGAAGTGCCCGCAGATCGTCGCCACGGACGACGGCGAGGGGCAGGGCACCGAGAGCCCTTGATCGCGGCGCGGCGGCGCGGCTGAAGGAAGCGGCGCGCGACAACGCCGACTGTTCGCCGACTGAACGAATTGCGGGTAGGCGCGTCACGGCCGCTCAGCGGCCGTGAGCCCCCTTATCCCACCTCTGTTCGCCTGGATCTTTCGATTCCCACCGATATTCGCGCTCGTCCGCGCCTCCGACGGCATCTCGTCGTATGATGAGCGCCGAAGCCGGGGCGCCCGGGGAGGTTTCAACCTCGGCGCGCCGGCTCGAGCGAAGTCGCGGCTCCCGCCGAGGGTTCGCTCGAACCGAGGAGGATTTCATGAAGATCACCAAGCTTTCCGGAGTGTTTGCCATGCTGCTGATCGCCGCCGCGGCTGGATGCGGCAAGGGCGAGCAGCAGGTCGAGGCGAACGCGACGGCCGAGGTGACCGCCACCGCCGAGTCGGCGATCGGCGAAGGCGCCTACGTCGAGGAGCACGAGAGCGGCAAGGCCGCCTTCAACGTCGCCGCGGACGGGAACGTCAAGGCGGCCGTGACCGGGCCGGACGGCAAGCCGATCCAGGAGGACATCGGCGGCACGCTGCTGTGGAAGGACGCGTCCGGCGAGGAGAAGACCGTGCCCCTCACGTTCGACGCGAAGACCGGCCTGCTTGTCGCCGCCGGACCCAAGCTCGAGGCGGACCTCACGCAGATCGGCTACACGCTGAACGTCGCCGGCAAGCCGTGGAGCGGCACGCTGCACGTCCCCGCCGGCGGCACCGCCGAGCTCCACGCCAACGCCAAGGGGGCGGCGGATCTCGGGCTCCCGGAGGGGAAGCTCGGCCCGCACGGCGGGCGCATCGAGATCGTCGGCGACGACCGCCTGGAGCTCCTTGTCGACGAGGCGACAGGCGAGGTCCGCGTCTACGTGCTCGACGTCGACCTGAAGCCCGTCGACATCGGCGAGCGCAAGGTCACGCTCGGCGTGGTGGCCGAGGCGCCGCAGGTGGTCGTGCTCACGCCGGTGGCCGCGACCGCGACCGCGGGCGTGGCCGCGGGCGCGTACCTGACCGGCAAGCTCGCGCTCGCCGCCGATCCGCTGAAGGTGACCATCGCGGTGCGCAACGCGGGCCGCTCGGCGGTGGCCCTCTGCGGCTACCGGGCCGGGGCGGCGTTTGCCGTCCACGCGCGCGCCCCGCGCGTGAAGGTGCGCATGAAGACCGACTGGCACGCGCACGCCCACGCGCACGCCGACCTGAAGGCGAGGGCCGACATCGACCCGAAGATCCACGTCCACGCGGGGTCCGGCGCCGCCGCCAGGGCCAACGCGAAGGCCAACGTGCACGTCAAGGCGCCGAGCGTCCGCGTGACGCCGCCGAGCGTGAACGTGCAGATCAAGGCGCCCAGCATCTCGATCCCCAAGCCGAGCTTCAAGGCGTCGGCGTCGGCCCGCGCGAGCGCTGGCGCGAAGGTCGGGACGCACTGACGCTAGCGGGGGAGGGGGCCGGGCGGCGCGCGTCGCCCGGCGGGCCCTTCCCCCGGACGACGCCCCGGGCGCCGGAAGGCGCGATCTCCGGCGCTCAGGGCGCTGGCTCGACGACGGGCTTGCCCGGCTCTGTCACGAAGAAGACGAGCAGCTTTGCCGGCGCGGTGGCGCTCTCGTTCCGCGAGACGCTGTGGAGCTGCCCTGGCGCCTCGGACCAGGTCTGCCCCTGCGTGTAGCGGACGGGCGGCTGACCATCGAGGCCGGTCAGCACCGTTCCTTCCAGCACGTAGGCGAAGATCTGGCCGGGATGACGGTGCGCCGGCGACGAGCTGCCGGGCGGGAGCTCGACCGTCAGCACCCGCGCCTCGAGCCCCGGAGCGGCGGCCAGGGGCTCCGTCAGGAGGGTCGTGACGCGCGCCTGCCCGCCGCCCTCGTGGCCTTCCTCGCCGGCGTGCGTCCCTGCGGACCCCGGGGCGTCGGCGCACCCTCCGAGCGCGACAGCGGTCAGCGTGACAACGACGGCGATGTCCTGGCGCAAGCTCATGGCGACGTTCCTCCTCGTTCGGGATCGGGGCGACGGTAGAATCCCCGGTGGCCCCGGGCGAGGGCCGGTCCTGGCCGATCGGATGGATCCACTTCGGGGAGCGCACAGGTGACGCGGAAGACCTCGGCGAGGCGGCCAGGGCGGGGAGCTTCGCCCGCCGGCGCGGTGACGGCCGTCGTGCTCGATCCGACCTCGAGCGCGCCGCTGCACCGGCAGGTCTACGAGGCGCTGCGCGGCGCGATCTTCGCCGGGCGGCTGCGTTCCGGGAGCAAGCTGCCGTCGACCCGGGCGCTCGCCGCGCACCTGAGCCTGTCGCGCAACACGGTGCTGGGCGCGTACGCGCAGCTCCTCGCGGAGGGGTACCTGCGCGGCCGGATCGGCTCCGGGACGTACGTCGCCGACGCGCTGCCGGAGCGCCTCCTGCTCGCCCGGCGCGACCCCGCGCCGAAGCTGTCGCCCGCGCCGGACGGCGCTGCCCTGTCGCAGCGCGGCGCCCTCGTGGCCGGCGCGCCGTCGCCGTTCCGGCGGGGCTCCGAGCCGCTCGGGCCTGCCGGCTGGGCGTTCCAGGTGGGCGTGCCCGCTTTCGACGCCTTCCCTGCCGCCACCTGGGGCCGCCTGATGAGCCGGCGCTGGGATCGCTCGTGGCGGGCGCTCTTGCCGCGCCACGAGCCGCAGGGCCACGCGCCGCTGCGCCGGGCGATCGCCGACTACCTCGTGACGGCGAGGGGGGTTCGCTGCACGCCGGAGCAGGTCGTCGTGGTCAGCGGCGCGCAGCAGGCGATCTCGCTCGCGGCCGAGGTGCTGCTCGATCCCGGCGATGAGGCCTGGGTCGAGGACCCGGGCTACACGGCGGCGCGGAGCGCCCTGGTCGCGGCCGGGGCTGTCGCGGTCCCGGTCCCGGTGGACGGGGAGGGGCTCGACGTGGCGGCGGCCGTCCGGCGCTCGGCGTCCGCGCGGCTCGCCGTTGTGACGCCGTCGCACCAGTTCCCGCTGGGCGTCACGATGAGCCTCGGGCGCCGGCTCGCGCTCCTCGACTGGGCGCGGTCGTCGGGCGGGTGGGTCTTCGAGGACGATTACGACAGCGAGTTCCGCTACGCGGGCCGGCCGCTCGCCGCGCTGCAGGGCCTGTCGCCCGACGCGCGGGTGATCTACGCCGGCACCTTCAGCAAGGTGCTCTCGCCGTCGCTGCGGCTCGGCTACGTCGTGGTCCCGGAGGGGCTTGTCGACGCGTTCGCCGCGGCCAAGGCGCTGGCCGACGTGTCGTCCCCCTCGCTGGAGCAGGCGGTCCTGGCCGACTTCATGGTCGAGGGCCATTTCGCGCGCCACGTGCGCCGCATGCGCGTGCTGTACGAGCGGCGCCAGGCCGCGCTGGTCGAGGCGGCGGCGCGGGAGCTCCCGGGGCTCCTCGAGGTCCTCCCGGCGCCCGCCGGGATGCACCTCCTCGGCTGGCTGCCGCCCGGGCGCCCCGATCGCGCCGCGGCGGAGCGGGCCGTGGCCAATGGCGTCCGGTGCGCCGCGCTGTCCGATCTCCGCGTCGACGCCGCCGGCCGCGGCGCGCTGCTGCTCGGCTATGCCGCGGTGCCGGAGGACGCGATCGACGAGGGCGTCCGGCGGCTCGCGACGGCCTTGCGCTAGCGCTCCTGCTCGCTGGTGGATCCAGCGGATCGGCGCCAAGTGGCTCTCGTCGACGTGGCGCGGGCCGTCTAGACGTGCGCTGTGGACGCCCGCGCGCCGTCGCGGGGAGGGATATCACAGAGGATGAGGTGAGTATGCAGTCCGGCATCAGTTCACGTACCGAGGAGCGCATTGACTATGCGGGCGTCGCCCCCGAGGCGTACAGGGCGATGCTCGGGCTGAGCGCCCTCGTGAAGCGCTCCGCGCTGGAGGAGGCGCTGAAGCACCTGGTGCTCCTCCGCGCCTCGCAGATCAACGGCTGCGCGTTCTGCATCGACATGCACTGGAAGGACGCGCGGGCCGCGGGGGAGGGGGAGCAGCGGCTCTACGGGCTCAGCGCGTGGCGCGAGGCGCCCTATTACAGCGAGCGCGAGCGGGCCGCGCTGGAATGGACAGAGGCGGTGACCCTGGTGGCGGAGGACCAGGTGCCCGATCGCGTCTATGACGCCGTGCGCCCGCATTTCTCGGAGCGGGAGCTCACGGATCTGACCTGGCTCGTGGCGACGATCAATGCGTGGAACCGGATGGCGGTCGCGCTCCGGAAGGTGCCCGGCTCCTACAAGGCAGGGGAGCGGGCGAACGCTCACCCGGGCAGCGCGAAATAATCGATCTTCCCTGTCGAGGTCCGCGGCAGCTCGTCCATCGCGACGATCTTCTCCGGGACCATGTACGGGGGCAGCCGCTCCGCGAGGTACATCCTGAGCGCGCGGTCGTCCGCGTCGCCGCTGTCGGCCGTGAGCGCGACGAAGCCGTGCAGGGTCTTGCCGAGGCGCGGGTCCTCCACGGCGATCACGGCGGCCTGGCGCACGGCGGGGTGCGACGCGAGCGCGGCCTCGACCTCGCCCGGCTCGACGCGGTAGCCCCGGACCTTGACCATCCGGTCGATGCGGCCGCGGAAATAGAAAAGCCCATCCGCCTTGCGCTCCACCCGGTCGCGCGTCCGGTAGGGGCCGCCGTTCACCGTCGTCGGCCCCGAGACAACGAGCTCGCCCGTCCCGGGGCCCTCGATGACGCCGCCGCCCTCGTCCTCGGCGAGCAGCGCGCAGGCGGCGTGGGGGCACGCGAGGCCGATCGGGATCTCGCTCGCCCCGTCGAGCGCCGCGCGGTCGACGCGGTGGAACGTGCAGACGTTCGTCTCGGTCGGCCCGTACAGGTTGTAGAGCGCCGCGCCGGGCGCGCGCGCCGCCAGCGCGGCGAGCTCGCGCGGCGGGAACACCTCGCCGGCGAACAGGACGGCGCGCACCGGAGGGGAGAGCGCCGCGGCGGGCGCGCCCGCGTCCGCCGCGGGCAGCGCCGCGGCGAGCTTCATGAACATCGACGGCACGCCGTAGATGACAGTCGGCGCGAGCGCGAAGACAGCGTCGCGGAGCGCGCGGCCCGAGGCGAGGTCGCGCCGCGTCATCGTCGCGAGCGTCGCGCCGGCGCGGAACGTCGCGAGGTGGTCGAACCAGGCGAGATCGAAGACGAGCTCGGCCACGCGGAGGACCCGGTCCGCCGGCGAGAGGCCGATGAGATCGATGCAGAATGCGGTGAACGCGTCGAGCCCTGCCCAGGTGATGGGGACCGGCTTCGGCTCCCCGGTGCTGCCCGATGTGTGTAGGATGCACGCGACTTCCTGCGCCCCGCCACCGCCCCCGCCGCCCGAGCCGCCCGCGTCGCGCGCGCCGCCCGCGTTGGAGGGCGCCGTCGCGCGCACCACGCGGCCCTCGGCGTCGAGCTCCACGCGCGGCAGGCCTGCGCCAAGCGCGGCGTCGATGCCGTCCGCGAGGCCGGCGGCCGCCGTGTCGAGCACGAGCGCCCGGCAGCCGCGGGCCCGCGCGATCCGGCCGAGCCGCGCGGGCGGCGCGGTCGCGTCGAGCGGGACGGCCACGGCGCCGGCCGCGAGCACCCCGGCGAGCGCCGCCGGCTCGTCGTGCGCGCGGCCCGACGAGAGCAGCGCCACCGGGTCCCCCGGGCGCGCGCCCGCCCCGGCGAGCGCCGCGCCCACGGCCGCCGCGCGCGCGGCGAGCTCGGCGTAGGTCACCGCGGCGCCGCGCGACGCGAGCGCGACGGCGTCGCCGCGCGCGGCCAGGTCCTCGGCGCGCAGCCGGTAGGGGCCGGCCATCGCGGCCCCGCTAGCCCTGCGCGGCCGCGATGCGGCCGGCGACGAAGCGCGCCATCCTGTCGACCGTCGACACCTCGTCGAGGTCCACCTCCTCGTCCGGGATCGTCACGCCGAAGCGCTGCTCGATGAACACGAGCACCCGCGTCAGCGACATCGAATCGAACCCGGACCCGCCGGCGAAGAGATCCTCGTCCAGCGCGAGCGGCGCCTTGCGGAGCAAGATCTCCTTCACGATATGGTCGTGCAGCGCGCGCCGCACCGTGTCGACATCGACCGTCACGCGAACTTCCTTTCCTGTCCAGACGCTAGCTGGCCGCCGGCGTCGCCTTGCGAGCGAGGTAATCGATGAGATCGATCTTGGACACGACGCCGAGCACCGTCTCCTCGTCGACGACGAGCGCGATCCTCGCGTCGCTGAGGACGCCCTTCAGGAGCTCGACCTTCGTCGCCGGCGTCACCGTCGCGTAGTCGCTCTCGACGAGCCCGCTGACGCTCGAGTCGAGCGTGCCGCTCCCCTCGACAAGGTGCCGCAGCAGGTCGACCTCGTGGACCAGCCCGCGCAGCTTGCCGTCCTGGATGACCGGGAGCTGGCTTATCCCGTGCGACTTCATCATGTCGATGACCTCGCGGACACGCGCGTTCGCGTCGGCGGTGACCACCGACGCGCCGGGCTTGCCGGCGAGCAGGTCGCGCACAGTCCCGAGGCTCTTTTCCTCCTCGAGGAAGCCGTTCTCCCGCATCCAGTCGTCATTGAAGATCTTCGAGATGTACTTGGACGCGCCGTCGGGCAGAAGGACGAGGATGTTCTCCTTCTTCCCGCTCTGGCGCGCATACTTGATCGCGCCGGCGACCGCCGCGCCCGCCGAGCCGCCCACGAAGAGGCCCTCGAGCCGCACGAGGTCGCGCGTCATGAGGAAGCACTCCTTGTCGTCGACCCGGATGATCTCGTCGATGATCTGGAGGTTCATCGTGCTCGGGAAGAAGTCCTCGCCGATCCCCTCGACCTTGTACGCGAACGGCTTCGTGATCCGCTGGGTCTTCACGTAGTCGTAATAGAGCGAGCCCACCGGGTCGACGCCGACCATCTTGAGTTCGGGCTTCCTCTGCTTGAGGAACTTGCCGACGCCGCTGATGGTGCCTCCCGTCCCCATGCCGGCGACGAAGACGTCCAGGTCGTCCCCGCACTGCTGCCATATCTCGGGGCCGGTGGAGCCCACGTGGGCCTCGGGGTTCGACGGGTTGTGGTACTGGTTCGCGTAAAAGCAGTTCGGCGTCTCGTCGGCGATGCGCTTCGCGACCTGGTAATAGCTGCGCGGGTCGTCGGGCTCGACGGCGGTCGGACAGACAACGACGCGGGCGCCGTAGGCGCGCAGGGTCGCGATCTTCTCCTGCGACATCTTGTCTGGCATGACGAAGACGCACTTGTATCCGCGGATGGCGGCGACCATGGCGAGGGCGGCGCCTGTATTGCCGCTGGTCGCCTCGACGATGGTGCCGCCCGCCTTGAGCCCGTGCGCCTCGGCGTCGCGGATCATGTTCAGCGCGACCCGATCCTTGTGGCTGCCGCCCGGGTTCAGGTACTCGCATTTGACGTAGATGTCGCTCTGGAGCCCCTCGGTGACCCGGTTCAGCTTGACGATCGGGGTGTTGCCGACCGCCCTCGTGATGTCGCTGAGCGCGCCTCGCATCATGGGGGACCTCTTACCCGCCGCGCGCCGCAGCGACAAGGGGAGCAAGCGGCCGCGGCGGGCCGCGTTACATCGCCCCGCGCGTCGGTGGTTCTAGGCTTCACGGGCGCTCTCGCGGTGGTTGGAGAGCGCATGGTAGAGTGCCTTATCCATGGTCTCCCGCCGCGCCTTGCTCGCCACGGCCGGCCTGCTCTCCGCCGGCGCGCTCGCCTCGAGGCTGGCCCGCGCCGCGGGGCCCGCGGCCTCGCCAGTCCCTGCGTTTCCCCTGTCGATCGCCGTGGCCGAGGGCGAGGTGGGGCAACCGGTGCGCGACGAGGCCTGGGTCGACGCGCAGATCGCCGAGGCGGCCCGGCTGTTCGAGCCCGCCGGCGTGGCGCTGCGCAAGGTCGCCTCGCGCGCGCTGTCCCCGGGCTCCTCGCGGATCGAGACGCGCGAGGACCGCGACGCCCTCGCCTCGGCCATCGAGGCGCGCCGGATCAACGTGATGGTCGTCGCGTCGCTGCGGGACGTCGACGATCCGCGGCGCTTCCGGATGGGCGTTCACTGGCGCCGACGGGCGACGCCCGAGCGCCGGTTCGTCATCCTGGCGGCGAACGCGCGGCCCACCGTGCTCGCGCACGAGCTCGGCCACTTCTTCGGGCTCGGCCACAGCGGCACGGACGACAACGTGATGAGCTACACGCGCACCGGAGCGCCCGTCTCCTTCGACGCGGCGCAGATCGAGAAGATCCGGGCCACCGCGCGCAGGTACGCGGCGAGCAAGGCGCTCGATCCCGCCTAGCGAGGACGGGGCCTCGCCGAGGCCGATCGGGCCGCGGTTCCCGCTGCTGTCGAGTCGGTCCGTCCGTCAACCACCGCACGCGAGGACAGGGAAGGAGCATTTACAATGAAGCCCATGATGACCCACGTCGCGCTCCACGTTGGCGACCTCGACGCGACGATCGCCTTTTATCGCGAGTTCTGCGGGCTCAAGGTGGTTCACGATCGCAACGACGCCGGCACGCGGGTCGCATGGCTGGCCGAGGAGGGAAAGGAGCGGACGTTCGTCCTGGTGATGATCGAGGGCGGCCGCCGCGCGCCGCAGGCCCCGGAGGACATGAGCCACTTCGGGTTCGCGCTCGAGAGCCGCGCCGCCGTGGACGAGGTGGCGAGTCGGGGCCGAGCGCACCTCGTCTGGCCTCCCCGGGAGCTGCCTTATCCCGTCGCCTATTTCTGCGCCCTCAGGGATCCGGACGGCAACTATGTCGAGTTCTCCTATGGCCAGCCGCTCGGGCCCGGGGCCGAGGGGTGGGACGCCGAGCTGCTCGGCGCGCCGGGATGAGCCACCGACGATGCGATTCCGGGTCGTGCTCTCCGGGCTCCCCGGTCATCGAGCGCCGCTCACCCCCCGCCGCGCGCGAGCCCGAGCCGCCGCGCGACGCTCTCCGCTGTGCGCACGCCGCCGATCGCGGTCGCCAGGGTGCTCTGCCCGGGAAAGACCGAGTCGCCCACCATCCAGAGCCCGTCCTGCACCGGGCGCGGCCACACCGACAGGTAGTGCCCGAGCCCCGCGCGCCGCGGCACGCCGCCGACGGCGCCGCCCGCGCGCCCGGTGAAGCGCGCGAACGTCCGCGGCGAGGCCGTCAGCGCGTGCACGACGTTCTCGCTCCACTCGGGCGCGAGCGCCGCGAGCCCCTCGCGCATCCGCGCCTGGATCGCGCCGATGTAGCTGCCCTGCTGCCCGGGCGGGAGCGCGCGGTGCTTCGCGAGCGGGACGTGCGTCGACACGGTCAGCGTGCGGTGCCCCGGCGGCGCGCGGCCCTCGTCCGCGGCGCCGCTCACCGACACGAACAGGTGGTTGCCCTCGGTGAACGGCGCGCGCGGGTCCTGCACCAGCTCCAGGTGGTGCGCCGCGGCCGACGCGCCCTCGGGCGCGCGCGCCACGAGGTAGAGCATCGCCGCGCCCCAGCCCCCCTCGACGTCGCGCGCGAGCCGATCGAGCCGCGGCAGCGCGCCCGGCGCGGCGCCGAGCAGCGCGCGGAGGTCCTGCGGGAGCAGGTTCGCGATGACCTGGCGCGCGCGGATCTCGCCCGAGCGCGTCCCGGCGCGGAACCCGCCCGGCACCGGCTCGAGCGAGCGCACGCGGCTCGCCATGCGCACCTCGCCGCCGAGCCGCTCGACCGCCCGGACGAGCGCCCACGCGAGCGCGCCGATGCCGCCGCGGACGTGGCCCGTGCCGCGGAAGTAGTAGTCCATCGTCGCCATCGCGAAGGGCGCCTCGGCCTCGGCGACCCCGCACTGCACCGTGATCTGGCAGAGCCCGTCGAGGTACTGCCGGAGCGGGGCGAAGCCCGCCACGCCGAACCGCGCGAGCACGCCCTCGAGCGGCCGCCCGAGCACCGGCAGCAGCGCGGCGTAGCGGGGCGTGCTCGCCGCGTGGCGCACGAGCGCGCGGACGCCGAGCGGCGGCAGCAGGGCGGGGTCGTCGAAGAGCGCCCACAGCGTGTCGGCGACGCGCGCCTGGTAGGCGAAGAAGGCGCGGATCCCGCGCGCCGGGGCGCCGGGCAGGCCGGCGAGCGCGTCCACGAGGGCGCCGCGGTCGCGCCCGATCGCGAGGCGGAGCGAGGGCGTCCGCAGCTCGACAAGCGGGTCGATCCAGTCGACCGCGACGTCGAGGCCGTGGCGCGCGATCCACCGGCCGAAGAGCTGCTCCGGGGCGAGCCCGGCGAACAGCGTGGCCCCCGACTCGAACCGGTAGCCGCCGCGCTCGAAGGTGCTGGCGCAGCCGCCGGGGTACCTGAGCGCCTCGCACAGGACCACCTTCGCCCCCCGCTCCGCGAGCGAGAGCGCCGCGCCGAGGCCGCCGAACCCGGCGCCGATCACGAGGACGTCCGCGTCGGCGCCGCGCGGCGCGCCTTGGCTGGCCGGGGTCATGGCCGCTCCCTGTAAGGCGCCGGTGCGCTCCCGGGAAGCCGGTGCGCCCGCGACAGGCCGGTGCGCCCGCGACGCGCCGGCGCGCCCCCGGGAAGGTTACCGACCGGCCCCGGCCCTGCGCGGCGGCGTGGTACGCTGGCGCGATGGGCTCCGAGCCGAAAGGTCACGCGAGCGCCGAGACGGCGCTCCTCAAGGTCCGCTCCAAGGAGATCGCGTTCAGCCGCTTCCGCGTGCAGGTAACGGCCGGCCCCGACGCCGGGGCGGCCCAGGTGTCGGACGCGGCCGAGTTCGTGATCGGCACGGCGCCCGGCAACCAGCTCATCCTGACCGACCGCGCTGTGTCGCGGCACCATTGCGTGATCACCGTCACCCCGCGGGGCTTCTTGCTCCGCGATCTCGGCAGCAAGAACGGCACGACCCTCTCCGGCTTCCGCGTCGAGGCCGCCTACCTCCAGCCGGGCGCCGCGCTCGGCCTCGGGCAGTCGACGCTCCGCTTCGAGCCGCTCGCCGAGGAGATCCGCGAGCCGCTCGGCGACGAGGACAGGTACGGCCGGGTGCTCGGGCAGAGCGCCGCGATGCGCCGGATCTTCGCGGCGCTGCCGCGCATCGCCGCGTCGGACTCGACGGTGCTCATCGAGGGCGAGACGGGCACGGGCAAGGGCCTGCTCGCCGAGGCCATCCACGAGAGCAGCCCGCGCGCGGGCGGGCCGTTCGTCGTGATCGACTGCGGCTCGATCCCGCCGACGCTGATCGAGGCCGAGCTCTTCGGGCACGCCAAGGGGGCGTTCACGGGCGCGCAGTCGGCGCGCGTCGGCGCCTTCGAGGCGGCGCGGGGCGGCACGGTGCTGCTCGACGAGATGGGCGAGCTCCCGCTCGACATGCAGCCGAAGCTCCTGCGCGTGCTCGAGGAGCGGCAGATCCGGCGCATCGGCACGGTCGAGCCGACCAAGCTCGACATCCGCGTGATCGCGACGACCAACCGCGATCTCCGCCAGGAGGTGAACCGCGGCAATTTCCGGTCGGACCTCTACTACCGGCTGAACATCGTCCGCCTCCGCGTGCCGGCGCTGCGCGAGCGCCCGGACGACATCGCGCTGCTCACGGCGCACTTCTACCGGCAGTTCGCGCAGGGGCAGGACCAGAGCCCGCCCGGCGAGCTCCTCGAGACCTTCATGCGCCAGGACTGGCCGGGCAACGTCCGCGAGCTGCGCGGCGCGGTGGAGCGGGCGGTGCTGATGATCGATCCGGCGCTCTTCCGCGAGGCCGTGATGGGCTCGGAGGGCAGGGAGGGCAATCCCCCCGCGCTGGAGGCGCTCCGGGAGGACGATCTCAGCCTGTCGTTCCGCGAGGCGAAGGAGCGCGCCGTGGCGCGCTGGGAGCGGGCGTACCTGACGGCGCTCGTGCGCGCGAACGGCGGCAACCTCTCGCGCGCCGCGCGAGCAGCCCGGATGGACAGGAGCCACCTGCGCGAGCTGCTCCAGCGGCACGCCGTGTCGGCCACGGAGGCGTGACGGCGCGACAGCGTGATTGCGCGACAGCGCGACGGCCCGCCGGGAGATGGGGAGTCGATCCGTCGTGTGGACGCTGCCCTCGAACAGCGTAGCAGGCAGCGTGCTGTCCGGGGGCAGCGCCCCTTTCCGGGCGTGCGCTCTACCTACTGATTGGCCTTCTGCCGGTTCTCGCCCTGGAGCTCCTTGGCCTTGCCCTCGGCGGCCATCTGCTCGTTGTCGACCAGCTTGCCGACCCGGTTCTTGATGGCGCCGGCGGCCTCTTCGAGCGCTCCCTTCGCGCGTTCATCCGCCTTGGCGTCCTCTTGCTGGACCTTGCCCCTGACCTCCTTGGCGCGGCCCTCCGCTTCCATCTGCTCGTCGCCGATCAGCTTGCCGAGCCCCTTCTTGAGCTTGCCACCCAGCTCCTCCGCGGTTCCTTCATTACGGTCGCTCTCGTTGCTCATCGTACCCTCCTCTTGATTGGACATGCGCCGCGCCTTTCTGCGGCGCGCCATCGCTCTCCACCACGTGCAACCGCCACGCCACGACGGCGCGAGCCGACCCCATCGGGAGGGCGAGGGGGGACATTGAGGCAGGCTACCCCGCCCGCGCTCTCCCTTTCAGCTCGTTTGAGGCAATACGCCACGCACATCCGGTGGAAGCGTCCCCACCGGACGAGCTGGCCGTCCCGGCTCGCCAGGCCGCATTGCGTGCTGCAGCCGGATTCTGCGGTGGAATGGTGCCCCTGCGCTCTGCCCGCGGCGTCCTGCCCGACCGGGCGCCTGTAGGAGAGCGCGGAGTTCACGGCATGGCGCGGCGCTTGCTGAACAGTCTGCAAGCAACGAGGAGCGCTTCGCTCCTCCCTGGGAGGTTCATCATGTCGTTCATTCTCTTTCTCCTGTTTGGCCTCGTCGTCGGTGCTCTGGCGCGCCTTATTGTCCCGGGCCGTGAACCGGGCGGGTGGGTCGTCTCGATGATCATCGGCGTCATCGGCTCGTTCGTCGGCGGGCTGCTCGGCCGCATGCTCTTCATGTACCGCGAGGGCGAGCCGGCGGGGTTCTTCATGTCCCTCATCGGCGCCATCCTGCTCACCGCGGGCTATCAGGCGATCTCGCGGCGTCGCTCGGTGGTATGAACGGGTCGATTGACCCTCTGCTGAGGCGCTACGCCCGATACAGTCACAGGGCGCGACAGGGAGGAGCTCCTGTTCCGCCGCTGCGCCCTGTGACGTCGGGGAACACCTTGGGTCTATCGTACGAGGCGTGGAGAGAGCCTTGCTGCTCATGAGCCCGACTCGGGTTCTGCCGACGCAGCGCTCGCTCCCGCCCTTCACGGTAGGCCAGAGGGGGCCCTGTTCGTCGCATGACTCACCCCCCCGGGGTCGTGCGACGAGCAGGGCCTCCTCGGCACAGGGGCAGCGGAGGTCCCGCTCGTCGTATGACTCGCCCCCCAGGGTCGTGCGACAAGCAGGGCCTCTCCTGGCCGGCAGCCCGCGCCGGACGCCGCCGAGAACGGCCCGTCGGCGATCGGGGTCAGGGCATGCAGGCGCCCGCCGGCCGCCCGAGCGGGTCAGGCGTCGCGCCCGCTTGCCGGCTAAAACTTGACGCGGCAGGATGCATTGGGCTTGCTAGCGCGCTCCGCGCTTTTGCCCAAGGTCCTGGCCATGTCGTTCTCCATCTTGCCCCCGCCGATCACGCCCCTCGCCGCGATCCTGCCGTCCGAGCCGCTGCTCCTCATGGGCGCCGGTCCGGTGCCCATCCCGCAGGCGGTGGCGCAGGCGAACGGGGTCATCATCAATCACCTCGGCCCCACCATGGACCGCGTCATCCAGAACGTGAAGTACATGGCGGCCTACGCGTTCCAGACGCGCAGCGACAAGATCCTCGGCATCGCCGGGCCCGCGTCCGCGGCCATGGAGATGGCCGTGGCGAACCTGTGCTGGCCCGGGCGCAAGGTCCTCTGCCTGAAGGTGGGGACGTTCAGCGGCCGCCTCGGCGAGATGGCGCTCGGCGTCGGCGCCGACGTGACCTTCCTCGAGGGGCCGGCCGGGCGGCCCGTCACCCTCGCGGAGGTGCGCGAGGCGCTGAAGAAGCAGCGCTACGACGTGATCACGATGGCGCACGGCGAGACGTCCTGCGGCGTCCGCATGGTGGAGCTGCCGGAGATCTGCAAGCTCGCGAAGGCGCACGGCGCGCTCACGATCGTGGACGCGGTGGTCACGCTCACGGCCATGCCGGTGCACATGGACGAGTGGGGCATCGACGTCGGCATCGTCGGCGGGCAGAAGGCGCTGTCGTCGATCCCGGGCGTCTCGGCCTGCGCGTTCTCGCAGGACGCGTGGAAGGTTGTCGAGGAGCGCCCCTCGCCGCGCCCGCACTGGTGCTACGACGCCACGCGCGCGCAGCGGTTCTGGGGCTACCAGCAATACCACTACACGGCGCCCGTGCCCGGCGTGCTCGCGCTGCACGAGGCGCTGCGCCTCGTCTGCGAGGAGACGCTCGAGCGGCGCTTCCGCCGCCACGAGATGAGCTCTCTGGCCATGCAGGCGGGCATCGAGGCGATGGGGCTCGAGCTGTTCGCGGCGAAGGACGTGCGCCTCAACAGCGTGCTCGCCATCAAGCTGCCGAGCGGCGTCGATAGCGCCCGCATCCGCGAGTACATGACCAAGGCCTTCCGCGTCGAGATCTCGGGCGCCTTCGGCCTCAACATCGTGCGCGTCGGCCAGATGGGCGAGCAGTGCCGCTCGCACAACCTGTTCAAGACGCTCTACGCCATGGGGATGAGCTTCCAGCGCGAAGGCGTGAAGCTCGACGTCGCCAAGGGCATGGCCGCGCTCGAGCAGGGGCTCGCCGGCGACCGCGACTACTTCGTCGACTAGCCCCTCAGGACGGGAGCTCCTCGCTCGCGGCGCCTTGCCGGCGGTCGGGCGGCGCGCCGCCCCGCCGGACGAGCGCCTGCTCGCGGCGCTGCCCGGCCTCGATCCGGCTCCTGTGCGCGTCGAGCAGGTCGCTGCGCGTCAGTATCCCGAGCACCTTGCGGGGCGCCTGCCTCGACACGACCGGGAGCCTGCCCACCCCCTCGGTGATCATGTGATCGGCGGCCTCCCGGAGGGAGCTGTCGTCGAACACCACGGCGGGCGGCCGCCGGACGAGGTCGCGGATCGGGAGATCGCCGGCCTGCTGGGCGAGCACGTCGCGCGTGGTGATCACGCCGATGAGCTCTCCTCGGCCGTCCACGACCGGGAAGCCCTGGTGGCGCGACCCCTTGCCCTGCGACACCAGGAAGGCGCGGACCGCCTCGACCGTATCGTCGGCCGCGAGCGTCACGGCGGGGCAGGAGGCAGCCTCGCGCGCGGTGATCTGCGCCAGGTGATCGGCCGCGTACTCCGCCATCACGCGCGCGCCGCGGCGGGCGAGCTTCTCCGTCATGATGGAGTGCCGCATCAGCAGGCTCGAGACGAGGAAAGCCGCGCTGCAGCCGCCGAGCAGCGGCAGGAGCCCCATCGGCTGCCGGGTCGTCTCGAAGGCGAAGACCACCGAGGCGAGCAGCGCGCGGGAGGCGCCCGCGAAGATCGCCGCCATGCCGACGAGCGCGGCGACGCGGGCGTCCGCGTTGAGCCAGGGAAAGAGCGAGCTGGCGGCGAGGCCGAGGGCCGCGCCGAGCCCGCCGCCGATGGTGAAGAGCGGCGCGAGCGTCCCGCCCGAGGTGCCGCTGCCGAGCGCGATCGACCAGGAGACGAACTTCAGCACCGAGAGCGACACGAGCGCGGCGAGCGCCAGCCGGCCGCTCAGGATGTCGTCGATGTTGTCGTACCCGACGCCGAGCGTCTGCGGCGCGAAGTAGCCCACCGCGCCGATCGCGACGGCGCCGATCGCCGGCCACCACATCCAGTGCAGCGGCAGCCGCTCGAACGCCTCCTCGATCGCGTAGACCGCGCGGGTCGCGCCCATCGCCGCGACGCCGAGGACGGCGCCGAGCGCGATGTAGAAGGCGAGCGCGGGGCCGGTCGAGGGCGCCACGGCCGCCATCTCGAACGCCGGCGCGGTCTCGCCGACGGCCAGGCGCGCGGCGGCCGCCGTGGCGGCGGCGAGGGCGACGGGGATCACCGAGCGCGGCCGGTACTCGAAGAGCAGGAGCTCGATCGCGAGCAGCACGGCGGCCACCGGGCTCCCGAAGGTCGCCGACATGCCCGCCGCCGCGCCCGCGGCGAGCAGCGTCTTGCGCTCGTCCGCCGTGATCCGGAGCACCTGCCCGACCAGCGAGCCGAGCGCGCCGCCGGTCGCGATGATCGGCCCCTCCGCGCCGAACGGCCCGCCGGTGCCGATCGCGATCGCGGAGGAGAGCGGCTTGAGCAGCGTTATCCGGGGCGGGATGCGGCTCTGGTTGAAGAGCACCTGCTCCATCGCCTCCGGGATCCCGTGGCCGCGGATCGCCTGCGAGCCGTAGCGCGCCATCACGCCGACGACGAGCGCGCCGACGATCGGCACGACGAGCACGAGCGGGCCCACCTGGTGCTCGGCGGGCGACGCGGGCGCGGCGGAGAGCCGGCCGAAGAACGCGAGGTTCGTGATGACGGCGATGAGCTTGGTGAGCAGCTCCGCCGCGAGGAACGCGACGCCGGCGATCGCGATCGCGAGGCCGCTCACGAAGACGACCCGCCGGTCGACGGCGGCCGCGGGGGCGGGGACGCGGAGGTCCTCGAGGGCCGGCCCCATCGAAGGGGCGACCGGGAGGCTCCCGGAGGCCGTGTTGGTATGTGGGGCGTTCGCGCTCGACATGTCAGCTCTCCTCGTGATCCCCCGCCCCGGTGCCGGAGCGGGCTTCGTCGCCATCGAAGAACAGGGGGGGGGCCTCGTCCCCGGCGCCGAGCGCCCGGGCGAGGGTGGTGAGGCTCTGCGCGAGCCCGCGGCGCTCGTCGGCCGGCAGGCGGTCCACGGCGGCGATGAGCTCGGCCTGAACGGTGCGCGGCGCGCGGCGGAGCAGCGCGCGGCCGGCGGGGGTGAGCGCGATCTCGGTCCTGCGCGCGTCCTCGAGCGAGGCGCGCCGGGCGACCAGCCCGCGCTCCGCGAGGCGCGTCACGACGACCGACACCGAGCTCTGGTGCGTCAGCGTGCGCTGCGCGAGCTCGGCGATCGACGCGGCCGCCGCCTGGTCGAGCTGCTGCAGCACGAAGAGCTGCGCGCTGCTCACGCCGAGCTGCCGCTCGCACGCGCGCGACGAGACGCGCAGGCGCTGCACGATGGCGCGCATCGCGTCCATGACCCGCTGCGCGTCCGGCCCGCCGTACGACCGCTGCGCGGCGCTCTTTCGCCGCCCGGGCGGCGATGCATGGGAACCCATACAATTGCGCCGGAAGCTACGCCGCCGATCGGGCAAGCGCAAGCGGGCCAGGGAGCGCCGCGCAGAACAGCGCAGGCCGCGCCGGGGAGAGGGGCGCGCTCGAGGCGCGAGCCCGCCCGGGCGCCGCCGCCGGCGTCCCGCTAAGGCCGCTCGGCGTCGATCACGCGCAGCAGCGCGCTCGGACGCCGCGACGTCGGCGCGGGCTGCGCGGCGATGCCGAGCCCGTCGAGCACCGCCGGCGAGGCGAACACGCCGTGCGCCGTCCCCTCGGGCACCCAGGCGGCGAGCTCCAGCAGGTCGCCGCCCGCCAGCGCGCCGTCCGCGCCCGCGACGAGCTCGCCGGCGTGCACGCAGAGGCGGACGTGGACCCTCGGGTCGCGCCCGGCGCGCGCGTCGAGCTGCCGCATCAGCGACAGCGCCGCGTCCACCGCGCGGCGCCGCGCCGCCTTGTCTGCCGCCGGATCGAGCGGCCTGTCGGCCGTCACCAGCGCGGCCGTGCCCGCCTCGACGGCCGCCCCGAACCCCGCGTCCGCGAGCGCGCCGAGCGCGAGCGGCAGGACCGCCTCGAAATCGTCGAGCAGCTCCGCGTCCGGCTCCTCGAGGGTGCCGGGGTCGGCGTGCACCTCGACGTGGATGCCCACCGCGGCGCGCCGCTCGCCGGCGCCGCGCGCCCGTGGCGCCGCGATCGCCGCGCGCAGGCCGGCGATGAACTCGCCCACCGACGCCTGGCGCTCCGCGGGATCCTTGCTGAGCGCCTGCAGCACCACGCGGTCGAGCGACGGGCTCACGCGCGCCCGCGCGCTCGGGCGGGGCGGGCTCGCGAACAGGTGGAGCTGGCGCAGCACCACGAGCGACGTGCCCGAGAACGGCGGCTCCCCGGCGAGCATCGTGTACGTCAGCGCGCCGAGCGCGTAGATGTCCGACCGCGCGTCGACGGGGCGGCTCATGAGCTGCTCGGGGGACATGCACGAGGGCGAGCCCACGACGTGCCGCGACGTCGTGAGCGCGGGCCCGGGCGCGTCGAGCAGCTTCGCCACCCCGAAGTCGAGCAGCACCACGCGCGGGCGGTCGCTCCCGGCGCACAGGAAGACGTTCGACGGCTTGACGTCGCGGTGCACGATCGCCAGCGCGTGCGCCGCCTGGAGCGCGCTGCACAGCGGCTCGAGCACGGCGAGCGCCTCCTCCGGCGGCAGCCGGCCGCGGCCGCGCAGGAGCTGCGCGAGGTCGGCGCCCTCGAGCAGCTCCATGACGAGGTAGGGGCGCCCGTCCGCGAGCCGGCCGACGTCGAAGATCTCGACCACGCCCGGGTGCCGCACCCGCCGCGTCGCCTCGACCTCGCGCTCGAAGCGGGCGAGCAGATCGGGGTGCAGGGCGAGCTCGGGGTGCATCACCTTCACCGCCGCCGGCGTGCCGCGCTCCGCGTGCTCCCCGCGGTAGACGACGCCGAAGCCCCCCTCGGCGAGGGCGCTCCCGAGCCGGTAATCGCCCGCGCGATCCGGCGCCTCGCGCGTGGGCTCGCCCCCGGCGGCCGCCGCCTGCCCCTCGCCCACGGGGAGGGCGACAGTCGTCTCGCCGGCGAGCCCTGCGACCTCGGGCGGCGCGCTCTGCTCGGGCGGCGCGCTCTGGAGGGTACGATCATCGGCGCGTGCCATCTGCCAGCGGGCGCGAGACTATCACAGGGAAGGTCGGCGCTCGCGCGCGCCCCTCCGCCGGAGCCGTCATCGAGTGCATCGCTGCCCCTCCTGTCACCGGCGCCGCGAAGGCGGCGATCCGTGCCCCCTCGACGGGTCGACGCCCCCGCCGGCGAGCGAGCGCGGGGCGGCCACCCCGCCGCGCGTCGACGGCATCTCGCTGGGCGAGCGCCTCGGACAAGGCGGGTTCGCCGCGGTCTGGGCGGGGATCTCGGGCAGCGACGGCGCCGAGGTCGCCGTCAAGGTCGGCTTCTCCGCGACCCCGGCGCTCGAGGAGCGCTTCCGCCGCGAGGCGGAGGCGCTCCAGCGCATCGGCCCTCCGCACGCTCCGCGGCTCCACGGGCGCGGTCGGCTCGACGACGGCCGCCCCTACCTCGTGATGGAGCGGCTCTCCGGCCGCACGCTCGCCTCGGAGCTCGCCTCGCTCGCCGAGCCGCCCGGCCCGGACTGGGCCGCCGCGAGGGCCGACGCCGTGCTCGCGGCGCTCGAGGCCGCGCACGCCGAGGGCGTGATCCACAGGGATCTCAAGCCGGAAAACCTCTTCCTCGCGCGCTCCGGGGGCGCGCCCTCCGCCCCCGGAGCGCGCGTCGTTCTGATCGACTTCGGCCTCGCGAAGCGCGCCGTGGGCGCTCCCGGCGGAGAGGCGCAGCTCACCCGGACCGGCGCGGTCCTCGGGACCCCCGACTACATGGCCCCCGAGCAGATCCGGGGCGAGGCGATCGACGAGCGCGCCGACCTCTACGCGTTCGGCGTCGTCCTGTTCGAGCTGCTCACGCTGGAGCTGCCGTTCGCGGGCGACGCCGGCGCCGTCGAGCACGGCCACCTCGCGCTGCGCCCGCGGCGCCCGGGCGAGCTCGCGCCGGTGCCCGCCGCGCTGGAGGCGCTGACGCTCGCGTGCCTCGCCAAGGACCGCGACCGCCGCCCCGCGAGCGCCTCGGCGCTGCGAAGCACGCTCGCGGCGGCGCGCGCCGAGGCGGCGCTGTCGGTCGCCGCGCGGGCGGTCGCCGCGCCGGCCAGGCTCATCGCCGAGGGGGGGCACCCGGTCGTCCTGCTCGTCGCCGACACGGTCGCCCCGGCGGCGCCGGTCATCGCCGCCGTGACCGGCCGCAACGGGTTCATCGCGCGGCAGCGCGGCAGCCGCTATGTGGCCGTGTTCTCCGGCCGGAACGCCGATCACCCGGCCGAGGCCGCGCTCGCCGCCGCGCGCGAGCTCGCCGAGCGGCACGGCGCGCGGGCGGCGCTCCACCTGGCCTCCGTCACGCTCCGCCGCAAGGCGCGCAGCGCCGCCGCGGCGTACGGCGCCGCCGTCGAGCGCCCGGAGACATGGCTGCCCCCGGAGCCCTGGTCGGGCGTCGCGCTCACCGCGGAGCTGGAGCGCGCCCTGCCGGCGCGCGACGACCCGGGCCCCGCCTCGTCGCGCGCCGCGCCCTCGGCCGAGCTCGAGGCGCCGCTCGCCGGCCGCGCCGACGTCGTCGCGGCGCTCTCCGCGAGCGCCGGGGCGGCCTTCGACGGGACGTGCCCGGGCCTGTTCACGCTCCTCGGCGAGCCAGGGCTCGGCAAGAGCCGCCTCGTGGCGGAGGCCGCCGCCGTGGCGCGCCGCCTGACCGCCCGGGCGCCCGCGGCGCGGGTGATCTCCCTGCGCGCCGCGCAGCCGCTGCCCGGGGAGGCGGCGCGCGACGCGGCGGAGCTCCTGCGCCAGGTGCTCGAGGCGCCCGCGGACCCGCCGGCCGATCCCGCCGCCTTCTGCCGCGAGCGGCTCGGCGACGCGCTCGGCTCGGCGACGTGGCCGGCGGTGGCGGCGGCGCTGGGCTGGTCGCCCCCGGCGGGCGGCGGCGCGCCCGCGTCGCTCCACCTCGGCGTGGTGCAGGCGCTCGGGGAGGGGCTGCGCCGGCTCGCGCGCCGCGGCCCGGTGGCGGTGCTCCTCGACGACGCGCACCGGGCCGACGACGCGCTTGTCGACGCGCTCGAGTACGCGACGCTCGACGGCCCGGGCGTCGCGCTCTGGGTCGTTGTCGCCGCGCACCCCCGCTTCGAGCAGGTGCGCCGCGCGTGGGGCGCGCGCACGCAGCGCCACCGCCGGGCGGCGCTCGCGCCCCTCGACGAGGAGGCCGGGATGGCGCTCGCCGCCGAGCTCCTGCGGCCGGCCGAGTACCCGCCCGCCGCCACGCTGCGCCGGCTCGCGGGCTGGGCGGGCGGCAACCCCGCCTGCCTCTCGGAGCTCGTGCGCTCGCTGAAGCGGGCCGGCATCGTGCGGCGCCGCGCGGGCTCCGGCAGCCACTACGTCGCGACGGCGGAGCTCGACGCGTTGCCTCCGTCGCCGGCGTGGCAGTGGCTCGCGGAGCGGCAGATCGACGCCCTGCCGCCGGAGCTCGCGGCCTGCGTCAGGCTCTGCTCGGTGCTGGGCGTCTCGTTCGGCCGCGCGGAGCTCGAGCAGGTCCAGGACGCGATCGAGCGCGCGGGCGTCGCCGGCACGCCGATCGACGCGGGCTACGGCCTGAGCGCGCTCGCCGAGCGGGGGATCCTCCAGCGCGGCGCGGGCGAGCGCTGCTCGTTCCAGAGCGCGGTGTTCCAGGACGCGGTCCACGAGCTGCTCGACCCGGCGCAGCGCGCGCAGATCCACCGGCACGCGCTCGCGCACTTCCGGTCCAGGGTCGAGGCGGAGGGGCCTCGCCCCGAGCTCCTCGAGCCGCTCGCGCGGCACGCCGGCGGGTGCGGGGCGCTGGAGGAGGCGGCGGACGCGTGCCTTCGGCTCGGCGACGCCGCGCTCTCACGGCACCGCCACGTCGAGGCGGACCAGCGCTACACCGCGTGCCTCTCGTTCGCGGCGGAGGGCGATCCGCGCGTGCGCGTTCTCGCGCGGCTCGGGCGCGGCAAGAGCCGCTACGGGGTCCACCGCCCGCGCGAGGCGCTGGAGGATCTCGCCGCCGCGCGGGCGCTCGCGGCGCAGCTCGGGGACGCCGCGCTCCTGGCCGACGCCCTCCTCGTCGAGGCGACCGTCCTCGACTGGGCGAACGATTTCGAGGCCTCGGCCAGGCGGGTGGAGGAGGCGCGCCCGCTCGTCGAGCGCGCCGGATCGCCGGGCCTCGCCGCCCGGCTCGTTGTGGGGCTCGGGCGGACCTGCATGCGGCAGGGGCGCATGGCGGAGGCGGCCGATCTCCTGGGCCAGGGCGTCGCGGCCGCCGAGGCAGCGCGCGACTACGAGGCGCGCGTCGTGGCGCTCGTCCTGCGGTCGGCGGCGCTCGTGTTCGCCGGGCGGCTGGAGGAGGCGGAGGCGACGTTCCAGACGGGCATCGCGCTGGCGGCGCAGGTCGAGGACTGGCCCCACGTCTGCGCGCTGTACGTCAACCGCGCCTTGCTGTGGACGACCAGGAACGAGCTGCTCCTCGCGATCGACGACATGCGCCGGACGATCGCCCTGGCGCGGGAGATCGGCAACCCGCTCTTCGAGCGGATGGCGACGCACAACGTCGCCGAGCTGCTCTACGCCAACCACCAGGACGAGGAGGCCCTCCCGCTCGCGCGGCGCGCCCTCGTCCTCGAGGAGCGGTTCGTGGAGGTCCCGGTGCCGGAGAGCTCGCTGCTGCTCGCCCGGATCCTTATCGCGCGCGGCGGCCACGACGAGGCGGCGCGCCTCGTCGACGGGATCGGCCGGCGCTGCCCGCCGGACGCCGCGACGGCCCCCTCGCTGTCCGCGCTCTTCCGGATGCTCGGGCTCGTCCTGGAGCAGCTCGGCGCTCGGCGGGACGCCGCGCCCGACGCGCCCGACGCCGGCGCGCTGGGGCGTCGCTGGGACGCGCTGCTCGACGAGGCGCGCGGTGGGCTGCTCCCGTTCGAGCACCTGGAGCTCCTCCACTGGCGCGCGGCGATGGCGATCCGACGCGGCGCGCGGGACGAGGCGTCCGGCGCGCTCGCGCAGGCAGGGGCGCTCCTCGTCGCGTGTCCGATCTGGCAAGCTCGCTTCGACGACATGTGGCGGCGCTTCCGCGAGGTGGAGGCGCGAGCCTCCATGGGCTGAGGGCCAGCGCCTCCGGTCGTCCATGGCGCCGCCCGGGCGCCGCCGCCTTCGCGCGTCGAGACGCGGCGCTGCTCGGGCCGGAAGCGGCGGTCCGGAGGACGGCGGCGGCGCCGCGCGTCGGTGGCACGATCCATGGACCGAGCGAGCGCGTTCGCATGCCGCGCCAGCGGCGGAAGGAAGCGCATGCTCAACGCCCGATCGTCCCTTGCTGTCGTTGCCGGTTCTCTCCTCTTCGCGTCCGGTTGCGTCGCGGCGCCGCAGGACGGCGCAGACGACGAGCTCGCTGTCGCGGAGGACGCGATCATCTGGACCAACGGCGACGTGCCGTCGTTCTTCTGGCAGACCTCCACGCAGTACTTGTTGCAGCGGCTCGCGACGTCTCCGCTCGTCGACCCCGCGACCGGCCTGCTCACGCCCACGCGGCTCCTGGCCAGCGACGCGGGGCGCAAGGTCCTCCACTACGTCGTGGGCTGCGCGCTCCCTCGCGGCACCACGGTGAGCACGTCGATGCCAGCGGTCTCCTTCAAGGGCGCGATCGGCCTCGCGCCGACGTGGAAGGCGGGGAAGCTGGGCGCCCTGTCGTCGCAGCGCTGGGTGACGGCGTGTCTGCTCCAGACCCTCAACGGGATCGGCGCGAAGGTGCCGATCCGCATGGTGGGCAGCCACGGGGGGCTCACGGACGCCTCGGCGCAGGACGCCGTGGACTACTCCATTCCGGACGCCACGATGTTCGGCAACATCTTCGACCCCGCCAAGGTGGAGGTCTTCGCCTGCGCGGACGACGGCGCGGCGGCGGCGTGCGGCCTGAGCTGGAGCGCCTTCGCGAACCTGCGCATCTGCGACGGCTCGTCGCTCTGCGGCATCACCCTCCTCGGCGCGTGCCAGGACGAGGCCGGCGCCGACTGCTCGATCAACAGCGTCGGCAAGCTGGTCTGCAGGACGCCGGGCAACACCGTGTACGCGGAGGCGATCTCGACGTTCCTCGATGAGACGGGCTTCACCGCGCTTTACCCGTCGTGCAGCCCGCCGCCCTGAACCCCGCCCCCCTGCGCCCGCGCGGGAAGGAAAGGGGCGCGGCCCTCCGCGCTGGAAGGGCGCCGGTCCCGCGTCGTCCTCGACGGGATGGCCGGCCTGTCGGCGGCTGCTTTTCGGGCGGGCCGGGCTGCATATCGCGTGCGCGCGAGATTCACGCTAAGAACCGGGCCCTCCCATGACCTTCCAAAACCTCATCCTCGCACTGCAGAAGTTCTGGGCCGAGCGCGGCTGCCTCGTCGTGCAGCCGTACAACTCGGAGGTCGGCGCCGGCACCTTCAACCCGGCGACGTTCCTGCGTGCGCTCGGCCCCGAGCCCTGGAACGTGGCGTTCGTCGAGCCTTCCCGGCGGCCGTCGGACGGTCGCTACGGCGAAAACCCGAATCGTCTTCAGCAGTTCCACCAGTTCCAGGTGATCCTCAAGCCGAGCCCGATCGACATCCAGGACCTCTACCTGGAGTCGCTGCGCGCGATCGGCACGAACCCGCTCGAGCACGACGTCCGGTTCCTCGAGGACGACTGGGAGTCGCCGACCCTCGGCGCGTGGGGGCTCGGCTGGCAGGTGTGGCTCGACGGGCTCGAGATCTCGCAGTTCACCTACTTCCAGCAGATCGGCGGCATCGACTGTCGCCCCGTGTCCGGCGAGCTCACGTACGGCCTCGAGCGGATCGCGATGTACCTGCAGGACAAGGACAGCATCTACGACGTCGTCTACTCCGACGCCGGCGGGAAGGTCGTGCGGTACGGGGATCTCTACCAGCGCGCGGAGTGGGAGTGGTCGACCTACAATTTCGAGGAGGCCGACATCGCCGAGCACTTCGCGGCCTTCGACGTGTGCGAGGCCGAGGTGAAGCGGCTCCTGCACCGGGGCGCCGATCCGGCGGCGAAGGGGGCGGCGATCGATCCGCGCAAGGCGCTGGTGCTGCCGGCCTACGACTTCGTCGTGAAGGCGGCGCACCGCTTCAACGTCCTCGACGCGCGCGGCGCGATCAGCGTGACCGAGCGGCAGCGCTTCATCGGCCGGGTCCGCGCGCTGGCGCGGTCGGTCGCCGAGACGTACCTCGCGCAGCGCGAGGCGCTCGGTTTCCCGCTCCTCGGCGAGCAGCAGGCGAAGGCGGCGGAGTAGCGCCGCGCGCGGCGGCGCGCGGCGCCTCAGCCGGGCGGGCTGTCCGGCAGGAAATCCCGCCGCGTGCAGATCGCGACGACCGGCAGCCCCGCCGCGCGGATCGTCTCCGCGCCGCCCTCGAGGCGGTCGACGAGGGCGATCACGCCGACCACCGAGGCGCCCGCGGCGCGCAGCTTCTCGACCGCCTTCAGCGTCGAGCCGCCGGTCGTGATCACGTCCTCGAGGATCGCGACGGGCATCCCGGGCACGAGCCCGCGATCGCCCTCGACAAGGCGGCGCGAGCCGTGGTCCTTGACCTCCTTGCGCACGTAGAGCGCGGGGAGGGGGCGGCCGCGCAGGAAGCTCGTGAGCGACACCGCGCTCGCGAGGGGGCACCCCCCGAGCTCGACGCCGGCGACGGCCTCGCAACGGGGGAGCGCGTCGAGCGCCTCGAACATCAGCGCGCCGACGAGGGCGTGCCCCTCGGCGGTCAGCACCGACTGCTTGCAGTCGATGAAGAAGTCGCTCTCGCGCCCGGACGCGAGCACGACGCGCTTCTGCTCGAACGACCGCTCGCGCAGCAGCGCGACGAGCCGCTCCCGCTCCGAGGCGCCGGCGGCGCTCACCGCCCGCCCCGCTTGCGGAGCGAGGCCTTCGCGGCCCCCTTCCTGAGCGCAGGGACGACGGGCGGCGGCGGCCCGCCGGCGCCCTCGGCCGCCTCGGGCTCGTCGCCCTCGCCGCCCGCCGAGGCCGTCAGATCGGCGTCGTCCTCGTCGTGCGCCGTCGCGAGGCGCGGCTCGGGCGCCACCTCGACCGGCGCGGGGCGCGCCGCCGGCGCCGGGCGCGCCGGCGGCGCCGGGCGCGGGGCGGGCGCGGGGCGCGCCGCCGCAGGCGCGACGCGGGGCGCAGGCCGGGCTGCCGGCGCCGGCGCGCGGGCCGGCCGCGCGGCCGCGGGAGCGGCGGCGGCGCGCGGCGCGGCCTCTGCCGCCGCGGCGCGCGCCGGGGCCGCCTGCGCGGCGAGCGGCGCGCCGGTGGTGACGTTGCCGCGCACCAGCGCGCCCGCGTGGATGCCGATCTGCGGCGCGCCGAGGTCGCCGACGACGCGCGCGCCGGGCTCGAGGATCACGGCCTCTTCCCCGGAGATGTTGCCGGCGACAGCGCCGCGGACGACGACGCGCCGCCCGCGCACGTCGCTCTGGATGAGCGCGCCTTCGCCGATGGTCACGTCGCCGGTCATGACGACGCTCCCCTCGACGCGCCCGAGGATCTCGAGATCCCCGTCGCCCTGCACGTTGCCGCGGATGGCCGTGGTCGGCCCGATCGAGGACTGGGAGGTCATCGGCTACACGTCCATGTCGACGTTGCCCTTGAACGAGGCTCCGTCCGCGATGGTGAGCCGCGACGCCTTCACGTCGCCGACGAGGCGACCGCCCGCGAGGAGGTCCACGCGGTCGGCCGCCGTGACGTTGCCGGTCACGTTGCCGCCCACCTGGAGCGACGCCGCCCCGATGTCCGCTTCGACCAGCGCCCCAGCGTCGATGGTCAGAGGCCCCTCGACGGTGAGCCGCCCGCGCACCGTCCCGGCGACGATCACCTCCTCGTCGGAGGTGATCTCGCCCTCGATCGTGAGCCCGTTTCCGATGATCGTACCCGCCACGTTCGTGCTCCTCGTCGCGCCCTCGGGGCGCGATGCTTCATCCGTCAACGCGCGCTGCCGCCCGACGCGCGCTACCGCCCCGCCGCTTGCCGGGTGCCCTGACCGCGCCCGCCGGCCCGCTCCGAGAGCTCGGCCGGGAGGTCGAACTCCGCCTCGATGCGACCGGCGAACGCCGCGCCCTCCTCGAGGATCACCTCGCTGCCCCCCACGTTTCCGGCGTACTGCGCGGTCGCCCGGATGGTGACGGGGCCGCGCGACGCCACGTCTCCCGTGAGCTGCCCGGCGACGACGAGCGAGCTCGCCTCGACGTCCCCGGTGACCGACGCGCCGTCCTCGATCTCGAGGTCGCCGGCCAGGCGGATGTCCCCCTCGACGCTCCCCTCGACCCGGAGCGAGCCGTCGCCGTGGACCCGCCCGCGGATGCGGGCGCCCCGGCCGATGAGCGATTCGGCAGCGTCCGATTCGCTGCGCGTGGTTGTCGAGCCTCGGGCCATTCTCGTCTCCCGTGCGCGGTGGGGGCCGCGCGAGCCGGGGCGCGCACCAGAAGCCCGGCTCGTCCGCTGGAGCTGGGCGAGCGACGTCGCCCGGGCCCCGCGGCGGCGCGGACGCTACTCCAAGGCGCCGCGCCTCGCAACCAGGGGGCAGCGAGCGGCGACGGAGAGCGCGGGAGGCGCGGTTCAGACGGGCAGCGGGGGACTCGGGGCGCTGCGGGATGCTTCCTGACGGCCTGGCTCTGGTGATAGGGTGCGATTCGACTGGGCTTTCCATGCGCGCGATGCGTCTGGCGTGCCGGACGACGAACCGACGTGGACGGCTCGGCGCGCGTCGTCGTGAGGCGAACGCGGACGAACGCAACCTGGGGGTGTCCTATGCGGAAGATAGCTATCGTGGGGTCCGGACAGGCTGGCCTGCTCGCGGCGCACGGCCTGGTGAAGGCCGGCCATGACGTGACGCTCTACTCGGATCGCACGCCAGAGCAATGGCTGAACGAGTCGAAGCCGACCGGCACCGCCGCGCGGTTCGACATGGCCCTCGCGTTCGAGCGCGAGCTCGGCCTCGCCTTCTGGGAGGACGCCGCGCCCAGGGGCGAGGGCGCTCAGCTCACCGCGTGCGCCGCCCCGGGCAACCGTCTCCTCACGCTGGCGGGCCGACTGGAGCGCCCGTTCATGGCGATCGATCTCCGGCTCCAGAGCCACCGGTGGATGCTCGAGCTCGAGGCGCGCGGCGGCAAGATCGTCATCGAGCCCGTCTCCGTGGCGCGGCTCGACCAGATCGCGGCGGAGAACGACCTCACCATCGTCGCTGCAGGGCGAGGCGACCTGTGCAACCTGTTCGAGCGCGACCCGGCGCGCAGCGTCCACACCGAGGCGCAGCGCAACCTCGCCATGATCTGCGTGACCGGCCCGAAGCTCGGGTTCGACGGCGTCCCGCTGCTCCCGGTCAAGTTCAACCTGTTCGCGGGCGTCGGGGAGGCGTTCTGGGTGCCCTACCACCACAAGGACGTTGGACCGAGCTGGAACTGTATCATCGAGGCGATCCCCGGAGGGCCGCTGGACCGGTTCCAGGGCGTCAAGACGGGGGAGGAGGCGGTCGCGATCACGAGGCGGCTGGTGAAGGAGCTCATCCCCTGGGACCATGAATGGTTCAGCTCAGCCGAGCTGTCGGACAGGCACGGATGGCAGGTGGGGCGGGTCGTCCCGGCGGTGCGCAAGCCCGTCGGGCGGCTGCCCTCCGGCCGGATCGTGACGCCGCTGGGCGACACGGCGCTCTCGCTCGATCCGATCGGCGGCCAGGGCGCCAACAGCGGCAACAAGATGGCCCGCAACCTGGTCGAGTGCGTCGCGCAGCACGGCGATCGCCCCTTCGACGCCGGATGGATGACGCGCACCTTCGATCGCTTCTATGCCCGCCACGGCGCGCCCACGGACAGGTTCAACAACCTCCTCCTCGCGGCCTCGGCCGGGGTGTTTCACCTCCTCTTCGCGCAATACGGCAGCGATGGGCGGGCAGACAACACGAGCAGGCAACAGGCGCTCGCGAATGCGTTCGCGAACAACTTCGCCGACCCGGCTCAGCTGACGCCGATCCTCGAGGACGTGGGGCGGGTGCGCGCGTTCATCGGGCAGAAGACCGGGCGCCCGTGGCCGCTCGCGCTCGCCGCGGGGGGCGTCGGCGTCGGCATCGCGCAGGTGCGGCAGCGCCTCGGGCTGCCGCCCGGGCACCCGGGGGCGCAGGCGCACGCCGGGGGAGCGCTCGCGTAGCACCGACAACAGGCCTTCCACCCTTCGGATCGCCTCCGGATTTGCAACACCGCGGCGCGCCTCACGCTCACGGAATGCGCGCAGAGCTCTCATCACCCCAGCGTGTGAGACCATCGATCACACGAGCACACAGACTCGTTGCATGCGCATGAAACTCTTGCGCTGTGATCGTCGCGATGCCACGTGTTCTCTTTTTCATACAGTTGTCGCGCACAGTGCAGCGTTCTCGGTTATACTCCACACTGGTCCCGGAGTTTCAGGATGTGGTCCGGCAGGGTGCCGTCTCCGGAGGCCTCCTCGCTTCTAGTTGCTACAGCGCCGTCGACGGCGCTGGCACGTGCTTAAGAGGAGTTGGACCATGCGATTGCTTACGATGACCGTTGCTTTGTCGATGGTGGCTCTGGCCGGCGCGGCGTGCGGAGGCGCCTCGAACAGCAGTGACGGCGGCGGCAGCTCGGGCGGCGGTAGCTCGCAGAGCGGCGGCTCGGCGGGCACCGGCGACTTCGGGGTGGGCGCCGGCGCTGGCCCGGGCGGGAATTCCGGCGCAGGCAGCAGCGGCGCTGTCGGCTCGACGGGCGCAGGACAGGCGTGCGCCGCCCAGTCTGCCCAGACCGGTCTTCAGCAGGTGTATCTCGCCTTTGCGTTCGACGTGTCGGGCAGCATGGGCGCGAACAACGAGGCGTGGCACGACAAGGCGCTCAAGTGGGATCCCGTCGTCGCCGCCACGAAGCAGTTCTTCTCGGATCCCGAGTCCACCGGGCTCATGGCGTCGCTCACGTTCTTCCCCGGCCCCGATCGGCGGCGGATGTGCAGGGCCGGCACGTACGAGAACCCGGATGTCCCGATGACGTCGCTGCCCTCGCAGGCGTTCGGCGAGGCGATCGATGACGTCACGCCCCAGAGAGAAGACGACTGGCGCATGGGCACGCCGACGGCGTTCGTGGTGGAAGGCACGGTCGATTTCATCCAGGAAGAGCGGCAGCAGAGCCCCGGCAAATACGCGGTCGTGCTCGTGACCGACGGCTACCCGCAGCTCTGCGAGGGGTCGGACTCGATCGAGGCGGTCGTGGAGCATGTCCAGGCGGCGCGCCAGAACGGCATCGCGACCTACGTGGTCGGCGTCGCGAACCCGCCGGTGCGGGGCGCGCCGGAGAACGTCGAGAACCTGCAGGACATCGCCGAGGCGGGCGGCACGGGCGAGGCGTTCATCATCGACACCGGCGACCCGGCGGAGACCACGGCCACGTTCAAGGCGGCCATCGACCAGATCCGCGGGACCGCGATCACGTGCACGATCGCGATCCCGCCGGCGCCCGATGGCAGGACGTTCGACAAGCAGAAGGTCAACGTGACGTACACGACCGGCGCGAGCAACACCCCGACGAACCTCCTGTATGATCAGGACTGCGCGGCCGAGAGCGCATGGCGCTACGACGACCCCGGGAATCCGACGTCGATCGAGCTCTGCGCCAGCGCGTGCTCCACGGTGCAGGCCGACCCCGCGGCGTCGCTGAGCGTCGAGTTCACCTGCGAGGACGTGATCGAAGTCCCGCTGTGATCGGCAGCGCTCCCTGGCCAGCGAGGCCCGTCGACAACGGCCCTCGCTGGCCACGCGCGCCGCTCACGCCGACGGGCGCTCGACCGTGGACATCGCCAGCTTGCCGAGTGCCAGGCTCGTTCCTGGGGGCATGATGAGAAGAATTTGAACCACAGAGGCACAGAGGGCACAGAGGAAGAGAGAAGGAGAGGGGAAGAGATTTTTTTCTCTCTCTCTCCCTCTGTGCCCTCTGTGCCTCTGTGGTTCCCTCTCTCTCATGAACCGGAGATGAGCTCGCGCGGCGCGGATCGACGGCGCCTCGCGGATACCACCGTTTCCCGCGCACCGTCGAGCGCGCTCATGATCCGCGTCGCGGTGGCCGACAGGCCATGTCACAGGCGCCCGCGGCGCCGCGCCAGGATCTTCTCGGCGGCGGAGAGCGGCCGCTCCGCGCGCGCGGGCTCGTGGGCTCCCGGAGCCGCTGTCCCGCGCGCGCTCTGCCCCGCCTCCGGCGCTCCGGCCGCTCCGCGCTGATCCGGCCGCGCGGCCGCCTGCCCCGCCGTCCATGCCGGCTGCGCCGCCCCGTCGGCCGGCGGCGTCCACGCCGGCTGCGCCGGCTTCCCGGCAGGCGCCGCCCACGCCGGGCCTCGCCCGTCACGCTCGCCGCGCCCCTCGCCCTGCGTCTCCGGCCTCTCCGGCGCGCTCCCGCGCCGCTCGCGCCCGCGCTCCCGCGCCGACAGCAGCGCCCCCACCGTCGCTCCCGCGCCGGCCGCCTCGGCCTCCGCGCCCCACTGGCGCGCCCGCAGCCGCTCCGCCGCCCGCGCGAGCCACGCCGCCGCGGCTTCCGGCAGCGCGAGCCGCCGCGCCGCCACGGCGAGCAGCAGCGCGAGCGCGGCGAAGAGCACGAGCGGGGGCGTCGCGTCCCTGTACGCGAAGCGCCGCGACGCCCGGTCCTCGAAGATGCCCGCGAGCGTGTCGCGCCGCTTGCCCCCGGTGAACTCCGCGATCCGCCCGAGCAGCGACAGATCGCTGCCCGTCGGGCGCAGCTCCTCGCCGGCCGTCATCGCCGCGCCCGTGGTCCCGACGGCCTCGCCCGTGAGCTCGTCCCGGGCCACCACGACGAAGGTCCCCGGCCGCGACAGCGGCAGCGTCGCCGTGTACGACCCCGCGCCCGTCGCCTCGAGCGGCAGCTCGCGCGAGAAGCCGTCGGGCCCCGCGACGTGCACCACCAGCCGGCGGAACGACTGCGCCCGCCCGTCGTCGCCGACAACGCTCGCGCGCACCGACAGCTCGCCGCCCGACACGCCCGCCTCGAGGCGCACCCGCGGATCCTCGGCCTTGCGCGTCACGTCGCGCGCGGCCTGCGCGATCATCCGCGCCGCGCCGGGCCACCGCGTCCACGCCGCACCCCAGCGGTCCTTCAGATCGCTCGTGAACGCCGCGGCCCGGCCGAGCCCCGCCGACCACACGGCGAGCACCGGATCGCCCTCCGGCCCCGACAGCAGCACCGTCGCCCGGCTCTTCGGGATCGTCACCACGTACCCCGCGAGCGGCGGCGCCTCGCCGAACGGCACGCCGGCCGTGATCGACGAGGGCGCGCCCAGCGCGACGTGGAACGGCTCCTCCACGAGCGCGCTCCTCGCCGCGAGGATCGTCTCCTGCGTGAACACCGCCGGCAGCCGCGTGGCGTCCTCCACCAGGTAGAAGCGGCCGTTGCCCAGGCGCGACAGCGTCTCGAGCTCCGGCACGTCGCTGCCCTGGCCCAGCGCCACGACGCTCGTCGTGATCCCGCGGCGCACGGCCGCCTCCACCCACGCGCGGCAAGGCCCCATGTTCTCCGCGTCCGAGCCGTCGGCGAAGAGGAGCACGTGCTTCAGGTTCGAGGCGTCCTGGTCGAGCGCGCGGTAGGCCGCCTCGAGCGTGATGTCGACGTAGATGCCGCCGCCGCCCGGGCCCACCGCGCGGATCGCCCTGTCGATCGCGGCGTTGTCCACGACCGGCCCGAGCGGCACGCTCCACCGCACCGCCGTGTCGACGTGCGCGACGCCGAGCCTGTCGCCGGGGCCGAGCAGCGCCGCCGACCGGGCGGCGGCCTCGTTGGCGAGCTCGAGCTTCGTGTGGGCGCCGGCGCTCGCCGACATCGAGCCGGAGATGTCGATGCCGATCACCTCGGCCAGGCTCCCCCGACGGCGCTCCTGCTTCAGATCGAACGAGACGGGCGAGACCTCCTCGAGCGGCGTCCGCGCGTAGCCGCCGGGCCCCATGCTCCGGTCGCCGCCCATCAGGACGAGGCCGCCGCCGAGGTCGCGGACGTAGCTCGCGAGCGCGTCGATCTGCCCCGGCGAGAGATCCGAGGCGCGGATGTCGCTGAGCACAACGACGTCGTAGCCGGCGAGCCCGCCGATGTCGGCGGGGACGCTGTCGAGGCCGCCCTCGGCCACCCGGAACGCGCCGCCCTCGAGCGCCCGCGCGACGAAGGCGCCCTGCCCGGCGTCGCCCTCCAGCACGAGCGCCGCGGCGGCGCCGCGCACGCGCAGGAACGCGCTCGCCGCGTTGTCCTCGGCGGCCTCGTCGAGCCGCGGATCCTTCGCGGTGATCTCGACGTCGTAGCGGTGCAGCCCCGGCCCCGGCGCCTTCTCGCGGATGCGCAGCACGTCCTCGCCCGCGGCGATGGAGGCGTCGGCGCGGGCGATGAGCTCTCCGTCGCGGCGGAGGCGGATCTCGACCTCGGCCGGCGACGGCGACGACGTGACGAGCCGCAGGTCGAGCGCCTCGCCCTCGTCGGCCCGCGCGGGCGCGCGCAGGGCGACGACGCGGATGTCGGGGACCGCCCGCTGCTCCAGCGGGATCACGTCGATCGGGAGGCCGGCCGCGACGGCGGCCGCGGCCGCGGCCATCGTGTCGCCGCGGGTCGCGACGCCGTCGGTGACGAGCACGACGCGCGCCGCGGAGTCGGGCGGCACCTCGGCGAGCGCGCGCCGGATGCCCGCGGCGAGGTCCGTCCCGTCGCGGCCGAGCGCGACCCGCTGCGGGGCGGGGAGCTGCGATCGTGGGCGCGGCGGGTCCTCGGTGGCCGCGCCGGCGGCGAACGCGATCGTGGCGATCCGGTCGTCGTCGCGCATGCCGAGCTCGGCGATGGAGAGCTCGTGCGCGACGCGCTTGTCGGCGTCCGGGACGAGATCGATGGAGCGGCTGCGATCGACGGCGACCAGGACGGTCAGCCGATCGAGCGGCCGGCCGATCTCCGGCCCGGCCACGGCCATGGCCGCGGCGAACGCGGCGAAGGGGGCGAGGAGATCGCCGAGCCGCGCGCGCCACGCCCCCTGCGCGCGGGCGCGCGGCGACGCGAGCGCGAGCGCGAGGTACCGGAGCGCGACGAACGACGTCGCGCCCAGCGCGAGCAGGGCGCCCCAGGGGCGCGCGAGCCGCAGGTAGACCTCCGGCAGCAGGCCGCACCAGACCAGGCCGACGTGGAGCGCCGGCAGGGCGCCCGCGAGCATCCACCCGAGCAGGATCGGGCGGCGGAGCGCGCCGCGGCGCAGGGCGAGGCGGAGCAGCGCGGCGAAGGCGAGCGCGCCGGCCGCCGTGGCGACATAGGGCAGGGCGCGCAGCGCGGCCGCCGGGATCAGGCAGGCCTCCGTTCGATCCGCATGCGGGGGTGCCGCAGTAAACCACCTTTGCGGCGCGCCGGGGCACGCCGGTTCAGCGGGGTGTGGCCGACTGCCCCATCGGGGCAGCCGTGCGGCGCCGCTGTCGGTGTCTTGCGTGTTTCATGCGGCATTTCGGCCGTTCCTGGAAACCTTTCCAGCTTTGCCATGGATGGCACGCTGTCTGCTTCCGACCCAGCACGAACCGAACACGAACCGGTTACGACCGCGGCGGGGCCGCGTGGCAGGGGGCAGGAGAGATCATGTCGCGCATCGAGATCACGGACGCCTGGAGCAGCACGGACGACAGCTCATGGGACCTCGGCGAGGGGTTCGGCGAGTCGCCCTGCAGCGTGCACCACCAGGAGGGTGATCTCATCGCGGGCAAGTACCGGCTGCTGCGCAAGATCGGCGAGGGGGCGATGGGCACGGTCTGGGTCGCGACGAACGTCGCGATCGAGTCGACTGTCGCGATCAAGCTGATGCGGCCCGAGCTGCGGTCGCCGGAGCTCGTCGAGTACTTCCAGCGCGAGGCGCGGGCCGCGGGCCGGATGAACCACGCGGAGATCGTGCGGGTGTTCGACCTCGGCGAGACAGCCGCGGGCGATCCGTACCTGGTGATGGAGCTCATCGAGGGCGAGTCGCTGCGGAGCGTGCTGGCGCGCGAGGGGTGGATGACGCCGGAGCGCGCGATCGCGCTGCTCCTGCCGGTGGCGGGCGCGATGCACGCCGCGCACGACAAGGGGGTCGTCCACCGCGACCTCAAGCCGGACAACGTGATGCTGGTGCGCCGCGCCGGCGGCCGGATGCAGCCGAAGGTCATCGATTTCGGCGTCGCCAAGCTCCTCTCCGAGCGCGAGGAGAGCCCGGCGTCGGCGAGCTTCGAGGTCTTCGGGACCCCGGACTACATGCCGCCGGAGCAGGCGCTCGCGGCGCCCACCGTCGATCGCCGCGCCGACGTCTGGTCGTTCTGCGCGATGCTGTACGAGCTCCTGTCGGGCCGCCCCCCGTTCTCGTCGAGGAACGCGCTGGACGGCCTGCGGGCGGTCCTGCAGGACGCGGTGCCGTCGCTCGTCGACACGTGCAACCTCGACGCGGATCTCTGGGCGATCCTCGAGCGCGGGCTGCAGAAGGAGCCGACGGCGCGCTGGTCGAGCCTGCGCGAGCTCGGCGAGGCGCTCGCCGCGTGGCTCTTGTCGCGGGGCTTCCGCGAGGATGCGCGCGGGGTGTCGCTCCAGGGAGAGTGGCTCCCTCACGACGAAGTTTGTGTGCCGGCAAACTGTGGCGTAACGCCACGCCTTTCATGGGTGGAAGAGCGGGGCCGGCCAAGCCGCCGCTGGTCGTCGCGCCGCCGGGGTCATCGGCTGCAGCGGGGGCGGCCCCACGGCGAGCAGGCGGCCTGCCACTGAGGGGCGCCGAGGGCCGGCCGGGAGGCCGGCGCTCGCTGCCGCGGTGTATGCTCGCGGCAGGTCGCGCATGAACCTCGCGGAGAAGCTCGTCCAGCCCGCCACGCTCGCCGATCTCGACGAGCTGCCGCCCGACTGGCGGGGCGAGATCATCGACGGCACGCTGTACGCCTTTCCACGCCCGCGCTTCGTTCACGCGAACATCGAGGGCCTGATCACGGCCGATCTGAAGAACCCTTACCAGCGAGGCAAGGGCGGACCGGGCGGGTGGTGGATCCTCCCCGAGCCGGGCATCCAGCTCGATCGCGCGCCCGAGATCTCGCCCGACGTCGCAGGCTGGCGCCGGGCGCGCATGCCGAGGCCGCCGCGACCCAGGGAGCCGATCACCCTGGTCCCCGACTGGGCCTGCGAGATCCTCTCGCCGCGCACGGCGGGCTACGACAACCTCGTCAAGCGCCGCTTCTACGCCGAGATCGGCGTGCCTCACCTCTGGTACGTGGATCCCGTCCGGCGGACGCTGCTGGTCAGCCAGCTCGAGAACGGGCGATGGATCGAGCTGGGGCTCCACGGTCGAGACGAGAAGGTGCGCGCGACGCCGTTCGAGGACGTGGAGATCGACCTGGCCGAGTGGTGGGAGGGGCTCGACGAGGGCGAGGACGACGAGGCCTAGAGCACCGAGCACGTGGATCGACCCGAAATGAACCGCCAAGGACGCCAGGAACGCCAAGAAGCGAACAAGATCTTGGCGTCTTTGGCGTCTTGGCGGTTCGAATTTCTGCTCTTTCGAGCGGTCTCAACCCGTTTGGCGCTCTAGAACACCGCATGACCAGGATAGAGGCGTTTGTCCCGACAGCGATGCTCTTCCAGATGATCGCCGACGTCGCTCGTCCTCACAAGGCGCGCCTCGTGCTCCAGCGTTTCGAGACCGCTCATCACGGCGCGGCGCTCTCCGTCGTCGAAGCGACCCCCCTCGCGGCTGACGAGTACCTGAGCGGCGGCTACGAGCTCGGGTACCTGGCGCTGCGGAAGGCGCCCGCGAGCGAGCAGGACTGGAGCTTCGTCGACCGCGAGGCCGCCGATCTGCTCGAGTTCGCCGGCGCGCGTCAGCGCGGTGAGGATCTCGAGCAGGTCACGATCCGCCCTCTGGCCAAGAAGACCAACGTGGCCAGGTTGTTCGCCGCGACGAGGGCGGCGATCGCGGCCGCCTGCAAACAGGGGGTGATGCTCAACGGTCAGCTCTACCCGAAGATCTTCTACGCGAAGGAGCTCGAGGCTCGAAGTTCTCGGTTGTGGGTCGATATCGAGACGAAGACCATATCAGCCAGGGTGGTCGGGTAGGAGCCTGGCGCCGCCGCGGGACGACGGGCCGAGGGCGAGTCGCTTCGGAGCGTGCTGGCGCGCGAGGGGTGGATGACGCCGGAGCGGGCGATCGCGCTGCTCCTGCCGGCGGCGGGCGCGATGCACGCCGCGCACGACAAGGGGGTCGTCCACCGCGATCTCAAGCCGGACAACGTGATGCTGGTGCGCCGCGCCGGCGGCCGGATGCAGCCGAAGAACATCGATTTCGGCGTCGCCAAGCTCCTCTCCGATCTCGATCAGGTTCCGGACCGTTGAACCAGCTGCGCGATGGCGCGCGCGCTTGCCTCGTTCACGGGTGAGAACACGAACATCGAGAGGCCGTCGCTGCCTTCGACGTGGAACACCGACGACTCGAGCACGATCTCGCCGACATCGGGACGGACGAGCCGCTTCTGGAACCCGCCGTGCGACCGGATCTCACCTTCGTCCCAGAGGCGGCGAAAGTCGGGGCTCGTCTCCATCAATTCGTCGATCAGCGCCGTCGCCTCGTCAGATTGGCCGGCACGCTGCGATGGCGGGCACGAACAAGGCGTTCGTCGGCACGAACGGCACGCTGGTGGTCTCGAAGCCCGGCAAGGTCGCGCTCGAGACGGACGAGTCGCCGGCGAGCTCGCCGCTCACGGTCCGGTTGCAGGCAGAACGCCTCGTTGTCGATGCTGCGAAGCGCGGAGTGCGTGGCAGTGTCATCCGGCTGGCTCCGACGGTGCACGGCGCCGGTGACAAGGGCTTCATCGCAATGCTGATCGATATCGCGCGCGAGAAGAAATCCGCTGGTTACGTCGACGATGGCAACCATCACTGGCCCGCGGTGCATCGCGACGATGCGGCGCGGTTGTACCGGCTTGCCGTCGAGAGCGCACCGCCGGGAGCCGTGTTGCACGGCACCGCCGAGGAGGGCATCACGATGCGCGCGATCGCGGAGACGATCAGCAAAGGCACCGGTGTGCCGACGAAGAGCGTGCCGGCCGAGGAGGCAGGCGCTCACTTCGGATGGATGTCGATGGTCGTCGGGCTCGATAACCGGACCTCGAGCGAGGCGACGCGTGAGCTACTCGGCTGGAAGCCGGAGCAACCGGGCCTGCTCGACGACATGCGCGCTCACTACTTCTGATCTACCGTGCAGCCCTTTTCTGGCGGGATCTCTGACGCGCGAAGCTAGCCGACAGGGCTGTCGTGGCCCTGCGGCCGCCGGGGCACGCGCGTGAAGTACCAGACGTCGAACACAACGAAGGCGAGCGCCGCGAGCGCGAGCAGCCACGTCCACTCGGTGTGCGCGTCCTGGCCCTCCGCGCTGGAGACGGCGACCTCGCCGCCGCCCGCCGCGACGAGCTGCCTCGGCGTGAGATCGCTCTCGGCGACGCTCGTCAGGTTGGCCGGCACCAGCACGGACCCGGCCTGCGGCCCCTGCCACGAGACGCGGTAGAAGCCCGCGCGCGGCGTCTCGGCGATCACGGCGAGGCCGGCGCGCTGCGCGACCTCGAGCCGCTCGCCGGCGGGGCCGAGCACCTCCAGGTCCCTCGCGGTCGCCGGGACGCTCACGCGCAGCGGCTCGCCGGTGCGCGCCGGGCCCGTGACGCCGTTCGCGCGGTGGGCGCGCGCCTGCTCGAGCAGGTTGCGCACGAAGAGCACGAAGGACGCCTTCAGCGGCCAGTCGCTCTCGCCCACGTCGAAGCCGAGCAGCGTGCCGGTCCGCGAGGCGGTGGAGATGTCGGTCGCCACCGTGCCCTCCTGGGCGCGGAGGAGCGCCCGCGTCGCGGCCTCGGGCTCGAGCGACGAGGCCGCGTGGAGGTGCACGCCGTCGAGCGTGACGAAGCGCAGCCGCGGATCGGCCGTGTCCCACGACGTGAGCGTGGGCCGCTCGAGCGTCGGGCCGACGACCGTGCCGAAGCAGCGCCCCGGCGGCGGGTTCACGATGAGCAGGTCGCCGCCCGGCACGTCGGGCGGGCACGCGCCGTCGATCACCACGAAGGTGTCGGGATCGAGCGCTGGCGCGCGAAGGAGATCCGCGAGCGAGCCGGCCGTCACCGAGGTCATCGGATCCGACGCGAGCGCCCGCGCCAGCCACGGCGATCCGCTGGAGGACGTCGTCCCCGCCGGCCCGCCCGGGCCCGGCCCCGCCTCGCCCGCGCCGCCCGACGCGAGGAACACAGGGAGCTTGTCGCCCGCCGGCACGCGGCCGTACGCGACGTCGTCGACCTGCATCGCGTCCCGCGGCGAGAGCTCGAAGAGCAGCCCCTTGCGGTAGTCGCCGGGCGACGGCCGGAACGTGAGCACGACGGGCAGGCGCTCGCCCGGCTTCACCAGCACGCGCCGCGAGCTGAGCACGTCGGAGGCGTTGTCCTGCCGCATCGTCACGTACAGATCGCGCGGCTGCGCCCCGAGGTTCGCGACGACGAGGAACGCCTGCACCTCCTCGCGCGCCTCCGCGCGCGGATCGTCGGCCCCGCCCGCGGGCCCGCTCCCGGAGCGCACGTCGACGCGGACGATCGCGGCGTTGTCCACCGGGGCGCCGACGGTGATGACCTCGAGCGGGAGCGACACCCCGCGCAGCGCGTCGGGGCGGGCCAGGTTGCCGTCCGTGATCACGACGATCCGCCGGGCGCCGCCGAGCTGCCGGAGCCTGTCGGCCGCGAGCGCGACAGCGGCCCCGAGATCGCCCTCCACGTCGCGCGCGGCGACGGCGTCGACCGCCGCCCTGAGCCGGACCAGATCGCGATCCAGCGCCGCGACGAGGCGCGCGTCGCGCCCCGCCTCCAGGATCAGCGCGTCGCTGCCCGGCGTGAGGCCCGAGAGGAGATCCCTGGCGAGCTGCTTTCCGAGCTCGATGCGCGTCGTCGCCTCGCCGGACGGCGATCGCGCGGCCGCGGACATCGAGGCGCTCGTGTCCAGGATGATCGCCACGTGGTCGCCGGTGAGCGCGCGCCCGCGCGACGCGGGGCGGGCGAGCGCGAGCGCGAGCAGCGCGAGCGCGAGCACCTGTAGGACGAGCGGGAGCTGGGCGATGAGCCTCCGGAACGGCGCGCGCGCCATGAGGTCGCGCTGCGCGGCGGCCCAGAGCCACGTCGAGGGGACGCGGCGGCGGCTGCGCTTGATCTTCAGGATGTAGAGGAGGACGAGCGGGCCGAGCAGCGCGAGCAGCCACAGGCCGCCGGGCGCGAGCAGCGAGAGCGGAGAGCCCGCCGAGGCCTGCGCGAGCGGCGCCGCCACCTCAGTCGATGCTCCGCGAGACGAAGCGGCGGACGGCGCCCTCGAGCGGCTCGTCGCTCCGCGCGCGCACGTACGTCGCCCCGTGCCGGCGCGCCCAGGCGCGCAGCGCCTCGCACAGGCCGGCGAAGCGCGCGGCGTAGGCGGCGAGCGCCGCCGCGTCCATTGTCACGTCGACGAGCGCCCCGGTCTCGGCGTCCTCCAGCGTGAGATCGCCCTCGAAGCTCGGATCGAGCTCCTCGGCGGCGACGACCTGGACGACGGCGACGTCATGGCCCGCCTGCGCCGCGCGCCCGAGCGCGGCGGTGACGGGGCCCGGATCGAAGAAATCGGAGAGGACGCACAGCAGGCCCGGCCGGGCGCTCTTGCGCACGACGGCGTCGATCGCCCGCGCGAGGTGCGTGCCGCCGGACGCCCTCACGCCGTCGAGCGCGCGGAGCAGCGCGGCGAGCCCGCCGCGCCCGCGCACAGGCGCGTGCTCGCGGGCGATGCCGTCGCCCGCCACGAAGAGCTGCGCGCGCTCGGAGCGCGCGAGCGTCATGTAGCCGACCGCGGCAGCGAGCCGCCGGGCGGCGTCGAGCTTCGTGGGCTCGCCGAACTCGAGGGACGCCGACGCGTCGCAGACGATCCGGGCGATGACGTCCTCCTCGGCGCGGAACAGCTTGAGCACCGGCTCGCCGGTGCGCGCATACGCCGCCCAGTCGATGCGCCGCATGTCGTCGCCGGGCGCGTAGGCCCGGTGCTCCTTGAACTCGGCCGACCCGCCGCGGCGCCGCGCGAGGTGCTCGCCGGCCCCGCCGGAGCGGGCGCGGATCTCGAGCCGCCGCTGCAGGACCTCGAGCTCGCGGACGAAGCTCGCGCCGAGGAGCGGCTCGGGGGAGGAGGGGAGCATCGGGCACGAGTAGACCGCGTCGCGGCCCGCGGTGCCAGCGGGGTCGCGGGGGAGGGCCGCTCGCGCGCGAGACGGGCAGAGACGAGCGGCGGACGGGCAGAGACGAGCGGCGGACGGGTGGAGTACGGCCAGAGAGGGCGTGAACGAGCGGCGGACCGGCTCGGCGCGCCGTTGCCCTGCGACGCCGGACCGGCTCGGCTCGCCGTTGCCCTGCGACTCCGAGACAAACCGCCACCCTGGGGCACCGCGCCACATCCGGATTCAGCGCCACCGTTCATTTTCCGTCCACAAGCGCAGCTCCCTCCATGGCTCGCTTTATGCGACCCGGCGCGGCGGTCCAGCAGTTCGTGCGTGGGCTCGACCGGGTAGAGCCGTCGATCGCCCGATACCGATGTTCCACCTGAAGAGGAGGTATCGTGAAGGCCCTTGTTTTCCACAAACCTTCCGACGTACGCGTCGACAACGTTCCGGATCCCAGGATTGAAGAGCCCACCGACGCCATCGTGCGCGTCACCGCGACAGCGATCTGCGGCTCCGATCTCCATATCTACAACGGCTTCTTCCCCCAGCCGCGGCCGATGGTGCTCGGCCACGAGTTCATGGGCATCGTCGAGGAGGTCGGCCCGCAGGTCACGAAGCTGAAGAAGGGCGACCGGGTGGTCGTCCCGTTCCCGATCGCGTGCGGGCATTGCTTCTTCTGTCAGGCGGAGCTCCCCGTCCACTGCGAGCGCTCGAACCCCAAGCACTACGGCCCCGAGGGCGGCGTGATCGAGAGCAAGGGCGCCGCCCTCTTCGGGTACACGGACCTCTACGGCGGCTACGACGGCGGCCAGGCCGAGCTCGTGCGCGTCCCCTACGCCGACGTCGGGCCGCGGAAGGTGCCCGACGGGCTCACCGACGACCAGGTCCTCTTCGCCACCGACATCCTCCCCACCGGGTGGACGGCGATCGAGTGGGCCGAGCTCAAGGGCGGAGAGACTGTCGCGGTGTTCGGCTGCGGGCCTGTCGGCCTCGCGACAATGAAGATCGCCTGGCTCCGCGGCGCGGGGCGCGTCATCGGCGTCGACAGGGAGGAGTACCGCCTGAAGAAGGCCCGCGACGTCGCCCGGGCCGAGACGATCAACGTCGATCAGGTGAATGTCGTCGAGGCGATCCGCTCGATGACGGACGGGCGCGGCGCCGACGTGTGCGTCGACGCCGTCGGGATGGAGGCGCACCGCACCGTCCTCGAGAAGGCCGCCAACGTCATCCATGGCCAGGTAGGGACGATATCGGCGCTCAAGCTCGCCTTCAGCGCCGTGCGCCGCGGCGGCGTCGTGCCGGTCGTGGGCGTCTACGGCGTGCCGTACGACAACTTCCCCCTGGGCCAGCTCTTCGACAAGGGCCTCAGGATGCGGGCCGGCCAGGCCCCGGCGCAGAACTACATCGATCAGATCCTCAAGCACATCCAGGAAGGCCACCTCCGGGCGGACGACATCATCAGCCACCGTCTCCCGCTCTCGCGCGCCCCGCACGGCTACGAGGTCTTCAACAAGAAGCTCGAAGACTGCGTCAAGGTCGTCCTCACGCCCTGACGCCCCCGCCCTCCGATCGCCCCGCGCGCGCTCGACGGCGCGCGCCGCGGCCGTCCGGCTGACACCGGCGTCAGGGGCGCGCCGCGACGCTGCGGTGTAACTCATCGAAAATACAAGACTTCCCTCCGGGTACGTCGCTTGCTGAGCGCCGGCCTTCAGCAAGCCGTCCGCTTGCCTGGGCACCCGTGCTGGCCCGTCATCGCACGGAGGGATAGCTCCGATGGCTCGACATCTGCGCTCGCGCTCGCTCCTTCACCCCTTGTGGCTCGGCGCCCTGGCGCTGCTCGTCCTCAACGATCACGCCCTCAAGGGCTCTGGCCTCCTCCCCGGGTGGCTGACCGGAAAGCTCAGCGACTTCGCCGGGCTGCTGGTCGCGCCAGCGGTCCTCGCCGCGCTGCTCCGCGCCTCCTCGCGCCGCGGCTTCCTCGGCGCCCACCTCGCCACCGGCGCCGTCTTCTCGGCCATCAAGCTCGCTCCGGCGGCCGCCCGCGCGGTCGAGGCGCTCATGGCGCTCACGCCGCTCCCGTGGCGCATCACCGTCGATCCGACGGACCTCATCGCGTTGCCGATGCTCTTCCTCTCGTACCGCGTGCTCGGCTCGTACCGCATGCTCGGCGAGGCCGCGCGGGGGCCCGAGCCCGCGCGGCGGCCGATCGCGCACCGGCTGGCGCTGATGGCGGGCAGCCTCGCGTGCGTGGCCACGAGCCGCGCGCCGGAGCCGGAGCCGTGCGGCGGGACGAACGGGTGCGTGCCGCCGGCGCCCCAGGAGCTCGCGTCGCTCGTGATCGGCAACACGACCGAGACCGAGCAGCTCATCCGCGTGCGCCGGCTGCGCGCGTCGGTGCGGGTCGACTGCGGCGTCCTGCTCGCCGACCCGACGGGCGCCCTCTCGCGCGAGCTGTTCGCGGACGCCGAGACCTGGCTCATCCAGCCGGGCCGCGCGCTGCCGCTGGGCAACGCGGGGTGCGACGCCTACCTGATCGACGCCGGCGGGCTGCCGCTCACGCTGCTCGCGTGGTCCGCGACGCAGTTCCCGGAGCAGGTCCTCACCACATCGACGCAGAACCCGCAGCCGGCGCGGGTGATCGCGCTCCAGCGCGCCGGGTCGCGGCTCGAGCTCGCCGAGCACCCCGCTGTGTTCGACGCGCCGCCCGTCGAGCCTCCGCCGCCCGCCGGGGCGTGCAGCCCCTCCGTCGAGGGGAGCCGGCTGGACTGGACCGTGCGCGACGAGGTGACCGCTGTCGTGGCCAGCGTCACGTCGTCGCCGGACGGGTGCCACGCGATCGCGCTCGGTCCCGACGAGAGGGTCTTCTACCTCTGCATGCCCGCCGAGGCGCTGCCGATCCAGGCCGGCGACATCGTCAGCCTGCGCTCCGTCATGATCACCGGCGGCCTCTACCCGGAGCTCCGGCAGGGCGAGCAGGCGCGCGCGCGCGGCGTCGCCATCGAGAGCGAGGCGTACGCCGTCGTCGCGCTGCAAGGCAACGTGCTCGCCCGCCCGTGGATGCTCGACCGGGGCGCGACCGCCCGCGATTTCACTGTCGAGCTCCAGCCGATCGCGGGCTGCGGCGGGTTCCACGACGCGTGCGGCAGCCTGGTCGCGCCGCTGGAGGTGTCGCTCCTCGGGGAGGGCATCTCCGGGGTCGTCTCGCTGCGCGCCGGCGAGAGCGAGGAGCTCAAGGAGGGCGTCGGGACGCTCCACCTCGTGCGCGCGGAGGACATGCCCGTCCGCGACACGGAGTGCTTCTCCGCCCCCCTCGATCAAACACGCCTGCTCGAGTCGGTCTTCGTCGCCGCCCCCGCGGCCCCGTAGGAGGTCACGCCATGAAGCTTCGAATCCATGATGTTCTCGCGCTCGGCGCCGCTGCCCTGCTCGGCGCGTCCGGATGCAGCGCGGACGACGCGTCCGGGGTCGCGGCGCCCGGGGTGCCCGGGCCGCCCACCGGCAGCGTGGGCGTTTCCCAGGGCGGCTCGCAGGACTTCGGCCTGTTCCGCCAGATCCTCGAGGACGGCGAGATCCCGGGGCCCGACACGCTCGACGATGTCGGCTTCTTCGCCGAGCACAAGCTCGACTACCCGTCCGCGACCTGCGGCGAGGACGTGTGCATGCACGGCCTGCTCGGGATCATGGGCAACATGATCAGCGGGTCGCCCTGCACGCTCATCCAGATCGGGATGAACTCGCCGGTGGATCTCGGCGCGCTCGAGCGGCCGCCGCTGCACCTCGTCGTCGCGGTCGACACGAGCGGCTCGATGGAAGGCGACCCGCTCACCTACGTGAAGGCGGGGCTCGTCGAGATGATCGACGCCCTCGAGCCGACCGACAGGATCTCGCTCGTCCGCTACGCGGACGCCGCCGAGGTCGTCCTCGATCGGGCAGAGGCCTCGGACCGGGACGCGCTGGCGGAGGCGTTCGAGGGCCTTGTCGCGGGCGGGTCGACCAACCTGTACGACGGGCTCTTCACCGCGTTCGCGCTCGCCGAGCGGCACCTCGATCCGGCATGGCAGAACCGCGTGATCTTCCTGTCCGACGGCGTGGCCACCGTCGGGCTCACGTCGCCCGAGCGGCTCAAGACGCTCGCGGCGGGCTACGCGGAGATGGGGATCGGCGTCACCGCCGTCGGCGTCGGCAGCGAGTTCGACGTCGGCGTGATGCGCGGGATCAGCGAGGTCGGCGCGGGCAACTTCTACTTCCTGGAGGACCCGAAGGCGGTCGAGGAGGTCTTCACGGAGGAGGTGAAGACGTTCCTCGTGCCCCTGGCGCTCGACGTCGATCTCGACGTCACGCTCGGCGACGGCTACGTCGTGCGCGGCGCTTACGGCACGAACGGCTGGCGCGTCGGCGAGGGCGGCGGCGCGGTGCACATCCCGAGCCTGTTCCTCGCCGGGCGGACCAGCGCCGCGGAGCCCATCGGCGCCGGCCGGCGCGGCGGCGGCGGCGCGATCCTGCTCGAGCTCGTACCGAGGGAGGACCAGAGCCGCGTCGAGGATCCTCACGCCGTCGGCAGCCTCGAGCTGTCCTGGAAGCACCCGCTGACGGGCGAGGCGCGCTCGCAGCAGGTCGACATCGAGGCGCCGAGCACGCCCGACGCGCCGCCCGAGGGCGGCTATTTCTCCGACGCCACGGTCGAGAAGGGCTTCGTGATGCTGAACCTCTTCGCCGGGTTCAAGCTCGCCGCCCAGCTCGCCGCCGACGCCGATCCGCGCACCGCGCGCCGCACGCTCGAGGCGCTGCGCCCGAGCGTGGAGGCGTGGCTCGATGAGCGCCCGGATCCGGACGTGGAGGACGACCTGCGCTACGTCGACCTGTTCATCCAGAACCTCATCGAGGCGGAGGCGAGCGTGCAGCCCTACACGCCGGCCGACCCGCCGGACCCCTGGCCCGCCGACTGATCGCGGGAGATCGCTCCCCGGCCGCGCGTATCCATCGACGTGGAGCGAGGCGCGCGCGTGCGCGGAGGAGATGGCGCTTCCCTCGGAAAGCGCCCTGTGTAGAATGCTTGGTTTACCGTCGCGGGGAAGGAAGTTTATTCATGCGAAGAGTCAGTTTCCTTGGGTTGGCGGCGATCACCGCCTGTCTGACGGCCGCTCTCCCGGTGAGCGCGGGTGTCGAGGAGTGCGGCAATATCCGGTTCGACGGGCTGTCGAGCTGCAAGGTGCGCGTCACGGCGGAGTGCGCCGCGGGCTGCACCGAGCTCGGGATCTACAAGACGGCGTGCGCCACGAAGCTCGTGCCGGTGTGCAAGTCGGAGTGCACCCTCTCGGCGGAGGCGACCTGCACGGACGGCTGCACGACGCAGTGCAAGACGGACTGCGACAACGGCGTCAACGTCATCTGCTCTCATAACTGCTTCGCCGAGTGCACGACGACGCGCGACGCCGAGTGCACCGGCGCGACCGACGCCGCGCAGTGCGCCGCGACGTGGGACGCGAACTGCGACGCCGAGTGCGACGCCCAGTGCGTGACCGTGGACGGAGGCTGTTATCAGCACTGCATCGAGTGCTGCGGGGGCTCGTGCACGGCCGACGCCAACATGGACTGTCAGACCACCTGCCAGGACGAGATCTTCGAGGAGTGCGAGCACGAGTTCCGCGCCGACTGCAGCGCTTCCTGCAGCGGGGACGGCGCGCTCTTCTGCGATGGCGAGTACATCATCTCCGGATCTCAGATCCCGGCCTGCGTGAACGCGCTGCTCGAGCAGGGCGTCGAGGTGGAGGTCAAGGCGGAGGTCACCCTCGGTCCCGACGGCATCAACGGGGACATCGCCGCCGGCCTATGCGCCTTCAGCCCCCCGCGGAACAAGGTCTCCCTGGCCGCGCCGTTCGTCGGGCTCGCCGCGGCGGCGGGCTGGGTCGCGCGGCGCCGCCGTCGCTCATCGCGCTGACCCTCTCCAGATGATCGTGCGGCCGACCCCCCGGGCGCTGCTCGCGCTGCTCGTCCTCTGCTCTACCGGGTGCGGGAGCGAGGACGCCGACGCGCTCGTGGTGGTCGGCCTCACGACGGACATGGCGGTCGGCTTCGAGATCGATCGCGTCGAGCGCACCACCCGGGTGGATGGCGTCGTCACGCGCGCCGAGCGCCTCTCGTATGGCGGGGGCGAGCTGTCGCTCCCGTCGGAGCTCGCGCTCGAGCCAGCGCGCGACGGCGCGGAGGTCGAGCTGACAGTCGAGGCGTTCCGCGGCGGCGAGGGGTCGCCCTTCGTGACGCGGAGGGCAGCGACCCGCGCTGTCAGCGGGCGAGCGCTGTTCCTTCCGGTATCGCTCGACGCGGCGTGCTCCGCGATCTCCTGCGCGGCCGGCGCTACCTGCGCGGCGGGGGCGTGCGTCGACCCGTTCATCGACCCGTCCGCCCTCGAGGACCACGTCCCGACGTGGATCGCGTCGGCGAGCGATGCGTGCAAGACGCCTTCCTCGGGCGACCCGGCGGTCGTGATCGGTCAGGGGGAGAGCGCGTTCGCCCCGCTGGAGCACGGCGACGTGGTGCCGATCGAACCGGGACCTCAGGGGGGCCACCACGTCTGGCTCGCGCTGCGCGTCACGGGACTCCGTCAGATGGGCTCGCGCCTGACGGTGGGCGGGTACTTCCCCGAGCTCGCGTTCGAGCTGCGCCCGTTCACCTCGGTGGTCACGCTGCGCAGGGCGGGCGACGCCGGCTGCGAGATCTACGGGATACGCTTTCAGGTGGACCGTGGCCTCCCGGTGGCGTCCGTGCGGGGTCGAGCGCTCGACGTCGAGGCCGTGCTGGAGGACCCGGACGGCGACGTCGGGACCGCGGCGCAGCGGATCGTCATCGCGCCGTGACGAAAGCCGCCCCCCCTCGCGAGGGGGCGCGGGCACGTCGCGACCTCCCGGCGCGGCCTCCCGGGGCCGGCGGCTCACCCCCGCTTGCGCCGTCGCGCCGCCGCGGTCGCCGCGAGGCCCGCCACGGCCATCACGCCGGCCCAGCCCGCGCCCGCGCCGCCGGCGCGGCACCCGCAACCGCCGTCGGCGCTCGGCCCGGCGTCTCCTCGGGGCACGCCTCCGCCCGTGCCCGCGCCGATGCCTGCGCCGGCGCCTCCCCCGCTCGCCGCCGTCGTCCCGCCGGCCCCGCTCGCGCCGGCGCCGCCTGCGCCGCTGCCAGCGCCGGGTGAGCCGGCGTCCGGCGTGCAGTCCTCGTGGCCGGTCATCAGCGCGATGCGCGGCCAGTCCGCCGGGCAGAGGGCCCCGACCCGCGTGCTCGCGCCGCACTCGAGCGGGCCGAGGAGGCACGCCTGGTGGAGCAGCGGCTCGAACGTCGCGCCGCCGTCGAGCGAGCGGCCGATCGTGAAGCCGTCCAGGAACTCGCTCGCGCACGCGTGGAGGCCCGCCTCCGTCCAGGTGAAGCAGCGCGGCGCGATCGTCGAGACCCGCTCGAAGGCGAGCGTCGACGAGGGCGCGCGGAAGACGCCGTCGATGTCGCTGCCCACCGCCACCGCGGCGCCGTCGGGCGAGATCGCGAACGCGCGCACGAAGCCCGCCGTCTCGAACACGGGCTCGAACGTCGCGCCGCCGTCCCTCGACACGAACAGCCGCCCCGGCGCGCTCGCGATGCGCACGTAGAGCACGTCGGCGTCGCGCGGATCGACCCCCGCGATGTACGGCTCGCGCCCGGCCGCGCTCCCCGGGACCGACGCGGTCTCCCACGTCTCCCCGCCGTCGACCGACCGCACGAGCACCCCCTTGACCGATCCGCCGCCGCTCGAGAGGCCGCTCACGTAGACGCGCCGCGGATCCGACGGGGCGACGTCGACCGTGCGCGCCTGAAAGCCGGCCGGGAGCGGCGTCCCCGCGCTCGCCCAGCGCGCGCCGCCGTCGCGCGACGCCCAGAGCCCGGGCCTGTCGCCCGCGGCGATCGCGACGACGTGCGACGGGTCGCCCTGCCGGACCGAGAGATCGACAAGCGCTCGCCCGGCGAGCTCTGCGGCGCCCGTCCAGGCGCAGCCGCCCTCGGCGCCGACAGCGAGCCCGTCGCCCAGCGCGGCGAGCACCGTGCCGCCCGCCGCGACAGCGATGGGGGGCGCCTGGCCGCCCGTGTCGTCGTACCCGACAGCGCCCTCGCAGATCCAGCGCCAGCTCGCGCCCCCGTCCCGCGTCGCGAGCAGGCCGTACGTCATCCGGGCCACCGCGCGCGCCGGGTCCGCCGGGTCGAAGACGATCTGGTCCGCGGACGGGAAGACGCCGTTGGCGGCGGCGGGGGAGGGCAGCGCCGCGAGCGCGGCAGCGAGCGGCAGCGCGGCGCGCGCCGGGCGAGACATCGGCCGGCGGACAGGCACGGAAGCAGACGGCATCGAGGATCGATCCTATCGCGGGGCACGCGCGCCGCGCGCCCGCCAAGAAGCGCCCACGCGCCCCCGGCGCCCCGCTAGACTCGCCGCAATGCCGGAGCGCATCGTCGTGTCCTTTCGAGGTACCGCGGCCCTCTCGCAGCCGGGCAGCACGGACGCGGTCGTGCCGGGGCCCGGCCGCGCGGCGGCGCCCCGGCCGCGCGCGGCGGGGCCGCCGTCGCGCCACCGGAGCGCGCCGCACGACGGGGGCGCGGCGGCGCGCGGCGAGGAGAGCTACCTCGCGAGGGCGCTCGCGCTGAAGAAGCGCGCCGAGGCGCTCGGCGCGACGCTGTGCGCCTGGAGCGCGCAGACCTTCTCGTTCGAGTTCACCCCCGAGGACATCGAGGAGGCCGTGCTGCTCGCCGCGCTCGCCGCCGAGGACGTGTCCGTGCACCCCGACGCGCGCTTCGCCGCGGGCATCGCGCAGGGGGAGATGACCTACGTCGGCGAGGCGGGGCGCTTCACCGCGCTCTCCTGGGGGCAGCCGCTGCTCGTCGCCGTCACGCTCGCCCGCGTCGCGCTCCCGGGCGACGTGCTCCTCGATCCCGCGCTCCCCGCCGTGCTGTCGGGCGAGCTCATGACCCTCGGCCTCCACCGCGGCATCGACGGCGCGCGCCGCGTGCGCGGCCTGCGCCTCGACGCGCAGCAGCCGCTGCGCAGGCAGGTCGTCGAGAGCGTGGCGCGCGTGTGCGACCCGCCGCTGCTCGGCCGCGAAGGCGAGCTCGCCGAGCTCGCCGTGCCCCCCGGCGCCCTCGCGATCGTCCGCGCCGACGCCGGCGCCGGCGGCTCGCGGCTGCTCCTCGAGCTGCTCCGGTTCCTGTCCCCGTCGCGGAGCCTCTTCGTCGCGCCCCTCGGGGCCTCGCGCGAGCCGTTCGGCGCGCTCCGGCGCGCGCTCGCGCGGGCGGCGCCCCGCACGGAGAAGGCCCGCGCCCGCGCGCCGGCGCTCCCGGACCGGCTGAGGCCCGCGCTCGCGCGGATCCTCGCGGGCGAGGGCGCCGAGCCGTGGACGGCCGCCGAGGTGCTCACCGCGTGGCTCGCGCCGTCCGACGCCCGCTTCGGCCTGCTCGCCGTCGACGACGCCGCCGAGGTCGACGCCGCGAGCCTCGACGCGATCGCGATCGCCATGGAGATGGGCAGCGGCTTCCGCGCCGTCGTCCGGATCGGGCGCGCGGACCCGCTCCCCGCGCCGCTCGCCCCGATCACCCCCGCCGCCACCGTCACGCTCGGGCCGCTCTCCGCCCCGATCGCCCAGGACCTCGTCCGCCGCCTCCTCGACGGCTGCATCGACGAGGCGGCCGCGCGCCGGTGGGCCGCGCGCGCGCCGGCCTTCCCGCTGGCCCTGCGCGAGCTCCTCTGCGAGGCCCTGGAGAGCGGCGCGCTGCGCTGGATCGGCAGGAGCGTCGAGCCGCGCCGGCGCAGCGCCGGGCGGGGCCGGCCCGCGCGCACGATGACCGGGGCCGAGCTGGCGGCGCCGCCCGCGGTCCGGCCGATCGAGGGCCGGCTGCGCCTGCTCGCGGTCGGGCACCGCACGATCCTCACCGCGCTCGCGACGCTCGGCGGCGACGCGTCGGACGCGGCGATCGACGCCCTGTGCGACGGCACCGGCGCCCCGAAGGTCGCCTCGAGCGAGGCGGCGCTGCTCGGCGCCGGCTGGGTGTTCCGCCCGGAGCCCGGGTGGCTGAAGCTCTCCTCGCGCACGCTGCGCGACGCCGTGCTCGCGGCCGTCCTGCCGGGCGAGCGCGCCGCGTGGCACCTCGCCGCGGCGCGCGTCGTCGAGGAGCACGCCGGCGTGCTCGGCCTCGCGGACGCCGCGTGGCACGCGGCGAGGGCGGGCGACCGGCGCTCCGCGGCCGACCTCGCCGCGCGCGCCGCGCGCGCCGCCGGCGAGGCGCTGCTCGAGTCCTCGGCCGCCGAGCTGCTCGCGTTCGCCGACGAGCAGGAGACCGCGCGCGACCACCGGCTCGACGAGGCGCCGGACAGCACCTCGAGCCAGCCGCCCACCTTCCGCACGCCGATCGAGGTGGTCGGCGACGCGCCGGATCCGCAGCGCGCGCTCTCCGCCGGGGATCTCGCCGACCTCGAGGCGCGCCGCGAGGCAGCGGACAGCGCCGCGCGCCGGCGGGGCTCGACGCTCCCGGCGGGGGCCGACGACGGCGCGGGCGCCTCCTCGGGGAGCGGCGTGCCCCGGGCGCCGTGGCTGGGCGACCGCCGCGCCGGGCTCCTGGACGAGGCGCCCTTGGACTTCGCCGACGTGACCGCCCTGGAAGGGGAGCTCCCGCCCGGTGACGTCTCGGGGGATCCGCTCGCGAAGACCTCGGAGTCGCCCGTCCTGTCGATGAACGACATCGCGGTCCGCCTCGCCGAGCTCGCCAGGCAGGCGCTCGTGCAGGGCGACCTCCGGACGCTGGAGCGGCTCGTGGGCGAGCTCCGCCGCACCGGCGAGCACGCCGATCTCGTCGAGCGCATGAGCGGCCTCATCTCGCTCGGGCGCGGCGCGAAGGACGAGGCGCTGCGTCGCTTCCGGATCGCCGCCGAGGCCGAGGCGCCGCCCGCGCAGCGGGCGCGGGCGCTGCTCGCCCACGGCGTCGCGCTGGCGGCCGCGGGCCGGACGGAGGGCGCCCTGCTCGAGGGGCTGAGCGCCCTCGCGCGCGCCCGCGAGGCCGAGGATCGCCGCGGCGAGCAGGCCTGCGCGCAGTTCCTGGCGCGGCTCGCGGCCGCGACAGGGCACGAGGACGCGGCCCGCACGTGGGCGCACGTGGCGCGCCTCGCCGGCGCGGCGCCCCCCTCGTGACGGCGCATTGACAGCGTCGCCGCGGCTGTCCATACCCGCGGTCATGTCGTCCCGAGCGCCCTCCGGCGAGCCGGCCCCCGACGCGGAGGCCGGCGAGGACCGCGCCGCCGCGCCAGCGCGCGAGGACCGCGCCGCGCGCGCCAGCGTCAGCGCGCGCTCCGGCGTCAGGGCGCGCGCAGCCCTCGCGCTGCTCGCGCTCGCGCTGTCGCTCGGCGCGGTCGCCGGGGTCGCGTTCCAGCGGTACGCCGCGGTGCACCTGCGCGCGCTGCCGAAGGTGCCGAGCTGCGTCCGCGGGGCGCGGGTCGCGCTGCGCAGGCCGGTGGCGGTGTCCGGCACCGAGCCCCGCCAGACGGCGTCGGGCGAGACGGTCTACCTCACGCTCGGCGAAGACCGCGCCGTCGCCTGCGCGCTCCAGTTCGACGAGCCGCTCGCGCGCCACCTCGCCGCAGCGCTGGCCGAGCAGGAGACGGCGCCGCGCGCCGCCCGGCTGGTCGAGCTCGTGCGCGACCGCGTGCCGGCGGACCCGGCGCACGACCGCGCGGCCTCCGCGGCCTACATGATGGCCTCGGCGACCCTGCGCGGCATGCCCCAGGACGCGCCCGAGGTCCGCGCCGCCGCCGAGGAGATCGAGCTGCGCCACGCCTGCCGCTTCGCCTTGCGGCGCTCCTGCCCGACGCGCCCGTGGCCGCCGCTCCTCGTGTGGCTCACCGGCGTCCCCGCGGCGCTGAGCCTGCTCGCGCTGCTCGGCCTCGGCCTCGCCGCGAGCGCCGCGCGCTACCGGCGCTGGGCGGAGCGCCGGGGCCGCTGATCGACAGGGCGCGCGCGGGAGCTCGCAACGGGCCGGCGCGCCGGAGATCCCGGCGCGCTTCGATCCCCGAGCAGCGGCGGGGCGTGGAGCTGCTCAGCCCTCCTGCTGCGCCCTCTTCGCCGCGCGCGTGGCGGCGGCCGCGACCGCGCCTTTTCGCATGAAATCGATGACCGGCGCGATAAGGCCGTTGACCGTCTTGTCCATCGCCGCGTGCGCCTTCGCGATGCGGTACGCGGCCGACAGCACCTCTCGGAACTTGGTGGCCAGGTAAAGGGTCGTATCGGACACCTTCCCGCTCAGGGGTTCGAGCGTCTCGCCGAGCTCGAGGAAGAGGCTGTGCTTCTCGATGCGATCGCGGAGCAACTGGGTTTCGAGCTCGCCTGGGTTCATCCCGTCGTCCTCGTCCGCCAGGGACTCGAAGAGCGCGGGCTTCTTTTCGGCGACGTCGAGGATCTTGAGGAGCATGGGGTGCTCGCCGTCGCGAAGCCTCGGCGCGACCTTCCGCTGCTCGGCGGTGAGCGTGACGAGGCCGGGGAAGATCTCATCGATTTCGGCCACGAACAGGCTGACCTTCTCCTTGGCTTTCCGGTGCCGGGCGCGAAATTCTTCAATGGGCATGTCTTCCCAGGTCGTCCATATGGATGGCTTCGTTCTCGGCATGACCCCTCCGTGGAGGGAGCGCGCAGTCGTTGAAGGGTGTCGCGTGCTCCCGTGTTGCCGGAGATAGCACGCAGCGGCGTGAATCATCGCGCGAGCAGTTTCCTGTCGCGCTCACGTGAACGGGTCGCGTGGAACCCCGAAGGGGTCGCATGGGGCCCCGAAGCGGTCGCGTGGAGCCCCGAAGCGGTCGCGTGGAGCCCCGAAGGGGCCACGTGGAGCCATGAAGGGGTCGCGTGGAGCCATGAAGGGGCCGCGTGGAGCCATGAAGGGGCCGCGTGGATCCCCGAATGGGGCGCGTGGTCGATCAAAAGGTGCGTTGATGAGCTTCGACGTGGACGAACTCCGTGAACCTTTGCTCTGCCGAGCAATGTCCCACCGCTGCTGTGTGGGCGCTTGCATCCATGGAGCGAGCGGGCGAGCGTGCGCGGGCGAGAAGGATCGTGGGGTGGAGGGAATGCGTATGCGTAGGAGAACGAGGCGGCGTGCGGCCGTCGTCGCGGCGGCCTTGGCCGCCCTGGCGCTCGGCGCGACGGCGGAAGGGTGCTTGTGGCCGCGCGAGGAACACGCGCCCGGCAGGTTCTGCGCGCAAGCGAACACCAGCACTCTCGCGCACTGCGTGGACGCGAGCGAGGGCCCGGGCACCGCATGGAGCAAGGCCGAGGACGACGGCGAGCTACCCATCCAGATGTGGGCGTTGCCGCCGTTCAGCGTGTCCGACGTGTTCGTCGCGAGCGAGGCGGAGCTCAGGGGCTGGTTCGACAACCTCGATCGGGCCGTGGCGTACGTGCGCGACGAGGAGAAGCACGCCGAGTCGCTCCGGGCGACGCTGCACGGCGAGCTCCTCGGGCTGCTCCTGACACACAGGCGTCATCAGAAGGAGATCCTCGACGAGGAGCCGGTCCGCGCGGCCGACAACTTCACGCGGGCGCTGATCGACAAGGCGACCGCCGAGGAGGAGCCGCTCGCCGCCGCGCTCGCGGCCGACAAGCAGGCGATGGCGGGCGTGCAGGCCGTCTTTGACGAGGCCCGGAGCGATGCCGCGCCGCTCGTGTCCAGGTACGCGGCCGTCGCGGCGCGGTTCGCGGACTACCGCGCGACCGAGGCGGCGGAGACGGCGGCGTACGCGGCGCACTCGGCGGAGGCGTCGCGGTCGGACATCAAAGGCCTCGACGGCGTGGAGGAGGCGGTGCTCGCCGCGGCGCGCGAGGCGAGCCGGGCACCGAACGAGCTCGCCGCGGAGATCATGACGCTGTCGGCGGAGCTCCGGGCGCTCGCGGTCTCGTTCGAGGAGGCGATCGCGCCGCACAAGGAGGTGCTCGCGACGCATGGCGCGGTGGTGCCGGACATGACGTCGGGGGCGCTGCGGTCGCTCGGCGCGATGCTGGGCTACGCGCAGCGGCGCGTCACACGGAGCGACGCGACAGCGACGGCGTTGCTCGGCGGTATCGCGCTGCGCCGGCAGGCGTTCCGCGTGCTGCAGGGCGATGAGGGGGCGCGCGAGGCGAGCGCGCGGTCGCGGATCGAGCGGGCGTCGGGGCGGTTCCGCGAGGGAGTGCGCGCGCGGGCGGCGGTGCTGTCGGCGGCGCCGCCGGTGAGCGAGAAGCTCGGGCTGCCGCTGCTGGCCGAGCGGTACGGGCAGCTCCTTGTGCTCGTGCAGATGCGGCCGCTCTGCGAGGCGGCTGGGTCGTCGTGGCGCGAGGCCGGGTGCGCGGAGCTCCGAGAGAGGTTCGACGCCGCGGAGGCGGAGCTCAGGACGGACCTACCGCGGAAGATCGCGGCGGGCCTTTCGGCGCTGCGGGAGAGGGTGATGGCCGCGGCGGCGCTCGACGCGGCGCAGGCGCGGCTCGACGCGGGCGACGTGAAGGGCGCCGCGATGGCGTACGACGCCGCCGTGCGCGGCGCGGAGGGGACATGAGCTGGTCGAAGGAGATAGCGCGGCGTGGCTTTCGCGCCGCGGTGCTGCAGAAGCTCGTCGCGCTGGTCACGACGCTGGCGGTGCTCTCGCCGTCGTTCGCGCGGGCCGGCACGCCGTACACCCTCCTCTGGAGCAACCGCCAGGACGTCGGCTCGTGTGGGATCGCCGAGCTGGAGACGGAGGGCGGCGCCTTCTTCGAGGCAAACCAGACGCCGCTGCCCACGTACTCGGTTCCGGACGCGCTGCAGATCGAAGCCGATGGTTCCCAGAGCAACACGTTCGAGGCGGAGTTCGATTCGGTGCTGCTTCGCATGGGCAGCAACGACTTCCACTTCCGGGCCCACACCGTCAACGGCGGCAACTGGTGCACCCACGCGCACGACGTTGTGCACCTCGTGTCGGAGCCGCTCGGGCTGAACAAGCCGCTCTTCAACATCCGCCGCGACGGGGCCGGGTTCGAGGGCAACACCGCGGTCGACATGAGCCTCGCAGAGATCAACCCGGACCTCGCGCGCGACATCGCGGAGCTGGAGGTCAGGATCGCCCGGCTGATGACGGAGCTCCTCCGCGACGCCGCCAGCGTCGCGGACCTCCGCGCGCGGATGGACGTCTTGCGGCAGCTCGACACGGAGCTGCACGACCTGGTGCAGCGGCCGCTGGACGAGATCTCGCGGACCGACCTCGACGCGATCCTCGACCGGTACAAGGACGTTGTCGACGCGGAGACGCGGGCGGCGATGCAGCAGCTCGTCGATGACCTGAAGAAGAGCGTCAGCGACCTCGAGGACGAGCTCGCGCGGCTGCTCGACGAGTTCGGCGCGCAGGCAGATGATGTGGCGGACCTCGCGACGCAGGACGCGCGCGCCGAGGGGTGGAACCCGGACGACGCGGGGGCGTACGCGCTCGGGGAGAGCGAGGTGCCGTGGGTCGAGGTGCCGGACGTCTCGGAGGTGGACGGGGCGTTCGACGAGGGGAGGGACCCGTACGCGGCGTACGCGGATGCGGTGCTCGCGGCGCTGGAGGCCGATGTGAGCGGCCGGGTGGTTGTCCTTCGGGCGGACTTCGTGGCGAACGTGAGGGCGTGGCGGGCGAACAGCGCGGCGCTGGAGATCGCGCTGCGCGACCGGATGGGGGTGTCGGTTGCGGAGACGAACGCGTTCCTGAAGGCGCAGAACCGGATCACCGGGTTCGTGCGGCGGTTCATGGATGCGTCGGACTGGTTCGAGGACTCGCCGGTGCCGCCGGACCTGCGGGCGCAGGTGGACAGGGTGCTGAAGCCGAGGTTCGATGTGCTCGCGGATCAGATGAAGGACAGCCTGAACCAGTGGACGGGCGACGGGCTCGACCTGGAGCAGACGCAGCTCTACCAGACGATCAGCGCGTTCGCGGGGGCGATGTCGACGGTCGGCGAGGGCTTCGAGGCGTACGGGGAGGTGATGCAGACGCTCGTCCACGCGACGACGCGCATCGGGGTGGGGTTCGTTCCGGTGGTGGGGCCGGCGCTCGACCTGTGCGAGGCCGTGACGGGCAAGGCGTGGTGCCTGTCGTCGGGGGAGGAGCTCAGCGACGAGGAGCGGATCTTCTCGGGGGTGGGCTTCGGGCTCGGGGCGGTCGGGCCGATGTGGCGCGCGGTCAGCGGCGCCGGTGGGCTAACGCCAGGTGCGATCCGAGTCACCAAAAAGATCGCGGAGATCGAGGATCCCGTTTGGGCAGCGATTCGTGCAAACCGGCGCAACTGGTACAAGACGCTGCGTGGGGCGGTCACGAGCAAGCCGCTCGATGCGATGGAAAAGAAGGCGGCCAAGTTCATGCTGGACGACGGGAGGGCCTTAATCGGCGTGGGGGACGACGGCGTGCGCGATGTCCTGGGCATCCCGAGAGATGGTCGCAACGGCATTGCGAAGGCGCCCGACTTCCTCACTGTGACCAAAGGGAATAAGCTGGCGTTGAGCGAGGCGAAGTCAATCGCCAGTGAAACTGGAAAGGTTGACGTTGACAAGGCGCTCGAGCAATTGGAAAATGCGATGAAGAAGCTCGATAAGGAGTGGGGACTTGCCGGTGATGTCGAGAGGGTTGAACTCATCATGCCGAAGGGCGCGCCGCTAAATAATAACGATCTGAAGGTCGTGAGCGGCTATTTGGTCAAGGTGAGCACGGGTGAGCGGGTCCGCATCCGAGGGTACAAGAACCTCGTCATGGTGATCGAACTGTGAGCGACGGAAGTCCCTATTTCTATGCATGGTGTGACGAGGCGGACAGGGTCGATGCGTTCGCGGCGGCGATGTCTGTCCTTGTTGCTCGCGGTGCAACGTGTAATGTTGATATTCAGTCGATCGATCATCCAGATGTAACATGGCGCCGATCGATTCCCATCGACGAGGCCATCCTGGCGGTGCGTACTGCTTTTGCCCCTGGTACGTACGTCTTCGCGTCGCTCCCAGTGACGTTGAGCTCCGGATCTAGTGTTCGCTTCGCCGTTGTATGCAACGGTGATAATTACGAACGTCGCGGACCCTCCGGGCCTCTGTCTGCGTCGCCGTTCGACCGGAGGGATCTGCTTCCGTGGAGTCTCAAGATCGCTATTGGCGGCAGCATGCGCGGCGTGGAGATCGAGGCGGCGATCGCGTCGATGCAAGTCCTGCAGGACATCGAGGATCTCCTGATTCGCGTCTGCGCGCCGGAGGCGCATGTGCGCGTGAAAACCGGCGCGTGCGTGGACGTCGGGGATTGGGGCGCTCCCGTCGAGACGTGCGCGACCTACCACGCGGACGCCGCGTCGGTTGCGCGCGATCTCGCCCTCTCGTGGGTCCATCTGTACGACGGTGACAAGACAGCACTCACCGCGGGGATGTCGCTTGAGCTGCTGCGCGCGCGCATTGACGCCGCTCCGCATGGGGCCTGCGTCGGCATCGCAAGCGACATCGATCTCGTGCGCCAGCACATGCGGGTGGACTGGGCCACGGCGGCATCGAGAGAGACGCGGCCCACGCGCGCCGACGCCGCTCGTCGCGGAGCGCGCACCGCCATCGACGGGGACGCCGAGCTCACGCGCGAGACCGTCCTCAAGGCGCTTGATACACCTCCGCCCGTGCTTCTCGACGCGCTCGAAGCCTCTGCAGTGCCGGACGACGAGTGGCGCAGCGTCGAGTTGGCCGCCATGGAGACCATCGCAGCGACGAAGGCGGGCGCGCCCGCCTACGAGGCCGACCTCACCTCGCGCAAGCACGTCCGGTTCATCGAGCGCCACGCTCCCTTTCACGTCCGCCGCCTCCCGAGCGGCGGCGTGGTGCTGGCCACCCACCCCTACCGCACGCTCTGGCCGCTCTGGTCCGACGCGCTCTTCGTGCTCGGGCTGATGTCCTGACGCACGTCGTGCACGTTCTCCCTTCTCCGAACCTCATACCCCGGCCGCAGGCACCAGACGGCCCACCCCTCCCTGAGCGCGCGGAGCGCGCGATTAGGGAGGGGCGGACCGCGCGCAGGCGCGAAGCGCCGAGCACGGGCCGGGGGTGGGCATCCGCTCTCGCAGTTCCATGCTCTGCTCTCTCTCAGTCGTCCTGCCGGATTGACACCGAGGGATGGGACCCGGACGACCCGGGAGCGTACGCGCTCGGGGAGAGCGAGGTGCCGTGGGTCGAGGTGCCGGACATCGCGGAGGTGGACGGGGCGTTCGACGAGGGGAGGGACCCGTACGCGGCGTACGCGGACGCGGTGATCGCGGCGCTGGAGGCGGACGTGAGCGGCCGGGTGGTTGTCCTTCGGGCGGACTTCGTGGCGAACGTGAGGGCGTGGCGGGCGAACAGCGCGGCGCTGGAGATCGCGCTGCGCGACCGGATGGGGGTGTCGCTTTCGGAGACGAACGCGTTCCTGAAGGCGCAGACCCGGATCACCGGGCTCGTGCGGCAGTTCATGGATGCGTCGGACTGGTTCGAGGACTCGCCCGTGCCGCCGGACCTGCGGGCGCAGGTGGACACGGTGCTGAAGCCGCGGTTCGACGCGCTCGCGGACCAGATGAAGGACAGCCTGAACCAGTGGACGGGGGACGGGCTCGACCTGGAGCAGACGCAGCTCTACCAGACGATCAGCGCGTTTGCGGGGGCCATGTCGACGGTCGCGGAAGGCGTCGAGGCGTACGCGGGGGTGATGCAGACGCTGGTGCACGCGACGACGCGCATCGGGGTGGGGTTCGTGCCGGTGGTGGGGCCGGCGCTCGACCTGTGCGAGGCGGTGACGGGCAAGGCGTTCTGCCTGCCGTCGGGGCAGGAGCTGAGCGACGAGGAGCGGATCTTCTCGGGGGTGGGGTTCGGGCTCGGGGCGGTCGGGCCGATGTGGCGCGCGGTCAAGGGCGCCGGCGGGTTAACGCCCGATGCGATCCGCGTTGCCGAGGAGATCGCGCAGATGGGCGAGGAGCTCGCCACAGCGCTGCGCGAGCCCCGGCGCACATCGTACAAGACGCTGCGCGGGGCCGTCACGAGCGGGGTGATGAATGACTTCGAGAAAAAGGCAGCGCTCTATCTGATAAAGGAAGAGGGACGGGCCCTGATTGGGGTCGGCGACGACGGGGTGCGCAGGGTGCTCGGGATACCGTTCACCTCCGACATCAAGGGCGTGGCGAAAGCCCCCGACTTCGTGACGGTGACACGGGGGGAGAAGCTGGCCGTGAGCGAAGCGAAAGGTGGGACTACCGTCAACGTCACCGAAGAAGCAATTCCTCAATTGACGAACGCGATGAAGAAACTGAAGGATAAAAGACTCGACGGAGACGTTGCCAGAGTCGAGATCCTCGTCCAACGAGGGGCCACGTTGGAAAATAACTACGGCCCCAAAGACGGGTACTTGTTCAACAAGGTAACCGGCAAGACCGTCCAGATCGAAGGCTTTTCGCTCCGCTTCATCAAGGTCGTCAAGCTATGAATGAATCGGGCCCTGAATTTTACGCATGGTGTGACGAGGCCGACAGGTACGACGCGTTCGCGGCGGCCCTCTCCGCCCTTGCCTACCCCGGGGGAAGCTGCGACGTCAGGCTCTCGACGCTTGGAGCCTCTGAGGACTTATGGCGCCATGGCGTCCCCGTCGACGAGGCCCTCGCGGTGACACGTGCCGCCTTCACGACAGGGTCGGAGGTGCGTGCACAGTTCGGCGCGCGGTGGCCTTGGTTGGCCAGGACCGGCTTGAGTCTGGCGTGCTGGGGCGAAGCGTATGAACGCCGGTACCCCCACGGCCCTCTGCGTGTCGGGACGGGCGAGCGGAAGCATGTGTTTCCCGCCCGCCTCGCGATCGCCATCGGCAGCGGCGTGCGCTCCACGCAGGCCGAGGCAGCGATCTCATCGATGCAAGTCCAGCTAGAGATGGTGGAGATATTGCTTGGCCTGTGCGCACCCGACGCGCACGCCCGCGTCGTGGCCGGCGCGTGCACCGCTGTGTGGTGGAGCTGGCCCGCACCGCTCGAGGCATGCGCGACCTACCATGCGGACGCCTGGGTTGCGCGCGATCTCGCCCTCTCCTGGGCGCACCTCTACGACGGCGACATCGTAGGGCGCGCCGCGCGCTTGTCGCTGGATGCGCTCGCCGCGCGTGTCGAAGCCGCTCCGAAAGGAGCACGAGTTGGCATCGCGACCAACCTCGAGCGCATCGAGGAGCACGTTCTGCTGGATATTGAGGCGTCCCGATCGCGGACCGAACGGCCGACACGCCCCGACGCCATTCGACGCGTACCCCGCGCCGTCCTCCCGGGCGACGTCGAGCTCACACGCGAACAGGTCCTTCGGACGCTCTCCATCCCGCCCGTCACGCTGCTCGAAGCGCTCGAAGCTTCGGCGGTGCCGGACGATGAATGGCGCTCCGCCGAGACACGCGCGCGCGAGATCATCAAGGGGACGAAAGCCGGCGCGCCCACCTACGAGGCGGACGTCACCTCGCGCAAGCACGTCCAGTTCATCGAGCGCCACGCCCCCTACCACGTGAGGCGCCTTCCAAGCGGCGGCGTCGTGCTGGCGACCCACCCCTACCGCACGCTCTGGCCGCTTTGGGCGGACGCCCTCCTCCTGCTCGGTATCACATCATGATGTGAAGGATCTGTTCGCTCTGCGTCGCGGCTCGCGATATTCCATCGAAGCCGCTGTCAACCATCAGAATCGGGATACATCGTCTATGAACAATGAACATGGCGAAAGGATGGGCGAGCTCTCGCGTCTCGTTGAGCTGGTACTCGACATCGCAAAGAGTGCTCTGGAGGGACAGGGAACATTTCTCCCCGGTTCCATCGCGGTCGACGCCGCCGGGAAGTATGCCATCGGCGTGGCGCCGCACGGCGGTGTTGACGGCTGGACGCTTCTCACGACCGCGTTCCGGCAGCGCGCGGCGGCCGAGGACCTCCGAGCGGTCGCGCTCTATCGAGACGTACGGGTCCGCGAACGAGGTGCATCGGAGGACGTGGACGCCATCCATGTCGTCGTGGAGCTCGCCTCGGGCCAAGCGGTCCAGGTGTTCCAGATCTATCGCAAGAATGACGCGGGGGAGATCGTCTACGACCGACAGGAGATCGAGCAGGCACCCTCCGTCATCTTCAGATGACGCACCCCTCCCTGAGCGCGCGGAGCGCGCGATTTGGGAGGGGCGGACCGCGCGCAGGCGCGGAGCGCCGAGCACGGGCCGGGGGTGGGCATCCGCTCTCCCGGAACCGTCCTCCGCCGCCGCAGAGCGGTCCTCATCGACGGCCAACACCGCGGGGTGGGATCCGGACGACCCGCGGAGCTACGCGCTCGGGGAGAGCGAGGTGCCGTGGGGGGAGGTGCCGGACATCGCGGAGGTGGACGGCGCGTTCGAGGAGGGAGGGACCCGCAGGCGGCGTACGCGGACACGGTGAGCGCGGCGGTGAGCGGCGAGGCGGTGGTCGCGCGGGCGGACTTCGCGGCGAACGCGAGGGCGCGGCGGGTGAACGGCGCGGCGCTGGAGATCGCGCCGCGCGACCGGATGGGGGTGTCGCTGGCGACGACGCGCCAGCGTTCGGCGCGCTCCGGCGCGCCTCAGTCGATCGCCTCGACGCGGAAGCTCGACTGGACCAGGCGGTGCGGCCGGGCGCCGAGGTCGGCGACGTCGAACCCGAAGCCCGCGCCCTGGTGGTGAATGCCGCCCGACGTCGCGCCGCTCGGCATCTTCACCGACGAGCTCACCGTGACGTAGACCTTCGCGCCCTTGGCGAACGCGGCGGTCATCGCGAGCGCGCGCCCGGCGAGCTGCGCGGCGGCCTCGCGCGCCACCAGCGCCCAGAGCGCGGTGGCCCCGGCCGTCGACGAGAGCGCGCGCACCCCGAGCACCAGGCCGGCGCCGCTGAGCTGCACCTCGAACACAGCGCGCGCCGTCGCGGGCGTCTCCGACGAGCGCACCGCGTCCGCGATCACAGACGCGATCGTGCCGGCGGCGGGAAGATCCAGCCCGAGCGTCTTGTCCCGATCGCGCATCGTCTCGCGCAGCACCTCGCCGGCCCTGTCCATCGAGGTCTCGCGCCGCGCAGGCGGCGCTGTCGGCGCCGCAGCCGGCGGCGCCTGATCCGGCAGCACCCCGCGGAGCTGCCACACAGGCACGCCGTCGAGCCCCGCCACGCGCGGCGGACCCTCCGCGATCGGCGGACCGCCGTACTCGGTGGACGGCGCCGTGACGGGCGGCGCCGCGGGGCCCTCCAGCGGCGGGGCCGCAGCCTCCGGCGACGGCACCTCCCGATCGCGCCGGTCGCGGCGCGCCGTCCGCCCGAGCACCGGCGGCTCCGCCTCCTCAGGCGGACGACGCGCCGCGTCCGGCGGCGCGGCGCGCGCCTCCTCCTGCGTCGGCCGCAGCGGCTCGACCTGCTGCACCTCGATCTCCACCTCGCGGCCCGCGCCGCTCGAGCGGGCCACGAGCGCCGGCGCCGCGCTGCCCGCGATGCGCGCCAGCCCCGGGATGGCGGCGTGGAGCAGCGTCGCTGCGAGCAGGAAGCGGACCTCACGAGGGAGCAAGCGCCGAGCACCTTGGTGGGGGCGCGAAGGGGGTGCAAGTGCGCGTTTCATCGCCGCCGTGCTCGCCCAGGCGCTCGCACCCCACCCGCGCGCCGCGAGCAGATCCCGCGCGCTCCCCCGCTTCGCTGGGCGGCCGCGCTCGCTCACGCGTGATCCAGCAGGGCACAGAGTATTCCGATCTCCCTTGAATCTGCGGGCACGGCACGGTTGCCGCTTGAGCTTAGTACCGTGCTGGTCGATGCTCCCGCCGCCACGGCGCCTTCCGGGCTCGGCGGCAGGAGCAGAGACGCAGCGCGGCGCCGTCAGTGCAACGCGCTCCAGCACACGAACCAGCGCCTGGCCGGACAAGGTCGAGCGCTACGTCCCCGTTGTAGAGGAGGGGTATCGCATGAAGGGAAACGTGCGCGCTGACAGGTCGCCTGCGGACCTCTCGATGACGCCCACGCCGCCGCCCGTGACCGTGGTCCAGGATCCCCTGGAGGGCGGTCTTCCCCTCGGTCCGCCGCCCCTCGGCGCGACGCCCGCTCCGGAGGAGCAAGGGTTCCTCTTCGATCCGCCGCCCCTCGACGCGGCGCCCGCGCTGCAGGACCAGGGGTTCCCTCCGGGCCTCGACCCGGCGCTGGGCCCCTCGCCGCTCCACCTGGCCGGGGTCGCGCCGTACGGGAGCTGGGCCGCTCCCTCCCCGGACGAGCGCCGCGCCCGCCGGTGGCGCGCCCTCGGGGCGTTCGCCCTGGCCGCTGCGACAGTGATCTTCGTCGTCGTGCTCACCGCGCGCGGGATCGCCGCGCGCATGCCGGGCGCCTCCGCCGAGGCCTTCCGCGGCATGACGCCCGCCAGCCGCGCGCTCCTCGTCGCGTCGCGCGCCGCGCGCGACGGCGCCGCGGCCAAGGTGCTCGTCGCGCCCGAGGTGTTCGCCCGCTGGCAGGGGGCGACCCCGCCGCCCGCGATCCGGCACGACGGGTACGCGTCGATCCGCGGCGGCGTGCTCTTCACGCCGGAGTCGTTCCAGCCCGCCGGATCGAGCTACGACCTCCTGCTGCACTTCCACGGCAACACCCAGCTCGTCCGCGAGAGCGCCGAGATCGCCGGGCTGAACGCCGCCGTCGCCGTCATCAACCTCGGCATCGGCTCCGGGGCCTACGAGGACCTCTACGCGCAGCCGGGCATGTACGAGAGCCTGCTCGCGGACATCGACAGGGCGCTCGCGCAGCGCGGGCTGCCGACCCCGCGGCTCCGCCGGGTCGCGCTCTCGTCGTGGAGCGCGGGCTACGGCGCCGTCGCCAAGATCCTGGAGCTCCGCCGCGGCACCGAGACGCTCGACGCGATCCTGGTCACCGACGGCATCCACTGCGGCTTCGCCCCCGAGCAGCCGAGCGGGCTCAACACGCTGCAGCTCGCCTCGTTCGCGCGCGCGGCGCAGCGCGCCGCCGAGGGGCAGGTGCTGTTCACGATCACGCACTCGGAGATCGACCCGATCGCGTACGCCAGCTCCAGCGCGACGGCCAGCTACCTGCTCGGCGCGGCCGCGGGATACCCCGTCGAGCGCGCGATCGCGCTCGACGCGCCGCCGCACCTCCGGCTGCGCGCGGCCGAGGGCGCCGTCTCGAAGAAGCTCGAGAAGCACTTGATGCCGACAACGGAAGCGCACGTGGGCGAGCTCCACGTGCGCGGGTTCCGGGGCAACACCCCCGAGCACCACATGGCGCACCTGCTCCAGATGGCGTCGACCGTGCTGCCCGAGCTCGTCGAGCGCTGGAGCGAGGGCGGCGACCCCCGCCCCCTCGACAACTGAGGCCGACGCACAGCAAACCGGCGGCGCCGTACGAGCGCGCGCCCGCCGGCCAGCCGCCCGCCGCGCGTCAGCTCCGGCGCCGCGCCTCGTCGATCCAGGCCTTGATCGCCGCCGTCACCGGGTGATCCGCCCCGAGATCCGCCTCGGCGAGCGCGAGCGCCCGCTCGTACAGCGGCAGCGCCGCGGAGACCCTCCCGGCGGCGTGGTGCACCTGCGCGAGCCGGACCAGGGTCGGCCGGAGCGACGGGTGGGAGGCCCCGCCGAGCGCCTCCCGCGCGGCGAGCGCGCGCTCGTACAGCGCCGCCGCCTCGGTCGGATCGCCGAGCGCCTCCCGCGCGGCCCCGAGGTTGTGGAGGATCGACGCGACGAGCGCCCCCTCGGCGTCCGGGTGGGCCTGCTCGACGATGTCGAGCGCCCGCCGGAGCATCGCCTCCCTTTCGGCGGCCGGGCGGTCCTCCTCGAGGAACGTCGCCGCGTTGTAGAGCGTCTCCGCGACGAGCGGGTGGCGGTCGCCGAGCGCCCCCTCGCGCAGCGAAAGCGCCCGCTGGAAGAGCGGCGCCGCCTCGGCCCGCGCCCCCCGCCGGCCGAGCAGCAGGCCGAGCCGGTTCAGCAGCGCCGACAGCTCGACCGGATCCGGGTCGCGCATCCGGTCGTACCCCGCGAGCATCCGGCGGAACAGCGCCTCCACGTCCTCGGCCTTGCCCTGCCGCTCGAGGACGGCGGCGAGCTGCTCGAGCAGCCTCGGCAGCGGCGGGTCGGCGCTCGCCCCGGCCACCTCCGCGATGGAGATCGCCCGCGCGGAGCTCGCCCGCGCCTCCTCCAGCCGGCCCTGCGCGAGCTGCGCCGAGCTCAGCGCGTAGAGCGGCCCCGTGAGCTCGGCGTGCTCGGGGCCGTAGATCTCCTCGGCGATCCGGAGCGCCAGCGCGCACGTCGCCTCCGCCTCGGCGTGGCGGGAGGCGGCCAGCGCCGACGCCGCCTCGTCGAGTAGGCGCCGGTACTCTCTCCCCCTCCACCAGCGCCGCAGGGCGCGATCGGGTCGCATGCCCCTCTACTACCTCGCCCCCGGCCGTGGGGGCGAGCCCGCGCTGTGGGGGCGGGGACGTCCGGCGGACCGCGGCGGCAAGACGACGCACGGACGGTCGGAGAAGGGCATCGCGCGGACGCGGAGCGGTGTAATCTGCTCGCAGGATCTCGTGGCACGAAGGTGGGATGCGGACGCTCGATGCCAGCAACTGGCGGTTCCCGTGGATCGGGGCTATGGCGCACGACGCAGGGTGCAGCGCCCCCCGCACGGCGTGCCGCAGGGCCAGTCGGAGGGGGGAGGCGGCCTCGCGAACGGAGCGATCGAGGAAAGGTCGCCAAGGACTTTTCTTCCGTTTAGACTGCCTCGACGGCCCCACGCGTCGACGTCCCCCACGATCATGAGGTCCAGGCTCACGCATCGCGAGGCATCGATACCGAGGGGAGGGCTCGCCCGCGCCCGCACGGGGAAGGCGACGGAGTTCATATGAGTGCCAACGAAAACGTCGTCGATGAAGTAGCGCGCAGCGAGCCGATCGATCCGTTGCTCGGGAAGGTGCTCAACAGCAAGTTCAAGATCCTGTCCCAGCTCGCGACCGGCGGCATGGGCACGATCTATCGCGGCGAGCAGATCCCGCTCGGGCGCCCGGTGGCGATCAAGGTCTTGATTCCGAACCAGGCCTCGCGGCAGCTCGACCCGAACTTCCACAAGCGCTTCTTCCTCGAGGCGAGCATCCTCGCGCGTCTCCAGCACCCGAACATCGTCACCGTCTTCGACTACGGCCGCATCGAGGCCGACGATCAGGACCGGTTCTTCATGGCGATGGAGTTCCTCGAGGGCGAGACGCTCTTCCGGCGCGTGCGCCGGCAGGGGCGCCTCCCGCCGCCCGAGGCGATGCGCATCGCGCGGCAGATCGCGCGCGGGCTGCGCGAGGCGCACAAGCACGGCGTCGTCCACCGCGACCTCAAGCCGTCGAACATCATGCTCGTCTCCAACGAGGACGCGGAGGAGGCGGTCAAGATCCTCGACTTCGGCCTCGTCAAGCAGCTCGGCGACGACTCGGAGGAGCTGACGCAGCAGGGCGCGTTCCTCGGCTCGCCGCGCTTCATGTCGCCCGAGCAGATCTCGCACGGCAAGGTCGATCTCAGGACCGACATCTACTCGCTGGGCGTGATCCTCTACCAGATGCTCTGCGGGAAGGTCCCGTTCGAGTCCGAGAAGTCGATCCAGATCCTGATGGCGCACCTGCAGCAGCCGGTGCCGCGCATGAAGGAGCGGAACCCGGACGTCGACATCCCCGAGCCGCTCGAGGCGCTCGTGATGCGCTGCCTCGCGAAGGATCCGGACGGCCGGCCCGCGACGATGGACGCCCTCATCCAGGGCCTCGGCGAGTGCGCGCGCGGCATGGGCGTGACCACCGCGTTTGGCGGCACGCAGATCACCTCGTTCGAGTCGCTGCCCGGCGTGCAGATCTCGTCGCGTTCGTCCACGGTGCAAGCGCTCAAGGAGGCGGTCACGCTCCCGGCGCCGGACGACGACGCGAGCGGCCGCACCTCGGGCGTCGGCACGGGCCCGGGAGGCGTGGCGGCGGCCGCGACAGATCCGTCGAAGGGCGGGGCGGGCGCGCAGGACGCGCGCCCCAGCGGCGGGCGGAAGGCGGCGATCCTCGCCGCGATCGGGGCCATCATCGTGGCCGCGGTCGTCTTCGTGCTCACCCGCAGCCCCGCGCAGAGCGAGGCGACGACGCCGCCGCCCGAGCCGGCGCCGGCGCCGACGCCGACCGCCGCGGCCAACGAGCAGAAGGGCGCGCCCTCGTTCATGCTCATCATCGAGTCGATCCCGCCGGGCGCCGAGGTGCTCGAGGACGGCAAGTCGCTCGGGCAGACGCCGCTCCAGCTCTCGATCGAGAACGAGCAGGTGCGCGCGGCGCCTCGCCGGCTGACGCTGCAGAAGGAGGGCTTCCAGCCCTACTCCATCGTGCAGGGGCCGTCCGAGATGTCCGTGCAGACCGTCGCGCGGCTCGCGCAGGTGTCGGCGCCGCCGAAGGTCGAGGAGCAGCCGTCGCAGGGCTCGGGCAGCAGCAGGAGGAACTGGGGACGGCCCCGCGCGCCGACGCCGCCCCCGCCCACGTCGAAGCCGACCGCGACCGAGCCCTCGGCGCCGTCCATCCGGATCGACCGGTAACGATCAGGAAGCGCCCGACGTCGAGCATCGGCGCGTCCTGATCGCGCTGCGCTCGACGGCGCGGCGCGCCCCTGATTTCGCCGCGCTGGACGGCGCGGCGAAGGGGCGATGCGCTAGCTTCCTGGCTGCGCATGTCCCGCCTGCTCATCGTCTCGAACCGCCTCCCCGTGACCGTCCGCGCCGAGCAGGGCGACGTGTCCGTCGTGCCCTCGACGGGCGGCCTCGTCACCGCGATCCGGGGACCGCACGAGCGCCACGGCGGGCTCTGGCTCGGCTGGCCGGGCGACGTCTCGCGCCTCGGCGAGGAGCAGCGCCAGGAGCTCGAGGCGCAGCTCGAGCAGCTCGGCACCGTCCCGGTGCACCTCACCCCGACCGAGATCAGCCACTACTACGACGGCTTCTCGAACGGCGTCCTGTGGCCGCTGTTCCACTACCTGGTCGAGAAGGTGCACCTCGACGCGCGGCGCGACTGGGAGAGCTACCGCGCGGTGAACGAGCGCTTCGCCGACGCTGTCGCCGCCCGGTACAGGCCGGGGGACAGGGTCTGGATCCACGACTACCAGCTCACGCTCGTGCCGGCGATGCTGCGCCAGCGCATCCCCGACGCGCGGATCGGCTTCTTTTTGCACATCCCGTTCCCCGCGGCCGAGGTCTTCCGGACCCTGCCGTGGCGGGAGCAGGTGCTGCGCGGCATGCTCGGCGCCGACGTCGTCGGGTTTCACACGGCGTCGTATCGGTACCACTTCGTCTACTCCGCCGCGCGCGTGCTCGGCCTCGATCCCGACCTCGAGACGCTCGCGTACGAGGGGCGGAAGGTGCGGCTCGGCGTCTATCCGGTCAGCATCGACGTCGACGAGTTCGTGCGGCTCGCGCGGGACGAGGACGTCCGCGCCGAGGCGCAGCGCCTCCGCGCGCGCGCCCAGGGGCGCAAGATCGTGCTCGGCATCGACAGGCTCGACTACACGAAGGGGATCCCGCGGCGCATGCTCGCCATCGAGCGCTTCCTGGAGCGCGAGCCCGAGCTGCGAAGCAAGGTCCGGTTCATCCAGCTCGCGGTGCCCACGCGCGAGAAGGTCGACGCGTACGCGGACTTCCGGCGGGTCGTGAACGAGCTCGTCGGCCACATCAACGGCGCCTACGCGACGCTCGACGACGTCCCGATCCACTTCCTGCACAGGTCGATGCCGATGGCCGAGGTGGTCGCGCTCTACCTCGCGGCCGACGTGATGATGGTGACGCCGCTGCGCGACGGGATGAACCTCGTCTGCAAGGAGTACGTGGCCTCGCGGCTCGACGACACAGGCGCGCTCGTGCTGAGCGAGTTCGCGGGCGCGGCCGCCGAGCTGATCGAGGCGCTCCCGGTCAACCCGTACGACATCGACTCGGTGGCCGCGACGATCAAGCAGGCGCTCGTCATGCCGCCGTCCGAGCAGCGCGTCCGGATGCAGGCGCTCCGGCGCCGCGTGGTGACGCACGACGCGCACCGCTGGTCGCACCGCTTCCTGAGCGATCTCGAGCGCGCGTGCGCCGCGGCGCCCGCGGTGGGCGCGGCGCGGCGGCGCACCGACGCGCCCCAGCTCAACACGATCGCGAGCGCGCGCAGCGCGCCGTCGCTTGTCGTGATGCTCGACTACGACGGCACGCTCGTCCCGCTCGCGGCGATGCCCGAGCTCGCGCCGCCGGACGAGGAGCTCATCACCGATCTGCGCGATCTCGCGGCGCGCCCGCGGACGCAGGTGCACGTGGTGAGCGGCCGGCCGCGCGAGGACCTCGAGCGGTGGCTGGGCGAGCTGCCGATCAGCCTCCACGCGGAGCACGGGTTCTTCTCGCGCGCCGCGCCCGGCGAGCCGTGGGTCGCGCTGCGCGACGCCTCGCTCGACTGGAAGCCGAAGGCCCGCGACGTCCTGCAGGGCTTCGTCGACCGCACGGCGGGCAGCTTCATCGAGGAGAAGGTGGTGTCGATCGCGTGGCACTACCGGAGCGCGGATCCGGAGCTCGCCAGCCAGATGGCCCGCGAGGTGCCCGCGCAGCTCGAGGAGCTGCTGCGCGAGAGCGATCTCGAGCTGATCCCTGGGCGGAAGGTGCTGGAGGTGCGGCTGCGCGGGGTCAACAAGGGGGCGATCGTGCCGCGCGTGCTGTCGACGGTGCCGCCCGACGCGATGGTTGTCGCGCTCGGCGACGACAGGACCGACGAGGATCTGTTCGCGGCGCTCCCCCCGACGGCGCTCACGGTCCACGTGGGCGGCGGGGAGAGCTCCGCGGCGTTTCAGCTGCCGGATCCGGCCTCGGCGCGGCGCCTGCTGCGCGCGCTCGTCGCGTGAGCGCGCGCGCTGGAGCTCACGCCCTCGGGCGGCGGCCGCGCCGGAGGGCGGCGCCGACGAGCGCCGTCGCCGCGGCGAGCGCGGCGGCCGCGCCGCCGGACGAGCCGCCCGCGAGCGCCCCGCCGACGGTGCACGAGCCCGCGTGGCCGGCGCACGGGGCGTCCGCGTCCGCCGCGCCGGCGTGCTCCTCCGCGGCCGCGTCGCAGCCGACCACGTCCGCTTCGCCCTCGGCGACGTCGCGCTCGAGGTCGACGTCGTCCAGGCCGATCTCGCTCGCGTCGGCGCGCATCGCGCTCACGAGCGCCACGGGGCCGGACCCGTGCTCGTAGGCGCCGATGTCGATGGCGCCCGCGGACGGCCGCGACAGCGCCTGCGCAGCGCGCGCCGCGCGCGTCGGCGTGAACCGCGGCGCGGCGAGCGGCCGCGGGAAGGGGTGCCCGGCCGGGCTCGGCGTCCACCCGGCGCCGGCGTTGACGAGCGGGCTGTTCGCCGACGGGCGGAGGTCGAGCGCGCCCACGTCCGCGAAGCCGGGGTCGGCGCCCTGGAGCGTGCCTGTCCACCCCGCGGGGATCGACGAGGAGCCGCTCGGGACCCAGTTGTTCGCGCCCGCGATCAGCGCCTTGCCCGTCGCCCAGCTCGCCGACCGATCCACGTAGACGTCGACGCCGCCGCCGCCGGACCGATAGAACACGTTGTTGCTCATCTCGACGCTCTCGACGCCGTCGAACATCCGGATCGCCACGTTCGAGCCGGGGGCGAGCAGGAACGTGTTGTTGACGAACCGGAAGCGGCCGAACGTCTGCCCCGTCCCGTCGCCGCCGACGCGCGCCACGAAGTGCTTGCCGGTCTTGCGGAAGACGTTGCCGACCACGTCGGAGTCCTCGCGCGCGAGCCCCTCGTCCTGGCCATCGGGCCCGATCAGCTCGATCTCGTGGTATTTCGCGCCCTCGATCCAGTTGTAATAGATCTCGTTCCGCTCGGCGCGGCTCTTCACGTTGTTGCCGCCGTTGCTGTCGTGCACGTAGCAATGCCGCATGCGGAACACCGAGCCGAGGCGCGTCTCCTCGTCGGTCGCGATGTAGATGGGGTGTCGCGTGTCGCCGGAGCCGCAGGCGTAGACCTCGACGTACTCCAGGGTGAACGAGCCCGACTCGGAGTCGGCCCCGAGGATGCCGTGACCTGGGCAGTCGTGCACCACCGCGTCGCGGATCGTGACGTCGTGCGCCCGGTTGAACACGCAGCGGCCAGAGCCCCCGGTGATCTCGAAGCCCTCGAAGACATAATGATTGCCGCCGAACACCACCGTGTTCGTCCCCCCGGATAGCACGGGACGCCGGCCGTTCACGCGGACGCCGCGGATCGTGATCTTCTGCGACTCGGTGCCTGATTTCTTGAAGATCAGGTCGCCGGGGTAGGTCGCGTTACCCTCGACCTCGACGACGTCGCCGGCAGCGAGGCGGGGGGCGACCTCCGCGAGGGTCGAATAAGGCTTTCCTCGGCCCACCTCGTATGTCGCCGCGCTCGCCGGGGAGGCGGTGAGCAGCGCCGAGAGCCCGAGGGCCGGCGCGACGAGAGAGAGCGTCAGGAGGTGCCTTGTGTTGAGGTGCTGCATCGCCCCAATCTCGCGTGCTGTGGAGTCAGGGCGCAAGCAGCTTTTTAATGAAATGCATGATGGGTAATTAGGGATACGCCTTACGACAAGCAGTCTCTGCCAGTCCTTCGATGTCGCCCGGCGTTCTCCCCATTGCCGACTCTCCCTGCCCGCGGCCGCGCTCGAGGGAATGCGGGTAAAAGAGAGCGAATCGCGGCGCAAGCACGAAGAGCGCCAGTCGCATGCGAGCGGCGCTCGGCACGGTAATTGGATGTGAACATGGGATGTGATTGGAGGAGCCGCGCGGCGCCGGCGGTTCTCCTCGGCACGCGCGTCGTTCCATGCCATGGATCCGGCCATGTCCCGGATTGTCCTCGCCTCCACGTCTCCCTTCCGGCGGGCGCTCCTCGATCGCCTCGGGCTCGCGTACGAGGCGCTCGCGCCGGCGTTCGACGAGATCGCGCCCGGGGGGCTGCCGCCCGCCGCGTGCGCGCGCCTGTTCGCGGAGGGGAAGGCGCTGAGCCTCGCGCCGGCGCGCCAGGACGCCCTGATCATCGGCGCCGATCAGGCGCTCGAGCTCGACGGCGAGCTCCTGCGCAAGCCGGCCACGCTCGACGAGGCGGCCGACCAGCTCGGGCGGCTGGCGGGGCGCGTCCACGCGCTCCATACCGCCGTCGCTGTGCACGCGCCGCCGGGCGTGCCGCCCGCGCCCGGCGACCAGCGGACGCTGACCGAGGTCGCGACAGTGGAGCTGCGCGTGCGCCCGCTCGGCCGCGCGCAGATCCGGCGCTACGTCGAGCTGGATCGGCCGATCGGCAGCGCCGGCGGGTACCTCTTCGAGAGGCGCGGGCCGTGGCTGTTCGACGACGTGCGCCACGCCGACGAGACGGCCATCGTGGGGCTGCCGCTCGTCCCGCTCTGCCGCCTGCTGCGCCGCTTCGGGGTCGACCCGCTCGACGCGTGAGCGCGGGGGCGTCTCGGGGCTGCGCGCCCCCTCAGCGCGCGCAGCCGCAGGAGCGGCGGACGATGAGCTCGACAGGCAGCCGGGACCGCGGCTCCGCGACGCCGCGCTGGATGAGCTGCACGAGCTCCCGGACGGCGAGGCGCCCGACGAGCTCCGTGGGCGCGCGGACGGTCGTGAGCGCCGGATCGAGGTGCCGCGCGGGGCTGATGTCGTCGAACCCCACGACGGACACGTCGGCGGGCACGCGCATGCCCTCGCTCCGCAGCGCGTCGATCGCGCCGATCGCGGCGCCGTCGCACCAGCCCACGACGGCGTCGAACGGCGCCCGCTCGCGGAGGAGCGCGACGGTCGAGGCGCGCGCCTCCTCGGCGCTGAGGCCGCCGCGGCAGAGCTGCGGGTCGACAGGGACGCCGTGGCGCGCGAGCGACTCCCGGTAAGCCTCCTCGCGCCGCGCCGCGTCCTCGCTGCCGGGCCGGCCCCGCAGGAACGCGATGCGCCGGCGGCCGTGCGCCTCGATCAGGTGATCGACCGCCGCCCGCACGCCCGCCTCGTTGTCGATGACGACGCTCGGCAGCGCCAGGCCCTGCGGCGACGATCGATACAGCAGCAGCGCCGGGAACCCCTCGGACGAGAGCCTCCTCAGGCTCGGATCCCCCATGGCGCCGCCGAAGATCAGGACGCCATCGGTGTTGTGCCGCCCGAGCATCCGCCGCTGCGAGCCCTCGGACCGCAGCGCGATCAGGAGATCATATCCCTCGTCCGTCGCCGCGGCGGCGACGATCTGGAGGAAGCTCGACATGAAGTCGGTGCTCACGGCGGGCAGGAGCAGGCCGAGAGCCCCTGTCTTGCCCTGCGCGAGGCTCCGCGCCGCCGCGTTCACCACGTAGCCGAGATCGCGTATCGCGGCGAGCACCCGCTCGCGGGTCTCGGCGCTGCACTTGCCACGATCGTTGAGGACCCTGCTGACCGTCGCCGGAGAGACCCCGGCGTGGCGGGCCACGTCCTCCATGCGCACCGACGGCCGCAGGCCGGCGCTCGTCGTGACCGCCTCAGACGAAGATTTCATGTACATCGACAAGCCAGCCTGAAGGCAAGCGCTTGCATCCTAGGGCGCGCGGCCGATTCCTGTCAAACCGGTTCAGGGCACGTCGGTACAGTTCGGCTGTCAGGGAAAAGTTCAAGTATCACCGTGGCGCGCGCGTTGCTACCGCTGTGGATCGTCGTTCGAGCCTGACACGAGGCCCTTCCGACTGAGCACCTTCTGCCGGGCGTCGCCCACGCGGCGGGCCAGGCGCTCGATGAGGTGAGGCGATGGTGGAACGCCCGCCCTCCAAGGGGGCCGAGACGATCACGGCAGCCGAGCTGTCCATGTCGTGGCCGGACCTCGGGAGCGAGGAGCGCGCGCAGGCCTATCGCCGCCTCCGGCGCGAGGACGCGGAGGACTTCTTCCAGGGTCTCTCGTCCGCCGACCAGGCCGCGCTCCTCGTCGCGCTCACGAAGGGCGAGCGCAGGCTGTGGCTCCGCCTGCTCGCGCCCGACGACGTGGCGGACATCCTCCACGAGGCGCCGGCGGGGGAGCAGGAAGAGCTCCTCTCGCTGCTCGACGAGCCGACGAGGCAGGAGGTGAGCGCGCTCCTCGCGTACGCGGAGGACGAGGCCGGCGGGCTGATGAGCCCGTGGTTCGCGCGCGTGCGGCCGGAGGCCACCGTCGACGAGGCGATCGCCTACCTCAAGCGGCAGGCGCGGGATCACCTGGAGACCATCTATTACGGCTACGTGCTCGACGCCGAGCAGCGGCTGCTCGGGGTGGTGTCGCTGCGGCAGCTCATGATCGCGCCGGGCTACAGGCGCGTGAGCGACGTCATGAAGACCGACGTCGTGGCGGTGACCGAGGACGTCGACCAGGAGGCCGTCGCGCGGCGCTTCGCGGAGCACGATCTCGTGGCGATCCCCGTCGTCGACGGCGAGGGGCGCATGAAGGGGATCGTCACCGCCGACGACATCGTGGACGTCGTGGAGGAGGAGGCGACCGAGGACATCCAGAAGCTCGGCGGCATGCAGGCGCTCGACGCGCCGTACCTGCGGACTCCGCTGCTCAGGATGCTCGGCAAGCGCGCCGGCTGGCTCTCGGCGCTGTTCCTTGGCGAGCTGCTCACCGCCACCGCGATGGGGCATTACGAGGACGAGATCGCCCGCGCGGTCGTGCTGGCCCTGTTCGTGCCGCTCATCATCTCGAGCGGGGGCAACTCGGGCTCTCAGGCGACGACGCTTGTCATCCGCGCGATGGCGCTCGGCGAGATCCGGCTGGCCGATTTCTGGCGCGTCTGCCGCCGGGAGCTCGCGTCGGGCCTGGCGCTCGGCGGGATCCTCGGCGCGATCGGCTTCGCGCGCGTCGTGGCCTGGGAGGAGCTGTTCGGCTCCTATGGCCAGCACTACCGGCTGATCGCGCTGACGGTGGCGATCAGCCTGGTCGGCGTCGTGACGTGGGGCACGCTCTCGGGCGCGCTCCTGCCGTTCGTGCTCCGGGCGCTGCGCTTCGACCCGGCGAGCGCCTCGGCCCCGTTCGTCGCGACCCTCGTCGACGTCTCCGGCCTCGTGATCTACTTCAGCGTGGCCGAGCTGCTGCTGCGGGGCGTCCTGCTGTGAGGCGGGGCGCGCCGCCGCGCTACGGGCTCACGCGCGACGCGAGGTAGCTGGACGCGGCCTCGCCGATGATGCGCGCGTCCTCGCGCCAGCGGCCGCCGCTCGTCAGCTTGTCCTCGTCGGCCCTGCTCAGGGACGTCTTCGGGTTGGGCGACGCCGTGCGGCTCGAGAGCTCGACCTCGTCGAGCACCTTGCCGTCCAGCGTCGTGATCCGGAGCGTCAGGATGATCTGGCTGGGGGACGAGGAGACGACAGCGAAAAAGCCGGGGTTCATGTAGCTGACATAGGGCCTGAGCACGAACGGACCGGACGTGGGGTCGCTGACCTGCGCGACCTCGATGCCGTGGTCCCTGGCGCCGGCGATCAGCTCCTTCGCGAACTGCTCGTCGATGGACGCCTTGTCGCTCACGAAGCGCCGGTGCTCTTCCTTGTCCTTGCTGGCGAGGTACCTGTCCTCGGGCTCGTCGACGATGCGGAGGTTCACGAAATCGATGGGCAGCAGGGCGAAATACCGCTGGCCCACGAACGGATCGGGGTTCGCCTGGGTCACGACGCGCCAGCGCGGCGCGCACCCGGCGAGGGCCGCGGCGCCGACCAGCGTGGCCGCGATGAAGCTGCGACGGTTCATGAGGGGCTCCTTCAGGGGGCCCGCCTTGTAGGCCATGTCCGCGCGCCCTGGCAAGGGCCGCCCGGCGCGCGGCGCGGCCGCAGGCGGGCCGGCGGCCGCGCGGGCGCGCTCCGACCCGGACGGGGCGGGCCTTCGCGGGAGCGGCGCGCGCCGGCGCGTCTGTGCAATGGGCGGACATGACGCGAGCTGGCCTGTGAGATGCAATGGTCATCTCGGACGAGCGATGGGTGTTCCATCGATGTTGGAGGTGAGCACATGATCCCGCACTTCGTGGCTGGTCTCTTCGGCCTCTGGCCTTTCGTGGTAGTTCCGGTGCTCGAGGTCGACCCGCCGGGGAACGCCGGCAGCGGCGCCGATCCGGGGAGCGCCGGCGAGAGCGCTCCGCGGTACGTTTATTCGATCTCGTGCGTCGAGGGCAGCACGGGGAGGAAGTCCTTCAGCACGGAGGACGAGTACTGCAGCGCCCTGCGCGGCGAGCAGGTCTGCTCCGAGAGCGCGGCGTTCTTCGCGTTGCTCCAGGGGTGTCCCTGAGCGGGCCCGCGCGGCGAGGGCACAAAGGCTTGACATCCGAGAGGCGCCTTGCTCTTCCTAGCGGGCGCGGATCGCCCTCGCGGCCCTCCCGTTCGCCAGGTTGCGCGCCTCGGAGGCTTCTATCGTGACGAACCTCTACCTCATCCGGCACGGAGAAGCGCTCGTCAACGTCAACCATATCGTGGGCGGGATGCGGGGGGACACCGGGCTGACGCAGCTCGGCGTGCTCCAGGCCGAGCGGCTGCGCGACCGGCTGGCCGCGACGCGCGAGCTCTCCGCCGATGTCCTGATCGCCAGCACCTTCCGCCGGGCGCAGCAGACCGCCGAGATCGTCGCCCCCGCCCTGGGCCTGCCGCTCACGCTCGACGACGAGGTGCAGGAGCTCCGCCCCGGCGAGGCGGACGGCATGCCGGTCGGAGAGGCGATGGTGCGCTACGCGATCGATTTCGAGCGCGAGCCGTACCGCCCGGCGAGCCCCGGCGGCGAGAGCTGGGCTCAGTTCATGCTCCGGGTCTCCGTCGCCCTCGACCGCATCACCCGCGAGCACGAGGGCCGGACGATCGCGGTCGTCACGCACGGCGGCTTCATCGACGTCGCGTTCCTCCATTTCTTCAAGATGAACGCGCTCTCCTTCCCGGTCGCGCACTTCGCCACCCGCCACACCTCGCTCACCCACTGGCAGCGCCGGCGGCGCTGGGGTCGAAACGAGGCCTGGCACCTCGTCTATTACAATGACAGCGCTCACCTGCGCGACGTCGAGCGGACTGTGCGCATCCCCTGGGCGGAGCTCTCCACGCTGGCTCCCAGGATGGTCGATGAAGCCGGGCCGCCGTCCTCGGAGAGCGGCGAAGGCGTCTAGCGCGCGCCAGGGGCGCGAGGGGCCTCCGTCTCGCCGCGCGCGCGTTCCCCGGCCGCCGCGCGTCCCGCCGCGCAGCGGCAGCCCGCGCGGCGGCTGGGCCCTGCGTCTGAGGCGCACCGGCGCGCGCCCGCGACGGTCGGTGGCGGCCCGTCGCCCTGCGCGGCTTGCACCGCCGCCGCCGGGCGAGCTACATGACCCGCATGATGGGTCCCGTTCACGCAACCTTCCTCATCGCCGCTCCCGATCAGCCCGGTCTCGTGGCGCGACTCGCGGGGTTCTTCTACGACATCGGCCTGAACATCATCGACGCGAGCAACCACACGGATGCGTTCACGGACGAGGGACCCCGCTTCTTCATGCGCCTCGTCGTCGATCTGTCGGGCCTCTCCTCGCCGGCCGCTGTCACCGCCCTGGGCGGGTCGGCCACCCGCAGCGCGATCGAGGCCGCGTTTCGCGAGCTCGCCACGTCGCTCTCGGCGCGATGGTCGGTGGACTACAGCGATCGCGTCTCCAAGATGGCGATCCTGGTCACGAGGGATCCGGCGTGCCTTTACGACCTCGTGCTCCGGCAGCGCGCGGGCGAGCTCCGCTGCGAGATACCGCTCGTCATCTCCAATCATCCAACGCTCGAGGCGGTGGCCGAGAGCTTCAGGATCCCGTTCTTCTGTCTCCCGATCACCCAGGAGACGAAGCGCGAGCAGGAGGCCCAGGTCCTGCACCTGCTGAAGAAGCACCATGTCGATCTCGTGGTGCTGGCGCGTTACATGCAGATCCTCTCCGAGCAGATGCTCGATGACGGCCCGCCGGTCATCAACATCCATCACGGGTTCCTCCCCGCGTTCCAGGGGGCGAAGCCGTACCATCAGGCGCACGCGCGCGGGGTGAAGCTCATCGGCGCGACGGCGCACTATGCCACCCGGGATCTGGATCAGGGGCCGATCATCGAGCAGGACGTCGCGCGCGTGAGCCACCAGATGGGACCCGAGGAGATGACGCGGGTCGGGCGCGACGTGGAGCGCCTCGTCCTCTCGCGCGCCGTGCGGGCGCACCTGGAGCGGCGGGTCATCGTCGAAGGCCGCCGGACGATCGTCTTTTAGGGCGGCGGTCAGAGAGAGCGGGGTGCGCTCTCCCCGGGAGCCCGGGGAGAGCGCGCTGGTGGGGTGTTACGGGTGGTGCTGCTGGCCCATCGCCGAGGTCTGGCCGGACGCGAAGGCCCCCGCCTGCCCGACGCCGAGCTGGCCGATCATGGCGCCCTGCTGGCCGACGCCGAGCTGCCCGATCATGGCGCCCTGCTGGCCGAAGGTCGACTGCCCGATCATGGCGCCCTGCTGGCCGACGCCCGATTGCCCGATCGCGGACTGGCCATAGCCGGCCTGTTGACCCGATTGCTGGCCGGCATAGCCGCCCACGCCGGTCTTCGACGGGAACTCGCCCTTGCTCGGGCCGAAAGAGCCCTTGCTGGGGCCGAGCTTGCTGGGGCCGAGCTCACCCTTGCTCGGGCCGAAAGAGCCCTTGCTGGGGCCATACCCGAGCTTGCTGGGCCCGAACTCACCCTTGCTCGGGCCGAAAGAGCCCTTGCTGGGGCCGAGCTGACCCTTGCTGGGGCCGAGCTGGGCGGTACCCATCGTGGCGTATCCGCCCCTCGCCCCCTCGAGCGCCTGCTCGGTCGACTCGACCGCCTCGTCATCGAGCTCGGTTTGATCGAAGTCCGCCTCGTCCGCGCCCACCGCGCAACCGGCCGCCAGCGCGGCAAAGAGAAACGCAGGCACCAGCATCTTGCTATGCATCGACATGATTGGTCCCCCTGATGTCCGCGAGGGCCCATGAGGCCCGGACATCTCGGGTTCACCATAGAGCAGACTGTGTGCCTGGTAGGCGTGTGCATACGTTTCCGCTCACAGGGTCCTTGACGTTCGCGCGGGCGACGAACGATCGTACTTGCTCGATCTGTATCCGCGCGGGAGTTCTCCCGATCCGGGGAAAGCGGACCTCCGAAGGGCGCTCCTCCCGGGCAGCGTCCCCGCCCCCGTGACAGTCACCGCCGCTGGCCGGAGCCGGCGTTTCGTCGCGCAAAGGCGCGCCGCGCCGCCCGCGACAGTCGCGCCCCGCGCGTGCCGCACGACCGGAACAGACGGGGCGCGCTGCACGACAGACAGAACAAGGCATCTCGGATCCGGCGCGGGCGCACCCCGCGGACCCGAGGCGTCGGGCAAAGCCCTGCAGTAGGGCCCATCGACATGATGGTCCCGCCCTGCTCAGGACGCTGCGTGTCGGATCGCGTGTGCACCACCGGAGCGCCGGAACGGACGGTTCTCACGGGAACGACCTCCGCCCGTCCGCGGCGCAGCGATGTCAGCGCATCATTGTATGCCGGCGACGTAAGGGCGCTCCGGCGTGGGACGCCGGGGCGACGCGCCTCGCGCGCTCCGTGGACGGACGGCTCACGCCTCGGGCTTCTTCCCGAACAGCCACTTCTTCGCCTCGTCGTCCATCGGCTGGCTCTGATTCCGCAGCTCGCTCCCGGCAGCGAGCCCGCGCTGGACCGCCGGCCTCGCGCGCAGCGCCTCGATCCACCGCGCGAGGTTCGGGAGCGCGTCGAGGGAGATGCCGTACCGATCGTACAGCACCACCCAGGGGAAGCTCGCGACGTCGGCGATCGAGTACTCGCCGGCGAGGTAGGCCCGATCCGCGAGCCGCCTGTCCATCACGCCGTAGAGCCGGCGCACCTCGTTCGTGTAGCGCTCGATCGCATAAGGGATCTTCTCGGGCGCGTACTGGCCGAAGTGGCCCGCCTGGCCGCTCATCGGGCCAAGGCCGCCCATCTGCCACATGAGCCATTGCGTCACCTCGTGACGACCGCGGAGATCCGAGGGCATGAGCTGGCCCGTCTTCTCCGCGAGGTAGAGCAGGATCGCGCCCGACTCGAACACCGAGATCGGCGCGCCGCCGCCCGGCGGATCGTGATCGACGATCGCGGGCATCCGGTTGTTGGGGCTGATCGCGAGGAACTCCGGCTTGAACTGGTCGCCCCGCCCGATGTTGACCGGGATGAGCTTGTACGGGAGGCCCGTCTCCTCGAGCATTATGCTGATCTTCCAGCCGTTCGGGGTGGGCCAGTAATAGAGATCGATCATCGTGCGCTCCGCCTCCAGTGGTTCCAGGGATGGTCCGACGATCGCGACGGCGTGCTGTCTCTCGGGATCGTCCGGCAGGGGTCGTGGCGCTGCCGCGCGGCGTCGCCCGGCTCCGGGAGCATCGGTGGCACGTCGCCCCGTGGAGAGCAACCGGCGATCGGCGCCTCAGCGCGGCGAGCCCGGCGCGCGGCGCGCGGGCGCCCGCGCGTCGTCGTCGACGAGCGCGCGCAGCGCGGCGACGTGCTCGGGCCCCGTCCCGCAGCACCCGCCCACGATCGTGGCGCCCGCCTCGATCCAGCCGCGCGCGAGGTCCGCGTAGCGCGCGGCCGCCGAGCTGCCCGGCGCCGCGCGCCAGCCGAGCCCCTCGCCGGGCGCGCCCGCGTTCGCGTAGGCGCCGAACGGGGCGCCGCACGCCGCGAGCCGCTCGACGTACGCGAGCGTGCGCGCCGCAGGGGTGCAGTTGACGAGCACCGCGCGCGCGCCGCGCGCGGCGGCCTGCCGCGCGGCGACCTCGACGTCGTCCGGCGAGAGGAGATCGGCCTCCGGACCCGCCGTGAACGACGCCCACGCCTCGACGCCCGTGGCGACCGCCTCCTCGAGCGCCACGAGCGCCTCGCCGACGTGCGGGAACGTCTCGCAGAGGAGGACGTCGACGCCCGCCGACGCGAGCGCCCGCGCGAGCTCGCGGTGCTCCTCCCGCGCGGCGGCCGGGCTCAGATCCGGCCGGTAGCAGTCCTCGAGCGGCGCGATGCTCCCGGCGACCCGGTGCCCGGCGGGAACGGCCTCGCGCGCGAGCGAGACAGCGCGTGCCGCGAGCTCGGCCCACACGGCGCCCGCCTGGCGCCGCCTGGTGCGGAACGTGTTCGCCGTGTGCACCGTCGCGCCCGCGCGCGCGTAATCCCGGTGGATCGCGCGGACGACCTCGCAGCCGCGCGCGTCGAGCAGGGCCGCGGCGCTCCAGAGCGGCGCCGGCGTCTCGATCCCTCGCGCGGCGAGCTCGGTCCCGAGCGGGCCGTCGAGGATCACGAGCTCTGCCTCCGCGGCGACTGGCCCGGACGGCTGTCTAGGCACGTCCTCCATGTAGGCTCTGGTATGTCCGTGAGCGGCGCTCAAGGCAACCCCTGATTGAGACCCTGGCCCCGCTGTATCGTCGCAGGTGAGCGGCACCCGCACAGCGCACCGTCCAGACCACTGCGCCGCAGAAAGAACGATGGAATTCTCTTCCCCGCCGGGAATTTACTTGCCAGGTATGGGGGGGTTGGGGCACCGTTTGAAATGAAATCATCTCCCCTCATTCCACTCAACTCGCGGGAGTCGTGGGGTCCAACAAGCAGCCATCGCTCGAAGGACCGAAAGGGGTGGAGCTACTCTGGCCAGCCCGAGGCCAGATGACCTCCGTCAGTGAGCCCATAGAAAGGAATGCCAACATGATCCGTTCATCCAAGTCCCTCGCTCTCAGTGTTGCGCTCGGCGTCATCGCAGCGGCCGGTTTCACCGGATGCACCGCGTCGGAGCCGGTTGACCAGGATCCGATGGTCGAGCACGAGCGGATCACCCAGGCCGAGGTCTCCGCCCTCCCTGCCGGCGAGCTCCTCAGCCTCGACATGAGCCGGAACACCGTGTACGCCCTCGACTACTCGGCGGCGGCGATCGATTACAGCCGGATCAAGCTCTCCACCGCCGACGGCAAGGAGGTCCTGCTCGCGGAGCAGATGGCCGCCATCGAGAACGCCGATTACGGCGATCTCCCGGCGCCCAAGCTGACCGACGCCTCGGATCAGAGGTTCAGCGTCTCCTCGGACGAGGCCGCCTTCGGCAAGCTCTCGGGCAGCGAGCTCGACCAGCTCCGGACCGACGGGTTCTTCTACTCCGAGGTGCCGGTGAAGTCCCCGAACGCCGGCCCGCAGACCACCGACCCCGAGTGCATCCACGCGTTCTGCGAGATCTGTGTCGACAACGAGACCGGCGGGTGGCCCGAGAGCTGGTACCCCGGGACGTACACCTGCTACTACATCGAACACGTGTGGTGCTGAGCCTGGCCTGAAGCTCACCTTCTCCCCGCAAGGCATCTTCGATGCGATCGCTCTCGGTTTGGTGCGTTGCGTCGCTCGCCCTGGCGAGCGCGGCGTGCGGAGACGATGGACCGGTGCTCCCGAGCGGCCTCCCGGGGCCGATGCCGGGGGTCTACATGGACTTCGGCCCGGCGCCGGAGGGGGATCGTTTCCGCGCGCTGATCGGGTTCCCGACCCGGGATGTCCCCGGGCTCGAGGCCGCGATCGACGCCATGTACGATCCCGGCAACCCGGACGCGTTCCGGAAGTACATGTCGGTGGAGACCTGGATGGAGCGGCACGCCCCATCCGAGAGCGACGTCGCCGCCGTCGAGGCGTGGCTCACCGGGCACAAGATGGAGATCAGGCGCCGGTCCCGGAACCGGCTCCTGATCGAGTTCGCGGGCACGGTGGAGCAGTTCAACACAGCCTTCGACGTCGAGCTCCGTGACTTCGAGCGCGAGAACCCGTCGGCCGGCGGCAAGCCGCTCCGCACCTTCGGCGCGCTCGATCCGCTGAGGCCGCCGCAGAACATCATCGATCTGACGTCGGGCGTGATCGCTGTCGACGTCCCGGCGGACACCAACCCGCTCGCGGCGGAGGGCGGCTCGATCGAGACGGCGCTGCCGGAGGAGCAGGAGCGCGGGTTCACGCCCGCGCAGATCGCGCACGCGTACGGGCTCGACAAGCTGCACGAGGGCGGGCACCTCGGGCAGGGCGTCAAGCTCGGCGTCGTGGTCGGGGCGACGTTCAAGACCCGGGATCTCCAGTCGTTCTGGCGGACGTTCGGCGTCTCGCGCGACAACCCCGAGGTCGTGGTCACGGCGGATCCGATCTCGACCCGCTACGTCGAGACGACGCTGGACACGCAGTGGTCGGGCGTGATGGCGCCCAAGGCCGACGTCATCGCGTACGAGGGGCCGGACGCGCGCACCCTCTCCATCCTCTACGCGTGGAACGAGGCGATCGCCGCCGGCGAGGTGTCGGTGCTCTCGACGTCGTTCGCGCACCGCGAGGAGACGGAGGCGGCGCCGATCCAGCAGCAGTACCACGCGGCGTCTCGGATGGGCGCGGCGCTCGGGATGACGATCGTCGTCGCGGGCGGCGACTCGGGCAGGCCCGACGTGCCGTCGTCGAGCCCGTACGTGACGAGCGTCGGAGGGACATTGCTCGAGCTCGGCGCGGACGGCGAGGTCGCGCGCGAGGTGGCGTGGAGCCGCTCGGGGTCGGGCCGGTCGCGCGCCTTCAAGACGCCCTCCTGGCAGGAGGCCGTCGTCACGGACGCGCAGGGCACCCGCGCGGTCTCCGATGTGGCGCTGAACGCCTCGCCGGACGCCACGTACTGGCTCTACTACCTCGGCGAGTGGGAGCGGCGCGGCGGCACGTCGTTCGCCGCGCCGGTGTTCGCCGGGATCATGGCGTCGGTGAACAGCTACAGGATCGCCCAGGGCAAGCCGGTCGCGGGGTGGCTGAACAAGACGCTCTACGAGCGGCAAGAGGTGCAGGCCGCGTTCCGCGACATCACCGAGGGGAAGACCACCGGCGACGAGTACACCCAGGGGTTCAGCGCGGGGCCCGGATGGGACTACCCGACCGGCTGGGGCGCGCCGCTCGCGGACAAGCTCGCGGAGGCGCTCCCGTAGGAGCGCCGGAGAGCGCCGGAGAGCGCCGCGGTCTGATCGTCGTCTCTGCGGCGCGGATACGTCATCCTGCGCTCGATGACGCTCCCCGCCGCGATCCTCTCCCGATCCATCGCATGCATCTCGCTCCTCGCGGCGGTGGCGCTCGGCTGCGATCGCCCGGGCCGCGCCGCCGGCACCGCGCCCGCGCCGGCCGGCGCCGCGCCCGCGCCGGCCGGCGCGACGCCCGCGCCGGCCGCGAGCGGCGCGGAGCCTGCCGGCGACGGCGGCGCGACGCCGGCGGCCGCCAGGGAGGCCGCGGCCCCTGCGGCGGACGGCGCGGCCCTCGCGGCGCGGGCCGCGCCGCTCCGCGCGGAGGCGCCGCTCGTGGAGCTCGCCGTCGAGGGGTTCCCGAGCGCGGTGGTGTCGGTGCCGATCGGCGCCACGGCGCGGCGCCCGGTGCTCATCGCGTCGCACGGCAACTACGATCGGCCGGAGTGGCAGTGCGAGGTGTGGCGCGGCATCGCGGGGGGCGACGCCTTCATCCTGTGCCCGCGCGGCGTCGCGCGATCGGACTCGCCGTCGGCGCGCGACGTGCGCTTCACGTACGAGAGCAACGCCCGCCTCGAGCAGGAGATCGACGCGGGCCTCGCGGCGCTGCGGGCGCGCTTCCCGGAGCACGTGGACCCCGGGCCGGCGCTCTACACAGGCTTCTCGCTGGGCGCGATCATGGGCTCCGCGATCGCCGCGCGCCGGGCGTCGCTCTTCCCGCGCCTCGTGCTTGTCGAGGGCGGGCACGACAGGTGGACGCCGGCGGCGGCGAAGGCGTTCGCGGACGGCGGAGGGCAGCGCGTCCTCTTCGTCTGCGCGCAGGCCGGCTGCGGCGCCGCCGCGGCCGCGGCCGCCGCGCGCCTCGAGAAGGCGGGCGTGCTCACGCGCGTTGTGCGCGGCAAGGAGGCCGGCCACCGGTACGACGGACCGGTCGCCGAGGAGACCCGGCGGGCGCTCGGCTGGGCGATCGAGGGCGACGCGCGCTGGTGAGCGGCGCTCACCCGCTGCGGATACGGGCCCATCTCGGCGTTTTCGGTGCTCAGCGCACTGGAGTGCGCTTGCGCGCCGAAAACGCCGATCTGGACCCGTCTCCTGTGCGGGTGAGCGCCGCTCGGCGACGGTAGGGGGAAGGCGCGCGAGCGACGAGCTGCCGGGTCTGCTCGGCTGACCGGGGCGCCGGCGGTCTGGCCGGCGGGCGGCCTCTGAGCTAGACGGGGGGCCGTTGTCGATGACGGCTTGTCTTTTCCCGGAAACGCGCGCGCGGCGGCGCGGTGGCCTGGCTCGGCTGCGGCACGCGTCAGCGCTCGCTGCGTGGGCGCTCGTGGCGGCCTGCGGCCCGGGCGAGGAGCCGCCGGGGCGCTCGGCCGCCGCGCCGCCGGCGGCGCCGGAGCCGGCGCTCGCCGCCGCGCTCGCGGGGGCGCCGCTGGACGCCGGCGCGGCGAGCGAGGCCGACCCCGCGGCCACGCGGGAGGCGCTGCGCCCCGGGCGCGGCGACAAGCTCGCGAGCATCGCGATGCGCACGTTCGTGTACGCCGCGCCGGAGCGCCGCGCGGCCAAGCTCGGCTATCTGCGGGCAGGCGCGATCGTCGAGCGCGCCGCGGCTTCGTCGGGCGACGACGGGTGCCCCGGCGGCTGGTACGCCGTGCACCCGCGCGGCTTCGTGTGCGTCGGCCGGGGCGCCTCGCTCGAGCTCGGCCACGACGTTGTCGCCGCCACGCCGGCCGGCCCCCGCCGCGGCGAGCCGTACCCGTACCGCTACGTCGTCTCGCGCAAGCCGCCGCCGCACCTCTATGTCCACCTGCCGAGCGAGGCGGAGCAGCGGCGCGTCGAGGGGCGCTCGCGCAGCCAGGGCACCCCGGCCTGGTCCCGCCGCGACGAGGCGCTCCTCGGCGAGCCGGATCCGCTCACGCCCTTCTTCGAGAGCCGCCGCGACCTGCCGAAGCCGTTCGGCGCCGCCGAGAAGGTCCGCTTCCCCGCGCACCGCGGGCGCGCGCGGGCCGACTCGGCGTTCGGGCTCATCTCCACGTTCGCGTGGGCCGGCCGGCGCTTCGGCCTGACGACCGAGCTCGACCTCATCCCGATCGACCGCACCTCGGCCGTCGTCCCCACCGCGATGCGCGGCGTGGAGGTGAAGACCGAGGGGACGCCGGCGTTCGTCATGCACCACGGCGTGCGCACGCTGAAGCCGGACGCCTCGGGCGAGCTCAGGCCGGACGGCTGGGCCGCGCACCGCTCCGGCTGGGTGCTCACCGGCAAGACGGCGGCCGGCGGGGCCTACGTCGAGACGGACGCGGGCGCGTGGATCCCCGCGTCCGCGCTGCGCGTCGCGCGGCTGGGCCGCGACTTCTGGGGGCACGCGGCGCGCGGCAGGAAGTGGATCGACATCTCGATCGAGCGCCAGATGCTTGTCGCCTACGAGGGCACGCGCCCCGTGTTCGCGACCCTCGTCTCGACGGGCCGCGGCGAGCTCGGCGACCCCGCGACGACGAGCGCCACCGTGCAGGGCACGTTCTTCGTCCGCGAGAAGCACGTCACAGCGACGATGGACGGCGACGACCTCAGCGAGACGTCCGTCGACCTGCGCGACGTGCCCTACATCCAGTACTTCCACAACAGCTACGCGCTGCACGGCGTCTACTGGCACGACGCGTTCGGCAAGGTGCGGAGCAGCGGCTGCGTCAACCTCTCGCCCGCGGACGCCGCGTGGCTGTTCGAGTGGACCGATCCCCCCGTCCCTGACAGCTGGCACGCCGCGTTCAACGACAAGGGCGGGACGCTCGTCTTCATCCACGCCTGACCGACCCCGGCCGCGCGTGGAGCCCCACCGGAGACCTCGCGTCACGACGGCGGGCCCGAGGCGCGGTGAGCGCCCGTGGAGCTCGAGAGATGGCCGACGTCGCGGCCCGGGACGTGTAGCGCCGGGCGGGGAGGGAGGTTAGCTTCGGGCCATGAGCGACCCGGAGCGTTCCGGCAGCGACGTCGAGCGCGCGACGCCGGACGAAGCCATCGCGACCCTCGTCGGGGGGTACCGCGACTTTCGCCGCTTCCTGGAGCGCCGGGTGGGCAGCGAGGCCGTCGCCGAGGACATCCTCCAGGAGGCCTTCGCGCGCGGCATCGACCGCATCGGCGAGCTGCGCAGCGACGAGTCCGTCACGGCCTGGTTCTACCGCACGCTCCGGAACGCCGTGATCGACCACTACCGGCGCCGCGGCGCGTCGGAGCGCGCGATGGCCGCCCTGGCGGCCGAGCTCGACGAGGCGGTCGAGCCCGACGTCGAGGTGCGCCGCGCTGTGTGCCAGTGCGTCCGGGGGCTCGCCGGCGCGCTGAAGCCCGAGTACGCCGCCGCCCTGCAGCGCGTGGAGGTCGACGGGCTCTCGGTCCAGGCGTTCGCCGAGGAGGCGTCGATCACCCCGAACAACGCCGCGGTGCGGCTCTTCCGCGCGCGCGAGGCGCTCCGCAAGCGCGTGGCCGCCACGTGCGGGGCCTGCGCCGCCGAGGGGTGCCTCGACTGCTCCTGCGGCACGCGCCCGCCGGCCGGGGCGCCCGAGCCCGCCGGCGGCTGCTCGCACGGCGAGCGGCGCTGACCGGCTCGACAGGGCCACGGCGAGCCGCCGGGCGAGCCGAGCCCTTGCCATCGCCCCGCGTCCGCCCGGCGCCCCGCGAGCCCGCGAAGGCCTGTAATGCCGCCGGACCGCGCGCGTCGGCCGTGCAGAACCCCGCTGGAAGGTGTCCGATGCTCATCAAGCGTCTCTTCGTCGTCTCCTGTCTCTTCGCTGCCTCGCTGCTCGCCCCCTCGCTGCTCGTCTCGAGCGCCGCGGCCGAGGAGGCGCCCGCCCCTTCGCCGCAGGCCGTCCGGGAGGTCGAGATCGTGGTGGACGGCGGTTACAAGCCGAGCCGCATCGTCGTCACGGAGGGCGAGCGGATCCGCCTGAAGCTGGTCCGTCGGGACCACTCGCCCTGCACGCGCGAGATCGTGTTCGCCTCGCTCGGCATCCGGCGCGAGCTGCCGACCGACGTGCCGGTGGTGATCGACCTGCCCTCGCTGAGCCCTGGAGAGATCGAGTTCAAATGCGGCATGAACATGCTGCGGGGCGTGATCGTCGTCGAGCCCCGCAAGTGATCGCACTCGCCCCTGCTGGAGCGGCTTCCATGAATGCACCTCATCGCGCCGGGCTGAACGCCCTGCTGATCCTCGTCGCTGCGCTCGCCGGCTGCGCCCCGCGCAACCGCCCCGCGAGCTTCCCCGCGTCGTCCGCCGCGTCGCCGCAGGCCGCGGAGGCCCCCTCGCCGCGGATCGGCGTCGCCCTCGCGGAGGACCCCCCTCTGCCGGGCGCGCCCACCACGGGCTGGGTTGGCCTCGAGCCGGCGAGGGCGCCGGGCGCCGGCGCCGATCCTCACCAGCATCACCACCACCATCATCACGGCGGCGCGCCGCCCGCGAGCGCGCCGCCCGCGAGCGCGCCGCCCGCGAGCGCGCCGCCCTCGCCCCCGGAGCCGCCCCATGCCCACTGATCGGAGCCGTCCCCCGCGCCCGCGCGCGCTCGCCGCGCGCCTCCTGCCGCTCGCGGCGGGCCTCGCGCTGCTCTCTGCCGCCGGCTGCGCCGCCCCCTCGGCGACCGCCGACATGACGCGGCTCCGCGAGCTCTCCGGCGCGGCGCTCCCGCCGAGCGCCGCGTCGGACGAGGTCGACCCCGAGCCGGCCGGCGACGCGCGGGCGCTCGAGGGGCGGCCGCTCACCGCGGACGCCGCGGTGCGCATCGCGCTGCTCAACAACCGCGCGCTGCGCGCCGCGCTCAAGGAGGTCGGCATCGCGCGCGGCAACCTCGATCAGGCGGGCGCGCTGCCGAACCCGGAGATCGAGGTCGAGGTGACGCCGCGGCAGGAGGGGCTCGAGCACACGCACGTCGAGCTCGCGGTGGAGATCGACCTGACCGCCGCGCTGCTGGCGCCGCTCCGGGCGCGGGCGGCGCGGTCGGAGCACCTGGCCGCGCGCTTCCGCGCCGCCGGCGCGGTCGTCGAGCTCGGCTACCAGGTGCGCGCCGCGTTCTACGCCGCGCAGGCCGCGGAGCAGCGCCTCGGCGTCGCGAACCGCACGCTCGACGCGCTCGCCGCCGCCCGCGACGCCGCCCGCGCGCTGTTCGCGGCGGGCAACATCCCGGAGCTCGACGTGGCCACGCAGGAGGCGGGCTACGAGGAGGCCCGCGTCACGGCCGCGCAGATCGAGCTGGAGCTCCTCTCGCGGCGCGAGCGGCTGCACCGGCTGCTCGGCCTCTCCGGCGCGGCGACCACCTGGACGCTCGCCGGCGCGATCCCGAAGGCGCCCGCGGCGGTCACGACGCCGCCGCGCGCGGAGACGCAGGCCGTGCGGGCGAGCCTCGAGCTCGCGGAGCTGCGCAGCCGGCTCGACGCGGCGGCCGGCCGCGCCGGCGCCCTGCGCGCCGAGGGCTGGGTGCCGGACATGACGGTCGGCGTGCGCGGCGAGCGGGAGCTCCCCGAGAGCGGCGAGGCGGACGCCCACCCGTGGGTCATCGGCGCCGGGCTCCGCGTCGCGCTCCCGCTCTTCGACCGGCGGAGCGGCGCCCAGGCGGCGCAGGCGGCGGAGTTCGACAGCCTGCTCGAGCGCTATCACGGGCGCGCGATCGACATCCGCTCGGCGCTCCGCGAGGCGCGCAACCGGCTCGTGTCCGCGCACGCGCGGGCGCGGCACCAGGAGCGGGTCGTCGTCCCCGCGCGCAAGCGGGTGCTGGAGCAGACGCTGCTCCAGTACAACGCGATGCAGGTCGGCGTGTTCCAGCTCCTCGACGCGCAGCGCGGGCAGCTCGACGCCGAGCTCGCGGCGGTCGAGGCGCTGCGCGAGTACTGGACGGCGAAGGCCGCGTTCGACGCGCTCCTTGCGGGGCGCCTCGTCGACTCTGGGGGGGCGGACGCTCCCGCTGCGATGCCGAGGGCCTCGGGCGCCGGCGAAGGAGGGCACTGACATGGATCGACGTTCGTTCATTCACGTGGGCGGCCTGGCGGCCGGCGCCGCCCTGATCTCGCGCGGCGTCGCGCACGCGCAGGAGCGCCCGGGCGCGCCGCCTCGCCGCACCGCGGCGCCCGGGGCGCAGCCCGCCGTGGTGACGCCGAACGGCAGCACGCTCCCGCTCCGGGTGGTGGACGGCGTGAAGGTCGGCCACCTCGTCGCGGGCCCGCTCGAGCACGAGTTCACGCCCGGCCTCACGTGCGAGGTGTGGGGCTACAACGGCAGCTCCCCGGGCCCGACCATCGAGGCTGTCGAGGGCGATCGCCTGCGCATCTACGTCACGAACACCCTGCCCGAGCCCTCGACGGTCCACTGGCACGGCCTCGTGCTGCCGAACGGCATGGATGGAGTCTCCGGGCTCAACCAGCGCCCGATCCCGCCCGGCGAGACGTATGTTTACGAGTTCGTCGTGCGGTATCCGGGGACGTATATGTATCACTCGCATTTCGACGAGATGACCCAGATCGCGCTGGGCGCGGTGGGCATGTTCGTCGTGCACCCGAAGCGGCCTCGCGGCCCGCGCGTGGACCGGGATTTCGTGCTGATGACGCACGAGTGGAAGATCAACGCGGGGGCGCGCCGGCCGGACCCGAACGCGATGAGCGACTTCAACGTCCTCACGTTCAACGGCAAGGCGTTCCCCGCGACGGCGCCGCTGCTCGTCGGCCGCGGCGAGCGCGTGCGCATCCGCCTCGGGAACCTCGGCCCGATGGATCACCACCCCATCCACCTGCACGGCCTGGCGTTCAACGTCACGGCGACGGACGGCGGGTATGTCCCCGAGTCGGCGCAGTACCCGGAGACGACGGTGCTCGTGCCGGTCGGCAGCACGCGGGTGATCGAGTTCGTCCCCGAGGAGCCGGGCGACTGGGCGGTGCATTGCCACATGACGCATCACACGATGATGCAGATGGGCCATGGCCTGCCCAACATGGTCGGCGCCGACACCCGCGCGCTCGATCGTCGGATGAGCCGCGTGATGCCTGGCTACATGACGATGGGAACCACGGGGATGGGCGGCATGGGCGAGATGCAGATGCCGGTGCCCGCGAACAGCCTGCCGATGCGCGGCGGCGCCGGGCCGTTCTCGTATATCGACATGGGCGGAATGTTCACGATCCTCAAGGTCCGCGACGAGCCGGACAAGGCCGACCCGGACGGCTGGTACACGCACCCGGCCGGCACCGTGGCCGGACCGGCGAGCGCGGATCGGATGCGCGCGGACGGGATCACCCCGGCCGCAGGGGGGAATTCCACCAAACCTGGCGGATGAGCCTCACGATGGGGGCGGCTCCCGGCAATCGGGTGTTTCCTGAACGTGTCCAGTCGATCCTGCTCAAGGTGGTACGGAATCGGGCTGACCGAGGCGCCGTCCACCGACGCTGACGTCACGTTTCTCGACGTGGGCGACCCCTGGTGATCGGGTGTTTCCTGAGCGTGTCCTGTCGAGGATGGCAGGGAATCGGGTTGACCGAGGTGCAGTTCGGTCGAATACTCTGACCGCACTCATCGCTGACCAGCGGCAGTCTCATGACGGTTGATGACTGGTCGGGCAGCGACGCCGAGGGAGCGCTGGATGACTCATCGGGGCCACATCCGTCATGGCATAGGGGCTGTCAGGCCCTATGTATTCGGCCATCTCGATCTCACGGATCTCGTCAAGAAGGCCTTTGGCGCCGTGGAGCTCGAGCGTCAGCAGATGGGTCCCGAGTCCTTCCACGTCGAGCTCCAGATCGCCGACTCGGTCGTGGTGCTGGAGATGGGCGAGCCGCGCCCGGCGGACGCGACGGTGGCCTCGGTCTATGTCTACGTGGACGACGTCGACGCTGCCTACGGCCGGGCCATCGAGCTCGGCGCGGTGTCGATCTCGGCGCCCGAGGACAAGCCGTATGACGAGCGCGCCGCCGGGGTGAAGGACTCCTTCGGCAACATCTGGTGGATTGCCACGTACAAGCCGACCGCCGTATCTCCCAAGCTCGCCACCGGCTCGTGAGGGAAGAGACCACAGCGGCATAGCGGCAGAGAGGTACGGGGAGCGCAGCGTCTTCTGCTCTCCCCTCCGTGCCTCCGTGGATCGATTCCTTTCCCCATCACGGCGTGGGGGACGAGCGTTGGACGCCGCCGCACGAGCGGCGCTCGCGGCTCCCCTGGCGTCTTCCTGGACCTGCTCCCGCGAGCCGCCGGGGATGCCGATCACGCCGGCGCGGGTCGGCCGTCGCGCCGGGCACACAGGGCGCGGTCGGGCGGCCACACATCCGCCAGGAATCCTCAATGATTTCAAGGGTCAAGAAGCGGTCCGCGCCTTGCCATATCGAGCGTGGAGACGGGGACGCCCCGGAACACGGAGGAGAACTTCCATGGCGACGAAGATGGCTCGACGGATGATGTTTCTGGCGCTCGGCACGGTTTCGCTCGCTGGTTGCGGTGAGCGGCACGACGCGCGGCCTCCTGCGCCGGCCGCCGCCGCGTGCCCCGCGGCGACGCAGTGCCCCGAGCCGGTCGCCGCGGCGGCAGCGCCCGCGAGCCCGCCGGCCGCGGCGACGACGGCGCCCGTGCCGGCGCCGGCGCCGAGCGTCGCGGGGGGCAAGGAGCGCAAGGACGAGAAGGCGAGGGGGGCAGCGGAGCTCAAGGTGAAGCGGCTCGTGATCGCGGAGGGCGTGAAGGATCGCGAGCCGGTGGCGCCGGGGACGACGTTCCGCGCGCCGGAGACGGAGCGGCTCTATGCGTTCGTGGAGCTCGAGAACCGGAGCGACGTGGAAGGGGAGGTGACTGTGTCGTTCGTCCCGCCGGACGGCGGGGCGCCGGTCGGCAACGTCACGCTCGGGGTCGGCCCCTCGCCGCGGTGGCGCACGTGGGCGTTCACGCGCGGGGCGCGCAGGGCAGGGGAGTGGACGGCCGTCGTGCGGTCGGAGACGGGCGAGGAACTCGCGCGCGCGCCGTTCGAGGTGACGCTGTAACCGCCGCGGCCGGGCGCGGGGGCGCTCCGCCTCGGTCAGGGCGCGGCCGGCGGCTCATCGCCTGCCGGCGGCTCATCGCCTGTCGCGCCCTGTTCGTCTCGCCGTCCGCGTACTCGTGACGGAGCGGCGAGGAACGCTCGAAGCCTAGGTGTTCCTCGGGCGAAAGGCCGGTGCGCGCCGCGGCGTGCGCCATGGCCTGCAGCTTCAACCAGGACGCCGGGCGCGTCCACACGGAGCCCCGCGGCGGGGACGGCGACGACCGGCGTGTCAGGCGGGTACGAGCTCGACGAGCGTGATCTCCGGCGGACAGTTGATGCGCACGGGCAGCCAGCCGCCGGCGCCCGCGTTGACGTGGAGTCGCCGGCCGCGGTGCTCGTAAGAGCCGTTGTGGTAGAGCCCGGCGGGCAACATCGGCGTGAGCGCGTAATCGCCGATCCGACCCAGCGAGATCTGCCCGCCGTGCGTGTGGCCGGACAGCATCAGATCGAAGGGTAGCTCGCGCGCCGCGCGGAACGTGCCCGGGTGGTGGCTGAGCAGGACGCGCGGCGCGCCGTCGTCCTGCATCTGGCCGAGCGCCCGGGCCAGCCCGTCGACCGTCGGGCGCCGGGCGGGCTCTCCCGGGCGCGCGCGGCTGGGGTAGTCGATGGCGCCCATCCAGAGACGATCGGCGCCGAGGCGGACCTCGCGCGCCTCGTCGACGAGCACCTGGGCGCCCGCTTCTTCGAGGCCCTTCACGATCGCCGGGATGCTGGCCGAGCGCGCGGCGATGTACTCGTGGTTGCCCATGCAGAAGAAGACCTGCCCCCGGGCGGGGCGCAGGCCCCGGAGCAGCCGCGTGGAGAGCTCGAGCTGCAAGGCGTGGTGATCGAGCAGATCGCCCGTGATCACGTGGATGTCCGCGCGGACCGCGTTGATGGCGTCGCGGAGCTCGTCGAGTCGCTCCGCGTCCATGAAGCTGCCGACGTGCACGTCGCTGAGCTGCGCGATGGTGATGCCGTGCAGGCTCGTCAGCTCGCGCCGCACGGGCAGCGCGACCCGCACCACGACCGGACGCTGTCGCGAGGCGAGCACGCCGCCCATCGACACAGCGACAGCCGCCGCGGGCAGCGCCCACGTGGCGCCGACGATCAGCCGGCGCCGGGTCTCGTCGACGGCCTCCGGCCGGGTCGCGCCGACGGCTGGCGCGTTGACGGCCCGAGCGCCCATCGCGGCCTGGGCGCTCGTCGAGCCCGCGGCGTCTGCGGCGCCCGCAACATTCGTCGCGGCCGGGGCGTCCGGAGCGGCTTGCGCGTCCGTGGCAGCCCGGCGGTTCGTGGCGGGTCCCGCCCGGCGCAGCGCCCGGACGACGGCGCGCGCGACAGCGACGACACCGAGCAGCAGCCCGTACAGGAGCAGGCTCACCTGGGCGCCCAGCGCGATCATCGACAGCGGATCGGGCAGGAGGCGCTGGATCGCCCGCAGCCCCGAGAAGCTCGCCACGGCGAAGAGCAGCGCCGGGTGCCCGAGCAGCAGCAGCGCCGCGGCGCACGCCCCGTCGATCAGCGCTCCGTGCCGCGGGAACGCGGCGCGGAGCCGGCGCCAGAGGATCAGGCCGAGGAGCCCGTTGACGAGGGTGACGACCAGGCCGCCGAGCTGGAACACGTGCCGGAAAGTAGCATCGCGTCGCGCGCTCGTCCGGCCGCGGGCCCGTCAGCGCCCGAAGATCCGGGCGAGCTCGTCGCACGTGGGCGTCGTTGCGCCTTTGTGTCGTTGCGCCTTTGCGTTGGAATCTCTCTCCGGATCCATGGCCGGACGCCTGAAGGGCGGAGCTAGGCCCCAGCGTCGCTGCCAGGCAGCTCCGCGCTGACCGGGATCTCCCTTGCCTCGAGCCCCTCGAGCGACTCCTTGCCCGAGAGCGCGCCGAGGCACCCGCGCGCGTCCCGGAGGTACCCATTGAAGAACGCGGCGATGTAGCCCATGGCGATCGCCTGCTGCTCGCGCCGCGGGAGCTCGGCAGGGCCGTCGTGGGGCTCGGCGGGGCCGAGCGACGTCGTGTAGCCGAAGTGGTTTGCGCCGGGCAGGGTCACGAGGTGCTTGGGCGCGCGCGCGCGCTGGTAGAGCGCCGCCGGGACGGCGGCGGCGATGAGGTCGGCGGTGCCGCGGACGATGAGCACCGGTCGCGGCGCGAGCGCGTCGATCGGCGGAGCGCGCTCGGGCTCGCCCGCTGGCGCGAGCAGCGCGAGGGCGCGGATGTCGAACGGGCAAGCCGCGTCGAGCGCGAGCGCGAGCGCGGCCTGCGCGCCGAGCCCGTGGCCGAGGAGCCCCACCCGATCGAAGTCGGCGAGGAGCGGGCCCCGCGAGCCGGCGCGGAGGTGCGAGAGCGCGTCCCGGAGCACCGCGGCGCGGCGCAGGGGCGCGTCGTCGGGCGTGAGCCACGAGAGGTCCGGCGCGATGACGACGAAGCCCCAGCGCGCGAGGTGCGCCATGACGCCGGCGAGCTGGCGGTGGTCCTGGCCGAGACCCGAAGGCGACCCGGCGGCGGCCGCGCTCGCGGCGAGGCGCCGCTCGTGGGCGATCGCGATGACGGGGAACGGGCCTCCCGGCGAGAGCGGCGCCTCCTCGCCGTCCGCCGACGCAGGGTAGTAGAGCAGCGCGGCGCCGCGCTCGGGAGAGCGGTAGATCGCGCCCTGGAACGCCCAGATCTCCGGGTAACAGGCATCTTCCGACAGCGAGAGCGCGCCGATGCGGCGGAACCCTGCCCGGTGCGGCCCGAGGCGCAGCCGTGGCGCAGCGCTGGTGGGGCGCGGCGCAGGCGGGCGCGATGGCGAGGACGGCGGGCGCGATGGCGAGGACGGCGGGCGCGATGGCGAGGACGGCGGGCGCGATGGCGAGGACGGCGGGCGCGATGGCGAGGACGGCGGGCGCGATGGCGAGGACGGCGGGCGCGATGGCGAGGACGGCGGGCGCGATGGCGAGGACGGCGGGCGCGATGGCGAGCGCGATGGCGGAGGTGGCGCGGCAGAAGGCGAGGGCGGGCGCGGCGTCCCCGGAGAGGGAGCGGCCGACGGGAAAGACGGCCCGCCGCGGAGCACCGCGCGCCGCGACCAGACAACGCCGTCGCGCACGAGATGGGCGATCTGCCCCTCTGCGCGCACGGCGAGCTCGAGCCGCCCGAGCGGTCGGCTCTCGATCGCGGACACCGCCTCGCACCGGCCCAGATCGGTGGCGAACACCGTCGGTCCGCGGAAGCGCGCCCCGCGGGCGCCGTCGCTGCGGCACCACCGCGCGAGCCCCACGCCCGCGAGCGGCGAGAACAGCTCGATCGCGCCCTCTCCGCCGGACCCGCTCCGGAAGAGCGCCGGCGTCCCCCGGACCCCGGAGACCACCTCTTCGGGGCCCTGCCACGCGGCCCCGGGAGAGCGCCAGAACATCAGCAGGCGATCGCCGGCGCGCGCGACGACCTCGAGGTCGCCCGCGCGCTGGATCATCGCCGCCGCCTCGAACCGCCCGAGGTCGGCGCCGAAGATCGTCGGCCCGCGCCAGCCGAGCTCCGCTGTGTCGTTGTCGCGCTGGTAGTGCGCGATCCCGCCGCCCGCGTGAGGGACCACGAGCTCGAAGTTGCCGCGGCCCCCGGAGCCGCCCTGGATCAGCGCCGGGTCGCCGGCCGCGCCCTCGGCGAAGAAGCGCGGCTCGCTCCACGACGGCTCGCCCGCGGGCGCGCACCAGAACGCGGCCAGCCGATCCCCCGCGCGCGCCACCGCCTCGAGATTGCCCAAGTCGCCGAAATTGCTCTGGATCATCGACACCGCGCCGACCTGGCCGAGCTCTCTCGCGAACGTCGCCACGCGGCGCCACGGCCCGGCGGCGTCCTCGCGGCGGTGGTGCTCGACACCGGACGGCGCATCGGCGGCGGGCAGGACGAGCTCGAGCGCGCCGCTCGAGGCGCATTGCAGGAAGAAGCCGCTGATCGTGGTGGGCATGTCTCTGATCAGGTTTACCGGCGCCGGGCGGCCGCGCCTACCGCAGCATCTCCTCGATCCGCTCGCCCGTCGCCGCCGCGAGCCCCCGGGCGAGCGCCCGCGGGTTCAGCTCGACCGCGATGGCCACGGCGTCCGGCGCGTGCGTGGCGAGCGGCGGCTCGACCGGCGCGTCCAGCCCGAGCAGGTGGCCGAACGACCCGTGCGCGAGCTCGTTCCACGCGAGCAGCAGCTCCTCCGAGGCGGCCTCCCCGCTCGTCGAGAAATCGCCCGCCACCGCGATCGCGAGCGCGATCCCCTCGCGCGCGCTCGGCCTCGCGGCCGCGCCCACCGCGGTCGCCGCCGCGAGCAGCCCCCGCGCGCCGCGGGCCAGCTCCCCGTCGAACGGCCCCGGCGCGAACGCGCGCACGGGCGCCGGGCCGAACCGGGCCGCCAGCGCGGCCAGCGGCCCCTCCGAGAGCGCCGTCGGCGAGCGCTTGAGGCGCCCGAGCGCGTACAGCGACGCCACGCGCGCCGGCCCGCGCAGCGGGCTGCCGCCGTCCTGCACGCCGACGACGTCCGGGCCGAGGAGCACCAGCGCGTGCGGCGCCCTGCCGATGTCGCCCGTCACGCGCACGACGTCCGGTCGATCGAGCGCGCGCCGCTCCTTGCCCGTGAGCCGCCGCCGGAACAGGCGCTCGATGGTCCGCGGGTCGCCGCTGTGGCGCGCCACGTAGAGCCGGGCCTCGCCCGCCGCGCCCTCGCCCGACACGTACGACGCGATCGCCGCCTCGCGCACCTGCCGCAGGTCCACGCCGGTCGCGCCGGCGTGCCGGGCCACGTTCTCCTCGGGCGCCACGATCGCGATCGACGGGATGAGCCACGGCACCGCCGCGATCTCGCGGGGCCGGGCGAGGACCAGCCACCGGAGCCCCGCCTGCGGCAGGAGGCGCGTCAGGTCCGCCGTGGCGAGCGGCGGCAGCGGCGGGGCCTGGCGGGCGGGCGGCCCCGGCGCGCCGCCGCACGCGGGAAGCGCCAGGCCGAAGACGCAGCCCAGGACGCCGCCGATCACGCTGCGCCGGCGCAGCCCCCGCCCGGGCGCGTCAGCCAACGACGAGGTAGGCGAAGCGGCGGTTCTTCGAGCCGACGCGGACAAGGAATCGCTTCCCACGCTCGAGCTTGAGCTGCTCGTCCTTCACCACCTCGCCGTCGAGGTGCACCGCGCCGCCCTTCACGAGGCGCCGCGCCGCCGAGGTCGACTCGGCGAGCCCCGCCAGCGCGAGCGCGTTGCCGATGGGGATCGTGTCGCGGTCGCTCTCCACGCGGATCTCCTCGATGACGTCCGGCAGGCCGCCGGCCGCGACGCTGCGGCGGCGCTCGAGGGCCGCGCGCGCGTCCTCGGCCGAGTGGAAGCGGGTGACGATCTCCTGCGCGAAGAGCTCCTTCACCGCGATGACGCCCTGCTCGCCGCGGACGACGGCCTCCCGCAGGCGGGCGACCTCCTCGGGCGGGCGCGACGACAGGAGCTCCATGTACCGCCAGAGCACGCCGTCATCGACGAGCATCAGCTTCTGCAGCATGTCGAACGGCGGCTCGGTGATGCCGACGTAGTTGTCCGCGCTCTTCGACATCTTGGCGCCGACCACCTTGCCGTCCTCGACGCGCGCGTTCGTGCCCTCCAGCAGCGGCATCGTCATCACCATCTGGGCGCGCTTGCCGTAGCGGGGCATCAGGTCGCGCGCCACGAGCAGGTTGAAGAGCTGGTCGGTGCCGCCGAGCTCGATGTCGGCCTCGAGCTCGACCGAGTCGTAGGCCTGGAGGAGCGGGTACATGAACTCGTGCACGTAGATGGGCCGCGCCTCCTCGTAGCGCTTCTTGAAGTCGTCGCGCTCGAGCATGCGGGCGACCGTGTACTTCGCGCAGAGCTCGATCATCTGCGTCGGATCGAGCTTGTTCAGCCACTCGGAGTTGTAACGGACCTCGGTCCTGTCGCGGTCGAGGACCTTGAACGCCTGCGCCTGGTAGGTCTCCGCCGCGGCGACGACCTCCTCGCGCGAGAGCCGCGGGCGCAGCTCGTTCTTGCCGGTCGGGTCGCCGACCATGGCCGTGAAGTCGCCCACAACGAAGATGACCGTGTGCCCGAAGTCCTGGAACTCCCTCATCTTCTGCATCACGACAGTGTGGCCGAGGTGGAGATCGGGGCGGGTCGGGTCGAAGCCGGCCTTCACGCGCAGCGGCTTGCCCTCGCGGAGCCGCTCCTCGAGCTCGGCGCGGACGTGGAGGTCGACGGCACCCTTGCAGAGAATCTCGAGCTGACGTTCGGCGGGGACCATGGGGGCCCGCTTCTACCGCGCAGCGCAACCGCCCGCCAGGGGGGCGAAGGCCCCCGCGCCGCGCGCGACGTCCCCGACATCGCGCGCGCGCCGGCAGGGCAGGGGGCGCGTCAGCTCATTCGTCGTCGGTGTCCTCGTCGTCGTCGTCGTCGTCGTCGTCGCCCGAGATGGCGTAGGCGCGGCTGGCGTTGACGAGCTCCTTGAGCTCCTTGCCGACCTTGAAGAACGGGAGCCGCTTGGCCGGCACGGGCACCGGCTGGCCCGTGCGCGGGTTCCTGCCGCTGTAGGGCTTGTACGGCCTGACCGTGAAGCTGCCGAACCCGCGGATCTCGATGCCCTCGTTGCGCTGGAGCGCCTGCGTCATCGCGTCGAAGACGCAGTTCACCACGAGCTCGGCGCGAGCTTTGGTGAGCTCCCCCCGTCCCGCGATCGCGTCGATGAGCTCGCTTTTCGTCATGGTCCACCTCCCCCGCCCGAGCGGACCACCGCCGGCGCTCGGCGTACCGCCTTCACCGCAGGGCCCCGGAGGATGCGCCGGTCCAGGGGCCGCATGACAACAGAATCCTAAGAAAAGCTCGCATGTTACGGGACTAGCGGTCAACCGAATTCCCGCCCGCGACCCGGACCGCGTCGAGCGCGAAGAGGCCCTCGGCGCCGCCTTCGGTTCCCTCGTTTCCGGCGCGGCGGCGCGGGCTTTCCAGTCTTTCTGGCGGGCTCGCGGCGCGGGCGCCGGCCCCGGCGGCGCTCCTGCGCGCAAGGGAGAGCTCGATTTCGACGGCGCGCTCGGGGATCGGGCGCGGCGGGAGCTCGGCGCAGGCGAGCGGCGCGGCGGGGGCGCCCGGCGCAGCGGGCTCGATCCGCCAGACGTGGAGAAGGGCGCCGTCGACGAGGAGGCGCACCTCGCCCGCGCCGTCGCCCGAGATCGCCATGCGCGGGCTGATCCGGGCGCCGCGGAGCCACGGGGCGGGCAGGCCGACGTGCACGACGGAGGCGTCGCTCGCCGCGGAAACGCCGCCGCTCGCCGCGGAAGCGTCGCCGTTCGTCGCGGCGGTGCCGCCGCCCGCCGCCGCGTGCACCGCGAGGAGGCGCCCTCCGGAGGCGCACGTGCCGCCGGCGTGCTCGGGCAGCGCCCAGGCGCCGCGCTGGGCGCGCGGCGGCCACAGCGACTCGCCCTCGATGACGGCGTCGCGCAGGGCGTCGCCGGGGGCGTCGAAGACGAGCGGCGCGATCGAGACGGCGGCGAGGCCGCCGCCGTCCGGGATCGCGAAGCGGTAGCGGTAGGCGGGCGGGCGGCCGCGGGCCTCCCAGGCCATGCGGTCGAGCGCGTCGCCGCGGTAGCGCAGCACCGCGACGTCGCCCGGGGCGGGGTCGAAGCCGAGGTTGAACCCGTGGTCCGTGTCGACGAACACGAGGCCGCGCGCGACGCCCGCGCGCGCGACCGAGGCGGGGTCGAACATCGGTAGGCCGCCCTCGCGATCGCGCAGCGCGGCGTGGTCGAACCCCGCGCGGAAGGCGAAGCCCGCGAGCGCGAGCGCCGCCGCGACGAGCGCCGCCGCGAGCCGCGCGCGCGGGCCGCCCGCGGGGCCGCGGCCCTCGCGCGCGCGGGGTTCGACCACGCCGCGCTCCACGATGGCGAGGGCGGCCATCGCGGCGAGGACGTGCTCGATCGGGAGGACATCGGCGAAGAGGCGCGCGCCGCCGCCGGGGTAGTTGCCGTCGAAATAGAAGGGGGCGTAGGCGGCGATCTGGAGGAGCAGGGCGACCGCGAGGGGGCGCGAGCGCGGGCGCCGGAGCGCGATCGCTGCGCCGGCGATCACGAGCAGCGCGAGCGGCTCGGCGTTGAGCGCGTCGACAAGGTGGAGCTTCAGGCGGCGCAGCGTCGTGCCGGCGGCCGCCAGAAATCCGAATCCTTCCGCGAGGTTGTGGCGGACGAAGTCGCCGTGCTCGCCGAGGCAGCCGACCCCGGCGCCGAAGCCGTAGCGGAAGCAGCCGGGCGGGCCGTCGGAGACGGCGTAGTAGGCGGCCTGCGACGAGGCGAAGCCGCCCGTCGCCGCGCGCTGGTGCGCCGCGAGCAGGGCGAGGCCGGGGAGCGCGCCGAGCACCATCGCCGCGGCGAGCGCGCCGAGCCGCGGCGCAGGGACGGGCGCGGGGCCGCCCTCGCGAGGATCGGCCGCCGCGGGCCCGCGCGCGCTCCCCGGCAGCAGCACGAGGAGCAGCGCCGCGGCGAGGGCGAGCGCGCTCGGCGGGCGCGTCGCCGCGAGCCAGCCGGCCGCGAGCCCGGCGAGGGCGGCCGCGCGCACGGCCGGATCGAGGCGCCCCCTGGGCGCGCGCGTCGCCGCGCCGCGGGCCTCGTCGAGCGCGCGCCGCGCCGACGCGAGCGCGACGGTGAAGCAGAGGGCCGCGAGCCCGTGCGACATCGTGTCGGCCGTGTGGTAGCGGAGCGCGGCGCAGATCGCCGAGAAGAGCGCGGCGACGACCGGCACGAAGGGGATCCGCGCGGCGCCCCCGGCGGCGGGCGGGTCCTCCGGCGCGAACCGCGCGGCGAGGTCGTAGGTCGCGAGCGCGAGCGCGGCGGCGAGCACGGGGCCGACAGCGAGCGGCGCCCCCGCGAGGAAGCCCAGCGCGAGGAGGGCCGGGTAGCCCGGGGGGAAGATGACCGCGACGTGGCCGGCGCTGCTCGGGGCGGCGCCGCCCGGGGAGGCGGCGCCCAGGGCCGCGGCGCCGTGGGCCGCCGCGTCGCTGCGGACGAGGAAGCGGCCGAGCACCGAGGCCGCGGGCTCGTCGAGCGGCCACGCGAGGTACCCCGCCGCCATCGCGCGCGCCTCGAGCCAGTAGCTCGTGGCGTCGATGATCCGGGGGCCGCCCCGGAGGTAGACAGCGACGTACGCGGCCGAGATCAGCGCCGCGACGACAGCGAGGGCCGCGGCGATCGCGAGGCCCGGGGCCGCGCCCGCGCGGGGCGCCGGGCCCGGGCGCGAGGCCGCGGGCGAGCGGCCGCGGCGGTGGAGCCAGGCGCCCGCGAGCAGCGCGGCCAGGGAGAGCGCGAGCGCGATCCACTGCGCCGGGTCGCGGGGCAGGCCGGCGCGCACGTCACGGCCCGGCGAGCGGGCGCGCCTCGGGGCGCGCGGCGCGCTCGAGGACCCAGACGTGGTGGTCGATCCACGCCCCCTCGACAGGCGTGAGCGTGAGCGTGAACGTCTCGGCCAGGCCCTCGGGCAGCGCGATCGAGGCCTCGGTCCAGCCGTCGCTCGCGCGCAGGGCGACCTGGCCGAGCTCCCGGCCGTCCGCCGTCGCGCGGATCACGGCGGGGCGGGTCGCGGCGGTGCGGAGCACGAGCCTGCCCGGGCCGTTGCGCGGGGCGCGCAGGCGGGCGGTCTCGGTCCTGCCGCTCGGGATGACGCGGCCCGCGTCGAACCGATCGCGCCCGGACCCGCGCGGGTCGGGGAGGACGCTGAAGCCGACGAAGCCGGCCTGCGGCCTCGGGAACGTGTAGCCGTGCTCCCGCTCGCTCACGAGGTCGGCGACGTCGAGCTCGTCGAGGACCTGCTCGTCCGCGCGCATCGACGCGGGCGCCTCGCCGTGCGCGAGCGGGCTCCAGTCGGCCTTGTAGATGACCTTCTCGGCGCCGCCGCAGATCACGTTCCCGACGACGGGGACCGAGACGATCTGCTTGCCGAAGATGGCCGGGAGCTCGCCCCACCAGCCCGGGTAGATGGCCATCGCGTCGGGGCGGTCCTCGGGCGGGATGCGCTCGACGAGCTCCAGCGAGGCGCCCAGGCCGTGGACGCCCGCGCGCGCGAACGGGAGGTCGTGGTAGCCGCCGAGCCCGATGAGGTCGAGCCCGGGCCGGTCCGAGGCGTAGAGGAGCGCGCCCGCGTCGCCGACGAGGACGCGGCGCACGTCGAGCTGGGCGAGCACCTTGCCGGCGACGAGGTGCTGGTCGCGGATGTTCCGGCTGGCGCGGCCGAAGAACCAGATCTGGTCGCGCATCCTCGGGAGCTGGTGGGCCCAGAAGACAGCGGCGAGGGCGAGGGCGAGCGCGACGCGCGCGACCCAGAGGCCGCTGGCGGCCAGGCCACCCCTTGCGGCGAGGCCGCTGCGGGCGTCCAGGGCGCGCGCCGGCACGGCGGCGAGCCGCGCCAAGAGCCCGGCCAGGGCGCCCTCGCGCCGCGCCGCGCGGCCGCCGGCGCCGTCCGGCGCCGTCCATGCGGCCCGCGCGACGAGCAGGGCGAGCCCCATCGCCGCGAGGATCAGCAGCCAGGCGACAGCGGGCATCGTGTAGCGCTCGTTCTGCCAGCGCACCTGGCCGTTCAGCGCGACGAGCGCGAGCCAGCCGACGACCTGGATCCAGAGCAGCGCGGCGATCCCGCGGGTCTTGCGCGAGGCGAGGGGGACGAGCGCGAGGGCGGGGACGAGCCAGCCCCAGGGGAGGGCGTCCGAGAAGTGGTGGTTCGTGTTGCGGGTGATGACGTAGGTCGCGAGGAACTCGTACGTGTCCCACTTCTCCTCGGACGTCATGTACGGGTTGTTCAGCGCGAGCTTGGCGATGGCGCCGCTCGCCGACCACTCGCCGGTGAACACGCGGTTGGCGATCGCCTGGGCGACGAACGCGAGCGCGCCCGGCACCGACGTCCGCAGCAGGGTCGCGAGCGCGGCGCGCGCGCCGTGGGAGCGCCCCACGGCGATCGCCGCGTACACGCCCAGCGCCGCGACGCAGACGACCGACTCCGGCCGGGTGGCGTAGAGGAGCGCGCCCGCGAGGCCGGCGAGCCAGCCCAGCCGGGCGAGGCGCTTCGACGGGGGCGCGGCGCGGTCCCCAGCGCCGCCCGGATCGCGCGGCGCGCGCGGGACGCTGGCCGCGCGGGCGACCTCGAGCGCGGCGAGGGTGGCGAGGGCCCAGACGCCGAGGTGGAAGGCGTTCTCCATCCCGCTGAACAGCGACCAGTCGAGCGCGCCGATGCAGAGCGCCACGGGCGGCAGCAGGTACTTGGCCCAGCGCCCGATCGGCTCGAGGAGCCGCGCGCCCACGAGCAGGAAGCCGAGCGTCGAGGCGCACGCGACGATCGCGGCCCACTGCATCAGCAGCAGGCCGCGGAACCCGATGAGGTAGCCCAGCGCGAGGACGAACGGGTAGCTCAGGCTGGTGTTCCCGCTCGAGAACCCGTTTCCCTCGGACCACTCGAACGGGTACCCGCGCGCGGTGGCGCGGGCGTAGTCGAAATGGATGAAGACGTCGTCGAGCGGCGCCGACCACATGCCGCCCGTCTGCTGGTGCATCGCCCCGTAGAACGCGACGGCGGCGTAGAGCACGCAGGCGCCCGCATAGGCCGCGAACAGGACCGGATCGACGCGCGGCCAGGCGGCCACGAGGCGGTCGAGCCGGCCGGGCGGCGCTTCGGGGCTCGCGCCGCCGGCGGCCGCGCTCTCCAGCTCGTCGGGGGAGGCGCTGCTCGGCCGGGACGGGGGCGCAGCTCCTCCAGGCGGCGCGGAGGGCACGGGGTCGGCGCTGGACGGTGACACGCGGCTCTTTTACACGACTTTCGCGCGACCCGAGCCCGTGGAACCCCGTCCGTGGGGGAAGTCGCCGGGTCGGCGCGACGGCGCGACGGCGCGCAGCCATGCGACCTGAGCATTCGCCGTCCGTGTAGGATCCGCTGGGGGGGACCACGCCACACGAGGGGGATCATGCCAGCGCCAGCGCCGCTCTTTCGCCCATCTTACCTGCTGTTCTTCTGGATCTTGCTCGCCGCGTGCGCGCCGAGCGCGACGACGCCGCCGGCGGTCGAGCCCGCGAAGACTGTCGAGCTTCCGCCTCCTCCCGCGCCCGCCGCGCCGGCCGCCGTCGCGGCGCCCGAGCCGGACCCCGGCACGGCGGTGCCCGTCACCCGCGCCGATCCGTGGTGGGGCGACCCGCTCGCGCCGGTGACCGTGGTTGTGTGGGGGGACTACGAGTGCCCCTTCACGAGCCGGTACATGGCGACCCTGGAGCAGCTCAAGCGGGCCTACGGGCCCGAGCGGCTGCGCATCGTCTGGAAGCACAACCCGCTGCCGTTCCACAAGAACGCGCGCCCCGCGCACCTCGCCGCAGAGACGGTGTTCCAGCTCGGCGGGGCCGAGGCGTTCTGGAGGTTCCATGGGCTCGCGTTCGCCAACCAGCGCGCGCTCACCCCGGAGTCGCTCGAGGCGTGGGCCGCCGAGGCGGGCGTCGATCGGGCCGCGTTCCGCGCGTCCTTCGCGCGGCAGCAGCACGAGCCGAAGATCGACGAGGACCTCCAGGCCGGCAAGGCCGTGGGGGTCACCGGGACACCCGCGTCGCTCATCAACGGCGTGTTGGTCAGCGGCGCGCACCCCATCGACAAGTTCCAGGGCGTCATCGACGAGCAGCTCCGGGCGGCCGAGGATCTCCAGCGATCCGGCGTCCCGCGCGAGCGCCTCTACGCCGCCCTGTCCGCGCAGAACAGGGCGCGCGCGCCGGCCCCGGTGCGGTCCCCGGCCCCGGCCGAGGACGACCCGACCGTGTGGAAGGTGCCTGTCGACGGCTCGCCGACCCGGGGCGACCCGGGCGCTCCGGTCACGCTGGTCATCTTCTCGGACCTGGAGTGTCCGTTCTGTCGCAAGGTCGCCCCGACCATCGACGCCCTCGAAAAGAAGTACGGCCAGCAGCTCCGCCTCGTCTTCAAGCACAACCCGCTGCCCTTCCATCGCCGGGCCGAGCCCGCCGCGGAGCTCGCGCTCGAGGCCAGGGCGCAGAAGGGCGACGCGGCGTTCTGGCAGGCGTACGAGCTCCTGCGGCAGGGCACCCTCGAGGAAGCGGACCTCGCGGCGCACGCGAAGACCCTCGGCCTCGACGTGGCGCGCGCGCAGAAGGCGATCGCCGCCCGGCGCCACGCGGCGCGCATCGAGCGCGATCAGCTCCTCGCCGAAACCCTCAACGCGCAAGGCACGCCCCACTTCTTCATCAACGGCAGGCGGCTGCTCGGGGCCCAGCCGGCAGCGAAGTTCGAGGCCCTCATCGACGAGCAGCTCGCGCGCGCCGCGAAGCTCGTCGCCGCGGGCACGCCGCCCGCGAAGGTCTACGACGCGCTGCAAAAGGACGCCAAGGCTGGAGCGCCCCTCGAGCGGGTCCTCGCCCCCGCGCCGACCAGGGACAACCCCGGCAAGGGGGCGAAGCCCGGCGCGAAGGTGACGATCCAGATGTTCGCCGACTTCCAGTGCCCGTTCTGCAAGCGCGTCCAGCCCACGCTCGACGAGATCATCGCCGCCTATCCGGGCAAGGTCCGCGTCGTCTTCCGGCACCTGCCGCTCCCCTTCCACAAGCAGGCGCCCCTCGCCGCCGAGGCGTCCATCGAGGCGTTCCGGCAGAAGGGCGACGCCGGCTTCTGGGCGATGGCGCAGCGCCTGTGGGAGGACCCGTCCGAGACCGGGCTCAGCCGCGAGGCGATCGAGCGCCACGCGGCCGCGGTCGGCCTCGATGCGGCGAAGCTCCGCGCCGCGCTCGACTCGGGCGCGCACCGCGCCGCGGTCGAGGCGGACAGGAAGCTCGCCGCGAGCCTCCACATCACCGGCACGCCGTCCTTCGCGATCAACGACTACTTCCTCAGCGGCGCGCAGGCGACCGCGCGCTTCAAGCGGCTCGTGAACAAGGCGCTCGGCCCGCCCGATCCCCCCACGATGGAGTCGCTGCACGGCGCGAAGCCGCCCGCAGCGCCAGCGCAGCCGGCTGCGGCGCCGCAGCCGTCCGCGGCGCAGCCGTCCGCGACCCCGGGGCTCCTGGGGGCCAGGCACCTGCTCGTGATGTATGTGGGCTCACGTCGCGCCCCGCCGCACGTGACGCGCAGCCGGGACGAGGCGCGCGCGCTCGCCGAGCAGGCGCTCAAGGCAGCGCAGCAGGGGGCGAGGTTCGAGGACCTCGTGGCCCGGTACAGCGACGAGCCGGGGGCCACCGCGCGCGGCGGCGATCTCGGCAAGTTCCCGAAGGGGGCGATGGTGCGCGAGTTCGAGCAGGCGCTGGAGAGCGTCGCTGTCGGCGCGCTGAGCGGGGTCGTGGAGACGCCGTTCGGCTTCCACGTCATCCTGCGGACGCAATAGCGCTCGTCGCCGGACCCGACAGGGGTGGATCAGCGCGCGAGTGGACATGATGATGCAGAGTCGGGGCTCACGGATCGTTCCTCGGGCCGCGCGCGCCGACCACCCCCTGATCGGCCTGGATTACGCGTTCACCTGTCTGCTCGTGTCGCCGTGGGCGGCAGGGAGTACCTGGCGGCCGTTCAGTGGCCGAGCGGCTGCGGCGCCTCGCCGCGCGGGCGGCGCGATCTCAGGACAGGCCCGATTCTCCTTGCCGGCCTCGGTCTGAGAATATTTCAGGCCTTCCTCGCAAGTGTGTCCGCGCGTCCGCGTGCTCTCTCCGTGCGGCCTGCGCGTTGACCCATCTCGCGCGCGTCGAGTAGAAAGATCCTCGCGCCAGAGCGCGCGACCCGGTCAGCGCCAGCGCGGATGGGAACCGCAAACGATGCGTTGGTTCGTCGAGATCTCGTCGTTAGGCCAGAACGCACCGCCGAGCAGGAAGGTGTGCGTCGAGGCCGCGCAGTGGCAGCCCGCGCTGCAGCAGGCCCGGGCGCTCCGCGGAGACGACGGGCCGCTCAACAATTTCTCCGTGGATCTGCTGGAGACCGGCTACCGGGCGATCGATCCGGCGACGCGCGTGCGGTACATCGTGCAGCGCGCGCCGGACGACGCGGCGCTGACGGACGACGCGGGCGCATCGCCGGCCGCGGCGGCGCCCCCGGAGGCTCGCCCTCCGGCGAGGCGCGCGCCGGCGCCCACGGTCCCGTTCATCTCGATGGGGACCGCGCTCGTGGTGACGCAGCCGTCGGGCGACGCGGCGCAGCCGTCGGGCGACGCGGCGCAGCCGTCGGGCGACGCGGCGCAGCCGTCGGGCGGCGAGGCGCAGGCGGCGGGCGGCGCGGCGCAGCCGGCGAGCGACGCGGCGCAGGCGGCGGGCGGCGAGGCGCAGGCGGCGGGCGGCGAGGCGCAGGCGGCGGGCGGCGCGGCGCAACCTGCGGGCGCTGCGCCGGTGGCGGCCGCGCCGGCGCCAGCGCCCGGCGCGCTGCCGGCGTTCGAGCTCGTGTCACAGCGCGCGGAGGACCCGTCCGAGCGCTCGCCGCTCACGTACCGAGAGCTCGTCTATGCGGTCGCGACCGGCACCCCGCGCGAGCTCGTCAATGCGCTGCTGCTCGACCGGCTCGATGTGGCGCGGAAGCTCATCGACGACGCTCGTCCGGGCAAGTTCATTCACATCGCCGTGTTCGACCACGTCTTCCAGGGCCGACCTCAGCGCAGCCCGCTCGCGACCCTGGCCTGGAAGGACTGGCGCCCAGGGGAGCCCGAGATCCAGTTTCGTCCGCGCACCAGCGGCACCACCCCGCCGCCGCCCGCGGGGTCGTCCTCCACCGCGACGCCGCTGCCGGCCGCCGCGCCGCTCCCTGCCGCCTCCGCGACGCCGCTGCCGGCCGCCGCGCCGCTCCCTTCCGCCTCCGCGACGCCCGAGGAGCAAGCCTCGCCGGCGCGTCCCGAGCCCGCGTCGCCGCCGGCCGAGGCCGCTCCCCCCGCGCCGAGCCGGCCGCCGCGGCGGCGGTCGTCCTACCCTCCCAGGGACGGGCGCCTCTCCGGCGACGACCTGATCGCCGAGCTGTTCGAGGCGTGCAGCGACCTGCACTTCCTCCAGGACACCCTCGCCGGCGCGGACTTCATCCTCGCGCTCGCGCTCGACAAGATCCCGTGCGCCCTCGGGCTCGTGTCGCTGTTCGACATCAACCGGCGCGAGTTCGTCGTCGTCCGGCAGCACGGCGGCAAGACAGCGCTGCTCACCAGGCTGTCCGAGCGGGCGCCGCTCGCGCTGGCCGCGATGCGGTCGAGGCGCGCCGTCGTGGTGCCCGACGTGTCCAGCGACGAGCGCGTCATGGACGACCGCTGGAGAGCCACCGGCGTCGAGCTCCGCAGCGTCGTCTGCGCGCCGGTGGAGCTCGCGGGCCGCTACCTCGGCCTCCTCGAGATCGCCAACCCGCTCGACGGCAAGCCCTTCTCGGAGAGCGACGGCAACGCGCTCACCTACATCGGCCAGCAGTTCGCCGAGTTCGTCGGGGCGCGCGGCGTGGTCACCGAGCCGGGCCTCGTCACCGCGGCCACCAGGAGGGCCGCCCGGTAGCGGCGCGCAGCGATGGACCTCCTCCCCTCGGTCGGGCAGCGCCATCGCGTCCCGTACTTCGCCCTCGTGCCGGCCATCGTCGTGGCCGTGCTCGTGCTCGGCGGGATCGCCCTGCGCACGACGCTGCAGATCGAGAAGGCCCGCCAGCAGACCGTCTTCGACGCGACGCTCACCCTCGCCGACGAGCGCGTCGATCGGCTCGACAAGCTGATCATCGCGCAGGACAACGTCGTCGCCGCGCACGTCGACGTCGCGAACCTCTCGGTCATCGCGCGCCGGTGGCTCCCCACAGCGGCCCGCGAGACGCCGACAGTGCGCGCCATCCTCGTCCTCGACATGGACCACGAGGCGCACGACGTGCTCGCGTTCGCCTCGCGCGGCGCGTCCGGGCGGGAGGACGACGCGTTCCGCAAGCTCCTGCTCGCGCGCCTCCTGCCGCAGATGAACTTCTCGGGGGACGCGAGCGAGCTCCGCCACCTCCACCACGTCATCGACCAGCAGAGCCTGCTCGTGAGCTACTGGCAGCGCGAGCACGTGGGCCGCCGGTTCCTTGTGATCGCGTGGCACGAGGTCCCGCGCCTTGTGCACGAGGTGATGCCCCGCCTCTTCCGCGACCTCGATCGAGAGAAGAGCCGCATGAACGTCATCGACGAGGAGGGCCGCATCGTGTTCGGCCCGCCCATCATCGGCGGCGAGTTCACCGTCGGGCGCCCGTTCCCGACCACGCTCTACAACTGGCGCCTCCAGATGGCGCTCACAACGGCCGAGGAGCTCGGGGAGAAGGTGGAGCGCCAGCGGCTGATCGAGCTCTTGATGGTCGGCTTCTCCGCCCTGGTCGCCCTGGCCGGGCTGGCGATCGTGGTGGTCGCCTCCGTGAACGAGCGGCGGCTCGCGGCGCTGAAGAGCGACTTCGTCGCCAACGTGTCCCACGAGCTCAAGACGCCGCTCTCGCTGGTCCGCATGTTCGGCGAGCTCCTCCTCGGCGACCGCGTCCCCAACGACGAGAAGCGCCGCCAGTACCTGCAGATCATCGTGAGCGAGAGCGAGCGGCTCACCGCGCTCATCGAGAACGTCCTCGATTTCGCCCGGGTCGAGCGGGGCAAGGCCGCCTACGAGTTCGCGCGCGGGAGCGTGGCCGAGGTGGCGACGCGCGCCGTCGACATGTACCGCTACCGCGCCGAGCGCGAGGAGATGAGCGTCGAGCTCACGATCGCCGAGGGGCTGCCCGAGGCGCTCATCGACGCGCGCGCGCTCGAGCTCGCGATCGTGAACCTGCTCGACAACGCGCTCAAGTACGCGAAGGAGGGCGGGCGCGTCGCGGTCGCTGTCGAGGCCGAGGGCGGCGGCGGCGGGCGCCTCTCGGCGCTGACGCGCCCGGCGAGGCGCGTGGCCATCCGGGTGAGCGACAGGGGCCCGGGCATCGATCCGGACGAGCAGAAGCACATCTTCGAGCGCTTCGCGCGCGGACGGCGGGCGAGCGAGCGGCAGGTGCGCGGCAGCGGGATCGGGCTCGCGCTCGTGAAGCACATCGCCGAGAGCCACGGCGGCTCCGTGCGGGTCGAGAGCCCGCTCACGGAGGACGGGCACGGCAGCGCCTTCGTTGTGTCGCTCCCGGCGCTGGAGCACGGCCGGGAGGCGCCGGAGCGCGAGGCGCAGCTCGCCTCGAGCGCGGCCGACGAGGCGCCGGGCGCGGGGGCGACGTGACGGCGCCCCGGCGATCGAGCGGTGAGGCAGCGCCCCGGCGCGGGACCGGCGACGCGGCGCCCCGGCGCGGGACCGGCGACGCGGCGCCCCGGCGCGACGCTTCGCGGCGCGCCGCCCTGCTGGCCGCGCTCGACGAGGTGCGCGCACGGTGCGCCGTCGCGGAGCGCCGCGCGCAGGACCCCGTCTCCTTCGTGCATCGCTACACGAACCCGGCCGACCAGGAGCTCGTGGCGGTCATCGCCGCGTCGCTCGCCTTCGGCAACGTGAAGGCGCTGCGCGCCAAGATCGCCGAGGCGCTCGAGCGGCTCGGGCCGGACATCGCCCTCACGGCGGACGACCCCCGGGCCGTCTCGGCGCGGCTGCGCGGCTTCCGGCACCGGGTCTACCGCGATCGCGACGTCGCCGCGCTCCTCGTCGGCGCGCGGCGGGTGCAGCGCGCCTCGGGCTCGCTCGGCGCCGCGTTCGCGGCCGAGCTCTCGCGCACGGGCGAGCTGCGCCAGGCCCTGAGCGCGTGGGTGCGCGCGATCCGGCGCGCGGGCGGCCTCGACCGCCGCCCGGGCGACCGCGGGGCAGCGCACATCCTCCCGGACCCCGAGAAGGGCAGCGCCGCCAAGCGGCTCATGCTCCTGCTGCGCTGGATGATCCGCCCCGCCGACGGCGTGGATCTCGGCCTGTGGCCGGTACCCCCCTCCGCCCTCCTGATCCCTGTCGACACCCACATCGAGAAGCTCGGCTACAACATCGGCCTCACCGACCGCCGGGGAGCCACCTGGAAGACAGCCGAGGAGATCACCGCCGCGCTCCGCGGCTTCGATCCGGCGGACCCGGTCAAGTACGACTTCGCCCTCTGCCACCTCGGCATGCTCCAGCAGTGCCCGTCGCGGCGCGATCCGGTCCGCTGCGAGGGGTGCGGCGTGAAGGCCGTCTGCCGGTACTGGGAAGAGTGAGCACGTCGTGCACGGCCGCGTTCGTCCAGGACAGCCGTCACGCTCGTCCGACTGGAACGAAACAGCCTTCGGATCTGCATCCGATTTCAAAATTGATTTTCAAGGATGCAACGGGCGCTGGGTCGCTGGGCGATAACTATATGAAATCTTGTTTCAGATAGTTCGGCACAAAGCCTGCTCTACTGGCCATCGAGCGCCGTCGCGGAGACCTTCCCCCCCCAGGTCCGCGAGGCGCTTTTTTCATTTTGTCTCCGTTGCCTCGCCTGTCTCGCGCGAGCGCGCCTGCGTGCGTCCGTCCGGCGCGGCACACCCGGCGGCACAAAAAGAGCGCCGCAGCGGAGCCCCCCCGAGCTCCGCCGCGGCGCCCTGGTGTGCGTGCCCCGGGGTCACCGGGGTTCTTGCGGGATCCTCACCGCTTCTCTCGGCGACCTCGATGCGACCCGCATGCCACGTCGCCCGCGTCGCCCGGTGGAACCTTTATGCACGCCCCTGCTGAAGGCTTCCCTCCTCGCGCCGCAGTGGGCCTGGTCACACGGCAATGTCGCGGCCAGACGCGGCGCGGGTAAAAAGGAGCCGGCGCCGACATGCGTGTCCGTCAACGGCAGTTCCCGAGGCGCGAAGTCCTGTGCGTGAGGGCGGTGTTCTTTCCGGGCGCAGTGTTCCTTTCTCGCGCGCTCGTGGAAATGATCGCGAAACTTGCTGTTTGCATTCTTCGCATCATTGATGATCACCCGGGCGAGCGAGCCGGGAAGCGATCTCAGCGGTAACTGGCCCTCGCTCCGTCCCCGCGCCATGATGTCGAGACTGCTCGCGTGCGGAAACGGCACCGGCGGGTAGATTGGGCGTATGGTCTGGACATTCGGGGCTTACCTCCTGGTCGCGCTGGCGCTCGCGGTGCTGGCCGCGATCGGGCTGTGGGCGCACCTCTTTTACTGGGTCAAACGGCTGACCCTGCCGCTCGAGTACAGCGTGGAAGAGGCGCTGCGGACCGAGGACGGCGCGCAGATCGAGATCCGCCGCGTCCCGTGCCCGACCGGAGCGTCCGCGCAGCCGGACCTGCCGCCGATCGTCCTGGTCCACGGGATCGCCGCGAACCATAGAAACCAGGACATCCACCCCGATTACTCGCTGGCGCGCCACCTCGCCGCGCTCGGACGCGACGTGTGGCTGCTGACGTTGCGGAGCGGCCGCCTCCTCACCCGCCTGGAGCGCCGCAGCGTCCGCTTCTCGGCCATGGTCCGGTACGATCTCCCCTGCGCCTTCGGGGCGATCCTGATGCGCACCGGCGCCCGATCGCTCGATTATGTCGGCTTCTCCATGGGCGGCATGCTCCTCTATGCGGCGCTGGGGCGGAGCGTGCCGGAGCATCAGGTTCGCCGCGTCGTCGTCGTCGGCTCCCCCGGCCGCTTCACCTTGCCCGCGCGCCTCATGCGGTTCCTGCCGGGCCGGCTGCTCCCCGGCGTGCCGTTGCGCCTCATGGCGCGCAGCGTCGCGTTCGCCTCGGAGTGGCTGCCCACGCCGATTCATCACGCGGTGGCCAACCCGCGCAACGTGCCTCCGGGCGTCACGCGGCTCGCGCTCGTCAACTGCATCGAGGACATCCCCGCTGCGCTCAACGCAGACTTCGCCGCGTGGATGACGAGCGACGGTGAGATCCGCGTGGACGGAGAGAGGGTCCTCGACGGCCTCGCCTCCGTCTCGGCGCCGGCCCTGTTCATCGCGGGCAGCGCCGACAGGATAGCCCCCGTCCCGTCGGTGCGCGCGGCGTTCGACGCGTGGGGGCGCGATCACCCCGAGACCCCGAAGCGCTTTCTCGTCCTCGGGCGCGACTTCGGGGCGCGGGAAGATTACGGCCACGGCGATCTGGCGGTCGGCGCGTATACCGGCGCCGAGCTCTTCGAGCCGATCGCTCGCTTCCTCGGCCCGGATCCGCAGCCCGAGGGCGCGCCGGGGCCCGAGACGGGCGCTCCGGCGCTCGAGGCCATCCAGGCGCGTCAGCCCACCTCGGAGGAGGTCGATCCGCTGCCGGATCTCCCCGTCGGCTGACCGACGCTCGCGCGCTCGGCTCACCGATGCTTCGTCCGGGCCGCCCCCGCGGCGCCAGGCTCCACGCGTTCCATCTCATCCAGACTCATCGCGTACGTGGAAGTGGACGTGGAAGTGAAAGCCGCAACGAAATCGGACGATCCACGGCGCGGCGCGCGGGTCCGCGATTGCGGAGCGAAAGCGAACAGGCGTACTCTCGCGGACGGGTTTCTCGCGCCACACGGCGGCCACCGTGTCCGCCAAAGGATGTTCATGAGTCAACCCGGATTGCGCTCCACATTCGACCTGCCGTCGCCTCTGTCGTCGCCTCTGTCGTCGACCGCGCGCTGGCTGACGGCAGCGGCCCTCCTCGTCTCCTGCGCGTCCTGCGCGCACGGCGACGACTCCGGCGTGACGTGTGGTGAAGGCCTGTCGCCGTGCGCGGGCGCGTGCGTCGACACGCAGGCCGACGCCGACCACTGCGGCGCGTGCGGCGGCGTCTGCGCGAGCGGGCAGCGCTGCGAGGCGGGCGAGTGCGTCAGCGACCGCGGCGGACCGGGCGGCGATGACGGAGCGAGCCAGGAGGGCGGCGGCGCCGGCGGCGCGGCCTGCGCCCCCGGGCTCGAGGCGTGCGATGGCGGCTGCGTCGATCTCGACGCCAACCGCCGCCATTGCGGGGGCTGCGGCAACGTGTGCGCGGCCGAGGAGCGCTGCGAGGACGGCGCCTGCGTCTGCGACGGCGGCCTCGAGGCGTGCGGCGGCGCCTGCGTCGACCTCACGAGCGATCCACTGCACTGCGGGAGCTGCGACGCCCGGTGCGCCCCCAACCAGACGTGCACGGACGGGGCGTGCGTCTGCAACGAGGGCCTCACCGACTGCGGCGGAAAGTGCGCCGATCTGATGCACAGCCCGGCGCATTGCGGCGAATGCGGCGCGGCGTGCGGCCCGGGGCTTGTCTGCCAGGAGGGCACGTGCGCCTGCATCGTCGGCGACTACGAGGACATCGGCGGGGCGGCGCCGCAGGTCGTGACGGGCACCACGCTCGGCGCAGAGACGTATTTCGGGCTCGCCTGCGTGGCGGTCGGCTCGACCGAGGTCGTCTACAGGTTCACGGCGGACGAGGCAGGCACCTACAGGTTCGATACCGAGGGATCGAGCTACGACACCGCCGTCGGCCTCCTCGGCTTCGACCTGTGCGACGAGCGCGCGTGCAATGACGACCGCGGGGGGCCCGAGGCGAGCGCCTCGGTGCTCCTCGAGGAGGGCGAGGCGATCCTCGTCGTCGTGTCGGGCTACAACGGCGCGCAAGGCGACTTCGTCCTGAGCATCGACAAGACGGCGCCGCCCATGTGCCCGACGGGCACCATCGAGCCGACGCTCCCGCAGCGCATCACCGGCGACACGACGCTCCTCGGCGACGCCGTCGCGCCGCGCTGCGGGTCGATTGATACCCCCGACGCGAGCTACACGTTCACCGCGCCGCGCGCCGGCAGGTACATCTTCGATACGGCCGGCTCCTCGTTCAACACCGTCCTCGAGCTGCGCAACGGCACGTGCTCCGGCTCGATGATCGCCTGCAGCGACAACAACGCGGACACGGAGCAGTCCCGCGTCGTCACGAGCCTCTCCGCGGGCCAGACGGTGGTCGCCATCGTCGACGGCTTCGACGGCGACTCCGGGCCATTCACGCTCGAGGTCACCGAGTACGTGCCGCCGCCGTGCCCGGAGCACACGCTCGGCTCGACCTTCCCGCAAACGGTGACGGGCACGACCGCGATCATGGATCGCATGAGCGCGATCTCGGCGCCCTGCGCGGGTGGCAGCGGCCCTGAGGCCACCTATGCGTTCACCGCGCCCGTGGAGGCGCTCTATACCTTCGACACCTTCGGCACCAGCTTCGACACGGTCCTCCATGTCCACGACGCGACGTGCGGCGGACCGAACCTGGGGTGCAACGACGACACGTCCGGCGTCCAATCGCAGGTGAAGGTGCGGCTCGAGGAGGGACAGACGGTGGTCGTCGTCGTGGACGGCTACACCACATCGAGCTCCGGCGCCTACACGCTCAACGTCAAGCAGACCTTCATCCCCCCGTGCCCGGAGATCGATCTCGGATCGACGGTGCCTCAGACGGTGACCGGGACGACAGCGGGCGCGGTCGACATCCTGAGCTCGACCTGCGGCGGCATCGGCGGCAACGAGGCGACCTACAGCTTCACCGCGCCCGCCCTCGGTACGTACATCTTCGATACGTTCGGCTCGAGCTTCAACACGGTCCTCTCCGCGCGCGACGGCGGCTGCTCCGGGGCCGTGCTCAAATGCAACGGCGACGCGGCCGGAGGCGTGCAGTCGCGGCTGACGATGGACCTCGACGAGGGCCAGACGATCCTCCTGGTCGTGGACGGCAGCTCCGCGACCGCGTCGGGCGAGTTCACGCTCAACGTCCAGCAGTACGAAGGCGGCGGGACCTGCCCGAGGCCGATCGATCTCGGCTCCACCGTCCCGCAGGTCGTCACGGGGAGCACCGCCGATCAGCCCGAGTCCGTCACCCCGAAGTGCGGATCCTCCAGCGCTCCCGACATGATCTACAGCTTCACCGCGTCGGACGACGGAACTTACATCTTCAACACGCTGGGATCGAGCTTCGACACGATCCTCCAGATCTTCGATGGCAGCTGCGCGGGGACGCCGCTCCGGTGCAACGATGATGCGGGCGGCCCGCAGTCGCGCCTCACCATCGACCTGGTGGCCGGTCAGACCGTGCTCGTCGCCGTCGACGGTCGCAACACGAGCCGCGGCGACTACGTGCTCCAGGTCGACAAGTTCGGCGGCGAGGGGAGCTGCTCGACGGCGATCGATCTCGGCTCGGAGCTGCCGCTCACCAGGACCGGCACCACGACGGGGCAACCCGACTCCGTCACGCCGAGCTGCGCCTCCTCGTCGACCGCCTCGGAGATGGTGTTCACCTACACCGCGCCGATCGTCGGCCGCTACGTCATCGACACGGTCGGCTCGTCCTACGATACCGTCCTTCACGTCCACAGGGGCGGCTGCAGCGGCACCTCGATCGCTTGCAACGACGATACGGCCGGCTCGACGTCGCGGACGACGGTGAGGCTCACCGCCGGTCAGGTCATCACCATCGTTGTCGACGGCTACGGTGGCGCGTCGGGCGACTTCACCCTGAACATCGCCCCTCTCTGAGCCCGCGCCGCGTGCGCCCTGGAGTCCGGCCGATGATGCTGCGATTCGCTCTGCGGAGGGCGCTGGCGACGCCCTCGCGAGGCGCCGCCTGCGCCGTCCTGGCTGCGGCTCTGCGCGCGTTGCCTGGGCGAACCCGGCACACCTCCAGCGTCCCCGCCGGTTGCGATACCCTCGGACGTGCGCGTATCCTGGCGCGCGACTCGTTATCCGCTCCGCCTCAAACGGCCAGGTACCCCCAAGGATGGCTATGAACAAATCCGGATTGCGCCTCAGGCCCACCCTCTCGTCCGCTGCGCTGCTCCTCGTCGCGGGGGTTGTCCTCGCGGCGTCCTGCGCCGAGGGCGACAGCCAGCCGAGCGCGTGCACGGGCGGGCAGTCGCAGTGCGATGGCCAGTGCGTCGATATCCAGACGAGCGCCGAGCACTGCGGCGCGTGCGGCGACGCCTGCGGGGAGGGACAGCAATGCACGGACGGCCGCTGCGAGCGGGGCGGCGAGGGCGGCAGCGGCGGTGCGGGGGGCGGCGGCGGCGAGGGCGGCGATGACGAGGAGTGCGACGAGGAGGAGACCGCCTGCGGCGCGCGCTGCGTGAACGTCCAGACCGACGCGCGGAACTGCGGCGACTGCGACGTCCAGTGCGATGCGGGGGAGCTCTGCGTGGAGGGGGCCTGCGCCTGCGCCGACGGGCTGATGGAGTGCGACGGCGCGTGCGTCGACGTGCAGAGCGACAGGGCGCACTGCGGCAGCTGCGGGTCTTCCTGCGCGCCCAACCAGCTCTGCGTCGAGGGCGCCTGCTCCTGCTCCGCCGAGCTCACGGACTGCGACGGCGCGTGCGCCAACCTGCAGACGAGCGAGCTCCACTGCGGTAGCTGCGGGAACGCGTGCGAGCGGGGGGCGTTCTGCCAGGCCGGCGCGTGCACCTGCGTCGTCGGCACCCACGAGGAGCTCGGCGACACGTTCCCGCAGGTCGTGACAGGGACGACGGCGGGGGGCGAGACGAACTACGGTCTCGCGTGCGTGGCCGCCGGCGGGTCGGAGCGGGTCTATCGCTTCACGCCCTCCGAGGCGGGGACTTACACGATGGACACCTCCGGGTCCACGTTCGATACGGCCCTTGGCGTGGTGGGGGCGACCACCTGCGGTCAGCTCGCTTGCAACGACGACATCGACACAGACACCGCGCAATCCAAGGTCCGCGCGGTCATCGATGCAGACCAGTCGGTCCTCATCGTCGTGACCGGCTTCGCCGGCGCGGAAGGCGACTTCACGCTCAACCTGTCGAAGGCCGGGCCGCCCATCTGCCCCTCGGGCGACGTCGGCGACACGCTTCCGAAGGTTTTCACCGGCGACACAGCGCTGCTCGGCGACGCGATCACGCCGAGCTGCGGCCAGCCGGGCGGGCCGGACGCGAGCTACACCTTCACGGCCCCGGCGGACGGGAAGTATGTCTTCGACACGTTCGACTCCGGGTACAACACCGTCCTCGAGCTGCGGGACGGCGACTGCAACGGCGGCGTGATCGCCTGCAACAACGACTCGCGCGGAGGAGCGCAGTCGCGCATCGCGGCCGAGCTCCGCGCCGGTCAGACGGTCGTCGTCATCGTCGACGGCTTCGAGGGCGCGGGCGGGCCCTACACGCTTCACGTCTCCGAGTGGGCCCCGCCCGAGTGCCCCACGATGGATCTCGGCTCCACCTACCCGCAGACGGTGACGGGCAACACGTCGGGCCTCGACAACTACCTCGTGGCGCCCTGCGCCACGGACAACGCCCCCGAGGTCACCTACAGCTTCACGGCGCCTGTCGCCGGCCGCTACACCTTCGACACGATCGGCTCGGCCTTCGACACGGTGCTCCACGTCCATGAGGGGAGCTGCGACGGCCCGTCGCTGGCCTGCGACGACAACGGGGCGCCCTCGTCCAAGTCGAAGGTCGTCACGCCGCTCGCGGAGGGGCAGACGGTGTACGTGGCCGTGGACGGCGCGTACTCGGCCTCGGGCGCCTACACGCTCAACGTGAGCGGCATCGCCGCGCCCGCCTGCCCGGCGAACACCCTCGAGTCGGCCGTCCCGCAGGCGGTGACGGGGACGACGGCCGACCTCGGCGACTTCGTGGGCGCGCCGTGCGGCGCGGCCGGCGGCGCGGAGCAGACCTACGGCTTCACGGCGCCTTCCGACGGCGTGTACATCTTCGACACGTTCGGATCGAGCTTCGACACGGTGGTTCACGTGCACGACGGCACCTGCGGCGGCGCGTCGCTCGGCTGCAACGACAACACCGCCGGCCTCCAGTCGCGGGTCGCGGTGCCGCTCGTCGCGGGGCAGGCGGTCGTCGCCGTGGTCGACGGCTCCGGCCCCGCCGCCTCGGGCGCGTTCCACCTCAACATCACCCTGTTCGAGGGCAACGCCACCTGCGACAACCCCATCGACCTCGGCTCGACGGTCCCGCAGACGGCGACGGGCCCCACGCTGCTCCAGCCGAACTCGGGCGCGCCGAGCTGCACGGCGTCGAGCGGCAACGACAGGGTCTATCGCTTCACCGCGCCGGCGGACGGGACCTACATCATCGACACGGTGTCCTCGACCTTCGACACGGTCCTCCACGTGCACGACGGCGAGAGCTGCGCCGGCGCCGAGCTCGCGTGCAACGACAACACGAGCGGCGTCGCCTCGCGGGTGAGCGTCACCCTCACCGCAGGGCAGGTGATCACGATCGTCGGCGACAGCCGCCCCTCCTCCTCCGGCAACCTCACCCTCCACATCACCGCGGCGCCGTAACGTAGAGCGGCGCGCAGAAGGGCGGCCGGTCTGGTGCACGTGTAGAAGTGCGGCGCTGCTGCGCGCGTCGCGACAGCGCCGGCGGGCCGGCGGCTCGGTCCTGGGCGCGCGGCGCGCCGGGCTGTGCCGGGTCGGCCGCTGCGGCGTCGGCGGGGTGCGTGGGGGCAGGTGGACGAGCGTGGCGCGATGGATGGCGGGCGGCGCCAGGGGATGGCCGGCGCGCTCGATCATCGACGCGCGCAGGATAGGAGTTTTCTTGAGGGCGGCGCGCGCCCGTGCGAGTCTCGCACCCCCTGGGCTACGCGTCCTTCCTCCGGGACGCGGCCCTGTGATCCGGGTCGAACCATGCCAAAGGAACGCGTGTTCTCCCTCGATGCCGTCCGGACCGACGGCTGGTTCGAGCGCATAGGCGACGGCATCGGCAGCTTCCAGGCGCTCTGCGAGATCGTGGGCGAGGCGTTCTTTGCCTTCTCGATGATTACGGGCGCCCGCATCACGGCGCTCACCGTCGACCGCCGCAACCCGGACAACACGCTGGTCGACTTCGTTATCGCGCCGCCGGGCGAGGAGGAGATCGACGGCGACGTCCAGCGCCTCACGCTCGCGGATTTCCGCCACCGGCTCGTCGGGGCGCTCCTTACCGAGGACGCGACGCCCACGGCCCCCGAGCGCGACACCGATCTCGAGGGCATCCAGCTCCACATCGGCGTCCGCTACCTGCTGCTCGCCCCGCTCTACGGCTACAGCCTCCGCAAGCTCTCCATCGAGGGGAAGACCTCGCGCCTCCTTCTCCTGCGCGACGGCATCGAGGAGACCCACGAGCTCAACGAGTTCCGCGCCCGCATCCGCTCGCACGTGCGCGACGAGCTCGAGCGCGCCTCCGCCGGCGCGCGCTCCGCCATCGATCTCACCAAGGTCGCCGAGGCCGAGGTCGCCTCGCAGCGCGGCGACTACCCCAAGGTGATCCAGCTCCTCGGCACCTGGCCGGCGCCGCTCGCGATCTTCCTGCGCACGCCCGAGGGGCAGATGCTCACCCCGGACGCCCGCAGCCTGATCGCCAAGGGGCTCGGCCTGCTCGGCACCGCCTGCGTCAAGCTCGGCGAGGAGCACCAGGGCGAGGAGGTCATGCGCCTCGCGGTCCAGTACGCGCACGACGGGGCCGCGGCCGGCGACATCTTCCGCCGGCTGGGCGAGGCCATGCTCGAAGACGGGCGGTCGGGCGAGGCCATCGGCCCCCTCCGGCGCGCCGCCAACCTCGGCGCCCCGCCGAAGCAGATCTGGCCGCTCCTCGCGCGGGCGTTCGTGCATCGCAGGAAGTTCGTCGCCGCGCTCGCCTGCATCCGCGAGGCGCGGAGCGCCGGCGTGCCGGACGTCGAGATGGTGGAGGAGATCCGGGAGATCGAGGCCAGCCTGGGGACGGCGCTCACCGCGTGGCGAGGGCTGGTCCTCGCGGCGAACCGCTCCTAGGATTGCGGCCCGCTGGTTGCCCGCCGGTTGACGGACCGCCTCCATTGACACCCCCGCGGCGGCCGACTAGATCCGGCGCGGATTAAGCCGGGATCGCTCGGATTTTTGCTGTTTCAACCCAGCATCGCCGCGTCGCTCTCACCTTTTTGGACTGCATGGTTCGGGGCCGCGGGCCCTGAGGTCTCGCCCGAGAAGCCGCGCGCTGCGGCGAGACGGTCGACCCTCCAGGGGTCCGACCCGTAGGAGTGCTCTCTCGATGGCCACCTACATCCCCTTGTTCCTGCTGTTTCTCGTGGCCGCGGTCATCGCGCTCGCCATGTTCACGCTGACGTCGCTGCTCGGCCCGAGGAACCCGACGGTCGAGAAGATGATGCCCTACGAGTGCGGCAGCGACTCGACGGGCGGGCGGTTCGTCAAGCCGAGCGTGAAGTTCTACCTGACGGCGATCCTCTTTGTCGTGTTCGACATCGAGGCGGTCCTCATCTACCCGTGGACGGTCCAGTTCCGGTCCCTCGGGTGGACGGGCCTCGCGACGATGAGCTCGTTCATCGCGCTGCTCGTCGTCGCGCTCGTGTACGTGTGGAAGAAGGGAGCTCTGGAATGGGAGAAATGAACGGCGGAGGCCCCTCGACGCGGGTTCTGGAGGGCTCCGAGCACGGGTTCGCGACCACGCGCTTCGACGCGCTGCTCAACTGGGCGAAGAAGTACTCCCTGTTCCAGTACCCGTTCGTGACGGCCTGCTGCGGCATGGAATACATGGCCATGGCGAGCCCGCGCTACGACATGGCGCGGTTCGGCGCCGAGGTGCCGCGCTTCTCGCCGCGCCAGGCCGACCTGCTCTGGGTCGTGGGGACCATCAGCCAGCGCCAGGCGCCCGCGCTCCGGCGCATCTACGAGCAGATGGCGGACCCGAAGTGGGTGCTCGCCTTCGGCACGTGCGCCTCGTGCGGCGGCTTCTACGACAACTACACGACCGTCGCCGGCATCGACAAGATCATCCCCTGCGACGTCTACGTGCCCGGCTGTCCGCCGCGCCCCGAGGCGGTGCTCGACGGCCTCATGCTGCTCCAGGACAAGATCGCGCGCGGCGACCGCACACCGGCGATCGTCAAGCCGCGCGAGGACCCCGCGCAGACAGCGGAGCGCCTCGTCACCCTCCAGCGCAAGGAGCGGAGCCAGCCATGAGCAAGAAGGTCCTCGAGATCCTCACGGCGCAGTTCCCGGGCGCCGTCCTGGAGACGCACTCGCAGTTCGGCGACGACACGGCGGTGATCGACCCGGCCGCGTGGCGCGACGTCGCCCTGTTCCTCCGCAACGACCCGCGGACGCTGATGAACATGTTCGTCGACCTCACGGCGGTCGACTACCTCTGGCGCGGCGACGTGCCCCGCTTCGAGGTCGTCTGCCACCTGCGCTCGTTCGAGCGGAACCACCGTATCCGCATCAAGGCGCGCGTGGGCGACGAGGAGGGCAACGGAGCCGAGATCGACTCGATCGTCCCGGTGTGGAAGGGCGCGGACTGGTTCGAGCGCGAGTGTTACGACCTGCTCGGCATCGTCTTCCGCGGGCACCCCGACCTCCGGCGCATCCTGATGTACCCGGAGTTCGAGGGGCACCCGCTGCGAAAGGACTACCCGGCCAACCGGATCCAGCCGCTCATCCCGTTCCGGGAGGTGCCGAACATCGGCAAGCTGCCGCCGTTCGGCCCCGACGAGGGCATGAGCTTCGGCCGCCAGACCCACGACTTCGCGCTGCACAACCCCGGCACGGGGACGTCGCTCGAGTCGACCGGCGGGGACGAGGCCTCGGACAAGGGCAAACCGCAGGGCATCGGCGTGGGTGCGCTGCAGGAGCGAAGCTGAACGATGGAACCCCTGGATCGCGATCTCGACGAGGCCCACCTCGATCTGCCGAGCGAGCCGATGCTCCTCAACATGGGGCCCTCGCACCCGGCGATGCACGGCACGGTGCGGATCGTGCTCGAGCTCTCGGGCGAGACGATCAACAAGGCCGACGTGCAGATCGGCTACCTGCACCGCGGCTTCGAGAAGATGTGCGAGCGCGGCACGTGGACGCAGGTCTTCCCGTACGTCGACCGGCTCAACTACGTCTCGCCGATGCTCAACAACGTCGGCTTCGCGCTGGCGGTCGAGAAGATGCTCGGCGTCACGGTGCCCGAGCGCTGCCAGTACTACCGCGTGATCCTCGGCGAGATGGCGCGCATCTGCGATCACATGATCTGCAGCGGCGCCATGAGCATGGAGCTCGGCGCGTTCACGCCGTTCCTCTACCTGTGCCGCGCGCGAGAGATCTTCTGGGAGATCTTCGAGGAGGAGACCGGCGCGCGCCTGACGCACAGCTTCGGCCGCGTCGGCGGCATGGCGCGGCCGCCCACGCCCGACTTCAAGTCGATGGTGCGGTCGGGCCTCGCGCGCGTGCTCACGCTCGTGAGCGACTCCGAGAAGCTCATCCTCAAGAACCGCATCTTCCTCGATCGCCTCGACGGCATCGGCGTGATCTCGAAGGAGGACGCGCTCGCGCTCGGCTGGACCGGCGTCGTCCTCCGGGCCACCGGCGTGCCGTACGACGTGCGCCGCGCGAACCCGTACATGGTCTACGACCGGTTCGAGTTCGACGTGCCGGTCGGCACGCGGGGCGACAACTACGATCGGTTCATGTGCCGCCAGGAGGAGATCCGCCAGGCGGCGAGGATCATCGAGCAGGCGCTCGACCAGATGCCCGACGAGGGGCCGATCAACATCGACGATCCGCGCGTCGTGCTGCCGCCGAAGGAGGAGGTCTACACGACCATCGAGGCGACCATCCAGCACTTCAAGATCGTCATGGAGGGCATCAAGGTGCCCGCCGGCGAGTGCTACTCGTACACCGAGGCCGGCAACGGCGAGCTCGGCTTCTACCTGGTGTCCGACGGCAGCGGCACGCCCTACCGCGTCCGCATCCGCCCGCCGTGCTTCGCCACCACGCAGGGGCTCTCCCAGCTCATCACCGGGCTGATGATCCCGGACGTCGTGCCGACGTTCGGCTCGCTCAACATGATCGGCGGGGAGTGCGACCACTAGCGACGGCGAGAGGAGCGCTCCCGTCATCGAGCTAAGGAAGCGGGGGCCCTGCGCGGCCCCGCCTGGAATCGAGATCACGATGCCTACGATCAAGATCGACGGAAGGGAGATCCCCTTCGAGAGCGGTGACACGATCATCCGGGCGGCGCACCGCGCCGGGATCGACATCCCCCACTACTGCTGGCACCCCGGCCTCAGCGTCGCCGCCAACTGCCGGATGTGCCTGGTCGAGGTGCTCCCGCCGCCGGGTCGCCCGGCGATGAGCCTCGACATCCTCCGCTGGGACCCGGCCAAGCAGGACTACGTGCCGGCGGCGAAGCCGAAGCTCCAGCCGGCCTGCCAGATGGCGTGCGCGACCGGCATGGAGGTGCTGTCCGAGAGCAGCGACCACGTGTCCGAGGCGCGCTCGGCGGTGCAGGAGCTCCTGCTCCTGAACCACCCGGTCGACTGCCCGATCTGCGACCAGGCCGGCGAGTGCCGCCTCCAGGACTACTGGCTCGAGCACCAGCGCAAGGGCAAGCGCATGCAGCAGGAGCCGGTGCACAAGCCGAAGGCGGTCACCTTCGGGCCGACCATCGTCTACGACGCCGAGCGCTGCATCGTCTGCACGCGCTGCATCCGCGTCTGCAACGAGCTCGCCCGCGACCCGGTGCTCTCCGTCCGCGAGCGCGGCAACCTCGGGGAGATCACTGTCTCGCCGGGGCGCGAGCTCGACCACAACTACACGCTGATGACCGAGCACGTCTGCCCGGTCGGCGCGCTCACCTCGCGCGACTTCCGGTTCAAGGCGCGCGTCTGGTTCCTCCGCAGCGCCCGCACGGTCTGCCAGGGCTGCGCGACGGGGTGCAACGCGTACCTCGACTACGATCCGCGCAACAACACGCCGTACCGGCACCGCCCGCGCGAGAACATGGCGGTCAACACGTACTGGATGTGCGACGAGGGGATGCTCTCGTACCGGCACGCGGTCGAGGGGCGGCTGCTCACGGCGCTCGTCGGCAACGACGACGCGAGCATCGAGGACGCGCTCGCCGCGGCCAAGGAGCAGCTCAGCGGCCACGCCGACGACCCGGCGAAGGTGGCGATCGTCCTGTCGGCCCAGCACTCGAACGAGGACAACTTCGCGCTCTACCACCTCGCGACGACGTACCTCGGCGCGACCGACTTCTTCGTGTCGGGCAAGCCGCTCGGCCAGGGCGACGACATCCTGATCAGCGAGGACAAGAACCCGAACACCCGCGGCGCCGTGCAGATCGCGGCGGCGACCCCGCCGCGCCCGGTCGCGGAGCTGCTCCAGGGGATCGCGTCGGGGCAGTACGCGTACGTCGTCGCGCTCGGGTCGGACCTCGAGGTCGACGCTGTCGAGGCGCAGCGGGCGCTGTCGCGGCTCAAGGGGGTGGTGACGATCACCGCCCACGAGGGGCCGCTGGCGAAGGCGGCGCGCGTGTCGCTGCCGGCGTGCTCGTGGGCCGAGGCCGAGGGGACGTACGTGAACCGGAAGGGCCTGGCGCAGCGGAGCGAGCGGGCGCTGCTCCCGCACGGCGACGCGCGCCCGGCCTGGGAGCTCATCGGTCGGCTCGGGCGCACGCTCGGGTACGCGACCGGGTGGAAGACCCTCGCCGAGCTCCGCCGCGCGATGCCGCCCGGCGCTGTCGCCGGCGGGGCAGCCGCGCCCGAGGCGGTGATCGGCGCCGCGCCGCCCGCGCACGCCGCGGCGGCGGCGACAGCGATCGCCGACGGGTCGCGGGTTGAGCCGAAGAAGACGGAGGCCACGGCATGACACTCGTCGAGCTCGTTCTCGCGATCGTGAAGATCCTCATCGTCGTCATGTTCCTGCTGAACATGGCGGCGATCGCGACCTGGGCCGACCGGCGCCAGGGCGCGATGGTGCAGGACCGCGTCGGCCCGAACCGCGCGGTCGTCTACCTGCCGTCGATGCTCGCGCGCGGCGTCGTGTTCCTGCCTCCGGCGGCGCTCGGCGCGCTCGCCGTGTTCACGGCGACGCGCCCGATGTCGGTGCCCGGCGCCGTCGAGACGCTGGTGATCGCCGCGCAGTTCGCCGTCTTCGTGGCCTGGCTCAGCCTGCTCGTGATCTGCGCGTCGGCCCGCCGCGGCGGCCCGCGCAACGCGCTCGAGGAGCTGCTCGCCAGGTTCGACCCCCGCAACGTCTTCTACGCCGGCGTCATGGCCCACGTGCTCGCCTTCTTCGTCACGCAGGCGGTCCCGCTCTCGGCGGCGCCGACCGCCGCGCGGGTCGCGTGCGTGCTGCTCGGCGCGCTGCTCGTCCTGGCGGGCGGCACCACGGCGCTGCGCGTGCCCGACGGCACGGTGCCGCTGCGCCTCCTCGGCACGCTCCACGCGGCCGCGGACGCGATCAAGATGATCTGGAAGGAGGACTTCATCCCGAAGAACGCCGACCGGCTCCTCCACTCGCTCGCGCCGCTGCTCGCGATGTTCCCGGCGCTGGTGACGTTCGCGGTCATCCCCTTCGGCGACAAGCTCTGCTTCGAGGACAACGGCGACCGGGTCTTCGGCTTCGGCGACCTCCCGCTCCTCAAGCGCACGGTGGACCAGGCGTTCACGTGCAACGGCCACGTCGTGAACCTGCAGGTCGCCGACCTCAACGTCGGCATCCTCTACATCTTCGCGATGGCGGGCACGGGCATCATCGGCGCCGCGCTCGCGGGCTGGGCGAGCGACAACAAGTTCTCGCTGCTCGGCGGCCTGCGCGCCGCGAGCCAGATGGTCAGCTACGAGGTCGCGATGGGCCTCAGCGTCGTCGGGCTCTTCATGATCTACAGCAGCGTCCGGCTCGGCGACATGGTGCAGTGGCAGGCCGAGCACGCGTGGGGGATCTTCGTCCAGCCGGTCGCGTTCTTCCTGTTCCTCGCGGCGCTCGCGGCCGAGACGAAGCGCATCCCGTTCGATCAGCCCGAGGGGGAGAGCGAGATCGTCGCCGGCTACTTCGTCGAGTACTCCGGGATGAAGTTCGGCATGTTCATGACGGGCGAGTACGTGGAGCTCATCACGTCGAGCGCGCTCCTCGTGACGCTCTTCTTCGGCGGCTACCACCTGCCGTTCCTGGACCGCGACGGCATCAACATCGTCATCGGCGAGACGACGCTGTTCCAGTACAAGATGACCCACTTCGCCGTGAGCCTGACGTACTTCCTCGCGTTCTTCGGGAAGACGATCCTCATGACGTGGGTGCAGGTCTTCTTCCGCTGGACGCTGCCGCGCTTCCGGTACGACCAGGTGATGCGGCTCGGGTGGACGAAGCTCCTGCCGCTCACGATCGTCAACATGATGGTGACCGGCGTGGTGATCCTGGCGGTCGACTCGGCGCCCGCGGGGGTCCGCGGCGGTCTCCAGGTCGTGGCCGACATCACCCACGGCGTCGTGGCCCTCGGCGGGTTCGCCGCGGTCGTGGCGATGATCGCCGGGCTCCTCGAGCCGGTCGAGCGACACCGTATCCTCAATTCCACCTCGGCCCGCTTCGCCGCTGCGGCGGGGGGCACCAAGGCCACGCCGCAGCAGGCGTGAGCAGGCGAAGAGAGAGTCCCATGGCGAGAGCTACCCCCAGCAACCCCTGGACGAAGCCGGCAGGCCGGCCCGTCGTCGGCAAGCCGATCCCGCGCCCCTCCCGGAGCGTCGACGTGCAGGCCTACATCCCCGAGATGGTCAAGGGGCTGGGCATCACGATGAGGCACTTCTTCAAGAACACGAAGGAGATGGTGCTCGGCCAGAAGCCGGACCCGGTGCTCGACTCGCTCGGGCCCGGCGTCACGACGATCAGCTACCCGGAGGAGAAGCGCCCCTACCCGGAGCGCTTCCGGGGCATCCACCGGCTCACGCTGCGCGAGGACGGCTCGCCCCGCTGCGTCGCGTGCCTCTGCTGCTCGACGGCGTGCCCGGCGCAGTGCATCGCGATCGATCCGGCCGAGTACCCCGAGGGCGATCGGCGGCACGGCTACGAGCGGTACCCGAGCAGCTTCGTCATCGACGAGCTCCGCTGCGTGTTCTGCGGTTACTGCGTCGAGGCGTGCCCCGTCGACGCCATCCGGATGGACACGGGCCTGCACGCGGTGCCCTACGACTCCCGCGAGCAGTTCATCTACCGGCGCGACCTCCTCATGCGCCTCACCGATCGCACGGGCTCGCGCCTGACCGCGAACAAGCGCCACGAGCCGGGCGATCCGACGCACCCCGGCCTGACCCGCGATCACGCCGATCACTGAGCCGGCTCGCCCGGCGCGCCCCCTGGCCCGCCGCCGGCGGAGCCGGGGGCCTCTCGCCCGGGCGAGGTTCTGCTAGAAGAGCCTGCCATGGCGACGACGTACGGCCCCTTCGAGGCGGTCATCGGGCTCGAGGTCCACGCGCAGCTCCTCACCCGCACCAAGGCGTTCTGCGGCTGCGCGACCAGCTTCGGCGACCCGCCGAACACGCACACGTGCCCGGTGTGCCTCGGGCTCCCGGGGGCGCTCCCGGTGCTGAACCGCGAGGCGGTCCGGATGGCGGTGAGCGCCGCGCTCGCGCTCGGCTGCGCCATCCAGGAGAGCAGCATCTTCGCGCGGAAGAACTACTTCTATCCGGACCTGCCGAAGGGCTTCCAGCTCAGCCAGTACGACCGGCCGCTCGCCCTGAAGGGCGCGCTCGAGATCGAGACCGAGGCGGGGAAGAAGCGGGCGGGGATCACGCGCGTCCACATGGAGGAGGACGCCGGCAAGAACCTCCACGGCGTCGGGGGCCTGTCGGTCGTCGATCTCAACCGCGCCGGCACCCCGCTCATCGAGATCGTCGGCGAGCCCGACCTGAGCTCGGGCGCCGAGGCGGCCGAGTACCTGAAGCGGCTGCGCGAGATCCTGATGTTCATCGGCGTGAACGACGGCAACCTCGAGCAGGGCAGCTTCCGCTGCGACGCCAACGTCTCGGTCCGAAGGGCGGGCGAGACGAAGCTCGGCACGCGGACGGAGCTCAAGAACATCAACTCGTTCCGCTTCGTCGCCGAGGCGATCGACCTCGAGATCCGGCGGCAGATCGCGCTCATCGAGCAGGGCGGCCGGGTGCGCCAGCAGACGCGCGGGTACAACGCGGAGAAGAAGGAGACGTACCTCCTCCGCGACAAGGAGAACGAGTCCGGCTACCGCTACTTCCCCGAGCCGGACCTGCCGCCGCTCGTCGTCGACGAAGCGTTCCTCGCCGGGGTGCGCGCCGCGCTCCCGGAGCCGCCGGTCGACAAGCGGCGCCGCCTCACCGAGTCGCTCGGGCTCACGCCGTACGCGGCGTCGGTAATGACGGGCCACCCGGAGATCGCGGCGTTCTTCGAGGAGGCGGCGCGCCTGCACGGCGACGCGGTCAAGGTCGCGAACTTCGTCCAGGGCGAGGTGCTGCGCGACACCCGCACGACGGGCCTGTCGGCGACGTTCCCTGTCTCCCCGGCGCAGGTGGCCGCGCTGCTCCGCCTCGTCGACGAGGGCGCGATCAGCGGCAAGCAGGCCAAGGAGGTGTACACGGAGATGGCCGGCACCGACCGGGCGCCCGGCGACATCGTCCGCGACAAGGGGATGGCCGTCATGAGCGACGCGTCCGCGATCGAGGCGATCGCCGCGTCGGTCATCGCCGCGAACGCGAAGCAGGCGGCGGCGTACCGCGCCGGCAAGACCGCGCTGCTCGGCTACTTCGTCGGGCAGATCATGAAGCAGACGGGGGGCAGCGCGAACCCGGCGGTCGTGAACGAGGTGCTCAAGCGGCTGCTCGATGGTGCCCCTGTCGCGGGCGCGTGAAGGCGCTTTCTCCGCGCCCGAGCGTGAAATAGGGTAGCCGCTCAGCGAGCATGGCCAGCGCTCACCCCCTCGACGTCCTCCGCTTCCCCCTTCGCGCCGCCGGCTTCGTCGGCCTCACCTTCGGCATGTACGGCCTGCTCGAGGTCGACACGGCGATCTCCAGCGCGGCCGATCGCGAGGTGGTCCTGCATACATGGATGCGCCGGTACGGTCGCGCGCTCCTCAAGCTGTACGGCCTCGACGTGCGCGTGGGCGGCCTCGTCCACGGCGAGCCCGCGCCAGGGCCCGGCGCAGCCGGCCGCGATCGACCCGCCGCGGCGTACTACCCCGGCCGCGATCCCTCCGGCGTCGGGCGCGTGTTCGTGATGAACCACCGCTCCGCGCTCGACATCATGGTGACGCTCGCATTTTTCGAGGCGACGGTCGTCAGCCGCGCCGACCTCGCCGGCTGGCCGGTTGTCGGCATGGCGGCGCGCCGCGTCGGCACGCTCTTCGTCGACCGGTCGAGCAAGCGCAGCGGGTCTGCGGTCGTGCAGGCGATGTGCGCCGCGCTCAAGGGTGGCCGTGGTGTGATGGTTTACCCCGAGGGGACGACGTTCTCGGGGGACGAGGTGCGGCCGTTCCGCGCGGGCGCATTCACCGCGGCGTGCCGCGTCGGCGCGGAGATCGTCCCCGTCGGCCTCGTGTACGGCGGCGCTGAATCTTCCTACGTGGACGAGTCGTTCGCGGCGCACATGGCCCGGGTGAGCCGTGCGCGACGTATCCCCGTCGCGCTCGAGGTAGGCGAGCCCATCGCCACGGCCGGCCAGAACGTCGACGCGGTCCGCGACGAGGCGCATCTGGCCGTCCAGGCGTTGGTCCGGCGCGCCCGCGCGCGGCTCGGCTCCGACGCGTCCGACGCATAAGCGCGCCGCGCGCCGAGCGCGCGCCTGCGCCGCTGGCTTCTGCGATAGCGCCTCGCTACCATGCGGCCGGTCGTCGACCATCATGGAGCGTGAAGGCAACCCGAGCGAGGCCGCCACGGTGTGGCAGGTCCTGAAGCAGCCCCGCGGTGGAGCGATCCATAATGAGCTGATGTTCCTGGCGGACGCGAGCGAGCAGCTCACCGGATCCCTCGATCCGCACACGATCCTCGAGCGGCTCGCGCGCTTGTCGGTGCCGTTCCTCGCGGACTGGTGCACGGTCGACCTGATCGAGCGCGGCGCCGCGGACACGATGGGCCTCGTCGGCTCCGTGCCGCCGCCGTCGGACGGCGACGCGCCGCCGTTCGCGCCCGGGGCGCACGCGAGCGACGCGGCGCCCCCGCAGGGCATCTACGCCGCGCGGCGCCAGCGCGCTGCGGTCGAGGCCGCGGGCTCCGATCGCCCGGGGCCGCCGGGCGGGTCGAAGAGCCGGTTCTGCCGGGTCGCGGCGAGGCACGTGAACCCCGAGCGCGAGGGGCTCCTGCGCGCGATCGCGCCCGACGCCGAGGAGCGCCTCGGCATCGCGAAGGTGCTGCACAGCGGCGAGTCCGAGCTGCTCCACGAGCTCGACGGCGGGCAGAGCGAGGAGGCCGCCGAGCGCGCCGCCGCGCTGGAGCAGCTCGGCACGCGCTCCGCGATGGCGGTGCCGCTCATCGCGCGCGGCCGCAAGCTCGGCGTGCTCTCGTTCGGCGTCTCCGAGTCGAACCGCGTCTACTCCGCCGACGACCTCGTGCTCGCGGCCGAGCTCGCGCACCGCGTGGCGCTGGCGCTCGACAACGCCTACCTCTACCGGAAGGCGGAGGAGGCGCGGCAGTCGGCGGAGCGGAGCGCCGACCGGGCCGCGTGGCTCTTCGCTGTCACGGCCGCGCTGTCCGACGCGATCACGCCGCCCGCGGTGCTCCGCGTGCTCGCGAGCGACGTCGTCGCGGCGGCCGGCGCGATGACGGGCATGGTGGCGCTGCGCGCCGGGCTCGGCGGCGAGCTCGAGACGGTGCGCTCGACGGGCTACCTCGAGGCGCAGGTCGCGCGCTTCAAGAGCTACGATCTCAACGCGGAGCTGCCGCTCGCGCGCGCCGTCCGGGAGCGGCAGCCGATCTTCCTCGGCTCGGACGGGCGCTTCGGCGAGTTCGATCCCGGCTTCGCGGCGTGCTGCGCCACGACGGGCGAGCACGCGTACGCCGCGATCCCGCTCTTCCTCGAGGGGCGCGTGCTCGGCGCGGTGGGCTTCGGCTTCGCGACGCCGCAGTCGTTCACCGAGGACGACCGGGCGTTCATGCTCGCGCTGGTCCAGCAGAGCGCGCAGGCGCTCGAGCGGGCGCGCCTCTCCGCGCTGCAGACGGAGGAGGCGATGCACCTCTCGCACGAGGTGCTCAAGCAGATGCCCGAGGCGATCCTGGTGACGGACGTCGAGGGCAACATCCGCTACTGGATGGGCGAGGCCGAGTCGATCTTCGGCTACCTCTCCGAGGAGATCGTCGGCAAGGGCATGGCGCTCCTCCACCGCGAGGACGTCCGGGAGGAGACCACGGGCCGGATCCTCCAGCAGATCGAGGACTCGCGCACGTTCGTCGGCGAGGTCCCGTGCGTGCGGCGGGACGGCTCCGAGGTGCCGATCGAGGTCACGGCCTACGCGGTGCACGATCAGGAGGGCCGGCCGCTGTTCCTTGTCGGCATCCACCGCGACATCACCGATCGCAAGCGGGCCGAGGAGGAGCGCGCGCGGCTCATCCGCGTGCAGGCGGCGCGGGCCGAGGCCGAGGAGGCGGCGCGCCGCTTCGCGTTCCTCGCGGAGGTCAGCACGGCGCTCGCCGCGTCGCTGGACTTCACGGCCACGCTCCAGTCGCTCGCGCGGCTCGTGCTCCCGATGCTGGCCGACTTCTGCCTCGTCGACATCGACGACGGCCTCGGCCTGCGCCACGTCGCGGTCGCGCACGTGAGCCCGCTGAAGGAGCCGCTGCTCCGGTACTTCCACCCGAGCCGCGTCGACGGCGAGCCCGGCCCGGTGGCCCGCGTGCTGCGCACCGGCCGGTCGGAGCTCTACGCGGACGTGCGCGGCGACGTGCTGCTGCACGAGGCGCTGACGACGGAGGAGGCCGCGGCGAACCGCGCGCTCGCGCCGCTCTCGTACCTCGTGGTGGCGCTCCGGGCGCGCGGGCGCATCCTCGGGGCGATCTCGCTCGTGTCGTCCGAGTCGGGCCGGTTCTTCGAGCGGGCGGACGTCGCGTTCGCGGAGGAGGTCGCGCACCGCGCCGCGCTCGCGCTCGACAACGCGCGTCTTTACCGCGAGGTGCAGGACGCCAACCGGCTGAAGGACGAGTTCCTCGGGACCGTGTCGCACGAGCTGCGCACGCCGCTCAACGCGATCCTCGGCTGGGCGAGGATGATGCAGGCGGGCTCGCTCGACCGGGTGGCGGAGACGCGGGCGCTGTCGGCGATCGAGCGCAACGCCGAGCACCAGGTGACGCTCATCGACGAGCTGCTCGACGCCTCGCAGGTGGTGACGGGCACGCTGAAGATCGAGCGGCTGGCGGTGGAGCTGACGTTGCCGGTGCAGACAGCGGTCGAGTCGATCTTGCCCTCGGCGGCGGGCAAGGGGGTGGCGATCGAGACGCGGCTCGACCCGGAGGGCGTGTTCGTGGAGGGCGATCCAGCGCGGCTCCAGCAGGTGGTGTGGCACCTGCTCTCGAACGCGGTGAAGTTCGCGCGGCCGGGCGGCCTGGTTCAGGTGCAGCTCTCGCAGGACGAGCGCTTCGCCGAGGTCAAGGTGATCGACGACGGGGAGGGCATCTCGGCGGATCAGCTCCCGCATGTCTTCGAGCGCTTCCGGCACGAGGACAACCCCGGCGGCCGCCGGCACGGCGGTCTCGGGCTGGGGCTGTCGATCGTGCGGCACGTCGTCGGGCTGCACGGCGGCACGGTGCGCATGACGAGCGCCGGCCCCGGGCGCGGGACGACGTGCACGGTGCAGCTCCCGCTGTCGACGGGCGCGACGGCGACGGCGCTGACGAGCGCCGGCATCGCGCCCGACCCGCGCAACCCGTTCCCGCGGCTCACCGGCGTGCGGGTGCTCATCGCGGACGACGATCCCGACACGCTGGCGATGCTCTCGTCGGTGCTGCGGCGCTGCGGGGCCGAGGTCAGCACGGCGACGTCGAGCGTCGAGGCGCTGAAGCTGCTGGAGACGTCGGAGCCGGCGCTGCTCGTGGTCGACATCGGGATGCCCGGGGAGGACGGGTACTCGCTGATCCGGAAGGTGCGGGACCTCTTGCCGCGCAAGGTGGGGCGCACGCCGGCCTTGGCGCTGACGCCGTACGCGCGGACCGAGGACCGGGTGCGGGCGCTCGCGGCCGGCTACCAGATGCACGTGCCCAAGCCGATCGAGCCGATCGAGCTGGCGGCGGCGGTGAAGAGCCTGGCGACCGGGTTCTTGCCGTGGTCCCGGGAGGAGTGACGGAGGTTCCAGGGGGCACGCGCCGGGGTGGGGCTGTGCGCGGCAGCGCGCGGGGGGCGCTGGCCATCCGCCAAGACGGGCGGCGGGAGAGCTTGCGCATGGGAACACCGCCCGGCATGTCTCACTTCGGGCCATGCCTGCTGGGACGTTTCGTTGCGCGCCACACAAGGCGCGCCTGAGACGTGGAGCCCACGGAGACCTTATGGCACCTCGTTCGGTGCTCCAGCGCGCCCCCCGCGCGCTGCCGCGCACAGCCCCACCCCGGCGCTCACGCCTGGACGTCCGTTGAAGAGATGAATGGGGGGATCCGGCGGCAGCGGTGGGCTGGCAGGGGGCGCGGTGGAAGACGGCGGGCGATAGGCCGGGGGCCATCGCCGAACAGGGCTTGAACGAGGGGGGGACCACCCGGGGCTTGAGGCGGCAAGGGCTCCAGACCCGGGGGGGACCGGGGGTACGCGGCACCAAGGGCAGCGTTGGAGCGGTTCAGGGCAACCGTGAAGCGGTTCAGGGCAACCGTGAAGCGGTTCGGGGCAACCGTGAAGCGGTTCGGGGCAACCGTGAAGCGGTTCGGGGCAGCCGTGGAGCGGTTTGGCGCGACCGCGGAGCGGTACGAGAGGAGCCCTGGTAACACGTCAGATCGGGAGCTGCGGTGACACCTCCTTGAACTACGCGCCCGGGCGCGGCGAGGCCGCTTCGACCAGGTTCGTGGCCGGCGCGACCAAGCCGATCCGCGGCGACACCCTCATACCTCCTTGCACGCAGTCAGCCGGTAATGGTCGACGCGTTTCAGCACGACGCCTGGAGGTACCTCATGATTCATCGAATGCGACCCTCGCGGAACCTGATCGGCCGGAGCGCCGCCTTGCTCATCACAACGGCCCTCACCGTCGCGGGGTGCTGCGAAAACCCGGGAGACGACGGCCTCGAAGGGAGCGGCGGCGCGCCAACGAGCGCGGGCTCGGGCGGCGCCGGCACCTCGGGGGGCGACGGGGGCGCAGGCAGCGGCGTCGCCCCGACCCACGGCGGCCTCATCTCCATCCAGGATATCTCGATCGCCGGTGCGCCGCAGGCAGGTCACGGCCTCTCGGTACAGGTCCTGTTCACCGCGGCGAAGCCCCCAAGTTACGAGGAATCGCCCGGCCAGCCCACCGGATGCAAGGGATGGGTCTACGACGCGCAGGACAATCCGCCGCCGCCGCTCACCGACCAAGGCGTCGTCACGATCTCCGGGCTCGCGGACGGACCTATCGAATGCCGGTTCCAGGGCAGCAGCTATGTCTGCCCGATCCACGATGGATCGGGCCAGGCGAGCGTGACAGCCGGGGAGACGGGAACCGCAGCGTACTCGGTCGGAGGCGCGATGTTCTCCGCGGCCGACGTGGGTCGCACCCTGCGCGTGGACGGCGCGGCGATGGGCGGCAACAACGGGGCGTTCCCCATCGTTGCCGTCGAGTCGAGCGAGGTGGCGGTCGTGGTCAATCCGAACGCGACCGATGAAGCGTTCGCGGCCAGCTATGCCGTGCTCGCCGGCGCGGGACCCGTGCCCGGCAACCCCAGCGATCCGATCGCGCGCGGCGATGAGATCGTCGTGGGCATCGAGCCCGGCGGCTCGATGGCCTTCGAGGTCCCCGATCTGGGGCCCGTCGTGGCGGGGGAGGCGTTCGCGCTCGACGAGGCGTCGCTGGCCCTCCTCGGCGCGGTGCCGCTCGATGGCGCGTCGATGACCCTCGGCTGCGGCGGCCAGGGCGAGCGCTGCGGAGCCGCGCAGGGCACGATCGTGCGCATCACAAGCACCGACGGCGACATCGAGGGAACATCGCCGTTCGCGATGCCGCCTCCCGCCGACAAGCAGGTCGAGATCCAGTGCATCGCGCTGGGAGGGGACGGCTCGATCACGGTCCCGGCCGAGGCGATGCGGCTGCTCCAGGAGGCCCATCAGGCGTCCTCCATCACACGCATCCGGACCGCGTTCATGCGCGAGGGCGTGGCGAGCGCCACGAACACCGCGCCAGACCCCCCGAACACCGTTCACGCGCTGGTCGGGCACGGGATCCTCGGCTTCACGAGCCCCTGAGCCCGCACGACGGTCATGCTCCCCTGACGCCAGCGTCATGCCCGACGCGCCAAGAAAGCTGCCCGCTGCGCCGATCGCCGTTCACGGCGAGCGCCGGGCGCTGGCATGCGGAATGCTGGCGCCGAGCGCATGGTGCGACCCCGACCGACCGTCGTGGCGGGCGTGGTTCAGCGTGTCGTGGACCACGCGCTGCGGGCCGGCGTGCGGCCGGACGCCATGCGCCGCGCGACCGGCGTCCCGCTGGCGCTCGCCGAGGACCCGGCGAGGCGCGTCGTTTTCGATCACCTGCTCGACCTGTGGACGTATCTGGGGCAGACGCTCGATGATCCGTCGTTGCCGATCCGGGTCGCGCAACAGGCGGTCATCGAGGATCTGCACGTGCTCGGCTTCGCGATGATGACAGCGCCTTCCGTGCGCGACGCGCTCGACACCGTCGCTCGCTACGGCGCGCTGCTCACCGACTCGGGCCGCTGGGAGGTGACGGAGGCCGCCAGACGCGTCCACGTCCGGTGGTACCGCACGGGGCCTCTCACCCTCGGACACCGGCTGTCCAACGAGACGGCCGTCGCGCAGGGCCTCGGCGGCCTGCGGCGGATCGCCGGCCCCGATCTCACGCTCGTCGAGGTGACCTTCCGCCACCCCGCGCCGCCTCGCCGGGCCGGGCACAGCGCGTTCTTCGGTTGCGCCGTGCGCTTTGACGCCCCGCACGACGGGTTCTCCTTCCGTCGCGAGATCCTCGACGCGGCGCCCCCCTCTGCAAACCGGGTGCTCTGGGAATACCTGTGCAGGTCCGCCGAGGCGCTGTCGGAGCCGCTCACGCCGCGCTCGATCGTTGACGCCGTCCGGCACCAGATCGTCCGCGAGCTGTCGCGCGTCGACGGCGGCATCCCGTCGCTCTCGCTCGTTGCGTGCGCCCTCGGCACGACGGAGCGGACCTTGCGCCGGCGCCTGGACGCCGAGGGGACGAGCTTCCGGCGCCTCGTCGAGGAGGTGCGCCGCGAGCGCGCCAGCGACTTGCTCCGGGGGGCGACGGCCAGCGTGACAGAGATCGCGCTGCAGCTCGGCTTCGCGGACACGACAGCGTTCAGCCACGCCTGCCAGCGGTGGTTCGGCCGCGCCCCGCGGGAGCTGCGGAGCTGCCTCCGCGCCACGCCGGAGCCGCGTCCTCCCTCGCCACGCGGGTGACCTCAGCGCCCCTCTCAGCGCCGCCTCGCGCACGCCGGGCACGCGATCCTGCCCTGCGCGTTCGGCGCGCACGCCTCGCAGAGCAGGTGCATCCGATCGTCGCAGGCCGCCGGCCTCGACGTCGCCGCGCCGCACGCCTCGCACGTGAGCCTGTCCAGGCTCGACGCGCCCGCCGGGAGCCGGACGACGAGCTCCCGCGCCTCCTTGCGGCGCCGGAGACGCAGGCTCACGAGCGCCGCCGGGATCTCGGCGCTCACGAGCGCCGCGACAGCGCAGGTCACCTTCGCCGCGAACCGCCCGGGCAAGGCCTCGAGCTTCCTCTCGCTGGCCCATCCGGTGCAGCCGCCCGATCCGCTGCTCGATGAGCATGGGATTGTAGGGGAGATCGAAGTTCACGAGGACATGGCAGTGATGGAGGTTGTGCCCCTCGCCGCCGGCGTCGGTGGAGACGAGCACGCGCGCGCGCCCTTCGCGGAACGCCGAGAGGGCCGCGCGCCTGTCCGCCGCGGAGAGGCCGCCGTGGAACGCGGCGGACGCGACGCCGGCGTCGCGGAGCACGGCCTCGATGTCCGAGAGCGTGTCGCGGAACCGGGTGAAGACGAGGATCTGCTCGTCGTGAGCGCGCGCGAGGTCGACGAGCGCGCCGCCCTTCCGGGACGCGCGGACCGAGGCCGCGAGCGTCGCGAGCTCGGCCAGCGCGGCGCGCAGCGCGGGCGCCCGCCTGTCGCTCGCGCTCATGCGCTCCAGGCTCCCGCGCACAGCGGCGGGGCTCGAGCCGGCGCCGAGCAGGAGCGTCGACGCCACCAGCCGTGCGCCCGCGTCGGCCCCGCGCGCGCGCACGAGATCGAGGACGCGCTCGTAGAGCGCGCGCTCCTCCGGCAACGGATCGACAATCACCGTGCTCACATAGCGGGGCGGCAGCGCGAGGCCGCTGTCGGCGCGGGTGTTGCGCACCATCACCTCGGCGAGCAGGGCGCGCAGCCGCTCCCGGTTCTTCGGCGACAGCGGGTCCTTCGGGTCGACGAACTGCGCGCGGAACGCGGCCGGGGTCGCGAACTGCCCGGGCTTGAGCAGCGTCACGAGGTTGTAGAGCTCCTCGAGATCGGTCTCGATGGGCGTCGCCGTGAGCATCAGGAGGAACCGGCTGTGCAGGCCGTCGACCAGCTTGAAGCTGGCGGTGGTGCGGCTCTTGACGTGATGGGCCTCGTCGACGATCACGAGGTCCCACGAGGCGGCCTGGACGAGCGGCGCGTGCTTCGAGCTCCTCGCGAGGGCGAGCGACGCGACGACCACGCCCTCGTCGCGCCAGAAGGCGTCTGGATCCGCGGTGCGCGCGGCGTCGTCGGTCGTCCGCGCCGCGATCCCGGCCTTCTCCGCGAGCTCGCCCGTCCACTGGCCGACGAGCGCCGGGGGGACGAGGACGAGCGCCCGCCGGACCATCCCGCGGAGCTGGTACTCGCGCAGGATCATGAGCGCCTCGACGGTCTTGCCGAGCCCGACCTCGTCGGCGAGCAGCGCGCGCCCGCGGAACACGCGGAGGACGCGGCGCGCTGTCTCGATCTGGTAGCGGTGCGGCTCGACGCCGGCGAGCGCGGCGAGCGCGAGCAGCTCCTCGAACTGCTCGGCCGAGGCGAGCAGGTGGGCGCGCAGCGCGTGGCTCACCGCCGCGAGCGAGGACGGCGGGCCCTGCAGCTTCCGGAGCAGCTCGGACCGGTCGAGGCCGGAGATCAGGAGCGGCGCGGGCTTCCTGGGCGGCGGGGGCGGCAGCGGTGGAGCGGGCCCGGGCGGGCGCGCCGGGGTCGGCGCGGTGGGAGGCCGTCGCGTCGGCGCAGCGGGCGCGTCGGTCCGCCGAGCCCGCGCTGGAGGGCGGGCGGCAGGGCGCTCCAGCGGCGGCGGCTCCGCGCGGTGCGCCCGGAGGAGCTGCTGGACGTCGTGCCGGAGGACGAGCTGGCCGAGCCGGCGCGAGAGACCGACCTTGCGGTCGAGGCAGAACGTCCTCGTGTTGTAGACCAGGAACGCCGGATCCGCGCTCGTCGATTCGCGCATCCGCTCGATGAGCTCATCCCCCGCGAGCGCCTGCGGAAGGCCGTTTGCCAACAGCAGGTCACGCGCCTCATCGAGCGTCAGCGGCTGCCTGTGCGACCGGCCCGAGAGCGCGAATGCCAGGGTGAAGAGATCAGCGCCGGAGAGCAGCCTGCCACTGGCGCTCGCGGCGAGCAGCCCTCTCACGTCACTCGCGGTGATGCCCGTGATGGGCGCTGTGGAGACCTGCATGCCTCCGCCGCCTGTATCCCGCGGGCACGGGGATGTCGAGGTGTCATGAGCGGGCGGGCGGCGGAGCGCAGGATGATTATTGTTGATAATATACGCTTCCCGAACGGAATGCGTTGTTCTCCGCGTCGCGCCACATGGAGGCTGTCGTTGATGGAAGGTGTGCGCTCGTGGCCGAGGGGTTTCGAAGCCGATCGGGTTGACCTTCGTCGATGAGCGGACTGAGCGTCTCGTTTCGGAGCGGGGGTGCCGCATCGCGTCGCGAACGAGCACGGTGGTCTTGCCTCGCCGTGTGCGCCCGGGCAGGCTTGGACCATGGGCCAGTCTGCCGCGAAGACGTGCCGCGCCACCTGCGCCGACCTCGAGGCCGTCCCGCCGAAATGTACGCACGCGAAGGCGTGCGGCACGCCTGGCTCGTCGAGCCCGTCAAGCGCACGCTCGAGGCCTTCTCGCTCGTCCCTGGTCCGGGGTGGGAGCGCGGCCCGGTCGATCGCGACGCCGCGTGCGTCCGCCTCGTGCCCTTCGAGGCCATCGAGCTCGACCTCTCCGTGCTCTGGGCGACGTAGCACGGCGATCACGGCGGCTCTGGCCGCATGCTTCACGGGGCTGCGGCGGGGATCCCCCGGCGCAGCAAGGCGCGATCGCGGATCTCCTGCTCATGTCGCCTGCAGGTGCTCGATCAGGATCTTCACGCCAAGGCCGATGAGCACGACGCCGCCGGCCGCGTCGAGCCGCTTGCCGAGCATCGCGCCGAAGCGCCTGCCGGCGAAGAGGCCGATCGCGCTCAGGACCGCTGTCGTGATCCCGATGGTGACGAGGGAGAGCACGAGCGGTGCATTCAACATCGGAAGGGTGAAGCCGACAGCGAGCGCGTCGATGCTGGTCGCGACGGCCAGGACGAACATGACGTTCAAGGCGAACAGGTCCTTCGGGGCGTCGTCGTCATCGTCAGCGCTGGCCCGCGCCTCCCACAGCATCTTGCCGCCGATGGCTGCGAGGAGCCCGAAGGCGATCCAGTGATCCCACGCCTGCACGAGGGGCCCGACACGCGCACCGAGGAACCACCCGATCAAGGGCATGAGCGCCTGGAACCCGCCGAAGAAACCCGCGACGAGCGCAACGTGCCGGGCGCGAATCTCGGGGACTGCCAGCCCCCGCGCGGCCGAGACCGCCGTCGCATCCATGGCCAGGCCGAGAGCGAGGAGCAAGATGGCGCCGAAGCTCACGATACCCCCGCCGGCGGACCATCGGTGTCCAGGGCGGGCGAGCTCGAGCTCGGCGCGCATGCAACGGTGAGCTCGACGACTGTCATCACGAATGTGAGCGCGACGTCCCAGCGCGTCTTCGCCTCGGGGCAGGCCATCTCGGTGCCGCGATCGCGGGAGTGCCTCTTGTCGGGCAGCTCGGCCGTTGCGTTGCTTGTCATGGCGTCTCTCAAGTAACATGGGTGCGCGCGATCTGGACCAGCTCTCGACGGCTTCGCGCTGCGATGCCGTCCCGGGGGCCGGGGCCATGACGTGGGGCCGGATGTGGCCCCGATGAGCTCGCCCACGACGCGCCGGGCTCGGCGAGCGGCCCGAGCCAGCCGGCGAGCTCCGCGACCGGGGCGGCCAGGGCGCGCGCGCTCCAGGTGGGGGGCCACCCGGGGTCAACGGCCGAGGAGAACGCGCAGCCTTCGTCGAGCTCGGCCGATCTCTCGCGCCGCCGTCGAGCTCGGCATGCCGAGTGTGCGCGCGACCTCGCGGACGCCGTGGCCGGCCGCGCAGAGGGCGAGCATCTGCCGATCGCGCTGCGGCAGCCTGGAGAGGGCGAGGCGCACGGCGAGGAGGCGCTCGCGCGCCGCGACGAGGAGCTCGTCGTCCCGCGGCGGCTCCGGATGCACGCGCCACGGATCCGCCACCGGGATCTCCCGGCGGACGCAGGCGCGCTGGCCGTGGTGCCCCACCTTGCGCCAGACGATGCCATGGATCCAGCCGCGGAGCGCTCGCCGGGGATCGACGGACGCGTCCGGACAGTACCTGCCCCCCTCGACAGCCATCCATGCAGCCATGAGCACGGCCTGCACCATATCCTCGCGGTCGCGGGGCGATACACCGCCGGCGGTGACGAGCGCGGCGATCCAGGGGCGCTCGGCGAGGATGCGCTCCACGGGAATGCGGATCGCGGGGTGGCTGGCGAACAACGGACGATGGCGCCGGGGAGCGCTGCGCTCGCGGACAGCGGTGGTCGTGCGGCGTCGAGTCTGCATACCGGACCTCGGCAAGACGTGTCTGTCGAGGAGCCCTCGACGCCATCGCGCGCCCGTGGAAGCCGCGCGCAGGCCGTGCGCGCAGGCCGACATCGCAGCTCGCCGATCGAGCTGGCCAGCGTCGAGGCCCTCGGGCGCCGATGCTCGTGAGTCGTCGCCGTCGAGGCGCTTGTCCTCAGCGAACGCGCGCCGCGGGTGTCGCGAAAGCCAGGGGCTCGCCGCGGTCGGACCCGGGAGCGCTGCCCGGCACGCCGTGGCGGCGCCGCTCCAGCAGCGCACGCGCCAGCGCGTCGTTCCCGATGGCGCGCGCGGCGGCGGCCATCCTCCGGCGCTCCTGCTCGTCGCCCTGCGCGACGGGCCAGCGCTGCGGCGGGCGCGACATGTCTCGAGGACGACGAGGCGCGCTGTCGTTGACCTTCGAGGCCGTCATGGCTCCTGGCGAAGGTAGCTTGTCGTTCGCGGATGGATACGATAGCTCGCGCGCTGGCGCCGCCGGCGCGGCGCTCGACGAGGCGTGAGCACGCGCCGCGGGAGAAGAGCCCGACAGCGCAGCGCCTCCGGCGCGAAGACCGCCGTGCCCGGCGAGCAGGAGCCCTGCTGCCAGGACGACGCTCCAGGCGCCCGCCGCGAGCGAGGCGCAGGCGTGAGCGATCGTCCGTATCCGCGGAGCCCTCGCGCCGCGCAATGCATCCCGGAGCGCGCGCCGGGCGCGCTGCAGCAGGTGCTCCCGCGATGCGGCGCGGCGGGAACGCTCCCCCGAGCAACCGGTCGCGCGCATCGGCAGCAGCGCGGCGAGGCGGCGGTGATGGCGCGCCTGCCAGCGGCGCGCGGCCGCCTTGAGCTCCTCGCGGCCGTGGCGGACCCGGCTCTTCGCGGTGGTGGCGGGTATCGAGAGCAGCTCCGCCACGTGCCCGATACCGACCTCGTCCAGCTCGTGGGCGATCACCGCCTGGCGCCGCTCCGGCGGCAGCTCGAGGAGCAGCGTTATCAGGAGCTGCCGTCGCTCGTGCTGCATCTGGCGCTCCTCGGAGCTCGGCGCCTCGTCGGCGACCTCCAGCGGCCCTTCCGGCCACGGCTGCTCGCGCCGCCGGTAGGCGCGGCGCCGGTAGTTGGATGCATGGTTGTGGACGATGGCCTTCAGCCAGGCACGAAGCTCGCCACGCGCCGGATCAAAGGTGCTGATGGCCCGCGAGATGCTGTGCAGCACCTCCTGAAGCACATCCTCCCTGTCGGCCTCCGGGATCCTCTCCGACGCGACGCAGCCGCGCAGGTAACGGAGGTGCTGGCGGACGACGGTCTCCCAGGTGGGCTGCGCTCCGGCGGGCAGACCGCGCGGGTCCTTTGCATCCATGCCCGTTCCATTAGCCGCCAGTTACCCGATGGTGCTCGAAATCGTTCCCGCGCCGCCGGGCTGCCGAGGTTGCGTTCCTGGTGGATTCTGGAGCCCGACCGGGCGCTGAACCGACGTGCGAGGCGTCAGGAAAGGACGGTTTCTCGCCGCATTACGTGGACATCTTCTGATTCGCCATGAAAAACGTCGCACGCCCGCCGCCCGGGATGCGCGCTTGCGGGCGATCGGTGAGCTGAATAAGGTCGCCGCCCATGCGCTGGACGAGGGGCCTGGGGCTTGCGCTGTCGTTGTGCGCTTCAGGCTGGAGCCGCGGCGCGCTGGCCGAGGCGCCGTCATCGCCTGGAACGGGGGCAGGGGGCTCGCCCTCGGCGGGCTCGCCGTCAGGAGCCGCGCGCGCGGCAGCTTCGCCGCCGGGCGTCTCGTCCGCGGCGCTCGCGGAGACGCTCCGCCGCGCGGAGCAGGCGCGGCGCGCCGGGCGATGGGAGGACGCGGCGGCGGCATATCGAGCGGCGTGGGAGTCGACGGGCGACCCTCGCTGGGCCGGGGAGCTCGGGCTGGCGGAGCTCTCGCTGCATCGATATCGCGACGCCGCGGAGCACCTGCGCCGGGCGCTCGACGGGGCGGACGCGCTCGCGCCCGGCGTGAGGGCTCGGTTTCAGCAGGGGCTCCAGCGCGCCGCGCAGGAGGTCGCCGCGGTCGCGATCGTGGTGGGCGAGCCCGAGGCCGAGGTGTTCATGGACGGCCGGCGCGTCGGCCAGGGGCTCGCCACATACGTGGTCTATGTCGAGCCCGGCAGCCATGAGGCGCGGGCGACGCTCGCTGGTCACGAGGACGGCGTGGGGCGCTTCGAGGCGCAGCGCGGCGACACGCCGGCGATCGGCCTGGCCCTGAAGGAGAGGCCGCCGGCGCCGGTCCCGGCGGTACGGCCGCGCGCCGCTGCGCAGGCGCCGGGGCCGGCGGCATCGCGGCCCGGGGCCGAGGGGACGGTGATCGGCCCGGCGATCCGGGTCGGGGGGCTCGCGCTCGCGTCGGCCGGCGTCGTTGTCGGCGCGGGGTTCGCGATCGCCTGGGCGGTCAAGGACGGCGAGGCCGCGACGCTGCGCGAGCAGATCAGCGGCGAGAGCGGGGCGCACGCGTGCGGCCCGGGCAAGGCGGTCCCCGACACGCGATGCGCCCATCTGCGGGACGCGGTCGATGCCCGCGACGCCCTGGGCCTTGTCGCGATCGCGAGCTTCGTGGCGAGCGGCGTGGTCGGCGCGGCGGCGCTCTCGTCGTTCTGGTGGGCGCCCGCGCCGGACCAGGGCGGCGTCCGCGTGGTCCCGCGGATGACGGCGCACGGCAGCGGCGTCCGGATCGAGGGGGCGTGGTGAGGTCCGGCGGGCAGAAGGAGGAGCGGCGATGAGGTGGTGGGAGGCCGGGCGGGTCCTGGCGGCGCTGGCGAGCGCCGGCGGCGCGGCGGTCGCGGCGGCGAGCGGCTGCGGGGCGGTCGACGGCTACGACTGCGACGAGTACCTGGCGTGCGAGGTCATCAACGCCGACGGCTCCAGCAACGGCGGCTGCGAGGGGACCTGTGTCCCCACCGAGATCTATGGTTTTCGATCGGGCGTGTACCTCGTCGGCAGGAAGGCAGGGCTCGACGACCCGGGGTGCGCCGACGCGCTGCTGCGGACCGAGGGGCTGGATCTGGAGGAGCGCAAGGAGATGAGCCCGCCGCCCCACGGCGACTTCTTCGTCGCGCCGGGAGCGCATCCAGGGTGCGCGCCGTGCGCGTGCACCGCGCCCGCGTGCGCCTTCCCGGCCGGGCTCACGGTGAGCTCCGGCTGGATGTGCGACGACAGCCCCGGCGTGACGCTGACCCCGTTCGACGCGCCGGCCGGCTGGGACGGCTCGTGCGTCGCGCCCGGCGCGGTCGGGGCCGAGGCGTTCGGCTCGTTCCGGATCGCGCCCGTCACCGCGCGCGCCTGCGAGGTCGTGCCGTCCCCGGTGCCGCGCGACGGCGATGCGCACGCAGGAGGACAGGCCGTGGTCACCTGCGACGCGAGCGGAGGAGACAAATGCCCGGCCCCCGGGCACGCCTGTGTCTTCGGCGCGGCGGAGCTCCGCCCGGGCTGGCGCCGGTGCCTCCTCGCGGAGGACAAGGACGTCGAGTGTCCCTCCAGCGACAGGACAGCGGGGCTCCACTTCTCGGAGAAGCTCACCTTCTGGAAGGAGGTCGACGACAGCCGCGCATGCACGCCGTGCGCGTGCACCGAGACCGCGCCGAGCACGTGCGAGGCGCTCGTGTCGACGTTCGAGGACGGCGCGTGCCGCGATCTCGTCGCCGCCGTCGTCGTCGCCGGGAACGGCGGCTGCCACGACGCCGAGCCGGGCTCCGCGCTCGGGAGCCTGAGCGCGGCGTGGCTTGTCGACGCGCCGGGGAGCTGCGCGCCGAGCGGCGGGGAGCTCGTGGGCGAGCTGAGCTTGAGCGGCCAGGTGACAGCCTGCTGTTTGCCGGAGGGAACATGACGCGCGCGATCAAGACGACGAGGAACCGGGTGACATCGATGGCGGCGGCGATCCTCGCGCTCGGCGCCGGAGCGGCGCTGCTCGGGGCGTCGTGCCACTACGGCCAGTGTCGCGGCCCGGGTTGCCCTCAGCCCCTCACCGGCACCTGTCCCTGGCATTGCGCAGAGACCTTGTGGGACGGCACCAGCTACTCCGTGGACGGTTTCCGCAACAGCGCGGTCTTCGCCGTCTGGGTGGGGAGGCCGCGCGACGCGCCGAGCTGTGAATCGTCCAACTACTTCCCTTCGAGAGACTACTATCAAGAGCCGAAGTCCATCGACCGCTGCCCCCGCTGCGTCGCCGAGCCGCACACGGAGGAGCGGTACAAGAGGGTCGCCCTCCGCAAGGGGGGCCACTGTGGCGATGGCACATACAACGATGCCCTCATCGTCGGCGAGTTCGTCGTCCCGGCCGGGTGGGACGGGAGCTGCGTGTCCCAGAGGTCGGACATGGCGCCCCCACCGGAAGACTTCGATCTCGCCATGGGCAGCACCGAGCCTGTAGCTTACGCCTGCCGGACGTCGTTCTCCCTGGACGACGTGGACGCCCTCTGGGGGAAGATGGTCCGGACGTGCCGCCGCTCCTGGGATCTCGACCAGGATTGCGACAACCTTGACGCCCTGTGCATCCCGGACATGGCGCCAGGCTTCCGTGAGTGCCTTGAGTACCGCGGGGATGGCGAGCTCGAGGCGTGTCCCCGCAGTCACCCGGAGCTCGTGCAGGCCTACTTGGGCGTGGGCGGGTGCCCCTTGTGCGAGGCCGACCTGATAGACGGGTCCTGGAAGCGCCAGCAGGCGCTCACCTTCTACGCCGACGAGCACTGTACGGAGCCGATGCCAGCCACCGACACCTGGGGTTCCGGTCAATGCTACGACCTGCCGCCGGGCGTTTCTCCGCGGAGCGTCAGCGCGACGTACACCCTCGAGAGCATCGCCGAGTGCGCGCCCAAAGGCGGCGAGCAGAGCGGCGAGCTCCGTCCGGTGGGCTCTGTGAGTTATTGCTGCCGGCCGCCCGCCTGACGTCGCGGCGCTCGCGAGCCCCTGTGCTTCAGGTCGCCTTCCCCGCGGCGCGGAGTTCGTGCTCTGGCGTCCTGCCATGCTTGCCAGTGTAGACACGCCATCTTACGGTGTGCGCTCGCAACCGCAGCACGGGAGGAGAGATCAATGCCCTCGAAGAAGAAGGATTCGAACTGGACCACCTGGGAAGACATGCCGATCGACGAGTTCCGGTCGCGCGCCGAGAAGGCCAAGGCGATGGCCGCGGAGCTCGTCGAGAAGCTCGATGAGCTCTTCCCGGGGCTCGTGACGCTGACGAAGGAGCAGCGGCAGACCGCGCCGCGGCTGCGTGACGGCGAGCACGCGATGCTGCACAAGGTGCTCGACGTGGTGGACATGAAGCCTGCCCTGTTCGAGTCGCTCGCCGATCAGGACGAAGGGATGGACCCGAACCGCTTCGAGACAGCGCTGCTCCGGGAGCGCATCGAGAAGCACCTGCTCTTCAGCAAGGTCGCGGAGAGCCTCGCGCCTGTCGGCGGAGAGCTCGGCGACTCGACGCTCTACACGGCCATCAAGTTCCGCGAGACGCTCTATGCGGCCTACCGGATCGCCAAGACGCACGCGCAGACAGACCGGAAGATCATGGACGTCCTGGCGCCGGTCATCGACTTCATGCGGAAGAACACCGCCGCGGGGGCCGCGACGAAGAAGAACCGCAAGGCGGCGCCGAGCGCGAGCCAGGACGCCGTCGCCGGCGACGCGTAGCCTGGGAGAGGGCGGGGGATCCCGCCGCGCGTCTCTCGCCTCCTCGGCCCGTTCGCGGTCGAGGAGGCGAGGCGGTTTGTGACATCGGCTCGCCCGATGGCGTCCACCCCTGCGTGCGTGGGGACGACCCGCCCTACGAGCTCCCCGGGGGCTCGACCAAGTAGCCGGCAACGTCAACGCAGCCTCGCGCTCGAGAACCTCACGTCGGCGACGCTGAAGACGTCGCCGGCGCTGTCGTCGAGCCGGTTACAGCCGACATCCACCCCGAGCGACCAGTCCTGCACCGCAGCGACGCACCCCGAGCCTGTACCCTGTTGCCCGAGACCAGACGATGGTCGCGTAGGGGGTCGCGTACGGACATAAATTGTGGCCTTGATCACTATTGACGCTGCGCTTCAGTGAGAGAACCATCGGCGTGCTCGCAATGAACGAGATCGAGCGGCTGGTCTTGTAACAAATAATACTTCTTCTCTCTCCGGTTTGGTGCTGCTCGCTAACAGAGCGCGCGCCTCGGGTCCGGACGCGACGCCGCACCCCTGGACGCCAGCGATCCGGGCAAGGTCTTGACCCTCCAAGGAGAACCGCATGAGACGATCCGTTTCGCGTACAGTGGTGCTTGTGTTCGCTCTTTGTTCAATCGGGGCGCAGGAATGTACTCCTGGCAGCGCCCAGTTCGATCAAGAATCGGGCCTGCCCTTCTGCCATACCGATCCGCCGGTCTTCTGCGCCGCATACTGTTCGGGTGTTCGTCAGGTTACATTCACGAGTGGGTGCAGCGATGTCGGTGCCGACAAGCTGGAGATCCTATTTGAGTTGAAAGTGATGGAGGGGGTGAGACAGTTGGAGGCCCAGGGAACGCAGGTATGTCCCAGAGCCGATCCAGCATCGTTCGTCACGCCTTGTTCGGTCGACATCATTCCTCAGGAATGGCCGAACCAAGATCATGCTTCTTGTCAGCCTGTACCTCCAGGCTGTCCGATGTTCTAGCGAGACAAGTGATGACACTTCGCAACTGTCTTGCCCTCGCACTGATTGCTGGCGTAGCTGGTGCCTTCATCGGGCGCGCCGCACCGCGCGACGCTCGGAGCGCTCCACCGGCCCGGAGCGCATTGCCCGCGCCTCCAGCCGCTGTACGCGCGGGCAATGGCTGCGAGGAAAAACGCACCGAGCTGAGATCGGTCAAGGCGCAACTGGATGTGTGCACGATGTTGAGCTCGCTCGAAGCCGAACCGTCCGGCGCCGCCGGCGCGCCTGAGCCAGCTCAACGGGTGGAGCCCGTTCACCCGCAGAGCATGCCAGGCACGGCAGAGATCCGGCGGAATCGTGAGCTCCTGGACAGCTATCCCGAGGCCGTGATCGTCCGGCACCACGATGGAAGCACGGGCATCTACAAACCAGACGACTGGCCGATCGATGGTGATGGCGAGATCGTGGCAAGAAAGTTACCCAGCGGAGAGATCGGATGGTACGCCGGGCCTGATGCCGGACCTCGCTCGGATCCTGCCGCATTCCGTCCTTCCGAGCCTGCAAAGATTCCACCGACCACCTGGGGGCTTGCGCCAGATGGAACGATCACGATTGACGGTAAGCCTGCACCTGCTGAGCTGCAGCGCATGTTCGGCGGAAATGTCGATGGATCGGCCAAGCCGTAGCAGCGAGACGACCCCGTGATGATTCATCGATTCACCGCATCCCTGATCATCGTCGGCGCAGGCGTCACCGGCGCCCTTATCGGACGCGCCGTGCCACGCGGCGAACCAGGCGCCCGAGCGGTAGCGAGCGCATCGCGGCCTCCTTCGGCCACGACGCCTGCCGCGAATGGATGTGAAGCTGAGCGCAGCGAGCTCAACTCGGCCAAGGTGCAACTGGCGCTCTGCATGTCCCTTGGCAAACGCGATCCAGAGACTTCGCCGTCCGGAGCCGCCGGGCTATCTGAGCCCGTTGCTCCGCCTGATTCTGAGTCCGTGATTCTCGCAGAGATGAGGCGCGATCGCGAGCGGTTGGATGCCTTGCCGGAGGCCGTGATCGTTCAGCACGCGAATGGTACGATCGGTATCTACAAACCAGAGGACTGGCCGATCGACGGTGACGGCTTGATCGTTGGGCGAAAGCTGCCGAGCGGGGACATCGGTTGGTATGCCGGTTCAGATGCCGGATCACGTCTGGACCCCGCCGCCTTCCGGCGGCCGGATTCCACCGTCATCCTGGGGCCCAACATCGTGCGCGAGGCAGACGGGACGATCAGGGTGCGTCGAGGTGCTTCGCCTGCGGTGAAGCGCATGTTCGGCGAAAGGGCTGATGAACCGGCGAGTCCGTAGCTTGTTGAGAACGCCGCGCAAGCGGGGAGTCGTGGCGGCCGCGATGCAATAGCGAGCGATGCCTGGACCTGAGGCCCGGCGAGGTTTCGCGGAGCGTCAGCTCGAGGTTCATCGTCGATCACCCCTACCTCTGTGAGGTCATCGGCGGCGAGCAGGCGGGCGGGCTCGCGCCGCGAGGCCTGGTGGATTTCTGCTACGCACCCGAAAGGGGAGCCTGAGCGGTCGCGGCGAAAGCGGAGCGAACTCCTCGGCTCGCGTCCAGCAATCCAGCAAGGCTCGCTCCCGCCAGCGAACTGCTCGTCGCGGGTGAGGCAGCCGCCTACCCGCCAGGCGCCACCACCCACCGGCTCGGCGTCCCCGAGTACGTGACCACCAGCCGCTCCCGCGCCCGCGTGCACGCCACGTAGAGCAAGTGCCGCTCTTGCTCCAGGAACGCCTCGCGGTCCGCCTCGTCGACCAGCTCCTTCTGCAGGTACGTGAGCGGCACCAGATCCGCGTCGCACCCGACGACGACCACGACCTTGAACTCGAGCCCCTTGGCCCGGTGAATCGTGCCCACCGACACGTCCGTCGCCGACGGGGGCTGGTCGTCGCTCAGCGGATGGCCCGTGAGCCCGGCCTTGGCCAGCGCCGGCTCGACGCGATCTCGGAGCACGCTCTCGCTCCGGGCGAAGAGCGCGATGTCTCGCTGCTTGTAGCCCGACGCCAGCAGGTCCTTCAGGAGGCCGGCCACCCCCTCGGCCTCCTTCGCGGCGTTCGCGAACCCCTGGACCTCGGGGGGCGGGCCGTTGAGCACGGACACGGTGCTCCGCTTCTCCGTCTCCCCGTCGCCCTCGTCCAGGGCCTCCGGCAGGATCCGATCGGAGAACCGGCGGATCTGGTCGGTCGTCCGATAGTTGATCGACAGCCGCGTGGAGCGGCCTCGCACGTCGATACCCGCTGACGACCAGGCCACGGCCGCCCTGTAGATCCGCTGGCCCGCGTCGCTGCAGAGGAACAGGTCGTCCGGCCCCGGCTCCGCGAGCGCGCGGAGCAGCGTGAGCTCCGCCGGTCCGAAGTCCTGGCACTCGTCGGCGATCACGTGGTCGTAGGGCCGCGCGTCGTACAGGCGCTCCGCCGCCATGTAGCAGAGCCCGGTCCAGGTCGTGAGGCGCCGCTCGGCGAGGAGGCGCTGGAGCTCCTCGAAGATCTTCCAGATCGAGAGCCGCTGCTTCGCTCCCAGGGGAGTCGCTCGCCCGGCGCGAGACACCCCCTTGTAGGCCGGCCACGACCGGATCCCCCACGGGTCGACGATGGCGTTCCACTCCGATCGGAGGAAGGCGAGAGAGAACTCCGCGCCGGGGGCAACACGGCTCTTCGCGGTCTCGATGAGTCCATCCAGCTTCTTCGGATCGAGGACCGAGAGCGGCTTCCCGGTGGACTGCACCGAGATGTCCTTCGCGATCTTGTGCAGGTGATCGATCGCCAGGCGCTTGCGCTCCTTCGTGGCGCTCCCGAGCAGCAGATCGGCGCTGTGGCCGAGCCGGACAGCGAGCGTGCGCGTGAACGTGGTGAGCAGGACCCGCGCGCCGGGGTCCGCCTTCAGGAGGTGCGCGGCGCGATGGATCGCGACGACCGACTTCCCCGTTCCAGCGCTGCCGGTCACGCGGGCCGGCCCCTTGAACTTCCTCTCCACGACCGCGCGCTGCGTCGGGTGGAGGAACACGAGCCACTGCTCCCAGGGGGCGTCGAGCGCGCGGCGGAGCTCCGCGTGGCTGTCGAGCACGCGGAAGCGGCGCTTGGCGTCGGGATGCTCGAACGGGTCCTGCGTCGCGACGGAGACCGGCCTCGGCACAGGCTCGCCGCACGCGAGCTGGAGCAGCCGCTCCGCAGCCTCGGCGGGCAGATGCCCGAAGAGCTTGTCGAGCCCCGACTCGCCGACCGCGCGCACGGCATCGAGCCACTCGGGCGGCACGCCCAGCGCGAGCAGGTAGTCCGGCTCGTGCTTCGCGAAGGCCGCAGGCTCGCGCTCGTCCGTGCGCACGACCTGCCGCACGACCTCTTCGACCCGCTCCTTGACCTCGACGATCTGCGCGGCGCCCGTCTGGGGGTGCACCTCGAGCCTGCGCGCCTCGGCCCACGCGTACGCGGCGTCATGGTCATCCGCATAGCAGAGCACGAACGACGACTCGCTCTTGTGCACGATGATCCGGAGGTCCCTGTTCACACGGAAGGACCAGAAGTCCTTGTCCCTCACGCCGTCGAGCCTGTGGAGCTTGAAGCCGGGGCTCGCGGGGTTGACCTGGAAGTCGAACGCCGCTTGCTTGATGGCGCTTTGCGACTGGCCATCCAGCCTGGCGAGGCTCTTCGTGAACGTGTCGGCGATGAGGAACTTCACGGATTCCCTCCGAGTCGCTCGAGCAGCACGGCAGCGAGCCCTGTCGGGTCGCTCGCCGGCTGGACCTTGATGAGACGGCCGTGCTTCTCGTCGATCGCGACGTCCGTGTCCACCAGCGCGACCAGCGGCGTCGACTGGGCCCACAGCAGCACCGCCGTGTCGGTCGCGACCCGCCCGTTGACGAGGAGGTCTGCGTGCGCGTCGTCCGGGACCGGGACGCCGGCGTCGCGGAGCCCGGCGGCCAGCGCGTGCCACGGCTCGTCGAGCAGCGCGATGATCTCGTTCCAGCCGCTGCCGAGCGACGGCGGTGGGTGGTCGGACGCGTGAGCGGCGCGGGCCTCCTCGAACCACGACGTGTCGTCCCGGATCTGGGCCGCGCGCTCCTTCCCCAGGAGGATGCGGGCGAGCCGCGCGAACTTCTCGCGCATCGCTCCCTGATCGGAGAGCTGGCCGTAGGTGATCTCGATGACCTCGTAGAAGCGGTTGCGCAGCTCCTCGCGAATGGCCCGATCCCTGGTCTGCGTGGCGGGGTTTCCATGGATCGCCTGGCTCATCCCGTCGAGGTAGAGACACACGCCCTCGGTCCGCTCCGTCGGGTCCTCGAAGAAGAAGTCGGGGATGGTGACCCCGAGCGGCTTGCCGAGGTCGATCTCGCGCTGCGCCTGCGCATTGTGGAACCCGGCGCGCTCGAGCATGTAACGGAGCGACGTCTCGGCCTGGTTCACCGGCTGGCCCGCGCCGACATGGGCGGGCAGCAGCGGCGGGATCTCGTGCGTGATCGCCAGGGTGCCGCCGCGCTGCCGCAGGAGCTCGGCCGCCACGTGGCGGTCGAGGTGGGCGTGATAGAACGAGTTCCGGTAATTGAGCAGGCAGTCGACGCAGGCGCTCGTGCACCCGGCGGGGCAGCCCTCCACGAGCTCGCTGGCGGCGCTCACCACCTCGGGCCAGCGCGACACGAGCTGATCGAGGAGCCCGGAGCCGCCGGGCATCGGGTCGTAGAGGAGCACCTTGCGCTGCGCCTCGCCGGCGCGGCCCACGACCAGGAGCTGCAGGTCGCCGAGCTCCATCTCCAGCACCTCGGCGGCGCCCTTCCGGAGCGCCTCGGCCACGCTGTAGGCCTCCCCGAGGTCGGCGCAGCCGTCGATGGCCACGGCATCCGCCACGACGTCGGCGTAGAAGCCCACCCTGTTCACCGGCCGGCCGCAGCGCTGCTGGTGATCGGTCGAAAAGGCATCCAGATCTTTCTTCGAGGCGAGCGGCGAGCGGCTCTGTCCGCACACCAGGCACACCGGGTATCCGAACCTGCTCTCACGAACGCCCGACGTCGGCCCCACGTTGACGAGCCGCAGGTGCACCGAGGCGCGGCTGGTCACCACGCGGTCACCCCACGTGAACGCCTTGCCCCCGCCGTGCCGCGGCTGCTCGTAGCCGTACACGGTCACCGGGAGCTGGAACCGGAACTCCTCGTCGTCGGTGATGTGGGACTGGTGCGGCAGATCGACGTCGCAGATCGGCACAGCGGGCAGCGCCGCCGCGCCGAGCCCGACCGCCGCGCCGTCGCGCCCGAGCCCCGCCTCGCTCACGGCCCCGTTGGTGACGTCGACCTGGAAGAGCGTCGGCTCCTCGAGCGCGGCGAGGTGGAAGAAGCGCGGGAGGAACCGGTGCCCGTTCGCATAGATCAGGTTGCCGGGTACGTACTCGCGCAGGGCCAGCGGCAGCGCGCGCCGGAGCTCCCAGTCGCGCATGCCGGTCCCGTAGCGCGCTGCCTGGTGGAAGCCGACCACCGCGCCGACGTCGAGCCCGTAGCCGGGCAGGAGCCCCTCGGCCGCGAGCACCGCGTAGGTGTACGTGTCGTCAAACCCCTCGGCGTCGCGGCGGGCGCGCGCCTGCTTGCCCTTGAGCCGCTTGATCAGCCGGTCGCACCGGGCGAGCAGCGCGTCCTCGTCCGGGTCGAGCGTCCCCTTCTGGGCGCGCACCGCCTCCAGGCGCCGCATCTGATCCAGCGCCCAGCGCAGGCGCCGCTCGAGCCGGGCGATGACCTCGGCCAGCGATCCGGCCATGTCGGCGATGACGGCGCGCAGGGCGGCCGGCTCGACGACGGCGCTGTCCTGCGACGGCCACCCCTGCGTGAACGCCTTCCTCACCTCCCCGAGGATCAGCTCCTCGTGGCGCGACACGACCCGCGCGAGCGGACCCACGTCGAACGGCACCGCGCGCACGTTGTCCGCCGCGTCGAAGAGGTACGTCTTGATCTGCGTCGGGATGCTGTGCTCGAGCGCCTGCGCGATCTCGTCGCGCGCGGCCTGGTCGAGCGACGCCTCGCGGGCGCGGATCGGCGCGCCGCCGGCGGCGCGAGCCCCTCCGGTCGCGAGCTGCCCGAGCACGGTCAGCACCGTGGCGTGCACGTGCTTGCGCACCATCGGCTCGTTCTTGAGGTTGAAGCGCGGCGGCTGGATAACCCCGTCGAGCAGCTTGAGCGGGTTCGTGAAATAGGCCCGGTCGTGGCTCGACCCCCGCGCATAGGTGAGGTTCACCGCCATCCGGTGGCGGCGCCCCGCCCGGCCGGCGCGCTGCCAGTAGTTGGCCGGGAGCGGCGGCACGTTGCGCATCAGCACCGAGTCGAGCCCGCCGATGTCGACGCCGAGCTCCAGCGTGGGCGTGCACACAAGCGTGTTGAGGAGCTGGCTGTCGCCCTTGAACGACCGCTCCAGCATCTCGCGCTCGTCGGCGGGGATCTGCGCCGAGTGCTCGCGCGGCCTGACCATCGCGAAGCGCTGGTCGAGCACCATCAGGTCGTAGTTGTCGCTGCTCTCCGGAGCGTGCACGAGCGTCCCGGAGCACGTCCGCGCGGTGCACGTCCTCCGCGGCGTCGCCCGCAGGCTCGTCCGGCGGCATACGTTGCACCGGAAGAAGCCCTTGTGGGCCGTGAGCAGCAGGCGGTCGGCGTCGATCTGCATGGCCCCCGAGCAGCCCGGGAGCGCGTTGTCGCGATACCCCGTCAAGGTCACAGGGACCAGCAGCGCGAGCTCCTCGGTGAGCAGCCTCCACAACCCCTCGAAGAAGGGCTCTAACTGCTCGTCCGGGAGCCCCCAGCGGAGCGCGAGCAGGCGTGCCGTCGTCGCCCCGCGGGCGCTCAGGATCTGCTTGATCCGGGCGTCGTCATCGTTCGCGCCGCGCCTCAGCTTCAGCCCCTTGGGGCCGCCGGGCATCTGCGGGAAATAGCCGTTCTGGATCTCCCGCGCCCCATCGGGCCAGAAGCGCGAGTAGATCCTCACCTCCCTGTCGAAGACGATCGCCGCGCGCCGGTTCATGTCGAGCAGCGCGGCCACCCCCTCCAGGAGGTCGGCCGGCGAGGCATCGAAGCGAGGCGCCCACGCCTTGAAGAACGGGTGCTCCTGGGTGAGCCCGGCGTAGTTCACCACCATCCGTCCCCAGGGCTCCAGGCCGAGCCGCTGCCGCGCGCCGGTGGCGATCTCGCGCAGCACCTGGATCCGCAGGAAGCGCTTCCGCTCGAACGCGTGCCGCGTACCGGCGGTCTCCTTGCGCTCGACGCGCCACACCTCGGGGATCAGGGCGCGGGACAGCTCGTCCTCGCCGTGGAGCAGGTCGTCGAGCGCGCCCGTGAGATCGCCGACCGAGATGGGCCGGCGCTCGATCTGCTCGTAGAGAAGCGAGCGCAGGCGGAACCGCCGCGCGTGATCCTGCATCCAGCCGGCCTGAAACGCGGCGTCCTGGCGGTTGTCGGTGAAGATGAGGAGCCGGGGCCGCTCGGCGTGGTGCAGCATGCTCTGCGCGAGCACGTGCACGTCCGACACGTTCTGCGCGCGCACAGGCCGGGCCGGCTCGCGGTAGTCGCCCATCCTGGAGCGGCCCGGCGCGCGACACGCGACGCAGGCGACGAGCTTGCCCGGGAAGTCCTTGTGTTGCTGGACCGCGAACAGCCCCACCAGCGGCAGCGCCTCGCCGCAGGCGTCGCAGCGCTCTTGAGGTTTCGGGTGAAGCGCGCCGCAGCGCCGGCACAGGAACACCGTCGCGGTGTTCCTCGGCTCGTCGTCGTCCTCGGCGTCGCCGTCGGAGACCAGCCGATCGAGCAGCACAACGCGCTGGCCTCCCGACTTCTCCTCCAGCGGCCGCCACACGACCCGGTCCTCGATCGCCTCACCGCCCCCCGGCGCACGGCCCGTGAAGCTGAAGTCGGCGACGAAGTGCACGAAGTAGTGCTGTCCGCAGGTCGTGCACGTGGTCACGTCGAGGCGCGCCGAGCGGCCCCCTTCCGGCTCGGCAGCCGCGGCGTCCTCGCGGGACAGCCAGAGCCGTGGCGTCTCCTGGCCCGGCGGGAACGTCACGACGGCGCCCGCGAGCCCGCGGACGAAGCCGTGCACCACGGGACGGAGCAGCGGCCGGCCTTCTCGACGCGACGCCGCCCCGAGGGCGAGCCACGCCACGATCTCCTCCTCGGGCACCGGCCGGCCGACGCGCGCCTCGAGCTCCCGCACGAGCTGCGTCAGCGGCTTGACCGCCCGGAGCGCCTCGGCGATCTGGTAGACGACCTCGTTGGCGGCGAGCCGGTCGTAGAGGCTCTCCTGCCAGCGGGACAGGTCGAGCGACGAGCCGGTCATCGCCTGGAAGGCGCTCTTCAGCACCCGCAGGTCCTGCTTCGAGGGCTGCTCCTTCTCCACCGCGGCGACGGCCTCGAGCACCGTCTGGAGCTGCACCGCCGGGTCGCCGGGCAGCGGCTTCGACGCCACGCGCTGCGGCGCCCAGACGTCGTCCTCGTGCTCCTCGCCCACGAGCGCCACGTTCTCCGGCGAGACGCCGAAGAAGCGGCTGGCGAAATCGCGCCCGGCCTCGGGCCCGCGCTCCGGGTCGGCGATGGTGGCCGAGGTCGCGATGCACACCGTCTCGTCGGGTCGCTTGCCGCAGAAGCTGCGGAGCCGCCGGATGAGGCACGCCGTCTCGGCGCCCGCGGCGCCGCTGAAGGTGTGCGCCTCGTCGAACACGAGGAAGTCGAGCGTCGCCCCCGCGAAGAGCTCGATGTCGCGCTGCCGCGTCAGGAGCAGCTCGAGCTGCTTCACGTTGGTGAGGAGGATGCGCGGCCGCTTGCCCGGCGCGCGCATCTCGTCGCGCGAGGGGCGCTCCTCGGGCGGGAAGACCGCGACGTGCTGCTTCTCCGCGCGCAGCCGCCGCAGCGTGGCCTCGTAGTCGCCGCGCGAGGCCCCGGCCTCGAGCCGCGCGCCCACCGCGTCGGCGGCCTTCTCCGGCGTCTTGCCGACGTACATCCCGAAGCTGATCCCCGTGCCGGTCAGGAGCGAGCGGAGCCGGCCGAGCTGGTCCTCGGCCAGCGCGTTCATCGGGTACACGAGCACAGCGGCGATCCCGTCCGGCGCCTGCTCGTCGCGCAGCCGGAGGCAGTGGCTGATGATCGGATAGAGGAAGCACTCCGTCTTGCCCGAGCCGGTGCCGGTGGCGACGAGCGTGGTCTTCCGCTGCGCGATGGCCTCGAACGCGGACTGCTGATGGCCGTAGACGTGGGGATGGGGCGCGAGGCTCGCGAGGGCGGGGTGGAGCAGGCCCTCGGCGACGAGGGAGGCGACCGAGGCGCCGGTGCGAAACGAGCGGCTAAGTCCGATGTAGGGCCCGCGCAGGAGCGGGGTCTGGCGGGTCTGCTCCAGGCTCAGGAGGGCGCGGAGCTGCTCGTAGAGGCCGGGGGAGGCGAAGGGATAGGTGGTGAGCTGGTAGCGGAGGAAGTCGCTGACGACCTTCTCGCTGTACGTGATCGGGTTCAGCATGGTCGATGGTCGGTCCGCCGCGGCCCTCGCGCGGCCTCGGGCCGCGCGGAGCCCCGCGCCATGCCAGTGGACCCGAGCCGGCGAGGCGTGGCAAGGCGCCTCTCGCGGGGCACCTCCTCGCACGCCGCTCCGCGTCCTGTCCCGGAGGGCCTTACAGCCGGGCGAGCCGGACATCTTTGACCAGCACCCACATGACTCGAAGCTGCATGCCTCGCCCGGTGAGGCGGTAGACCTCCGTGGGCATCGAGCAGCCGGCGCCAGCCGGCTTCGGGCCAGGTGCGCGCTCCACGGCCGCGCTCGAGCCGTGGTCTGTCAGTGCGTGCTCCAGCCGACGTGGGAGGAACTTCAGATTGTGAAGCTCGCGAAGGGCCGCAGCGCATGCCTTCGGAACACCAGCTCACTTACGCTGCTTTGGAGGCACGTGTCCTTCGATCCAGTTGGCTTGCGCGGCAACTTGCGCCGCCTGATAAGCCGACGCGCACGATTGCTGGGACAGCGAGAGCGACACGGGCGAGTTGTCATGGGGCCCCTTCTTCCACCGCACGATCGCGTCGTTCTGCTGTGCATCTAGCGACGCATAAAACGCCTCATAGCGCCACTGGTCGAGATGTACCGGTGGCATTGGCTCATTGTTCCGGTCTCGGGGGGCATTGCACCACGATTCGATATCGCGACCGTTTACGAGCGCCTTGCGGTGGTGGTTCCAGTAATACCAGAGGCATTCAGTCAGATCGCTGGTTACCATGGTAATTCCCTTTCATCCGTCAGCAACTCGTGTGCTTCTGCAACGGAGAATACATTTGTCCGCTCCCACCTGGTCCGCGGGCATGCTGAACAAGTCGAGGTCCAGCGAGCGACGGTGGCGTAGATTCACTGCGACGGCCATCCCCCCCGGCCAGGTAGAGCCGCTCGATCCCTGGCCATGGTTGGGTGTCCGATGCGTACGATCACGCTCTCCTCGCTGCCATCCTTCCCCTTCAGCTTTCGACTAAAGAGCTCGGAGACCGTCTCGGAAGGCGCGGAAGCTCCTGGAAGCGTTCCTCTCTGGGTCCATGTTCGCCGCGACCTCCCGCGCCACCTGGATCTTGGGGAGACCGCCCGGGAAATGCCCTGCTTTCTGGAGCGCAGCCTGGAGCGCCTCCCATGTACCGCCCTTGATCGCGTCGGGATCACGATAGCGCGCCTGCTGGCCGAGCGTCGATGGGACGCCGGGATACGTCATGGCGAGCGCCTGCGCGTCTCCGAGGAGCCACGCCTCGAGCTCCTCGACGGCGATGCGCGTCAGCACCTGGAACGATGCGCTCCTGTGCGACCTGGGGACGAGGCCGGCGTCCCGCGCCATCTTCTCGATCTCGACCTTGAGCTTCACGCAGTCCTTCCGGTCCTCGTCGCGGACGACGACGACCCGCTGGTCGTCGCCGAGCCAGGCAGCGTAGCCGCGAAAGCGCGCGGGGAGCTTCGCGAGCATGTCGGAGATCCCCTGGAACGCGTGCACCTGAAAGCCGAGATCGGGCCGGATCTTCGGCACCAGCGCCTGGAGCGCGGCCTCCATCGACGGCTCTTCGACGAGGATCTCGATCCACGTGACGCTGCTCATCGCCGCCTGCCCCTGGCGCGGGGCTCGACGGGGCCGCCGGCGCGGACCAGCGGGTCGCCGACGTCGAAGTACCCCTCCATCCAGAGGTGGCCGAGCTTGCCGCCGGCCTCGTACATCGCTCGGGCCCGCTCCATGTCGGCGACGCGGCGGGCCTGCGTGTAGCCGAGCTCGTCGCGGTAGAGCACGCGGAGCTCCTCGGGCCGGAGATCGGAGACGAAGAACGGCGAGTGCGAGGTCACGAGGAGCTGGGTCCTCTCCGAAGCGTTGCGGCACTCCTCTGCGAGCTCGGGCAGGAGGCGCGGGTGGAGGTAATTCTCGGGCTCCTCGATCCCGACGAGCTGCGGAGGGGAAGGATCGTAGAGGACGGTGAGGTAGGCCAGGAGCTTGAGCGTCCCGTCCGACGCGTACCTGGCGAGGACGGGCCTCTCGAACGGCGCGTCCTTGATCTGGAGCAGCAAGCGCCCGTCCTGCATCGGCTCTGCGGTGACCCTTTCGAGCTTGGGGACACGGCGCGCGAGCACCTTCAGGATCGTGTCGAGGCGCTCCTCGTGCTGCTCCTTGAGGTACTGGATGACGTTGGGCAGGTTGTCGCCCGTCTGGGAGAGCCGCTCCTGGGGTCCAGCCTCCGGCGTGCTGCGGGCGCTGTCCGCGGAGAGGTAGGTCATGTACCAGCTCGTGATGAACCGCCGCAGCGCGCCGACGCGTGGATGCTTGGCGAGCTGGCCGAGGGTGTTCACGGCGAGGAGCTCGGGCGAGTCGAGGCGCTCCTCGATGCGCTCGGCCGTCTCGTCGGGGGCCTCGCCGGAGACGACCACGCCCTCACCCCGCTTGAAGTCGAGGAAACGCCACGGCCGGCCGCGTTCCCCGCGCCGCCAGCGCAGCCACTCGCTGGCGACCACGGGGCCGCGGGGCTCCTCGTCGATCTCGAGGTGGTAGGTGATGAGCGGGGTTCCGGGCCTCTCTCGGTACTGGAGCTCGAGGATGATGGGCCCCTCGGCGCACCGGGTGCGGAGCTCCTTGAAGCGGCCGCGCCGGTCCCAGGCCTTGCGGAGGCCCAGCGAGAAGGCTTCGGAGAGGAAGGCGAACACGTCGAAGACGGTCGACTTGCCGCTCCCGTTCGGTCCGAGGAGCACGGTGAGCGGCGTGATCGCGCCCAGCTCGAGGCGCCTCAGCGCACGGTAGTTCTCGACGTGGAGCGACTCGATCCGCGGCACGCTCGCCTGGTTGGTTGGACCGGGCTGCGGGGCGCCTGGCGGTGCCCTCCGCCCCGGGTCCCGGGGGGTCTTCGTCATCGCTTCTTCTTCCCCCTCCGCGCCGCCGGTTCCACGGCGTTGCCGAACAGATCCTTCTGCACCGGCTCGGCGGCGAACAGCACGGCTTGCCCCTGGGGGTTGACCTCGTAGGGCTTGTCCGCCGGCGGCGTCTGGCCGGTGGCCGCCGCCGGGGCGGGCTCTTTCGCCACCGGGGCGGGCTCCTTGGCCGCCGGCCCCAGGATCTTCTCGATGAGCTCGGCGTGCCGCCGGCACTCCTCCCACGACTCGTCGACGCCCTGCTCGAGCTGCCAGGGCAGGAAGCGGTCTCCGAGCCGGGCGGCCACGGGCTGGGGCTCCCTGGCGCGCGCGTCGTGCCCGAGGCCGTAGTCCGCGAGCCGGAGGGTCTCGGGGAGCATCCAGCCGTCGCCGTCGTTGAGGGCGAGGAAGGCGTCGAGGCCGATGCGCTTGAGCTCGTGGAAGGCGACGAGGGAGAGCACGGGGTGGCGCAGCTCGGGGTCCTGCTCCTTGTCGACGCGCCAGAAGCCCTTGGGATTGAGCGTGCGGGAGAACGGCTTGTTGCAGACCTTCGCGACGGGGTGGTCGCATTCGCGGAGGATCCAGGCGAAATCGTCGATGTCGAGGCCGTAAAGCTCGGCGACGGCGGCGTCGAGGATGGCCCGGAGGCGGAGGCGCTCGTGGGGGGTGACGGCCCAGAGACGACGCCAGGGCTGCCGCCGGCAAGTCATCGGCGTACTAGTGAACCAGTCGTGTGAGAATCTTGGCGAGCACCCTGCCAGTCGCAACGAGACTGATTCGCAGCGAGCCGCAGCGGTTGCAGGCGGGAGAACCGTCTCCTCGAGTAGGAAATAGTTGAGGTGAAGTCCGCCGCACCGCATCCTCACGACAAAATCATACGCGAAGCTGTTCATGACGGCGACCAACGTGTGACAATGCGCCCCAGGTCGAAGCAGTGGCGCTGAATTGCCGCAAGGTGCATTCGACAGATAAGCGGCGATGGCCGTTCTCTCGTTGGTAGCCGACGTGATATCCATGAATGCCAGCTTCCCCGCGAGTGCGCTGGGCGGCAGGTGAGAGCGAGAAATTAAATATTGTGGCTCAATGACCTTCTTGTTCCAGGGGATGCTTCTCCATTGAGCTGTGCGACCCTTTCCGGAGACCCAGCCTTTTTCACTGAAGTCGAACTGGTTGATCATTCGGCCCTCATACAAGGGCAGAGCTACGTCGTCGATCTCGTTGATGGCAATCGTGTCTGCTAAGTCCGCAGATGAAACCATGCTCTCGCCAGCGGGCCCATGGCGCGGGGCCCATCGACCTTTCAACCAATTGCCATACTGGTCTGGTCGGTAACCCGCCGCTCGCCACTCCGTGAGCGGCGGGAACAGCTTGGAGTCCGAAGTCATGTTGAAGTCGCCCTGCTGGTAACGAATCTCCCATCCGCTTGTGTTTGGGTCACTAAGCGGTGCGCCGTTGTTGTATATCTTTTGTAGCAGCTTAAGAGCGCGATCTGACGAGACTTCCAGGAGGGTTTTTGATGAGGGGCTCAGCCGTTCCACTTGGTCCACGGGGTACGCCACCACGTGACGGCCAATCTCTTCGAGATCGGAGAGCGAGCGGCGCATGAACGCGGCCTGTATGACGGTGGCTGGCGTACCCTTGCGAGCCTCGATGATGCAAAATTTGAATCTGCCGTCGATGTCGAATACCTTGTCGCGGTTTTCGAAGCTAAAGAGTAGGTTCCATGCGTAATGTCTCAGGAGTAATTCCCGAAGAGGCATCGACCCCTTGTCGGTGTAGATGGCGGCAGGAATAAGCAACGCCATCATGCCCTCGTGGGCGAGTATGGAGTGTCCAATTTCGATGAATAGCTTGTACGTCGACGGCTTGCCGGTTCCCTGGTGTCGGAAAGGATGTTTTGGCGCGCCGTGTGCAACGGCGGCCGAGTCTCGATGGCGAGAGATTTGTGGCGTTAAAGGCTGGCGTTCGGGCGAGATGCGGATGTCGTCTGGGTTCGCAGCGTTTGCTATCCAATTGGACGTGGCCTTGAACGTTGCGCAGTAGCTGAGCCAGTCAGATTCGGTATGTGGAATCGTTTGGAAATAGTCCATTTGTTGCTGGACTGCTTCCTGCTTTCCGTAGGTCCGATAGAGGGGGTCGATGTTGGAGAAGAATTCCAGTGATGTTGGCTGCACCGTCTCCCATGGAGGGTTCCCCATAATGGCGTGGAACCCATCTTTGGCGGCTGTGAAGACGTCGGGAAACTCGAGCTCCCAGTGGAAGAATCGATGCTGCTCGCCGAGGCGCGTTATGACTGCTCGCGACTGCTCGTTCGGTACGAAAAAGTCTTTGGGCGTGGGCGCACTGTCGATCTCTTCGCCCGGCCAGAACCAGAGCGCGCACCATGTGTCGAACGCCTCGCGAAGCCGCTGAATCGGCCTGCTTCCCTGAATCTTCTCCCGGTACAGCGCCTCTCGCCTCTCCGCCTCGTGCACCGGCAGGGCGTGCAGCTCCTCGAAGATCGTGAGCGCCTCGGCATGCAGCGCGTCGGCATCCTTGCCCTCGGTCCCCCACATCGAGGCCTGTTTCGGATCCCGCTGCGTCAGCCACGAGACGAGCTCCGGCTTGATCACCCCGTCCCGCCGCTCCTTGATCGCCGCCGTCCATTTGTCCCCGAGCCGCTGCGCTTTCCCCTTGTCCTTCCCCTTCGTGGCCACGACCTCGCGGTAGTGGTGCACGAACTGGGTATGCCCCTTGTCCCCGCCCTCCCGCTCCCAGGCCATGATGGGGTAGTCCTGGAACCGGTCGAACCAGCACCCGACAAGGGAGTTGCCGCACTTGAGCTTGTGGTCGAGGAACCCGAACGGAAGCTGCCGGTCCATCGTCTCGACCCACAGCGCCGTGCGCCCGAGCTCCACGGCCAGCGGGTCGAGGTCCACCCCGTAGAGGCAGCGCTCCACGACATAGCGCTTCAGCCGGGCGCGGAGCTTGTCCTCGAAGTCCGGGTGGTCCTTCGGCACGGGGAGGGTCTCGTGCGACGGGTGGTCGGCCGGCAGCCCGTCCGCAAGCCGGCAGATCGTCTGGTCGGCCCGCTCCTCGATCCGCCCGTGATGATGGAGGCTCTCGACGAGCGCCCCGGTGAGGTAGCGCAGCGCCGAGATCAGGAACGATCCCGAGCCCATCGCGGGATCGCAGACCTTGAGGGCGAGGATCTCCTCCGGCTTTCTCGGCGCCCACTCGGTCACGGTGACGAGCCCCGTGACCTCGTCCTTCTCCTCGCGTACAGGCGCATACGCGAGCGGCTGGAGCGCGCGGCGCACGATGGGGCTCGCGAGCTGGGGCCGGGTGTAGAAGGTCCCTGATCCCTTGCGCGTGCCGCCCCAGCGCACGAGGAACCATCCCCCGGGCAGGATGAGCCGCTGCACGAGCCCCCGCGCCGTGGCCGCCACGTCGCGGTTCCACTGCTCGCGTACCCTGGGATCGGTGTCCTTCTTCGGGTACTTCACGAGCTTCGCGGCCTTCACCGCCCGCTCGGCCCAGGTCTGCGCCATCTCGCGGACCACGCGCGCCCGGTCGTCGCCTCCGAGCTCGTCGAGCGGGTCGGCGGCAGGGGCTGCCGCGCTGTCTTCCGCTTCCGGCTCGCTCCCGGCGTCGTCCTCCGACTCGGCGTCCTCGGCGCCCTCCTCGGCGGCGGCGTCCTCGCCCTCGTCTTCGCCCTCGGCCTGCACCTTCTCGCCCGACTTCTTCAGCTTGTCGAGTAGCTGTCCCAGCTCCTCGTTCTTCATCCGGTCGAGGCGCTGGAGCGGCAGCGCGGGCTGGTCACCGAGGTTCAGGAACACCATCGCATCATCCGCGGGCGCGCGGCGGAGCTCGAAGTCGAGCAGACCCTCGTAGAGGATGCCGAGGTACTCGGACGACAGGTCCGAGAAGTCGACCGGCGCCTCCACCCACTTGCTAGTGCGGCCCTGGCGCACGCGGACTCGGCTCTTGCAGAGCAGCTCGAGCATCCCGTGGACGGCGTGGTCGGTGGGCTCATTCCTCGCGCTCTCGAAGGCCGCGAGCGCGCGCAGCACGGGATCGGGCGACGCCGCGTCGCCGGGCGTGAACAGGCCGCCGCCGTAGCGCGGCACGGGGAGCGCCTCGTGCGCGGAGCCCTGGTAGACGAGCCGGAAGAGCGACAGGAGCCGCGGCCAGGCGCCGTGGCTGTGGCGGAGGCGCTCGGCGGCGCGCCCTCCGGCCATGCGATCGAGCTGCGCGCGCAGGCCCTCGAGGCCATACGACCCCTCGTACACGGCGTTGCTGCGCGGCAGCAGCTCGCGCGCCTCGGCGAAGAGGATCACCACGCACCGCATGACGAGGCGCGTCGCGGCGACGTAGATGTGGCGCCGGGCGACGCGGCCCGCGTCGCCGGAGCTGCCGTGCTCCCCGGCGTCGATCGACTCGAGCACCGGCGCCGACTCGCGGATGAGCAGCTCGACGGCCTGTCGAACGCGCTCGCCCAGCGCGGACGAGAGCTCGGCCTGGCCCTGGCGCGATGCCTGGATGGCCTCGACGAGCTTCGGCGGCTTCCCCTCGGCCGGCGGCGTCAGGGCCTCGGCCGAGAGCAGGGCCCGGATCGCCTGCACCTGCGGGCCCGGGGCGCCGCCGGAGAACCAGAGCGCCGTGTCCCACTCGCAGAACGCGTCGTAGTCGGTGCCCGCGTGGATGAGCCGGAGCTGGCGCGCGTTGGCGAGCAGCGCAACGCTCGGCGGGGCGACGCCGAGGACCTTGAACCCGGGATCCTGCCCGATGCGGCGGAGCCACTCCACGACGCGCGAGACCGGTCGCTTGCCACGGCCGACGCCGAGGCGCCCGGCCGCGGTGTCGACGAACACAGGCAGCGCGGCGCCGTTCGGGCCGAGCCAGACGCGGCGGGGCCGGATGATCTCGCCCGTGACCGCGGCCTGGGACCACGTCTTGTCGACCTCGTTCCCCTTCTTGAAGCGCGCCTTGTGCAGGCCGAGCAGGTCCTCGAGCACGGTATCGAGGAACGCCGCGAGCCGCTCGTCCCCGCCCTGTTGAAGACGGGTGAGGTCGCGGCGCAGGCGCTCGCTCATGGCCGCGGGGAGTGGCTCGACGCGGGCCGGGAAGCGCTCCGCGAGCTTGGAGGGGGCGATGAGCAGGCCGCCGTGGTTGAGCGACGCCCACCAGGCGTAGGGCTCCTCCGCCGGAGCGCTCGAGGCGCGCAGGCGCGCGGGATCGGCGAACAGGAGGTCGTTCATCGGGCCCCTCCGGAGCGGGCGGCCGGCAGCCGGATCTCGACGGCCACGGGGAAGACCTGGGCCGCGCCGTGGAGCGCGTAGCGGCGCGGGAGCATGCGCGTGAGCACGCGGTCCTGGTCGGCCTCGAGCACCCGCAGCAGCTCCTGGTAATGCGTCTTCCGCCGGTGGAGCTCGTCGTTGAGGTCGGCGAGCCGGGCCTCCGTCTCGCGGGCGATGTCGGGGAACAGGATCCCCTGCTTCAGCTCCTTGATCAGCTTGTCGCGCTCCTTCTCGAGCTTCGCGAGCGTTGTCTCGCGCATGGCGGCCTCGACCTCCTTGAGGCGGTGCTGGTAGCGCTTCTTCTCCTCGGCCATCGCCCGCTTGCCGGCGGCCGCGAGGTGCTCGCGGAGCCGATCACCGAGCTCGGCGGCGAGCTTCCTGAGGGCGGGGCCGAGGTCGAGCGACACGTCGTCCCAGCAGGCCAGGGCGGCGCGGTACGTGTCGTCGTCGATCGGGCCGGGCGCGACCTCTTCGTCGGCCGGCGCCACGTAGCCCGCGGGCGCGCCGAGCTCGCCCCCCGTCATCGGGATCCGAATCGTCCGCACCCAGTGATGGAAGGGCTCGCGCAGCTCGTTCACGCCGAGCTCCTCGACGGTCACCAGCAGGAGCGCGTCCGCGCCGGCGGGGACCGCGCCGCGGCGGGCCGTCCACCGGCTCACGATGACCTCCTTCTCGCCGGGGAAGCGGAGGCGCGCGAAGGTCGTGAGCGCCTCGCGGAACATGGGATGCCCGAGGTGGAGCAGCACCGTGTCCCTCGTGGGCCGGAAGACCGGGCGGCCGCCGTGGTCCGTGACGAACTGCTTCGCGTCGAAGATGAGCCCGGGCAAGCCGCCGCGGCCGCGCCCGTCGGCGCTCGTCGACAGCCGGAGGCTGTCATCGACAAGCGCGTCCCAGCGCGGCGGGATGGGCTGCTTCAGTTGCATGCGTCCGCGCCCGTCGGGGCCGGTGAGGCGAGGTCGGCCGACCCCGAGGCCGAGGGCGACCTCGAGCGTGCTCCGGAGCGTCTCGGGCGCGAGGTCGATGTGGCGGCAGAGGCGCTGGAGCCGCTCCGATTCCTCGGCGGTGGCCGTGTCGACGGCCTGCCGCGGGAGGGCCGCGCGGTCCTTCTGCCGTGCGACGTCCGCGTCGAGGCCCACGGCGACGCGATCGGCGTCCTCCAGGTCCGCGAACCGGCGCTGGAAGGCGGCGTCGAAGACCTCGCCCATCGAGCCGAGGTCCTCGCGGATGGCGTGGACCTTGGCCACGACCTTCCCGAGGAACTGGAGGTCGGCGTCGTTCTCGCTGGTGAAGTGATAGACGCTGACGTCGCGCGCCTGGCCGTGCCGGTCGAGGCGGCCGTTGCGCTGCTCGAGCCGCGCCGGGTTCCACGGGATGTCGTAGTGGAGGAGCAGGCGCGCCGTCTCCTGCAGGTTGAGGCCCTCGGCGGCCGCGTCGGTGGCGAGGAGGACGCGCACGGGATCGTCGGGATCGTTGAACGCCCGCTTGATGGCGTCCCGCTCTGCGAGGTCCATGCCGCCGTAGAGCACCCGCAGCGCGTCCGGGGGCGGGGCCCCGGCGCCCGCGCCCTTGGGGATCGCCGCGCCCTTGGGGCTCACCGCGCCCTTGGGGCTCACCTCGCCGAGCGCCTTCCGGAGCCGCCGCTCGACGTAGTCGAGCGTGGTCTTGTACTCGGTGAAGAGGATGAGGCGCTCATCGTCCCCCCACGTCTTGCCCTTGCGGAGCTTCTGTTCGATCAGCGAGAGGACCCGATCGAAGCGGGCGTCCTCCGAGGGCTCGCTGAGGACGAGCTCCGCCGCATCTCCCGCGCTGTCCAGGGGCTTGATGCCGAGCCGCGCGAGCGCCTGGTCGATGGCGGTGATCTCCGCTTCGAGCTGGCCTGCGAGCGGCTTGAGCCAGGCGCCGACGACCTTCGCGGCGTGCGCGGCGCGCCCCTCGCGCTCGCGGTCGTCGTCGAGCTCCTCCTCGGCCGCGCGCCTGGCGGCCGAGACCTCCGCGGCCTCGGCGGCCTCCGCCTCCGCGAGGCCCCGGCGGAACCGGATCCACGAGTCCGCGAAGGTGACCGGGCACGAGAGGAGGCGTTTGTTGAGCACCTCGACCGCGAACATCCCGGCCGTGCGGTCCCCCTTGCCGCGCTTCGCGGTGACCTCCTTGATCCGCGCGCGGAAGGCGGCGAACGCGGTCGCGAGCGCCCTCTCGCGGTTCCCGAAGAAGAGCGGCAGCGGCTCGGGGTAGCGCTCGGCGAAGCGGCGCGGCCGATCGAGGCTGTCGTCGAGCGCGTTGATGTCGCGCTTGAGCCGCCGCACCAGGACGTCCTCGATCCGCTTCTTCTCCTCCTCGGAGAGCTCGCTCTTCTGGGTGAAGCGGACCGGGTCGAGCTGCTCGAGGAGCCCCGAGAAGCAGCGGGTGTGGCCGTTGTGCGGCGTCGCCGTGAGGAAGAGCTTGTGCTCGAAATACGGGCTGATGAGCCGCAGCATCTCCGACAGGTCGCTGTCGTCGCCGAAGTTCGAGGGCATGAGGTTGTGCGCCTCGTCGACGACGAGGAGATCCCACGGGAGCTGGTAGGCCCCCGGCGCCTGCGCGCGGCACACCGCGAGGAACTGCTCGAGCACGTCGGGCTGGCGCAGGTAGTAGTACGACGCGATGATCCGCGGGAAGGTGCGCCACGGGTTGGCGTCGAGCCCGAGGCGCGCCTGGAGCGCGTGGGTCTCGGTGCGATCGATGACGTCGAACCCGAGCGAGAACTTGTCCCGCATCTCCTGCTGCCACTGCTTGCGGAGCGAGGCGGGCGTGAGCACGAGGACGCGCCGGATGCGGCGGCGCAGGAGCAGCTCGGTGAGCACGAGCCCGGCCTCGACGGTCTTTCCGAGGCCGACGTCATCGGCGAGGAGCAGCGAGACCCGGGGCATCTGCAGGGCCTTGAGGAGCGGGACGAGCTGGAAGTCCTCGACCTGGACCGCGCCGAAGAACGGCGAGGCGATGGGCAGATCCGAGGGCTGATCGGGGGCGTCCGGGCTGAGGAACGGCGTGAGCGCGCTCCAGCGGGTCGCGCGCACGAGGGCGTCGAAGTCTTCGCCGGGCATGGGCGGTTGATCGGCGACCCGGGGCAGCGCGGTGGGCTCGAGGAGCGCTCGGTGGGGTTCGCGCTCCCAGAGGAGGGTGTCGTCGGCGACGCCGTCGGGGTCCGTGTACTCGACCCGGACGAGGTGGAGGCGGCCGTCGGGGACCGCATCGAACGGGTCGACGGACACGACGAGGCCGCGGCGGTTGCGCACCGTCGCCATCATGCCAACCCGGGGGTTGCTAGCCGGTTCACTCATGGTCGGGGTTCACATCCTGCGGGTCGCTCGTCGCCGCTGGCTGCGGGATCGAACGACGGGTCGACCGCCAGATGTAACAACCCCGGCCGAGGTCCGGAGAAAAAAGCTGCCCCCAACCCTGGCGCGGGTGCGCGACCGAGCGATCACGGCAGCGTGGTCCGCCGAGCAGCGCACCATGGATCTGCGCGATGGAAGCGAGTGGCGGCGCATGCCCACGCGAACGCTGTCGCCGCAGGCGCCGACCTCCGCGACGAGCTGTCTGGCGCGCGTCGGGCGCGTCCTGCCCGAGCACGGCGGGAGGTCATTGCCCGGGATGTCTGTGGCGGCGGTGCATGCTTCCCCCGCGCCGAGCTGCGCCTGGGGCTCCAAGGGTGGGGGGTACCCCGGGGTGTGAGGCGAAATCGGCAGCCGTGAGGCGGTTCGGGGCAGCGGTGAGGCGGTTCGGGGCAGCGGTGAGGCGGTTCGGGGCAGCGGTGAGGCGGTTCGGGGCAGCCGTGAGGCGGTTCGGGGCAGCGGTGAGGCGGTTCGGGGCAGCCGTGAGGCGGTCGTTCATTTTTCTTGTGGCGTACCTGGAAACCTTCCTCCTGCGCTTGAGCTGTCCCTCGCCGGTATCGCACCGCTTTCCTGAAGCGCGGTGTTCGTGCTCCGGCGAACAGGCGTGCTTGCGAGCGCTTACATGGAATCTTCACGTACCCGCTCGCCACCGAAGCACGGGAGGAGAAACCAATGCCATCGAAGAAGAATACGCGTCAGGCGCCCCGCGAGAGCCACACGAGCGCGAGCGCGAGCAGCGCAGGCACGCCCTGCACGAAGAAGATCCTGCGCCCCACGGTCACGCCCCCGCAGATGCCAGCGACGATGACGCAGCCGAGGAAGAACGTCTTCCGCTCGAGCGCGTCGCCCGCGTCGTGCGAGAGGAGCGACCAGAAGAGCCCGGCGGCGAGGAAGCCGTTATAGAGCCCCTGGTTCTTCGCCAGCGTCGCCGTGGCATCGGCGAGCTCCTGCGTCATTCCGAAGGTACGCAGGCCGCGCGGCGTGGTCCAGAGGAACATCTCGAGGATGAGGATGTAGACATGCTCGATGGCAACCAAGAGAACGAGCAGCGTAGATGCGATGTGCATGGGCGGGCCTGTTCGTAGAGCTCGTGTCGCTCACGATAGGCTACAATCACAGAATGCGACTGGCCTGTCAACATCGCGCTTGACGAGCTGCACCGCGCCCTGAAGTTCGTCGGGTGCGCCAGCCACGCCATGGTCGCGTTCAGGCTCGCAACGCCGCTCCATGCAGGATGCCGTCCCGTTGTGAAGGATACCCGGCTTCGCAAGGGGCTGCGGCTTCGACGGTCGTCGAGCAGCAGAGACAGCCCATCACATCGATTCGATCGACTTGAGCATCTCCGGGACGAAGTGGAGCCTCGGCCGGAGCAGCCTGTCGCGATGCCCGGGCTGACGGACCTGGAGCACGGCGCCCCCCGCGTCGCGATTCGACGCATCCAGGAGGTCGTCCACGAACGTATAGCTGTAGTTCTCTCGCCTGGTTGAGGTCCTGTCCTGCGCAGCGGCCTCGGGGATCGAGACGCAGAGGACCAGCAGCGCGGCCTTGGCCGAAAAGAGCGATCGCGATTTCATCAAGCCTCCTCGCTCTCATCGGACACGAGCGAGGACCGCGCATTGGGCGTCTTTCGCTGGCCTCGATGACGGAGCCCGGTGAACGCCTGCGCGGTCGCGGCGACCGGAGCGCTCCTCTCCAGCCTCCCGCACCGAGGCCCCGTTCGTCCCGCTGCGGGGGAGGGGAGCGATGCGCCTCCGTGCGGACAGCCGCGCTCGATGTCGTCTCGAGGCGCCTCCTGGACGGAGCGCCGGAGCCCGCGACAACGCGGGTGACATCCCCCACATTCCGCGTAGAATCACCCCCTGATGCTCATCCGCGGTCGAAGGAGCATGGCTGGCAGCCTCATCGTCGTGATCGTCGCGGCGCTCGCCGCCGTCGTCCCCAACGGCGCGGCGGAGGCGTCCCACGAGGCGCCGGCGTCCGACGAGGCGCCCCCCAAGGTGTCGACCGACATCGCCGTCGGCGTTCGGCTGGAGGCGGTCGCGGACGTCACGGTCGCGCGGGCCGAGCTCGCCCGGGGCGCCACGGTGAGCGTCGCGCGGCTCATCGAGCGGCAGGGCCGGGTCACGGCCGTCGACGTCGAGCTCGCCGACGGCCACATCGCGCGCGTGGCCATGGCGACCGTCCGCGCGTCGTTCCGCGTCCTCTCCGAGTAGCGCGCGCCACGATCGCCGCTTCTTCGCCCCCGCGCCCGAACGCGGCTAGGGTGCCGCCCCATGCGGAACTCCGCGAAGGTGCGCGTCGCCGTGCTGTTCGGCGGGCGCTCGGCCGAGCACGAGATCTCCCTCCTGTCCGCGCGCTTCGTCGTCGAGGCGCTCGACCGCGACCGCTTCGAGCCGGTGCTCATCGGCATCGACAAGGCCGGCCGCTGGCTGCTCCAGGACGAGGCGCTGCTCCTCGGCGCCGCCCGCGACCCCCGCCTCGCCCGGCTGAACGACGCGATGCCGGAGATCGCGCTCGACGCCCACCCGGGCCCCGCCGGCGAGGCCACGCTGACCGTACCGGGCGGCGCGCGCTCCCCGATCGACGTCGTCTTCCCCGTCCTGCACGGCCCCACCGGCGAGGACGGGTGCGTCCAGGGCCTGCTCGAGCTCGCCGGCGTCCCGTACGTCGGCTCCGGCGTCCTCGGCTCCGCCGTCGGGATGGACAAGGACGTCATGAAGCGCCTGCTCCGCGAGGCGGAGATCCCCCTCGTGCCCCACGTCACGCTCCGCCGGGCCGCATGGGACCGCGACAGCGGCGCATGCCTCGAGCAGATCGCCGCCCTGTCCCCGGCCGGGAGCGGCTTCGGGCCGATCTTCGTCAAGCCCGCGAACCTCGGATCGTCCGTCGGGGTCCGGCGCGTGACGGCGCGCGCCGAGCTCGAGGCGGCCGTCGAGCACGCCTTCGAGTTCGACCTGAAGATCGTCTGCGAGCAGGGCATCGAGGGCGTGCGCGAGCTCGAGTGCGCCGTGCTCGGCGACGACGACCCCATCGCCTCGGTGCCCGGCGAGATCGTCGTGGGGCACGCCGACGGCTTCTATTCCTATGCCGCGAAGTACATCGACGCCGAGGGCGCCACGATCCGCATCCCGGCCGACCTCTCCCCGGCCGAGGCGAACGCCGTGCAGCTCCTCGCGCTCCGCACCTTCCGCGCGCTGGAGGCGTCCGGGATGGCCCGCGTCGACCTCTTCCTCGCCCCGGACCGCTCGCTCTACGTGAACGAGATCAACACCATCCCGGGCTTCACGGCGATCTCGATGTACCCGAAGCTCTGGGAGGCGAGCGGCATCCCCGCGCGCGAGCTCATCGCGCGGCTGATCGCGCTCGCGCTCGACCGGGGCGCGCGGAAGGCCCGCCTCCGGACGAGCGCCTAGCGCCGCGTCGTCCAGGGGCGACCCACGCCGCGCGCACGTCGCCGGCCCCGCCCTCCGCGCCGGCGCGCGTCTGCTGGCGCCGGCGCGGCTCGACGAGCCTGCGGGTCAGGGCCGGCGGGCCCTCAGAGGCAATCGACGAGGCCGTCGTAGAGCGACCTGTCCGTTCCCGGGAGCGCGGCGTCGATCGCCCGATCCGCCGGCGCCGAGAGCGCCTCGACGAGGTCGACAACGGCGGTGCCCGGGGCGATGGGCATCTCGCAGAGGAAGGTCCTGGCGTCCACCTCCACGGCGCCCGTGGAGGGCAGGATCTCCTCGCTGCTCGCGGCGAAGACCCAGACGCAGCGGCCTATCGTCCCTGTGTGCTCCTCGACGGAGCAGCGGAATCGAAGCGGCTCGTAGTTGCTGTAATCGCCTTCGCAGAACGTGTCGCCGCACACGGCGTCGAAGTCGTCGTCCAGCGCGCGAAGCAGCCCGTACCAGGCCTCGATCGCGTCCGAGCTCGTGAAGTACGACCCGGCATCGACGAAGCTCCTGGCGCCGGTCGAGCCGACCGGGGCCGCTGCGTCGCCGTGCTGCGGAGCGGTGCTATCCGGTCGCTCCGGGGCGGCGCCTTGCGGGGCAGAGCAGGCGAGCGCGAGGACAGGGAGAATCATGGACATGGAATGATGAACCGACATACGTGCCTCCATCCGAGCGCGGCGCGCGGCGCCGGCTCGATCCAGCGCGCCGCGTCCGGGTCCCCGCGCTGCCCCGCAACGGCGAGGTCAGCGCGAGGTCGGACCTCGCGGCGCTCCGGTGGACACGCATTGCGAGCGGTGTGCCGGGGCGCTTTTGCCGGGTTTTATGAACCTCCCCGCGCTCCGGGACCTGGCGGCCGCCAGGCGGAGCCAGACCCGCCACCCCGGGGCCATCGCGCCCGGCACGGCGCGCGTCGAGGCAGGCCTCTTCCGCCCTCAGGCGGGCTCGAGCCGCACCCCGGGCGCGCCGAGTGACGGCCGCCGCACGACGCAGGGGCCGAGCGCGTCGAGCAGGCGCGCGTGGCGCTCGGGGGGCGCCCACACGAGGATGTGCCCGCCCCCGCCCGCGCCGCACATCCGGAGCACCTCGACCCCGATCCCGTCGAGCCGCTGCTTCATGGAGACAGCGATGGCGCTCGCCGCCTCCGAGAGCCGCACCTTGGCAGCCGCCCCGCGGCGCATGCCCGAGAGCACCAGCGCGAGCGAGCCGATCTCGAAGCCGCGCGCCACGTCGCCGGCCGCGGCCACGAGCTCGCCCTTGGCCTCGCACGCCGCGCCCGCGTCCACCCGGTCCAGCACCTCGCCGGACACGCGCCGCACCGCCGTGTCCACCAGCAAGAGCCCCGCCGAGAGCGCCGGCACGAGCCCCGGGCTGCCGATCGCGAGCGGCCGCACCCCCGAGCAGCCCCGCGCGTCGAAGGCGAGATCGAGCAGCCCGCCGAAGGCCGCGAACACCTGATCCTGCGCGCCGCACGCGTTGCCCAGGCGCTCGCGCTCGATCGCGACAGCCTCGCGCGAGAGCTCCTCCGGCGAGGCGGCCTCGCCCACCGAGGCGCGCAGCGCGAACAGCGCCGCCACCGCCGCGGACGCGCTGCCGCCGAGCCCGGCGCCGGGCGACGTCTCGGCCTCGACCCGCAGCGCGACCCCGTCGCCCACGCCCGTCGCGGCGAGCGTCGCCTCGATCAGCCGGAACGCGAGCTCGTCGCGCGGCGGATCCCCGCGGCGCCGCGTGAGCACGCGCGGCACGCTGGCCTCGGCGGCCTCGGAGCCCCCGCCCGGCTGCTCCCGACCGCGCCCGCGCGGGGCGAGCTCCATCCGCACCCAGCCCCGATCGAAAGGCTCCACGACAACGCGGATGCGCAGATCGATCGCCGCGCCCACGACGCGCCCGCCGTCCTGCCGGGCGACGCCGGGCAGGTCGCTGCCTCCTCCGGCGAAGGAGACGCGCATCGGGGCGCTCGCGGCCGCGCGCCAGAGCGGGGTTCGCAGCGCTCGCGGCGCGAGGAGGGAGCCGGCGCAGGGGGTGCTCATGTCGTCTTCAACGCTTCAACGCTTCAACGCTCGCGCGCGGGCGCGACCGGCCGGCAGAGGGGGAGTCCCAGGGATCGACGCGGAGCGCCCGCGGCCGCACCTCGTGCAGGGAGCGAGCCAGTCATGGAGCGCCCGGCGTGCACGCACGCCCGCCCCCGAACAGCGCCCGATCCGCGGCTCCCCAGCGCCGTCCTCCGGAGGTGCATGCGCGCCGCGCGTCCTTCCTTGCAGTTGAGTTGCGGACGGAGATCACGGGCTCGCGCCCGCCGCGCGGCGCGGGCTCCGCGCCGCCCGCGGGTCGAGCTCAGTTCAGGTCCTTGCTCGCCGGCTCGTTCCGCGGCGCGGGCTGCGCGCGCGCCGCGTCGAGGATCCTGTCGATCACCCTGAGCCCGGCCGCGAGCATGTCCCGCTCAGCGCGCTCGCCCCCCGCGTGCACCTCGGCCGCCTTCTCGCGGAGCGTGAGCGCGTCGCGGCGGACGACAGGGAGCCGGGCGGCGGCCGCCGCCTCGGCGATGCACCCGGCGAGATCGTAGACGAGGAACGCGTCCTCCTCGCTGATCCGGGGCTCCGCGCGGCGCCCGCGGCGCGCCCCGGCGCGCGCCGGGGACCCGCCGGCGCCTTCCTCACGGAGGAGCGCGGCGACCTCGCGCTCGTCGTCACCTTCTCCGACGTCTCCGATCGATCCGGAAGAGACGCGGTCGAGCAAGCTGGTGAGCTCGACGCGGTAGGTCGCGAGCACCAGCGCGCAGAGCGCCCCGCGATCGCGCAGCGAGAAGAGGATCAGCTCGAGGAGCCGGTCGGACCGGGTCGCGCAATTTTGCATCGCCGCCTTTTACGGCGTTCCTCCACGGGACCTCAATCCAGAACGCCACCGCCCGCGGCGGATCGACCGGCGAGCGCGGGGCGCGTTACGCATCGAGGGCGCCCGCGTGGCGCCTCGCTCCGTCGAGGCGCCGGCGAGGTGGGGGACCCCACGCGGCGGTTGCGGAGCCGTGCGGGATCGGTCAATAGGTCCGACCCTCCTGCGCCGGCGGGCCGCGACGGATGTCGGGGCGCCGGTGCTCCCTGATCGGCCTGTCACCTGATCATCGTATCGGCATTCCCGTGACCGCGAATCGTCCCACGAGCCCCACGCCCTCCGAAGAGCAGTCCACCGAGCCGACCTCGGCCACCGTCGCGAGCGCCGCCGCGATCAGCCAGGTCAGCCCACCTGCGCCCACGGACGGCGCGCCCGGCGCCGGGCTGAGCGAGCAAGGCGAGGCGATCACGCGCGAGGAAGAGGCCCTGCTCGCCCGCGTGTCCGCGCACCTCGCCGCCGCGGCGAACAAGCCGTCGCGGCCGCCGCCCATCGAGAACCACGAGGAGCAGCTCCTCTCGCTGCGCGATCAGATCGCGGCGGCGCGGCTCGAGGACGTGCCGGCGCTCGTGCAGCAGATGGAGCGCCTGCAGGGGATCGCCGCGCGGCGGAGCGAGAACGTCGTCGAGCCCGTCGATCCGAAGTCGCCCTACTTCGGCCACCTGCGCCTGCGGGAGAAGGGCCGTCCAGAGCGCGACGTGCTCATCGGCCGCACGACGCTCGTCGACGCGAGCGCGGGCGTGCGCATCGTCGACTGGCGCCACGCGCCCGTCAGCCAGATCTACTACCGCTACGAGGAAGGCGCGGAGTACGAGGAGACCTTCGGCGAGCGCGAGGTCGAGGGCACTGTGCTCGTGCGGCGCACAGTCACCATCGACGACGGCGAGCTCTACCGCATCTCGGCGCCGCAGGGGACGTTCGTGCGCGCGCCCTCGGGGAGCTTCCGCGAGATCGCGACGCGGGCCACCGAGCTCTCCGGCGGCCAGGGCAGCGCCGTCCGACCCGAGGACATGCGCGACATCGCGCTCGCGGGCGCGGCGGCCGCGCGCGGCGGGCTCGGGACCGGGGCGACGTTCCACGCGCGCGAGGACCGGCACCTGCCCGAGATCGCCGCGCTGCTCGACCCGCGGCAGTTCGAGCTCATCTCGAAGCCGGACTCGGGCATCGTGGTCATCCAGGGCGGCGCCGGCAGCGGCAAGACGACGATCGGCGTCCACCGGCTCGCCTTCCTCGCCTACAACGGCGGCCGCCGCTTCACGGCCGACAAGATGCTCGTCATCGTCGGCAGCCCCGCGCTCCGCGCGTACATCGGCGAGGCGCTCCCCGCGCTCGGCCTGGCCGGGATCGCGGTGGAGACGTTCTCCGAGTGGGCGCGCGCGGCCCGCAAGCGCGCGTTCCCGTGGCTCGAGGCGCCGGTCGAGGAGAACACGCCCTCGGTGGTGACCCGCTACAAGACCCACCCGGCGATGCTCCACCTGCTCGAGCAGCGCGCGGCGGAGCTCAAGGACGACGCGCGGGCGCGGCGCGACTCACGCGGCACGCTCGCCTTCTGGGCGGACGTGCTCACCGATCTCGAGCGGGTCACGGCCGCCTTCGCGGCCGCGGGCGACCCCGAGTTCGGCCCCGAGCAGGTGAAGCGGGCGTGGCGCTGGTGCGCGGACCGCTGCCCCGCGGTGCTCGATCTCGACCCGGGCGATCGCGCCGAGCGCAAGGCGGCGATGGGCGACGAGCCCGCGGACGACGACGAGCGCGGCGCGGACAGGGCCGAGGTCTCGAACGACGACCGCGCGGTGCTCGACCCCGAGGACGACGCGCTCCTCCTGCGGGCGTACCAGCTCCTCCGGGGCGAGCTCCGCAAGGGGAAGAACGTGCTCGTCTACGAGCACCTCTTCGTGGACGAGGCGCAGGATCTCGCGCCGATCGACCTGGCGGTGCTGCTCGGCGTGGTGGCCGAGCCGCGCAGCGTGACGCTGGCGGGCGACACGGCGCAGCGGCTCTTCATGGACTCCGGCTTCCGCGACTGGCGCGCGACGCTCGACGACCTCGGCCTGTCGCGGGTCGACGTCGAGCCGCTGCGCATCGCGTACCGCTCGACGCGCGAGGTGCTCGCGTTCGCCCGCGCGGTGCTGGGCCCGCTGGCCGATCCGACGCCGCCGCTCGCGCCGCGCAGCGGCGCGCCGGTCGAGCACCACCATTTCCCGAGCGCCGGCGCCGCGGTCGCGTTCCTGGCCGACGCGATCCGCCCGCTGTTCGCCCGCGAGCCCCGCGCCACGCTGGCGATCCTGGCGCGCCACCCCGAGCAGGCGGACGTGTACTACGACGCCCTGAAGATGGCGGAGATCCCGAACCTCCGGCGCATCCGCGCCTACGAGTTCGCGTTCCGCCCCGGCGTCGAGGTGACGGAGATCCGGCAGGTGAAGGGCCTGGAGTACGACTACGTGGTGCTGGTCGACGTGAACGCGTCGACGTACTCGGCGGACGACGAGTCGCGGCACCTGCTCCACATCGGCGCGACGCGCGCCGCGCACCAGCTCTGGGTGATCTCGACGTCGGCGCCGTCGCCGCTCGTGCCGGACTGGCTGGGCTGAAGGCCGGGCGAGGGCGGCGGCCGGGCTGAAGCCAGGCCCGCCGCCCTCGGCAAGCTCGGCGAGGCAGATGGACACAATCGACAGGGGGCCCTGAGAGAATCCTTGACCAACCGGGGGCCGTGAGTAGATTCCCTCTCGCGCGGTGGAGCAGCCTGGTAGCTCGTCGGGCTCATAACCCGAAGGTCGTGGGTTCAAATCCCGCCCGCGCAACCACGACCCAAGCAGCAATGAGGACGCGAGGACCGGCCGAATCTGGCCACCTCGCGTTTTTCGTTTCTGGTCTCTGGTCTCTGGCCGGGGCACGCGGCTCCGGAGTTGCGGAGCGCGGTGCGGAAGGCTGACCTTGCCGAGCTGCACCGGCAGGTCGTGTGAGCTCGGAGCAGCGCTGGCCCCGATGACGCTTCCGCGGGCCATGGTCCACGATCGTGAACCATGCGCCGGTGCCGGGGGGCATGGTCAAGGAAACCGGCCTGTTGCTTCACCATGGCAGCGGGCGCGACGTCCTTTGCAGGGATGCTCGAGCGCGGCGCCGACCGCTTCTCCCGTCGGCATCCTCACCTGCGCGCCGCGGGGGGCCTCCGCGCAGGAAGTCACCCTCTGCGGAGATGGGAAGAAGAGGAGAGGTCACCCGCTCTCCGTCATCGAACACGCCTGCTGCGTGGGCGTGGCGCAATCACCTGGGTGAGGGCGAGCTCTCGGTAGAGCAGGCCAATCACCGCGAGGGGAATGCGGCGGCTCACCTCGATAGGGGTCATGGCTCGCGCTCTCTGGAGCGGCGTCGCGCCGGGGACCCCCGGGAATCAGTTCCACGGAACCCTCGGCGGACGCGCCACCCGCCGCCTCGAGCGCCGTGGCCGGAGCCGCCGCGCGGGTGACGGTTGCATAAGTGAAGCTTGCCAGGCCAGCGTCGCCCGGGAAGCGCGCGCCGCGCCACCGCCGGCGCGGGGGCCGCTTGGGACGCACGACATCCCCGGCGCGCTGACGCTCGCCGTGCTGCCGCGCACCGGTCAGGTCGCCGCTGTGTGCTCGCCTCCGCCGGGCGTCTGCCTACGCCGCGACCCGATCGCCGCGCCGTAGGCAGACGCCCGTTCCCTGATGTAGGATGGATGTAGCGGCGGCTCCTGTGCTCTGAACACGCGCCTCACGGCGCGCACCTCACCGAAGCAATCCCGGAAACCTCCAGCGGACAACCCACGATGGCCAAACCGAACGATCCCTTTGCGCCCCCCACCCATACGCGCAGCTCCGCGACCCCGGGGGACGCAGCGCGGCCGCAGCGCGGCATCAGCGCGCCTGCGCCCGCGCGCGCGGTGCCGGCCACGGCGGGGCCCGCCACCCAGCGAGGGCCGGGGGCGTACGGCGCGCCCGACTTCCTGAGCAAGGCCGCGCGCGCACAGCCGCCCGACCTCGTGAGCCCGCGGACGATCGAGCTCGTCCAGTCGTCCTGGGCCAAGGTGATGCCCATCTCGGACGCCGCGTCGGCGCTCTTCTATGAGCGGCTGTTCACGATCGACCCGTCGGTGCGGCCGCTCTTCAAGAACGATATCGCCGAGCAGAAGAGGAAGCTCATGCAGATGCTCTCCGTCGCCGTCGACGGGCTGAGCAACCTGCCCAAGCTCGTGCCCGTGCTCCAGTCGCTCGGCGCGCGACACCAGGGCTATATGGTGGCCGAGCACCATTACGATCTCGTGGGCGAGGCGCTGCTCTGGACGCTGCGCGAGGGGCTCGGCGAGGCCTTCACGAGCGACGTCGAGGCCGCGTGGAAAGAAGTCTACGGCGTGATCGCCGACGTCATGAAGAAGGCCGCCGCGGCGCACGCGGCCGTGGGCACCACGCAGGCGCTCCCCCCGGCCGCGGCGCAGCCGGCGCTCGGCGCCAGGTCGAGCCCCCCGCAGCCGGCGCATGGCCCCGCCGCCCGCCCGGGCGCCGCCGAGCGGCCCAAGTCGGTGCCGCCGCCGTCCTCCGCCCACCAGGTCGCCGCGCGGACGCTCGTCGGGGTCGTCCCCCCCTGGCAGCAGAACGAGCCGCCTTCGCCGCCCGCGAACGCGGGCGCGCCGATCAGCCCGCGCACCATCGAGCTCGTGCAGCGCTCGTGGGCGAAGGTGATGCCCATCTCGGACGCCGCGTCGGCGCTGTTCTATCAACGCCTCTTCGAGATCGATCCGTCGACGCGGCCGCTCTTCAAGAACGACATGAACGAGCAGAAGCGGAAGCTCATGCAGACGCTCGCCGTGGCCGTCGACGGGCTGAACAACCTGCAGAAGCTCGTGCCCGTGCTCCAGTCGCTCGGCGTGCGCCACCACGGCTACATGGTCGAGGACCGCCACTACGACGTGGTGGGCGAGGCGCTGCTCTGGACGCTGCGCGAGGGGCTGGGCGACGGCTTCACGCGCGACGTGGAGACGGCGTGGAAAGAGGTCTACGGGCTCGTCGCCGACGTCATGAAGAAGGCGGCCGCCGAGCACGTCGGCCGCTCGGGCGCCGCGGCCGACGCGCCGCCGCCCGCGCGCGAGCGCCCGCAGCGGCCGCCCATGTCCGAGCCGCGGGCGCCGGCGCCTCAGAGCGTCACGGAGGTGATGCCGCCGAAGAAGCGGCAGAAGAGCCCGCTCGACGAGGACGCCGACACGCTGCATTACCAGACGAACCCGGCCCATGAGAGCAGCGGAGCGAGCCTCGACGCGCCCCGGCCCGCGGCCGGCGCCCCGGCGCCGGCGGCGAGCCCGCAGGGGATCGTCATCCCGTGGGCGGGGCAGGACATGGTCGTCAACGTGCACGTCAAGCTGGACGGCCCGCTCGTGACGGTCCCGGCCGCGGCGCCGGCCGCGCCGGCCCTCGCCGCGCCTGTCGCGCCGGAGCCGACAGGGCCGAGCGGCCTCGTCGCGGGGCTCGCGATCGCCCTGCTCTCCATCGCCGCCTCGATGGCCACGGCCATCCTGTTCACGGTGGGCGGGCCGGACCGCGCCGCGGCCGGGGCAGGCGCCGCGGCGGACCGGGCCTCGCAGAGCGTCGCGTCCCTCGCCACCTACGCCGTGCCGATCATCGTCACCGTCCTCGTCCTCTCCGCGTTCACCATGGGCCACATCCTGGGGAGGGGACGGGCGCGGGGCGACGGCGGCGCGCGGTGAGGCGGGTGACGCGCGGGTCGTGACCTCGGGTGGACAGATGCGCCCGGCGAGCGCAAGGATTTGATGGCACCATGGGAATGAAAGTCCGATGATCGCGGATCCTGCGCCGACGCTGAACCACCTGGCGGGACAGTGGCTGGGACCATTCCAGCTCGTTCAGCTGCTCGGGATCGGCGCGATGGGCGCCGTGTACCTCGCCAGGGACAGCGTCCTCCAGCGCGACGTCGCCGTGAAGCTGATCGCGAAGGGGAGCGCGGACACCGATCCCGAGCGGCGCGACCGCTTCCTGCGCGAGGCGCGCGCGGCGGCGCGCCTCCTCCACCCGAACGTTGTGCAGATCTTCCAGGTCGGCGAGGACGAGGACGTCCGCTACATCGCCATGGAGTACGTCCACGGCCTGACCATGGCCCAGGCGGCCAAGCAGCACGGCGGCCGCCTGCCGGAGCAGTTCGGGATCGAGAAGATGCGCGAGGCCGCGGCGGCGCTGGAGCTCGCGGCGTCGTTCGGCATCTCCCACCGCGACGTCAAGCCCGCGAACCTCCTGCTCAACGCGTCGGGGACGCTGAAGATCGCCGACTTCGGCCTGGCGTCCCACCCGGGGAGCGGCCCGCTCGGGAGCAGCGCCGCCGCCCGCACGCTGGAGGGGACGCCCTTCTACATGAGCCCGGAGCAGTGGACCGGGCAGGAGATCGCGCCCCCGTCCGACATCTACAGCCTCGGCTGCACCTTCTATCACCTGCTCGTGGGCAGGACGCCGTTCTCGGCGAGGGACCTCGCCGGCTGCTTCCACGCGCACTGCCACGCGCCCGTCCCGGATCCGAAGCTGTCGATGCCGGACATCGATCCGCTCCTCGCGGAGCTCCTCCGCCGCTGCATGTCGAAGCGGCCCCAGGAGCGGCCGTCCGCCGCCCACATCGTGGCGTTCCTCGACGACATGCTCATGCTCCGGCGCAGCAGCGTCCGGCCGCGGGAGCTGCCGGAGGCGCACCGGCCGAGCCTGGGCTCCTCCACGATGGATCTCTCCGACACGCGGATAAGCCACGTCTCGCTGCCGACCAAGAGCGCGTCCGCCACGCCGACAGGCACGATCCTGGTGAACAGCTCGACCGCGATCGGGCACTTCACCGGCCAGTACAGCTACCGCAACCACTTCGGGCTGACCGGGTATCCGTTCAGCGACATCCGGCAGCCGAGCTTCTTCTGGGACGCGGGCCCGTATGCCTGGGTCCTCCGGACGCTGGCGTCGCAGATCGTGGCCGGGCAGCGCCCGGCGATCCTCGTGGGCGAGCCGGGGAGCGGCCGGACGTTCGTGTGCGAGATGATCAAGAACAAGGTGCCTCGCATCCAGGTCTCCTCGATCGAGCCGCAGCTCCTCTTCGGGACGCGGCCGCTCGTGGCGCTGTGCCGGCAGCTCGGGGTGGGGAACGTGTTGCCCACCATGACCCAGCAGGAGCTCCTCGACACGTTCCTCGGGCAGGTGCTCCAGCGCGCCGGGCTGGACGCGATCGCCGTCCTCGTCGTCGACGGCGTCGATCCGGACGATCACGATCTCCTGATGGAGCTCCATGACATCCTGCGCACCGCCCCCCCGGGCAGGCTGTCGATGATCCTGGTGGGCGCCCCCGATCTCCCGGCGACCCTCGCGTCGAACGGCGTGCCGCGCGAGCTCTACTCGGGCGCGCAGTCTCTCCTGCTCCCCGGCATGACGCAGCAGGAGATGATCGAGTACATCGACTTCAGGATGCGCTCGGTCGGGGGGAGCGGGCGGGGGATCAACCTCGACATCGCGTCACAGCAGCTCCTGCACGCGAGGAGCAGCGGCAGCCCGAAGCTCATCAACATCTTCTGCCACAACGCGCTGACGATCGCCGCGATCCAGGGCGAGAGCGAGGTGAGCCTTTCATCCGTCCGCCTCGGGATGAAGAGCAAGAGCTATCTCACCGCCGAGGCGGCCATGGCCCTGATCCGCGGCTGAGCCGCGCCTGCGCCAGGCGGTCTGTCGGGCGGGCGGTGAGCCCCGGGGACGCGCACGGGGCCTCCCTGCGCGGCGGCTCGCCGGTCGTCAGTCGGTCCACTGGTGCGTTTCTTCCGGCCTCCCGCCGAACGCGGCCATGGCGATGGTCCACGTGAGGGGGCGCCGGGCGCTGCGCACGTACTCGCGCACGCCGCCGGCCCCGAAGAACGCGGTCATCGCCCGATGCAGCTCCGGGTACTCCGTCACGAGGCCGGTGTGCACGGGCAGGAGGGTCTCGAGGGCGAACGCCATGGCGACGTCGGCCAGGGTGGTGCGTCCCGGGGCGATCCAGTGCTCGGCGTCGGCGCGCGTCCGGAGGAAATAGGCCTCCAGCCGGTCCAGCTTCTTCACGCTGGCGCCGCGGTGGTCGGCGCGGATCTCGTGGAATCGCGGGTTCCAGAGGAGCGCGCCCACGTCCAGGAGCAGCTCGGACGCCGTCTCGACGACCTCGTCGATGCGCGCGGCCTCCTCGGGCGTGTCGCCGTCGAGCTTCAGCTTGCGCGCCAGGTAGCGGTTGATCGCCTGCGACTGGCAGACGGTGAGCTTCCCGTCGTGCAGCACGGGGAGCTGCCCGAACGGCGTACACTGCAGGAAGCGCTCCTGGGTGCCCGGCTGCACCCAGCTCTCCAGAGACACGCGCTCGTCGTCATAGGGCACGCCGCAGAGCTCCATCATGAGCCTGGCGATCTCCGCTCTCCCGCGCACTGCAAAGTAGATGAGCTTCATCCTCGTCCTCCGGTGGTCGCGCGGACTCTACAGCAGCTCTCCTCCATGTCCAACCGACGATCCAACTCTCCTGCAGGGCGCGCCCGGAGGACTTGGCACCTTGGCGGTCGTTCCGCTGATCCGGGGCAGCTTCCCGCAGCAGCGCCAGGACACCCAACAGGCTGAAACCCCGAGACAACGAACCACAGAGGGCACAGAGGGCACAGAGTTTTTTTTGTTGTTCCTCTGTGTCCTCTGTGCCTCTGTGGTTCAAATCTCTTCATCCCTGGGTGTTTCAAGCTGATCGGCGCTCTAGCTGTCGTTCCCTGCTGCCGAGGGCGCGCTCTGCGGAGCGGCGGGGGCGGGCTTGACCATCGAGGCGAGCACCTGCTCGTCCGTCATCGGCGCGCGGGGGACCTTCAACGCGCGTCCGATGCGTGCTCTCGAGTGCTTGTCGTTGACGACACACCTGCCGCGCGTGTAGGCGCTCAGCCGGTCGCGCGCGTCCTGCTTGCGGCACGCCCCGAACGATTTCCGGATCAGCGCGAGCCCGGCGCGGAAGCATTTCTCGCGGTCCCCGACGAGATCCTCGTGCGACCACCCCTCCCGGGTCTTGCCGGCGCCGACGCGCACCTGGAGCAGGCAGGAGTCGACCCCCGAGCCGCGCGAGAGCTTGCCGAGGCCGAGATCGACGTCGCGCCGGTAGCCGCTCTCGTAATACGCGATCGACAGGAGCAGCGCCATCGTCTCTGCTCGCCCGCGCGGGCCGCCGAAGAGCGGCTTCGACTCGGGATCATACGCCACCTTCGCCGCCGCGCTCGCGATCTCGTGATAGCGCGCGCGGCCCGCCTCGGGCGTCTCGATCGCGTCCTTGATTAGGCTCGTTCCGGGCGGGGCCCATGTGACCATGATGCCGACAGCCCACGCGATGAGTGCATCCATGGCATATGGAAGGTCCCGGTCTCTCCCTGCGTCAAGCGATTCAGACAGCTTGACTGGATTATCGTCGTGCATTGTGCGATTGTGCGCACGCTCTGCTTGCATTATAACGTCCTCGTCAAACTGCCAATCGTGCGGACGGTAGTACGCGGTGCGCAATTATTTTCGCGCTCGATTCCGCACTCGAGTCGTCTCGCGCGCTCTCCGCGAGGGATCGCACATGGATTCGTTGCCTCGGAGCGCCCGGGACGACTCGCCCTCATCGAGCCCGGAGCGGCGGCGCGCTGCGCGCTCCGGGGCGGGCGGGCTGGCTGCCCCGGCGCCGCGCTCGTCACGCCTTGTCGGCGGCGTCTTCTTCGGAGGTCGCGCGCGTGTCCTCGAGCCGGTCCACCTCGCGCAGCTCGGGGAACAGCCACCCCCAGAGCAGCACGACGGCCATCGTCCCAAGGCCGCCGAGGATCACGGTGGGGACCGTCCCGACGAGCCTCGCGAGGGTGCCTGACTCGAGCTCTCCGAGCTCGTTCGAGGCGCCGACGAACACCATGTTCACGGCGCTCACGCGGCCGCGCATCTCGGGAGGGGTGGCGAGCTGCTCCAGGGTCATTCGCACGACGACGCTGACCATGTCGGTGGCGCCGATCACGGTGAGCGCGATGAGCGAGAGCGGGAAGCTGCGCGAGAGCCCGAACACGACCGTGGCGAGCCCGAACAGCCCGACGCAGAAGAGCATCTTCCGCCCGGCGCGGCGCCGGATCGGCCGGAACGCGAGGACCACGGCCATGAGCCCCGCCCCGGCGGCGGGCGCGGCGCGCAGCACGCCGAACCCCTGCGGGCCGACGTGCAGCACGTCGGTCGCGTAGATGGGCAGCAGGGCGACCGCGCCGCCCAGGAAGACGGCCACGAAATCGAGCGAGATGGACGCGAGGAGGATCTTCTTCCGGTAGACGTAGCGCAGCCCCGCGAGCGCCGTGGCGAGCGACGGCGGTCGCTTCTCCATGCGGCCGGTGCGCGCCCGCACGGCCAGGAGGCTGGCGCACGCCGCGGCGAGCGCGAGGCTCGCGGCCATGTAGACGGGCGCGGGCGCTCGCCAGGCGCCGTAGAGCAGCCCGCCCAGGCTCGGCCCGCCGATCGCCCCGACCTGCCAGAGCGTCGACTGCCACGTCGCCGCGTTCTGGAAGTGCGCCGCCGGCACGAGCGCGGGCAGGAGCGACGCGCCCGCCGGCCCCTGGAAGGCGCGCACCGTGCCGAGGAGCGCGAGGACGGCATAGATGGCCGACAGATCCGGGGCCGGCGAGCGCGCGAGGAGGAAGAGCGCCAGCGCGGCGAGCGACGAGGTGAAGTAGCAGATGGCGAGGATCCCGCGCCGGTCGAAGCGATCGGCCGTGTGCCCCGCGGCGAGGGACAGCCCCGCGATCGGCAGGAACTGCGCGAGCCCCACGTAGCCGAGCGCGAGCGGATCGCGCGTGAGGTCGTAGACCTGGAACCCCACAGCGACCGACTGCATCTGGTACGCCATCGTGGCGAGCAGGCGGGCCGCTGCGTAGACGCGAAAGTCGCGGGACTGGAAGGCGGCGATGGGCGATGACGGTTCCAGAGCGCTGGGGGCGTTGGCCATGAACAGGTCCGCGCGCCGTTCATGGCGCATTCCAGCGCGGGCTGCCAGGGACGCAGTTCCACCGGGTGTGTTTGAAACCAGTGGGACTGTTTCGATCCATGGGAAGCGCGTTTCGCGGCGAACGGTGCTTCAGCGCCGTGACGCTCGCGCGGCCCCGCGCAGAATGCTGGCGCGCCGGCCTGCTCCTATGGTAAGCGGCGGCCCCACATGATGCCCCCTGGAAGCGATACAACTCCGAGACGAGCGCGCGATCTCGCCGAGCAGGCGCGGCGCGCCTGGACGATGTTCGGAGCCCGCTCCCGCCGCGGGCGTGACGGCCGGCGCGACGATGACGACGATGACGACGATCTGCCGCGGCCGAGCGCGATCGTGACGCTGTTCCCGCTGCTGGGGCTCGGCGCCTTGCCGTTCCCCGCCTGATCCGCGCCCGGCGCGGGCGGAGCTCGCGTCTCCGCTCCTGTCGGTTCCTCTCTTCCTCTCGTCCTCTCTTCCTCTCTGTTCCTCGGCTCAGGGGACCGGCGTCACCGCGAGCGCCCCGTCGCTCCACCGCACGACCCGGTCCGCCGTCGCGACCTTCGCCCAGCCGAACTCCCGGAGCAGCTCCGCCGGCGTGCACGGCTCCGGCCGATCGCGCAGGCCGACGCAGCACGCGAGCGCCCCGCAGAGCGCCTCCGCGCTCCGGGTGAGCGCCGCCCCGCGCGCCGACCCGTGCGTCTTCGCGAGCTTGCCGCCGCGCTCTTCCAGGAGGAGCAGGTGGTGCCTGTAGACAGGCGCAGGCAGCCCGAGCAGCGCCTGGAGCGCCGCCTGCGTCGCGGTGCTCGGCGCGATGTCGCGCCCCCGGACGACGCGCGTGACGCCCGCCGCGCCGTCGTCGACCACCACCGCGAGCTGGTACGAGAACGCGCCGTCGCGCCGGCGCACAACGGGGTCGCCCATCGCGAGCGCCGGATCCTGCGAGAGGTCGAGCCCGCCCTCGTCCACGGGCCGGAACACGCCGTCGGGCAGCCGCGCCCGGATCGGCTCGACGCTCGCGCGCCACCCGCCGGGCGGCAGCGCGCGGCCGCGCGCGCGGTTGTCGTACGCCCAGCCGCCGTCGGGCGCGCGCCTGCCGATCGCGCGCACCTCCTCGCGCGTCGCGGCGCAGGGGTACAGCGCGCCGAGCGCCTCCAGCCTGTCCATGGCCGCCTCGTGGTGCGCCCGCCGGGCGTGCTGCTCGACGCGCTCGTCGAAGTCGAGCCCCAGCCACGCGAGATCCTCCTCGATGGCGCGCGCGAACTCGGGCCGGCAGCGGTCGGGGTCGAGGTCCTCCAGCCGCAGGACGAGCCGCGCGCCGCGCGACCGCGCGTCGAGCCAGCAGAGCAGCGCCGCGGCGAGCGTGCCGAGGTGGGCAGGCCCCGTCGTCGAGGGCGCGAACCGGCACACCTCGGTCATCGCGCCCCCTGCCGCCGTCGCCGCGGGCCGGGGAGCCGCCGCGGCCCGCGCCCTGGGCGCGCGGCCTCCGGGCCCGTCACGCCGCGCCCCGCCTCAGAAGAAGCGCGCGATGCGCGCCCGCACGCGCGGCTCACCGAGCACCGCCATGACCTCGGTCAGGTCGGGGCTGTTGCGCGTCCCGCAGACGGCGACCCGGAGCAGCATCGAGACGTCGCCGACATGGCCCTTGAACGCCTCGGGAGAGGCCTTGTACTGCTTCACCTCGCCGGCGTAGCCGGCGGCCACCGCGACCTGCCGGATCTTCTCGAACCACGCCTCCTTCGCGTCGGCCGGATCGAAGGTGTCGAGCATCTGCCGGAGCAGCGGCTTGCGGTCGCCCTCCGGGACGTTCTCGGGGAAATCGAACGTCTCGACGCGGCCGTAGAGCTCGTCGAAGAAGAAGAAGAGCTGGGGGCGCAGGTCGGGCCACGTGACGATGCGCTTGTTCGACTTCTTGCCGCCTCGCTCGATGCCGAGCGCGCGCTTCGTGTACTCCGGATCTCGCTCCATCAGCGCGGCGAGCTCGGCGTCGTACGCCCTCGCCCAGTCGAGGCCCTGGGCGTAGACGTCCTCGGCGCTCATCCGGCTCACGACCGCCTGGCTGACGCTCTTCAGCTTGACCAGGTCGCTCAGGGCGCCGCCGGGGGCGAGCTTGTTCAGCTTGAGGGGGAAGGCGGTATAGGGCTTGTCGGCGTTCGCCTTGCGCCAGTCCTCGAACGCGGAGTTGGCGATGTTGAGCAGGTACTCGATCGTGGCCGTCTCCGGGACGCCGATCTCCCGGTAATACTCGATGTTCGCCTCCGGGTCCTTGCGCTTGCTCAGCTTGCGCCGCGCGTCCGAGACCTTCGTCTCGCCCGTCTCCGGGTCCGCCTCCTCGACGCGATCGAGCTTCTGGATCGGCGGGACGTGGGCGTACTCGACCGGCCTGAACCCGAGCACGCGGAAGAGCTGCAGGTGGAGAGGCATCGACGAGATCCACTCGTCGCCGCGGATGACGTGCGTCGTCCGCATCAGGTGATCGTCGACGGCGTGGGCGAAGTGGTAGGTCGGGATGCCGTCCGACTTGAGGAGGATGGTGTCGAGATCGTTGACGGGCATCGAGATGACGCCCTTCACGCCGTCCTTCCACTCGACCCGGCCAGAGACGTCGTCCGGGGCGCGCAGCCGGAGCACGAACGGGGTGCCGCCCGCGAGCGCCTCCTTCACCCGGGCGAGCGGCGCGTCGCGCCACTTCGCCCAGCGGCCGTAGTACCCGGTCTTGATCGCGACGGCCCTCTGGTCCTGTACGCCCTTCTCCTGGAGCGCCTTCTGCTCCTGGACGGCCTTCTTCTGGAGCGCTTCCTGCTCCTGCCGGATGGCGTCGAGCTCCTCGACCGTGCAGAAGCAGGGGTAGGCGAAGCCGCGGCGGATGAGGTCGATCGCGTAATCCCGGTAGATGGCGACCCGCTCCGTCTGGACATAAGGGCCGTAGTCGCCCTGCTGAACGAACTCGCCCCGCGCCGCTCCTCCCTCCTTTGCCGGCGCGCGGAGCACGCCCTCGTGAGGGGAGAGGTCATAGCGCGCGAGCGAGTCGACGATGGTGTCGATCGCGCCGGGGATGGCGCGCTTCACGTCGGTGTCCTCGATGCGGAGGAAGAAGACGCCCTCGCTCTGGACGGAGAGCCGCTTGTTGATGAGCGACACGAAGACGCCGCCGATGTGCATGAACCCGGTGGGGCTCGGCGCGAACCGGGTGACCATCGCGCCCTTGGGCAGCGCGCGCCGGGGATAGCGCGCCTCGTACTCCTCGGGCCGCCTGGCCGGCGCGGCGGCGTCGCCGAACAGGAGGCGCACGAGCTCGTCGCGGTCCTCTCCGGGGCCCGGTTCGCGGACGGTGACGGGAAGAAGCGTCGTCTCGGTCGAGGCCTGCTTGTCCATGAGGGCGCGTCGCTCCTGGTCTGACATCGGGCGGGGGCGCAGCCATTGCACGCCCGCCCGGCCTTGTCAATCATGGCCTCGGGCGCGCGCCGCGCTCACGCCGCGCTGACGCCGGGCCGCGCTACTGCGGTGTCTTCTCGCCGATGAGCCAATACGTCTTCATCGCGCCCTTGCCCTTGATCGCCACGAGGCCTCGCTCCTCGAGGACGAAGTCCCGATCGAGCAGGGCATAGCTCGCCTCGCTCACCTGGATGCGCCCCGGCTCTCCGCTCGACTCCATGCGGCTCGCCACGTTCACCGCGTCGCCCCAGAGGTCGTAGCTGAACTTCTTCTTGCCGATCACGCCGGCGATGACAGGCCCGGTGTTGATGCCGATCCTGAGCCGGAAGGGCTCGCCGTTATCGGCCAGGAACCGGCGAACGGTGTCCGTCATCGCGAGGGCCATCTGCGCGATCGCCCGCGCGTGGTCGGGGCGCTGCACAGGCAGCCCGCCGACGACCATGTAGGCGTCTCCGATGGTCTTGATCTTCTCCAGGCCGTGCTGCTCGGCGAGCTGATCGAACGAGGAGAACATCCGGTTGAGCAGGCCGACGAGCTCCGTCGGGTTGAGCCGGGCGGCGAGCGGGGTGAAGCTCGCGATGTCCGCGAAGAGGATTGTCACCTCCTCGAAGTGCTCGGCGATGAGCCGCTCGTGCTCCTTGAGCTGCTCGGCGATCGACCTCGGCAGGATGTTGAGGAGGAGCCGGTCCGAGCGCGCGTGGGCCTGCTCCGCCGCCGCCTTCGCCTGCTCGAGCGCCGCCTTCTGCTGGCTCTGCCGGCGGGCGTTCACCTCGAGCGCGGTGAGCATGCCGTTGATCGATCCGGTGAGGCGCGACAGCTCGTCGTTCCCCGGCATCGCGACCCGCGCGGAGAGGTCGCCGACGCCGCCGATCGCCGTGACCTCCCTGCTGAGGCGGGCGAGCCTGTAGAGGACCAGCTTCTCGAGGAGCAGCAGCGTGACGCCGCCGAAGACAAGGCCGACGAGCACCGTCACGAGGACGAGATAGCGCAGCGTGTCGTTGCCCATCCTGAGGATCGCCCTGTCGTTGTCGACGCGCACGATCAGCGCCGGATGGCCGTCGATATCGTCGAGGACTGTATAGCCGGCGATCCGGTCCTCGCTGAGGGGCCGGACGACGGTGGGGCCGCGGCCTTCGAGGGCGGCGCGCGCCTCGCGGAAATCGGCGGGCAGGTCGGGGTCGTCGAGGCGGCGCACGGCGAGCGAGAGGCCGGCCGGCTCGGCGAGCCGCTGGATCTCGGCGTCGGTCAGGAAGCGACCGAACGTGACGGTGCCGGCGACCGGCCCGCGGCCGGCGCTGCCGACGCTCGGCTGGGAGCAGAGGAGCATCGGCCCGTCCGGCAGGAGGACGATGCCGCCGCGGACGGCGCTGGTCGGCGCGTCGCGCGCGAACAGGAGATCGCCGATGCGGAGGCGCTCCGCGATGCCCCGCGGGACCGGCGCCCAGCGCTTCGTGCCGTGATCGTACCCCGTGCTGTACACGGGGGTTCCGTCCGCGTCCGCGAAGATGGCGAGGTCGATCCGGGCGATGTCGAAGAGCTCGGCGACGAGGTTGGAGCGGACGAAGTCCTGATTGCCGTCCTGCACGAACGCGTACGCGTCGTCCCACTGGCTCCAGTCGGTCCAGCGGGCGTTGAAGTCGCGGCTGGCCTGCTGGAAGAGGTTGAGCGCGACCTGCGCGGTGCGGCGCGTGTCCTGGGCCTCGGCGGCCATCGAGTTGGCGAGGAGCGCCCGCGAGGAAACGCCGTACAGGGCAAAGCTGAGCCCGAGCAGCGTGGCGGTGATCGCCAGCAGCGTCTTCGCGCGCAGCGAGAGCAGGGCGTCGAGGGCGGGCTTGAGCGTCAGCGACGGCGAGCCTATCGGAACGCGGGACGGCGCGGAAGCGCCGGAGCGGGCTGGGCAGGCGGGGGCGAGGCGGCGCGCGGGGCGGGGGGAGGGGGACGGCGATGCGGTGCAGGATGGGCCGGGGCGCAGGGCCGGCGCTCGCTGGACGGGCGGACGTGAGCCCGGAGGCGAGACGGCATGTCGACCGGGACTGGGGAGGTGCCGAGTTCCAGACGTGTGTCGATGACGTTGCCGTCGGTCGCGCTGGACAGCGCCGTGTCCGGTCGCTTCCTCGGAAAATCAGGCTTATCGTAATGAATGAAACTCGGCTGGCCTGGGCATTACGTGGTCGTGATGCAGATCGCCACGATATCTCACGCTGCCCACGTGGCTTCCTTGGACCGCTCTCGCGAGACCAGATAGAATCCTGTCAATGCACACGCCCGGACGGCTGCTCCTGGTTCCCGCGCTCCTGCTCACGCCCGCCGCGTGCGCCAACGGCACCGACGATCTGCTGCCCGGGTACGAGGAGCAGGCCGGCGGAGGCGGAAGCAACGGCCGTGGAGAGGGCGGCGCTGGAGGGAGGGACGCGTCGGCGAGCTCGAGCTCCAGCGCGAGCTCTAGTTCCAGCTCGAGCGTGAGCTCCGCCGGAGCCGGCGGCGCCGGGGGCGAGGGTGGTGAGGACGGGAGCGGCGAGGGCCTTGGCAGCGCGGGCGGGGGCGGGGGAGCGGTGGCCGAATGCGACCATGCGGCGCCGAACACCTGCGCTGGCGCAGAGAATATCGGTAGGGTCTCGGGCGACGAGGGCGCCGAGTCGTGGACGGTGACGGGAACCACGTCGGAGTGGTTCAAGGTCTATGTCGCCGACGACCCACAGGTAAGATTGTTTAACGGCACCGAGAGCTTCAGGGCCACGCTCACCTCCCCGCCGGGGATGAACTTCGACCTTATTGTCTACCAAGGTATGCTCGGAATTGCTGCGCCGGACTGCTTCGTGTCCGGTGTGAGAGCCCAGGGTACGCCCGAGTCGTTCATGACCATCTGGGACGATGTGGGGGGGCAGGAAGACGGCACCTGGTTCGTCCTCGAGGTGCGTCACGTGGAGGGCACCGCGTGCGGCGAGGACGCGAGATGGGAGCTGAAGGTCGAAGGCAACCCAAACGGGGACGATTGATCCTCAAAAGCATGTCGGCCCATCCGATCCGGGTCGGATGGGCTTGAGCGACGCGCTCAGGGGGACATCCGCGCCAATACCACGCTGGCACGATCGGTCATCAGCGGGGGATCCACCATGTCGATCGCGCCGTCGCTGGTGCCTGCGACGACGATCTCGCGCGTTTCCGGATGGATCGCCGCGGACATCGCCCCTTGGAACGCTGAACCGCTTCCGTAACGGTGACTCCACCGGTGAGTTCCCGAGGCATCGAACTTGGCGATGAACCAGTCGGTGTCGTTGGCGGTAAGCTCCCCGCCGCCGAAATCCACCTTTCCGCGGAAACCACCGGCGAAGACGAGCTCGCCCTCGGTGTCGAGCGCGATGCCCTGGAGCGGCATATCCCAGCTCTGATCGGTCGCGTCTCCGAGCTGCTTCGACCATGAGTGAGAACCGGTCGCTGTCAGGCGGACGACGAACAGATCGATATCGTCAGCGCGGGTCGTCTCGCGCGTCACATCCACTGAGTCGTTCGTGCCCACGAATCTGACCGTGCCGGAGAAGAGTCCAACAATACCGGCATTGCCTGCAGGATCCACGTCGACGCCACCGATCTCGACCATGCTGCCGTCGCCGTGGGTGAAGGCTGTGTTCCAGATCAGCATTCCATTGGCGTCGTACTGGGCCACCCAGCCGGACGGCTCCATGCTGGACGACTGATGGGTGTGGCCAGCGCCGAGGTCGACCGAGCTCACGAATGTGCCAGCGACCACCGCGCGACCCATCGCATCAACCCCGACACCTTTACACCACTGTTCGCCCGGCGGAGAGCCCGCGCGGTCCCCGATACGGACGCTGTATACAGGGTCGCCGTCCTCACCGCTCAAGCGCACCAGAAAGCCATCCATATCCGGGCCCTCGGCGGTCTCGAACGCCGGGTCGCCGAAGGCCACGGCGCCGCTGAAGATCCCGGCAATCACGGCGTCGCCGTCCGGTGTCACAGTCACGTCAATCGGTGTTATGTAGCCCTCCGGGCCGCCGAACCGCTTGCTCCACACGTGACCGCCGTCCGCGTCGAGCTTGGCGACCAGCATGTCGCTGGTACCCTCGGCCGGGAGATCATCGCCGCCGAGGTTCACGGTGCCCGCGTACCTGGTCGCGAACAGCACATTGCTCTCCGCATCCAGTGCCACCGTGGCAGCGCTGTCCCCTCCGGTCGGCACCCCGCGACTGTACACATAGTTGCCTTCGCGATCGAACACGGCGAGGAAAGCGCCACCACGAGGCTGTTCGGGCAGAGCCGTCGTCGCATCCGGGCCGAAGTTGAGCTCGTCCCGATAAACGCCGGCCATCGCGATGCGATCCCCCCTCGGGCTGATCGCCACCGACATTGCCATCTGAAAGGACCCCCCGCCGAAGATCCGCGCCCACGCGACGTCGCTGCAGCCCACGCCGTCGCAGTCCTCGTCGCCCCGCTGGTTGCAGTCCTCCTCGCTCGGGAGCGCCTGCTCCTCGCACGCGCCCCACATCCCATCTCCGCCGCAGGTCTGCGTGCCGGGCGCGCAGAGGCCGACGCCCTCGGTCTCGCTCGCGCCCTCGTAACACGGCCGCGTGTCGCCCCGCTCGCAAGGCGCCGCGTCGCCGCCCCCGGCCCCGCCGGAGCCGGGGGCCGCGGCGTCGGTGAACTCGTCGAGGCCGAGCAGCGTGCCGCAGCCGGAGACGAGCAGCGCCGTCATGGCGATGGAGGGGATGGAGGGGAGAGGACGACGCAGGATAGGCACGCGGGAACCGTAGCCGATGCCGCCCCCTGCAGCCCAGAGGGCTCGTCGATCACGCGTCAGGCACCGCGCGCTGCGCCGGGCCCTTCCGGAGGGCCGCCGGTCGCCCGCGACGCGGTGCCTCGGTGGTCGGCCCGCCACGTCAGCTCGCGCTGATCGGGATCTGACGGGGCTTGAGCGCGGCGCTCTTCGGCAGGTGGATCCGCAGGACGCCGGCCTGGAGCTCCGCGGCGATCTTGTCCGAGTCGATGCCCTGCGGGACCACGAAGCTCCGACGAAAATCAGGCAGGTTGTCCGCGCTCCGCTCGCGCTCGGCCGCATCGGTGCGCCGGCCCTCGAAGCTCAGCTCGCCCTTCTCCAGCCGGATCGCCAGGTGATCCTGCGTCACCCCCGGGAGATCCGCCACGACGAGGAGCTCCTCGGCGCTCTCGTAGATGTCGACAGCCGGGGGCACCGCAGGGCGCTGCTGGATCTTCTCAGGGGTATTCTCGGCACGGTTGGTCAAATTGCGATCGGTGCTCATCGTCATCGCTCCTTCCTCGGTACATTCCAGATCCGCTCTTCGCGGTATCGCTACCCTTCTCTTCTCTCCTTCGACTCCGTCGAACCCACGATCCCTCAGCGAGCGGTCACCGTGATCTGCCGCGGCTGCGCCTCGGCGGCCTTGCTCAGCGTGAGCGTCAGCACGCCGTTCTTGAGGACCGCAGAGGTCTTCTCGGGGTCGACCTTGCTCGGCAGCGTGAAGCTCCGGCTGAAGCGCACCGCGCCCCGCTCCTTGCGGTGAACGAGGTAACCCTCCGGCGCGTCCGACTTGCGCTCGCCGCTCACGGTCAGGACGTCCTGGTTCAGCGAGATCTGGACATCCTTCTCCGTCAGCCCAGGGAGATCGGCCTTGACGACAAGGGCGCTGCCCGTGTCGAACAGGTGAATCCGCGGGCCAGGCGTGTACCGGGGCGACTGGTCGAACTCGCCGCGGAGCGACGCGCGCGGGGCGTCATAGTCCTCGAACACCCGGTCCATGCGCCGACGAAGCTCATCCATCATGGCGAACGTGCGATCGAAATCCGTGTAACGGTTCAGCATGGCGACTCCTCCGTGACCCCCGCGCGCGGCGCGCGCCGGGGCCTCGCCCACGGCGCCGTCACCCTGCTCGCGACGGCCGATTTATTGTAGCGTTACGGGACCTTGGCTCCAGGAGCCGGTCTCTTCGCACCGCCCAATCTTTGCACGGCGCCCGGAGTGTCAAGAGCCGGGCCAGCCGCCCTGCCCCGTGACAGACGGGCCGGAAACAGCACCGGAATGCCGCCAAGGAAGCCCCGGCGATCTCATCCGGAGAACCCCCGAGGACTCCTCGGGAGCCCCCAGGGAGAGAGCTTCCAGGGACACCCCCGGCCGCCAGAGCGCCCAACGAGCTCTACAACGGCGCCCGCCGGATGGTACGATCCACGTTGAACAACCCTGGGATAAGTTGCCGAAGAATGGTACAAACCATGGACATGAAGAACCGCCCGTCCTTCTCCCGCCGCTCGTGGCCCGCCCGCCTCCTCTCGGCCGCCTCCGCCGCAGCGCTGTCGCTGGCGCTGATCTCGGGGGCCGCGCTGGCGCTGCCGTCCGAGGGCGACCGGGCGCCGAACGCGCGCCTCGAGGACGCCGACGGCCGCGAGCTCCAGCTCAAGGCCCTCCGGGGCAAGCCGATCCTCATCGTGTACGAGGACAAGGACTCGGCGACGCAGAACCAGGCGTTCAAGGACGCGCTCGCCAAGCTCGCGAAGGGCGACCGCTACCGCAAGACCATCGCCCTCGCGGCGGTCGCCGACGTGAGCTCGTACGACTTCTGGCCGGTGAAGGGGTTCGTGAAGGACGCCATCCGCGAGGAGTCGAGGAAGGTCGGCGCGACCATCTACTGCGACTGGGACGGCGCCTTCCGCACGGCCTACCGGCTCCGCCGCGGCATCAGCAACGTCATCCTCGTCGGCAAGAACGGCCAGGTGCTCTTCGCGGCCGAGGGCAAGCTCAAGCCTGAGGCGCAGAGGAAGCTGCTCGAGCTGCTCCGCAAGGAAGTCGAGGGCTGACCGCGGCGTGCGCGGGCGCGCGGCCGACGCGGCGCGCGCCCGCGCGGCGCGCTCAGCTCGCGTCCTTGCGGCGCCGGCGCGAGAGCAGCGCGGACTCGACCTGCGCGCGCACCTCCGAGACCTCGGTGGACGCCACCAGGCCGCCGCGCGCCTCGATGAACGGCCGGAGCGCCTCCGCGCCCGCGCCGCCCACGATCCACGCGGCGTCCCGGCACGCGTCCGCGTACGCGTCGACAAGCTCGCGCGCGGCCGGCGGCGGCGGCGGGATCGCCACCGTCAGCGCGACGATCTCCGGCGAGAGCGACTCGACAGCGCGCGCGATCGCGGCGGGCGGGGTCCGCGGGCCGAGCACGACCGAGCGGAAACCCCACGCGCAGAAGCGCAGGCCGATGCCGAACAGCCCGAGCACGTGGTCCTCGTCGGCGAAGGCGGCGAGCAGGACGCGCCGCCCGCTCTCGCCCGGCTGCGCGAGCCGAAGGAGGTGCAGCAGCGTGGCGCCGAGCACCTGCGACGCGAGGTGCTCCTGCGCGACAGTGATCTTCCCCTCGTGCCAGAGATCGCCGATGCGCTCGAGCGCCGGGCCGAGCGCGCGCTCGAAGATCGTCACCGCGGGGCCCAGCGAGAGCGCGCGGTTCACCTCGGCCTCGAGGCCGTCCGGATCGAACCGGAGCGCGGCGTCGACGATGCGCTCGCTCGCGCCCGCGAAGACGTCCCCGCCGTTCGTGTACACCGGCGGCTGAGGCGCCGCCGTCTCGATCACCATGCGCGCCGCCTCGGCGGCCGCCATGCCGCCGTTCACGTAGTCGCGCATCTTCTTGATCAGCGCGACGTCGTCCTCGCTGTAGAGGCGGTACGCCGACGCCGTGCGCGCCGGGGACGGCACGCCGTAACGGCGCTCCCACGCGCGCAGCGTCGCCGACGACACGCCACACATCTTCGAGACGGCATGAATTCTGTAGCGGCTCAACTGGACAACCCTGTTAAAGGCCGGCGAGCCGCAGCCGACCCCGCCGGCACGAAGCGCCGGACCGACGGGCAGCGAGGCCCAGGCAGACCAACTTGGGACGATACTTTCGCCTTTGTCAAAGGCTGGGACAAACATTATACTCGGCGCCATGCAGAACACCAGCGCTTCTTCGGCGCATCCAGAGCGGCCCGGATCTCCGGCGGGAGGCGACGGGGCCGCCTCCCTGCCCGCGCGGCGGCCGGCGGGAGGCCGCCAGGGGAGGCCGCGCGCCGTCGTGATCGGGAGCGGCTTCGGGGGGCTCGCGGCGGCCGTGCGGCTCGGGGTGCGGGGCTACGAGGTCACCGTCGTCGAGAAGCTCGATGAGCCGGGCGGGCGCGCGTACGTGCACCGCCAGGACGGCTTCACCTTCGACGCGGGGCCGACCGTGATCACGGCGCCGTTCCTCTTCGAGGAGCTCTGGCAGCTCTGCGGGCGCAGCCTGGCCGACGACGTCGACCTGCGGCCGGTGACGCCGTTCTACCGGATCCGCTTCCACGACGGCGCGACCTTCGACTACACGGGCGACGCCGCCGCGATGCGCGCCGAGGTCGCGCGCCTGTCACCCGGCGACGTCGAGGGCTACGAGCGCTTCGTCAAGACGAGCGAGGCGATCTTCCGCGTGGGGTTCGAGGAGCTCGCGCACGTGCCGTTCGGGTCGTGGAAGGACATGGCGCGCATCGTGCCGGACATGGTGCGGCTCGAGAGCTACAGGACCGTGTACGGGCTCGTCGCGAAGCACGTGAAGGACGACCGCCTGCGCCAGGTGCTGAGCTTCCACCCGCTGCTCGTCGGCGGGAACCCGTTCTCGACCACCTCGATCTACAGCCTGATCGCGTTCCTGGAGCGCAACTGGGGCGTGCACTTCCCGATCGGCGGCACGGGCGCCCTTGTGCGCGGGCTCGTGTCGCTCATCGAGGGGCTCGGCGGATCGGTCCGGTGCGGCGCCGAGGTGCGGCGCATCGCCGTCGAGGGCGGCCGCGCCCGCGGCGTGGAGCTCGCGTCGGGGGAGCGGATGGCGGCGGACGTCGTCGTGTCGAACGCGGACTCGGCGTGGACGTACCGGCACCTCGTGCCGCCCGAGGCGCGCAAGCGCTGGACCGACAGGCGCATCGAGCGGCAGCGCTACTCGATGAGCCTCTTCGTGTGGTACTTCGGGACGCGCCGGCAGTACCCGGACGTCGCGCACCACACGATCCTCCTCGGCCCGCGGTACAAGGCGCTGCTCGAGGACATCTTCCAGAGGCACGTGCTCGCGGACGACTTCAGCCTGTACCTGCACCGCCCGACAGCGACCGATCCGGCCCTCGCGCCGCCCGGCTGCGACGCGTTCTACGTGCTGTCGCCGGTGCCGAACCTGCTCAGCGGCACGGACTGGCCCGCCACCCAGGAGCGCTACCGGCGCTCGATCGCGGCGCTGCTCGAGGCGACGCTCGTGCCGGGGCTCGAGGGCGCGCTGGCGAGCTCGCGGCTGCTCACGCCGCAGGACTTCCAGGACCGGCTGCTGTCGTTCCGCGGCGCGGCGTTCGGGCCGGAGCCGGTGCTCACGCAGAGCGCCTTCTTCCGGCCGCACAACGCGAGCGAGGACGTCGAGCACCTCTACCTCGTTGGGGCAGGGACGCACCCGGGGGCCGGTCTGCCCGGGGTGCTCTCGTCGGCCCGCGTGCTGGATCAGGTGGTCCCGGATGCATCGAAGTTCCTCTGAGCCGTCAGCGGCGGACTTCGCCGCGTGCAAGGCGCTCCTGCGCAAGGGGTCGAAGAGCTTCGCCGCCGCGGCGCTCCTCTTGCCGGCGCGCGTGCGGGAGCCGGCGTCGGCGTTCTACGCGTTCTGCCGGGTCGCCGACGACGCTGTCGACGAGCTCGGCGAGCACGCCCCGCCGGCCGCGGCCGCGGCCGCGGTCGCGGCGCTGCGCGAGCGGCTCGCGCGCGCGGCGGCGGGCGCCCCGGACGACAGCCCCGTCGACAGGGCGCTCGCGCACGTCATGGCGGAGCACGCGCTGCCGCGCGCGTTCATCGACGCGCTGCTCGAGGGGTTCGCGTGGGACGCGGAGGGGCGCCGCTACGAGACGCTCTCCGAGCTGAACGCCTACGCGGCGCGCGTCGCGGGCGCCGTGGGCGCGACGATGTCGGCGCTCATGGGGGCGCGGGGGCCCGACGCGCTCGCGCGGGCGTGCGACCTGGGCGTCGCCATGCAGCTCACGAACATCGCGCGCGACATCGGGGAGGACGCGCGGCGCGGGCGCGTCTACCTGCCGCTCGCGTGGATGCGCGAGGCCGGGATCGATCCGGACCGCTGGCTCGAGCGGCCGGCGTTCGACGACCGGCTGGGGCGGGTCGTGGCGCGGCTGCTCGCCGAGGCGGAGGTGCTCTACCGCCGCGCGGGCGCCGGCATCCCGATGCTGCCGCGCGACTGCCGCGCCGCGATCCAGGCGGCGCGGCTCATCTACGCGGACATCGGGCGCGAGATCGCGCGCCGCGGCTTCGACTCCGTGTCGACGCGCGCGGTGGTGTCGCCCGGCCGCAAGGGGTGGCTCGTGCTGCGGGCGCTCGTCGGCAGGCCCGCGGCGCCGGCGGAGGAGCGCGAGCACGGCGCGGCGCCGCCGCTCGACGAGGTCCGCTTCCTCCTGGAGGCGGCGCGATGAGGGCCGGGGCCGTCAGCCCGCAGGCCGCCTCGGCGCGGGAGCTCGACGCGGCGCGCGGGCGCGTGCGCGAGGCGGGCGGCGAGGCGCTGCTCGCGCGGCTGGAGCACCTCGACGCGGCGCGGGCCGCGTCGCCCGGCGCGCCGCCGCAGGGCGCGGCGGCGCGGGCGCCCGATCGGGGCGCGGCCGTCGACCACGACGTGGTGATCGCGGGCGGCGGGCTGTCGCTGCTGCTCGCGCCGCTGCTCGCGTCGGCGGGGCTGCGCGTCGCGGTGCTCGACCGGGCGCGGATCGGCGCGGCGCACCGCGAGTGGAACGCTGGGACGGCCGAGGTGGACGCGCTGTCGGCGTCGGGGCTCTTCGCGCGGGCCGAGGTCGAGCGGCTCGTCGTCGCCCGCTACGCCGAGGGGCTGTGCCGCTGGCACGGCGGCGGGACGTACCCGGTGCGCGGCGTGCTCGATCACGCGATCGACGCGGGCGCGCTGCTCGAGGCGGCGCGGGCGCGGGCCGAGGCGCTCGGGGTCGCGCTGCTCGACGGGCACGCGCTCGTCGGGCACGCGGAGGGGCCGGACGCTGTGGGGCTCGCCGTGGCCGAGGCGCGGCCGGGCGCGGCGCCGCGCGCGCTTTCCGCGCGGATCCTCGTCGACGCGCGGGGCGCGGCGAGCCCGTACGCGACAGCGGACCTTGTCTGCCCCACGGTCGGCGGCGTGCTCGCGGGGCTCGAGGAGGGCGACGGCGAGCGGCAGATCCGGCCCGACGTGGGCGAGATCCTCGCGACAACGGAGGACGTCGAGGAGGGCAGGCAGCACCTCTGGGAGGCGTTCCCGGGGCGGCGGGGCGAGACGACGGTCTACCTCTTCTATTACGCGCGCTCCGGGGACGTCGGGCCGGGCGCGCTCCTGTCGCTGTACGCGCGGTTCTTCCGGCTGCTCTCGCGGTACAAGGAGGGCGACGCGCGGCTCGTCCGGCCGACGTTCGGGTTCATCCCGGGCTGGTCGCGGCTGTCGGCGGCGCCGCGCGCGCCGGGGCGGCGGGTGCGGCTCGTGGGGGACGCGGCGGCGCGTCACTCGCCGCTGACGTTCTGCGGCTTCGGCGCGAGCGTGCGCGAGCTCGTGGCGACGGCCGCGGATCTGGCGCGGGCGGTCGAGGACCCGGGCGCGCCGAGCACGGCGCACGACGCGCCGGTGCACTCGGGCACGGGCGCGCTCGCGGCGCTCATGGCGAGGCCCGCGGGCGGGGCGAGGGCAGGGGAGATGAACGCGCTGCTCAACACGGCGTTCGCCGTGCTCCACGCGATGGGAAACGACACCTACGCGGCGCTGCTGCGCGACGAGATGCAGCCGGCCGATTTCGTGAGGTTCCTGAGGGAGACGGCGGCGCGGCGGCCCGAGGTGTACCGCGAGGTGGTGAGCGCGCTGCCGCTCCGGGCCATCGGCCGCTGGGGCGCGGGGCTCGCGCGGGAGCTCTACCGGGCCCGCTGACGGGCCGCGGCGGTCGCCGCGCGGGCGGGCGAAGCGGTCGCGGCGCCGGGAGAGGGGGCGGGCTCCGCGCCCGCCGCGCGCCGCGCGAGGACGAGGGGCCCGAGGAACAGGCCGTACGGCGGGCCGCCGGTGCTGTGGTGGACGCGGTGCGCGTCGCGGACGCGCGCGAGGTAGGGGACGCGCGCGAGGCCCGAGACAGGGAGCCGCCGGTGGACGAGCCCGTCGTGGACGAGGACGTAGGCGGCGCCGAAGGCCGTCATGCCGAGGCCGAACCCGAAGGCGGCCTCGCGCAGCGGGCCCGGCGCGCCCATGCAGCCGTACAGGATGAGCCCGGTGGCCACCGGGGCGTGGAGGAACGAGAGCGCGTCGTTCCGCTCGAACAGGCCGCGCCGCTTCGCGTGGTGGGAGCGGTGGATGCTCCAGAGGGCGTGGTGCCAGACCTTGCCGTGAAGGAAAGCGGCCCACCCCTCCATGGCCGCGAAGGCGGCGAGGGCCGTGACGATCCAGATGGCGAGCGAAAGCGTCATCGCGCGGTCTCCTCGAGAAGCGAAAGCGCGGGCAGGGGGGTGTAGGCTCCGCGCCGGGAGCCCGGATGATTCCAGCGCGCAAGCATCGGTGGTTCAACGCCTGGTTCGCGGCGCACGCGCGCGCGCGGATCCACGGCACGTTCGGCGCGGTGCTCGCGCGGGGGGTCGACGCGGCGCGCGCCCTCGCGGCCGAGGCGCCGCTCCTGCTCGTCGCGAACCACTGCTCGTGGTGGGATCCGCTTGTCGTCCTGCACGCGTCGCAGCACCTGCTCGGCGTCGACGGCCACGCGATGATGGACGCGGACAACCTCCGCCGGCTGCCGTTCTTCGCGCTGGTCGGGGCGTTCGGGGTCGATCTCGACCTGCCCTCGGACGGCACGGCCGCGATCCGGTACGCGGCGCGGCTGCTCGATCGCCCCGGCCGCGCCGTGTGGATCTTCGCCCAGGGGCGGGAGCGGCCCTCGGACGAGCGGCCGCTCGGCTTCCGCGCCGGCGCGGCCCAGATCGCGCGCGTCGCGCGGCGGGCCAGGGTGCTGCCCGTGGCGCTGCGGTACGAGTTCGCCGGCGAGGAGCGGCCGCGGCTCTACCTGGCGATCGGCGAGCCCGTGGCCGCGCCGCTCGGGCCCGGCGAGGCGGAGGCGGGGCGCGAGCCCGGCGAGGCGGGGCGCGGGCCGCGGGAGCCGGAGGCGGGGCGCGGGGGGCGCGACACCGAGGCGGCGTGCGCGGCCCAGGAGATCGCCGTCACCGCGGAGCTCGACCGGATCCAGCGGGCGATCCGCAAGGTGGCCGGGGCGAAGGACCTGCTCCTCGACGTCGACGGCTTCCAGTACGTCCACCGGGCGAAGCCCTCGGTCGTCGGGCAGGCGGCGGAGCGGCTGCTCGCTCACTGGACGCGCCCCCGCGAGCCGCTCACGCCTCGGCTTCCCGGAGGAGGCCGCGGCGATCGATCGTGAACCGGCCGCTCCGCCAGACGACGGTGCGGGTCGACAGCGCCCGGAAGAACGCGGCGCCGAGGACGAGGTCGGCGAGGCACGCGTCGGCGGCCGCGGCGAGGAGCGACGCGCGCCGGCCGGCCATCCGCGCGGCGAACGCGGCGACAGCGAGGCGGCTCGCGACGGCGATCGCGATCGCGGCGGCCGCCGGCGCCGGCGCGACCGGGGCGGCGAGCAGGGCGAGCGCGGCGATGAGCGGCGTCGCGAAGAAGAGCGCCGGGTAGCTCGCGAGGAGCGCGGGGCGCTGCGCGCGGATGACGCTGATCCACCGCGCGTAGCGGGCGATGACGTCGCGGAGCGCCCGGCCCGCGGCGAGCGAGGGGGCGACGAGGGCCGCCGCGGCGATCGACCCTCGCGCGCCGCGCCGCGCGAGGAGGCGGCGCGAGAGCTCCATGTCCTCGCCGAGGTGCGCGGTGAGCGCCGCGAACCCTCCCGCGGCGGCGAGCGAGGCGGCGCGGACGGCGAAGAGCTTGCCGACGAGCCCGCGCGGATCGAGCCCCGCGAGCAGCGGGAAGGCGTGGAGCGACCCGCCGAGGACCGCGGCCGAGGCGCGGTCGCCGAGCGAGGCCGCCGGCGCGACCTCGACAGGGGGCGCCCACACAGCGTCGAGCGGCGCGGGGAGCGCGCCGTCGCAGAGGGGATGGACGAGGGCGTCGAGGTCGAGGCCGGCGAGGTCGACGTCGCTGTCCGCGACGAGGACGACATCGAACGGGGCGGTCTCCGCGGCGACCACCGCCGCGAGCTGGGACGCCTTCCGGTTCGGGCCGGCGGCCGCTGTGAGCGCGACCTCGGCGGGGATCCCGGCGGCGCGGAGCGCCGCGGCCGCGGACGACGCCACGGGGAACGCGCCGTCGCCCGCGTCCGCGACGGCGAAGACGCAGCGCGCCGCCGCGGACAGGCGCGCGCCGGCGAGCGAGCCGAGGGTTCGTTCAAGGTGCGGCTCCGGGCCGGCGCACGGGCGCACGACGAGGACGCGCGGCGCGCGCGGGTCGATCGCCGCGGCCGCCGGCGCCTCGCCGGAGGGCAGCGCGGCCGGCGCGCGCCGCCGCGCCGCGCGCCGGATCGCCTCGGCGGAGACGCTCGCGACCACGAGCGCCCAGGCGAGGGGCAGGCAGGCGGCCGCGTGGAGCAGCGCGCTCACGCCTCCCTCCGCATGCGGAAGGGCAGGAGGAACTGCACCCAGGGGCTGGCGAACCGGTCGAGCGAGAGCGCCTCGTGGACGACCGTGGCCGGCTTGCCGGCGAACGTCGCCGCCGCGAGCGAGCGCGCGTAGAACGGCGTGTCCTCGTAGGTGCGCAGGAGCCGGGGCGACGAGCCCAGGTCGGCCGCGATGCTCCGCGCCATGCCCCAGCGCGTGCCGCCGAGCGGCCGCGGGAAGAGCGGCGGGAGCTCGCGCGCGCCGCCGGCCGCGTCGAACGCCCTCCCGACGAGCAGCCGCGTGCCGTCGCGGCGCTGGACGTCGTAGGTGAGGGCGACCCCGTCCGCCCCGAGCGCGCGCGACCAGGTCCAGCTCTCGAAGGCGCTGTCGAGCGGCTCGTCGCCGGCGTTCGTGTCGAGGTAGGCGCTGCCGGTGAAGCGGAGCGACGGGTGCTCGAGCTCGACCTCGGCGCGCGCGATCGGCGCGATCGGGGCCCACCGGTGCCGCCCCGGCCGGTCGAGCGCGACCCCGTCCCCCGCGCCGCGCGCGCCCGGCTCCGGCGCGGCAGGGCGGAGGCGCACCGTCCCGGCGAGCCGCGAGGGGATCGGCGCTGTGATCTCGTCGAACGCGACGCGGAGCTCGCCCCCGGACCACTCCATCAGGCTCGGGCCGATGGCGAGCGAGCGCGGCGACCGGAAGACGGCGTCCCGCGGCCGCTCGGTCAGGGCCCAGCGATCGGCGCGCGGCCCGTACAGCGCGACGTTCATCGAGCAATGCATGAGCGGGTCCGCGGCGCCGCGCGCGCGCGCCCGGGCGTAGTACGGCGAGAAGACGCTGCCGAGCAGCGCGATGATCGTGATCGCGCACCGGCGATCGTCGCTCACCGCATCCAGGTACCACCAGGCATAGCCGCCGTCCGGGATCTCGAGGTCGAAGCGAGGTCCTCCATCACGCTCTGCGCCGCGAGCCGGCCGCTCAGCGCCGCCATCGGCACGCCCGCCCCCGGGTGCACGCTCCCGCCCGCGAAGTACAGGCCCCGGAGCTTCGAGCGCGAGGCCGCCCGCGCGAAGGGGGAGTTCCATCCGTGAGACGCCGGCCCGTAGAGCGCTCCCCCTGTCGCCGGGAACAGGCGCTCGAAGTCCGCCGGCGTCGTCACCACCGGAGAGGGGCCGACGCTCTTCAGCGAGAGGCCATACCGCTGCAGTTGATGGAAGACGCGCTGCTCGCATGCGTGGATCTCCGAGGGTGAGGGGGGGTGGGTATCACCGGTGGCAGGGGCATTGACGATGAAGAACAGGCGCTCTCCGACGGGCGCGGGCGCGGGCGCCTCCGGGGGCGCGCCGGGCCCGGCGCCGCCGAGCTCGGGCGAGGGCGCGTTCCAGCGGTCCTCGGCGCAGACGTAGACCGTGGCGTCGCGCGGGAGGGCGTCGCGCTCGAAGAGGTCGCGGAACTCGGCCTCGTAGTCGCCGGAGAAGAAGACGTTGTGCCGGAGGAGCGGGAAGCCGCTCGCCTCGGCCACGAGCGCCCAGGTGACCGCCGAGAGCGACCGCGGCGCGCCCGCCGGCGCCCTGCGGGCGGCGCGCTGGCCGAACAGGCCGCTCCGCAGCGCCGCCGGGTCGGCGTTCATCACGACCGCGTCGGCCGCGATGCGCTCGCCCCCCTCGAGCACCACCTCCCTGACGCGGCCGCGGCCTTCCTCGATGGCGGCGACGTGCGCGCCGCAGCGCAGGGTGGCGCCGGCGCGGGTCGCGGCCGCGGCGAGCGCCTCGGCCACCTGGTACATCCCGCCCTCGGGGAACCACACGCCCTCGCGCTCCACGTGCGCGATCACGCTCAGCGTCGCCGGCGCGAGGTATGGCGACGAGCCGCAGTAGGTGGCGTAGCGCCCGAAGAGCTGCCGCAGGCGCTCGTCCGCGAAGAAGTCGGAGAGCGCGCGGTGGAGGGTGCGGTGCCCGTCGATCTTCATGAGCCCGCTGATGCCCAGGCTGCCCGCCGTGCTCAGGATCGTCTTCAAGGTGGGCCGCTCCGCGCGCAGGAAGGGCGCCTCCACCACCTCGAAGATCTCGCGCGCGTACCGGCAGAACCGGCGGTAGCCGTCCGCCTCCCGCGGCCCCGCGAGCGCGCCGATGGCGTCGGCGGTGCGCTCGACGTCGGCGAAGAGGTCGAACGTCGCGCCGTCCGGCCACGCGTGGCGCGCGAGCGTCTCGGCCGGGCGGAGCCGCACGTGGTCCTCGAAGCGGAGCCCGATCGACGCGAAGATCTCGTCGAAGACCCACCGCATCGTGAGCACCGTGGGGCCGACGTCGACGCGTCGGCCCCCGAGGACCACCTCGCGCATCTTTCCGCCGACGCGCGCCGCCCGCTCGAGTAACACGACGTCGAGCCCGCTCGATGCAAGGAGCGCCGCCGCGGTCAGCCCGCCGATGCCCCCGCCGATCACCACGACGCGATCCCTCGTGTCCGCCATGGCTCCGGAGTGTACTCGACGCGCCTGCATTGTCCATGCTTTGTTGAAGTGTTGTGCAAACCATTGACAATACCCCGGACGTCCTCAAAACTGCTCTCCATGGATTTCGACCGCCGGATCGAGCGGGTCCTCCTCGTTGCGATCGAGTCGCTCTCTTCCTCTACGTCGCCGCCCGGGCTCCTGGCAGCGACGCATCACGCCGTCTTCCCCGGCGGCGCGCGCGTGAGGCCGCGGCTCTGCCTGGCGGTCGCCTCGGCGTACGGCGATCCTGCGCCGGAGGTCGCCGACGCGGCGGCGGCGGTGGAGCTCATCCACTGCGCCTCGCTGGTCCACGACGACCTCCCCTGCTTCGACGACGCGCCGATCCGGCGCGGTCAGCCGTCGGTCCACCGGGCCTTCGGCGAGCCGGTCGCGGTGCTCACCGGCGACCAGCTCATCGTGCTCGCGTTCGAGGCGCTCGCGCGCGGCGCGTTCCACGCGGTGGCGAGCGGCGTGATCGACGCCCGGCGGGGGGTGCGGTTCTTCGAGGTGCTCGCGGCCGGCGTCGGGATGCCGCAGGGGATCATCGCCGGGCAGGCGTGGGAGTCGGAGGCGAAGGTGCCGCTGTCGACCTACAGGCGCGCGAAGACGGGCGCGCTGTTCGAGGCGGCGGCGGCCCTCGGCGCGCTCTCGGCGGGGCAGGACGGGGGCGCCTGGGGCGACCTCGGGCAGCGCATCGGCGAGGCGTACCAGGTCGCGGACGACGTGATGGACCTGATCGGCCGGCCGGAGGACATGGGCAAGCCGGCGGGGCGCGACGGGACGCTCGGGCGGCCCAACACGGCGCTGGAGCTCGGGCTCTCGGGGACGACCCGGCTGCTGCAGCGGCTCATCCAGGACGCGATCGACGCGGTGCCGCAGTGCCCGCGGGCCGATGACGTGCGGGCGTGGGCCGTCGAGCTGGGGGAGAGGCTTCTCCGGGCGTGCAGGGGGCGCGGGGCGGCGGGGGGGGCGGCGGTCAGCTCCGTGTAGCTCGGGCCCCTCGCCGGGGGCCTGCGGTGGATGAGCGGAGATCTGTTGGGGCCGGCTCGATGGTCCGCCCGAGACTCGGGGTTTCCCGGGGGGACACGTTGGTTGATGTGTCGCAGGACGGAACGGTGAAGGGGACTCGGGAAGGGCCTTAAAAGCGCGTCAATCGCGGTCAGCGGTGCTGCGCCCTGGCTCGACGAACGCGCTTCAGGGTGACATCCTCGGCGGGACTCTGGCGCCTGCGGGCGCGATGCCGTGGAGCGCAGAGGTGCTATGCCCTGCGTCCGCCAGACTGGCTTTTCGTCCGATCGGGGGGACTTGGGATGAGGGCGATCCGGGAGCAGCACGCCACCATCGTTTCTCGCAAGCTCGAGGCCGATAGCCCCGGGGGAATGCGCGAGGCGATCAGCGCCGTCGAGCAGCTCGCGCGGGTGGCGCGAGGACGGCTGCGGGACCGCGTCGTGGACGTCGGAGGGCCGGCGACAACGGGGCTCCGGAGCGCGCCGAGGAGCGCGAGCCTCGCCCGGGCGAGCAGCGCCGTGCCGCTGCACGTGTCGCGGCTGCTGCTCGATCGACACCAGATCGCAGCCCACGCGCTCGCCCACCTCTACGCGGAGATCGAGGCGTGCCGCGCGCTCGCCGGGTGGGCGCGCGAGGTGGGCGGCGGTGAGGCGAGGGCCGTCGCGGAGGCGCACACGGGGGCGCTGCTGCTCGCGCTGCGCGGGGGCATCGACCTGGGCGGCGGAGAGGTCGCGCCGCTCGGGGAGGTCGAGCTCCGCGAGGACGAGGTCGCGAAGGCGATCGGGCACCCCGCCGTGGCGGCGTGGGCGCGCGACGCGGGATCGGGCGCGGCCGTCGCGTCGCTCGCGCGCGCGGCGGCAGAGCAGGGGATCCAGGGCGCCGGGGGCGCAGAGGACGAGCGCGTCGGGTGGATACGGCACAACATGCGCGACTTCGTCGAGCGGCTCGTCGAGCCGCTCGCGCCGGAGATCCACCGGCGCAACGGGCTCATCCCGGAGTCGATCATCCGCCGCATGGGGGAGTTCGGGGTGTTCCGGCTGGCCATCGCGCCCGAGAACGGGGGCGACGGGCTCGGCGTGGCCGCCATGGTCGCCGCGATCGAGGAGCTCGCGCGCGGCTCGCTCGGGTTCGGCGTGCTCACCACGACCGCCTCGATCGCCGCAGACCTCCTCGCCCGATCCGGCACCGAGCCGCAGCGGCGGACCTGGCTGCCGCGCATCGCGGCCGGCGAGGCGCGCTGCGCCCTCGCGCTCTCGGAGCCCGCCTACGGCTCGGACCTGGCCCGCATCGCCACGCGCGCCGAGCGCCAGGCCGACGGGAGCTACGTCATCACCGGCAAGAAGGCGTGGGTCACCGGCGCGTCGCGCGCCGACCTCGTGCTCACGCTGGCGAGGACGACGACGCCGGGCGGCCAGGGGCAGCAGCCGCTCGGGCCGAGCCTGTTCGCGATCGCCAAGCGGCGCGGCGCCCCGGGCGCCGACTTCCCGGACGCGGGGATCGCCGGGGCCGAGGTGCGGGCGCTCGGACAGCGGGGCATGGGGCACTACGAGCTCCGGATCGAGGGGCTCCACGTCGGCCGCGAGGCGCTCCTCGGCGAGCGCGAGGGCGAGGGGATCAGCCAGCTCCACCGCGCGCTCGTGGTCGGCCGCATCTACGCGGCCTCGTGCAGCGTCGGCGTGGCCCAGGCCGCCCTGGAGCTCGCGCTCGAGCGGGCGAAGACGCGCGTGCAGTTCGGGTCGCAGCTCCTCTCCTTCCCGCGCGTGGCGCACCGCATGGGCGGGCTCATCACCCGCGTCGCGGCCGCGCGCCAGCTCGCGCGCGCCGCCGCGCAGGCGGCCGACAGCGGCAAGCCGTGCGAGGTCACCTCGGCGATGGCGATGCTGTTCGCGAGCCGCGCGGCCTGGGACGCCGCCGACGCCTGCGTGCAGATCCACGGGGCGAACGGCTACGCCGAGGCGTCGGTGCCGGCGAGGCTCCTGCTCGACGCCCGCAGCCTCTCCTTCCACCTGGGCACGCGCGAGGTGCTGGCGCAGGGCATCGCGCGCGCCCTGCTCGAGGGGGCGCTCCCCTGAGCGATCGCGGGCGGGCGAGCGCGGGCGGCGCTGCCGTCAGGCGCTGTCGTCAGGGGCGCGCGCCTGTGACATGATCGCGCGGACCGATGGTCCGCGTCCGCTCCCCTCGCTACGGCCGCAAGCTCGATGACTTCACTGTCGGCGCTGTGTACGCGCACCCCTGGGACGTCACCGTCGACGAGGGGATGCTCGCGCTCTTCGCGGCCTCATTCCAGGACGCGATCCCGACGTACGCGAGCCGCGTCGCGGCCCGCTCGGTGGGGCTCAAGGACAGGCCGGTGAACCCGCTGCTGCTCCTCAACCTCGGGATCTCGTTCAGCGTCCACGACGTCAGCGAGCAGGCGATCGCGCACCTCGCGTACATCGACGTGCGGTTCCCGGACGCCTGCTATCCGGGCGACACGCTGCGCGCGAGCTCGATGGTGATCGGCAAGAAGCCCGTCTCCACGGGCGACAAGGGCGTCGTGCACGTCCGGACGCAGGTGGTGAACCAGGACGGGCTCCTCGTCTGCTCGTTCGAGCGCAAGGCGCTCGTGCCCTGCGGCAGCGTCGCCGAGCGCTCCGCGGACGCGCCGCACGCGGTCGAGCAGCCCGCCGCGCCGCCGGCGCGCCTGCCGGAGGCGCTCGAGGGGCCGCTGCCGCCGGCGCCGCGCCACGGCGGCTTCTCCTGTTTCTGGGACGACTTCGAGGTGGGCGACGTGATCACCCACGAGGTCGGCAGGACGGTCGGCAACAGCGAGCACATGCAGCTCTCGACCCTGCTGCGCAACTCCCACCCGCTCCACCTCGACGAGCAGTACTGCCGGTCGAGCTCCTTCGCCAAGACGCGCGTCGTCCACGGGGGGCTCGTGCTGTCCTGGGTGCTCGCGCTCTCGAGCAGGGACACGGCCGGGTGCGCGGTCTGGGACCTCGGCCTCGACGACGGCGCGCACCCGAGCGGCGTGCTCGCGGGCGACACGCTCTTCGCGGCGTCGAAGGTGATCGCCCGCGAGGAGGCCGGCGCGGGCGCGGGGAGCGTCACCTTCCGCGTCGTCGGCGTGAAGAACACCCCGCCGCGCGCGCTGCTCGATCAGGGGGCCGACCTGTTCACCCCGGAGCTCGGCAAGACCGACGGCAGGGTCAAGGAAAAGGTCGTGGAGATCACGCGAACGCTGCTCGTGCGCCGGCGTGGCTAGGCGCGACCGCCGCCGGCGCCGCAGAAGAGGAACCCCCCGCGGGGACCGCCGCAGCATACAATGCGCCCCCATGAGCACCGCCGCGCGACGTCGAGGAGCAGGACGGCCATGAGCGCGGCGGCGAGCCGTGAGCTGGACGCCCTCCGCGCGCGCGTCGCCGAGCTGGAGCTGGAGCTGGCCCGCGTCCGCGCGTCGGGGCTGCCCGCCTCCACGCGGAGCCCGGGCGCGTCGGCCTCGGGCCCGGGCGGGGCGGCGCTGACGTCCGGCGCCACCGAATGGGAGGCGCAGCTCGACGAGGCCGAGGAGGTGGCCCAGATGGGCAACTGGATCTGGGATCGCGACCAGAACCACCTCACCTGGTCGCGGCAGCTCTTCCGGATCATCGGCTGCGATCCCGCGAAGCACACGCCGTCGACAGAGGCCTTCCTCGCGGCCGTCCACCCCGACGACAGGGAGCGGATGACGACCCTCCTGCAGCGGGCGATCGAGACCCGAGAGGGATCGGGCGCGACGGCGTTCCGCGTGCTCCGCCAGGACGGCGCGGTGCGGGAGTGCCTGCTGAGCAGCCTGCCCATCGTCGACGGGGCGGGCCCGCCGTCCCGCTTCTTCGGCGTCGTCGTCGACCTCACCGAGCGCCGCCGCGCCGAGCAGGAGCTCCGCCGCAGCGAGCGCATGCTGAACGAGGCGCAGCGCATCGCCCACGTGGGGAGCTGGTCCTACGATCTCGCGTCGCGCGCCGTCCGCTGGTCCGAGCAGCTCTACCAGATCCTCGGCGTCGCCCCCTCGAGGCGCCCGACGTTCGAGCTGCTCGCGAGCGTCATCCACCCCGAGGACCGCCACCGGGTCTTCGGCGGCGCGGAGAGCGCGTCGCCGCTCGGCATCGCGGGCCCGGTCGAGTGCCGCGTCGTGCGCCCGTCGACCGGCGAGCTGCGCCACGTGCAGATGGCGGCGCAGCTCCTCACCGACGAGTCCGGGGCGATCACCGGGCTGGTCGGCACGAGCCTCGACATCACCGAGCGCCGGCGCCTCGAGGAGCAGCTCCTGCACAGCCAGAAGCTCGAGGCCATCGGCCGCCTCGCCGGCGGCGTCGCGCACGACTTCAACAACATGCTCACGGCGATCTTCGGGCACAAGGAGCTCGCGGTGCGCAAGTCGCCGCCGCCGTCGCCCATCCTCGATCACCTCGCGCAGATCGGCACCGCCGCGGAGCGCGCCGCGGCGCTCACGCGGCAGCTCCTCGCCTTCGCGCGCAAGCAGATCATCCAGCCGACAGTCGTCGACCCGAACGCGCTCATCCTCGGGGTGGAGTCGCTCCTGCGCCCGCTCGTCGGCGAGGACGTGGCGCTCGACGTGCTGCCGGGCAGCCAGATCTGGCCCATCCGCATCGATCGGGGGCAGTTCGAGCAGCTCCTCATGAACCTCGCCGTCAACGCGCGCGACGCGATGCCCGGCGGGGGCCGGCTGACGATCGAGACGGCGAACACGCACGTCAGCCCGGACGACGCGGAGCGGAGGCCGGAGATCGAGCCCGGCGAGTACGTGGCGCTGACGGTCACCGACACCGGGCAGGGCATGGAGGACGCGATCCAGCAGTACGTGTTCGAGCCGTTCTTCACGACGAAGGAGCCCGGCAAGGGGTCGGGGCTCGGGCTCGCGACGTGCCACGGCATCGTCAAGCAGCACGGCGGCCACATCTGGTTCTCCAGCGCCTCCGGCCAGGGGACGCGCTTCACGATCTGGTTCCCGCGCGTGCGCGGCGCGCCGTGCGAGCAGCCCGCGCGCGCGTCGGCCGCCGTGGTCGGGGGCGCGGAGACGGTGCTCGTCATGGAGGACGAGGCGCAGGTGCGCGAGCTCTGCGTCGCCGCGCTGCGCTCGTTCGGCTACTCGGTCCTCGCGGCGCGCAGCGGCAAGGAGGCGGTCGCGCTCGCGGCCGCCTACCCCGGCGTCATCCACCTGCTCGTGAGCGACATGGTGCTCCCGGACGCGCGCGGCCCCGAGGTCGCGGCGGCGCTCGCCCGCGCGCGCGCCGCGCTGCCCGTCCTCTACACATCGGGCTACATCGAGGACTCCGCCATGCCGGGCGAGCTGGTCGAGGGCGCCGTGCACTTCCTCTCGAAGCCGTACACGCCGACGCAGCTCGCGCAGGCGGTGCGCGCCGTGCTCGACGCGTCGACGCAGGCGCCGCGGGCGCAGGGCGCCGGCGACGCGCCCCCGCCGGCCGCGGCCGCCGAGCGCCTGCAGTGAGGGCGCTCGTGTGCGATCGACGGCGCGCGCGTGGCAGCGGCGGCGCCTGGGTGGGCGCTCGACGCGCGCGGCGGTCCGCAGCGCTCGGCGCTGGCCCCGGCGGCGGGGGAGCCTCTATCCTGGACGAGCGGCTTTCGCGATGAAGATCCGGGGCTCAGCGCTCATGCACACGAGGGCCTACCTGCTGACGCGGTGGGGGAGCCACGCGATCTCGGTGCTCGACGCGAAGCTGCCCGCCAGCGTCCGCGCTGTCTTCTCGTCGCCCGATCTCGTGGCGCACAGCTGGTACCCCGTCGCGGTCTGGAACGCGATCGCGGACGAGATCTCGCGCTGGCCCAACAAGTCGGGTGTCATCCGCGATCTCGCGGCCTACGTGGCCGAGCAGGATCTGACGCTCGCGCACAAGGTGCTCCTCAAGCTCGGCACGCCCGCGCTCGTCATGCGGCAGGCCGGCGTGATGTGGGGCATGTATTTCAACGGAGGCCGGCTCGCCCCCCTGGCAGAGGGCGAGCGGTTCTTCCGCCTGATACTCTATCTCGGCGTCGACCCGCAGGCCGACCCGGGGCGCCAGACCTGCAGGGACGCGGTGCCTGCCTGGCAGGAGAACGCGCTCCGGCTCTCGGGCGCGCGCGGCGGGCAGAGCCTGCACACGAGGTGCCGCTTCGAGGGACACCCCACGTGCGAGTACGAGGTCCGCTGGCTCCGCTGACCCGGGCGCCGCGCCGCGCGGGCGCCGCGCCGCGCGCGCGCGTCACGACCTGGTGCAGAACGCGAAGAGGTTGACCTGGGCCTCCTCGGCGCGCACCTCGACGGGGGTGTTCCCGAACTTGGAGCGGGTGAACAGGGTCCTGAGATCGTCGGCGCTGCGGTGGATCAGCTCCCACTCGAGCACGTGGTCCATGAAGGCCTTGCTCGGGTTGTTCGCCCCGAAATTCCCCACGAGCGCGATGCCCCCGGGCAGGAGCTTGTCGTACATGCAGTTGAGGAGGCTCACGACGAGGTCGTCGCGCAGGTAGTCGGTGAGCCCGATGCTGTAGATCATGTGCTGGGGCTTGAGCACCGTCCTGCCGCGGCCGTGGGCGAGCCGCACGACGTTGTCCTGGGCGAAGCTGAAGCGGTCCATGACGCCGAGCTGGTCGGCGATGCCGGCGGCGTAGGCGAGGGCCTGGTTGTCGATATCGATGCACGTCGCCTTGATGTCGGGCGGCTCGCTCCCGTCCGCGAACAGGTCGAAGAGCTCCCGGGCGGGGCCGCTCGCGAGGCTGGTGATGAGGACCGGGCCGGACGCGTGCGCGCTGCAGGCCTCGCGGATGGCGCGGCTCATCACGCCCCTCCGGTTCTTGACGGCGCGGCAGGCCTCGATCGCGAGCCCCCACTGGTCGATGAAGCGGCCGAGCCGGCCGTCGCCCGCGGGCTCGTCGTTGTACATCATCTCGATGGTGTAGAAATCGCCCGCGTAGCCGCGCGGCTTCGTGTAGCAGCGGTCGACGGTGCGGCTCAGCATGAAGAGCGAGAAGGTCTCGCGGAACACGTAGGCGCCGATGCCCTTCTCGAGGTGGCGCTCGCGCTCGATGTGCTCGCGGAGCGCGGACACGATGGTCTGGCACGCGGCGCTCACCTTCTCCTGGATCTCCGCCTCGGGGTGCTTGCCCTCCTTCACCATCCTGTCGGCGATCATCATCTCGAACTTGAACTGTTCGACGGTGTCGATGAGCTTGGGAGGGATGTTGTTGGTGCCGGCCTGACCCGTCCTCGCCGCGTGAAAGCGGTTGACCTGCGGCACGTCCTCGACGAGGAGCGGCGGGAGCATCGCGGTGTTCTCGCGGAGGCGCTGGGCGAGCATGATCGCGAGCGACTGGTAGAAGCGCGCGGCGAGGCCGGGGACGGAGGCAAGGAGGGAGTGCACATAGGGGCCCTCGATGACGTCGAGGGTGCACTCCTCGCGGGCGACGACGGAGGCGCTCGCGGCGGCGCTCTCGAGGAACGACATCTCCCCGAAGATGGCGCCGGGGCCGAGCTGGCGGAGCGCGACGCCGCGCCCGAGGTGGGCGACCTCGACGCCGACGAGGCCGCTGCGCACGATGAAGATGCCCTGCCTGCGCGAGCCCTCCTCGAGGATCTGCTCGCCTGGCCGGTAGGTGACGCAGGTCGACTTCTCCAGCAGCAAGCGCTCGTCATCCTGGGTCAAGAACTCGAAACCTGTCGTCATGATGCCTCCGACCCCACGCGGGCGCGTCGACGTCGCGGGGAACCGGATCCCTCCCCCCGGGGCGGCGACGGGGGACGTCCACGCGTGCGCCCCTTCTACCACGACGCCTCGCGCCCCCGCTGGCGCATGGCGGTCCGCCGGGCGGCTCCGCGCGCCGCGCCGCTCAACGCGGCGGCGCGCGGCGCGTCGACGGCGTCACCGCGGGGCGCAGCCCGCGAGGCCGCCGTCCTCGGAGAGCACCAGCACACACGTGCGGAGCACATCCATGCCGGCAAATCCGTCCGACGGACAGGCCGCCCGCAGCGCGCCGGGGAGGAAATCGAGCTCGGCGGCGGCGTCGAACCCCGCCAGCCGGAGGCGAGCGCCGGAAAGGACGGGAACGGTGTGCTTGCCTGAGGCGGCGTAGGCGCTCCTGTCGCCGGTCGCCCGGCGCGACAGCGTCTTCCCCGCGGGGGAGACGGCGAAGAGCGAGCTCTGCGATGCACCCGAGTCGATCTTCAGCGTGACGGCGATCCCCTCGACGGTCGCCTTCGCGGTGAGCTCGCTGCCCTGGTTCGGTCCGCTGCAGCGGGCGAGCTCCGCGACAGCGGCGTCGCCGAACCGCGCCCGGAGCGCGCGGCCGGCCTCGTCGCTCGGCGCCTCGGTCATCCGGCCGTCGCGCAGGTCGAGCACGACGGCGCGGCCCGGCGCTGCGAGCGCCTGCGGCGCGATGACGCCGCCGATGCCGAGGCGCTGGAGGACGTCGGGCACGGGGACGACGAGCAGCGCGGGGGCCTCGACGCGGCCCCACCCGGAGAGCGCGATGCTCGCGTCCTCGATCCGGGAGACCTGCAGCGGCCTGCCCGCGTAATCGACGGCGACGTCGCCGGCGGTCGAGAGGGGCAGCGCGAGCTCGTCGGCGAGCCAGCGGGCGAGGACGTGGTGAGAGGCGCCGGTGTCGACGAGCAGCACGGTCGGCTGGCCCGCGACGACGGCGTCGATGAGCGGCGAGGGGAACGGCCGGTCGTTGACGTGGAACAGGAGGCTTGCCCGGCGCTCGGCGGGCTTCGCGGGGGCGCCCGCGATCCCGACGGGCGAGGGCGCGTCGGCGGCGGCGAAGGCCGGCGCGGCGCGCGGCGAGGCCGGCGCGGGGCGGACCGCGGCGGTCTCGCTGCAGCCGGCCGCCGCGAGCGCGCCGGCCGCGATCGCGTGAAGGAGCTTCACCGGGCCATCATTGGCTGGCGGGCGACTTCGGTCAAGCAGCGCTGCCGCCGGGCCCCGAGCGCAAGCGGGCTGTGGGCGACCGCTGAACCGCCGGCGCCGAACGCGTCCGTCCGCGGCCCCTCCGGCGCGCGCGGCGCAGGGGCGCAGCGCGGCGGTCGAGCCGTCGAGCCGTCGAGCAATGATTGCGTGCCCGCCCCGCCCCTGAAGGCAGCTTTTGCCGGGTCGGCAATCGTTGCTTTGCCGGGCGCGGGCGGCGCTGCGCTGGAGGCCCGCGCTCGCCGCGGCCGCCGGCAAGCCGACGCGCGGCATCGCGCCGCGGCGCGAGGGCACGCCGGTTGCGTGAGCGCGCAGGTCCTCAGGCAAAAGGAGTCCCCTTGAGATCTCGACTCGTGAACGGCTCGGTCCTCCTCATGACGCTCCTCGCTCTCCCGCGGTGCGGCGCCGACGCGCCGGCGCCGGACGAGACATCGGCGGCGGACCTCGCGATGCGGATACCACGGCTGCCGCTGGCGGAAGAGGCGCCCGCGCAGATCGAGGCCAGCTACCTCTTCGGCGTCCACAGCATCGAGGACAGGACGGACGAGCGGGCGGCCGCGAACCTCATCACGCCACCCGAGGGCTCGGCGCGGAGCAGCTGGACCGTCTTCGTCCACTACACGAAGCCGAGCCGCGGTGAGATCGACTACCAGCGGTACAAGCGCATGATCGACGACGGATTCAGCCCGATCGTGCGGTTCGACTACAGCTACGGTCAGACCCTCCCTCCGGCGAGCAGCGACGCCTGCGATCCCGCCTGGCCCGGGGAGGTCGTCGACACGATGAAGCGGATCGTCGACAACGAGGTCTGCAAGGGCCCTTGCTCCACGACGTTCATCCTCGGCAACGAGATGAACGCGGCCTTCGAGAACAGCGAGGATCCGGGCGAGGGGGGGATCACTGTCGCCCAGTACGCGAGCTGCTTCCGCGACGTCCGCCGCCGGATGAAGGAAGAGGGCGTGTCGGCCAAGCTGCTCGTCGGCGCTGTCGGCCCGCTCAACGCCGACACGACAGCGAGCTGCCCGGGCGCCGAGGCCCACGACATGGACTACAAGAAGTACCTGCACTGCCTGGTCCTCGAGACGAAGGACCACGCCGACGGCCTCGCGCTCCACGCCTACGGGGGGCGCGGCGGGGACCCCGATCCGCGCAGCGACAAGCCGCATGACGGCTTCCAGAACTACAAGCTGCAGCTCGACATCGTCGACGGCGCCGGCGGGGCGGCGCTGCCGATCTACATCACCGAGTTCAATCACGCCGGAGATCTCTATGGTCACGAGGGAGAGCATTACGCGGAGCAGCCGTACCGGAGCGGGTTCATCCAGAAGGCCTACCAGGACGTCGCGGCGTACAACGACAAGAACAATTGCCGGATCCAGTCGCTCATCTGGTTCGCTTACCAGAACCCGACGTTCGCCGGTCTCAACCTGACCGACTGGGAGTGCATGGCGCCGCCGAGAGACCGAAGAGTGCCCCTCCCCGGGGAGCCCGAGCCGCAGCCGCAGCCGTGCAACCTGAAGCAGGCGTTCGATGATCTCCGGGACACCGCGCTCTACCAGGAATACGGCACGAACTGCCTCGCGGTGACGAGGCAGTCGCCGGGCGATCCGGCGCTGGAGGGCGCGGAGCTCGGCGGGCAGGCGGGCGAGGACGCGCTGCGCGCGATCAAGCTGATCAACCGCGGCAGCGAGATCAGCTATACGATCGCGTCGAGCGTCCCGTGGCTCACGATCGAGTCGGGCGCGGAGGGGGCGCTCGCGCCGAGCGAGTCGGTCGCGCTCGCTGTGCGCGCCAGGTGCGGCGCCGAGCCGTCGACGGCCACGGGCGCCCTCACGATCTCGTTCAAGGACCGTTACCGTGTCCGCGAGAGGAGCCTCCCGGTGCGCCTCGACTGCCGCGCCGCCGCGCCGCCGGCCCCGCCGGGGACGCCGCCCGGGGGCTCGCACGGCGATCCGCACCTCCGGACGTTCGACGGCGTCTTCTACGACTTCCAGGGCGCGGGCGAGTACGTGCTCGTGGACGGCGGGAGCGACTTCGCCGTCCAGGTGCGCGAGCAGCCGCTCGGCGCGAGCGACGCGATCGCGGTGAACACCGCGGTGGCGGTGCGCGTCGGCGCGTCGCGGCTCGCGTTCCACGCGGGCGCCTCGCCCGCCTTGCGGGTCGACGGGGCGCCTGTCGAGGTCGCGGGCAAGCTCGATCTGCCGGGCGGGCACGCCGTCTATCGCGCTCCTCTCGCGGACGGCCGCTATGTGGTCACCTCGGCGGCGGGCGATCACGTGGAGGTCTCCGTGCGCGCCGCGCACGTCGACGTGCTCGTCTATCCGGCGCCCGGGCGCGCGGGGCTGCTCCGCGGGCTGCTCGGGAACGGGAACGGCGCGCCGGACGACGACTTCACCCCGCGCGCGGGCGTCGCCCTCGCGCCGCCGCTCTCGCGGGACGCGCTCTACGACGTCTTCGGCGACAGCTACAGGATCTCCGCCGCCGAGTCGCTCTTCGACTACGCGCCCGGAGAGAGCGTCGACACGTTCACCGTCCCCGGCTTCCCCGCGCGATCGGCGTCGGTCTCGGACCTCTCCGAGGCAGCGCGCGCGGCGGCCTCCGCGGCGTGCGCCGCGGCCGGGGTCACCGATCCTTTCCTCCTCGAGGCGTGCGTCCTCGACGTCGGCCACTCGGGCGATCCGGCGTTCGCCGACTCCGCGGCGAGCGCCGTGCCGCCGACAGAAGGCCTGCGCGAGCTCTACCGGAGCGACTTCGAAGGGCCTGTCGGCCCCGAGTGGTCGTCGAGCGCGACGAGCGTGACCCCGATCGGCGGGCGGTGGTTCCTGGGCGAGTTCAACAACGAGACGGTGACGCTCCGGCTCGCCGGGCTCGCGCCCCACGCCCGGGTGAAGGTCTCCTTCGATCTCTACGTGATCCGCTCATGGGACGGCGACGACGGCGACGTCTTCTCGCTCGGCGCGTCGGGGAGCCCGCGGACGCTCCAGATGACGTTCGCGAACACGACGTGGGCGTCCCAGTCGTTCCCTGACCTGCTCGGCGCGGGCAGCCACCCGCCGCGCACAGGCGCGGCCGAGTCGAACTCGCTCGGATACGACTTCTACGGCGACGCGGTCTACCGGCTCTCGTACGAGCTCCCTCACAGCGCCTCCGACATCGAGCTCCGCTTCGCCGGCAGCGGGCTCCAGTGGATCGGCGACGAGAGCTGGGGAATCGACAACCTGGACGTCGTCGCGCAATAGGCGGCCTCCGCGCCGGGCTCGGGCCCACCACGGCTCAGCCCGGCGGCCGATCTCCAGCAGCGACGGAGCGGGCCCGACCGTCGCGCCCCCCTCGACGGTTGTCAGGCGGCGCGTCCCGCTGCAAGGTTCGCGCAGGAGAAGGCAAGCGCATGATTCAGATCGAGGCGAGGCACCTGATTCACTGCGACGAGGACACCTTCTGGGAGCTCTTCTTCAGCCCCGAGGTCAACGCGCAGATCTACAGCGACGTCCTCAAGTTCCCCTCGTTCGAGGTGCTGGAGCAGCGAGAGGACGAGCGCGCCATGGTGCGCAAGGCGTCGGTTCAGCCGCGCATCCACGCGCTCCCCGGCGCCATCCAATCGATGCTCGGCCCGAACTTCCGTTACATCGAGGACAGCGTCTTCGACAAGGCCACGCGGCGATGGAGCTTCACGATGGCGCCGAGCCTGCTGGGCGACCGGCTGCACAACGCGGGGGCGCTGCGGGTCGAGCCGTCGGGCCCTGGGCAGGTGACGCGGGTGGCCAGCGCGACGATCGAGGTGAGGATCTTCGGCTTCGGCAAGATGGTCGAGGGCATGATGGAGAAGGAGATGCGCGCGGGGTGGGACGACAGCGCGGCGTTCCTCAATCGCTGGATCGCGGAGCACCCGGCCCAGGCGGCGGCGAGCTGAGGCGGCGCTCGATCTCGGCGCGCGTCGGATACGAGGGCTGACACCCCTCGCGCTCGACCGAGATGCCCGCCGCCGCGATCGCGAGCCGGAGCGCGTCCTCGATCGCCATCCCGGAGGCGAGGCCCCCGGCGAGCACGCCCGCGAGGGCGTCCCCCGCGCCCGTCGTGTCGACCGCGCGCGCGGGCAGGGCGGGGAGCTCCTCGCCCGAGGGCAGCAGCACAGCGCCGCGCGCGCCCCGCGTGAGCACCACGCGCCCCGGCAGGTGGCCGCGCAGCGCTTCGTGCTCGAGCTCGTTGACGACAGCGAGATCGAACCGGCCGACGAGCGAAGGATCGATGGCGTTGACGGGCGATGGATTGCAGATCGACAGCGCGCCGTCGGCCCGCGCGGCCGACAGCACGCCGTCGATCGCGTCGGTCGGGATCTCGCCCTGACAGAGCCAGACCGCGGCCCCGCACGGCGCGGGCGGCGCGACGAGCGCGTTGGCGCCGGGGATCGCGAGGATCTGGTTCTCTCCGGAGGCGTCGACGCAGATCAGGGCCACGCCCGTGGTCGCGCCGCGGTGGACCACCACGGCGGAGAGCTCCACCCCGTCGGCGGCGAGCGCCGCGGCGCAGCGCTCGCCGTGGGCGTCGTCGCCGCGCGCGCCCGCGAGCCGCACGCGCGCGCCGGCGCGCGCCGCGGCGACCGCCTGGTTCGCGCCCTTGCCGCCCGGCGCGACGAGGAAGGCGCGGCCCAGCACCGACTCGCCCGGGCGCGGCAGCCGCGGGCCGTAGCCGATGAGATCGGCGGTGATCGAGCCGCAGATCGCGAGCAACCCCATGGCCGCCGCATACCACGGACGGCGCCGCGGCGGCCGCCCGGACAGAGCTCGGCCTGCCGCTCGACCCGAGGGATCCGCTCGCCCGGCGCCGCGCCATGGCGTCGTCGCCCGGGGATGAGGCGGCGGCGAGGGCCCCCTGCGCAGGGGTGCCCCGCTGTCGCGCAAATGCCCACGTCTTCGCCTGAACGCCGCGATTCGCGGACATCGATCTCGGTCCCCGGGAATGGTAACGGGAGCGACGCGGAAGCGGTAACAACAGCAACAAGGGTAAGAGAGCACGGCGGACGGAGAAGAAGCACGGGGGACGGAGCGCGACGCCGGCTGTTGTGCTCTGCGTCGCAGAATGCAGCGTGAGCAGCACCCGGGTCCTCCATTCCAATTAACGAGCGTTCCTTTCAGCGATTCTTGACAGCGCGATCTGCGGCCGCGTACCGTGGACGATCTAGCATGGACCTGTTGGATGCCTGCCGCCGCGCATTGCTCTCGTCGGACAGCCATGAGGTTCGACCATTGCAGACGGCCAGCGACCGAGCTGATCATGGAGGAGGTGTCTCATGACGAAGACAGGGCAATGTTGGATGGTAGCGTTCGGGCTCACGCTGATGACGGCGGCCTGCGGATCGAGCGCACCCTCCGATTCGGGCGAACAGGTCACGCCCATCAAGCGAGCGGAGACCCCACAGAACGAGTTCACTCCCCTGGAGCTGGAGGCGACGGTCGACGCGCTCGTCGCCGCGATCAACGAGAGTCCGCTCGACGAGGCGCAGATGGTGGTTCTGCTGAAGAACCTCGACGACTTCTTCGCGCCGATCGCCACGGGCGCGAACCGCGCCATGGGTGAGCTCGGGGTCATCGGCAACGTGATCGGGCCCAATGTCACGACGGTCGATGGCCCCTCATCGCAGGAGCTGCAGAATCAGCAGATCGCGCAGGCGGTCGCGGACGGCGCCCACGGGATCGGCGTCTCGCCGTTCGACACAACCAACGCCGCCGCCGTCGATGACGCCGCCACGAACGGGGTCCCCGTTGTGACGCTCGACAGCGACCTGCCAGACTCGAAGCGCTCGCTCTACGTCGGGACCCTCAACGAGCCTGCCGGCGCCACGTCGGCGAAGACCCTGCTCGCGATGCTGCCGCCGCCGCCAGGTACGGTGGTGATCCACGGCATCCTCGGAGAAACGTGGCCCGACGGATACGATCGAACGCAGGGTGCCCTGGCGGCGATCGCGGAAGCCGGGTACAAGCCCGTGGTGAGCGAGGCCATGTTCGGAGATGAGAACGAGGCCAGCGACATCGAGCGGATGAGAGGCAATCTGGTGGCCGCGTCCCCGCCCGCCGTGGGGATCCTCGGCCTGTTCAACATCTCGTACCGGTGCGTGCCGGCCGCGGACGGCGCGGCCATGCCGGGCCTCCCCATCGTCACGTTCGACTTCGATCCGAGGACCGTCGACCTCATGCGCCAGGATCGCATCAAGGCCACGCACACCCAGCGGCAGTATTACGAGGGGTACCTCGTGCCGTACATCCTCTACGGCATGAAGAGCATCGGCCTCGACGCGACCCGGGCGATCCTCGACCCGCTGATCGAAGGGGACGAGAGCAAGGTCAACATCGGCATCGACGTGGTCCCGGCGGAAAAGATCGACGCCTACAACGACTTCCTCGTCTCGATCGGCTCGATCCAGTAGCGGCGCGGCGGCCCCCCGGGGGGAGGGCCGCGCGCGGCGCCGCTTCAATCCGTGACCAGCGGCCCGATGCGCTCGGCGAACGGCCACCCCTGGCTCTCGTCGGTGTGGATCTGCCAGTCGAACACCCCGCGGATCGCCGGGTGGTTGCCCTCGACCTCGTTCCACGTGGGGATCGCCTCGTCGATCGACATGTAGTGCTGCGCGTCCCAGATCCCGAAGCCCACGGCGACGTGCGTGGGACCGAGCAGGTCGACCCACTGGTCGACGTTGTCCACGATGTAGGACTGCTGGTCGAGGTCGGGGCCGTCGTAGTACTGCGGGGCGGCGTAGTCCATGGCGCCGGCGTCCACCATCGCCTTGCAGAAATCCTTGTCGCGCTGGTTCCAGGGCGCCGGAGGCGCGGTGATGATGAAGCCGGGGAAGCGCCGCTTCAGCTCCAGGCTGATCCAGATCATCTCCTCGGTGTCGGGGTTCTGGTTGGCCTCGAAGGTGTTCCAGTCGATCCCGTCGAACCCGCCCAGGTCGTTGTAGATGCCGGCCACGCTGTCGACGAACGTCTGCGACTTCCCGCGGTCCGGGAAGCTCATGCCCTGGCCGGCGCCGCCGATGGAGAGGATGATCCTGCGATCCTGGGTCGTCCGGGCATACTGGATGTCTTCCCTGAGGTGCGTCGCCGCCCCCTTGCCGTCGCCCGGCGGCGTCCAGGTGACCGCGCCGGTGGTGCCGGGCGGCCCTCCCACGGGATGCGCGGCGAACAGGTAGATGAGGTTGTAATTGCTGTTGACGTCGCGGATGCGGACGGGCGACGGCGTCCAGTTGGGGTAGTAGCCGGCGACGACCTTCGCGGGGAGCGCGCCGATCGGGCCGGGCTCGGGGGTGTCGGCGCAGGCGGAGTAAGGCTCCCAGAAGTACGTGCTGACCGTCGGGATATAGCCGGGATTGTCGTGCTCTGCGATGTAGGCCGACCCCTGGTAGCTCACGATGGTACCCTCCTCGTACCATTGACCTTCCTGCCATTCCGGAGAGCCAGCGCACGCGGCAGATTCGTTGTGCCCTACATCGGCTTCGCCCTGCGACGATCCGGAATCGAGGCACCCGATCCCGCCCGCGGCGATGGCGACAAGGAGGAACGACATCCTGGTAGCAGTGAAGATAGAATATTGTAGCATGATAAAACCTCTTCGCACATCGGCCCAGAGCACGCAGGACAGCTCGCCTCCCGGATCCGGGCAGCTCATGGACTTGATGGCGCGACGGGGACCAGCCCTTCAGATTATTTGCTCAGGCGCGCTCGGCCCGCTCGCCTGTCCGCCGCGTGATGATGCGGTGACGAACCCGAGGCATCCCCTCAAATTCTCGGGAAAATTCACAGGGATGCGGGGAGGGAAGTCTTCAAAATACTCCCTGTCTCCCCGACTCGCTGTTCAATTTTCTGCTGAAAAGGGCTGCGAAATAAGGGGATTCCTTGAGTCACGAACGGGTTCGCCATGTGCCAAGGCGTGGAGTTCCTGCCGCGACGAAACAATCCGTGGTCGCGGGACCACGGATTCACCTGGGTGACGCGGTGTCGATGCTGGGTGTACGAAGCGCGGCGGTCGCCGGGGCGGCGTGCCGCTGAGCGGCCTCAGCGCAGCGCTGCCGGCGGCTCCTTGAGCACGCAGAGCGCGATCTCGGGATCGCAGGTGACCTGCTCCTCGAGATCGGGGTTGATCCCGGACCCGGTGAGCCTGCCGGCCGCGATGTCTGCCTGCGGGTCGCAGAGGCCCGGGTCCGTCACGATCGCGTCCGAGCCTTCCATGGGCGGCGCGGCGCACGACACCGACGGCCACAGGCCCACGACGCTGTAGGACGCGGTGCAGCCGTCCTTCGTGTAGGTCAGATCCGCCGTCATCAGCGTTCCAGGGAACGTCGGCGTGACATGGACACGGACGTTGCTCCACGCGTAGCGGAGCCGCGTCGCGGGGCGATCGCCGAAGGCCGGGAGATCCAGCTCCGCGACGCTGAGCGACGCGACAGTGCAGACGTCGCCCTCGTCCGGCTCCACCGAGGCGAACTCGCCCATCGAGGTGACAGCGCCCCCGTCGATCGGGACACCGGCGCCCTCGGCCTCGGCGGCGAGCGCGCCGAGCTCGGTCGCGCGGATGGCGAGCAGCGCCCTCGAGAGGTCCTGCTCCTTCTCGTTGCCCGGCCGGGAGGGGTTGTACTTCTCGAGGCCGATCGTCTCGCCCCGCAGCGTGTCGCAGTCGCCCTCGCCCTGCTTCGAGCCGGGCTTCAGCGTGTAGGTCGCGGCGAAGCCGCCGTGCCCGGCCGTGCACTGCATCCTCGGCTGCTCGCAGGAGGCGACCAGCGATGCGAGGACGACCATCAGACCGGCTTGCATTCCGTGGGTTCGTTTCATGGCGTCTCTGCCGCGCGCGGCGCAGCCCTAGAAGGTCACCTTGGCGCTGATCCGGAACGTGCGCGGCGCCTGGTACGCCACCGGATTGCCGAAGTTCGGGTTCTTGTTCACCGGGTCGAACGCGCTCCCGTCGGCGTTCTGCAGCCCGGCGAGGCTCGCCTCCGTGCCCCCGGGGATGGGCAGCACCTGCGCCGACGTGTACCGCTCGTCGACCGCCGTCACGGCCTGGAAGTTGAAGAGGTTGAACGAGTCGACCGCCACGAGCAGCGCGCTGTCCTTCGCGAGCTGCACGCCGACGCCGACGTGGACGTCGACGTCGTGCACCCAGGGCAGGCGCTCGCCGCTCCCGCGCGGCAGGATGAAGACCTCGTCGGGGCCGTAGAGGAGGTGGGCCCCGAGGTACGACGTCGCCGCGCCGGAGCGGGCGCGGTAGGCGCCGCCGAGGTTCACCACGAGCCCGTTCTTGAAGACGAAATCCTTCGCGCCGTAGAGCTTGATCTGGTGCCGGTGGTCCCCCGGCAAGGCGCCTTCCCGGTTCGGGAGCAGCGACTGCAGATCGAAGTCCGTGTTCATGTTGGGATCGATCTGCGTCGTCTCGGGCTTGAACAGCCCGGACCAGTTGCCGCGCAGGTACGCGATGCGGTAGCTCGCCTGCGCGAGCCAGCCGCCCGCGAACACCTTCTCTGCATACAGGGTGAACGCGTCGTAATCGCGCGTCGCCTTCGTGAAGTCCCTGGCCGCGCCGTAGCCGGGGTTGGCGATAAAATAGGACTTCGCCTCGTCGCGGCTCAGGTCCTCGATGATCCGGTTCTGCCAGCGCTTCGTGTACTCGGCGCCGATCCGCACCTTGGGCGCGATCTCGTACTCGCCGCCGAGGACGATCTCGTCGGACGACTGCGGCTCGAGGTCCGGATCGACAGGCGTCTTGTCGCTCCCGATGACGCCCCATTTCTGGTTCGGCGCGTGGGGGCCGTCGGCCGTGAGGCGCCCGTCGTCGTCCTCGCACGCGCCCTGGGTCTCCTCCTCGTTCCTCGGATCGCACGTCGACGGGTCGCGGAAGGAGTAGAGCATGCGCTCGCCGGGGAGCAGGCGATCGGCGATGTTGAGCGGCACGCTCTCGTAGTACCGACCATAGTTCGCGTAGAGCTTGGACCTGCCGGACTGCGTGACGTCGTAGATGACGCCGGCGCGCGGCGACCACTGGTTCGGCAGGCTCAGGCCGAGCGCGCCGTCGTAGCCGTAGAGGAGCTGCGCGTCGTAGCGCACGCCGGCGTTCAGCGTGACGCGGTCGGCGATGCTCCAGCTGTCCTGCACGAAGCCGCCGAGCGTCAGCGACGTCGACACAGCCTCGTAGCTCGTGAGATGAACCGGGTCGTCGGGGCCGCTCAGGAACCCGTGGCGGCGGTAATCGTAGATCACCGATCCGTCGGGGAACTCGGTCAGGATCGTGCCGCCCGACTCGCCGCGCTGGCTGCTGTAGCGCATCACCTCGACATCGACGCCGGCCTTGACGACGTGGTGGCCCAGGGCCGAGAACAGGCTCGTCAGCATGGCCTTGCCCTGGTAGCGGTCGAAGACCGACTCGCTCAGCACGCCGGGGCCGCCCGTGTAGTAATAGCCGGGCACCGGGCACGGCTCGCTCCCCGCGGGGTCCTCCTGCGCGCACCGCTGCGTGGCGTCCCCCGGCTCGAACTCGCCGATCGAGCGCGGCGGGGATCTCTGCCAGAGCACCTGGACGACGTCGGACAGCCCCTTTCCGCTCCCGATCTTCTCGCCGTCCGAGGCGCGGATGGCGTTGAGCTCGTGGTGGATGCCGAGCGTCACGTCGAGCAGGTGGGTCTTGTTCTTGAACGCAGAGGACCACTTGAGCGAGGCGTCGGTCGCTGTGGTCACGTACTGGTGCGCGATCGCGCCGTAGCTGCCGTTGATGATCCCGCCGTTGTAGGGGTTGTCGAACTCGATCCTGCCGTCGCGCGGGTTCAGCCCGAAGGCGCCGTCTCCGCCCGACAGGGTCGGCGTGCCGTAGACGGAGAGCGCCAGGGTGTTGTCCGGATCGATGAGCAGCGTCAGCTTGCCCAGGTACTGGAGGCTCTGCTGCCTGGCGTAGTAGACGTCCGTCGACCCCGGCAGGCGGCTCCGCGCGACGCCGCCGGGCTTGTCGCCCGCCGGCTCGAGGATGTTGAGGTTCCGCTCCAGGCGGTAGGTAGCGAACGAGGGCGAGAGGCCGGCGTAGAACCACAGCCTGTCCTTCAGGATCGGGCCGCCGATCTCGACGCCGAAGTCGCGCAGCGAGGACAGCGTGACGTCGGTGGTGATCGCGCTCTCTTGCGCGATCACGGCGGCGCGCGGCCCCTCGAAGATGCCGGGCGTGATGCTGAAGAAGACCGAGCCGTGGTACTCGTTGGATCCGGACTTGGTGGCGACGTTGTAGTAGCCGCCCGTCGAGCGGCCGTATTCCGGCATGTAGCCGCCGGTGATCACGTTGAGCTCGTCGACGAACTCGACCGAGAGCGGCGTGCCGAGGATGCCGAACCCCGGGTTGTTCACCGAGACGCCGTCGATCACGAACTGGTTCTCCGGCGAGGTCGTCCCGCTGATCGAGACGCCGTAGCGGTCGGCGAACGCGCCCGGCGCGACCTCGGCGAGGGACTCGAACGATCGGGTGGCCGCCCCCTTCGCGCTCGGACGGTTGAGCGGGATACGGCTCACGAACTCGGAGCTCACGTTGACGCCCGTCGCGCTCGAGCCGACATCGACAGTCGGCGGGGCGCCGACGACGACGATCTCCTGGGCCTGGAGGGCCTCGGGGAGGAGCTGGGTGTTCACCCGGATCGTGCTGTCGAGCCGCAGCTCGACGCCGCCGCGCGAATAAGGCCTGTAGGCCTCCTTGTCGAGACGCAGGGTGTACGTGCCTGGCGGGAGGTTCGGGATACGGTATTGACCGGCGGCATCGGTCACCACGATCTGCTCCCCCTGGAGGGCGGGGGAGGTGACGGTGACCACGACGTCCTGAGCCGGCTTGTTCGTCGCCGCGTCGATGACCGTCCCCGTGAGGACGGCGGAGCCGGCCGCGAACGCCGGGGTGGACGCGAGCGCGCCGGAGAGCGCGAGCAGCGAAGCGGCCCAGCGGCCGCGCTTCATGTGCATGGGATTGACGTGGCTCCTCGAAGGCTGTCCATGACGACCTGCCGTGAGAGAGCTTATACACGGTTTCCCCCGGATCACGGATCGACTTGGAGCGGGTCGACGGGGGCGGGGGGGCGCCGCGCTGGCCCCGCGTGATTCGCGCACGCCCGGAGCCGGCGCGCGCGGATCGGCGCGCGCGACGGAGACCCGGGGCGCGCGGGTCAGTCGGCGGCCTTCGCGATCACGGCGTCCTTCCTGCCGCCGGCGAGCGCGCCGGCGCGGCGGACGAGGCCGATGAACTCCTGCTGATCGCCCTTGCTGGACGCGGCGCCGCGCGCGATCGTCTCGACGTCGGAGAGCCTCCACGAGCGCGCGTGCGGGCTGTGGCGCAGGATCTCGGAGAAGCCGGCCACGGCGGACGCGAAGCGGAGGTCGGCCGGCGCCGCGTCGAAGGTGGGCGCGATGGCGCCCGGGGCCATCCGGACCACCGTCTCTTCGGCCGCGTTCGCGCCGAGAGGCGCCTTGTGGCGGAGGCGCACGACGACCGGCGTCGCGCCGCCCCGCAGCGCGGAGGGCTTGAGCTCGACGTCGTAGAGGGCCGTCACGCTGTGCCCCGCGCCGATCTCGCCGGCGTCGACCTTGTCGTTCCGGAAGTCCCTGTCGGCGACATTGCGGTTCTCGTAGCCGATGAGCCGGTAGGTCTTGACGAGGTCCGGATCGAACTCGACCTGGATCTTCACGTCGCGGGCGATGACCTGGAGCATCCCGCCGACCTGCTCGGAGAAGACGCGCCGCGCCTGCGCCTCGCTGTCGATGTAGGCGTAGTTCCCGTCGCCCTGGTTGGCGAGCTGCTCCATCATCAGATCCTTGTAGTTGCCCTGGCCGAATCCGATGGTGGACAGCGTGATGCCCTTGTCCTTCGCGCGCTTGATCGTCTCCAGGATCTCGTCGTGGGAGGTCGGGCCGACGTTCGCGTCGCCGTCGGAGAGCACGACGACGCGGTTGACGTGCCCCCTCACGAGCGTCCGCGCTGCGAGGTCGTAGGCGAGGTCGATCCCGCTCGCCATGGCGGTGGAGCCGCCCGCGGTGAGGTCCGCGATGGCGGCGAGGATCTTCCCCTTGCTCTCGACGCCGGTCGGCGCGAGCACCTCGCGCACGCTGCCCGCGTAGGTGCAGAGGGCGACTGTGTCCCCGGGCTTGAGCGACTCGGTGAGCATCCGGAGGCTCTTCTTCGCGAGCTCGATCTTGTCCGGCGACTGCATGGATCCGCTCGTGTCGACGAGGTACACGAGGTGCACCGGCGTCCGGTCCTTGACCGGCACGCGCTTGCCCTGGACGGCCACGCGGACGAGGTGGTGGCCCACGGTGAACGGCGAGGGCGCGGCCGCGAGGTGCACGGCGAACGGGCCCGCCGCGGGGGGCGCATAGCCGTAGTCGAAGTAGTTGAGGAACTCCTCGGCGCGGACGGCCTGATACGGCGGCAGCGCGCCCTCGAGGATCTTGCGGCGCGCGATGGCGTAAGAGGCCGTGTCCACGTCGATCGCGAACGTGGAGAGCCGGTCCTTCGCGGGGTCCTCCACCGGGTTCACGCCGTAGTCGCGGTACGTCTCGCTGCCCTGGGGCTCGGGCGCGGCGACGGCGACAGGCGCGGGCGGCGGCGCGGGGCGCGGCGCGGCGGCGATCCGCTGGGGGGGCGCTTTCTTGGGCGCGGCGCTCGCCTGGCCGCGGCGCGCTTCCGGCTTGCTCGTCAGCGCGGCCCTGGGCGACGGGGCCGAGACCACGGCCGGCGGCGGGGGCGCGGCGGGCGCGGGCAGGGCAGGCGCAGCCGCCTCGGGCGCGGCGGGCGAGGCCCCGGGCGCGGCGTCCTCGGCCTTCTCGTGTGCGGCCGACGCGTGGCCTTCGCCCTCCGGCGCGTCGTACTCCGGCTGCATGGGCTTCGCGGCCGCGGCGCCCGTCGACGGTCCCGGCGCGGCCGGGGCAGGGGCCGACGCGCCGCAGCCGAGGAGCAACGAAGCGACGAGAGACGGGGCGACGACGGCGAACGACAGGGTGCGCATGAGGTGTCCTCCTTGAAGGGGATCGCGAGCGCGGATCCCCGCAGTGCGTTCTCGTGAGGCCCTGATCGCCGGGCCCCGGGCAGGTCTTCGGGAGGGCCGCGCGCGCAGCCCTCCATGGATCTCCTGGACAGGACACGTCCCCTCGCCGCCCTCGCGGATCGAAGGCCGCATGTGCCGGTCCTCCCCGGCGAGCCTACGAAGGGACGCTCGCGGCCGCGGCTCGCTGTGGCGGGCCCGGCGCGTCCAGGTGTCAGGGAAACGTTGTCGCCGCGGCGGGCTTACACCCGAAATGGGGGGACCGCGGGGCGCCTGCTGCAGGCGCCGTCCAGCGCGGTGCGCTATGTTGCGCAGGAGGTGGGGACGACGGCGCCGGGACAACCGTCCTCCGCTCTCCCGCCTTCTGCTCCCTCTCTCCTCAGGAGGTCCGCGATGAGCGCAGCCAGCCGCGAGCGGTTCCAATCCAGCCTGTGCCGCTCCAGGAAGATCGCCGTCCTGACCGGCGCCGGCGTCTCGGCGGAGTCGGGGATCCCCACGTTCCGCGGCGCCGGCGGGCTGTGGCGGCGCTACGAGGCGACGAGCCTCGCCTCGCCCGAGGCGTGGCAGCGCGATCCCGGCCTCGTGTGGGAGTTCTACAACCACCGCCGCGAGCGCGCCCTCGGCTGCGCGCCGAACCCGGGCCATCGCGCGCTGGCGCGGCTGGAGGCGCGGTGGCGGGAAGCCGGCCGCACGTTCACCCTGATCACCCAGAACATCGACGGGCTGCACGAGCAGGCCGGCTCCCTGGATCCGGTGCGGCTCCACGGCTCGCTGTGGCAGGTGCGCTGCCTCTCGTGCGGGAGCGTGACAGAGAGCCGCGACGTGCCCATCACGCCCGCGTTCGCGGGCAGCGGCTCCCCCGATCCGGACACCCGCGCCCGGCGCTTCACGGCCGCGGAGCTGCCTCACTGTCGCTGCGGCGGCGTGCAGCGCCCGCACGTCGTCTGGTTCGGCGAGGCGCTCCAGGAGCGCGATCTCGCCGCGGCGGCCGCCGGGGTCGACGGCTGCGATCTCCTGCTCGTTGTCGGCACCTCGGCCGTCGTGTACCCGGCCGCCGGCTTCGTGCCGATGGCCAAGCGCCATGGCGCCCTCATCGCCGAGGTCAACGTCGAGCCCAGCGCGGTGACCAGCCTCTGTGACGTCGTGTTCACCGGCGGCGCGGGGGAGCTATTGCCCTCGCTGCTCGACGTCGCGCCGGAGCCGGGGCCGTAGGAGCCGTACGAAGAAGAGCGCGCGTCGAGCGGCCTCTTCCGGCGCAGGCCGGCGGCGTCAGCAGGTCGGCGCGCCGCGGCGGGCGCGCGGTGCACGCATCGCGCGGCGCGGCGCATGCTTCCGCGGGGGGTATGGAACAGGTCAACCGTGGGATTTCAGGGCTAACGTGGGCCGCGATCGCGCTCGTCGTGATCGGCGCCATCAACTGGGGGCTCGTTGGGCTGTTCGAGTTCAACGTTGTCGCCGCCCTCTTCGGCCGGGACAGCGCGATCAGCCGCATCATCTACGTGCTCGTCGGGCTCGCCGGGCTCTATCTCCTCTACGCAACGGCCCAGCTCAGCAAGCGCACGCGGGTCACCACGATGCCGTGATGCCGTGACAGACATCCCTCGACGCTGCGCGCCGAGGCGATCCGAGGCCCCTGAGAACAGGGCAGCTCCCGAGGTCATGGTGCATTCCGGCGCGGGTCTTGCAAACCCTGGCGCCTGTCCAGAGACCCGATCCGGAACCATGGAACAGCGAGCTCAGCGGCCAACGAGGGGGTTCGCCGTTCGCCAGAGGCGTCGATCTCCGGCGGACGCGACGTGTCCAGTCACGGTGGGGGCGCCGTGGATGAGGCCGCAGCCGCGACGGTCCCAAGGAGTGACACCATGCCCAGCTCTCGAGAACGTGCGATAGCCCTCGTCCGCGACGCCGCCCGCCCGCTGCGGGGCGCCGCGCGCGACGACGACGCCCTGCTCGACGCCATCGGCGACCGCCGGTTCGTGCTGCTCGGAGAGGCAACGCACGGCACGCACGAGTTCTACGAGGCCCGCGCCCAGATCACGCGGCGGCTCATCGCCGAGAAGGGCTTCACCGCCGTCATCGTCGAGGCCGACTGGCCGGACGCGTACCGCGTGAACCGCCATGTCCGCGGGACGGACGACGACGGCAGCGCCGAGGAGGCGCTCGGCGGCTTCAAGCGGTTCCCGCAGTGGATGTGGCGCAACCAGGACGTCCTCGGGCTCGTCCGGTGGCTCCGCGAGCACAACGCCGGCGTCGCGCGCGGGCGCCCGAAGGCGGGCTTCTACGGCATGGATCTCTACAGCTTGCATGCGTCGATGGAGGCGGTCCTCGCCTACCTCGACCGCGTCGACCCGGAGGCCGCCCGGCGAGCGCGGCGCCGCTACGGGTGTTTCGACCGGTTCAGCGACGACCCGCAGGTGTACGGGTATGCGGCCGGCTTCGAGCTGAGCGGGTCGTGCGAGCGCGAGGTCGTCGAGCAGCTCATGGAGCTGATGAAGAAGCAGGCCGAGTACGCGAAGCGCGACGGGCGCGTCGCGGAGGACGAGTACTTCCAGGTCGAGCAGAACGCGCGGCTCGTGCAGAGCGCCGAGGAGTACTACCGCACGATGTTCCGCGGCGCTGTGTCGTCGTGGAACCTCCGCGACAGGTACATGGTCGACACAGTCGAGGCGCTTGTCGCGCACCTCGACCGGTTCCACGCGCCGACGAGGGCCGTGCTCTGGGCCCACAACTCGCACCTCGGCGACGCGCGCGCGACGCAGATGGGCGAGAGCGGCGAGTGGAACGTCGGCCAGCTCATGCGCGAGCGCTTCGGCGACGACACGTTCCTCGTCGGCTTCTCCACGCATACAGGGACGGTGATGGCCGCCTCGGAGTGGGGCGATCCCGCCGAGATCAAGCGTGTCCGGCCGTCGCTGCCGAACAGCTACGAGCGGCTCTTCCACGACACGGAGCTGCCGCGCTTCTGGCTCGACCTGCGGCCGGAGGCGGGCGCGCGGCGCGAGCTCGTGGAGGCGCTGCGCGAGCGCTCCCTCGAGCGCGCCATCGGCGTCCTGTACCTGCCGGAGACCGAGCGGGCGAGCCACTACTTCCACGCGCGGCTCAGCGAGCAGTTCGACGCGGTCATCCACATCGACGAGACGACAGCGGTGAGGCCGCTGGAATGGACGGCCGCCCGGCGCGAGCCAGAGGCGGAGACGTACCCGACGGGGGTGTGAGCGCCGGGATCAGGCGCGCTGGCAGAGGGCGACGGGCAGGGAGAGGCTGGCAGAGAGAGAGGGGCGATCCGCCGGCGCGCGGGGCCGCGCCCGGGCCTACGCGTCGGCGTCGACCCGCCCGCCGAGGCCGCGGGGGCGGGCGGCGGCCGAGCGCGCCTCGATGAAGCGCGACACGGCGTCGACGAACGCCTCGGGGTTCTCGAGCTGCGGCATGTGCCCTGTCGCCGGGATGAACGTGAGCTGCGAGCCCGGCAGCGAGGCGTGGAGCTTCATCGCGGCGCGCGCCGAGCTGCCCGCGAGCCGGTCCGCCTCGCCCCACACGATCAGGGGGGCCAGGCCGAGCGGCGCGCTGGGACCCCCGTGGAGCACGGCGTCGAGCACCGCATCCATCTGCGGCGAGCTGCCGCGCTCCAGGTCGTCCCGCAGCGCGGCGGGGGCGCGGCCGGGGTCGGCGAAGGCGCGGGCCAGGATCGAGGGGTTGTACGCCTGCTTCAGCGCGAGCGCGCGCAGCATCTGCCGGGGCAGCGGCCGCGCCAGCAGCCAGCCGACGGCCCGCGGCAGCGCGGGGAGGGGCGTGCCGTTGACCAGCACGAGCCCCCGGCAGCGGGCCGCGTGCTGCGCCGCGAAGCACGACGCCACCCCTGCGCCGAAGGAGTTGCCGACGCACCACGCGCTGGCGACGCCGAGGTCGTCGAGGAGCCGCTCGAGCCAGCGCGCGTAGGCGCCTACCGCGCCGAGCGCCGGGGTGTCCGTGCGGCCAACGCCCGGCAGGTCGGGCGCGATCACCTGGAAGCGCTCCGCGAGCCGCTCCCAGACGGACGACCAGTGCATCGACGCGCCGCCCCAGCCGCCGTGCACCAGCAGCAGCGGCTCTCCCCGGCCGCCGACGTGGACGCTGGCGGGCTGGCCGTCGATCGCGATTTCCCTCAATGAAACCGTGCTCATGCCTCTCTCCTGTGCGGATCCATCGCGGCCGCATCCTGCCTCTCGACGGTCGGACCCGGCAACAGAAACCCAGGGAGCGCCGCCCTGCCGAGGCCTCCCGGCGCGCCGCTGGAAGGCCGAGGGAGCGCCCGGGACGCCCGCGGCGCCGCGCGTCTTCCGCTTGCGCGGAGGGCTGCCGGTCGGGCTATCGTCGCTGTCGTGTCCTCTGCTCAGCAGCTCCGAGAGCTCCTCGCGACCCCCGGCCTCCTGGTGATGCCTTGCTGCTTCGACGCGCTGTCGGCGCGCCTGATCGAGCAGGCCGGCTTCCCGCTGACGTTCATGAGCGGCTTCGCTGTCTCCGCCGCGCGCCTCGGCGCCCCGGACACGGGGCTCATCTCGTATGGAGAGATGGTCGACCAGGCGCGCGCGATCTGCGGCGCTGTGTCGATCCCGGTGATCGGCGACGGCGACACAGGCTACGGCAATGCGATGAACGTGAAGCGCACGGTGCGCGGCTATGCGAAGGCCGGGCTCGCCTGCGTCATGATCGAGGACCAGGTGGCCCCGAAGCGCTGCGGCCACACGCGCGGCAAGCAGGTGGTGCCCCGCGACGAGGCGTTCACCCGCGTCCGGGCCGCGGTGGACGCGCGCGACGAGGGCGCCGGCGTGCTCGTCATGGCCCGCACGGACGCCCGGCAGACGCACGGCTTCGACGAGGCGCTGGCGCGGGCCCGGGCGTTCGCCGACCTCGGGGCAGACATCGTGTTCCTCGAGGCGCCCGAGAGCGTGGAGGAGATGCGCGCGTTCTGCCGCGAGGTGCGCGCGCCGACGATGGCGAACATGGTGGATCACGGCAGGACGCCCGTGCTGCCGCCGGCGGAGCTCGAGGCGATCGGCTACAAGATCGCGGCCTATCCGCTCACCCTGCTCTCGGTCGCCGCCGCCGCCATGCGCGAGGCGCTCGCGGCTTTGCGCGCCGGCCGGCACCCGGACCCTCGCATGAGCTTCGGGGCGCTCCAGGAGGTCGTCGGCTTCCCTGAATACTACGCGGAAGAAGCGCGGTACGCGCAGCCGCCGCCCGAGAAGGGGTGAGTCGGACGCCATGGTCATGATGTCTTCCACCCAGTCCGAGTCGCTCCTCGACGTGGCGCGCAGCCTCGTTCCGCTCGTCAAGGAGCACGCGCAGCAGGGAGAGCGCGAGCGCCGTCTGCCCGATCCGGTGGCGAGGGCGTTCAGGGAGTCGGGGATCTTCCGGATGTGTCGTCCGCGCGCTTCCGGCGGCCTCGAGGCCGACCCCCTCACGACCCTGCGCGTGATCGAGGAGCTCTCGCGCGCGGACGGCGCGGCGGGGTGGTGTGCGATGATCTGCGGTACGACCGGCGCGTTCGAGGCGTACCTCCCGGCGGAGGGCGCTGAAGAGATGTACGCGAGCCCCGATGCCGTCACCGCGGGGGTCTTCGCGCCGAGCGGGCGCGCCATCGAGGTCGAGGGGGGGTATCGCGTCACCGGGAGGTGGGCGATGGCGAGCGCCTGTCAGCATTGCGACTGGCTGGGCGGCACAGCGGTGGTGTTCGACGGGGCGGCCCCGCGCATGTCGCCGGCGGGCGTGCCCGAGGCCGTCGTGCCGATGTTCCGCGCCTCCGAGTGCAAGATCCTGGATACGTGGCGCGTCTCCGGCCTCGCCGGCACCGGGAGCCACGATTTCGAGGTCGCGGACGTCTTCGTGCCGAGCCGCCGGTGCATCCGTCTCCCGATGACCGCGCCGACGCATCCGGGGGCTCTGTTCGTGTTCCCTCTCTTCGGCTTCCTCGCGAGCGCTGTCGCGTCGACAGCGCTCGGGATCGCGCGTGAAGCCCTTGATGAGCTCATGCGGCTCGCGGCGACCAAGAGGCCGGCCGGCGCGATGACGTCGCTCGCCGCGCGGCCGTCGACGGCGCTCGTCGTGGCCGAGGCCGAGGCGACGCTGGGCGCGGCCAGGGCGTACCTCGTCGAGGCGGTCGGCGCCGTCTGGGATGCCGCGGTCGCCGGCGAGCCGATCTCGCTGCGGGAGCGGGCGCGCGTCCGCCTCGCCGCGACGAACGCCGCGCTCGGCGCGGCCCGCGCCGTCGATCTGGCCTTCACGGCGGGCGGCGCCACGGCGCTCTACGCGGAGAGCCCTCTTCAGCGCTGCTTCCGCGACGTTCACGCCGTCACGCAGCACGCCCTGGTCGCCCCGCAGACGCGCGAGGTCCAGGGCCGCGTGCTCCTCGGGCTGGACACCGAGCTGCCCATGTTCTGACTGGCCGTCCGCGAGGGAGAGAAAGAGAAGGAGACGGGCGGGCGATACAGGCCGTCCGTCATGCGCCGCGCGGGGCGCGCGCCTCACGTCATGAGCCCGCGCGGGGCGCGCGCCTCATTTCAGCGGGAGGTCCACCCAGCGCTCGAAGCCTGGCCGGCGCCTGACGCGGCCGTACCATGCGTCCACGTGCTGGAGCGCGGGCCGCTCGATCGGGAGGTTGTACCACCGCTGCGCCGCCACCCCGAGGGGGATATCGGCGAGCGTGAAGTACTCCCCTGCGGTCCACGGGTGCCGTGACAGCTCCTTGTCGAGGATCCCCAGGGCGGCGAGCGCCGCCTTGCGCGCGCCGTCGATCGCGCCCTGATCGCGGCGCTCCTCCGGCGTGCGCAGGAGCTGGACCAGGAGCGTCCGCACCGGGGGCCACAGCGTCCCGAACTGCCAGTCTGTCCAGGCGTCGGCGCGCGCCCTGTCCGCGATGTCGCTCGGCTGGAGGGGCGGCGAGCCGTAGCGGGTGAACAGGTACCGCACGATCGCGTGCGACTCCCAGAGCACAAGGGGCCCGTCCTCGAGCGTCGGGACCAGCCCGTTCGGGTTGAGGGTGAGATAGTCCGCGTCCTTGACGCGGCCGAACGGCCCGCCGGCGTCGATGCGCTCGAAATCGAGCTTGAGCTCGTCGAGCGCCCAGAGGACCTTCTGTACATTGGAAGAGTTCTTGTGACCCCAGAGCTTCAGCATGATGTCCTCGTCTTCGGTGCCGCTCAGGCGGCCGTCGCCGGCTTCACGAACTTCGCGTAACGCTCCACGTAGAAATCGACAGGGTTCAGGTTGGCGCGGACAGCGTCGCGCGCCTGCACGGCGTCGAGCCACGCCCGGAGCCGCGTGAGCTCCGCCGGGATGGAAAACCCGCGCAGGCGCCCCACCGCCGGCAGCCGCTCGAACCACGGATAGAAGGCGAGATCGACGAGGCTGACCTCGGCGCCGAGCCAGTAGGGCCCGCTCGACTTCGCCAGCGCCTCGCGCTCGATGAACGCGAGCACGTCGCCGAGCGCCTTGCGCCCCTCCGCCTCCTGGTCCGGCGTCTCGGCCCTGAGGAGCTGACCGAACGCGGGCACGAGGCGCGTGTTCGCGTGATCGATCCAGATCCTCGCCAGGGCGCGCCTGCCGGGCTCCCGGGGCAGGAGCGGGGGATCGGGGAAGACCTCCTCCAGGTACTCGTTGATGATCGCCGACTCCCAGATGCGGTGGCCCTCGTGCTCGATCGCCGGGACCTTACCGTAGAGCGAGGCGTCGACGAACGCCCGCGGCTTGTTCTGAAGATCGACCTCCGTCAGCTCGTGGTCGATCGCCTTCTCCTGAAGCACGAGCCGGGTGCGGTGAGCGAAGGGGCACGCCTTCGCGCTGTAGAGTCGCAGCTTCGTCATCCTGTTCTCCTTCGTGGCTCCGGCCACGCGAGATGCTCTCCTGCCGCGCGGAGCAGAAGGACGAGCGTCCGGATCCACCGGATGTCCCTCCAGGTCGCGCCGCGCTGGTTCAGGCTCGGAGCGCGCGCCGGCATCGGCGACGGTCTTCGATCGCGTTCGCGTCATCTCACGCGCCGCTGCTCGAGCAGATAGCGTGCCAGAGCGCTATCGCGGGAACGGATCGTGTTCCGTCATGGCGGACATGGACTTGCTGCGGCAGGAGCAGCGATTGCTGGCGACGTGCTGCTGCGGCAGCAGTCACGCCGGCGTGCGGTGGTGATCGTGTCGGAGGCCGGCGATGCTGCGCGGGCTCCCCGGATGGCCCGGTGGGCGCGTCGTGGAGGTGCTTGGGGGTCGGTTTGCTCGCGACAGGCGCTCCGCTGAGCGCTGGGCGCCGGGAGGGGTCGCTGCTGTTCGAACGGTCGATGAAGGCAAATACCCGGGAGACGTCGCGCCTCGCGGGATGGGGTTGTTCAGATCTTCATCCTCTTCCTCCTCGTGGTTGCTGGTCGCGGATGCGACCGGCAGAGCCGCAGTCCGCTACCCCGTCGAGCGGCACCTCGGCGCGAGCGGATCGGCCAAACGCGGCGGACGCAGGTATCCTCCCGGCCCACCGGGGGAGCGCCGCTGTTCTCTGTCTTACTCTTCTATGACGGACGCTAGTCTGTTATAGTGGATGTGTCAAGCCGCTCCTCGGGTCGGCGACGAGCTCGATCGGGCGTGCGCAACCCGCTTGCGGCGGGATAGCGCTCCCGGGAGGGGATCGCGCCGGACGCGCAGGGATGTTCAGGGGAGGCTTTCGTCGTAAGCTCCGCAGCGTGATGATCGCTCGCGTCGGCAGCGGAGATCTCGGTGGCTCCGGACACCGCAATCGCGGGGTCTGCCGCGCTCGACAGGGGATTGACATCGTTGTCCGATGCACGAGGGCGGCGGGCGTGGAGCGGGGCCATGGCGGGTGAGCGCCCTCCGGCGCGCATCGTGACCGATCGGCTGGTGCTGCGCGCGTGGCAGCCCGAGGATGCTCCTTTGATGAGGGAGGCGATCGACGCCAGCCTGGCGCACCTGCGCCCCTGGATGCCGTGGGCCGTGCACGAGCCATTGGCGCTGGAGGCCACGATCGCGCTGCTGGAGAGGTTCCGGGACGATTTCGTGGCAGGACGCGACTTTCATTACGGCATCTTCACGCGCGACGAGCGCGAGGTGCTCGGGGGCACGGGGCTGCACCCGCGGATCGGCCCGGACGCGATCGAGATCGGATACTGGCTCCGCGAGACGGCGACGCGCCGCGGGTACGCCACGGAGGCGGTGGAGGCGCTGACCCGGGTCGCGCTCGAGGATCTCGGGCTGAGCCGCGTCGAGATCCGCTGCGATCCCCGGAACAGCGCGAGCGCCGCCGTGCCCCGGCGGCTCGGGTATCGACACGTGACGACGCTCGAGGCGAATGCGCTCACGCCGGCCGGCGAGCCGCGCGACACGATGGTATGGGAACGGACGGCCGCGGAAGGCGCGAGCCCACCTCGATGAGGGTCAGTCCATGAGGACGGCTATCACGTCCTCCTGCGTGCCGTGATCATGGATCCAGAGATATCGAGGCGCCCGGATCAGAGCTCGAGCGTCATCTCGATCATCGTGCGGCGGAAGCCGAACCGCTCGAACAGGCGCTGCGCGGCGGCGTTCTGCGTCGCGGTGTGGAGCACGACGCGCGGCGCCCCGAGGGCGCGGAGGCGCGCGATCACGGCGTCGAGCAGGACGGCTCCCGCGCCGAGCCGGCGCGCGGGCTCGTCCACATAGACGTCGTGGAGCACGCCGCACGCGTCGAGCAGGCTGTTCCAGTCGCGCGGCTCCCGGCGGCCGTAGGCGTAGCCGACCAGCGCCGGCTCGGCGCCGCTCCGTTCGGCGACGACGATCGCGGCGTCGGGGTTGGCGAGCTCGCCGGTGAGCCACCGCTCGTAGCCCGGCTCGATCGGCTCCGGGCACAGGAAGCGGTGCGGATCCAGGGCGTGGTGGAGGCGGACGAGCTGCGCCGCGAAGCGCGCCACCGCGGGCATGTCGGCGCGCTCCGCGGGGCGAACAGTGATGGAAGGGGTCATTCGGTCAGGTATAGCGCGCGTGTGGTGGGATATCGACATGGCGGACGCGAGCAGACAGCCGAGTAGTCTAGCCATAGCAGAAACAGAGGTGGCGTTCGTGAGGTCGAGGGGCGAGCGCTCATCAGTCGATGGATCGAAGAGCTGGAAATGCTTCCGGCCGTCGGAACGCGTGCCCTACCGCGGCATCGACTACAGGAGCGGAATTTGCTCGGCAAGGACATCCTCGATCCGCCGGGCCCTGAATAGCGACCGGCAGGCGCGCGGGGCAGCGTGCCGTCACCGGTCCCGCTCTGCTTGCATAGAGGACGCCCACGTAGTTCCGACCGGCGGAGCGGCACTCCGGCACCTCCGGGCGGTACAGATGTGGTAGCCTCGCTCGCGTCGTCCCTCTGGGACGCCGCCGCTGATCTGAGATTTTCCTGGAAAGCAGAGTAGCCCGTGCGATCTACCCCTGCAGCCCCCCTTTTCGTGGTCGCTTGCCTCCTGCCCGTGCTGCTCATCCCGGTCCGTGCGCGCGCTCAGCCCTCCGGGCCGAAGGTCAGTGGGGAAATACAGAAGCTCTTCGACGAAGGCATCGCCGAGATGGATGCCGGCCAGTTCCAGTCCGCCTGCCCGAAGCTGGAACGGGTAGTTGAGCTCGAACCGGACGGACTCGGCGCCCGTTTGGCGCTCGCAGAGTGCTATGAGGGGATGAGCGAGCCCGCACGCGCATGGCAGACATGTTTTGATGCCAAGCGTGCGGCAGTACAGGCAAAGAATGGCCAGCGGGCACATGACGCAGCTCTTTGCATGACCCGCCTCGATTCAAAGATCGTGAAAATCGAGCTGAACGTGCCCCAGATTGTGCGCTCCTTGCCCGATCTGGAAATCACGCTCGACGGCGCTCGCGTCGAGCCTGCGCGCTGGGGAGCGCCGGTAGCGGTCATGCGAGGGAAGCACGTCGTGGTGGCGACTGCACGGGGAAAGCTGCCGTGGCGTAAGAACGTCACGCTACAGCGGAGCGGTGCCCCACAACCGATCAAAGTGGAAGCTCTGACAGATGCCCCGTCCGTAAGCCCCGGGAGCAATGCCGGCGGGCCGTCGGCGGGCACTAACGCTGGTGCTTCAGGGGCGCCGTCTCCGAACTCGCAGGCAGGGACTGCTCAGGAAGGGACCGCGTCAGTGAGCGCGGCGCAGCAGGGAGTACCTCCGCAGGGCACCGCGCGCCAAGGCGCACCTCCTGAACGCGCAGCACAGCAGGGCACAGTACGCCAAGGCGCGGCGCGGCAAGGTAAGATCCAGGGCACAGCGACCCAGAGTGCGGCGCAGCAAGTGGCAGGCGCGCCTTGGACCAAGCGCGTGGGCTCTACAGATCGCGACGGTGAGGACGGATATGACTCGCACCGACGTGCATTGGGCACCGTTGCCTTGGGTTTTGGGGGCGCGGCCGCTTTCGTGGGGACGGTCCTCGGCACGATCGCGCTCAGGGTTGAGGACAAGGGGAACGGGCTAGGCACCGCGTCGCTGGTCACCTTGGTGAGCAGCGGGGTACTATTGACGGCTGGTGGCGTTCTGGTCCTCACGTCCGGTCCTAGCGGTTCGAGCTCCAACATCTTGCTAAACCCGCAAGGCGTGTCTGCGCAGCTGAGGTGGTGATCGATGCTGCGCGTCCGCTGCCGTTTCTCATTGAGGACCTCCGCGTCGAGGCGGTTTCACTTCGGCCAGATCGCACCCGGGTTTGGGCTGTCTTCATCGCCGTCGTACGTGCCCTGCGTGGGACGGGTTGATGACTGTGGACGGGGCGCTGCTCGTACCCTCTGAGCATCGTGCCTCCTGGAGAACCTATGGAGCCCCCGCACTTCTCCGTCCTGCACCCCGGCGCCATCTTCTGCGGAAGATACGAGGTCGTCCGTTGCATCAAGGCCGGCGCGATGGGCGCGGTCTACGAGGTGCTGGACACGGTGACACACAGCCGCAGGGCCCTGAAGGTGATGCTTCCCGGCATCGTCGACGACCCCGATCTACGCGTCCGCTTCGCCCAGGAGGCGAAGATCACAGGCGGCGTGGAGAGCGACCACATCGCCCGGGTCTCCGATGCCGGCATCGATGTATCCTCCAGGACGCCCTTTCTTGTGATGGACCTGCTCCGCGGCGAGGAGCTGGGCAGCATGCTGAGGCGACGCGGACCGCTCCCGCCAGCAGAGGCGGTGACCTACCTCTTCCAGGTCGCGCTCGCTCTCGAGAAGACACATGCGGCGGGCATCGTGCACCGCGACCTGAAGCCGGAGAATCTGTTCGTCACGTCGCGCGATGACGGAACACCCTGCGTCAAGATCCTCGATTTCGGTATCGCCAAGGTGGCGGCACAGAGCAGCCAGGCCAAGGGAACCGTGCCGATCGGGACGCCGCTCTACATGTCCCCTGAGCAGATCCGCGGAGATGGTGACATCGGGCCGCGGGCCGACCTGTATGCGCTCGGTCACATCGCGCACGCAATCCTCTCTGGGGAGGCTTACTGGACTGCGGAGATGAAGGCGGCACCATCCATCTTCCCTGCGCTATCGAAGATCGTTGCTGGACCGCTCGAGCCGCCCAGCGTTCGCGCGGCGTGGCGCGGCGTGATCCTACCCCCGGCCTTCGATGCCTGGTTCCTCCGTGCAACGGCCCTACGCCCCGAGCACCGGTTCGAGGGGGCCCGCGCAGCGATCGGCGCTCTGGCCGAGGCGTTGGGGCTGTCGAGTCCGCGCGCGAGCCTGCCGTCGCATCCTCGTGCACTTCCAGAGGCGACGATCCCGATCGAGGGCGCCGGAGTCCGTCCAGCACAGGCGCAGGATCCTGTGAAGAGCCACGGAAGTGGCCCGCAGGTTCCAGCGGGCCATGCGACGGGGGCTCCCACCACGCTCACGACACGTATCTGGAGGCGGCGTCGTCGCGGGCTGCTACCTCTGGCGGTCGCACCTCTCGCGCTGCTCCTGCTCGGTCTCCTTGGTTTCATGGTATGGCGCACGACCTCTGGGCACGACGAAAGCCGCGGGAGGGAGGCTTCGTCGCATCGCGCTGACGGCGTCTCGAGCGCACAGGCGGTTGCGGGCTCAGCGGCCACCTCGTCGCCCTCGGAGCCCCCGGTATCGCCTCCGCCCCACCCAGCGCCTCTCCTCACAGCATCGGCCGTGGCAGCGTCTCCACCAGCTTCTTCGGCCGGAGAGAAAGCCGCGTCGATTTTGGTCGTCGCACCATCCAGCACAGCCTCTGCGCCAGCCGCAGTTTCGGCCAGTCCTTCACGGCCGAAGCCTGCGCCGAGCGCCGCGCCGTCAGCGACGGTCGTGCGCAAACAAAGAAGCATCTTTTAGCTGTGCTATACCGTTCTCAGGTGGAACGGGATACGGACTATCAAGACGCCAGAGAGAGAAGAAGTCTCTCTCTTCTCCTCGCATGCTTGGCCTATGGACGGCTTCTTGAGCCGGTCTGGTGTGCGCGACTCTGCCGAGCACTGCGCTAGAGGGCACGTGGATCTCAGATATCTTGTGTTCAGGGACCTCAGGTGCTCGGCGCGTCGAAACGCCGCCTGAGCCCGGATCTGCGCAGCCCGGGAGTGGCGCTGACGATGCCTTAGACCCTGCCAGGGGACGGGATGCTCAACGCCCCTTGCCCGCCCCCAGGCTCTCCAGCGCCTGCTGCGCGTCGCGCCGGTAGGCGTTGTCGGTCGGCGCCGTCTCCAGGAAGCGCTGGTAGTGGCGGATCGCCTTCTCGCGGTCGTTCGTCGCGCGGAGCGCCTCGGCCAGGAGGAAGTGCGCGTCGAACAGCCACGGGGGCGCCGAGCGCTCCGGCGCCTCGCCGAGGGCAACGGCCTGCTCCAGCTCGGCCGCGGCCCCGGCGCGGTTGCCGCGCGACGCGTAGATCTTGCCGAGGCGGTAGTGCCACTCGGGGACCTTGTCGTTCGACGCGATCGCCTTACGCCAGGCCTCCTCGGCGGCCGCCCAGTTGCCCTGGTCCTGGTAGCAGAGCGCCATCGTGGCGTAGGCCTCGTAGCGGGACGGCCGCTTCTCGAGCGCGATCTTCAGGTCCGCCAGCGCGTCGCGGCTCGCCCCCTGCTTCTGCAGGAGGACGCCGCGCTGCCAGTACGCGTCGCCGAGCTCTGCGTCGAGCTCGAGCGCGCGCCGCAACGCCACCTCCGCGCGCGCCGTCTGGCCCGTCTCGTTGGCGCCCCAGCCGACGTAGAGGTGGTACTCCGCGCGGTTCGGGTCGAGCTCCGCGGCGCGCTCCAGCAAGCGCAGCGCCTCGGCCATGTTGGTGCCGCGCACGAGGAGCGCGCGGCCGAGGAAGTGGTGCGCCTCGGCGGAGTTCGGGCGATCCTTGAGCACGTCGCGCAGCATCGGCTCGGCCTGGCTCGCGTGGCCCGCCATGACCTGCGTCGAGCCGACGCGCAGCTTCAGATCGATGTCGTTCGGCGCCTTGCGGAGCGCGTCCGCGTACATCTCCAGCGCGCGCTCGCTCTGGCCCGTCTCCTCGAACAGGAGCCCGCGCTCCAGGGCCAGGCCCGGGTAGTCCTTGTCGGCCGCCGTGACCTTGTCGAAGATCCTCGCCGCGTCGTCGAAGCGGCGCAGGCGGCGGTACGCCTCGCCCAGCTTGAACTGGCTGCCGAGATCGTCCTCCTTGGCGAGCGCCAGCTCGAGCTCCTGCCGCGCCTCGTCGTACCTCCCGGTCTGGAGCGCGACCTCGGCCTTGGCCTTGTGGAGCGCGGGCAGGTCCGGGAACTTCGCTGTCGCCTCCGACAGCCTCGCCGCCGCCGCCTCGTTGCGGCCCAGGCTCGACAGCAGCGAGGCCAGCGCGACGTAGGCGTCGACGACCTCCGGGCGGTTCTCGCTCGACTTCACGGCGTCGAGGTACGCCTGCTCCGCTTCCTTCTTGTTGCCGAGCGCGAGCTCGGTGCGCCCGATCCAGTAGGCCACCTGCGGGGCCGCCGCGTGGGTCTTCTGCAGGCCCTTCAGGAGGTCCTTTGCCTCCTTCATGCGCTCCTGGGCCAGCCACGTCTTCGCCTTGCCGATGTGCGCGGTGAGGTTCTGCGCGTCGGCGCGGGCCGCGGCCTCGAAGCGCGCCTGCGCCTCGGAGTAGCGGCCCGACCTGTAGAGGACCTCGCCGTTGCCGATCAGCGCGCGCACCGCCTGCGGATCGATCTTCACCGCGGCGGCGAACGCCTGCTCGGCCGCGCTCATGCGGGATCTCGTGAGGTGGACGGTGCCGAGCAGCGTGTACGCCTCGACGATCTCGGGGTCGCTCGCGGCGGCCCGGACCGGACCGTCGCCGGTGACCTTGACCAGGAGCTCGAGCGCCTCCTGCTCGCGCGCCGGCGTCTGCCAGAGGAGCGACGCGACCAGGGTGCGGGCGCCGACGTGGTTCGGCGAGGCCTCCATCGCGGCCCTGGCGCTCGCCTCGGCGGCCGCGGCGTCGCCGGCGAGGCGCTGCGCCCGCGCCAGGCCGAACAGCGTGCGCGCGCTCTTCTGGAGATCGTTCGCGCGCTGCCACGCGGCGACAGCCTTGGGCGCGTCGCTCGCGAGGAGCTCGATCTCGGCGGCGAGGACGGCGACGTCGATGTCGTCCTTGAGCTGGGCGCCGAGCGCCTGCGTGGCCTGGCGCGCGCGCGGGAGCTGGCCGGTGGCCGCGTCCTGCGCCGCGACCGCCAGCGTGAGCAGGTCGCTCGGCTCGGAGCTCGCGAGCGCGACCATCTCCTTGCCGAAGGCGTCGTCGACGGTCCGGTGCCCGAAGCGGACGCTGCGCGCGAAGGCGACGTACCCGGCGTAGGCCATTGTCGCCCGGTGCCGCGGCGCGCCGCCGCGCACGGCCTTCGCGTCGTTCAGCGCGCCGTTCGCGGCCGAGGCGGTGTCCTGGGCGAGGGCGGCCTGGGTGCGCTTCCTGAGATCGGCGAGCGCCGCCTCGTGCGCGGAGGCGTTGAGCCGATCGCTGATCATGTTCACGCCGAAGGCGCCGATGTCCGGCACGAGCGCGAGCGCGCCGCCGCCGACGGCGGCGACGGCGAGGACCGCGACGACGTAGCGCTTGATCTTCGTCTTCTGCTGCGGGGCTTCCTGGGCGGGCGCGGCCTTCTCGACCTGCGCCTCCGGCCCGGCGCTCAGGTCGCCGATCTCGGTGCCGGCGCCCGTGAGATCGACCTCGTCGCCGACGCTGGGGTGCGGCTCGCTGAGCTCGATGCCGCGATCGTCGTCGTCCGCCGGGGTCTGCGTGAAGTTCGCGGAGCGGTCGGACGGGTCGTACGCGGCGGGCGTGGCGCCGGTGGCGAGGCTCGTGACGCTCTCGCCGAGCGCGATCTCGTCGCCGAAATCCGCCGGCGGCATCCCGCCGCCGCTGGGCGGCTCGGGCGCCGTCGGCGGGAGCGGGCGCGGCCCGGGCGCCTGGAACGCGGCGCCGACGCGCGAGTCGTCGTAGTCCGGCGGTGCCTCGTCGAAGAGCTCGGCGCCGACGATGGTGCCCGGTCCGGCGGGCAAGCCGGGCCCGGTGGCCTTCGTGGGAAGCCCGGGGCCGGTGGCCTTCGCGGGGACGCCGACGGGCGCATGGGCGGGGAAGCCCGCGGTGGCCGGCGCGGGGAAGCCCGCGGGGGCATGGGCGGGGAAGCCCGCGGTGGCGGCGACGGGGTAACCCGTGGGCGCCGTGGCGGGGTAGCCCGCGGGCGCGTTGGCGGGGAGCCCTGCCGCGCTCGGGGCCGGGAGCCCGGCGCGGACCGGCGAGGGGAGCGGCGCGGAGGCCGGCATGGGCAGGCCCGCGTCCGGGAACGGAGAGGGCATGCCGATGACGCCCGGCACCGAGCTGGGCAGATCGCCGGCCACGATCGGCAGATCGCCCGACGAAGGCGAGGGCAGCTCGGGGTCGCTGTCGCCCTCGAGGGGCAGCTCGAGCTCGCCGAAGCCGAACGACATCGAGGCGCTGCTGGAGCGCGCCGGCGGCGCCGGGGGCACGTCGTCGTCGAGGTCCCCGAAGTCGTACTCCGGGGCCACGCGCGGGGGCGCGGCCTCTCCCATGCCGCGGGTTCGCCCGCGGCCGAGCGGCTGCGTGGCGGCCCCGGCGCGGCCGCTGGGCGCCGAGTCGCGCGCGCCGAACGCCGGGTCGCGGGAGCCGGGCGCCGAGTCGCGCGCGCCGAACGCCGGGTCGCGGGAGCCGGGCGCCGAGTCGCGCGCGCCGAACGCCGAGTCGCGCGGGCCGAACCCGAGGGTCCGCCGGCTGCTCGGAGGAAGCGGATCGACCCGCGCTGGCAGATCGGTCTCGGCGAACGCCGCGGGCGTCGCCGGGGCGGTGCGCGACTCCGCGCGCGATCGCGCCGGGAGCGGCGACGGCGCGGCGGGCATGTTGCCGTACACGACAGGCAGGTCGTCGGGATCGAGCCCTTGCGCCTCGACGTCCGCCGGGCTCGGGAGCTCGACCATCAGGTCGATCTCGCCGAAGCCGCGGCGCTGCGGCACCGTCTTGGCGTTGCGGCGATCGGAGGGCGCCGGGCGATCCGGCACGTCGGGCAGGCCGATCTCGCCGAAGACCTCCGGGCCCGGCGGCTCGGCGCGCGGCGGCGCTGGCGCTGCCGCCGCGATCGGCGCCGGCGCGGCGGGCGCCGTCTGCGCTCCGCGGCGCGGGGGGGTCGGCACCGGCGGGGGGCCGGCGCGCCGGGGCGGCGCGACCGCGGGGAACGCGACGTCCTCCGGGGCTGCCACGGGCAGATCGGCGTCGTCGTGCATCGCAGCTGCGCTCCGCTCCGCGAGATGAAGGCCCCCCGCGTCAGCCTGCGGCGCGGGCGCAGGCGTCGGCGCAGGTGTCGCCGCTGGCGCAGCGCCCCCCTTCGTCACCAGCAGGCTCGTGCCGCACTTCGGACAGCGCATTTTGAGCCCCGCTGGGGGAACGCGCTTCTCGTCGACCTGGTACGGCGATTTACATCCGTCGCACTCGACCTTGATCATGCTCCCCGACCCGATGCGGGCGCTGCGACTGCCTGCGCAGGCCCCTTCACGCTCGTTCGGCCTGCGAAAGGCCGGGATGCCCCGACATCCGCTCTCCTTACTAGCAGGGCTTGTGGTCCTTGGATCGCCTCTTCTACGGGCTCTCCTCAAATCGGCCCCGGCACCCGCGTCCAGCGCGTATCCCGCGCGCGTCGTGCCCACGCCCCGCCCACGCCTCGCCCCGCGTCGCGCGGCAGCTCGCGCGCCCTACGCCCGGAGCAGAGCCGGAACGCCGCCGGCGGCGAGGCGGCCGCGACCAGAGGACGTCGGGGGCGCGGGGCCGAGGACGCGGAGCGCCCCGTCAACGCGGCCTCGCCAAGCGTCCTCCACCTGTGCTAACGCGCTGCCGCCCATGCAGCGGTCGACGGCGGTCATCTACACGCTCTTCTTCGCGGGCGCCGTGGCGTTCGTCATCGCGCAGAGCGGCCCGAAGGGCCGCGGGGCGCCCAGCGCGCCCGCCGACGCCGGCGCGGCCGTCGACGCCGGCGCGCCCGCGGCGACGGCGCCGACGGCGGCGGACGACGGCGACGCAGGCACCGACGCCGGCGTCGAGGGCGCCCCGGGGAGCGGCCCTGAGCAGGCGACGCGATCCGACGCGGGCATCACGCTCCTCTCAGGAGAGGCTCCGCCCGGGCTGCCCACCGAGGCCCCGAAGAAGGTGCGCTTCGGCGTGGTGCTGGTCCAGTACCGGGGCGCCCAGGGCGCGCCGCCGAACGCGCGATCCAAGGACGCCGCGCTGGCGCTCGCCAGGGAGCTCACCGAGGTCGCCAGGACAGACTTCAAGGCCGCCGTCGACAAGGGCGACAAGGGTTCGACCGACGACCTCGGCTTCATCCCGCGCGGCGTGCTCGAGCCCGCGCCCGAGTACGAGCTCTTCAGCCTCCCCAAGGGGGGGGTGAGCGGCCCGGTCGACACGCCGCGCGGCTTTTGGATCACGCGGCGGATCGAGTAAGAAGGCGCACCGCGCGCGGCGCGTCGCCGCGCGAACGAGGGGAGATACCGTATGGCGACGATCGACATCCGCCGGCAGCACTCGCTCAGCAAGGAAGAGGCCCGGCAGCGCGCGGAGGTGCTCGCGCGGGGCATGGAGGACAAGCTCGGCCTCCAGTGGCGGTGGGATGGCGATCTCATCCGCTTCGAGGCCCCCGGCGGCGCCGCCAAGGGGACGAAGGGTCTCGTGCGCGTCGAGGCGTCGGCGGTGCAGGTCGAGATCGATCTCCCGTTCCTGCTGAAGGCGATGAAGGGCACGATCGAGTCGAAGGTCAACGAGAAGCTCGAGGCCGTCCTCGGCAAAGCCTAGCGAGAGCGCCCGGCCCCAGCTCGCCGGGCGGCCTCGATCGACAGGCGTCTCAGGCGGCTCGCCGCCTGGCCGCTCGCCGCGCACCGTCGTCCGGCGCTCCCTCCTCCTCGTCTCGTCGCCCTCGGCTCGCCAGCGAGCGACCTCCACCCTCGAGCGCCTCGCGCCCCTGCGCGCGGCAGCGCACCGCGTTCCTCGTCTTCCGAAGGTTCCGAGGACGCGCGCTCCGCGCCTCGCGCCCCTGCGCGCCCCTGCGCGCCTCGACCGCCGGAGCGCGAGCGCCGCGCGGCGCTGCCCGAGCCCACCCCCTGCCCGGCGCGCTTTACTCCGCGCGCTTCGGTTCGCTACTCTCCGCCATCGTCATGCGTTGCGCACAGATGAGACCCCCTTCGGAGGCGTCGCAGGCGAGATGACGGTTCAGGCACCCGAGGGGCAGGTGGAAAGCATGACGGCCCTGATCGCGCGTCTTCGCGCGGAGCAAGGCGACCAACCGGAGCGACAGCTCCAGGCGCTGTTGCTGCATGAGCTCGGCGCGCTCGAGGAGGCGCTCGGCGAGGAGCCCACGGCGGCGCGCGACTACCTCGCCGCGTTCAACGCGGATCCGCAGTTCCGCGAGCCGCTCGAGGCGCTCGTCCGCATCCTCACGCGGCGCAAATCGATCAAGAACCTCGGCAAGCTGCTCGACGCGCTCACGCGCGCCGCGGCCACGCCCGAGGAGCGGGCGCGCGCGTTCTGGGAGCGCGCCGCGTACCTCCAGGATCACGAGCAGAACCTCTCGGCGTCCAAGGAGGCGCTCGAGGAGGCGGCGCTCAGCAACCCGGAGGACGCGACGCCGTGGCTCGAGCTCGAGCTCATCGCGGCCAAGGAAGGCGATCTCGCCGGCCGGATGCGCGCGATCGAGGCCCGCGCCGAACTCGCGACCGACCCGACGTGGAAGGGGCTGCTCTTCATCGAGCTCGCCGACCTCGCCGCGGCGACCGAGAACGTGGAGCGCGCCTACGAGCTGCTCGACGCGGCCGCGGCGCTCGAGGGCCGGGCGCGCTTCAGGTCGCAGCTCGCGCTCGAGGCGATCGCGCGCCGCGAGGAGGACCTCGGCGCGCTCGCGCGCGCCCTAGAGGGGCAGGCCGAGCTCATCGCCGACGCGCTCGACGACGAGGCGAGCGGCGAGGCCAACGGCGTCCCGCGGACCATGCGCAAGCCGGAGCACGCGGCCGACGCGTGGCTCCGCGCCGCCGAGCTGACGCAGCGCGCGGGGACGGGCGGCTTCGCGTCGCTCCTCGAGCGCGCCGCCGAGCGGCTGCCCCAGTCGGCGCTGCTCGGGCGGGCGCGCATCGCCGCGCTCGAGGCCGCCGGCGAGGCGGAGGCCGCCGCCGGCCTGGCGAAGCAGGAGATCGCGCGCGGCGCGAACGGGCCCGGCGCCGCGGCGCTGTGGCTGCGCATCGCCGAGGCGGCGGCGCTCGCGAGCGATCGCGAGGCAGCGCTCGCGGCGCTCCGGAGCGCGCTCGCGGCCGATCCGCAGTGCATCCCGGCGCGCGCGCTGGAGATCGACCTGCTCGGCGACGGCCAGGATCCGTCCGCGTTCGCCGCGTCGCTCGAGGCGACCGCGGCGTCGTACGGCGGCGACGAGGCGCGCGGGCGCGCGCTGCTCCTCGCGGCGTACGTCTGGGCGGTGCGGACCGACGACGTCGGCGCGGCCAAGGCGGCGCTGTCGCAGGCCGGCATGGCCGGCGTCCACCCTGGCGTGCTCGCGCGGTTCGGGCGATCGTTCGCGGCGCTGCGCGGCGACGCGGCCTGGTACGAGGAGTCGACGAAGCGGCTGCTCTCGACCGGCGTCGACCCGGCCGAGAAGGCGAGCCTGTGGTTCGAGATCGGCCGGAGCCGCCTGCTCCGGGGCGACGCGGACGGCGCCGAGGGCGCCTTCGCCGAGCTCGCCGCCGCGGGCGCGGACGACGGCGCCGCGCCCAACGCGTGGCTCGGGAGGACGCTCGGCGCCTTCGCGGTCGACCTCGTCCGCAGCCGGCGCGAGCCCGGCGACGAGGCCGGCGCCGCCCCGCGGCGCTCGCCGACGGTGATCGAGGCGCTCGCCGAGGTCGAAGGCGAGGACACCGCGCGCGGGCTCTGGCTCGTCGCGGCCCTGCGCAGCGCCCGCAACGGCGAGCTGGACCGCGCGCGCACCCGGCTGCGCGCGCTCTTCGAGCGCTCCGCGGACGACCAGGTCGTCGCTGTGTTCCTGGCCGAGCTGGACCGGCGCGCCGGCAGCCCCACCTCCGCGGCCGCCACGCTCTCGACCTGCGCCGCGGCGATCGACGATGCCGATCTCTCCGCGGCGCTGCACATCGAGGCGGCCATCCTGCTCTGGCGCGCCGGCGAGCGCGCCCGCGCCGTCGACGAGCTCGAGGCCGCGCGCGGCAAGGCGGCGCGGGCGGGCGCGACGATGCTCACGTGGGCGCTCCGCGGCCACGAGGCGGACGACCTCCACAGCCGGCGCCGCGCCCTCGAGGTGGCGGGCGAGGCGGGCGAGGACCCGGCGGCGCTCGCGCTCTCGCGGTTCGGCCTCGAGGTAGGCGCCGCCGAGGGCGGCGACCCGGACGAGGCGCTCGCGGCGCTCGCGGCGCTCGAGGCGCAGGCGAGCGACGACCTCGCCCTGGCGGCCGCGCTCGGGAGGCTCCTCTGGCAGCCTGCCCTCGAGCAGCGGAGCGCCGTCGAGCGCGCGCTCGACTACATCGAGGAGCAGGGCGACGGCGCCGCGTCCGTCGCGCAGGCCGAGCGCTTCCGCCTCACGCGCACCCTCGACCAGGATCGCGCGCGCACCGCGGCGCGCGCCGCCGCGTGGGCCGCGGCCGACCCGAGCCCGCACGCCGACCTCGAGTGGCTCGGCGCGGCGCTCGGCGCCGAGGACCGCGAGGCGGAGGTCGCCGCGCGGAGCGCCCTCGCGCGGCACCTGGCGGGCGAGGCCCGCGCCGCGATGGAGGCCTCGGCCGCGATCGTCGGCGCGCTCGACCAGCCGAACCTGCCGCGGCCGTTCCTCTCGGGCGAGCACGCGCCCGCGCAGCTCGCCAACCTCGAGCTCGCGCTCCCCGGCTGCGATCCGCGGCGCCGCGCGGCGGCGCTGCACGGGCTCGGCGACGCGCTCGGCGAGGACGCGCAGCTCACCGCGCTCGGCCTCGCGGGCTGGTCGGACTTCGCCGCCGGCGATCACGAGCGGGCGCTCGCCGCGTTCCGCACCGTGGTCGAGCGGCGGCCCGACGACATCGCGGCCTGGGAGGGCGTCCGCGCCACGTCGGAGGCGCTCCGCGACCCCGTGTCGACCGCGCTCGCCGCGGCGCAGCTCGGGGCGCTCAGCAAGGACGACGCGCGCGGCGCGGAGTTCTGGGAGAGCGCCGGGCTCTTGCTCCTCGAGCACACCGACGCCCACGACGACGCGGAGATCGCGTTCGATCGCGCCTTCGGGCGCGACCCGCGGCGCGGCGTCGCCTTCGATCGGCTGTTCCGCCGGGTCCGCGCGCGCAACGAGGACGGCCGGCTGCTCGACATCATCGAGCGGCGGCTCGGCGTGGCGGACAGCGACCTCGAGATCTGCAAGCTGTTCTGGGAGCGCGCGCGCGTGCTCCGCAAGAAGGGCAAGCTCGACGAGGCGCTCGCCGCGCTCGAGAACGTGACGCTGCTCGAGCCGGATCACATCGGCGCGCTGGCGCTCTCGGCCGACATCTCCAAGGCGCAGGGCGACCTCGGCCAGGCGGCGGCCTTCTACGCCGAGCTCTCGCGCGTCGCGAAGGCGCCGGGGGAGCAGCGCCTCATGTCCGGGATCACCGCGGTCGACGCGTACGAGAAGCTGGGCGAGCACGACAGGGCGCTCGAGGTGCTTGTCGGCCTGCACCGGGCCGGCCTGTCGACGCTCCCCGTCCGCGAGCGCCTCGTCCGGGTCGCCGCCCGGGTCGGCTCCTGGGACGAGGCCACGCGCCTGCTCGAGGAGCTCATGGTCGAGCGCGACACCCCCGCCGGCCGCATCGAGGCGGCGCGGCTCGCGATGGCGATCTACCGCGACCAGCTCCGCGCCCCGCGCCGCGCCGAGAGGGCGGCCGCGAAGCTCCTCGAGGAGGCGCCGGACGACGGCGAGGCGATCGATCTCGTCCTCACGACGGACTACGATCCCGCGTTCCGCACCCGCGTGCTCGGCCGCGCCAAGTCGACGCTGATCCACGCGCTCGCGTCCGACCCGATCGACGCCGACCGGGTCGCGCTCCTCGCGAAGATCGCGGGCGCCGGCCAGGACGCGGCGCTCCGGCAGGCCACGCTGGGCGCCCTCGTCGCGCTCGGCCGGAGCGACGAGGGGATCAGCGCGGAGCTCAGGAAGATCGACGGCCGCGTCCCGGCGCGCCCGCAGATCGCCCTCGACGCCAAGGCCATGGCCGAGATCGCCGACCCCCTCGACACCGGGCCGGTGGGCGAGCTGTTCGCGAAGATGGCCGAGACGATCACCATGGCGCTCGGCCCCTCGCTCGTGTCGCTCGGCGTGGGCAAGAAGGACCGCATCGAGTCGCGCGGCGGCCACCCGCTGCGCGTCGCCGTCGCCGAGTGGATGGGCGCGCTGAGCTTCGAGACCGACTTCGAGCTCTACGTCGGCGGCCCGAGCCCGCGCGGCGCCACCGGCGTCTATGGCCAGCTCCCCGCGCTCGTGCTCGGCCCCGAGATCACGACGCCGCTCGACGCCGCCTCGCGCTCGGCGATCGCGCGCGAGGCGTTCGCGCTGCGCCGGGGCATCACGTCGCTCAGGACCCGGGACGACAACACCGTCGCCTCGCTCGTCGCGGCGGCCTGCATCGAGTCGGGCCTCGCGGTCCCGCACCCGCCCTACGCCGTCTTCGGCGAGGTCTCGCGGGCCATCCACAGGGAGATGCCGCGCGCGACCCGGAAGGCCATCGCCGAGGTGTGCCAGCGCATCGTCTCGAGCCAGCAGGACCCGCACCGCTGGGCGCAGGCCGCCCGCAGGAGCATCGATCGCATGGCCGTCATCGCCGCCGGCGACGTCTCGCTGGTGCTCTCGGACATCCTCGGCACCCCGCGCGAGCAGCTCGGCGGCGTCGTCGCCGAGAGCGAGCGGACACGCCAGCTCGTCGCGTTCGTCCTGTCGCAGAGCTACCTCGAGCTCCGGAAGAAGCTCGGGATGGGGGTCCGGTGAGCAAGAATCCGCAATCCAAGAGCTCCTCTGGCAACGGCGGCGAGGAGGGCACGCCGTCGCAGGAGAAGATCACCGTCCCGCCGCCGGCGATGTACGGCGCGGCGGTGTCCGAGGGCGACGTCGAGGAGGCCACGCTCCTCGCCAAGATCCCCGACGAGCTCATCAAATCGATCCGCGCCGCCGAGGAGGGGGAGCGCGTCGGCGAGGGCGGCCTGAAGCAGCTCTTCTCCCGCGAGCCGGTGCCGGTGCCCGCGCGGCCCGTGCAGAGCGCCGGAGAGAGCGACGCGCTCATCGACATGCTCTTCGAGGACCAGCGCGCGGACGACGCCGACGACGGCGTCGTGACCTCGGCGCCCGCGCTGACCGGCGCGCGCCGCAACGCCGCGCCGCCGCCCGCGCCGCCGCGGCTGCCCGTGTCGACGCCCACGCCGCCGCGGCCGACGTCGTCCTCGCCGCCGCGGCCCGCGTCGCTGCCCCGCCCCGCGGTCCCACCCCGCTCGGGCAGGCCGGGCGACGTGAAGGCGTCGCTCGGCGGCGATCTCACGCCCAGCGATCGCACGCCGAGGATCCCGCCGCCCGCCGCGCCCGCGAGGTTCACGGCGCCGCGGCCGCCGTCCGCCGCCGTCGCGCCGCCTCCGCTGCCTCCAGCGTCCAGGCGATCGGAGGCCGTGCACGACGAGGACACCGCCGAGCCGGGCGACCGCGCGACGCCGATCCCCGACGGCGGCGACCCCCCGTTCGAGTTCGCGCCGCCCAGCGTCGTCAGCAGCAGGCGCCCCGCGCCGACGCGGGGCTTCGAGGACGAGCTCGCGAGCGGCATCGAGGACGAGGACACGACGGGCTTCGACGACGAGGAGACCAAGGCCCTCGACGAGCCCGGGCCCACGACCCGGCCGTACGCCGGCGAGCCGTCTGCCCCCGCCGACCTCTGGGACAAGGCCGCGATCGAGAGCGATCCCGGCGAGCTCGTCGACGAGTCGAGCCTGATCCACGGGGTGGTCGACGCCGACGCCGACGACGATCTCGCGAAGACGCGCGTCGCGGACCGGCGGCCGTCGGTCCGGTCGGCGTTCGCGCCGCGCTCGGTCGCGCCGGCGAGCGCGCCCGAGAGCCTGCCGCCGCTGCCCTCCATCCCGCCGCCCGCGTCCGTGTTCCCCGGCGAGCAGGACGCGAGCGCGATCCTCGTCCAGTCGCAGCAGCGCGACGTCTGGGCGGCGCGCGCCGCGTGGCTCCGCGCCGAGGCCGAGCTCATCGAGGATCCGACCGCCAGGTCGCGCGCCCTCCTGCCGGTCGCCGAGCTCTACGTGATGGCCGGCGAGGACGCGACCGCCCGCGCCGTCGCCGCCGAGGCGCGCGACCTCGCCCCGGGCCTCGTCTTCGCGCACCGGCAACACCGCGGGCTCCTGATGCGCGAGGGGGATCTGCCCGGCGCGCTCGACGCGCTCGAGGCCGAGACCCGCATCCTCGGCACGCCGGACGCGCGCTGCCACAACCTGGTGCTCGGCGCCGAGCTCTCCCGCGTCTCGCTCGCCGACCCCGAGGGCGCGCACAAGCGCCTGGAGCTCGCGGCCCGGATCCACCCCGTCGATCCGCGCGCGCACGTGCAGCGCTTCTGCGAGGCGCTCGCGGCGCCGGACTCGGACGCGGCGGCCTCCGCCGCGATCGCCAAGTTCCGCCTCCCCGACGCGCCCGAGCTCGCGCCGCTCGCCGCGGCGTGCGCCCAGGTCGCCGCGCACCGCGGCGCGCCGCGCCGCGCCCGCGCCGCGGCGGCCACCCCGTACGAGGCGCTGCTCCGCGCCCGCGCCCTGCTGCGCGCCGGCGATCTCACCGAGGGCCTCGCGAGCCTCGAGCCGCTGCGAGACACCTCGCTCGCGCCCGCGGCCGCCTGGCTCACCGCCGCGCTGGGCGCCGCGCGCAGGGAGACCCGCCCGGCGGCGCTCGCCGCGCTCCGCAGCGTCACGTCCGGCTCCCACGGCGGCCAGGCGCGCCGCGCCCTCGCCGCGCAGGCGATCGAGCTCGGCGACGCCGCCGCGGCCCGCGGCGCCACGCTCGAGGGCGGCGGCGCCGGCGGCGCGTTCTCGCCGGCCGATCACGTCGTCCTCTCGGCGCTCGCCGGCGGATCCGCCGGCGAGATCGAGCCGTGGCTCGACGCCCTCGCCGGCGATCCCGAGTTCGCGCCGCTCTGCGCCGCCGCGAGCGCCGCCCTGAGCGACCCGGGCGTCGCGGCCGACGGGGCGCTCGAGGACGGCGACCCCGCGCCGAGGGGCGTGCGCGCCATCGGCGGCGCGAGCGCCCGCGCCGCCGCGAGCCTCGGCCGCGCGCTCTCGCGCGAGGCGATCGCCGCCGAGGGCATCGACGCGAGCGACGCCTTCTCCCGCGCGGTGCTCACCTACGGCGACAACGCGCCCGAGAGCTCGCTCTTCCGCGCCCTCGCGCTCGAGCTCGACCTCGACGGCGATCGCGGCGCCCGCGTCGCCAGGAGCGTGGCCGCGCTCCGCGACGTCGCGTCCGATCGGGACAGCGCGCTCGCCGCCGCCGTCATCGCCGAGATCGCGGGGGACCAGCGCGCGGCGATGAGCGACCTCGATCGCGCCCGCGCCGCGGATCCGCAGCACGAGGGCGCCGCGCGCGCCCGCGCCGCGCAGGAGAGCGGCGTCGGCGCGGCGCGCATCCTCGCGGAGCACGCGCTCACGCTCGAGGAGGGCCCGCGGGCCGCGGTGCTCGTCACCGAGGCCGCGATCCGCCTGCTCGACGGCGGCGACAACGAGGAGGGCGAGCGCCTGCTCTCGCGCGCCGCGCAGATCGACGCGAAGCTCCCCGTCGCGCTCCACCTCGGCGAGCGCAGCGCGCGCGCCCGCGTCGACCGCGACGGCCTCCTCGAGTGGCTCAGGACCCGCCGCGAGAGCGCGGCCGATCCGCTGGAGCGGGCCCACGACCTCGTCCGCGAGGCGCTCCTCGTCGCCGAGGCGGATCCCGCGTCGGCCGCGTCGCTCCTCGAGTCGGCGCACCGCTCGCGCCCGCAGGACATCGGCCTGCGCGAGCTCTTCGAGCGGCTCGCGCCGGAGCCCCCGGCCGACCGCGCCGCCTGGCGCGCCGAGCGCGCCACCGAGCTGATGCGCGCGCTCCACGCCGGCGGCGACGACGTCGCCGCGGCCGGCATCGAGGCCGCCCGCCTCGCGCTGGAGGCCGCCCTCGAGTACGAGCGCGCCGGCGATCTCGGCCAGGCCGCCGCGTGCGCTCGCCAGGCGATCACCGCGGGCGACGCGGCGCTCGCGCCGATCGCCCTCCACCGCGCCGCCGTCGCCGGCCACGGCACCGGCGAGCTCGTCGACGCGCTGATCCCGCGCGCCCGCGAGGCGACGGACGTGGTCGAGCGCCTCGAGATCTACGAGCGCCTCGCGGAGCTCGACGAGCTCGGGCGCAGCGACGCCGGCAGCGCGCTGCTCTGGCGCCGCTCGATCCTCGAGGAGACGCCGCACCACCTCCCGACGCTCCGCAAGGTCGCCTCCTACCTCATCAGCGAGGGGCGAGACGAGGAGCTCGAGCCGATAGCCGTCGAGGTCGCGCGCGTCCTCGACGGCCCGGAGGCGATCGCGCACGCGCTCCTGTCGGCGCGGCTGCGCATGCGCGTGCTCCCGTGGGAGGAGACGTTCGAGCCGGTCCAGATCGCGTACCGGAACGAGCCGCGGGGCATCTGGGCGCTGCGCCAGATGGCCGCCCACGCCCGCGCGAAGGCGGATCACGCCCTCGCGATCGAGGCGGAGCGCCAGCTCATCGAGCGCACCGATCGCCCGTCCGAGGCCGCCGCCCTGTCGGTGCGCGCCGCCAAGGACGCCCTCCTCGCCGGCTCGATCGAGGACGCCGTCGCCTTCTTCCGGCACGCGATCACGCTCGTCCCGCACTACCTCGTCGCGCACCTCGATCTCGCCGACGCGCTCGAGCGCGGCGGCGACGCTGCGGCCGCCGCCGCGGCGCTCGAGTCCGCGGCGGGCGCCAGCGTCGGCTCCGAGGGGCGCGCGCACTCGCTCTACGCTGCGGCCGTGCTCTGGCAGGACAAGGTCCAGAACGCCGCGCGGGCCCGCGACGTCCTCGAGGCGGTCGCCACGGTCGACCCGTCGTACGCCGACGTCTTCTCGCGGCTCAAGGCGATCTACGTCGCCGAGGGCGCGCGCGCCGAGCTGGCCGCGCTCCTCGAGCGCCGCCTCGACGCGGTGACCGATCCGGCGGAGCGCGTCGAGATGGAGGTCCTCCGCGGCCGGGCGCTCGCCGACGTGGGCGACGCGGCGGCCGCCAAGCGGGCGCTCGCCGCCGCGCTCGACGCGAACCCCGACCACGTGGAGGCCCTGTCCGCGTTCGCCGACGTCTGCGCCGGCGAGGGCGACTGGACCGGCGCCGAGCAGGCGTGGATCCGCCTCGCGCGCCTCGTCCCCGACCCCGAGATGCAGGCCGCGATCTACCTCCGCCTCGGCGAGCTGTACGACGAGCACCTCCCGAACGCCGAGCGCGCCGAGCTCGCGTACCAGGAGATCCTGAAGCGCGCGCCGGGCGACGTGGGCGCGCGCGAGCGCCTCGTCGCGCTCTACAAGCGCGCCGGCGACGGCGCCCGCGCGCTGGAGCAGCAGAACCTCCTCATCAACGCCGCGGAGGCGCCCGAGCTGAAGTGCCGCCGCACCGCGGAGCTCGCCGAGATCTACGAGTCGATGGGCGAGATGAAGAAGGCCGAGGCCACGCTCCTCACCGCGCGCAAGACGTGGCCGAAGGACGACTTCGCGCTCGGCGCGCTGGCCCGCTTCTACCAGCGCACCGAGCAGGCCGCCGCGGCGAACGTCCTGCTCGACCGCGCCCTCGCCGACGCGCGGCGGGCGCTCAACACCGGCCGCTTCGAGCCGTACCTGTTCTCGACCGTCGCCACGGTCGCCGAGCTCCGCGGCCGCGCCGGCGCGTCGCGGATCGCGCGCGCCACGGTCGCCGCGCTCGACGGCCGCGACGCCGCGATGGGCGGCGCGGGCAACGCCGCCGGCGCCGCCCGCCTCGACGCCCACCTCGCGCCGGAGCTCATGACCCCGGCGTTCCGCGAGCTCCTGCTGAAGACGGGCCCGCTGCTCGACACAGCGGTGGCCTTCGATCTCGACTCGATCCGGGCGACGCCGCTGCCGCCGCAGCACGCCGACATCACCGACCTGGCCCGCGGCGTCGGGGCGGCGTACGGCCTCCCCAACCTGCAGGTCTACATGACGGCCGCGCTCGGCGCCGTCTGCGTGCCGGCGTCCACGAGCCCGCCCAGGATCGTCCTCGGCCAGTCGCTCGTCACCTCGGCGCGCGAGGACGTCCGGCTCTTCCTCATCCACCGCGCGGTCAAGATCCTCCAGACCAACGCCTCGGCCTTCTCGCGGACGGCGCCGATCGATCTCTGGCCGCTGCTCGCGGCCTACCTGAAGGTCTTCTCCCCGTCGTGGTCGCCGCAGGGCGCGGACGCCGGGCGCCTCCGCGAGTACCAGGGCCGCATCGATCGCGCGATGTCGGGCGGCGCGGATCCGAAGCTTGGCATCCTCGCCGCGGACGTCATCGGCTCGATCGGCAACCGCGCCTCGACGCTCAACACGGCGATCAACGGCTGGGGCAACCGGGCCGCGTTCCTCGCGGTGGGCGATCTCAGCGTTGCGCTCACGGGCATCGCCTGGGCGGGCGGCCACGCGAACGCGCCGCCCGCCGCGGGCAAGGACCGCGTCACCTGGATCGGGCGCAACGCCGAGGCGCGCGACCTCATCGTCTTCGCGGTGAGCGACGGCCTGGCCGAGGCGCGGGAGCATCTCGGGTTCAACGAGTGACGCGGCGCGGGCGCTCCTCGTCGGGCGCCGCCGCGCTATGTTGAGCGCGCGTCTCGCGATCACTTCGCCATCGCGGGGGCTCGCTCGGCCGCGTATGCTCCGCCGCCCGCCAGCGCTCCGCCGCTCTCATCCAGCGTGGGCTGTCCATTCCTCACGAGCCATGACCACGACCCTCAAGGCCAAGCGCCGCGTCTCCTACGACTGCTCGAAGTGCCCGGCCTACTGCTGCTCCATCTACGAGCGGGTCGAGGTGACGCCCCGCGACCTGCGGCGGCTCGCCCGCCATTTCGGCCTCACGGTCGAGGCCGCCGAGAAGCGCTTCACGAAGCGCTACAACGACGAGCGCATCCTCCGGCGGCAGTCCGATCCGGTGCTCGGCCGTGTTTGCCGTTTCCTCGACCTCACGACGCGCGGCTGCACGATCTACGAGGCGCGCCCCGAGGTCTGCCGCGATTACCCCGGCAGGCCGCGGTGCGGCTACTACGATATGCTCCAGTTCGAGCGGGAGACGCAGGACGACCCCAACGTGATGCCGCTTGTGCAGATCACGTTCCGGTCGAGGACCCCGGCGGGCTAGCTCGTTCGGGACGCGGGCTTCACGCCATCTCGCTGAGCTCGTCGGCCACGTCGGTTACGTCGGTTACGTCGGTTACGTCCGCTTGCGCCGCGGCGCTCGCCTTCGCTCGCTCGTGCAGCCACTCTTCCGGCCGGTCGGCCGGGTAGACCCGGAGCGACCCGTCCGCCGGGCCGAGCAGATCGTCCATGCGCGCGGCGCCCGTGATCCGCTGCGCCGCCATCAGGCCAGAGATCGAGGCGCCGGCCACCCCGTGGCTCAGCGTGCTCGCGCCGCACTGGTACAGCCCCGGGATCCTCGTCCCGATGGAGAACGACAGCGGCCCGAGCTGCCACGGCGTCTTGGCGGTGCCGTAGGCGGCGCCCCGGTGCGAGGCGCAGTAGAAGTCGTTCGTCAGCGGCGTCGCCACCGAGCGAAACACGATCGCGCGGGAGATGCCGGGGATGATGTTCTCCGCCGCGGCGATCACCTGATCTCCGAGCGACTCCTTCAGCGCCTCGTAGTCTGCCCCCCGCTCGCCCGTGCGGGTCTCCTTCCAGCGCGTGAAGGGGCCGTGGGGCACGAACGTGAACATCTCGATCGTGTGGTGATCTCCCCGCGTCGGGTGTCCCGGGTCCTTCAGCGTCGTGATGGTCAGGAACAGGCCGTCCACCTCGCCGCGCGGCATCTGGTACTCCATCCGCTCGTAGATCCGGCCCACGTCCTTTCCGCGGTACCACCAGTAGTTGCCTGAATCATGGCCCATGGCCCGGAGGTCCATGTCCACGGCGCAGAACACGCTGAGCAGGCTGGTGGAGTACTCCATCCGCCGGATCTTGCGGCGCTCTCGGGCGGTCAGCTCCGGCGGGAGCAGCTCCCCGTAGGTGATCGCCGGGTCCGCGTTCGAGACGACGCTCGCCGCCCGGAGGATCTCGCCGCCTTCCAGCTCCACGCCGGCCGCGCGCCCGCGCTCGACGAGGATGCGCCTCACCCGCGCGCGCAGCCGGACCTGCCCCCCGAGCCGCCGCAGCGCCCTGATCATCGCGAGCGGGATGCGCTTGGCGCCGCCGCGCGGGTAATACCCACCGTCGAGGTAGTGGCAAACGATGCTCGCGTGGATCGGCAGCGCCACGCGCGACGGCGCGAGGCCGTGGTCACCCCCCTGCGCGGCCAGGATCGCGCGCAGCAGCGGATCGCGGATCGTCGCGTCCAGCAGGGCCTCCTGGGTGCGGAGCCCCCAGCGCACGAGGTTCGGCGCCTTGAACGGCAGGAGCAGCGCCTTCGGGAACTCGAGCATCGTGTCGATCCGCGCGAGGTCGGCGCTCAGCCCGCGGACGACGCGGAAGTACCTCTCCAGCCCCGCGGCCTCGTGGGGGAACCGCGCCGTGAGCCGGGCGAGCAGCCGATCGAACCCCTTCGGCACGTCGAACCGCTCGTCGCCGATGATCAGGTGATCGAGCCCGTCCGGGTTGAGCTCGCAGAACTCCAGATCTCCCGAGAGGCCGAGCCCCTCGTAGAGCCGCCTCACGGCGCCTCCGGGCCCCAGCTCGCCGATGTAGTGCACGCCCGGGCTGAACAGGTATCCATTCAGCGAGAAGCTGTGGGTCCACCCCCCGGGAAGGTAATGTTGCTCGACGACGATCACCTTCTGCCCCGCACGCGCGAGCGCGAGCGCGGCGGTGAGCCCGCCGGGGCCTGATCCGATCACGACGGTATCCGCGTGCATCCTGCGTCCCCCTGGGACTCCGATGCTCCGGGGAGGAGCCCGGCTGCGCGCCCTCGCACCCATCCCCCGCGCCGCCAGGACTCCTGTCCTGCCGCGCCAGCGGTTCAGCTCACTTGCCGCCGTCCGCCGGCGCCCCCGCGTCCGGAGGGGTCCTGTCCGCCTTCTCCATGTTCGTGAGCGGCAGCGGGCACACGACGGGCACGGCGCGCGCGGGCGTCTGCGCCGACTCGCGAAGGCACGTCTTGCCCGTCAGGCGGAGGCGCTCGCCTACCTGGAGGTCGGGCGGGCACGCGACCGCCTGGGAGGCCGAGACGAGGTCCCCGTCGATCCAGAACAGCTCGCACCCGTCGTCCGTCCTCCGCAGGTGGTAGTACCGGGTCGGGCGCCGCGGCGCGGGCGCGCCTTCTGCCGCGAGCGCCGCGCCGGCATCGCTGCTCGGCGCCCCCGCGTCCTGGCCCCCCGCGTCGCCCTGGCACGCCGCGGTCCCGGCGAGGAGCGCTGCCACGAGCAAGCGGCCCGGTCGGCGCTGCGATGTCGGCGGCGGCATGGGAGCGCCCTCCGGACCGGCCGCGATCAGCGGCTCGGGAAGAACATGATGGACATCTTCGTGAGGAAAAAGTCGGCGATCAGGATGGTGATCGACGTCACCACGACCGTGCGGGTCGTCGAGTGGCCGACGCCCTCGGTCCCGCCCCGCGTGATCAGCCCGAAGTGGCACCCGACGAGCGCGATGATCGCCCCGAAGACGGGCGTCTTGTACATCCCGCTGAAGTAATCCATGAACGTGACGGAGCTGAGCGCCGTCCTCAGGAAGAAGCCGGCGGGGATGCCGAACTCGGTCGCGGAGATCAGCATCGCGCCGCCGAAGCCCATCACGAGCGCGAACGCGCCGAGCACGGGCATCACGACGATGCTCGCGAGGAGCCGGGGCAGGACGAGCTTCTTCAGCGGGTTGGCGCCGAGGGCCCGGATGGCGTCGATCTGCTCGGTGACGGCCATCGACCCGACCTCGGCCGCGATGCCTGCGCCGATGCGGCCGCCGACGATGACGGCCGTCAGCGTCGGCGCGAGCTCGCGAGAGAAGGACAGGCCGATGATGCGCCCGGTGTACTCCATGCCGCCGAACTTCTGGAGGCCGATGGCGAACTGCACCGCCATGACCATCCCGACGAACAGCGCCGTCACGGACGCGATGGCGGCCGAGCGTACGCCCAGCGATTCCATCTGATAGATGGTCGAGCGGATCTCGAGCGGCCGATCGAAGATGGCCTTGATCGCCCCCCAGGTCATCCGCCCGAACTGCCCGAGGTGCTCCACGAACCCGACGGCCGTGTCGTTGATCTTGGCCAGCGGGGGAGGGAGCGGCGGCGGGGCCACGCTGTTCGGCGGCAGGCTGCTCGGGGCCACGCTGGCGGGACCCGGGTTCATCGAGGAGGACGGCGCCTCCGTGGTCCGTTTGGGCTCAGTCGTCATCGGCGGGCAGGGTCGAGAAGCCGCGGACCATCCGCGTGAACGCAGGTTCGCCGGCGGCGTAGCGGGCAGGATCTGCAATGAGGAGCATGTCGTACACGCACCCGTTCTTCTTGAGCACCCAGACGTCGAACACCTTCGGCACCCCGTCGAGCTTCGCCGAGACGACGGTGTGCATCGCCTCGCGCCCGTCGAACGGGACGACCTCCTGCTTCAGCACCTCGCGCTCGGTGAAGTGCAGGAACAGGTGGTTGGTCAGCGAGATGAGCGGGACGTCCTCCTCGTTCTTGCAGCGCCCGTTCAGCGCGATCGTCGCCCCGTTCGCGTCGTCGCGGTACGCCACCGCCGCGTCCGACACCGAGAGCTGCCGCCAGCTCGTCGGCGCAGGCGGCACGCGGAACGCCACGTCCGGGCCGCGGTAGATCGTCCCGTCGAACGACGGGCCGCCGCAGCCGGCGAGCGCGAGCGCGAGGAGCATGGCCCCGGGGACCGCTGTCGCGGTCGCAGGGCCGGCGGCGGTGGGGCGCCTTCGGAGGGGTCGTCGCATCGCTGCGGGCCGACGCTATCACGCTTTTGCATCATGGGCGAACCACGAGCGCCCTGGCCGTCCCGGCGCGGTCCTCCCCGGATCGCGCGCCTCGCCGGCCGTCCGGCGCGCGCCGCGCGCCGTGTCCGCGCGCCCCTTACCAGCCCCAGGGATCTCGCCGTCGCGGCGCGCCCCACGGCGCGTCGCGTCGCGGCGCGTCGCGGCGGGGTGTCGCGCGCCAGTGCTGCCAGCGCTCGTGCTGGCGCGGGGCGCGCCCCATCATGAAGAGGCGCACGAGGAAGAGCCCGGCGACGAACCCGCCGAGGTGCGCGAAGAACGCCACGCCGCCGCTGCGCACGCCGATCGAGCCGAGCCCGTTCAGCAGGTTCACCACGAAGTACTCGAGGATGACAAGCCACGCCGGGAGCTCCAGGAACAGGCCGAAGATGAACCACAGGAGGAAGATCGGGTTCAGCACCGTGATCGGCGACCGCGGGTACAGCGACGCGTACGCCGCCAGCACGCCCGAGATGGCGCCCGAGGCGCCGACCATCGGGATCTGCGACCCGGGGTCGATCCAGATCTGCGCGCCCGCGGCGGCGATGCCGGACAGCACATAGAACGCCGCGTAGCGGAGGCTGCCGAGCGCGTCCTCGACGTTGTCGCCGAAGATCCAGAGGAACAGCATGTTCCCCCCGAGGTGCGCCCACCCCGTCGGATCGTGCATGAACATGCTGCTGAAGACCGTCCACCACGCGTCGGTCGGCTCCCGGAGCAGGTGCAGCGGGACGAGGCCCCACACGGAGAGCACCCGCTCGGGCGAGATCCCTGCCGAGATCAGCGACCGCATCCAGAAGAAGCCGAGGAGGTTGAGCGCGATCAGCAGGTAGTTGACGACCGGCACCTTGCGGGTCGGCAGTTGGTCTCGGACGGGGAGCATCGCGCTTTACTTAAGCACGCGGGCCCGTGACAGCATCCGTCTGCCTTGATAGACCCGGGGCGATGTTCGAGCTGCGCCTCCACGACACGCTGACCCAGAAGCTCGCCCCGCTCGTCCCGCGGCGGCCCGGCGAGGTCCGCATCTACTGCTGCGGCCCGACGACCTACGACGTCGCGCACGTGGGTCACGGCCGCGCCGCGCTCGCCCCGGATATCCTCGTCCGCCACCTGAGGGCCCGCGGCCTCCGCGTCGTCTATGTCCGCAACATCACGGACGTCGACGACAAGATCCTCCAGCGAGCCGCCGAGTCCGGCGAGCCCCCGATGGATCTGTCGGCCCGCATGGCCCGCCTCTACCGCGACGACGTCGCCGCCCTCGGCTGCCTCGAGCCCGACGTCGAGCCGAAGGTCTCGGAGCACATCCCGGAGGTCGTGGCGCTCATCGAGCGGCTGATCGAGCGGGGCGCGGCCTACGTGGTCGAGCGGTCCGGCGACGTCCGCGACGTGTACTACGCCGTCCGCGGCTTCCCCTCCTACGGCAAGCTCTCGAAGCGCAACCTCGATGATCTCCGGGTCGGCGCCCGCGTCGGGCCGTGCGAGGACAAGCGCGACCCGCTCGACTTCGCGCTCTGGAAGGGGGTCGCCTCCGGCGGGTGGGGCTGGGACAGCCCGTGGGGCAAGGGGCGGCCCGGGTGGCACATCGAGTGCTCCGCCATGTCGAGCCGCTACCTCGGGGCCGGCTTCGACGTCCACTGCGGCGGCATGGATCTCGTCTTTCCCCACCACGAGAACGAGATCGCCCAGAGCGAGGCCGCCCATCCGGACGAGGCGCCGCTCGCCTCGATCTGGATCCACAACGGCTTCGTCAACGTCGACAAGGAGAAGATGGCGAAGTCGCTCGGCAACTTCGTCAAGCTCCGCGACGTCTACGCCCGCAACGACCCGGAGGCGCTCCGCTACTTCCTGCTCACGGTCCATTACCGGGGCCCGATCGAGTTCGACACCGAGCGGCGCGACGACGGCCGTGTCGTCTTCCCCGGCGTTGTCGAGGCCGAGCGCCGCGTCGACTACCTCTACGCGACGCTCGATCGACTGTCCGCGCTCTCCGCGCTCATCGGCTCGTCCGGCGAGGGCGCCTCGCCCGAGGTCCCGGAGAGGCTCCCGAAGGGCTTCGCGGCGCTCCTTGCGCTCGCGGACAGCGCCCCGGGCCGCGCCGCCGCGGCGCTGGACGACGACCTCAACACCCCCGTCGTGCTCTCGGTCATCGCCGAGGTCGCCAAGGCGGCCAACGAGCTCGCCGACATCGCGCAGCGGCGGCGGAAGGACCAGGACGTCGCCCGCGCCGCGCCGCCGCTCGCGCGCCGCCTCCACGCGGCGCTGCGGTCGTCGCTCGACGTCCTCGGCCTGCTGCAGACGCCGCCGTCGGTCTACCAGGCCCGCACGCAGGAGCGGCGCCTCGGGCTCCTCGGCAAGACCCGGCAGGCGATCGAGGCGAAGCTCGCCGAGCGCGCCGAGGCGCGCGCCGCGAAGGACTTCGCGCGGAGCGACGCCCTCCGGCGGGAGCTCGAGAGCGACGGCATCGAGGTTGCCGACTCTCCTACCGGGACGACATTCAGGGTGAGCGTTTGAGGCTCCCCGCCGCGCCGCGCTCCCCGGTTGCCGCGGGCCTCTGCACCAGTGGACGAAAACGGCAGGGAGATCTAGGTTTCCGCCCGATGCGGTCCGGCTGCGGCCCGCGTCCCCTGCAGCTCCTGCAGCCAAGAACGATGACGGACGACCATGGCTCGTGATCTCTACTCCGTGCTCGGCGTCTCGCGCGATGCGGACGAGGACACCATCAAGAAGGCGTTCCGCAAGCTCGCGATGAAGTACCACCCGGACAAGAGCCCGGGGAAGGCCAACGAGCAGAAGTTCAAGGAGATCAACCAGGCGCACGAGGTGCTGAGCGACAAGACGAAGCGCGCGCTCTACGACGAGTTCGGCGAGGAGAGCCTCTCGCAGAACTTCGATGCCGAGCGCGCCCGCGCCTACCGTCGCTACGCGAACGCCCGGGCGGCGGGCGGAGGCCGCGGCGGCCCCGGCGGCCCCGGCGGCTTCGACGTGCAGGAGATCTTCGGCAACACCCCCGGCGGCGGCGGCGATTTCAGCGACATCCTGGGCGACCTCTTCGGCCGTGGCCGCGCCGGCGGCGGCGCGGGCCGCCGCGCCCACCCGATGCGCAGCCGCGGCAGCGACGTCGAGCAGGACCTCACCATCGACTTCGTCTCGGCGGTGCGGGGCACGACGCTCCAGCTCCAGCGCGCTGACGACCCGGAGCCGGTGACGGTGCGCGTCCCGCCCGGCGCCGCCGAGGGGAGCCGCCTGCGCATCCGCGGTCAGGGCGGACCGGGCGTGGGCGGCGGCGAGCCCGGCGATCTGCTGCTCAACATCCACGTCACGCCGCACCCGTTCTTCAAGCGCGAGGGCGACGACCTCCACCTCGACGTGCCCGTCACCCTCGGCGAGGCGTACCGGGGCGAGAAGATCCGCATCCCCACGCCCGACGGCGAGGTCACGCTCAAGATCCCGCCGCGCACCCAGACCGGCCAGGTGATCCGGCTGCGCGGCAAGGGCATCGCCCGCAAGGGAAAGGAGCCGGGGGATCTCTACGTGAAGTTCCTCGTGCACGTCCCGACGGTCGACGACCCCGAGGTGGCGAACGCGATCGAGGTGCTCGACGGCAAGGTCGAGGCGCCGCGCGGCGACCTCAGGTTCTGAGCGCGGGCCGGCCATCCCGGCCCGCGCCGCCCGGGTAGAGCATCCATGAAGCCGCCCTTCGCGATCGATCCCCGACCCCTCCTCGCGGCGGCCGTCGCGCTCTCCGCGTGCACCGCCGCGGCGCCGCCGCGCCCGGCCCCGCAGGCGTCCGGCCTCCCCGCGCCTGCCGTTGTCCGGCCTGCGCCCGTCGCGGCGCCCGCGCCCGCGCCCGCCGCCGCTCCCCTCGATCCGCGCGCGCCGGCCGCGGCCTCACCGCCCGCACCCGACGCGCCCGCCGAGCTCTCGCCCGCCGTGGACGGCGAGGGCGGCGTGCCCCACGGGCCCTCGATCGAGATCGAGCCGCCCTACAAGCTCGGCCAGCACCGCGTGCCTCGCGGCCAGGCCGAGGCTGCCGAGCGCGATCGCTGGAACGCCGGGGGCAGGGGAGATCCTCCGGCGCCGCCGCCTCCGGCCGAAGGGCACCCGCTGCCGCGGATCATCGTGGACATCGGCAAGGTGAAGGGGCCGCTCAAGGCGCGCGACGTGGAGCGCATCGCGCGGCGGCACCTCTGGATCCACGTGTACTCGTGCTACCGGCTGCGCGCGTACCGGGACCCGTCGCTGCACGGCAAGACGACCGTGCGGCTCACGGTGAGCCGCAGCGGCAAGGTGACGGGCGCGCGCGCCACGGCCTCCACGCTCTCCGCGCCGGACGTCGTCTCGTGCCTCGCGGAGCGCGCGCGATCGCTCTCGCTGCCCAGGGCCAAGGCGGGCTCCACGGTGGTGGCCACGCTGCAGGTCTATCCGGGCGACGACCCGGTCGAGCCCCCGGCGTCCGTCCTCGCTCCTGGCACCGGCGAGCTCCAGCCCGAGGCGATCGCGGCCGCTGCGGCCGAGGCGTTGCCCGCGTGGCGGAGCTGCTACGAGGCGGCCCTCGCGGGCGCGCCGGCGCTCTGGGGCCGCCTCGCGATCCGCTTCCACGTGACGGACAGCGGCGCCGTCGACGAGGCGTTCGAGGCCGAGTCGCGCTTCCCGGACGAACGGCTGACCCGCTGCGTGCTCCGGCGCGCGCGCGCGCTCACGTTCCCGGCGCCGGAGGGCGGCGACCTGCGGTTCGTCGTGCCGCTCCGGCTTTCGCCCGACCCGCAGAGCCCTGGACGCTAGCCGCCTTACAAGCCCCGCTCGTCCGTCGCGCTCCCCCCGTGCGAACGCTCACAGCGCAAGCATGGCCAAGGCGGCCGCGCAAGCGAACCGTGCCGCGAGAAATTGCGCCCCGGAGTCTATGTGCAACTTTTCAACGGGGGAGGAGGCTCAGGTACATGGATCTCTCACCGGGCACCGTCATTGGGGGGAATTATCTGCTGGAGCGGCAGCTCGTGCGTCCTGGCGCGCGGGTCACGCGCGACCGAGGTTCGGTCTGGGTCGCGCGTGATCGGCAGCTCGGCGCGCGCGTCGCGCTCAAGCTCTTCTGCCCCGACCAGGTTGGCGCCATGGGGGATCTCCTCCGCATCGAGCGCTGGATCTGCGGGGCCGCCGGGCTCTCGTCGCGGCACGTCGTGCGCGTGCGCGATCACGGCGTCGAGGACGGCGCTGTCTACCTGGCGATGGACCTGCTCTCCGGCGAGGATCTCGCGGCGCGCCTGCTGCGGCGCAGCCGGCTGTCGCTCCAGGAAGCCGCGCGCATCGCCGCGCACGGCGGAGAGGCGCTGCGGCGCGCCCACGCCGCGGGCCTCCTCCACCAGTGCCTCCGTCCGGAGAGCTTCTTCCTCGCGCAGGAAGGCGGCGAGGAGATCGTGAAGGTGCTCGACTTCGCGCTGCCGCGGACGGTCACGCCGCGGCTCGTCTGCGAGGTCACGGCCGAGACCAGCGCGAGCTCGCTCCACTACCTCAGCCCCGAGCAGATCCGGTCGGAACGGACCCTCGATGCGCAGACCGATCTCTGGTCGCTGGCCGCGGTCCTCTTCCACGCGGTGACCGGTCACGTCCCGTTTCCTGGCGACATCGCCAGCGTCGTCGCCTCGAAGATCCTGCTCGCCCCGGCCCCCGCGGCGACGCAGCTCGTGCCGAGTCTTCCGCCCGCGCTCGACGACTTCTTCGAGAAGGCGTTCGCGCGCGATCGTGCCCGGCGCTTCCGGTCGGTGGAGGAGCTCGTCGAGTCGTTCGTCTGCATCGCGGATCTCGCCCCGCCGCCGTCGTCCGGCCTGCTGCGCCCGCCCGCCGCTGCGCGCGTGGCGCGCGCTGCTCCGGCGCGCGCGCTGGTCGCGGCGTTCGCGCGCGCGAAGGCCGCGGCGGCCTGCCCTCCTCCGCCGGCCGAGCCCGTCTCCGAGCCGCCGGGCGTGGATCGCAGGATGCAGCCCGACACGCTGCTCAGCGCGGCGAGCTCCGCCTTTCCGCGCGGGAGCGACCCGCCGCTCGCGCGCGGGCGGTGGACCCTTCTGGCCGCCCTGCTCGCGGTGCTCGGCCTGGCGTTCCTCGTGACGACCTCGCGGATCGAGCGCCCGACGCTCGCGGCGACGGCCGCGACCGGCGCCCGCGCGGCCGTGCTCTCGGCCGCCGTCGCTGCGGGCCGCGTCGAGGCGCCGCCGCCCGCGCCCGGCGCTGCGTCCACGGCGCCCTTCCGGCGAGCGCCCCTCGCGCCTCCGCAGCGCAGCGCGCACGCGACGGTGGCCGCGCCGCCGGGCTCCTCGCCGGGCCCCGCTGTGCAGCCTCGTCCCGTGCGCGTGGGCTCTCCCGCGGAGCCCGCCGCCGCGAGCGGGCGCGTTCGCCAGGGCCTCGTGCGCGACTGAGCGGGCGCGTGCGCGAGCGCCTCGCGCGCTCTACGTTCCCCGGGGCGCGTCGTCCTCGGCGGCCTTCTCGGCGGCGGCCTTCTCGGCGGCCGCCCTCTTCTCCTCGGCGATGTCGTGCGCCTTGCGCGCCTCCTGCGCCGCGCGGATCGCCGACAGCGCGCCGCGCGCATCGCGGTGTGTCCGCGCGGTCTCGGCGTGGGGCTCGCTTCCGTTCCCGACGCGCGCGCCGGTCATCAGCTCGAAGTACCCCGACTCGATCCACACGGCGCCGAGCGTGTGCGCGACCTCCGCGCCCTCCGGCCCGAGGTACCCGATCGCGCCGCCGTAGACGCGCCGCGAGCCGACCTCGAGCGCGCGGCTGATCGCGGTCGCGCGCGGCGCGGGCGCGCCGACGGCGCTGCCGCTCGAGAAGGCGGCGCGCAGCGCCTCGACAGGCGACGTGCCGCCGGCGCGCGGCCCTGCCGACGGATCCTGGTCGACGCGGACGAGCGTCTCCCCCGACGCGCCCGCGATCGCGAGCCCCGGCGCGAACGGCGACTCCGCGAAGTCGAGGAAGTAAAGGTGCGTCGACGGCGCGAGCAGCCGCAGCGCGCGGTACACGTCGAAGGGATCCGCGCCCCGGAGCGGGGCCCTGAACCTGCGGGCGAGCACGACCTCCTCCGCCTCGCCGGCGGCGACGCGCTGGCGCGCTGCGGTCACCTTCGCGGCGTAGTCCTCGTCGCTCACCGGCGTCTCGAGGTGCTCCGGCAGCGCCTCGGGATCGAGCGCGGGCAGGCTCTGCTGCTCCGGCCCGTGCGACAGCTCCCAGGCGCAGCGGTTCACCGCGCCCTGCGACAGGCCGGCGATGGTCATCGTCTGCGCCGCGCTGTCGAACACGACGACCGTCGCGTCCTTCATGACGCGCCCGAGGTACATCTCCTCGGGCCATGGCTCGATGCCCATGAGCTGGTGCACCGTGTCGTGGCAGAGGAAGCCGACCCACGACTGGCAGATGCGGGCCGCCAGCTCTCTCGATGTGTCCGTCGACGCTGGTTGCCCGAGCCCCTCGCTCAGCGTCGCGAACGGGTCGAACCCGCTCGGAAGGATGCTCTCCGAGCGGGCCCGGTAGCCGAGGATCGCGTAGCGACCCCAGCGCTCGCCGGAGACGGCGGACTCGAACAGGAACGACGAGCGGCCCGGCGACTGGGCGCGGAGCGCCGCGTACGCGCGGACCGGCGTGATGTGATCGGCCGGGAGTGTACGGGTCACGAGCGTGCTCATCGCGGCCCAGCCTACACGACGTTGCGCCCTCCGGCGAAGGAGGCCAATGTACGCGGGAGATCACGATGCGAAGCGCGCTCGCTCTCTCGTCGCTCCTGTGCCTGTCCGCCTGCGGCGGCGCTGATCCTGCGCCGGAGGGCGCGCGCACCACCGTCGTCTCGCTGCGGAACATCGACTGCGAGGAGTGCGGCGCCGAGCTCGTCACCGATCTCCGCGAGCGCCCCGGCGTCTACGCGGCGTCGTTCGACAGGCGCCGCGCCGAGCTCGCCGTGACAGCGTCGCCGTCGTTCGACGTCACCGGGACGGTCAAGCGGCTCGCCGCCGACGAGGGGTTCGAGGCGGTGCTCGGCGCCGGCAAGGGGCAGTACCTCGGCTGGGCGACGTTCCCCGAGGGCGCGGACGCCCGGACGATCGCGGAGGGCGGCGCGGACATCCCCGATCTCCGCGCGCAGGTCGTCCCCGGCAAGGTCACGGTCCTCGATTTCGCCGCGAGCTGGTGCCTGCCGTGCCGCAAGATGGACGCGCACATGGCCACGGTGCTCGAGGCCCGGCGGGACGTCGCGTACCGCAGGCTCGACGTCGGCGACTGGGACACGCCGCTCGCCCGGCGTTACCTGAAGCAGGTCTCGAAGCTGCCTTACGTGATCGTCTACGACACGAGCGGCGCGCAGGTGGACGCGTTCGCGGGCCTCGAGGTCGAGAGGCTCGACGCGGCGATCGAGCGCGGCGCGCGCCGCTGAGCCCGGCGGCCCGCGCGCTCGATCGACGCGCCGATCGGGTCAGTAGTGGCCGAAGAGATCCTGGATGCGCGACTCGAGCGCGACAGCGATCTTGTAGAGCGACGAGATGGACGCCGAGGACTCGGCGCGCTCGATCTGCGAGAGCAGCGACACGCTGAGCCCGGTGCGGCGCGCCATCTGCTTGAGGGTGAGGTCCTTGTCCTTGCGGAGGTTCCGGATCGTGTCGCCGATGACACGGTGGAGCTGCTCCTCCGGCGTCCGCGCGAGGCCCTTCTTGCGCATCACGCGGGCGAGCACCTCGCGGAACTCGTCGACGTTGAACGGCTTCTTGATGTAGTCGACCGCGTCGAGCTTCATAGACGCGACGGCGCTCTCTAGGTTGGGGAAGCCGGTGAAGATGACGACCGCGATGTCGTTGTCGACCTTGCGGATGCGCTTGAGGACCTCGATGCCGTCGAGCTTCGGCATCATCAGGTCGAGGATGATGAGGTGGTAGCCGCCCGCGCGTACCTCCTCCTCGACCGTCGTTGGGTCGCCCAGCGTCTTGACCTGATAGCCGTCGCGCTCGAGCAGCGTCTGCATGTAGTCACAGATCGCCCGGTCGTCGTCGACGATCAGGATGCGTACAGCGGGAAGCTCAATTGCCACCTGTTCCTCCTCTCACGACCGGCAAAGCCGGTTCGTCCTGATCCGTTCTGGAAGGGGCCGCACGGGCGGTCCCTGGCTCAACGTTGCCCGAGCAGGGGGCGAGATCCTCACCGGCGCCACAGGGGCCTCGCTCTCTGCAATGTATCGGCAACATCGGGATTCCAGTGACACTTTAACACGGCTCGGGCAAGGACGTCGCGGGGGTTTTTTCTTGCGCTCCACCGATTCTTGGCTTCGTGAAACGTCCGGGGCGCCGGGGTCAGCCGGGGGCAGATGTCGTCGAATTCCCGTGGTTTATCGACGTGCGGGGGCGTGAGGGGCGTGTAGGTGCGGCGCGGGCGCGGGGTGTCCCGGCGCACCGTTCGCAAATTCGTATTGACAAGAGGCTCACTCTTGGCGATGTTGCGCGCCCGCTGTTCGGCGGGCGTTGCTCTCGCAGCAGCGTACGGGGCGTAGCGCAGCCTGGTAGCGCACTCGGTTCGGGACCGAGGAGTCGGAGGTTCAAATCCTCTCGCCCCGACTACTTCTTCGACACGCAGGCAGGTGGAGCCGTCGCAGGACGGCCCCCGCCGTCCCCGATGGCCCTCCTGGTCATCTCGGCCACTCTGTGGCGGTTGCGCATCGCTGACAGGCGCCGCCAGGAATGGCCGCCTCGCTGCCGCTGCGGGCACCTTGGCGCTGCTCGGAAGCGCGCTCGCTGCCAAGGCGCGGGCCCTGGCGGCTGCTGCCGGCGCCGGGCAGCTCGGCAGCGCCGCCTCCCGCGCCGCCAGGGGTGAGCCTGGTCGACGCGGGATTACCCCGTGCGCCCCGCCAGGTTGGCGATCACCGCCGCGAGCTCCGATGCCTCGATCGGCTTGGGCACGTGCGACTGGAACCCCGCCAGCAGCGCGCGCGTCCGGTCCTGCGCGCTCGCGTACGCCGTCAGCGCCGCCGCCGGGATCCGCCCCCCGTGCTCCGGGCTCTGCGCGCGCAGCCGCCGGATCAGGCTGTAGCCGTCCTCCCCGGGCATCCCGAGGTCGCTCAGGATGACGTCGGGCTTCTCGCGCGCGATCGCCGACAGCGCCTCCTCGACGGTGGCGACAGCGGTGATGGTCGCCCCCTTGCGCTCCAGCACCGTCGTCACGAGCTCCCGCGCGTCCGGCTCGTCATCGACCATCAGCACGCGCACGCCCTGCAGCGTCGGCTCCGCGTCGGCCGCCAGGTTGCTGAGCCCGTCGACCTTCCGCAGCGCCGCGATCGCGCCGCGCGGCGCCAGCGGGATGTCCACCGTGAAGGTCGCTCCCTTGCCCTCCCCGGCGCTCTCCGCCCTCACCGTGCCCCCGTGGAGCTCGACGAGGTGGCGCGCGATCGCGAGGCCCAGCCCGAGCCCGCTGTGCGGCCGCGTGCTCGTGCTGTCGGCCTGCCGGAAGCGATCGAACACGTACGGCAGGAACTCCGGGACGATGCCCTGACCGCTGTCGCTCACCTGGACGCGGGCCACGCCCTCGACCCGGCTGAGCTGGATCGCCACCTTGCCGCCGCGCGGCGTGAACTTGATCGCGTTCGACAGGAGGTTCCACACCACCTGCTGCAGCCGCGTCTGGTCGCCCGAGATCGGCCCCGCGCCCGCGTCGAGCTGCACCCCGAGCTCGATCCCCTTCGCGTCCGCGCCGTGGCGGACAGCGTCGATCGCGGCGTTGATGATCGGCGGCAGGTCGATCAGCATCACGTCGAGCCGCAGCTTGCCGGTGATGATGCGCGACGCGTCGAGCAGATCCTCGACGAGCTGCGCCTGGAGCGTGCCGTTGCGCTCGATCGCCTCGAGCGCGCGGACGTGCGTGTCCGGCTTCAGCGAGCCCTGCCGGAGCATGCGCGCCCAGCCGAGGATCGCGGTGAGCGGCGTCCTGAGCTCGTGGGAGAGCGTGGCGAGGAACTCGTCCTTCGCGCGGTTCACCTGCTGCGACTCGCGGTAGAGCTGGGCGTTGTCGAGCGCGAGCGCGGCGAAGTTGCAGAGCTCCTCGGCGAGCGCGAGATCGTCGACGCCGTAGCGCCTGCCCGACTCGGTCGTGAGCAGCGTGATCGCGCCGCGCGTCCGGCCGCGGGCGCGCAGCGGCACGATCATGGCCGAGCGGACGCCGAGCTCGCGCAGCAGCGTGAGGTAGGCCGGGTCGTGCGCGCCGGACCAGCTCTCGCCGTCGGGCTCCGGCGACGAGGCGCGCTGCCACGCCATGCTCTCGACCTCCGAGACGAGGAGCGACTCGCCGCGCCGGAGCACCGCGTGCACCGCGCGCGGCACCTCCGGGTCGGTCGGGTAGCGGGCCGACAGGTCCTTCCCCAGCGTCTGCTTCGCGCTGCTCGCGTGCACGGCCGCGAGCCGCGTCAGCGAGCCGTCGGGCTCGACGATGTCCACCACGGTCGCGTCGGCGATGTGCGGCACCGCGAGGCGCGCGACGTTGGCCAGGGTTGTGTCGTACTCGAGGCCCGACAGCGCGAGCTGCCGGCTCGCCTCGCCGATGAAGTACCGCCGCTTGTCGGCGAGCCGCTTCTCGGTGACGTCGCGGAAGACCAGCACGAGCCCGACGAGCTCGCCCTCGTCGCTCCGGATCGGCGCCCCGCTCGAGTCGATCGCGAGCTCCGAGCCGTCGCGGCGCAGCAGCAGCGTGGTGTCGTCGAGCCCGATGATGCCGCCGTGCCGCAGCACCTCGGTGACCGGGTTGTCGAGGTCGTCGCGCGTCTGCTCCGAGATGACCCGGAACACCTCCGACAGCCGGCGGTCCCGCGCCTCCTCGAGCGACCAGCCGGTCAGCTTCTCGGCCACGGCGTTCATGAAGTCGATCCGCCCCGAGCCGTCGGTCGAGATCACCGCGTCGCCGATGCTCTTCAGCGTCGTCGAGAACTTCGTCCTGCTGACCCGCAGGTCCGCCTCGAGCTGCTTGAACTGGGTGATGTCGGCGAAGATGGAGACCGCGCCGAGCAGCTCGCCCTCCGGCGAGAGGAGCGGCGCGCAGCTCCCGAGCATCATCCCGTGGGTGCCGTCGAACCGCTGGAAGTGGAGCTCCTCCGCGGGCACGGTCTCCCTGCGCGTGAGGCACCGCGCCATCGACCAGTCCTCGGCCGCGAACGGCCGCCCGTCGGGGTGGAACGCGCGGTAGCGCCCCCAGCCCTCGACGTTCTCGGCGGTGGAGCTGCCGGCCCAGATCCGCTCGGACGCGCGGTTCTGGAGGATCAGCTTGCCCTGCGTGTCGGAGACGATGATGCCGTGCGGGCTCTCGCTGAGGAGCGCGTCGAGCAGCCCGCGCTCGTGCCGCGTGATCGCGCGCAGCCGCTCGACCTCGCGGCGCAGCGCCTCGACCTCGGTGTCGATCGGGGGCACCGACGCCGCGAGCGGCGTGAGCTCGAAGGAGGCGCTCGCGGTCGGATCGAGGCTCGCGATGATGCGATCGATCTCGACGACCGCCGGGCCGATGAGCCGTCGCTGCTCGGCGGTGCTGGCCGCCTCGTACAGCAATGCCCGGGCCTGAGCGAGCGCCGTGACGATCGGGATATCCGAACGTTCGGGCATGGCTCTATGGGATCCCACGGCCGCCGGACGCGAACAAGATGCTATGCGAGCGATCTGACACGGAAATTACGTCGAGCGACGTGGACTTCTTGTTGGACGGACTCTTCCAGTGGGCCGCGGTACCCCGGATCGCCGGGGTACCGCTTCCCCGGGGCGCCGTGAGCGCGCCCCCGGGGACGATCGCGGGGCGATCAGCTCCGGGCCGCCTGGATCTGCTTCACGAGCTCGGGGACGGTCGTGAAGAGATCCGCGACCAGGCCGTAGTCGGCGACCTGGAAGATCGGCGCGTCGGCGTCCTTGTTGATGGCGACGATGACCTTCGACCCCTTCATGCCGGCGAGGTGCTGGATCGCGCCCGAGATGCCGACGGCGACGTAGAGCGACGGCGCGACGACCTTGCCGGTCTGGCCGACCTGCAGGTCGCTGGCGGCGTAGCCGGCGTCGCACGCGGCGCGGCTCGCGCCGACGGCGGCGCCGAGGACGTCGGCGAGCGGGTCGAGGATCTCGTTGAAGCGCTCCTTCAGGGCGCGGCCGCCGGAGACGACGACCTTCGCCTCGGCGAGCTCCGGGCGCTCGCTCTTCACCTGGTCGAAGGAGACGAACTCCACGCGCTCCGCAGCCGCGCTCGGCGGCACGACGGCGACCTGCTCGATCGCTGCCTTCCCGCCGGCGGGCTCCGCGGCGGCGAACGCGCTCTGCCGGACGCTCACGACCTGGACGGGGGTCGAGACGGTGCAGATCCCGTACGCGTTGCCGGCGTACATCGGGCGCTTGTACTTGAGCGTGGAGCCCTCCGAGGGGGCCGCGGACGCGGACCCCCGACCCGCGTCGACGATGAGCTCCGAGATGTCGCTCGCGAACCCTGCCGAGAGCCGCGCCGCGACGCGCGGGAGCAGGTCCTTGCCGTAGGCGCTCGCGGTGCCCACGACGACCGCGTACCCCTTGGCGGCCGCGACCACGGTCGGCACGTAGCGCTCCGCGACGTAGTCCTTCAGCGCGCTCGACTCGGCGACGAGCACCTTGGCCGCGCCGAGCGCCGCCGCCTCGGCGGCCGCCTCGCCGAGCGCGTCGCCGATCACGAGGATCGAGTACGTCCCGCCGAGCGCCGCCGCCGCCTGCCTGGCGAACGTCACGGCGGAGTGCGTCGTCTTCTTCAGCTTTCCTTCGGCGGCCTCGGCCACCACGAGAACGTCAGCCATGATCCCTCCTGGACCTTCAACCCGTCGACGCGGGTCGGGGGTCCGCGTCCGCGGCCCCCTCGATGTCTTTTCGACCTGCCCTTGCGGTCCCGTCAGAGGACCTTCGCCTCGTTCTTGAGGCGGGTGACGAGCTCACCGACGTCCTTCACCTTGATGCCCGCCTTGCGCGCCGGGGGCGGCTGGAACGCGTGGTACTGGACCTTGAGCGCCTGGTCCGCGGCGAGATCGGCGAGCTTCACCTCGACGAGCGGCTTCTTCTTGGCGGCCATGATCGCGGGGAGCGCCGCGAAGCGCACGCCGTCGTTGTACTTGAACGCGGGCGCGGTCTTCATCGAGTAGACGCTGGTCGGCGCGACGATGCGGAGGTCGACCGTGACGACGGCCGGCAGGCGCACGCGGAGCGTGGCGACGCCGCCGTCGACCTCGCGGCCGACGAGCAGCGCGCCCTTCTCTTCCTTGATGGTCGCGGCGAACGTGGCGAGCGGCCACTCGAGCAGCTCGGCGAGGATCTGGCCGACCTGGTTCGAGTCGCCGTCGACGGCCTGCTTGCCCATGACCACGACGTCCGGCTTCTCGCGCTCGACGAGCGTCTTGAGCGCGCGCGCCACGAGGTCGCCGTCGAGCTTGTCGTCGGTGACGTCGACGCGGATGGCGCGGTCGGCGCCGGTCGCGAGCGCGGCGCGGAGGGTCTGCTCGGTCTCCTTCGGCCCGAAGGTGACCACGACGACCTCGCCCGCCCGCGTCTTCGGCGCCTTGCCGTCCTCGGTCAGCCGCAGCGCTGCCTCCAGGGCGTACTCGTCGAACGGGTTCGGCTTCCACTCGAGCCCGGTCGTCTCGATTTTGTCCCCTGATGCAGGGATCTTCACCTTGTTCGCGTTATCCGGATCGGCGACGCGCTTGAGCGGAACGAGGATCTTCACGGCTCGGCTGGCTCCTGTTGCTGTGGGGTAACGCAGAGCGTAGTCCGCCCAGGCGGGTGCGCGCTACGCGACAGACGGGCCGGCGGACCCAAGCGGGGGGCCCGGCGAGCCCGACTGGAATAGCACGCCCGAGGCGGAGGGGGATCGGTCATGGCAGCCCCGACGTGATGCGTCAAGCGGGCGCGGCGGGTCTCGTGGGATAGACGCGAGGCGCTGTGAGGGGGCTCGCGACGGCGGAGGGAAGTGGGTGATCCGGTGTGAGAGGGATTGCGGTGGGGGGGCGTGACGGATGCGAACCGTTGAGGGGGGCTGGCGGCGGGGGGTGTGACGGATCGAGTCCGTCACGAGAGCCTGGCGGCGGAGGCTGCCACGCCAATCCACGCCTGCACGGCCTTGAGCAGGTTGCCTCCCGGCGTCGGCAGCGCCTTGAGCGCCGCCTTCGACTCCGGCGTCAGCCGGTCGCGCGCGAGCTTCACCTCGCCCGCCTCATCGCTGTAGCTCGCCGAGATGAACTTGAGCCCATCGGCGAAGAGCTGGTCGCGGATCTCGAGATAGATGGCCGCGTCCTCGGGATCGATGAGGCGCGACCGCTCGCGCTCGGGATCGAGCCACGCGGCCGTGATCTGAACCATCGGACGAGGAGAGAGGTCTTTGAGCGCCATGGTGCCTCCTTGGTTGTCCTCCGGCGACGCTCGCCGGGGAATACACCATTGGGCAGGCTCTCAGGTCGAGCGCTGCCCGGGAAGGCCGCGCGTCCGACGCAAACGTGCCCTCTCCACCATCTCCGTGGCACCTCTCCCGTCGGTCTGAACCGCGGCCGCCCGGCGCCGCCCTCCAGATGTCGTCCCGACTTCGTCGCTGACTCTCGCTCTCGTATCGCGTCGACAGTGCAGCCTGGCCGTCGCTCCGTCTCCCTATCGCCGCTCGCTCGGCGGCGGCGCATCGACCTCGCTGACCCGCAGATCGCACCTGAGCCGCCTCCGTAGCTGCTCGTCCATGCGCAGGGCGTACTTCTCGTGCACGCCGAGCGCCGCGGCGACCTTGGCCCAGGAGAGGTCCTGCCAGTACCGGAGCTCGATGAGGCGCGCCTCCCGCTCGTCGAGGCCGTGGAGCGCCTTCCTGAGCGCCTCGAAGGCCTGGGTGCGCGCCATCGCGTCCTCGGGGTGCGCCCTGAGCCGCTCACCGGTATCGGCGACGAAGCGCGCGAAGACGAGCGCGCGACACTGGTCCTTGAGCTGGTTCAAGGCGTCGGCGTCGTCGTCGCCGAAGGGGTCGCTCGCGTCGCGCATCGACTCGGCGGCATCGAGCGCGGCGTCGAGTCCAGAGCGCCGGAATGACGCCTCGCGGGTGAGCAGCCGGATGACGGCGCCAGCGACCCTCTTCCAGGCATAGACGCCGAACGGGACGCCGCGCGCCGCGTCGTATCCGGGGCTCGCCTCGAGGAGCGCCTGGTAGGCCGCCTGCTCGCAGTCCTCCAGGCCCTGCCGCGTCCGCACGCCGTAAACCCGCGCTGTCGTCCGCGCGACGTGGCGGGCCATGGGCAGCGCCTCGAGCACGCGCTCGTGATCCGGAGGAGGTGGGGGCGGACGCCGGCTGCCTGTCACCGCCGCCCACCGGAGGTCCCGTCGCCGCGCTCCGGCGCGTCCAGGGGGCCCATCGCCCCTTCCGAGCCCGCCCCCTCACGGGCCACCTCGCCGCTCTCGGACAGGATAACGGGCCTTGCCCGCAAGCGATCGTGGAGCGGCGCCGCTGCTGGGTGCGTCGTGATGAAGACCGCGAGGAGCCTGCGGTACTCCTCGATCTCCTCGGGCGAGAGCGCCCCGAAGTAGGGGCTCAGCGCGTCGGCGACACAGGCATCGACGAGGGGATCGACGTCGCCCGTCCTGTCCAGGTCGTGCTCGGGAGCTTCGTGCGTCATGGGGCCTCGCGTGGCGGGGCCCCACGTGCGGTGCCCCTTCGTCCTTCCTCTTCTCAAATCACCATCGGCGGACCGGTTCGGACAGGGAAAGCGACGCCCCCGCCGTTTTCTGCGTCGCCCGGGCGGGCGCGGCGGCGGGCGCGGGCCGGGCGGAGATCCGGGCCTTCGTGGCCAGGCAAGTACGTGAATCGACGCCGCTTTTCAACAATCGACGGCGCCGGTGCATTTTCTCTGTCCGAACCGGCCCCGCGCTCGTGATTTCCACTTCAGGAGACCGCGCCGGTGGCACGTTTCACGTCCGACAGCTCAGGGCCCTCCGGCGTCGCCGGGGACGCGCTGGAAGGAACGCCGTACCGGGCGCTCCGGGCGCTCGGACGCGGGGGCATGGGGGAGGTCATCGAGGCGGAGCACCTTGCCCTCCGGAAGCGGGTCGTGGTGAAGCTGGTCCGCCGCGCGTTCGCGCACGACCCGCGGTTCGCCGATCGGCTGCGGGTCGAGGCGCAGGCGCTGGCGGCGGTGTCGTCGCCGCACGTGGTGGCGGTCCTCGATCTCGGGCAGACGCCGGCGGGCCGCCCCTATTTCGTGATGGAGCGGCTCGAGGGGACGACGCTGGGGGAGGAACTCGAGCGGCGCGGCGCCTTGCCGGTGGCCGAGGCGATCGATGTGGTGCGGCAGGTGCTGGCCGGGCTGTCGGCGGCGCACCGGGTCGGGCTCGTTCACCGCGACGTGAAGCTCGATAACGTGTTCCTGTGCGCGCCGGGGGCGGCGCCGGGCGGCGGACGCGTCGTGAAGCTGCTCGACTTCGGGGTCGCGAAGGTGCTCGATGGCGGCGCCGCCGCGGGGGTGCCGGGGGCGTCGACGCCCCTTCCCTTGGACGGGCCGGCGTATCCGACCGAGGCCGGCTTGCTGGTCGGGACCCCTCGGACGGCCTCGCCGGAGCAGGCGCGGTGCCAGCCGGTGGACGCGCGGGCGGATGTGTATGCGGTGGGGCTGCTGATGTATACGCTGGTCGTGGGGCACGGTCCGTTCGCCCATGTCGAGGACGCGCTGGGGGTGCTGCGGGCGCACGTCATGGAGACGCCGGCCCTGCCGTCGCGGTGCGCGGCGCAGCGGATCCCGGCAGCGCTGGACCGCGCGGTGTTGAAGGCGCTGGCGAAACGGCCGGAGGAGCGGTTCCAGAGCGCGGAGGCGTTCGGGGAGGAGCTCGGGCGGATCGGGGCGGAGCTGGCGGTTGCAGGAGGGCCGGGCGGGGCGGGGGCGTGGGGAACGGCGCGGGTGCCGGAGACGGAGGCGGGGTGGGGGCCGCAGAGCAGGGCGTGGTTCGAGGCGAGGCCGGAGGGGAGCAGCGGGGCGGGAGCCGGCGGGGGCGAGAGGGCGGAGGCGGTGCCGGTGGACGCGCGGCTGTTCGCGGGGCTGACGCTTGCGAGCACGGTGGTGTTCTCGGCGATCGCGGCGCTCGTGCTGCGCGGGCTGGGGGCGTGGTGATGGGGCGGGAGGCGCTGAAGGCCGGGGACGTGTTCCTTGACTACCGGATCACGGAGGTGATCGACGCGGGGGGGATGGGTGAAGTGTACAAGGCGGTGGAGGACTACTCGGAAGACGTGGTGGCGATCAAGTGCATGCTGCCGCGGCACTTGAGGAGAGAGGACTTCGCGAGGCGGTTCCGGCAGGAGTGCAGGTTCTATCCGAAGCTGAAGCACCCGAACATCGTGAGGATGAAGAAGGCGGGTGTGTCGCCGGACCACGTGGCGTACATCGTGATGGACTACCTTGAGGGTAGGACGCTGAGGAAGCTGCTGAACAAGGCCTATCGGCTGGACTTCCTGAGCGCGATGCACGTGATGCTGCAGGTCGCGGACGCGATGACGTTCGTGCACTCGAAGGGGATATGGCACCGTGACCTGAAGCCCGAGAACATCATGGTGGGGACGAAGGCGGACGCGAAGGGGCACGTGTGGCTCCTGGACTTCGGGATAGCGAAGTTCGCGGACGGTGGGATGAGCACGGACGACCTGCCGGACGTGGGGACGGTGCGGTACATCTCGCCGGAGCAGGTGAAGCTGCTGTACACGTCGTCGAAGAAGGCGCAGCGGGCGGAGCACGCGAGGCCGGACGGGCGTACGGACATCTACGCGTTCGGAGCGATCTTTTACGAGGTGCTGACGGGGAAGCACCTGTTTTTGGACGACGGCGAGTCGGCGACGGCGGAGGAGACGCTCACAGGGCACCTTGTTGCGGCGCCGGAGCCTGTGCACGAGATCGTGCCGGATTGTCCGGAGTTCGTGTGGCCTGTCGTGTCGCGTTGCATCGCGATCGACCGGGAAGAGCGGTATCCGAGGTTCGACGATGTGGCGCGTGACCTGCGTGGGCTGCTGAGGGACACGGTGCCGGCGGGGCACGTGCTGGCGCGGCGGCTGGCGCAGGAGAAGATGAAGGCGGAGCGGGAGGCTGCGTTCGCGGGGGTGGCGCTGGAGGACAGCGCGCCGGTGGAGGAGGAGAGGAGCGCAGGGGGCCGGGCGGGGGAGGAGGAGACGGAAAGGGCGCGCGGCGAGGGCGGGATGGAGCGAGGCGGGGCGGAGGGAGAGAAGCGGGCGCGGCGTGTGGCGCACGGGGAGACGGCGCCGCTGGAGCAGTTCGTGGCGCCGGCGAGCGTGCTGCCATTCGCGCCGGCGTCGCGCGTGCCGCGGGGGCGGGGGGTGGGGCACACGGAGCCGCTGCCGGCGCTGAAGCCGCTGGAGTCGACGGCGAAGCTGTCCGGGAAGTGGGCGGAGCAGATGGCGCGGCGCATGGGGCCGCCGCCGCCGCAGGCCGGAGCGCAGGGGGGTGGGGTGGCGCCGCCGGGGTATGGGGTGGCGCCGCAAAGGCCGGCGGAGGTGAGGGCGGAGAGCTACGCGGTGCCGCCGCCGCAGTCGTCGTGGAGAGAAGCGCACCGCGCGGCGGCGCCGTCGCGGCCGGAGGTCGAGCCGCCGTACGTGACGCCGCAGTACGTCGCGCCGCCGCCGTATCCGGCGACGGTGCCGCAGCCGGTGGCGGTGTCGCCGTATTCGGTGACGTCGCCGCCGTATCCGGTGACGGGGCCGCAGCCGGTGACGTCGCCGCCGTATCCGGTGACGGTGCAGCCGCCGGTGGCGACGCCGCCGTATCCGGTGACGGTGCAGCCGCCGGTGGCGACGCCGCCGCTGGCGCTGATGGAAACGCAACGAGCGGTATCGGGCCCGCTGCCGGCCGCGGGGCGGCCAGCGGCGCCGAGCGCGGTGACGGCGCCGAGCGCGGGAACGGTGAAGGCGCTGCGGAGAGAGACGCCGACCACGCCAGCGCCGGCGGCGCTGCTGACGCAGGCGCGGCGCAGGCCGAGGGCGTACGTGCTGGCGCCGCTGGTGGCGCTGGCGCTGACGCTGGGGGGCGTTGGGGTGGTGCTGGGGCTGCGCTCGGCGCGCGAGGCCGGGCCTGCGGCGGTGACGGGAGAGCCGGCGGCGACAGCGGCGCCGGTGGAGAGCGCGACGACGAGCGCGGCGCCGCCGGCCACGCTGGCGCCGGTGGCGGCGCCGGCCGAAGCCATTGTGGCGGCGCCCGCGCCGGAGGCGGAGGCGAGCGCAGCGGAGGCGAGCGCAGCGGAGGCGAGCGCAGCGGAGGCGAGCGCAGCGGAGGCGGCAGCAGCCGACGCGGCGGCGAAGGGGGCGGCAGCGGAGGCCGAGGCACCGTCTCCGAAGGCGCAAGCGGAGGCGGCGAAGGAGCTGCCGCCGGCGAAGGCAGAGGCGGCGAAAGGTGCGGCCGCGAAAGCCGCGGCGCAGACCTACGACGACGACGAGGACCTCTATCCGATGCCGAAGCGGCAGAAGCCGTCGTTTCTGAGGGTGATCGAGGAGCGGAAGAAGGCGGCGCCCGCGAAGTCGTCGGCGCCCGCGAAGCGGTCGACGCCTGCGAAGCAACAGGGGGCGCAGTCAGGCGGGGCCTGCACCACGGCGGGGTGCAGGCCGTTCTAGTCGCTGAGGAGAGAGGTCGTTCGAGATGGGCAGCAACAAGGACAGCGACGACATCCGGCAGTACCTGCCCGACCTGGAGAGCATCCGGCGCGAGGCGGATCCGGAGGCGGCGGAGCAGAAGCTGCGGCAGGCGCAGAACAACCCGGAGCTTGACCGCGCGCTGTCGGAGATGGAGCAGCAGAAGGCGACGGGGCAGCCGCTGTTCCAGTTCCCGGTGGTGCCTGCGCTGGCCAAGGGGCAACCCGCGGTGCCGCTGCCGCTGCCGGTGCGCGCGGTGCCACCGCCGTATCCGGTGACGGGGCCGAAGCAGGGAGCGCCGCACGGGGCGGCGGTGCAGCAGCACGGCGCGCTGGTGACGCAGCGGGGGCCGGCGCTGCAGCAAGGCGGGACGGCGCCGCAGCGCACGGCGGCGCACGGCGCGCCGGTGCAGCAGGGCGCGCCGGTACAACATCACGGCGCGCTGGTGACGCAGCGGGTGCCGGTGTTCGGGGGCGAGGCTGCGCCGCCACGCGCGCCGGCGCACCAGCAGGGCGCGCCGGTGCAGCCGCCGGGAGCGATGGCGCAGAGCCAGTGGGCGGAGCGGGGGCTGCCGCCGATCGACAAGGCGCTGCTGCCGTCGTCGTTGCTGCCGATGACGCCGCCGCCGGTGGCGGTGCCGACGGCGCCGGCCGCCACGGAGTCGACGGGAAAGCGCCGGCGGTGGATGCCGACCTGGCTGATGGTGTTGCTCGCGGTGGTCGCGGTGAGCAGCCCGTTCGTGCTGGCGAGGCTCCTGGGGCAAGAGGAGCCGCCGAAAGAGCCGGAGCCGGCGCCGCCGTCGAGCGGGGCGCCGGCGCCGAGCACGCAGGCGCCGCCCGAGACCTCGGAGCTGCTGGCGCCGGTGGCGCCGGGACCGTCGGAGGCGGTGGAGCCGAGCCTCGACGACACCGCGACGGCGAGCGAGCCGCCAGCGCCAGCGCCGCCGGCGCCCGCGCGGCCGGTGCATCCCGCGCCGCATCGACCGCAGACTCCGGCCGCGCCAGCACCCACGGAGCGGCCACAAGACGAAGGATGGATGGAGTGAGACCGCGTGGAGCCATGATGATGACCAGCCGATCGCTTGCTGTATTGCTGACCGTTGCGACCTTGATCGCCGACCCTGACATTGCTGCCGCGCAGCCAGCCGCGCCGCCAGCAGCGCCGGGGACGACGCCCGCCAGTGCCGCCGATGCGGCGAAGCGCGCCGAAGCGCTCGTCGATAAAGCAAAGTCCCTCTACTTGGCTGGCAAGTACCAAGAGGCCGAGGAGGCGCTGCTCGTGGCGTGGGAGCTGAACCCGACGTTCGACGTGGCGTACAACCTCGGGAACACGGAATACAAGCTGAAGAAGTACAAGGAAGCAGCGCAGTACCTTTCGTTCGCGCTGAAAAACTGGCCGCTGCTGAAGGGGGTGGCGAAGCTGAGGCCGAGGGCGGAGCAGTGGCTCGCGGAGTCGCGAGCGCAGGTGGGCGCGCTCAAGGTGTCGGTCACCGTGGCGGGAGCGGAAGTGCTGGTGGGCGGCAAGAGGGTGGGGCGGGCGCCGCTGGAAGGGGAGGTGTTCGTGGACCCCGGCGAGCACCGGGTGGAGGCGATGCACCTGGACTACGAGCCGGCGAGCCAGACGGTGAGCGTGGCGAAGGGCGGGACGGCGGAGGTGAAGCTTGCGATAACGCCGGTGAGGCGCGAGGCGCAGGCGTCGGCGGGTGTGAAGACGGAGGGGGGCGGGAGCGCGACGGGAGCGGGGGGTGTTGGGCCCGTGGCGGGGCCGCCGGCGGGGTCGGTGGAGCCGCCGCCGCTGCCGGAGAAGAGGAACTGGGTGCCGGTGATCGCGCTGGGAGCAGCGAGCGCGGTGGGGCTCGGGGTGGGGATCGGGATGACCGTCGCGTCGAACAACGCGAACTCGGAGGCGCGCGCTCAACAGGGCAAGATTTTCGCCGCAGGCGGGGGGTGCTTGGCGTCGCCGTCGTTCGCAGGACAATGCGCTGAGCTCCATCGCACAGGGGAGCGCGCCGGGCGCCTGGGGGACATCGCGTTGGGCAGCTACATCGCGTCGGGTGTGCTCGCGACGGCCGCCCTGACGTATGCCCTGTGGCCAACGAGAAGCGCGGAGAAGGCTACAGCACTGTTTGTGGTTCCGGAGCCGCGCGTCGACGGCGTCGGCTTTGTGATGGTGAGCGCATGGTGAGCCGATCCGGAAACCGACCCATGAGAACGTTCAGGCGAATGCTGCTGGGGTCAACTGTCGTTGTCGCGTTGATCGCCAGCGGCTGCGACGGGCTTTGGTACCACATCGAGAACGACTGCGAGCTCATGCTCACGTGCGAGAAGTACCGGGGAAGAGGCAGCGAGGTCGTGCCTCCGGGGTGCGTGCCGAGCGAGATCGACGGCGCTATCGATGACACGTGCGGCGTGTTCGTGGCGTCGACTGGCAATGACGACAACGCAGGTACCCGGGCCGAGCCGGTCGCGACGCTTGCCGAGGCGCTCCGGCGCGCCGCGGACAAGGGCACGGAGGCCTACGCGTGCGCCGAAACGTTCGAGGAGGCGGTCGAAGTGCCAGTCGGCATCAAGCTCTTCGGCGGACTCGACTGCGCGAACGGGTGGCGCTGGATCGGCGAGACGGCGAAGACGGTCGTGGCGCCGGGCGAGGAGCCGATCGCGCTGAAGGTGATGCCGGGCGAGGGGGCGGTGAGGATCGAGGACGTGTCGGTGCACGCGGCGAATGCGCAGGCGCTGGGAGCGTCGTCGATCGCGGTGCTGGTCGACGGCGCGGAGGTCGAGTTGGTTCGGTGCGAGCTGATCGCCGGGAACGGGGCGGACGGCGCGGAGGGAGAGGATGCGCCGAGCGAGGTGCCGGCGCAGGCGTCGCCTGGGAACGCCGGAACGGATGCTTGTAGCGATCTGGATACATCGGGAGCGCCGGATGTGACGTTGCCCGGAGGAGCGCAGGTCGAGAACGCGTGCGGAGGCGCGTTGTCGATCGGCGGAGAGGGCGGAGCTGGCAGGGTGAACAACGGCGGCGATGGTGCGACCAGCCAAAGCACCGAAGAGACTGCACGTGGTGGCGTTGGCGAAGCGGTCTCCGGTGTATGGGACTGTGGGGGCGCGGAGCCCAACGGTAGAGGCGATGATGGTTCGACTGGCATCCCCGGCGAAGCCGGCCTCGCGGCGAGCGGTCCCGGCACGCTAAGCTCGTCGGGGTACGTGGGCGCGAGCGGCGAGGCCGGGCGAGCGGGCATACCTGGGCAAGGCGGAGGCGGGGGCGGGGGGGCGAAGGGCGGCGCGGCGATCTGCGCAGACGGCATGCCGGGAGCCGGAGCGAGCGGAGGCAGCGGCGGACCTGGCGGCTGCGGCGGGCTGCCGGGCCAAGGCGGTGGAGCCGGCGGAGCGAGCATCGCGCTGGCGAGCGTGGAGGGGAAGGTGACGCTGAAGGACTGCGTGCTGAAGGCCGGCAACGGAGGAAAGGGAGGCGCGGGCGGTGACCTGCAGCCGGGCGGAGCCGGCGGTCTTGGCGGCGTCGGCGGCATCGGGGTTGGCGGGTCGAAGAACGCGTGCGCTGGCGGGCAGGGAGGTCAGGGAGGCAACGGCGGCCCCGGAGGAGGAGGTCTCGGCGGGCCGTCGCTTGCGATCGCGTACCGGGGCGAGGCGGTGCGCCAGGAGGGGCAGACGACGTTGACCCCCGGCACGGCGGGATCGGGCGGGCCCGGGGGAAGCAGCAACGTCGCGGAGAATGCAGGTGCCGAGGGCGTAAGCGCAGCGGAGCAGGAGTTTCCGTGAGCGAGCGGTGAGGTAGCGGGCGGCGTTCTCGAGCGCCGCCCGCGTCGCCGTGGAGGGAGGAGGTGGTGGTGACGGTCGCGCGAGACGCGATCGCAGGGGAGAAGTGCGTCCCGAGGGCTGTGGTTGTGTCGAGCGGGGTCGGCAGGAACTTCGCTGCCAGCGGAAACCGCAGAAATTAAGTGCCACGTACGATCCTTTGGCAAGTCGACAAGGCTGTTCGTAAACCAGTGAAAGGGCATCGGTTTTTGTAATAAACCCTTGGCGGTCTCTTCCGGAATGGGCAGAATCGGCGCTGGGCGGTCCGAAGGAGCAGCCATGCCGACACGCCGGAAGTCCCGCCGAGACGACGTCCCGCCCTCTCGCCGGCGCCCGAGCCTGAGTGGGCTGAGCGAGTGGGAGCGGATGTGGGTACGGAAGCTTGGGCTCGATGAGATTCCGTGGGATCCCGAGCAGTGTTGCGAGCACTGCCTCGCGAAGCGAGCGGCTCGGGGACAGGTGGTGGAGGAGCTTGCGCCGCCGTCGGGGAGCCGACCGAAGCCGATGCTGAGCCATGGCCGGGCGAAGCTCCGACCGAGGGCGGGTGGTCCGAAGGGGCGGAGCAAGCGCGGCGGCAAGTTGACGCGGCTGAAGCTGGTGCGCTCACCGCGTGTCGAGCGCAAGGAGCCTTGAGGAGAAGGCACGATCTCGAGGGCGCCGGTGCGAACGAGCCGGCGTTGACGGCCCGGGCGCGGTGAGGGCGCACGGCGGCGACGTCGCCGTGCGCCGGGCGACAAATCAGGACTTGGTGCACCGCGGGCGTGGTGCGCCGTGACTCGGCTCGTCCTCGCGACGAGCGTGCGAGGTGGATGATGGTGTGCCGAGCGCTCGCCATCGAGGCGGGGGCGGATGCCCCTGTGTCGAGGCGTCGTACGAGCATGGAGGAGATCCTTGACGCGTTGCCGTGTCTGGGGCTGTTTCTGGTTACCGGTGGGTTGGGCGGAGAGGTCGTCTCCCGCACGGCGATTGAGATGGTGCACGCATGTCTCGAAAGGGACAGCGGGGACGATGGCTATATTGATGAGATGACCTCGCCCCGGTGTCGTGACGAAGTGCGGCTGATGATGAGTCCCCGCCGAGCGAGCCACTCTTGCGCCGAGAGCGATTGCCCGGAGCCGGGAGGGCGCCGCGCGGGAAGGCACGGTGCGGAGGTGAGGTTCGCCGGTGTGCTGCTCGCGCCGGGGGCGGCGTACATCGCCTATGTCGGCGAGATGCGCGTCTACCGATGCCGTAGCGGGAAGCTGGAGGAGCGGACGCGTGATGACGCTGTGCTCGACGGTGGGGTGTCTGCTGGAACCATCTCGCCGGATGCGCTGGCGATGCTGACCCAGCATGCGAATGCGGCGATCCGCGTGCTGGGCTGCGAAGCAGCGGTGGAGATGAAGACCCAGGTTGAATGCACCGAGCCAGGCGACGTCTTCCTCGTGTGCTCGGGGAGTCTCGGGAGCGTTGTGTCTGAGAGCCGGATCGCTGGGATCCTCGCGGCGCACGGTGAACTGCGTCTCGCGGCGAGCCTGCTGATGGACTGCGTTCATGAGCACGGCGAGCAGGTGACGTGTCTCCTCGCGCGCGTCGGCGACATCTGATGGGTGGAAATCAGGAGGAGCGGTGCACAGAGATTGGAGGCGGTGAGACCATGGCGAGGGGACCCCTCCCGTCCCGCGCGTAGCGCGGGACTTGGGAGGGGCGGGCGGCGCGCAGGCGCGAAGCGCCGAGCACCGACCGGGGGTGGGCATCGCTTCTCATTTCTTCTTCTTCTTATGTCCCCTCGTTCTCTCGTTCTTCTCTCTCTGCTGCTGGGGGCGTGGTGATGGGGCGGGAGGCGCTGAAGGCCGGGGACGTGTTCCTTGACTACCGTGTGACGGAGGTGATCGACGCGGGTGGGATGGGGGAAGTGTACAAGGCGGTGGAGGAGTACTCGGAAGACGTGGTGGCGATCAAGTGCATGCTGCCGCGGCATTTGAGGAGAGAGGACTTCGCGAGGCGGTTCCGTCAGGAGTGCAAGTTCTATCCGAAGCTGAAGCACCCGAACATCGTGAGGATGAGGAAGGCCGGTGTGTCGCCGGAGCACGTGGCGTACATCGTGATGGACTACCTCGAGGGGAGGACGCTGAGGAAGCTCTTGAACAAGGCCTATCGGCTGGACTTCCTGAGCGCGATGCACGTGATGCTGCAGGTTGCGGACGCGATGACGTTCGTGCACTCGAAGGGGATATGGCACCGTGACCTGAAGCCCGAGAACATCATGGTGGGGACGAAGGCGGACGCGAAGGGGCACGTGTGGCTGCTGGACTTCGGGATAGCGAAGTTCGCGGACGGTGGGATGAGCACGGACGACCTGCCGGACGTGGGGACGGTGCGGTACATCTCGCCGGAGCAGGTGAAGCTGCTGTACACGTCGTCGAAGAAGGCGCAGCGGGCGGAGCACGCGAGGCCGGACGGGCGTACGGACATCTACGCGTTCGGAGCGATCTTTTACGAGGTGCTGACGGGGAAGCACCTGTTTTTGGACGACGGCGAGTCGGCGACGGCGGAGGAGACGCTCACAGGGCACCTTGTTGCGGCGCCGGAGCCTGTGCACGAGATCGTGCCGGATTGTCCGGAGTTCGTGTGGCCGGTGGTGTCGCGTTGCATCGCGATAGACCGAGAGGAGCGGTATCCGAGGTTCGACGATGTGGCGCGGGACCTGCGGGGGCTGCTGAGGGACACGGTGCCGGCGGGGCACGTGCTGGCGCGGCGGCTGGCGCAGGAGCGGATGAAGGCGGAGCGGGAGGCGGCGTTCGCGGGGGTGGAGCTGGAGGACAGCGCGCCGGTGGCGGGGGAGAGCAGCGCAGCGGGCCGGGCGGGCGAGGAGGAGACGGAGAGGGCGCGCGGGAAGAGCGCGGAGGGCGAGGAGCGGGCGCGGCGGGTGGTGCACGGGGAGACGGCGCCGCTGGAGCAGTTCGTGGCGCCGGCGAGCGCGCTGCCGTTCGCGTCGGCGTCGCGTGTGCCGCGGGGGCGGGGGGTGGGGTACACGGAGCCGCTGCCGGTGCTGAAGCCGCTGGAGTCGACGGCGAAGCTGTCGGGGAAGTGGGCGGAGCAGATGGCGCAGCGGACGGGGCCGCCGGCGACGCCGCAGGCGGGGGCGTACGCGGGGCCGCCGTCGCCGGCAGAGGTGAGGGTGCAGGGGTATGCAGGGCTGCCTCCGGTGCCGGCGGAGGTGAGGGCGGAGAGCTACGCGGTGCTGCCGCCGGTGCGGCCGATGGAGCCGCAGTACGTCGCGGCGCCGCAGCCGTCGTGGAGAGAGGCGCAGCGCGCGGCGCCGCCGCCGCGGCCGGAGGTCTCGGCGCCGTACGTGACGCCGCCGCTGGCGTTGATGGAAACGCAGCCAGCGGGATCGGCGCCGCCGGTCGCGGCGCGGCCAGCGGCGCCGAGCTCGGTGACGGCACCGAGCGCCGGGCCGGTGGCGTCGTTGAGGAACGAGACGCCGAGGACGCCGGCGCCGGCGGCGCTGCTGACGCAACCGCGGCGCGCGCCGAGAGCGTACGTGCTGGCGCCGCTGGTGGCGCTGGCGCTGACGTTGGGGGGCGTGGGCGCGGTGCTGGGGCTCCGCGTGGCGCGGGAGACGGCGCCGGCGGCGGTGAGCGGAGAGCCGGCAGCAACGGCGGCGCCGGCCGAGGGCGCGGCGGCGAGCGCGGTGCCGGCAGCGGCCGCGCCGGCACCGCCGCCCGAGGCGATCCCGGCGGCGCCCGCGCCGGCGACGACGGCGAGCGCAGCGGCGGCGAGCACGGCCGAGGCGGCTGCGGAGGCCGGAGCAGCGGAGAAGGGGGCGGCGGCTGCGGAGGCCGAGGCGCCTGCACTCAAGGAGCAACCGGCGGCGGCGAAGGAGCAGGCGACGAAGGCGCCGGCAGCGGCGAAGGCGGCGCCGGCGAAGGCAGCGCCGGCCGCGGCGGAGGACGACGAGGATATCTACGCGACGCCGAAGCGGCAGAAGCCGTCGTTTCTGAGGGTGATCGAGGAGCGGAAGAAGGCGGCGCCGGCGAGGACGGCAGCGCCAGCGCAACAAGGGGCCGCGAAGCCAGCCAAGCCGTGCCCTGCGGCGGGATGCAGGCCGTTCTAGTCGCTGAGGAGAGAGGTCTTCCGATGGGCAGCAACAAGGACAGCGACGACATCCGGCAGTACCTGCCGGACCTTGAGAGCATCCGGCGCGAGGCCGACCCGGAGGTGGCGGAGCGGAAGCTGCGGCAGGCGCAGAACAACCCGGAGCTTGACCGTGCGCTGTCGGAGATGCAGCAGCAGAAGCCGACGGGGCAGCCGCTGTTCCAGTTCCCGGTGGTGCCGGCGCTGGCCAAGGAGCGAACGGGACCGCCGCCGTTTCCGGCACAGGCGGCGCCGCCGCCGGGGGCGGCGGCGCAGCAACACGGCGCGATGGCGACGCAGCGTGTGCCGGTGTACGCGGGCGCGGCGGCGCCGCAGCGCGTGCCGGTGCAGCAGCAGGGCGCGTCGCGGCATCCAGCCGCGCCGGTGCATCCGGGCGCGATGGCGACGCAGCGTGTGCCGGTGTACGCGGGCGCGGCGGCGCCGCAGCGCGCGCCGGTGCAGCAGCAGGGCGCGCCGGTGCAGCAGGGGGCGATGGTGCCGAGCCAGTGGGCGGACCGCGCGCTGCCGCCGATCGATAAATCGCTGCTGCCCTCGTCGTTGCTACCCGTGACGCCGCCACCGGTCGCCGTGCCGAAGGCGCCGGCAGCCACGCCGGCGACTGGACGGCGCCGGCCGTGGATGCCGACGTGGCTGATCGTGCTGCTCGCGCTCATCGCGGTAAGCAGCCCGTTCGTGCTGTCGACGATCCTGCGGCGAGAGACGCCGCCGAAAGAGCCGGAGCCGGCGCCGCCGTCGAGCGGGATGCCCACAGGGAGCACGCTGGCGCCGCCGGAGGCCTCGGAGCGGTTGCCGCCAGCGGCGCCAGCGCCGCCGGAGGCGGCCGAGCCAAGCCTCGACGACACCGCGGCCGAGAGAGAGCCGCTCGCGCCCGCGCCCGAGGCCACGGCGCCGCATGCCCCGGCGCCGCAGGCGCCCGCGCGGCCGGTGCGCCCTGCGCCGCATCGACCGCAGACGCCGGCGGCGCCTGCGCCCACCCACCAGAATCAGCTCGCCGATGACGTGATGGAGTGAACCCGCGTGGAGCCATGATGATGAACTGCCGAAGCCTTGCTGTGTTGTTCACTGCCGCGACCGTGATGGCCGCCGCGGACGTCGCCAGCGCGCAGCCTGCCGCGCCGCAGGAAGCGCCCGCGAGCGCCGGCGATGCGGTGACGCGTGCTGATGCGTTCTATCGACACGGGCTGCGCCTCTACTCGGACAAGAAGTACGTGGAGGCGGAGAAGGAGCTGGAGTCTGCGTGGGAGCTGAACCCGACGTTCGACGTGGCGTACAACCTCGGGAACACGAAGTACCAGCTGAAGAAGCACCGTGAAGCAGCGACGTACCTCTCGTTCGCGCTGAGGAACTGGCCGCTCGTGAAGACGGTGGCGAAGCTGAAGCCGACAGCGGAGCAGCGATTTGCGGAGTCGCGAGCGCAGGTGGGCGCCGTTGCGGTGACGGTGGGTGTCGCGGGCGCGGAGGTGCTGGTGGACGGCGAGGCGGTGGGCCGAGCGCCGCTGGGAGGAGAGGTGTTCGTGGAGCCAGGCGAGCACCAGGTGGAGGCGAGGTTGCCGGGATACGAGACGGCGAGCCAGACGGTGAGTGCGGCGAAGGGTGGCGCGGCGAAGGTGGAGTTGCCGATGACGCTGGCGAAGAGCGAAGAGAAGGAGGCGACGCCGGTCGCGAAGGCGGCGGAGGGCGCGAGCTCGCCGGGCGGTGCTCCTGCTGCGGAGACGGCGCCTGCGGTGCCGGTGGGGCCGATCGCGCCGCAGCAAGAGAGGAGCTGGGTGCCGGCGATCGCGCTCGGGGCGGCGAGCGTCGTGGGCCTAGGCGTGGGGGTGGCGACGACCGTTGCGTCGAGTGTTGCGAGCGATGACGCACACAAGGAGAGCGCTGCGATCAATCAAGGCCGCGGGCAGTGCGTGAAGCCGGAACCATCATGGGTTGGACGATGCGAGCAGGTCCGGAACGATGCAACGCGTGCCGACACGTTGGGTAACGTCGCACGAGTGGCGTATATCGCGTCCGGTGTATTCGCGATCTCCGCCGTAACGTACGCACTATGGCCGACGCCGAAGCTCTCCGGGTCTACCGTTGCGCTGCCCGTCGTGCGCGCGGACGGCGCGGGTATCTCGGTGATGGGGGCTTGGTGATGGACTTCCGGAAGGCAAGGTATGTGCGGAACATGCGCAGAGCGATCGGGGGGGCGTTTGTCTTGGCGATCGGTGGTTGCGATAGCTTCTGGAGCCAGCAGGCGGAAGACTGCGAACTCCTGGTCACCTGTGATCGCTTCTATCCGTCGGGCCCCGGCGGCGGGCCGCCGGGGCCGATGTGCGACGCAGACCCGACCGAGGACGCGAGCACGGTGAGCGACACGTGCGCGGTGTTCGCGAGCGCGAACGCGGAGCCCGGCGGGGATGGGACGAAGGCGAGACCGTACGCGTCGCTCGCCGAGGCGGTAGCAAACGCGAATGGCAAGCGGGTGCTTGCGTGCACGAGCGGAGCGTTCGCGGAGAGCGTGACGATCGAAGCGGGGGTCGAGGTGATCGGCGGCTTCGACTGCGACGCGGGGTGGACGTGGAGCGAAGAGGCGCGGAGCGCGATCGAGGGGCCGGCGGATCAGATCGCGCTCACGCTGGAGGAGGGAGCGAGAGGGGCAAAGGTGCGGAGCTTCGCGGTGCGCGCTGCGGGCGCGACGAAGGCAGGCGGGTCGTCGATCGGGGTGGCGGTCGCGGACGTCGAGGCGGAGCTCGCGCAGGTGGAGGTGACCGCAGGCGATGGGATGGATGGCGCGGACGGCATGGCATCGAGCGAGCGGCCGCACACAGGAGCGAGCGGGTCGACGAATACGGCCTCGTTCGCGTGCATCATGGATGCGTCCGTCTACGGTGGCGACCCCGGCGTCACCATCTGCGAAGACGGCGAGACCCGCGGTGGCCAAGGCGGCACCGGCGGCATCCCAGGCATGGACGACGGCAACGGCCAGCCCGGCCAGGCCGGCACCCCCCTGCCCGACCCAATCCCTGACAGCCCGGGCCTCGGCGGCATCGGCCAAACGGAGACGGGCGAATGCGAACAGGGCCAACCCGGCCGCGACGGCGCTCCCGGCTCCCCCGGCCCCGCCGGTCGCGCGACCACCCTCGCCCTCACCGGCATCACCGGCGGCGACGGCGCCCCCGGCAGCACCGGCAAGAAAGGCCAAGGAGGCGGCGGAGGCGGCGGAGCGAAGGCGGGGTATTTCTGCGGGAACCCGAGGAGCCCCGCGGAAGCTTCTGGCGCCAGCGGCGGCGGAGGCGGAGCCGGCGGCTGCGGAGGCAAAGGAGGAGGCGGCGGCCAAGCCGGCGGGTCGAGCACCGGCATCCTCAGCCTGGGAACGAAGCTGGTGCTGGCCAAGGTGATCGTCGCCGTGGGCAAGGCGGGCAACGGAGGAGGGGGCGGATTCGGACGACCTGGCGCCAGCGGGGGCCATGGCGGGACCGCAGGTCCCGGTTCGTCTCTTGGTGGTTCCGGCTGCGATGGTGGCCGAGGCGGCACCGGCGGCCGCGGCGGCCCCGGTGGAGGCGGCCGAGGCGGCCATGCGGTTGGCATCGCCTACGCCGCGTCGCCGGGCGCCGCCATCGGATCGCAGGCCTTCACCGAGGGCACGGCCGGCAACGGGGGCAGCGCAGGGCTGGGCGGGCCGGCGGAAAGCGACGGTATGCCGGGAGCGAGCGGAAAGTGCTGGGACTTCGCCGCCAATGCGAGCTGCGGGCAGTGAAAGGACGGGGTTGCTGAGCGAGAATTCGGAATCGTTCAACGGAATGCGTTCGATGGAATGACGAGTGCTGCGGGCATGAGCCGCTGAGCTGAAGGAGACAACAAGAACTGATTGGATGCACCCCGCACCAGGCAGGGGAGAGGTGCGTCCCGATGGGGGTGTACGAGATGTCGAGCGAGATCCGGAGCAACTTCGGTCTTGGCGAGAACCGCGGAAAGTCAGCATCGCCGTGCGATTTTGCGGAAAAATGACGTGTTCGAGCGTGAGCATGTGAGAAGCCATCGATTTTTTGAAGAAACCCCTTGGCGGGCTCTTCCGGTATTGGCAGAATCCGCGCTGCAGGCCCCAAGGAGCAGCCATGCCGACGCGCCGGAAGTCCCACGGAGACGACGGCCCTCCCTCTCACCGGCGCCCGAGGCTGAGCGGGCTGGGGGCGTGGGAGCGGAAGCTCGACGACATTCCGTGAGGTCCAGCGCGATGTTGCGAGCACCGCCTCGCGAAGCGAGCGGCTCGGGGGGAGGCGGTGGAGGAACTCGCGCCGCCGTCGGGAAGCCGACCGAAGCCGCTGCTGGGCCGTGGCTGGCGAAGACCCCACCGCGGGCGGGTGGTCCAGAAGGGCGGACCAAGCGCGGCGGCAACCTGACGCTGCCGAGGCTCGTGCGCTCGCCGCATATCGAGCGCAAGGATCTTCGAGCAGCAGGCATGAGCAGAAGGCCCGATGTGCGGGCGTCGGTTCGAGCGAGCCGACGATGACTGCCCAGGCGCGCTGAACATGCACGGCGGCTGCGCCGTGCGCTGGGCCACGGATCAGGATTCGGCGCACCGCGGGCGTGGTGCGCCCTGACTCGGCTCGTCCCTCTGACGAGCGTGCGAGGTGGATGATGGTGTGCCCAACGCTCGCCATCGAGGCAGGAGCGGAAGCCGCTGTGTCGAGGCGTCGTACGAGCAACGAGGAGAGCTCTGGTGCGTTGCCTTGTCTCGGGCTGTTCCTGGTGACCGGCAGCGTCGGCGAAGAGGCCGCGTGCCGTACCGCCATCCAGACGGTGTATGGGCGCTTCGACGCGGTGCATCCAAGCGACGCGGGACATGACGAGGCGCCATCGCCCCAAGAACATGATGAGGTACGGCTGCTCACGAGCGTGCGCCGGGCAGACCTTGGCCGCCGTGACGGGGCTGCCAGAGGTGCAGGACAGCTCAGCGCATCTCCCAGCTTTGCTGGCTTGCTGCTCGCGCCCGGCGCGGTCTACGCGGCATACGCCGCCGGCTGGCGCGTGTACAGGTTGCGAGGCGGAAAGCTGGAGCGACGAGCGCGCGACGTCGGGCCGCTCGACGAACTCGCGTGGGATATGAGGCTGCCCGACGGATGCGCAGGCCACCTTGGCGCAGCAGGCGAGCACGGCGGGGCGTGCGCTCGGCTGTGAGGCTGCGGTGGACATGAAAACCCACGTCGAAGGCACCGAACCAGGTGATCTCTTCATCGTGTGCTCGGAGGAGCTCTGGCGCGCTGTTCCGGAGCACCGCATGGCAGGGATCCTCGCCGCCCCTCGTGACCTGCGCCTCGCCGCGAGCCTGCTGGCGGACTGCGCCTGGGAGAGCGGCGAGCCTCAGCAGGTGACATGCGTGCTGGCGCGCGCCGGGGGCAGCGCCATCGCCGCACGGGCGTGCGGTGCCGCATCGTGAAGCTGGAGGAGGCGCCTGGCTCCCGGATATTGTCCGGAAATTCGAGGGTGCCTCGACGGAATGTAGACTGCTCGCACCGGGAGAACGCTGGGGCCCGTGCCCGTTATCGAGGGCCGGCGAGCCGATAGAGAACCCGAGAAACGAGTGGACATGCTCCGCATCGAATGGTACTGACCAGTGGCCGCGGCGACGTGGCTCGGTGGGCTGCCCGGCGCTTACAACATGGCCACGAAGTGGGTTGCCCAGGCGCGGGTGGACGGACCGGTGATCTGCTGAATCCTTCTGCGTCGGGCCGCGAGTGCGGATGTCATCCGACGGTCGCTGAAGGCAGCCCGGCAACAGATCGCTTTTGCGCGCACGCGGGCTGTCCGTGCGGCCGCGACACGCACGCTTGCTTACCACGGCCTTGCCTCGAGTCGCCGGCGGCCTTGGGGTGCCGTCCCGGGCTGAGCGTGGGACGGACGGCGCGCGTGCAGAGCGGAAGGGCTGAGCACGGGTGAGGTGCGAGCTCTGCTGCTCTCGTCATTCTCCTTACTTGAACATCCTGCTCCAACGCGCACACGCTGCGCGTCGTTTTGCACTCGCGCAATGGCCGGCAAAGAACTGCGGGTAGCGATGGCTCTGATGATTGGGTGATAAACTGACTCTGGTCGACGTAATCTCTCAAGAGTGCGCGACGCTCGCTGGGCGGTCCACGAGAAAGCACTTGGCGAGCTCCGCCTTCATCGGCAGAATCAACGGTACCCGTCGCCAAGGAGCACCCACACCGATGCGCAGGAGATCCCGCCAAGACGAGATTCCTCCCTCTCGCGTGCGCCCCTGCCTGAGCCACATGGGAAAGTGGGAGCGGGCGTGGGTGCGGGAGTTTGGCCTCGAGGACATCGACTGGGACCCGGAGCGGTGTTGCGAGCAGTGCATGGCCAGGCGAGCCGCTCGCGGCGAGGCGGTGGAGGGGCTCGTGCCGCCCTCCGGGATACGCCCCAAGCTCCTGCCCGGCCCAGGCTGGGCGAAGGAGACCCCCTCCGCGGATGACCAGCGGTTGCAGAGCTCCCGCCGCAGCAAGCCGACGCACTTGAAGCTGGTGCGAGCTCCTCGCCTCGAGCTCGACGACGCTTGAGCGAAGAGCCCCTCTCGGGGGCCAGCCCACGAGCTCGCTGACAGCGCTGTGCGCGCGGCCAGCCCGCACCGGCGATGGATGGGGCCCCGCTGGGCGCCCTCCCATGAGAGGGCCCGGCGCGCCGCGCCGCCGACGCCCTCGCGCCAGGTCGCCGGCGCTCCACGCCGGGCGCGGCGCCCGCCCGCCCGAGCGCCCGGCGGCTGCGCCGTCGCGCTCCGGCGCCGTCGCGCGCAGGAGGCCCACCACGGCCTACCTTCATGCGCCTCGCTCCTGCTACCCTCCCGGCCGTGGCGATAACGACCGATTTCCTCGTCATCGGTAGCGGTGTGGCAGGCCTTACATTCGCCCTGGAGGCGGCCGAGCACGGTGAGGTGATCGTCGTCACCAAGCGGTCGCGCGACGAATCCAACACGAAGTACGCGCAAGGCGGCATCGCCGCTGTCTTCGCCCCGGATGACACCGCCGAGGCGCACATCGCCGACACGCTCGAGGCGGGCGCAGGCCTCTGTCACGAGGTGGTCGTCGACATCTGCGCGCGGGAAGGGCCCGAGCGGGTGCGCGAGCTCATCGCGCGGGGCGCCCAGTTCGATCACGAGAACGGCCAGGTGCGCCTCGGGCGCGAGGGAGGGCACTCCGCGCGCCGCATCGTGCACGCCGCGGACGCCACCGGCCTCGAGATCGAGCGCGCGCTCCTCGAGCAGGCCCGGCAGAACCCGAACATCCGCTTCGCCGAGCACCACACAGCCATCGACCTGATCCCGCTCTCCCGCTTCGGCGGACCGGACGTCTGCGCAGGCGCCTACGTGCTCGACGAGACCGACGCCGCGCTCAACCACGGGGCGCCGCAGCCGCCCGAGTCGGAGCGGCCCACGACCCGCCACCGCCCGGCCTCGAAGCCGCACGTCGTCGAGACCTACCTCGCCCGGGCGACCGTGCTCGCGACAGGCGGCGCCGGCAAGGTCTACCTCTACACGACGAACCCCGACGTCGCGACAGGCGACGGCGTCGCCATGGCCTACCGGGCCGGCGCCGAGATCGCGAACATGGAGTTCTACCAGTTCCACCCGACCTGCCTCTTCCACCCGGAAGCGAAGAGCTTCCTCGTCAGCGAGGCGCTGCGCGGCGAGGGCGCCATCCTCCGGCTGCCGGACGGCACGGCCTTCATGGCCGACCACGACCCCCGCAAGGACCTCGCGCCGCGCGACATCGTGGCGCGCGCCATCGACTTCGAGATGAAGCGCACCGGCTCGGACTACGTGCTGCTCGACATCACCCACCGGCCGGCGAGCTTCGTCCGCGAGCACTTCCCGACCATCCACGCGCAGTGCCTCCGCTACGGCATCGACATCACCAGGCAGCCGATCCCCGTCGTGCCGGCCGCCCACTACATGTGCGGCGGCATCACCACCGACCTCTACGGCAGGACGACAATCCCCGGGCTCTGGGCCATCGGCGAGTGCACGTGCACCGGGCTCCACGGCGCGAACCGGCTCGCCTCGAACTCGCTGCTCGAGGGGCTCGTCTTCGGCCACCGCGCGGCCGCGCGCCTCTCGACGCAGATCGACGAGCTCCGGCAGAGCCCGTTCCCCCAGGTGCCCGAGTGGCAGGTCGGCAACGCTGTCGCGAGCGACGAGGAGGTCGTCGTCGCCCACAACTGGGACGAGCTGCGCCGGACCATGTGGAACTACGTCGGCATCGTCCGGTCCGACGCCCGCCTCCGGCGCGCCGCCCGGCGCATCTCCCTGCTCCAGGAGGAGATCCGCGAGTACTACTGGAAGCACCTGGTCACCCGGGACCTGCTCGAGCTGCGCAACATCGCGACGGTGGCCGAGCTCATCGTCGGCTGCGCCTCCGCCCGGCACGAGAGCCGCGGGCTGCACACGACCATCGACTACCCGGGGACGGACGACCGCCTCTCCACGGACACCGTCGTGAAGCGGGGCGTCCTGCCTTATCTGCGAGGACGATGACCGATCCATCGCGCGGCTCCCCCGAGACTCCGCCCGGCGACGGAGGACCCGGCCCCCTCTTCCAGCGAGGCGACGCGGAGCGACCGATGTCGGTCGTCGCGGCCGTCGGCTGGGTCGCGGGCGTCACCTTCCTGTTCCTGTGGCTGCTCGGCGTCGTCGCCTCGTTCCGCCCGGCGCCGGAGCTCGACGTCGTCAGCAGCTTCGCGTGCCAGGCGGCGGCGTACCTGCTCGGGCTCTTCGGCGTGCTCCAGCTCCACGCGCCGCGCGCGTCCATCCGCGAGTTCGTCGGGCTGCGCAGGACGCACGCGGCGTTCTACCCGCTCGCTGTCGCGCTCGGCTTCGCGCTCGAGGGGCCGATCGCCGCCCTCTACACGCTGATCGAGCGGCGCTGGCCGTCGGGGATCAACGACGCGGAGCTCGTCCGGGTCTTCGTCGAGGCGAGCGCGCTGGAGCGCGCCGCCCTCGGCCTCATCTTCATCGCGCTCGGGCCGGCGCTGGAGGAGGTCTTCTTCCGCGGCGCGCTCGCCCGCCCGATGCGCTGGAAGCACGGCGCCCCGCTTGTCATCGCGACCACGGCCGCGCTCTTCGCGGTGGCGCACGTCGAGTGGCAGAAGTTCCTGCCGATCGGGATCTTCGGCGTGGCGCTCGGCGTCCTCCGGGTCGCGAGCGGCTCGCTCGCGCCGCCCATCCTGCTGCACGCCACCTACAACGCCATCCAGTGCTTCGCGCTCCTCTCCGCGGCGGACGCGGGCTCCGTCAACGAAGTGCCCGCCGCCGCAGGCGCGGCGCTGCCCGAGACCACGGCGATGCCGGGGTGGCTCGTGGCGGCGAGCTCCGCCTGCGCGCTCGTGTTGATCGCGCTCGCCTGCGCCCTCGGCAACCGCGCCGAGGGCGCAGCGCGCGCGAGGGAAAAGGACCTCTCATGATGCCGGCTGTCGAGAGCCAAGGCGGCGGCGCGAGCCGAACCGCGCAGATCGCAGCGGGGGACGGCGACGGCCGCGCCCCGCAGACCGTGGCCGCGGAAGGCAAGGGCGAGGGGCGCGCCGCCCAGCGCAACGGGGCGCGGCGGGCCCGCGTCAGCCTCTGCCTGCCGGGGGGCGGCCTGACGGGCGCGCTCTACCAGATCGGCGCGCTCGCGGCGCTCGAGGACGGGGTCGAGGGGATCGACAACCAGAGCTTCTCGCTCTACATCGGGCACGGCAGCGGCGCCGCGGTGGCGTCGGCCCTGGCCGGCGGCATCCCGACCGATCGGCTGTACCGCGCGCTGCTCGATCCGGGCGACAACTTCTTCCCGCTGGAGCGCGGCCACCTCCTGCAGATCGACGTCGGCGAGTGGCGGCGCGCGCTCAGCACCAGCATGGTCGCGCTCCGGCACGCGATCGTCCGGCTCACGACCCGGGGCGACGCGACCCCGAACGCGCCGGCGCAGCAGTACCTCTTCGAGCAGCTCGATCGCTTCAACGACTCGCTCCCCGCGGGCCTCTTCCGGCTCGATCGCTACGAGCGGTTCCTCGCCGAGTTCTTCCTGCGGCGCGGCATCCCGAACTCGTTCCGCGCGATGCCGCGGACCTTGCGCATCCCGACGCACGACCTCGACTCGGGCGATCGCGTGGTCTTCGGCGCCGAGGGGCTCGACGACGTCCCCGTGTCGCTCGCCTGCGCGGCGTCGCTCGCGCTCCCGCTGTTCTTCTCGCCGGTGCGCATCGATCACCGCCACTACCTCGACGGCGGGCTCGGGCACGTGGCGCACCTCGACCTCGCGCAGGACGCCGGCGCGGATCTCACGATCGTCGTGAGCCCGCTCGTGCCTGTCTCCACCGCGCACCGCCCCGTCCCGACCGGGCACGGCGTGCGCGAGAGCGTGCGCGACAAGGGCATGCTCTGGATCTTCAACCAGGCGATGCGGATCGGCGCGCACACGCGGCTCCACCAGGCGGTCGGGCAGACGCTCGCCGAGGGCAGGATGCAGGTCCTCGTCCTCGAGCCCGCGCCGAACGACGCGATGCTGTTCCTCCACAACCCGGCCAACCTGCGCGCGCGGCGCGCCATCCTGGAGTACGCCTACCGCACGACGCGCGAGCGCATCGCGTTGTGGATGGAGAAGAACCGCGCCGTCGTCGAGGCGATGGGCTGGCACGAGGCCCGCACATCGAACCCGTCCGCCGGCTGAGCCCGCGCCGGCCGGGGATGCCTCAGCCGGCGAGCGACGAGAACAGGGCGATCGTCAGCGTCTCGGGCGGGACGTTGACGCGGGCCCGGGGGACCGCGACGCCGTGGAGGTAGCGCCAGCCCTCGCCGTCGTGGAGGAAGTCGGAGAGCTCGATGAACGAGCGATCCGCGCCCGCCTCGAAGATCTGGGCGATGAACAGCACCGACGCGGAGCTGCCGCCCTGCGTGCTGTCGAGGATCTTCAGGCCCCGGTACCGGAGGTGGTGCATCGTCGCCTTGAGCTCGCGGAGCACCTCGTCCCTGTCGCGCCCGCGGTCGATGTGGCCCATGTGCAGCGTGTTCCACAGGTACGCGGCGTCCCCGACAGCGAACGCGGCGTACCGCGAGCGCATCAGCGCGACGGCGTCGGGTGCCTCGCGATCCCCCAGATGGCACGGGGCGCAGCAATCGCGGTACGAGCGCCCCGTGCCGCACGGGCAGGGGCGGGAGAGGGTGCCCTGGCCAGGACGAGCATCTCGGGTCATGGGCGTTCTCTACACGGGTTCGTGCCACGGTGCAGCGCCCCGGCGCCGGCGGCCCCGGGGCGCGCCGCCCCCTTCGGAGGGCTCGGCGCGCCCCGGCGCGAACCCACTTGCAGGGCGCCGGTGGGGACGGTAAGGCGGGCAGGACGTATGCCCGCAGCGCGCGCCCACGCTGCGGCCCTCCTCCTGGCCCTTGCCCTGGTTCTGGGGGGCTGCAAGCGCCAATACGCCATCGGCGATCCCGTCCTCGTGATGTGGGAGGGGAACGTCTACCCGGCCCAGATCATCGAGGTGGTGAACCCGACCAAGTTCAAGGTTCACTACCAGGGGTACGACGACATCTGGGATGAAGTTGTACCTCGCGAACGGATCCGTGGCCTTGTCGAGGGCAACGTGGTCCACCCCCCGCCGCCCCCGAAGGTCCGGAGCAAGGGGTTGCAGGCGTCGCAGACCAACGTCTACAAGATCGGCGACAGGGTGCGCGTCGAGTGGCACGGGCAGATGTACCCCGCGGTCGTCACCGGGATCGTGGGGCAGGAGCGCTACCGCATCCACTACGACGGCTACGGGCCGGAGTGGGACGAGACGGTCGGGCTTTCCAGGATTCAGGCCAAGTAGTTGAATTTATCGCGAAGAATCATTTTCCCCCTGGCGCTGGGGATGGCGCCGAATTAAGAGCCGCGCCGAATTTCTGACTGGGCGATCGCAAGAGTGCGTCCGCCCGGCTGAGGTTCAACGCGTGCCGCACGCCCTCCACGGGCACGCCCTCACGGGTGCGCGGCGGGGAGCCTTCTGTGATCAGCGATCTGTCCAAGCTGCGCAATATCGGGATCAGCGCCCACATCGATTCGGGCAAGACGACGCTGACCGAGCGCATCCTCTTCTACACCAAGCGAATTCACGCCATCCACGACGTCAAGGGCAAGGACGGCGTCGGCGCGAAGATGGACTCGATGGATCTCGAGCGCGAGCGCGGGATCACCATCCAGTCCGCCGCCACGCACTGCTTCTGGAACGGGCACCAGATCAACGTGATCGACACGCCCGGGCACGTGGACTTCACGATCGAGGTCGAGCGCGCGATGCGCGTGCTCGACGGGGCGATCCTGGTCCTCTGCGCCGTCGCCGGCGTGCAGAGCCAGTCGCTCACCGTCGACCGCCAGATGCGCCGCTACGGCGTGCCGCGCATCGCGTTCGTGAACAAGTGCGACCGCGCCGGCGCGAACCCGCTGCGGGTCCGCACGCAGCTCCGCGAGAAGCTCAACCTGAACCCGGTGCTCCTGCAGCTCCCGATCGGGCTCGAGGACAAGTTCGAGGGCGTCGCCGACCTCATCACGCTGAAGGCCTACCGGTTCGAGGGGGCGAACGGCGAGAAGATCCTCGTCGGCGAGATCCCGGCCGACATGGCCGACGAGGTGAAGGCGGCGCGCGAGGAGATGCTCGACGCGCTGTCGATGTACTCCGACGAGCTCACGGAGGCGATCCTCGAGGAGCGCGTCACCGAGGAGCTGCTCAACAAGACGATCCGCGAGGCGACCGTGAAGCTCCAGATCGTCCCGGTGATGATGGGATCGGCCTACAAGAACAAGGCCGTGCAGGTCCTGCTCGACGCGGTGACCCGCTACCTGCCGACCCCGGCCGACATCACCAACAAGGCCGTGGACGTCGAGAAGAACGAGGCCGAGGTCACGCTGTCGAGCGACCCGGAAGCGCCGCTCGTGATGCTCGCGTTCAAGCTCGAGGACGGCCGCTTCGGCCAGCTCACGTACATCCGCCTCTACCAGGGCAGCCTGAGCCGCGGCAAAGAGGTCACGAACATCCGCACGGGCAAGCGCCACAAGGTCGGCCGGCTCGTCCGCATGCACTCGGACGAGATGGAGGACATCGAGGGCGCGAGCGCGGGCGACATCGTCGCGATCTTCGGCATCGACTGCAACTCCGGGGACACGTTCACGGACGGCAGCGTGAGCATCGCGATGACGTCGATGCACGTGCCCGAACCCGTCATCTCGCTGACGGTGACGCCGAAGGACAACAAGGCCCAGGCGAACATGTCGAAGGCGCTGCGCCGCTTCACCAAGGAGGACCCGACCTTCCGCGTCGGCGCCGATCCGGAGAGCGGCGAGACGATCATCCAGGGCATGGGCGAGCTCCACCTGGACGTCTACATCGAGCGCATGAAGCGCGAGTACGCGGCCGAGGTCGTCACGAGCCCGCCGCGCGTCGCCTACCGCGAGACGATCACGCGCCGCGTGGACTACACCTACACGCACAAGAAGCAGACCGGCGGCTCGGGCCAGTACGGCAAGGTCGGCGGCTTCATCGAGCCGTGGGAAGAGGCGCCGTTCCGGTTCGACGACCAGGTCGTCGGCGGCGCGATCCCGCGCGAGTTCATCCCCGCGGTCGAGAAGGGCTTCGTGTCGATGCTCGCCAAGGGGCAGCTCATCGGCGCGCCCGTCACGGGCGTGTCGGTCACGCTGAACGACGGCGCGGCCCACTCGGTCGACTCCTCGGACATCGCCTTCCAGGAGGCCGCGCGCGGCGCCTGGCGCGAGACGTACCCGAAGGCCGGCCCGCAGATCCTCGAGCCGCTGATGAAGGTCGCGGTCGAGGGGCCGAGCGAGTACCAGGGCGGCATCGTCGGCATCCTCATGCAGCGGCGCGGCATCATCATCGGTTCGACCGAGGCGGACGCGTTCTGCCGGGTCGAGGCGGAGGTCCCGCTTTCCGACATGTTCGGGTTCTCGACCGTCCTTCGTTCTGCCACCCAGGGCAAAGCCGAGTTCACGATGGAGTTCTCGCGCTATGCTCCCCTTCCGGCGGCTCTCGCTGAGGAGCTCATCAAGAAGTACCGGGAAGAGCAGGCCAAGAAGGCCAAGTGAGGGGGGCGGCATGTACCGCAAAGAGGTGAACGAGCGGAGCCCCATGCGGGTCTTCGAGGGGTCGATGCACGGCGGGCTCGGTCGCGGCAACGTCGGCGTCATCGTCTCTCGGCCCGGCGTGGGCAAGACGGCGTTGCTCGTGCAGATCGCGCTCGACGACCTGCTCCGGGATCGCCGGGTGCTGCACATCTCGCACGAGAACGCTGTCGATCACGTGCGCGCGTACTACGACGAGATCTTCCACGATCTCGCGCAGTCGATGCGCCTGGCGGAGCCGGAGGCCGTCCGGCTCGAGGTCGAGCGGCACCGGCAGATCTACTCGCACCTCGGACACGTGAAGGCGTCGACCTCCTCGACCGAGGAGGCGGCGCGGCTGTGGGTGGAGAAGGTGCTCGAGACGGTGGGCTTCGCGCGCGGCGTCGCCCACTTCGAGCCCGACGTGATCATCGTCGACGGCTTCGACGTGGCGATCGCGTCGGAGGCGGCGATGGAGACGCTCGCGCGGCTCGCAAAGGAGCGCTCGGCCGAGGTGTGGGTCGCGGCCCAGATCGACGAGCCGGGCGCCCCGGGCAAGCTGCCGGCTGCCCTCGAGAAGGTCGAGCGCCACGTCGGCGTTGTCGTCTACCTGCAGCCGGAGCGCGACGTGGTTCGCCTCCGGCTGCTCAAGGACCACGGCAGCAAGGACCTCGCCGATCTCCACCTGCGCCTCGATCCGCACTCGATGCGGGTCGTGGACGAGGACGTGCGCCCCCCCTCGGAGCGGCCGAAGGACCCGCGGCAATTCCGCCTGCACTCGGGCGGCGCCAAGGGTGCGGAGGCCGAGTTCGGCGCGTGCGCCGAGCGGTATGGGGTGCAGGAGATGAACTACAGCTTCGAGGGCCACCGGCTCCTCGAGCGGCAGCGGGGCGTCGTCGTCCTCGGGGACGACGAGCTGCGCAAGGGCGACTTCAGCCTCGTCTACGTGTCGCGGCGCCTCGGCCGCGTGCTGAGCGAGATCCCGCTCGTGCGCAACATCCTCCAGACGATCTGGCACCAGATCAACGCGGCCAGCCAGGTCTTCGTCGTGGGGACGCTCCAGGACGACGGCACCGTGCGCGGCGGCACTGGCTGGGGCGCGGAGCTCGCGCGGCTCTGGAAGAAGCAGCTGTTCGTCTACGATCAGGAGAAGCGCGGCTGGTTCCGCTGGAGCGGCTCCGCGTGGGAGATCGCGCGGCAGCCGAGCATCATCAGCGAGAACTTCGCCGGCATCGGCACGCAGGACCTCAACGACGCCGGCCGCGACGCGATCCGCGATCTCTTCGCGCGGAGCTTCGGCGACCCTGGCTGAGCCGAGGCGCGGGCACCCCGCCCGCGCGTGAGCTCTCCCTCGCGCGCGCGCATCCGCCGCGCGCGAGGGGCGTTTCCTCTCCATGATGCGGTCGAGCCGGTGATCTTGCCGCGGGGGCGCAGCTCCCTCACGCGGCCGGGCCGGTGATGTCGCCGCGGACGCGCAGCAGGCCGGCGCCGACCTGCTGCGCCGGGTGGCTCAGGACGCGTGCTTCTGGATGAGCTGGGCGAGGCGGGGGACGGCGTCTTCGACGTTCTTCTTCGCCGAGCCGCGCAGCTTCTCGTAGGTGCCGCGCACCACGCCGCTCGTCGACGTCTTCGCCTTGTCGTCGGTGACGCTGAGGAGCGCGTCGGCGACGCGCGAGCGGTTCGTGGTCAGGTACGAGCTCGCGTTCCCGCTGCTCGTGGCCTCGGTCCAGAGGGGGTCGAGCTTCTTCGCGAACTCGGGCAGGAGCTTCTCGACCACCTGGGCGATGAAGCCGGGCTTGATGCCCTTCACGGCCGCGTAGCCGGCCTTGACGGCGAGGCCGGAGAGTCCGCCCTTCGAGGCCACCTCCTCGTCGACCAGCGTGCAGCAGTCGGCGATGACCTGGGATTTCTTGTTCGCGTCGAGCAGCGCTTCGCTGAGAGCCATTCTCGATATCCTCCGGGCGCTTCGGGGGCCGGACGTGGCCCCCCAACCCTTGTCAGCGTGACCCCCGGCAGGGAGCCCCGACCACGTCGGGCGGACCGGCGGCCCGCTCCCGACCACATCGAAGCGCGGCTCTTACCACAGCCTCTCAGGGGGAGGCATCGCAAGCGCCCGCACGAGAACCCTTCGGTCCTGGACGGCCCTCGCGCCTCCCCCGCCGTCCGGGATGGCCGCGAAGCGCTGGCCCGCGCGCGATCCTCCTGTGCGCGAGCGCCGAGACCGCATGCACGGCCACCTCAGGCGCGCCATACTCGGGATGTAATTTAAATCACAGTTTCTGTGTGGTGGGCGCTCGCCGCTGTCATGTGGCGAGGCCCGCGGGGGGCTCATGGACGTCTACTGCGAAGTCTGCGGGATCGTCACCACGGTTTCGAGCGACGCGCGCGGCGGGTCCGCGCTCGAGTGCTGGGTCTGCGGCGGCGCGATGTTCCGCGCGCAGGGGAGGGTCACGGCGGCGCCGCCGGCGTCGGAGCGCTCGATCCGGCCTCCTCCTCCGCTCCGGCGGTCGAGCGCGCCCTCGGTGCCGCGGGACGACGACGACCCCACGATCATGGATCTCCGATCGCTCGCCCTGAAGTCGTTCGTCGCGGCCCATCCCGCCGCGAGGACGGCGATCGCGCCGGCGGCCGTGTCGGTCGCGCCAGGCGCGAGCCCGGGGGCGAGCCCGATCGGGCCGGCCGAGGGCCCGGTGGTGGTCGAAGCGCCGCCGAGCGTGCGCGACGTGCTGCGGTTCCACGACGCGCTCGTGCCCGTCGCGCCGCGCGCGCGGGCGTGGGATCGCGCCCGCGTGCGCGCGATCGTGGCGGCGTCGCTCGCCTGCGCCCTGGCGATCGCGGCCGCGCTCGCGCTGGTCGTCGGCCAGACCTCGCGCGCGCCGGGAGCAGCGCTGCCGCGCGGGGCGCAGCGCGGCGTCTCCCGGGCAGCGGAGATCGCGCGCGCTGTGAGCGCGTCGGTCGAGGCGCCCGCCCACGTCATCGAGGCGCCCGCCCACGTCAGGAGGGCGCCGCGCGCGCCGGAGACGCGGGTGCCTGGGGCGGGCGATGGCGAGGCCAGCGCCGTCGCACCCGGCGCGGCGCCGCAGCCGCGCGCCGCCGAGAAGGCGAGCGCCGGCGCGGCGTCCGCCGGCGGCGCTCGCGCGACCCCCGCCGCTCGAGCCGGCGCGCTCTCCGCTACCGGCGCCCGCGCGACCTCGGCGAGGGGCACGCCCGCGCGCCAGCCCGCGGCGCCGCCCGCGCCCGAGGAGGCACCGCGACCCGCGCCGCCGGTCTCGCTCGCGGACGCGATGGCCGCCGCGGTCGCCGATCCGCCGCCCCCCGCCGCCGCAGAGGCGCCGTCGAAGGAAGACGCCGACGAGTAGCGCGCGGTCGGCCGACGTCAGCGCCGCGCGGTCGGCCGACGTCAGCGCCGCGCCGTCGGCCGACGTCAACGCCGCGCCCCCGCGCGCCTCCGCCGCGCGAGGCCCACCGCGGCGGCGGCCGCCGCGAGCAGCGGCCATCGCCCTGCGCCCTCGGTGGGTGCGAGCCGGCACCCGCAGCCGGCGTCGTCCAGCACGCCGCTGCCGCCTCCTCCGCCAGCGCCGCCGCTGCCGCCTCCTCCGCCGGCGACGCCGGCGCCGCCGGTGCCGCCGGCGCCGCTCGCGGGCCCGCCCCCCGCGCTGCCGCTCGTGTCGCCCTCGTCGAAGTACGCGCCGCAGGCCGGTCCGACGACCAGCCCGTCGCGCGCCGCGAGCGCGAGCGCATAGACGCCCGCGCCGAACCCGATCATCGGCGCGTTGAACTTGTAGGCGCCGCTCGTCTCGTCGTAGGTCTCCGCGATGGCGAGGTAGTTCGCCGCCGACTGGTCGAGCACCCACCGGAGCAGCCGGTCCGAGCGCGCGTCGTCCCCCATGAGCCGCGCGGCGACAGCGCCGCGCAGATCGGTCACGACCCACTCGGCGCTGTCGTACTCGCTGCCCCAGGGGCTCAGGTCGTCCGCGCCGGCGTGATCGGTGCGATCGTCGTTCCGCGACCACCCCGCGCCCGCGGGGGCGCGCAGGTGCTCGTCGAGCCCGGCCAGCGTGGCGGCGGCGATGCGCCCCCGCGGATCGAACAGGCCCATCGCGATCCCGTCGAGCACCGCCGCGTCCCAGTAGCCCGCGCCGGCCTCGACCTCCTCCAGGCTCGCGCCGAGCGCGCCCGAGGCGTCCGTGAGCCGCGCGGCGATCGCGGCGCGCAGCTGGTTCGCGGCGCCGCGGTACCCGGCGGCCCGGTCGGCCTCCCCGCGGCGCTCCGCGATGTCCGCCGCGTCGCACAGCCCGCGCGCCGCGGTGATGCTCGTGTACGCGAACGAGCGCTCGCGCCCGTTCCAGTGCGTCTCCCAGATCGACGAGTCCTTCCGGATGAGGCCCGTCTCCGGATCGATCAGCGCGACGAGGGCGTCCGCGACCTTTCCCGACGCCGTGGCCCAGTGCTCGTCGACGAACGCCGTGTCCCCGGTGAGCTCCTCGTACTGGCGCAGCGCCCAGAGGAAGAGGCCGAACCCATCGAACTCCAGGTTCGGGCCGAAGGCGTTGAAGTCGGTCTCCTCGACCCCGAAGCCGTGGTAGCGCACCAGGCTGATCTGGTACGGCGGCATGTCGTACGGAGCGAGTTCGTTCCAGTCCTGGAACCGCCCCGCCTCCGCGCCGAGGTAGTAGCCCAGCGCGTCGCGCGCCTCGGCCTTCATGCCGAGGGCGGCCATCGCCACGGTGGCGTAGGCGCCGTCGCGGATCCAGGCGACCGTCCACTCGCCGGGCGGGAGGCTCGCGAGGACGGCGCCGCGGCCGCGGTGGGCGACCGTCGCCGGCAGCGCGGCGGGCTGGCCGCCGAGCGTCGTGCCGAAGCGCGTGGCGCGCGGCTCGCCGTCCTGCGTCAGGTGCTCGCGCAGGAACGCGTGGCTCTCGCGGGCCTGCGCCATCCGGAGCATCACGGCCGACTGCCGGAGCAGGACCTCCTCCTCGACCGTCGTCGTGGGCGGCACCTGGATCGCGCCCTGGAACGCGCGGTACGCCGCGATCTCGTCCGCGACGACCTCGGCCGCGCCCTTCGCGCCGAGGTACGCGTCGAGGGCGCCCTGCACGCTCGGGTCCGCCGCGCCCGAGGGGTCGCCGTGGTGCGCGAACACGACGCCGACCCACCGCGCCTCGCCGGGGCCGATGCTGCCGAGGTCCCACTGGAACGCGCTCACGGAGCCGTCCGCGGTGGGCGCGGCCCCGTCGAGGTCCGGCAGGTCGGCGACGGCGCCGGCCTCGACGATCCGGTAGACGTCGAGGTCCGGCGGGCTGCTCGCGCTCGAGGCGCCGTGGCGCGCGGCCGGCTCGAGCGCGCGCGCGACGACCACGCCCGCGAAGGCGCGCTCGAGGAAGTCGCGCCGGCCCTCGCCCCCGTCATAGGCGACGGTCTCGCCCGACTCGCCGATGTCGGCCATCACGCCCGGGCGCCCGAAGCCGAGGTGGAGGTTGTGCAGCGAGAAGGCCGCCACGTCCTCTGCCGCCACGTCGCCCCGGTTCTGGACCCGCATCGCCATCACGAAGCCGGCCTGCTCGAGGCCCTGCGGCGCGAAGAAGAACTGCGTGCACTCGAGGTTGCCGACCCGCTGTACCATCGTGACGACGCCGGTGCCGCCGCGCTGGCCCTCGGTCCAGCCGGCGTAGCCGCTCGCGTCGAGGTCGACGGGGACCTCGGTCAGCCACCGCTGCTTCCCCTCGGAGCGCAGCCCGAAGTACGCGTCGTAGAGCAGATCGCGCGTGGGCACGACCTGCGGCTGGTTGCCGACCCAGACCTCATCGCCGCGCTCGTCGAGGCGCGGCTCCTCGGTGCCGAACAGGTGCTCGCGGAAGTGGGTGAGCCGCGCCTGGCCGAGGTCGAGGAGCACCGCGCCGAACCCGTTCGACGACGGCAGCTTGAAGAACGTGCGCTTCACCGGCACCTCGGCCCGCGCCGCGGCGGGCGCGGCGAGCGCGACCGTCGCCGCCGCGACGCCGAGCAAGAGGACCGCGGCGCCCCGGATTCTCGGGGCGCGAGGCCGCTCAGATCGTTGGTGGTCCAAATATTTCCGCGCGAGGTCCGGGCGATGCATCGCGGCACTTTACAGGAATGCTCAACAACCCGGCGCGCCGGCCCGCCAGCGCCCGCTCAAAATGCTGCAACGCGCTCCGCGGCGTGGTAACGGCATGCCCATGACAAAACTGCCTGCGTTGATCCTCGTGGTCTTGGCGCCGCTCGCAGCGCTGGCGGCCGGCTGTGGCTCCGATCCGCAGCCGCCGCCGAACGTCGGCGGCGATGTCGCGCCTCCCCCGCCGGCGCCGCCCGCGCCTGCCCCGAAGCAGGACACAGCGAAGCCGACGAGCGGGTCGATCCGTATCGATGACAAGATCCTGAAGGCCTGCGGCGATCTGCCGACCGCCCGCTTCGCGTTCGACTCGACGCAGATCGAGGGCGAGGCGGCGAGCGCGCTCGACGCGCTCGCGCGCTGCTTCGCCTCGGGTCCGCTCAAGGGCAAGGGGATGAAGCTCATCGGCCACGCCGATCCCCGGGGTGAGACGGAGTACAACCTGGGCCTCGGCCAGAAGCGCGCCGGCAGCGTCGCGGAGTACCTCAGCACGAAGGGCGTCGAGCAGGGCCGCATCGCGACCTCGTCGAAGGGCGAGTTCGAGGCGACCGGCACGGACGAAGAGGGCTGGGCGCGCGACCGAAAAGTCGACATCCTGCTGGCGGAGTGAGCCCGGCGCGGCCCGCGCGATCGACGCGGCGCTGCCTCCCGCGCGTGGCCCGCGCGGCGTTGACGACGTGAAGAGAGGGCCGCGGCCGGTCCCCCGGGCGACGGAGGGGGCCGCTGCCGCAAACCGCACTGAACGGGGCCGCCTGCGGATCCCCTGACGAGCCGATTCCCTGACCGAAGAGATCGATATGGCCTTCCAGCAAAGCGTCCCCGAGGCGGCGACGGCGGTCCCGATCAAGCTCGATCCCGTCTCCCTGATCCTCCACGCTTCCGGTCCCGTCTTCCTGGTCGTCTGGCTGCTGATCTTCGCGGCCATCCTCGTGTGGGTGATCGCCGTCCTCAAGGTCCTCCAGCTCGCCCGGCTGTCCTCGCAGCAGGCGCGGTTCGAGCAGGAGTCGGCCCAGGCCCACTCGCCCGATCAGCTCTTCGCGCTCGCGCAGCGGCACGCCGACGCGCCGGGCGCCCGCGTGGTGCTGGAGCTCAGCCGCCGCGTCGGGACCAGCAAGCTGCTCGACTCCATCGCGAAGCGCGCGATCGTGACCGAGACGCAGCGGGCGAGCTCGCTCATGCCGACGCTCTCCTCGATCGCGGCCGCGTCGCCGTTCATCGGCCTGTTCGGCACCGTCTACGGGATCATGGACGCGTTCCTCCGCATCGGGCAGCAGAAGAGCGCGTCGCTGCCCGTCGTCGCCCCGGCCATCGGCGAGGCGCTCATCGCGACAGCGATCGGGCTGTTCGCCGCGATCCCCGCGGTCATCGCCTACAACGCGATCAACAAGCGCATCGACGACCTGCTCTCCGCGCTGGAGGCCTCGAGCGAGGGCTGGGTGGAGATCGCGTCGATCTCCGCCGTCGCGCGGGGGATGCAGGAGTCCATCCCGCTGGCGCTCCAGCGGTCGAGCGACCGGCCCACGCCGGTGATGCCGAAGAGCTGAGGGGCAGGGCCGATCATGGCGATGTCGGGCGGAGGGGGGCGCAGGCGGCGCGGCGGCGGCTTCAGCGAGATCAACGTCACGCCGCTCGTGGACGTGATGCTCGTGCTCCTCGTGGTGTTCATGGTGACCGCCCCGCTGCTCACGGCCGGGCTCCGGGTCGAGCTGCCGAACGTCTCCGCCGAGGAGGCGCCGACCAAGGACACGAAGCTCGTCGTGACCATCACGAAGGAAGAGAAGATCCTCTTCGGCGAGGACGACGCGACCGCCGACATCGAGGGCGTGCTCGCCTCGAACGGCCGCGTGCAGAAGGAGAAGGAGCTCTACATCCGCGCCGACAAGGACGCCCGGTACGGCGCCGTGGCGCGGGTCGTCGCCGCCGCCCGGGCCGCCGGGGTCGAGGGGCTGAACCTCCTCGTCCAGCCGGAGCTCGAGCCCGAGGGCGCGTCGCCGCCGCAGCCCGGCGGGGCGGCGACGGGCAACGCCAAGGGGGCGGCGCGGCCGGGCGGGGCGACGCCGTGAGCACGGCCGCGGCGCGCGCGCCAGGACCGAGGATGCCGTCAGGGCAGCGCCGGCCGAGGAGCGACTTCCGCCCGCGGGACATCGCGATCGCTGTCGCTGTCGCGGTCGCCGTGCAGGCGGGCGCGGCCGTCGCGATCAGCCTGGCGGATCTCTCGCAGACCGCTGTCGCGCCCGAGATCGACAAGGGGCCGAGCGTCCCGGTGAAGGTCGTCCCGGTGCTCGACATGGACACGCCGCTGCTCAAGCTGGGCGGCAAGCGGGACCGGATGAAGCTGCCGGACCGGTGGGTGCGCCAGACGCCCAAGCCGCGCGTCGAGCAGAAGGCGTTCGTGTCGCCGGACGCGGGCAAGACCGAGAAGGACATCCCGCCCCCGGAGGTCAAGGTCGCCGACGCGGGCACCGCGCCGCCGCCGCCCGACGCCGAGATCGCCAAGCAGGTCGACATCGAGCTCGATCCGAAGACCGACGCGGGGGAGGCCCCCAACGTCGACCAGGAGGGGCATGCGGACGGCGTGAAGGAGGGGACGGAGACCGACCCCCTCAAGGCGCGCGCGGTGGACCTGTACCTGGCCCGCATCGCGGGCTGGTTCTCGAGCAGGTTCCGCGTGAGCGGCTCGGGGCTCCCGCCCGAGGAGCTCACGAAGCACCGGCCGCGCGCGGTGATCGTCCTGTCGGACGGGCAGATGGTGAGCTACACGCTGACGCCGAGCGGGAATCCCGTGTTCGACGCGGCCGCGCAGGCGACGCTCGAGGGGGCGAAGGGGCAGGCGTTGCCGCCGCCGCCGGAGAACTATCCCGATCTCGGGCAGAAGCAGGTGAGCGTCACGTTCGTCTGTAGGGAGAACACATGCGACTAGCTCGATACGCCCTCGGCGCCCTGGCGCTCGCCGCCGCCGCGCTCGCTGCCCCCCCTGCTCCAGCCCAGGCGCCTGCTCCGACGCAGGCGCCCTCTCCCGCGCAGGCGCCGGCCTCGACGGCCCCGCCCAACCCGGACGAGCTGCTCGGCCACATCACTGTCGTGGCCGGCGCGTCGCGCCCGCTCCCGAAGATCGGCGTCCTGCCGTCGCTCGTCTCCGATCCCGAGGACGTCACGCTCCACAGCGTGGTCCGGCGCGACCTCGAGCTGTGCGGCGAGTTCGAGGTGCTGCCCGACAGCGCCGCGCCGGACGGCCTCTACCTCTCCGACAGCCCGGTGGACGTGAAGGCGTGGTCCGCGAAGGGGGTCGAGGCGGTCGTGAGCGTGCGTGGCAAGAAGGTCGGCCCCGACAAGGCCGAGCTCGTCGGCCAGGCGTTCCTCGTGAACCGCGGGCAGGCCCCGGTGTTCGACAAGAGGTTCATCGTGCCCCTCCGCGACGTGCGCTTCGAGTCGCACCGGGTGGCGGACCAGCTCATCGGCGCCCTCACCGGCCAGAACGGCGGCTTCGCCAGCCACATGACGTTCGCCTCGGGCTCCGGCTCGCTGCGCCGCGTCTTCACCATCGACGCCGACGGCCACGACGCCAGGGCCATCTCGCCGCCCGATCAGACAGCCATCGCCCCCGTGTTCGGGAAGAACGAGCAGCTGCATTACGCGGCGAGCGTGAAGGGCGACGAGTACAAGATCTTCACGACGGCGGGCGGGCCGATCTCGCTGCCCGTGAAGGGCTCGGTCTATGGCATCGCGTTCTCGAAGGACCGGTCCCAGGTGGCGCTCAGCATCGGGGTGGGGTCGACGATCAAGCTGTTCTCGGGCCCCGACTTCCAGAGCATCAAGCCGGCGTCCGACGTGGGGATGGCGCTCCACCCGGCGTTCTCGCCGACCGGCAAGCTCGCCTTCTCCGGCGAGGGCAGGTACGGACAGCGCATCTACGTGGGCGGCAAGGCGATCTCGCCGGACGGGCTCTTCGCGTCGGCGCCGACGTTCTGCAACCATCCCGACGGGGTGAAGGCGGTCTACGCCGTGGGCGTCGGAAAGAACACCGACCTCGTCGTTTCGGGGGAGATGGGCGGCGGCCTCGCGCGGCTGACCCAGAATCAGGGCCGGAACGGATACCCGGCCTGCAGCCCCGACGGGCGACTTGTGGCGTTTTTCTCCACGCGCACATCCGGGGAGGGGCCAGGTCTCTACATCATGCGCGTCGACGGGCAGCGCCCGAAGCGGATCTCCAACCTGCTCGGCGACTCGCTCCGCTGGGACCCGCTGCCGCCCGGCAAGGCCGTCGAAGCGAAGAACTGACCCGACCGGCGGCGCTGTCCGTGGCCGCCGCGGCCGCCGACCGACGTCGAGCCCCCGGCGGTGCGCAGGCGCGGCGCACGGCGCGCCGCCGCTGCACGCCGCATCAAGGCGTCCGGCACGCTCGATCTGCCGAGCGCTCCTGTTCCTCGGAAACCACGTCGGCCGAGAGGCGAGGCGTGGACATCCGGCGCGCTCCGCGCCGGTGAGCGCCCGCACCACTGGCGCCGCGGCGGTCTCGTTTCTCAGCAACTTCTTCTGCCTGGACACGTCTTCAAGGTGGGCAGTTCCTGCGCGCTCCGGCGGGTCGGTGCGGAGCGCGACGCGAGGCGATGCCGCGACCGCCATTCCGCTTCTTTGGCCCGCTGCGTCGGTCGCGGTTAGCCTCCGGACTGCTCACGGGAGAGTTGGCTGGAAAATTGCAGCAAGCCGCCCCGGTCAGCGAGCGAAACAGAAATGGAGGAGAGCATGGTGTCGAGCCGCATCTGGACCGCCCTTGCGATCGCGGGAGCTTGCTGCGTTGGTGGCTGCAGCTCGGCAGCGGCGGTTCAAGAAACCAGGATCAGCGAGCAGGGGGGCTTCCGGGACCCGGGGCTCCGGCTCGCCTCGGCGGAGGACGGGGGCTATTGCGGCGCCGAGGTGCTGCGCTGGCAATACGACGAGGCCGCTTCGACGCTGCGGCTCGCGGATTCCCGGCTGATGCTCGATTGCTGCGGCAAACGCGCGATCCACGTCGAGAGGATCGACAGCCTCTACGAGGTCACCGAGCGCGACGAGCCGGACGGCGCCGAGGGGCGCTGCCAGGAGCAGTGCGCATTCGACCTCTCGGTTGGCGTGCAGGACGTCCCGCGGGGCGAGGTCTACGTGAAGCTGCTGCGCGACGTCGTCGATCAGCAGGGCGGCCCGGCCGTTGTCTGGAGCGGCTCTCTCGATCTCGACGTGGCCGCGGGCGCGGTGGTCCTCGACGACTTCCCCGCCGATGCCGGCTGCCAGGAGCAGATCCCGCCGCGCCGCCGCCCCACGACCGTCGCCGCACGGTGACCGCGGCTCCCGCGTCCCTCGTCAGGTCCCGAGTCCGACACGACAGGCAAGGGGTCGTGGGCTGAGCTGCCGACACCGACGAGCGGTGGGATGACCGGGCAGGTCAACCGACCATGACGTTGATGGTCGGAGAACCGCTCGCACTCTACCACGAGTGCCTGGACAGTCGGAAGAGAAACGAGTACAACCCATGCGCATGTGCGTGCGGCTGCTCCGGGGTGCGGTGCGCGGGCGGCCCATGCGTTCGCTGACCTGAGGCTGCGTCCGAGGCATCGCTGCGGAGAGCGCGCCGGACGTCCTTATTTAAAAGCCCTTGGAATTCATTTTGGGCGTATTTTGACAGTGTGGCAGGACAGCAAGGAAGTCTGGGCATGAGCTACGTGGGGGTCTGTACGGCGCTTGCAACGGTGGGATCGCTGCTTCTTCTCGGCGCGTGCCTGGAGACGGAGCCCGCCCGGGTGGGGGTCGTGAGCGAGGCCGGCGGATTCGTCGATCCGGAGCGCAGGCTCGCGGTCGAGGGGGATGAGAGCTACTGCAGCAGCGAGGTGCTGCGCTGGCGCTACGACCGGTCGAGCGGAGCCCTGACGATCGCGGACAGCCGCTTGCTCCTCAACTGCTGCGGCCAGCGCGCGATGCACGTCGAGCGGATCGACAGCATCTACGAGATCACCGAGCGGGACGAGCCCGACGCGGCGAACCCGCGATGCGACGCTGTCTGCGCGTTCGACTTCACGGTGGCGATTCCGGAGGTCGCCCCGGGGAAGGTCTTCGTGCGGCTGCTGCGCGACGTGGTCGACGCGCAGGGCAGCGCGGAGCTCATCTGGCAGGGGGAGATCGACGTCCGGAAGTCGGTCGGCCAGGTGGTGCTCGAGCGCGCCGCCGCATCGAGCGACGCCTGCGGCGGATCGTCCCAGTAGGCGCGCTTCCGCTCCGGCGTGGGAGCGGTCCCTTGCGGTGAGCGCTCGCGCGACCGCGCGGCGGCTCAGCGCGAGAGGCCGCGCAGCGTGAGGGCCCCCGCGCTGCGCGGCAGGCCCTCAGTCGATCAGCGTGCGGGCGGGGCGGCCGGGCTCGCACTTCACGAGCGTCGCGGTCAGCTCGAGCGTCTCGGGCAGCGTGCCTTGCACCTGCGCGACGACCTGCTCGACAACGTGCTGCGCCTCGTCGAGGTTGGGCCCCACGATGGAGACGACGAACGTGAGCGGGCCGGTGCGGCCGGCCGCGGCCGGCGTCAGGCTGAGCAGCAGCGTCTGCGTCAGATCGACGACCTGGAGCGCGGCCTTGCGCAGCGCGAGCATCTCGAGGATCGTCGGCCGCAGGCTCACGAGGCCGTTCTGGCCGCGGAGCTCGAAGCGCGCGATCTGCATCGGCACCTCGGCCCACTCGGCGAAGAAGCCGTCCTCATCGATGGCCTTCATCAGGTGCTCGCGCACGAGCAGCCCCGTGAGGCCGTCGCGCCGCGCGAGGTAGCGCTTCGCCTTGTCGTGGTGCGGGGAGTCCGGTCCGAACGTGACCACCATGAGGCGGCACTCGCCGAGCTGCACCTCGGCCCCGTGGAGCAGCGACACCTGCGCCTTGCGCTCGAAGGGGAAGTCCGCGTACGTGCCGTTCGTGCTGTTCAGGTCCTCGACAAGCCAGGAGCCCGTCTGCCACCGGAGCAGCGCGTGCGACCCGGAGACGGTCGCCTCGGCCAGGACGAGATCCTGATCGCTGCGCCGGCCGATCGAGAGCACCGGCTTCTGCAGGGGGAACAGGATCGAGACGCTGTCGGGCGCGTTCGTGGCGTACGTGATGAGCAGCGACTGCGCGCCGGGGGTGAACTGCGTCTTGATGGCCCGGCCGGGCGCGGGGCCGGGGTCGATGCGCTCGCGCGGGAGCTGGATCGGCGCGGTCGTTGTCTGCGTCGGGTTGAAGAACCGCATGTGCCGCGCCTGCGGGCGCATCTGCGGATCCGGGTTCAGCGCGCGGAAGATCTGCCTGATCTCGTCGTTGGTGAGCGCGGCAGGCACGTCGAAGGTGATCTGCTGCTTCATCGTCTTGAGCCGCGGCTTGTAGCCGGGCTCGGGGACGCGGCAGGTCCACATCTCCCAGAGCGTCAGCGCCGCGGCGTAGACGTCGTCCTCGGGGCTCGCGCCGCCGTTGCGCAGCCGCTCCGGCGACATGTAGTGAGGCGTGCCGCCGTCCGGCGGCGCCCCCGGCTTGCGCACGGCCGCGCGCGCGCGCTCCTTCGCGAAGCCGAAGTCCAGGATGACGGCGCGATCGTCGGCGACCATCACGTTGCCGGGCTTCAGATCGCCGTGCACGAGCCCCTGCTGGTGGATGGCGGCGAGCCCCGCGCAGACGTCGGTCGAGATCTTCCGGAACTCGTCGGCGCTGAACCCGCCGGCCGCCTTGCGCTTGCGGATGTGGTTGTGGAGCGTCTGCCCGGGGATGTACTCCATCACGAGGATGGGCCCCCACGGGCTCGGCGCGAGGTCGTGCACGCGGCAGACGTTCGGGTGGCGAGCCTTCTGCGCGAGGATCACCTCCTGCCGCAGGGCCTCGTCGTCGCCCGGCATGGCGGAGGCCTCGGGCACCACCTTGAGCGCAACCTGCTGCTGCGTCAGGCGATCGAAGGCCAAGAACACCTCGCCCATGCCGCCTTTGCCGATGCTCTTCAGGACCTCGTACCGGTCGTTGATGACCGTGCCGACGTCGATGGGAGGGAGGGGATCTTTGGTCACGGCCACGGGCGCACAAAGGGTGAGGAAGAGCTCCGCGCCGGCGCCGAAGCTGAGGCGCCGGCACGCCGATACGGACTGCGCGCAGGGTCGTCCATTCGAGCCCCGGGCGCAACGAGTCGTTGCACGGACGCTGCGGCTGGCCCGTCCGGCGCGCCGCGGGGACGCCGCGCGGGCGGCGCGGGCGGCGCGGGAGGCGCGGGGAAGCGCGCGCGGCTCGGGCCTCGAGGGGCCGCGCGGCGCGGTCCTCCACAGGAGCGTGGGGCTCGCCGCGCCGTGTTCAGGAGAACGGCCGCACCGTGTGGGCGTGGTTCAGCGGGCCGTGGCCGTGGCCGAGCCCGGGGGCGGCGTGCATCGCCTCGCGGAGGTAGCGGCGCGCGCGCGCGATCGCGGGCACGAGGGCGAGGCCCTGGGCCAGGCCGGCCGCGATGGCCGAGGCGAGCGTGCAGCCCGTGCCGTGGGTGGCCCGCGTCTCGATGCGCGCGTCCTCGAACAGCCGCTCGCCCGCCGTGGCCCCGAGCGCGCCGGGCTCCGGCGCGGTCTGGAGGACGTCGACGACCGTCGCGCCCGGGAGGTGGCCGCCCTTGAGCAGCACGGCGCGCGGGCCCATGGCGAGCAGCTGCGCGGCGGCGCGGCGCATCGCGTCCACGCTGTCGATGACCGTGCCGGTCAGCGCCTCGGCCTCGGGGATGTTCGGCGTGAGCAGCGCGGCGAGCGGCAGGAGGCGGCGGCGCAGGGCGCCCTCCGCCTGGGGCTCCAGCAGCCGCGCGCCCCCCTTGGCGACCATCACGGGGTCGACAACGAGCGGCGCGCCGCGGCCGAGGCGCTCGTAGACGCGCGCGACCTCGTCGATGACCTCGGCCGAGTGGAGCATGCCGGTCTTGATCGCGTCCGCGCCGATGTCGTCGAGCACGAGCTCCATCTGGCGGCCGATGAAGTCGGGCGGGACCGGGAACACGGCGGCGACGCCGCGGGTGTTCTGGGCGGTGAGCGCGGTGATCGCCGTGGCGCCGTACGCGTCGAGCGCGGTGACCGCCTTGAGGTCCGCCTGGATGCCGGCGCCGCCGCCCGAGTCGGACCCGGCGACGATGAGCACGCGACCCTTCATGGAGCCCGTCGGCCGCAGGCGGTCGCCGGCGAGGTGTGGATGTCGATCATCTGCTGCTCGGCGTCAGTAGTGCTTGTCGAGGACCGCAGGATCGATGGTCGTCGAGAAGACCGTGTCACAGCGCCGGCATCTGTACTTCACCCTGGTCGGGCGGGCCGAGATCCCGAAGGCGAGCTGGATGTAGCCGAGGACGCGATACTCCGCCTCGGCGCTCACCATGTAGTGATCACGGCCGTGTCCGCAGGGACACTGGGCCCGCTCCGTCGTGGTGCGATTGCGGTAGGGCATGGAAGAGGTGCTCGGATCCATGAGGGCTCGACGGGTAGTGTAGGGAGTCCGCGGCGCGAGTCGAGCAGCGCGTGCGGAGAAGCGGCCGCCCGGAGGACACGGCCGGCCGGCGTGATCAGGGGCGGCGCGCCGGGGCGCTCCTCCGAGGTCCGGCGGACGATGGCGGAACCAGCGCTTTGCGCGCTGCTGCGGACCGGATAGGACATGCCGCCATGCGCGCCGCACTCCTCGCCGAGCGTCTGGTGAAGCGGTTCGGCGACTTCACGGCCGTGGACGGGATCGACCTCGCCGTGCGCCCCGGGGAGGTCGTCGGCCTCCTGGGGCCGAACGGCGCGGGCAAGACGACGACGCTGCGGATGCTCGCCGGCATCCTGTCGCCGACCGCGGGGCGCGTCCTCATCGGCGGCGTCGACCTCGCGGCGACGCCGCTCGAGGCGAAGCAGCGCATCGGCTTTCTGTCCGGCGACACCCAGCTCTACCAGCGCCTCACGCCCCGCGAGGTGCTCCGCTACTTCGGCAGGCTGTACGGCATGAGCGAGGCAGCGCTCTCGCGCCGCATCGACGCGCTGGTGGCCGACCTCGAGATGGACGCGTTCGCCTCGCGGCCGTGCAGCACGCTGTCCGCGGGGCAGAAGCAGCGCGCCAACATCGCGCGCGCCTTTCTCCACGAGCCGGAGGTGCTCATCCTCGACGAGCCGACGACCGCGCTCGACGTCCTCAGCGGCCGCTTCATCGTCGAGTCGATCCGGCGCGAGCGCGCCGCGGGCAAGGCCGTCCTCTTCTCGACGCACATCATGGGCGAGGCCGAGTACCTCTGCGATCGCATCGCCCTCCTGCACGAGGGGCGCATCGCCGACACCGGCGCGCTGCCGGAGCTGCTCGAGCGCACGGCCACCACGAACCTGACCGACGCCTTTCTCCATCACGCGGCGCGGAGCCGCTCGCGCGGGGCGGGCGATGCGGCGGAGCGCGCCGGCGCGCCGGCCGGGGGAGGGGAGGCGCCGTGAGGCTCGCCATCGTCTGGACCATCCTGCGCAAGGAGCTCGTCGAGTCGCTCCGGGATCGACGCACGCTCGTGCGCCTGCTGGTCATCCCGGTCCTGCTCTACCCGCTGTTCGCGCTCGGGATGAGCAAGCTCATCGGCTCCGAGGTGGCGGCGCGCGAGGCGCGCTCGTCGCGGATCGCTGTGTGGGGAGAGCTCGCCGAGGACCTGCGCGAGCGGCTGGCGTCGGCGGGCAAGATCGAGCTCGCGCCGTGGGAGGGCGCGCCCGCCGACGTGCGCGAGGGGCTCGCCTCGGGGGCGCTCGCGCCGCCGGCGGACCCGGAGGCCGGAGCGGAGCCGGAGCCAGACAAGGAGGAGGGGCAAGACGAGCGGCCGCGGTGGACCGAGCCGGAGAACCCCGTGCTCGCCGCGGCGCGCGCCGCGGTCAGCGAGCGCAAGGTCGACGCGGTGCTCATCCCGTGGCCGACGCTGCGGGCCGAGCTGGAGCGCGGCGGGAAGGGCGCCGTCGCGATCTACTTCGACTCGGTCCGCGCCGACTCGGCCATGGCGGAGGCGCGCCTCGAGGGCGCGCTGCGGCGGGCGCGCAGGGCGATCGTCGCGGATCGCGAGGCGGCGCGCGGGCTGCCCGAGGGGTTCTCGAGCGCCTACGACGTCGTGCCGCGCGACGTCGCGCCGGACAGCCGCAAGGTCGGCCAGATCCTCGGCTCGATGATGCCGATGATGCTGATCCTGATGTCGCTCCTCGGCAGCTTCCTGCCGGCGATCGATCTCACGGCGGGCGAGAAGGAGCGCGGCACGATGCAGACGCTCCTGTGCGCGCCGGTGCGATCGATCGAGATCATCTCGGGCAAGTTCCTGGCCGTGTGGGTCATCTCCCTGCTCACGGCGCTCGGCAACGTGGTGAGCCTGTCGCTCACGGTCAGCCGGATGCTGCCCGACGTGATGGTCGTCGATCCCTGGATCTTCGCGCTGACGTTCGTGCTGCTCGTGCCGGTCACGCTCCTGTTCTCGGCGCTGTTCCTCGCGCTCGCCGTGTTCGCGAAGGACTTCAAGGACGGCCAGAACGCGCTCATGCCGGCGTACCTGCCGCTCTCGCTGCTCGCCGGCATCACGGCCCTGCCGATCGTCGAGCTCAACCCGTGGACCGCCTACGCGCCGGTGCTCAACATCGCGGTGCTGATCAAGGCGCTGTTCCTCGGGGAGGCGCCTGTCGATCTCCTCTTCGCGGCGCTCATCTCGTCGGCGCTCTACGCCTGCCTCGCGCTCCTCTTCGCCGCGCGCGTCTTCGCGCGCGAGAGCGTGCTCCTCGGGGGCCACGAGTCGGCGAGCGCGGTGCTGGGCCTCGGGCGCCGGGCTGGCGGGACGCCGACGGTCGGCTTCTCGCTCGCGGCGTTCGCGGGCGTGCAGGTGCTCTTCTTCTACGGCAGCCTGCTCATCGAGCGCGCCAGCGTGGCGGTCCAGCTCGCCGTCTCGCAGGTCGGCTTCTTCCTTCTGCCGACGCTCGCGCTGGTCGCGGGCTTCGGCTACGCGCCGCGGGCGACGCTCGGCCTCCGGCCGCCCTCGGTGCGGGGCCTCGCCGGGGCGCTGCTCCTCGGCGTGTCGGCGTGGATCGCGCTCGGCGGCACCGTCCTCCGGTGGTTCCCCGCGCCGGAGCGCTTCGCCCGCGAGCTCGGCGAGCTCGTGCTGCTCGGCGGGCAGCCGTACCTCGTCGTGCTGCTGCTCGTCGCCGTGACGCCGGCCGTCTGCGAGGAGCTCCTGTTCCGCGGCCTCGTCTACGCGGGGCTGCGCCGCGCCGGGCCCGCGGTGGCGATCGGGGTGTCGGCGCTCCTCTTCGGGCTCGCCCACGGCTCGGTGTACAGGCTCTTGCCGACGTTCTCGCTCGGGCTCGCGCTCGGCTACGCGCGGCACCGCACCGGCTCGGTGCTGGCCGGGGCGCTCCTCCACGCCCTGAACAACGGGATCGCCGTGACGCTGCTCTATTTCAAGCCGCCGTGGACGCAGGGCGTCATCGAGGAAGCGGTGCCGTGGAGCCTCACGGCCGGCGCGATCGTGGTGAGCCTCGCCGGGTTGCTCCTGCTGCGGGGGACGCGGACGCCGGACGAGCCGGGAGAAGAGCCGCGCGGCGGGGGCGAGGCGGCCGGAGGCGGCGCGACAGTGGCCTGACGCAGGTGAACCGGTGCGCTATGTGAGCTGCAACCCGGAGATGGGCAGGTCGCTCGTCTTGCGCGGCTCGCCCTCCGAGGTACGGAGATCGGTGTGCACGCACGCTTGCTTCCGGCGCTCGCCGCGGCGGCGATGATCTCGGTGATGTCCTGTTCCCACGGGAGCCCGACGCTCTCCGAGCTCGGTGGAGCCGCGCTGATCGCGCCCCCGGCGCCGGCCTTGCCTGGAGCGGCGTCCGCCCTCGCCGGCGGTGCGTCGGCCTCGCCGGCGCCCGCCGTCGCGGCGCCGCCGGTCGCCGGGGGAGAGCTTGCGCCGCCGGCGCCTGCGTCGTCCGGAGGGGCGGGCGCCTGGGTCGACCACCTCGCCGACGCCGCCGGCCTCCGCGAGCGGCCGCCGCGCGCGCAGCGGCAGTGGAACCACATCGCCGCGGCCGCGGGCGCGGAGTGCCGCGACGCGCTGAAGAGCACGGGCGCGCGGTTCCAGCCGATCCCCGACACCCAGAAGCCGAACAAGAAGGGGTGCGGCATCCCGCGCGGCGTGCTGCTGAGGCGCGGCCCGACAGGCGTCGTGTACTCGCCGCCGCTGCAGATCGACTGCTCGCTGGCCTTGCGGCTGGTCGATATCGAGCGCGTCATCCAGGAAGAGGCAGAAGCGCACCTGGGCTCGCCGATCACCCGCATCAGCACGCTGGGGAGCTATGCCTGCCGGGAAGTGGTCGGCAGGATGCGCAAGTGGAGCGAGGGCCTGAGCGAGCACTCGTTCGGCAATGCGTTCGATATCGCGCGCTTCACCCCGAAGCGCGGGCGCGCGATCAGCGTGCTCCGCGATTACGTGCTGTATGGCAAGGAGCCGAGCACCCGGGAGGGGCATTTCCTGAGGAGCGTGACCCGGCGGCTGCGCGCCGATGGGGCCGCGTCGCGCGTCCTCGGGCCGGACTTCGACGCGAGCCACCGGGACCACCTGCACGTCGATTGCGGGACGCCCCGCTGGTACTGAGCCGCTTACTGCGCGCGCAGCTCGAGGATCCGCACGTCGTACGGCGCGAGCTCGACCGTGTGGACCGGGGTCTCGCCGCCCCGCTCGACGAGGTGCCCCGAGGCCGCGGCCGGCTTGACCGAGAGCGGCTGCTCCGACTGGCTCACCAGGAACACGAAGCGACGTCCGTCGCGGTGGCGCAGGGTGTCGGCCGCGACGCGCGGATCGTCCACGGTCACCGGCCGCCGCACGCCGGCGAGCGCGGCGAGCGCGTCGTAGAGCCGGTAGGTCGGCTCCGGGTTGACCCGCGGGGTCGCCGCGGCGAAGTGCTCGACCGGATAGGTGCAGAGCACGATGCTGCCGCGACCGACCTGGCGCCGCAGCAGCGCCGGCCGGCCGCGCTGGTCGACAGCCACGACCTCCGCGCCTCGGGGACGCACCGGCAGGTAAGCGCGGCTGTGCTCGGTGCCGGCCACCGGGAACGTGAGCGTGGTGCCCTCCGCGATCGTGCCGAAAGGGCGCTGGAAGGTGAGCGTCGCCTGCGCGTCCTCGACCGGGTCGACCATCCCGTAGCGGAGCTGGTGCTCGACGCCGAACATCGCGTCGAGGTGCGCGTACCACGGACCGCGCTGCGAGCCGTGCGTGCCGTGGCAGTACGACGCGTAGACGACCGCGCCCTCCGAGGCGAGCCGCTCCAGGAGATGCCAGGTCGGCGCGGTGAGCTGCTTGGTGGACGGCAGGAGATACAGCCGGCAGTCCTCCGCGATCCCGTCCCGCTCCCGGGTCAGCCCGACCGGCAGGTCCGCCTCCTTCGCCGCGATGTAGGCCTGTCGCAGCATGGTGAACAGATAGCTGCGGTCCTCGGCCTCGGTGAACGGAAACGCGCCCTCCAGGTACGACGGGACGATCAGCGCCGCGTCGGCCGGCTCGCGCTCGCAGCCGAGGACGTCGATGTCGGCCAGCACCCTCGCGAAGCGGGCCATCTCCACGAGCTGCGGCTTGGGGCGACCTTCGGTGGTCGTCAGCCCGAAATGGAGCTCGAAGGGGTGATGCCGATAAGGGTCCTGGTGAATGAGGTCGAAATCGGTGTTGTTCCAGCCGATCCAGCCGGTGGCGCCGGCCAGCAGCGTGTTGTGGAGGACCTGCCGGTAATAGTGCGCGGCGTTCTCGCCCGACACGAAGTCCGAGGAGACCCCGAACTCCTCCAGCACGACCGGCTTGCCCAGGAAGCCCGTGAGCTCGCAGATGAACGCGGCGCCGTAGTGCTGGCGGACCATGTCGTTCTCCATCCGGTACACGTGAGGACCGAGGAAATCGACGAGCGCGCCGAGATCGCGGACGGAGAACCCGTTGTCGTTGCCCGTGACCTCGATGCCCCACGCGCCGTCGCCGATCGAGATCGGCTGGCTCGCCCCGCCCGCCCGCAGCCCCTGCACGAGGAGGCTCGCCCAGCTCGTGACGGTCTCGCGCACGGACCGCTCGCGCTCGCCGTAGATCGGCATCTCGTTCGAGATGAGCCAGCCGGCCACCGCCGGGTGGCCCGAGAAGCGCCGCGCCATCTGCTCCGCGAACCACGCCTGCCGGGCGACCATCCACACGTCCCCATAGAGGTCGCGCCCGCGCCGCCAGACAGGATCCCAGTTCTCGCCCGACATGTGGCCGACGAGGAGCGTCGGGATCGTGGTCAGCCCCGCCTCGGTGTGGGCCTCGAGGAAATCGCCGTAGCGCGCGGCGCACTCCTCGTCGACCCGGTCCGGCTCGGGCATGAAGTGCGGCCAGTAGAAGAACGACCGGGTCATGGTGAGGCCGTGCTCGGCGAGCACCCGGAGCTCCTCGCGGATCAGGGCCGGATCATAGCTCTTCCACATGAGCGGGCCGCCGCGCCTCGACCAGAAATTGGCCCCGAGCCAGGCGACCGCTCGATTGCGGACAGCGACTTTGGCGAAATTGCGGTGCATGCTCCCTCTCGTGCTGGTCTGGTCGCGCCCCTGCTGCGCGCGGCGAGAAGAGCACTTAATCGGTTCAGTGTCCACGGCCTCGAAGGAGGGCCGCGCCGCCTCGCGGGCGATGGGCTCGGGTCAGGGGGGCGCGGGCGGCGCGGTGCTGCCCCGCGTCGCGAGGGTCGGCGCGCTGCACTCGGCGTCGTCGATCGGCTCGCCGGCGACGAGGCGGAGGAGCAGCGCGGCGGCGCGCGAGCCGTGCTCGGCGATGTTGCGGCGCACGGCGGTCAGGGCGGGGTGCACGAGCTGGCACAGCGCCGAGTCGTCCCACGCCACGATCGAGAGGCGCTCGGGCACGGGGACGCGCATCTCGTGCGCGACCGCGAGCGCGGCCACGGCCATCACGTCGTTGTCATAGACGATGGCCGTCGGCGGCGTGGCCTGCGCGAGCAGCCGGCGCGTGGCCTGGCCGCCCGCCTCGCCCGTGTAATCGGCGTGGACCGTCTCCGCCCGCTCGAGGCGCCTCTGGCGGGCGGCGGCGTTGAACGCCTTCGTGCGGATCGCGGTGTGCAAGAACTCCGCGGGGCCGGCGACGCGCGCGATCGACCGGTGGCCGAGCGCGGCGAGGTAGTCGACCACCGCCTTCATGGCGCCGCCGTCGTCGCTCCACACGCCCGAGAGCTGCCCCTTGCCCGCCGGCCCGCCGATGACGACCGCGGGGAGCCGCAGCTCCTCGACAAGCTTCACGCGCGGATCGTCCTCGCGGAGGTCGACGAGGATCACCCCGTCCACCCGCCGCTCGGCCCACCAGCGGCGGTAGGTCTCCACCTCGGCCGCGCGATCCTCCGTCACCTTGAGCAGCAGCGCCTCCGCCTTCTCGGACAGCTCCGCCTCGATGCCCGAGATGAGCTGCATGAAGAACGGCTCGATGCCGAGCGTGTGCGCGGGCCGATCGATGACCAGGCCGACCGCGTTCGCGCGCCCGTCGGAGAGCGCCCGCGCCGCGTTGCTGGGCTGCCAGCCCATCTCGGCCGCGATGGCGAGGATGCGCTCGCGCGTCGGCTCCGACACGCCGGGCCTGCCGTTGAGCGCATAGGAGACCGCTCCCTTGGATACCCCTGCACGCCACGCGATGTCCGTGATCGTCGGACGCTTCACGCCTCACCTCCGCTGCCGGGCGGCGGATCGAGCCCGCCGGGTGAACCGGCTCCATCGCCAGGCCTCGTCTGGATAGCACGGCGGCCCCGAGGCGAGCCGACGCTCGCGCAGGCGCCGAGCGCCGCCGGAGACCGCCGGGTCTGCGCAGGCGCTCCCACATCCATCCCGGCGCCCGCGGGCGCCGCCGGCGAGCGGCGCGGCCGGCGCGCCGGGAGCACCAGCCCATGGCTGACCGGCCAGCCGAGAACTTAATCGGTTAACTGCTGGTGCCCGGCGCGGCTGTCGAGGGGCCGCGCTGCACTGGGTCAGGCGCCGCCCGCTCGGTCGCGGGGCGCTGTGTCGGCCGGACTCTGTTTCTTCGTCCCTGGTCGAGACTCGATGTCTCGCGCCGCTCACGCCACTTCCAGGAGCTCGCGCTCGGTGAGGCCGAGGAGGAAGAGGATGGCGTCGAGGCCGCTCGCGGACAGGGAGGTGTCCGCCGCTTCCCGGAGCTTGGGCTTCGCGCGGAACGCGACCCCGAGCCCGGCGCGCTGGAGCATGAGGAGGTCGTTGGCGCCGTCGCCCACGGCGATGGTCTGATCGAGGAGCACGCCCTCTGCCTGGGCGATTGTCTCGAGCAGCTCCGCCTTGCGTTGCGCGTTGACGATGGGGCCTGTGACCCGTCCGGTCAGCTTGCCGCCTTCGACCTCGAGGGCGTTCGAGTAGGCGTAGTCGATCCCGAGCCGGACCTTCAGCGCCTCTGCTGCGATCGAGAACCCGCCCGAGATCACCGCGGTCCGGTAGCCGAGCCGCTTCAGCACCCGGATGAGCGTCTCGGCGCCCTCGGTGATGGGGAGCTCTGCGGCGAGCTTCCGGAGCACGCCGATGTCCAGGCCGCGGAGCAGCGCGAGCCGCTGGCGGAGCGACTCGTCGTAATCCATCTCCCCCTGCATGGCCCGCTCGGTGATCTTCGCGACCTGCTCCACGACCCCTTTGGCCCGCGCGAGCTCGTCGATCACCTCGATGCGGATGAGGGTCGAGTCCATGTCCATGACGACGAGCCGCTTGCTCCGCCGGAAGAGCCCCTCGCGTTGCAGGGCGAGGTCGAAGCTGTTCTGCATCGCGAGCGCCAGCAGGGCCTGCTTGAGCGCGTCGGCCTCCTCCTCGCGCCGGAGCAGCACCTGGATCTCCACCGACGAGAGCCGCTCGACCGACAGCCGCGCGATCTTCTCGATGTTCGCGTCGTGCGCCGCGAGGGTCGCGGCGACGCCGTGGAGCTGCTTGGCGCCGAGCTCCCGCCCGATCGCCGTCACCACGTAGCGGCTCCCGGGCGCCCGCGCCGGGGCGCCCCCGTCGAGCGGCTTGAAGTCGAGCGCCACGCCGAGCTCCTTCGCGGCGAACAGCAGCTCCTTGAGCCCGCTGCGCGTCTCCGGGAAGAGCACGAGCAGCGCGAGGTTCAGGTTCCCGTGCACCACCACCTGCTCGATGTCGAGCAGCGTGGCGCCGATGTCGCTGAGGATACCGGTGAGCCGAGCGGTGATGCCAGGGGAGTCCCTGCCCGAGACGGTGATGAGGATAGGATCGGAGGGTACGGCCATCGCAGGCCCCTTAACAGGCCCGTGTCCCCGGGTCGACGCCGATCGCATCCACCGACAGCGCGAAAGAGGGCTGAAGCCGACTCGCCATCATGGGCCCCCGGCAGGGCTGTCTCGTGAGCTCGAGTGTCCGACGCCGATCCCTGATCGGCGCCCTGAGAGCCTCTGTCACGCGCTGCCGCTGAAGCCCTGCCCGCCCGCTTGCCCCGCGGATCCATCGCTATCGGTAACGGCCGCGCCCGGCCGCCGCGCGCCCGCCGGTCTTGGCGCCCGCCGCCGCGCGCCCGCCGCCGCCGCCCTTGGCCGCCGCCGGGCCCGCCGCCGCCCCGCGCCGGGTCGCCGCCCGCCCGGAGCGCGCCGGCTTCTCCTCGGCCACCTCGCGCGCGGCGCCGGCGTCGCCGTCGCCCTGCTGCGCCTTGAGCTGGCGGAGCTGGTCGCGCAGCCGCGCCGCCTTCTCGAACTCGAGGTTCTCCGCCGCGGCGAACATCTCCTGCCGGACCGCGTCGATCTGGTCGACAAGGTCCATCGCCGCGCGCGCCGCCTCCGCCGCGGGCTTCGCCGGCCCCTTCGGCACGGCGTAGTAGTCGCGCGTGCCCGACGTGGGCGATAGATCGAGGATCGCCTTCTTCACCGTCGCCGGCGTGATCCCGTGCTCCTTGTTGTACGCCTCCTGGATCGCGCGCCGCCGGGTCGTCTCGTCCATCGCGCGCTTCATCGCGTCGGTGATGCGATCGGCGTACATCACGACCTCGCCGTTCACGTTGCGGGCGGCGCGGCCGATCGTCTGGATCAGCGAGCGCGGGCTCCGGAGGAAGCCCTCCTTGTCGGCGTCGAGGATGGCGACGAGCGACACCTCGGGGAGGTCGAGCCCCTCGCGCAGCAGGTTGATGCCGACCAGCACGTCGAACTCGCCCCGCCGCAGATCGCGGAGGATCTCCACGCGCTGGAGCGTGTCGATGTCCGAGTGGAGGTAACGGACGCGGATGCCGAGCTCCGTGTAGTACTCGGTCAGATCCTCGGCCATCCGCTTGGTCAGCGTCGTGACGAGCACGCGATCGCCGCGGGCCACCCGCTCCCGGATGCGCGCGAGCAGGTCGTCGACCTGCCCGGACACCGGCCGGATGGTGATCTGCGGATCGATGAGCCCGGTCGGCCGGATGATCTGCTCGACCACCGTGCCGGCCGACTTCTGCAGCTCGTAGTCGCCGGGCGTCGCGCTCACGAAGAGCACCTGCGCGTAGTGCTGCTCGAACTCCTCGAACTTCAGCGGCCGGTTGTCGAGCGCGCTGGGGAGCCGGAACCCGTACTCGACAAGCGTCTCCTTCCGCGCCCGATCGCCCCGGTACATCGCCCCGACCTGCGGGACCGTCTGGTGCGACTCGTCGATGATCAGCAGGAAATCCTTGGGGAAATAGTCGATCAGGGTCGGCGGCGGCTCGCCGGGCTTCCGGCCGGAGAGGTGGCGCGAGTAGTTCTCGATGCCGTTGCAGAACCCCATCTGCTCGAGCATCTCGAGGTCGTACATCGTGCGCTGCTCGATGCGCTGCTTCTCGAGGAAGCGGACGGCCTTGTCGTAGTGGTCGATGCGCTCGCGCAGCTCCTCGCGGATCGCCTGGATCGCGAGCCGGAGCTGCTGCTGCTCGGTGACGTAGTGGGAGCCGGGGAAGACGGCGTAGCGGTCGAGCTGGCCCACCACCTTGCCGCGGACCGGGTCGACCTCCTTGATCGCCTCGATCTCGTCGCCGAAGAACTCGACCCGGATCGCCAGCGACTCCTCGTAGGCGGGGAAGATCTCGACCACGTCGCCCCGGACGCGGAACGTGCCGCGGTGGAAATCGACGTCGTTGCGCGTGTACTGGATGTCGACGAGCCGCCGCAGGAGCTCGTCGCGGCGGATCTCGGTGCCGCGCTCGAGCTTGATCAGCAGGCCGTGGTAGCTCTCGGCCGAGCCGATGCCGTAGATACAGCTCACCGAGGCGATGATGATCACGTCCGGGCGCGAGAGCAGCGCGTGCGTCGCCGCGTGGCGCATGCGGTCGATCGCGTCGTTGATGATCGCGTCCTTCTCGATGAACGTGTCGCTCGTCGGGACGTAAGCCTCGGGCTGGTAGTAGTCGTAGTAGCTGACGAAGTAGTGGACGGCGTTGTTGGGGAAGAGGTCCCTCATCTCGCCGTAGAGCTGGGCCGCCAGCGTCTTGTTCGGCGCCATGATGAGCGTCGGCTTCTGCAGCTTCTCGATCACCTTGGCGGCGGTGAACGTCTTGCCGCTGCCCGTGACGCCGAGGAGGACCTGGTAGGTCTCGCCCTGCTCGAAAGCGGAGCAGATCTCCTGGAGCGCGCGAGGCTGGTCACCGCACGGCTTGAATTCGGAGACGAGCTCGAAGTGTGTGGGCATGGAGCGAAGGACCCTAGTGCGGCCAGGGCCTCCTCGCAACCTCCCGCCGCCGCTCCGGCCGGGGAGGGCCGGACGACGCCGGCCTCGCGGTCTCAGATCAGGTCCCGGGCTTCGGATCTCGGGGTTTCGTGGCTTTTGCCCGGCGCCTGTGCGTCGGTGTCGACCACCCCTCGTCCCCACCCCTCCCACAGCGGTCCACCGATTCCGCCGCCCGAGGGCGAAGCGCGAGCGCGAGTCGACCGAGGACCGCCGCGGCCAGCGCGGCGCGACCGGGCAGGCGCGGCGGCGCTTGACGGCGGCGCCGCGCTGGCGGATTCTAGGTGGCGCCGCGTCGTTGTGACGCACGCCGAACGGAGGTCAGGTCATGAGTGGCAAGACACAGCACACGCATCACCCCGCCGCCGCCGTCGTGTCCGCCGCGGTTCGCTGAGGCTCGTCCCCACGCCGTCGCCTGCCCGAGCGCGCGCCGTCTCCGGCGCCGTTCGCCTCGCGATTTCGCTCGTCCAGCAGGGCATCCGCCCTGGCCGGGCGCGCCCTCTCTGGCGTGACGTCCTGATCGGTCGACGAGCCTCTGCGCCGCGGCGGCCCCGCGCGTGATTGGCCGGCGCGGGCGCGCTCGCGCGCCGCCGCGCCCCTGTCCGTCGACCGCCGCGCGCCGCAGCCTGCGCGCGGCCGAACGCCATGGAGCGCTCGTCCCGTCATGTCCATCAACTCCGACTCTCTCGTTGATCCGTCTTCTCACCACGAACAGCAGTCCGGCCTGATCGGGCTCGGATGGACTCCCTTCTTCGCGAGGCAGCTCGCCAGTCTTGAGGACGCCGTGCAGCCCGCGCGCGTCGTCCTCGCCTCCGCCGCGCGGCACCACGTGCAGACAGCGGACGGCCCGCGCGTCGCGGTCGTCAGCGGGCGGCTCGCGCACGAGGCCGCGGACCGCGCGGCGCTCCCCACCGTGGGCGACTGGGTGGGGCTCAGGCCCGGCGACGGCGCCGGGCCCTCGTACATCGTGCACACGTTCGCGCGGAGCACCTGCCTGCGCCGCAAGGCCGCGGGGCCCACGGTGGAGGCCCAGGTGATCGCGGCCAACATCGACAAGGTGTTCATCGTCACGTCGCCGAACGCCGACTTCAACCTGCGCCGGCTGGAGCGGTACATCGAGGCGGTCCTCGACAGCGGCGCGCGCCCCGTGCTCGTGCTCAACAAGGTGGATGTCTGCCCCGATCCGGGGCGGTTCATCGACGCGGCGCGGGAGGTCGCCCCCGCGGCGCCGATCGCGCTGGTCAGCGCCCTGTCCGGCGCGGGCCTCGACGCGCTCCGCGCCGAGATCGGGGCAGGGGAGACGATCGCCCTCGTCGGCTCGTCCGGCGTGGGGAAATCGGCGCTGAGCAACCGCCTGCTCGGCGCGGAGATCCAGCGCGAGGGGGAGATCCGGGCGTCGGACGAGCGGGGCCGCCACACGACCGCCCACCGGGAGCTCTTCCCGTTGCCCGGCGGCGGCCTCCTCATCGACACGCCGGGGGTGCGGGAGCTCGGCCTCTGGTCCGCGGACGGGGCGGGTCCGGCGGGCTTCGACGACGTCGAGGCCCTCGCCGGGACGTGCCGCTTCCGCGACTGCGCGCACGAAGGCGAGCCCGGGTGCGCGGTGCTCCGCGCCGTGAAGGCCGGCGACCTCGACCCGGACCGCCTCGGCGCCTACCGCAAGCTCGGGGCGGAGCGGCGCCACGTGGCGCTGCAGCAGGACGCGCGCGCCCGGAGCGAGGAGAAGCGGCGCTGGAAGCAGATCTCGAAGCAGATGCGCGCCAACCCGAAGCGGTAGCGCGACCCCTCGACAGCGCCGCCGCTAGGCAGGACGCGCGGCGGGGCCGAGCTGGCCCCGCCGCGCGACGCCCCGCAGCGCGTGGACGATCCCGCCTTGCAGCGACCCGAACGTCGCGACGCCGTCGAGCTCCGCGCCGATCTCGACGAGCGCCCGCGCCACATCCGGCCGGATGCCGCTGAGCAGCACCTGCGCGCCGAGGAGCCGCGCGGCGCCGACCGAGCGGGTGAGCCCGTACACGGCCTGCTGGTCCATCGTGCGCACCCCGGTGATGTCGAGGATGACAACGCTGGCTCCCCGGGCCGAGAGCGCCTGCAGCAGCGCCTCCGTCATCCGCGACAGCCGCTGCTCGTCCAGCGTGCCGACGAGCGGGATCACCAGGATCTCGTCGGCGATGGGGATGATCGGCGTCGAGAGCTCCTCCACGAGGATCGCCTGGCGATGGACGGCCTCGCGGAGGCGCCAGCGCTCCTCCTCGGCCCGCTTGCTCTCGCTGAGGTCCCGCGCCACGCAGACGATGCCGTGGATCTGCCCGCCGTCGGTGCGCATGACCGAGGCGAGGAACGACACCGGGACGGTGCGCCCGTCCTTCCGCAGACAGACCCGCTCGTCGCGCGCGCCGCCCGCGTCGATCAGCGCGCCGGCCGAGAGCCCGGGGAACACGAGGCCGATCGGCCTGTCCATGAGCTCGTCCCGGGGATAGCCCGACAGGTCGCACGCCGCCTGGTTCACGCTGCGGATCCCGCGATCCCGGTCGGCCACGATGAGCACATCGATCATCGACTCGATGATGCTCGTCACATAGGTCTTGGAGACCGTCGAGCAGGCGAGCTCCTCGCCGAGCATGTTCAGGCCGGCCGCCATGCCGTCGATGAGATCGTTCCTGTCGCTGATGGGCGCCTTCTTGGCGTAGTCGAACCCGACGAGCGCGACGATCACCTCGAGGAGCCCTTCCAGCCGCTCGCAACGGTCGTCGAGCGCGCGCGCGCCCGAGCGCTCCGCCGCGAGCGACCTCAGCGCGGAGAGGGCCACGTCGAGCGCATCCGCCCCGGGGACCGCCGCGAGCTCGCCGCGCCCTCCGGCCGGGACGAGGCTCATGGCGAGCTCGCAGAGCTCTGCGACGCGCGGATCGTCTCGGGGGTCGGCGGCCATCAGCCAGCGAATCCCTTCAACCACCGGGTCGCTTCCCGCTCGTCCGAGAAGAGCCGGATGGGCCTGTCACGGTTCCCGTAAACAGCGAGGAAGACGTTGCCGATCATCCGCCCGATCGGCCGCGCGCCCACGAGCGCCATCGCGAGGTATGCCTGCCGACCCTCGTCCGCGCCGTAGTAGCTGCGAGCGTCGAGGTCCGTGGCCTTGCATCTCGTGAGATCGCACAGGAATGCGTACGGCGTGCCCTTGCTGAATCGCCTGAGTCCAGCGACGTTCTCCTTCGCGTCGGCGAGCGTCTGGACGGCGCCTTCGTGGAGGTCAAAGCGAATGATCCTGTTCTCCTTGTCGAAGGAGAACTCCCCGGTTCGCGTCCTCAGACGCTCGTCTCCGAGCTCGTTCACGTTCCCGCCTCCCCCTCGTGCTCGTTTGCCGGCCGGAGCGGCGCGCGGTCGCGAGCTTCGCCCCCCTCGGCCGCCCGGCAAGCACAGCCGTCCGCGCTGCGCGCATCCCATCCCCCCGAGACGATCTGGTTGTAACACCGACGGCGGCCCGAAGTCCAAGGCCTTGGCGGGGGCCGCGAGCACCGGGCCGTGAGCGCTAGAACAGCCTGGAGACGCCCGTCGCGAGCTCGAGGGACACGGAGAACGCCTGGCACCGCTGCGCGCAGCCGAAGCGCGATCGGATCTCGAGCGGCATGCGCGAGACGCCCTGGGTGCCGAGCAGATCGCGCTCGAGCGGCAGCAGGAGCGCGGGCCCCTCGACGTCGAAGCCGTCGAAGAACGGCCTGTCGGAGCTGGTCAGATCGAAATAGAAGCGCGCTCCGCAGGGCATGAGCTCGATGACGTCGGCGGTGTCGGCGAGGCCGCGGCCGCCGTCGAAGGCCCTTGTGACGCCGTTGGCCATGGCCCAGAACATCATGGAGAGGACAGGCGTCCTGAGCTCCGTCAGGGCGGAGGACCCGAAATGGGAGCGGCCGCCGCTGCGCACGGTGGTCTGGAGACCGACGTTGGCCTCGAAGAGCGCGGCGTTGGGGCGGCCGGACAGGACGTATTGCCAGCGGTACGAGACGCCCATGAGGAACGAGGGGTTCCACGAGACCTGGGTTGGCTGCTCGTCGGAGGCGCCGCGGAGGGCGAGGGGCGCGGAGAGCCAGACCTGGTAGCTGAACCCGCGGGCGATCGGGTCCTCGCCCTCGAGGCTCCCGGCCTCGGCCTGGGGCACGGGCCAGACGGCGAGGATCGGGCGCAGGAGGCTCGTGTCGGGGGCGCCGAGGACGACCCGCTCCGGATCGCTGCAAAGCACGCTCGCGAACCAGTCGATGCCCGGGTCGGCGCGCGCGGCCGGCCGGGTGCAGAGCGCGAAGGGGCGCCCGAGCGCGTCGGGCTCCACGAGGCGGGGGACGTCCTCGTTCGTGTTGCCGGAGAACGCCGGGACGCCGCGGCGCTCGCGCAGCCGGGAGAGCGCCGCGAGCGCGCTCCGCAGCACGTGCCTCACCCGCTCGCACGTAGGGCTCAGCATCCGGCGCTGCGCCGGGCCGAGCGACCACGCCGGCGTCGGGTCGAGCAGGCTCATGGCGAGGTCGACGTCGCGCGCGGGCGCCCGCGCCCCGCGGGCCGGCGCCGGCTGCGCGCACGCGGCCGGCTCGAGCAGCCGCTCGACCCAGCGGGGGTCGAGCGCCATCGCGAGCTGGATCTGCGCGCGCGCGGTCGCCTCTGCGGCGTGGAGCCGGTCCTGGCTGGCGGGCGAGGTGCCGAGGAAGCCGTCGCCTGTCGTCTCCCAGCAGGCGGGCAGGCCGGGGGTGCGCGCGTCGTCCACGCCGGCCCGCAGGAGCGGGCAGGGCGCGGCGTTGAGCACGCGGGTCACCGACACGCCGATGCGGTTGAAGTGATCGTGCGTGCCGATGCGATCCTCCGGCGCTCTCCGCTGCTTTGCGGTGATCACCGCGTGACCCGCGGCGAACGCGTCCTGGAGGAAGTGGAGCGCATAGGCGTGCTCGAGGAGCGCGTCGCGCCGCAGCGCCGCCCTCGCGCCGCCCGGCGCCTCCCTCGCGCGCGTCGCGAGCTGCAGCGAGCGCAGGTGGTGTCCGATGAACTGGCCGAGCGCGTTGTCGACTCGCCCTCTCCGCGCGACGTCCTCGGTGACCCGGGTCAGCGGCTCCCCCGCCGCCTGGAAGTGGGTGATGTTCTGCTTGGCGCGAGCCACGTAGTCGCCGTCGACGCCGAGGAGGTAGATATCGAGATCTCGGACGAGGTCGCTCCGGTCCGAGGGCGCCGCCGCGTCGTCGTCCTGCCGCAGCTTGCGGAGGAAATCGCGCCACTGGGTCCGAGCGCCGAACTGGAGCCGCTGCCCCGTCTCCCCAGCCTCGTCTCTTCGCACGAGACTCCACAGCTCCCCCGCGGTGCTCGCGTGGTCCCCCGCGAGCGCCGCGAGCGTGGCATAGGGGATACACGCGTCCCGCTTCAGCGAGGTCGTGGCGTAAAACGGCTCATCGAGCCGTTCGCACACGAGCGAGCTCGCGGCCACGTCCCTCACCGCCTCCCCGAGCGCCCCCCTGGCGCCCTCCGGCAGCCACGCCAGCCCCTCCTCGGCGAGCACGACGTGCTCGGGAAAATACCACGCGTTCGCCGTGCTGCTCAGTCCGACGAGCACCCCCGCCACGGCGCCCCCGATCCACCCCGCGCTCCGGAACATCGTAGTCTCATGCCCCGTCCGCGCCCCGACCGCCAACGCAACGCGACCGAAACGACCCGCTGTATCAAGCCCGCATTCCCCCCAACAGGAAGAGCCAGCGGGAGGATCAGATCCCGTATTGCCGGAGCTTCTTGTGGAGCCCCTCGCGCGTGATCCCGAGCGTCTTCGCCGCGTTGGTCTTGTTGTTGTTGTGCCCCCGCAGCGCCTCGAGGAGGAAGAACTTCTCGACGGCGTCCATCATCTCCTTGAGCGACCCCTTCGGCGTCCCCGCCCGCGCCACGAGCCCCTCGACCTGCCGGATCCGCGGCGAGAGCAGCTCGGGCGTCGCGAACGACCCCGGATCGAGCTGGATGACGAGCCGCTGCACCTCGTTCTGGAGCTCCCGGACGTTGCCCGGCCAGTCGTACGCGACCATGAGCTCCATCGCCTGCTGGCTGAACCCCCCGCACGGCTTGCCGATCTCGTCCGCGTACCGCTCCAGGAAGTGCCCCGCGAGCACCGGGATGTCGTCGCGCCGCTCGCGCAGCGGCGGCAGGCGGATCGGGAAGACCTTGAGCCGGTAATAGAGGTCCTCGCGGAACCTCCCCCGGGCCACCTCGTCCTCGAGGTTCCGGTTCGTCGCCGCCACGATGCGCACGTTGACGTGCTTCGGGCTCGTCGCGCCCACGGGGCGGATCTCGCCCTCCTGGAGCGCCCGCAGGAGCTTCGACTGGAGCGACAGCGGGGTCTCGGTGATCTCGTCGAGGAAGAGCGTGCCCCCGTCGGCGATCTCGAACAGGCCCTTCTTCTCCTCGGTCGCGCCCGTGAACGAGCCCTTCTTGTGGCCGAACAGCTCGCTCTCCAGCAGGCTCTCGGCGAGCGCCGCGCAGTTCTGCGCGACGAAGAGCTTGTCGCGGCGGCGGGAGCGGTAGTGCACGGCGGCGGCGATGAGCTCCTTGCCCGTGCCCGTCTCGCCCTCGATCAGCACCGTGACGCGCGTGTCGACCACCTTGTCGAGCTGGGCGATCACCCGGCGCATCGCCTCGCTCTTGCCGATGATGTCGACCGCGCCCCCGCCCCGGCGCTTCTCCTCGCGCCCCTTCAGGAAGCTGTTCTCCTTCTGGAGCCGCTCCTCCGCGAGCACGAGGCGCTTGATGAGCCGGGCGTTCGCCACCGCGAGCGACGCGTTGGCCGCCAGCACGAGCAGCGTCTCCAGGTCGCCCGCGTTCAGCATCCCGGGCACGCTCCGGTTGTCGGCCTGGAGCACGCCGATGATCTCCTCGCCCTTCCAGAGCGGCACGGCGAGGGTGCTGCGGATCGAGGCGCCCATCAGCGACTCGGTCTGGCCGACCTCGATGGGCGCGTCGGCCGCGAGCACCGCCGCCCGCTCCTTGATCACCTTCCGGTACACGCTGCGCGTGATCGGGACCGGCCCCGCCGGCGGCGCCCCGCGGCCCGACTCGGAGCGGACGCGCGTCAGCACCGGGACGAACGCCGCCGGCGCGGCCCCCGGCTCCTGATCGTCGTCGCGCAGCACCACGGTCACGTGCGTCGAGCTCGGCACCAGCGCGAGCACCGCGTCGGCGATCTCCGTCAGGACCTGGTCGAGATCGTTCGCGGCGCCGATGCGCTTCTGCGCCGCGTACATGGCCGAGAGCGCGCTCGGATCGCGCTCGATCTTCGCCTGGGCGGGCTCGATCTCGTCGAGGCGCCGGATCGAGACGACCCGCGCTTCGTCGGCCTCCTCCGGGATTGTCACGACCATCCGCGTCACCGCGTCGCCCGAGCCGAGCTCGATGACGTCCCCCGTCTGGAGCGCGACAGCGCTGCGCCCCGGGCCGAGCTCGATCCGCTCGCCCCGCCGCGTCACGCTCGTGCCGTTCGTCGAGCGCAGGTCCTCGAGGATCACCCCCTCGGCGCTGCTCACGATGCGCGCGTGCGCCCCGGAGATGTGGCGGTCGTCCAGCACGACCCGGTTGTCCGGCGAGCGCCCGAGCGTGATCAGCTCGCCCTGGAGCTCGAAGGTGCGCCCGGCAGCGAGACCCTGGGTTACCTCGAGCACGATCATGGTTCGTTCAGCCAGGAAGACCCGTGAAGAGGGCCCGGAGTAAACCGTCAAGACGGAGCAGATGCCAGGAAAAACCGGGGAGCCCGCCCCCCGGCGGATCCGCGGGCCCGGGCCGGTTGAATTCTTATGATGCTAGAAAAATCGCGTACTGCTGGACGGGGAGCCCCATCCCTGGCTGGCCGCCGGGATGGGGCGCGCGGCCGCCGCTGTCACTGGGCGCGGGCGGCGAGGCGGTAGATGACCGTCTTGAACGGCGCGTTGCCGGAGATCTTCTCGGCGTCCCTCGAGGCCTCGCCCTCGTCGACGATCTTCTGCAGCTTGCTCGCGACGTCGGCGTCGCCCTTCGGCGAGAGGGCGTCGATGACCGAGACCGACACGAAGCGGACGGCCGCGTTCGAGATCTTCGGCATGGCGTCGATGATCTGCTGCCGGACATCGGGAGAGCCGAGGACGCCGACCATGTAGGCGGACTTGATCCCCTGGAACTGCGTCTCCTTCGCCTGCGACGCCGGCTCGCTGAGCTTGCCGACGTAACACTCGACCTTGGCGCCGCAGGCGCCCAGCAGGTCCTTCGCGAGCTTGATCTCCTTCTCCATCGACTTGCCGACCGTGCCGCCGCCGCTCGTGCGGGTGTTCGCGAGCCGGTCGACGTCGGCGACCTGGTCGGGCTTCATCAGCTTGAGCGCCGTCTGGAGCGAGACGTCGCGGATCTGCGCGACGTCGTCCTCCTCGCCGCGCGCCTCGGTGGCCGTCTTCACGATCCACGGCACCATGCTGGCGTCGAAGAAGTTGCTCGCCGCCTCCGCGAGCATCACGCGCGCGTTGATGCCCGCCGGCGGGATCTGGAGCCCCGCGGGCGTCTTCTCGTAGGCCGCCTGGAAGGCCGCGATCGTCTCCGGGGTCCTGGGCACCTTGGTGAGCTCGCGCGCGATGATGGCGCGCGGGATGTCCTCGGCCTTGTCGAGCGCCGCGAGCAGCGGCTTCACCGACTCTTCGCGGCCGATGGTCGCGAGGACGAGCGCGGCGGCCGCCACGTGGGCGGTCTCCGCGGCCTTCTTCTGCTCCGGGCTCGCCTTGTCGCCGGCGCCCTTCAGGTTCTCGATCTTCGAGTACTCGATGAGCTCCTTCTGATCGCCCTGGAGCAGCGCGATCGCCGGCTGGATGGCGGGCTTGCCGATCTTCGTGAGGGCGAGGATGGCCGTCGTGGCGGCGTCCGCCTTGACCGGCGAGAGCACCACCTTGAGCAGCGGCACGACCGCCTTCTCGCTGCGCTGCCACCCGAGCAGCTCCGCCGCGGTGATCTGCCAGAACAGCTCGTTCCGCATCGTGGCGACGTCCTTGGGATCGTTGATCGGGCGCTCGACCATGGTGATGAGCTGCCCTTCCCAGGACGGATCGTTGATCTCGACCATCGCGTCGTGGACGTCGCGCGAGATCGTGGAGCCCTTCGGCTTGCCGTGCTGGAGCTTGATGAAGACCTCCATGAGCGGGCCGGCGGCGGCCTTCGACTTCATGGCCCCGAGGCCGCGGACGGCCCAGCGGACGTCCTCCTCGGTCGACTCGGGCTTGTAGTCCTTCAGCGCCTTGATGAGGCAGGCCTCGCCGCGCGGGTCCCGCGTGTCGGAGATGAACTTGATGAGCTTCGACCGCGTGCGCTCGTCGAGGTCGCCGCCCACGCACTTCTGCGTCATCGGCTCGATGATCTTGTCGAGGAGCGGCTTGACCGTCGGCCCGCTCCGGTCCTTGTTGTCGCGCGTCATCGCGTCCTCGAAGAACTGGACGAGACGGTTGACCGAGGGGGTGAGCGTCGCGGGGTCGTCGAGCCGCTTGACGTGCGTCTCGGGGTCGTTCTCGTCGGCGCATCCGGCGACGATGCCTGCGGAGAGCGCCATCGACGACGCGGTGGCGGCCCCCAGGAGGAGCGAGCGAACGAGCGGCAGGATGCTGCGTGCTGAGCGGGACATGGTGTTTCCTCCGGGACCTCGGTGATGCTGCCGGCCTGACCTCGCCGCCGCGCGGTGCGCGCAGCAGGAGAGGCGGTCAGCAACGAGCCTTCGTTAGCCTGAGGGGACGACAGCGGGCAACTACAGCGCGCGGCAGGGGGCGCGGCCCCCCTTCGGCCACGACGTGTCGCCGCCCCGTGACGGAAGCGGCGGAGCCGACGCTATTCGTCGTCAGAGAGCGTGTCAACGCGAGCGGGGTACCTGGACCAGCCGGCGGATCCCCGTGGCGAACAGGCGGTCGGGGATGACACGGCGCAGCGCGACGAGCGCGCGTGCGTCCCGGCCGATGAGGGTCCGGAACGGCGGCGAGGGGGCCTCGATGAGGCGGAGGATCGCGGCCGCGACAGGCGTGGGCGCCGGGGCCCTGGCGGCGTCCTCGAGGACGAGCCGCTCGATCGTCGTGGTCATGGCGGCGTAGGGCCCGTCGGGCGCGATGTGGGCGCCGCGGCGCTGGTTCTCGAAGAAGATCTCGGTCTTGAAGGTGCCGGGCTCGACGAGGCAGACCTGGACGCCGAAGGGGGCGACCTCCCAGCGCAGGGCCTCGCTGAAGCCCTCGACGGCGTGCTTGGTGGCCGCGTAGACGCTCACGCCGGGGAGGCCGACGAGCCCGGAGACGCTCGAGACGTTGATGATGCGGCCGCGCCCGGCGTCGCGCATCGCCGGGAGCACCGCGCGCGTCGCGGCCATGAGGCCGAAGACGTTGGTCTCGAACTGCGACCGGACGTCCGCGTCGGCCTGCTCCTCGAAGGCGCCGCCGACGGCGATGCCGGCGTTGTTCACGAGGGCGTAAGCGGGGCCGTGCTTCTGGAGGATCTCCCGGACCCTGTCGGCCGCGTTCGCCGCGGCGACGTCGAGCTGCTCGACCTCGAGCGAGGCGCCGCGCGCGCTGGCCGCGGCGAGGAGCGCGGCGGCCTTCTCGGGGCGGCGCATCGTGGCGACGACCCGGTGGCCCGCGGCCGCGCAGGCGACCGCCGTCGCGAGGCCGATGCCGCTCGAGGATCCGGTGACGAGGATGAGGTGACCCATGGGAGGGGGCGAGTATAGGCGATGCGCGGCTGGCGCGGCTGGCGCGGCTGGCGCGGCGGGCGCCGGGAGGCGGCAGGGCGCCGCTCAGCCGATGATCATCGCCTCGCTGAGGAGGCGGCCTTCCTTGAAGCGGCGCAGGTTCCAGCGGTCGAACAGGGGGAGGGAGGTGCCCTCGGCGATGTGCTGCGCGATGAGCTTGCCCATCACCGGCGCGATCATGAAGCCGTGGCCCATGAAGCCGGACGCCTGGTAGAAGTGCTCCACCTCGTCGACGCCGCCGACGATCGGGTTCTGATCCGGGGTGAGATCGTAACAGCCGGCCCACTGGCGCAGCACCTTCACGCTGCCGAGGATCGGGCACGCGGTGACGAGCGCCCGCGCGTAGAGCGCGAGGAACTTGTGGCTCGACCCCATGTCGAGGCCCTCGGGGACGTCCTCGTTGGAGACGCCGCCCACGATCTCGCCGCGCATCGACTGGGAGAAATAGAGGCCGTTCGAGAGGTCCGCGACCAGCGGGCCGAGCCAGGGCTTCAGCGGCTCGGTCGAGCAGATCTCGTGGCGGTGCGGGCGGTTCGGCAGCTCCACGCCGAGGAGGCGCGCGACCTCAGGGCTCCACGCGCCGGCGGCGTTGACGACCTTGTGCGTGCGGATCTCGCCGCGGTCGGTCACCACGGCGTCGATCCGCGCGCCGCGCGTGCGGAAGCCGAGGACGTCCGTGAAGGTGGCGATGTCGACGCCGAGCTTCTGCGCGCGCTCGGCGTAGCCCCAGACGAACGGCCAGGGGAAGACGACGCCGTCGTCGGGGTTGTAGCTCGCCGCGACGACGCCCTCGGTCGAGAGCTCCGGCACGATGGCGCGCGCCTCGTTGGCGGTGAGCATCCGCGTGCCGAGGCCGCACGCGTTCTGCACGGCGACGCTCTTCTCGAGCGTCCGGCGGCCGGCCTCGCTGCGCACGAGGAAGAGGTAGCCGCCCTGCCGGAACCAGACGTTGATCTTCATCTCGCGGGCGAAATCACGGCAGATGCGGATGCTCTCCTGCATGAGCCGGATGTTGCCCTCGCTCGAGAACTGCGCCCGCACCCCGCCGCCGTTGCGGCCGCTGGCGCCGCCGCAGAGGTAGCCCCGGTCGACGACGACGACGTCCGTGATGCCGTGGTGCCGCGCGAGGTTGTAGGCGATCGCGAGGCCCATGATCCCCGCGCCGACCACGACGATCTCCGCCTCGGACCGCATCGCGCCTCAGCCGAGCTCCGACCTCGCCGCGGCGACCACGGCGTCCTGGAGGGCGCCGTTCGATGCGATGATGCCGCGGGCGAGCTTGAGCCCGGGGCCGGCGTAGTCGATGGGCGCGCCGGAGAGGTCGGTGAAGCGGCCGCCGGCGCCCCGGAGCACCGCCTCGGGGGCGCAGCTGTCCCAGAGCTTGGCGCCGCCGCCGCCGTGCAGGTAGAGGTCGACCTCGGCCGTCGCGATCCGCGCGATCTTCACGCCGACCGAGCCGCACGGGACGACCCGCGTGATGCCGAGCCGCGCGAGGAGGGGCTCGAGCTCCTTCGGCCGGTGCGACCGCGAGACGATGAGCGACGCGTCGGCCGTCGAGCTGACGGAGGAGACCCGGAGGGGGCGGCGGCTGCCGTCCTTCGCCTCGAGGAAGGCGAAGCCGCCGCCGCCGTCGTCGCCGCCGACGCGGCCGGCCAGCGCCTCGCCTGTCGTGGGCATCACCACGACGCCGAGCGCGGCGCGGCCGCGGACCGAGAGCCCGATCATCACGGCGAACTCGCCGTTCCTGTCCGCGAACTCGCGCGTGCCGTCGAGCGGGTCGACGAAGAACACCCGCTCCCGCTGGAACCGCGCGGCGAGCTCCTCGGCGGCGGGGACGCTCTCCTCGGCGAGGATCGCCTCGCCGGGGAACGCGGCCTCGAGGGCGCCGCAGATGAGCGTGTTCGCCTCGCGGTCGGCCCGGGTCACCGGGTCGCCCGGGCCCTTCATCTCGACGGTGAACGGCGTCGCGTACACGTCCATCACGACCGCCGCCGCGGCGCGCGCGATGCGGACGATCTCGTCGAGCTCCCTGTCGTTCTGGTTCATCCTGCTGACACCTCGATGCCGGCGTGCTTGAGGCGCCCGGAGAGCTCCGCGAGCGTCGTGAAGTGGAGGTAGGGGGGCATCCCGGCCTCGCGCACGAGCTGGTCGAGCTGGGCGACCGAGCGGGGGCCGAGCACGGCGGACGAGACGATGTTGTTCGCCAGCACGAAGCGCAGCGCGACCGAGCGGAGCGAGACGACGGGGCCGCTGATCAGCGGCCGGAGCGCGTCGAGCTGGCGGATGCGGGTCCTGAACTCGTCCCGGTTCCACCGGTGCATGCGGTGATCGTCGGCGTAGAACTCGCGGTCGGGGCTCCACTGGCCGGCGAGGAGACCGTGCGCGAGCACCGAGCGCGCGAGGACGCCGGCGCCGCTCTCGGAGACGTCGCTCGCGACCTCGTGGAGGTCGCCGGGGAGGAAGGCGTTGTAGGCGATCTCGATGAGGTCGACCTCGTCGCGCAGCGCGGAGCGGGCGACGTCCGCGGAGCCGGCGCTCACGCCGAAGGCGCGGATCTTCCCCGCCTGCTTGAGGTCCCTGAGGAAGGCGAGGGGCTCCTTCGAGCGCATCGCGGCCACGGTGGGGTTGTGGAGCAGGACGACGTCGACCACGTCGCGGTCGAGCCGCTCCTGCGACCGCTCGAACGCGGTGCGGAGGTGCGCCGGGTCGAAGCGCTTCTTCGCGGGGAGCTCGTCGAGATCGGTGCCGATCTTGGTGACGACGAACGTCGGGCCGGCGCCCTTCAGCCGCTTGCCGAGGCGGCGCTCCATCTCGCCGCGGCCGTAGACGTCGGCCGTGTCGAAGAGGTCGATGCCGACCGCGAGCGCGCGGTCGATGACGCGATCGACCTCGGCCTCGGAGACCGGGCCATAGCCGTCGCCGGACAGACCCCAGGTGCCCAGGGCGAGCTCCGAGACCTCGAGGGATGTCTTGCCGAGGGGGCGCTTCCTCACGGGCGGCGATCTACACCAGCGCCGGAGGGGCGCCACGAAATAGGGCGCCGGGCCGCGTCTTCCGGCCGGCAGCCGCTCAGGCCGGGATCCGTGGGGCGGAGGTCGCCCGGCTCATGAGGCGCGGGCCTTTCCGCGGCGCGGCGCGGCGCCGCGCCGGACGCGCGGCGCGCGGCGTCGGAGGCGCGAGAGGAGCAGCCCCGCGGCGAGCCACAGCGGGCCGTACCCGGCGCCGCCCGCGCCGCCGCTGCTGGCGCAGCCGCCGCCGTGGAGCCGGAGCTGGCCCTTGCCGGCCTGGCCGGAGGCCGCCCCGGCGCCGGCTGGGCTGCCTCCAGCGCCGCCGGTCGCCGCGCCGTCCGGCCCGGTGCCAGGCTCGCCGCCGGCCCCGCCCGCGCCGCCAGCGGCGCCGCCCGCCCCTGGCTCGGCCCCGCCCAGCCCCCCGCCGCCGCCGCTTCCCGGGCCGCCTCCCTCGCCAGCGCCTCCGCCGCCGGGATCGAGCAAGCAGCCGCCGGCGATGCAGATCCCGCTAGGGCAGGGCGACCGCTCGAGCTTGTTGCGCTCGACGCACGCGCCGTTCTGCCCGTCGCAGGCCGTGAACCGGCACGTGCTCGGGTCGGGCTGCTCGCAGACGAACGGGTCGCCGCCGACGCAGCGCCCCCCGCGGCAGGTGTCCACCTGGGTGCAGGGATCGCCGTCGTCACAGGCGTCGCCGTCCTGCTTGGGCCTGTCGCAGCCGCAGGCCTGATCCGACGTGCTGCCCGCGTCCGCGACCGTGGGGCAGGCGTCGTCCGGGTCCAGCTTGCCGTCGTCGTCGTCGTCGTCGTCGCACGCGTCGCCCTGGCGGTCGTCGTCGCTGTTGGTCTGCGTGGTGTTCGGCGTATCGACGCAGTTGTCGACCGCATCGACGACGCCGTCGCGGTCGCGGTCGAGCGAGCAGGCGCCGCCGACGCAGGCGCCCTCGGCGCACTCGACGGCCGCGGCGCACGGCGCGTCGAGCGGCTTCTTCGCCCGGCAGACAGGGGCGTCGCAGTAGGCGCCGGCGTCGCATTGCTCGTGGCGCGAGCACCCGGTCAGGCACGCGCCGCCCGCGCAGACGTAGAGCCCGCAGTCCACGGCGGCGCGCGCGACGCAGGCGCCCTCCGCGGTGCAGACGCTCGGCGGAACGCTGGAGGTCGCGTCGTCGGTGCAGGCGCCGGGCGCGCACGCGGTCTCCGGCGCCGCGCGGGCGTCGTCGGGGCACGTGCCGCTGCTGCCGGTGCAGCGCTCGGCCGCGTCGCAAGGGCCGTCCGCCGGGCGGCAGACCTGGGTCGCCGGCGCGAGGGCGTCCGCTGGGCAGTCGGCGTCGGCGCCGGTGCAGGTCTCTGTCGCGTCGCACGGGCCCGCCGCCCGCCTGCACACGGTGGCGGCCGACGCGAAGGCGTCGGCGGGGCACGCGGTGGCGCTGCCTGTGCAGCGCTCGGCGACGTCGCAGGGGCCGTCCGCCGGCCGGCAGACCTGGCTCGTCGGCGCGAGAGCGTCGGCGGGACAGGCGGTGGCTCTGCCGTTGCAGCGCTCCTCGGCGTCGCAGGGGCCGCCCGCCGGCCGGCAGACCTGGCTCGTCGGCGCGAGAGCGTCGGCGGGACAGGCGGTGGCTCTGCCGTTGCAGCGCTCCTCGGCGTCGCAGCTCCCGGCCGAGGCGCGGCACACCTGGCCCGAGGCGCGGGGCCCGCACACGCCGTTCACCGCCGCGCCGGCCGCGGCGCTGCAGGCCTGACAGTCGCCGGGATCGCCCCCGCCACATGCGTCGTTGCAGCAGACCCCGTCGACGCAGTGGCCGCTCAGACACTCGCGGTCGGCGAGGCAGGACGCGCCGTCGGCGATCCCGGGGAGATAGAGCTCGGCGCTCGGCAGGGCGGCCGTTGTGTTCCGCCCTCCCGCGGCCAGGAGCCGGCCGTCGTCGAGCGTCACGAGCGTGTGGTAGCCGCGCGCGATCTGCATGTTCTCGGCCGCCGACCACGCGCCGCTCGCCACGTCGTACAGCGCTGTCGTGGCGAGGTAGCTGCCGTTGAAGCCGCCGGTGACCAGGACCGCGCTGTTCGAGAGGAGCAGCGCCGCGGCGTGGTTGCTGCGCGCAGCCGGCATGTCGCCGGCGGACAGCCATGTCCGCGTCACGGCATCGTACCGCTCCGCGCTCGTCAGGTGCGCCCCGTTGTTTCCGCCGGCCACCAGGACGTCGCCGTCCGGCAGGAGCGTCGCGCTGTGCGACCGCCGCGCCGTCGTCAGGCTGCCCGTCCGCGACCACGCGTTGGCGGCCGGGTCGTAGATCTCCGCGGTGGCCAGGTAGTCGGTGGAGTACCCGCCCGCGACGAGCACCGTTCCATCGCTCAGCCCGACGGCGATGTGCGTGTAGCGCGCGCTCATCGTCCCCGCGGCCGACCAGGCGCCCCTCTCGGCGTCGTAGCGCCGCGCGTCGCCGATCACGTTGGCGCCGTCGATCCCGCCGGCGACGAGCACGTCGCCGTCGTCGAGGCGCGTCGCGGTGTGGGACGCGCGACTGCCCATCTCCCCGGCGCTCGTCCAGGTATCGGCGTCGGGATCGTAGATCTGCGCCGTCCCCACGAAGCTCGCTCCGCTGCGCCCGCCCGCGACGAGCACCCGGCGCCCGTCGCCCAGCAGGGTCGCTGTGTGCTGGTACCGCCCCGTGGCGCCCATCGTGGCCGTGGACGACCACCTGTTGGTCAGCGGGTCATACAGCTCCGCTGTGTTCAGCGCGGCTGCCCCGTTGTACCCGCCCACGATGAGGACCTGGCCGGCCCTCGCGCCGCCCGCGATCAGGGTCGCTGTGTGCTCCCGGCGCCCCGCGCTCATCGTGGCGGGGACCTGCTCCCAGAGGGGGTCGACGAGCACCGCCTCTCCGTCGGCGTCGACGTGCAGCGCGAGCGTCGCGCCGTCCACCGACAGGCGCGCGCCGACGGGGCGCTCGCCCCCCGTGGCGTAAGCCTCCGGCGCTGTCACGCGCAGCCGCGGGACGCCGGCCCCGTCCACCGCGAGCACCACGTCGCCCGCCTGGCGCAGCGTCGCCCCCTCGACATGCCATGAGGCCACGGGGGCGCCGCGCCGGACAGCGTCCGCCTCGAGCAGCAGCCACTCCTCGGCCGCGCCGGGCTCGACGGTCCAGAACGACGTCCCTCCAGGCCGCCGGAGGGCGAGCGCGCGGCCTGCGCGCGTCACCTTTCCTCGCGCGCCCGCCTCGCGGACCCGGATCTCCAGCGCGTCCGGGCACTCCGTGGCTGGGCCGGCGCACCCTCCGGCGCCGGGGAGGCGGAAGCGGACCGGATCTGCGGCGTCGTGCGGCACCTCCACGGCGAGGCGCCCCGCGGCGCGATCCTCCGCCAGGGTGAAGACGGCGCCCTGCGCCACCAGCTCGTCACCTCGGTCGACGACGCGCGCCGCCACGGTGGGGAAGCGCGCCGAGAGCACCTCGGCCGCCGGCGGCTCCGGAGGCGAGCACGCGGCGGTGAGGGCCGCGAGCAGCCATCCCGTCAGCAGGCCAGTCCGGGCTGCCACGGTCTCGCACGGCGAAATGGGCACGCGCTTCATGCCGCCATGAGAGCCAGGCGCTCGAAACGGCGTCAAGGTGCAGGCCTGAGGCATCCCCTCAAATTTTGCGAAAAATTCACGGGGAGGCGGCGAGGCGGGGAGGGAGATCTTCAAACACTCCCTGTCTCCCCGCCTCCCTGTTCAATTTTTCGCTGAAAATGGCTGCACAATGAGCGAATTCCTCGGGGGGCAGGCACCTCCCGCGCGATTCCAGATTCCATCGTGAGCGGAGTACACTGGGGTGGAGGACGAGGACTCACTTCTTCGCGGAGCAGCGAATTCCATTGTCCTTCAAACGAGATCCGCGCGATGCGCGCGATGCGCGCGATGCGCGCGATGCGCCTACGGCCCGCGCCCCGCGGAATGCGCTGCGAATGAACGGTACGAACGGCGCCCCGGAGACAAAAAAGGATTCCATCGACCCCCGGGAGCATGCATTATCGTCGCGCCTCTTTGTGTGTGAGGCGAAACGAGGACAGGATGACGCGCAATGTTGGTCGGTGGGGGACCGCCGGCGCTCTGGTGCTTTGTTGGTGTCTACCCAGCGAGGCGCTCGCCGTCGGGCCGAACGCAGTGATCTATGACGAGGGTTGCTTCGAGAACACGCTGCCGCCGAACGACGACGGGTCGAGCGGCGTGCAGGGGCTCCCGTTCGAAGTCAATTTCTTCGATATCCGTTACAACAGCGTTTACGTCAACAACAACGGCAACATTACCTTCGACGGTCCGCTGAACGCCTATACGCCATTCCCGCTCGACACCACGGACCGCGCCATCATCGCGCCCTTCTTCGCCGACGTCGACACGACGGGCCCGGGCTCGGGGCTCGTCCACTGGGGCGTCGTCGAGAAGCTCCCCGGCGACGGCCGGCGGGCCTTCTGCGCGGTGTGGGCGAGCTACGACCCGAGCTCGGGGAGCGCGGCGGGCGTCGGTTACTTCTCGGCGAGCACCGACCGACTGAACCTCTTTCAGCTCCTGCTCGTGGACGCCCACACCTGCGACGCCGGCGAGCCGCAGTGCGACGACGTGATCTGCGACCCCGCCGACCCGGGCTGTCAGAACTGCAATCCCACGTCGCCCGAGTGCACTCCGCCCCCTGTCTGCGACCCCTCGGACCCGGGCTGCGCTCCGCTGCAGAACGCCATCTATCGCGCCCAGGGGGACTTCGACGTCCTCTTCAATTACGACCAGATCCAGTGGAACGCCGGCTCGGCGAGCGGCGGCGCCGCAGGGCTCGGCGGCGAGACGGCCCGCGTTGGCTATGCGCCCGGCGTGCTCCCGGACGGCACGCACCCGCGCGGGGCCTACGAGCTGGCGAAGAGCAAGGTCCAGCTCCCCTCGGATCCCGATCTCAACGACATCTTCATCGACACGGACCTTTCCTATCCGCTCGTCGGCCACAGCGAGCGGTCCCTCCAGCAAGGGCGCTACCTCTACTCGGTCAGGAACGGCAGCCTGAACGACGGGGACGGGGTCATCCGTGGGCGCGTCACGGCGGTCGACGACGCGGGCCAGGTGGTGGGGGTGGCCGGCGCGCCCGTGCAGATCTGCGAGAGCGCGACGCAGGGCCGTTGCCCCTGGTACGGGACGACCAACGAGCTCGGCGAGTTCACGGCGAACCGCATGCCGACGATCACGGCGTACAGGATCACGGCGTTCCCGCCGGCGGGGTCGAACCTGATCCAGAGCGAGGTCGACGTGGCGCCGTCCCCCATCTACGCAGCTCAGGAGATCGCGCTCGGCAAGCCGAGCGCGCCGCCCGCGGGCGTCGATCTCCAGCCCTCCTCCGTGGGCGGCGGCGACGTCCCCGTCGTCTACTGGCACGATCCCACCGCGCTGACCGCGCCCGGCTGCGCCGGCGGGACGGCGAGCTATGACGTGAAGTTCGGCGCCCTCACCTTCGCCGCGGGCCCGATGCAGCTCGACCAGGGAGGGCAGTTCCGCGCGGTGATACCGCCGTTCTACCCCAACCACGGCGCGGCTACCGTCCTCATCCGCACGCAGTGCGGCCCGACGACCTCGAGCTTCAGCTTCCCGATCTACATCGATCCGAGCGGGTGGATCCGCACCGTGGGCGGCGCGCCGGTCGAGGGGGCCACGGTCACGCTCCTCCGCTCCGACACCGGCGCTCCGGGCTCGTTCACCGTCGTGCCCGACGGGAGCGCGATCATGTCGCCGATGAACCGCGCCAACCCGAGCATCTCCGACGCGGAGGGGCACTTCGGGTGGGATGTCCTCACCGGCTATTACAAGGTCCGCGCCGAGAAGCCCGGCTGCCACGCGCCCGACGACGCCGAACGGCCGTATGTCGAGAGCGCCGTCATGCTCATCCCGCCGCCGGTCTTCGACCTGGATCTGCGGCTCGATTGCGGCACCGGCGCGGTCGGCGACACGACAGAGCCGACGCTCTCCGTGCCGGAAGACCTCGTGATCGAGGCGACAGGCGCGAACGGCGCGGCGGCCACCTTCACGGTCTCCGCGATCGATGACGTCGACGGCGCCGTTCCCGTGATCTGCACGACCCCCGAGGGCACCACCCTGCCGATCGGCGTGACCATCGTCCATTGCTATGCGCTCGACGCGACAGGCAACCTCGATTACGGCACCTTCGCCGTCGTCGTCGAGGACACGCGGGCGCCTGTCCTCTCCATCCCTGGCTCGATGACCGTGCAGCCGGAGGGGCCGTGGGGCGCGCAGCTCGCCTTCACCGCCGTCGCGATCGACGCGGTGAGCGGCCCCGTCGACGTGAGCTGCTCGCCGGCGCCGGGCGACGTGCTGCCGGTCGGCCTCACCGCCGTCACCTGCAGCGCGACCGACGCGGCGGGCAACACCGCGACCACCTCGTTCGACGTGGAGATCCCCGCGTGGGTCGACACCGACGGCGACGCGGTGAGCGACAGCCTGGACAACTGCCCCTTTGCGGCGAACACCGACCAGGCGGACGCGGACGCCGACGGCGTCGGCGACGCGTGCGACAACTGCCTCGTCGCGGCGAACGCCGATCAGGCGGACGCGGACGCCGATGGCGTCGGCGACCTGTGCGACAACTGCCCGGGCGACGCGAACCCGGGGCAGGGCGACGACGACGGCGACGGCGACGGGAACGCCTGCGATCCGATCTGCGTCGCGATCCACCGCGGCGGGGTCGGCGGCGCCGCCGACTCCTTCATCTCGTCCTCCGAGCCGAACACGAGCTCGGGCTCGTACCCCGGCCTCTTCACCGGCACCTCCGGCAGCGGCGTGAAGATGGGCCTCGTCGCCTTCGACCTCGGCGCGATCCCGGAGGACGCGACCATCGAGGGCGCGACGTTCTCGGTGCGGGCGCAGTACGCCGCCACGGCGGCGACGCTGGAGGTCCACGCGATCACGGCGCCCTGGTCCGAGGCCACCGTCACGTACAACACGCTGAACGGCGCCTTCGACGCGGCCGTCGAGGCCTCCCTCGCGGTGCCGGCCAACCAGACGACGACCGTGTCCTGCGACGTGACGGCGCTCGTCCAGGACTGGGTCTCCGGCGCGCTCGACAACCACGGCGTGCTCCTGCGCGAGGTCGGTCCGGGCAAGCGGACCCTCCGGTCGAGCGAGGAGTCCAGCGCCGCCGAGCGGCCGCGCCTCGATGTCTGCTACGTGACCCCGTGAGCAGCTAGGCAGTCCAGCGCGCCGCCGCGCTCCCGCGCGGCGCGCGCCTCCCCTCCACGACATCATCGCTCGCGCCGCGCGACGCGCTCGCGCCGGACGTCGAGGTCGAGCGCGAGCTCCTGTCGGTCCACCTTCCCGGCCCCGGGACGCCCTCGTCAAGCCTCCGCCCCCCCGGGCACACGGCGCGACGGCCCCACCCGCGTGCTGGACGAGATCGCCGGGGCGCCACGTCTTTGCGCGCTTCGCCGCGGAACGCTCCGTGCCAGGGAAGCCGGGGAAGGGGAGTGATGCGCGAGCGAGGGCAGGTCTCCGGGTGACATGCTGAGTCGAACCCTGCCAGTGGCCACACGAGGGGGGCTGTAGAACATGGCGAAAGGGCCTAATGAGGCAAGCAGGGCCGAACCTGCGAGCGACCGGAGATCGCGGCCGCCCGCGACGAGCGCCGCCGCGCGGCGCGCGCTGGAGCTCGTCGCCGTCCGAGGCAAGGACGTGATCGGCGTCCGGCACATGCTCGCCGAGGGGCGCGCGCACATCGGCGACACGCCCTCCTCGATCGCGCGCGTGCCGCTCGCGGAGCTCGACAGAGCAGCCCCGGTCATCGCGGAGGTGATCGGCGCCCGCTACGTGCTGCACGTGCCGCGCCGGACGCGGGCGCGCGTCCACGGCGCCGACGGGCTCGGGCGCCTGCTGACAGGCCCCGTCGACATCGAGCTCCAGGAGGGGGACCGCGCCGTGCTCGTGATCGGGCCGGTCCAGATCCGCGCGCAGATCGTGCCCATCGAGATCATCGCGCGGCTGGGCGCTTCCAGCCTGCGCTGGATCGGGCTCATCGGCGCCCTCTACATCACCGCGCTCGCCATCTGCGCCGTGCTCGCGCCGCGCGACAGGGCCCGCCTCGACGAGGGGTCGATCCGGCGCGCCGTCAGCGCGGCCGCGGCCCAGCTCTGGGCAGAGCCCGCTCCGCCGCGGTAGCGCACGGCATCATTCCGCGAAGGACGTCTCCGGGGGAGGAGCCCTGGAGTCGCGGAGTGCTATTCTCCACAATCATGCGAATCAAGGCCCTCTCGTTCCTTCATGTTCAACTACCGCTGTGCCTGTTCGCCCTCGCCGGCTGCGGCGGGCCGTCCGCCAAGGACGAAAGCCCGAACGGCGCGCCGCAGGCTGGAATCCTCAGCCTGTCGCCCGGGTGGAACACCATCGAGCCGGGCGGCGAGACGACTTGCTCGCGCGGCGATCCGTTCAAGTACTTCGTCCGCCCGGGCACCGTCAATCGCCTCGTCGTCGAGTTCCGCGGCGGCGGCGCGTGCTGGAACGCCACCACGTGCTCCGTCGCAGGCTCGCTCTTCCAGGAGACGGTGACCGATGAGCCGGCGGTCGTGAGCCAGCAGGGCGCGACCGGGATCTACGATCATGAGAACCCGGACAACCCCTTCAGGGACTGGCACCATGTCTATATCCCGTACTGCACCGGGGATATCCACTGGGGCGACAACGTGGCCACCTACGGGGAGGGGAGCCAGGCCGTCACCATCCGGCACAAGGGCGCCGTCAACGTCCGCGCGGCGCTCGGCTGGGTGTACGAGAACGTCCCCGCCCCCGAGAAGGTCTTCGTGACCGGCTGCAGCGCGGGCGCGTACGGCTCGATCATGTGGTCCGCGCACGTGCGGGAGCACTACAAGGGCGCCTCCGTGATCCAGTTCGGCGACAGCGGCGCCGGGATCATCACCGAGAGCTTCTTCCGGGACAGCCTCCCGTCCTGGAAGCCCGAGGGCGTCTATCCCACATGGATACCTGGCTTCGAGCCGGCCGAGCTCGCGCGGCTGTCCTCGCTCTACGAGGTGATCGGCGCCCACTACCCCGACATGCGCCTGTCGCAGTACAACACCGTCCTCGACGACGACCAGATCTTCTTCTTCAAGGCGATGGGCGGCGGCGGCGACCAGGCCTGGTCGGACGCCATGAAGTCGTCCATCGCCGGCATCGAGGCGTCGACGGCGAATTTCAGCTCGTTCCTCGCGCCGGGCAGCGCGCACTGCATCCTCTGGCGGCCGGAATTTTACACCGTCGAGTCGGGCGGGACGCGGCTCGTGCGGTGGCTCGACGACCTCGTGAACGGCGCGCAGCCGCCGAGCGTCGCCTGCGACGGCTGCTGAGCGGCGCGCCGGGGGCGCGGGAGGCCGGCGCTGCGGGGCGCGGCGAGGGCGCCTCGGGCGCGCTCGGGGGGGGGCGCGCCGGCGGCCGGAGCAGAGGGGCGGAGCCCGCGCCGGGGGGCGCGTTGCGGCTCCAGTTGACACTCCGCCAGAGCTCAAGATGATGGCCGCCGCGATCGCGGGGGCGCAGGTGCGCCCGCGGCAGCCCCGGAGGCAGCTCTCCGGGAGGAGACAGAGGAATTCATGCGCACGCTTTGCATCGATATCGGCGGAACGGGGATCAAGGCCACCATCCTCAACGAGCAGGGGACTCCGATGACGGATCCCGTGCGCGTGCCGACGCCTCAGCCGGCCTCGCCGGAGCCCATCCTCGACGTCATCGCGGACCTCGCCCGCGCGCAGGGGGAGTTCGACCGGGTGTCGATCGGCTTCCCCGGGGTCGTGATGGACAACGTGACCAAGACGGCGCCGCACCTCGACAACGAGGGCTGGAAGGGCTACCCGCTCGCCGAGGCCGTGGAGCGCCGCCTCGGGAAGCCGACGCGCGTCGCCAACGACGCGGGCATCCAGGGGCTCGCCGTCATCGAGGGCAAGGGGCTCGAGATGGTGCTCACCTTCGGCACCGGGCTCGGCTGCGCCCTGTACATCGACGGCCACTACGTGCCGAACCTCGAGCTCGGCCACCACCCCTACGGCAAGCGGGACCTCAAGTACGAGGACCGCGTGTTCGACGCCGAGTGCAAGCGCATCGGGCCGGAGCGCTGGAACGAGCGCGTGCGCCAGATGATCGCGCAGATCGAGCCGATCTTCAATTACCGCAAGCTCTACCTCGGCGGCGGCAATGCGCGCCTGCTCGACACCTCGCGCCTGCCCGAGAACGTTGTCGTGGTGGACAACGTCGCCGGCCTGCTCGGCGGCATCAAGCTCTGGGCGTAGCCACCCCGCGCGGGCTGCGGGGCGGGGAGCCGCCCCGCGGCGCGCGGTGTCGGACGAGCGCGGGGGTGGCCGCGCCGGTTCCCAAGCGGCCGCGACCGTCGTAGCCTGGCTCGATGAACTCGCCCGACGCACCGAAGCCCGACGCAACGCCCGCGGCCACTCCGGCGACGGACGCCGATCTCGACCCCTTCCGCCTTCAATCGCCGGAGACCCTCGCGAACCCGTACCCCGTGTACGCCAGGCTGCGCCAGGAAGCGCCGGTGTACTTCAGCGCGGGCTACAACGGCTGGCTCGTCACCCGCTACGACCACGTCGCCGCGGGCTTCCGCGACCCGCGCCTGTCGGCGAAGCGCTCGAGCGCCTTCGTGACGAAGCTGCCCGAGGAGGTGCGGCAGCGGCTCGAGCCGCTGCGCCGCAACCTGGCGTCGTGGGCCTTGCTGCTCGATCCGCCGGAGCACACGCGCATTCGCTCGCTCATCAACAAGGCGTTCGTGCCGCGGCTCGTCGAGGGGCTGCGCCCCCGGGTGGAGGCGCTGGTCAGCGATCTGCTCGACGCTGTCGCGCCGGCGGGGCGGATGGACGTGCTGCGCGACCTCGGCGACCTCCTGCCGCTGCTCGTGATCGGCGAGGTGCTCGGCGTGCCCGCCGAGGACCGCCACAAGCTGAAGGGCTGGTCCAACGCGCTCGGCGGGTTCCTCGGCGCGGGCCGGCCGACGCTCGAGATCGCGGGCGGCGCGCTGACCGCCGTGGCCGAGCTGGAGGACTATTTCCGCGGCGTGATCGCGTCCCGGCGGCAGAGCCCCGGGAGCGACCTGCTCAGCCAGCTCATCGTCGCGGAGGAGCAGGGGACGATCCTCGGCGAGCAGGAGCTGCTCTCGACGTGCTGCATGCTGCTCTTCGGCGGCCACGAGACGACGAAGAACCTGATCGGCAATGGCCTGCTCTCGCTGCTGCTCGACCGGTCCGCGCGCGACGAGCTCCGCGCGTCGCCGATGCTGCTCGGGCCGGCGGTCGAGGAGCTGCTCCGGTACGACTCCCCGGTTCAGTGGATGAGCCGGATGGCGCTGGAGGACATCGAGCTCGACGGCGTGACGATCCCGAAGGGCGATCGCGCCTTCCTTGTGCTCGGGGCGGCGAACCGCGATCCGGCGCAGTTCCCCGAGCCGGACCGGCTCGATTTCCACCGCACGGACATCCGCCACATCTCCTTCGGGCTGGGCGTCCATTACTGCGCGGGCGCGGCGCTGGCCCGGATGGAGGCGCAGGCGGCGATCTCCATGTTCCTGCGGCGGTTCCCGGACGCGGCGCTCGCTTCCGGGGGGCTTACCTGGCGGATGAACCCGGGGGTGCGGGGGCTGACGGCGATTCCGGTGGAGCTGGGCAAGGAGAAGGCGTCGACGTAACTTCCTGTCTCGATCCGGGGGGGGGCCAGGTCGAGCCGGCTTCGGGGGGTCATGAGCCGAGCTTCATCCCCGGCGCGAGCTGGGCGGGGAGGTTGATGCTGGGCGCCTCGAGGCCGGCGACGGGATAGGCGCAGTAGTCGGCGGCGTAATACGCGCTCGGGCGGTGGTTGCCGCTGCTGCCGATTCCGCCGAACGGCGCGGCGCTCGACGCGCCCGTCAGCGGCTTGTTCCAGTTGACGATCCCCGCGCGGGCCTCACGCCAGAGCTGCTCGTAAAGGTCCTTGCGATCGGAGAACAGACCCGCCGCGAGGCCGTAACGCGTGCGGTTCGCCAGCGCGATGGCCTCATCGAAGCTGCCATATCGCTGGACCTGGAGGATCGGCCCGAAATACTCCTCGTCAGGGAGATCGTCGATGCCGGATACATCGATGATGCCCGGCGAGAGGAGCGCCGTCCCCTCCTCGAGCCGGCGCATCTCGAGGATCACCTTGCCGCCGAGCGAGATCAGCCGCGCCTGCGCCCGGAGGAGCTGGTCCGCGGCGGCGAGCGAGATCACCGCGCCCATGAACGGCTGCTCCGCGTCGTCGTACCTGCCCACCTTGAGCCGGCTCGCCGCGTCGGCCAGGCGCTGCAGCAGCGCGTCGCCCTCCGGCGTCGACGGCAAGAGAAGGCGCCGGGCGCACGTGCACCGCTGGCCCGCCGAGATGAACGACGACTGAAGGATGTGGTGAATCGCCGCCTCCGCGTTCGAGACCTCCTGGACGATCAGCGGGTTGTTCCCGCCCATCTCGAGGGCGAGGATCTTGTCCGGATGGCCGGCGAGCTGGCGGTGCAGGGCGTTGCCCGTCGCGGAGCTCCCCGTGAAGAAGAGGCCGTCGATGCCGGGGTGGCCGGCGAGCGCGACGCCTGTGTCCTTCGCCCCCTGAACCAGGTTGAGCACGCCCGGCGGGACGCCGGCCTCCTGCCACAGGCGCGCGGTCTCCTCCGCGACCCTCGGCGCGAGCTCCGACGGCTTGTAGACCACGCAGTTGCCCGCGATAAGCGCCGGGGCGATGTGGCCGTTCGGCAGGTGGCCCGGGAAGTTGTAAGGACCAAACACAGCGACCACCCCGTGCGGCCGGTGCCGCACCACCGCCGTCGCGTCGCCCGCCTCGGCCTGCCGCTCGCCCGTCCGCTCCCTGTAGGCCATGAGCGAGACGTCGACCTTGCCGATCATCGTCTGGACCTCGGTGAGCGCCTCCCAGCGCGGCTTGCCTGTCTCCCGGCCGATCACGTCGGCGAGCCGCGCCTTGTGCTCGCCGAGCAGGCCCGCGAACCGCTTCACCAGCGCCGTCCGCTCCTCGAAGCCGCGATCGCGCCACGCCCTGAAGGCGCCGCGCGCCGCCTCGACGGCCGCGTCCACCTGCTCCTGCGCAGCGGCGCGCCCCTCGAAGACGACCTCCTGCGTCACCGGGTTCCGGCTCGCAAACGGCTCCCCCGCGCCGGCCACCCAGCTGCCGCCGATGAAATGCGTCGACATGATCCCTTCTCCCTCGCGGAACACCCCACGGGCTCAGCAGTCCACCCAGCGTCGCCGGGCTGCATCGGCCTTGCCCCACAGTGTGCATCGTACCAGAGCCCAGCGCAGCGAGCGCAGGCCCGCCCCCAGGCAGAACAGCACGCTCGCGACCCTCCCGCGGAAGAAACCCGACGTGACCGACGCGACGCGGCGACCGAGATGACGCGCGACCAAGGCGACCAGGCTTCACCGCCGAGGCCGTCGGGGCGCTCGACGAACGTGCGGGACGCGACCCACCGGGGGCGACCCCAACGGCGTGTGGGCTGATTCGATGGAGCCCCAACCGATGGTGGGCAGCGCACTCGGGGGCTCGCTCGATGAGAATCCTCGAAGGAAGGGCTCAATGCTCCCTGCGCCCGGCGCGCCGACAACGCACGTGGCGAACCCGCGACATTCACAGGAATGCACGGTGGCGAACGCGTGTGCGAGGCGTGTTCGCGCCTCCAAGCACGCTCCGGGCGCACCGCTTCAGGGCGGGCACGACAGCGGGTGACACCAAGTCTTGACCGTCCCGTGGCTGGCGTGGAAACGTGGACATGTCAGTTTCCCCGCCGATGCATCACACGGTGGCCATCTCAGACATCCATCTATGTGAGCTCGAGCCGACCGCCGGGCTCTGGATGCGCTATCGACAGGCGCCGTACTCCCCGGACGGGGAGATCGCGGCGATGCTCGACGCGCTCCGGGGCGAAGTACGGAGCGGGACGGGCGGCTCCGGGGGGCTCAGCTCGGCGCGTGACGAGCTCACGCTGGTCCTGAACGGCGACATCTTCGACCTGGATGCGCCGCGGGTGATCGACAACGAGAGCGTGGTCCACGACCTGCCGCGCACCGCCGAGCACGCCGTGCCAGCGATGGAGGCCATCCTGCGCGATCACCCGATCTTCGTCGGCGCTGTCGGCCGCGTCGTCGCGGACGGGCACACAGTGGTCTTCGTGGCAGGCAACCACGACATCCAGCTCACGCTGCCCGAGGTGCGCGACGCGGTGAAGCGGCGCATCGTCGACGCCGCCCTCGACGCGCGCTCCGCCCAGGGCAGCGGTGCTCCCGCTCGCCCCGGCGAAGCGCTCCGCGCGGCGCTCGAGGCGCGGGTGGTCTTCCGCGCCTGGTTCCACCGCACGACGGACGGCGTGATCGTCGAGCACGGCAATCAGTACGACGCGTACTGCAGCTATCGCTACCCGATGGCGCCGTTCGGCCGGAAGCCGGGCGAGATCCAGCCCACCATGGGCTCGCTGGTGAGCCGGCTGCTCGTGTCGCGCATGGGGTACTTCAACCCGCACGTCGACTCGTCGTTCATGCTCTCCGGCTTCGGCTACCTCGCGCACTGGGCGCGCTATTACCTGTTCTCGGGTCGATCTCTCGTGCTCGCGTTCGCCGTGGGCGCGCTCCGCACGATGGTCGAGCTCGCGCGCCGGCGCGACCCGTGCCGCCGCGCGCTCCGGCGCGCGGGCCTCCGCGCGGCCGCCCGCGAGACGGGGGCGCCGCTGCCCGCGGTGGCGAAGCACGCGCGGCTGTTCGCGCGGCCCGCCGAGGACTGCCTCGGCCGGGTGGCGCGCGAGCTCTGGCTCGACCGCCTCGGGCTCGCGCTGGCGGGGATCCTCGCCGCGCTCGCGTGCCTGTGCTGGATGCCCGAGGGGCTCGCGGCGGCGGCGCTGCTCGCCCCGACGCTCCTCGTCGCGTACGAGCGCGCGGTGCCGAAGCCGACGCTCGATGCTGTCTGGCAGGGCGTGAACCGGGCGGCGCGGCTCGTGGCCACGGCGCACGGCGCGAAGGCGGTGATCTTCGGGCACACCCACAGCCCGGAGGGGAGCTGGGAAGACGGGGTGTTCTTCGGGAACACCGGCTCCTGGTCCGCGGCGTTCGAGGACATCGCGTGCACGAAGCCCGTCTTCGAGGCGCGCCCGCTCGTCTGGCTGCGCTCCGAGGACGGCGCGGCCCCCGACGAGCCCCTGGCGGGCGGGCTCGTCATGTGGAAGGACGCGCGATTCCAGCCCTGGAGGGCCGACGCCACCCCGTCCGTGCCCCGGAAGGCCGAGATAGCCAGACGGCCGCGCCCGGCGGGGCTGCGACCTCAGGCGACAGCCGCCCTGCGCAGCTAGCACCTGGTCGCCAAGGCGCGCTCCTTCGGCCTGGGTGGTGGGGGCCGGAGCTCGACTTCGCCGGTTCCCCGCTCGATGTGCTCGCCGAGAACGTGATCCTCCTCCGTCATGTCGAGCTCCAGGGTGTCCTCAGGCGAATCCTGTCGATCCTGAAGATGCGGGAGACCGCCCACGACCACTCCATCCGTCAGTACGAGATCGGCGGCGAGGGGATCCGGGGGCTCGCACCGCAGGAGACCGCCGAGGGGCTGCTGACGGGGATCGCGAGGCTGCCGTCGGAGCGCCGGGTGAAGCGGCGGGGGACGGCCCCAGGCCGCCGCGGGAACGCGACGTGAGCGCGCCCGACGCCAGGGCTGGCGCGCTGTCGCGGCGGATCATCGAGCACGAGATCGCCGGCCGGGAGGCGCCGGCCGACGTCGCGGCGGTGATCGAGGGCGCCTTCCGCCGGCTCCACCAGGTCATGTCCACCGTGATCGGGCCGCTCGGCTTCCAGGCCGTCGTGACCCGCGCGGTTCACCTCACCCGGCGGGCCTGCCCCGGCTTCGACGCCTGCCATGTGACGTGCGGAGACACCGTCGTGATGACAGGGATGTCCGAGCTGATCGAGCGCGATGGAGCGGCGCAGGCGGGCGCGGCCGCGGCGGTGCTCCTCGCCAACGTCATCTCCTTGCTCTGCAGCTTCATCGGTGAAGACCTCACCTTCCGCCTGCTGCGCAGGGGCTGGACGGGTTTGCCCGGAGAAGGGGAACGCCCCGGCGCGGAGGAGGCCTAGGTGCCATGAGGGACGGAGAGAGAATGGGTCTGAAGCTCCTGTCGACCGGGATCCCTGGTCTTGACAAGGTATTCGGCGGCGGGCTCCCCGAGTACTCGTTCAACCTCGTCGCCGGCCCGCCGGGCGCCGGCAAGACGACGCTTGTCCACCAGCTCACGTTCGCCAACGCCTCGGCCGAGCGACCTGCCCTCTACTTCACCGTCCTGGGGGAGCCGTCCCTCAAGATGCTGCGCTACCAGCAGCAGATGGGGTTCTTCGATCCCGAGAAGGTGGGCACGGTGATCCGCTTCATCGACCTGAGCCGCGAGGTGATGTCGGAGAGCCCCGCCGCGCTGCTCGACAGCATCGTGAAGCACGTCGAGCAGACGAACCCCGCCATCGTGGTCGTCGACTCCTTCCGGACGGTGATGCGCTCGTACGTCGGGGGCGATATGGAGCTTCAGGCCTTCTTGCAGCGGCTCGCGCTCCACCTCACGAGCTGGCAGGTGACCTCCTTCCTGGTCGGCGAGTACGAGGAGAGCGAGATGCACAGCAACCCCGTCTTCACCATCGCCGACGGGATCTTCTGGCTCACGCACAACAAGGAGCGGAACACCGCCGTCCGCAAGATCGAGGTGATAAAGATGAGGGGGCAGGCGGCGATCCCGGGGCGTCACACCTTCCGCATCAGCCAGCAGGGGATCGAGGTCTTCCCGCGGACGATGTCGCGGCTCCCGGTCACAGCAGAGCACTCCGCCAGGCGCCGCGTCTCCGTGGGGGTGCCCGGCCTCGACGAGATGATGGGCGGCGGCGTGATCACGGGCGACGCGACGCTCGTGGCGGGCCCGTCGGGGACGGGCAAGACGGCCGTGAGCATCCAGTTCGCCGCCGAGGGGGTCCGGCACGGGGAGCCAGCGGTCCTCGCCCTCTTCGAGGAGCACCCGGAAGAGTTCGTCGCGCGGGCGAAGGAGATGGGGGTCGACTTCGAGGCCATGGCGCGGCAGCAGCAGCTCCGCTTGCTTTACTTCAGGCTGCTCGATCTCTCCGCCGACGAGATCCTCCACGAGGTGCAGCAGGCCGTGGCGCAGATCGGCGCCAGGCGTCTCGTGATCGACTCCCTGAACGGCCTCGAGCTGGCGCTGTCGCCCGGCTTCCGCGAGGATTTCCGGGAGTCGCTGTACCGCATGATCGGGGCGCTGACGGGCGGCGGCGTGAGCATCCTGCTCACCGTCGAGGTGACGGAGTCCTTCGACAAGATCCACTTCAGCCCGCACACCGTCTCTTTCCTGGCGCACAACATCATCTTGCTGCGCTATGCCGAGATCGACGGCCAGCTACGCAAGGTGCTCACCGTCGCCAAGATGCGCCGGAGCCAGCACAGCCCGTATCTGCACGCCTACGAGATCACGTCCAGCGGGATGCGGGTGACCGAGCCGATCACCGGCTACCGCGGCTTCTTGACGGGCGTGCCGACCCCGCGGCGCCTCGATCCGGCGGGATTGCCGGGGCTGATCGACAGGGAGCGCGCCGTGCTCGACCAGGCGCTGGCGCTGCGCGAAGCGACGGCCGAGCGCCTCGCCGAGGCGACCGGAATGGAGCTTCCCGCGCTGTCGCGGGCGCTGGCCCGCCTGGTCGAGCTCAACTACCTCATCGAGGTCCAGGAGAACGGGAGCGTGCTATACAGGTCGATTGCCCGACCGCTCGGACAGTAGACAAGGGAACACCTGGATGATGTACACGCTGTGCAGGGGTGAGGAAGCGCAAATGCCTGACCCAGACGTGGACCTCATCCACCGATACAGGCCTGCGGTCGAGCGATCTCTGCTCCCGACCCTCCTGACCGTGACGGAGCAGCACATCGTCCGTTATGCGAACCCCGCGTTCTGCGGATTGCCTGTCATGTCGCCGGAGTTGCCTGCCGAGGTGAGCTTCCCCAGCCTGTTCCAGGGCGCGGAGGCGTTGAGGGCGCTGCTCGATCGCGTGTTCCGGGACGGCGTCACCGACATGGCGGCGGACGTCGCGCTCGGGCGCCCGGGGGGGAGGGCCTTCCACGGGACCGCCATCGTGGCGCCGCTCCTCGACGAGCGGGCTCGCCAGCGCGGGCTCGTCGTGCAGATCCTCGACACAACGGAGCAGGTCATGGCGCGCGCTCGCGAGGCCCAGGCCGCCCGGGACGTCCAGGAGGCCAACGAGAAGCTCATCGTCGCCGGGATCCGGGAGCAGGAGCTCGCGGACCGGGCGAACCAGAGCGCGGCCGAGCTCAGGGCGCTCCTGGACGTGGTGTCCCAGGGCGTCGCGGTGTTCGGCGCCACCGGCGAGGTCGTCCTCGTGAACCCTGCCGGCCGCGCGAAGCTCGGTCTCTCCGGCGCGCGCCCCACGCTGGACGACTACCGCCGCTGCGACTTCAGGCATCTCGACGGAACGCCCCTCGATTTCGAGCAGGAGGTGCTGTCGCGGGTGATGCGGGGTGAGCCGTTCGCCGACGAGGACGAGGTGCTCCTGCACCGCCCGGACGGCGCCGTGCGGCACATCGTCCTGAGCGGCGGCGTCGTGCGCGACGCGCAGGGGCGGGTGGCGCTCGCGATGAACCTCTACCGGGACGTGACGCAGGTCCGCGAGCTCGAGCAGGTCCGCGAGCAGTGCATGTCGCTCATCACCCACGACCTGCGGAGCACGATGAGCGCGGCGATGTACGCCGCCGAGCTCATCAAGATCGGCCGGCCAGCGGACAACGTGCAGATGCTCGCGGAAAAGATCCTTCGCAGCATGAGCCGCATGGACGAGATGAGCCGCACGCTCCTCGACGTGCAGCGGCTCCGCGCCGGCCACAGGCTCCCGCTGCTGCTCGGCGCGTGCGACATTGTCGCGATCGCCCGCGAGGTGATCGACGATCTCGCGTCCTTTCATGACCAGCGCGTCGCCCTCCGGGGAGAGGCGCGCGTCGAGGGGATATGGAGCGCCGGGGAGCTGCGCCGCGCGATCTCGAACCTGGCGAGCAACGCGCTCAAGTACGGGGCCACAGGCGCGCCGGTCATCATCACGGTCGAGAAGACCTCGGACCGGGCCGCCGTCGCGGTGCACAACGAGGGCCCGCCGATCGCGCCCGAGGACCAGGCTCGCCTGTTCGCGCCGTTCGTCCGGACCAGGGCCGCCGTGGCGGGCGGGCAGCGGGGGTGGGGGCTCGGCCTCACGTTCGTGCACGGGTGCGCCGAGGCGCACGGAGGAAGGGTGACGCTGGAGAGCAGCGCGGAGCGCGGGACCACCTTCACCCTCGAATTGCCGCTCGACGCGCGCCCCTACCAGCAACCGGGCTGATCGCGGCGCCCTCGCGGCGGTGCGCGCGCGGGACACGGCGCGGCGGCGGCCAGGTGGCCTGCGTCGTGCTTTCGCCCCCGGCGCGGAGCAAGCGCCATGCGATTGACGTACGAGCAGGATGTGCGGGGGCACTCGGTTGTCGACGCCGAGGGGAGCGTGATCGGCGAGGTGGAGCAGCTTTACCTCGACAGCGACTCGTTCAAGCTGGCGGGGGTGCGGGTCAAGCTCCGGGCCGAGGCGGCCGACGTGCTCGGCGTGCAGCACGGGATCTTCCAGGCGGGGTTCCTCGACGTGCCGGCCGAGGCCATCCAGAGCCTCGGGCAGGCGGTCGTGCTGCGCACGGAGGCGCGGAACCTGCTGACGCCGAGCTAGCCCGGCCTGCGGTGGAGATGGGGGCTGGAGGCCGCAGTCCGCGAGTCCGTGCCTGCGGATCCATCGAGTCCGTGAAGCGGCCACGGCGCGCCCTCACGCGCTCGCGGCGCCGCTCAGGGGGCCGGCGCCTCGAGGGGCATGAACGCCTTGGTGCGGAACGTGCGCTTGCTGAGCCTCCAGCCCGAGGGCGTCCAGACCGCCTCGTTCTCGTACGTGCCGTGCGCCACCTGGACGCTGCCCAGCGGGTCGACGATGTGCGTCGCGATCAGGTACGAGGTGATCTTCGCGCGGTTGCCGCCAGGGAGGATGTCGATACGGATGTTGCTGATCAGGTGCTGCGTGTCGACGTAGCCGGACTCGGCGAACAGGACGCCCATGAAGTCGGCCCAGGCCTCGGCGCTGGGCACCGACACGACCGGCGGATCACCCGGAGCGGCGCCGGCCTCCCAGATCAAGACGGGGGCGTTCGGCGTGAAGCACCTCGAGAAGATCTGCTTGCCCTTCGCCAGATCGCCGCCGCCGATCGCGTCGGTCCCGGCCGCGTAGCAGTACTCGAGCTGCTCGATCTCCTGGAGCGCCTTGAGCTCCGGGAGACCATTCGAGCGCGTGCCCTCGGCGGGCCGCGCGAGCGTCAAGGTGACGGCGCCCGCCAGCGCGAGCGTGGAGACGACAGGAAAGACACGACGCAGAAAACTGCTGAGACCACCGCTGTTCGTGCTCATGGAACTCACTCCATTCGTTGAATGCCCCCACGTCGCTGAGAATCAAAGATCATTGTACAAATGTGTTAACAAATCCGTCAAGCGAAGTTCGCGGCCGGCGCGCGAGTTTCGGTGTTGCTGCGCCAGGACTCATGTCACACTCCTGATGTTCGAACTCCACAGGTCCAGCGCACGTGCGGACCCGTCGCCTGTGCGGCGCTCCCCGGTGACGTCGGCGCACGCTGTCAGACCGTCCGCCACCGCGGCGCGCTCTGCGCCCGGCTCGCCGCGGCCGCGGGGCTCGGTCTCCGTGTCGATGATCCGGTGCGCGAGCTCACGGATCCTGTGTTGATGATCCGGTGCGCGAGCTCACGGATCCTGTGTTGATGATCCGGTGCGCGAGCTCACGGCCTGCGGACGGCCACGGCGAGCGGCGGTATCAGCGCTCGCGGCCCATCCTTCGAATGCAGTACTCGAGCCCCTGCCGCAGCGTCGAGCGCGTCTCGATCGACGAGAGATCCACGCCGAGGCCGACGATGGTCTGGGCGATCGCGGGGTGGATCCCCGTGATGATCCCCTCGGCCCCGAGGAGCTTGATGGCCGCGGTGAGCTTCATGAGGTGGTTCGCCGTCTCGGTGTCCATCGCCTCGATCCCGGTGAGATCCACGATGGTGTAGCGCGCCTGCGTCCGGACGACCTCGCGGAGGAGCCCTTCCATCACGTCGGCGGCGCGCGCGCTGTCGAACATGCCCATGAGGGGCAGCGTGAGCACGCGGTCCCACACCTGGATGATCGGCGTCGAGAGCGAGCGGATGACCTGCCGCTGCCGCTCGATGAGATCGAGCTTCGCGCGGAGCTCCTGCTCGGTGCGCTTCGCGGGCGTGATGTCGAGCGTGACCCCCGCGACGTGGGTGACCTCGCCGCGATCGTTCAGGATGGGCAGGTACCAGGCCTCCCAGTGGACGCCGTCGATCTCGTTCACGAAGTAGGACATCTGGCCGTCGAGCGCCTTGCGCAGCACCGCCGTGCCAGATTCCGGGTAGAGGTCGAACAGGTTGAGCCCGATGAACTGCCCGGGCTTGAGCCCGGCGGAATCGAGCCCCTTCCCGTCGTGGAGGACGAAGATCCCCTTCCTGTCGATCGCCCACAAGCAGACAGGGAGATGGTCGTTGATCGCCCGGAGGAGCTTGAGCTGGATCTCGCTCTTGATCCGCTCCTCGACGTCGCGGAGCGCTCCATAGACCTCTTCCTTCTCGGGCACCCATCGCGCCGTGCACTGGAAGCACTTGAACGATCCGTCCGCCGTCTTCATCCTCAGGACGACGTCCATCGGCTTCGCCGCGGCGCGCAGGTGCTCCCACGCCTCGTCGAACGAGGCCCTGTCCTCGGGGTGAACCAGCTGGCCGATCTCCGCCTGCGAGCCCGCGTCGAGGAGCTCGGGGCCCATCGCCTCGGTGAGCGCGCGGCTCATCCGGAGGAGCCTACCGCCCTCGCCGGCGATGAAGACCAGCTCCATGCAATGCGAGAAAAAGTCGTCGAGCGTGCTGGTCGTGCTGTCTGGCTGGGCCATCCGACTTGGCAGAGTACATCGGTCAAGCGGGCAGTGTCGAGGTATAGAGCGCCCTCCGGCGCTGCGCGATGGCTCCGAGCAGCGTCGTTTGCTTCCAAGTGCGTGTCTGTAGGTGATGGATCGGCGTGATCGATCTCGGGCTCGTCTACAGGCGCACGGAGCACGTCTATCTGCACCTGGCCCTCGATCTCGTCAGGGGCTCGCCTGCGCCAACGGGTCTCGGGGACGAGCCCACGAGGCCAGCGACTCGCTCGTGCTCGGCCTCACCGGCGGCCCCGGCGTCCCGCTGGACACCCGGCCTGGCGCCGGGGCTGGACAGAAGCGCGCCAGGACGCCGCGGGCGCTTCTTCGGCGCGGTGGCCGCCGTGGGCGGCGCGCTTGCTCGGCTGCGCCCGAGCGCCCCGTCGGGTTGAGGCCCGCGCGAGCGGACGATAGAGTCGCCGCGGACCTCGCCTCGGGGAGCTTCCCGGCGCGATCCGCGGAGTCGACGGCGCATGAACCGCAGCCAGCGCGAGGAGATGGAGCGGACGAAGACCGCGTGCGCGCCGGCCGCGGCCGCGGCCGGCGGCGCGTCGCCGGCGGACGCCACGACGGACGTCACGTTCCGGCTGCGCGTGACCCCCCCGAGCCCCTCGTCGCGCGAGCCGCCGCCCATCTCCGTCACGGCGCCCGAGCGCCTCTCCGCCGAGGACCGCTACGAGGACCTCGGCTGCATCGGGCGCGGGGGCATGGGCGAGGTGCGCCGCGTGCGCGATCGCATCATGGGGCGCGTCCTCGCGATGAAGATCCAGTCGACCGAGGCGTGCGACGCCACGCCCGATCGCGCCCGCTTCCTCGCCGAGGCGCGCCTGACCGCGGCCCTCCAGCACCCGGGGATCGTGCCCGTGCACGACTGCGGCGCGCTCGCCGACGGGCGGCTGTGGTTCACGATGAAGGAGGTGCGCGGGCGCACGCTCGGCGACGTCATCGCCGAGATGTACGCGGCCGGCGGCGGGAGCCTCTCGCCCGCCGCGCTGCGGCGGGCGATCGACACGTTCCTCCGCGTCTGCGAGGCCGTTGCCTACGCGCACAGCCGCGGCGTGATCCACCGCGATCTCAAGCCGGCCAACGTCATGATCGGCGAGTTCGGCGAGGTCCTCGTGATGGACTGGGGCCTCGGGCGCCCCGCCGCGCCGGCGCTCGGGTCGCCCGAGGGCGCCGACGGCGCGGACGTCATCGAGGCGGCCCCGCTCACGCAGCCCGGCGAGGTGCTCGGCACGCTGCTCTACATGGCCCCGGAGCAGGCGCGCGGCGAGGGCGATCGCCTCGGCGCCGCCGCCGACGTCTACGCGCTCGGCGTCGTGCTCCACGAGATCCTCGCCGGGCGCCACCCCTACGACGGCCACCTCGCGGCCGTCTGGAGCGCGCTCCTCTCCGGCGGGCTCAGGCCTGTCGAGGCGCTCGCCCCGCACGAGGTCCCCGCGGAGCTCGCGGCCATCTGCGCCCGCGCGATGGCGCTCGCCCCGGAGGCCCGGTACCCCGACGCGGGCGCGCTCGCGGCCGACGTCCGGAGCTGGCTCGACGGCGCGCGGCGGCGCGAGCGCGCGCTCGCGATCGTCGCGAAGGCGCGCGCGATCCAGCCGGAGCTCGCCGCGACCCGGGCGCGGGCGCGCGCGCTGCGCGACGAGGCGCGGGCGATCCTCGACGGCCTGAGCTCGTTCGACCCGGCCGAGCAGAAGGCGCGCGGGTGGCGGCTCGAGGACGAGGCGGAGCGCCTCGATCGGGCGGCGTCGCTCGGCCAGATCGAGTGGATGCAGCTCCTCCGCTCGGCGCTGAACGAGGCGCCGGACCTCCGCGAGGCGCACGAGGCGCTGGCCGACCACTACGCGGAGGAGCTCGTCGAGGCCGAGGAGGCGCGCGACGCGCGGGCCGCCGCGCGCGCCGAGGCGCTCCTCCGGCAGCACGACCGCGGCCGCCACGCGGTGCTGCTCGCGGGCGACGGCGCGCTCGCGCTGGCGACCGACCCCGCGGGGGCCGAGGTCTCCCTGCACCGCTACGTCGAGCGCGACCGCAGGCTCGCGCCCGAGCCCGCGCGCGAGCTCGGCCCGGCGCCCCTCGAGGTGACGCTCCCGCGCGGCAGCTACCTCCTGAAGCTGCGCGCGCCGGGGCACCACGAGGCCTCGTATCCCGTGCTGATCGAGCGCGGGCGGCGCTGGGACGGCGTCCGGCCCGGCGAGGCGGCGCCGCGCCCTGTCCGCCTGCTCCGGCTCGGCGAGCTCGGCGAGGACGACGTCTACGTGCCGGCCGGCTGGTTCCTCGCCGGCGGCGATCCCGACGCCGGGGACAGCCTCCCGCGGCGGCGGCTCTGGTGCGACGGCTTCGTCGTCCGAAGGCACCCCGTGACCAACGCCGAGTACCTCGCCTTCCTCAACGCGCTCGTCGCGGCCGGGCGGGAGGACGAGGCGATCGAGTGCTGTCCGCGCCTCGCGCTGGGCCGCGCCGTCCCGGGCGCGGGCCCGGACTCGCTCCGCTTCGAGCGGTGCGACGACGGGCGCTTCCGCCTCGGGTGCATCCCGACCGACGTCCAGGAGGAGCCGAGGATGCCTGTCGCCTTCGTCCACTGGCGCGCGGCGATGCGCTACGCCGCGTGGTACGCCGCCGAGACGGGCGCGCCGTGGCGCCTCCTGAACGAGCTCGAGCGGGAGAAGGCGGCGCGGGGCGTCGACGGCCGCTGCGTGCCCTGGGGCGACTTCCTGGAGCCGACCTGGGCGTGCATGCTGGGCAGCCACGAGGGCGTCGCCGGCCGCCGCCCCGTCGACGACTTCCCGCTCGACGACAGCCCTTATGGGCTGCGCGGCGCGGCGGGCAACGTGCGGGACTGGTGCATCAACGCGTGGAAGCGCGAGGGGCCGCGGACCGAGCAGGGCGTCGTGCTGCTCGATCCGGCCGACGACGGCGACCCGGACTTCCGCGCGGCGCGGGGCGGCGCGTGGTCGACGTCGCCGAACTTCTGCCGCGCGGCGGCGCGCTTCGCGAGCAAGCCCGGGGATCGGTTCGGGGGGATGGGGTTCCGGCTGGCGCGCTCGCTGCCCGGGTGAGCGGCCGGCCGCCGCCCGGCGCAGGAGGCCAGTCCGGGCGCGCCTCAGGCGGCTTCAGGCGCGCGGGCAGCTCACGCCTACCGCGTGATGCAATGGTAGTGGTACCAGGTGGCCTGAGGGTCGATCTGCCTCGGATCGGTCGACGGGTCGTCGCCAGCGAACACCTGCGTGAAGGCCAGCTTGCTCGGGGTCTTCTGGAAGATCAGCCCGTTGATGGGCTGCTTCATCTTGTACCAGGTCATGCTGAGCAGCTCGTCGGCGCTCCCGCGCTCCACGAGCAGGCCGATCCGGTGTGTTGTCGGCTGATCCGGATCGACAGCCCAGTAGAGCGCGCTGTTCGGCGACTCGGGCACGTAGACGCCCTGAGCCCACTGCTGCGACGACACCTCCTGGGCCGTCGCGATGACGCTGCCCCCGGAGAGCCAGTCCTGGAGCTCCCCGGGGTACCCCGGCGTTCCCGGGCGGTTCGTGAACCCGACCGAGACCAGGGTCATCAAGGACGTCTTCAGGGGCCTGACCCTCGACCAGTACTCGACCTTGGCCGCGTAGTTGGGGGGAGGGTTCGAGCCCGTCACCGCCACCTGGAGGAGCGATACATTGGTCCTTGGATCGAGGAAGCGAAGCTTCGAGTCGACCGGGATCTGCGTCTGGATCGGCACCTCCGTGCCGTCCGGCACGAGGTCTCCGATGGTGTTCTCCGGCTCGCCGCTGTCCGATTCATCGCTCATGTCGAGATCATCTCCCTGATCGGTTGGGTGCACGTCCGGGATGATGACCGGTCCTTCGTCCACCCGGCATTCATCCTGCGGACAGCCGGACAGCTCCGCGCCTGACGCCCACGCGTTCGCCGGCAGGAGGTCCTGCGCGGCCATCTCTCCTGCGGGCGCCGCGACACAACCAACGAGCAACGAGACGGCCACCGAAGAAAACAATGCACGTACCATGGAGGGCTTCCTTTCGAGGGTTGCCTGCGCGCTCTCCTGCCGTGTCGGCGGCGGCTGCGCGCGGCGACCGGGGCTTTGCAGGCGCTGTGCCACGTGAGGATACGGGGATCGAGGCCGGATCCAGGGCGTGATCGCGCCGCGGCGCCGCGGTTCGAGTGTCCCCCGCGCGGGTTGAGCAGGACCTGCGCAAGCGCGGCGTGCGGTCCTGCGCGAGCCGTCGAGCGCCGATGCGCCGCGCTTCCAGCGCGCGGCGCGCTGGTCGGGGACGGCGCACCGCCGGGGCGCGCGCGGCCCGGAGCGCGGTCGGGGTAGACGTCGTGCGTCGGGCGCGACGGCGAGCTGCGGGTGCCCGCACTGCAATTCTTTACCCGCCGACGAGGGCGATGGACCGCCGCGCGGCGCGCGACCTATGCATTGCGGGCGCGAGCCAAGGTGTGATATGTGTCGCCTATGAAGGTTGGGGGAAGCTTTCTCATCACAGTCACCGCGCTCCTCGCCTGTGGGTGCGCGTCCTCCTCACCGCTGTCTCCCTCGACGCCGGAAGGCCTGGGGGAGCGCTCGTCCTCGATGGGCGGGTCCGATATGGCCGCTGGTGCGCCGGCTCCGGCCGCGGCCGCGCCGGCCCCTGCTCGTCCCCGGGCCCGCAGCTACCCGAAGGAGGAGCTGCAGCGGGTGGCCCGCGTCGCGTCCGCGCGCTGCAAGAAGGCGAATGCGCCCTCGGACTCGGCGTGTCTCCTCAACGAGGCGGCCCCGTTCCTCAAGTTCCGGCCCGAGGATCCGGATTGCCGTTACGTGTCCGGGACGGCGATCTCTGTGGCCGAGTGCTCCGATTTCAATGAGGGGTGCCAGAGCGTGGATCCGAAGGATCTCGATCATCAGATCGAGGCCCTGCAGAGCGCCGGCAAGGATTGCAATCGCGAGCCGACCGACTACGAGCGCGAAGAGCTGCTGAGGCTCCTCGGCTCGAATTGACGCCGCGGGCGCGGCGGCTCAGCCCTGCGCGAAGGCGAGCAGGTCGCGGCTGAGCCGTTCGCGGTGGGTGACGAAGAGCCCGTGCGGCGCGCCTCGTACACGACGAGGCGGCTCCCCGGGACTCCGGGTCAGTCGTTGCTCTTGCGCTTGCGCGGCCGCGGGATGCCGTAGGCGTCCAGCCGGGCCACGAAGGTGCGGCGGGGCATGCCGAGGAGCGCTGCGGCCTGCGTCTGGTTGCCCGCGCACTGCTCCAGCGCGTCGACGATCCGGCGCCGCTCGATCGCGTCGAGCTCGCGCCGCAGGTCGCCCGCGCTCTGGCCCGACCGCGCGGCGCCAGCGTCCTCGTCCGCCCTGGCGGTCGCCGCGGCGGGCGCGAGGCTCGTGTCCAGGGTCGGCGCCAGGGGAGCCGCCGCGGGGGGCGTGGCGGCCGCGTCGAGCAGGAGGTGCTCCGGGAGCACCGTGTCGCCGCCGGAGAGCACCACCGCGCGCTCGATGACGTTGCGCAGCTCGCGGATGTTGCCGGGCCAGGGGTGCGCCTCCAGGGCGGCGATCGTCTCGGGGGCGAACGCCGGCGCCCGGCGCCCGAGCGCGCCGGCGGTCCGCTCGGCGATCGCGCGCGCGAGCGGCGCGATCTCGGCGACGCGCGCCCGGAGCGGCGGGAGGGTCAGCGCGATGCCGTTCAGCCGGAAGAACAGGTCTTCGCGGAAGGCGCCGCGCTTGACCTCGGCGGCGAGGTCGCGGTTCGTTGCCGAGAGGAAGCGGACGTCGATGGGCCGCGGGCTCAGGCCTCCGACGCGCATCACCTTCCGGTCCTCGAGCACGCGCAGCAGCTTCACCTGGATGGAGGGCGGCAGCTCGCCCACCTCGTCGAGCAGCACGGTGCCCTTCTCGGCTGTCTCGAGCAGGCCGGGCTTCGCCTGGCCGGCGCTCGTGAAGGCGCCCTTCTCGTGGCCGAAGAGCTCGCTCTCCAGGAGCGACTCGGACAGCGCCGCGCAGTTGAGCCGCAGGAACGGCCCCTGCGCGCGCGGCGACCGCCGGTGGATGTGCTCGGCCAGCACCTCCTTGCCGGCGCCCGTCTCGCCGAGCAGGAGCACGGTGATCGGCGAGCCCGCCACGCGCTCGGCGAGCGCGTAGAGCTTCTGCATGGCCGGGTCGATCACGATGGGCTCGCCCGGCCCCTGGCCCGGCGCCGCGCTCGTCGCGCCCTCGCGCGGCACGATCACGATGAGCGCCGAGCCGAGGTTGACCGCGTCGCCCACGGAGAGCTCCATGGTCTTGCCCGGCTCGAGCTGGAGCTCGAGCAGCTTGGTCGTCGGCCCGGCGCTGCGCTCGCGGCGCAGGCGGGTGCCGTTGGCGCTCCCGAGGTCCTCGATCGCGATCCGCGGGCCGAGGTGGATGATCGCGTGCCGGCGCGAGACGGAGCTGTCGTCGATCGGGACGTCGTTCTCCTTCGAGCGGCCGAGCGACACCCGCCCCTCGGCCGGCAGCGGGTGCCGGGTCACGCGGCCCCCGGCGAACACCGTGAGCTCCAGGGCGGTGGGCGCGCCGCTCCGCGCATCGTTTCGGTTGGACATCGCGCCAGCCACGTCTCTCTCCTTGCTCACTGGGGCTCGTTCTACCTCGCCGCGCGGCCGGCGGGGCAGGTGTGGGCGCGACGCCTGTCGCCCTTGTCAGCGCGGTCACGGCGGCGGTGGGCGCCGGGGGGATCGGCCAGGCGGTGGTGGTGGGCGCCGGGGGGATCGGCGGCATCGGAGCGGCGCATACGCATCAGGCTGCCAGGATACCCGAACCCGCGCGCCGGGGCTGGCTTGCGGGAGCCGGAGGGGGGCGCGCTGGATTGCGGGGGCCGGAGCGGGCGTGGTACGTGTCGCTGCATGAGGCCCGAGGGATCTTCCTTGCTCGTCCTCGTCGTCGCGTGCGCCTTCCTCGCGTGCGCGTGCTCCGAAGCGGCGCAGCCCGCCGCGGGCCCGCGGACCGCCGGCGACGCGATCGCGCAGCCCGCTCCCCCTCGGGTCCGCACGTACCCGGCCGCCGACCTGGAGCGGATGGCGCGCATCGCCGCCGCGCGCTGCAAGAAGGCGAACACGCCGTCGGACGCCGCGTGCCTCGTGGACCACGCCTCCACCTTCCTGAGGTACCCGCCCGAGGACCCCGATTGCCGCTACGTCGCGGGGACCGCGCTCTCCGTCGCCGAGTGCTCGGAGTTCGAGGAGGGCTGCCTGAGCGTGGACCCCGGGGATCTCGTCCGCCAGCTCGACGCCCTGCAGGGCGTCGGCAAGGACTGCCAGCGCGACCCGACCGACGTCGAGCGGGCCGCGGTGCTGAAGCTCGCGGGCGCGAAGTGACGGGCTGAGTGCTCGGGTTCACGAGAGAGACAAGGAACCACAGAGGCACAGAGGGCACAGAGGCGAGAGAGGAGAGAACTGATGATTCATCTCTCTGACTCTCTTTCTCTCCTCTGTGCCCTCTGTGCCTCTGTGGTTCAAATTCTCTCCTCCGCGGCGCATTGCGTCGCGCGGGACGAACCGTGATAGCCTCGCTCTTCGTCGTCAGGCCTGGGGCGGGAGCTCGGCGTATTGCGGCAGGTCGCCCGTGATCGGGAACCAGCTCGCCCTGGAGGCGGTGAAAATGTGGGCTTCAGGGCGGACGCCGGGATCGGTGTCGAGCGTGCCCGCGGGCACCACGGCGAAGCCGTGCTCGGGCGACAGCCGCGGCGCCGCGCCGCCGCAGCGCGTGCAGAACGCCACGGTGAAGCGCCGCGCCTCGGGCACCCTGTAGCTCGCGACCTGCGCGTCACCGCGGACCCATCGGAACGTGTCCAGGGCGACGAAGACGTTGGTCGCGTGCGCGGCGCTGCGCCCGCGGCGGCAGCGCGAGCAGTGGCAGTTCATCATGCGGAGGGGCGCGCCGTCGAGCTCGAAGGCGACGTCGCCGCACAGGCAGCTCCCCTGGGTGACGCCCTCTCTGGGCGGGACCGCGGGGCGCGAGACGACCGGCGCCTGGCTCGGGGGCGGCCACTCCTCGAACTGCGGCAGGGAATCCGTGATCGTGTACCAGGGGGCCTTGAAGCGGACGAACTGGTGAAACTCTGGCGCGATGCCGAGATCGCCCTCGAGGCTGCCGGCATGGACAAGGGCGAACTGCCGCTCGGGGGCGAGCAGCGGCGTGGCCGAGCCGCACGTGGTGCAGAAGGAGCGATGACGGCTCGCGCACGACGCGCGGATGGCGTGCTCGCCGGCGAGCCAGCGAAAGCCCGAGAGCGGCGCGACAGCGGCCGTGGCGAACGCCGAGCCGTGGAACTTGCGGCACATCGAGCAGTGGCAGTGCAGCATGGCATGGAACGGACCGTCGATCTCGTAGCGGACCGTTCCGCATAGACACGCGCCCTTGGTCATGGTCGTACCTCCCGTGGTCGTGCTCGAACCGTGTGCGCCGGAGCGATGACCCGGGCGCACATTAGCACGCCCCACGAACATGATGATCGGCCAGGCGGCCACGCGCTCGGCGAGCGCGTCCGAGGCGACGTGCCCGGCGGAGGAGCCCTCAACGGGCAGGCTGCCAGAGCTCGATGGGGTTGCCGGACGGGTCATCGAGCAGAATCTGGGAGCCACCGACTCCGCTCACGATGTCGTTGCGGAACCGCAGCCCGGCCGCGCGGAGCCGGGCCACCTCGGCGGCGAGATCGGCCACGGGCAGCTGAATGCGGTTCCAGCCGCCGGGGACAGGCTGGCGCCCGTCGGGCATCGGTCGCGCGCCGGAGCTGGCCTTGCCGCTGAGCAGGAGCCGCAGGTCGCTGCGGGTGACGGCGGCGAACGCGGGACGGGCGTCCGATTCGAGCGCGAAGCCGAGGTGAGTCGTGTAGAAGGCAATGGCGGTGTCGACGTCGTCGACCATGTAGCGGACGCTGACCGTGCTCATGGGCCTCATTTCTTCTCGCGGTGACGTGCCTGATGAGGCGGCGCAGCCGGACAGCAACGTCAGCCACAGGACCGACAGGGCCCTGGACGCCGTCCTGGCGAGCGCTGATCTTCCGTTGAAGTACATGGGATTGCGCGTTCTCCGTTCCTCGATGGACACGATACGCGCGCGCGCGTGGATGACCAGCCGGAGCGCGGGCAAAGCATTGTCAACCACAGGTTAACGACCTATCCTCGCCGCGTGGACCTCTTCTCCGGCGTACTGCCGTTCGTCTGCGTGGCGGAGGCGGGGGGGTTCCGCGCCGCGGCCGCGCGCCTCGGGGTCACGGCCGCCGCCGTGAGCAAGTCCGTGGCCAGGCTGGAGGCCGAGCTCGGGGTCGTGCTCCTGGAGCGCACGTCGCGCCATGTGGCGCTCACGCCTGAGGGCGCCGTGTTCCTCGAGCGCTGTCGTGCGGCCATCGCGCAGCTAAAGGCGGGGCGAGAGCAGGTCGCCGGGGCACAGAGAGAGCCGCACGGCACCTTGCGCGTGACCTTACCGCCGATGCTCGGTCGAAGCGTCCTGCCGGTCGTCGCGCGGCTGTCGGCGCGTTACCCGCGGCTGGCGATCCGGCTCATCGCCACGAATCGCCTCCTGCCGCTCGCGCAGGAGGAGATCGACGTCGCGCTGCGCATGGGATCGCTCGAGAGCTCATCCCTCGTCGCGCGCGCTCTGCGCACGCCGCGCTGGATCACCGTCGCCGCGCCTGCCTACCTCGCGAGCCGGGGGGTCCCGACCTCGCCGGCCGACCTCGCGCGGCACGAGTGCATCAAGTTCGTGCTGCGCGGCAAGGTCGTCGATTGGCGCTTTCGTGCGGGCGATGGCGGCGTCGACGTTGCGACGCCCTCGCGCATCGTGCTCGATCAAGGCGATCTGCTCATGGACGCGGTGGTGCAGGCGATCGGGGTGGCGCAAGTCCTCGATTTCATGGCCGCTCCGCTGCTCGAAGCGGGGCTCATCGTGGAGGTGCTGGCGCCGTTCGCGACCGAGGGACCACCGCTGCACGCGCTCACGCCGGCGCGCCGGGCGTCCGTCCCGCGCGTGCGTGTCTTCCTCGAGGCGCTCGGCGACGCGCTCGGCCGCGGTGGTCACGGCCCTCGTAGCTCGCCGAAGATCCGCGCCCCGGCGGGCTAGTTCCTGGCGCGATTCCTGACGCACGGAGCTGGTGACGCCGTCTGTGGTGAGCCTCTTCCGTGCTGGCTTCGTCGGGATCTGCGCGCGCGGCTCAGAGCTCGGACACCACGCTCACGATCGCCCCGGTGATGCGCGACAGGTCTCCTGGCTCGATGATGTACGGCGGCATGGTGTAGACCAGCTTCCCGAACGGCCGCAGCCACACGCCGCGCTCGACGAACGCCGGCTGCACGCGCGCCATGTCGACGGGCTGCTTGAGCTCGACGACGCCGATGGCGCCGAGCACGCGGACGTCGGCGACCGCGTCGAGCGCGCGGCAGGGGGCGAGCTCGCGGCGGAGCTGCGCCTCGATGGCCGAGACGCGCGCGCGCCACGGCGAGTTGAGGAGCAGGCGGATGCTGGCCAGCGCGGCGCTGCAGGCGAGCGGATTGCCCATGTACGTCGGGCCGTGCATGAACGCGCCCGGCGCGTTGCCGGCGATCGTCTCGGCCACGCGCTCAGTGCAGAGCGCGGCGGCCAGGGTCATGGTGCCGCCGGTGAGGGCCTTGCCGAGGCACATGATGTCCGGCGCGACGCCCGCGTGCTGGCAGGCGAACAGCTCCCCGGTGCGGCCGAAGTTGGTCGCGATCTCGTCGAGGATGAGCAGCACGCCGTGACGGTCGCAGAGCGCGCGCAGCTCGCGCAGGTACTGCGGGTGGTAAAAGCGCATCCCGCCGGCGTTCTGCGCGATCGGCTCGAGGATGACGGCCGCTACCTCGTGCGCGTGCTGCTCGAGCAGCGCGGCCATGCTGCCCACGGCGTCCGGCGACCAGGGCGCGTCGAACGCCGGTCCGGGCGCCGGCGCAAAGAGGTGCTGCGCGAGCGCGCCGCGGAAGAGGTGGTGCATGCCGCCCACGGGATCGGTGACAGCCATCGCGCCGAACGTGTCGCCGTGGTAGCCGCCGAGCACGCTGATCAGGCGGCGCTTCTCGGGCCGCCCCTGCGCCAGGAAGAACTGCAGGGCGAGCTTGATGGCCACCTCGACCGACACGGATCCGGAGTCGGCGAGGAAGACGCGCGTCAGCGGCTCGGGGGTGATCGCCACGAGCGTCTCGCACAGCGCGACCGCGGGCTCGTGGGTGAGCCCCCCGAACATGACGTGGCTCATCCGCCCGAGCTGGTCGCGGACGGCCGCCATCAGCGCCGGGTGCGCGTAGCCGTGGATGGCGGCCCACCAGGACGACATGCCGTCGACGAGCTCGCGCCCGTCGGTCAGCGTGAGGCGGACGCCCTCGGCGCGCTCGACGGCGAAGAGTGGCGCGCTCGAGATGGGGGCAGCGTAGGGGTGGATGACGCAGCGCCTGTCGCGCGCGACGAGATCGTCTCGACTGGCCACGGAGCTCTCGGGCATCGCGACGCGTCTAGCCCAGAACGCGCAGCGCCACCAGGCTCCGGCGGGCGCGCCGTCGCCGTGCCCGGCAGGGCCTGGTGGGCCCGGCTGCCGCGCGGGAGGAGAGGCCGCGGCCCCCTCGGTACGATTTCGCGAACGGGCCGTAACGTTCGGGCCCCCTCCGAGACTGTGCTCGTAGCGGGATGAGCCGCCGCGGCGCCGGGAACACGCCCAGGCGCAAGGGCGCGCGTGTCCGTCGCACGAAGAAACACCGATGACGTCGCGCTCGAGGAGAGCCTGGCGACGATGAGGAGACATCCATGAACGGTCTGCTTCGCAGTGTCCTGCGGTTTGGCGCCATGATCTCGGCCGCGGCGCTCGTGTCGTCCGCGCTGCCCGGCTGCGGGGACGCGGGCGCGGACGGCGGGGAGGGGGGCGACGGCGCCCAGGGGTCCGAAAGGAACACGTATGTCCTTGTCCACGGCGCCTTCGTTGGCGGCTGGGCGTGGGACAAGGTGGTGCCGCTCCTCGAGGCGGGCGGAAACGAGGTGATCGCCCTCGATCTCCCCGCGCACGGCGACGACCAGACGCCGCTCGCGGACGCCAGCCTGCAGGCCTATACGGATGCCGTCGTCGAGGCCATCGACGGCGCCTCGCGCCCGGTGGTCCTCGTCGGCCACAGCATGGGCGGCACCGTGGTGAGCCAGGCGGCCGAGGCGCGGCCCGACAAGGTGAAGACGCTCGTCTATCTGACAGCGTTCCTGATGAAGGACGGTCAGTCGCTGAACGAGGAGTGGGCCGACGATGACGGGGCGGAGATCAAGGCGTACGCCGTCCCGTCGAGCGACGGCACCTCGCTCTCGTTCAAGGAGGGGTGGGCGGAGAACGCCTTCTGCCAGGACTGCTCTCCGGACGACATCGCGCGGCTCGAGAGCCACCTGCGCGAGGAGCCCGCGAAGCCGTTCGCCGAGCCCATTCACGTCACGGAGGAGCGGTGGGGGCGGGTCCCCCGGGTGTACATCGAGGCGCTCAAGGATCTCGCCATCAGCCCTGCCGAGCAGAAGCAGCAGCACACGGCCTCGCCCTGCGAGAAGGTCCTCTCGATCGACGCCGGCCACGCTCCCTTCCTGACGAAGCCGAACGAGCTCGCGGAGGTGCTGCGATCGCTGTGACCCGGGCGGCGTCCGCTGCCCTCCCTCCACCACGGGGCATGCCACCACCACGGGGCGCGCCGCCCCGGCGTCGATTGATGCGCCCCCGGGCGGCGTGATACCGTGCTCTGCGTGTCCCACGACGGCTCGACCGGCGCCGGCGCCGACGGCACAGCGGCCGCGCTGGCGTCGACGGCGAGGCGCGCGCCGGCCGACACAGGCCCGCTGCTCGCCGCGGGCGCGCCGGACGGCGTTGCTTCCTCGGATGTGCCCGCGGACGACGTCGCGCTCGTCCGCCGGCTGCTCGCGGGGGACGAGCAGGCCTTCGAGCGGCTCGTGACCCAGCTCCACACGCCCATGCTCCGGCTGGCCCGGACCCTCGCCGGCCCCGCCGGCGCGCAGGAGATCGTCCAGGAGACCTGGGCGGCGGTCTTCGACGGGCTCGTGCGCTTCGAGGGGCGCTCCTCGCTGAAGACATGGGTGTTCAGGATCCTGACGAACCGCGCCAGGACGTGGGGCACGCGAGAGAAGCGCACGGTGCCTGTCTCCTGGCTGGAGGACGGGGATCAGGGCAGCGAGCCGGCGGTCGATCCGGCCCGCTTCGACGGCACGGGCGACTGGGTGAATCCGCCCGCTCCGTGGACGGAGCAGAGCCCGGAGGGTCTCTTGCTGCGCAAGGAGATCGGCGCCGTGCTCCAGCGGGAGCTCGAGGCCCTGGTGCCTGGACAGCGCGCGGTTGTCCAGTTGCGGGATGTGGAGGGGTGTCCCTCCGACGAGGTCTGCGAGATCCTCGGCATCAGCGAGGCGAACCAGAGGGTGCTCCTGCACCGTGGCCGATCGAAGCTCAGGGCCGCGCTGGAGCGCTACCTGACGAGGGGGTGAGCGCGCATGGTCGTCACGTGCTGTCAGTTGACGGAGATGATCACCGACAGGAGAGAGGGGGCGCTCTCCTCGGAGCAAGAGGCGGGCTGCGCGCAGCACCTCGCGTGGTGTGACCGGTGTCGCACGTACCTGCGGCAGATGGATCTGACGATCGACGCGCTGAAGGGGATCCCGGGCGAGCCGCTGCACGACGAGGTCCGCGCCGCGCTGTTCGCCCAGTTCCAGAGGCGGAAGACCACCGCCGATTGAGGTGAGCTTCCCGGCATGCTGACGGAGCTGCTGGCAAGGATCACGCACGACCCCGCCGTGATGGGGGGCCGGCCCTGCATTCGAGGGATGAAGGTGACGGTGGGCACCATCGTGGGGCTGCTGACTGCGGGGCACCCGATCGAGAAGGTGCTCGAGCTCTATCCCTACCTCGAGAGGGATGACGTGATGGCGGCGCTCTCCTATGCGGCATGGCGCGCCGAGGAGGTCGAGCTCCCGCTGAAGGCATCATGAAGGTTCTGGTGGACATGAACCTCTCGCCGACCTGGGCATCGTTCCTGAGGGGCGAGGGGATAGAGGCCGTTCACTGGTCTTCAATCGGCGATCCTCGAGCATAGGGACGAGCTCGACCGAGGTGCGATTGTCACCCTCGACGGGACAACGTCACGGGTCAGGATCCTGCCGATTCGACGAGCGAAGGAGGATCCTGGTTAGCACCGTCGCCTCGGAGACCCTTCCGGGGGTCCGTGCCCGTCTCCCGTCCCGCGTCTCCCGTCTCCCGTCTCCCGGCCCGCGTCTCCGTGCGCGTCTTTCGTGCGCGTGCGCGTGCGCGTTCCCGATCCATCCCTTCTCCCGTCACCGTGAGACGTAGAGCGGAACACCGAGGACGGGAACGCGCACGCGCACGCGCACGCGCACGAAAGACGGGAGACGCGGGCCGGGAGACGGGAGACGGAGGACGTGAGAGCGCGGCGCTGCGGGCAGGGACACGGAGAAGGTCGCCAGGGACACGGAGAAGGTCGCCAGGGACACGGAGAAGGTCGCCAGGGACATGAGCCGACGCGCCAGGGACACGGAGAAGGTCGCCAGGGACACGGATACTGCCTCCAGGGACACGTGACAGGACCGAGCGTGACCGACAGGATTGTCGCCAGGGACACGGAAGTCGCTGCCAGGGATGAGAGGCGACCTGTCAGGGACACGGAGGCCGCCGCCAGGGACATGAGGCGACGCGCCAGGGACACCCCGGCGCGCCTTCGCCTGTCCCTGGCGGCTCCCACATCAGGCCGACCGCGGGTGTGGGCAAGTCCCACAGGGGCTCCCGCCGCGTCGGCAGCGCCGCCGGCGCATCCAGGAGCCTCCACCGCCCTCACGGACAGAGGGGGGACCTCCGTCCGGGTTGCGCCGTGTTCGCTCAATCGGCGCTGTCCCCGCGCAAAGAGCCCGCAGGAGAAAGGTAATCCGCGCCGCCCCCTGCTCCCTTGCGCGCAGCGGATCTCCCGCCCACGCCGCGCGCCGTTCGCGGGAAGTCTCATGGCATGTCGACTGCTCAGAGCGCCGGTATGACCATGAACGCTCCCGCGCTCACCGCGCCCGAGGCGCGCGCGCGCAGCCTCGATCCCGCCGGCGGGGCCGCCGCGCCCGATCTCCGCAGTGAGATATTCTCCTTCATCGGCCTCGCCGCGGCGCTGCTCCTCATGTCGCGCGTGGTCCAGCAAACGGTGGTCCCGGGCCTGCCCCCGGCGCGGCACATGGCGTATTCTTGGGGACTTCTGCTCGTCCTCCTCGTCCCCGTGGCGTGGTACGTGCGTCGCCAGCCGCTGCCGCTCGCGCGGATGGGCGTGACCACGACCGGTATGCGCCGCAGCCTCGCGGAGTCGCTGGTCGTCGCGCTCGCCCTCACGGCCGCCTGCTTCGCGCTGCGGATCGGCGCGTGGACCCGCGGAGAGCCCCTCGTCACCTGGGGATCGATCGCCGGTTACGACGCGACCTGGAGAGCGCTCTTCTTCGCCCTCTACGCGCCCCACTGCCTGCTCCAGGAGTTCGTGGCGCGCGGCGTGATCCAGACCTCCCTGGAGCGCTTCCTGCCGCGCTCGGGCCGGGCCGTCCACCTCGCGCTCGCCTCGGCGTTCTTCGGCGTCTACCACCTCCATGTCTCGCTCGGCTTCGCCTTCCTCACCTTCGCCATCGGCCTTCTCTTCGGCGCGCTCTACGCGCGGCACCGCACCCTGGTCGGGGTGACCCTTGCGCACGCCGCCCTGGGCCTCGCGAGCGTCGCCGTCGGCCTCAACTGAACCGGGAGCCCCCCCTCGATGCGCATCGCGATCATCTCGACCTACACGCACCCGAGCCGCCTTCACCGCAAGGAGCGCTCGATCATGCAGTCCTCGGTGCCCGAGCTCATCGCGGCCCTGTGCCCGCCCGGCGCCGAGATCGAGCTCTACAACGAGAAAGAGGCGGAGATCCCCCTCGATCGCGATTGGGACCTCGTGTTCTTCTCGTACCTGCACGCCTATTACGAGCACACCAAGGTGCTCTCCGCGCTGTTCCGGCGGCGGGGCATGACCACCGTGGCCGGCGGCCGGCACGCGAGCCACTTCCGCGAGGACGCGCTCCAGCACTTCGACGCGGTGATCGCGGGCGAGCCGGAGTCGAACGTCCCGGCCCTCCTCGCGGACTTCCAGCGGCGCGAGCTCCAGCCCGTCTACGCGCTCCCGCCGGTGCCGCCCGACCGTATCCCCACCTACCGCTACGATCTCATCGATTACAGGAACAACGTCGTTCGCCTGCCGGGCATCGAGGCGTCGCGCGGCTGCCCCTTCTCGTGCAACTTCTGCGTGCTGACCGGGCACGAGCAGTACCGCTATCGACCCGTCGATCACGTGATCCGGGACATCCGCGAACGGATGACCTTCAACCAGCGCATTCCGGGGGTGACCGGAGATTCGTTCGCCTTCCTCGACAACAACCTCGGGGGCTCGCCGCGCTACCTGCGGGAGCTCTGCGAGGCGCTGATGCCGCTCAAGAAGATCTGGGGCTGCGCGCTCACCTTCAACGTGCTGCGCGATCCGGAGCTTGTCCGCCTCATGGGGCGCGCGGGGTGCCGTTACGCCTACACCGGGCTGGAGTCGCTGAACCCCGAGTCGATCAGCGCGATGAACAAGGGCCAGAACAAGCTGAGCGAGGTGCGCGAGGTCCTGCAGGGGGCGTCCGCGAGCGGGATCGTCCTCTCCTTCGGGCTGCTCGTGGGCGCGGACGGGGACACCAACGAGTACCTCGCGCGGGTGCCCGAGTACCTCCACGACCTCGGGGATCACTGCCCGACCTTCCTCGGGATCGTCTGCCCCTACCCGGAGACGCCCTTCTTCGCGCAGGTGGCGGCCGAGGGCCGGCTCCTGCCCGGGGTGACGAGCCGGGATCTCGACGGGTACACCCTCTGTCACCGCCCGACCAGGCTGCACCCCTCCGAGACGATCGAGCACTTCCAGCGCCTGAGCCGCGCCCTGGGGAGCCTGCCCAGCGTGGGCCGCCACCTGTGGAGCCGGCTGATGACGAGCGATCTGCCCCGCTACAAGGCGTGCGTCGTGATGTCGGCGCCCGAGGTGCTGAGCCTGCGCGCGCCGCTCGCCAACCGCGCGCGCAGCTACATCGCCGGGCGCGACCCGATCGAGGCGTGGGACGCGGCGAGGATGCGGGAGCTCGACCTCGAGCCGCAGCGCATCGACGCCTCGTCCTGCCGGGCGGATCCACGGGGGCTGGCGCGGATCCGGTTGCGGCGGGCGAGCGGCTCCGTGGTGGCCGCGTGACGTGGCGCCGCGGCGGGCGGGGCAGGGGAGGAGGGCTGCGATGAAGGGCCGCGCGAACGGCGCCGCGATCGCCTACTTCGCCCTGGTGCACGCGCTGGCGGCCCTCGGGCTGATCCTGCCGATCCGGGCGAGCTCCGTCGCCCTCGCGGCCGCGCTGTACGCGGCGCTCCACCTCTCGACCATCGTCGGCCTGCACCGGCTGCTCTCGCACCGCGCGTTCCGGTGCCCGAGGTGGGTCGAGTACGCGCTTGTGTCGGTGGCGATGATCAGCGGGCAGGGCAGCCCGATCGCGTGGGTGGCGACGCACCGGCGGCACCACGCGCACACCGATCGCGAGGGCGACGTGCACTCGCCGCGGCGCGGGCTCTGGTACGCGCACATGGGGTGGATCATCGACGAGGGCTCGACCGACGCCCGCGATCCGGAGAAGTACTGCCGCGATCTGGCCGGCGATCCGTACTACCGGTGGCTGCTCCGGTGGCGCTTCGCGCCGCAGGTGGCGGCGGTGCTGCTCGCGGGGCTCGCGCTGGGCTGGGGCGCGGTGCCGTTCGTGTTCTTCCTGCCGCTCGTGGGCTGGATGCACGCGACCTACCTGGTGAACTCCGTCTGTCACGCGCCCGGCTTCGGCGGCCGCGCGTTCGACACCCGCGACGGGAGCCGCAACGTGGGCTGGGTGGCGGTCCTGACCTTCGGCGAGGGCTGGCACAACAACCACCACGCCTTCCCGCGCGCCGCCCGCTACGGGATGGCGCCAGGGCAGCACGACCTCGCGTTCCTGTTCATCCGGGCGCTCGCGGCGCTGGGGCTCGCCTGGGACCTCCAGCCGGGGCCGGAGGGCCGCGAGGGCGCGCGGGGGCAGGCGGCGGGGGACGGGTGACCTGAGCCAGGATCGGCTGTCGAGCCGCCGGCCGCCTCATCGCCGTGGCGGAGCGAGCGCGGGCGCGCTCCGCCGCGGACCTCAGGTCCGGGGACGACGCCGCGGGGGAGCCAGGCCCGCCGCGCCGCGGGCCTCGGCCGCGCCGTCCCGCGCCTCGACGGCAGCGCCGCGGACCCGGGGCTTGGCGGCGCCGCCGCGCGCCTCGTCGGCCGTGCTGGCGCGCGCACGAACTCCGGCCGCGATGACCCGCGGCCTGGCCTCGTCGGCCGCGCTGCTCCGCGGCCTGGCCTCGTCGGCCGCGATGACCCGCGGTCGGGCGCCGGCCGCGCTGCGCCGCGGCCTGACCTCGTCGTCCGCGCCGCCGCCGCCGCGGGCCTCGCCCGCGCCGCCGCGGGCCTCGTCCTCGCCGCCCCGCGCCTCGCCCGGAGCGTCGTGGTGGTCGCGGCGGACCTGGACCTTGCGGCCCTTGATGCGGGTGGCGCGCAGCGCCTCGATGACGGTGTCCGCCGCGTCGGCCGGGACCTCCACCACGGAGAAGCCGTCGGCGATCTGGATCGCGCCGATGTCGCGCGAGCTCAGCGACGCCTCGTTCGCGATCGCGCCGACGAGATCCGCCGGGCGGATCCCGGCGGTCCGCCCCGCGCCGATGTAGAGCCGCGCGACGTTGCCGTCGGCCTCCCCTCCCTCGCGCCGCGGCCGGGCCTGCGCCTCGCCCGGGCGACCGCGCGCGCCAGGAGGGCCGCGCCGCGCGCGGTCGTCGTAGGCGCGCCCCGGCCCCGGCGGAGGCGGCCGGAACGACGGGATCTCCGCCTCGTCCTCCTGCCGCTCCCCCTCCGTCGCGTGGTGGGCGAGCTTCACCGCCGCGGCGGCGATGTCCATGACGTCGAACTCCTCGGCGAGCTGCTCGACGACGACCCGGAACTGCTCGGCGCCGCCCTCGAGGAGCGCCTCGCGCAGCGAGGCGCGCGTCAGCTCGAGGCGCCGGGCGCGCAGGTCGGCCACGGTCGGGAGGGTGGCGGCCTCGATGCGCTGGCCCGTGAGCCGCTCGACGTTGCGGATCAGGTAGTGCTCGCGCGGCTCCACCAGCGTGATCGCCGCGCCCTCGCGGCCGGCGCGGCCCGTGCGGCCGATGCGGTGGACGTACACCTCGGCGGCGCAGGGGACGTCGTAGTTGATGACGTGCGAGACGTGCTCGATGTCGAGCCCCCGCGCGGCCACGTCGGTCGCGACGAGCAGGTCGGCCGTGCCGGCGCGGAAGCGGGCCATCACGCGGTCGCGGTGCTCCTGCGAGAAGCCGCCGTGGAGCGCCTGGGCGTCGTGGCCGCGCGCGCGCAGCGCCTCGGTCAGCTCGTCGACCTCGTTGCGGGTGCGGCAGAAGATGATCGCCGACGACGGGTCCTCCATGTCGAGCACCCGCGTCAGGGCGGCGGGCTTGTGCGCCCGCGGCACGATGTACGCCGTCTGGCGGACGCGGGGGAGCTCGCCGGGGGCCGCCTTCTCGGCCGCGATCTTGACCCGCACCGGCTCGCGGAGGTGCCGGCCGGCGATCGCGGCGATGCGCGGGGGCAGCGTCGCGGAGAAGAGCACTGTCTGCCGCTCGGCAGGCGTGGCCGAGAGGATCGCCTCCAGCGCCTCGGCGAAGCCCATGTCGAGCATCTCGTCGGCCTCGTCGAGCACGACCGTGCGGATGCCGTCGAGCAGCAGCGTGCCGCGGCCGATGTGGTCGAGCGCGCGGCCCGGCGTGGCCACGACGACGTGCACCCCGCGGCGCAGCGCGCGGAGCTGCTGCCCGAACGGCTGGCCGCCGTAGACCGACAGCACCTGCACGCCGAGGCGGCGGCCGTAACGGTGCATCGCCTCGGCCACCTGCATGGCGAGCTCGCGCGTGGGCACGAGCACGAGGGCCACGGGGCGGCTGGGCGGCTCGCTTCCGATCTCGAGCCCCTGGAGGAGCGGCAGCGCGAAGGCCGCCGTCTTCCCGGTGCCGGTGGCGGCCTGCCCGAGCAGGTCGCGCCCGGTCAGCAGGTGCGGGATCGCCTCGCGCTGGATGGGGGTGGGCTCTTCATAGCCGAGCTCGGTGAGCACGCCGAGGAGCGCAGGGCCGATGCCGAGCGCGGCGAAGCTGACAGACGAAGTGATCGGTTCCACGGGGCTCCCCGTCTCATGGGTTCACGCCGGCGTCATGGCAATCCGTCAGCCGAGCTTCGCGGCCAGGGCGCGGTACCGCTCCGGCAGGCGCGCGGCGTCCACCCGGCCGAGGAGCGCGCGCGCGCCCTCCTGCGCGCGGGGGTTGCCCTCGGGCGCGCGGCTCACCGCCTCCAGGTAGAGCTCGAGCGCGCGCCTGCGCTCCGCGGGCGCCTGCGCGGCCCGCCCCCGGAGCTCGAGGATCTCGGCCTGCTCCGCGCAGAGCGCCGCGTACGCGCCGATCTTCTCGTGGTCGCCGAGCAGGGTGGCCGCGCCCGCGGCGTCGAGCCGGTCGAGCATGTCCCGCATCGGGCCGAGGAGCCCGTCGGCGGTGGTGCGGACGAGCAGCTCCGCCTCGTCGAGCTGGCCGGCGCGCCGGAGCCCGGCGATCCGGCCGACGGCCTCGGCGAGCTGCTCGATCATGCGGAGGATGTAGTCGCGCTGGCGGATCGACATGAGCGCTCCTGGTATAGCCGCTCGCGGTCCGGGGCGCGCCCTGAACGTCCACGGAGGTGCGATGGCGCTGCACGCCTGCTCGTGGCACGCGGCGTGTCTGCTCCGCGGCGAGCGTGAGACCGGACCGCGATCGACAGCAGGACGACTGGAAGCGGAGCGACGGCGCCGAGGATTGACCCACATTCAGCGCGGCTCACCCGATGAGGTCCGTTCATGGCGCGCTGGCTCCGCCGCGAGAGAGGCTTATGTCAACGCTGAAGGCGCACCCACCTGCCGGCGCGGGTGTGACGATCAATGGCAAGTACAAGCTCGTCGCGAAGATCGGCGAGGGCGCCATGGGCTCGGTGTGGTCGGCGATCAACGTCGCCACGGGGCGCGAGGTGGCGCTCAAGCGGCTGATCCGCGCGGAGCCGGAGCTCCGGGTCCGCCTCGAGCGGGAGGCGCGGAGCTGCGGAGCGCTCCAGCACCGGAACGTCGTCGATGTCTATGACATGAGCGAGACGGACGCTGGCGAGCCGTTCCTGGTGATGCAGCTGCTCTCGGGCGAGACGCTGGCCGACCTGCTGCTACGCAGGCGCCGGGTCGCGCCGGAGATCGGCGCCGGCATCGGCAGGGACGTCGCGAGGGGCCTCGCGGCGGCGCACGCGCTCCACATCGTTCATCGGGATCTGAAGCCCTCGAACATCTTCTTGCACCGGGAGACCGGCGCGGACGGGTGGGTCGTCAAGGTGCTGGACTTCGGCGTCGCCAAGAACCTGTCGATCAACGACGGACTCCACACGATGCCAGGCGGGATGGTCGGGTCGCCGCTGTACATGAGCCCGGAGCAGGTCAGGGCGGAGAGGAACATCGATCATCGCACCGACATCTGGACGCTCGGCGTCGTCCTGTTCGAGATGCTCACCGGGGAGCGGCCGTTCCGTGGGGACGCGAGCGAGGTCTTCGCCGCCATCCTGACGGGCGAGATCCCGACGCTGGCGCGGGTCCTGTGGCGCGTGGACCGGCGGCTCGTGGACATCGTCGCCCGCTGCATGCGGCGGAACCGCGAGGAGCGGTTCGGGACGGCGGCGGAGGTGGCCGAGCTGCTGGATCGGATCGCGACGGCGCGAGGGGCGCCCCCGTCCGGGCCAGAGAGCGCGCGCGGAGCGCCGGAGGCGGCGCCGCCGCAGGCCACCGCGCGAGGTCCGCTCTCCACGCCGCCCTCGTCCCGGAGCTCGGGCGCCGACGGGACCGCGAGCGCCACGGACAGCGACAGGGCTGCAGCGAGCCCTCGGCGGGATCCTGGGAGCTCGACGACGCCGCTTGTCACGAGCTCGTCCCAGGTGAACCTCGCTGCCGGGGCCGTCCCGCCCGGAGCGCCTGCGCCGCCGACGCGAGGCGGTGGTCCGAAACGGAATCCCCGGGTCGCTGCCGCGGCCGCGGTGGCTGCCCTGAGCGCGGTCCTCGGGGCGGCGCTGGTCCTGCCGGGGCGACGTGCGTCCCGCGAGGAGGCGCGGGGCGCGCCGGCGGCGCCGGTGCCTGTGCGCGAGGGCTCCGGGGCGCCGGCGCCTGTGCGCGAGGGCTCCGGGGCGCCGGCGCTGCCGCCGCAGTGGCCGCCGGAGCCGCGCGAGCCGGGGCCTGCGCCCTCCGTGTCGGCGCCGAGCGCGGCGGCGCTGGTCCCGCCGCGTCCGGCGCGCGCCGAGGTAGGTGCGACGCCGATGTCGGCGGATGGAGCGGGCCTCGGGCCTGAACCCACGGCGCCGGTGCCATCATCCAAGCCGCGTGTGGACGCACGGCCTGCTGGCACGAGCGCCGAGAAGCCGCCTTTGCCCCTCCGGCCTGCGGCCAGACCGCCAAAGGCCGATCCCTGCGCGGGGAAGAAGGTATTTGAACGGATCCTCTGTCGCGACAAGGAAGCGCGAACGCGCGGCCCCCAGGACCCGTTGTGATGAGGAGGGGCGATATCCCGAGGAGGCGGTCGGGCGGACCTCCTGGGCCTGCCGCACCGCAGGGGGCTGGCGGGGCGGCGAGATGAAGGGGATGGCGGCGATCCATCGCCGCCCGGGCTCCCTCATGAATCCATGTCATCGACGCGCGGGAGGTACACCATGGCGGGTGTCTTGACGACTTCTGTCCGGCGTGCGGCCGGAGCGGCGCTGGGCGCGTTCTTCTGCGCGGCGACAGCCGGTGCTGTGGCGCTGGCGCAGACCGGCGGTGAGCCGGGGGCACCGCGCGACGACGGCGCGCTGGCGGCGAGCAGCTACAAGGTTGGGGTGGCGGCGGCCAGGGAGGGGCGCTGGCCGGACGCTTACGCGGCGTACCTCGAGGCGTGGAGGCTCAAGCGGCATTTCCAGATCGCGGCGAACCTCGCGCGGGCGGAGCTCAAGCTCGGAAAGCACCGCGACGCCGCGGAGCACATCGCGTTCTTCCTGCGCGAGGCCGAGGGCGTGAGCGAGCCCGATCGCGCGCTGGGGCGGCAGATGCTCGACGAGGCCAAGGCGCATCTCGCGACGCTCACGGTCGTCGTGAGCCGCGCGGGGGCCACGGTGCTCGTCGACGGCGTCCCGGTGGGGACATCGCCGCTCGGGCGGGAGGTGTACGTCGAGCCGGGGGAGAGGCGGCTGGAGGCGCGGCTCCAGGGCGAGACCCCGGCGCAGACCTCGGCGGCGCTGGCGCCCGGAGCGTCGCAGGAAGTGGAGCTCCGGTTCGCTGAGCGCGCCGCGGCGGGGGCGGTTCAGCCCGGGGCGCCGCAGCGGCGCTCGCCCGCGGCGCCGCGGCGCCCGCCAGCGGCTCCGGATCACGGCGCTTCCGGGCCGAGCACGGCGCTCATCGCAGCGGGCGGCGCGGCCACGGTGCTCGCGGCGGGGACGGCGGTCGTCTTGAGGGTCTTCGCGGATCGGAGCGCTCGGTCAGGCAGCGACGCCGCGGTGCCCGGCGCGGACTCGTGCTATTCGAACGGACCTCCGGCGCTCCATTACACCCGGTGCCTCGTGGTGGACGAGCACCGGACCGAGGCCGTGAGCCTGCGCAATGCCTCGACCGGCGTCTTCATCGCGGCCGGCGTGCTCGGCGCGGCGACGGTGGGCTATGCGCTGTACGGATCGTCGCGGGCCGGCGGAGGGCCAGCGGTGACGGCCGTTCCCGTGGCGCTGGCGCCCGGGGCAGGCGTCTCGCTGCGCGCGCGATGGTGACGATTGAAGAGTGACATGGAGGAGCGACAGCATGCGACATGGTCTGTTCGAGGAGGTTGGTCGATTCCGGTGCGCCGCCGTGCTCGGCGTGGCGCTGCTCGCGACCGCGTGCGAGGAGCCACGGCCGTGCTTGCACTGTGGGCCGGGGGCGCCGGATCCGCTGGACACGTGCGGGGTGTTCGCGAAGGCGAGCGCCGCGTCCCCAGGCACCGGGACAAGAGAGGCTCCGTACGCGAGCCTGCAAGAGGCGATCAACCACGCGGAGAGCATGACGGAGCGCCGGACTGTGTGCGCGTGCGCCGGCGAGCCGTTCACCGAGGCGGCGACGCTGCGCGCGAGGATCGATGTACGCGGGGACTACACGTGCGAGGCGGCGTGGAAGGAGAGCCCGGGCACGAAGAGCACGATCGAGGGGCCGCGGGGGCAGGTCGCGCTGACGTTGACGGAAGCGGCGGGCGGGGCGACGGTGCAGGGGTTCGAGATCAAGGCGGCGGCGGCGACGGAGCCTGGTGGGTCGTCCATCGCTGTTGCCGTGGCGAACATCGCGGCGACGCTGAGGCAGGTCAACGCCGTGGCCGGTGACGCGATGCGCGGCGCAGACGGCGAGACGCCGGCGGGCACGGCGACGGCCGGGGAGGACGCGCCGGCGGGGGATGCGGCGAACGCGTGCGGGGATGCCCCGAAGGGGGGCAACCCCGGAGTGAGGATGTGCGGTACCGTGAACACCAGCGGTGGCGCGGGCGGGCCTGGGGCGGTGTCGGGCTTGAGCTCCGGGACACCAGGTGCGGACGGCAAGCCGATCTCGGATGGGATGCAGACTGGCAAGGGGGGCTTTGTCCTCGAAGGGTACGGTTACCTCGGCCTCCCCGGTGGCCAGGGTGGCCCCGGGCAATCCGGCGGCAGCGGCAAGGATGCGAGGCTGACCCTCGCCGGTGCCTTGGGCGGCGACGGTGCTCCCGGTGGGATCGGGACACCGGGGCAGGGAGGAGGAGGGGGAGGAGGGTCCAACGTACTGGACGTCTGCCCGAATTCAAATGGAACCTTGAGAATCGGAGTCGGCGCGAGCGGCGGGGGAGGAGGCGCGGGCGGCTGCGGCGGTGCCGGCGGCATGGGCGGGAAAGCCGGAGGCTCCAGCATCGGAATCGTGAGCCTCGGGGCACTGCTGGTCCTGGACGAGGTGAGCGTCGAGGTCGGGAACGCGGGTGACGGAGGAAACGGGGCGGCGGGGCAACCGGGCGGGCGAGGGGGGCTCGGAGCAGCAGCCGGCGTTTGCACGAGCCACCCAGATGTGGACTATGCGGGAGTTGGAGGGAACGGCGGTCGTGGCGGTACTGGCGGTCCAGGAGGCGGCGGGCGCGGCGGGTATGCGACCGGCATCGCCTACGCAGGCGCCGCACCTGAGCGCGCGCCGTCGTTCGACCCGTTCCCCCATGGAAGGGCGGGCCTCGGCGGCCTGGATGGACGGAGCTCTTCCGCCGAGGCCGGCGAGCCCGGTGGCGCCGCCGCGTGCTGGCGCTTCGATACGAACACGCGCTGCGCGCAGTAACAGCGCTCCCCCGCGCCTCGATCGACGCCAGCGGCCTATCTGAACACAGGTGCGCTGTCGAACACCGTCGGCTCCGCGGTCTCCGCGGGGGCCGGCGGCGGCGTCCTGCGCTGCGTCCACCTCGCCGGAGCTCGCTGCGACCCCCGGCCCTGCGCCGTCCTGGTGCCTCGCGCAGCCGCCGGCGGCGCTTCCGGTGAGCTCGTGGCCATCCTCGCCTGCGAGGGCGCCGGCGCCGCCATTCCCGGCTCGCTCCCCATCACCGCTGCCGGCGGCGCCGCAACATCCGCTCTCCTCTCCTCCTCGCGCGCCGGCTCCGACAGGACGCCGAGCACCGACGCCACCGCGGCCAGCGTCGCGCTCGCGCCGACGACCGCCCCCTTGATCCAGCTCCGCCACGGCGGCCTCTCCACGACGGGCGGCTTCTGCGCCCGCCCGCCCTCCGCCGCCTCGGCTCGCCCGCCGGCACGGGTCGCATCGGCCGCGGCCTGCTCGCGCCGCGCCGCCTCGGCTTCCGGGCCCGTGCGCGCCGCGCCCTCGGGCGCACCGGCAGCCTGCGCGCCCTGCGCCGCGTAGCGCTCCCGCCAGCCCACAGGCTTCAGCTTCTCCAGCCCCGCGCCATACGGCCTCGCGCTGAATACCGTCCGGGCGATCGCCGCCTCGTCCTCTGGCACCTCCTTGATGCGCAGCAGCCGGCCCTGGCGATCCTCCGTCGTGACATCGCGCTCGGCCACGAGTCGCACCGAGAGCCCGCCCGGGATATCGGCCTCTCGACCGGTGGTGATCGCCGTCCACTTGATGCTCGAGCGGAACAGCACCGCCGCGAGCCTCGAAGCGACCCCCGCGACGGCCTCGAACGGCTCGTCGTCGCCGTGCACGATGACCACCCGCCTCGGCTGCGCGCCCGGATCGGCGGCCCACGCCAAGGAGAGGTCGCTCCGCGGCAAGCGCGGGAGATCGTCGAACGCCTCGACATAGCGCGCCAGCACCCGGGACACGCCGTCCGGATGCTCGAGGACCGCACGCACGTACGCCCGGTAGAAGGCGCCCGCGGGAGAGTCGGAGTCGCCTTCGTTCATCATGCGACGGTGGAACCCGGCCGCCGCTTCGAGCAGCGACGCCGGGCGCACCTCGCGATCGATCGCGGCGATGCCGTGGGCGAACGGCGGGTGCCCCCTGCCCGCGTGATCCGTCGCGCCGCCGATCCGGAACGCGAAGATCAGGGCGATCGCGCCGTGACCTGCCTCGTGCTGCGTGTCGTCGCGCGATAGATTGCCGATCGCGAACGCGTGCGTGCCGTTCGTCTGCGGCTCGATGTATTTCATCAGCCGCGCCATGTGGCTGAAATGCGTCGGGGTGAGCAGGCCCTGGGGGATCTCCGGGCCGTACATGAGATCGATCTGGTGCTCCGGGACGTTCCCGTGGAGCACATGGTACCACGCCGCGTCGTCCGCGGCGCGGTACCGCGGCGGCTCGTAGCCAGCGGCGCTGGTTTCATTTCTGCGCATGGGATCCGACCTGTGGCGCCGAGAGCCGCGCTGTCTGGGAGACGGCCGCCGGCGCGACGACATCCTGCTTGATGCGCTGGAGGAGCTGACCGTCGTAGGCGTGCTTCGGCAGGATGCGCTCGACGAAGTGCGAGAACAGGTGATGCGTGCTGTGGCCGTAGCTCGCCGAGCCCACGAGCACCCGCGTGTCGACGTGGTTCTTGAGCCGCTCGAGCGCGCTGATCAGCGGCTGGTAGTGCCTGTGCGCCTCCTGCTCGATCTCGGCCGGCGTCCCGGAGAGGACGTCCGACTTGTTGATGAACAGGACCACCGCCTTGCACGCGGTCAGCGTCTTGGAGCCGAAGAAGTAGCGCAGCGACTGCGGCTGAAACTCCCGGATCTGATCCTCGATCCGCGCCGGATCCACCTGCCTTCCGTCCTTGATCGCGAGATCGACAACCAGGAGGAGGCCGTGGACCTCTTCCACGACGAGCTCGTGCTGGGCCTCGACGAGGTGCTCTCCGCCCCAGTCGCCGATCTCGAAGACATGCTCGGTCAGCTCTTCCTTGGTGGACACGTGGCTCACGGTCCGCTCGTAACGCTCGATCTTCGTCCCCTGCAGCTTGCCGAGGTCGACGAGGGGGTTGGCCCACTTCAACGTGAGCGATGTCTTCCCGGTCCCTTTGATGCCGAGCGTCAGGATCTTGTACCGCTTCTGCGTGACCTTGGGCCGGGCGTCCAGCTCCCTCCGCAACCACTCGATCTCTCGTTGCTGCGCGTCGAGCCACTCGACCTTCTGTCGCTCCTCGCTCCGGGCGCGGTCGAGCGCCTCTCGGTCCTGGGCGCGCTCGGATCGCGCCTGCTCGAGCTGCGTGTTGGCCTGGCGGAGCGACTCTGCGTTCCGGGCGGCCTCGCGCAGCTGTCCTTTCAACGAGGCCGTCCGGGCTGCGAGCCAGGCCATGCCGGCGCCGCAACCGAGCGTCCCGAGCCCGAAGAGGATCGAATAATCTACAGCCATTTTGACACCCCTCGCCCCGTGGCAGGGTCGACCGAGTCGCTGTTCCCAGCGGACGGCCCGCGGGCGCCCGGGGCCCGTTGGCCTAAGTGCTATCACAGCGCGTCTGGACGACCAGCCGAGTCCGGGCGTTGCCGGTGGCCCGCGACGCCATGTCCGGAACGTCGCTCGCGACGGTGCGGGCCAACGCGCATCCAGCCGCAGGACGCGCTCGACGATTCCATCCCGGTGGCAAATGTCACACCTCGGCGCATTCAACGTTGCACGACCGCACCCTGGCCAACCGGCGGTCGGGCCGGGGACCCCACGGTAAATAGTCCGAAGGGGCGCGCCCCATGGCGGCATCAAGCGCTGTGTGCTGTCCTGGTCCGGGCGGCGAGCGGTCACCTGTGTGCTCCGGGTCGAGGCGCGCCTCCCTGGGGGCTGCTGGGCGGCCATCCAACTCCCGACAAAATTCTGCACATGCACACGAACCAGGGCATCAGGAGGCATCGACGGCGCGGCGCGGCGACGGCGTCGCTCGTCAGCGCGGCCGCATTGACCTTCGTTGCTTGCGCGGATCTCATGGATCCGCCGGCCCCCGACGGCGCGGACCCGCCCCCCGCGACGTCGGCAGAGCCGCACCTGATCCCGACGAGGCCGCCCCTGGAGGAGCCGCACCCGGCAGCGGTGGGGCCGCTCCGGACGCCGGAGCTTGTCTCCGGCCAGGACCCGAAGAACGCCCACCTCCGCGCCGTCGGTTCGATGTACCGCCATTGCACCGCTTCCCTCATCAAGACCGGCGACAACGTCGACGCGCCCGCCTACGCGCTCACCGCAGGTCACTGCGTCAAGTATCCTTTCGAGACGTCGATGTATTTCGGCGTGGGCGTCGACGAAGACCCCGAGGGCACCCTGGTCTTCACGTTCAACTATTTCCACGATACGCCCGATGACGAGCTGGTCCAGGCGATGGGGACCCGGATCGCATATGTCACGATGAGGGGAGCCAACCTGGCGCTTGTCGAGCTCGATCGCACGATCGGTGAGCTCCAGGCGCTCGGCATCGAGCCGCTCCCGCTGGCCGACGCGCCCCCGGCCGCGGGAGAGCCCATCGAGCTCGCCGTGGTGCCGGTGGAACACGACGGGGGCGAGTACCTGGAGGAGTACGTGCGCCGCGCCCGCTGCGCGGAGGGCGGCAGGAGACCCGACGTGATCGAGCACCAGTGGCACTGGGTCGACATGCACGTGAACGACTGCCAGGGAATGGGCCCCGGCGCCGCAGGCGGCCCGGCGCTCGACAGGCGCGGGAGGGTGTTCGGGGTCTTCAACACGCATTTCAGGACGGCCGAGCCGCCGGAGCCCTGCTATGTGGACTACCCGTGCGAGGTCGGCGACGGCAGGCCCGAGCGCGGCGTCGAGGGCGCCAGCTACGTCGCGGATGCCACGGCGATCGCCGCGTGCTTCGACGCCGGCGGCCGCTTCGACCTAACGGCCGCCGGCTGCGCGCTCGATCCGGGGGGCCATGCTTCCTTGAGCAAGGCGCCGTCGCGCGTCGCCACGCCGACGCTCGGCGAGCCGCCCGAGCCGAGCGGCTGGGACGTCCGCTTCTCCTCGGCGTCGGATACGCACTACCGCTACAAGGTCGGCCCGGCAGCGAGCGTCGACTGCCGCTCCGCCGACGGCTACTCCGACCCGATCGCGATCGAGGACGACCGGCTCGCGAAGCTCCCTGTGCCCGCGGAGGAAGGGCTCTATGCGATGTGCGTCCTGACCGGCTCGGGCGACGTCGGCGGCGCAGCGTGGCAGTCGACCGATCACCCGACGGTGATCGTCAAGAAGGTCCGCGCGGCCTCCAGGGTCGAATCGGGCCCCGACGCGGGCGATGTCACGACGGAGCAGGCGTTCGACCTCGCGAACCGGGCGGTGGACGCCTACCGGGACCACCTGCGGGATCACCGGGCCCGCTTCGCGGTGACCGTGGGGGTCGTGACCGACACAAGGATGGAGATCACGGCCGATCGCACCTGGTACATCCACCTGGGCCTCGACTTCCGCAAGGAGGGCGTGACGCCGCCCGACGTCGCCTCGTTCATCGCGTGCCACGAGATCGGCCATGCGCTCGGGGGGTTCCCCTTCAAGCGATCGCCTCCTCAGTACAGGCAGGTCGAAGGGCTGGCGACGGGGCAGTACGGGACGGTGAGCAGCGCGGAAGGCCAGGCGGATTACTTCGCGACCAAGGAATGTCTCCCGCGCCTCTGGTCCACCGAGCGCGATGTGAACGCCCTGTTCCGTGAGCGGGTGACCGAGTACGCGAAGGCGCGCTGCGACGCGGCGTGGGAGGACGTCGGCGCGCAGGACCTGTGCTACCGGATCGCCGCTGTCGCCGAGGGCTTCGGTCGCTGGGCGCGGAGGCCGGGCGACTCCCGTCCTGTCCCCGAGCTGAGCACGCCCCACGCCGGCGAGGTGATGGTGACGAACGAGAACAACCCGCCCCTGCAGTGCCGGGTCGACACCATGCTCCAGGGGGCGCTCTGCGGGATCAGGTTCCGCGGCACCGCCATTCCCGGCCTCATCCCGCCGTACGAGCAGGTGCTGACGTTCAGCCCCGAGGTGGAGGCGGCCGCGGCGCCCGACGCGTGCACCGAGGGGCCGGGCTCGCGCCCCCGCTGCTGGTTCGCGCCGAACGCCACGGCGGTCGACTGCACGGGCATCCCCGAGCTGGGGATGTGCGACGTGATCGATGGGCGACCCGCCGTCGTGCAGTGCAGCGCGGCACGCGGCATCGAGACGTTTGTCTGCGCGCCAGGCTCGAGATGCGAGCTCGAGGCAGACGGCTTCGCGCTCTGCACCGAATAGCACCTCTCCCCGGCCGTGCTTTCCTTCGATCCCATGAGGCCGGTCGGCGTCCGGAGAGCCGCCGTCCAGCCAGCACCGGACCCCATCACAAGAGCTCGGCCATGCGGACGCCAGGCGTGATCCACGGCGCGAGGACGATTGTCCTGTGGAGCCCGCAAGGCTGCTTTGCGCGGCGCGCGGCGCGCGGCGGGCCCAGGGCTCATGGCCCGGCCCGGTCGATCGGGGAGCTCACGCCGTCGCGCCGTCGCGGCGCGCGGCGGGCGGATCGCGGAAGACGTGCGCGTGGGCGCGCGCGACGTCGCGGAAGGCGCGCGGCGCGCGGCCGGTCACGCGCTGGACTGTGTCGGTCACGCGGTCTTCGGCCCCATCGCGGATGGCGAGATCGAGCCGCACGAGGAACGCGGCGTAGGCCGCGGGCATGCCCCCCTGGACGAGGTGCGCGCGGGCGGCGTCCTCGTCGGCGCGGACGTGGCGTATCGCGCGGCCGGCGACCTCGGAGAGGATGGCCGTCACGTCATCGTAGCTGAGCGCCTCCGGACCGGTGATGACGTGCGCCGTGTCATGCGGCGTGTCGTCGAGGAGCGCGCGCGCGGCGACCCCCGCGATGTCGTCGGCGTCGACGAAGCCGACGCGGCCGCCGCCCGTCGCGGTCGTGATCTCGCCGCGGGCGGCGATCGCGGCGAAGTGCGGGTGGCGCGGGTCGATGAAGTTCTGCATGAACCACGAGGGTCGCAGGACGGTCCACTCCGGCGCGCGCTCGCGCAGCGCGCGGTGGACGGCGCCGATCCCGGGGGCCCCCTCCGGCACGGCCGACGCGCTGAGCAGCACGAGGCGGCGAACCCCGGCGGCGAGCGCGCGGCCGACGAAGGGCAGCATGAGCGCCGAGGGGTCCTCGACGGCCGCGGGCGCGACGAGGTACGCGCGATCGACGCCGCGGAGCGCGGCGTCGTGCGTCGCGGGATCGGCCCAGTCGAAGCGCGCGTGCTCCAGGCCCTCGCGCGGGGCAGGCGCCGCTCGGCTCGCGACGCGGACGCGCGCGCCGGCGGCCTCGAGCCGCGCGGCGATGGCGCGCCCGGTGGTGCCGGTCCCGCCGGTCAGCAGGACGCGCGGAGCGCCGCTGTCAGCGCGCGCGCTCACGGCGCCACCGCGCGATCCGCGCCGGAGGCCGCGCCGGAGGCCGCGCCGGAGGCCGCGCCGGAGGCCGCGCCGGAGGCCGCGCCGGCGTGCGCGTCGATGTCGCCGAAGGCCTCGAGCGCGGGCGCCGGATTCCAGTACTCGCGGTACCGCGCGACCTTGCCGTTCCTCGTGACGACGAGCATCACGTAGTCCTGCTCGTAGCGCCTGCCCGCGGGCAGGATGGTCGCCGAGCCGTGCACCTCGGCGAGCGCGACGTCGGGATCGGTCGTCGGGTAACGGCGCAGGTCCCGGAGCGAGAGGTCGCGAAAGCGCTCCAGCATGCCCTCGAAGTGGCGCCGGATGGCCGCCTTGCCCTCGAGCACGGCCGGCGCGCCGAGCGCGGGCGCATACGGGAACTCCACGACAGCGTCGTCGGCGAAGAGGTCGAGCCAGCGCTCCGGGTCGCGGCCGATGAGGGCGAGGTGCGCGTCGAGCGCCTGCGCGGCGGTGAGCGGCGGGGGCTCGGGTGATGCATGCGGCGGGGATTGCGGGCTGAGGTGGTCCATCGGGATCGTTCCTTTCGTGGCGGCGAGGCCGTCGTGCGTTGTGACGAGGCCCAGCGTAGGGACGCCGCGATCGCCGGGCGTCCGGCTCCGCGATCCGCGCGTCCAGGGTTGGCGCCGGCCGTCGCGCGCCGTAGAGTCGATGGCGCCATGTCCGCCGCCTTCGACGAGCTGGCCCGGAGCGTCGTGGTCCGCGAGACCGAGGTGCTGCGCTTCGCGCTCGGCGATCGCTGGGGCAAGCGGCGGCCGGCGCAGCGCGCGTCCGCCCGGGTGTACGCGGCGATGCACGGCGGCGGCTGGGTCGACGTGATGGGCCGGCGGCTCGCGCTGGGCCCGGGAGAGCTCGTGTTCCTGCCGCGCGCCGACGAGCACGCCGTCCGCGATCGGCCGTCGACGCCGCTCGCGCACCCGGAGGCCGTCTGCGTCGGGATGCGCGCGGTCGGCGACGGCGCCCTGGCGACGGCGGCCGCGCCGGAGACGCGGCTCGTGATCGTCGACCTGCACCTCGACGCGGCGGGCGCGCCCTGGCTCGCGCTGCTGCCGCCGGCGGTGCATGTCACGGCGGAGGCGCCCGGGCTGGCGCGCTGGCTCAACGAGACGCTGGCGCTGCTCGCCGGGGCGCCGGATCTGTCGCCGGCGCTGCGCCGCGCTGTCGGCGAGGCGTGGGGGCACGCGCTGTTCGCGAGCGCGCTGCGCGACCCCGGGGCGGCGCTGCCGCGGCGGGAGGCGCTCCGGGACGAGCCGATCGCGGCCACGCTCGCGCGGGTGCGCGCCTCGCCCGAGCGCGCGTGGGAGCTCGCGGACCTCGCGCGCCAGGCGGGGCTCTCGCGCTCGGCGTTCGCGGCGCGCGCGACGGCGCTCCTCGGCGAGCCGCTCGGCCATCACCTGCGCCGCCTGCGCCTCTCGCGCGCCGCGGTGCTGCTCGGCGAGACGACGCTCCCGGTGAAGGTCGTCGCCGCCCGCGTCGGCTACGACAGCGAGCCCGCGTTCGCGCGCGCCTTCGCCCGCGCCCACGGCGTGAGCCCCGTCGCGTACCGGCAGGCGAGGCGGCGAGAGGAAGGCGCGCTCGAGGCCGGGCGCGCGGGGGGATGAGGCGGGGGCGCGGGGGAGCTCTCCGCCGCCCAGACAGCCACGCCCGCGTCCGGCGCGCCTGTGCCCGGTGCCGGCGCGTGGACCTCATGTCTCCCAGCGGGTCAGAAGAGCACGGCAGTCGAGGAAGTGGAGCCACCAGTTGTTGAGCTTGCCGTCGGACACGCTCGTGAAGCGCGGGATGGGGCCGGACATGAACTGATCATACCCATCGTCGGTGCAGCCCAGGCGGTGCACGACACGCCGGTGGTGACGTCCTGGAGGAAGGAGTAGTACTGCCAGCAACGGCGGTCGCGGAGGCGACGCCGGCGGCGGGCTGGGCGGCGCATCCGTCGGCATCGCCTACGTGGCGCCCAACTTCGCCGTTCGACCCGGGACCACCATGATTGCCGGACGCCCCGGTGACGGCGGCCCGGCGTGGCGCGACGAACGACTGGAGAGGAGCGGCCTTGGCCCCATCTCCTCCAAGCAGCGTCGTTCGTGACAGAAGGCGTGGGCGAGGTGAGCTTACGTGAACCCCAGCCGTTTCTCGATCATACCGAGCGCTTTGGGATTATTTTTACGTTCTACCCTCACCGAAGACTCTCTGTGCTATAGGCCCCGTGTTTGCACCTGGATCAGTACAATCGTCGAGGGTATCTCATGAAAATCTCTCCCGAACGCTTCGGGGTCGTAGCATCAGCGTGCGCCGTGGCCGGTCTCCTCGCTCGTGGAGCCTCTGCGCAGTCGGCGCCCTCCGTGGAGACCAAGTACGTCGAAGCGCCTGCGACCGATCCGGGGCGCGTGGAGGGCTGGTCACCGGGGTTGCTCCTCGGCGGCACGTTCAACCTGGCCAACAACCGCAGCGTCGTCGGGCAGGCAGACGGGACAGGCGTGTCCGCAGGCTTCATGCTGGAGGGCTCCCTCGACTTCAATCAGGCCGCCCATGAGCTCCGCATGACGCTCGGGGCTGGCGCTGGCGTGACGCGCACGCCGGCCCTGGATACATGGGTCAAGACGCGCGACGCGCTCGCCTTCGAGGCCATTTACCTTTACCACGTCGTGCCCTGGTTCGGGCCGTTCGGCCGCTTCGCCCTCGATACGCAGATGTTCCCTGGCAGCGACCCGCGCTCGACGCCGACGACCTACGCGATCACGCGCGCAGACGGGACGACCGAGGCGATCACCGGGACGCGCCTTCACCTGAGCGATCCGTTCCAGCCAGTGACGCTCAAGCAGTCGCTCGGCGTCTTCGTCCAGCCTGTCAATCGGGAGTCCATTCTTGTCGAGGCTCGCGCCGGCGCTGGCGCGCAGGAGGTCATCACGTCGGGCGTGCTCGCCCTGGGGGACGACGACGGGACGCCCGATGTCGAGGTGAGCGAGCTCTCGAGCTATAACCAGCTCGGCGCCGAGGCTGTCATCGAGGCCTCGGGCGCGCTCCGTGAGAAGCAGATCACGTACAGGGCGGGCATCGCCGCCCTCTTGCCGATCGTGTATTCGGATCTGGACGCAGGCGACGAGCGCGGCGCGCTGGACCTCATGAACGTCGACATCGTCGGGGGGCTCTCCTTCAAGCTCGTGGAGTGGGCGTCCCTCGACTACCAGCTCCATGTCGTGCGCCAGCCGCAGCTCATCGATGCGTGGCAGGTGCAGAACAACCTCCTGCTCACGCTCTCCTATGCCGTGGGCTCGAAGGTGCCAGGGCTGCCGCCCTGCGTGCCCTGCAGGCCGGTGCCGACCAAGGCGGAGCCCGCGCCAGCGCCTGCGCCTGCGCCGGCCCCGGAGCCTGCGCCTGCGCCGGCCCCGGAGTCTGCGCCTGCGCCTGCGCCGGCCCCGGAGCCCGCGCCCGCGCCTGACGCGGCGCCTGCGCCGGACGCTGCGCCTGCGCCTGCGCCTGCGCCTGCGCCTGCGCCGATGCAATGATTGAGCGCGGCGCGAGCACGCCGGCCGGGGTGCCCTCGTCGGCGCCAGGCGTGCGGCGATGCCGGCGACCTCCTCGCGCGCGGGGGGCGCGCTCCTCCCGGACCGCGCGCCGGTAGCGCGGCAGGGATCCACGTCGCGGCGAGCCGCAGGCTCACGCTGCGACAGAAAAACTTCGCTCCGGCAATATCTACTCTCGTGGTGAGCCGGTCCGATGGCGATCTGCTACTGCCATCGTTGAAACCACAACAACAGCGTGCGCGACCTCTTCGGCGGCACGACGGGGTCGGCCTTCCCGCTGCCGGGCGAGGACGTCGGAGATCGCTTTGGCAACGACGCGGACACGCTGGCGGTCTCGAGCCTCTTGGCCGAGCGGCCGGGCACCGTCGCGGAGGGCGTCGCCCAGCGCGCGACAGCCACGAACACGACGAACCCCGTGGTCCGCGGTTCGTCCGTGGCACAAAGTGAAGCAGCTCCTGATCGAGCTCACGAAGACGGATCCTTTTCACTACACGGCTGCACGATAGGGGGTGGTCATCATGTCGAAACTCCGCTTGAGCCGACGTGCCATGCTGCGAGGCGCCGGCGCCATCGCCATCGCGCTGCCGTGGCTGGAGGTCATGGGAACCGAGCGCCCGGCGCGCGCGCAACCCGCGCCCGCCCGGCGCTTCCTCGCCGTCTACACGCCCGGCGGGACCGTGATCGACCGCTGGCTTCCGACCGGCACCGAGACGAGCTTCACCCTGGGTCCCATCCTGGCGCCGCTCGCGCCGGTGCAGGACCGGCTGCTCGTCGTCGATGGCCTCGACATGAAGAGCGCGCGCGGGGAGCAGCACCAGAGCGGGATCATCGCCTGGCTCACGGGCACGGAGCAGATGATTGAAGCGACCGGCTACGCGAGCGGGCCGTCCATCGATCAGGTGATCGCCTCCCGGATCTCCGCCGGTCAGAAGGCGAAGGCGAGCCTCCAGCTCGCTGTGCGCTGGGCGACGGGCAAGTCGCACGGCCTGATGTCGCCGATGAACATCGCCAATTTCGAGGGCACCGCGCCGTACAGCCCCATCCCGCCGCGCCTCGATCCGGTGGATATCTTCACCGATCTCTTCGGCACGCTGGACCCCGGCGCCAGCGACGACGCCGCCGTCCGCCTCGCGCGGAAGCGATCCATCCTCGACTTCCTCGACCGGCGCTACGCGACCCTGTCCGCGCGGCTCGGCGCCGCCGACCGGCAGAAGATCGACCAGCACCTCACGAAGATCCGCGAGATCGAGGTGAGCCTCAGCAGCCTGCCGGCCGCGACGAGCGCCTGCCAGCCCCCGGATCTTGTCGACACGTCGGACTATAACCCGCTCACGGGGCTCAACGCGGACGACAACGGCTCGATCGTGGACAGCTCGACCGACGCGGCGATCCCCAAGGTGGGCAAGCTGATGACGGACATGCTGGTGATGGCGCTCGCCTGCGACATCACCGCGGTCGGCACCCTGCAGTGGAGCGACACCGAGGCGAAGCACACGTTCCCGTGGCTGAACCTGGCCAATAACCACCACTTCTACCAGCATAACGGCGGCTTCAGGCCGGCCGAGTGCGAGCTCATCCACACCTGGTACTCGGAGCAGCACCTCTATCTCTTGCAGGAGATGGAGAAGGTCGACATGGGCGGGCACTCGCTGCTCGACGAGAGCGTCGTCTTCTTCGGCTCCGAGATCTCGGATCCGGCGTCCCACAGCAAGGCGAACATGCCGTTCCTGCTGGCCGGCGGCGGCGGGGGCCTGCGGACCGGGCGCTGGGTCCGGTACCCGAGCCTCCCGCACAACAACCTGCTCGTCTCGATCTTGAACCTGTTCGGCGACCCCCGGACCAGGTTCGGCTCGCTGGCGTACTGCACCGGGCCGCTCACGAACCTCACGTAGGCATTCCCCGCGATGCATGGCTGAAGGCGAGCTCCGCCGCCGGCGCGGACGGCCGCGGTAGCGGCCCCGGGCACCGAGCTCCTGTCACAGATGCTCGACCGTCGTGTGCTCGTAATACTCGACGAGCTCCAGGCCGGACCCGTTGAGCCCCGCCTGGGCGTTGATGTAAGGCAAGGCGTCCCGGACGGCCTTCATCGTCGTGGCGATGGCACGCCGGGTCCCCACGACCAACGCTGTGTGGTGCTCCACCGCCCGCCGCGGATCGGTGACGTAGCGGAAGAGCCTCTGGATCTCCGGGATGTACACGCGCCCGCGCGTTCCGAAGGTCTGGATGCGCTCTTCCTTCACCTGGCCCACGCCGCCGTACATGAAGATCTTGCCTTCACGCGCGTTGGTACAGGGGCGCAAGAACGCGCAGGTCCCGGGCTTGAGGTCTCCGTCGACGGCTCCCCAGCTGTTCTCCCGCCCCACCACGTCCGCCAGGATCTGGTGCTCGGTGATCCTGGAGCCTGGGTGCATCACGCTCTTGGCCCACACCCCACAGTGGAAGAGATCCACCTCCTGCTTCTCGTCGTCGAACATGTTGTTCCAGTCCCCCAGGACCGGGATCAGCCCCGAGGCGCTCTGCAGCATGTACATGCCCATCCAGCCGGCAATGTCGGTCTCGCAGGCGGCGGGCAGCAGGCGCTCGGAGAGCATGCTCATGCAGGTGCAGGGCATGACCCCCACCTCGCCTCCCACCTGGTACTTCTGCATCTCCGTCCAGCAGCGCACGGCGATGCCGTCGAGGTCGTTCTCCTCGACGAAGCGGTCGAAGACGACGCCCATCCGCCCGATGGCGTCCAGCGACGCCGAGGGCACCTCCTCGGCCCCGAAGTGCTCGCGAATCTCGTCTTTCTTCGACGACAGGCGCGACGGAGGCACGTTGCGCATCTGGCGATCGAGGGCGATCAGCTCCAGCCCCACGGTGCTCAAGCCCAGGTGCCCCAGCAGCTCGGTGGACACGGTGGTCACGGTCTGGAAATCGTCCGGCCCGGAGCCGACCAGGCCGAGGCGCACGCCTCGCCCTCGCCGACGAAACTTCGAGGCCAGCACGCAGGTGGCGTGAAACGCCCGCAGGTCGTCGGCGAAGGCGACCGAGTCGACAGCTTCGCAGTGCTTCGAGGTGAGGGTGTAGGGATAGCCGATGTGGCGCAGGGCGTTGGTCGCGGAGAAGCGACCACAAGCTCCGTCCCGGCGCCCTCGCTGTCCCATCTTGCCCTGACCGCGCACGTCTGGCTCTGTGTGAATCAAGACGGGTACGTTCAGATCCGCCAGGCGCAGGAAGTCCCGGATGCCGTTCTCGTCCGAGAAGTTGTACATCGAGCAGACGACCCCGATGGCCCCGCCGCCGTCCACCCCGGCGCGGTGCTCCTGCGCCTTTGCCGCGGCACGCTTGGCGTCTGCATAGGTCTCTACATTGCCCAGGTCGACGTATTCCACTGCATCGCCGAGCAGCCCCCGCACCACGGAGGCCGTGGCCTGGGCGCCCTCCACGGCGAAATCGGTGGGAAAGCTGCCGCGGTTGCCCATGAATCCCAAGATCACCGGTTTCCGGCTCATTGTCGTCCTCCTGAAAAATGCTCCAAGTCCGCGAACTCGAAGCGCCTCGCCCCGAGCCTCTCTCGGCCCAGCCGCGCGGACGCCTCCGGGTAAACCCCAGTCTTCGGTCGTCCCATCAATGGGGACGTGCTGCGGCGGCACCTGGCGAACATCGCCGAGCGTGCCCGGGAGTCCCGAGGGGCCAGGGCAGCCGGCGCGACGCGCGTCGCGCGCAGCAGCGTCGGCCGGCTGTCTTCCCCTCGATCGCTCAGCTCATCGAATCCACCGATCGACGACCTTCTCGTGCAGCGCCTGCTGACCGCTCGTGAGCGCGACCTCACCACAAGGGAAGCGCTCTCTGCCTCCCGTCACGACGGTCATGAAGCTCTTCAGCCCGTGCTTTCCGTGTGTTTACATCAGAGGAGGGGCTTAGGCAAGACTATTTACGAAGTGGCGCCAGGGTGCCGGCCTCGGGACCTGGGTGGCGTCATCGCCTCCAGCTACGCCCCCGTGGGCGGACCGAACCACGTGGTCAGGGCCTCACGAAGGCCCTGGTCCGTGCCGTCTCCCACCCACGCGACGTATCCATCGGGCCGGATCAACACGGCCCTGGGCGCCGCGACCGCGCCGAGCACCGGGAGCGCCCACGCCCCGGCGTACAGCGCGTCGACCCGCTTCACCCGATGCGCCCAGGGACCGAGATCGAGGGCCCCGGGCTCACCGAGGTCGAGCAGCACCGGCCGGGCCTCGTGCAGCAGCGTGAACATCCGCCGTGGCCCGCCCTCGGTCTCCACGTCCAGATCGGGCATGCGGCGGCCGAGCAGCGGGTGTCCCGGGCCGAGGTCGTAGCGGATGTCCAGACCCGAGATCAGCCCGGCGTACCGCTTGCGCGCCTCCTCCAGCATCAACAGCTCGGCCATTGTCTCGCGCAGGGCCTTCGTCCGCTCGTCGCCCCGATGGACAGCGGTCGCCGCCATGGTGTGCTTGAGCACCCGCGCCCCGACCGGGTGCCGCTCGGCCTGGTATGTATCAAGCAGGCTCTCCGGCGAGGTCCCGTGGACCACCTGCGCCAGCTTCCACCCCAGGTTCACCGCGTCCTGCACCCCGAGGTTGAGCCCTTGCCCGTTCGCCGGGGAGTGCACGTGCGCCGCATCGCCTGCCAGCAGCACCCGCCGCTCCCTGTACGACGCCGCCTGCCGGGTCGCATCGCTGAACCGCGAGAGCCACGTGACGCCGTGCACCCCGAAGTCGGTCCCGTAGGAGGCGACGAGCGCCTCGCGCAGGTCGTCCACGGTCGGCTCCTCGTCTTGCCGGATCTCCCTCTCGCACAGCACCGCCCGCGCCCGCTTGCCGTCCTCGAGCGGCCCGATGCCATAGACACCCTTGTCCCCCTGGCGGATGCCCAGCGCCGGCTCGACCATCTCGCACTCGGCGACCAGGTAGCTGACCGACGGCTCCCACCCCGGGAAGCCGATCCCTGTCTTCTTGCGGATCAGGCTGCGCCCACCGTCACATCCGACGAGGTACGCCGCCCGCAGCGACAGCCCGTCGGACAGCGCGACATCGACCCCGGCGTCCTCCTGGGCGAACCCCGTCACCTCACACCCGCGGTAGATCGGCACCCCGAGCTCCGCGACCCACGCGGCGAGGATGCGCTCGAAGTGCTTCTGCCACAGCGCCAGCCCGTAGTTGTGGCGCGTCGGAAAGTCGCTGATGTCGAGGGGCGTCGTCGCGAACGACGCTGTCTGAGCGATCTTCCCTTCCGCGAGGAAGCGATCAGCAATCCCGCGCTGATCGAGCACCTCGATCGTGCGTGCGTGCAGCCCACCTGCGCGCGACCCCGCGAGCTCCTGGCTCTCGCGCCGCTCGACGATGGCGACGTCCACCCGCGCCAGCGCGAGCTCCCCCGCCAGCATCAGCCCCGTCGGCCCCCCACCAGCAATGACCACTGCGTGCTTTGTCATGGCCAGGGAGTGTGCGGCATGATCCGGGGCTTCCAGCAAGCCCCTATGTCTGGTATACGCTTGCAGCGGGAAGGGGAAAACGTGGCCTTCCCCCGCGCGCTCCGCGTGAGCTCCCCCGCGCGAGCCGCGGCGCGCAAATGCGGCGCGGGCGAACCACCGCCGCGGCGCTCGGATCGCGGGCGGCTGCATGGCGGACTCGATGAGGGTGAGCGTGCGGACAGCGGACGGTCGACGCGCCGCGGCGGCCAGCGCGCGACGCAGCCGCCGGAGCGTCCGATACGGTTGCAGCGCACCATCTTTTGCGGCAAGAGGACGCCGGGAGATTTTTCCTCCCACGAAACGAAAACCCACGAGAACATGCAAATTCCGAGCAACCTCGCGTCGCTGGTCGACGAAGGGCTCATCGACGAGGTTGTGCGGCCTCTGATGAGCGGAAAGGAAGCGGTTGTCTTCCTCGTCCGGTCGGGCGGCGAGCTGCGCGTCGCGAAGGTCTACAAGGACGCGCAGAACCGCAGCTTCAAGAACCGCGCGGCGTACACCGAGGGCCGCAAGGTGCGCAACAGCCGCGACCAGCGCGCGATGGACAAACGCTCGCGCCACGGCCGGGCTCAGGACGAAGCCGCCTGGCGCTCGACCGAGGTCGACATGATCTACCGCCTGCGCGGCGCAGGCGTCCGCGTGCCGACGCCGTACCAGGCGATCGACGGCGTGCTCGTGATGGAGCTGGTCGTCGACGCCGACGGCAGCCCCGCGCCTCGCCTCGCCGAGACGAGCCTCGACCGAGATCAGGCCACGTGGGTCTACCATCGCCTGATCGGCGAGGTCGTGCGGATGTTGTGCGCCGGCGTCGTGCACGGCGATCTGTCGGACTTCAACGTGCTCATGAGCGCCGACGGGCCGGTGATCATCGACTTCCCCCAATCGGTGGACGCCGCGAGGAACCAGAACGCCAGGAAGCTCCTGCTCCGTGACGTCGACAATCTCCATCGCTTCCTCGCGCGCTTCGTGCCCGAGCAACGGCGACCCGCCTATGGCGAGGAGATGTGGGAGCTCTACGCCAGCAGCGCGCTCACCCCGGAGACCCGATTGACCGGCCGCCATCGGGTCTCCGAGCGAAGGGTGGATACCCGCGCCGTGCTCGACCTCATCGGCGACGCGAACCACGACGAGCGCAAGCGCCGCGAGCGTCAGGGCATCAGCATGCGGGGAGCGCCGAAGACGGCCCAACCGCCCGCGCCCGAGGGGCGAACGACCGAGGGGCGAACGACCGATCCGCGGGACCGGCCGCGTCAGGCGGAGAGGCCGGCTGCGCATGCCGGGAACGGGGGCGGGCCAAGGCCGCAGCAACACGGAGCAGGGCAAAGGCCGCAGAACGCCGGGCCTGACCGGAGGCAGCAGCACGCGGGCAACGCGCCTGCCCGGAGGCCCCCGCAGCACCCCTCGGGACAACCGCCGGTGCAGTACGAGGCGAGCCAGCGACCCCAGCAGCATGGGCCAGACCATCGGCCGGCCCAGCATGCGACGGCGCAACGGCCCGCGCAGCACCAGGCCGCGCACAGGCCGCAGCACCACCACGAGGCGGCGCACAGGCCGCAGCACCAGGCGGCGCACAGGCCGCAGCACCACCACGAGGCGCCGCACAGGCCGCAGCACCACCACGAGGCGTCGCACAGGCCGCAGCACCACCACGAGGCGTCGCACAGCAGGCCGCAGCACCACCACGAGGCGTCGCATACGCCTGAACAGCACCAGGCGACGCAGGGGCCGCCGCAGCAAGGGGAGCCGCAGGCGGCGTCGCGGCCACGCCGCCGCGTCGTCATCTCGGTGAGCACCAGCGATCGGCGTTCGGGCACGCGCCGGAACCCCTGATAGGCCCCGCGTGGGGTCGCCCGCGGCGGGGCCGCGCGTCACCGCGTCTCAGGTGGACTCGGCCCTGCCTCGCCGTGCTCGGCGGCATGCAGCAGCGGTGGCTTCAGCCGCGAACGGCATCCCGGACCGCGTTACGCGCTGGGCCGCCAGTTGCCGTGGGACCCGAATGGCACGCGGTGCGGCAAGCGGGCGACAGCGACGGGCCAGCGGGAAGGTCCAGGCATCGAGCACCAGCAGGTCGCTGCGCTTCTCCTGTTCACGCCAGGCCACGGCGAGCAGCCAGCCGTCTCGTGCTCTTCCATGGCTAGGGCGGCCCCCCGTTGCCTGCCTGCGGCCGCGCCTTTCTCGCGCCGCGCGCTGCCAGTACCTCGATGGCCGCCATGAGCTCCGTCGGCTGGATCGGCTTCGCAAGGTGCGTCTGGAAGCCGGCGAGCAGCGCTCTGGTTCGGTCCTCGTTTCCGGCGTAGGCGGTGAGCGCCAGCGCCGGCACGTCCCCGCCGCGCTCCTGCGGCAGCGACCGGATCCGGCGGATGAGCTCGTAGCCATCCATCCCGCGCATCCCGATATCGCTCACGAGCACGTCCGGCCTCTCCAGCTCGAGCAGCCTCAGCGCCTCTTCCCCTGATCCTGCGAGCCTGACGCGCGCCTTGCCTTCCTCGACGAAGGCCCTGACCATGTCGCGGGTATCCGGGGCGTCGTCCACGAAGAGCACCGAGATGCCGCTCAGGTCGGAGAGCTCGCAGAGGTTGTCGCCGCTCGCCCGGGCGTCGACCTCCCGCCCGTCCGCGGCGCCCTCCGCCGGGGCGTGGGCGACGCCGAGCGGGAGCTCCACGGTGAAGGTCGTGCCCTTTCCCACGCCGGCGCTCGTCGCCCGCACGGTGCCGCCGTGGAGCTCGACAAGGTGCTTCACGATGGCGAGCCCCAGGCCCAGCCCGCCGTGCCGCCGCGTCGTCGAGGCGTCGGCCTGGCGGAAACGCTCGAAGACACAGGGGAGGAAATCGGGCTTGATGCCTTCTCCGGTGTCCGAGACGGTGATTCCGACGTGATCGCCGGCGCGGGAGACCTTCACCTGCACGCGCCCGCCCTCCGGGGTGAACTTGATGGCATTGCTCAGGAGGTTCCACACCACCTGTTGCAGCCGGCTCGGGTCGCCGCGCGTCACGCCCACGGCGGGGCTCGAGATGTTTTCGAGCTGGATCCCTTTCGCCTCCGCCGAGGGCGCGACGGACGAGACGGCCGCGCCGACCACCTCGTGCAGGTCCAGAGGCTGCACGTCCAGACGGATCTTGCCAGACGTGATGCGGCCCATGTCGAGCAGGTCCTCGATGAGCTGCGCCTGCGCGCGGGCGTTGCGGTCGATGACAGCGAGTCCCTTGCCGAGGTTCTCGTCCTCGCAGCTCACCCGACGGCGCAGGAGGTGCGCCCAGCCGAGGATGGCGGTGAGCGGGGTGCGCAGCTCGTGACTGACCGTCGAGAGGAACTCGTCCTTCAGCCGGTTCGCCCGCTCGGCCTCGCTGCGCGCGGCCTGCTCGACCTCGAGCAGGCGCGCCCGCTCCTCCTCGGCCTGCTTGCGGTCGGTGATATCGATGACCGAGCCGACATAACCGAGAAACTCGCCGCTCGGGCTGAACCGCGGGGCCGCAGCGTCGATGCACCACCGGTACTGCCCGTCACGGTGGCGGAGGCGGTAATCGAGGCGGAACGGCTCCCGCGCCGCGTTGGCGGCGCGGAAGATGCTCGCCGAGCGCTCGACGTCCTCCGGATGAAGCATGTCGAGCCAGCTGAACCCGAGGCCGGCGGCCTGGGCCTGTCCCGTGAAATCGGACCATACCTTGTTGAGGTAGGTGCAACAGGCGTCGGGCCCGGTCACCCATATCATCACGGGGGAGTTGTCGGCGATGTTGCGGAATCGCTCCTCGCTCTCTCGTATCGCGTCCGCGGCCGCTCGCTTCTCCGTGATGTCGGTGACCATGCCGATCATGGAACGAGGCTGTCCTGCCTCGTCGTGCTCGACGGTGCCGAGGTCCGTGACCCAGCGGATCTGCCCGTCGGGGCGGACGATGCGGAACTCGGTCGTAGAGCCCGCCCGCCCCTTGATGGCCGCTTCCGTCTCCGCCCGGACCCGCATCCGGTCGTCGGGGTGAATCCTCCGCTCGAACGCCTCGAGCGTCCCCTCGAACGTGCCAGGCGGGATCCCGAAGATGTCGCACACCTCGTCGGACCAGACGACGCGGCCTGTGACGAGATCCCAGTCCCACACGCCTGTCTGCCCGGCGCGCAGCGCCAGCCGCAGCCGCGCCTCGTTCTCCCGCAGCGCCGTCCCCGTCCGCTTGCTGTCGGTGACGTCCAGGTCGATGCCGCCAACGCCGATCGCTCGCCCGGCCGCGTCGCGGCGGATGTGCACAAGGTCGAGGATCCACTGCTCGCCCCGCCGGGGGTGAAGCACGCGAAACTCCTCCTGCCTGCCCTCGGCCCGCGATTCCAGCGCGCCCCGGACGGTCTCGCTGTTGCGTCTCTCGTCGGCGACGACAGCCAGCACCAGCGTGGTCAGGGTGGTAGCGCCGATGAACTCCTGGAGCAGCGCGAACTGCAGCGCCTCAGGGGGGCCGAACGGCCCGTGCCCGTGGGTCGTGGCGTGGATCGCGACGGCCGCGACGGGGAGCATCGCCGCTGTCGCGCCTCGAACGCCCCACGTCAATGCGGCCCAGGTCAGGGCGGGAAACGTCAGCCATGGGCGGACCATGCCGGAGGATTCAGGCCCGAAGCTCAGCCTGGCCAGGGCCCAGGCAGCCGCCATGCACAGCGCGAGGTGCAGCCACCGCCCCCTGTCCCGGCCGACCGGCTCGCCACGCGCCCAGCTCAGCACGAGGGGCGCCGCCACGATCACCCCCGTCACGTCGCCGGCCCACCAGTCGAGCCATGTCACGAGAGCCTGCATGAAGCCCTTGTCGAACGCGCCGGCCAGCGCGAAGGCCGCTGTCGTGGCGGAGACGGCCGAGCTGCCCAGGGCGGCGGCGCTGACGACGAGCACGTCGGTCAGGCGCGTGAGCGCCGGCCGCAGGCGAGCGCGACGCAGCGCCCACGCGCCGCCCAGAGCTGCCAGCGTGTTCCCGGAAGCAAGGGCGGCCTTGACCCACAGCGGGAGAGAGGGCGCTTCCACGAGGAACGCGGCCATCGTCCCGGCGAACACCGCCGGCCACAGCCTCGTGCCCCCGAGGAGGAGCCCGGCGAGCGCGACCCCCGCGGCGGGAAACACAGGGGAGGCGGCGCCGCGGACCGTCGCCCACCCGAGACCCAGCACGGCCAGGAGGAAATAGCTCGTAAACAACGCGGCGGCAGGGCCAAGGGAACGTGGCCAGTCAGCGTTTTCGCCTGTCTTCACGGCGCATCTCCTTCTGCCTTCGCGCGACGCGCGGGTCGTGACGGCCGGCTATTGCCCCGTTGGCGGTTTCAGCCTCTCGCGGATCACCTCGCCCGCAGGGCCGCCGATGCTGGAGCAGACCTCCTCGGCGATGCGTCTCCGAGGCGCCAGAGCGAATTGGATGGTGAGGGGGCATTTTACGGACAAAACGTCGCTCATGACCCGCGCGCGAGCTTTCTCTTACGCCTGAAGGAGGAGCCGTCCAGGCTCCCAGCCGCCGCGCTGGCGAGCGCGTCACGCGGCGGCAGCGCGGCGGCGACGCGGGCCGCGGCGGCGGCGGGCGGCTGCCGCCGGCCGGGCTGTCCCTTCGGACAATCCCCGCGAGCGCCTCCGCGGAAGGGACAAGGGTCTCTCCAGACAACACCTGCCGGACCTGTTCTTCGAGAAGACGCCATCCGGAACGATCGCGTGATGGTCTTGTTTCAAATCGAGGCCACTCCGGAGGCGCGTACACTGGAGCGGTGACCGCTGAGCCCAACGGGATACGCTTGCCCGCTAAAATTACCAGGGTCTTCCGGGTGGCACGACCACGTCGTTGTTGTGCGATGATGTCAACCGAACGTTGGGGCGAGCGGGCACTTGCCTTTGCAAAGGCGTTTGGACCCCTGCCCACCGAGAGCTGCGCCAGGAAGGGCATCGGTGTGGGCGTGGGGACCGGCCCAGCGGGGGACGGCGCCAGCACCCCCTGCGTGTCGATCGCCACGGTCCGATGCCCCCGCTTTGCGCCCGGCGTCCCCATCGTGCTCCCGACCCCTCTCTACCGCAGGGTAGCCCAGCCGGCGGCGCGGCGGGAGCCCGCGTGCCAGCGCGCTGCCCGGCGCGATCGCGGCCGCGCGGCGGCCGCCGCCAGGCAGAGCGCGAGCCCCGCGATCGCGGCCACCGGGCTGTCTCCCGCCGCCGCGCCGGCCACCCGGCACCCGCACCCCTCGTCGTGCGCAGCAGCGTCCCCGCCGCCGCCTTCGCCTTCACCACCGCCCGGGCCGTCGCCGCCAGCGCCGCCAGCGCCGCCGTCGGGCGCCACCTCATCGCTGAGGACGTAAGCCGCGACGCGATGACCTCTCGTGTCTCCCCAGATGATCTCGTAGGCGTCATGGGCGACGAGCGTTCGCCCGGCCCCGTTCGAGGCGACCTGCAGCTTCTCCTCCACCACCGACGGCGTGTCGGTCACCGCGAACGGCGCCGAGACCTCTCCTGTCGTCGAGAGCCGCACGGCGAAGACGTCGCACGCTTCCAGCTCCCCCACCTTCCTGTACCGCTGCTCGATCCAGGCCACGACGAACCGCTCCCCGTCGAACGCGACCGCCGGCTCGTGCACCACCGCATCGCCGTCGGTCGTCGGGATATCGGCCTGCGCGAGGAGCTCCCCGTCCGGCGCGACGAGCGCGGCGTGGACCGCCGAGTCCGCGCGCGGTCCGCCCCACACGATCAGGAACCGGCCGCCGCCCTGCGCGACGCGAGGCCGCGTGTTCGGCCCGGCGTTGAAGGAGGGCAATGCACGCAGCCGGGCGGCCGTGTACCCGCGCAGAGAGCGCGCCTCGAGCTCCCCGCTGTTGAACGCCGTCCAGACGACCATACAGATCCCGCTGTCGCAGGCGATGTCCGGAGCAGAGGGCTCCTGCTCCACGTCGAGCTCGATCGGTCCTGTCACCCTGCCGTCGGCGCGGATCCGCCCGATCTGCACGCCGCCGGCGTCGGAGGGCCCGCGGAAGCGGCTCGCCATCACGAAATCGTTGCCGTCCAAGGCGAGGCGCGGAGATTCCGGCGTCGTTTCGTTCCACGCGGAGAGGTCGAGCGCGCGGGCCTGACCCGTGGGGTCGAGGAGCGCCCCTTCGAGCGTCTGGTCCTGAATGTGCACGACGGCGTGCTGGGCGCCGTCGAACGCGACCGCCGGCTCCCCAATGTTGTTCGCGGTCGCGAGCACCGAGGGCGCGCCCTGGACCACGCCCTCAGGGGCGGTCCAGGCGACGCGGAGCTCCCTTCCCCGCTCTCCGTCCGTGCGCTCTTCGCTCCACGCCGCGAGGAAGCCGTCGCCGGAGGGGGCCGCGGCGACGCCGCGCTGATCGCTCGGCACATCCGAGAGCAGGACGTTGCCTTCGAGGCGCGCGCCCCCGGGCGACAGGCGCGCAGCATGGATGTCCGGGTTCCTCTGCGAGGAGGCGCTCTGCGCGTCGGCCCACGCGACGAGGTAGGCCGCGCCGTCGAAGGCCGCCGCGACCTCCGCGTCGGGCTCCGGGGTCGTCGACAGGAGCGTCAGCGCGGCGTCGGGCAGCCCTGTATCGCCGTCCACGCGCATCGCCGACGCCCGGTGCTCCCCCACGCCCGTGGCGTCGTCGTGGTGCGAGTACCCCACGACCACGAGGTAGCCGGAGCTGTCCGCCGCGATGGCGAACGGCCCACGCCAGCTCTTGCCCTGCACGAGGGAAGTCCCGGCGGCGTCGAGCACCGTACCCTCCGACGTCACGCGCGCCGCGACGACGCCCGGGGTGCCTTCGCTGGCATCGAGCCACGCGACGAGGCACTCGCCGGGGCGGCACGCGACCGCCGGGCGATCGCGGGGGGAGGTCGAGGTGGACGAGGAGGAGAGGGAGATGGTGAAGCTCTCGGGATCGAGGGCCACGCCCGTCGGCGTCACGCGCGCGCCGCGGACGTGGTCGCTTTCCGTTCCACGGGGGCCGCTCCAGGCGACGAGGTAGTTGGTCCCGTCGTACGCGACGGCCGGCGGTCCCCCGCCGTGCGTGGTCCCCGCGACGTCGATCGGGGCCTCGTCGAGGAGCGCGCCGTCTCCGCCGACGCGCCGGGCCCGCCGGTCGTTCGGCGTGTTCCACACGACGAGGAACGTGGCGCCGTCGGAGGCCACGGCGGCGCCGTCGAGCCGGTGTTCCTCGGCGACGAGGAGGGGCTCCGCGTCGAGCGCGGCGCCGTCGTGGTCGAGCCGCAAGGCCAGCAAGCGCTTGTCGCCGCCGCCGGCGGCCTCGGCCCAGATCACGAGGTACCCAGGGCCGCCGGCCGCGATGGCAGGCCTGGCCTGGGGCCCGGACCGCGGCGTCACCTCGAACGTCCATGGGTCGACCAGCGCACCGTCGAGGATGCGGCGCCCGAGCACGTTCCCGGGGAAGCCGCTCGTCTCTTCCCAGAGCGCGAGGCACCCGCCCGCGCCGCACGCCGCCGCCGGCGCGGTCTGGACGCCGGGCGCGGCGACAGGCGCCGGCTGCCCGAGCTGGAGCTCGTCCGAGACCTCGGTCGCGGCGGCCGAGCGCGGAGCCAGGATCAGGCCCAGGAGGAGCAGCGCGCCCGCGGCGCAGCGCCTCGCGGCGTCCTGCGCTGCGCCGCGCCGCGGGCGGCGCTCGGTCAGGCCAGCCCGCGTCCACCGCGGGGCCGCGCGCGTGCGCGACGACAGCGCATGTCGAACAAGGAGGGTATTCAGCATGGGTCTCCGTGCAGGGGGCGCAAGCGCGCTGCGCCGGTCGTGGAGCCCATCTTCTCATCGAGCGGCGGGCGGACGCCGCAGCGGAGCAGGATTTCACGGCTGCCCGGACCCGGGACGCCGCCCTCGGCGGCCTGCCCGCGGAGCGCCTCCGGCGTCGCGCCGGTTCTCGGTGGACGGCCTTCACTCTCTATCCAGCGTGATCGCGGGCGGTCCCGCGCAGGGCAGCTCGACGGTGAACGTCGATCCCGCGCCCGGCGTGCTGTCGACACGAACCGCGCCGCCGAGCGCCTCCACGATCCGTCGAACGATGTAGAGGCCGAGCCCGAATCCTCCGTAGTTGCGCGTCGACACGGCGCGCTCGAAGCGCTCGAACACGCAGGCGACGCGCGCGGGCGGGATGCCGATGCCGCGGTCCTCCACCGTGAGCTGTGCCACGCCGTTCCGCCGTGCAACGCTGATCGAGACGGGCTCGCCGGCGCCGAACTTGAAGGCATTGTCGAGAAGGTTCGCTATCACCTGCTCCAGCCTGAATCGATCCCACGTCCCGACGACGGGCGCCTCGGCGTGCACGTGGAGCGGCGAGCGGGATTGCGCCATGCGCTCGCGGAACGGCTCGACGGCCTCGCGCACGACAGCGGCGAGGTCGACCTGCTCGAGGTGGAGAGGGATCCGACCGGCATGGGCATGGATCCGGGAGACGTCGAGCAGCTCGTCGATCAGGCGCTGGAGCCGATCGATCTGCCGCTCCGTGGTCCACAAGGCGCGCGTGATCTGCTCCACGGTCGCGGGCTCGCGCTTCCGTCGCAAGAGCCCCTGAATGGCCAACCTCATCGCGGCGATCGGGGTCCTCAGCTCGTGGGAGGCGACGGTGATGAACTCCTCGCGCACGCGCATCCCCTCCTGGGCGTCGCGGTAGAGACGGGCGTTGTCGACAGCCATCGCGGCTCGACGCGCCAGCTCCTCGGCAACGGCCAGCTCCGAAGGCCCGTACGAGCGTGTCGGGTCCGCGGTGCCCATGGTGACGGCCCCCAGCGTCCTTCCCCGAGCGATCAGCGGCACGGCCATGGCGCTGTGCGCCCCGATCTCGCGGAGAAGCCGGGCGCGCTCGTCGTCTCGGCGATGAAATTGCACGACGGCCTCCGTGAGCCCCGGCAGCACGACAGGCACGCCGGAGGTGAGCACGCCGGTCGACAGCTGGGGTGAGGTCCAGTCAGGCGGATCCCGCTCGTGCAGCGCGCGGAGCGCCATCTCCTTTGCAGGATCGGCGTGCTTCTCGGCCACGCGCCGGATCTGTCCGTCCTCCTCGATCACGTCGATGAAGCACCACGCGGCGAGCGTGGGAACGACGAGCGACGCGAGGCTCCGCAGGGTCGTCGGGTAGTCGAGCGACGCGGCGAGCTCGCGCTCGCGGCCATACAAGCGCTTTGGCAGCGGGAGCTCCTTGCCCAGGTCGAGCCGGCCCAGCTCGAGCGGTCCTGCCGTTCATCGTGTGCCTGGAGATCACAAAATACCGGCAGCGGTGAATCTCGGAAGATGTCCCGGAGCTCCAGACCATCACGCTGGCCCCACGGTGGTTTAGGGCGCCGCTCTCGCGATGGCGAGCGCCCGTCCGGCGCCGGCCGAGCGGGTGCGAGGGGCCCGGCCCCGCTCTCAGTCGGCGTGGCTCCGCGCCGGGGCGGCCGCGCGCCTGCGCGAGCGCGCCCCGGGCCCTGGCAAGGTGTGAGGCTCCCGGATGTTGAGCTTTCTGCCGACCTCGACGATGGCACGGAGCGCGGGCACCAGCTCTTGGCCGAGCGGGGTGAGCTCGTACTCGACCGAGGGCGGCGAGGTGGGCATGACGCGGCGGCTGACCATGCCCCTGGCCTCGAGCTCGCGCAGGCGCGCGCTCAGCACCCGCGCCGAGATCGGCGGGATGTCGACGCGCAGCTCGCCGAACCGGCGCGGCTGCCCGCTGAGCGACCAGATGACGTTCGGCGCCCAGGCCCCGCGCAAGAGCGCCATGCACAGCGTCAGCGGGCAGAGGGGCGGCGGGGGGACGCGATTCTTTCGTACCGGCAGTGCCATGGGTAACCCCGAAGATACCCCTTTTTCAGGGATCCGGCACCTGGCCAGTATCCAGGAGTAACTTCGCGCGCTAGCTTGCCGGTCTCGATGGCGCCGGCCCATCGCCGCCCCGAACGCCCGGGGGCGCGTCGCCGGGGCGGGTTCGTTCGGGTTCTCACCAGCACAACATCATTCGAGGGATGCTTCTATGAAATTGTATTTCTCTCCAGGTGCCTGTTCTCTGTCTCCGCACATCGTCGCCCGCGAGGTCGGCATCGAGCTGACGCTCGACAAGGTCGACCTCGCGTCCAAGAAGACGTCGTCGGGCCGCGATTTCTCGGCCATCAACGCGAAGGGGTACGTCCCCGCGCTCGAGCTCGACGGCGGCGAGGTCTTGACCGAGGGGCCGGCCATCGTTCAGTACCTGGCCGACCAGAAGCCCGAAGCGAAGCTCGTGCCGCCGCCGGGCACGATGGCTCGCTACCGCGTGCAAGAGATGCTCGGGTACATCAACGCTGAGCTGCACAAGTCCTACAGCCCGCTCTTCAACCCGAAGACCTCGCCCGAGCAGCGGCAAGAGCGCGAAGAGTACCTGCGCAAGCGCTACGGCGTGATCGAGGCGGCGCTCGCGAAGGGGCCCTACCTGTTCGGCGAGCAGTTCACCGTGGTCGACGCCTACCTTTTCACGGTCACGAGCTGGTCCAATTTCGTCAAGCTCGACCTGTCGGCCTTCCCCAACTTGCTCGCGTTCCAGCGGCGGGTGGCCGCGCGCCCCGCGGTGCAGGGGGCGATGCGGGCCGAGGGGCTCCCGGTCGAGGGCGGCAAGTAAGGGGGGGCCGCGCGCGCCGCCCCCTGCGGCGGGGCGCGCCGCGGGCGCTCAGGGCGGGGCTGCCCCAAACCGCTTCACGGCTGCCCTTTTCGGACCAGGCCTCGGCCCTCGCGCGCATCCGCGGGGCGGACACGGACAGCAGCCCGAGCGGCGTGCGAGCGCGGCGTCAGACCGACAGGGCCTCGGCCATGTGATCCATGAACGCGCGGATGCGGTTCACGTTCTTCAGCTCAGGGAGCGTGAGGAGCCAGAGATCGCGGTCGTGCGCGGGGTCGATCGGGCCGATGCGCGCGAGCCGCGGGTCGCCGTCCGCCGCGATACAGGCGAGGAAGTGCGCGCCCACGCCGGCGGCGACAGCCTCGTGGATCGCCATCGAGCTGAAATCCACCCGCATCGCGATGCGCGCGTCCGGTACGTTCGCCGCCAGCCACGCGTCGAGCCAGCGCGGGTCGAGCCGCTCGTCCCAGTGGATCCAGGGGAAGTCGGAGTAGCTCGCCTGCGGTCCCGCGCGCTCGACGAGGGCCTTGCTCGCGTACACAGCGAACTGGATGCGGCCGACCTTGCGTCCCACGAGGTGCTCCAGGGGCGAGCTCGTCATGCGCAGCACGACGTCCGCCTCGCGGCGCGGCAGGCTGACCTCGCTGTCGCCGGCGGCGACCGTCAGCTCGATGCCCGGGTAGCGCTCGGCGAACGACGAGAACGCCGGCTGGTACACGCGAAAGAGCATGTCCATCGTGGACACGCGCAGCTTTCCCTGGAGCTGCGCATCCCGGCCGAGCACGCGCGCTTCGAGCGCAAGCAACTCGGCCTCTGTCCGCTCGGCGACCTCCACCGCGTCCTGGCCCGCCGCCGTGGCCTCGTAGCCGTCGGGCATCTGCGCGAAGAGCCGGACCCCCAGGCGCTCCTCGAGGGCCCGGATGCGGCGCGCCACCGTCGTGTGGGTCGTCCGCAGCTCGACGCCGGCTCGGCTCAGCGTCCGGTGCCGCGAGAGGGCGAGCACGTGCCGCAGGTCGTCCCAGTCCACCTGTGCACTGTTGCACAGCGGATCTGCCGATTCAATCAGCAACTGAACGTGGATGAGCCGCTACGCTGGCGGCATGCCGAGCACCGAACGCACGCTCTCGACGCCGTCCGCCGCGATCTCCCCGCCGCCCCGGGACATGAAAGGCCTCCTCTCGGCGCTGTGGGTCTTCGCGATGTTCAACTACCTGTATGCCGACGTCATGGGGCTGATGGACTCCACGCTCCTGACGCAGTACCTGCGCGGCCAGGTCGACTCGCTCCGGATCACCCGCGAGCTCCTCTTCGGCGCCGCCGTGCTCATGGAGATCCCGATCGCGATGACGCTCTTGTCGCGCGTCTTGCCGCATCGGGCCAACCGGTGGGCCAACATCGTCGCCGGCATCATCAAGACCGCGGCCGTCGCGGGGACGCTCTCGATCGGCTCGGCCACAGGCTATTATCTCTTCTTCGCGACGATCGAGATCGCGTGCACGACGCTCATCGTGGTCCTGGCCTGGCGGTGGGCGCCTCCGGCCGCTCGGGAGGCCAGGACGTAGAATGCGCCTTCTACCGCCCGGGCGTCGGTTGTCGGGGCGCCTCGGCCGGCCGCCGCTGCGCATCCCGCCGGATCGAGGACATCCGCGCGCCCGTCCATTTCGGTTGACGCCAGTCATGTGAACGTTCACATTTGCGCCAGGTATTCTCTGGCGTTGCCCTGGACAGGTGCGTCATGCGCGCCGGGGCTCTCTCCTCGTGCGCGTTCACGGTGCCTGTCGGGCTGCTGGCTCCAGGTGAGGCGCATGCAGGGGAGGGGCGTGCCGGCGGACGCGCTCGGCCGGCGTCGCTGCTTCGCGATGTACCGCTGCTTCGCGAGGCGCTGGCAGGGCTCGCGGCAGCATCGCTGCGGGTCGGTTCCTCAATCCTCACCGAGTCGACGTGATCTGGAAGCGGCGCGGTGCTCCGCGCAGGCGGCTGGCTCACCTGGCGTTCGAGGCAAAAATCATGCGTGAGAGTCACGATTCAACCGTTCGTCACGTCAAGCTGCTGGTCGCCGCGTCACTCACGGCGTTCGCCGGGCTGGCTGCCTGTTCATCGGACGGGACGGGCCCCGACCTGGCCGGCGGCGACACGTCGGCCGGGGGCAGCAGCGCAACCGGCGGAGCCGACGCCGCTGCAGGAGCCGGAGGAGCGGCAGCGGACGGGGGAAGCGACGGCGCCGGCGCGATGGCTGGTGGAGGAGCGGGCGGCGTCGGCGGTGGCGGCGGCGGCGAGGTTCCAGACGAGACAGGGACGCGGCAGGCGGCGTACTACGTGTCGCCTTCCGGTAGCGACGACAACCCGGGCACGGCCAGCGCGCCGTTCAAGACGGTCACCAGGGCGCGCGACGTCGTCCGCACCGTCAACGCCGACATGACCGGCGACATCTACATTTACCTCCGGGCTGGCACGTACAGCCTCACCGACGCCATCACCTTCGCGCCGTCGGACTCGGGCACGAATGGCCATCGCATCTACTATCAGGCTTACCCCGGGGAAAAGCCCGTCTTGAGCGGCGCGACGAAGGTGACCGGATGGACGCCAGACGCGGGCAATATCTACAAGGCCAGGCTGGACCGAACGACGAAGCTGCGCAACCTGTACGTGAACGACGCTCGTGCCCTGATGACGAGCAAGCGGGTCACGTCGCGCGGCGGGGTCGGGACGTACAGCGTGACGGCCGGGCAGCAAAGCTGGGCCTGGGCGAGCGGCCGCGGCAGCGACGGCGCCAAGTACGACCTCGACGCGGTGCCCGCCATCGCCAGCAACAAGGACGACCTCGAGATCGTGAACGGCACCACCTGGAACGAGAACATCGTCTGCGTCCGCGATGTCACCACAACGCCGGACAACTTCCGCGCGCTGCTCTTTCAACAGCCCTACGGCGCCATTGCGCAGACCCCCGGTTGGAACTCGGGCTTCAGCGTCTCTGGCACCCACACGATCTACAACGCGCGCGAGTTCTTGAGCTCACCTGGTCAGTTCTATTTCGACAAGGCGACGGGCACCCTCTACTACTACCCGCGGCAGGGCGAAGACATCGATCAGGCCGACGTGCAGGCGCCCGTCGCAGAGAAGCTGATCGACATCGCCGGCGCCTCCACGGCCAGCCGCGTCGAGAACCTCACGTTCCAGGGCATCACCTTCGCCAACACCGACTACAACCTGTACAGCGTGGGCTCGTCGCGCGGCAAAGCGACGGTGCAGGGCGCCACCATCTACGTCGCTTACGGCGACGGCAACTGGCACAACAGCAAGTACGAGATCACCGACACGCTGCCCGGGATGATCACGGTCAACAACGCCGACTCGATCGACTTCATCGGCAACGTGGTGAAGCACAGCGGCAACGAGGGCATCTCCTTCGTCAACGACGTCGTGAATTCCAGCATCGTCGGCAACTACATCACCGACATCGCCGGCAGCGGCATCACCGTCGGCCACCCGCAGCACCTGTACGTGGGCGACACAGGCCCGCACCAGAAGTTCGGCTCGGGCGTCGAAGGCATCTGCAAGAACGACACAATCAGCAACAACCTGCTGTACGACGTGAGCTCGCTGCCGGGCTTCGGTGGCCACTCGGGCATCACCGCGTTCTTCGTCGATGGCCTGAAGATCACCTACAACCAGATCCAGAAGACGGCCTACAACGGCATCAACCTGGGCTGGGGCTGGCGGAACTTCCCCGACTCGACCACGTGCAAAGACAACGCGATCAACAACAATCGATTCATCGATACGTTGAGCAGGCTGCACGACAGCGGCGCTGTCTACACGCTGGGTCAGATGCCGGGCACGACCATCAACGAGAACTACGTCAAGGGTATTCCGCCTGCGACGAGCGGCCCCACGTACGGCCTGCACAACGACGAGGGCAGCGCGTACATCACGCAGAACGACAACGTGCTCGACATCGATCCCGGCGTGAAATACACGATCAACTGCGAGGATTTCGGGGCCAAGCACCACCTCACCATCCTGAGGACGTACGCCACGGTGAACAAGATGGGCGTCAACCCGCCCGACAGCAGGATCGACCCGCCGATCGCGGTGCCGGACAACATGTGGCCGGCGGCGCAATACGAAGTCTGCCTGAGCTCCGGCGTCCAGGAGCAGCACCGGGGCATCATCCCCAGCAGCCTGCTCGCGGTTCAAGACTACGTGTTCCCGGCGAGCGCCTCGGTGGCATCCGGCACCGCGACAATCAAGATCAGGAGCGCCGGCGCGGCGGCCAACGCCGTCTGGCTCGCGCCGGCCGGCACCGGCACGTTCACGGAGGGCGCGACGATGACGAGGGCGGCGGGGGACGCCACGTCCATCGCCGTGCCGGCCAGCGTCGGGACGTACAAGCTGTATGTCGTCGATGCGCAGGGCGAGAAGCTCGGTGAATCGGCGGCGCAGCTGCGGGTGCGCTGACATGCCGCGGTGGGCGCCACAGCAGCGGCGCCCACCGCGTTCCCCCGACAGGCCGTGGCGGCGGGCGCTGGCGAGCGAGGCCGCCTCGAGCGTACGCTGAGCTCAGGCGCGCTGCGCCGGCTGCTGCAGCCACTATTCGAGCGGCAGCGCGCGGCGGCCGAGCTCGGCCCCCCGTTCCGCCAGCGTGGCGCGCGACGGCATCGAACGGCGTGGGCACGTGATCCGAGAGGGGTCCCGGTTCAGGTTGACCCCACCGCCGTCCTCCGACGACGACGACGGATCAAGGTCGAAGCTGCGGCTGCCAGCGCCACCAGGGAGGTCCCGACGGACTCGCCCGGATCGGACCTGCCGACCGCGCACGATCCGGAATCGGCGCTGCCCGCCGGGCCACCCGTCGTGACGGCGCCGCCCGCTCCGCCGCTCCCGCCGCTCCCGCCGCTCCCGCCTGCGCCTCCGCTTCCGCCTGCGGTGCCTGTCGCCCCCGTGCTCCCCGCGGCGACGCCGCCCATGCCACCCGGCCCCTGTCCGCCACCCCCACCGTCTCCGCCGGCTCCGCCTGCGCCTCCGCTTCCCCCCGCACCACCGCTGCACTGCTCTATCTCGGGGTCGACCGGCCCGGTCTTGTCGAGACCCAGAAAGGGGATGACGTACTCCGCGGGGAATAGCGCGTCGGACGGGCCGTGATCGCCGCCGATCGAGGTGAACGCGTCGAGGACCACGTAGCCGCACTCATTCGTCCAGCGCTGCCGCGTCGCATCGTGGTTGCCGAGCCGGACGCCCATGTCGGTCGACGTCGGGCTCGCGCTCACGCCCAGGACATCGGTCCATTGCTTGATGGCTTCCGTGTGGTTCGGGTACTTGATGATACTGTCGGCATCGCCGTGGAAAAGCTGCAGCCGCGGGCGATGTCCCGCGTACCCCGGGGCCAGCGTACGGGCGATGTCCCCCCACTCCTGCGCTGTGTGGGTCACCGAGCCGCCTGCGCACGCTCCGCTATACCCGCCGTTGTTGCCTGATTCGTTGGCTGCGCGGCACCCGGCCGGCATGCCCGCGAACGCGGCGCCTGCCTTGAAGACGTCCGGGTAGAGGGCAAGCAGGAGCTCGGTCATCATGCCGCCGGACGAATCTCCCGTCGCATAGACGCGATCCGCGTTGCCTCCGTACGTGTCGAGCGCGTACTTCACCATCTGCCTGATGGCGTGACTGTCGCCACCGCCTTCACGCGTGCGCGTCTTGTCCGACACGACGTCCCAGCACCGTCCGCTGCTGGGGACGACCATGATGAAGCCATGCTCGTCCGCCGCGTCGACGATGCCCCCGCCCCGCGCCTGGCCAAAGACAGCGCTGGCGGTCCCGCCGCAGTAGTGCACAAGAGCCAGAACCGGAGGATTCGGCGCCACGTGGTCCGGGACATAGACGTGCATGCTCACGTCACCTGGCAGACCGCTCGCTCCCCAGCCGTTGACCTGCTGCAACGTCGCCGCGCGCGCGGAGGGCACCGACCCCAGCATGGCTGCGAGCAAGGCGCCCCAGGCAGTCCAGTTTCGGCTCATGATGGAGTTCTCTCCTGTAGGTGAATTGGCTCTCTCGAACCAAGCAAGGCCGCGGCGTGGCAAAAAGGTGCCGAACGGGCGGATTGTGAACGTTCACATGAGCAGCGTCAATTCCAATCGACCGACCCGCTGTGTCGTCCAGTCCGAGGGAGAAGGGGCTGGCGGGGCGCCTCTGGAGCGCGGCGTCACGCGACGTGGTCCTCGCTCGATGCACGGACGAGCCACGGCGCGAAGCGCTGCCGGAGCCACCCGATGGCTGGGTAGCATGGGGGAACACCGGCGCGCGCCTGCGTCGGCGGAGGCGGCACTGGCCCGGGCGCCGGCGGGGGCAGGCGGGGCCGGCGGCGCAGGCGGGGAGACGCCCGGCGTCCCGGCCTACGGGCGCTTCGGCCAGGCCACGACAACCTTCACGCTGCCGGAGCCCGCGCCGAAGGAGGGCGAGCGCCCCGCGATCGCATATCCCGATCTGACCGAGTCCTTCCCGGAGGTCGACTGTCCACCATAACGTCCTCGGGCCGGGGGCGGTCCGGTGGCGGTCGGCGTTCGACCATTCCCAGGACGGCAACGTGCAATACGGCCAGCGCTACGGCAGATCGAGCTTCCACCACAACATCGTGATCGGGACGGGCGACCTCTTCGTCGAGCTGTTCCCGACGCGCGTGGCCGAGGACCCGCGCGCCGCCGGGGACACGATCTCGTTCACGGACAACTACTTCGCCGATACCTCGCTCTCCGGGGCGTACACGCACGCGGTGGACACGGGCGCCACGATCCGCTTCGAGCGCAACACGTTCCTGGGCTTCCACTTCAACGATGGCGAGGTGTACCCCCACACGTCCGCTGGCCGCCGCCGTAGCGCGCGAGCGCGGCGCGGGGGCGCCGCAGCGCGGCCAGCGCGGAGCCGCCTGGCCCGGGCGAGACCAGGCGCCCCCGGGGTGTGTCCGCTATGAGAGATGCTATGTCCGTTATGGTAGACGAGGGCGCCGTGCCGTGGTACCTGGCGATCAACGGACGGAACAGCAATGCACTACCGACAACTGGGTGACAGCGAGCTCCGGGTCTCGGAGCTCTGCCTTGGGACGATGACGTTCGGCGAGCAGAACACGCTCGAGGACGCCAGAGCGCAGCTCGATCGCGCGTTCGAGGCCGGGATCAACTTCGTCGACGCGGCCGAGATGTATCCAGTGCCGACCCGCGCCGAGACGCAGGGCCGCACGGAGAGCTACATCGGCGAGTGGCTGAGCCAGCGGCCGCGCGACAAGGTGGTCCTCGCGACGAAGATCGCGGGGCCGGGCCGGCCCATTCCGTGGGTCCGCGACGGCTCCCTCGCGGTCAACCGCGCGAACGTCCGGCGCGCTGTCGAGGACAGCCTGCGGCGCCTCAGGACCGATTACATCGACCTCTACCAGATCCACTGGCCCGATCGGTACGTCCCGCAGTTCGGCGCGACGGCCTACGATCCGGCGAACGAGCGGTCGAGCACGCCGATCCCGGAGCAGCTCGCGGCGTTCGCGGAGGTGATCCGCGACGGCAAGGTCCGGTATATAGGGCTCAGCAACGAGACGGCCTGGGGGGTGACGCAGTTCAGCCGCGTGGCGGAGCACCTGGGGCTGCCGAAGCCTGTGTCGATCCAGAACGCCTACAGCCTGATCAACCGCACGTTCGACTCGGCGCTCGCGGAGGCGTCGCGCCGCGAGGACGTGCCGCTCCTGGCCTACAGCCCGCTCGCCTTCGGGCTGCTCACGGGCAAGTACCTGGGCGGACCCCCGCCGGGCTCGCGGCTCGCCCTGTTCGAGACGTTCGGCCAGCGCTATAGGAAGCCCAACGTGGACGAGGCGGTGCAGGCCTACGTGAAGCTGGCGCGCGCGAACGGGCTGACCCCGGCGTCGCTCGCGCTCGCCTTCGTGCGGAGCCGCTGGTTCGTGGCGAGCACGATCATCGGGGCCACGACGCTCGATCAGCTCGAGGAGAACCTGAAGAGCGCGGGCGTGGTGCTCGGCAAGGACGTGCTCGCGGAGATCGACAAGATCCACGCCCGGTACCCGAGCCCGGCGCCGTGAGCGCGCCGGCCGCAGAGCCGCTGCCCCCGCGGGGCGCGCGGCGCTCGTTCGCCGAGGCCGAGAAGCGGCGCTTCATGGCGAGGGCGCTGGAGCTGTCGCGCGGGGCGCTCCCGCGCTGCCGACCCAACCCGCCGGTGGGCTGCGTCGTTGTGCGCGGCGCGAGCGTCGTCGCGGAGGGGTTCACGCAGGCGCCCGGCTGCCACCACGCCGAGGCGATGGCGCTGGCGAGGCTCCCCGGCGATCTCTCCGACTGCGCGGCGTTCGTGACGCTGGAGCCCTGCTCGTTCTTCGGCCGGACGCCGTCGTGCGCGCGGGCCCTGATCCAGCGGCGCATCGGCGCTGTGTTCGTGGCCGTGATCGACAGCGATCCAAGGAACCTCGGCCGCGGGGTGGCGATGCTGCGCGCCGCCGGCATCCCCGTCGAGGTAGGGACGCTCGCCGACGAGGCGGAGGCGTTCCTCGGCAGGTACCTCATCCGCTGACGCCACGGCGGCGCGCCGCGGCGGCCGGAGGAGCCCGCCCCGCGATCCGGCGAACGGCGCGCCCTCGAGCGGCGCGCCGCGCAGAGGGAGCCGTGGTGATCCGGGATTATCCTGCGCGCGCCGCGCGACGGGATTGCGCCGACACAGCGGACCGGCTGCGATCTGCCCACCATCGCGAAAATACGTTTCTTTTCGAATGCTTATGCTCGTTGGTGGCCGCCGTGCATACTCCGCGGGCTGCGCGGGGCGTGGGAGGGGGAGGCTCCCCTGCTCGCGGAGGCGCGGCGCGCGCCAGGCGGGCAATCCTGCGGTTCCGGAGGGGTTGCGCCCGGCAGGAAGGGAAGAGACGCAGAATGACGAAGCTACCCAGGCGAAGCTTGCTGGAAGGCCTGCTGGCGCTCGGCGCCGCGGGGTGCGCGGCCTCGGCGACGGCGACGGCCGCGAGCGATCGGCCGCAGGCGCGCCCGCCGACCGACGCGTGGCAGGGCGTCCGGGACGAGTTCGATGTGTCGCCGGCGTGGATCCACATGACGGGCTTCCTGCTCGCCTCGCACCCGCGGCCGGTCCGCGAGGCGATCGAGGCGCTGCGGAGGGAGCTCGACGACAACCCGGCGCACGCGCTCGAAGCGCACGAGGATCCGGCGCCGGTGCGGGAGGCGGCCGCGGCGTACATGGGCGCGGGGGCCGAGGAGATCGCGCTCACGGGCAGCACAACGATGGGGCTCGCCTCGCTGTACCTCGGGTTGCCGCTCCGGGCGGGCGACGAGGTGCTCACGACGGTGCACGATCACTACGCCACGCACGAGTCGCTCCGGTTCGCGGCGGAGCGGACGGGCGCCACGGTGCGCAAGATCGCGCTGTACGAGCGGAGCAGCGCCGCGACGGCGACGGAGATGGCGGGGGCGATCGAGGCGGCGATCACGCCGGCCACGCGGGTCGTGGCGATCACGTGGGTTCACTCGGGCTCGGGGGTGAGGACGCCTGTGCGCGCCATCGCCGAGGTCGTCGCCCGGGCGAACCAGGGGCGGGCGCCGGGGGATCGCGTCGTCTGCTGCGTGGACGGCGTGCACGGCTTCGGGGTCGAGGACGCCACGATGGCCGACCTCGGCTGCGACTTCTTCGCGGCCGGCTGTCACAAATGGATCTTCGGTCCGCGGGGCACGGGCGTGCTCTGGGGCAGGGCCGAGCTCTGGCCGATGCTGCGCCCGAGCATCCCGCACTTCGGCCAGGAGGGATACGGGGCCTGGCTCCGGGGGCAGCCGGCGCCGCCGACCACGGCGAACATGATGACTCCCGGCGGGTTCCACGCCTTCGAGCACCGCTGGGCGCTGCCCGCGGCGTTCGCGTTCCACCGGCGCATCGGCAAGGCCAGGGTCGCGGCCCGGATCCACGCGCTGAACCGGCAGTGCAAGGAGGGGCTCCGGGCGATGAGGCACGTCACGCTGCACACGCCGATCGACGACGCGATCTCCGCGGGGCTCGTCTGCTTCGAGGTCGCGGGGATGTCGACGGCGGCCGTCGTGGGGAGGCTCCGCGAGCGGAAGATCATCGCGTCGGCGGCGCCGTACGCGACGCGGTATGCCCGCGTGGCGCCGAGCCTGCTCAACTCGGAGGCGGACGTCGAGGCGGTGCTGCGCGAGGTCCGGGCGCTCGCCTGAGGGGAGGGGGGCGTTCGAGGAGCGCCCTGCGCGCGCGTACCGCGCTGGCCGTCGTTCAAGCGACCAGCACGGCGCGGAACCGCGCCTTGCCCTCGCGGGGGTCTAGAGCGACAAACGGATTGAAGAGGCGAAGAAAGAACGAGAATTTAACGCAAAGGCGCAAAGGCGCAGGGACAAGGATCTCTTTTTACGTCTTTGCGCCTTTGCGTCGTTGCGTTGATCTCCGGGCTTCCAAGCTGATCGATGCTCTAGTGTGATCCAGAACGAACAGGATGGACGGGCGGCTCTCCGTGTAGACACGCGCGCCTCGACAGGCGCGACGACGACGCCATGGCCGCTCCGGACGAGGCTCCCCCGCCAGACTCAGAACTCGCCCGAGACAGTGAGGCCCGCGGCGCCCTCGGGGCCCGACGGTGCGAGGCTCAGGCCGGCCCGGCGCAGGTCCTGCTGATAGGACTGCGCTGGATGGTCGAGCTGCAGCACGGCGAACGACCACGCGCAGGTGAGCAAGCCGGTCGTCACGCTCATCAGGCGCTGTGACTCCGGCAGGTCGGGGTCGAGCGCGGGCAAGGCAGCGGCGACCCCGCCGAGCGCGACCGGCAAGTGAATGGCCCAGCTCGGGATCGCAGGCGCGGTGCCCAGCAGATCCCGCTCGATGCCGGCGACCTGCGCGCCTGACAGCCGCGCGCGCCACGCGGGCGTCGCCACCAGGGCGTGGTCGGCGCGGAGACGGGAGACCGGCGTGTAGCTGGACAGCACCAGGTTCAGACCGGAGAGGGCGCCGGATAGGTAATATCCCGCCGAGAGGACCACCGGCGTCATCCTCGGGAGCGTGCGGCTGTCGAGGAGCGAGAACCCGAGCCAGAGGCTCCCTTGCGAGAGCAGCCCGGCCGTCGCCAGGGTGCCCCGCCGGTAGGTCTCCGGCGCAGCGAACCCGACGAGGCCTCCGGCGAGCATCGTCGCGGACCCCGACGCCCAGACGATGCGCAGCGGCGCGTCGAGGTCTCCGGCCAGGCTCACCGCCGCGAGGCTCGCCGCGCCGAGACCGCCGAAGAGGATCGGCAGCGCTTTGCCGGAGGAATGGAGCCTTGTCGCGTCGTGGAAGTGCGTCGCCAGCAGCGCGGCGCGCTCGCGCCGCTCGGCGACTTCCTCCGGACGCTCGCTCTCCTCCCATGTCGGGGCCATCGCCTCCTGCGCGGCGGCGCGCCCCGGCAGCGACAGGCACGCCGCCGCGGCTCCCACCATGACTGCCCACCGCGCGCGGCGCATGAACCATGACGACCAGACCATAGGAAGCCTCTCCGTTGAATCATCTCGTGTCGACTGCACTCGACACCTTCGACGAACCGAGCACGCCAATCCCCCTCTGGAGCGCTCTTCAAAGCACGTTCGCGCCGGTGATCACCTGTCCGTCGTCGCGCCGAGGAGCGCGCGCACGCCCGCTGCGTGCGGGCTCGTCGGGCGTGAGGCGAGGAATCGCTGGCCCAGATCGGCAGCGCGGGCCCGATCGCCGAGGCGGATCAGCGCCTCGATGCGGAGCACGGTGGCCTCCTCTCCCATCGCGCTCCGAGGGAACCTCGCGTCGTGGGCGTCGAGCGCTGCAAGGCACCCCGCCGCGTCGCCTGCGCCGAGGGCGTCCCGCGCGCGATCGATCATGGCGACCTGCTCGCCGAGCGCGTCGGCCGGCGCGACAGGCGCGGATCGCGCGCGCGACGCGGCGCCCTTCGGGCGCGGAGGGCTCGCGACGGCGGCGGGCGCCGCGCTCGGCGAGGCGCTCCCCTGGAGCGGGCCCGGCGCGCGCGTCACGGGCCCCGAGGGCGCCGGTGCGGGCATGACGGGCGGCGGCTCGTCGGCGACCGGCGGCGGCTCGTCGGCGACGGGCGGCGCGGTCACAGCCGGCGGCGCGCTCGGGGGCGCCGCGGAGGGAGGCGCCGGAGGACGGAGGAGCGCGACGCCCGCGCCGAGGAGGCCGGCGCCGATCACCGCCCCGAGGCCCCACTTCGCGAGCGTCAGCAGCTTGCCCGCGGCCGCCTTCGGCGCGGGCGCGGCGTGCGCGTCGGGCGCGGCGTGCGCGGCGTGCGCGTCGGGCGCGGCGCTCGTCCCCGCGGCGAGCCCGGCGATGGCGAGCGCGCGCGCCCGCGCCGACGAGGAAGGCGACTCGTGCTTCCACGAGCGGAGGAGCGCGCGCTCGAGCTCGGTCGTCTCCTCCTCTCCGAGCTCTTCGAGCGGCTTCGGATCGGTCATCGCTTGCCTCCCCTGTGCAGCGCCCTCGCCTGGGCGCGCTTCACGATGGCGTGAAACTCCTCGCGCGCCCGCCGGAGGCGAGACGCCACGGTGCCCCTCGCGAGCCCGAGCATCGCGGCGATCTCCTCGGTCGGGACGCCCTCGAGCTCGAAGAGGACGAAGACGACGCGGAGGTCGTCCTCCATCGCGTCGAGCACCTCGTCGAGCAGCGCGCGCGCCTGCTTCATCTCCATGAGCTGCTCCGGGTTCGGCGCGCCGTCGGCCGCGGCCGCCATCGCGTCGTCGTCGCAGCGCTCGCGCCGGCGCGCCCCGGCGCGGCGCGCGTTCGCCGCGACCCCCATCGCCGTCCCGAAGAGGAACGAGCGCTCGCGGCCGGGCGCGATCTCACCGAGCTTCTGGTGCGCGATCAGGAAGACGTGCTGCGCGGCGTCGTCAGCCGTCGCGGCGGGCACGCCGAGCCCGCGCAGCGAGCGCCAGATGAAGTCGAAACACGCGTCGACGAGCGCGCGGTAGCGCTCGGCGGAGGGCGAGGGCGCGCCGCGCTCGGCGCCCTCTGCGGGCCCGGTCACGGCCGCGTCGCGCGCCGCTTCCGCGCGGGCAGGGGGGCTGGCTCGGGTCGCGCTGATCATCGTCTACCGGCGCCATGTCCGGAGGCGGGGGCCGGGATCACGGAATCGCCCACCCGAGCCCGATCGCGGAGACGCCCTCGATCGGCGGCGGAGCGACCGCCTCGGCGCCCTCGACGAGGAGGCCGCCGCGCAGCAGCGGCATGCGGATGCCGGCCTCGGCGTCCAGCACGAGCGGGCCCCAGAGCAGCAGCCGCGCGCGCACCGGCACGGCGATCGCGAGCCACCCGCGCGCCGTGCCGCGCACGGGGGCGTCGCCCCGACGGCTCGCCGAGAGGAGGCCGCCCTCGACGCGCGCGCAGGGGGCGAGGCGCAGGGCGCCGTACGCCGCGCCGAACGGGCACGCGTCGGCGGCGACGGCCGCGAGCCGGAACGACGCCGAGCCGCCCGCCGCGGGGATGTCCGAGGACACCTCGAGGTCGGCGTGGAAGCGCAGCGGGCCGATGTCGCGGTCCGTCGCGCCGACAGGGGGCTCGGCGAAGAGGCGCGCGCCGAAGGCTCGCGGGCCGACCATCGCGCCGTAGAGGAGCTGCGCGCCGAGCGTCAGGCGCGCCGCGGCGTCCGTTGCGGGCACGGGCGGGGGCGGGGGCGCGGGCGCGGGCGGTCGCGGCAGCTCACCACCGACCGGCGCGGGCGGCGCGGCGGCGGCGCTCGCGGAGGCGGAAGCCACCGGTACGGCGGCTGTGGTGGGCGCGTCCGCGGCGTGGGCGCCGATGGCGAGCGCGGTCACCACCGCGAGCGCGGCGACGACATCGTCGCAGGTATCCCCCGAGACATCGCGGTCGGACGCCGCCCCGTCCGCCGCGCGGACGCCGAGGCGCCCGGTGAACCGGCGATCGCGCTTCTCGACGGTCACGACGTACGCGGTCGCCGCGTCCGCCGCCCCGAGGGGCCGGCGGAGGCGCGCGACGACGCGCTCACGAAAGTCCGCCTCCGTCGGGCATCCAGCCGCCGCGCGATATTCGAGCTGCAAGGGCGCAGCGGTCGGCTGCGCGCGCGCGACAGCGCCGCCGGCGAGCACCGCCGAGACCATGGCGAGGCGCGCCGCGGATCTCCCTCGAGGACCGCGTCGCGCGCGTCGGCCAGGAGGGCGCGACACAGCGGCTCCGGGACCCTGAGCCGCTTGAACGTCCGCGTGAACGCCCACTACGGAGCCTGGCGCGCGACGGCCGCCCTGACGGCGCGCTCAGGCGCCTCGCCGTCCTCGGTCGAGAGGGCGCGCACCGCGCCGTGGGCGGCCCGGGCGGCGTCGCTCGCGCCGAGGCACGGCATCTTGGGGAACGGGAGGAGATCCATTCCGGGCGACTATAACGCTGATGGCGCCGCCGGTCGTCAGATGCCGAGGAGGCTTGACTTCAGGGAAAGCCTCTGGGTCTCCTTGACCTTGGGGGGGTGATCCATGTCCGCAGAACCCGGCCGGGCTCCGCCGGCCCCGTGCTTTCGCCTCTTGCTGATCGAGGACAGCGCCATTGCGGCCTCGATCGTGCAAAGCCACCTCGACGCGGTGCCGTGGCAGCGCGCCGAGCTCGCGCACGCGGAGACGCTCGCGGCGGGGCTCGCCCGCGTGAAGGAGGGGTGGGACGTCGTCCTCCTGGACCTCGGTTTGCCGGACGGCGAGGGCCTCGAGGTGGTCGAGCGCGTTCGGGACGTCGATCCCCGTGTGCCCATCGTTGTGCTCACGGGCCATGACGATGTCGGCCTGGCCGAGCGCGCGCTCGGCGCCTCGGTGCAGGACTACCTGGTGAAGCGCCGGCTCGACGCCGACGCGCTGTGGCGCGCGATCCGCCACGCGGTCAGCCGTCAGCAGCTCGTCACGCAGCTCGCGCGGACCATGGCCGAAGCGCGGGAGAACGAGGCCAACCTGCACCAGCTCATCGCCCGGAGCGCCGACGGGGTGGTCGTGCTGGAGCCCGGCGGGACGGTGCTGTTCGCGAACCCGGCCGCGGAGGGGCTCCTGGGCGACGGGCGCCTCGTCCGCGGGCGGGGCTGCCCGGTGGCGCTCGGGGCGGGGGAGACGACGCTCGATCTGGACGGCCTCCCTGTCGTCCTCGACGTCCGCTGGGTCGACGTGGACTGGCAGGGTCGGCCGGCGAGGATGGCGCTGCTGCGCGACGTGACAGGGCGGCGCCGGGCCGAGGAGCTGAGGCTCCGGCTCGAGCGCAGCGAGCGGCTCGCCGCGGTGGGCCAGCTCGCGGCGGGCGTCGCCCACGAGATCAACAACCCGCTCGCGTACGTGGTGGCGAACCTGGAGCTGCTCGCCCGCGAGATCAAGCGCCTGGCCGACACCGGCGCTCCCACAGAGCGGCTCGGCCAGCCGCTCGCCGACGCGTGTCACGGCGCGGCGCGGGTGATGCACATCGTGCGGGATCTCGGGGTGTTCGCGCGCGGGGAGGCCAACGAGGCGATCGGGCCGACGGACGTCAATGCGGTGATCGAGAGCGCCCTCAACATCGTTCACACGCAGATGAAGCACCGCGCGCGCGTCGTGCGCGAGCTCGCCCCGATCTCCCGCGTTGGCGGGGCGGAGGGCCGCTTGACGCAGGTGTTCGTGAACCTGCTCATCAACGCGGCGCACTCCATGGGAGAAGGGCGCGTTGCCGACAACCTCGTCGAGGTGCGCACCCGCGAGCAGGACCGCGAGGTCATCGCCGAGATCGTCGACTCGGGCTGCGGGGTGGCCGAGGAGCACATGCACCGGCTGTTCGAGCCGTTCTTCACGACGAAGCGCGCGGGGGAGGGGACGGGGCTCGGGCTCGCGATCTGCCGGAGCATCGTCGAGTCGTGCGGCGGGAGCATCGGGATCAGCAGCAAGGTCGGCGTGGGCACGTGCGTCCGCATCCGGCTGCCCGTGTGGGCGAGCGAGGAGCCGGCGGCGCTGCCCGCGCCGGCGCGCGACGAGGGGGCGGCGCGGCGCGGCCGGATCCTGATCGTGGACGACGAGCCGCTGATCTTGCGCGCGCTGCGGGGGATCCTCGGGACGACGCACGAGGTCGTGGGCGTGGGCTCGGGGGCGCAGGCGCAGCGCACGCTCCTGCTGGACGCGGGCTTCGATGTGGTGCTCTGCGATATCGTGATGCAGGAGGGCACGGGCATCGAGCTGCACGAGTGGATGGAGGCGGAGCTGCCGGCGCTCGCCGAGCGAGTGCTGTTCATGACGGGGGGCGCGACGAGCGAGGTGAGCCGGCGGTTCCTGGCGGCGCACGGGGGGCGCGTGCTGGCGAAGCCGATCGAGCCGGCGGAGCTCGTGGAGCGGGTGGAGGCGCTGCTCGCGGGGAGGGCTGTCGACGCGGCGGGGGCGGCGTAGCGGCCGGGCGGCGCGGCGCCAGAGCGCCCCGCGGGGCGAGCGCGTCAGGCGCAGCGCTCGCCGGCCGCCGGCTCGCCGTCGGCGAGCAGCCGCTTGAGCGTGGCGAGGTCGACGGGCTTCACGAGGTGCTCGTCGAACCCGGCTCCGCGCGCCTTCTCGCGGTCGTTCTGCTGCCCGTAGCCGGTGAGCGCGATCAGATAGACGTCGTCGTGCTGGCGCTTCTCGCGGACGCGGCGCGCGAACTCCAGGCCGTCGATCCCCGGAAGCCCGATGTCCACGATGGCGATGTGCGGGCGCACCGCGTCCATGAGCTCGATCCCCGAGATCCCGTGGTCGGTAGAGTGGCACTCGAACCCGGCGCGCGTCAGGAGCGCGCAGAGCGCCTCGCGGCCGTCGGCGTTGTCCTCCACGACGACGACCCGCGATCCCTTGGGAAACCTCCTGAGGAGCGACCCGCTTGCCGTCTCCTTCTCGTACGCCCGCTGGGTGATCGGCAGCCGCACCTCGAACTCGCTGCCTTTGCCCTCTCCGTCGCTCCGCGCGCTCACGGTGCCGCCGTGCTTCTCCACGAGGCCACGGACGAGCGTGAGCCCCAGGCCGAGCCCCCCCGCCGACCGGTCCAGCGTGCGGCTCGATTGCACGAAGAGCTCGAACACGGTGTCGAGCATCTCCTTCGGGATCCCGACGCCATCGTCCCTCACGCGGATCACGGCGTGTCCGTCCACGCGCCTGGCCTCGAGGGTGACGTGACCGCCCCGCGGGGTGTACTTCGCAGCGTTGTTGAGCAGGTTCACCTGGACCTGCTGGAGCCGCGCAGGGTCGCCCTCGACCCAGATCGGCTCGGGATCGACAACGGCCGAGAACCTGACGCCGCGCCTGTCCATCAGGTTCTTGGCCGCGTCGGTGGCGTCCTTCACCACGGAGCCGAGGTCGAGCACGCGCTTACGAAGCTCGATCTTGTTCTGCGTGACGCGGCTCGCCTCCAGCAGATCGTCGAGCAAGCGCGCCATCTGCGCGGACTGACGCTCGAGGATCTGCAAGACCTTCTCGTCGACCCCGGAAGCGCCGTTCGACGCGGCGCTGTCTTCCTTGAGCAGCGCCGTGGCGTGGACGATCGCGCCGAGCGGATTGCGGAGCTCGTGCGACAGCATGGCGAGGAACTCGTCGCGCCGCCGCACGGCGTCCTTGATCTGCTCCTCCGAGCGCTTCTGCTCCGTGACGCTCCGGAAGATCCCGATGATGCCCACGATGTGGCGCGCGGCATCCATGAGCGGGAGCCGCGTGACGAGGTCCCACTCCACGCCCCCGTCCTGCCGCAGGCGCTTCTCGAGCTTGTAGTGCTGCGCCTCGCCGGTCCGCAGCACCACCTCGTCCTGCTGGTGAACGGCGAGCGCCGCCTGGTGCCCCGGGAGCTCGAAGCCCGTCTTGCCAGCGGCCTCGCGCGGGTCGGAGAGGCCGAGGCGCTCCGCCATGGCGTGGTTGGTGCGAATGAACCGGCCGCGCGCGTCCTTGAAATAGATCGCGTCGGGCACGCTGAGCAGCAGGCTGTTCAGGAGATAGCGCTCGTGGAAGAGCGCGTCCTCCGCCGCCTTGAGGCCGCTCACGTCGATCAGCGTGAGCACGACCCCCGCGACGGTGCCCTTGGCGCGGTAGGGGAGGATGCGGAGGAAGAACGAGCGATTGTGTCGATCGCGCAGCTCGCGCTCCACGCGCTCCCCCGTCGCGAGCACGCGCCGGAGATCCTCGGTGAGCTCCGGGTGATCGACCGCGTACGTGAACGTCTCGATCGGCCGGCCGACGTCCTGCAAGAGCAGGTTGAAGCTCTCCGCGATCTGCGGCGTGAACTTCCTGATCTTGAGCTCCTTGTCGAGGAAGATCGTGCCGATGTCCGTGCTCGACAGGAGGTTCTCCATGTCGTTTCCGAGCTCGGTGAGATCGGCGATCTTCCGCTGGTACTCCGCGTTCACCGAGTAGAGCTCCTCGTTGACGCTCTGGAGCTCCTCGTTCGTGCTCTGCAGCTCCTCGTTGGAGGCGAGGAGCTCCTCGTTCGCCGCCTGCAGCTCCTCGTTGCTCGCCTCGAGCTGCTCGGTCGTCGCCTGCAGGCTCTGCCTCGTGTACACGAGCTCCGCCTCGAGCGCGCTGAGCTGCTCGCGCGAGACGTCGTCGAGGTTGATCTCCTTCTCCGGCATCGCCGCCCGCCGCGGCGCCCCCTCGATCGCGTCGAAGGTGATGAGGACGTGGGGCAAGGTGCCTCGCCGGCTCTCGACCCGGCGGATCGTGACCTTGTACACGCCGCCCTCCGCGCGCACCCCCTTGAACACGATCGCCGAGGGCTCCTTGAGGGCGCGCTGGAGGCCCCCCGTCAGCATCATCTTGAGATCGCAGTCCAGCATCTCGAACGCGTTGAGCCCCTGTCTGCCATCCTTGACCTTCAGGAAGCGGCTCGCCCCGCCGAACGCGTGGACGAGCTCGCCCGCGTCGTTGACGAGGAGGCTCGGAGGCATGAACTCGTCGAGCAGCGCGTCGTAGGTCCCGAGGAGATGCGTCACCGGGTGGCGCGCGACGGGCGCGGTGATCCCGGAGCGCGGGGCGCCCTGGCCCTTCGGCGACGCCGGCTGGAAGCGCGGATCGACCTGCATCCGGCGGTCGCTGTACTTCCGGTAGATCCGCCACTGTTTGTTGACGACCTCGAAGTCGTGCGCGAGGTGCCCCGGGGTCTCGCTGGGCCCGAGGAGGACCACGCCCCCGCGGTTGAGCGCGAAGTGAAAGAGGCTCAGGACCTTCTGCTGCGCCGCCGGCTGGAGATAGATGAGCATGTTGCGGCAGCTGATGAAGTCGACGCGCGTGAACGGCGCGTCCTTGATCACGTTGTGGTGCGCGAAGACGACCGCCTGGCGCAGATCGGGGACGATCTGGTAGCTGCGTCCGCGCCGGATGAAATACCGCTCGAGGCGCTCGGGCGAGACGTTCCCCACCGCCTCTTCCTCGTAGATCCCGCGCGTCGCGAGCTCGAGCGAGCCGTGGTGCACGTCGGTCGCGAAGATCTTGAACGGGCGCTGGCCGCTCCGGGACGTGAGCTCGTGGAGGAGGATGGCGAGCGAATAGACCTCTTCGCCCGTCGCGCAGCCGGCGACCCACACGCGGAACGGCGCGTCGCGCGGCCCCTCCCGCAGGAGCGCGGGGAGCACCTCCTCCTCGAGGATGCCGAACGCCTCCTCGTTCCGGAAGAAGCGCGTCACGCCGATGAGGAGGTCGCGGTAGAGCACGTCGAGCTCTGTCGACTCGCTCTTCAGGCGCCTGATGTACTGGTCGAGATCGTCCGTGTGCGCGAGCTGGATCCGCCGCTCGATGCGCCGGGTGATGGTGCTCGGTTTGTAGTGGGTGAAGTCGATGCCGAACTGCTCCTCGAGCATCTGGTAGACACCGGTCATCGCTTGATCGACGCCGGCCACGTGCCGCTCCGGCCGGCGCCCCTCGGACCTCACGTGCTCGAGGAGGACGCGCGGCATGTCCTGCGGCGGCAAGACGCAGTCGGCGACGCCGGCGTCGCGCGCGGTCTTCGGCATCCCGTCGAACTGCGCGCTGTCGACGTCCTGCACGACGACGAGGCCGCCCGCCTCGTGGACCGCGCGGATCCCGCGCGAGCCGTCGCTCCCGCCCCCGGAGAGGACCACGGCGACCGCCCGCGTGCCGCAGTCCTGCGCGAGGGATCGGAAGAACACGTCGATGGGCAGCGTGAGCTCCTGGTCGGGATCCCTCTCGCTGAGGAGCAGGTGACCCCCGGAGATGATCATCTCCTTCTTCGGCGGGATCAGGTACACGTGGTCGGGCTCGACAAGCATCCCGTCCTCGACGAGGTGAATGGGCAGCTCGGTGCGGCGCCCGAGGATCTCGTCCATCAGGCTCCTGAAGTCCGGCGACAGGTGCTGGACGACGACGAACGCCATCCCGCTCTCCTTCGGGAGGTTGTTGAAGAAGTGCTCGAGCGCCTCGAGCCCCCCCGCCGATGCGCCGATCCCCACCACGTAAGGCCCGGCCGCCGGCGGGGCCGCGCGGGGTCTTGCGTTGGTCGCGTCGCGCATCTCGCGTTCGGTCGGCATCCCGAGCTCAACGGCAGCAAACGTGCCCAGGCTGTGTCCGCTCGGGAGAGCGTCCACGGGGCCGAACTTCCCGGATCTCGGGCAGCGGGCGGCCGTCCGAGCCGTGACAAAATGCCACACCTTGTGTCACATCGCGCGCCACCTCGTCACGTTCTCGGCGACGGAGCGCCGGCTCGCTGGGCGACAAGGTCAGCCGGCGCGAGGAGCGCGAGGCGGCGGCGCGGGCCTGACGCGGGCCGCCCTGGAGCCCGGGGCGGGCCGGCTTCCGCGGTTGGCCGGCACCCCGGATGAAGAGATCGACCGACAGCGTACGATTCCGTGAAATCGGTCCCTGCAATGGACAGCGATCCCGGCGCGCTGACCGCCGCGGCGCTGCTCATCTCCCGGGCTCCCCGGCGCTCAGCTACCGCCGCAGGCCTCGTACTGCGACTTGCACGCGTCCATCGCCGCCTGTTCCACGCAAGGCCCGCAGTCTGCCGTCAACCCCCTGCCGGCGCACTCCGACGCGCACGCGTCGGCGCAGACGTCTGCCGCGCACACGCACGCGATGAGCGCGTCCGTCTCGGGGTCCTGGTTGAACGCCGTGCTCGGATCGCAGCCTGGCACGCAGGCGCAGCAGATGCCGTCGCCCTGACAGCACCCGTCGCCGCGCCCCGTGGGGCAGGAGCAGTCGCTGCCGTCCTGTTCCATGCACGGCCCGTAGCCGCTGCCGTCGGCGAGGCACGTGGCGACGCCCGGCTCCCGGACGGCGTGGCAGGTGCACGACATGGTCGTTCCCGGCGCGCAGGCCGCCCCGGTGGCCGAGCTTTCGCTTGTCGAGGTGGCGGTCGACCCGCCGCTCCCGGTCGGATCCGGGTCGGTCGTCGTGGAGCCGCACGCGACCGAGAGCGCAGCCGTGACCAGGCAGAGAGAGAGGATGTCTCGCATGGTCACACCCTATATCCTGCCGCCGGAGCCGACGTCGAGTCGCATCACGGCGCTCCCACGAGGAGCCGGGCGCGCGCCCGGCGCTGCGCCCTGCACGTGGGGGCGGGCGCATGCGCAGTCGAGATGGTTCACACTACTTCACAGGCGCGCCTCGAGGGGCGCCCTGCGTGCCCTGTTCTGCGCGCCTGCGTGGTGGAGTCCGCGGGCGCGGCGCGCGCGGGCCGTGCTGGAGCATGGCAAGGCGGCGGGCGGTGCTGGCGCGACATCGCGCTTGCGCGAGGGGGATGGCGTCTCTATGTTCGCGCCCCGCGCTTCCCCGCCGGCGGCGCCCCTGCGCCGCGCTGCATTTGTCGTGCGGGGCCGCGCGGCTCGTCCCGTGCGGTAACAAGGAGATGAACATGGCGATCTCGATGTATCAGGCCTCGATTCCTGTGCTCGTGAGGATGTTTGGCAACCTCTCGGCGATCCTCACCAAGGCCGCTGCGTATGCCGAGGCGAAGAAGATCGAGCCGCGCGTCCTGCTCGACGCGCGCCTCGCCCCGGACATGCTGCCTCTCACGCGTCAGGTGCAGATCGCCTCGGACACGGCCAAGGGCTGTGGGGCGCGTCTCGCCGGGGTCGATGTGCCGAAGTACGAGGACAACGAGGCCAGCTTCGACGAGCTACAGGCCCGCATCGCGAAGACGGTGGCGTTCCTGAACGGCCTGCGGCCCGAGCAGATCGACGGCTCCGAGGATCGCGACGTCTCGATCCCCACGCGCGGCCAGCCGTTGCAGTTCAAGGCCCTGCCTTACCTGCTGAACTTCGCCCTGCCCAACTTCTATTTCCACGTGATGACCACCTACGCCATCCTGCGCCACAACGGCCTGGATATCGGCAAGATGGACTACCTGGGCCAGCCTTGAGGAGAGGCGGCCGGGCAACTCGGGCTGACCCCGACCCGCCGCGAAGCTACCTCTCGCCCTCTTCGCCGTCGTCCTCCGCAGGAGGAGCCGGCCGCTCGCCCGCCGCTACCTGGAGCTCCCGGACGATCGAGAGCAGCGCCGGGCAGCAGAAGCGCTCGACGACGGACCCGTCGGGCGCGAGCTCGAAGCTCGGCGGCCCGCCGTGCATCGGACACGCAACGTCCGCGTACCTCGACTCGAGATCCTTCAGGACGCTCTCATCCACCTCGCGGACCTCGATGTCCCCGGTCCCGAGCGCTTCTTCCTTCTCGTCGATCGCCATGCGGCGCACGCTAGCACGAAGAGCTCCGCGCCTCGCGCGCTCACCTCGTCGCCTGACGAGCTCATCTTCCGGCGCAGGGACGTCAACAGCCGTCCGAGATCAAGAAACAAAATAGCAGCGCCGCCGGGCGCCTCGGGGGGTAGCGGAGGCCGCCGGCGGTGCTGGCTGTCGGATAAGCACCCTTCGTACCAGGCGCAGACCCCCGAAATCCCCGAGATTCTGTCCAGGGCATGCCCGACGCCTTGCGATCCTGCGAGGCAGGGGCTTGCACGGCTGCAGGATCGTGCCCCCGCCCCCGGGCCGATTCTTTCTTCCTCGCGGCGCCTGCGGCGGCGGCTAGCTTCGCAGGCATGAGCCGCCCGCACACGACCACAGCCGTCACCCTGGCGCTGCCGCTGCTCGCGGCGTGCAGCGCGCCCTCGCCCCGGCCGCCGGAGCAGCCCGCCGCGGCCCCGCCCGCCGCGGCCTCGTCGCCGTCCGCCGCGCCCGCCGCCCCCGGAAGCGGCGCGCGCCTGCCGTATCCGGAGACCGCGAAGCGGCCGGTCACGAACGAGTACCACGGCACCCGCGTCGTCGACGAGTACCAGTGGATCGAGAGCGGAAGCTCCCCCGAGGTCCAGCGCTGGATCGCCGACCAGAACCGGCTCACGCGCGGCTACCTCGACGCGCTGCCCCTGCGCGCCGCCGTCCGGGCGCGCGTCCAGGAGATCCTGTCGGCGACGTCCGCGAACTACTTCGCGCTCGACGAGGCCGGCGGACAGCTCTTCGCGCTCAAGGCGCAGCCGCCGAAGCAGCAGCCCTCCCTCGTCGTCCTGAAGTCCGCGAGCGACCCTGCGGCCGAGCGGATCCTCGTCGACCCGGAGGTCGTCGACCCGAAAGGTCACACGACGATCGACTGGTTCGTCCCCTCGCGCGACGGCAAGAAGGTCGCTGTGTCCATGTCCGAAGGCGGCACCGAAAACGGCACCGTGCGTGTCTACGACGTCGCGACGGGCAAGGAGACGGGCGACACAGTCCCTCACGCGAGCAGCGGCACCGCCGGCGGCAGCCTCGCGTGGAGCGGCGACGGCAAGGGGTTCTACTTCACCCGGCACCCGCACCCCGGCGAGCGCCCGCAGGAGGACATGGGGTTCTTCCAGCAGATCTACTTCCACAAGCTCGGCACGCCGGAGAAGGAAGACCAGTACGCGCTCGGCAAGGAGTTCCCCCGCATCGCCGAGGTCGAGCTCACGACGAGCGAGAGCGGCAAGCTCGTGCACGCCAGCGTGCAGAACGGCGATGGAGGCGAGTACTGGCACTACCTCCTCGACGCCTCGGGCAAATGGACCCGCTTCGCCGACCTGCCGGACAAGATCCTCCGGGTCAGGTTCGGCGTCGACGACCGCCTCTATCTCTTGTCGCGCAAGGACGCGCCGCGCGGCAAGGTGGTGCGCCTCGCCCCGGGCAAGCTCGACCTCGCGCAGGCGGAGCTCGTGGTGCCCGAGGGCGAGGCGGTGATCCAGGACTTCCTGCCCACGAAGACCCGGCTCCACGTCCTGGACCTCCTCGGCGGCCCGTCCCAGGTCCGCGTCTTCGACCTGAAGGGCAAGGCGCTCGGGGAGGTGCCGATCCCGCCGATCTCCTCGGTGCGCCAGCTCGTGCGCGCGACCGGCGACGACGTGCTCTTTCGCGGCGTGAGCTACACCGAGCCGGCCGCCTGGTACGCGTACTCGGCCAGGGACGGCAAGGTGACGAAGACGGCCCTCGCGATGACGGCCCCTGTCTCGTATGCCGACGTGGAGGTCACCCGCGAGGTGTGCACCTCGAAGGACGGGACCAAGGTGCCAGTCAGCGTCCTGCGCCGCAAGGGGACGGCGCTCGACGGGACCGCGCCGGCGCTGCTCACGGGGTACGGGGGGTACGGGGTCAGCCTGTCTCCCGGGTTCAACCCGCTCTGGCGGCTCTGGTTCGACGAGGGAGGGGTGCTGGCCCTCGCCAACCTGCGCGGAGGCGGCGAGTTCGGCGAGGCATGGCACCGCGGCGGCAACCTGCTCAACAAGCAGAACGTCTTCGACGACTTCGCCGGGTGCGCGAAGCACCTCGTCGACAGGCGCTTCACGAGCCCGGATCGGCTCGCCATCCTCGGCGGCTCGAACGGCGGCCTGCTCATGGGCGCGCAGCTCACCCAGCACCCGGAGATGTACAAGGCGGTCGTCTCGCACGTCGGCATCTACGACATGCTCCGGGTCGAGCTCACCCCGAACGGCGCCTTCAACGTGACCGAGTTCGGCACGGTGAAGGATCCCGCGCAGTTCAAGGCGCTCCACGGCTACTCGCCGTACCACCATGTCAAGGACGGGACCGCGTATCCGGCGACCCTGTTCCTGACGGGCGCGAACGACGCGCGGGTGGATCCGTTCCATTCGCGGAAGATGGCGGCGAGGATGCAGGCGGCCACGTCGGGCGCGGCGCCCATCCTGCTCAGGGCGAGCGGCTCGACGGGCCACGGGCTCGGGACGCCGCTCTCCGAGCAGATCGAGGAGCAGACCGACGTGTTCTCGTTCCTCTTCGCGCAGCTCGGGCTCGACTTCCCGCCGGCGAAGGGAGAGGGGGCGCCCCGGTGACGAGAGCGGCCGCGGGCCGCGCGCCCGGTCAGGCGTGCGGCCCCGGCCCCGTCGAGGCGCGCCTCGGTCGACGCGCCTCGATCACCAGGTCTTCACAGGTCCCGGGCTACCAGGTGCTGAAGTAGGCCCACGCCTGGTTGCCGGCGGACGCCTCGAAGCAGTAGCCGCCGTTGCGCTTGGCGGGCAGCGTGATGTTGCCGCCGTTGCATGTCACGGTCGTGCCGTTGACCTCGAACGTGCGGCCGCTCGCGAAGTTGCCGCAGTTGGCGCCGGTCAGGTTCGCCGTTGTCTCGAAGCAGACCGCGCTGGTGCCGAGGTTGCCCGAGTTGTAGCTCGGGCCCGAGAACAGGGTGGGGCTCGTGCAAAGGCCGCTGCACGCCGTCCCGCCGCCGGCCTGGCAGACCCCGGCCACGCAGTTCGCGCTTGTGCAGTCCGCGTTGACGCTGCATGTATCGCCGTTCGCGCAGTCGGCCGTGCAGGTGCCGCCGCAGTCGACGTCGGTCTCGGTGCCGTTCTGCACGCCGTCCGTGCAGGTCGGCGCGGTGCCGCCGTTGATCACGCTCACCCCGAGGGCCTGGAGCCACGAGGTCACCGTGTAGCGCGCCGAGGTGTCGAGCCGCGTGTGCCAGTTGGTCTGCGACGGGTTCGAGCCGGGCGCGGAAGGGAACGTGTAGTAGGCGTTGACGCCCACGACGATGAGATCGGTCGCGCTCTGGCGGTAGAGCGGGCCGCCCGAGTCGCCGGGGCACAGGCTGGCGTTGGAGGTGCTGGCGTAGTAGCCCGGCGTGAGCACGTACGACGCCGCGACGTCGTTGATGGCGGTGCCGGAGACGTAGGAGCCGGGGTGATTCAGGATCGAGGAAGCCGCCGCGGTGAGGTTCTGGAGCTTGAAGATGTTGGACATCCCTGCGCCGGGCGTCTCGCAGCCGTAGCCGGTCGCGACGACGGGATCCCCCACCGCCACCGCCGCCCCGTCCACCGAGGCCGCCGGGATCGTCGGCGAGAGCTCGTTGACGACGACCACCGCGAGGTCGGGCGTGTGTCCCGGGTTCAGGACGTTGACCCCGCAATCGGGCGCTCCCCCCGCCCGCGCGGCTGTGCAGTCCGCGATCCACTGCGGGTGGATGTACGTCTGCTCGATCGTCAGGTTGACGTAGGGCGAGATCGGGGGCGTGTTGTCGGCGCTGACCGAGTAGGACCCGCCCGGCCCGAACCACGGTTCCACCGTGGCGGTGTACAGGTCATCCACGCAGTGAGCGGCGGTCAGGAAGTGACGCGGTCCGACCTTCGCCGCGGTGCAGCCCCCTGCGAGGACGGTGGAGGGGTACTGCGTTTCGAGCGCCGGCGTCCCGCCGATCAGCTCGTCGTTCGCCGCGGCGATCTCCTCGGAGGTCTCGTCGTAGCCCTCCACGCTGCAGGCGGCCAAGGACAATGAGAGCAAAGCATAGACAGGTGCGCGCACTGGTTGCTTCTCCTGTCGTCCCGATGCGCGATGGCCCCGCGCGCCGCCGCCTGCCTCGCGCGCGTCCCCCCGGGGGTGGCGCGCGAGCCCGCCTGTGGCGCCCGCGCCCCGCGCGCCGCCCGCTCGGAGCGCGGCCTCGGGGCGCGGATGCGCGGATGTCAGGGGGTCGCGTGCCCCTCCAGGGGTCCACGTCGAGCGCTCAGGAAGCGCGGCAGTCCAGGGGGACTGCCCGCGCGGGATCACGTCGTGATCGGTCCGACGCCCACTGTCTAGTCCGCCCGGCGGCCACCATCCAAGTCGTAAACAGCATGGACGTCATGCAGTGCGTGCATAGCACTTTCCCGACGCCAGCCATGATGCGCGACTCCGGCCGTTCGCGGTCCGCGCTGGACTATGAACCGATTAAGTTCTCCGCTCGCCCCCGTTCCTTGCACGTTCTGGAGCCGGGCCAGCGCACCGCCGCGACCGTCCCGGCGAGCGCTCACGCGCCCGACGGCGCTTACCAGCGACGCTTCAGAGCTTCGGCGCGAGGAGGTCGCGATGGACGTCCACGACGTAGCGCATCGTGCGGCGCACCTTGTGCCAGTCGTAGGCGCGAACGGAGTCGAGGATCCCCGCGACATCGAAGGACGGCAGATCGGAGGACTGACGCACGAGGCTGCCGCCGAGCGAGAGGAAGAGCTGGGTCCGCTCCGAGCCCGTGCCGACGATCTTCTCGAACTTGTCGTCGAGCGTGCCGCTGAGCGGCTCGATCTCGATGGCGAGGCGCGGCAGGAGCATCGCGAACATGTCGTCGACGGTCTCCACCTCGGCGGCACGGACATGCTGGAGATTCCAGATCAGGTAGCGGCGCAGGCGGCTCTCCGCGAGCGTCTTGATGCTGTCCCCCTGTTCGACGCGATCGAAGATCTCCATGCCACGGACAGCGGTATCGATGTAGTCCCGGGCGATCTGCTCGAGGCTCTGGTTCTCCGGCTTCACGCGCGCGCGCCATGCGATCGCGGTGGCGAGCGACACGGCATCGGCGATGTAGTCGATCTCCTCCAGGACGACCGAGGCATGAGAGACGCCGGAGTGATTCGATGTATAGAGGCCCTGATCGAGGTGCAGGGTCTCGTGCAGGACCATGATCTGGACGAAGCGCTCGAGCGTCGCGGCATCGAGCTGCCGCATGGTCTCGATCATGCCTTCACCGAACTCGATGTAGCCGTCGAGGAGGTTCAGATCGTAGAACCCGGCGGAGGCCTCCGGCCTGAGCTTGATGCGTCGGAAGTGACGGACGAACTGCTTCTTGTCGGAGGTCCCATCGGACGGCACGTCTTCAGGGGCGATGGTGCTCTGGATCTCCTCCAGGGCGTGCCTGATGCCTTCGAGCACCTGGGCGCGCACCGCGCGGTGTTCATCGGCGTGGCTGATGGACTGTGGACTGGTCGGCTGATAAGGCCGGTGCGTCGACGGGTTGATGACAGACGCCGCGTCCGTTACAGCGACACTCGTGCTCTCGCCGATCATGGATCCTCCGCGTGGGTTGAGGGGATCCAGGAAGAGCAAAACGGTTGACCGATGTCAAGGCGAACGTGTTGCGCCTTACCGTTGCGGCGCAAATTCATAGTGCGAGCGGCGTGTCTTCCGGAGATGCTGTGCCAACTCCGTAGGTTGTCTGGCCCGGTCGTTCGGAGGCTCAGGACGGACACCGTAGGGCCTTCCCGCCCAATCGTCGGCTCGAGCTCCGCTGGCGCCAAGAGGAGGCGAGAGTTCAGGGTATTCATTCCCCTCGCGCCCCTGCGTTTTCGCGTCTTTGCGTTGAAGCCCGCGGGATTTCTGTCGCGCGACATCAGCGCGCGGCAGGGAGTCTCCAGCGCGCGGCAGGGCGTCTCTTCGCGCCCTCTCGCCACCTCGCTTCCCGCGCTCCCGCCTTCATGCGAAGCTCTTCCGCGCAGGCGGCAGCGCCCCCCGGATCAACATAGCGCGACACTGCTCGTGGAGGACGCACGATGAAGGCACCCCAGGAGATCCTCGACTTCTACACGCGCCCCGCGGCGATGACGTCCGCCGGCGCGCACGCGCCCCGGCTCGACGGGCTCCCGCGCGACGTGCCCTCGCTCGTCCGCGTCGTGCAGGGCCTCTTGCTGCACCAGCACTGGGCGCAGGCCTACGGCGTGGAGCTCTCGGACGAGCGCCGCGACGAGTCCCACCTCCGCCCGGTGGACCGGATGCTGGATCGCCTGCTCGCCCTCGACGATCGGCCGCTCTCCGCCGCCCGGCCGCTGGAGACGCGCCTCGTCGGCGTCTGCCGCCACTTCACGGTGCTCCTCACCGCCCTGCTGCGCGCCAGAGGGGTCCCTGCGCGGGCTCGCTGCGGCTTCGCCGGGTATTTCAACCCCGGCACCTTCGTGGACCACTGGGTCTGCGAGCACTGGAACGCAGCCGAGGCGCGCTGGGTGCTCGTCGACGCGCAGCTCGACGACGCGCAGCGGGCGGCGCTGCAGCCCGACTTCGACCTGCTCGACGTGCCGCGCGACCGCTTCGTTGTCGCGGGCGACGCCTGGGCGAAGGGCCGCGCGGGGGAGGCGGATCCGATGAAGTTCGGCTTCCTCGACGAGGGCGGGCTCTGGTTCATCGCCGGGAACGTCGCGCGCGATCTCGCGGCGCTCAACGGCATGGAGATGCTGCCCTGGGACGACTGGAGCGCGATGGTCGGCCCCGACGAGCCGCTGCGGGACGACCAGCTCGCGCAGCTCGACCGGCTCGCCGCGCTCACGCGCTCCCCCGACGCGCGCTTCGCCGAGCTGCGCGCTGCCTATGAGGGCGACGAGCGCCTGCGGGTGCCGGCGACCGTCTTCAACGCCGTGCTGAACCGTCAAGACACGATCTGAACGGCCGCCCCCCGCACCGCGCTGGGCCCCGGAGCGCGTTCGCCGTGCTCCGGGGGCCGCGGTTCACCGCGGGACGTCGAACGGCTGGCACACGCCGTTCGAGCACACGTCGCTGGCCCAGCAGCAGTCCGAGTTGGCCGCGCACTCCGCACCTGACTCGCTGCAGGTCTCGCCTTCGCCCGGATCCTCGCCCGGATCCTCGCCCGGATCCTCGCCCTCGTCGCCCCCGGGCGGGTCGTCGTCCTCGCACGTCGACTGGCACGGCCCCGGCGTCACGGTGAGCGTGTCCGACGGGTACTTGCTCGGCGACGCGTGCACGTAGCTGATCGTCGCGTCGCCGAAGCCCGCCGCGCCGAACGCCGAGGCGCTCAGCCACACGTCGTACACGACGCGGTAATCCCAGTCCGGCGACTCTGCATTGGGGGTGTAATTCTCGTCCGTGGCCGGCGAGTCGACCGTGTACCCGCCATAGCCGCACGCGTTGAGATCGCGGTCGAGCGACGTGGTGGCAGCGACGATGGCGCTCGCGTCCCCGAGGAGCATCTTGCCCTCTCCGCCGAGCACGCCGAGCGACCCGTAGCCGGAGGGCTTCGCCTCATCGGCCGAGAGATAGTCGACGAAGAAGTCGAGCACGAGCGCGCCTGTCCCGTCCGTGATCTGGAACTGGGCCTTGTCGCTGCCCACGAGATCCTTGAACGTGTGCCCCTTGTGCCCCTTCGGCTTCGGCGCATCGCCGGGCTTCGGCGCATCGCCGGGCTTCGGCGCGTCGCCGGGCTTCGGCGCGTCGCCGGGCTGCTCGCCGCCGCCCCAGCCGATGGCGGTCTCGCCGTACGTGTTGTCGACGAACGCAGGGTTCAGCGTCAGCCGCACGTGCACGAGCTCCTCGCCCTCGGCGATCTCGACGACGCGCTCGACGAAGGCCATCGGGGTGGTCTGATCGCCGTTGGCGTAATAACAGTCGATCTCGGCGGTCTCCTCCACCGGGGTGAACCGGCCGCGCCCGCCGCACGACAGCGGATCGAGGGCCGAGGTGATGGGATCGCCGGCGCCGGACAGGCCCGATCCCGGGAAGGTCGGGGCGGGCGTGCTCCCGCCCTCGTCCGAGGAGACGCACTCTTCCCCGGCGACGACGCCGCCGCCGGCGGTCCCTGTGCTCGGTCCGGTGCAGGCCGCGCCGACGACCGAGAGAAACAGCAGCCCACCACCCACCGATCCTGTGAACGCGAACGAACGCATGGAAGTCCTCCCTGCTCGAAGACGAGCACGACTTGGAGCGCGCCCGGCGATGCCGATCGCGGGCGCGATGATCTCCTCGATGCAGTGGAAGTAACCGGAGGCGCCGAGAGCAGGCAGCCGTTCGTCAGAAAGTGGCGAGGGCCGTCCGCCGGCCGTCAGCCGCGGGCGATCACGGGCGCGCCCCGCCGGCGCGGGACGCGGACGTGGCCTCCTCGTGCCCGAAGCCCCGCGGGTAGTCCTTGAGGTACCGGCGCGCCTCGGCCGCGGTCCGGTCCTTGTCGCCGAGCATCCCGATCGCCCGCAGCCGCTCCACGCGGGCGATCTCGGCGAGCGGCGAGTCCGGGTAGCGTCCGAGGAGGCGGTCGAGCCGCTCGATCGCCCGCCTGGGCTGCCCCTGCCTCCGGGCCTCCATCGCGCCCTGGAGCAGCTCGTTCTCGGCCGCCAGCGACGCGCGCGCCGGCCCTCCGCGCGCCCCGCGCGGCTCGCCGGCCCCGCCCTCGTCGCCCTCTCGCGCCGCGCCGTCCTGCTCCCGCGGCGGCGCCTGCGCGTCGCCGCGCTGCTCCTCGGCGGGCGGGTCCTGCCGGCGGGCCGGCTCGTCGTCGCGCGATGACCACGCCTCGCCCGGGCTCAGGAAGCGCTCGACCTCGCCGCGGCGCACGGCGACGCGCCCCTCGACGACCGACACGCGCGTCTCGGCCGCCTCGTCCGCCGCGCCGGGCCGCCGCTCGACCGAGAACCGCGTCCCGTGGACCGTGACCACCGCGTCCGCTGTGCGCACCGACAGGGTCACGCCCGCCGGCAGCGGCGGCACGTCGACCGAGATCCGCCCCCGATCGAGGGCGACGACGTCGTCGAAGCGGTCGCGCCCGGCCCCGGACGGCGTGAACCTCACGCGCGTCGACGGCCCGACCTCGACGGTGGCGCCCGTCGCGAGCGACGCCCTCGCCATCGCGCCCTCGCCTGTCCGCAGCTCCTCGCCGCTCGTGAGCGGCACGAGGGCGAGCGACGGCGGCGAGCGCGTCGCGTCCCCGGCCGCGATCTCGACAGCGCCCTGGAGCGCCGTCACCTGCGCCGCGGCGTCGGGGAGGGGGCGCGCCCGGAACACGACAGCCACGCCCGCGGCCGCCGCGGTCAGCGCGGCCGCGAGCGCCGCCGCGGCGATGGCGGCGCGCCTCCGCCGGCCAGCGCGGGCGCGCCGCGCCGCTTCCTCGGCGGCGAGCCTGTCGATGCGGCCGGCGATCTGCTGCTGGAGGTACCGCGCCTGGGCCCTGGGCAGCGGCGGCACCGGCTGCTCGACAAGCGCCCGCAGCGAGGCCTCCACGACCGGCGCCGCGGGGCGCTCCTCCGGGGTGGCGTCCACGTCGTCCTGCTTCATCGTAGCTCCTCGGGTCGAGCGGGGTCGGGTCGCGTCGCCGGGCCGGATTCCCAGCGCGCCTGGAGCTCCCGCCGCCCCCGCGACAGCCGGGACTGGGCCGCGGCCGCGGAGACGCCGGTCAAGTCTGCGATTTCATTGAGGGAATAGCCCATGACATGGAGCAGCAGCGCGGTCGCGCGGTCGCCGTCCATCGCCGCGAGGTGCCGGCGAAGCGCCTCGAGGTCGCGCTGCGCGCTCACCTCCCGCTCGGGGTCAGCGCTCCGCGAGGGCGGCTCGGGCCCGCCCTCGGGGGCCGGCGTGCGATCGATGACCCTGCGCTCGCGCCGGCGGGCGCGCAGCGCGGTCAGCCCGATGTGGCAGGCGATGACGGACGCCCAGCCGGCCAGGCTGCACTCCCCCGCGAAGCGGCGCTTCGCGAGCGTGCTCACGATCTGCTCGAACGCGCCCTGCACGAGGTCGGCATGGTCCTGCTCCCGGCAACCGAGGATCCGGTACAGGGTCCGGTCGACCACGGGAAGCAGGTGCTCGTACAGGCGCAGGCCGATGCCTCGCTCGCCCCGCTGGAAGGCGAGCAGGAGCTCCTCGTCGCTGGCGGGCGCGGGTTGCTCGGCGCCTGGAGCGGAGACGAGCCTGAGCCGGCGGCTCGCTTGTCGTGGCTCGGCGGTTCCCATGCTGGTGGAGTAGCCGCTCCGCCCGGAAGCAGGCTGAGCCGCTGATCTTCCTCGCGCGGCGGCGCCTCGCCGCCCTACTGTAGGCGGAGCTGGAGCCCCAGCATCCCCGTGAAGCCGCCGATCGGCAGCGTGGTCCTGGGCTTCGGGGGCCCCTCGAGCGCGGTCCCGTGGATCCGCACGAGCGCCTCGGCGCTGCCGACGAGCGCCACGTCGCCGTCGGCGGGCCACAGCAGGTCGACCGCCGTGCGCGTCCCGAGGGCCCACCCGCGCCCCGCCTCCGGCGGCTTCTTCGGGTCCTTCGCGGAGGCCGTCACCGCGTCGACGGTGGCCTCGACCCTCGCCCGCACGAGCGCGTCGAGCGGGCGGATCGGCGCGGCGAGGCCGCCTCCGCCGCCGAGCGTGAGCCACTGGACCGACACCCCCGGGGCCGGCTCGCGCAGGGTCGCGGCGTAGGACACCGACAGCGTCCCGAAGAACCCCGAGCGCCAGTCGAGCGCCGTGGCCATGATCCAGCCGCCGGCCCGCGCGGGGCCGCCGTCGAGCCCGCTCCCGGCGAGCCCGCCGGCGCCGACGAACAGGCCGAGCGGGCGCGGCGGCTCCGTGGCCGAGGCCTCCTCGGCGTCCGTGGCCGGGTCGGCGCCTGCCGGCGCGGGGGCCGCCGGGGCGCCGGCGGCGGGGGCCGCCGGGGCACCGGCGCGCTCCGCGGCCAGGGCGGCGACAAGCAGCCCCGCGGTGCGGTAGCGGTCGGGCAGCGGGTCCTCGGCGCGGAACTCGATCTGGCGCGACGACAGCGTGCCTTCGGGGGCGCCGAGCGAGGCGACGTCGACCCGCAGGCGCAGGTGGTCCGGCCCGTCCAGCCAGACGACGGCGAGCGCCCTCACCGCCGTCCCTGTGCGCTGCGGGGGGCCGAGCGCGCACCCGCCGCCCCCCGCGGCGCGAGAGCACGCTTCCACGAGGAGCGCCGCGAGCTCGCCATCCATGGCGGGGCCCGACGCGAGCTCAACGACGATCGGGGCCGCCACGGAGACTCTACCTGGAGCCGACGCTACCGGCCGCGAGGCGCCAAGGCAAGACGGAGTTGCGCCGCCCTCCGGCGGACCGGCAGGGCGCCCCCCGACGGACCGGCAGGGGCGCCCTCGGTCCGACCTGATCGAGCTGCTGCAGGGCCACCGGGCACCCGCGAGCGCCTGAGTCGCCCGCGCGCCCGCGCCGCGGGTTGTTCTCGGTTGCGAACAGTTCGCGCCCTCGCGCACCCTGGGCGCATGATCGACCCCCTCTTCGACGATCTGCCCGGCATGCTCTGCTTCGCCCGCGTGGTGGAGCGCCGCTCCTTCACCGCGGCAGCGGCCGAGCTCGGGGTGTCGAAGTCGATGGTGAGCACCCGGGTCGCGCGCCTGGAGGAGCGCCTCGGCGAGCGGCTGCTCGTGCGCACCACGCGCAAGCTCACCGTCACGGACGCGGGCATGAACCTCTACGCCCGCTGCGCGCGCGTGCTCGAGGAGGCCAGCGCGGCGGTGCGGGGCGCGTCCGACGCCGACAGGGGCCGCATCCGGCTCAACGCGCCGGTCACCTTCGCGCAGATGTACCTGGCGCAGCCGCTCGCCCGGTTCCTCAGGGCGACCCCGGGGGCGCACGTCGAGCTCGCGCTGAACGACAGGCTCGTCGACCTCGTGGAGGAGCGCGTGGACCTCGCCCTCCGGATCACGAAGCTCAGGGACTCGAGCCTCGTCGCGCGCCAGATCGCCGTGACGGCGCTGAACGTCGTCGGCGCGCCGGACTACCTCGAGCGGCGCGGGCGGCCCGAGCAGCCGGGGGATCTGCTGGGCCACGACTGCCTGCGCTACGTCCACCTGCGCGTCGAGGACGAGTGGCGCTTCTACGGCGCCGCCGGGCGCATCTCCGTCCCCGTCGCGGGCCCGCTCACGGCGAACAACGGCACCGCGCTGCGCGAGGCGGCCGTGGCCGGCGTCGGCCTGGCGGTGCTGCCGCGCTTCATGGTCGACGAGGATCTCCGGGCCGGGCGCCTCGTCGCGCTGCTCGAGCGGTTCGCGCCGCGGCCCATGGGCATCTACGCGGTGCACGCGGCCGGCCGGCGCCCGCCCGCGCGGGTGCGGCGGCTCATCGACTTCCTGGCGGCCGCGTTCCGCGGGACGTCGTGGGCGTAGCCGGCAAATCGTTCTCCTGCGAGAACAATTCGTTCCCGGGCGCGCTCTACCGCGGCGCGGTTCCGCGGCTTATTCATCGAGCCATGGAACAAACACTCATTCACCGTCTCGACACGACCCTCTCCGTCCCCCGCTCGACCGATCTGGCCGCGCTGACACTGCGCCTCGGCCTCGGCGCCGTGTTCCTGGCGCACGCGCTCGCCAAGCCGCTCGTGTTCACGATGCCGGGCACAGCGGCGTTCTTCGCCGCGAGCGGTTTCCCGGGCTGGACGGCGTACCCGGTGTTCCTCGCCGAGCTGCTCGGCGGCCTGGCGCTGCTGGCCGGGCTCAGGACGCGCCTTGTCGCGCTGGCGCTCTTGCCCGTGATGGCCGGCGCGCTGCTCGTGCACCTCCCCAACGGCTGGATGTTCTCCGGTCAGGGGGGCGGCTGGGAGTACGTCGCCTTCCTGATGATCGCGCTCGGCGCGCAGGCCCTCCTCGGCGACGGCGCGTTCGCCCTGGGACGGCGGCAGCGCGCGTAGCCCGGCGCCGCCCGGGCCCGCCAGCGCGCCCCCGCCGGCGGGCCCGGGGACACTGACCTCCTGCGGGTTGACATGCTCCGAGATGAACCGGTAAAGTTCGCGCCTCGATGGGTCGCGGCGGACGCGACCGGCGGTCCCGACGTCGCATCGTTCTGCCGCACCGGGCGGCGGTGCCGCCTGATGGGCTGACGTGGACTGTCGCGGGGACGAATCGCCCGCGTGGAGCATGCCGATGAAGACTCGAACCATGACGCGCCGCGTGTTCGCGCTGGCGGCGCTGGCCCTCTCGGCCGGCGCCGCGGGCTGTCCTTCCAGGGACGAGGCGCGGCCCGCGCCCGGCGCGAGCGGCTCGGCGGCCGCGCAGCAGGGCGCGGCGCCCGCGAAGAAGGGCCCGGCGCTCGTCACGATCTCCAGGGAGCAGCAGGCCTCCTGGGTGCGCAACTTCAACCCGCTGCTCGCCGAGGGGAGCGTCCGCTTTCCCACGCTCGCCGGCATCTACGAGCCGATGCTCGTCTTCAACACGATGAAGGGCGAGTACACGCCGTGGCTCGCGACGAAATACGCGTGGAGCGACGGGAACAAGAAGCTCACCTTCACGACCCGATCCGGCGTCAAGTGGTCGGACGGACAGCCGTTCTCGGCGAAGGACGTGGCGTTCACGTTCGCGCTCCTGAAGAAGCACCCCGCGCTCGACCTCTCGGGCGTGTGGAAGTTCGTCGAGTCCGTGAAGGCGACGGACGACGCGACGGTCGAGTTCGCGCTGGCGCGGGCTTACGTCCCGGGGCTCAGCTACATCGGTCACCAGCCGATCGTGCCGGAGCACACGTGGAAGGACGTCGCCGACCCGGTCACGTTCTCGAACGAGAGCCCCGTGGCGACAGGCCCGTTCACCGAGGTGAAGGTCTTCCAGAACCAGGTGTACGAGCTCGGCAAGAACCCGAACTACTGGCAGCAGGGGAAGCCTGCCGTCGACGGGCTCCGCTTCCCGGCGTACCCGGGCAACGACCAGATCAGCCTGGCGATCATCAACGGCGAGGTCGACTGGGCGGGCGCGTTCGTCCCCGAGATCGAGAAGGTCTATGTCGCCAAGGACCCGGCGAACCACCATTACTGGTTCCCGCTCGTCGGCGGCATGGCCACGCTCTACCCGAACAGCACGAAGAAGCCGTTCGACGACGCGCGCGTGCGCAAGGCGATCAGCATGGGCATCGATCGGGCGCAGATCGTGAAGATCGCGTCCAACGACTACACCCAGCCGGCGGACGCGACAGGGCTCGACGACTCCTACGAGCGCTGGCGCAACCCGAAGGCCGTGGCGTCGGGCGACTGGGTGAAGCTCGACGTGGCCAGGGCGAAGCAGCTCCTCGACGAGGCCGGGTGCGCTGTGGGCCCGGACGGGATCCGGGTGAAGGACGGCAAGCCGATGCGCTTCGAGATCAACGTCGTCACCGGCTGGTCCGACTGGGTCCGCGCGGTGCAGATCATCGCGCAGAACCTGAAGGCGCTCGGCATCGACGCCTCGCTCAAGGCGTACGATTTCAGCGCGTTCTTCGCGGCGCTCCAGAAGGGCACGTTCGACATGTCGATGGGGTGGACGGTCGTCGAGCCCACGCCCTACAACTACTACCGCGAGCTCATGTCCGCGGAGCTCGTGAAGCCCGTCGGCGAGGCGAGCGCGCGCAACTGGCACCGTTACGGCGACAAGGAGGTCGACAAGCTGCTCCAGCAGTTCGAGTCGGCGACGGAGTTCGCCGAGCAGAAGCGCATCCTCGACGAGGTGCAGATGCTCTACGCGCAGAACGCGCCGGTGATACCGCTCTTCAAGAACCCGTCCTGGGGCGAGTACAACACGAAGCGCTTCACGGGCTTCCCCACCAGGGAGAACCCGTACGCCAAGCTGTCGCCGAACAACCCGCCGGAGTACCTGCTCGTCCTGACCGAGCTCAGGCCGAGGTGATCCCGGGCGGCCGCCGAGATCGTGGTCAGGGCAGCCTGCAGACGTAGGGCAGCTCGGTGTCGCAGGGCATGTCGTTCCAGCGACCGCTGGCCCCGTCCGCGAGCTCCACGCAGTGCTCGCCGCCGCCGGCGTCGTTCGGCTCGCCGCCGTTCCAGCGCTCGTAGTCGAGCGGCGTGCCGTCGGTCCAGACGAAGTCCCCCTCCGATTCCGCGTCGGTGAGCCCGATCCACCAGTCGCCCTGCTGGAGGTCGGAGGCGGCCGAGAACACGAGATCCTGCGTCTCCATGTCATGGATGGACACGAGGTGCCCGTCCTGCGCGGTGCAGTCGCGCTCCGCGTCTTCCCACGTCGCGGGCCTGAAGCAGAGCGCGAGGGCGCCGCCGTCGGGCAGCGGCTGCTGGACGCAATGCGGGCACGACGGATCGTCGTCCACGACCCCGTCGCAGTCGTTGTCGACAAGGTCGCACAGCTCGGGGGCGCCCGGGTACACCGAGGCGTCGCCGTCGTCGCAGTCCTCGTCGCAGCCGGACGAGAGGTCGCCGTCCGCGTCGATCCCCGACGGGTCCTCGCACGCGAGCTGCGCCCGCACGCCGGCGGGGCGGTCGTTCAGGAAAGCGATTGTCGCGTCGATGCTCGCGCTGACGATATCGGGGCTCGAGTCCGTGCGCGGATCCTCGAGCACGTGGGGCCAGATCAGGGCGCGCGCCGCCTCGGCGTCGCTCGCCAGGTCGAGCTCCGCCGCGCGCTCGAGGACGCGCTCGAACGCCGCCGCGAGCGCCTGCCGGCAGGGCGGCGAGGCGGTGCACATCTGCTCGAGGCGGGCGACGCCGCCGAAGGGATAGAGGTCGTCCTCGAATGTCTGATCGAGGCCCCACGGCAGGAAGGTCCAGCGGCCGTCGTCCGGGCGCCGCGCGATGAAGTAGTTGTTGCGCAGCCAGACGTAGCCGTCCCAGTGGCCGATGAAGGTCTCGGTGGCCGCGAACGCGAGGTATCGCTCCATGTCGATGCGCTGCGACGCCTCGGCGAGGAACGTGTCCCGGCGGTTCATGTCGTCGAGCGCCTCGACGAGCTCGACGAGATCGGCGAACGCGACGTCGTCGCCGTTGTCCTGATCGAAGGTATCGATGAGCTGGGGCTCGAGATCGCTCCCGTACGCCCCCTCGTACAGGTTGCCTTCGTGGTCGCCGAGCCAGCGATCCAGAAAGCGAGGGTTATCCGCTGCTTCCACGGTGGCATACAGCCCGTAGAGCGAGCCGTTCAGCCAGACCGTCGCGTGGGCCGAGCGCGCCGCGGGCACGTCCATCGCGCGGAACAGCGCGTAGGCCAGGCGCTCGTGGATCATGCTGCGATCCTGGACCATGTTGTTGAGCGCGAGCTTCTCCACCCCGAGCAGGGTCTGGTCGTCGGTGAACTCGTCGAATTTCAGCAGGAAGGCGGCCTTCTGGTCCAGGGTCCGGAACGACCCGTGCTCGCCCTTGAGCCGCACGCCGATCTCGGAGAGCTCGATCACCTCACCGTCCAGCGTCACCGTGAGCTGCCCGGGGACGTACTCGTCGGGGGTGGCGTCGAGCTGATCGATCGACGCCTGAGAGAGCGCGATGTCGAACCGCGGGACGCTCGTGCCGGCGAAGAGCCGCGCTGCGGGATCGGGGGGCGGGGGCTCGTCGCCGCCGGAGCCGCCGGAGCCGGTGGAGCCGCCGGCGCTGCCCAGGCCGCCGGCGCCGCCGATGCCGGACGCGCCACCCGAGCCGCCCGCGCTGCTGTTGTCCGGCCGAGGATCCTCGGTGGAAGTGCTGCATGCGGCGAGCAGCGCAAGGGACATCGCGAGCGGACCGGTCCAGCTCGAGGAATGTGGGAATGACTTTCTCACGTTCCGTCTCCTTTACATGGGTTGTTCGCTGCTTGCACGTCCGCTCGAGTTGATGTGCGTCGCGAAGTCCAGCGGCCGCGTCCGTGCAATGCCCGGAGAGGATCTCCCCTGGGACCCGCGCGCGAGACGTTCATCTTCCACGTAGACGTTCCTACACTGGACCACACAGGTGCAAGGTGAGAACCCACGACGGCCTTGATCATGAGGCGAATCGGCCGATCGGTAAGGCGCTCAGGGGCTCGGCGCCTGCCGCTCTCGGCTGCGCGCGGCGCGACGCGCTGAGCGCTGCAGCCCGACGGTGGCGCGCGCCGCTGCTACGTGGACCGCAAGGGTTGTGCCCTCATTCGGGCGCCTTGGACGTGGTGATCCGCAGCTTGCGCGTCGGAGCGCCGCCCGTCGCGTCGGTCCGCGCCGAGGCCGTGATCCGGTACGAATACCCCGTCGGCATGACATCCGTCTCGAAGCCGGCGGCTGGCCCGAGGCATACGTTCTGATTCCGGAAAGCGCCCCAGACTCCGCGCTTCGTCTGGATGTCCTGTCCCACGTACTGGGACCCGTCCCACTGGTAGAGATAGGCGGTCAACCAGAGCGCTTCGCAAGCGGCTTTGCTGGTCGGAACGCTGTAGTTCCAGGCCACTGTCGTGGTGGGCAGCGGCCCGCGCGCATGGTCGTCGATGTCCACGTTGACCGCCTTGAAGCAGCCGGCAGCGACGCGCGGGTCAGGAGGACGCCCTGGTCACGGCGCCTCGGCGCCCGCCGCGTCGGCGGGGAGCAGGAAGTCGCGCACGACCCCCATGTGCTGCATCGAGCTGGCGCCGCTGTCCGTGGCGAGGGCCGGGCTGAGCTCCTCGATCGGCGAGTAGACGCGCGTGTCCACCACCAGGCCGCTGGTGAACCGGCTCCCGCCGATCACGACGGCGGTCTCGAGCCGATCCAGATCGTCGTCGACGAGCACCCAGTCGTACGGCTTGCTCCTGCCGGCGTTGGTGTCCGTGTCCCCGTTCCCGTCGGCGGGGTAGGGCCCTGACGTGACGACGACGTCCGACAGGGTGGAGATGCAGGGCTCGCTGCGGTTGTCGGTGTTGAAGTCGCCGCCGATGACCAGGTAATCGCCCTCGGGGACGATGGCCTGGATGCTCGTGACGAGCTGCCGCGCCTCGTCCCGGCGCACGGTCGAGCTGCGGGTCAGGAAGTGGACGCTGACGGCCCAGAGATCGATCGGGCCAGGGATGTCGATGCGCGCCCAGGCGAAGTCCCGGTTGCCCACCTCGCCATCGTCCCACTCGCCGGCCTCGACGATCGGATAGCGGCTGATGATCCCGTTCGGGATCTGCGCGCCGTCCTCCTGGTAGTAGCTGAACGTGCTGCCGAACGTGCCGTCCACGAACGCGCGGAGCTCGTCCGCGCCGTTGTCGCCGTAGTTGAACTCCTGGATCAGGACGATATCCGGTCCGACGCCCTGCATGATGCGCTGGCCATGGCCGGGGTCGTAGCTCTGGCGCGTACCGCTCGTGAGGTTCGCTGTCATGAGCCGGAGGCGCACCGTGGGCGTCCCGCCGTCGTCGCCACCAGCGCCGCCAGAGCCGCCCGTGCCGTCAGAGCCGCCCGCGCCGTTGGAGCCGCCCGCGCCGCCAGAGCCGCCCGCGCCGCCAGAGCCGCCCGTGCCGCCAGAGCCGCCCTCGCCTCCCGCGCCACCACCGATACCGCCGGCGCCGTCCTCGCCGCCGGCGCCACCCTCACCAGCACCGGTTCCACCGCCACCGCCGACGCCCTCACCAGCGCCGGTTCCACCGCCACCGCCACCGCCGCCAGCTCCGCCCTCACCACCGCCACGGCCACCCTCGCCGCCGGCGCCGCCGACCCCGCCGCCGCTGCCGTCACCGCCGCCCTCCTCGACGCCTCCCTGCCCGCCGCCCCCTCCGCCGGACGATGACGAGGATGTCGAGGACGAGAGGCCCGCCTCGCTCCCCGGCGGGTCGGACCGACATGCGGCGCCGGAGAGCGCGGACAGGAGCAATGCCAATCGCAGGAGCTGGCGCCCCTGGGCCATGGAGGACGAACTGCGCATCTCGTTGCACCGGACCTTTCCTGGGTTTCCTTTGATGAAAGCACGGACGAGGACGCGCCAGGAACCCTGAACGCCCGCCGGACGACGATCCGCGGGACCGATGGCCATCGTGTGCGGAGGCAGCGCACATCGCGGGCCGTCCACGCGCGCCGCCACGAGCGTTGCCTCAGCGACGAGGCCGCGCCTGCGGCGCGCCAGGCGCTGTCATCGGGTCGAGGTCGCGGACCTGCGCCGGTTCGACGCAGGTCCTGCGCCGCCGATGCTGCTCAGTTGGATCCCGTGTACTTGAACTCGAGGATCGCCCCCGGGTTCTCCAGGGCCGTCGTGGCGCCGCCGTTCGGTCCGCTCGTGTTTCCCGCGGTGTCCGTGATGATGTAGAACGTCCGGCGGTCCGGGCTCATCGCGAGATCGCGGTAGCGGTTGGTGGTCGGGAAGAGGGCGATCGGCTCGCCGACCACGGACTTCCCGTTCGGGCTCAGCTTCACCTGGAACAGCGCGCCCTCCTTGAGGGCCGTCATCAGCAGCGTGTTCTCCCACCCGGGGACGCCGAACCCCGCCGGGTAGTAGTGGAGCGACGAGGGCGCGACCGTCGGCCAGCAGATGTACTGGAGGAAACCGCACGCCGGATCGAAGAAGTTGTAGTTGTCAGGGACGGTGTAGAAGGTGAGCATCGGCTCCTTGAACGGCGTGGTGAAGGCGCTCTCCTCCTGCTGCGGGACGGAGGGAGGGGCCATGTAGTCGTTCCAGAAGAGCGACTCGCAGGACGCCGGGCTCGAGGCCGACCAGTTGTCGTACGTGTAGGCCTGGTCGTCCTGATAGCCGGCGACGTGGGGCCAACCGTAGTTCTTGCCGGGCTCGATGAAGTTCAGCTCGTCGTCGGTCTTCGGCCCATGCTCGTTCGCATAGAGCTTGTCACCCCGGCCGAACGTGAGGCCCTGCGGGTTGCGGTGGCCGTACGAATACACATGGCTGCGGACCCCGTTGATCACCGGGTTGTCCTTCGGGATCGAGCCGTCGAGGTTCATGCGCAGGATCTTGCCCTGGTACGTCTGCCAGTCCTGCGCCGCGACCTGGGCCGCCGTGGGCAGCTCCTGCGCGCGGATCGGGAGGCACTTCCTGTCGAACTGGTTGTTGCCCTGATCACCGATGGTGTAATAGATCCTGTAGTCGGGGCCGATCAGGATCCGCGCGGAGTTGTGGTCGTTGCTCCCCGGAAGGCCCGTGATGATGTCGACAGGGCTCCCCAGGGTCTCGGTCGCCGGATCGTACTTGTAGCGGCGGATCTTCGTCCTTCGGTCCACGCCTTCGCCGGGATCGATGTCGTAAGTGTACGAGACGTAGACGTATTCTCTCCCCATGCCCTTGAACATGTCCGGGTGGAGGGCCAGGCCCAGCACGCCGTCCTGTCCACCCGACTGGAACGCCTCCGTGATCGTGATCGCGGGCTTCAGCAGGCCGTCTTCCGGCCTCACGCGCACGACCCGCTTCGCCGTGCGCTCGGTCAACCACAGGTGATCGTCCGGCCCCCAGACGATCCGCATCGGGTACGAGAGATTTCGCAGGATCTCGCGCGAAGCGAAGGTGGCTTCCCCGGGGGCGGGGCCCCCGCCGCCCGGCTCGCCGACGACGACGGCCTGGCCCTCGGCGCCGACGGGATCGTCCAGATCCGCGGCGTCATTGCATCCGATAAAACTCCATGAAGCGACGGTGAGCAAACCAACCTGAGCAAGGGTAATGGCTAGACCACGTGAGATGAACAGGGACATGGTGCTACCTCTCTGCTTCTTTCAGGCGACGGCGCTGACCAGGTCCTACCGCGCCAGGGCGCGGTGGACGTGATGGGCGAGCTTCAACATGGAACCGGTGAGCACACTGCTCCCGGTAAGGCGCCCCCCAGTTAAGGTAAGGTCTTTACTATAGCAAGCGCCCGGGACCCCCGCACTGTCAAGTTCAATCCGCTTTGCAACACGGATGGCACAGCGCACGAAAGCCGCGCTGAATCAGATTTCTGGCACGGCCGTTGCGGAGCTCGTGATACCCCGCCGAGCCTCACGAGACCGGCGCGCGGCGTTCACGGAGCACCTTGTCGTCAAAGGGCGCTTGTTCTGCGCCCCCGGGGGATGCCAGCGGCGACGCTGCGGTGGGCCGGCGCGGACAGCGAAGCCCCACAGTCGAGGAGAGCTCGGCGCGGCAATCGAGGGCGACAGGACATCTCCTGGCTTGCTCACCGACGCGCGCTGCTCGCTTATCGAGGCGCGGCGGTCGCCCGTGAGGGCGCCTCTCGCGCGACGGGATGGAGCGGCGTCCACCTCGCGATGACCCGGAGCGGCCAGGGAACCCCCCCATCGGCAGCCTTTTTCAGCGGGGAAATGGAGCAGGGAGGCGGGGAGTATCGAGAAGATTTCCCTCCCCGTCTCCCGGCCTCCCCGAGAAATCTTCTTACAATTTCAAGGGAATGCCCCACCTCGGCCGCGCCGTTCGCGCGGGGGGACGCCGCGGCCGTGGGTGGGGCAGGGGAGGCGCGGCGCCTCCTCGGCTACGGCGCCTTCTCCGCCAGGCCGAGCTTCTCCAGCGAGCGCGGGGTCCCGAAGCCGGGCCCGCCGAGCGCGGACTCGATCCGCTGATACTCGTTCTCCCGCCCCGCGGAGCGCGCCGCGTCGAGGAGGACGTCATTGCGGTAGAGCGTCAGCGTCAGCCCCGCCACGACCGACAGCGCGAGCATCAGGCGCTGCGCCCGACCCGTGCCGCGCGCGCGCGGACCCGTCCGGACCGTGTCCCGCAGCGACATCGGCGTCAGCATCTGCTGCGCCGCGGCGCCCGGCAGGGCCAGCGTCGACATCATCTGCGGCGCCGGCGTCGCCGGGTCCGGCAGCATCAGCTGCGCCAGCATCTGCGGCTGCGGCGGCGGCGGGGTGGGCCGAGACGCCGCGAGCATCGCCGCCGGCGGGGCGGCCACCTCGGTCCGCGTCACGATGTTCGTGAAGCTGTCCACAGGTCCGAGGAGCGCGGACGCCGAGAGGCTCGTCACCACGGGCGTCGGATCGTCGGAATCCATGGCCCGCGGGATCATCGGGCCCGGACGAGCCGGGGCCCGCGCCGGCTCCGGCGTCTCCGGATCGAGGCCGGCCACGATGCCGAGCGGCTGCCAGTTCGCCATGCCCGGCCGCCAGATCTTGGTCGACTCGTCGATGAGATCGAGGCGGAACAGGTCGTCGAGCTTGTCCAACGTGAGCACCTTGATGTCGTCTGGCGCGACGGCGACATGCCACAGGGTCTCGCGCTCATCGGTCGCCGGAACGGGCGGCGCAGGGCGCCTGGCCGGAAGGGGCGGCGGTTTCATACAAAGTCCTCCCTTGCGAGGCCGAGGATGCCACGACACGAGCGCACCTGTACACACTGACCTGAGACGCCGCGTTCTTTCGAGGTAGTGCGGATTTTTGCAGCGTCTGGCGCGCGCACCGTGACGCTGGCGAGATCGTCGTCATGTAGGTATTCTCGCCCGCGGCGGGGCGGACCATGGAGGAATTCATGAGCACGGGACATGAGGGGATCGCGGCCGGCAACAGCGCTGGATCCTCCAGCTTCTCGCGCTGGGTCCGGGCGATCACGGCGCTCCTCCTCGTCGCGAGCGCGACGTTCGTGGCGGCATATTACGTTCCGCTCCGCCGCGCTCACCTGCTCTTGATTCAGGAGCAGCAAAAGTCGACCGAGAAGGCCAGAGAGCTCGAACAGACACTGAGCCAGGTGCGCGGGGAGCTCCAGGCCAAGGCCGCCGAGGTCGACAAGGTCGAAGCGGAGCGGCAGCAGGCGGCGGCCGCGAAGCGATCGGGGCTCGAGCGGGCCGAGCAGCTCAAGGCCGAGCTCGCGGGGAAGCTCGACAAGCTGATCAAGAAAGGGGTCGCCGCGGTCGCCGTCGCCGACGGCCGTGCGTTCGTCGCGCTCTCCGAGAGCGCTGTGTTCCTCCCCACCACGGTCGACGTGAGCCCGCAGGGGCAAGGCCTCCTGTGCCAGGTGTCGGCCGCGCTGTCCGCGAGCGTCGACCAGGCGCCGCTGCGCGTCGGCGCGGTCAGCGGTCCTCCGGAATCGGTGCCGCCCGCCTTGCAGGCCGCCTATCCGACGCCGTGGGAGCTCTCCGCGGTCCGGGCGGCGACAGCCGCGCAAGCCCTCCAGGACAAGTGCGCGGTGGCAGGAGCCCGGCTGTCGGCGGTCGGGCACGCCGCGCACGACCCCGCGGCCGCCGCGCTCGGCGAGACCAAGCTGCCTCCGGGGCGCGTCGAGATCTCCATCGCGCTGCCGGACGCCTCACCCGCGGGCAAGTGACGGTCGCGAGGGCGCTCGCCGCGCGAGCCCGGTGAGCCGGGCCCGTCGCGCGAGGCCGGGATGGCACGGGGCCAGCGCGCGATCCACGGGCCGAGCCGCCGGGGCGCGCGCCGTCACGCGCCCCCCAGGCTGGCCGCGGCGAGGGGCGCCTCCCGGGGCGGCTGCCGGGCGCACGCGAAGACCCGCTCCACGTCGAGCAGCAGCAGCGCCTCGCCGTCCGCCGTCGGCGCCACGGCGCGCACGAGCGGCGAGGTGAACGGCAGCTCCTCCGAGCGCACGAGCGAGACCAGCCGCGGGTTCTCGTAGCCGTCCACGCTCACCGCGAACAGGCCCGCGGCGTGGTGCAGCACGAGCGCCGCGTCCCCCGGCGCGGGCTGGCCCCCGTCGCCGAGCACGGCCGCGAGCGAGAACAGCGGCACGAGCTCCGCGCCCGGCTCGCCTGTCACGCGCGCGCGCGGCCCCTCCGGGGTGTGCAGCGCCTCCTCGAGGAGCACGACCGAGTGTACGGCGTGCGTCGGCACCGCGCATCGGAAGCGCCCGCTCGAGACAGGGACCACCTCCTCGCCGTGCAGGCTCGCCGGCAGGACGAGCAGGATCGTCGTCCCGAGCCCTGGCCTCGAGTCGACCCGGACCTGCCCGCCGAGCGCGCCGATCTCCCGCGCCACGACGTCGAGCCCGACGCCCCGGCCCGAGATCGCGCCGACGCTGCGGCTCGTCGTGAGCCCGTGCGCGAACAGGTACGGGATCAGCTCGGCGTCGTCGAGCGCCGCGACGCCCGGGACCGACGGCGCGAGCACCTCGCGCAGCCGCGCGAAGTCGACGCCGCCGCCGTCGTCCTTCACCTCGACCCGCACCGACGCGTCGGTCTGGACCACGGTCACCGCCACCGTGCCGCGCGCGGGCTTGCCGCGGCGCGCGCGGACGTCGGCCGGCTCGATCCCGTGGTCGACGGCGTTGCGCACCAGGTGGAGCAGGGCCGGCTCGAGGCGGTGCTCCACCCGCGCGTCGAGGAGCCCCGCCCCCTCGACCCGCGCCTCGACGTCCTTGCCCAGCATGCGCGCCGCGCTCCGGGCCGCGCGCGACACCTGGCTGAGCAGGCGCTCGGTGCGCACGACCGACGCCGCGCGGACCACCTCGTCGAGCTCGCCGAGCGCGCGCCCGACAGCGAAGTCGTTGCTCGACCAGTCCGCCCGCACGGCCCCGAGCGCCCGCTCGATCTCGGCGCCGTAGCCGAGCGTCTGCGTGACGCGCTCCGCGCCCCGGTCCACATCCGCCCCCCGGGGGTCGATCTCGACGAGCAGCGCGCGCAGCATGCGCTGGGCCTCGCGGAGCCTGCGCTGGAGGACGTCCTGCTCGCCGTGCAGCCGCTGCAGCTCCCGCAAGAGCGCCCCGACGGCGCCCGCGTCGAGGACCGCGGGCGCCGCGTCGAGCCGCGGCGGCGCGGCGCTCTCCGCCGCGCGGCCCGGCGGCGGCGCGGGCTCCTCGGCGGGCGAGCCCCCGCCCAGGAGCGCCGCGCGCGCGGCGCGGAGCGTCTCCCTCACGCCCTCGAGGTCGGGCGCGGCCTCCTCGCCGCCGCTCGCCGACAGGACCCCGAGCGCCTCCAGCGCGGCGAGGAGGCTGTCGCCCGTGAGCTGCGTCGGGCGCCCGCCGCCCGGCAGCGCGTCGATGACGCTCTCCGCCAGCTCGGCCAGGTCGCCGCACGGGAGCAGCTCCAGCATGTGCGCTTCGCCCTTGAGCGTGTGCAGGAGGCGGCGCAGCACCGGCAGGTTGCCGCCGTGGCCCTGCTCGTAGCCGAGCCAGAGGTCGGTCGCCTCGGCCACGCGGTCCGGCATGGCCCGGTGGAACGCGGCGACGAGGTCAGCCCGGCTCTTCATCCGCCTCCGCGGCCGCCGGCCCGTCGCCCTTCGCCCCGGCGGGCTTCACCCGGAAGGCCCTCGCCGTCGCCTTGAGCGCGCGCGAGAGCCGGAGCAGCGACTCGGCCGAGCGCGTCGCGTCCGCGCTGCTCGTCAGCGTGTCGTTCACCGCGCCGACGATGTCGACGATCGCCGTCTTCACCCGCGCCGTCCCCTCGCGCTGGTGGTCGACAGCGTCCGAGATCTTCGCGGCGGCGGCCGCTGTGTCGCGGGCCAGCTTGATCCCGTCCTCGGTCGCGAGCACCGACGCGTGGGAGGCAGCGCGCATGTCCGCCACGAGCTTCCTGATGTCGCGCACCGAGTCCATGACGTGCTCGGACAGCCGGCGCATCTCCGCGGCCACCAGCGAGAACCCGCGCCCCACCTCGCCGGCCTTCGTGCCCTCGAGGGCGGCGTTGAGCGCGAGCAGGTCGGATTTGTCGGCGATGCTCTGGATCAGCGACAGGATCTCGCCGATCCGGCCCGAGTGGGCGCTGACGAGGCGCGTCTGCTCCGCCGTGTGCTGGACGCTGACGAGGCTCCGCTGCGCAGTCTCGCGCACGGTGGCCGCGTCCTTCGCGATGTGGTCCGCGCTCGCGGTCAGGGCCTCCACCGTCCGCCGGATCTCCTCCAGCGCCGCGTTCTGCTGGCCGGCGGTCGTCTCCTGCTCGCGCACCGACGAGAACATCCCGGCGGCGGCCGAGGCGACCTCGGCCGACGTGTTGCCGACGCGCGTGGCGAGCGCCTCGAGGCTCGTCACCATGGCCCGGAACGCGGCGAACAGCTCCCCGTCGCCGGTGATCGTGCAGGTGAAATCGCCGCCCGCGACGCGCGCCGCCGTCTCCTGGAGCTCGCGGAGCTGGGTGTTCATCCGCTCGAACGCGGCCGCCATCTCCCCGAGCTCGTCGTCGGAGATCCGCAGGGACAGCCGCGCCGACACGTCGCCGCGGGCGATGCGGTCGGCCGCCTCCTTGATGTGCGCCATCGACCGGGTCATGCGCGCCGAGACGATCCACGCGAGGCCCAGGCCGAGCAGCACGACCCCGGCCGACTGCAGGGCCATGGTCCTGCGCGAGTCGGCGCGGCGCTGCGCGATCCTGTCGCTGCGCAGCCCGACGGACAGCGTCCCGAGCGGGCGATCGCCGCTCCGCGAGCGGATCGGGGCCTCGCTGACGACGACGCTGTCGTCGCCCCCGCGGCGGGCGCCCTGCGCGATCCCGGGCGCCTGCGCCGCGCCGATGGCGGCGACGCGCTCGCCCTTCGCGTCGTACACGGCGACCCAGCTCACCAGCGGATCGGTCATCGCGGTGCGCAGGGTGTCCGGGAAGGTCTCCGGCGGCTGCTCGAGGTCCATGGCCACGCCGATCGGCTCCTTGAGCATCGTGGCCAGGATCCCGGCCCGCTCGCGCAGCTCGGCCTCGCTCGCCCGCGCGGTGCGGTCGGGGATCAGCCACAGATCCAGCGCCGACAGCGCGATGGCCACCGACGCGACGAGGGCAGCGATCTTCCAGCGGATGGATCGAAAATTGACCATCAATTGAGCATGAGTTGATGAAGTGCGCGGCGTCGGTGCGCCGAGGGCCTCAGTCGACGATGCGGGCGAGCCGGAGGAGCTGCGGGTCGAAGCGGAGGCCGACGGCGTTGGCGTGCTTCACGTTCAGCAGGAGCTCGGGCTTGGCGCCGGCCAGCCCCACGGCGACGGCGCAGCCGCGCTTCGCGTCGTCGCCGTCGCCGCACACGACGATGCGGATCACGGCGCCCTCGCGCGGCGGGATGTCCGGGATCGCCGCGGCCAGCCCGCGCGCCACGTAGACCACCTCGGCGCCGCCGGCGCGCAGCGCCTCCGCGAGCTGGGCCTTCGAGGTGTACGTCACGCGCTGCACGGTCGCCGGCCGCCTGGCCACGGTGGTCTTCGCCGCCAGCTTCGACAGCACGGTCGCCATCGCGCGCGAGTCCTCCGCGCTCTCGCCCGACGCCCCCCCGACGACGGCGAGCACGGCCGTGCCCGTCCGGCTCGTGAACCCTCTCTCGTAGCCGAGCGAGCGCAGGAGGATGGCCCCTCGCAGCTCGTAGGGGACCGAGGGGGCAGCGTGGGTCTCCGCGCTCGCGGTGATGAGGAGCGCCAGGGCCGCGAGCGCTCGAATCGCGGCCGCCGGAGACACAGTGTTTCCCTGCCCGGCCTTCAACCGTCACCGCTCCCGGGCGGCGAGCCGCTTGACGAGGGCCGGCAGGCGATCGAGGTGCCGCTTCGACAGGACCGCGTCCGCCGGCACATCGAGCTGCAGCCCCTCGAGCTCCCGCTCGGAGTGCCCCGACATCAGGATGACGCCGAGGTGCCCGAGCCGCTGGTTCTTCCGGAACAGGGTGAGCAGCCGGTCCCCCCGGATGGTGGGCATGAAGATATCGACGACGACGACGCGCGCGTGATGCCGCACGATCGCCTGCGTCGCGCCGAGGGGGGACGGGAGCGCCACGACATGATAGCCGGCCGCGCGCAGCACGCGGGACGCCTCGTCTCGGGCGATGTCGCTGTCGTCGATGACGAGCACAGGCGCGCTCGGCGACGTCCGCGACATGGGCGGCGCGCTCAGCGGCGCGCCCGCCTCGTCGACGGGCAGCTCGTGCAGCGGCCTGACCCTCGACGCGGGCGACCGGGAGCTCGGCTGATCGCTCATCGCCCCGACCCGGCGGCACGAGCCTCGCGCGGCGCGGCGACCGGCTGCGGCGCGCCCCCGGCAGCGTCGAGCAGATGGGTCACGTCGAGGAAGGTGACTTTGCCCTCGCTCGTGTCGACCACCACGTCCGGCGAGAGCTCCCCGAACACCTCGACCGCGGCCACACACCGCGTCTTGCCCGCGGGCAATCCCAGGTAGCCGCGCGCCGTCCGGCAGACGACGATCCGGAGCGGCGCCTCCGCCGGCTCCGCGAGCGGCACCGAGACGATCACGACGATCCTCCCCCGGTCCTGGAGGATGCCGCGCACCCGCGGACCCACGCGGGGCAGCGGCGCGGGAGCGCGCCACGCGATGACCTCTTCCACCTGCTTCGCCCGCAGCGCGAAGGTCACCCTCCCGCTGTCGAAGAGCAGGAGGTCGAGAGCGGCCGTCTCTCCGGGGCCCTTGTCCGGGGCGTCGCCCTGCAGGGCGAGCGGTGCTTGAAGCTGAGCGAGCGCTTCAGACAAGGTTTTCTGGATTTATCACAATGGTTGAGTCCGGGTAGGCGCTTTCGTAACGGGTGACACCGAATCAGGAGAATGCTTACCTCACCTGGGAGATGGCTCCGCCATTCTGGGGTGCTCCGGCCGCACGATTGATGCATTGCGACAGACGGCCAGCCGTTCGCCGCGGGTGCGCGGGCGGCGCCGGGGGTGCTGTCCATTGCGCCACGGGCGCGGAGCGGCTCCGCGTGGGGGTGTTTCGAGCGTACTTGTCGAGAACCCTTGGGCTTTATTGCCTTCGTGGCGAGGCGGAGCGCTGTCCATCCCGTGGGCGCCTACCTCCCCACAGGTCCTGCGCGATCCGGCGCCATCCCTTCTGTCGTGGGCGCTCTGAACGGGCTCAATCGCTCACCTCCACCAGGGGGCCGACCAGCGGGCGACAGGTCGTGAGGTGGATGTGGGCCTTGTTGCTCGGAGGCGTTTGTCTCTCTCCCTCGTTGTCGGCGACTCCGAGGTAGAGAATGCCACCTGCGTTGTGCTTCTGCCGTCGTGCAGGACGAGCGTCCTGGCCTTGTCGTCGATGAGGATCCCGCGCACGGCGATGGGCGGCGCGTCGCCGGGCGGGTGGCGGCGATCGCGCGGGGGATCCGGGCTCACGGGGGCGCCGCGCGGCGTCCGGCGTCACCGCCCGGTGATCCAGTAATGGAAGGCGTGGAATCCGGAGCCGCGCCGCAGGGTGACCGCGATCGAGGTCGGGCCCGCCAGGCGCGCGGCAGGGAGGGGCAGCGCCCGCTCGACCCAGGGGCCGCCGGGCACATCGACGGTCCCGACCTGCTCGCCGGCCACGGAGACCGCGAGCTCGGCGCGCTCGTCCGAGGCCACGCGGAGCACGAGGCGCGCCTCGGACGGGGGCGCGACGAGGTGGACCGTGAAGCTGTCGGCGGTCCGGTTGTACCGGCCGCCGTCGGCGATCTCCGGGCGCGTGGGGTCGGGCTCCCCGGGCGCGCTGCTCTCGGGCGCCTCGAGCGAGATGGCCGCGTTGCGCAGGTCCGCGTGCGGCTCGAGCGCGTAGGCGTGGGCGGCCTCGGACTCGAGGTCCGAGACGTCGAGCTCGTCGAGGATCCGCTCGCCGGGCACGGCCCGCACGGGCAGCGCCCCGGAGCCGAGCAGGTCCCAGCGCGCCTCGTAGGCCACCATGGTCGTGCCGCCGAGGATCGCCTGGTCCTCGACGGTGGCCGCGATGAGCTCGCGGCCGAGCACCGGCGGGCACGCCATCCAGTGCGGGTAGACGATGAAGTGCGTCGGCCGGCGCTCGGGGGGCAGCTTCTCGTAGTGCTCGAACCTGGAGCCCGCGCCCGCGACCCAGTAGCGCGCCTCGCCCTCGGTCGTCAGGCCGACGACGTCGAAGGTCCTGCGGCCGCTGAAGTAGGCGAGCGCGCCTGTGTCGTTGACGCCGATCCTGGCGTCCTCGGGCAGGTGCTGCGCGGCCCAGCGGCCGAGCCATACCTGCTGTCGATCGATGGCGCGCGCGGAGTTGGCGAGGTCGTGCACGGCCCACGGGATCCGCGCGGCGAGGGCGCCCGCGAAGGCGCCGGCGACGAGCGGCGTCACGTGGTGGATGGGGCGCCGGAGCCGCCGGGCGGCGTCGCCGAGCTCGCGCGCGAGGCACGCGGCCATGACGATCCCCGCCGGGGCGAACGGCCAGACGTAGCGCACGCGGTTCCAGAGGAAGCTCAGGTAGGTGCAGGGCAGCAGCGCGCCGAGCGCGAGGGCGACGACGACGGCGGCGTGCACGGGGCGGCCCCTGCGGTACGCCGCCACGACGAGCGCCACGGCGCCGAGGGCGAGGACGGCGGCGGAGCCCTCGGGGAGGAAGACGGCCGTCCACTGGCCGCCATCGACGATGTCGGTGACGAGCAGCCGGAGGTTGGCGAGGATGGCCGCCCGGAGCGTCGGGCCGTCGTAGTTGGGGTTGCCGATCAGCCATTTGACAGCGGTCGTCGACGATGTCGCGTGGCCGGCGAGGAGCTGGTTCAGCGCGGGGACGACGAGCGGCCCGAGGAGCGGGACCAGGGCGAGCAGGCGCCCGGCGAGCAGGCGGGAGGCGGCTGCGCGGGCGCGGAGCGGCAGGCGCGAGGGCGCGGGGGAGGGCGCGGGCGACGGAGGCGGGGGGCGCGGCGCCGAGGCGGCGAGCGCGAGCGCCGCGAGCAGGGAGGCGAGCGCGCCCTCGGGGCGGAACAGGGGCGCCGCGAAGCCTGCGAGCGCGAGGGCGCGGGCGACGGAGGCGGGGGTCGGCTGCGCCGGGGCGAGGGGCGGCTGCGCGGGGGCTGGTTGGGTGGAGGCGGGGGCGCCGCCGTCCTGCGCGGGATCGGCGCCGTCGGTGGCGGCCTCCGGCGGCGCGGCCTCCGGCGGCGCGGCCTCCGGCGGCGCGGGCTCCGGCGGCGCGGGCTCCGGCGGCGCGGGCTCCGGCGGCGCGGGCTCGCAGAGGGCGGCGGCGAGGCGGGCCGTGCGGGTGAGGATCCAGGCGAAAGCGACCGTCTCCATCCCGCTCCAGGCGAACCAGGCGAACGCCGCGAACCCGGCGCACATCGCGCCCGCGCCGGCGGCCGCCGCGCGGCCGGCGAGGGGGCGCGCGAGGCGCGCTGTCTCGACGGCGAGCGCCGCGTGGAACACGAGCCCGAGCGCCCAGGTCGCATGGACGAGCGACATGTCGCGCAGGCCGAGCGCGTGGAAGGGGGCGAGCAGGATGGGCCAGAGCAGGCTGGTGGCGCCTGTCGAGTAGCCGTCGCCGGCGACGAAGCTGAAGAAGCCGCCCTCCGCGAGCCGGCGGGCGTACTGCATGTGGATGAACGCGTCGTCGAGCGGCACGGCCGGGCCCCCCGCCTGCGCGAGGACGGCCCGGATGCAGAGCGCGCCCACGGCGCCGCTCGCGACGAGCGCGGGCGCGTAGGGCGAGGCGCGCGCGGCGAGGGCGCGCAGCCGCGAGGGGGCGGCGGAGGGCGCGGGCGCGGCCGGGGCGCGCGGCGTGGAGGGCGCCGCCGCCGGACCTGCGGCGCCGGGCCGCGATGCGGGAGCAGCGGCGCCCGCGGCGCCGGACTGCGACGCTGGACGCGCTGCGCCGTGATCACCTTCCGCCATGGGGCCCGACGAATACCACCACCCCGCCGGGGGCGCGATTTCCCGCGCGTGGGCGGCCGGCATTTGGTAGAGCGCCGGGGCTCCATGGTCTTCCAGCCGCGCCCGAACCACCCCTACGCCGACGCGCCTCGCTTCCCCGACGGCGACGACGTGTCCATCGACGACCTGCTCCCCGGCGCCGGCCCCGTCGAGATCGAGATCGGCCCCGGCCGGGGCGGCTTCCTGTTCGAGCGCGCCGCGGCGAGCCCGGAGTCGCGGCTGCTCGGGCTGGAGATCCGCCTGAAGTGGTCCGCCATCGTCGACGAGCGCCTGCGCAAGGGCGGGCTCGGCGGCCGCGTGCGGGCGCTCAACGCCGACGCGCGCGAGGCGCTCGCGCGGCTCCGGCCCGACGCGTCGATCGCGCGGTTCTTCCTGCACTTCCCGGATCCGTGGTGGAAGAAGCGCCACGAGAAGCGCCTCGTGATGGGCCCGGCGCTGCTCGACAGCCTCGCGCGCCTGCTCGTGGACGGCGGCGAGCTCTTCGTCCAGACCGACGTCGAGGAGCGCGCCGCGCTCTACGCCGAGCAGATCGGCGCGCACCCGGCGTTCGAGCCCGCCGGCGACGCGCCCGGCTCGCCGCACCTCGGCGAGAACCCCTACGGCGCCCGGAGCCCCCGCGAGCACCACGCGATCGCCGACGGGTTGCCTGTCAATCGGCTGCTCTATCGGCGGCGGCCGCGGGCGGCGGGGGGCGCGCCGCCGGACAATGGATAGCCGTGCGCTTGATTCTGGTGTTTGCTGCTGAAAGGAGCCGACATGGACGATCTCCAGCTCACGCAGGTGCCGATCGTGAAGACCGGGATGCTCATCCGCAGGCCTGTCGCGGAGGTGTTCGAGGCCTTCATCGACCCCGGGATCACGACGAAGTTCTGGTTCACCAGGGGCAGCGGGCGGCTCGAGGCAGGCAAGCAGGTCCAGTGGGACTGGGAGATGTACGGCGCCTCGGCCCTCGTGGACGTGAAGGTCGTCGAGCCGTGCAAGCGCATCGTCATCGAGTGGCCGGGAGACAACGGCCCCACCACGGTCGAGTGGCTCTTCACGCCCCGGGAGGACGGCTCGACGTTCGTCAGCATCACGAACACCGGGTTCACCGGCGACGGGGACTCGCTCGCGCGGCAGGCCACCGACTCGACGCAAGGGTTCTCGCTGGTGCTCGCGGGCCTCAAGGCGCTCCTCGAGCACAACGTCAGGCTGAACCTCGTGGGCGACCGTTACCCCGCAGGCCTTGAAGAGCACTGACACGGCACCATGCCGAGCTGCTGTCATGGCAGCTCGCCAGGTGTCGCGGCGGGCGCGCTGAGGCGCGCGTCTGCGCCGGCTTGCGGGCCTGCCCCAGCCACACCGGCAGATGCGCGGCGACGAGCCGGAGCGGTTCCTCGCCCATCCAGGACGGTCAGGCTGTCCGTGGCCAGACGTCTGGCTGTCCGTGGCCAGACGTCTGGCTGTCCGTGGCCAGACGTCTGGCTCCTGGACAGGACATGCTCTTCGCCCTCTGCCAAGGTAGCTTCGCTCCCCCGGAGGCTCCTCCTCGTACCTCCCGTCCCCTGACGCCCCGGGCGAGCGAGAACCCCCGCCCTCCATGCGATCCGCCTGGTTCCCCCGCGCCGCCCTGATCCTGGCGATGATCCTCTGGGGCTCGTCGTTCGCGGCCCAGAAGTACGCGTTGCTCGCCTTCTCGCCGATGGCGATGAACTTCGGACGCATGGCCGTGGCGAGCGCCTGCTTCGCCGTGCTGCTCCCCAAGCTCGACGGCGTCCGCCGGCACTACCTCCCCGGCGACTGGTGGAGGCTGCTGTTGCTCGCGCTGTTCGAGCCGTGCCTCTACTTCGTCTTCGAGGCCTGGGCGCTCACGAAGACGAGCGCCTCGCAGGCCGGCATGATCGTGGCCCTGATGCCGCTGCTCATCGCCCTGGTCGCGCGGATCACCCTGAAGGAGACGCTGCCCCCGCGCATGCTGCCAGGGGTCGCGGTCACCATCGCCGGAGCTGTCTGGCTCTCGGCCGCGGGGCGGGCCACCGAGCTCGCCCCGGAGCCCGTGCTGGGCAACCTCCTCGAGCTCGTCGCGGTTGTCTTCGCCACCGGATACACGATCTCGAGCAGGCAGCTCGCCCCGCGCTATCCGCCGCTCTTCCTCACCGCCGTGCAGGCGCTCGTCGGCGCCCTCTTCTTCCTGCCCCTCATGCTGATCACGGGAGGCGCGGGCGCCGTCGAGCTCTCCCTCGCCAACAGGCCGCTCCTCGCCGTGCTCTATCTCGGCGTGTTCGTGTCGCTCGGCGCCTATGCCCTCTACAACTACGCGCTGAGCAAGGTGTCCGCTGTCCGCGCGGCGCCCCTCATCAACCTCATTCCGGTCTTCTCCCTCCTCGTAGGGCGCGTCTTCCTCGGCGAGGAGCTCACCCCCGGCCAGTACGCCGCCTCGTGCCTCGTCCTCGTCGGCGTCCTCATCGGCCAGAGCGGTGGATCAGGTCAACCAGGCTGAGATCCCGCTCGCGATGTCCATCCGACAGCGCCTCGCACGAGGCCGGTGCGCCACATCCTCCCACCTGAAATAGACAATCCGCCATGACGGCGGCGTCCGCTCGCATGACAATCGACGTCAGCGTGTCATCTTGCCTCACCGCAAAGGGCTCACGCTCTGCATGTAAAATTCCAGTGAAGCTTTGGTGGTGTAAAAATTCAGTGGAGCTTTGCAATTCGTTGAGGAGGACGCCTCTATGAGAGCTCGAGCTTGGTTGACGGGGTTGCTCCTCGTCGTGGGCTGCAATGGCGAGATCGGCGAGACGATGCCTGAGGGCGCCGAGCAGCTCCCGGGTGGCACGGCGCCCGTTTCCGGCGGCGCCGCGCCCGTCCCTGGGCCCGTCAACACCCCTCCGGTGCAGGTCGCTTGCACCCACGTCGGGAGCGGCAAGGATTACCAGGTCGGCCCCGGCAAGGAGTTCGAGGCGATCGGTGATGTGCCGCTCGAGTCGCTCGTCGCCGGCGACACGGTGCGCATCTTCTGGCGCGCCGAGGGGTACCACGAGAAGATCATGATCGGAGGGCAGGGGACCGCGGCGCAGCCGATCCGGGTCTGCGGTGTCCCGGGGCCCGGCGGCGAGCTGCCGGTGATCGACGGCGAGGACGCCACCACCCGACCCGAGCTCGATTTCCCGTTCGACGGCCACCAGGTGAGGGGGCTCGTCGTCATCGGGCACAAGCACGACGACGCCTATGATCTCCAGCCCAGCCACATCACGATCGAAGGGCTCGAGATCAGGAACGCGTCTCCCCCCTTCCGCTTCACCGACAAGGCGGGCGCGGTGACGCCCTACGCCCGCAACGCCGCCGGCATCTTCGTCGAGCGAGGCGAGCACGTGACGATCCGCGGCTGCGAGGTCCACGACAACGCCAACGGCCTCTTCATCGGCACGGGCGGCGCGGAGATCCGCACGAAGGACGTGCTCATCGAGTCGAACCACGTCCACGACAACGGGAGCGAGACCGATTTCACCGAGCACAACGTCTACAACGAGGCGTCGAACGTCGTTTACCAGTTCAACCGCTTCGGCCCCACGCGCGGCGGACAGGGCAACAACATCAAGGAGCGCTCGGCCGGCGTCGTGATCCGGTACAACTGGATCGAGGACGGCGCCCACCTGATCGACCTCGTGGACGCGCAGGAGGCGACCGACTCGGTGGACATGCCGTCGTTCCACGAGACGTTCGTCTACGGCAACGTGCTGCTGCGCACAGGCTACGGGCCCTCGATGGTCCACTACGGCGGGGACAGCGGGCAGACGCAGTATTACCGGAAGGGCACGCTCCACTTCTTCTCCAACACCGTCTTCGTCGACAACGCGACGTACCGGGACTACGAGCGCTCCGCGGTGTTCGAGGCGTCCACCATGGACGAGCGGATCGACGCCCGGAACAACGTGTTCGCGAGCAGCCAGGAGCCGACGGACATCCGCGCGATCACCTTCCTCGGCGACCGCGACGACGTGGCCGCCGGGACACTCCTCCTCGCCGGGAACTGGGTCATGCAGGGGTGGACGGCGTTCGACCCGGTCCCGGGCGCGCGGCTGCTCGGGAAGGTGAACGGCCTGGAGAGCTCGATCATCGGGCTCGATCCGGCGTTCGCCTCGGCGGAAGCCCACGACTTCACGCCGGCGAGCGGCGGCCCGCTCGCCGGCGCCGGCGCGGCGCTCGACGGCCTCCCGGCTATCGATCACCAGTACTCGCCGCACCAGCAGGCCACGCCGCGCAACGACGGCCAGAAGCTCACGATCGGCGCATTCGGGCTGTGACCTTGACGGCGGCGGCCGAGCCTCGCGCGCGCGACGCGCGAGGCCAGGACCGCCGCGCAGGCCGCGGCGAGCGCGCCGCCGGCTGGCCCGCCGCGGCGGTCACGCGGCTCGCAAGCGTAGAGTTTACCGCTACTTGCGCGCAGCGCCGCGGGCGCCCGTGACGGGCAGGGGGCCTGTCGTGGTATCGTGGCGTGATGGTGGAAGCGAATGACTCCGAGGATCATGACGAGCTCCCATCGACGCCGCGGGAGGGGGAAACAGGGGACGCGGCCCCCAGGAAGCGCGACGTCTATCCCGTCGGGCCGGCAGGAGACCTGCCGCCGGTCCAGGTCACGCCCGGGTACAGGCTCCGGGTCGTCCTTGTGCTCGCCTCGTTGCTCACGTTCGTGGCGCTCTACCTCGCGCTGCTCGCCGCCTCAGGCTACCTCGTCTACCTCACGCTCTTCGAGATGGCGTGGCTGCCCGGCAAAGGGATCATCCTCAACCTCGGCGCGATCGCGGCGAGCGGGATGCTGTTCCTCTTCCTGCTGAAGGGCCTCTTCCACAACCGCCCGTTCTCGTCCGAGGGCCTCGTCGAGGTGACCGAGGCGGACCAGCCACGCCTCTTCGCCTTCCTCCGCCGGCTCTGCGAGGACGCGGGCAGCCGCCTCCCGGGCAAGGTCTATCTCTCGCACGACGTGAACGCGGCGGTGTCCTATCCGCAGTCGCTCCTCAGCCTGATCTGGCCTGTCCGCAAGAACCTCGTCATCGGGCTCGGCCTCGTGTCCGCCCTCGACCTCTCGGAGCTCAAGGCCGTGCTCGCCCACGAGTTCGGGCACTTCTCGCAGGCGAGCATGAAGCTCGGCCAGTATGTGTACGTCGCGAACGGCGTCGTCGCAGACATCGTGTTCGGCCGCGACGCCTGGGACAGAGCGCTCAATCAATGGCGGAGCGTGGACATCCGGCTGAGCTTCCCCGCCTGGATCCTGAGCGGCATCGTGTGGGTGCTGCGCAAGCTGCTCGAGCTCGTCTTCCGGGGGATCAACCTCGCGAACCTGTCGCTGGCGCGTCAGATGGAGTTCAACGCCGACCTGCACGCCGTGCGCATCGCGGGCAGCGACGCGATCGTCTCCGGGCTCTGGAAGGCGGAGCGGGCGGCGCTCGCCTACCGCGACGCGCTGGGCGGCCTCGCGAGCGTCGCCGAGCACGGCAAGTACTCCGAGGACGTGTTCGCGCAGGTGGAGCGGTCGCTGACCCAGCTCGACGCGCGGCTCGGCAAGGCGCCCGGCGCCCGGGAGCGCCTCGGGCCGATCCTCGCGCGGTACGAGCGGGGGCCGACGCTGCACTTCGCGAGCCCCGCGGAGCGGGTGAGCTCGCTCTGGGCGACCCACCCGCCGAACCACGAGCGCGAGGCGAACGCGAAGCGCGTGTACGTCGCCGCGCCGGAGGACAGGCGGCCGGCGTTCTCGCTGTTCGTGAAGCGCGAGGCGCTGCGCAGGAAGATGTCGCGCGCCGTGTACGAGGCGCTCGGGCGGAAGGCCCGCGAGCTGCTCCCGGCCGACGAGATCGCCGCGCTCATCGAGGAGGAGCGCGGCGAGATGCGCCAGGCGGAGCACTACCACGGCCTCTACGAGAACCGCTTGCTGGACCCCGGCGACCTCGACGCCGCCGCGGCCGCGATCGACGCCGGCGCGGCGAGCGGCGCGCTCGATCGCGGCGGGCTGCGCGCCGCCGTGCTGCCGTTCACCGGCGACGCGCTCAAGGAGCGCATGGCGCGCGTGGACGCGCTCCGCGGCGAGAGCGAGCTCGTCGAGGCGCTGTCGGCCGACCGCGTCCGGCTGAAGGGCAAGACAGCCGAGTTCCGCGGCGCGCAGCGCACCCGGGACGGGATCATCGCGCTCGCCGCGGACGTCCAGCGCGAGCTCAGGGCGGAGCTCGCGGCGCTCCAGGGGGCCGATCAGGCGTTCTTCCGCCACGTCTACGCCTGCTCGGCGGGCGACCCGGAGGCGCGGGAGGAGCTCCTCCAGCGCTACAGGTTCCTCCTCGTGATCCAGCGGCTCGTCGTGAAGCACAACGCGCTCGACGAGGCGCTCGACGGCGCGCTCCAGGGGCTCCGGGGGGGCACCGAGCTGTCCGAGGACGATTTCCGCCGCCTCGCGGAGGTCCTCTCCGCGGCGCGCGCCGCGCTCGAGGAGACCTTGCGGACGACGAAGCCGCTCGTCCCGCCGAAGCTCGCGCTGCTCCAGCGCGGCACGCTGCTCCACCGCTTCGTGCTGCCCGAGCCGCTTGTCGCGCCGCTCGAGGGGGGCGGCATCTCCGGGGCGTGGATCAACGAGCTCATGCAGCAGCACACGGGCGCGCTCGGCCGGCTGCGGAAGCTGCACTTCAAGAACCTGGGGCAGCTCCTCGCGCTGACGGAGCGGCTCGATCCCGCGCTGTTCCCCGGGCAAGCGCCGCGCGAGGAGGCGGGAGGGAGCGTCGCCGCGGCCGCGTCGACCCGCGCGCCGGCGACCGCCGGACCGCGCGGGGCTCCGCAAGCGTAGCCGAGCCCGCGGCCGCGCCGGCTCAGATCCACTTCTGCGTGGAGGCGTCCCAGCGCTTCCAGGTGCCGTCGTCGTCCCTGTAGATGTCGCTCTCCCCCGCCAGGGTGCGGAACCGCTCGCTCTGCACCTCCAGGTCGCCGCGCTTCGCCGTGTAGTCGGTCTTCACCGCGGTGGCGTCGATGCTCCGCATGTCGACGACGAGCTCGTCGCCGCTCGCCTCGACCACCACGTAGCCGTGGGCGTAGCTGTTGGCGTGGGCGAGGTGCGGGTTGACCTTCGTCGTCCTCGACGTGAGCAGGTTGTCGATGCCGGCGGCGAGCAGCGCGGCCCCCGGGATCGCGCTGAGCACCGGATCGCCCGCCACCTGGCTCACCAGCATCTCGCGGAACGACGCCGACGAGACAGCGCCGCCCACGAACTCGACGATCTTCTTCGCGGGATCGCCGTCGAGGCCGGCCGTCCCCGCGTAGAAGGCGTGGATGTCGCCGGTGATCGCCACGACGTTGCCCACGCCGACGAGCCTCTCCAGCAGCTCGTTCCGCTTGTTGCGGAAGCCGTCCCACGTGTCGAGGTTCATGTAGAAGCGCCGCTTGAACTGCTCGGGGACGTTGTTCGCGGAGAGATCGATGGCGAGCGGGAGGAGGCAGTACTCGTTGCCCCAGATCTTCCATGTCGCCTTCGAGCCGTCCATTGTCTCGAGGAACCAGGACTCCTGCTCGGCGCCCATGACGTCCTCGCTCGCGCCCTGCGTCTCCTTGTAGCGAATGGCACCGTAGATATCGACGGTGTCCTTGACCGTGAAGTAACGGGAGCCGATCGAGCTGTGCATGCTGGCCTTGCCGAGATCCACGTACGCGATGCCCCGGTCCAGGAGCGCCTGCTCCTCGGCGCCGATGAGCGGGATCTGCATGTCCTCCGGCAGGCCCTCGTTCACGCCGGCGACGACCTGGTTGATGAAGGCGACGCTGATGTTCCCCGTCACCTCGGCGGCGTCGTAGCCGGCGGCCTGGGCGGCCCCGGCGAGCGCCGATGCATAGATGCCGTCGCTGTAGCCCTCGATGTCCACGTAGGGCTGGGCGACCTCGGGGACGTCCCCGAGCTCTTCCTGGAGCCTGGCCTGGTCGAGCGCCACCTTGCCGGGGAAGGCGCCCTCGGGGATGAGGTGATCCGGCCGGTAGCTGCGCAGATCCGTCATGACCAGGTGGACGTGCCGGCCGAAAACGAAGTCGCGGTAGATGCGGATATCGCCCGGGAATTCCGCGCCGGGGTCGTACTCGAAGGCCTCGCCGTAGTCGACGGGCTGGTACTCGAACCAGGCCTGGTTGGCGGCCTTGCGCCGATCGACGTCGGTCTCGTCGGTGCGGCCGTCGGAGTACGTGGCCGTGGCGCCATAGGCGTCGTTCGAGAACTCGTGATCGTCCCAGGTGGCGATCATCGGAAAGCTCTCGTGAACCTTCTGGAGGTTCGCGTCGGAGCGGTACGTCCTGTAGAGCTCCCTGTAGTTGCTGAGCGACTTCGCCGCGTGGAAGGCGCCGTCCGCGAGCGGGATGGCGCCGTCCACGTCGGTGAGATCGATTCCGCGCCCGGTTGTGTTCTGGAAGCTGGGGTCGCCGGTCGTCTCGTAGATGTAGTCGCCGAGGTGGACGAAGAAGTCGAGCTCCTCCTCGGCGAGCGCGAGGTACGTATTGAAGTGGCGCCCGATGTAATCCTGGCAGGACACGTAGGCGAAGCGCACGTTGACGTCGGCCTCCTCGGCCGGCGCGGTCCTGGTGCGTCCCACGCGAGATACGTAGTTCGTGTCCCCCTTCACGTAGATGAAGCGGTAGTAGTAGACAGTGCCCGCCGCGAGGCCGCGGACCTTCACCTTGACGCAGTGATCGTGCTTCGCGAGCGCCTTCACCTTCGACTGGCCGGCGTCGAGCGCCACCCGCTTCGTGAACTCCGCGTCGGTCGCGACCTCGACCTCGAGGTCGCGATCCTCCTCGCCGTCCTGCACGCGGGCCCACAGGATGACGCTGTCGGGGCGAGGATCGCCAGACGCGATCGACTGGGGGAAGAGCGCGGCGCCGTCGGTCAGATCGCGGTCGTCGACGACCGGGTCGATGATCTCGGGATCGTCGCCGCAGGCCGGGACGGCGAGCGCGCCGGCGGTGACGAGGGTGGCTCGAAGGAAATCTCTGCGCTTCAGCATCGAGGATCAGGGAATCCTGGAACTTTCGTCGGTGTCAACGGGCTCGTGGACCTCGCCGTGCCAGCGCTCACCGCGCGGCGTGTCGCCGGGGGGCGCGTCGCCAGCAGGCGGTCGACGAGCGCATCCACCTCGCGCTCCGCCCTCGTGATCGACGCGCCGAGCCGCTCGTCGCCGAACTCGTCATACTCGATCGCCACGGACTCCACGTCGGTGATCCCGATGTAACCGAAGGCCGTCCGGATGCTCGGCTCGACGTGGTTCATGGCCTCGATCCGCCCGCCCTTGTCATATCCGTGATCGCCGCGCGACGTCAGGATGACGAGCTTCTTGCCGTGCTCGGTGAGCAGCGGCCAGTAAGGATCACCCGCCCTCGAGCGGTCGAAGCCGAACGTGCGCCCCACGCGGACGACGTTGTCGATATAGGCCTTGAACTGCGCGGGCACGTTGAAGTTGTACATCGGCACGCCGGTCACGAGGATGTCCGCGGCGATGAGCTCGTCGACGAGCGCGTCGCTCTCCGAGAGCACCTCGCTCATCCAGGGCTCGCGCAGGTGGGGCTTCGTGAAGGCGGCCTGGATCCAGCGGCCCGTCACCGGCGAGGGCGGGCGCTGCCCGACATCCCGGTAGCGGATCTCGTCCTCCGGGCGCGCTGCGCGCCAGCGCGCGACGAAGCGGGCCGTGAGGCGGCGGGTGTGAGAGCCGTGGCGGCGCGTGTCCGAGCTGTCCGGACGAGCGCTCGAGTCGATGTGCAGGATCGTGGACATGGCCTGTCTCCTCCGTTGTGGGGTCCGCCCCCACGAGCCCGAGCCGCGAGGGCTCCCCGGCGCGCGCGGCGCCGCCCGCGCCGGGCGTGGTCAATCGTAGATGATCTATGCTCACCTATTGGGGGCGCTCGCAGCGGCCGCAGCGTCCGCGCGCTCGGGCCCGTGATGGGTGCGTTCCTCGTCGATCATGGGTCGCGCCTCGCCCTGTGGCAAACGCGTATTTTTCAGCGGATAGATGAACCTGGATCAGCTATCGCTCCCCCATGCGAAGGCTCCCTCCGCTCACGGCGCTCCGCGCCTTCGAGGCCGCCGCGCGTCACCTCAGCTTCAAGCGGGCCGCGAAGGAGCTCGGGGTGACGCCGACAGCGATCAGCCACCAGGTCCGGCTGCTCGAGGAGACGATCGGCGTCCGGCTGTTCGAGCGCCACGCGCGGCAGGTCCTGGCGACGCGCGAGGGGCAGCTCCTGTATCCGGTGCTCCGCGACGGGTTCGACGCGTTCGCGAGGGCGCTGGACGAGCTCGCCGCCCGCCGCGCGCGCCGCGCGATCACCCTGTCGGCCACGACGGCGTTCACCGCCAGGTGGCTGGTGCCCCGGGTCGCGGCCTTCCGCGAGGCGTGCCCCGGGGTCGACCTGCGCCTCCACGCGTCGGACGAGCCCGTCGATCTGCACGCGGCCGAGGTCGACGCGGCGATCCGGTACGGGCGAGGTCCGTACCCCGGGCTCGCCGCCGAGGTGCTCATCGCCGATCGCTTCGCGCCCGTCTGCAGCCCCGGGCTCGGCGTGCGCCGCCCCGGGGACCTGCGCGGCAAGCCGCTGCTCCACTTCGAGTGGCGGCGCGAGGGCCGCGACACGCCGACATGGCGCCTGTGGCTCGAGCGCGCCGGCCTCTCCGGCGTCCGCGCGGAGGGCGGCGTCACGTTCTCCGACGAGGGCCACGCCATCCAGGCGGCCATCGCGGGGCAAGGCGTGGCGCTGCTGAGCCTGTTCCTCGTCGCCGACGATCTGAAGAGCGGCGCCCTCGTGCAGCCGTTCGGTCCGGTGCTCGACGGCCATCGCTATCATCTCGTGCATCGCGAGGGCGCAGCGGCCCGCGAGGAGATCGCGGCGCTCCGCGGGTGGCTCTCCGCGGCCATGGGCGGCGAACGACCCGAGGAGCAGCGATGAGCCGCGCGCCTTCCCGATGAACACCCGCGCTCATCTGGCCAGTCTGTACACGGCGCTGCTCCAGAGCTTCAGTCGACAGGAAGCGCCTCGAGGCGCGCGCGCCGCAGATCGCGTCCGGGCGCGCGACGCGATACGCGAGGAGGGCGAACATCGCTCCTTCGCCTGTGGCCTCTAGGACGTGCTCCGCGTCGAGGGCGGCGATATCGTCGAGCATTGGGGCTCTCGGCGCGCCGTGCCCGCCTCGACGATGAGCGGGCTCGGTATCTTCTGATGCGCTGTTTGTGAGCATGAAAAACTAACATGTGAGCGGATGCGGCGCAGAGAGCGACGCGCCGCGGCAATCACGCGTCGATCGCCTGGCATACAAGAACCCAGGGGCACGTGTCGGCGGACGTGCGTATTCGAGTTTCGTCCGCGAACGGCATTGCCGGAGGGGGCACAGGTAGGGTACGCTGTGCGTTTATCATGGTGCGTCGGCGTGGTACCATCGGGGAACGTCGGGCCGACACGCGGCCGGGGCACAGCATTGCTGAGCCCTCGAGCACCGAGCGCCGCGAGGTGAGCCCCTCGCAGCGGAACGTGCCGTCGACAGCGCCCTCGCGCCCGTCGAGCGAGCCCTCGTCGCGGAGCATTCCGCCGCCCGCGCCCTCGCGTCCCGCCCCGCCCAGCGAGCCGTCGCGGCGAAGCGTGCCGCCGCCCGCGCCTTCGCGTCCCGCCCCGTCGAGCGAGCCCTCGCCCACCTCACGACCACCCCCGTCGCGCAGAGTACGGACGATCGACGTCCTCGTTCAAGGCGCGACAGTGGAGCTCTTTCATTTTTACGGTGTGGCCATTGCGCCGGTGGACACAGGCGATTGCCGTGAAGACGCGCGCCTCCACATCGACCCGGCGAGCATGATCGATTTCTTTGCTCCCGGCTTCTGTGGTGTGCTCGCCCTGTCCGCGAACCCCGGCGTGTTCCGGGCCATGAAGGGGCTGCCGCCGATGCCCGAGGGCTTCAGCGACTGGATGCGCGAGGTCGCCAATCAGCTCATGGGCAAGGTGAAGAGCCGCCTCGCGCGGTTCCAGATCTCCCTGCACACCGAGCTGCCGCAGCTGCGCCACCCGAGCGACGTGGAGCGCCGGCACCGGAGCTGTAGGCAGCTGTTCTGCTATTCTTTCAGGACATTGAAGGGCGAGGTGTTCGTCACGTTGAGCGGCGACTTCGACGACGGCTCCCTGATCTTCTCGAACGCGTCCCCGCTCCCCCTCGACGGCAAACTCATCCTCTTCTGATCGGCGCCCGCTTCGGATACGGGCCCACCTCGGCGTCTTCGGTGCTCGGCGCACCGGAGTGCGCCTGTGCGCCGAAGACGCCGATCTGGGCCCGTATCCGAAGCGGGCGCGCCTCGTTGAGAGGGGTGGGCGGATGGGGAGAGGGAAGGGGACGGGGCGTCAGGAGGGGTTGAGCTTTTCTGGGTGTTTGAGCCTGATCGGCCTCTAGGCGCCGCCGCGACCCGCGCTGGCGCCGCCGCCGCCGGTTCCGCCGCCGCCAGTGCCGCCTGCACCGCCGTCGCCGCCCGCGCCAACGGTGCCACCGTTGCCGCCCGCACCGCCGTCGCCGCCCGCGCCACCGTCGCCGCCCGCGCCGCCGGTGCCAGTGGCGTCGCCGGTGCCGGTGGTGCCGGTGCCGCCCGCGCCACCGGTGCCGGTGGTGCTGCCGGTGGAGCCGGTCGGTGGCAAAGGAGCCAGGCACGCGTTCATGAAGACGGTCTGGCCAGGATCACAGGGGTCCGAATCCCAGCAACCCATGAGCATCGCCGCGCTGACGGCGAAGAGCGCGACGACCAGGGCCCGGCAACGGGGGGGCGGCATGATGCGAGACGGGCGGATGTCCATCGTTCGTTCCTCTCTCCACAGGCTCACGGCGGCACGACCTGGCCGTCGCGGATGCGCGCGATCACCTTGACGGAGGGGTTGACGTCGCCGGCGGTGACGTAGCCGATACCGCCCGCCTGCTCGCCCACGATGCGGAGGACGGCGCTCGGACTCGACGCCTTGCGCGGCGGCCGCTCACCGCCGCGGATCTTCCTGTCGATCCAGTAGCGGGCGACACCCTCGGGATCGAGGCCCAGCACCGCCATGTCGAAGCGCTGCCGGAGCGAGGAGTCGTCGGGCAGGTTCACCGGGACCGCCGACTTGCCGTACCACTCGGTCCGCGTCGTCTGGAAGATCGGACGGAGCGTGTCGCGCCCAGCCGCCCGGACCGGGTTGGCCTGGTTGACGACGACGACGATCTCTTCCTCCACGGCGAAGGACGAGGCGGACGGGGTCATGCCGAGCAGGGCCAGGAGGAGCAGAAGGGATAAACGCTTCATGGTTGCGTCGAACCTCTCTCAGAAGGCCAGGATCAGGCGAGCGAGCGCGGCCGTTGTATGGAAATCCTCCACCGGGGGGACCCCCGGCACCGCGCTCTCCTCGTCTCGCAGGACGGTCATGATCGTGCGCAGCACCTGGGACCTGAGTGTGACGTCTGGGGTGATGTAAAAGTTCAGACCGCCGCCGACCTGGAACATCGTGTCGTGCCCGAAGAACGGCGCGTGAAGGGCGGCGCCGATGACGAACGGCTCCATGTTCAGGAAATCGAACCGGTGCGCCGCCACGGCGTACGTGGAGGTCTTCCAGGCGTCCGGCGCGAAGAGCCCGCCACCTCCCTGGCGCTTCCCTTCGTCGTACGTCACGCGGACAAACGCCGCCTCCGCGCGCAGGCGCGTCGACCCGAGGTCGAGCGAGACGTCTCCTGCCCCGATGTACTCCTGGAACGACCACGTAGAACCGATGGTCGGCGTGAACTCTCCGAGCTTGTAGTCCGCGACCCAGTCGCGGGCGCTGCTCGCGATGAACGACGCCCCGAGCTTCAACGCCAGCTTGCCCGGGTCCTCGTAGCTGGCGTGCAGGCGGCCGCCGAACCCGCGCGTGTCGTCGAAGGCGAACGGCGCGTTCTCGTTGCGCCCGTTGCTCACGTAGGCGTTGTACCCGAGCTCCCACGGGCCCGTGAACGTGCTGCCGTAGAGCATGACGCCGGTCTGCCGCGTGGGGAACAGGCGCGATGTGATGAAGTAAGGGATGGCAGCGGTGATGAGCACCGGGCTCCCGTGGTCGACGTTGTAGATGCCGAGCGGGGTGAAGAACTGCCCGACGCGCACCTTGAAGAGGTTGAAGCGCGTCCAGTCGATGTGGGCGCGCTCGATCGACACCAGACCGCCATAGGTGGTCGGCGAGCCGAGCGCGATCGCTGTCGCGTCGAAGGTCCCGTACTCCTGCGTGGTCGTCCGGCCCACCACCCCGGGCGGCAGCGGCGTCGTCGCCGGGACCGGCACCGGGGCGCCGCCCGGCGCGGTCGTGAACCGCAACTCCCCGAGGAAGCGAAAGTTGTCGCTCGGCTGCGCGTCGAGGTAGAGGTTCAGGTTCCCCACGACGAAGTTCGTGGCGTTCGCCTGCGGGGCCGCGGCCGCGAGGCCCGAGTTCTCCGGGACCCACATGCGCTGGACGCCAACGTCGATGAACCCGTAGATCCGGAGCAGCTCTTTGCCGTCGTCCTGCTCCGGCGCTGCCTGCGTGTCCTCGATCGCCGCGAGGCGCTTTTCGAGATCCGCCGCCCTCTTCTCCGCCGCGGCGAGCCGCGCGTCGACGGCAGCCTCTCCGGCCGTCGCTGGCGCTGAGGGGGCGTCTGCTCCGGTCGCGACGGGCGCGGCGGCTGCCCCGGGCGCGACGGGCGCGGCGGCTGCCCCGGGCGCGGCGGGCGCGGCGGCTGCCCCGGGCGCGGCGGGCGCCGCGTCTGCTCCGGTCGCGGCGGGCGCGGCGGCTGCTCCGGGCGCGACGCCGGTGCCCTGGCCCTGCGCGTGCGCGAGAGATGCCGTGACGAGCACTCCGCCGATGGCAGCGCTCGAAGCGCGCGCGAGGCGCCACGCGCGTGCTCGCCGCTGTGATCTCCGACCCATCACCATTGCTTTCTCCCTTGCCGCAGAGCTCGGTATGCGGCCGGCAGACGTCGCACGCGCTCTTGCGGACTCGCGACAGTCACGGGTAGCATACACAGGGAATGATTGAGTTGTGAACTCCACGCGCCCCGCCCGGCGCATCCGGCGCACTGGTCACGAGGGCACGTGAAACGTCGCATCAGGAGAGTGCCTGTCTCATGAGGACGCACATCGTGCGCGGGGGAGATTCGGCGACGACTCTGGTCCTGGGCACCCCGGTGATCGTTTGCGGTGCTCGATTCATCCGATGCTCCAGGTGAGAGCCAGGCGAGGGGCGGCAGGCGTTCGCCCTGAGCCCCTTCTTCGAGAGCGCATGAGAGGCGAGCGGCCTTCCTGTCGCGCGAGCCACTCCGGGGGGACGGGCGTGCATGCCGAGACTACGTGACGCGTCGATCCGCTTGAAGCTCTGGTCGCTCGCCGGCGTCCCGGTCGTGGGCGCCCTGCTGCTGGCGGCGATGATCGTGGGCGACGCGCGGCGACAGGCCGAGAGGGCCGCGGGGATCGGCTCGATCGAGGACCTCGCGCAGCTCTCTTCGATCATGGCGCAGCCGCTGCACGCGCTGCAGAAGGAGCGGGCGCGGACCGCCCTCGTGGAGGGGCTGGAGGTCCGGCCGCAGGACGCGAGGGACGCCGAGAGCGCGCAGGGCACGCAGGGCGCCTCGCGGCCATTCCAGCGCGACGCGGCGCTCGCGCGCGCGGGCCGCGAGCTCAGCGCCGCGCGGGCGGCGACCGACGAGCGCCTCGCCCACCTCGACGCGTTTTTGGCCGAGCGCGACCTCTCCCGGCTGCCGCCCCGGCTGGCCCGCGATCTCGCCGAGGCGCGCAGCCGCGTCCGCGAGCTCGGCGCGTTCCGGGGCCAGGCCGACGCGAAGGCGGCGTCGCTCGACAGCGTGCTCAAGGTCTTCGACGGCATCAACGCGAGCCTGATCCGGGCCAACGCCGGGCTCTCCGAGCTGAGCGACGACGGCGAGCTCCTGCGCAGCATCCAGTCGCTCGTCGCCGTGCACGAGCTCGCCGAGCGCGCCAGCCGCCAGCACGCGCTGCTCGCGCACGCCTTCGCGTCCACGCAGTTCGAGCCCGGCGCCTTCAAGACGCTGGTCACCTTGATGACGGAGGAGGAGCTCTATCGCGAGGTGTTCATGGCCAACGCGTCCGAGTCGGCGCGGGCGCTCCACGACGCCTCCCGCGCGGACGCGCGCGTGCGGCGCGCCCACGACATGCGCGCCGCGGCGGTCGCGTCGACGGACGAGGCGCTGGCCGTCGATCACGGCGCGTGGTTCGACGCGCAGCAAGGGCGCCTCGACCGGCTCGCCGCCATCGAGATCGAGGCGCTCACGGGCATGCGGCGCGCCGCGGCGGCGAAGGTCGCGGACACGCGCCGGACGGTGCGCAACGGCGTCGCGGTCTCGGCGTTCGTGCTCCTCATGTCCGTCGCGCTCGCGTTCGTCCTCGTGCGGGGGATCTCCCGGTCGCTGGAGGTCCTCGGCGAGGCCGCGGCCCACGTCCGGCGGACGCGCGACTACACGACGCGCGCCAGGAAGACCGCGGACGACGAGTTCGGGGCGCTCACGGACGCCTTCAACGAGATGCTGGCGGGCATCCAGGCGCGCGACGAGGCCCTCGAGGGCCACCGGCAGAACCTCGAGGCCACGGTCGCCGAGCGCACCGGCGAGCTCGAGAAGCGCAACGGGGAGATGCGCCTCGTGCTCGACAACGTCGATCAGGCGCTCGTGACAATCCGCCGGGACGGCACGATGGAGCCCGCGTACTCCGCCGCGTTCGAGCGCCTCTTCGGCGCGCCGCCGCCCGACGAGCACTTCGCCGATCGCGTCGCCGACCACGACCCCCGGGCCCGCGCGTTCCTCAGGATGGGGTGGGAGGCCGCCAGCGAGGATTTCCTCCCGCTCGAGGTCGTCCTCGATCAGCTCCCGAAGCTCCTGCTCCGCGGCGGCCGCCACCTCACGCTCGGCTTCAAGCCGATCCTGTCCCGAGAGGGCCAGTTCAACGGCGCGCTGATGGTGATCACCGACGTCACGGCGACGATGGACTCCCTGCGGGAGTACGAGCGGCAGCGCGAGTACATCCAGGTGTTCGAGCGGGCCGTGAAGGACCGGCTCGGCCTCGTCGGGTTCGTGAACGACACGAGCAAGCTCGTCGACGCGGTGTGCGCGCGGGCGATCTCCGAGGTGGACCACGTGATGCGCCTCGTGCACACGATCAAGGGAAACGCCGGGCTCTGGGGCGTGACGAGCGTGGCGAACGTGGCGCACGAGATCGAGAGCTTCGTCGTCGAGGAGCGCGCGCTGCCGCCGGACGGGCAGATCGACGCGCTGCGGGACGCGTGGTGCGCCTTCGTGGCGCGCGTGAGCGGCCTGCTCGCCTCGACGGCGCAGGCCATGCGCGTCGACGTGGCCCACGAGGAGATCGAGGCCCTGCTCGAGATGGCGCGCCAGCGCCGCGAGCACGCCGAGCTGGAGCGCGCGATCGAGGCGCTCCGCAACGAGCGGACCGACGTGCGGTTCAACCGGATGAAGGATCAGGCCGAGACGCTGGCGCGGCGGCTCGGCAAGCCGAAGCCGGACGTGCGCATCGACGCCGGGGGCGTGCGGCTCTCGGCGGCGCGCTTCGCCGCGATGTGGCAGGCGCTGGGCCACGTGGTGCGCAACGTGATGGACCACGGGATCGAGATGCCGGAGGCGCGCGAGCGCGCCGGCAAGCCGCCGAGCGGCGCGCTCACCCTCCGCTCGCGCCTGACGGCGGACGAGATCGTCATCGAGATCGGCGACGACGGCGCGGGCATCGACTGGGAGCGGGTGCGCGAGAAGGCCGCCGCCGTCGGGCTGCCGAGCGCCACGAGGCGGGATCTCGAGGCCGCGCTGTTCGCCCCTGGCTTCAGCACCGCCGAGCAGGTCACGGACGTCTCGGGCCGCGGCGTCGGCCTCGGCGTCGCGCTCCACGAGTGCCGGCGGCTCTCGGGCCGCGTCGAGATCGACACGACGCCCGGCGACGGGACGACGTTCCGCTTCCGGTTCCCCCGGGAGCTGAACGAGGCCTCCGCCCTGCCCGCGGGCGCGCCGTCCGCCTCGCTGCCCCCGTCGAGCCGGCGAGGCGGGCTCCTCGCCGGCGCCTCGCGCGGCGGGTCGAGCCCGAGCTACCCGCCGCTCGGCGGGTCGAGCCCGAGCCTCCCGCCGCTCGGCGGGTCGAGCCCGAGCCTCCCGCCGCTCGGCGGGTCGAGCCCGAGCCTCCCGCCGGGCGGCGCCGGCGGGGCGCCGAGCGCGAGCCCGACCGGAGCGCGCGGCGCCGTGAGCGCATCGACAATGCAGAGCGACAGATCGAGGAGAGCTGAATGAATCCGGAGAGCTGGCACCGCATCCATGACGAGCTTGCGGCGTCGTGCGTCCATCTTTTTCGCGACAACGGCGTCGCGCTCCGGCTGCTGGAGGACGCGGAGCCGCCGCAGGTGACGCCGGGCAACGCGGTGGTCTCCTTCATCGGCTTCACGGGCGATCATCTCCGCGGGAGCTTGACGCTCGTCGCCCCCGTGCCGCTCATCACGCGCAGCCATCCGCTGCGAGACAGGCGCCCGATCGACGAGGACATGGTGTGCGACTGGGCGAGCGAGCTGTCGAATCAGCTCCTCGGGCGGGTGAAGAACCGCCTGCGCCCGCTCGGGCTCGTCATCGTGCTCTCGACGCCGAGCGCCGCGGTCGGCGATCACCTGCGCGCGAGGGAGGAGCAGAGCGAGGGCTTCCGGCGGCTCCTGTTCGACGCAGGGCTCGACCGGCTCGTCGTGCTCTTCGACGCGCTCGCCCCCGACGCGGCGCTGAAGCTCGAGGAAGTGAGCACGCCCGACCCGCAGCGCGAAGGAGAAGTGCTGCTGTTCTGATCTGCGCGGCCGCGCGCCCAAGGAGAGACACGACAGATGCCCAGGAAGATTCTTCTCGTCGAGGATTCGAGCACGGTGCGCCAGCAGGTAGGCATGCTGCTGCAGGGGGCGGGCTACGGCACGCTGGAGGCGGACAACGGCCGGGACGCGGTCGCCGCCGTCGCCGCCAGCAAGGGTGATCTGGCCATGATCATCGCGGACGTGAACATGCCTGTGATGAACGGCATCGAGATGATCCAGAGCCTCCGGGACAGGAACCTGGCGGCCGGCGTCCCGATCCTCATGCTCACCACCGAGGGGCAACCCGAGCTCATCGAGAAGGCCCGGAAAGCCGGCGCCAAGGGCTGGATCATCAAGCCGTTCAAGCCGGACCTGCTGCTCGCCGCGGTGAAGAAGCTCGCCGGCGAGCCCTGAACGCCCGGAGGCGCGGCAGGTCAGTGGGCGGGCACGAAGCGCAGCGATGCGAGGCGGAGCAGCTCGCCCTCACCGCCCGTCGCCTTCAGGTACACCTCGTGGGTGCCCGTCGTGGGCGCCACGGCGCACTTCACGGTCGCCCACTTGTCCCAGCCGCCCGTGGCGGGGATGGTGCAGGTGCCGATGGCCGCGCCGCCGGCCAGCGGGTCGAGCCAGACCTCCAGGGTGCCGCCTTGCCCGACGCTCGAGGCCTTCAGCTCGATGGCGTCCGCATGCACGCGGCTGTTCCCGAGGTAGACGCTGCCGTACATGGCCCAGTCGCCGCTCTCCAGCCCCAGCGCCGATCCTGCCGCTTCGCTCGACACGATCTCGGTGCCGGACTGCTGGTTCGCCTCCGCGGCCGGGATCGAGGTGAACCCGTCACGGTAGGCGAAGAGGTCGAAATCGGCGCTCTTGTTCGTCGCGAACATGCCGGCCTGGTTCCCGATCCATGTGTGGGCCATCGCGTAGAACTGATCGAGCGGGGAGATGTCGATCTCGGAGCCTACCTGGGTCCACTGGATGCCATCCTTGCTGAACCAGCCGGTGGCCTTGTGGTTGGTGCGCTCCAGCTTCAGCCAGACCATCTCGCCGGTGGGGGCCGGGACCGACTCGCTCACCACGACCGGCGCGTCGAGCTCGGTGTACGCGGCTTCCCCTTCCTTCAGGGGCTTGACGGCGCGCGAGCGGAAGGCGAACCGGATCTTGTCGGCCCCGTCCTCCATGACCCGCGCCACGGAGACCTCCATGGCGGCGGGCAGCGCGAAGTTCTCGCCGCTGGTCATCCACGTCGGGGCAGAGAGCACCTGCTCGTCCTGCCAGTAGCCGTTGCCCACGCGGACGCCGGCGGCGTCGCCGTCATCCCTGGGCGTGAACTCCAACCTCGCGATCATGCTGCTCGAGTGCAGCGCGTCCTTCTGCACCACCCACGTGGTCTGATCGGCGTCCGGATCGATCCGCAGCCATCCCGGGCGGTCCGTCACCGAGTAGTTGTCCTGGGACTTGCCGTAGGTGGTCCAGGCCGGGCCGATCTCGTCCGACGAGAACTCGTCGTTCACGGGCAGCAGGAAGGGCACGCCGCTCTGCGGCAGCTTGGGCGCCGGCAGGTCGCGCACCTGGCTCGGGTACCGCGGGACCGGGATCGTCTGCCCGCCCACCTCCTCGTCCTCCCAGGTCACCTGCAGGAGCAGCCCCTCGCGGGCCAGCCCCTGCCACTCGCCGTTCTTCCAGTCGTTGGTGCCCACGTTGGTGCAATCGTACGAGTGGGCGAAGATCCACCAGGTCCCGTCGTCGAGCTCGATCGGCGCCGTGCCGTGCTGCACGCCGGCGTACGGCTCCTCGCCGGTCAGGACATAGCCGAGCCACGTCCAGTCCTCCGCGGTGCTGCCGACAAGCTTCTTCGACGCCCAGGCGTGCATCTGGCCGCCGCAGGCCGTGTGCGTCGACACGAAGTAATAGTACCAGTCGCCGCGCTTGGCCATCGTCGGCCCCTCGGCCCACTTGCTCCAGTCCGCGTTGCTGAACTCTCCGCAGCCGCCGGTCTCCTGATCCCAGTTGATGAAGCTCAGATCGATGGTCGTCTCCGGCAGCAGCATCCCTGTCTCGGGGTCGATCTCCGTGACGATGTTGATGCCGAAGTCGTTGGGGTGCTCAGCGTCCCATTTGCAGAGGCCGTTCTTGATGATCATGTACGTCTTGCCGCTGTCCGGATCGACGAACACCGAGTTGTCGGAGCCGGTCCCTCGCATGTACGAGGTGTCGCTGCCGGGCGGCGTGTACGGGAAGACCTCGACCTTGGTGGGCTCCGACCACGGGCCCTCGAGGCTCGGCGCCGAGGAGAAATGCTGCGTGGCGCCGATGGAGTAGTAGACCCTGTAGACGTCATCGGCCTTGACGATGAAGCCACCCCAGGTGCCCTGGCCGGGGCCGACCTGGTCCTTCAGCGTGGCCGCGGTGGAGTTGACCACCCGGTTCAGGCGCTCCCAGCGCACGAGATCCGTCGAGCGCAGGATCTCGAAGGCGGGCATCATGTGGAAGTTCGACCCGACCAGGTAGAAGGTGTCGCCCTCCCGGTAAATGTTCATGTCCGGGTGATCGCCGGGCAGGACCGGGTTCTGGTAGGTCGCCGGGGTGAAGGCCGTGCCGAACGTGGCCGTCAACGTCTTGCTCGCGTCCAGGGAGACGGTCACCGGGTTGCTCAGCCCGGCGCCGCCGCCGCTCCATCCCAGGAAGTTGAAGCCCGGGGAGGGCGTCGCGGTCACGGTGACCCAGGTACCAGCCTCGTGCTTGTACGTTCCGGGCGCGGGGTCGGTCGTGCCCTCGCCGCTGGCCTCGATCGTGAGCGCAACCTCGGCATCGCTATCACCGCAGGCCCCGATCAGAGACCCGGCCAGGAGAACCATCATCACATGCGCGCTGCATCGTCTCATCGTCTGCTCCTCGCTGGCACCTTGCCAGCGGTCAGGGGCGCCCCGGGATCGGGCAACGAGCACCCGAGCTCTGAATGTTCGTTCCACAACAGGAGCCCGCCCGGGGGGTGTGTGCCCACGTGGAACAATGTGAACGCTCACAACTCCGGCGTCAATAGTTCACCGAGGCGGCCCTCATCACCGCCTGTGCATCATTGAGCTCACCCATCCGACGCTCGTGCTCGCGGTGTTCGCGTCGGAGCGGGCAGGGACGTGGAGTGGCCTCGGCCGAGGAGAGCACGACGGCGGACGCCGAGCCGAGGCCGTAGTTCGCCAGGAACGCCGCCTTCAGGCGCTGATCGAACAGCGTGTCGTGCCACCGGCTCACGTGCTCCGCCGGGTAGAGCGTGAGCGGATCCCCCGCAGCGAGCTTGCTGCGCGGTGGACGAGGTGCAGCCGGTTAGGTGCCTGTCTAGGTGAGCGCGTGGGGCTTGCCCTTCGCCTCGCCGATGTCCGCGATGGCGCTGGCCATCATCGCCTGCTGCGGGGGGCTCACGTACGCGGCGTCGAGCCCGGTGAGCTCTCGACGAGGCGCGCTCGGAGCATGTCGCGAGAGAGGCTCTCAGGGGCCCTGACGTTCGCCTCGGCGGGCGTCACCTTGCTGTCGCTCGGCTTCCGCAGCTTGTCGGTCGAGCAGGCGAAGATCACGCTCTCCATCCCCGGCTCGCTCCGGACCGCCTCGGCGAAGGCGCGGTACGCGTCGGGGCCGGTGACGGCCTGTTCATCGCCGAGCAGGGCCCCGCAGTTCCGCAGGGCTGACCCCACCAGAACCAGGCGCCGGCGTGCTCGTGGAACGATGGCTTCGCGCGCGAGCGCACCCGAAGCGCGCGGCCAGGGCGGCCGAGCTGGGATGTAGGATTGCAGGGAGAGTATTCACCGGGCTCTGCCCGGTCGCGCCGTCGAGGTGAGGGCGATCGATCCGGCGACCGCTCAGACGCTGCCGCTCACCTTGGCCGTGCGGGTGCTTCCGTCGAGCGACGACTCGATCGAGTACAGCGCTCCATGGAAGGAGATGCTCCCGTCATCGCTCAGGTTTCCGCCGCGCAGCACGTTGGCGGCGCTCTCGTACAGGAGATAGGAGGCGCGGCCGGTGGGAAGCGCGCTGGCCAGCGTCCAGGTGCCGTCCTCGCCGGCCGATTCGATCACGAGGTGCTGCGGAGAGCCGGCCGCGTCGATGAGCACGCCGAGCGTCGAGCCGCTCCGGTCGCGCGACGTGGCGCGAAAAGTGAGGAGGGCCGCGGTGGCGAGCAGCAGGGCGGAGGCGACTGGCTTCTGGGGGATGGACATGGCGATGATATACAACTCCGTTGGTGGCCGTTTCTTGCGGCTCGAATGACGTGTGTCTCTCCGGGGGGGGCGGCCTCGCGGCTGCCGGGCGCCGGTGGGGTGGCTCTATCGGCCGGAGACGGCGATCGCGCTCGTCGGCTGCCAGACGAGGCCACCGTACTTCCGGGGAGAGCCCGAGCGATCCAGCCGCTGGAACGTCTCGCCCGACCTGAGGTGGCGCTGCCTGTCGCGATCGAACGGGCCGCGCAGGTTGAGCGCGGGCTCGTACACGACATCGCTCCTCCCGTGCACCTGGAAGCGCCAGCAGAGCCTCTGCTCCACGCCGTCCACCACCCGCGACATCGACTCTTTCATGATCGAACCCTCTCTGCGCTCAGGGCGCGAGCTGCTGGAGCGGAAGCATGGGGCGCGGCGGGATCAGCGAGGGCGGCCTCCCCGTCCGTGCCTCGAACCGCGCGAGCGCCTCCCCGAAATCAGCCTCGACCTCCGCGACCATCCACGCCTCGTCCTGCGCCGAGAGCGGCGACGCGTCCTCGGCGGAGCGGAGCGCGAACAGCGCGCTCAGCAGGAAGTGAGGCCACGAGCGCACGTCGTCGCCGGCCTCGGCGACCGCTCCCTGGGCCTGGATCAGCTCGGCGAACCCGTCGCAGTGGAGGGCCAGGCAGCGCCGCGCTCCCTCGGAGAGGCCAGCGAAGGGGCCCGCGAGGCAGAGCGCCAGCGCGCGCAGGTCGGTCGGCATCCGCTCGGTGCGCGGCGGCGCGCCCGAGGCAAGGCCTTCACCCGGCACGGCGCCCCCCGGCGCGGCGAGGGTGGTAGGCGTGGACGCATGGATCATCTCGACGTTCTCCCGAGGCGGGAAGGCACGCGTGGCGCGTGCGTCCCAGGGCTGTGCATGAGTTGCCTCGAACGTCGAGCGACGGCCGTGCTTGCCGTCCCTGGTCGATGGTCCAGGCGGCAACGCCAACAACTTCTCTGCGTGTGTGCAGGTGTATAGCAGAAACAGGCGCCGCGGCACCACGCTTATCGGTAAAGCGCGCGCTGATTTCTCCGACGCTCGCCGGCGCGGCGATCCTGGTCGAGGTTGCCGCTCGGGCAGCAGGGAAAATGGTTCTTCCGGGGAGGGTCGCTCAGCCCTCGACGCCTGCGGCCCCGGTGTCCAGGCGGGCGACCTGGCGCCTCTCGGGCATCTTGAGGATGCCTGCCCAGGCGAACACGCGGATGACCTGGTACGCCGGGTCGATCTCGAACCGACGGACCGCGAAGTTGGGGCTCTGCGCGTACTTGTGGTGGTTGTTCTGGAAGAGCTCGCCGAGCGTCACGACGTCGAGGGCCAGCGTGTTGCGCGAGTCGTCGTCGCTGTTGAAGTTGCGGTAACCGTAGCGGTGGCCGCACCAGTTCACGATGGCGCCGTGGAGCGGGCCCATGGTCCAGTGGAGCGGGACGAAGAGGAACTGCCACCATTGCGTGGCGAAGGCGATGTAGAAGAGCGCGTAGCCCGTGCCCCAGGCGAGGCGGCTCGCCCACGAGTTGCCGATGCGATCGAGCGTGGGCCACTCGGGATAGCCGCCGAGGAAGCGCGGCTCGATCTCCGCGGTGCCGTCGCAGATGGCGTCGTAGCGCTTCGCGGTGTCCCTCATCATCGTGGCGACGTTCGAGTAGTACCGCGGCGAGTGCGGGTCCTTCGGCGTGTCGCTGTAGGCGTGGTGCATGCGGTGCAAGATCGCGTATGCCCGGGGCACAAGGTACGAGGAGCCCTGCGTGAGGTAGGTGAGGAGATGGAAGGTCCGTTCCCAGCGCTTCGACATCGTGAACATCCGATGCGACGCGTACCGGTGCAGGAAGAAGGTCTGAAAAAAGACCGACAGTGTGGAGTGGGCGATCAGGATAGCGACGAGTTCCATGGCTCGCTTGTACATGGATGTTGGGCCGATGTGTGGTCAGCGCATCGTCACACGTCGACAGGCCCGGATCCGCGCGTGGCGCGCGAATACGTCCTCACGCCGCGCGATTCCGTCCATGCGCCGAGTCAGCAACGGGCGAGTTCATCGACCCGAAACAATAGCGCAGGCGCAGGCGCAGGATCGGTCGATCGAGAGGTTAACCGCGGCCGGCGCCCGATCGTTCTTGACATACTCGCGCGCTGCGCGCAGGATGGCCGCTAAACCGTTCGAGCGTGCGCTGGAGATGCTCTCGCGCTCGCGGTTCAGGTGTCTTCAGCGGCGTCGCTCGGCTGGCGCGCGGTGCGTGCTCGTGACTCGCGCCGCGCAACCATCCCGAGGTGTCCGCATGCAGATCCGCGTAGGTTACGAGCTGCTCTACGAATTCCCACAGCCCACGCCGGTCATCCTGACGCTGAGCATCCACTACTCGCGCGTATCGGATCTGGTGCGGCCGGATCACATGCTCACCAGCCCGCCGATCCCGGCCCGGTCCTACCGGGATGCCTTTGGCAACTGGTGCAGCCGCATCGTCGCGCCGGCCGGCGAGCTGAAGATCTCCGCCGACGCGGTGGTGAACGACACAGGCGCGCCGGACCGCGTCGTTGTGTCGGCCGAGCAGCACGCCGTCGACGCGCTGCCGGAAGAGACGCTGGTGTTCTTGCTGGGCAGCCGGTACTGCGAGACGGATCGCCTGTCGGAGGCGGCGTGGGGCCTGTTCGGCCAGGCTGCCACCGGCTGGGGGCGCGTGCAGGCCATCTGTGACTTCGTCCACCGGCACATCGCGTTCGGCTACGAGTTCGCGAGCCCCACCAAGACGGCGTGGGAGGTGTTCAATGAACGGAAGGGCGTCTGCCGGGACTACGCGCACCTCGCGATCGCGCTCTGCCGCTGCATGAACATCCCGGCGCGCTACTGCACCGGCTACCTGGGCGACATCGGCGTGCCTCCTCCCCACGGGCCCATGGACTTCTCCGGCTGGTTCGAGGCCTATCTCGGCGGGGAGTGGCACACGTTCGACGCGCGCAACAACGTGCCTCGCATCGGGCGCGTGCTGATCGCGCGCGGGCGCGACGCCGCCGACGTGGCGATCTCGACGACCTTCGGCCCGAACACGCTGAAGGGGTTCCGCGTGTGGACGGATGAGGTCGCGGGCCAGCTCGCCTGAGCTGGCGGACGCGCTCATCGGTGCATTGATGTGCCCGTCACTCCGAGGCTGAGCGCACATGCCTGCTCGCGGGCAGCGTGGTAGTGTGCGCGCTCCTATGGACCATGCGTCGAACGACAGCGGGAGAGACAGCGTCGATGAGGGCGACTGGGGTAAACTTCACGTCACGCGCGCCTGCTGCGGCGCAGGTGTTTGCAGGAACTTCGCGCCCGAGCTCCTGGGCGAGGTCTCTCCGGCCCACTGGGCGCGCATGGACGGCGACGACGGCGGCGACGTCCAGCGCCGCGCGCCCGCCGTGCTGGAGGGCACGTACGACGAGGGGGCGTTCACGGGCGTCCTGCGGCAGCCGCGGAGCCTGGCCGATCTCGAGGCGGCGCGCTCGGCGGTCGCCGCCTGTCCGGTCCACGCGCTGCGCCTGAAGACGTCCCCGGGGCGGGTGCGCCCCGGCGCGCTCGGCGCGCCCTTTCGCACCTGGCCGCGCCGCATCGAGGACGAGGTCTGGGCGCTCGGCCACCCCTCGGCCGACAACATCGGCGCCACGACCTACTTCATCGAGCGCCCCGGCGGCGGCGTGCTCGTCGACCTGCCGGAGCCGAGCGACGCCATCTTTCGCTTCCTCGAGGAGCACGGCGGCGTGCGGTGGATCTTCCTCACGCACCGTGATCACACCGAGCACCACGCCGAGTTCGCGGCGCGCTTCCCCGGCTGCCGCCGCATCCTCGGCGCGGCCGACGTGACGCTGCGGGGCGGCGCGTACCGCGCGTCCACGGGCGACGTGGAGATCCAGCTCCCCGATCGCCCCGAGCCCATGACGCTGGAGGGCGCGCCGCTGGCCGACGGCGAGCTCGCCGGCGCCGAGCTCGCCGTGCTCTCGCAGCCCGGCCACACCGCGGGCTCGATGTGCCTGCTGTACCGGGGCCGCTTCCTGTTCACGGGCGATCACCTCGCGTACTCGCGGAGGCTCGGCCATATCGCGGCGTTCCGGCTCCAGTGCTGGGACGACTGGGAGCGCCAGAGCCGCTCCGTGCGCCGCCTGGCCGCGCTGGCGGAGGCGGGCCATCTCCGCTTCGCGTGGCTCTTGCCCGGGCACAACGAGTGGCGTCGCCTCGAAGGCGACGGCAGCGCTGCAGCGACCGCCGCCGAGCTCCAGCGCGTCGTCGCCTGGATGGAGCGGCAGGCCCCAGGCCACGTGCCCATGCTCCGGTTCGTCCCGTGGGTGCAGAGCCGCACGAGGCCCAGATCCCGCCTTGCCCGCGTGGTGCGCGCGTTCGGCGGCGAGGGCCCGGGGAGCGAGTCGTGGGTGCTGCCGCGCGCTGTCCGCCCCTATTTGCCCGATCACCGGCCGGAGAAGGACACAGCGGCGCTGGTCCGGGTCTCCCTGGCCGCGACCGCTGCGCTCGGCGGCGCGGCCGCGGTCGGCTGGCTCGCTGCCCGCGCGGCGAGGGCGATGGTGGCCAGGCGGGCGTGACGCGGCCCGGGCCGGGGGCGCTCGGGCCGAGCGCCGCGCGGGCGCGCGCGCCGTCCGGATCAACTCGTGTGCAGCAGATACCGCGTGTCCGGGTTGTCGCGGCGCCAGATCACGCTGTCCATGAAGTAATGGTGGATGTTTACGAATACGTAGATGGCGGCGAAATACGGTGTTTCGCCCAGGCCGGCCGTCGTCTCTCCCGCGCTCGCGCCCAGCACCAGCGCCGTGTCGAGGAACGCGGGCGCGCCGCGGAAGACGATCCAGCCGAGCGCGACGGCGGACGCCGCCAGCACCCCGAGGCGCAGCGCTGTCGGCTTGCCGAACGACGGCGGGCCCTCGGCCTCGCGCGCCTCGTTCCGCTTCAGGAGCCAGACGAAATACAGATACTGCACGGAGTGCAGGGCCGGGATCATGTACACCATGAGCCGGTCGAGGCTCGAGTACACAGTCCAGAGCCAGACCGTGATGAGGAACCCTACCAGCGGCTCGAGCGGGGGTAGCCGCCGCTCCGCGCGCCACCTGCGCGCGAGCACCCAGAGCAGCGCGAGCGCGCTCGCGCCGAAGGCGATCCCGGTGGCGAGCTCGAGCCCCGGCGGGTGCGCGAGCGACGTGTAGACAACGCCCTTCTCCGCAACCTCACGGCCCGGATCGGCGGGGCTCGCCCACGCATACGCCCAGCCCGCGAAGCAGTGTGCCAGGACCGCCCGGCGCTCGGTCGGGCTGAAGCGGTATCCACGTCGCCCCGAGAGCACCGTCAGGATGCCGAAGCCCTGCTTCACGTAATGCCAGCCCACCAGGAAGAACATGAGCTGGATCATGAAGCCCAGGGTCCGCGCGGAGCCGGTCGCCAGCGCTGCGATCGCCCACGCGAACAGCGCGAGGGGCACCAGGAGCCCGGCCGCGATGTAGCGAGCGCGCTGCACGGGGGCGAGCTCGCCGCCGAGCGCGCGGCGCCGCGCGTCCTTGTAAAACAGCAGGTAGGTCACCGCGAAGTGCGGGTCGTTGATCAGGGACGCCGCGTGGAACGTCAAGAAGCCGACCGCGAGCTCCGCGGGATCGAGCCCGACGGCCCTGCGCAGGAGCCACGCGAGGGGGAAGAGCACGAGCGTCGCGCCCCCCACCAGCAGGAACTCGACGAGGCGAGCCCGCCACGCCGGGGGACGCGACACCTCGGCCGCGCCGAGCAGCGTCACTGTCGCGCTGGTCATGCGGACAAGCTACCACGGCAGGGGGACGTCCATACGGTCGACGCGGGCGGCGAGGCGCGCACGGCGACAAGCGCGGTCGGATCCTTCCGCGCCGACAGCTCGGTGTAGCGCCGCCGTCGGCCTCGCTCGCCCGGGGTGACCCGAGGGGCGCGTCGGGGTAGGCTTGGCAGACGGACAGACTCCCGCGCTCCTTGCCGCCGGGCGGCCGGCCTCGAGCAAAACCTTCGCCGCCCCCGCCGTCCAAGCCGCCATGACCACCCCCTACCGAGATGACGTCGATGCCCTCAACGCTCGCCGCGCCCAGCTCGCCGAGGAGCTCGCGGCCGTCAAGGAGAGGGTGAGGGAGCTCTCGGCCCTGGAGCAGACCCAGCGGCGCCTCGAGGAGGAGCTCGCGACCGTGCGCGAGCGGCTCGACGGCCTCTCGGCGCGCCGGGGCCTGCCGCTGCTCGACAGCCTCCGCGTCGCGAGCCCGTGCCCCGCCCACTGGGACGAGATGGCCGGCGACGACAGGGTGCGCTTCTGCCGCACCTGCGAGAAGAGCGTGTACAACCTGTCGGCGATGCCGCGCGACGAGGCGGAGCGGCTCGTCCGCGCGTCCGCGGGCGACCTCTGCGTGCGGCTCTACCAGCGCGCCGACGGGACGGTGCTCACGGCCGACTGCCCGGTGGGGGTGAGCCGGCGCCGGATCCGCAATCTCACCGTCGCGGCCGTGGGAGGCAGCCTGCTCGCCGTCGGCACGGCGCTCGCCCCCTCGACGGTCGTCATGGGCGGCATCGCCCCGCCGCCCGGCGCGATCGCGCCGGATGTCGGCAGCTACGTGGGCAGCCTCATGCCGCCGCCGGCCGCAGCGCAGCCAGGCCCCGCCGGACGGACCGGGATGAGCGTCGCCCGCCCGCCCGCGTTCGGCGAGGCGCCGGCGCCCGCGGCGGAGCAGCCGCCCGCGCGCGGCGAGGCGCCGGGGACCCCCGAAGAGGCGCTGGAGCAAGCCGCCGAGGCTGCCCCGCAGGGGGCGGAGCCCCGCCGCGGGGACGGCGCCCCGGGCGCCGAGGTGGGCTGCGCGTGCGTCGCGGGGGATCCGCTCTGTACGTGCCTTTGATCGCCGCGGGCGGCGGCCGCGCCGGGCACCCCGGGATCAGGGGAGCAGGGTGCACTCCGAGAGCTGCGTACGGTAGTCCATCGCCTGCGTGTTGCGCTCGAACTCGTCCAGGTTGTTCGGACACACGACATACCAGCCAGCATCGGTGAAAGGGCTCACCTGCCGGTTGGTTGTGACCAGGTCGTACGCGAGCAGCACGGTGTCGTAACCCCAGCCGAACAGCTTCTGGCCGAGCAGCACGTCCACGTATCCGGCGCGCATTCGATCCATGTACTCGGGCAGCGTATCGAAGGCCACCGAGTGAATTGTCTTCGCCGCCGCGCGCTCGGCGAGCAGCGGCGCGTTGACCTCGAGGTCCGGCTCGCCGAGGAGCTTGCTGTAGGAGAAGAAGAATCCCACGATCTCCGGGTCGTCCTCCAGCGCCTTCTGCGCTTGCCCCGTGCAGAACGGGTCCTTGTAGTCGCAGCAGAGGCAGGGGAGGCTCGCGACGCTCGTCATGTCCGGGTATCTCGCCAGCGCCTCGGAGAACCCGGCGGATCGATCGATGAACGTCCCCGCGGCGGTGGGCGTGTAGCCGCCGTCGCCGTCCTCCTCCATCATCGTCTGGAACGCGATCTTGCCGGTCTTCCCGTTGATGGTCGCCAGGGCGTCCATGAGGAACGCGGCAGCGGCCTTGTTGTCCATTCCGTAGTAGGTGTGGCGCTTGCTGGCCGGCGCGTCGCCGCCATACGTGACGACCTTCATGCCGCTGTCCACCGCCCGGTTGATGATGTCGTTCTCGCAGACCCCGTCGAAGACATCGACGACCATCGCGTCCGCTTTCATGTCGATGACCTGCTGGATCACCTCCATCTGCGGCCGGGAGAAGTAGCAGGGATCGTCGGGATCCTTCGGGTCGCCGTCGTCCTCGAGCTCTGGACACTTGGGATCCATGACCATCACCTCGACCGGCCGCGTGCTCGTGCTCGACAGCTCCGTGCTCGCCTGCCTGGCGCCAGCGCGGCCCAGATCGCCGAACCGGTTGCACTCGCTGTGCGTGATGTAGGCGATCGTCACCGGGGCTCCCGTCGTGGCGTCGCCCTCGCTGCAGGCGATCACGCCGGTCGACAAAAGGATGCCCCCGAAGATGGCGCGATGATCCATGATTCCCCTCCTTTACCGTGTGGATTGACGCGTTCGATTGTCAGAGAAACCAGCAGCACACTCGACACGGAGCCAGCGCCTGCCCCCGGCGCGCGGCTGTCCCCGTCGCGGAGCAGGGCGGCGGGGCAGCCGGCCTCCTCGGCCAGCGCGTGGCAGCGCGTGGCCGAGATTGCCGTCATTCGCGGTGCAGGTGCCGCGGATCGACTCCCTCTCGAGCTTGCCCGACCGGGACCGCATACGCGATGCCGCTCTGCAGGGTCCCGGACGTGATCAGGCCTCGCAGGTCGACGCCGAGCTCGATCATCGTCTGCGCGATCGCCGGCTGGATGCCGGTGAGCACGACCCTGGCCCCGAGCAGCCCCGCCGCGCGCGCGGCCTGCACCAGCATCTCCGCGACGTGCGCGTCCACCGCCTTGACCCCGGTGACGTCGAGGATCGCGATCCGGGTCGCGTGCCGCGCGACGCCCTCGAGCAGCGTCTCGATGATGCGGCTCGCCCGCGCGCTGTCGAAGAAGCCGATGAGCGGCATGACGAGCACCCCCTCGGCGATCGGCAAGAGCGGCGTCACGAGCTCCCGGATCGTGTCCTGCTGCGCCGCGATGAGCTGGTCCCGCGCCGCCTCCCGCTCGCGCTCCGCCGCCTTGACGCGCGTTATATCGACGGAGATCCCTGCGACCGAGCCCTCCGGGACGCCCTCTCCCCGGACCGGGAACTTCACCGAATAGAAGGTCTTCTCGCCCTCGGCGCGCGGATCGGTCTCCTCGGCCTCGAACGGGGCGCCGCTGCTGCGCACGAGGTCCTCGATGTCCTTGTAGATGGCCGCGACCTCCGGCGGATGGACATCCCTGTCGGTCTTGCCGATCAGGCCGCCCGGCCCGGCGCCGGCGCGCTCCTCCAGCGAGCGGCTCGCCAGGAGGAACGCGCCGTCTCCATCCTTTGCGTACAGGAGGACCGGCGCGCGGTCGCAGACCTCCGCGAGCAGCGCGTGGCTCCCGAGGCGCTGCTCGGCGCGCCGCCGCTCGGTCACGTCCTCGGCGCAGATGATCACCTCGCGCGCGGCGCCGTCCTCGCCCCGGGAGAAGACCTCCGCGCGCGCCGCGAAGCGCCGCTCGTCGCCCTCGCGCCCTCGCGCCCTCAGCTCGCCCTCGACGACCTCGCCGTCCCGCGCCGACTCGAGGCTCGCCGCGCGCGCAGCCAGGCCGTCGAGGTCGTCAGCGTGGATGCAGCCCGAGAGCGCCTCGACGCCGCGCGCCGACAGCTCCCCGGCCGAGCACCCGGCCGCGCGGGCCAGCGCAGCGTTGTGCGCCGTGATCCGCGCTGCCTTGATGTCGATCACACACACGATCGCCGGCACCGCGTCGAGCATGCGCTGGGCTCGCGCGCTCATCGGTTCCTGCGCCTGGCTGGCCTTGGTCTCCGTCATCGCAGGACTACCTTCCAGACTTCCCGGTCAGGTCAGGGCATCAGGCGCTTCGACAAGGTTGTTCCGCGGGCCTGGCCGGCGCCGCGGGGTGCGCTGGACCCCGCGCGGGTCATGCGAGCCACGCTCATGAGATCGCTCGTCATGTCGCTGTCCTCCCGCCAGGCAAGCATGCTGGTCGGCATGAGAACACCCTCGGCGACGCTCCGGTAGCCCATGAACCCCCCTCCGAGACTGGCACGCGAGGATGCAGTTCAGATTCAATGTTACAATTATGTGAGGTGAAGTCGGCTGTCAACATCGGCGGTCGTGGTCCGCTCACCCTCACATCCGGGTGCCGCCGTCACCGCCGTCACCGCCATCTCTGTTGTGACCGCCATCACCGCTGTCGCCCACGTGACCGCCTGCCCCGCCGTCACCGCCGTCACCGCCGTCACCGCCGTCACCGCCGTCACCGCCTGCGCCGCCCGCGTCCGGCCCAGCGGCGCCGCCGCCTCCGCCGGTCGACGTGCTGCCGCTCGCGCGTGACGAGGTGGTCGCGCCGCCCTGTTCGCGGCAGTTCGGGGTGTCGTACTCGACGCAGCCCACCTCGATGGGGTGGCCGACCTCGATACAGCCCCAGGCGATGAGGCCGGAGGCGGCCGACAGGCCGACGAGGAGCGAGGGGAGGAGTGTACGTTTCACGGTTCAGCTCCGAGCGCGGCGCGCCCGACCGTCGCGCCAGGAGGAGGCTCGGCCGCCTCGTCCTGGCCGCCTGCCGGCTCGTCGTCCAGGTGAAGCGCGATCCCGGCAAATAGCGTGAGCCGGTTCGCCAGCGCGAAGTCCGCTGTCGGGCCGCTCTCCACGAGATAGCGCGGCAGCCCCTGGTTGGGCCCGACGACATAGGGCTCATGGGGCGAGAACGCGTACTGCCCGCCGAGCGTGTACCCGGCGCCCTTCACCCCGGGGAACGCGCCGGTCAGCGCCGCGCGGAGCTGGAGCTGCGGCGGCACCTCGGGGCGCGGCGCGATGTTCGACGGATCCCCGCCATAGTACGCCTGATCGGCGATCCGCCGGCCCATGTACGCGGCGGCCAGGGACACGGCGCCTCGCGCGTGCTCGTACGAGACGCGCGCGTTGCCGTACACCTGCGGCGCGACGGTGATCGGGACCTCGTCGCCGGTGCCGAACCGCGCGTTCCTCGCGATCTGCTGCTCCGACATGCGGCGGCGCGTCAGGGCGAACGTCGAGTTCAGGCCGAGGCGCAGCTTCCGGTCGAGGAAGCTCGTCTCATAGGCCAGGTTCGCCCCGTAGTTCTTGATGCCGGGGACGTTGTTGTACTTCGAGACGCTCGGCGCCTGGGCCTTCACGATCTGCAGCTCGATGACGTCCCGCCAGTCCGAGTGGAAGCCGCCGATGGTGAAGGCGTGCGCGCCGCTGCGGAACGACGAGACGGCCTCCAGCGAGGAGACCTTCTCCGGCTTGAGGCCGTCCGGGTTCGGCTGCAGCCTGCCGGTGACCGTGTAGAGCTCGACGAAGCTGGGCGCGCGGAACGCGCTCGAATAGATGAGCTTCAGCGAGACGCGCTCGTCCGGCGTGGCGATCAGCGCGGCGCGCGGCGAGATCGCGCTCGCCGCGTAATCGAGCGGGATCCGCGAGTCGAGGTCCACCCGGATCCCCGCGTTGATCGACAGGGGCCGCAGCGGGCGGAGCGTCTGCTGCACGTAGGCCCCCAGCGCGGCCTCGTCCTTGAGGCGGTGTCCGCCGCCGTGCCAGTGCGTGAGCCCCGGGTCGGAGCCATAGCTCTTGCCCGTGAGGTCGTCGAACGTGACGAACTCATAGGCCGACGTGCGCAGCCGCCCGTCGACGCCCACCATGGTCGAGAACGCGCCGTCGCCCAGCCAGTCATACCGCCCCTGGAGCTCCAGCCCGACCCAGCGCGAGAGGAACAGCGCCTCCTTCCGGCAGGGCCCCGAGGGGCCGCGCGGGCATTGCTCGGGGGAGAGGACGCCGAGCGGCACGCCCGGCACGAGCGGGTCGTGGCCCACCACATAGCGCGAGCGCAGGACGCGGCTGTACCCGAAGTAGCCGCGCGCCACGCCCTCGAGCCGCTCGCTCAGGCGGGCGCGGGAGCGGACGCTGCTCAGGATGAGCGACTGCGTGTTGTCGTTGCGCGCGTCGTCGTAGGCCCCGACGCGGTTCTCGTAGAGGTCCATGTACGGCGCTGCCCACGCCGAGCGCGTCGCCTGCGCGGTGGCGCTCAGGTCGCCGACGTCGAGGCGCAGGTAGGCCCCTGCCTTGCGCCGGAACCACTGCTCTTCCACCGGGCCGCCCCAATAGCCCGGCTCGGCGTGCGGGCCGAGGTCCATGAACGACCTGCCGTCCGCCTCCCTCGGGAGCGGCTGCTTCGGGAAGCGGACGTGAGGCCCCTCGAAATCGTCGACCTCGAGCGCCGCGACCACGCCGGCGGGCTCCCCGCGCAGCATGAAGCTGCGCCCGAAGCTCAGCGACAGCGCGCTGTCGTGCCCGACGCCATCGGCCATCGGGGTCCTGATGTCCCCCGACGCGTCGAGCGGCGGCGACGCCCCGAGCATCACGGCGGCGTGGAGGCCGCGGTGATCCGCGGCCTTCTTCGTGACGACGTTGATGACCCCCAGCATCGCCTGCGCCCCGTAGAGCACGGAGCCCGGGCCGAGGATCACCTCGATATGGTCGACGACGTCGATCGGGATGTCGTGCAGGAAGACGGCCCCGCCGCCCTGCTCGTTCACGACCATCCCGTCGAGCACGACCAGCACGTGGCTGTTCGCGTCGCGGGTCAGCGCCACCCCGCGCGCGCCGACCTCCGGGACCGACATGCGGGTGTGCGCGAAGGCGCCGTTGGCGAGGAAGTTGAGGGCCTCGCCGAGGTGCCGCAGCCCGAAGAGCTCGAGCTGAGCGCCGGTGATCACCGACGACATGGCGGGCGCGTCGCTCGCGCGCTCCGCGGCGCGAGAGGCGCCGGAGACGACGTTCTCCTCGAGGATCTCGAGGAGCGAGCCGACATCGTCGGCGCGCGCCTCGCGCGGGGCGGCGGACGTCCAGGCGAGCGACGCGGCGCAGAGCAGTGCCAAACGAGCCGAGCTCACGTCAATAGATCCTTGCCAGTCTGAGGATAGAAGACGGGAAATCGATCCCCTGGGAGCGGGCCTGCGCGAGGTTGATGCTCATGCGCGGCTTGCCGTTCGCGACGTCGACGCCGAGCACGACGCCGAGCGGCACGTACGTCTCCACGGCCGCGACGGTCAGGACGCCGCTGTTGGCGAGCGCGCCGCGCATCGCGGCGACCTCCCTCACCAGGCCGGAAGAGACATAGACGACGTTGATCTGGCGCGCGCGGCACGCCGCGGCCAGCTCGGCCGGCGTCGTGTAGTCGGCCCTGTCCACGTGGATCGGCCTGTCGCGCACGTTGCCGACGTCGAGCAGCGCCTTCTTCATCTGCTGCGCGGCGCTCGCCGAGTCCGCGTCTCCGGCCTTCGAGAGCAGCAGAAAGGCGACCTGATTCCTCGCCTTGTCCGGGAAGCCGCGGTCGTACGGCAGGAGGCGCGCGACGATCTCGGCCTGCACCGCGAAGGGCGCGGTGGCGGGCTCCGCCCGGGCGCGCCGCGGCGCGCTCGCGGCCGCGGCGGCGAGGCCGAGCAGGAACGATCGCCGGAGGAGCGTCACGCCTTGCGGTCCTTGCCGCGCGACAGCCCGGAGAGCTTGCGGATGCGGAGCGCCGCCTGCACCTGCGGCGTGAGCGCGAGGAGATCGCCTTTCCTGCCGAAGACGCCGTCGAACCCGAGCTCCGCGTAGCGCGCGCCGGCCGCGGCGTCCGTGGTGTAGAGATAGAAGAGCGGCGGCCGCTCGCCCGCCGGCAGCGCGGACTTGAGCGAGCGCAGGACGGCGCCGCCGTCCAGGCCGGGCATGAAGAAGTCGATGATGACAAGATCGCAGCCGCGCAGGTGGCGGGCCGTGCCCACGAGCTGCGTTGTCGTCACCACGTCGTAGCCTGCGCTCGACAGCTCGACGTGGATCCGCATCAGCACGATCTCGCTGTCATCAACGACCAGGATGCGTCCGGCTTGCGACATCGCTTCATTCTCCGTTGCGGCGAGGGACAGCCTGCGTGCGGGGTCGGATCACGAACGCCGTCCCCGTCCGGCGCGACGCGTCCACCTCGATGCGCCAGCCGACCGAGAGGAGGTCGGCCCGGACCGCGGACAGGCCGACGCCGCGGCCGGCCAGGTCGCTCACGTCGCCCTTCGTGCTCACGCCGGGGGCGAAGAGGAGCTCGCGCGTCTCGCGGAGATCCGAGGGGTCGACGCCGGCGCTCGCCGCGAGGGCGTCGAAGTCGATGCCCTGGCCGTCGTCCTCGACGACGATCGTGGGCAGCGGCTGACCCTCGATGCAGGTGGCGCGGATCACGCCGATCTCGGGCTTGCCCAGGCGGACGCGCGCGTCGGGGCGCTCGACGCCGTGCGCGATCGCGTTCCGGACGAGGTGGATGAGCACGCCCGGGAGCACGCGGGCGAGGTCGGGCGGGATCGGGATCTCGCGGCCGTCGACCTCGAGGCACGCGCGCTTGCTCTCCTGCTCGGCCCAGCGGGGGACGCGCTCGGCCAGCGACGCGAGCACCTCGCCGAACGGCCGGGCGCCGAGGCGGCGCACGAGCTCGGCGGCCTCGCCGCCCTGCCCGCCGATGAGCTCGCCGAGGCGCGCGACGTCGGTGCGGCGGACGGTGATCTGGTCGAGGATGACCCGGCCGACGGGCGAGGCGTCGACGAACGTCTCCTGCGCGCGCGTGAGCTCCTCGGCGACGCGTTCGAGCCGCGACCGCCAGGACGCCGACGACCCCTCGACGGAGATCCCGGTCTCGGAGCGCGCGCGCGCCTGGACGACGGCGAGCTCGCCCTCGAGCGTCATGACCTCGTCGGCGAGGCGCTCCAGGTCGAACGAGCGGGCCTCGCCCTTCATCGTGTGCAGGAGCTGGAGGAGCTCGTCGATGTCCGCGGGGCTCAGCCGGTCGCCGCCCTGCAGGATCTCGCTGCACCGGGCCACGCGCTCGCGCGAGACCTCGATGAAGCGGACGAAGACCTGGCCGCCGCCGGCGATCAGGCGGCGCATGGCGGCGATCTGGCGCGCGTGCTCCTCGTCCTTGGTCTTGACGCTCTCCTCGAGGCGCCGGAGCTCGGTCTCGTCGGTCGCGAGCAGCATGATGCGCGCGATCTTCTGGCCGGAGACGACGGGGCAGAACTCGAGCCGCAGGAACCGGCGGTCGCCCGGCGCTCGCTCGATCCACGCCTCGCGCGGGGCGAGCTCGGCGATCTCCGGGAAGACGTCGATCTCGGCGTCGAACGCGACGTCGATCCACTGCCGGAGCGCCTGGGTCTCGACGCAGAGCGGCCCGCCGCTGTAGAGGAGCTCCGCGACGTGGTGGCCCGCCTCGGCGCGCTCGCCGAAGATCTGCCGGGCTCGCCTCGACACCTCGCTGCCCAGGCGGCCGTCGGGGCCGAACGCCACGATGGCCTCGCGCATCGTGTCGAAGAGCTCGCGGAGGCTCTTCGTGGCCATCTCCAGCTTCCCCTCGCGCTCGAGGATGGCGGCGCTCATCGCGTTGAAGACGTCGGCCAGCCGCCCGAGCTCGTCGTTCGTGCCGACGTTCACGCGGACGGTGCGGTCGCCCTCGCCGAGGCGCCGCGCCGCGTGGACGAGCCGCGAGAGCGGGCGCACGATCTGCCACCGGGCGAAGCCGAGGAGCAGGAAGGCCGTCATCGCGCCCACGATCCCCGCGAACTCGAGGATGTCGCGGCGGGCCGCGGCGAACGCCGCGTTCTCGGGCTCGAGGGACAGGACGAGGACGACCGTCCCGAGGCGTCGCCCGTCGTCGCGCAGGACCGGTCGAGCCACGCGGATCTCGCGCTCGAGGACCTGGTTCTCGGCGCCGCGGGCGGTGAACGCCGACAGGCCCTCTGGCGGCTGCCCGACCCGGGCGACGGGCTCGGGGTCGCTGCCCCAGGCGACGGCGCCGATGAGCGCGCGGTTCGAGCGGAGCTCGTCGAGGTCGCTCTGCGCCGCGTCCCGATCGCCGAAGTCCAGCGGCGCGGTGAGGGCCGCCGAGAGCAGATCGGCCATCATCGACGCGGCGTTCGCCTTGGCCGACACGAGATCATCTCGTGTCTTCTCGATCACCTCATGGGCGACAAGGATGGTGACGCTGGTGAGGACCGCCACGGTCGCCGCGGCGAGCTTGACGCCGATGCCGACAGGGACGCCGCCGCGCCGGGCGCGCTCCCGGTGAGGCGTTGACGGCGGGTGGACAGCGGCGGAGTCCAGCATCAGGCGCGCGGCGCGGCGGAGCGTCTCCGATGCAAGGAACCGTCGAAGCCAAGAGCGAACGTCATCCGCGCCCCCACGAAGGAAAACGAACCCCACGCGCGCCGTCGGGGCTCCCGGAGGAAGCGAGGACAGGCGCGCGAAGGTGCCTTCCCGACGTCGACGGTACGTAGCTCATTTCATTTTTGCAACAGGAAATTCCTGTCCTCAGCTCGCCCCGTCCGACGGCATCGCGGGCAGCCACAGGCGCACCGTGGTGCCCTCGCCGGGCTGGCTCTCGACGCGGATGTTGCCCTGGTGCTCCGTGATGAACCGGTGCGTCAGCGACAGCCCGAGTCCGGTCCCCTGTCCGGGCGGCTTCGTCGTGAAGAACGGCTCGAAGATGCGGCTCAGGTCCTCGGCGCGGATGCCGCAGCCGGTGTCGCGCACGTCGATCTCCACGCCATGGACCTCCCCGTGCGGGAACGGGCGAGCCCCGACGACGACCGCGCCGCCGTGGGGGCTCGCGTCGAGCGCGTTGCCGATCACGTTGAGCAAGGCGGAGTCGAGCTGCGACGTGTTGACGAGCACCGCGGGCAGCGCGGCGGCGCTGCTCGCCTCGAGGTGGACCCGGCGCTCGCGCGCCCGCGGCGCGGAGAGGTCGACCGCGCGGCGGAGCGCCTCGCGCACGTCGCACGGCTCCCGGCCGATCGGCTTGCCCCGCGCGTACTCGAGCAGCGCCGTCACGAGCTCCGAGCAGCGGTTCGCCTGCCGCTCGATGGTGGCGAGCACCTTCAGGAGCGCCGCCTCGTCAGGCAGGCCGTGCCCCCTCCGCTGCCGCCTGAGGAGGTGCTGGGCGTTCATCAGGATGACGGAGACCGGGTTGTTCATCTCGTGCGACATCCCCGCGACAAGCGTCCCTATCGCCGCCATCTTGCCCGCCTGGAGCAGCTCCTCCTGCGTCTCCGAGAGCCGCGCCAGCGCCGTCGCGAGCTCGCGGTTCTTCGCGGCGAGCTCCAGGTAGGCGCGGTGCAGCCGCTCGGCCGCGCGCACCCGCGCCCGGAGCTCCAGCGGGTCGAACGGCTTGCTCACGTAGTCGTCGGCGCCGACCTCGAGCCCCACCACGGCCTCCGCCCGGCTCGCCCTGGCCGTCAGCAGGAGGATCGGGATGTCCCGGAGCTCCGGATCCCCCTTGAGCCGGCCGACAAGCTCGAAGCCGTCCATCTCCGGCATCATCACGTCCGACACGACGACTTCGGGCCGCGCCGCCCTGATCGACTCGATCGCTTCCCGGCCGTTCGCCGCCAGCGTGACCTCGTGCTCGGGCGACAGGACGCTCTCCAGGTAAGAGGCCATGTCCGGGTTGTCCTCCACCACGAGCACCCGCGCGCGGGACGAGGGGTGCTCGCCCGCGCGCCGCTCGTCCCGCGCGCGCGGCGCCGGCTCCGCGGCGCAGGCCGACCTGCCAGGCGACCCCAGCGCCCTCAGCGCGTCCCGCGGCTCGTGCGACGCCGGCGCGTCCTGCGACGCCGGCGCCTCCTGCGCTCCCGCCGGCCCCGGCGCGCCGGCGGTCCTCGTCGCGCCCGCGCCCTCTGCGGCGCGCGGGAGGCGCACGAAGAAGCGGGAGCCGGTCCCGGGCTCGCTCTCCACGCCGGGCGCGCCGCCCATCAGCTCCGTGAGCTCCTTGACCAGCGACAGCCCGATCCCGGTCCCCTCGTGCTTGCGCGTCGCCGACGCGTCGATCTGCTGAAACTTCTGGAAGAGCAGGTGTCTCTTGTCCGCCGGGATGCCTGGGCCGGTGTCCTCGACGGAGAGCTCGAACATCGCGTCGAGCGTCCGCACGTCGACCGCGACGCGGCCTCCCGGCGGGGTGAACTTCAGCGCATTGCCCAGCAGGTTGAGCGCGATCTTCTCGAACTTGCGCCGGTCGAGGGCGACTGTCTGCAGCGCGGGATCCACCTGAATCGAGAGCTGGATCCCGCCGCGCTCCGCCGCGGGCCGCGCCTCTTCCACCATGTCCGCGACGAGCTGTCCGACGTCGACGGCCTCCCGGTGGATCTGCATCTTTCCGGCCTCGATCTTCTGGTAATCGAGGACGTCGTCGACGAGCCGGCGGAGCCGCCGCCCGCTGCGCTGGACGCGCTCCAGGTCCGCGCGCACCCGCGGCGAGAGCGGCTCGTCCGAGCTCGACAGGAGGGAGTCGATCGGACCGAGGATGAGCGAGAGCGGGGTCCGGAGCTCGTGGCTCATCACCGTGAGGAACTCTCCCTTGGCGCGGGCGGCGGCGTCCGCGGCCTCCTTGGCCTTCTGGAGCTCGATCTCCATCTGCTTGCGCTCGGTGATGTCGGCGTAGATCCCGAGCAGCCCCGTCACCTCGCCGCGCTCGTCGCGGAGGGGCACCTTGCTGGTGAGCAGCACCCGCCGCTGGCCGTCCGGGCGGAGCAGCGGCTCCTCGATGTCGAGCATCGGCGTGCCGCGCTCCATGACCTCCCGGTCGACCTTCACGAAGAACTCCACGTCGTTGCGCCTGCCCCACACGTCGAAGTCGGTCTTCCCGACGAGGTTCTCCAGGACCTTCGTATTCGTGTCGTTGAGGAAGTTCTGGTTTCCTCCGAGGAAGCGACCCTGGCGGTCCTTCCAGAAGATGGCGTGAGGGACATTGGCGATGACGTATTTGAGCACCGCCTGCTGCTGCTCCGGCCCGCCCCGCGCCTCCCGCGCCGGCCCCCGTTCGTCCGCCGCTGCGGCCGTGCTCGCCTGTGCCTCGGCTGGCCGTGCTGCCCCGGACGTTCGTGCCTTTGTGGCGTGGGTTCGACTGGCCGGGACGAGCTTGCTGATCTTGTCGGAGAGCCGGTAAAGACGTCGCATTGTCCGAGTCGCAGCCAAGCATAGGACGGGCGCGAGCGACCTCAAAGCTTCGCGGCGCAGGAACGCCGCCGAGCACGAGCGGTCGTGTCGCCGGCGCGCCGGCAGGCGGGCGCGGCGGCGCGCGGCCTCCACGACCTCGCCCGGCGGGCGGCCCGGCCGTCACCGCCTGCGGGCGCGCGTTTCCGCAGCGGCACCGCCGTGGTAGGGCGCCGTGCGCATGTCAGATCGAATCGCGCTCATCACCGGGGCGGCGTCGGGCATCGGCGCGGCGACCGCGCGGAGGCTGTCGCAGAGCGTGGGCGGCCTGGTCCTCGTCGACAGGAGCCGCGAGGCGCTCCACGCCCTGGCCGAGGAGCTCCGCGGGCCGGAGCTCTTGCTGCGGGACTGCGACGTGGGGAGCGAGCCCCCGTGGTCCGAGCTCGAGGAGGCCGTCGAGCGCCGCTTCGGCAGGCTCGACCATGTCGTCGCGAACGCCGGCGTCGCCCACGGCGCGCCGCTCGCGGAGACGTCCTTCGAGGACTGGCGGCGCGTCCTCTCCGCGAACCTCGACGGCGTCTTCCTGACGCTCCGCGCGGGCCTTCGCCTCCTCCGGAAGGCGGGCCAGGGCGGGACGGCGGTCGTCGTCTCCTCTGTCGCGGCGGTCAAGGCCGAGCCTGGCATCGGCGCGTACGCGGCCTCCAAGGCGGGCGCGGCGCAGCTCGTCCGCGTGGCGGCGAAGGAAGGCGCGCCCGACAGGATCCGCGTGAACGGCGTCTTGCCCGGCGGCGTCGAGACGCCGATATGGACCCAGACGCCCTTCTTCCAGGCGCTCGTGACAACCGCCGGGAGCGAGCGCGCCGCGTTCGACCAGATGGCCGCGATGGCGACGCCGCTCGGCCGCTACGCGACCGCCGACGAGATCGCCGGGATCATCGCCTTCCTGCTCTCGGACGCGTCGGCCACCATGACCGGCGCGCTCGTGGTCAGCGACGGCGGCTATTCGCTCTAGCGCTGCGGCGCGCGGCTCTCCCCTGGTTCATGAGAGAGTTTGAACCACAGAGGCACAGAGGGCACAGAGGTAGAGAAAGAGACAAGGAGAACAAGATTTCTCCTCTATATATATCTGTCTCTCCCCTCTGTGCCCTCTGTGCCTCTGTGGTTCAAATTCTCTCTTCACGTTCCTGACGTCTCGCCGCTGCCATCTCCCGTGTTCGAACGGCGCGCTCCCGCGCTGTCCGGCGCCCGGTGATCGACGCGGAGGCCCGCTGTCCGTGGATCCAATGAACGCGGAAAATTGAACTATCATCGTCCGCGTCCGGCGAACGGCGCGCGCCATCTTTTCGAAACAGAGGCGCAGCGCGTCACGACGGCGCGCGCCCGTGCAGGCCGAGGAAAGCGCTTTCATGACGCGATCAGGGGTCGAACGAGATCGGCCATCCACGTGGCTCCATGACCGAACCATTACCGCGCGGCGATCACCACGGATGTTATAGAGCGCGAGCTTGTCATTAGGAGGCAGCTCAGCATGGTAGAGAACCCGCAGGCACTCCGCGGCGCCGGACTCCAGCCCATCGGGATCTGGCGCAGCGGGCCTTGGCTCCCCGCGTTCACGTCGGCCGACCTGCGGGAGGCCGTGTCCTGCGTGCGCGAGCCGGTGCACGTGGTGCGCGAGACGCCGGAGGGGCGCGTCGGCGTGTCCCGCGGCGGCGCGGTCATCCGCGACGACCAGGTGAATGGAGTCCCCACGTTTCCGCTCCTCGGTACGCTGCCCGCGCTGTACCCGGAGTGGCTCGGAGACCGCTCCTTCCTCGAGGTCCACGGCCTGCGCTTCCCCTACGTGGCCGGCGCGATGGCGAACGGTATCCACACCACGCGGATCACCATCGCCATGGCGAAGGCCGGGATGATGGGGTTCTTCGGCGCCGCCGGCCTCGGGCTGCACCGGATCGAGCAGGCGGTCGACGAGATCATCGCCGCGCTCGGCACGGAGGGCCCCACCTGGGGCTGCAACCTCATCCACGCTCCGAACCAGCCGCGGCTGGAGAGCGACACAGTGGAGCTCTACCTGAGAAAGGGTGTCCGCCGGGCCGAGGCCGCCGCCTACATGGGCCTGAACCCGATGGTCGTGCGGTTCGCCTACAGCGGTGTCAGGCGCCTGCCCGACGGCCGGATCGACCGGAAGAACCACCTGTTCGCGAAGATCTCGCGCCCGGAGGTCGCCGCCCGCTTCCTCTCGCCGGCGCCCGCCGAGATCCTCGACACCTGCGTTCGCAACGGGTGGCTCACCCGCGACGAGGCGGAGCTCGCGCGGAGCCTCCCGGTCGCCGAGGACATCACCGTGGAGGCCGACTCCGGGGGTCACACCGACAACCAGCCCCTCGTGGCGCTGTTCCCGGTGATCCTCGGCGTCCGGGACGATCTCGCAGCGAAGCACGGCTATCAGCGCCCGATCCGCATCGGCGCCGCCGGCGGCCTCTCCACGCCGTCCACCGTGGCCGCGGCGTTCGCGCTCGGGGCCGCCTACGTGCTCACCGGCTCGGTCAACCAGGCGTGCGTCGAGTCGGGCCTGTCCGACGACGGCAAGAAGATGCTCGCCCAGGCCGACCTCCCGGATGTCGTCATGACGCCGGCCGCCGACATGTTCGAGCTCGGCGTGCAGGTCCAGGTGCTCAAGCGCGGCACGATGTTCGGCGTCCGCGCGCAGCGGCTCTACGACCTCTACGTCGCCCACGATTCCATCGAGTCGCTGCCCGCCGACGTGCGGGCGCGCGTCGAGCGAGAGATGTTCCAGATGTCGTGCGACGAGGTGTGGTCGGGCTGCGAGCGGTTCTTCGCGGAGCGCGACCCCGCCGAGCTCGAGCGCGCCGCGCGCGAGCCGAAGCACAAGATGGCGCTGATCTTCCGCTGGTATCTCGGCATGTCCAGCAAGTGGGCTATCGCCGGGGACCCGAAGCGCCGCGCCGATTACCAGATCTGGTGTGGCCCCGCCATGGGCGCGTTCAACCGCTGGGTCAAGGGGTCGTTCCTCGAGGACCCGCAGAACCGCTCCGTCGTCCAGGTCGCGCGCAACCTGCTCGAGGGCGCGGCCGTCGTCTCGCGCGCGCAGCAGCTACGGACGTACGGCGTCCCCGTGCCGAGCGCCGCCTTCAGCTTCACTCCCCGCCCGCTCGCCTGAGCGCCTGATCATCTGCTGAGGTCCTTCATGCACCCTTCGTCCTCCCGTATTCCGCCCATCGCAGTCGTCGGCGTGAGCGCCATCTTCCCCGGCTCGCTCGACGCTCACGGCTTCTGGCGCGACATCCTGGCTGGAACCGACCTCATCACCGACGTCCCGGAGACGCACTGGCTGGTCGAGGACTACTACGATCCCGACCCGTCCGCCCCCGACAAGACGTACGCGAAGCGCGGCGCCTTCCTGAAGAACGTGCCGTTCGATCCGCTGGAGTGGGGCGTGCCGCCGTCGATCGTGCCGGCGACGGACACGACGCAGCTCCTCGCGCTGATCGTGGCCAAGCGGGTGCTCGAGGACGCGGCGCAGGGGCAGTTCGAGTCGATGAACCGCGAGCGGATGAGCGTGATCCTCGGCGTCACCTCGGCGCAGGAGCTGCTCGCCTCGATGGTGAGCCGGATCCAGCGGCCGGTCTGGTCGAGGGCGCTCCGGGAGCTCGGGTATCCGGAGGACGAGGTGACGCGCGCCTGCGACGCGATCTCGGGCAAGTACGTGCCGTGGCAGGAGTCGAGCTTCCCGGGCCTGCTCGGCAACGTCGTGGCCGGGCGCATCGCGAACCGGCTCGACCTCGGCGGCACGAACTGCGTGACGGACGCGGCGTGCGCGTCGTCGCTGTCGGCGATGTCGATGGCGATGAACGAGCTCGCGCTCGGCCAGTCCGATCTCGTGATCGCGGGCGGCTGCGACACGATGAACGACGCCTTCATGTACATGTGCTTCAGCAAGACGCCGGCCCTGTCGCGGTCGGGCGACTGCCGCCCGTTCTCCGACAAGGCCGACGGCACGCTGCTCGGCGAGGGAATCGCCATGGTGGCGCTCAAGCGGCTCGACGACGCCGAGCGCGACGGGGACCGGGTGTACGCGGTGATCCGCGGGATCGGCTCGTCCTCGGACGGCCGGAGCAAGAGCGTGTATGCGCCGGTGCCGGAAGGGCAGGCGAAGGCGCTGCGCCGGACCTACGCGGCCGCCGGGTACGGCGCCGAGACCGTGGAGCTGATGGAGGCCCACGGCACCGGGACGAAGGCCGGCGACGCGGCCGAGTTCGAGGGGCTGCGCGTCATGTTCGACGAGTCGGGGCGCGCCGACAGGCAGTGGTGCGCGCTCGGCAGCGTGAAGTCGCAGATCGGCCACACCAAGGCGGCGGCCGGCGCGGCGGGGCTGTTCAAGGCGATCATGGCGCTGCACCACAAGGTGCTCCCGCCGACCATCAAGGTCGACAAGCCGAACCCGAAGCTCGAGATCGAAAAGACCGCTTTCTATCTGAACACCGAGGCGCGGCCGTGGATCCGCGCTTCCGACCACCCGCGGCGGGCGTCGGTGAGCTCGTTCGGGTTCGGCGGCTCGAACTTCCACGTCGCGCTGGAGGAGTACACGGGCCCGGCGCCGCGGGCGTGGCGGGTGCGGTCCGCGCCGGCGGAGCTCGTCCTCCTGTCGGCGGACACGCCGGCGGCGCTCGCGGATCGCGCGCGCGCGATGGCGAAGGCGGCGGAGACGCCCGAGATCCTGCGCTTCCTCGCGCGGGAGTCGGTGCTCTCGTTCGACGCGTCGAGGCCGGCGCGGCTCGGGCTGTGCGCGACGGACGAGGCGGATCTCGCGAGGAAGCTCGAGCAGGTCGCGGCGCACCTCGCGGCGAAGCCGGAGCAGGCGCTCGCGGCGCCGCTCGTGCACTGCGCGAGCGGCGAGGCGCCGGGGCAGGTGGCGTTCCTGTTCCCGGGGCAGGGGAGCCAGTACGTGGCGATGGGCGCCGACGTGCTGATGACGTTCGACGCGGCGCGCGCGGCGTGGGACGCGGCGGCGGGCGTGGCGATCGGGGACGCGCCGCTGCAGGAGGTGGTGTTCCCGCGGCCGGTGTTCTCGGACGAGGAGCGCCGGGCGCAGGAGGCGCGGCTGCGCGAGACGCGGTGGGCGCAGCCCGCGATCGGCGCGACGAGCCTCGCGCACCTCGGGCTGCTGGCGGCGCTCGGGGTGCGGGCCGACGCGTTCGCGGGCCACAGCTTCGGCGAGATCGCCGCGCTGCACGCGGCGGGCGCGCTGTCGGCCGCGGACCTCCTGCGCGTGGCGCGGCGGCGGGGCGAGCTGATGGGCGCCGCGTCGTCGGAGCGGGGCGCGATGATCGCTGTCCCGCGGGCGATCGACGAGGTGCGGGCGCTCGGGCTCGGCGACGTGGTTGTCGCGAACCACAACGGGCCGAAGCAGGTGGTGCTGTCGGGCTCGGTCGCGGCGATCGAGGCGGCGGAGCGGCGGCTCGGGGAGCTCGGGATCCAGGCGCGTCGCCTCGACGTGGCCGCGGCGTTCCACTCGCCGCTCGTGGCGGAGGCGAGCGCGCCGTTCCGCGAGTTCCTGGCGGGGATCGAGGTGGGGGCGCCGGCCGCGCCTGTGTACAGCAACGCGGAGGTCGAGCCGTACCCGGGCGGCGGCGACGGGGCGCGCGACCGGCTGGCGCGCCAGCTCGCGGAGCCGGTGCGGTTCGTGGAGCAGATCGAGCGGATGTACGCGGCCGGCGTGCGCACGTTCGTGGAGGTCGGCCCGGGGTCGGTGCTGACGAACCTGGTCGGCGACATCCTGAGCGGCCGGCCGCACCGCGCGGTGGCGCTCGACCGCAAGGGCAAGCACGGCGTGACGAGCCTGTTCGAGGCGGTGGCGCGGCTCGCCGTGGCCGGGGTCCCGGTGGACGCGCGCGTCCTCTGGGAGGGCTTCGCGGCGCCTGTCGACCCGCGGACGCTGCCGAAGCCGAAGCTGGCGCTGCCGATCAACGGCAGCAACTACGGCAAGCCGTACCCGCCGCAGGGCGGCGCGAAGGAGCTGCCGAAGGCGAGCGCGGCGCGGCCGGCGCAGAGGCCGGCGCCGGTGGCGAGCGCGGCGCGGCCGGCGGCGAGCGCGGCGGGGCCGACAGCGAAGGCGGCGGGGCCCGCAGGGAGCGCAGCGGCGCCGGCGGTGAGCACGGCGCGGCCGGCAGTGAGCGCGCCGCCGGTGGTGGCGAGCGCGCCGCGGCCGGCAGTGAGCGCGCCGCAGGTGGTGGTGAGCGCGCCGCGGCCGGCAGTGAGCGCGCCGCCGGTGGTGGTGAGCGCGTCGCAGCCGGCGGTGAGCGCGCCGCCGGTGGTGGTGAGCGCGCCCGCGCCGGCCGTCAGCGCGTCGTGGCTGGCTGCTTACCAGGAGGCGCAGCGCGCCACGGCGGAAGCCCACGGCGTGTACCAGCGCACGATGGCGGAGAGCCACATCGCCTTCTTGCAGGCGGCCGAGGCCTCCTTCGCAGGGCTCGCCGCGCTCGCGACCGGCGCGCCGTACACGGCCGCCGCGGCGGCGCCTGCGGCGCGGCCGGCGCCCATGCTGCTTGCGCCTGTGCATGCGGGGCCGATCTCGGAGGCGACCCTGGGCCATGCAGGGGCGCTGACGAGCAACGGCAGGGGCAGCGTGGGCCAGGACTACCTCCTCGGCGCGCGCGGGGAGCACCCTGCGGCGGTCGTGACCTCGGCGCCTGCGGCAGCAGCGAAGGTGACCGTCGCAGCGCCGGTGGCAGCGAAGGCGGCAACCGCAGCGCCGGCGCCCGCCGTGGCGGCGCCGGTGCGGGTCGCTGCGGCGCCCGACGCGGCAGCGAGCGCGAAGCCCGCGGCGCCCGCCGCGGCAACACAGGCGGCGGTGGCCGCGTCGGGGGTCGAGCTCGAGCGGCTGGTCCTCGAGGTCGTCGCGGACAAGACGGGGTACCCCGTCTCCATGCTCGGGCTGGAGATGGAGCTGGAGAGCGACCTCGGCATCGACAGCATCAAGCGGGTGGAGATCCTGTCGTCGGTCCGGGACCGCACGCCCGGGCTGTCGGAGGTGGACGCCTCGGCGCTGGCGCAGCTCCGCACGCTCGGCCAGGTCGTCGAGCACCTCCGCGCGTCGCTGCCTGCGGCGCCGGCAGCGACCGCTGTGAACTCGCCGGCCGCGGGCGCGAGGCCCGCCGTCGCCGCAGCGCCTGCCGTCGCTTCCGCGCCTGCGCCGGCTGCGTCCGCGGAGGTCGAGCGGGTGGTGATGGCTGTCGTGGCCGAGACGACGGGCTACCCGGCCGAGATGCTCGGGCTGCAGATGGAGCTGGAGAGCGATCTGGGCATCGACAGCATCAAGCGGGTGGAGATCCTGTCGGCGGTCCGCGATCGCACGCCCGGGCTGTCGGAGGTGGACGCCTCTGCGCTGGCGCAGCTCCGCACGCTCGGCCAGGTCGTCGATCATCTGCGCGCCTCGCTGCCCGCGGCGCCGGCGATGGCCGCCGTCGCCTCGCCCGTCGCGGCGCCTGCAGCGGCTGCTGCCGCGACACCCGCAGCGGCCGACGTCGAGCGGGTGGTGATGGCTGTCGTGGCCGAGACGACGGGCTACCCGGCCGAGATGCTCGGGCTGCAGATGGAGCTGGAGAGCGACCTCGGCATCGACAGCATCAAGCGGGTGGAGATCCTGTCGGCGGTCCGGGACCGCACGCCCGGGCTGTCGGAGGTGGACGCCGCTGCGCTGGCGCAGCTCCGCACGCTCGGTCAGGTCGTCGACCACCTCCGCGCGTCGCTGCCCGCGGCGCCGGCGGTGGTCGCCGTCGCCTCGCCCGTCGCGGCGCCTGCAGCGGCTGCTGCCACGGCGCCCGCAGCGGCCGACGTCGAGCGGGTGGTGATGGCTGTCGTGGCCGAGACGACGGGCTACCCGGCCGAGATGCTCGGGCTGCAGATGGAGCTGGAGAGCGATCTGGGCATCGACAGCATCAAGCGGGTGGAGATCCTGTCGGCGGTCCGGGACCGCACGCCCGGGCTGTCGGAGGTCGACGCCGCTGCGCTGGCGCAGCTCCGCACGCTCGGCCAGGTCGTCGACCACCTCCGCGCGTCGCTTCCCGCGGCGCCGGCAGCGGCCGCTGTGACATCGCCTGCCGCCGTGCCGGCAGCGGCCGCTGTGACGTCGCCTGCCGCGGCGCCCGCAGCGGCCGACGTCGAGCGGGTGGTGATGGCTGTCGTGGCCGAGACGACGGGCTACCCGGCCGAGATGCTCGGGCTGCAGATGGAGCTGGAGAGCGACCTCGGCATCGACAGCATCAAGCGGGTGGAGATCCTGTCGGCGGTCCGCGATCGCACGCCCGGGCTGTCGGAGGTCGACGCCGCCGCGCTGGCGCAGCTCCGCACGCTCGGCCAGGTCGTCGACCACCTCCGCGCGAACCTCGGCCCGGCCGCTGGCGCCCCCCCGGCCGTGCCCGTCGAGGACCCGGCCTCGACAACCGCGGACCTCGGCCGGTGGACGCTCGCCGCGGTCCCCGCGCCCGCCGCCGGCCTCGCGATGCCCGGCCTCTTCGACGCGGGCACCGTGGTGGTCACCGGCCACGACGCGATCGGCCCCGCGCTCGTCGCCGCCCTCGGGGCGCGCGGGATCGCGGCCGAGTACGCCCATGCCGTGCCCCGCGGCGCCCGCGGCGCCGTGTTCCTCGGCGGCCTGCGCGACTTCGCGACGGTCGACGAGGCGCTCGCCGTCCACCGCGAGGCGTTCCTGGCGGCTCAGGCGATCGCGGCGAGCCCGGCCCTGTTCGTCACGGTCCAGGACACCGGCGGCGACTTCGGCCTCTCCGGCTCGGACCGCGCCTGGACGGGCGGCCTGCCCGGCCTCGCGAAGACAGCGGCGCTCGAGTGGCCCGACGCGTCCTGCCGCGCCATCGACATCGAGCGCGCCGGGCGCCCCGCCGCCGAGCTCGCCGAGGACATCGCCACGGAGCTCTTCTCCGGCGGCGTCGAGCTCGAGATCGGCCTGCGCCCCGACGGCCGCCGCACCGCGCTGCGCAGCGTCCGTGAGGACGCGCAGCCCGGCCCGCTCCCCCTCGGGCCGTCCGACGTTGTCGTGGCGAGCGGCGGCGCCCGCGGCGTCACAGCGGCGACGCTGATCGCGCTCGCCAGGGCCAGCCGCGCGCGGTTCGCGCTGCTCGGGCGCACAGCGCTCGAGGACGACCCGGCCGCGTGCCGCGGCGTCGGCGGAGAGGCCGCGCTCAAGGCGGCGCTGGTCAAGGCGGCGGCCGCCGCGGGCCAGAAGGCGACCCCGGCGGAGATCGGCCGCCAGGTCGCGAGGATCCTCGCGAACCGCGAGGTCCGCGCGACGCTCGACGCGATCCGCGCGGCCGGCGGCGAGGCCCTCTACGTCTCGGCCGACGTGAACGACGCGCGGGCGGTGGCCGCGGCGCTCGGCGACGTGCGGCGCGCCTTCGGCCCCGTCACCGCCGTCGTCCACGGCGCAGGCGTGCTCGCCGACAAGCTCGTCGCCGAGAAGACGGTCGAGCAGCTCGACCGCGTGTTCAACACGAAGGTCGACGGCCTCCGGGCGCTGCTCGGCGCGACAGCGGGCGACCCGCTCAAGGCGATCGTCCTCTTCAGCTCGATCGCCGCGCGCAGCGGCAACAAGGGGCAGTGCGACTACGCGATGGCGAACGAGGTCCTGAACAAAGTCGCCGCCGCCGAGGCCGCGCGCCGCCCCGGCTGCGTGGTGAAGTCGCTCGGCTGGGGCCCCTGGCAGGGCGGCATGGTGAACGCGGCGCTCGAGGCGCACTTCGCGCAGCTCGGCGTGCCGCTCATCCCGCTCGCGGCGGGCGCGCGGATGCTGATCGACGAGCTCTGCGACGGCCCGGGCGTCGCCTCGCCCCGCGCGGTCGAGGTCGTGCTCGGCGCGGCGCCGACGACCCTCGCGGCCCCCGAGCACGGCCGGCGGGTCGCGCTCGCCGTCCGCGCCGACCGCGCGACGCACCCGTACCTCGCCGATCACGCCATCAACGGCGTCCCCGTCGTGCCGGTGGTGATCGCGCTCGAGTGGTTCGCCCGCGCGGCGCGCGCGTGCCGGCCGGATCTCGTCGTGACCCAGTTCCGCGACGTGCGGGTCCTGCGCGGGATCAAGCTCGCGGCGTACGAGTCGGGCGGCGAGGTGTTCCGCGTCGACTGCCGCGAGGTGACCAACGGCCACGGCGCGGTGCTCGCGGCCGAGCTGCGCGGGCCGCAGGGGGCGCTGCACTACGCGGCGACCATCGAGATGCGGCCGCTCGCCGATCGCGTGGCCCCGAAGGGCCCCGCCGCGCCGTCGCTCGGCCCCTGGGACGGCGGCGACGACCTGTACGACGGCCACACGCTCTTCCACGGCCGCGACTTCCAGGTGATCCGGCGGCTCGACGGCGTGAGCCGCGAGGGCATCGCGGGGACTGTCGTGGGCCTGCGCGAGGCCGGCTGGGTGGCCCAGCCGTGGAAGACCGATCCGGCGGCGCTCGACGGCGGGCTGCAGCTCGCGACGCTGTGGACGCAGCACGTGCTCGGCGGCGCGGCGCTCCCGATGTCCGTGGGCGCGCTGCACACCTTCGCCGAGGGCCCGTCCGAGGGCCCGCTGCGCGCGGTGGTGCGCGGGCAGATCGTGGCCCGCGACCGCACGAAGGCGGACATCGCGTTCGTCGACCGCGACGGCACGCTTGTCGCCGAGCTGCGCGACGTGCAGTACGTCCTCCGCCCCGACGCGGCGCGCGGCCAGGCGTGATCGAGGACCCCGTGTTCGAGCCCATCGCCATCGTCGGCCGCGGGTGCGTCCTGCCGGGCGCGCTCCACCCCGCCGCCCTCTGGGACAACGTGCTCGCGGGCAGGGACCTCCTGTCCGCCGCCCCCGAGGGCCGCTGGCGGCTCTCGCGCGAGCGCGCGGTCGTCAGCGACCCGCGCGACGCGAAGGACCGCGCGTGGAGCGACCGCGGCGGCTACGTCAACGGGTTCGACGAGCACTTCCGCCGCGTGCTCGCCCGCGACCCGCTCCCGCGGCGCGGCGGCCCGCCCGAGGCCCTGCTCGCGCTCGACCCGCTCTTCCAGTGGGTGCTCTACGCGGGCCGCGAGGCGCTGCGCGAGGCCGGCCACGAGGGCCGGTCCGACCGCGCGGGCGCGGTGCTCGGCAACCTCTCGTTCCCCTCGTCGGCGATGTCCGCGTGGGCCGAGTCGACGTGGCTCGGCGACCTCGCCGGCGTCCCGCGGCCCGATCCGCGCAACCGGTTCATGTCGGGGCTGCCCGCCCACCTGCTCGCCGACGTGCTCGGCCTCGGGGCCGGGGCGTTCGCGCTCGACGCCGCGTGCGCGTCGTCGCTGTACGCGATCGCGCACGCCTGCGAGCGCCTCCAGCACGGCGAGGCCGATCGGATGCTCGCCGGCGCTGTGTGCCGGTCGGACGATCTCTTCATCCACATCGGCTTCTGCGCGCTGTCGGCCATGAGCCGCACCGGCCGCAGCCGCCCGTTCTCGTCCGAGGCCGACGGCCTCGTCCCGGCGGAGGGCGCGGCGTTCGTGGTGCTGGAGCGCCTGTCCGACGCCGAGGCCGCGGGCAAGCCCATCCTCGGCGTGATCCGCGGCGTCGGCCTGTCGAACGACGGCCGCGGCCGCGGCCTGCTCGCGCCGGCTGTCGAGGGCCAGCTCCGCGCGATGCGGGCCGCGTACGCCATGGCCGGCGTCGATCCCCGCGACGTCTCGCTGCTCGAGTGCCACGCGACGGGCACCCCCCTCGGCGACGCGACCGAGATCGCCACGCTCACCGAGATGTTCGGCCGCCGCGAGGTCCCGCTCGGCTCGCTCAAGTCGAACCTCGGCCACCTCGTCACGACGGCGGGCGCGGCCGGGCTCCTCAAGCTGCTCGGCGCCATGGCGGCGGGGGTCCGCCCGCCCACGCTGCACGCGGATCCGCTGAGCGACGCTGTCGCAGCGAGCCCGTTCCGGGTGCTGCAGCGGGCCGAGCCCTGGGAGGGGCGGCGCCTGGCGGGCCTGTCGGCGTTCGGGTTCGGCGGCAACAACGCCCACCTCCTCGTCGAGGCGTACGAGCCCGCCTCGCCGCCGGCCCGCGCCGGCGCCGCGCCGCGCCGCGAGGCCTCGCGCGCCGCGCCCGCGCGCTCCGCCCCGGCGGGGCACCTCGCCGTCGTGGCGATGGGCCTTTGCGTCGGTGAGCTCAGCGGCGTCCCGGCGTTCGCGGAGGCGCTCCTCTCGGGCGGCGGCGCGGATCCCCGCCGCGCGACCGTCGCGTTGCCCGCGGATCGGCTCCGGTTCCCGCCGCGCGATCTGCAGCAGGCGCTCGCGCAGCAGACGCTGCTGCTCGAGGCGGCGATCGAGGCGACCGCGGGCCTCTCGCTGCCGCGCGACCGCACCGCGGTGCTCATCGGCATGGGCGCCGACACCGAGGTGTGCCGGTACATGGCGCGCTGGCGGCTCGCCGAGACGGCGCCAGCGCGGCTCGGTCCCTCGGTCGACGTCGGCGCGCTGCAGGACGCGGTGATCCCTGCGCTCCAGGCGGCTGGCGTCGTCGGCAACATGCCGAACATCCCGGCGAACCGGCTGAACAGCCAGCTCGACGTCGGTGGGCCGTCGTTCACTGTCGCGGCCGAGGAGCTCTCCGGGCCGTGGGCGCTTCGCATCGCGGGGAGCGCCCTGCGCACCGGCGCCGTGGACGCCGCGATCGTCGGCGCGGTGGACCTCTCGTGCGAGCCGGCCCACGTGGCCGCGCTCGAGGCGCTCGGCGTCCGCTTGCCGCCCGGCGACGCGGCGGTCGTGCTCGTTGTCGAGCGCCTCGACGACGCCGTCCGCCAGCGGCACCCGGTCCTCGCCGTGGTCCTCGACGAGCCGGCCGACCCTGGCCTCGTCCTGTCGGCCACGGACCTCGCGCCGCGGTTCGGCCACGCGCACGCCGCCTCCGGCCTGCTGCACGTCGCGGCCGCGGTGCTCGCCTGCCGCCATGCCCGCAAGCCCGACGGGGCGCCGTGGGCCGACGACGTCCGCGTCGCCGAGGTCCGCTGCGCCGGCCTCGGCGGGGGCTCGCTGTCGGTCCGCATCGGGGCCGGCGGTCCGGCTGCGCCCCTGCCGCCGCCGCGGCCTTCGGAGGGGCCGAAGCTCACGTTTCCCGCCCACCCGCCGGCGATCGTCGTGCCCGGCGCGGCCTCCTGCTCATCTCCCGGAGACTCCATGGAACCTGCGCCGCCTCTGCCGTCCGCCCTCGACGACCTGCCGCCGCTGTACCCCGGCCCGACGGGCTTCTCCGCCGCGGAGGATCTCCCGGCGCTGTCCCCGGACGAGCCCTTCCGGGCGGCGCCGGCGCCCGTCGCATCGCCTGCCGCGGGCGTCGCACACGAGCCGCTGTGGGCGGCGCCGGCGCTCGTCGCGTCGACCGCCGCGGAGGTCGTCGACTGCGAGCCGCTGCAGGTGGCGCCGGCGATCGTCGCTCCTGCTGCGGGCATCCCGGGCGACGTCGTCGCCGGCGCGGCGGCGTTCACCGTGCAGCTCGCGCGGCTTCACCAGGAGTGGGTGGAGCAGCAGGCGCAGGTCCACCGCCGGTTCTTGCAGATGCGGCAGCGCGCGCTGGACACGCTCGTCCACGCGTCGTCGGGCGCGCTCGCGACGGTGCAGGCGGCCCCCGCGGCGCAGGTCTCGCGCGTCGCGCCGCTCCTCGCAGAGGCGCCGCGCCCCGTCGACGCGCCGCGCCCCGCCACGGCGCCGCAGCCTTCGCCGATCCTCGCGGACGCGCCGCGCCTCGCCCGCGCCGAGGCGCCGCGCCCGATCGCGGCGCCGCCGCCCGCGCCGCGCCCCGCCGAGCCGCCGCGCCCCGCCGCGCTTCCCGAGCGCCCCGCCACGACCGCCCTCGCGCCGAAGGGCCCCCGGTTCAGCCGCGAGCAGCTCGAGCAGCTCGCCTCGGGCCGGATCTCCGACGTGTTCGGCCCGCTCTTCGCCCAGCAGGACGGCTACCGCCGCCAGGTGCGCATGCCCATGCCGCCGCTGCTGCTCGCCGATCGGGTCACCGGGATCGACGCCGAGCCCGGCTCGATGAAGCTCGGCACGATGTGGACCGAGACCGACGTGCGGTGGGACTCCTGGTACCTGCACGACGGCGCGATGCCGGCCGGCATCATGATCGAGAGCGGCCAGGCCGACCTGCTGCTCATCAGCTGGCTCGGCGCCGACTTCGAGAACCGGGGCGAGCGCGTCTACCGGCTGCTCGGCTGCGAGCTCACCTTCTACGGCGGCCTGCCGCGCCCGGGCGACACGCTCGTCTACGACATCCACGTCGACGGGCACGCGAAGCACGGCGACGTCCGCCTGTTCTTCTTCCACTATGACTGCCACATCGGCGGCGAGCTGCGGCTGAAGACCCGCAAGGGCCAGGCCGGCTTCTTCACCGACGAGGAGCTCGCGGACTCCGGCGGCGTCCTCTGGGACGCCGAGACCGCCGAGCCCGCGGCGGCGGCTCGCCTCGATCCCCCGCGGATCCCGTGCCAGAAGCCCGCGTTCGATCGCGCCGACATCCTCGCGTTCGCGGCCGGCGACGGCGCGGCGGCGTTCGGCCCCGGCTTCGAGCGCCTGCGCACCCACGTCCAGACGCCGCGGATCAGCGCGCCGCCGATGCTGTTCTTCGACAGCGTCGACGTGTTCGACCCGGCGGGGGGCCCGTGGAAGCGCGGCTACCTCAGGGCCACGCTGCCGATCACGAAGGACGGCTGGTACTTCGAGGGCCACTTCAAGGACGACCCGTGCATGCCGGGCACGCTCATGTTCGAGGGCTGCCTGCAGGCGCTCGCGTTTTACATGGCGGCGATGGGCTTCACGGTGGACGGGGACGGCTTCCGTTTCGAGCCCGTGCCCGAGATCCCCTACCTGCTGCGCTGCCGCGGCCAGGTGGTCCCGTCGAGCCGGCTGCTCACGTACGAGGTCTTCATCGAGGAGGTGCACGACGGCCCGCGCCCCACGGTGGTTGCGGACTTCCTCTGCACTGTCGACGGCCTCAAGGCGTTCCACGCCCGCCGCGTGGGCCTGCGCCTGAGCCCCGACTGGCCGCTGACGAGCCATCCGGAGCTGCTCGACGGTCACGTCGAGCCGAAGCCGGTCGCGCGCGTCCCCTGGTCCGAGCTGGGGGCTGCGGCCCCTGGCGGCGCCGCGTCGGGCGCGTCGCCTGCGTCGGCGGCCGGCGGCTTCCCGTTCGACTACAGGAGCCTGCTCTCGTGCGCCTGGGGCCGGCCGTCGGACGCGTTCGGCCCGCTGTACCGCCGGTTCGACGAGGGCCAGCACGTCGCCCGGCTCCCGGGGCCGCCGTACCACTTCATGAGCCGGGTCCTCTCGGTCTCGAGCCCCATGGCGGCGATGAAGGCCGGCGCGAAGGTCGAGGTCGAGTACGACGTCCCGGAGGACGCCTGGTACTTCGACGAGAACGCGAGCCTCACGATGCCGTTCGCGGTGGTGCTCGAGGCCGCGCTCCAGACGTGCGGCTGGCTCGCGAGCTACGTCGGCTGCGCGCTCTCGTCCGAGAACGCGCTGTACTTCCGCAACCTCGACGGCAAGGGCACGCTCCACGCCGAGGTCCTCCCGTCCGCGGGCGCGCTGCGCACGACGTCGCAGCTCACGAGCATCTCGCGCTCGGGCGGCATGATCATCCTCGCGTTCCGGGTCGAGTGCAGCGTCGGCGGCGCCCGGGTGTACGACCTCGACACGGTGTTCGGCTTCTTCCCGAAGGCCGCGCTCGCCACGCAGGTCGGCCTCCCGCCGAAGCCCGAGGAGCTCGCCGCGCTCGAGGCCCCGTCCGATTTTGAGGTCGATCTCCGCGAGCGCCCCGCGCGGTACTGCGGCGGCAAGCTCGGGCTCGCGCGGCCGTCGCTGCTGATGATCGACAGCGTCGACGGCCTGTGGGAGGCCGGCGGCCGGAAGGGCCTGGGCCGCGTCCGCGCGCAGCGGGACGTGCACGCGTCGGAGTGGTTCTTCAAGGCCCATTTCCTGGGCGATCCGGTGCAACCCGGCTCGCTCGGCATCGAGGCGATGCTGCAGACGATCCAGTTCTGGATGCTGCACCATGACCTCCACGCGGGCCTCCGCGACCCGCGGTTCGAGCCGGTGATGACCGGGCACGAGCACGCCTGGCGGTACCGCGGCCAGGTGCTGCCGGGCAGCCGCCGGGTGACGGTCGAGACCGACATCCTCGAGGTCGGCCGCGACGACAGCGGGCCGTACGTCATCGCCGAGTCGTACCTGTGGGTGGACGGCCTTCGCATCTACGGCGCGACGCTCGGGGTGCGGATCGTCGACGGCGCCTCCCCCCGCGCGCGGCGCGACGTCGGCTTCGACGTGCGCGGCAACGCGCGCCGCCTCGCGTCGCTCCCGGGCGCCGTCCACCGGAGCGCGCGGCTTCAGGGGCCCGCGGGCCGAGGCGCTGCGTCGCTGGATCCCGCGGACCGAGCCGCTGCGTCGCTGCCGGCCGACGACGCCGAGGAGGTGCTGGATCCGGACGGGTGGGTGGCCGATCACCGCCCCACCTGGGCGCTCCCGGCGCTCCCCGGGATGAGCATGGTCGACCGGCTGGCCGGCGCCGCCTTGCGGGCGCGCCCTGGCAGCGTGGTCGTGGCGGTGGAGGACGTCGTGGTGCAGCGCTGGCTGCCCGTGCCGGGGCCGGTGCGCATCAAGGCCGAGGCCAGCGGCTCCGGCGATGTCCTCGACGTCCGGCTCCTCGCGTGGCGCGAGGCCTCGAACCCGGCGCTCTCGCGGTTCGAGCCCGTGTGCACCGGCCGCGTGCGCGTGGCCGGCGCGTACCCGCCCGCCCCTGCGCCGGAGCCTGCGCTGGACGGGCCGGAGGCGGACGACCCCTACGCGGCGGGCACGCTGTTCCACGGCCCGGCGTTCCAGTACCTGACGGCGCTGCGGCTCGGCGCGCGCGGCGCGTCGGCGACGCTCGATCCCCGCAAGGGCTCGGTGCCTCCCGGGGCGCTGCACCAGGGCATGCTCGACGCGCTCACGCACACGATCCCGCACGACCGGCTCTCCCTGTGGGATCCGGGGTGCCCGCCGGCCCAGATCGCGTTCCCGTCGCGCATCCCGTCGCTGCGCCTGTTCGGGCCGGCGCCCGAGGGGCCGGTGCGCGTCGAGGTGCGCTACGAGGGCCGCGACGATCGCTTCGTCTCGTTCCGGGTTCAGGCCATCGCGCAGGCCGAGCCCGCCGCCGGAGCCGGGGCCGCGGCTGGCGCGGCGTCGGGGGCTGGAGAGCGCGTGTGGCTCGAGCTGCATCTGGTCGAGGTGCTGCTCCCGCAGGGCCCGATCGGCGGCGCGCCGCCCGGGATCCGCCGGGCGTTCCTGCGCGACCGCGCGCCTGTCGAGCTCGGTGTCTCGCGCGTCGACGCGGCGTCGGGCGAGACACGCTGCGGCCCTGCGGACGTGCGCACGATGGACTGGATGCCGGGCACGGTGGCGGAGCTCTACGCCGCGTCGGGCGATCTCGTCGAGGCGGCGGCGGTGAAGGACCACGTCGCGCGGCGCGCGGGCGTGCACCCGTCGACCGTCTCGCTCTCCGGGATCTCCTTGGCGCAGCCGCTGACGCGCTGGCCCTTCACGGTGGCGCGCGAGGGCTCCGAGGTCGTCGTCCGCGCCGCCGGCGCGCCCGCGATCGACCTCGAGCCGGTCCGCCGCTACTGGGGCGCGGCCATGGGCCTCGGCCGCTGGCCCGCGGAGGACCTGTATTTCGGCCTGATCGAGCGGTTCATCCGCCGCGTGCACGTCGTCGACCCCGCGGCGTTCCGCGCGGTGAAGGGCCGGAGCCTGCTTTACCTGGGCAACCACCAGGTCGGCGTGGAGTCGCTGCTGTTCGGCATCGCCGTGTCCGGCCTCACGGAGGTCTCCACGGTGACGCTGGCCAAGGCCGAGCACAGGGCGACGTGGCTCGGCACGCTGCTCGCGCACTGCTTCGCGTACCCGGGCGCGCGCGATCCGAAGGTGATCACGTACTTCGACCGCGAGGACAAGGCTTCGCTCGGGGGCATCATCGCGGAGCTCGGGGCCGAGATGCAGGGGGCAGGCAAGGGGGTGATGGTGCACGTCGAGGGCACGCGGTCGATCGAGTGCCGCACGCCCGTGCGCAAGATGAGCGGCGCGTTCATCGACATGGCGCTCGCGGCGGGCGTCCCGGTGGTGCCGGTGCGCTTCACCGGCGCGCTGCCCCCGGAGCCGCTCGACAGGCGGCTCGAGTTCCCGCTCGGCATGGGCGTGCAGGACATCTGGATCGGCCGCCCGTTCCTCCCCGAGGATCTCGCCGGTCTGACCTACAAGGACCGCAAGGATCTCGTGATCAGCGGCATCAACGGGCTCGGCCCGAGCAGCGCGGTCGAGCAGCCGTTCCCCGGGGATCCTGCGTTCGCTGCGTCGGTGGACGCCTGGGTGGCGGAGGCGGGCGTCGCGCACGAGGACGCGACGATCCTCCGGGTGCTGGAGGCCTGCGCCGACCCGACGCCCGAGACGGCCGCGATCCTGGAGGCCGCGCGCACCGGGCGGCTCGTGCCGCCCGACGCGCGGCGCGCCGACTGGCTGCGCAAGCTGGCGGCGCGGCTCGTCGGGAGGCGGCTCCTGGGGTGAGCCGGCTCGGCTCTCCCCGCGCCCGCACCCGCTCTCCGTCGACCTGATGGTCGGGCTCGAGCGGGTCCAGCAGCCCCGGCACGAACGCAGGGGAGACGCGCTCTGGCGCGATCGTGCCGGGGTCGTGGAACGACAGGAGATCCGTCACGAAGGCCTGGAGTTGCCGCTCGAACCCCTCGGCATCGCCCCGGAGCATCGCTGTCCGGAGTCGCTCGATCCCCACCGCCGGTCCGGGCGAGCCGCCCTTCCAGTCATTGCCGGAAGGTGCCTGAAGAGACCTCGCGGCTGGGGATGGTGAGCCGCCACGGCGCCTGTCCTGGCGGGCCGATGGCCTCTTCGGCGCGGAGATGGCCGGTGAAGACCAGCGGGCTCCATCCCGCGCCGCGGCGGCCGGCCGCGGCGCGGCGCCATCCCCGACGCGCCGGGCTGCGCGCGTCAATCCGCGCGGCGCGCAGCCAGCGCTGCGGCGGCAGCCCCCCGGGATCGCCGTCTTCCCGCTTGATCGCGCCGCGACGCGGGAGATACCCTCCGCGCATGCGCCGCCTGGTCTCGTGCGTCCTCCTCCTCTCCTCGTTCGCCTTCGCGCCCGGGTGCGCGACCTACACGCAGGATCTCGATCGGGCCCGCAGCCATTACGAGGCGAACCGGTTCGAGCAGGCGCTGGCGCTGTTCCGCGTCCTCGAGCACGACATGGACTCGTTCTCGACCCCGGAGCGGGCGCAGTACGCCTACCTGCGGGGCATGACGGACTACCGCCTGGCCGATCTTGCGCCGCAGGGCTCCGGGGTCGCCGATCCGCGCAAGGGCTACCGCGACAACGCGCGCCACTGGCTCGGGCTCGCCGCGGCGATCGAGAAGCAGACCCCCGGCGGCATCAGCAGCGAGCAGAAGAACCGCCTCACCGAGACGCTCGTGGACCTCAACCGCGACGTGTTCGGCGGCGCCGAGACGCTGCCGGAGGGCGACGCCGCCGCCGGCGCCGCGCCGCAGCCTGACGCTCCCGCGACGTCGCCCGCGGACGCGCCGGAGCCGGCCGCACCGACGCTCTGAGCTGCGCGCTGGCGTCCGCGGTCCTGGCGGACGGCGCTCCACCCCCGTGACGGGGCTGCGAGCCTGGCGCCGCGTGTGCGTGTGCGCTGGATGCCGTTGCACTCCGGGCGCCGCGTGTGCGCTGGGCGCCGCATGTGCGACGGGCGTCGCTGCACGCCGGGCACCGCGTGCGAAGCCTTGCGCTGGACGCTGCGTGCGCGTCTGGCGCCGCGTCGCGCTGCATCAGCGCGTCGGATGGCCGGGGGCAGGAACGTAGGGGGAAACGAGCGGGCGGGGCGCCGTGCGCGGCGCGTTCTGGATCGCTGGTCAGCAGGGGTGCGCTACGACAACCTTCGGCGCAGGGATTCGATCTCGTCCTTCGCTGCGAGCTTGTGTTTCTTGAGCTGGGCTGCCTCCATCTTCTCCCCGGGTGTCAGGAAAGCCCGCCGACCCAGCTGCCTGAGGCGCGAGTCGAGCTCACGATGACGCGCTTCGGCCAAGCTCAGCCGCTGCTCCGTGCCGATTGCCATCACCGTGCGAGGAGAGATGATTTGATGCTTCATGTACCCACCTCCAAGGCCCCACAAGGGCCGTGATGCCTTCGAGGGCCCACGACAGAAGCCCTCGTTCTGATCGTCGCTGGAGAGGAGATCGCCGCTGACCGAGCTACGAGCCATGACAACGGCCTGACGAACGAATGCGAGATTACCGCATGGTGGCGCCCTGTTGCAGCCCTTTTGTCGGGGGGTGCCGCCCCGCATTTCCCAGAAATATCGGCCGGATACAGGAATCGCCGTACACGCACGGCCATCCACCTTCGTTCCGGACGGCCAGGCTTCGATCTCCGTCCAGGCACCAGCGGAACAACCTCGGACGTGGGGCTATCCTTCCCCGGCATGTCGAGTTCCTGCTTCACCCCGGTCGCTGCCCTGGTCCTCGTCGTCGTCCTGGGCGGGTGCACATCCGGGGCCACGGCGCCGACCCAGGCGCGATCCCCGCAGCCGGCGTCCCCGCGAGGGCCTGTCGAGCTCGCGCCGGTCGTCGTGTCCCCCTACTCGGACGCCGAGCTCGCGGCGGAGTTCGAGCGGGCGCGCGCGCTGCTCCTGGCCGACAAGGCGCGCGAGGCGGCCCCCCTCTTCGATCGGCTCGTCCGCCTCTCGCCCGACGGCGAGGTCGCGCCGCCGAGCCTGTTCAACGCCGGGCTCGCCCACGAGGCGCTCGGCGACCGCGGGCTCGCCGCCGAGCGCTACAGCGAGGTTGCGCGGCGCTTCCCGGACCACCCTGTCGCGCGCGGCGCCCGCTTCCGGCTCGCGCGCGCCGCGGCCGCCCTCGAGCGGTGGCCCGAGCTCGTCGAGGTGTCGCGCCGCCTGCTCCGCCTCGGCGACCTGAGCGTCCTCGAGGCCATCGAGGCGCGCGGCGCCCTCGCGCTCGGCCTTGTGGAGCAGGACCTCGTCGACGAAGCGGCGCGTCAGGTCGCTGTCGCGCGCGATCTCATCGAGGCGCACCGGCTGGGCGAGTCGGGCAGGCCGCCGATCGAGCTCGCGCAGGTGAGCTTCGCGCTCGGCGAGGTGCGGCGGCGCCGCAGCGAGGCGATCACCTTCGTGCCGGTGCCGGCGGACTTCGCCGACGCGCTCGAGCGGCGCTGCCAGGGGTTGCTCGACGCGCAGAGCGCCTACACCGAGGCCATGCGCAGCCTCGACGCCCACTGGTCGGCGATGGCGGGCTACCGCATCGGGCAGCTCTACAAGGAGCTCCACCGCGACGTGATGCAGGTCCCGCCGCCGCCGAGCGCCGCCACGCCGAGGAAGAAGCAGCTCTTCGAGGGGGCGATGCGCCTGCGCTACCGCGTGCTCCTGGAGAAGGGGCAGAAGATGCTCGCCGGCACCGTCCGCATGGGGGACCGCACCGGCGAGTCGTCCGCGTGGGTCCTCCGGGCGCGCGACGCGCAGCGCGAGATCGATCTCGCGCTCGCCGACGAGCAGGCGGCGCTCGCGAAGCTCCCGTTCACCGAGGCCGAGCTCTCGGCGGCGCTCGACGCCCTGAAGACGGAGCCGCCGAGGAGGCCGTGAGCCCCGCGCGGGCGCGGGCGACCCGGCGCCAGGGGCTCAGTTCAGCTTCGGCTCGCACCCGAAGAGCACGTTGAGCTCCGCCCGCACCTCGGCCTGGACCGTCGCGCAGGACGCGGGGCAGAGGATGATCTTCTTCGGGAGCTCCTCGTCATCGTAGTACCACCCGGGCCCCGCGCCGCAGTCGGCCTCGTTGTCCGCCCTCGGGATCTCCATCTCGCTGGAGGTCCCGGGCGCGAGCTTGACCGCGACCCGGGTCTTGTCGAGGGTCGCGCCCTCCGGCGGCTCGGGGATGAGGAGCTCGCACGGGAGGGCCGACGCGCGGATGTCGGCCATCTTCGTCGAGAACGCTGTCACGTCCGCGGTGACGTCGAACGCGCGCGTCGTCCCGCCGGCGGCGGCGATCTGGTCCAGGTTGGAGAGCGTCGACCCCTCCACGGCGATGACATAGGTCTGAACACCGTTGTAGTTGAGCGCCCGCTGCGCGATCTCGGCGGTATCCGCGACGGTGTTGTCGGCGCAGCCGGACGGATCGCCGTCGGTCGCGAGCACGACGATCACCTTGTGGGACGGGTTCGCGTCCTTGTAGGCGGTCGCCCTCGCGAGCGCCCCCTGGAGGGCGGGTCGCATCGGCGTCCCGCCGCCCGGCGAGGTGCCCCGGATGGAGGCGGTGAGCTCCGGCGTGTGCAGCGGCAGCTCGCCGATCTCGACAGCGAGCTCTCTATACGTCGCGTGCTCGCAGTCGTTCAGCCCGTTGTTGCCCCGCGGGAAGTACGTCAGCCCCACGTTCATCCCGGCGGAGGCCGTGTCGTTCACGAAGGTCGAGATCGCGCTCGTGACGCCGCTCCATTTCGAGCCGAGCATGCTGCCGGATCGGTCGAGCAGGACGAGCATATCGAGCGGCAGCAGCGCGGCCGCCGCGCTCGTCTGGGCGCAGGAGGCCCCCTCGTCGAAGCCGCCCTCGCCGGTCGCGCCGTACCCTCCCTGGCCGAGCGCCGGGTCTCCCGTCGCGCTGCTCGGCCCGAAGGAGCCGCCTCCGCCGCTCTCGGCCTGCTCCGGCGGGGCGACGCTCGGCGGCCTCTGCTCGTCCGTCGCCGCGCAGCCGCCCGACGGAGCTGCCATCCCGGCGGCGACGAGGAAAGGGGCAAATACGAAATGACGTCGGAAGGACATCTCTGCGCTCCTCTGGAAATTGGTGCGATGTGGCTCGCGGACGCGAGATCTCCACGCGCGAAGTGGTCTGTCTGTCGAGGGAAGCCGAGCTCCAGACGCTCTCGTCAGCATACCGCGACTCTCGATGAAGGGGCGATAGGGGCTCTCCGGTTTGTTGGGCTTCTTGGTATCGTGGTCTCTTTGCTGTCGTCGCTGTCGCTGATCTCGTGTCTCTCGTCTCTCTCTCAGTCCCTCTCCGTGTCCATGGCTCGCGCCTCGCCATCGTCGCTCGTCGTCGCTCGTCGTCGCTCGTCGCCGCCCGCGCTGACCGTTCCGGGTGCTCGCGCGCCGGAACATCATGTTTCCTTGCGCTGCCGCGAAGAACGCGTAATTCCCACGAGGAGCGTCACGCTTGCTGGAAAGAGGCGAACATGACTAGGTGGATTCCATGGGTACTTTCCGCTGTCGCCCTGACGGATCTCGGCTGTTCGACCGCGACGTCCGCGGGGAGCTCGGGCGCGACGGGGGATGGGGGCGCCGCCGCGGCGCCGGCTGTTTCGAGCGGCGGGGGCGCCGCTCCGTGCCAGATCGACTGCGCGCTCGTCCCGACCCCGCAGTGCATGAAGGCCGTGTGCAACGAGGCGACGAGGCAGTGCGAGCTCGTCTCCAGCGCGGGTGGGGAGCCGTGCGATGACAGGGACTCTTGCACGGTCGGCGAGACCTGCGAGGACGGCCTCTGTCGGGGCGGCGCGCAGGAGGACTGCGGCCTCACGCCGGACGCCTGTCATGTCGTCACCTGCGTTGACGCGGGCGGCGCTCCCCGGTGCGGGATGTCGCCGAAGGAGAACGGGTCGCCGTGCGCGACGGAAGATCGCTGTGTCCTCAACGCGGCCTGCGTGGACGGCGCGTGCGTCGGGACTCAGCGGGATTGTTTCTTCTTCCAAGTTCCGGACTCCTGCCATGTCGGAGCGTGCAATCCGGCCACCGGTGCGTGCGAGGCGGTCCCGGGGAACGACGGGGCGCCGTGCGCGGACTCCGGCGACCTCTGCATGGTCGGCAAGGCCTGCCAGAGCGGCCGCTGCGAGGGCGGCGTCCCCAAGGACTGCAGCGCGCTGAGCGCCGGATGCAACCTTGGTGCCTGCGATCCGGGATCTGGCAATTGCCATGCTGAGCCGATCGCGCCGGGCGGCGCCTGCGTCTCCGGGACCGACGAGTGCAACCGTGGTGTCTGCGACGAGCACGGCGCCTGTAATTCCATCCCTACCCCCGGCGCGTCGTGCCCTTCACAGACGGTGGGCTGTACGCGCGGTATCTGCAGCGACGCCGGGGTGTGCACGGCGCGCTCGGTCCCGGACGGGGGCGCCTGCGCGGACGGCGACTGGTGCACCGCGGGGGAGTCGTGCCTGGCCGGCGTCTGCCAGGGCGGCAGCGCCGCGGCGCCGCCGACGGTCTATTTCAGAGATACGTTCGAGGGCAACGCGGCCGGGTGGGAGCTCGGTCCGACCTGGCAGATCGGCGCGGCGACGGCGTCTTCCGGGCAGACCTACGGTCACGCCGATCCGGCGCTCGATCACACGGCGACCGCGGACAACGGGCTGGCCGGCGTGGTCATCGGAGGGAACGCGCCCCTCGGCGTTCACCCGTACTTCTACCTGACGAGCCCCGTCATCAACGCCGATGTCGCGGGCGGCGTGTACCTGTCGTTCTGGCGCTTCCTCAACAGCGATGAGGCGCCCCACATGACGAACCGCGTGGAGGTCTTCGACGGCGTCCGGTGGGAGGTGATCTACGAGTCGGGGGCGTACCCCGGCGTCCGCGACGCGGCCTGGACGAAGGTCCGCTACGATCTGACCCAGCACAAGAGCGCGAATCTGCGGATCCGCTTCGGCTACGCCGTCGAGCGGGACTCCTTCGTCGACATGGTGTCGGGCTGGAACATCGACGACGTGGAGATCGCGAACGCCGCCTGTCCGTAGCGTGGGACGCGCGTCACAAGAGCGCGCCGCAGAGGCGCAGAGGGCGCGAGGACACCATGCTCTCCGCGTCCCGGCGCCCGGGCCGATCTCCTCGGCTCAATCCATCGACACCCGGCTCACCGCTCCACGATCGGCCCGAGCGCCCCGATGATCGCGCGCGAGACCTCCTCGACCGGGCCGCCCCCGTCGATGTGGATGACGCGGTCGCCCGGCACGAGCTCCTCCGCGCGCCTGTACGCCTCCGCGAGCCGCGCCTGCAGCTCGGTCTGCTCGAACAGCTCCTCCGCACCCCCGCGCGCGCGGCGGCGCTTCTCGGCGATCTCCGGCGCCACGTCGATCACCACGGTGACGTCGGGCCTCCGCGCATGGCGGTTGAGCTCCCGGATCCATTGAAGGATCTCCCCGGTGTCCCGCTCTCCGCCGGCCGCCGTCGTCGACTGGTACGCGAGGCTCGACAGATCGTACCGGTCGGAGATCACGACGTACCCGTCGCGGAGGAGCGGCTCCACCTCGGCGCCCAGGTGATCGAGGCGGTCGGCCGAGAAGAGCAGCGCCATCACCTCCGCCTGGCGGGCGCCGGGCAGCGACACCCGGTGGGTCAGCATCAGCCGGAGGAGCGAGCCCACGGGCCCGCTGCTCGGCTCGCGCGTGACGCGGACCATGCGCCGCGCCGCCCTGAGGTGCTCCGCATAGCGCTCGGCCTGCGTGCTCGTGCCCGCGCCGTCGATCCCCTCGAACACGATGAAGGCGCCGCGCCGGGGCTCGGCGGGGGGGCGCGACGACGGCGCGGGGGCCTCCCTGTCGGAGCTCGTCGTCATCCGCCGGCCTCCTCGCCCGCCCCCGCGATGGGCGGCGCGTCCTCCCCGAGCACGGCGTTGTCGATGAGGCGCGCCGACCCGAGGCGGACGGCGACCGCGAGCAGCGCCCGGTCGCCGACAGTCGCCTCGTGGCTCCAGATCGCCAGCGACTCCGGGTCGGCGAGGTCCACGTAATCGATGCTCGTCGCGACGGCCGCGAGGCGCGCGCGCGCGGGCTCGAGGAGTGCGGCGGGGCGCCGCTCGCCGCGGGCGAAGGCGCGGCACGCGTCGGTGAGGGCGAGCGGGATGGCGCGCGCCGCGCTCCGCTGCTCGGGCGAGAGGTAGGCGTTGCGCGACGACATGGCCAGGCCGTCGGGCTCGCGCACGGTCGTCGCGCCGACGACCTCGACGGGCAGGAACAGGTCGGTGGCGAGCCGCCGGATCACCTGGAGCTGCTGGTAGTCCTTCCGGCCGAAGACGGCGACGCTCGGGCCGGCGAGCGCGAACAGCTTGGTGACCACGGTGGCGACGCCCTCGAAGTGCCCGGGCCGGTGGACGCCGCAGAGCGGGGCCGCTGTCGCGCCGACGCGCACGCGCGTCTCCTCGCCGGGCGGGTACATCGCGGCGACCTCGGGCGCGAACACCCCCGAGGCGCCGGCTTCCGCGCAGGCGGCGAGATCGCGCTCGAGCGTCCGCGGATAGCGCGCGAGATCCTCGCCCGCGCCGAACTGCGTCGGATTGACGAAGAGGGTCACCGCCACGAAGCCCGCTCTCCGCCGCGCCTCCGTGATCAGCGCGAGGTGGCCTGCGTGGAGCGCGCCCATCGTCGGAACGAGGCCGACGCGGCGCCCCGCGGCGCGCGCGCGCTCGCAAGCGAGCCTCAGCTCGTCCGGCTGTCGCCAGAATTCCATGGGCGGACCGTATCAGACCTGCAATAAAATCGAAGCTTCCACCATGATTGACGTGCCCTCCTCCACCGACGCCACCCTCGTCTCCGGTCCCAGCTCCGGGGGCGATCCGGATGCCGCTCAGGTCGCCAAACCCACCGCGGGCTCGGGCGACTCGGCCGCCGCGAGGTCTGGAGGGAGCGCCGCCCCGTCGAGCGGCCCCGTGTCGATCCCGGCGGCCTCGGGGCCGATCCCGATCGAGGGCGACCCGGCGCACTACCTGAACCGGGAGCTCTCGTGGCTCGAGTTCAACGCGCGGGTGCTGTCGGAGGCGCGATCGCACGAGGTTCCGCTGTTCGAGCGCCTCAAGTTCCTGAGCATCTTCTTCTCCAACCTCGACGAGTTCTTCATGGTGCGCGTCGCGGGCCTCCAGGCGCAGACGCTGCGCACGATCGCAGAGGTCCCGCCGGACGGGCTCACGCCCCACGAGCAGCTCGTCGCGATCGGCGCGCGCGTGCACGCGCTCGTCGACGACGCCTACCAGATCTGGAACTCGGACCTCATCCCGGCGCTCAGGCGCGCCGGCATCGTGATCGTCCGGCCGGACGAGCTCGACCCGCCCGAGCTCGGCGCGCTCGACGACAGGTTCCGCACGGACATCTTCCCGATCCTCACGCCGATCGCGATCGACCCGGGGCACCCGTTCCCGCACCTGCGCAACAAGATGATCAACCTCGGGATCATGTTCTCCCGGGAGCATGAAGCGCAGGAGCCCGGCTTCGCTGTCATCCAGGTGCCGCCGATGCTGAGCCGGCTGATGCGGGTCCGCGTGGACGGCGCGACGCGCGCGTTCGTCCTGCTCGAGGACGTGATCGCGCGGCACGTGAAGGATTTCTTCCCCTCGGGCAGGCTGCGCGGGACGTACCCCTTCCGCGTCACCCGGAACTGGGATCTCGAGATCGACGAGGAGGAGGGCGAGGACCTCCTGGAGACGATCCAGGCCGAGCTTCGCCGGCGCGATCGCGGCAACGCCGTGCGCCTGGAGATCGGCATCGGCGAGGGCGCCGGCACCTCGGTCCAGCGGCTCTGCCGCGCGCTCAAGGTCGACGGGTCGCTCGCTGTGTACCGGGTGCCGGGGCCGCTCCACATCGCCGACCTCATGGGCATCGTCGCGGACGACGAGCGCCGCGAGTACCGCGACGAGCCGTTCTCGCCGCAGGTCCCGCCGCTCTTCCGGGAAGTCGAGGACATCTTCGCGGTGATCCGGGAGCAGGACGTGCTCCTGCACCACCCGTACGAGTCGTTCGACCCCATCGCCGAGTTCGTCTCCCGCGCGGCCGACGACCCGAACGTCCTCGCGATCAAGCAGACGCTCTACCGGACCGGCGGCGACTCGCCGATCCTGAAGGCGCTCGCGCGCGCGGCCGAGAGCGGCAAGCAGGTGACCGCCATCGTCGAGCTGAAGGCGCGCTTCGATGAGGCGAGCAATATCCAGTGGGCGCGGATGCTCGAGCAGAGCGGCGTGCAGGTGATCTACGGCCTGCTCGGGCTGAAGACGCACGCGAAGGCGCTGCTCGTCGTGCGGCGGGAGAAGGACAAGCTGCGCCGCTACGTGCACCTCTCGACGGGCAACTACAACCCGCAGACGGCGCGGCTCTACACCGACATCGGCCTGTTCACGGCGAACCGCGAGATCGGCGAGGACATGACGTCGCTCTTCAACCTGCTCACCGGCTACAGCGCGCCGCCCAAGTGGAACCGCCTGCTCGTGGCGCCGCTCGGCCTGCACGAGGCGGTGCTCGGGTTCATCGCGCGCGAGGCGGCGCACGCGCGGGCCGGCCGCAAGGCGGAGATCGTGGCGCAGATGAACGCGCTCGTGGACGTCGATGTCATCGACGCGCTCTACGCGGCGTCGCAGGCGGGGGTCGACATCAAGCTCGCGGTGCGCGGCATCTGCTGCCTGCGCCCGGGCATCCCGGGGCTGTCGGAGCGGATCCAGGTGCGCGCGATCATCGACCGCTTCCTCGAGCACAAGCGCCTGTTCCGGTTCGCGAACGGCGGCAACGAGGAGGTCTACATGTCGAGCGCCGACTGGATGCCGCGCAACTTCCACCGCCGCGTCGAGCTGATGGTCCCCATCATCGAGCCTGCGATCCGCGCGCGCGTGGAGGACATGCTGAACATGGTGACCTCCGACACGGCGAAGACGTGGGAGCTCGCGAGCGACGGCAGCTACCACAAGCTGCAGGTGCCCTCCGGCGCCGCCCCGCTGCGCTCGCAGCAGCGCTTCATCGAGCTCGCGCGCGAGCGGGTGAAGCTCAGCGATCCGCTCGCGCGCGGCGGCGGGCGCTTCCACATCCTCCGCGTGCCCGCGAGAGCGTCGGACGGGGAGTCGCGTCACCGCAAGGGCGCGAAGAAGAAGAAGAGCCTCCCCTGAGCGACCCGGCGGCCTCGCGGTCGCCGGAGGCGGCAGAAGGAGCGCGTGGGGGCCGTGTCGGCGCGCCGGAGCACGCGGAGGGCGAGCGGATTCAGAACCGCGTGTGCAGCGTGGCGGATCCGGGGCCGAGCGAGAGCGTTGTCTGGACCGGCGCCCTGGGCGCCTCGTCCGTGGCCGGCACCTTCTTGCCGCCGATGATCCAGAGCGGGATGCCCACGGCGAGCATGACGCCGCCTGCCACCGAGATGAGCGCCCCGGCGACCTGGCGGGGGCCGTCGGAGCGCGTGTCGCAGACGTCGGTGAACCCCCCGAAATCGCAGTAGATCTCGTAGCGCTCGCTCGCCGAGGCGAGCAGGCCCGTCCCCGCGAAGAACGCGATGGTGCCGCCGGCGGTGAGCGCGATGCCGCCCAGCATCAGGCCCGGGTTCTTCCGTCGCAGCGGAACCGGCGGCGGAGAAGGCGGGAGCTCCGCCGCGGCGGGCGGATAGCCGGGCGGCGGGTAGGCGCCGCCGTACGGAGCGTAGCCGCCCTGATAGCCGGGCGGCGGATAGCCTGGCGGCGGGTAGCCTGGCGCAGCCTGAGGGACCTGCTGAGGCGGCGCGGGGTAGGGCGCCGCGGGGTAGGGCGGCGCGGGGTAGGGTGGCGCGGGGTAGGGGGGCCCAGGCGGGTAAGGCGCCGCGGCGCCGGGAGCCGCCGCACCGGGCGGCGTCGCAGCGCCGGCCGGCGGCGCGGGAGGCGCGCCGCCGGGCTGCGGCGTGGCGGCCGACGGCGGGGCGGCTGGCGGTGCCGCGGGTGGCGCTGCGGCGGCCGAGGGCGCCGCGCCTGGCTGCGCCGCGGCGCCGCCGGACTGCCGCGGAGCGGCCGCGGGCGCGGGCGACCCCGCAGCCGGCTGTCGTTGGGGCGCCGGCTGCGCGACCGCCGTCGTCGCGGCGAGGAGGCCGGACAGCGCGACGCCGAGCGGCAGGGCGAGCGCCCGTCCGCCGGAGAGCGGCGAGCGGCGCGGCGTTCGGGCGTTGGCCAAGGCAATCAAGCGAAGCATCTCGGGCGTCCTTTCATCGCGGCGATTTCGATCGTTCCTACGGGGTCTCGGCGGGCCGCTGCGCCGGCTGCATTGCGGGCGTGGCACCGGCCGGCGGCGTGGCTCCAGGCGGCGCAGCGGCCGGCGGCGTGGCGCCGGCCGGGGGCGTGGCTTCAGGCGGCGGAGCGGCTGTCGGCGTGGCACCGGCCGGGGGCGTGGCTTCAGGCGGCGCGGCTCCAGCTGGCGGAGCGGTCCCGGCCGCCGGCGTTGTTGTGGTCGTCGGCGCGGCTCCGGCCGGCGGCGTGGCTCCGGGCGGCGCGGCGCCCGGCTTCGCCGCAGGTCGCTTCGGCGTCGCGGTGGTTGCCGCCCCGGCGGCAGCGCTGGCCGCTGTCCCCCGCGGGGCGGCGCTGGCGGCCGTGTGCTGTGACGTAGCGTCGCTCGCGGGCGTACCCGCGGCCGCCTCCGCCGTGACGATCGTGGGGGGCGACGAATCGACGGGAGGTCGAGCCGACAGCTCGCCTGACGTTGGCGGTGCAGCGGGGCCCGCGCTCGCGGGCTCCTCGGCAGCGCGCTCCCGCGGCAACGGAGCGGCGCTCGCGGGCTCGGCCCTCGGGCGCTCCGGGGCGCGGGGGGACTGCGCGGCGAAGACGATCACCGCGGAGAGCGCCACGATGCCGAGGAAGACCAGGAGCACGCGCTCTCTCCCCGTCTTGGTCCGCGCGCCCCCGCCGCGCGCTCGGGCGGCCTGCGCGCTCTTCGGTGCACCGGCGTCGCGCGCCAGCGCGGCCTGCGCGCTCTTCGGCACGGCGGCCTGCGCGCTCTTCGGCACGGCGGCCTGCGCGCTCTTCGGCACGGCGGCCTGCGCGCTCTTCGGCGCGGCGTCGCGCGCTCGCGCAGGGAGCGCGTCGTCGCCACGGCCCTTCGCCTCCGGCTCGAGGCGCGCTTCGGTGGATCGTCGTTCCGTCGCCTTGTCGCCCGGATCGCTCCGTGACGAGGGCGCCGTGATCGTCGTGTCCGCGCGGGACGCAGTCCCCGGCGTGACGCCGGGCTGCGGCGCCTTCCGCCGGCTTTCCCTACGCTGGGCGCGTGAAAGCTTCTTCGCCACGCAGCGACCGTACCGAACAGCAGCCGGGTCGCCAAGAGCCGCCCGCGCGTCTCCGCGTTCGCTTCGTGCCGCGCGCGGCCGCAGCGCGTGGTCAGCCGCGCATCACGAGCGCGCCGCTGCGCGGGCAGCACCTCGCCCCGCGCATCGTCCACGAGCGCGCGTGCCCCCCGGCGTCGCGCAAGATCGCCCAGAAGCCCCGCACGCGGAAGCATCCAGCACGAACGGGTGACGTCACCCTTGACATGATTCTGCTGCTGGGTATCCTGCGCGTCCCCATCCCTCAGGTGGAAATCCGCGTCTCTATGCCGACCATCAGCCAGCTCATTCGCCAAGGCCGCGAGGCCGCCCGCTACAAGACGGCCTCTCCTGCGCTCAAGTCCTGCCCGCAGCGCCGAGGCGTGTGCGTCCGTGTTTATACCACGACGCCGAAGAAGCCCAACTCGGCGCTCCGCAAGGTCTGCCGCGTCAGGCTGAGCAACCAGATGGAAGTGACGAGCTACATCCCGGGTGAAGGCCACAACCTGCAGGAGCACTCGGTCGTCCTCATCCGTGGCGGCCGTGTGAAGGACCTGCCGGGCGTGCGCTACCACGTCGTCCGCGGCACGCTCGACGCGTCCGGCGCCGCCGGGCCGAGCTCCACCAACAAAGCGACCCGCAACCGCAAGCGCTCGAAGTACGGCGTGAAGCGCCCGAAGGCCTGACCGGGCGATAGCCGAGCAGAGGAACGAAGATGCCCCGTCGTCGCGAAGTCCCGAAGCGGAAGATCATTCCGGACCCGAAGTACAAGGACAAGCTCGTCGCCAAGTTCACGAACTCCCTGATGCAGTCGGGCAAGAAGGCGACCGCCGAGGGGATCCTCTACGGCGCGTTCGACATCGTGCGCGACCGCTTCAAGGAGGAGCCGATCGACGTCTTCCGCAAGGCGCTCGACAACGTGAAGCCGAAGCTCGAGGTGAAGAGCCGACGCGTCGGCGGCGCGACCTACCAGGTCCCCGTCGAGGTCCGGCCCGAGCGCCGCGTCGCGCTGGCGATGCGCTGGCTCGTGACCTACTCGCGCGGCCGCGGCGAGAAGACGATGCGCGAGCGGCTCGCCGCCGAGCTCGTCGACGCGGCGCAGAACCGCGGCAACGCGGTCAAGAAGCGCGACGACACGCACAAGATGGCGGAGGCCAACAAGGCGTTCGCCCACTATCGGTGGTAGGTGACGACGCCGCCAGCGCAGATCATGGATCTGCGCTGGTTCGTCCATTTCACGTACTTCACGTACCGGTGACCAGGCGAGGAGACGCGTAGAGCGAGATGGCACAGTCGACATAAGGATCGGGTTACAGAGCCGGTCTTCTCGAGGGAGCGCGACAGCGCTCACCGTCGCGAGACCTAGAAAAGCTGCTGCTGTACCCCGACACCCTCTCCAGGTTCAAGTGCCCGCCACAACAGCGGCGGGCCGGGCTGGAGAGGGTGTTTTGCATCCTGAGTCCGGAACACTCACCCCACGCATCAACACGACGGAGAAGGAACAGTGGCACGCGAGTACAGCCTGGAACGGACGCGCAACATCGGGATCATGGCCCACATCGATGCGGGCAAGACCACGGTCACCGAGCGCATCCTTTACTACTCGGGTGTCAACTACAAGATCGGCGAGGTCCACGAGGGCGCCGCCACGATGGACTGGATGGTTCAGGAGCAGGAGCGCGGCATCACGATCACGTCGGCCGCGACGAACTGCTTCTGGACGCCGGAGCAGGGATCTCACAAGGGCATCTCGCACCGGATCAACATCATCGACACCCCCGGCCACGTCGACTTCACCATCGAGGTCGAGCGAAGCCTCCGGGTGCTCGACGGCGCCGTGGCGGTGTTCGACGGCGGCAACGGCGTCGAGCCGCAGAGCGAGACCGTGTGGCGGCAGGCGGACAAGTACGAGGTCCCGCGCATCGCGTTCATCAACAAGATGGACAAGGTCGGCGCCGACTTCGACATGTGCGTCGAATCCATCCGCGAGCGCCTCGGCGCGAACCCGGTGGCGATCCACTACCCGCTCGGCTCCGAGGACACGTTCCGCGGCGTGATCGACCTCGTGACCCTCCGGGCCGCCGTCTTCGACGAGGAGACGAAGGGCCAGCGTTACGAGTGGCAGGAGGTCCCGGGCGACCTCCTCCCCCGGTGCAAGGAGCTCCGGGAGAAGCTCCTCGAGGCGTGCGCCGACTCGAGCGACAAGGTGATGGAGAAGTTCATCACCGGCGAGCTCGACAAGGTGACCGAGGAGGAGATCCACGCGGCGATCCGCGCGGGCACCCTGAGCTTCAAGATGGTCCCGGTCCTTTGCGGCTCGGCGTTCAAGAACAAGGGGGTCCAGCTCCTGCTCGACAGCGTGGTGAACTACCTGCCGTCGCCGGTCGACATCAAGGCCGTCGAGGGGACGCTGCCGGACAAGAAGGACAAGGTCGTCTCGCGCAAGGCGAGCGACGACGAGCCGTTCGCGGCGCTGGCGTTCAAGATCATGAACGACCAGTTCGGCAACCTCACGTTCTTCCGCGTCTACTCCGGCACGACGAAGAGCGGCGTCAGCGTGCTCAACTCGACGCGCGGCAAGCGCGAGCGGTTCGGGCGCATCCTCCGGATGCACGCGAACAAGCGCGAGGAGATCGACGTCTGCTACGCCGGCAACATCTACGCTGCCGTGGGGCTCCGCGACACCCGCACCGGGGACACGCTCTGTGACGAGAAGCACCCGATCGTGCTGGAGCGGATGGAGTTCCCCGATCCCGTGATCTCGATCGCGATCGAGCCGAAGACCAAGGTCGATCTCGACAAGCTCGGGGTCAGCCTGCAGAAGCTCGCCTACGAGGATCCCTCGTTCCGCACCTTCACGAACGAGGACACCGGGCAGACGATCATCGCCGGGATGGGCGAGCTCCACCTCGAGATCATCGTCGACCGCCTGAAGCGCGAGTTCAAGGTCGACGCCAACGTCGGCAAGCCCGAGGTCGCCTACCGCGAGACCATCGCGAAGAAGGCGACGGACGTCGAGGGGCGCTTCGTCCGGCAGTCGGGCGGGCACGGCCAGTTCGGCCACGTCCGGATCGACATCGAGCCGGCCGAGCGCGGCGCGGGCTTCCTCTTCGAGAACGATATCGTCGGCGGCATCATCCCGAAGGAGTTCATCCCCTCGATCGAGAAGGGCATCCGGGATGCGATGGGCCGCGGTGTGCTCGCGGGCTACCCCGTCGTCGACATCAAGGTGCGGCTCCACTTCGGCAGCTACCACGAGGTCGACTCGTCGGGCCCCGCGTTCGAGGTCGCCGCGTCGATGGCCTTCCAGGACGGCGCCAAGCGGGCGGGCCTCGTGCTCCTCGAGCCGATGATGGCCGTCGAGGTCGTCTCTCCCGAGAACTACCTCGGGGACGTCATCGGAGATCTCAACTCGCGACGTGGCCGCATCCTCGACATGGGGCAACGCGCGAACACCCGGGTGATCAGAGCGGAGGTCCCGCTCGCCACCATGTTCGGTTACGCGACCGACGTCCGTTCAAAGACGCAGGGCCGCGCAACCCATTCGATGCAGTTCTCTCATTACGCACCGGTTCCAGCAGCGATCCAGGAAGAGATCGTCGCCAAGCAGCGAGGTTAAAGATACGCCATGGCCAAGGAGAAATTCACTCGTACGAAGCCGCACGTGAACGTGGGCACCATCGGTCACATCGACCACGGCAAGACCACGCTCACCGCGGCGCTCGTCAAGGTGCAGTCGAAGCGCCAGCTGGCGAAGGCGATCTCGTACGCCGACATCGCGAAGGGCGGGACGGTCCGTGACGAGACCAAGACGGTGACCATCGCGGCGGCGCACGTGGAGTACGAGTCGGTCAACCGCCACTACGCGCACGTCGACTGTCCCGGGCACGCCGACTACATCAAGAACATGATCACCGGCGCGGCGCAGATGGACGGGGCGATCCTCGTCGTGTCGTCGCTCGACAGCGTGATGCCGCAGACGCGCGAGCACGTGCTGCTCGCCCGCCAGGTCGGCCTGAACCACATCGTCGTGTTCCTCAACAAGTGCGACGCCGTGGACGACCCGGAGATGCTCGACCTTGTCGAGATGGAGGTCCGCGAGCTGCTGTCGAAGTACAAGTTCGACGGCGACAACGCGCCGGTCATCCGGGGCGCGTCGCTGCCTGCGCTGCAGGGCGACCCGAAGTGGGAGGAGACGATCCAGCAGCTCCTCAACGCGCTCGACAGCTACATCCCCGAGCCGGTGCGCGACATCGACAAGCCGTTCCTGATGGCGATCGAGGACGTGTTCTCGATCAAGGGCCGCGGCACGGTGGCCACGGGCCGCATCGAGCGCGGCGTGATCAAGGTCGGCGACGAGGTCCAGATCATCGGCTTCAAGGACACGAAGAAGTCGGTCGTGACCGGCGTCGAGATGTTCCGGAAGCTGCTCGATCAGGGGCAGGCGGGCGACAACGTCGGCTGCCTCCTCCGCGGCGTGGAGAAGGAAGAGATCGAGCGCGGCCAGGTGCTCGCGAAGCCCGGGTCGATCACGCCGCACACGAAGTTCACCGGTGAGGTGTACGTCCTCAAGAAGGAGGAGGGCGGGCGCCACACGCCGTTCTTCACCAACTACCGGCCGCAGTTCTACATCCGGACGACGGACGTGACCGGCACGGTGAACCTCCCCGAGGGGGTGAAGATGGTGATGCCGGGCGACAACATCACGATGACGATCGAGCTCATCGCCCCGGTCGCGCTGGAGGAGCAGATGCGCTTCGCCATCCGCGAGGGCGGCAAGACGGTGGGCGCCGGCGTCGTCACCAAGATCCTCGCGTAGGAAGAGCACCATGGCTGATACAACGAAGATCCGGATTCGCCTCAAGGCGTTCGACCACCAGCTTCTCGACAAGTCGACGAGCGACATCGTCGAGACGGCGAAGCGGACCGGCGCGCACGTCGCGGGACCCATCCCGCTGCCCACCGAGATCCGCCGCTACACGGTGCTCCGGGGGCCCCACGTCGACAAGAAGTCGCGCGAGCAGTTCGAGATCCGGACTCACAAGCGGCTTCTCGACATCATCGAGCCGACACAGCAGACCCTCGACGCGCTGATGAAGCTCGACCTTTCGGCCGGCGTCGACGTCGAGATCAAGAGCTAGGAGTCCAGGTACCATGAAGGTTACCGTTTACAACCTCAAGCGGGAGCAGGTCGGCGAGCTCGACCTCTCGGACGAGGTCTTCGGGACCGAGGTGAAAGAGCACCTCTTCTACGAGGTCGTGAAGGCGCAGCTCGCGTCGCGCCGCTCGGGCACCAAGGCCACCAAGGAGCGGAGCGCGGTCGCCGGCTCCACGAAGAAGCTCTATCGCCAGAAGGGCACGGGCCGCGCTCGCCAGGGCTCGATCCGCGCGCCGCACCACGCGGGCGGCGGCATGGCGCACGCGCTGGAGCCGAAGGACTGGTCGTACCGTCCGCCCCGCAAGGTGCGCATCGGCGCCCTGAAGAGCGCGCTCTCCCTCTTCGCGAAGGAGGGCCGGCTCATCGTGCTCGACAGCCTGGAGGTCCCCGAGGTCAAGACCAAGGCGATCGCGGCCACGCTCACGACGCTGCAGGCGGATCGGAAGTCGCTGGTCGTCGACACGGCCGGTAACGAGAAGCTGGTGAAGAGCCTCCGCAACCTGGAGAACCACCAGTACCTGCCGCCGGAGGGGGTCAACGTCTACGATCTCCTCAGGCACGACCACCTCATCGTCTCGAGGGACGCCGCCAAGGCGCTCGAGGCGCGTTGCCTTCGCTAGTCAGGGGAGTCCGCCATGCAGCCCGAGCAGATCATCCGCCGGCCCATCATCCTCACGGAGAAATCGAGCCGGCTCCGCGACCAAGGCAACAAGGTCATCTTTGAGGTCCGCCGCGAGGCGAACAAGATCCAGATCAAGGACGCCATCCAGACGCTCTTCAAGGTGGGCGTGGTGGACGTCAACACCATGATCATGCGCGGCAAGGAAAAGCGCATGGGGCGCGGCTATGCGAAGCTGCGCAATTGGAAGAAGGCGATCGTCACCCTCAAGGAGGGTGACGAGATCCAGTTCTTCGACGAGAAGGCGGAATAGCCATGGGAATCAGATCCTTCAAGCCGACCTCGCCGGCGCGGCGTTACTACTCGGTCAGCGACTTCAAGGAGATCACCAAGGTCGAGCCCGAGCGGTCGCTGCTCGAGCAGCAGACTTCCACCGGCGGCCGGAACAACAACGGCCGGATCACGTCGCGGTTCCGCGGCGGTGGTCACAAGCAGCGGTACCGGGTCATCGATTTCCGGCGCGACAAGATCGGCGTCCCGGCGAAGGTCGCCGCCATCGAGTACGACCCGAACCGGACGGCGCGCATCGCGCTGCTCCACTACGTGGACGGCGAGAAGCGCTATATCCTGGCGCCCGACGGCCTCGCGGTCGGGACGACGCTGCTGGCGAGCAGGAACGCGGACATCAAGCCAGGCAACAGCCTGACGCTCCGCTTCATCCCGCCTGGCACGTCGATCCACAACGTCGAGGTCAAGAAGGGCAAGGGCGGCCAGCTCGTCCGGTCGGCCGGCGTCGCTGCCCAGCTCATGGCGAAGGACGGCGACTACGCGCAGGTCCGCCTCCCGAGCGGCGAGATCCGCAAGGTCCACCTCGATTGCCGCGCCACGATCGGGCAGGTGTCGAACTCCGACCATGCGAACATCAGCCTCGGCAAGGCCGGCCGCTCGCGCTGGCTCGGCCGCCGGCCGCACAACCGGGGTGTCACGATGAACCCGGTCGATCACCCGATGGGCGGCGGTGAGGGCCGGACGAGCGGCGGGCGCCACCCGTGCTCGCCGTGGGGTCAGCTCGCCAAGGGGCTCAAGACGCGGAACAACAAGCGCACGGACTCGATGATCGTCCGGCGGCGCGGGACCAAGGGTTAGTCATGCCGAGGAGCATCAAGAAAGGGCCCTTCATCGATGGTCACCTGCTGGAGAAGATCCAGGCAGCGCAGGCGACCAATGCGAAGAAGGTCATCAAGACGTGGTCGCGCCGCTCGACGATCCTGCCCGAGTCGGTCGGCCTGACGTTCGCCGTGCACAACGGGAGGAAGTTCGTCCCCGTGTTCGTGACGGAGAACATGGTCGGCCACAAGCTGGGTGAGTTCGCCCCGACGCGCACGTTCCACGGTCACTCCGGGGACAAGAAGTCCAAGGTCGGCAAGGGCCCCGGCGGTCGCTGATCTCTCCGCGGTCAGCGCGAGAGCATCGACGGCAAGCGGGCGGGATCGCAGCAGCGATCCCGCCCGTTCGTCTTTGGAGCGCAGCGCTGACGCTCGCGCGGCCCGGAGCCGCTTCAGAACGCGCCGCGCACGCCGACGTAGCTGGGCGCGACGAGGAGCTGCGGTGAGGTGGTGGCGCCCTGCGGCTCGCCGGAGCCGCCGCCGGTGAAGCTCAGGATGAACAGCGTGGTGCCGGTGACGAGCCCGAGCGCGCCGACCACCAGGCCGACGTTCGCGACAGTCTTCTGGGTCTTGCCCGCATCGACGTCGTCCTGACGCTCGATGGGACAGGGGCCTCGGCACGTCTCGGCGAGATCGCTGTAGGAGCTGTTCGCCATCAGCCCGGCGATCGTGAACACGCCGAGCCCCGCCACGCCCACGGCGCCAGCGACGTAGGCGTAGGGGCGCAGGTACGCCCTCGGCGAGGGCGACTCCAGCGCGGGCGGGATCGAGCCCTCGTCGAGGAGCGTCGCATCGTCGTCAGGCGCCCCCGGCGGACCGCTCGCGTCGGCGTCGATCGGCAGCGTCTTCGCTTCGCCCGGCGACAGATCGACGGTCTGCGGGATCGAGGTGATCCTGGTGCGGAGGACGATCTCGGCCTTGCCGGGCTTGACCGGGTACGGCTTGCCCCACCGCTCGCGCGGGACCTCCTTGCCGGCGATCGTGAGCGACGTCGCCGACTCCGGGCGCGCGACCGTGACCGTCACGAGCGCGATCTTGCGCGCGAGCTCGTCTCGCTCCAGCTGCGCCGTCTGCTCCGTCTGGGCGTAGCGCGGCTCGGTCTTCGCGCGCGCCGCGGCCTCGGCCGCGACCCCGTCGAACTCGAGGTACGCCTCGGTGAGATCGTCGAGCTCGGCGAGGCAGCGCGCGATGTACAGGCGCGAGTTCGGGCTCGCCACCGCGGCGTACGAGGCCCGGAACTGCTCGAGCGCGAGCGCGTAGCGCCTGGTCTCGAAGAGGGCAGCGCCCTTCTTGAACAGGCTCTGCGCCTTTTCCACCGCGTCCGGCGCCGGCGTCGACGCGGCGTCGTCCGCGGCCGCTGCGGGTCCGGGGAGCGTGCACAGGCAGAGGCAAGACGCCGCACCGAAGAGCAGCGCACGGAGCCAGGGTCGAGATCGCACGGTGTTCAGATACCCGAGGGGTTGTACTTCTTCTTGGTGGTCGGTTTGCCGGTCGCTGCGGGCTTGGGCGCAGGCTTCGTCGTCGTGGAGGTCGTCCGGGCACGCGCTGTCGTCGCCGGGCGCGGCGGCTGCGGCGCGGCAACGGGCTTCGGCGTCGCCGCCGCCCCCTGCGCCGTCTGAGGAGGCTTCGGCGTCGCCTCGGGAGGCGGCTCGGCGGGCTTCGGCGGCTCCTCCGGCGGCGGCTGTGTCGTCGGCTGCGCCGCCTGCGGCGGCTCCGCCTGCGGCGGCTCCGCTGTCGCCGGGGTCGCTGGCGGGGCGGCGCTCGCAGCGGGCGCGGCGTTGTCCGCCGTCGCTGTCGCGGGCAGCGCGTCGACGCGCGCCTTGCCGATCTCGGTGGTGTTGCGCTCGTCGCCGCTGCGCGCGACCAGCGCGACGGCGCCGAGCGCCACGCAGAGCATCGCCGCGCCGGCCACGATGAGCTGGAGCCGCTTGTGCCGCTGCCCTGTCTCGTAGGAGCGGTCGACCACCGTGACCTCGCCGACGTCGTTGGCAAGGCTCCGGGACCCGCCCCTCGCGAACCGGGCGCTGAGCGCCGCGGCCCTCGAGGCGGGCGGATCCGCCGCCGCGAGCACCTTCGACGCGGGCGTGCCGGCCGCCGGGAGGACCCGCCGGACGGACGCGCCGAGCGGCTTGCCCTCGCGGGGAGAGGGCGGCGAGCCCGCCGCCTCCGCCGGCCCGCCGAGCGGGAGATCGGCTTGCAGCGCCGGCGCGATGATCAGCCGCGGCGGGGTCTGCGGCGGCTGCGCCGGCGCGGCCATCTCCTCGATCGAGATCGGCTCCAGGCTGATGGGGGTCTCGTCCTCCTGCGCCGCAGGCGGAGAGGCTTGCGTTGCGTTCGACTTCAGGCCGGCGGCAGCCGCGGCCGTCGCTGCTGCCGCTGCAGCAGCGGCCGGCGCCGCGCCGGCGATGCCGAGCCCGCGCTCGCTCGATCCCGGGCTGACGTCGGCGAGCGAGGCCTGGAGCTCCGGAGAGATCGCGGGGCGGGGCTCCGAGTTCTGGGCCGCGCCGGCGTCGACCGCCGCGATGGCGTCGCGGAGCTCCTGCGCGCGCCTCGCCTGGGTATCGCCGATCGCCAGCCGCACGAAGGCGGCCACGTCCTCGTCGGTCGTGGGCTCGCCGAGGCTCGACGCCACCTGATCGATGGCCCGCTGCATCTCGGCGCACGTCGAGAAGCGGTTGTCGCGATCCTTCTCGAGCGCCTTGAGAATGATCCTCTCGAGATCGGAGTGGATCGCGCTGTTCAGCTCGCGCGGCGGGAGCGGGGCCTTGATGGTGATGTTCTCGACGGTCGAGAGCTCGGTCTCGGCGCGGAACGGGTGCATCCCCGTCGTGAGCACGTACAGCAGCGCGCCGAGCGAGAAGATGTCGCTCCGGCGATCGATGGGGAGCCCGCCGAGCTGCTCCGGCGAGAGGTACGGCGTCTTGCCCTTGATGATGCCGCCGGCGCGCGTGATGTGCAGGCGTCCCTTCGACTTCGCCACGCCGAAGTCGACGATCTTCACGAACCCGGCGGTCGAGATGAGCACGTTCGCCGGCGAGATGTCGCGGTGGACCAGATCGAGCAGCGCGCCGCTGTCGTCGCGGAGCTCGTGCGCGTTGTGGAGGCCCGCGCAGATCTGCGAGGCGATGCGGAGCACGATCCGCTGCGGGATGCCGCCGAGCTTCTTCGCGGCCTTCTGGAGCGTGCCGGCCGTCTCGCCGTCGACCCACTCCATGACGATGTAGAGGACGTCGTCCTCCTCGCCGAGATCGAGGATCTCGACCACGTTGGGGTGACGGACGCGCGCCGCGACCCGCGCCTCGTCGAGGAACATCGACTCGAAGTCGGGGTCGTCGGAGACGTCCGGCAGCATCGTCTTGATGGCGACGATCTTCCGGAAGCCGCGGGTGCCCTGCAGGCGCGCGGCCCAGACGGCCGCCATGCCTCCCTTGGCGACCGGAATGAGGATCTCGTAGCGGCCGAGGGTGCTCCCCGGGCCCAGCCGATCCACGGCCGACGCCGCGCGGCCCCACAGCTTCGTCGGGCCCTGTGACCCGGTCGGCGTGTTGAGCGTCCTGGCGGAGATCGGCGGCAGGTCGATGCCGCGCGCGCTCTCCGGTGTCACCGCGGTCGCCGCGCCTGCCGAGACGACGGTTGACGCGGACGACGGAGCCTTCTGCGTGGCAGGGATCGCCGGCGCGGCGGCCGACGGCGGGGCCGGCACCGGCGTCCGCGGAGCCGCGGCTGCAGCGGGCGCCGTCGCTGCTGCGGACGACGTCGCTGCCGCGAGGGTGGCGGCGACCGCAGGCGCCGCGGGTGCAGCGGGTGATGTCGCTGCTGCGGGTACAGCGGGCGCCGCAGGCGCTGCGGGGCCGCGCGACATGGCAGGCACCGCCGGCGCCACGGGCGCGCGAGGCGTGGTCGGCGCCGCGGGCGCGCGGTGCGCGGCAGGCGCCGGCGGCGCCGCGGGCACCACCGGGACGCGCGGCGGCGGTCGGCTCGACGACCTCGCAGGCGCGGCGGCCGGGGACGCCGCGATGGAGGTCTTGCCGGGGACCTCGGGAGGCGCCGGCACCGCCCGAGCTGCCGGCGGGCGCGGCGGCCTCGGGGGCCCCGGCGGGACAGGCGTCGGCCGCTTCGGCACCGCACCCTCGGCGGGCGTCGGCGTCACGCGCGCCGTCGCGAGGCCGTCGCCCGCATCACCGGGCCGCGGCACCGCGGCCCGCGCCGGCCGCTGCTCCCTCACGGCGGCCGCCGGCGGCGTCGGTGTCGCCGCTTTCGCCTCGTGGCCTGCCACCGCGGCGCCGCGGCTCTCGGTTCGTTCGCTCGCCGGCTCGATCCGCGGCAGGGTATCCGCCGGGGGCCGCGGCGCGGGCAGGCCGCGGGCGGGGCCTTCATCCACCGAGCCCCACGCTGTGTCGACGTCGGCGTGCGCCACCCCGGGGCCCGCCGGCGCGGCGCCGTTCGAGGCGCCCGCCGGCCTGGTCGCCATGCCGTTCTTCGGCGCGACCGCGCTGCCCGAGGGGCGGAGCTGGCTCGCGCTGACCGCGCCGCCCACGGCCACGGGCGGGGTGCCCGGCGTGGTCGGCGCCCCGCGCGGGCGCGGAGACGGCGCGGTGATCCCGTGCCGCGGGCCGTCGCCGCGCGGGGACAGCGCCGCCTCCGGGATCGCCAGGCCCACCAGCGTCGCCCCGCGCGCGCGTGGCGACGGCCGCGACTCGGTCGCGCCCGCGGTGCCCGCCATCGCCGCGGCGATCATCGTTCTGCGCGGCTCGATCGTCTTGCCGGCCAGCCGGGTCAGCGCCGCGGCCACGTCCTCCGGCGCGGCGATGCGCGCCGCGCCCGCGGCCTCCAGCGCCGCGAGCATCGCCGACGCGCTCTCGAAGCGGAGCGCCGGATCGCGCTCGAGCGCGGTCCGGACGACGTCGCCTACCTCGGCCGGGACCGCGCCCCCGGCGACGCCCGCGAGCGGCGGGATGGGCGCCGTCAGCACCTTCTGGATGACCGCCGTCTCCAGCTTCGACGAGAACAGCCGCTGCCGCGAGAGCAGCTCCCAGAGGATGACGCCGATCGAGAAGAGATCGGCGCGCGCGTCGAGCGGAGCTGCTGTGTGCGCCGCCATCGCCTTGACCCGCTCCGGCGCGGCGTAGGCCAGCCGATCGGGGTTCCTCGTCCCCATCGGCGCGAGCCCGGCGATGGCCCGCGCGACGCCGAGCCCGCCCACCCGCGTGACGCCGTCGATCCCGACGAGGACGTGCGTCGGGTTCAGCTCGCCGTGCACGAGCGCCGGCTCCGCCGCGTGCGCCGACGCGAGCGCGCGCAGCACGTCGGCCGCGATCCGGAGGACGACCGGGAGCGGAAGCCCCTCGGCGCCGGCCGCCGACACCAGCGCGCCGAGCTGCTCGCCCTCCACGTACTCCGAGACGATGAAGACCTCCCCGTCGGCGATGCGGGCGTCGAGCACCGAGACAACGTTGGGAAAGCGGAGCTGCTGCGCCGAGCCGGCCTCGCGGAGGATGGTGTCGGCGGTCTCGGACTTCCTCGTGAGGTGCCGGTAGATGCGCAGGATCGTGACAGGCGGCGCGCCCTTCGCGTCGCCCTCGGACGACGCGCGCGCGAGCCACGTCGAACCGATGCCGCCGCCGGACAGCTCTTTCAGCAGCTCATAATTGCCGAGTCGCGAAGCAGAGCCCGCACTGGGCGGCCTGTCGAGCGCCATGGGACTTGCATGCTATCAGGACGGCAGAAGCTGGATCCAGCGTTCATGGCCGGTTACACGGCGGGTTTGCGCGTGTCCGGAGCGCCCTGTCAGGCGAGCTTCGCATGCAGCGCGCGCGGCGCGCCGCGCGCGCTGACCAGCGCCGCGCGCCGCGACGCCCTCGCGTCGGCGAGCGCTCGCGCGCGCCTCGCTGCTCGTCCCGCGGCTTGACACACGCCCGCGCGGGGCTCCAGGAATTCCCGCGAGATCGCCGCGAAAAGCGGACGCGGCCGCGGCGCGATCACGCCCGCGACGATGGTCGCTGGCGCCTCCGCGCGCACAGGTGATCGAGTGTGGGGAGCCCGGCGCGCGCCGATCCCGCCAGCACCGCGCGCGGCCGACCGGACCAGGCGGAGCCCGTCAGGAACCGGAATCGCAGAGGAAAAGTGCGCCGTACGTCATGCCGCGCCAGGGGCCGACGGTCCGTCGAGCTCAGGGCTCCGATGCGCTGCTCGGGACGGGATGAACGGTCAACGTCACGAACCGGGTGCGGCGCTCGTGGCTCGAGAACGCGCTCGCCGCGACAGGGATCCCGTGCCGGAGCGCCACGGCGACGTGAGGGCCCGGATCGACCCGGATCGCCCGCGACGGCTGCGCCACCTCACCGTCGAGCAGCACGGTCACGCCCTCGGTCGCGCCCGCGAGGTTCAGCACGATCCTCGGCATCCGCCCCTCGAGGTCCTGGAGGCGCGCGTCGATCTCCGCGAGCACCGCCGGCGTCGCGGCCCGCGATGTCGCGCGCGCGTCCTGGTACGTCCGCTCGGCCTTTCGCAGCCGGCCGAGCCGTTCGTGGCAGAGCCCGATGTGGAACGTGACGTTCGCGGTCGGCCGGCGGCGGGCGATCGCCTCGAACCGATCGAGCGCGTCCGCCCAGCGTCCAGCGCCCTCGAGGGTCAACCCCCGCGCGAACTGGAGCCGCAGCGCGCGCGTCGCGCCGTCGTCGTGCGCGCCGGTCGCGCCGTCGTCCTGCGCGTACAGCCAGGAGGGGGAGAGCAGCGCCCAGAAAATGAGCCCGAGCGCGGCGGCGCGCCGGCGGGAGCGCCTGCGCAGGGCGGAGGTGGGTGCGGCGTTGATCATCAGAATCCAGGGCTCGTGATGCGGGAGCGCGGTGTCCCGCGCGGCGCCTGCGAGCGCGGGGGCTTGTCCTCGGAGGCGGCCTCGATCGCGGCGCTCACCGGGGCCGTCGAGGTGAGCTCGGGCGAGCCGGGCGCGCCGTCGCGGCTCGCCGCCTCCTGGGCCGGCGCGCCGCCGCTCGCCCTCGCCGGCGCGCCGTCGCCGCGCCGGGACGCGGCGCCGCTCTCGGCGAAGGCCGCCGCCAGCACGGGGCGGAGGCTCTCGCGCGCCGCGCCCCCGGCCTCCGCGTCCGTCTGTTCTCGCAGCGCGGCCGAGGTGAGCGCCGCGACGAGCGCCGCTGCGCCCGCGAGCCGGAGCGTGAGGCTCGCCCTCGCGCGCCGCCCCGCGTCCGGCAGCGGCGCGACGCCGAGCGTGCGCTCGAGCGTCGGCGCCTCGCGCCACCGACGCGCCTGCGGCCGCGATGCCCAGAGCCGCTCGAGCGCGCGCAGGGCGAGCCTCGGCCGCGCGGCGCGCGCGAGGAGCTCCGGCAGCGCGTCGAGCACGAGGCGCCTCGGCGGCACGGCGCGCGCGAGGAGCTCCGGCGGCGTGTCGATCGCGACGGCCCTCCGTGGCGCGGCGCGCGCGACGAGCTCCGGCGGCGCCGCGAGCGCGCCGAGCTCCGGCGGCGCCGCGAGCGCGCCGCGCGGGCGCGTCGCCTCGACCGACCGCGAGCCCGCGGATTGCGGCGAGAGGATCACGAGCGGCGCGGGCGCGCTCGCGCCGAGGTCGTCGAGCGTGGCCTGCAGATCCGCGCGCAGCGAGGCCGCGTCCATGTAGCGCCGCGCCGGGTCCTTCTCGAGGCAGCGGCCGACGATCTTCCGGAGGCGCGGCGGGATCGACGACGGGAGCGGCGCCGGCTCGGTCTCGAGGATGCGCCGGAGGACCGCGTGGTGGCTGCCTCCCCTGAACGGCTGCGCGCCGCTGAGCGCCTCGTAGAGCATGACGCCGACCGCCCAGAGATCGGCGCGCGCGTCGATCGTGCGCTTGCCCAGCACCTGCTCGGGGCTCATGTACGAGGGCGTCCCGAGGAGCTGCCCGTCGATGGTGAGCGCGTCGCCCGCGCCCGTGAGCTGGCTGATGCCAAAGTCGACGATCTTCGGCACGACCCCCTCGCCGGGGACCATGGCCATCACGATGTTCTCCGGCTTGATGTCGCGGTGCACGACGCCCTCGGCGTGGGCGGCCGAGAGCCCGCTGCACACCTCCATGAGGACCGGCAAGACCTCCTCGGGCGGCAGGGGCCGGTGCGGGATCAGGCGGTCCGCGAACGGCGACCCGCGCAGGAGCTCCAGGGCCAGGAAGAGGTAACCCTCCTCCTGGAGCTCGCCGGCGTCGACCACGCCGACGATGTTCCGGTGCTGGAACTTGCCGATGATCTTCGCCTCGCGGACGAACCGCCCGATGACCTGCTCGTCCTGGATCGCCGGGGACAGCTTGAGCGCGACGTCCCGGCCGATGAGCTCATGGCGCGCCCACCAGACGCTCGACATCCCGCCCGAGCCGATCGGCTGGATCAGTCGGAAGCGACCTCCCGCAACGTCTCCGGCATGCAGCATGTGCCCCCTTCGCCCATCGCGCGTGAGAGAAGCCTTCACGCCGACCAAGCACGAGAGCCGAAAAGCACGAGCAAGGCCATCCGAGCGGATCCGCCGTCGCCGTCGGACGGAGCCCGCAGGCGAAACCGCCCGTCAGGGGCGGTACCGCTCGAGGATGTCGTTCGAGAGCTTCACGCCGAGCTCCCGGTAGCCGCGGAACGTCAGGTGGACGCCGTCGCGGGACGCGCGCGGCGGGCGCTCGCGGTACCAGGCCTCGATCGAGCCCCTCCCGCCCATCGCCTCGTACGTGTCCCAGAACGCGCAGCCGCCCTCCTGAGCGGCGTCGCGCAGGACGTCACGGATGACGGGCGTGCGCTCCGGCGCGTCCTTCCGGTCCGTGGGCGCGAGGACCAGGCAGTCGACGTCGGGCTCGACCCTGCGGGTACGGGCGAGCAGCTCGGCGAGCTGCTTCGCGTAGAGGGACGGATCCGTGGTGACGTCGCCGGCCTCGTTCGTGCCGTACTCCAGCACCACGAGCTCCGGCGAGCGCCGCGCGAGCTCCGCGGCCCAGGCGAGCTCGCTCCACCGCAGCGCCGTCGCCAGCCGGGCGCCGTTGATGCCGAGCGTGTCGACCACCACCCCGGGTCTCGCCTCCGGGTCGGCCTCGACGACCAGCCCGCAGAGCTCGGGCGCGCCCGACGGCACGACGCCGAGCTTCGTCGCGCCCACGCTCGCCAGCTTCGCGTGCTGCAGCGCGCCGGGGGCGTCGCCCGCGGCCGCGCGGAGGATCTCGCTCGGACCGCCCTCGATCGTCACCGCGAGCTCGTCGGTCGGCGCGCTGGAACGAAAGCACACGTCCCAGAGCAGCCGCGCGGAGGGCCCGGCCCCCGTGACCGTGATCTCCGCGCGCACCGGGCCCCTGTGCGCGCTGAAGAGGATCCCCCCGAGGCCGAAGACGCCGTCGTCGGCCGGCGTGGAGCCGCCCGGCGTCTTCGGGCGCGTCCGCCACTTGCCCTCGGTCGTGAGCCGCGCGCCGTCGTGGCGGTAGGCGGCATAGCCGAGGTGCACGAAGCCGAGCCCGCCGTCGCCGAAGCGCCGCTGCAGCGCCGTGCGGAGCGCGCCGCTCCAGAAATCCGCGGCGGCGTGCGAGTCGCCGAGCCAGGCGACGCGCACGTGGTCCTTGCGGCGCCCCTGCTCGAGCGCGCGGAGCGCCGCGAAGAAGTGGGCGTAGGGCCCGTCCTCGGGGCGCACAAGATCCAGCTCCGGCGGGCGCGCCGGCGCGGGCTCGGCCCGGCGCGGCGCGGTCGCCTCGGGCGCGGCGGAATCGGCCCGGCGCGGCGGGAGCGCCGCCGGCGCGGGGGCCACCTCGGGCGTCGGCGGCGCGACGTGCTCGCGGGTCGAGCTGCAGCCGAGCGCCGCCGCGGCGAGCTGCGCCGCGGTCGCGAGCAGCGCGACGGAGGAGCGCCGCCGCGGGGGGCGCGGGAGAGCCGCGCCGCGCTCCGGGACCTCCGCGCGGGCCGCGGAGCATGCCGCGGCGCTCACGACAGCGGATCCTCGACGTCGAGGTCGGCGTCCGTGCTCGCCTCGATCTCCAGGCGCTCGCGCCGCTCGCGGACGCGCTCCTGCACGGCGCCGACGAGCACGTCGACGTACGACTCGAAGGGCGGGCACGCGACCCCCGCGCCGGTGAGCACGAGATCCGCGTTCCGGGCGTCGTAGCGCACCGGGGTCATGAGCTGCTCGACGAACGCGCGCGGGCTGCGGACGAAGCGCTCGATCCCGGGCGTGCGGAGCAGCGCCTTGGCGAGGTTCGACGGGATGTGGCCGCGCGCGGCGCGGCGGCCGCTCGCCCGGGCGATGAGGTCGAAGACCCGCCGCGCCGAGAGCGGGTGCGGGTCGGCGACGTGGAAGGTGCGGCGCGCCGCGAGCCGGTGCAGCCCGATCGCGTGCGTCGCGCGGACCACGAAATCGATGGGGACGATGTTGAGCGGCACGTCGCCGCGGCCCGGCATCGGGATCGCCATGTCGGCCGGCGCCGCCATGATGAGCAGCACCAGGAGGTACAGGCCGTCGAGCCGGTCGATCTCCCCTGTCGCAGAGTCACCCACCACCGTCGTCGGCCGGACCACCGCCACCGGCAGGTGGCGCATCGCCCGCCGCACGAGCACCTCGGCGCGCATTCGCGTCTCCTCCACAGGATTGCGGAACGCCTGACCGGCCTCGAGATCATCCTCGTACACCGTACCGGTCCGGTCGCCCGCGACGAACGCGGTCGACTGATGGACGAGGCACTGGAGCGAGGCGCAGGCGCGCGCGAGCTCGAGCACCTCGGCGGTGCCGACGACGTTGACGGTGTGGGCGGTGCTCCGGTCGGCGCCGGCGTGGCTCACGTACGCGAGGTGGTGGATGCGGTCGACCTCGCGGGCGAGCTGCCGGAACTCGACGCCCGACAGCCCGAGATCCATCGCCGTGACGTCCCCCTCGAGCAGCGCCACGCGCTCGCGGTCCGCCGGCGGGAGCGCGTCGCGCTCCGCGCTCGCCTGCGCGGACGACTTCGCGAGCACCACGGCGTAGACGAGCGTGCGCGGCTCCGACGCGAGGATGTGCTGCAGCATCTTCCGCGCGACGAACGAGGGGAAGCCGGTGATGAGCACCACGCTGTCGTGGCCGGGGCGAGGCATCGGCCGGAGCTTACCGCAGCAGTGCGCCTGCTCCGCAGCTTTCCGTTGACGCCGCCTCGGACGAGCGCGGAGCGGCGCGGGCGTACGCTGCAGTGCGCACCGGGGCGCGGGCTTCCCCTATCAGCGACCGCGGCCCGACGTATAATCGCCCGGTTGATGCGCCCGGGAGTCACGGTCGCGGACCGTTTCAGGATCGAAGGCCTGGCGGGATCGGGCGGGATGGGCTCGGTGTACCGGGCCACGGATCTGACCGACGACAGCCCCGTCGCGCTGAAGGTCCAGCACCGGGGGGCCGAGCACCAGGAGAGGCGGATCGAGCGCGAGGCGCGGCTCCTCGCCGAGCTGCGCCACCCGGGGATCGTCCGCTACGTGGCGCACGGGGTCACCGGGGACGGGCAGCGCTACCTCGCGCTCGAGTGGCTCGACGGCGAGGACCTCGCCGCGCGCGTGGCGCGCGAGCGCCTCGGCGTGGACGGCGCGGTGACGCTGCTGCGGCGCCTCGCGGGCGCGCTCGGCGCGGTGCACGCGCGGGGGATCGTCCACCGCGACGTCACGCCCGGCAACATCTTCCTGCCGGGCGGCGCGCTGGAGGCCGCCAAGATCGTCGATTTCGGCATCGCCCGCGCCGTCGCAGGCGCTGGACCCGACTCCGTGCCGCGTCGCCTGCCCGCGCGCGCGGGGGCAGGCGACGTCCTCCGGCAGGGCGCGCGCAACGGGGTGACGCTCGGGACGCCGGGGTACATGGCGCCCGAGCAGGCGCGCGGCGGCGCGCGCGTCGACGCCCGCGCGGACGTGTTCTCGCTCGGGTGCGTGATCTGGCACGGCCTCACCGGCCGGCCGCCGTTCGCCGGCGATCAGGTGATGGCGATCCTCGCGAAGGCCGCCCTCGTGGGCCCGCCCAGGCTGTCCGAGCTGCGGCCCGACGTGCCGGCCGCGCTCGACGACCTCGTCGCCTGGATGCTCGAAAAGGAGCCGGACGGCCGCCCGCGGGACGGGAACGAGGTCCTCGCGAGCGCGGCGGAGCTCTGCGCCGCCAGCGAGCAGGCGAGGGACGCCGGCGACGACGCCGCGGCGAGCGCGCGGCCCGCGCGGGCGCTGGCCGAGAGCGTCGCGGTCGAGCAGCGGCACATCAGCGTGGTGCTCATCCACGGCGCCCTCGCGGGCGACGCTGCCGCGGCGGCGCCCGCCCCGGACACCGCGACCGGCGCGGCGCGGGCCGAGGTCCCCGAGCGCGCGCCGGAGGCCGCTGCGCCGCGCGCCTGGCCCCACGAGCCCGCGCCCAGGGCCGCGACGGAGGCGGCGATCCGGGCGGCTGTCGCGCCCTTCGGCGGGCGCGTCGACAGGCTCGCTTCCAGGTGGCTCGTCGTCACGCTCTCCGGCGGCGAGGCCGATCCGCAGGCAGCGCCGCCGCGCGCCGCCGGGGCGGAGCCGCGGACGCCGACGGACCAGGCCGCCCGCGCTGCGCGCTGCGCGCTGGCGCTGCGCGCGCTGCTGCCCGCGGACCTCTCCGTCGCGCTCGCGATGGGCCAGGACGTCGCCTCGGGCCGATGGCCCGCGCGGCAGGTGATCGAGCGCGCCGCGGCGCTCCTCGGAGCCCGCGCGCGCGGCGGGGCCGAGCGCGCCGCCGGCGGCGTGAGCGGCGGCGCGCCCGCGCACGGCGGCGTCCTGATCGACGACGTGACGGCCGGCCTCCTCGCGCTCGGCCGCCCCGAGGTGGAGCGCCTCTACGCGGAGCTCTGGGCCGGCCGCGACGCCATCGAGGCCCGGCTCGACGGGCTCTCCCGCGGCGCAGAGGGGGAGCTCGTCCGCGAGGTGCCCGGCCAGGAAGCCGCGGCGCGGGCGCGCGTCGATGGCGGCGCGGCGGTGCGCCCCTTCTGTCTCGAGGAGCTGATCCGGTCGATCGCCCGCGGCGACGCGGAGGCCTCGCCTGAGACGGTGCTCGCGATGGCACACGCCCGCCTCGATGACCTGCACCCGGCCGTGCGGCGCATCCTCCGCGCGGCGAGCGTCTTCGGCGAGGCGTTCTGGCGCGGCGGCGTGGCCGCCCTGCTCGGCGGCGCGCAGAGCGCCCCGGATCTCGATCGGTGGCTGTCCGAGCTCGTCGCGCGCGCGCTCGTCGAGCGGCGCCCCGCGTGCAGGTTTCCTGGCGAAGAGGAGTACGCGTTCCGGCACGCTCGCCTCCGCGAGGCCGCCTACGCGACGCTCACCCGGGGCGACCGGCTCCTCGGCCACCGGCTCGCCGGCGCGTGGCTCGAGCAGGTCGGGGAGCCCGACGCGCTCGCGCTGGCGGAGCACTTCGACCACGGCGGAGAGCACGGCCGGGCGATGCGGTGGTTCCTGCGCGGCGCCGAGCAGGCGCTCGCGCGCGGCGATCTCGCCGCGGCGATCGCGCTCGCCGAGCGCGGGGCGCGGCACGGTGACCTGTGCGACAGGCTCGCCGACGCGGATCCCGACGAGGACGGCGGCGCCTCGGCCGGCCCGCGCAGCGCGCGCGGCGGCGAGACGCTGGCCGCGCTGCGCCTTGTCCAGGCGGAGGCCCACCGCTGGCGGGGCGAGCTCGAGCAGGCGCAGCGCTGCGCCGCCCAGGCGGCGCGGCGCCTGCCCCGCGGCGCGCCGCTCTGGTTCCGCGCGGCCGACGAGCTGATGATCGCGAGCGGCCGGCGGGGCGACACCATGCTCACGACCGCCTGGGCGAAGGAGGTCACCGCGTGCGGCGATCTCGCCGCCGAGGGCCCCGGCGACGAGGGCGCGCGGCGCCCGGAGGTCCGCGCCGAGCCGCTCGCGGCGGACGCCCGGGCGGCGCGGGTGATCGCCCTGTGCTCGGCGGCGCGCCAGCTCTTCCCCGCGGGGCGCTACGCGGAGGCGAGCGCGCTGATCGCGCGGGTCCGCGCCCTCGTGGCGGATCTCGCGTCGCTCACGCCGCGCGTCGCCGCCGAGGTGCACCGGCTGCGCGGCGCGCGGGCGCGGCACGTCGGCGATCCCGCGGGCAACCTCGCGGGCTACGCGGCCGCGATCGACGCGTTCGAGCGCGCCGGCGACGCCCGCGACGCGTGCAGCGCCCGCGTCAACCTCGGCGTCGCGCTCCTCGAGATCGGCGACGTCGAGCGGGCCGGCGAGGAGCTCACCGCCGCGCTCGAGGCGGCCGAGCGCATGGGCCTGCGCGCCGTGGCGACGCGCGCCCGGCAGACCCTCGGCCGCGTTCTCGCGGCCCGGGGCCAGCTCGACGAGGCCCTCGCGCTCGCGCGGCAGGTCATCCTGGAGTGCCGCGGCCAGGGCAACCTGCGCTTCGAGGGCGGCGCCCGCGTCCACGCCGCCCTCATCGCCCACGCTGCCGGCGATTTCCGCGCGGCCGAGTCCGACGCCCGCGGCGCCGCGGAGCTCCTCGAGGTGGCGCCGCCGTCCCGCGCCGGCGCGCTCGCCGCGCTCGCGCGCGCCCTCACGGCGCAGGGGCGCGCCGACGAGGCGCTCGCCGCAGCGCGCGAGGCCTCCGAGCTCCTCGCGCGCCACGGCGGCATCGAGGAGTTCGAGTCGCTGGTCCTCGTCGCCTTCGTCGAGGCGGCGCGCTCCGCGGGCGATCTCGAGGGCGCGCGCGCCGCCGCGGCGCGGGCCCGCGGCAGGCTCCTCGCCCGGGCCGCCGCGATCCCGGAGCCCGCCCTGCGCGAGAGCTTCCTGCACCGCGTCCGCGAGAACGCGATGCTGCTCTCGCTCGCGCGCATCTGTCTCGGCGAGTCCTCCGTTGTCGTCGCCGCCCGACGCGCCTCGAGGCCCTGACGCGCCGCTGCGTCCGCGTCGCGCCTCGTCGCGGCCCTGGGCCTCCTCTCGGCCCCTGGCGCCGCGCCTCGGCCACGCCGCGCCGCGCGTCCGGCGATTTCGCAGGTTCGTGGTCGATCGCGGCAGGAAGGCGCTACGGTTCGTTCGTGATCGTGCATCCGACCTCCTTCTTGCGCCACCGCGCCGCCGCGGCGCTCCTGGCCGCCTTCGTCGGCCTGAGCGCGGGCGCGCTGGGCTGCAAATCGCCGGGCGCGCCGGCCGACGCCGGCGTCGCGGGCCTGAGCCCCGTGCCCGCGCCGGCGGGGCTCGTCGCCGAGGCGTTCCTCCCGACGCCCGACGCCACGTGGGCCAAGGTGCGCGCCCTCGTCGGCGGCTCGGCGGCGCTCCTCCCGGGCAGCGCCGGCGCCCTCGCCGCGTCGCTGCTCGGCCTGCCCATCGCCGTCGCGTCCGAGATCGACGGCAGCGTGCCGGTGCTCGGCGCGGCCGTGGAGGCCCCCGACCGGCCGCGCCCTCGGGTCGTGATCGGCATCCACGTGAAGGACGGCGGGCGCCTCGTCGATCAGCTCACGCGCGGCGAAGGGGCGCGCTTCCGCGCGGCGCCCGACGCGGCGACCTCGATCGCGCTGCTCGAGCCGCTGCAGGGGACGAGCCCGGCGGCCCTCGGCGTCCTCGGCAACTACCTGCTCGTCGCCGAGAGCGCGGGCGATCTGACCACCGTGGGCCCGTATGTCGCGCGGACGATGCCGCAGGCGCAGGCGCCGAAGGAGGACCTCGCTGTCGAGATCCCGCGGCCGGCGATCGAGGGGCCGGTGCTCAGGGCGGCGCGGAGCGCCTGGGACCAGGCCCGCGGGCCGGACGGCGCCCCGCGCCCCACCGCGGTCCCGCTCGCCCCGGCGATCGAGGGCGCGCTCGCGATGCTCGGCGATCTCGAGCGCGCGCGCGTCACGCTGGTGCTCGACGAGAACGCGCACCTGCGCGTCTCCGGGACGCCGAAGGCCGGGGGCGGCCCGGCGTCGAAGGCGTCGACCGATCTCGCGGTGGGCGACGTGAAGCCGCTGCTCGAGCTGCCCGCGGACGCGCTCGCCGGGATCGTTGTCCGCGACCGGGCCGCGTCGCGCGCCGAGAACGTCCCGAAGCTCGTCGACGCCCTCGCGGGGCTCGTCGAGGGCGGCCTCCCGCCCGCGGAGCGGGAGCGGCTCGGCGCCGTCATCCGCGCGGCGTCGGACGCGCGCGGCGACTGGTTCGCCGGCGGGCTCCGGTTCAACGAGGCAGGCCCCACGGCGTTCGTGCGCGCCGCGGTGGGCGACCGGGCCAAGCTCGAGACCGCCGTCCAGGATCTCCTCGGGATGGCGGAGATCCAGCCCGTCAAGGCCGCGCTGCAGCGGGAGGGGCTCCGGATGTCCACCGGCAAGGCGGAGCTCCCGCAGCTCGAGGGCGAGGTGCGGCGCGTGCGGTTCGAGCAGACCGCCGCCGCGGGCCAGCCCGGCGCAGGCCAGCCGCCGGCGCGCAAGGGGCCGGCGGGCCCGGGCGCCTCGGCCGACAAGCGCGGGGCCGGCGCGCCGGGCGTGTCGCAGCCCCCGCCGACGATCGAGCTGCTCTACATCGTCCGCGACGACGGCCTGTTCGCGTCGGTCGGCAACGACCCGAGCGCGGGTCTCCGCAGCGTTGTCGCGGCGCCCCAGGGCGAGCGCCTCGGCGGGGTGCCGGCCATGAACGCCGCGCTGGCCCCGCTCGGCTCGGACATCGCGTTCGCGATGGTGGTCGATCCGCTGCGGCTCGTCGCGAGCCGCCTCGGGCAGCCGGGCGCGGGCGATCCGGCGCCCGTCGTGATCGCCGCCGGCGCCGCGCCCGCTGCCGCCGGCGCCCCCGCCGCGCTCTGGGCGCGCGCCGACATCGCCGCCGCGGCGATCCGGGAGCTCATCCGCCTCGGGGGCGCCTTTTGACGAGCGCGGCGCGCGCCGGCGCGTGCGCGGTCCGCGGGCTCCTGCTCGCGCTCGTCGCGGGGTGCACCGCGAAGGCGGGCGCCGACTGGGTGCACGACGGGTCGAGCGAGCCGCAGATCGCGCGCGGCGGCGGCGGCTGGCTCCACGCGCCCGCGTCCGACGACGGCGGCCGCGACCGGGGCGCCGCCAGCGCCGGCGGTCCCGGAGGTCGCGTCGCCAGGGCGCCGGGCGATCCTCGGCGCGGCGCCGCGGACGCGGACCTCGGGCAGGACGAGCCCGCGATCCTCGTGCGCGAGCACGGCCGGCCCGCGCGCGCCGCCGACGCTGCGCAGGCGGCGCGCGGGACGCGCACGGCGTCAGATCCCGGGCCCGGGCTGTTCCGGAACACCTACTACGACTTCCCGACCGAGGGCGGCGGGCCGAAGGACGCTGTGCTCTACGACGCGGCCTGCGCGCCGCTCGCGAGCGTCCCGCGCGCGTTCCACGATCAGGTCTGCGTCCAGGGGAGCGGCCGGCTCGTCTCGGGCGACACCGTGAGCTTCGCGCGGCGCGGCTGCGCGTGCGCCGACGTCTGCCCGCGCACAGACCAGCAGGTTTGCTTCGAGCGGCTCGACCCGCGGCGGTTCCCCTACGGCCGGGGCGCGACCGGGCGCCCGATCACCCCGCTGCGCACGGTCGCTGTCGACTCGAGCGTCATCCCGCTCGGCACATTGCTCTATGTGCCCGAGCTTGTCGGCCTGCCGCTCCCGGGCGGTGGCCGCCACGACGGCTGCTTCGTCGCCGAGGATCGGGGCATCAAGGTCGTCGGCCGGCAGATCGACGTCTTCACCGGCGATCCAGCGGTCACCGCGCGCCTCAACGCCCTCTTCCCGTCGAACCGCGGCGTGCGCCCCGTGCTCGACGACGCGCGTTGTCGCACGATCGTCGCCGCGCCCGGGCCATCCTGACCGGGCGTCCCGCCCTCGGAGCGCCTGGGGCCGGGGCAGGGACCTGCCAGCGGTAGGGTCGACCGCCCTCCCGCGCGAAATCCGCGTGAAATCCGGAGCCTGGTGAGGGCGCGGAGGTGATACGATTTGCCGCCTTCCGGTGGCCAAATGACCTCACGCGGCGTCATCCCCGAGTCCGTTTTCCCTCCGCCATCGGAGGTCACGGACGCGCCGGACGAGAAGCTGCGGGCGCGCGCCCGCGTCGGGATGACCGTCAAGAACAAGTGGCGGATCGACGCCCTCCTCGGCGTGGGCGGCATGGCCTCGGTGTACGCCGCCACGCACCGGAACGGCTCGCGCGCCGCGCTGAAGATCCTCCACGCCGAGTTCGCGCGCGACGTCGGCATCCGCGAGCGGTTCCTGCGCGAGGGCTACGTCGCCAACAAAATCGATCACCCCGGCCGGGTCGCGATCCTCGACGACGACATCACCGAGCAGGATGAGCCGTTCCTCGTCATGGAGCTGCTCGACGGGGAGACCGTGCAGCAGCTCTGGAAGCGCAAGAGCCGGAAGCTCCCCGTCGCGGAGGCGCTCTGGATCGTGGGGGAGGTGCTCGACACGCTCGAGAGCTTCCACGCCGAGGGCATCGTCCACCGCGACCTGAAGCCCGCGAACATCTTCATCACGAAGGACAACGCGGTGAAGCTGCTCGACTTCGGCGTGGCCAGGCTGCGCGGCGCGCCCGGCGACAAGACCAAGGCCGGCACGGCGCTCGGGACCCCCTCGTTCATGGCGCCCGAGCAGGCGATGGGGCTGACCGAGGGGGTCGACGGCCGGGCGGACCTCTTCTCGATCGGGGCGACCCTGTACGCGGTGCTCAGCGGCCAGCGGCTCCACCAGGGGCGCTCGGACAACGAGGCGTTCATCCTCGCCGCGACCACGCCGGCGCCCTCGCTCGCGCGGATCGCGCCCGAGTTGCCCGCCCCGGTCATCGGCCTCGTCGACAAGGCGCTCGCCTGGGATCGGCGCAACCGCTACGAGTCGGCCGCGCAGATGCGGCAGGAGGTGCTGCGCCTCCTCGAGGAGCTCGGCGCGTCCGCCCCTCGCCGCAGCGCGCCGCACAGCACGCTGCGCCCCCCACCGGACGACTCGCCCACCGCTGTCGGGCAGCTGCCGCCCGAGGAGCCCGCGCCCCAGGAGGAGCTGGGCGACGCGGAGCCGGACGACCCCGCGGTCGCGCGGCTCACCGAGGTGTTCCGCCGCGTGGAGCGGCTGCTGCCGGCGGTGCGCCACTACGGCTGGAGCCATCCGGACGCGGACAACAAGCTCCGCGCGGCCTTCCAGGCGATCGTGGAGGCGCTGCGCGCCGACGCGAACCTCGTCTACTGGGCGCTCTCGCCGTACGCCTTCGAGCACCGCCGGCGCACGGTCTGGGAGCCGTCGCACCCGCTCGATCTCGTCCCGTACAACCTCTTCGCGGCCGGCGTGCGGCGCGTGCAGCTCCTGCCCGGCATCACGGAGGACGAGCTGCGCGCGCTCTGCGAGGTGCTGCTGCTCGATCCGCTGCGCGACCTCGCCCCCGAGGACGACGTCGCGGCCGCGCTGTGGGAGCGCCGCCTCGAGCACGTGCGCTACGACGTGGTGAGCGTCTTCGTCGAGGGCGACGCGGCCGACCGCGAGCAGTTCTGGCACGAGGCCGACGACCTCGAGGGCATGGCCCGGCGCGCCGCCGAGGAGAAGGCGAACCGCGCCGAGGCGGCCGCGATGGTGATCGACACCGACGCGGCCGCGCTCAAGGCCGCGCGCCGCGCCGCGAGCGCGCTCGCGCTCGACCCTGTCGCGCAGCGCGCGCTCGGCACGCAGCTCGTGCTCAGCCCGGATCGCTGGAGCGAGCGCTTCGTCGAGGTGGTGGCGGACGCCTTCCTGAACGCGAAGCGCTACCAGGACGTCGAGCTCGTGGCGGAGCCGATGGCCGCCTCGGCGCGCGATCTCATCCTCGCGCGCCGCTTCGACACGCTCTTCGCGATGCACGACGCGGTCGAGAAGGCGCTGGACGCGCTCGCGCCCAGGCAGCAGGGCGGCGCGCTCGCGGCCGAGTTCACCCGCGGCATGTTCCCGCCCGACACGATGCGGCTGCTGCTCCGCGAGGCGACGCGCGTCCTCATGACGGGCACGCCGGGCGCCGCTGCGCCGCCCGCCCCTGTGGATCTGGATCTCGTCGCGCAGCGCCTCGCGCCGGTGCTCCAGCGGCTCGGCCCCGAGCACCTGCCGGTCGCGATGGAGGCCGTCGGGCAGGTCGGCCACGAGGCCCTGCGCCGCGCGCTGCTCGGCCACCTGGAGCGGACGCTGCCCGGGCACGAGGAGGGGGTCGTCGACGCGCTCATGACGCTGGATCTCGACGTCTCCCGCCCGATCCTCAAGATGTTCGCCGCGTCGCGGACGCCGGGCGCCCTGGGCGCGCTGAAGCGGCTCTCCGGGTGCGCGAACGCGGCGCTCCGCTGCGAGGCGATCGCGCACCTCGCGGCGAGCCCCGAGCAGATCAGGGACGAGCTGCTCTCGCTCGCCGAGTCGGCGCCGCCCGACGTGCGCGTCGCGGCGCTCCGCACGCTGGCGCACCACCAGGTCCGCGCGGCCGGCCCGCTGCTCGTCCGCCGCGTGCAGGACAGCTCGTTCCACCAGCTCACGCTCGACGAGCGGCGCGAGTTCCTCGGCGCGCTCTACACGCTGAACCCGGCGCGCGGCGAGTCGGTCGCCGTCGAGCTGCTCCAGCGGCACGGCCTGCTCGCGGACGACGCGGCGGAGCAGACGCGCTGCCTGTCGGCGGAGCTGCTCGGCCGCGAGGCGCGCTCGCAGGAGGCGCTCGACGCCGCGCTCGCGGCCGCGAAGCGGCGGCCCTGGAACAGCCAGCCGCTGCGCGACGCCGCGAGCGCCGCCGCCGAGGCGATCGCCGGGCGCCTCGGCAAGCGGATCTCGACGACCGGGGAGCTCCCGTGACCGCGCCCCAGGTCGACGTCATCAGCCAGAACATGTCGGAGAACATCCGGCGCGAGCAGGCGCGCGACCTCGCCGCCAGCGTGGTGCAGGCGCTCTTCCGGCTGGTGAAGCTCTCGACGCTGCACTCGATCGACAACCAGGCCATGGTGCGGCAGGTCGAGGAGACGGTCTCGCTGATCCAGGACTTCGGCCAGCGCTCCGGCCACAACGTCTCCGTCCTGTTCACCCGCGGATCGGTCTTCGTCTCCGGGCAGCTCCTCAAGGCGAACCGCGCCGTCTACGAGGGCGCGCTCGAGCTCGGAGACATCCTGGGCCGCTGCGGCTACTCCGAGATCGGCATCGCCAGGGACGTCCGCGCGAGCGACCTCTACGCGCTCGCCTCCGCGCTCGCCGAGGCCCTCCGGAGCAGCAAGCCGGCGCTCGTGGACCGCCCGGCGCCGCGCGTCCGCCTGCGCGCGGTGGACGAGGCCGTGCTCCGCCGCGAGGTCGCGATCGATCGCGAGGGCGACGAGGCCGCGGCCATCGTGCGGACCTACGCGACGGCGATCGTGATCATCCGCCGCTTCTACGACGACCTGCGGCACGGCCGCTACACGCTGCGGCAGGGCGTCAAGCGCATCACGCAGCGCCTCGTCGACCTCTCCGGGAACGAGACCCCCGCCTTCCTCGGCGTCACCGCGCTGCGCAACCAGAACCACGACGACGCGGGCCGCGCGGTGAACACCGCGATCCTGAGCCTCGCGATGGCCCGGCAGATCACGAGCGACGTCGTGCTCCTGCAGCGGCTCTCCATGGCGGCGCTGCTCTTCGACACCGCGCGGCCCCGGCTCACCGGCGTCGCGAAGAGCGGCGCGGGCGGGCTCGTCCCGCAGCTCAGCGAGCAGCAGGAGGCGGACGTCCCCGCGGGCACGGCCGTCGTGCTGACCGCGCTCGGCCTCGTGAACGAGCCCAGCGTGATGCGCACGGTGATGGCCTACGAGGCGCACTGGGTGCGGCGGCAGCCCGCGCTCGGCCAGGTCTACCGCGGGCTCCGCCAGCCGACCTTGCAGGCGCGCATCCTCGCGACAGCGCGCGCCTTCAACGATCTGTTGACGGCCGCGCCGGGCGAGGCGCCGCTCTCCGCCGACGAGGCGATCGCCACGCTCGAGCAGGAGGCGGCCGATCCCGCGGACCGCACCGTGCTGCGGCTGCTGGTCGGGGCGCTCGGGATCTTTCCGACCGGCACCCTCGTGGAGCTCTCGACCGGGGAGGTCGCGCTGGTCGTCCAGACGCCGTCGCACCCGGCCCGCTACTCGCAGCCGCGCGTCCGGCTCGTCCTCGACGCCTCGGGCGGCCCCATCGCCGCGCGCGCGCTCGAGGTCGATCTCGCCGAGCGGCCCCGCCAGGGCGAGCCGACGCGGCACATCCGTCGGATCGTCGCGACCAGCGACGACCCGGCCGTCGCCTCGATGCGCGCCTACGCGGCGGTCCAGGAGGCGCCGCAGGCGTCGCACCGCGCGCCGGCGAGCGCGGCGGAGCCGTCGGCGATCCGCACCATCCCGGTGCCGCCGCCGGCGTCGCCCTTCAACAGCCTGCGCATGCCGCCGCTGCAGCCGATCACGCGGCCCTCGTCGCCCACGCTGCCGATGACCAGCGCGCCGGCGGGGCGGAGGACGCAGCCGCGGCCCGGCGACGCCGGCCGCGGGCCCGCGTCGTCGCCCGACGCCTCGCAGGCGGCGCTGCCCGACGACGGCGGCGCGGAGGCCAGGATGCTCGCGGATCTGCCGCCGGCGCCGTCCGGCAAGCGCTCGCCGACCTTGCGGCCGGGGCGCACCACGGCGCGCTGGCCCGATCCACCGCAGCAGCAGGAGCCCGCCGCGGCGGAGGACCCGTACGCGCTTCCGGGCGCTCAGCGAGAGGAGTCGTGGTCCGTGCAGACAGACAGCGAGCCTGACGAGATCCCGGAGGAGAGCGCGCGGCCGTCCACGCCGCGCACGCGCGGCTGGGGAGAGCCGCCGCCGCGGCGCGATCGCAGCCCGGAGTCCGAGCTGCCGCCGTCGGCCATGGCCGGCCCGATCGCCGTGCTGTCGCTGCCGGCCGATCCGCCGACCGCGGAGGGCACCCTCGCGCGCACGCCGCTCGTGCACCTGCTCGTGTACATGCTCGACCGGCGCCTCACCGGCACGACGTGCTTCGTCGACCCCGACGGCGTCCGCCACGGCATCTTCTTCAGCGACGGCGTGCCGGCGAAGATCTGGACCGGGACGATCATCGCCCCGCTCGACCGGGTGATCGTCGAGCTCGGCCTCCTCGGCGAGGCGACGCTCCGGGAGACGCTCCGCGAGATCACGAAGCGGCGGGTGCTGCACGGCCGGCTGCTCGTCTCCCGCGGCCTGCTCGACCGGGAGACGGTCTTCGGCGTGCTCCGCCAGCAGCTCGTGCGCAAGCTGGTCGCGCTCTACGACCTCTCGCCCGGGACGCGGTACGCCTACTACGACGGCCAGAACCTGCTGTCGTCCTACGGCGGCCCGGAGCTCATCGGGTGCGAGCCGCTCGCGGTGATCATGGCGGGGGTCCGGCTCCACGCCGACGATCCGCTGATCGACGCGACGCTCGATCGCATCCACAGCCGGCCGCTCGGCCTCCACGTCGAGGCCGAGATGAAGCGGTTCCAGCTCCACCGCGACGAGGCGGCCGTGGTCGACCTCCTGCGCACGCGGCGCATGACGATCGCCGAGCTGGTCGGGGCCGGCGTCGCGCAGGAGCGCGTCGTGCGGCTGACGATCTACGCGCTCGCGATCACGCGGCACCTCGATCTCGGCGCCCCCGGCCGGCGCCCCGTGGGGCTCGGCCGCGGCCGCGCGACCGGCGCTCCCCCGGCCGACGCGGGGCAGGCCCCGCAGCGCGAGCCGCCCGGCGCGGCCGCGCGCTCGCCGCGACCTACCTCGGGCTCGACGGTCCCCGGGCCGCGCCCGGCGCGCGGCGAGGCCGAGGGCCGCGCGTCGCCGAGGCAGCCCGACGACGCCGCGGCGCCGTCGAGCAGGCGGTCGGGATCGCCGTTCGCCGAGCCGGTCGCTCCGCGCCGAACGACCACCGCGCCGCCCCCGTCCGCGGCGCCGGAGGCGCGCGGCGCGGTGGTCTCCGGGCCGGCGGCGTCGTTCGAGCCGCGCGCGTCCGGCGGCGCGCCCCGCGGCGCTGACCCGAGGGCGCCGAAGCCGCCGGCCGCCCCCGGCGCCCGCGCGCAGCCGCAGCAGGCGCCCACCGTGAAGATGCCCGTCGTCGGCGCGGAGGGCAGGGCGGCGCGCGGGGGAGGGCGCGCCGAGGCGGCGGGTCATCCGCCGCCGGCGCGCGCCCCGGAGGCGGCGAGGCCGCAGGCGGCCGCCGTGCCCGCGCCGGATCTCCCGCCGCCGCCGCACGCCGGGCTGAGCCCCGAGCTCGCGGCGCGGCGCGCCACCGTCGAGGCGCGCGCCGCCACGATCGACGGCGAGAGCTTCTTCGAGATGCTCGGCGTCGCGGAGGACGCCCCTCCGGAGCGCGTGCAGGGCGCCTACTTCACGCTCGCCAAGCAGTGGCACCCCGACCGGACGCCGCCGGAGCTCCAGGACGTCAAGCCGCTGGTCGCGCGCGTGTTCGCCCGCATCAGCGAGGCGTACCAGACGTTGAGCGATCCGAGGCGGCGCGCCGAGTACCTCCAGGGGTCGAAGGAGTCCGCGCCGCCCCCCGAGGACGAGGAGAAGATCGCCCGCGTCGTCGACGCCGCGCTCGAGTTCCAGAAGGCCGAGATCCTTCTCAAGAAGAACGATCTCCTGGGCGCCGAGATCCGCGCGCGGCGCGCCCTGAACGAGGACCCGGAGCAGCCCGAGTACATGACGCTGCTCGCGTGGATCCAGGCGCAGCGGCGCGGCGAGCCGCCCGCGCTGGCGGAGGGCGCCACGAGCGCGTACTACGACGATCTGATCCAGACGCTCGACGCCGTTTTGCAGAAGGAGTCCCGCTACGAGCGGGCGCTCTTCTACCGCGGCATGCTCCTCAAGCGCTCCGGGCGCATCGACAAGGCGATCCGCGATTTCCGCCTGGCGGCCGAGATCAACCCCAAGAACCTCGACGCCATCCGCGAGGTCCGCGTGCAGGAGATGCGCAGCCGGACGAGCAACGATCCGACCCCCGCGGGCGGCATCCTCGGCAAGCTCTTCAAGCGCTGAGCGCGCAGCGCGCTCACGTCGGCCGTGCGTCAGCGCGCCGCTGCCCGGACCGCGCCGAGCGACCGCAGCGCGCGGCAGACCGTCTCCTCGCGGCAGGGCCCCACGCGCCCCGCGTGCGCCGGCCAGGGCACGTCGCGCACGCGGTGGAGATCGCGCACGTCGGGGCCGCGCCACGGGCCGAGCGCCCGGTCGACGCGCGCCTCGCGCTCGTTCGTGGCCGGCAGCGAGAGCTGCACCTGCGGCACGATGCCGACCTTCTGCACCGGCGCGCCGTCGGGCAGCGCGTAGAGCAGCGTGGTGAGCCGCAGCACGCCGACGTGCGCGTCGTCGTCGAGGTACTCCTGGGCGCACCCCTTGCCGTAGGTGCGATCGCCGATGACCACGCCGCGCCTGTAGCTGGCGATCGCGCCGGCGATCATCTCCGCCGCGCTCGCGGAGTCGCCGTCGACGAGCACCGCGAGCGGCCCGCTCCACCCGCGCTCCGGCGGGACGTCGGGCGAGCGCTCCACCTCGACGCCGCCGTCGCGGCGCCGCATCGGGAACAGCGGCACGCCCGGCAGGAACAGCCCGAGCGCGGCGATCGCCCCGTCGGTCGAGCCGCCGCCGTTCGCGCGCACGTCCAGCATCACGCCCCGCGCGTCGCCCTGCGCCCGCGCGCGGGTGAGCGCCGCCGCGACCCGGTCTCCGAGGTCGTCCGGCACGTCCGGGATGGTGATCACCGCGACCTTGCCGTCGCCGTACCGCACCACATCGAGCGGCAGCTCCGAGGGCGCCGGCTCTGCCGGCTGCGGCCCGGTCGCGTGCGGCGCCACGATCAGATCGAGTGGCGCCGCGGCCCCGCGCCGGAGCACCGCCACGCGCGCTGTCGTCCCGGGGCGCACGTCGGCGAGTACGGCGAGCTGCTCGGCCTGCTCGACGCTCATGCCGGAGATGGGCAGGTCCTGGATCCGGAGCACCACGTCGCCGTCCGCCAGCGGCGCGAGCGCGCCCCGGTCGATGCGCACGCCGAGCGCGGTGCGCGTCATCTCCTGCCACAGGCGGGCCGGCGGGTGCGCCTCGAGGTCGAGATCGTAGATGGAGACCTCCTCCTCGAGCGGCGCCCAGGCCCCGTGCGCGTCGAGCTGCGGCACGTACGCGCGCACCGCCGCCGCGATCACCGCGCGCGCCCAGCCTTCGTCGCTCATCGACGGCGCCGTGCGCTCCCGCACGGCGTCGGCGTAGCGGGCGAGCGGCTCTCCGAACCGCGCGCGCAGCCCGCCCACCTCGCGGCCGAGCTCGCGCGCGAGGTCCCGTGCGCTCCGCGTCACCTCGCCATCCTCGAACGGCGCCGAGGACATCAGCTCCCACGCCGCGGCGAGGGTCGCGGGCGGGCTGGCCATGCCGCGCTGGTAGCCCTCGCCGAAGATCCCATCGAGCTCGCGCGACCACCGGGCGAGCTCCTGGCCCACGCGCAGCGCCACGGGGCACGCCCCGCTCCCCACCGGCGCATGCAGCTCGGCCAGGAGCGCGTCGGCCTCCCGCCGCAGCGACGCGCCCACGGGCGCGTCCGGGGCGACCGACCACAGCCCGTGCGGATCCAGCCAGTCGGAGGTCGCTTCCGCAAACTTTGCGGGATCGACGCGGAGCGGCGGGGCGGCCAGCGTGGTGCGGGCCTGGGCGATGATGGCGCGCGCCTGATCGCAGCCGAGCGACGTCGGCGCCCCGGTCGGCACGGCGATGCCGCGGTCGAGGGCGTTCGGGTCGCAGCCGGCGCCGTCGATCTCCTCGTCCGCCGGCGACACGGCGTCGCGCAGGGACCGCGCGATCCCGCGCTGCGCCTTTGCGAGGGGCGGTTCGGCCTCGCGGGAGAGCAAGGCGAGCGTCGCCAGGCTTGCGGCGATGCACGCGACGGAGCTCACGACGCGTGTCCTCACTGCTCTCCGAATACCACGGCGCGGGGCGCAGGGGCAGGGGCGAGCGCGGCGCGCGGCGCGCCTGCCGTCGTCGCCGTCGTCGCCGTCGTCGCCGTCGTCGTCGTCTGCTTCCGCCGCTCGCGCGCCGTGGATCTGGGTTCAGCGCCGCGCATGGGTGCTCCTCCGCTTTCCCGCAAAGCTTTCGCGTCCCTCCGGGGATCCGAACACGTTGCGCATTCCAGCGCAAAAAAAGGCGATTTCCTAAGGTTTATCCCGGCATCCCCCCTGCATCTGCCCCGGTGCCGCCCACCGGCTTGCAGAGGTCTCCCAACCAAGTCCTCCTTGATCGGGCGCGCGCGGCGGAGAGCAAAGAGACCATGAGCACCACCTGGGATCGCGCGGCATTCTCGGCTTATCGTACAGAGCTCGCGAGCTACGCCACCCTGAGCCCGGAGGCGGAGCGGGAGCTCGCGCTCAGCTGGCGCGCTGGTGATCGGGACGCGGGCCGGCGCCTCATCGAGGCGTGCTTGCCCTTCGTCATGACGATCGCGCTCGAGTACCGGCGGTGGGGGCTCCCGATGGAGGACATCGTCCAGGAGGGGAACATCGGCCTCCTGAAGGCCGCGGAGCGCTTCGATCCGGACCGCGGCTGCCGCCTGGCCACCTACGCGGCGTACTGGATCCGGGCGGAGATCCGCGAGCACGTGGCGCGGGGGTACCGGATCGTGCGCCTCGGCTCGTCGAAGAGCGAGCGACGCGCGCTGCGCATCTACCGCAAGACGCACGAGAAGGACCCGGCGGTGCTGGCCGAGCTGAGCGGCCTGACGGAGGAGCGGGCGACCGAGCTGCTCCCGCTGCTCATGGCGCGCGACGTCAGCCTGGAGCGCTCGCCGACCGAGGACGGCGTCGCCCCGGTGGATCGGCTCGCGTCGAGCTCGCACACGCCGGAGGAGGAGGCCTGCGACGCCGACGAGCGCGAGCAGCTCTCGCGCGCGCTGCTCCAGGTCGTGAACGAGCTGTCGCCGCGCGAGCGCCGCATCATGAACCTGCGCTGGCTGACCGACAGCCCCGTGACGCTCGAGCAGCTCGGCGCCGACTTCGGCGTCAGCAAGGAGCGCGTGCGGCAGATCGAGGAGCGCGCGAAGAAGCGGATGCGCGCCCGCATCGAGGAGATCACCCGGGAACCGAGCCGGGAGCCGATGGCGAAGAGCGCGTGACACGGCGGCGGCGGCCGCGCCCCCTGCGACCCCCGCGGGGGCCGTCCGCCGCGCGACGCTCGTCGGAGCTCGCCTGGATCTCGACGACTAGAGCTCGATGACCGTGCCCTCGCGGGCGGCGATGGTGTTCGGGAAGAGCTCGCGGGCGCGCATTTCCTTCTCGCGCACCATCGCGTCGGTCTGGTTCGGGTCGTGGTGGTGCAGGACGAGCTGCTTGGCGCCGCACGCCTTCGCGAGCTCGCAGCCCGCGACGAACGTCGCGTGACCCCAGCCCGTCTTCGGGCCGCCGCCCACCTCGCCCGCGTACTCCTCGGGCGTGTACATCGCGTCGAAGATCAGCACGTCGGCGCCCATGGCGAGCTTCTTCAGCTTCGGGTCCACGATCGCGTAGTGCTCGGAGTCGGTGATGTACACGACGACCTTGCCCTCGTGCTCGACGCGGTACGCGTACACGCCGTTCGGGTGGTTGCCGCGCGCGTTGGTCACGCGCACGTCGTCGTTCGGGCCGATCGTGACCACCTCGCCCTCGTAGAGATCGCGGAAGGTCATCGCGGCGCCCATCTCCGTGAGGTGCACCGGGAAGCTCGGGTAGTCCATCTGCCCGGCGAGCGTCTCCTCGAGCGTCCGGGAGACGTTCAGGCCGCCGTAGAGATGTATCTTGTTGCCGCGCACGAACGCCGGCGTGAAGAAGGGGAAGCCCTGGATGTGATCCCAGTGCACGTGACTGAAGAACATCCAGGCTTCGAAGGGCATCTCCTTGACCAGATCCTGGCCGAGGAGACGGAGCCCCGTCCCGCCATCGAGGATGACCAGCGTCTCACCGGCACGAATCTCGTAGCAGCTCGTGTTGCCGCCGACTTCGACCGTGCCTGCACCGGGCGTGGGGATGCTTCCGCGAACCCCCCACATCTTGATCCGCATCCTGCCTCGCTCGCTGAACCCCGCCCGTTTCAAGGTAGAGCTATTAGATTCCGAGCGCGGGCAGCGTCAAGCCGCCTGGTGCACCGGGAGCAAGGAAGGTCGCAGACGTGGAGACCTGGCCGGGGGAGCAGGGGCACGGCGCCAATGTAGTTGCAGGGTAGTCGCCGACCCCGCGGCGGCCCGCGGAAGCGCCTGAACAGGCGGCGGCGCGGCCCGGCGCGCGGGCGGCGGCGCGGCCCGGCGCGCGGGCGGCACCGAACGCCGCGGCCGATGGGCTATGGTCGGGCCCATGCCGCTCCACGCGGACGCCATCGTCGTCCTCGGCTGCAGGATGCTCCCGTCCGGGCGCCCGGCGGCCCCCGGCGCGCGCCGCGCGGCGACCGCGGCGCAGGCCTACCGCGAGGGGGTCGCGCCGCGGGTGATCGCCAGCGGCGGGCGCCGCTGGGGCGCGCAGATCGAGGCGCGCGTGCTCTCCGCCGAGCTGCGGCGCGCCGGCGTCCCCGCGGACGCGATCGTCCAGGACCTCTGGTCGCTGACGACGCACGAGAACGCGATCTTCAGCGCGGCCCTCCTGCGCCGCATGGGCGCGCGGCGGGCGGCGATCGTCACCTGCCCCTGGCACATGGCGAGGGCTCTCCAGAACTTCCGCGACGTCGGGATCGACGCCTGCGCGCTGCCGTCGCCGCACGTGCGCGCGCCGATGGTTGCGCGCGCGTGGCAACGCGGTCACGAGGTGGTCTCCATGTGGCTCGACGCGCGCGCGATGCGCCGCCGGCGGATCCTCAGCGAGAGCGCCGACTGGCTGCTCGACGCCGACCGGCAGGGTGAAACGTGATCATGCCGCGAAGGCGCTCCTCCTTCTCTCTCCTCGCGCTGCTCGCGCTGTCCCAGCCCCTCGCCGCCTGCGACGGGCAGCCGGCGCCCGGCCCCGCGCCCGACGCGGGCAGCTCGGCGCCGGCTCCGGCCGCCGCCGGCGCGGCGCAGGATCGGCTCGGCGCCCTCCTCGCCGCCGAGCAGCGCCGCGCCGCCTTGGAGGTGAGCCCCGCCGACCAGCAGAGCCGCGACGTCGACGTGCGGCGCGCCGCCGCGCGCGCGCTCGCGCGCATCGGCGGCGACGCGGCGCGGCCCGGGCTCGTGCGGGCGCTCGCCGACGAGGACGACGAGGTGATCGCGTGGGGCGCGTACGGCCTCGGGTCCTCGTGCAAGGAGCACGAGGGCGAGACGGTCTCGATGCTCGTCGCGCGCGCCCTTGCCCGCGACGCCGGCCCGGGCCTGTCGGCCGCCCCGAGCGCCGTCGCGCCCGTGAACGGCGGCGCGGCGGCGGCGAGCGCCGTCGCGCCCGCGGCGTCGGCGTCCGCGCGTGGCGGCGGCGCGGCGGCGAGCGGCGCCGCCGCGGGACCTCCGCGGCTCGACGCGGGCGGCGCGATCGCGCGCGCCATCGGGCGGTGCGGCGCCGAGGCGTCCGAGCCGACGCTGGTCGCGTGGCTCGAGGGGCCGCGCCAGCGCGCGGTCCACGCGGCGTACGCGCTCGGCGATCTCGCGGCGATCAAGCTCAAGCTCCGGGAGGAGACGCTCGTCGCGCTGCTCAACCTCGCCTCGGGCAGCGCGGCCAGCCCGCCGGTGCCAGAGGCGCTCTACCCGATCGGGCGGCTCGAGCACGTCCCGCTCACGGTCATCCCCCGGATCCGCGACGTCGCCGCCGCGCGGCTCGCGGAGGCGGGCGACGCGCGGCTCTTCGCGGTGCGCGCGCTGGGCAGGGCAGGGGAGGCGGCCGTCGGCGAGCTCGCCCGCGTGCTCACCACGCGCGGCGTGTTCACCGCGAGCGAGCGCGCCGAGGCCGCGCGCGCGCTGAAGCGGCTCGGCGCGCCCGGCCAGCGCGCGCTCGCCGACGCTGTCGCCTCGCTCGTCCCGAGCGCGGACCCGATCGCGCTCACGGGCCTCGTGAGCGAGGACTTCGGCGCGCTGCTCACCGCGCTCGAGGCGCTCGGCGCGGCGGGCGCCGCGCGCAAGCCGCTCCGCGATCTCGCCGCCCTGCCGCCGCCGCCGAGCGCGCCCGCGGCGATCCTCCGCCGCGTCGCGTGGCTCCGCTGCGGCGCGGCCAGGCTCCTCGCGGGCGAGAACTTCCGCGATCCGCTGCTGCTCGGCTGCGACGTCACGGCGCCGGGCGCCCCGGGGAGCAAGCCGGACGCCGGCGCGCCTGTGCGCGGCTCGATCGGCGCGCGGGCGGTCGTCGAGGTGATCGGCCGCGGCGCCATCACGGGCGCGCGGCTCGCCGCCTTCCGCGCCTACGCCGAGTCGGGCGAGCTGCGCGCGAGGGAGGCCGCGATCGAGCTCATCGCCTCGCACGAGGAGATCGCCGGGGCGCCCGATCTGCTCGCGAAGGCGCTGGCCGCGGAGGAGCCGGGCCTCGTCGCCGCCGCGGCCGAGGTGATCGCGCGGCAGCCGCAGCGTGCGTCGGAGGCCCCGGGGCAGGGCAAGCGCAAGCGCAAGGCGGGGCGCGAGGGGAAGGACGCCCCCACCGCTGTGACGTCGCCGGCGATCGAGGCCGCGCTGATCGCGATCCTCGATCGCCCCGCCGCGCGCGACGACCCGGAGCTGATCGGCGCGGCCATCGACGCGGCGGGGGCGCTCGCGCTGAGGCCGGCCGAGGCTCGCCTGGAGGAGCTCTGCAGGTCGAGCTACCCCACGACGCGGGCGCACGCGGGGACGGCGCTCGGCGTGCTCCGCGGCCGCAAGGTCGCGTGCGACGCCGGGCTGCCGGGCGACGCGGGCGCGGCGGGGCGGCCTGCCGTCGCGCCGCCGGTCGGCGAGGTGCCGCCCGAGGCTTCCGCGCTCGTGCGCGAGCCGGCGGTGCTGACGTTCGACACGGACGCCGGCGAGCTCACGATGACGCTCGACCCTGCGCTGGCGCCGGTCGCGGTGACCCGCTTCGTCGACCTCGCGCGCCTGGGATACTACGACGGCAAGATCGTGCACCGCGTGGTGCCCGGCTTCGTCACCCAGTTCGGCGCGCCGTTCGGCGACGGCGCCGGAGGTCCTCCTGGCAGGCCGGCGCTCCGCTGCGAGACGTCGCCGGTCGCGTTCGAGCCGCTCCGCGTCGGCGTCGCCCTCGCCGGCCGCGACACCGGATCGAGCCAGCTCTTCGTCATGCACGCGCGCGCGCCGCACCTCGACGGCCAGTACGCGGCCGTCGGCGCCGCCGCCGGGCCGTGGGCGGCGCTCGTGGATGGAGACGTCATCCGGAGCGTGAAGGTGCGGAACTGATCGCGCGCGGCGCGCACGCGCCGTGTGTCGCGACACGCGTGGCGCGCCATGCGGTGACGAACGTGCGACATGCGCCGCGCGGCGCGCAGGCGAGGTGAACCGCTCGACCCCGGCGGGGGCGTCCATGTCGATTGACAACCGCCCCCGACCGGCGCTTTACAGTTTAGCGTGGTAATTGCCTCCTTTTTGGCCGTGGCGGTGCTCGTGTACACGTACGTCGGGTACCCGGTCGTTATCGGCGTGCTCGCGCGGCTGTGGCCGGCGCAGCGGAAGGAGGATCCGGGCTACCTCCCGACCGTGACGGCGTGCATCCCCGTCTACAACGCGGCGTCGTACCTCCCGGCGAAGGTCGAGAGCCTCTTCGCGCTCGACTATCCCAGGGACAAGCTGGAGGTCCTGCTCTACTCCGACGGCTCGACCGACGACACGGTGCTCGTGGCCCGGCAGCTCGCCGAGCGCGATCCGCGGGTGAAGGTGATCGTGAGCGAGGCGCGGCGCGGGAAGCCGGTCGGCGTGAACACGATGCTCGGCGTCGCGACGGGCGAGGTGCTGCTGATGACCGATATCCGCCAGCCCCTCGTGCCCGGCGCGCTGCGGGCGCTCGTGCGGCTGCTGGCCGACCCCGATGCGGGCTGCGTCTCCGGCAACCTCGTCCTGAAGGGCTCGGCGGGCTCGGGCGCTTACTGGCGTTACGAGAACTGGATCCGCCTCCAGGAGGGGCGGTTCCGGAGCATGGTGGGGGTGACCGGTCCCATCTACGCGATCCGGCGCGCCGACATGGGCCGGCTCCCGGAGGGCGTCATCCTCGATGACATGTGGGTGCCGATGCGGCTTCGCCTCGAGGGCCGCGAGATCCTCTTCGCGCAGGACGCGATCGCGTACGACGACGCCTTCGGCGACGAGCGCGAGTTCGGCCGCAAGGTGCGCACGCTCGCGGGCAACTACCAGCTCTTCTCGCTGCTCCCGGCGCTCCTCGTTCCGTTCAGGAACCCGTCCTGGCTCGAGGTCTTCTCGCACAAGGTGCTTCGCCTCGTGTGCCCCTGGGCGCTCGTCGCGCTGCTGATCACATCGACCGCCGCCTGGGTCGGCGCCGAGGCCAGCGGCGACGTCTCGTGGACGCTCTACGCGGCGCGCGCGCTGTTCGGGGGGCAGGCGGCGTTCTATCTGCTCGCCGTGCTCGGGGGTGTCGCTGGCAAGCTCGGCGCGCTCGCGCGCACCTTCGTTGTGCTCAACGCGGCGGCGGTGGTCGGCCTGTGGCGTTTCCTCCGCGGGTCGCAGAAGGTCACCTGGTAGCGCGAGGGCGCGAGAGCGCTCGACGGCGCGAGAGCGCTCGACGACACAAGGGCAGAAAATGCGCGACGTCGTGAGCGCGGCGCCGTGACCTCGCCGGTCACGGCTCCAGCAGACCGACGAGCTCGTGAACGACGCGCTGCGATCGGTAGAGGGCGAGCGACGACGGGAACAGCCCCTCGAGCCCCTCGGGCGGCAGCGACTGGAACCTGACCGGCGCGGGGAGGACGTCGAGGCCTGCGCGCTCGAACATGCGGAGCGAGCGCCGCATGTGCATCGCGCTCGTCACGACCACCGCCCTCTCGGCCGAGAGGCTGCGGGCGATCCGGGCCGCGTGGATGGCGTTCTCGCGGGTGTCGCGCGACTCGGTCTCCAGGATGATCTTCTTCCTCGGCACGCCCAGCTCGACGAGCAGGTCGGCCATGCTGCCCGCGAGCTCGGTGGGCGCGCGCTGGACGTCCCGTCCCGAGATGATCACGTGGCCGAAGCCGTGCTCGCGGTAGACGCGCACGGCGCCGAGGCTGCGCTCGAGGCCAGCCGCCGACTGCCGTTCCATGGCGGGCTCGCCGAACTCGTCGGCGTCGATCCCGGCGGTGAGGAGGATCAGGACCCGCCGCTCGGGCGGGGTCCCCGCGAGGTCTGCGCGCAGGTCCCTCGGCGGCGTGCTGATCCGACGCGCGAGCGAGCTCGAGACCCACGGCATGGAGAGCAGCCACAGCGTGAGCCATGCGCTCCACGCGAGGGCTCGGCCGGCCTTCGAGCGGCGCGCGCGGTAGCTCCAGTCGCCGCCGGAGAGCGCGAGGCCGAGCCCCGTGGCGACGAGGATGAGGAACAGGGGATCGACGAGGCGGGAGATGGGCAAGGCGAGGCTCGTCGTGGGGCGCTCGGTACGTGTCTATGCTGGCACCGGGCAGCGAGGCGAGCGAAAAACGTCGCGCGACAAGGCGGGACGGACGCGCTCAGGGCCTCGCCCGTCGTCCGGGCGAGGCTTCCTCTTCCCCTGGTGGGTTGAGTTCACCCTGGTGGGTTGATGCTCAACGGGGCTTGTGCGCTCGCCGGCGCCGGGCTGCGGCGGAGGCGAGGGCGAGCCCTGCGAGCGCTGCGGGGAGCCACCGGTCGTGGCTGTTGCCGGGCGTCCGGCAGCCGCATCCGCCGTCGTCGCGAGCGCCGTCGGCGGCGCCGCCGGTCGGGCTCCCGCCGACGCCGCCGCCACCGCTGCCGTCGCCGCCGCCGCTGCCGGTGGTGTCGGGCGGCGCTCCCAGATCGATCGGCGCGTCTTCGCTTGCGACGAGGATGGGCGGCGCCTCGCCGGTCTCCTCGTAGATGGCCATGAGCTCTTCTCCCTTGTCGTCCGTGACGTTCGCGGATCGAAGGAACTCGACGTACTCTCTGGTCATCGACTGGTAGTAGACGCGCGCCGAGAGCGTCTGGGCGCCGGAGGCGTCGGCCGGCACGGTGAGCGTGAACCTCGCCTCGTCGTGGTTGCGGTATCCGCCGTTCCCGTCGCTGAAGTCGATCTCCTGGCTCGGCTGGGTGGTCCGCGACGGGACGAAGCCCTTCGGCGGGATACGGGTGTCCGAGATGATCATGTCGTGGAGCGCGAGGTGATCCCCCTTCTCACCGACGCCTGCCTCGCTGTTCCACCGCCCGTGCACCGCCCGGTACTCGTGGGTCGCCGGCTCGCGCTGGATCTCGCCCGTATCGGCGTCGTAGCCGCCGAGCAGCGGCCGCTCGACCCCGGCCTCATCGACGAGGAACACGGCGATCCAGGCGCGCCGGCTGTCCGCGTAGCCCGTCGGGAACTTGTGACCGGTGAGGTTCTCGACGCGCACGGTGACGGTGATCTCGCCCCCGGGTTCACCCTGCTCGGGGGCCTCGACGAGCGTGACCGATGCGGCGGAGGCGAGGCTCTCGAGGGTGCGGTCCAGGGCGAGTTGAAAGGAGGTGGCGCGCTCTGCGGCGCGGATCGGGTCAGCCGCCATGACGGCCTGGATGCCCCAGTGGTTGCCGCCGACGATCAGGTGGTCGCGAGGATCGGTGCGCAGCGGCGCGTTGTCGGCGACCGTCCACTCCCCGGCCTTTCTGCGCATGTGGCAGTCGATGCAGCTCTTCTCGCTCGGCTTACCATCGCTGAAGTCGCTCGAGGCCCACTCCTCATAGGTCGTGTCAAGAGGGAATTCGATGTTCGTGTCCTCCCCGCTCGCGTCCCGCAGCATCACCTCCGGGTTCGTGACCTGGTGACACTGACCACAAAACCGGGAGTCGGCGAGCATGGGGGCCTGCTCGCCAACGTGAGACCTGGAGGCGATGTTCTCGTAAGGACCGTACATGACGGGTGTGTTGATGAACCCAGCGGCCTCCGGTGAGTAATCGAAGACGAGCTGAGCATTCCCGAGGAAGTACGGCTCGGCGTTATCGGGGCCATTGGTTGGCAGCGCCCGGTGGCAGACGTTGCAGCTGACGCCTTGGCCGTCGACGATCACGCCGTCGACGGCGGCGTTGGGGTCGAATCCAGAGCCATCCGGAGGTGTGGCCCTCCCATTCAAGAAGCCGATGGGTGAGTGGCAGCGCAGACAGAAGGTGCCGATCCCCGCGGCGTCCTGGTTCGCGATCGTCAGGGCCGCCTTGAAGACAGGGTCCCGCCAAGCATTGGCCATCATGGTGCCTGCCCATGTATCCGTGGGCATGTAATCCCGAGTGTCCTCGGATTCTGCTAGATGGCAGCCGTCGCAGCGCTCGGCGGTGCCGAGGTTGTTCGGTTGTGGCATGTCGTTTGGCGTGGTGCCCTTGAGGTCATCGATCCCGGCCGCTGCCTCGTGGCTTAGCAGCCCGATCGCGAGCGCCCACCCCGCCGCCTGTTTCAATGTTTTCCGCATGGCTCAAGTCCAGACTTGTCAAGCTGCGCTTCAGCAGTATCACCAGCGACGATCCATCGCGCGCGCCCCCGATGGACGCGGTGCAATCTATTCCGGATCGATCCGGAAGACGCTCCCTCCATAGGAGACGACGTACAGCTCGCCGGCTGCGTCCTCGGCGAAAGAAGCCAGACCTTGGATGGTGCTCTCGGAAGCGAGGTCCTGGCTGAGCGAGCTGCTGGGCTCGATGAGGCCGTCCTTCCAGGTGAGCATCCAGATCCTGTCGGTGGCGTAATCACCGAACAGGTATTTGCCGCGAAGCGCGGGGATCCTGCTGCCACGGTAGACGTAGCCGCCGGTCACTGAACCGTCGCCGCGGTTGTGATCATAAGAGTGGACGGGCGCCGTGATCGTCGGCGACGTGCACCCCGGCGGCTCGTCTGCCTTGAGGCAGGTGCTCCCTTCGGTGACGCTCCATCCGTAGTTCTTGTTGCCCTGGCCGCGCGGCTCGATGTTGATCTCCTCGAAGAGTCGTCCGCCGACGTCGCCGATGTACAGATCACCCCTGCAGCGATCGAAGGTGAAGCGCCACGGGTTGCGCAAGCCGTAATCCCATACGTCCGGATCTCCACCGGTGAGATTGCCGTCCGGGGGCGTCGGATACTTGTCGACGTCGATGCGCAGGATCTTGGCGTATTTCACGTTGATGTTCTGGCCGTTGTTGTTCGGGTCCGGATCGCTGCTGCTGCCGCCTCCGTCACCGACGCCGATGTAGAGCATGCCGTCGGGGCCGAAGGCGAGCATCCCGCCGTTGTGATTGCCCACCAGCACCGGTATCGAGAAGAACTCGCGTTGCGACTGCGGGTCCGCTTGATCCGGGTTGCTCGTCGAGCGCCTGTACTCCCGGAGGACCAGCGTGCGTGACCTCGTGTTGAAATAGACGAAGAACCTGCCGTTGTCCGCGTAGTCCGGATGAAACGCGAGCCCGAGGAGCCCTCGCTCGTCGTCGTTACCGGGCGTCTGATAGACATCCGCGGCGATATCGAGGAACGGAGCGCTCTGCACCGCGCCTCCGCTGACCAGGCGGATCTTTCCGCGCTGCTCCAACACATAGAGTCGGCTGGCGTCTGCCGGCTCGCTCGTCGCGAACAGAGGAAGCTCAAATCCGCTCGCTACTTCCGTGAGCTTGAGCGGCGGCACGGTCCCGCCCGGCTCGTCGCAGTCGATAGTTCCATGCCCGCCTGCGCCGGTTCCGGTCCCGGGGCCGGCTCCCGAGCCGTCCGTTCCGCTGGTGGACGTACCGGCTCCGCTGCCCGTCGCGGGGGTGCCCGTGCTCGTGGCGGTAGCGCCGCCGGTCCCCGTTCCACTGGTCGTCGTTCCACCGGGACCGGATCCCCCGCCCGCGCCGCCTGCGCCGCCTGCGCCGCCCGCCCCTGCTCCGGAGTCGCTGCCCCCGCAGCCATTCAGTGTGACGCCCAGCCCGAGAAGGGCGGCTGCGATCGGCATGTAAGACAAAAGGAAACGCTTCTGGTCCATCATGCCGTAGGAGGCTATCCGAACAGCGCGCTCCTTGGTATAAATTTCCACCGCTCGGCGCCACGTCCTCACGTCGTGCCAGAAGCATCCGGAACCGGCGAGCACGACTACAATGAAAGACCCTTCCCTACTGTTGCTCGAGATCCTGTCGCACCGGATTCCGCCAGCGGCCGCCTCCTGGCTGGAGCGCGTCGAGGCGGTGGCCGGGACAGGTGTGCGTCAAGGGGCAGAGCGCGTCGCGTCGATGAGCGAGGTGTCTGCCTGGTTCGATCGCGACCACTTCCAGGCGACGTTCACCGCGGCGGCGCGCGCGCTCGGCAAGGCGCCGCTCGGCCTTCAATCGGACGAGCGAGAGGCGCTGAACGCTGCCGGCGTCTCTGCGGCGGTCGACCGCTGGCGCCTTGATGAGCTTGGCCGGGCAACGATGATCGCGCTGGTGTCGAGGAGCCTCCCCCCCTCGGAGCTCGATCCGCTGCTCGGGACCTGTTATCAGCAGGGCGACAGTCGCGAGCGTCAGGCGATCCTGAGGGCCTTACCGTTCGTGAGCGGAGCGGAGCGCTTCGTCCCCCTTGCGGTGGATGCGTGCCGTACGAACGAGCTGCCCGTCTTCGAGGCGATCGCCTGCGAGAATCCTTACCCGGCAGCCTGCTTTCCGGACCTCAACTTCAACCAGATGGTCCTCAAGGCCATGTTCATGGGCGTGGCGCTCGCCCGGATCGTCGGGCTGGAGCAGCGGCGATCGGGCGAGCTCGCCAGGATGGCGGAGGATTACGCGAGCGAGCGGAGGGCGGCTGGCCGGAGCGTTCCGGCCGACATCGGCCTGCTCTCGCTGGAGCAAGAGCACGAGCGCGCGACGCGGATCCCCGAGTGAAGCCGCGCGCGCTGGAGGAACCAGTGAAGCTATTCGATCCTCATATCCACATGACATCGCGAACGACGGACGACTACCAGGCGATGGCCGCCGCCGGCATCGTCGCCGTCCTCGAGCCCGCGTTCTGGCTCGGCCAGCCAAGGACGCACGTCGGCACGTTCGAGGACTACTTCGCGTCCCTGCTCGGCTGGGAGCGCTTCCGGGCCAGCCAGTTCGGCATCCGCCATCTCTGCACGATGGGGCTCAACCCGAAGGAGGCCAACAACCCCCGTGTGGCGCAGGGCGTCATCGATCTCTTGCCGCGCTACCTCGACAAGGAGGGGGTGGTCGCGGTAGGCGAGATCGGGTTCGACGACATGACGGCCGAGGAGGAGAAATACCTGGTCTTGCAAGTCGAGCTCGCGAGAGAGCACGATCTCCCCGTCCTCGTGCACACGCCGCACCGCGACAAGAAGCGCGGCACCGAGCGGACGCTCGCCCTGCTGCGGGAGCTTCGTTTTCCGGAAGAGCGCGCGCTCATCGACCACAACAACGAAGAGACGCTGCCGCTCGTGCTCGCGACCGGCTGCTGGGCTGGTCACTCCATCTATCCGAACACGAAGATGGACGAGGACCGGATGGTCGCGCTGGTCAAGAAATACGGCGCGGAGCGGATCCTGATCAACAGCGCGGCGGACTGGGGCGTGAGCGATCCGCTGAAGGTGCCGAAGACGGCGGCGCGGATGCGCGAGAACGGGATCGCGGAGGAGGTGATCGAGCGGATCGTGTGGAAGAACCCGCTCGCCTTCTTTGCCCAGAGCGGTCGCCTCGATCTGACCGAGTTCGGCGAGGCGCCTGCCGTGGATCAACGCGCGCTGTTCGAGGGCAATTCGGTCTTGCGGGGACAGACCCCCGTCGTGCAGAGCTGAACGAGCAGACCCATGCACCGCACCGTCGTCCTCAACGTCGTTGGCCTCACCGGCGAGCTCCTCGGCGACGCCACGCCGAACCTTCAGCGGCTCGCTCGCGAAGGCGCCATGCGTCCCTTGCAGACCGTGCTGCCAGCGGTCACGTGCACGGTCCAGTCGACGTTCACGACAGGTCTCCTCCCGAGCGGTCACGGCTGCGTCGCGAACGGCTGGTACTTTCGCGACATCGCCGAGGTGAACCTGTGGCGCCAGGCGAACCAGCTCGTGGCGGGGGAGAAGATCTGGGACGCCGCGCGCCGGCGCGACCCGACGTTCACCTGTGCCAAGCTGTTCTGGTGGTACAACATGTACAGCTCGGCAGACTACGCGGTGACGCCGAGGCCGATCTACTGGGCGGACGGGCTCAAGCTGCCGGACATCTACACGGAGCCGGCGTCGCTGCGCGATGAGCTCGTATTCCGGCTGGGTGAGTTCCCTCTGTTCAACTTCTGGGGGCCGAACGCGGATATCCGGTCGACGGCGTGGATCGCGCGGTGCGCGCGCCACGTGTACGACACGCGACGGCCGACGTTGACGTTGGTTTACCTCCCGCACCTCGACTACAACCTGCAACGGCTGGGGCCGGATCACCCCGCGATCAAGGATGACCTCCGCGCCGTGGACGCCGTCTGCGGCGAGCTCATCGAGCATGTGCAGAAGGATGGGGCGCGCGTCATCGTCCTGTCCGAGTACGGCATCACGCGCGTGTCCGGGGCAGTGCACATCAACCGAACGCTCCGAGAGCAGGGGCTGCTGCGCGTCCGCGTTGAACGTGGGCTCGAGAAGCTTGATGCCGGCGCCTCCGAGGCATTTGCCGTGGCAGACCACCAGGTGGCGCATGTCTACGTGCGTCGTCCGGAGAGGATCCAGGAGGTGAAGGCGCTCCTCGAAGGGCTGCCCGGGGTGGACTTCGTCCTCGATGCGGACGGCAAGCGCTCTGCCGGGCTGGATCATGCGCGGTCGGGCGAGCTCGTCGCGGCCTCACGAGAGGATCGATGGTTCAGCTACTATTACTGGCTTGATGATGAGAAAGCCCCGGAGTTTGCCAGGACCGTCGATATTCACCGCAAGCCAGGGTACGATCCTGTCGAGCTCTTTGCTGATCCCGAGCTACGCTTCCTGCCGGCCAGCGTGGGCTGGAGGCTCATCAAGAAGAAGCTCGGTCTACGCTATCTGATGGACGTGGTCCCACTCGATACTGCGCTGGTGAATGGATCTCACGGGCGCTTGAACGAGCGTCTGGAACGAGGGCCGCTGGCCATTTCCAGTTGTGGTTCGCTGCTGCCGGATGAGCGTGTTCTTGCCGTTGATGTCAGCAAGATCGTGCTGGATCATCTCTTTGGCTGATGCTCGTGCCCACGACTTCGTGCAGCAGTCCCACGTGGTCGGCATGATGTGACGTTGTGCTAGATTCCGAGCTTCGCGAGGAACAGAGCGTCAGCCTCTGCCTCCGACGTGCCCGTATCGAAGTCAATCCCGCTAGAAAATGAGCCCGTGACGACGATCTCGTTGCTCGGGTCTGTCTCGACAGCGATGCCGAACGAAATTCCGTGGGCGCCGTAGGATTTTGCCCAGAGCGTGTTCCCTGACGCATCGAGCTTGAGCACCCATGGTGACGGAAGCTCGTGATGTTCCAGGATCTCGTTGTCCACCCTCAGCTCATCCGCGAACTCGCCGATGAGTACAAGGTTGTTGGAGCTGTCAGCGCTGATGCCGCCTATCGCATTGTGGCCGGTTCCTTCGAAGTCGCGGCTCCATCTGTGGTCTCCCGACGTGTCGCTGACGCCAGTCACGATGACGTTGCCGGAGGCGTCCACGCTCACGGATGTCGCTTCCTGAGCCGCTGCGTCTCCGAACTTGTGACTCCAGAGATGATTTCCGGATCTGTCAAAGGCGGCGACGAACGCGTCCGCTTCGCCGGCGCTCTCGAGTGGCTCAGCGCCGAGCTGTATGGCCTCGAAGAAACGGCCTGCTACGATGATATTCCCTTCTTTGTCGGTCGCCACGGAGTGTGCGACTGCTTCCTTGCCGAAGGACTATGCCCACAAGGTGCAGTCGAATCCGTCGCAATTTTCATCCTCGTCGAGCGCGCAGCTCTCCTGGTCAGGCAATTTTTCGTTCGTGCACGCGCCCCACGCGCTTCCATCGCCATTGCAGGTCCGTAGGCCAGATCTGCATGATCCGACGTCTGCCGTGTCCTGCGGGCCGCTATAGCATCGCTCCATCGTCCTGGGAGTACATGCGCTCGCGCTGTCATTCCCGCCTGGGCCCTGAGCCTCCGACCCGGAAGCATCTTCGAACTCGTCAAGGCCGAGGACGAGCGCGCATCCGGACCCTGCGAAGATGAGCGCAAGGAGGCCAGCCTGAAAGCTTCGAGCGCGATGTGACATGATGGTTCTTGCCTCCAGCGGATCGAGATGTCGTATCCCGGTCTTGATCAAGGACAAGGCTGGCTGAGCTGCCGATCCCGATGCCCGTCCTCACGTCCCCCTGACCACCCGCTGCATCGCCAGCGTCAGCGGAAACCCCAGCATCGCCAGCGCCGCCGCGCAGCCGGCCCCCGGCGCGCCCGTCCTCGCGATGAGCACCGCGTCGAGCAGCGAGATCCCCGCGATGAGCGTCACCACGGCGCGCGGGATCCGGTCCTTCCGCGTCCCCCGGAGCAGCCTGACCGCGTGGATCACGCAGCCGACGAGCGCCCCGTAGGCGACGATCCCCATCATTCCCGTGAGCGGCGTCCCCATCGCGTAGAGAAACGGCACCGCCATGAAGCCGAGCGCCCACAGGCTGCGGACCGCCAGCAGGTTCTCCTGCTTCGCGATCGCCGTCAGGCCGATCAGGTAAAACAGCAGCGCCATCCCCCCGCCGAACAGCGCGATCCCGAGCTGCCCCCCGGCCGCGAGCGCCGCCGTCACATAGACAAGCACGCGGCACAGCCCCATGAGCGCCGGGCTCAGCGGATTGCCCTTGTGCCAGGCGTCGTACAGCACGATCGCCCCCGCGAGCAGCGCGCTCGCCACGGCCGGCGCCGCGCCCCGGCTCTCCGCGTACCCATGGCCGCCGACGAGCAGCACCCCCGCGCCGAGCAAGCCGTACCCCACCGCGAACACCTCGCGGGCGCTCACGAGGCCGGACGGGATCGGCCGCTCCGGGCGCTCGCGCGCGTCGATCTCCCGATCGAAGGCGTCGTTCAGGAACATCCCACCCACGTACATCAGCGACACCGCCAGCCCCACGAGCGCCACCTCGCGCGCGCGCAGGACGGCCCCCGACAGGGCCATGCCGCAAAGCACGTTCGTCCAGACCGTGGGCAGGTTCGAGACGCGGCCGAGCCGCAGATACACCCGCGCGCGTGACGTCATCGTCATGCTCCTTCTCCGCCAGCCGCACCGACGCCAGCGCCGGCGCCATCGCCCGATCCTCCGCGCACCATCCGCTCCTCCACCCAGCGGAGCTCCCTCGAGACCGCCTCGACCACGCCTCCGCGCCGCTGGTCCTCCGGAAGGACATCCCACGTGTAGGTCTCGACCTCGAGGTGCTGCGTCGCTGGCCGCTCGCTCAGGTGCGACAGCAGCGCCGCCAGCTCCGGCTGCGTCGTCCCGAGCGCTCCCTCGATCCCCCGGAAGATCGGCACATGGAAGTGGACGCGCCACTCCTCCGGCCGCTCCTCCGGCGGCGCCGCCCGCGCGCCCTCGAGCGCAGCCAGCGCCTCGGGCAGATCCAGGTAGCGAACGAGCTCGCCCCCGCCGCCGCCCGCGCCGCCGCGCCGCTCGACCACCTGGTGCAGGTACACGACGTCCTCCGCGTAGGCGCGCAGCCTCGCCATCGTCGCCGGATCGCGCTCCGCCACGCGCGCGCGCAGCCCGGCGCTGAGCTGCACCTTGTGCACGCCGATGCCCGCCGCGCGGAGCGCCGCGAGCGACGCGGGCGCGTCCTCGAACTCGACCGCCATGTGGCAGGCGTCGAAGCAGAGGCCGAGGTGCGCCCGCAGCGCCTCCTCCGCGTCCGGCAGGCTCATCCCTGTCAGCGCCGAGAGCTCCCGCGCGCGCTCCCGCGCGAACACGTGCCCGGTGAAGAAGGCGATCGCCTCGGGCGTCGTCTCGAGGAAACAGCACGGCTCCGGCTCGAGCGCGAGCGCGATCCGCTTGCCCGTGCGGCGGTGAACGTCGACGAGGTGCACGGCGTGCCTCACCAGCCGTCGCGCCATCGCCTCCGCGTCGTCGGGCGCGCGCACCCGCGGCCTGAAGGCGCCGGGCACGGTGCTGACGCTGCCCATCAGGCCCTCCTCGGCCGGCAGCAGCGCGGCGAGGAGCGTCGCCAGGAGATCGCTGTAGGCGAGGCGCTCCTCGTCGAGCCAGTCGGGCAGGTACACGCGCTCCTTCACCGGCGCGCCATGGAACCGGCCATAGGGGAAGCCGTTCAGCGTGAACACGTAGAGGCCGTTCCGCGCGAGGAAATCGCGGAACGCCTCGAGCTCCGCCGGCGCGGCGAGCTCCGCGGCCGCCCTCGCCGAGAGCCGCAGCCCCACGCCGCACCGCGGGCGCTCGACGCCGCCGACGCCCGCGCCCTCTCCGTCCCGCGGCGCGCCCTCTCCATCCCGCGGCGCGCCCTCTCCGTCCCGCGGCGCGCCCTGCCGGCCGCCGGCCGCGCGCGACCAGATCGCGAGCAGGTGCGTCTCCAGGCCCTGCTTCACCTCCGCCCACGTCTCGCCCGGGTGGATGTTGGTGCAGTACGTGAGGTGCGGCGCCCCCGCGCACGCGAGCCTCATGACCGCGCCGCTCCCGCCGCGCCGGCCGCCGCGGGCGCCCCCCGCCTCCCGGCGCGCTCGCGCAGCCGCGCGATCGCCGCGACGATGTGCCGCTCCTCCATCGCGTGCACCTCCCGCGCGCGCCCGACGTCCTCGAGCAGCGTCACCGTGAGCTCGCCCCCGAGGTGCTCGCGGAACTCGTCCAGCCCGTCGAGCACGCACAGCCGCTCGCCCCGCTCACCGCCCCCGCGCGTGAGCGCGAGCGCGTCGTCCCACAGCGCGAAGCCGAGCGCCTCGAGCGTCGAGAGCACCGCGGCCGCCGTCGCCTCGCTGCAGAGCCCGGCCAGCTCGGCGTAGACGGTGTCGATCGCGATCCCGATCGCGACCGCCTCCCCGTGACGCAGCCGGTGCCTCGTGAGCGACTCCAGCTTGTGCGCAGCCCAGTGCCCGAAATCGAGCGGCCGCGCGCTCCCGAGCTCGAACGGGTCGCCCGCTGTCGCGATGTGCTGGAGGTGGATCTCCGCCGACCGGCGCACCAGCGTCGCGAGCGGCGCGAGCGACCCCGACGCGAGCGCGGGCGCATGCTCGGTCAGCCACGAGAACAGCCGCGCGTCCCGGATGAGCGCGACCTTCACCGCCTCCGCCATCCCGGCCACCTTGTCGCGCAAGGAAAGCGTCTCCAGGAAGCGCGGATCGATGAGCACCGCGAACGGCGGCGCGAACGTGCCGAGCAGGTTCTTCTTCCCGAACGCGTTGACGCCGTTCTTCACGCCGACCCCCGAGTCGGCCTGGGCGAGCACCGTCGTCGGGATCCGCACGACCCGCACGCCCCGGTGCACCGTCGCCGCCGCGTAGCCGGCCATGTCGAGCACCGCTCCGCCCCCGACGATCATCACGAACGACTGCCGATCCATCCCGAGCGCGTCGAGCCGCGCCTGCAGCGCCGCCGTCGCCGCGCCGTCGTTCTTCGACGCCTCTCCACCAGGGACGACGATCGGCTCGGCCACGAGCGAGAGCCGCTCCGCGTGCGCGCCGACGTACAGCGCGATGTCCTCCGCGATCGACGGCCAGGCCGCGGCCACGCCGCCGTCGATCACCGGCAGCACCCGGTGCCGCCGGCGCGGCTCCCTCGCGGCGATCGCGGACGCGAGATCGGCGTTGCTCGGCGAGAAGACGCCCTCCGTGAAGTAGACAGGGTACTCGAAGGGGACCGCGATCCGTTGGACATGAAGCAGCATCAAAGCCGAGCTTCCAGAGCGACCCTCGGGCCGTCAAGCCGGTTCCTCGCGAGGATCCTGCGCCTTGTCGCAGGATGAAAACTTCCCCTTGGCGGCGGACGGCCTTCCTGCAATGCTGGCGCCGCTCGGTGAGGACCGCGCAACCGCGCAGCCGTACTGCCGAGATCGCCGCGATCGAAACCCCGTACTGCCTGACTTCCTCCTCGATGCAGACGCCCATGGAAGGCACAGCCCGTCCCACGAAACGGTCGTTCATGAGAGGAACGCTTGTGGCGGCGGCAGGGCTCGCGCTCGCCGCGCTCTCCGCCGGGTGCTCGCCCACGTACATCTACAATCCGGCGAACTACGCGAAGGAATACGACCCGCGTAAGCACGAGTACGTGATCGGGGTCGGCGACCAGATCCGGATCAACGTCTGGCGCATGGCCGACCTGTCGAGCGACGCGCTCGTCCGGGCCGACGGCGTCATCACGATGCCGCTCATCGGCGACGTCTTCGTCTCCGGCAAGACCCCGAGCGAGGTGCGCGAGGAGCTGAAGAAGCGGCTCTCGGAGTTCGTGAAGGACGAGACCGCCGTGATCACCGTCGCGGTGACCGGGATCAACAGCTACCGGTTCGTCGTCAGCGGCAACGTCGCGCGCGCCGGCATTTACGCCTCCAACTACTTCGTCTCCATCTCCGAGGCGCTCGCGCTCGCCGGCGGCCCCAACCAGTTCGCCTCGACGGATCAGATCCTGCTCATCCGCATGGATAGCCCCGGCAAGTTCCGGCACATCCCCGTCAACTACGACGATATCGCCTCGCGGAAGCGGCCTGAGCAGGACCTCGTGCTCAAGGCGGGCGATACCATCTTCGTGCCCTGATCGTGGCCGGCTCCTCCGCGCTCGCCCGCAAGGCCGTCCTTGGCGCGGTCTGGACGATCGCGACGGGGCTCGGCTCGCGCGTGCTCGGCCTGATAGGCACCCTCGTGCTCACCCGGTTCATCGCGCCGGATGTGTACGGCGAGGTCTCGGCCGCCTCCGTCGTCATCATGACGGCGCATTTTCTTTCGAGCCTCGGGATCGGGCAGTACATCGCGTCGCGGCCGAACCTCGACCGCCAGATGCTCTTCAACGCGACGGTCTATTTCCACGCGGCGGGGCTCGTCGCCATCGGCCTCATCTACCTCCTCCGGGAGCCAATCGCGGTGCACCTCGTCGGCGCGCCGGGGATGCTCGAGTTCATGCCCGGGCTGATCCTCGCGATGCTCATCGACCGGCTCTGGTACATCCCCGACCGCCTGCTCATCCGCGAGATGCGGTTCCGCAGCGTCAGCCTCCGCAACGCAGCCGGCGAGCTCACCTACACCGCGGCGTCGGTCGTCCTCGCGATGCGTGGCTGGGGCGGCAATGCCATCGTTGTCGCCACGCTCCTGCGCGCGTTCGTGCGCGTTGTCACCACGGTCCCGGCCGTGAAGCTCGCGGAATGGCTCACGCCGAGCCCCCTCTCGCGCGAGAAGGCGCGCGAGCTGTTCGCCTTCGGCATCCCGCTGAACTTCGGATCGCTGGCGAACTTCGGGGCGTCCAAGTGGGACAACCTCGTCATGATCCGCCTCTTCGGGGAGCACGTCGGCGGCCTCTACAACCTCGCGTGGAACCTCGCCGACATCCCGGCCTCCCAGGTCGGCGAGCGCATCGGCGACGTGCTCGTCCCGTCGTTCGCGAAGCTCGAGCCGGAGCAGCGCAAGACCGCGCTCGTCCGCGCGCTCACGCTGCTCTCGCTCATCATCTTCCCGCTCGCGGTCGGCCTCGGCGCGGTCGCCCCGACGATCCTCAACGACACCTTCTTCAACGAGGCCTGGGAGCCGGCCGGCTCGCTCCTCGCCGTGCTGTCGGCGCTCGGCATCACCCGCCCGATCGGCTGGGTCATGTCCTCCTACATGCAGGTCTACGGCCGCACGCGGACGATCATGATCCTCGAGTGGCTCAAGGTCGGCGCGATCATCGGCGGCATCGCGCTGCTCGGATCGATCGGCGGCGTGCTCTGGGCCTGCGCCGGGGTCGGCGTGGCGTTCGGGGTGCACGCTCTGGCGAGCCTCTGGGTCGTCCAGCGCGCCGACGGCGTCCCCTACATGCGCCTGCTGCGCCCGCTGATCCGCCCGCTGATCGCGTGCCTGCCCATGGTCGCGGCCGTGCTCGCCGTGCGCTACGGCGTGCGGGAGCTCGGGCCCTTGCCGCGCGGGTTCCGCCTGGGCGCCGAGGTTGTCGCGGGCGGGTCGGTCTTCGTCGCGTCCGCGCTGCTGATCGCGCGGCAGGCGTCGCGCGACTTCCTCCAGCTCGCCCGGGAAGCGGTGCGCCGCCGCCGCTGAGGTGTTTCCCGATGCTGAGGTGTTTCCCGACGCCGCCGGTCCACCTCCACCAGCAGGACCGCTTCCCGGCGCCGGGGATCCGCTTCGACACTCGAGCGAATTTTGGGGGCCTGTGGTAGCGTCGGGCCCCTCTCTTCGAACATGGGTCGGGATCCGCGTGGCGGTTCCCCTCCACCACTGGAGATAAAAGGAAATGGCAGAGACGCATCCCGCTGCGGTCGAGAGCCTCCTGGCGAAGATCACCGCACGCGAAGCCCAGGTGGGCATCATCGGCATGGGTTATGTCGGCCTGCCGCTGGCGCTCACGTTCATCGAGAAAGGCTTCCGCGTGCTGGGCTTCGACGTTGACCCCGAGAAGGTCACCGCGCTCGCCGAGGGGAAGAGCTACATCAAGCACCTCGATCCTGCGCGCGTGGCGGCGGCAGCCAAGACGGGTCGACTCGAGGCGACGGCGGACTTCTCGCGGCTCAACGAGCCCGACGCCATCCTCATCTGCGTCCCCACCCCGCTCACGGCCCAGCGGGAGCCCGACATGAGCTACGTCGTCGGCTCCTCGCAGAAGATCAAGGAGCGGCTGCGCAAGGGGCAGCTCGTCGTGCTCGAGTCCACCACGTACCCCGGCACGACCGACGAGCTCGTGAAGGGCATCCTGGAGCAGTCGGGCCTGCGCATGGGCGAGGACTTCTACCTCGCGTTCTCGCCCGAGCGCGAGGACCCGGGCAACCGGGATCACAGCACAGCGACGATCCCGAAGGTCGTCGGCGGCGTCGACCGCGCCTCGCTGGTCCTGGCGCAGGCGCTCTATTCGCAGGCGATCGCGCGCACCGTGGCGGTGTCCTCCGCCCGCGCGGCCGAGGCGGCGAAGCTGACCGAGAACATCTTCCGGGCGATCAACATCGCCCTCGTGAACGAGCTCAAGGTCGTCTACGACTCCATGGGCATCGACGTCTGGGAGGTGCTCGACGCCGCCTCGACCAAGCCGTTCGGCTTCATGCGGTTCAACCCGGGCCCGGGCTGGGGCGGTCACTGCATCCCGCTCGACCCGTTCTACCTCGCCTGGAAGGCGCGCGAGTACGGCGTCTCGACGAAGTTCATCGAGCTCGCCGGCGAGGTGAACGTCGAGATGCCGCACTACGTCGTCAACAAGCTCCAGCTCGCGCTCAACGATCGCGGCAAGGCGCTGAAGGGCACGAAGGTCCTGCTCCTCGGCGTCGCCTACAAGAAGGACATCGACGATCCGCGCGAGAGCCCTGCGTTCGAGATCATCGAGCTCCTCCGCCGCCTCGGCGCCGTGCTCAGCTTCCACGACCCGCACGTGCCCAAGCTGCCGCGCATGCGCACCTGGCCGCACCTGCCGGAGCTCTCGTCGTTGCCGCTCAACGAGGACACCCTCAAGAGCCACGACGCGGTCTTGCTCGTCACCGATCACTCCGTTGTCGACTACGACTTGGTGCTCAAGCACGCCGCCCTGATCGTCGACACCCGCGGCGTCTACCGCGCGGAGAACCAGAAGGTCATCAAGGCCTGACGGAGGGGGCCCGCGCGGCGCCTCTGCCCACCTGCACGGCGCGCTCCCGGCCGCCGCGCGCGCAAAGGTGGCGCGGCGCGGCGCGGCGTGGGCGGCGCGCCGCGGCGGGGCGGTCCTTGCGACAGCGGGTCCCTCCGTCGCGCGCCCGCCTGCTCGCCCGCAGCACCGCGATGTATCGCGCAACACCCGCGTTGTGGGCGGTGCTCGGCGGGGCTGCTCGCGGCGCGCCTGCTCGCGGCGCGCCCTTGGTTACAGGTCACGGATGAGGGCTCTTTCCGCGGTCGCGAAATTGCCAGCATCCCCTTGATGTCAGGGCGCCGGTTCGGTACCCATCGAAGACGGTCCATGTCCACGCCGCCGCCCATGGTCGGGCCAGGTCGAACGATGTCGCCTGCAGATGAGAGCCTGGGCTCTGCGCCATCGAGCTCGGATTGGAAGGGCCACCTGGAGATCCGCCTCGGCGATCTCCCGGGGACGCGGCGGCCGCTGACCGAGTCCCATATCGTCATCGGCAGGGCGCCGGGCGTTCAGCTCACGCTCGACCACTACACGGTCTCCCGGCGCCACGCGGAGCTCTTCTGCGATCCGTTCGGCAGGTGGTGGATCCGCGACCTCGGCAGCACCAACGGCACGCTCGTCAACGACGAGCGGATCAACGAGAAGGTGCTGAAGCCGGGCGATCGCATCGGGATCGGCGACTACGTCCTCGAGTTCCAGCTCACGGCGCGGGCCCCCCGCGTGCCGCTCGAGCCGGGCGGCCTCCATTTCGAGGAGGACAAACCGACAGCGATCCGCAAGCTCGGGGAGCTCGACCCGCCGCGCATCGCCGCGAAGCACCTGTTCACCTTGATGGACCTGTCGCGGCGGCTCCTCAGCATCGAGGACGCCACGGACCGGTTCGACGCGCTCTGCCAGCTGATGGTCCGCGAGGACTTCCACGGCAGCATGGCGCTCGCCCTGCGGCTCCGGCAGAACGGCGCGCTCACGATCCTGTCCGGGCCGCATCGCCCGTTCCAGTCGCTCCGGCGCGAGGACTCGGTCGCGCCGCCGTACATCTCGCGCCGCGTGCTCGCGGCGGTGCAGGACACGCGCGAGCCGGTGCTCGCCGGCAACCTGGTGAGCGACAGCGCCACGGTCGAGCTCACGATGTCGCGCGACGTCATGGCGCTCTGGGTCGTCGCGTGCCCGCTGCGGGTCGAGGAGCAGCTGATGAACCTGCTCTACGTGACCTTGCCGCCCGACTTCGGCAGCGTCGAGTGGCTCGGGCTCATCGCGCTCGCGGCCGAGGTCTACCAGCAGGCCGAGTCGGCCTGGGAGGCGCGGCGCCACGCGCAGGCGCACGCGGCGATCGAGCGCGAGCTCGAGATGGCGCACCAGATCCAGCGGACCTTCGTGCCGAAGCGGCTGGAGTTCAAGGCGCTGGACGTGGCGCTCGGCTTCGAGCCGTGCCGGTGGGTCGGCGGCGACTACGTGGACATCGTCCCGATGCCCGACGGCCGCCTCCTGCTTGCTGTCGCCGACGTCTGCGGCAAGGGGCTCCAGGCCGCGCTCATCGGGTCGAGCGTGCACACGATGGTGAGGGCGACTGTCGACGCCGGCCGCGGGATCACGGGCATGATGGACCGGCTGAACGCCTACCTCTGCGAGTACCTGCCGGAGCAGTCGTTCGTGACGATGGTGGCCGTCGCGCTCGACCCGGCGACGGGCCGCATGGAGTGCGTCAACGCGGGGCACCCGCCGGCGCTCGTCGCGACAGCGGAGGGCGGCCTGCGGCACCTCCAGGCGGCCGTCAACCCGGCGCTCGGGATCGGCCTCGTGCCGATGGAGGCGCACCAGAGCGTGCTCGCGCCCGGCGAAGTGCTCGCGATGTACACCGACGGGCTCACCGAGCTGCGCAACTCGTCCAAGCAGATGCTCGGCCTGCACGCGCTCGGCACCGGCTTCGCCAAGCTGTGCGCCGCCAGCGCTGGCCGCCCGGTCGCGTCGATCGCCGACAAGCTCACGCAGATGCTCGAGGAGTTCCGCGGCGATCAGCTCCCCGAGGACGACAGGGCCTTCCTCCTCGCGCGCCGCACCTGAGCGCGCCCCGCGCGGCAACCCGGCCGCGATGGGCGTGAGGGCGGCGGCCGGGCAGCTCGGTGAGGCCCCCCGGGCGACCAGGGGTCAGGGCGCGGCGTCGCCGGCCGCCGCCGGCTCCGAGCCCTCCGGCGGCTCGATCGGCTCCGGATCCCGGTGCGGCGGGCCCACGGGCCCCGCCGAGCCGAAGGGCTGGGTCATCGAGATGCGCGAGCCCGCCTCCATCCGCCGCGGGAACGCGCCCGACACGGACACGAGCAGCGCGTTGCGCACGATGCGCGTGTCGGGGAGCTCCGCTGTCCTCGCCGCTGTGTGCTGGTTCGTGTGCTGGTAGCGGAGCGCGAGGGCGAAATCGGGGATGACGATGACGGGGCTCCAGAGCAGCGCGACGTCGGTGAGCACCGCGGTCGTGTTCGGCCCCGTGTCGAGCTCGCCCTCGGCGTTCCTCTCGAGGGGCCGCGCGAACTGCACGCCGGCCGAGCCCTCGACCGACAGGCGCCAGGAGGGGCGGAGGATGGGCGCGGCGGCGCGGAGCGTGAGCTGGTGAGAGAGCTGGATCTGCTGAAGGAAGACGTTGGGCGTCGCCGCGTACATGTACGCGAGCTCGGCCTCGCCCCGGTCGTGCGTGTAGCGCAGGGCCGCGAGCCCGGCCGGCCTGACGAGGGACTCGGCGTCGCCCGTCAGGTCGGTGGCGACGACCCCGCCGACGTCGAGCTGGCTCGAGAAGCGGCGGCCGAGGTCGTGCTGCCAGCTCGCCACGAGCGTGCTGAGGAGCTGGTCGCGCCCCACGTACGTGTCCGGGGTCGCGGGGTCGGCGTCGGTCACCGGGACGTTGTCGAAATGGGTGTAGCCGACCGAGAGCGCGAGCGACGCGATGTCGTGCCGGAAGATCCGCTGCGCGCTCAGCGTGTTCGCCGCGCTGTACGTGCGCTGCGGGCGGTCCAGGAGCGGGTTGTAGACGAGGAACGTCGCCGCCTGGCCGAGCTGCCAGACCGGCGAGGGCTGGAACGAGAACCCCTCGTTGACCGACCCCTGCACGAAGTTCGTCGTGCCGCCCGCGGTGCCCGCGATCGTCGTGGTCCCCGGCGCCTGCTCGAGCTGGAAGGTGTTGAGCTGGCCCTGCGATCCGGCGGCGCCGAGCGTCAGCGTCGTCCTCGGCGACGTGACGAAGCGGCCGGACCACATCGCCATGTTCGAGTACGAGTTCGCCTCCGAGTGCAGGAAGAAGAAGCTCGCCGCGAAGGTGTAGGACAGCGTCTGCGAGGTGCGCGGCGTCGTGTACGTGAAGATCAGGCCGGGGCTCGCGGTCCCGAAGCCGTCGGCCTCGGGGCCAGGCCCGGCCGGCGGCTCGGCCGCGGAGCTCACGTTGTCGGTGACGCCGCTCGACCCGGTGAAGACGCCCTGGAGATACGCGTCCTGCGCTCGGGCGTCGTGATGGGTGAGGATCGCGCAGCCGAAGGCCGCGACCGCAATACCTCGTCCGGGGCGCATGAGGGCCGCAAGGTAACAATGGAGGCGGCGCGCGGCTACGCCTCCCCCACCTTTCGACGTGGGGAGCTGCCGGCCGCGCGCCGAGCGCTCAAGTGTCGAGCAGGACGACACCGAGGATGGGCGCCGGCCGGAGCTGCTCGATGGCCTGACGGATCGCCTTGCGGGTCGACTTCTTGACCAGGGACGTCATGACCACGCCGCTCACCGAGTCGGCGATCACGTTCACGTCCATGCTGCCGAGCACTGGCGGCGTGTCGATGATGATGTAGGCGTAGCCCGCGCGCTTGAGGCTCTCGATCGCGCTCGCGAACGCCACCGCGTCGAGGATCGGCGGGCGCTCCTTGCTCGGATCGACGGCCAGGACGTGGACGGGCGTCTGGAGGGCGAGCCTCGGGTCGGGCGACCTGCTGCCCGACGGCCCGTTCCGCTCCAACGACTCGGCCGTGTCGTCGCTGGGCGCCACGGCGGGCGCCGGCGCGGCCTGCTCGACGACGACCCAGGGCGCGTACCGATTGTTGACGTGGCGCTGGACCTGCTCCGAGAAGCAGCTCGGCGGGTCGAACCGCAGCGCCCTGGCGATGCCTGGCTTGCGGATGTTCGCCTCGACGAGGAGGATCCGCCCGCGGACGGTCTCGCGCAGCGCGAGCGCGAGGTTGATGGCGCACGACGTCTTGCCCTCGCCCGGCGACGCGCTGGTCACCGCGATCGTTGTCCCGGCGCCCAGCGGCAGCTTGCGCCGGAGCGTGCGGTAGGCGTCCGCCTGCGGCGAGTACGGCGCGTGGACCATCACGATGTTCGGATCGACGGCGTCCGGCATCGGGAGCGGGCGCACGGTGATCTCGCCCGGGCCGCCCAGGGACTCTTCCGGGAGGAGCCCGGCGGTCTCCGGCCCTGCGGGCAGGGAGCGCATGTGCTCGATGTGGAGCGACGGCGGCTCCTCGAACGTCGGGTCGAGCGACTGCAGCTTCGCGTCCACGGCGTGGTGCGCCGGGGTCGACACAACGCGGTTGAAGATGAGGGAGGGCGGCGAGGCGAACGCGCTGGTCGCCGAGCGCTCCTGCGGCCTCTCGGGCGGCGGCGGCTGCTGCGGCGGCAGCTGCGGCGGAGGCACCTCGCGCACCGTCACCTCGCGCGACGCGGGCGGCACCACGCGATCGAAGACGAGCGACGGGGGCGAGGGGTACGTCCCGCTGAACGAGCGCTCTAGCGGCGGCGAGCCCGCCGGGTGCGCCGGCGCGTCGCGCACCCCCACGTCGCGCGCCGGCGGCGCGATGACGCGCGCGATCGGCACCGGCGCCGACGCGTTCGTCGCGCCAGGGCCGCTGGACACGAGTCCAGGGCTGCTCAGGGTGGCGCTCAGATCGACGACGCGCGTCACCCCGGGGCCCACGCCGGGCCGCTCGGGGCCGGGCGGCAGCGCCGGTGTGTGCACGCCGTGCATCGCCACATGGCCCGGGTGCCCGCCGTGGTTCGCGGGCAGACCCCCCGCCAGGAACAGCGTCGCGGCCGCCGGCCCTCGGGGGGCCGCCGGCTGCTGCATGCCAGAATGGACGCCCGCCATCGGGCCGGGGCCGAGCCGTAGCCCCATCCCGTGCGGCGGCTGCGCGTGGCCCGACGGCGGCAGCTCCTGGCGGATGGTCGGCGAGTCGAACGCGGCGTTCGGGTCCTCATGGCTGGAGCTCGGGCGCTCCGCCGAGACAACGTCCTCGGCGTCGTTCGCGAGGCGCAGGACGCGGGCGATCATCTCCTCGCGCACGTCCGGATCCGGCGCGATCGACCGCCAGTTGCCGACCACGTTGCGGAGCCGGCGCGCCTCGATGACGAGGGCGCGGACCCGCGCGGTCTGGTCAGCGCGACTCAGGAAGTCGCAGACCTGATCGAGCGCCCGCTCCAGGGAAGCGACCGGCGGGGGCTTTCCCGGCTCAGCACCGCCTGTCTCAGCCACGGCGGCCTCGGGACCCGCGCGTGGCGGCTGGCACGATGACGAGCACCGGAGCGAGCGCCATGCGATCGATATCTTCCATGTCGTAAACCCGATCGTCGAACACGATGCCACGCGCCGCGGCGGCCGCGATGCCGGCCGCAATGGACATGAAGAGCCCGCCGATGGCAAGGATCAGCCGCGACGGGCTCGAGGGCGCGCTCGGCCTGTACGCCGGGTCGAGCACCTCGATCTGCGCCGAGTAGCCGCCCTGCTCCGAGCTCGCGGCCATCTCCGCGCGGAACGACTTGCCCTCGAGATCGGCGAGCCGCTGCTGCGCCCGCGCCTTCTCGCGGCTGAGCCGGGACCACTCCGTCTCGGTGTTGATGATCTGCTTCGCCGTCTCGCTCGCGTCGGCCGCGTTCCCCTTCTTCGCGCCCCTGCGCGCCGCGATCTCCCGCTCGAGCGCGGCGAGCTGGGACTTGATCTTCGCCTTCTCGGCCTCGTCGGTCGCGGCGACCTCCACGATCGGCGGCGGCGGCAGGATCAGCGCCTCCTCGGCGCGCCGCAGCGCCGCCTCGGCGTTGCTCACGCGGGCCGCCGCGGCCCGGACGTCGGGGTGCTGCTCGGTGAAGCGGGACTGCTTGTCCGCGAGATCCCGCCGCGCGGTCGCGAGCTCCTGCTCGGCCTGATCCCGCTGCCGCACGAGCGCGGGGGACGGCGCCCCCGCGGAGCCCGGCGCCGCCTGCTCCGGCTTGCCGGTGAGCCGGGCCCGCAGGCGGGGCACCTGCCGCTCGAGCGCCTCCAGCGTCGGATCGGCGCCGGTGGTGCGGCGCTCCTGCGCGCGGATGGCGGCGCCGGTCTGCGCGCCGCCGGGCGCTGCCTGCTCGGCGGCGAACTCGGGGTGCTGGGCCAGGAACGCCGCGAGCTCGGCCTCTGCCTTCTCGACGTCCTGCTCCGCGCGCTTCAGCTCGGCGTCGAGGAACTCGTTCGTCAGCTTCGCCTGCGACCTGCGCATCCGCGTCGTCTCCTCGACGAGGATGTCCGCGAGCCGCTGCGTCACCTCCTGCGCCTGCTCCCGCGTCTCCCCTTCGGCCGAGATCGCGAAGGTGTCGGTCGATCGGGCCTTGAAGGTGATCTTGAGGCGGAGCCGGTCGACCGCGTCGACCATGCCCCGCTTCTCGAGGACGTCGGGGAAGAGGTTGAACTCGGTCACGACCTTCTCGAGGTTGGAGCGCGCGAGCAGCGTCTCCTTCAGCCGCGCGGAGAGGGTGCGGAGCGGGTCGGGCCCGTCCGGCCCGAGGTACGTCGCCTTCACGCCCTCCCGGTAGAAGATCACGGTCTCGGAGCGGTACGCGGGCTTCCTCGACTGGACGACCAGCACCGTGAAGCCCACCCCCGCGAGCGCCACGAGCACCGCCACGTACCAGTGCGCCAGGGTCCGGTTGATCATCGCGCTGATGCTGGGCGGCTGCGGGCCCGCAGGCCGCGCCGACGCATCGGCGGGAAGTGCCCCGAGCGGCTCCTGGGGCGGGGGGAGCCCGGCGGGCTGCTGGTTCATCTTCCAGTTGTCCATAGTCCCCGCTCCTCGAAGGTTGGCTTGCGCCGCTCGGTCCGGAGCGCGTACGCCCCGGTCCGGCAGACGGCTGCCTATGGTAGACGTGTGCTGCCCGAGCGCCAGCTTGTTGCACGCGGCCCTGTGCGCCGCGTCGCTGCGCCCACTCTGCGCCTACTCCATGCCCCGCCACGCTCGCGGGCAGGCGTGGCCGCGGTCCAGCGCCGGCGCGACGCCTTCGTCGACACCGCGCCGCCCTTGCCAGCGCTGCCGCTGTGGCCTGGTCGGCGGCGAGCACGCCGCCCCAGACGTCACGTCGGGAACACCCGGTCGAGGCGCAGCAGGCGGAAGATGGCGCGCGGCTGATCCCTCAGCCCCACGATGCGCACCTGGCCGCCGTTCGCGCGAACCCGCTTGAACAGCGAGACGATCACGCCGACGCCAGAGCTGTCGATCAGCCGGAGCGACGAGAGCTCGAGCGTGATGTTCTGGCGGTTCTCCGCCACCAGCTCGTCAACCAACGTCCTGAACTCCGGTGCGGTCACTGCGTCGAGGGTCCCCTCGAACTGCACGACCGTCTCATTGCCGTTATCGGTCCGCGTATAGCTCATTGGATTTTGATTCCCCCAGCGGCGCGGGCTGCGCCCGAGCGGGAGACGCTCCGCATTCGGAAACTGCTCGTCCGATGCCCCGTCGCCTCGGCGAAGTCGGAACCGGACGGCTCTTGTTCACTGCTACCTTCGCTGCCGTCGCCGGCGATGCACGAGCTGCCGTCCCGCCGCTTCACCAGGCGGAGGACATTCGGGCTGCCGGGATGGTAGTCGACCTCATCCATGAATGATTTGATGATGAACAGCCCCATCCCGGACTCGGGGAGGTCGTCGATGGGAGGGTTCTCGATGGCCGCGGGATCGAAGCTGCACCCCGTGTCCATCAGGCGGATGATGATGCCGTCCGCGTCGGACTCGATCTCGATGTCGACGTCGCCCGGCGGCCCATCTCTATATCCATGAATCGCGATGTTGTTGAACGCCTCGCCGAACGCCGAGACGGTCTGGGCCTCGAAATCCTCCAGGCTCAGGCCGGGCGACCCGCCCTCAGCCCTCCGAGGCGCGGCCATCTTGCAAGCGGCCGCCACCACGCGGAGGGCGAGGTGGCGATAGGTCAACGAACCTGGTACTCGGAGTCGGATCACGCCCAAACCTCCATCCGAGCTTGTACCCTACCACGTTCTGAACTATGGGAGCCACAAGGTAAACAGTGACACCTGGCGTTCGTGTAGCGAAACGTGCGATCGACATCGCGGGCTCGCTCGTGGGTCTCACGCTGACCCTCCCGCTCTACCCCCTCATCGGCGCGGCCATCTACCTCGAGTCGCCCGGGCCGATCTTCTACATGCAGCGCCGTGCCGGGATGCTCATCGGCACGGAAGTACGGGACGGCGTCGCCTACCCGCGGTTCGTCGAGTTCCACATGCGCAAGTTCCGTTCCATGCGCGTGGACGCCGAGAAGATGACAGGGCCCGTGCTCGCCCAGCAGGACGATCCGCGCATCACCCGCGTCGGGCGCTTCCTGCGCAAGACGCGGCTCGACGAGCTCCCGCAGTTCTGGAGCGTGCTCATGGGCGACATGAGCATCGTGGGGCCGCGCCCCGAGCGGCCGGAGCTGCTCGTGAACCTCGCGCTCGCCATCCCGTTCTTCGAGGAGCGGATGCGCGACATCAAGCCGGGCATCACGGGCCTGGCGCAGGTCTCGCTGGGCTACACCGGGCGCGCCCCGGCGGAGAGCGAGGTCGCGGCGTTCGAGGCGACGCTGACCAACCCGTTCGGCCTCGAGGAGGCGGAGGGGGCCGAGGCCGACGACATGCGGATGAAGCTGCTCTTCGACCTCGCGTACGCCGCGTCGCTCGAGAAGCTCTCGACGTTCCTCCAGATGGAGCTGTCGATCATCCTGAAGACCCCGCTCGTGATGGTCCTCGGCCTCGGGCGCTGAGCCCGGAGGCCGGCGCGCTCCGCGCCCCCCGCGCCCGCCTCGCGACGGCGCTGGCCCCGCGCGCCAGCGACCTCTGATGAGGCGCGCTGACCGGCGGGGCTAGCCCCTCCTGCTCAGCACGAAGATCACGAGCACCAGGAAGAGATCGGCCAGGATGAGCCGGTACACGTCGCGCTTCTCGAGGCGGATCGAGAAGTTGGGATCGACGCTCTTGATGGCGCAGTACAGCGCCCCGGCGAGGCCGAAGTAGATCCAGAGCACGTAGTGGTAGGTGAACGAGAGGAAGAAGATCCCGACCATCATCCCGCAGAACCCGGCCATCATCGCCATGGACCAGGCGCGGATCCCCGCGAAATGGGCGCCGTGCTCGTACCGCTTGAGCGCGACCAGCGAGATCTTGAGCGTGAGGTAGATCATCGCGCTCCACGCGAACATCCCGAGCGGGCCGAGCTCGGAGAGCGCGAGGAGGTAGGCGTTGTGCGCGGTGAGCCAGTGGTGCTCCGTGAACTGGCGGTAGCCCGCGCCCATCAGCGGGAACATCCGGTAGATCAGGAGGCCCTCGGAGAGGATCTCCGTGCGCTCGTTCGCCGACTCCTCCGCCTCGCCGCCGCCGCGGCCGCCGAGGAGCATGAGCGGCGCGGCGAAGACGGCGCCGAAGAGCGCGCCGCGGACGCCGTACTTCTTGACGAAGTAGACGCCGAGCACCGTCGCGAAGACGAGCTGGCCGCCGCGCGACTGCGTGAGGATGATGGCGGTCGCGATCACGAGCAGCGACGCGAGGACGAGGAGCGCGCGCGTGAACGATCGCTTCTGCTCGAAGAGCGCGAAGCTGAACGGCAGCACGATGCCCGAGGTGAGCGCGAGCTCGTTCGGATCCTGGAGCACGCCGCGCCAGCGCACGCGGCCGTTGATCGTCGACGTCTTGAAGAGGCCGACGCGCTCGCACAGGTACTCGGCGTCGGGATCGGCGCCCGGTCCCTCGCGGCAGTCCATGCGGGTCTCGCAGAAGCGGCCGTCGGGGATGCCCGCCTCGCCGCGCGAGCCGCCGATTGTCTGCGTCATCGCGAGGCACTGAAACGACGAGAACCCCTGGTGGATGGCGACGCCCGCCACGAAGAGGCCCATCACGAGCACCGTGCCGGCGAGCTTCTGGAAGCCCTTGAAGCCCTCTGGGCTGTGCCCGATGAGGAAGAAGAGCACGAACGTCACGCTGATCGAGACGAAGCCCTCGGAGAACTCGCCGGGGTTCCGCAGGCCGAGCGTGAGCACGCACCAGAGGTAGACGACGATCGCCCACCGGAGCTGCGGGGTCGCCTTCAGCCTGACCTTGCCCAGGGCGAGGTCGAGTCCCATGCCCATGAACGCGAGGCCGAGCCACAGGTAGAGGAACGGCAGGTTCTCGAACCGCTCGTCCCACTCCTGAGGCCTGCCGTAGATGAAGATGATGAGAAGGATGACCCCGGGGAGCGCGAGCATGTCGAGGGTCCTCAGCGAAGACGCGGTTCGGGTGGAGGGCGACGTTCCGGAGAATCGCGGCCCGCGTCAAGCACGTCGCGCTCGATCCTCCCGGCGGGAGGGCCGGGCGCGCGACGTCACGTGCTGAGGCCCATGCGGCGCACGGCCTGGTTCAGGAACGGCACGAACTCGTCCGCGGCCTTCTCGTTGCCCTCGCGCGACGGGTGGTTGTCGGTGCCCCCCTCCGAGCCGTACTGCGAGAAGTTGGACTCGCCCCTGTTCGTGAGCACGTCGTAGTAGTCGAAGACGACCACGTTCTTCTCCGGATACCCGCTGAGCCAGCCATCGGGCGACTTGACCCAGTTGTTGAACGAGCGGGCGTGGTCGGCCTGGCGCTGCAGGACCTGGGCCTCGGAGGGCCTGCCGAGGATCTGCTTCACGGTCCACTTCCAGGCGGGCTCCTTCGAGCGCTTGAGGACGTTCGCGGGGGCGGTGACGTAGACGAACAGCGTGTCCTTCCGCTTCGCGAGCTCGGGCAGGAGCGACGCCAGCGTGGCCTTCGCGTTCCAGACCGTGAGCTCCGGGCCGGCGGGGTTGCCAGGGGCGGTGCCCTCGCCGACAAAGCGGTTGTTGGGATAACAGGACTTGAAGACGACGATCCGGTTCACCACGCCGTCCGGGTGCATCTGGTCGTTCATCGCGACCCGGAGCACCTTGTCCATCCTGTCGCGGAACTTGGGCGCCCAGTGGAAGAGATCGGTGTCCTCGCCGATCGCGCTGCCGTAGGAGGCCTCGTGGACGCGGTAGCCCTGCTCGGTGAGCTTCTTCTTGAGCCCGCCGCCGTTCGGGTGCGCCTCGTAGACGCACGACGCCTTCTCCTTCTCGGGGCCCGGATCCGTGAGCATCTGGCCGCCGACCGAGTGGTGGATGAAGAGCAGATCCAGCGGGGCGTCAGGCCGGGCGCTCGAGGTGCCGGACAGATCGAGCGAGCTGGCCTTCGCGATGGGGCCCGTCGCGGCGGGAGCGCTGCCCTCGACAGGGATGAACAGGGCGCCCAGCGCGACGAAGAACGCGCCGGCAGAGACGAGGTGCTTCTTGCTCATGACATCTCCGTAGAAGACGTGGCGGGGGAACATGAAGTATCGCAGCGCGCCGCGCCGAGGACAAGCCGGCGCCCGAGGGGGCGGCCGCGCGCAGGGTCGTGGCGCTCGGCGGCGGGCGTGGCGCTCGAGGCGGGATCGGCGGGGACGTACCCGCCGCTTCCGGGGACGACGGCTGCGAGACGCGTCGGCGCGGGGCGCTCAGAAGGAGAGGACGCCGCCCTCGTCGGCCTTGGTGGCCGAGCCGGGGCGGATGGTGATCTCGTCGCCGCCGCCGCCGGGCTTCTTGCTCACGTCGTACGAGGCGCCGGGGGTGAGCCCCGTGACGAGGTGCCTCGTCACGCCGGCGGGCGCGGTGTACTGGACCTGGGACACGGCGCCCAGATCGACAGGGAACAGGACCAGGGTGCCTTTCACCGCGACGCCCGCGAAGGGCGTGCCCTGCTTCGTTCGCACGAGCGCCGCCGGGTCCGCCGCCGCCTTGCCGTCGGCGCCCTGGAGCACGTGGAGGAAACGCGTGTCTCTCGGCATGGGGGACGGCGGCTCGGTCCGCAGGGTCGCGAGCATCGACTCGAACTCGGCCGGCTTGGTGTCCCAGGTGCCCGTCGGTTTGTACGGCTCGGCCGCGAGGACGGGGTTGTCGGGCAGCAGCGCGGTCACGAAGAGCTTCTGCCCCTTGGGCGTCGTGACCGTCGCCAGGTTCCCCGCCACTTGCGCGGCGCTCGGCGTCTGCAGGAAGAAGCGCTTGAAGCGCCCCTCCTTGCCCGTCGCGGCGCGGTCGTAGAGCACGAGGTGATCCGGCTTGAGCCACACGAGCGAGCGGCTGACGTGCTTCACGTCGCCGATGTTCTCGTAGTCGGAGTTGTAGAGCGGGGTCGCGTCGCCGAGCACGTAGACGTAGTCCTGCGCGAAGCTCTTCGCGAGCACCCGGGGATCGTGCGTGTGCACGAGCGGCCACTGGGAGCCGCGCCGCCAGAGCTCGCCGCGGTTCGGGTCGTCGTGGCGGCGGTTGCGGTCGTTCTCGACGGCGAGGGTGTTGTGCTGCTCGGAGTTGCCGAAGAAGGCGCCGTACCCGATGCGCTCCTTGGTGAGCCACTCGCCGCCGCGGTAGAAGCCGAAGCTGAGGCCGTCGCCGTGCTGGTGGTCGATGTGCTCCCAGCCAAGCTGGTAGTGGAGCCACGTCGCGTCGGGCCCCCAGCTCGTCCTCGCGAACACGTGGCCGAGGCCGGCGCCGTAGTGCGTGAGCGGGATCGAGGGGCGCGGGTCGGTCGGGGTCACCGCCGGGTCGAGCAGCAGGAAGTACAGGATCGAGTGCCGCTTGTGCACCTGGCCGAGCGTCGAGCGGGCGCGCCGCGCGAGGCCCGCGGCGCCGCCGGGACCGGCGTGGATGGCCATCCAGCGGAGCGCGTTCAGGCGCTCGGCGTTGCCGCTGTTCTGGGCGTGGAGGCCGAGCGCCGCGAACGGATCGATGTGATCCGTGTACTCGTAGCGCTGGCCGTCGCCCGTCCACGCGGCCTCGTGGGTCGGCCCGATCCGGCCCTGGGGCGTGGCGGGGCTCAGGCTGTGGAGGTGGGCCGGGATGAACTCGTGCCAGAAGGGGTTGCCGTCGAGGTGCACCTGCGGGCCCCACTTCGCCGGATCGGCCTCGCCCGCGGTCTGGATGGCGAGGAGCGTCTCGCTCACGTAGGCCAGCGTCGCGGGGCCGTACTGGAAGCCCTCCGGCGGCACGCCGCCGCGCGCGTCGTTCCGGAGGACGCTGTCGCTCATGTAGAGCCACGCCCCGGCGACGTTGGCGAAGTAGTCCCGGAGCCGCGGGTAGGTGCCGTTGTGCTTCTGATCCGGCGGGTCGTCGGCCTCGTCGAACGCGAGCGACAGGAGCGTGAGGTTGCGCATGTGCGACGTGAAGTAGTTGTTCACGGCGTACCGGCGCTTCCTCGGCTCCTTCAGCATCGCCGGGTCGTTCAGCTTGCCGATCGGCTCGGGGTGGGCGTGGCTCGTCGTCGTCGACCTGAGCTGCTCCTCGGCCCAGCGCAGGAAGACGGGCCGTATCGCCGCCTTGTCCTGGGGCGAGAGGTACCCGTAGATCCAGTCGACCGTGAGGCCGAACGACTCGCCGGCCCAGCGGGCGCGGTCGCCCCTGGCGAAGTTGCGGTTGAAGGGGTCCTTGGGATCTCCCTTGTTCACGCGGTCGACGATGTAGAGGAGGATCTTGCGCGCGCGTGCGGCGTAGTCGTTGCGGGCCGCCTCGTCGCTCGAGACGAGCGACATGAAGGCGAACAGCTCGGCGTGCGCCTCGCAGTAGACGCGGCTGAAGGCGCAGTCGCCCTCGGAGGGGATCTGGCCCTTGTCCATCGCCGCCACGGCCTCGGCCGTGACGGTCGCGAGCTCCTTGAACAGGGGGTTCGCCGGCGTGGCGCGCGCGCGCAGCTTCGGCAGGTCGGCCTCGCGCACCCAGAGCCTCGGGTGCCCCTTGGCCGGCACGGCCGGCGGCGCTGGCGGCGCCTGGAAGCGCGGCGCCGCGACAGCGAGGGCCGCGGCGCCGGACTGCGTCTCCTCGGCGCCCGGATGCGCGCCGGGCTGCGCGCCCGCGCCGCTGTGCACCGCCGGGGGCCCCGGGGTCTGCCGCCGGTCGCAGCCGGCGAGGAGACCCGCGAGGCCGAGCGCCAGCGCGAGCGGCGCGAGCGACCGCCCACGCGTCATGTCGCGCGTTCCCGGAGATAGGCGAACGTGCGCTGCAGGCCCTCCTCGGTGGAGACGAGCTGCTTCCAGCCGAGCGCCTTCAGCTTGGTGTTGTCGAACCGGTTCCCCTTCCAGGAGGTCGCGCTCTTGTACGGCGTGAAGACGGCCGGGAGCTGACCCTTCGAGTAGGCGTGATATCGCTCCACGAGCTTCGATATCCCGGTGAGGGCGACATAGGGCACCGAGAGCGAGCGGATCGGCTTCACCTCGCGCTTGTAGCGGGCGAGGTAGACGTCGGCCGTGGGCAGGTCGTCGTCGTGGACGTTGTAGACCTGCCCCTTCGCGACCTCGCTCCGGCCAGCGACGGCGATCGCCTCGGCGCAGTTGTCCACGTACGTCAGCGGGAGGATGTTGCGCCCGCCGAGGTGCAGGAACACGCCGAAAAGGCTCATCCCGACGCGGCCGGAGAAGGCGTTGCCGCCCGGGCCGTAGATGACGCCGGGGCGGAGCACCGTGAGCGGGAAGCCGTAGCGCGCCTGGTACTCCCAGAAGAGCTTCTCCTGCCGGAGCTTCGCCTGCGAGTAGAGGTCGCGCTGCGCGGGCCGCGACTCGAGCGGGGTGTTCTCGTCGACGATGTACCCGCGCGGGAGGTCGGCCACGCCGTAGACGCCGAAGGAGCTGATGAGGATGACCCGCGGCGACCGGCCCGTGTGGACCAGCGCCTCGAGCAGGTTCTTCGAGGCGACAACGGTGTTCAGGAACATGTCCGCAGGCGCGCCGCCCATGGCCGCGGCCACGTGGTAGACAACGTCCACGCCCTCGACAGCGTGCTCGGCGGCCTCCTTCGTGGCGAGGGAGCCCACCGCGACCTCGAGGGGGACGCCCCGGCGCTGCTCGAGCTCCTCCAGCCGCGCGCGGTTGCTCGCCGGGCGGACGAGGCAGCGGATGTCGGTCTCGCCGTGGGCGAGCAGCCGGTCGACGAGGGACGACCCGAGGAAGCCGTTCGAGCCAGTGACAAGGACTTTCATGTGCGCGCCTTCTCCTGCGGGACCTGCCGGAAGATCTCATCCATCATCCACGCGACCCGGATCATGTCCCGGTACGAGATCGGCAGCTCCGCGCCCCGCGTGATGCTGTCGTAGAAGAGCCCGATCAGGCGGTTCATCCCCGAGAAGAAGTGGAAGTCGCTGCGGGCGAACCGCACGACGTTCTTGCCCCCTTCGCGCAGGTAGGAGAGGGCCTGATCGAAGGCGGGCACGACGCGGCCGATGGCGCTCGGCAGCTTCGGCGACGCGTCGAGCGTGACCGTGCGGCTCGTGAAGTCGACGTGGAGCGTGTTCTTCGTGCCGTAGACGCGGAGGAAGTGCCCGGGCGGCCGCGCGTGCGACGAGAACGTCCCGTACGCGCTGACGCGCGCGCCCTGCACCGTGACGCGGAGCTCGTCGAGCATGTCGTCGCGCGCGTCGCCGAAGCGCTTCTCCCGGAGCGCGTAGGCGGTCGCGGTGACCTTCGGCTGCTCGTCGTCCACGAACTCGACGACCTTGTTGAGCAGGTGGTCGATGTTGTTGTGGAACAGCTTGCCCGGGAGGCGGTGGACCCAGTGCGATCCGTCGCCGAGGAGCGCCGCGCCGAAGGGGCCGGAGAGGTTGTAGCCGAAGCAGCTCTCCACGTGGACGGGGTCGCCGAGCACGCCCTCGCCGATGAGGCGCCGCATCTCGACGGCCGGCGGATCGAACTGGTACTCCCAGCCGACGGTCATCTTCTTCCCGGCGGCGGTGCAGAGCTCGATGAGGCGCCGCACGTCCGAGAGGTTCAGCGCGGTCGGCTTCTCCACGTAGACGTGGGCGCCCGCCTCGATGGCGCGCCGCGCGAGGAACAGGTGGGACTGCGGAGGGGTGGTGATGTGGACGACGTCGGGCTTCTCGACGTCGAGCATCCGGTCGAACGAGTCGTAGTGGCTCGGGATGCCGTAGCGCACCGCGATCTGCTCGGCCATCAGGAGCTCTAGGTCGCAGACTGCGACGACCCGGGCCCGCTCCGGCATCTTCTGGATCTCTTCGATGTGCCCGTCGGCGATCTTGCCGCAGCCGACGATCGCGATTTTGAGGGTCATGGGGCGGCGGAGCGTACCGCAACGGGGCAGCCGAGAGCTAGGCTCTCGGGCCGCTCGTCGCGCGGCGAGCGCCGTCGGGGTCGGGACGCGCGCGCGGGTCGGCGCAGGCCGCGCGCGCGGCCTGCGTCGATCGCGCGTGGGGCGCGCGCGGTGGACGTGCCTGGTGACGATCGCGGCGGCCTCGGGTAGGCTGCGCGGCGCATCATCACAACGAAGGGCGGTGATCCGTGCGCGTGCTTCATGTTCTTCATACGTCGCTGCCTGTCATTGCGGGGTACACGATCCGCAGCGACTACATCATCAAGCATCAGGCCGAGCACGGGATGCGTCCGGCGGTGGTGACCTCGGCGCAGCAGGGGTCCGGGGACACGCTGAAGGAGGAGATCGGCGGGATCTCCACCTGGCGGACGCGCGAGCCGTCCGGCAAGAAGCTGCCGGTCGTCCGGGAGCTCTCGCTCGTGCGGGCGCTGGAGGCGCGCGTCGAGGACGCGATCCGGGAGTTTCAGCCCGATCTCGTGCACGCGCACTCGCCCATGCTGGTCGGGCTGCCGGCGCTCGCGGCGGCGCGCCGCTTCGGGCTGCCGCTCGTCTACGAGGTGCGCGACCTCTGGGAGAACGCCTCGGTCGATCGGGGCAAATTCGCCGAGGACTCGGTGCCTTACAAGATCGCCGCCGGCCTCGAGAGCATCGTCTACAAGTACGCTGACGCGACGGTGACGATCTGCGAGAGCCTGAAGAACGCGGTCGCGCCGCGGGTGCGCAGCACGGACGCGCTCTACGTCGTGGGCAACGGCGTCGACTCGGACAAGTTCGCGCCGCGGGAGGCGCCGCCCGGCGCCTGGGAGCGCTTCGGGCTCGCCGGAAAGAGGCTCATCGGGTACGTCGGCACGTTCCAGCCGTACGAGGGGCTCCAGACGCTCATCGCGGCGATCGGCGACATCGCGCGGGAGATCCCGGACGCGCACGTCGTCATCACCGGGGCCGGCGGCCAGGAGATGGAGCTCAAGGCGTTCGCCCGCGAGCGAGGGGTGGAGTCCAAGGTGACGTTCACCGGGCGGGTGCCGCACGACGAGGTGTTCAACATCTACGCGATGGCGAGCCTGCTCGTGTATCCGCGCATCCGGACCCGGACGACCGCGCTCACGACGCCGCTGAAGCCCCTCGAGGCCATGGCCATGGCCCGTCCCGTGATGGTGAGCGACGTCCCCGCGATGGGAGAGCTCGTGCGCTATGGCGAGACGGGGTTCGTCTTCAAGGCCGGCGACAGCGCCGACCTGACGCGGCGGTGCGTCGAGGCGCTGAAGGATCCGGAGCGCCTCGATCGGGTCGGCAAGAACGCGCGCGAATGGATCCTCAAGGAGCGGCAATGGCCCACGCTGCTCTCGCAGTACGCGACCATCTACGAGAGGGCGATCGCCGCGCGCCGCGGACAGGGCAAGTCGCACGTCGGCGAGGCGCGGACGGCGTGACGGGCCGCGCGCGCCGGCGCGTGGCCCCGCGCCGGGCGCGCTCCCCCCGCGAATGAGCGGGAGCCGGCGCGGGCGGCGCGGCGCGTCTCCAGGAAACACGCCGTCCGCCCCGCGCCGGGGCGCCGTCTCCCGCCTCCCTGCGCGCGCCTCTCACGGCCGACCGCCGGCATCGCGGCCGCCCGGGCGGCGCGATCCCGGGGCTCGCCCCCTGCGATCCAGGGTATGATCGCGCGGCCCCATCCCGCCCCTTCGGGAACTGGCAGGAGGTCTCTCAACGTGTTCGAGATCAAAGTCGACCGGATCCACGCCATCGTGGATTTCGTCCTCGAGGGCCGTGTCCGCCTCGAAGAGATGGAGAACTTCGTCAGCGAGCTGAGGAAGGCGTGCGAGGGCCTGCAGGGCCGGGAGATCAAGATCAAGGCCGATGTCCGCGGCTTCCGGCCGATGGCGCCCGAGGTCGCGGAGAAGATCCGCGCCGTCCAGGAGTTCGGCCTGGAGCTCGGGGTGATGCGCGTCGCCGAGATCATCGAGAGCGACATCGTGGCGCTCCAGCTCAACCGCGTGGCGCGCGAGAGCGGCACGGACAAGGTCCTCCGGCGCTTCTGGGACGAGGACGCCGCCCACGAGTGGCTCCTCCACGGCGATCCTGAGTAGCGCGCCGCTCGGCAGATCGTCAGGCAGCGTCTAGGATACCGAACAGGTCGAAACCCCGAGAAAACGAGCGCCAGAGGCACAGAGGGCACAGAGGGCACAGAGGAACAACCGAAAAACTCTGTGCCCTCTGTGCCTCTGTGGTTCGAATCTCTTCATTCCTGGGTGTTTCAAGCTGCTCGGCGCTCTAGCGCAGCGGCGGCGGATCGCAGGGGTGGGGGGGGCGGTAGCGCCGGAGGACCTCGGCCACGGCGTCGAGCGGCAGGGCGGGGGCGTGGTGGCCGCTGTGGCCGGTCATGTCGACGCCCGCGCACATGGCGTTGAGGATCGCCTCCTCCACCACGTCGACGGTGGCCTCGTAGAGGCCGTCGATCTCGGTGTCGAGGACGAGCTCGGCCATGTGCCGCCCGGGCGCGAGGGGGTGCACGCTGAGCGAGCGGCTCGATCGGGGCGCGCTCCACTGCTCCATGGCGACGCGCGGCACCCGGTTCGCTGTGCTCCAGGTGAGGACGATCTCGCCGGAGTTGTTGGCGGCGTACCCGCCGGTCCGGCCGATCGCGAGCGCGGCGCGCCGCGACAGGCGCGCGAGCTGGCGGTGGATGAGGGGGGCGTCGGTCGCGACAAGCACGATGATCGAGCCGGCTGGCCCCCGCCGCGGGACGTGGGCGAAGCGGTCGCTGATCAGCCGGCCCACCGGGACGCCATCGACGCGGAGCAGCTCGCGGTCGCCGAAGTTCGAGAGCACGAGCGCGCCGACAACGGCGTCGACCCCGCCGACCGGCACGCGGCGGCTCGAGGTGCCGATCCCGCCCGCGAAGTGGAAGGTCTGCATGCCGGTGCCGGCGCCGACGCACCCCTCGGCCACGGCGCCGCCGCGGACGTTGTCGATCGCCTCCTCGACGTCGGCCTGCGTGATGTGCCGCCCCACGGTGTCGTTGAGGAAGCTGTCGTCGCACTCGGCGACGACAGGGATCACGACGTCGTACTCCTTGCCGATCTGCGGGTGGCGATGCAAGAGCCACGCGACGGTCGCGTCGAGGACGCGGCCGACGCAGAGCGTGCTGCAGAGCAGGATGGGGGTCTCGCACAGGCCCCATTCGTTGATCTGCGAGAGGCCAGTCACCTCGCCGGCGCCGTTCAGCACGTAGCTGGCGGCGAACACCCGATCGAGGAACAGATCGCCGTCGGCCGGCATCACAGCGGTCACGCCCGTGCGCACCGGGCCGATGCCGGGGACGAGCTCGCCCTCGCCCTCGATCTTGGTCACGTGGTGGACGCGCACCCCGGCGACGTCCGTGATCGCGTTCTCGGGCCCGGTGGGAAAGCGGCCGATCGCGACGCCCAGGTCGCGCAGCCGAGGGCGCCGGATCGAGGCCGAGGGCGCGCTCACGGGCCAGCGACCTCCCGGCTCGCGGAGGGGAGGGGGGCGAGCTCCGCGGCGAGCGACACCGACCCGGCGAGCGCAGGGGCCGGCGTGGGCTGGGAGCCCGGCGCGGGCTGGGAGCCCGGCTCGGCCGCGCCCGCGGCGCCGGTCGCGCCCGCGGAGCCGGTGGGCGGCGGGGCGGCCGGGGGCGCGGCGGCGCCGGCCGCTGCGCCGGCCGCGGGCGCCGCGGGGAGGGCGGACTGCGGCGAGGCGGCGCGGGCCTCGCGGTGGCGCTTGAGGCAGCCGGCCATGATCTCGCCGATCAGCGACCGGTAATCCATCCCCGCCACCTTCGCGATCACGCAGAGGTCGCTGAAGTCGGGCGTCAGTCCGGGCAGCGGGTTGATCTCGATCACGTACACCCTGCCGTCCTTTGCCATGCGCAGATCGACCCTGGCAACGTCGCGGCATCCGAGCGCCGTGAACGTGTCGCGCACGACCTTCTCGATGCGGCGGAGCTCGGACGGCGTGACCTGCGCGGGGCACACGAAGCGCACGCGCGGCGTGTCCGTCTGCTTCTCCTCGTAGCCGTAGACGGGGTAGGTGGGCGGGTCGACGAAGACGACCTCCATGGGCGGCAGCACCTTCGGGCGCCGCTCGCCGAGCAGGCCCACGGTGAACTCGCGCCCCGCGATGTACTCCTCGATGAGCGCCGGCTGGTGGTAGCGATCGACGAGCTGCCTCGCCGCCGCGCGCGCCGCGGCCTCGTCCTTGACGACGGACGCGGAGGTGATCCCCTTCGAGGTGCCCTCGGCGTTCGGCTTCACGATCACCGGGTAGCGGAACGGCTTCAGCTTCTCGCGCCCGGTCGTGACCACCTGCCACTCGGCCGTGTCGATGCCGGCGGCCCGCAGGATCTGCTTGGTGAGGCCCTTGTCGAGCGCGAGCGAGAGCGTTGTCGCGTCCGAGCCGCTGTAGGGGATGCCGAGCAGCTCGCAGAGCGCGGGCACCTGCGCCTCGCGGCCGCGGCCGCGGAGCCCTTCGGCGATGTTGAAGACGACGTCGACCCCCGCGGCGGTGAGCGCGCGCGGCAGATCCGGGATCGCCTCGAGCGGGACCACCGTGTGGCCGTAGCTCTCGATGGCGCTCGCGATCGCCTGGATGGTGCGCGGCGAGTCGAACTCGGCCTCGGAGTCGTACACGGCGCCGGCGCCGGCCTTGCCCGGGCCTCCCTCCGCCGCCGCCTCGCCCCGCTTCATGTTGTAGGTGAAGCCGACGCGCAGCGAGGTCCGCTTCGCCCGGCGCGGCGCGTTGCTCTCCAGGAGCGGCAGGAGCCCGCGCCGCTGGCACGCGCTCCGGACGATGGCCCGGATCACGCCGTCGAAATCGACGCCGCGCTGCGCCGCGGCCACGAACACGCTGGCGCCCGGCTGGAGCGTGGGCAGCCCGTCGACCTCGAGGAAGTGCACGTCGTGGCCCTGGTTGCGCGAGGACGACGGCGTGACCCGGAACTCGCAGCGGGCGTGGTCCTTGAGGTCGAGCGCGCGCACGATGCGCGCGGTGAGCGACCGGATGCGCTCGATGGTCTGCGGGGGGAGCTGCGCGGGCCGGCGGGTGACGCGCTCGGGCTTCGCGTGCTTCAGGTTGAAGTCGTACACGTTGTAGCTGCCCGGCACCTGGGGATCGATCACGAACTCGACGGGCGTGAGGACCCCCTCGGGGATGCCGGCGCCGCTCGGGCGCGCGCCGCCCGCCTCCTTGAGGCCGTCGACGAAGGCGCACGCGACGTCGATGCCGGCGACGTAGTGCTCGACGAGCAGCCCCGCCTCGAAGCGCGCGAGCTGCCGCTCGACCACCTCGGCGAGGTGGTGCGCGTCCTCGCAGACGCTCCACTCCCTGTAGATCCCCTTCGAGGAGCCCTCGAAGTTCGGCTTCACGATGACGGGGAAGCTCACGTCGTCGAGCGCGCCGCCCTCCAGCGTCGTGCGGTTGACGAGGCGGGCGCGCGGGGTGGCGACGCCGTAGCTCGCGAGGAGGCGCTTCGTGAGCGACTTGTCGAGCGCGACGTTCAGCGCGTAGGCGTCGGAGCCGGTGTACGGGATGCCGAGCTCGTCGAAGAGCGACGGGTAGAACGCCTCGCGCGTCTTGCCCTTGTGGCCCTCGGCCGTGTTGAAGATGAGGTCCGGCTGGAGCGCCTCGAGCCGGGCGAGGACCCGGGACGCGGGGCCGCTGACCTCGATCCGCTCCACCTCGTGCCCGGCCCGCTCGAGCGCGCCGGCGATGGCGGCGATCGTCTCGGGGCTGTCGAACTCTGCTTCCTCGGCGGATCCCGTGATCTTCAGGTTGTGCGTCAGCGCGATGCGCATGGTCTCTCCTGTGCCGCTCGTCCCGGCCGCGTCTCCCCCGGTGCTCTGCCGGGGGCGCATGCGCGTGCGAGGTTACGGCGAGCGCGCCCGGTTTGCGGCGGAAAAAGCGGGGAAGCGTGGCGGCTGTCTGTGGGCTGGCCGGGCTCCCGCTCGCGCGGGGGCCGTGCTAGCGACGCCGTGTGGATCGTTTCGCCGCACCCGACGCCTACCCCCCTCCGCCGCCCGAGCCAGGCCTTCCCTACGAGGAGCTGAACGAGCCGCAGGCGCGCGCGGCCTGCCACGCCGAGGGGCCGCTGCTCATCTTCGCCGGCGCGGGCAGCGGCAAGACGCGCGTCATCGTGTACCGGATCGCGAACCTCATCGTGACGCACCGTGTCCCGCCCTACCGGATCCTCGCGGTGACGTTCACGAACAAGGCGGCGTCCGAGATGAAGCGCCGCCTGGAGGGGCTCATCGGGGCCGACATCGTGAAGGACCTGTGGGTGGGCACCTTCCACGCTGTGTGCGCGCGCCTGCTGCGGCGGCACCACGAAGCGGCCGGGCTCGACAAGAACTTCGTCATCTACGACGACGACGACCAGCGCGCGGTCATGAACCGGGTGCTCAAGGAGCTCAACCTCGACGATCGGCGCTACCCGCCGCGCCAGGTGCTGTCGCGCATCCACGCCGAGAAGCAGGAGGGGCGGGGGGCTGGCGAGTTCGAGCGGAACGGCTACTTCGACGACGCGATCGCGCGGTGCTTCGCGGCGTACGAGCGGCACCTCAAGGCGGCGAGCGCGGTGGACTTCGACGACCTCCTGCTCTCGGTGCTGCGGCTCGCGGAGGACCCGGCGAGCCTCGCCGGCGAGGATCTCCGGGGGCGCTTCCGCCACGTGCTCGTCGACGAGTTCCAGGACGTGAACCAGGTGCAGTACCGGCTCGTCCGTGCGTTCTGCAAGGGCCACGACAACCTCTGCGTTGTCGGCGACGACGACCAGAGCATCTACCGCTGGCGCGGGGCGGACGTGCGGATCGTGCGCGGCTTCCGGCGCGATTTCCCGCACGCGGAGGTGGTGAAGCTGGAGCAGAACTACCGCTCGGTCGGGCACGTCGTGCGCGGCGCGCTCGGCGTGATCCGCCACGCGTCGGATCGCGAGCCGAAGGAGCTGTGGACGTCGAACCAGGACGGCGCGCAGATCGACGTGGTGGCCGCCGACAGCGAGCACGACGAGGCGGCGTGGGTGGTCGAGTGCATCCGTGAGCTGATCGCGCAGGGCGTGTCGCCGAACGAGATCGCGGTGTTCTACCGGATCCACGCGCAGTCGCGCGTGCTCGAGGAGGTGCTGCGCGAGGCGCGCATCCCGTACCAGATCATCGGCGGCACGCGCTTCTTCGAGCGGGCCGAGGTGAAGAACCTGCTCTCGTACCTGCGGGTGGTGGTCAATCCCCGCAGCGACGTGGATCTCAACCGCATCATCAACGTGCCTGCGCGCAAGATCGGCCAGAGCACGGTCGACAAGCTGATCCAGGCGGCGGACGCGCTCGGCGTGTCGCTCTACGAGGCGATCGAGCCGCTCGTCGGGGGCGCGGTGCCGCCGTCGGCGGTGCAGCGGTCGGCGCTGCCGGCGGGCCGGATCGAGCCGCTCGCGGCGGCGGCGAAGCGCAGCCTGCTCGGCTTCCGCGACCTGATGCAGGGGCTGATGCAGGAGGTGCCGCGCCTGTCGCCGAGCGAGCTCGCGGAGGAGGTCCTCGCGCGCTCGGGCTACGCGAGGATGCTCGAGCAGGACGACAGCGTCGAGGCGGAGGCGCGGCTCCAGAACTTGCGCGAGCTCGTGCAGTCGCTGGTGGACTACGAGCAGGAGGCGATCGCGGCCGGCGACGAGGCGACGCTGGCGGGCTACCTCGAGCGGGTGAGCTTGGTGTCGGACGTCGACGCGCTCGTGGACATGCCGAAGGTCGCGATGATGACGATCCACGCCGCGAAGGGGCTGGAGTTCCACGCTGTGTTCCTGACGGGCATGGAGGAGGATCTGTTCCCGTTCCGGAGCCAGGACCCGAACCGGAAGGGCGATATCGAGGAGGAGCGCCGGCTGGCCTATGTGGCGATCACGCGGGCGCGGCAGCGGCTCTGGATCACGCACGCGGCGCGGCGGGCGATCTTCGGCCAGACGCGTTATTGCCTGCCGAGCCGCTTCCTCGCGGATCTCCCGCCCGCGTCGGTGCGCCCGATGGCGACGCCGACCAGCCTGATGGCGCAGCGCCGGATGGACGTCGGGGGCGGGTATGGCGCGTCCGGGCGCTCGGCGCCCGCGTTCGGCGGCTCGGGGGCGCGTTCGTGGGAGGGCCGCGAGCGCAGGCCCGCGGCGCAGGCCGAGGAGCGGCTGGCGTGGTCGCGGTTCCCGCGGGAGGGCGAGCCGACGAGGGCGCCGGCGCGCGACGTGGATCGCGCCGAGCGGGCGCCTGGCGAGCGGTATGTGGAGCGGGAGGCGGTCGACGCGGGCGGCGACGGCGGCGAGGGGCTCGCGCTGCGGCGCGGGATGCGGGTGTTCCACGAGCGGTTCGGGCCGGGCGTGGTGGAGAGCGTGGATCCGGGGGCGGATCCGATCGCGACGGTGAAGTTCTCGGGGTGGGGGAAGAAGCGGATCAAGGCGGCGTTCCTGCGCGCCGGGACGTGAGGGGCGCACGGCGGCGGGGAGGCCCTGGTCGGCCCCCTTCGTGCGCCGCCGCTGCTTCCGCGGCCGCCGTCGTTCTGGTACGTGAGCCCGTGCGCGCCCCTGGCGGTCGGCTCGCGGCGCCCGCGTGAGCCCCTGCGCCGGGGGCGCGAGGAGGGCCACCCCCATGCACACGAACCTTCGTCATGCCGTCGCGTCGGCGCTGGCCGCCGCGCTCCTCTCTACCTCGGCAGGCGCCCTGGCAGAGCCTCCGTCAGGCGCCCGGGACCGGCTCGTGGCGCAGGCGCACGCCGCCGTGGACGAGGGGCGCCTCGCCGACGCGCGCGAGCTCTGGATGGCTGTGTGGAAGCTCGAGCGCTCCGAGGTGGCGGCCTGCACCATCGGCGCGCTGTCGTTCCGGATCGGCGACATGCCGGCCGCCGTGCGCTGGCTGTCGCTCTGCAAGGAGATCATGCGCGCGCCGAGGACCCCCGACGAACGCGCGCTCCACGAGTCGCGGCTCGTCGATCTCGCCCGCGCGCGCCAGCTCGCCGGCGAGCTCCGCGTCGTCGCGCCCGCGGGCGCGACGGTCACGATCGACGGCGCGCCGGCCGAGATCGAGGGCGACAGGCCGATCCCCGTCGAGCCCGGGCGCCGCGTCGTGCGCGCGGCGCTCGACGACAGGACGGCCACGGCCGATGTCGACGTCCCGCGCGGCGAGACGCGGGAGGTGAGGTTGACCTTCCCGCCGCCGCCCGGACCGCAGCGCCCGGAGCCGGAGCCGGAGGCGCCGCGCGCCGCGCCTGCGGGCCCCGCGGCGCCGCCGCCGGCTCGACAGGGGCCGAGCACAGCGCTCGTGGTCGGCGGCGTCGGGCTGTCCGCCACGTTCGCGGCGCTCGGCGGCGTGATGCTCGTCGGCGCGGAGAAGCGCGAGGAGGCCATCCTCGCCTCCGCCCGCGCCGCGGGCCCGAACGGCTGCTTCCGCCTGACCGGGCCGCTGTGCCAGCACGCCGCCTCGGCCCGCGACGACATGCGCACCTTCAGGGCGATCGGCGTCGCCGGCTTGATCACCGGCGGCGCCGTCCTGGCCGCCACGCTCGGGTACACGTTCTACCCGCGCGGCCAGACCGAGGTCAGCGTGTCTTCGGAAGGCTTTGCGATTTCAGGCGTCTTCTGATCACGAAATCGACATCGATCCTGCGCGACCGGCGCTGACAGGAAAACAGCGCCGGCGGGTCGCGGACTGACGAAAACTTGCGTGACCGCCGCCGGCGGAGCGCGGCATAGTGGGCCCGTTCGAGGATCAGGCCAATGGCACGTCGGCGGATTGGGGCCGTCGGGGTGCTGACCAAGCCAGCCTTGTGCCGGAGGACGGGACGCGCGATGAGCTCTGTCAAGCTTTGTGCCGTGGGGCTTTTTTTCTCACGGTCTTGCCGCTTCCTTTCGCCTGTGGTGGCGAGCCCTATGTGGGGGGCGACTGCGCGACAACGAACGACTGTCTGTCGGACGGCCAGACGGTGCCGGGCACGGCCTGCATCAACGAGCGCTGCGAGTGCGCCGAGCCGGGCAAGGTGGCCTGCTGCGAGCGGGGCGAGAGGGAGCCGGACTGCTTCATGATGTGCCGGCCTTGCGACGAGTGCGCGGAGGGGACGGCCGAGTGCTTGGGCGTCGTCGATCCGTCGGAGCGATGTGAGAGCGACGCGGAGTGCCCGGGTCCGCCGGACCCGCGGTGCGGCGCGGGGCGGTGCGTGGAGGGGAAGTGCGAGCTCGATATCAAGGCGGGTCGCCTGGCCTCGCAGCTCCGCGGCGACTGCAAGCAGGACGAGTGTACGGAGGAGGGGATCGTGGTCAGCGTGCCGGCGTACGACGTGTACAACGATGGCAACCAGTGCACGAACGATCTCTGCGACTACGACCGGCCGCTGAACGCGCTGTTCGACGGCGTGATCTGCCCGATCTCGGGAGCCGGGAGATGCCATGAGGGGCGGTGCGTGGAGTGCCTCGCCGAGGATCCGACGCTGCACTGTGCTCCGGGGCTGGCCTGTGACGGCGTGTTCTGCGTGCCGGCCCACTGCGTCAACATGGTGCTCGACGCCGGCCGCGGAGAGACCGCTCAGGACTGCGGCGGACCGTGCAAGCCGTGCAGGAACGGGGATCCTTGCGACGCCGGGGCTGACTGCCAGTCAGGGGTCTGCGCGATGGCGCACTGCAAGGCGCCGACGTGCAGCGACGGCGTGAAGAACGGCGCCGAGACAGGCGTGGACTGCAGCGGGGCGTGTCCCCGCCGCTGCCCTGACGGCGGCGGCTGCGAGTCCGGCGAGGACTGCGCCAGCGGCGTCTGCTGGGCCGGCGCCTGCGAGCCGCCGTCCTGCAAGGACGGCGTGGAGAACGGCGACGAGCTCGGCGTGGACTGCGGCGGCAAGGGGTGCGACGCGGCGTGCCCGGGGTGAGCGGCGGGGCGCGGCATGCGGTGGCCATCTGAAGGGGGCAGCCTTCTGCGCTCAGCGGACGCGCTGCGGTGCACGGCGGTCAGCGGTAGCCTTCACAGCCGAGCGAGCCGTCCATCTTCGAGCAGCACCCAAGGAGCCGAAGCCGAGTAGGCGTCGATCCCGCCGATCGGCAGACTCGGCGCACCTGTGATCCGCTCAAGCCCTCTGTCCAGCAGCCGCTGCCCGCGATCGGTGAGGCGATACACCTTCGAGAGCATCCGATAACCAGGTGGGTTCGGACCGGGGGCTCGCTCCACAGCCGCGCTTGAGTCGTGCTCCGCCCACTGGGCGAGGCGATCTTCCACGAACAGGTCGCCCGTGCAGCAGCCGAGATCTCGCAAGTCCGATCCCAGGTGTGATCTGTTGCAGTATACTTTTACTGGGGTTTGCCATTCCTCTGTTGACAGGATGGTCAGAATGAGCTCGTCGAACCGGCTGAGGCGCAAGGCGCCTCCCGGGCTCATTCCTGGGAAGAAGCAAGAGAGGAGCCTCCACAAGGGGGCGAGCTCCGGGAATCCCTCGACACCGTGCGCGCAGCTCTCCGCGAACGGCAAGGGGTTCTCATCGACGTAGCTGTCCCAGAGGCGAACGGCACGATCGTAGCGTTCCATCGGCCAGGAGCGGGCCCTGCCGAGACGGTCCAGAAGAACGTTGTCGGGGTGGTGCGCTACCGACGCGGAGCAGTCGAACGGCGGTATTCTCGGTGGCTCGGGAAGCCTCTTCATCGTGCCGTACACCGGTTCGAGCTCGATGATGAGGACGTCACTGCATGGGATCCCCAGGCGCCGCAACCAGCTACAGGTTCTCCAGAGGTTCACCCGTTCGTGAAGGCTCCCGGATGCCCACAAGACCACGGGCGGTTTCCAGTCAACTTCGGATGAGTAGAGGCGATCCCATTCTTGTCCTGAGTCGTCCATGTTCGAGCGATGCTCACATAAAGAGCACCACGCCTCACGCGTCCGGACATGCTCCAGTGGGTCCCGGCGGCTCGGTCCGATGATAAGGCGTTCCGACGCGCGTACGACGGTTGCCGCGCCGAGCTGCACCAGGCGCTCTGTCGCTGCCGAGTCGAAGGTGACGTGCGTTGCGCCCAGGAGGGTTGGATGGCTTGTCGCGTTCATCAGAATCCGCATCGAAAGCAGTCGACATATGTGTAGGGTCTGTCTTTCTCGCAATCTTCACGGCAGATATCGCAAAGGGTCCTGCCCCAATCGATTTCACGCGTGCAACGTCCACCCTTGCCTCTGCATATTTAGTGACTGTCGGCACAGTCATTGGCTGGCGTGCAGCCTGCCATCAGCTCGAATGCTTGGCTGCCCACCTCTTCGCCTCCGCCTCCGCCTTCGTCGCCGTCCCTGAGGTAGTCCCCCGCTCCTGCTGAGCCTGCTGGATATCCAGCGCCCGCACCGCCCGGCTCCATGGTGTCACAAGTGTACCGCAAGTCGCACGCCGGCGCGAACACCGTCGTCAACGCGCCGCATAGTACGAGCGCGCCCGCCTTCTTCAATCCGTGCTCCACGTATTCCTCCCGAGCCGTTTTCGGATGCGCGTGGCGCTATATCATCAGAAAATCGGGGTCAACCGGTGACGCGGCGCACGGCGGCAGGGCTCGGCGCCACGATTGATCGAGGTCGCCGCCGTTGATCGGATCGCGCCTCAAACTCGCCCAGACCGCCGACGAGGGGCCCTATATCCACACCTCACCCAGCAGCGGCAGCACGCCCACCTTCACGTCGCGCGACGCGCGGCCCAGGCGCTCTGCCAGGCGCTCGCCCTGCATCTCGGGGAGCGCGACGGCGGGGCGATCCAGCGGAAGAAAGAAGTTGTCCCAGTGCGAGAAGAGCACCGCGCGCGGCGACAGGGCGCGCGCGACGCGCTCGGGGAAGCCGCGTGAGGCGGTCCAGCCGGCCACGCAGAGCAGGAGCAGGTCGGGCTCCCGGCAGTCGAGGCTCGCCTCGACGAGCTCCGCGCTGCCCAGGTGGACGATGAGCCGGCCCGCGACCCGGATCTCCACGGCGAAGACGGCGCCACACCGGTAGCGCTCGGCGCGGAGCGGGACCTGATCGCAATCGGAGATGTCACCAGGGAAGGGGACCCGGCCGAGCATCAGGCGGGAGTGGGCGCTCGGCAGGAATCGCAGGCGGAACGGGCCGACCTCGGCGACGACCGGCTCGCCGCCCGGCGCGCGCTCGACGTCGCGCGCGCGCGCCGGAGGGACGCCGGAGGCGCGGCACAGCGCCGCCGCGGAGCGGGAGCCGAAGACGGTGGCCCCCGTGCGGAGCGCGATCTCCGGGATGTCGAGCGCGTGATCGAAATGGGTGTGGCCGGCGATGATGGCGTCCGCGCGCGGCGCGTGGCGCGCGACCGCGGCGACGTCAGCGACGAGCCGGCCGAGCACGCAGCGGCGGAGCGAGGCGCGCGTGAGGTACGGATCGATGAGCACGACCGCGCCGCCGTGCTCCACGGCGAACCCCGCCGTGCCCAGCCACCGCACCCGGACGGCGCCGGCCGGCGCGAGCGACCGCGGACAGAAGGTGTCGGCGATCCTCGGCGCGCGCTCCCGCGGCCGAGGGGCGGGGTGAGCCCGCGCGGCTTGCTCCTCGTCATCGCCATCGCCGTCGACGCGCCTGCGTCCGTGTTTCGAGCGACCGGGGTTCGACCGCTCGGTTACGATTCCGGCTCGTGGCAGACCGAACGCGCGCCGGCAACCTCGCCGCCCTCGCCGCGCTGTACTTCGCGCAGGGGATCCCCTTCGGATTCCAGGCGACGGCGCTCCCCGTCTTCCTGCGGGCGAGCGGCGTCTCGCTCTCCGCCGTGGGCTTCTCGGGGGCGCTCGCGCTGCCCTGGGTGGCCAAGGCGCTCTGGGCGCCGCTCGTCGACCGCTTCGGGTGGGAGCGGATCGGCCGGCGCCGCTCGTGGATCCTGCCGCTCGGGGTGCTGCTCTCGCTCACGTGCGCGGCCGCCGCGTTCGTGCCGCCGTCGCGCCACCTCGGCGCCCTGCTCGCGCTCGTCTTCCTGATGAACCTGCTCGCGGCCACCCAGGACATCGCTGTCGACGGGCTCGCGATCGACCTGCTCGGGCGCGGCGAGCTCGGCCTCGCGAACGCCGCGCAGGTGGTCGGCTACAAGGTCGGCATGCTCGTCGCCGGCGGGCTGCTCGTGTGGGCGAGCGCCTGGATCGGCTGGCGCGGCCAGTTCGGCGCGATGGCGGCGCTCGTCTTCCTCTCGGCCCTCGCCTCGCTCGCGCTGCGCGAGCCGCCGGCGAGCGCGATCGAGGCGCGCGATCGCCGCTCGGTGCGCGAGGTGCTCGCGACCGTCCTCGTCGCCCTGCGGGCGCCGGGCGCGCCCTGGGTCGTCGCGTTCCTCGGGACCTACAAGCTCGGCGAGGCGATGGTCGACATGATGTTCAAGCCGTTCCTCGTCGACGCGGGCTTCCCGCCGCACCAGATCGGCCTGTGGGTGGGCACGTACGGCCTGGTGGCGTCGATCGCCGGGTCGCTCGCGGGAGGCCTCCTGGCGCAGCGGATGCCGCTGCTCGCCGCGGTCGGGGTGACCCTGGCGCTGCGCGCCGTCGCGATGGCCGGCGAGTGGTACCTGGCCGCGGCGGGGACGCCCACCGCCGAGGCCGTCATCGCGGTCACCGTGGCCGAGCACCTCTTCGGCGGCGCCGTCACGACCGCTGTGTTCGCCTTCATGATGTCGCGCGTCCGGCGGTCGGTCGGCGCGACGCATTACACGCTGCTGGCCAGCGTCGAGGTGCTCGGGAAGTCGCCCGCCGTATGGCTGTCGGGCGCGCTCGCCGAGCGGCTCGGCTATGCAGGGCTATTCGCCCTGGGGACCGCGATCTCGGTCGCCTTCCTCGGGCTGCTCTGGCCGCTCCGGGCGCGGAGCCCGGGCGAGGGGTGAGCGGGTCTCACGGATCCGTGGCCGTCGTGTGCGACGGGCTCCGCGGCCGTCGCGAGCGCTGATCCCGCCGCGCCCCGCCGCGCGCCCGGGGCCCGTGATGGGGAGAAACCGAGCCCTCTAGGGCACAGAGGCCGCAGAGGGAAGAGCGTGTAAAATTCAACTCTGTCGCTTCTGTGCCCTCCACGCCTCCGGGGCTCCTCTTCTCGTGAGACCGGGGACGAGCGCCGGCGATGGTGCGGTTGCGCATGAACATTGATGACCTGTGCGCCCATTTCATGATATAACGAGACAGCGCTACGGCTACCAGCTTCAAGAAATTCTCGTGATCGCGCTCGTCCGACTCCGCGCGTCGATCGCCCCGCCCGCGGCCTTCATCCGCCCCGGGGCGGGCGAGGTCCTCCCGGGGCGACGAAGCTCAAGGTCGGCCACGATCCGGGAGGCGAACGCCTCGTGACGGCCGTGCCGCCGTACTTTCATGCCGCACGCGCTGGTTGACGAACAACGACTTACGCGGTCCGCCTCCGGGCAAACGTAACAGCTTATCGGCATCGTCCATGCTTCGTAAATACATTTTTCAATCCATAGCGTGCGGCAGCTCGCCGCACGGCGCGGCGCCTCTTTGCGGGCGCCGCAACGAGGAGCTCTCTCATGAGAACCGCCTATCCGTCGATCTTCTCTGCGTTCGCGCTCGCCTGGATGATCTCCGGCTGCATGGCGGCAGCCGAGCCGCAGGAGGATAATGATGCCGCCATCGGCGAGGGCGCGGCGGCGCTCGTCGCCTGCTCGGTGCTGCCCTCCGGGAACATCGTCACGAACGGCAGCTTCGAAACGCCGAACGTGTCGTCCGGCAATTCGTCGGTGTACAGCTCGATTTCCGGCTGGCAGGCTGCCTTTGGTCAGATCCAGGTCCATGACCACACGAACGGCATGAACCCCGCGCAGGGAAGCCAGCACGTCGAGCTGGACGCCCAGAGCTCGAGCGGCATCTACCAGAACCTCACGACCATCCCGGGAGCGACCTACGAGCTCCGGTTCGCCTTCGCCGCGCGCCCCGGCACCAGCGCGAGCCATAACGTCCTCGGTGTCACCTGGGGCGGCCAGCCGGTCGCCACGCTCACGACCGCCAGCTCCGCGTGGGTCTATTACACCTATACCGTCGTGGCCTCCGGCACGACGACGCGGCTCCAGTTCAACGATCAGGGCATCTCGGACGGCCTGGGGACGCTCCTCGATCACGTCACCGTGGTCGCCGCCGATACGGATCACGACGGCGTCTTCGACTCGTGCGACAACTGCCCGGCGGTGTCCAACCCCTCCCAGGCCGACGCCGACGACGACGACATCGGCGACGCCTGCGACGCCCCGTCCGAGCCCCAGTGCGCCGTCGTGCAGCGCGGCACGTACGGGGCCGTGCGGGATGCGCACGTCCAGCCCGGGGTCTCGTGGCCGTACGGCGACTACCCGTACATCGTCTTGAACACGCTGCCGGAGGGCGTGCAAATGGGCGTGCTGGCCTTCGATCTGTCGTTCATCCCGGCGGGCTCCGACGTCGAGTCCGCGACCCTCTCGCTCTCCCACCCGTGGAAGGCGAGCGCCGGCGTCATCGAGGTGCACCGCGTGAACGGGCCCTGGCAGGAGTCGACCCTCCACGCCGGCAACTTCCCCGGGTACAGCGCGGCCGTCGAGGTCACGATCCCCACGGTCGGCGCGGACGCCATCGCGACAGCCGACGTGGCGGCCCTCGTCCAGACCTGGGTGGATGGATCCCAGCCGAACCACGGCCTCGCGCTCCAGGATCCGAACGGCCGGACCGACATCCGGTCGAGCGAGCAGGTGAACGTCGCCCTCCGGCCGAAGCTCGAGGTCTGCTACACGCCGGCCCCGTAGCGGCGGTTCCGGCCGGGCCGCCGAGGGCCGCGCCGGGGCACGATCGCGCAGACGCCCCGGGCGATCTCGGGGGGTCGCTCGGCACGTCGGGCGCCGGCCACCTCCTCCGCGCCGGTTTGCCGAGAACCTGACGCCGCGCTCCGCCTTTGATAGCAAGCGGAGCCGCGGTGATCTCGCGCAGGAAGCTCGTCCTCGGTCTCGCCGGCGCCGCCGGCGTCGCCGCCCTCTCGCGGGCGCGGTGCCCGGGCCCGCCGCGCGACCCCGCGGCACGGCGCGCGCTCAAGCTCCCGATCGCGCCGAGCGGCTGGCCGTTTCCAGGAGCCCGCGTCGTCGCCCCCGCCGCCGTCTTCCCGAGCGACTTCGGGGTTCGCCGCATCTACCTCGACCCGGGCCACGGCGCCCCCGGCAACGCGGGAAACGTCTCCTGCTTCTGCGTGGAGGAGCAGGATTTCACGCTCTCCGCGGCGCACGCGCTCGCCGAGCGGCTCAACGCCACGGGGCGCTTCGAGGCGCGCGTGGGCAGGACGGCCGACCGGCCGGTGCGCTATCAGGAGCGCGCCGAGGACGCCGCGCGGTGGCGCGCCGAGGCCTTCGTCAGCCTGCACTCGGACGTGCGCGGCAGGATCGAGACGTGGTCGCCCGCGCCCGGGCGGACGTGCCCGTTCAACCTCGCCGCGCCGGGGTTCGCCGTGCTCTGGTCCGACGAGGGCGAGCCGGCCCTCTGCGCCCGCCGGCTCGCCCTCGCCCGCGCCTTCGCGCGGCGCATGGTGGAAGCGGGCCTCATGCCGTACCGCGGGGCCTCCTACAGGGGCCTGTACGAGCCCGACAGCGCCCAGGCAGGCGTCTTCGTCGACCGGCACCCCCCGGGGCAGCGCATCTTCGTGCTGCGACGCCCCACCATGCCCTCCGTCCTGATCGAGACGCACCACGCGCTCGACGCCCGCGAGGCCGCGCGCTGGACCGAGCCCGCCACGCTCGACGCCTTCGCCGCCGCCACCGCCGCCGCGCTGGCCGACACGGTTGGAAGAGGCGACGCGGTGGCCGAGACGCTCGGCGGAGGTGACGCGCCGGCCTCTCGGCCGCCCACCTGAGCAACCCGGCCGCCCGCCCCCGGCTGCGGCCCGCCCCCGGCGCCCGCCGTGCCCAGCGCCGCGTCAGGACGCCCGCGCGTGCGGGACCACCTCCGGGGGCTCCAGCCGCATCGGGCGGAGCCGCAGGCAGAGCGCGATCGCCTCGTCGAGCGTGGTCACCAGGTAGAACTCCAGCGAGCTCCGCACCTCGGCGGGCAGATCGTCGAGATCCGCCTCGTTGTCCGCAGGGATCAGGATCTCGAAGATCCCCGCCCGGTGGGCCCCGAGCACCTTCTCCTTGATGCCCCCGATCGGCAGCACCGTGCCGCGCAGCGTGATCTCGCCGGTCATCGCGATGTCGCTCCGCACGGGCCTGCCCGACAAGGCGCTCACCAGCGCCACAGCCATCGTCAACCCCGCGCTCGGCCCGTCCTTGGGCACCGCGCCCGCCGGGACATGGATGTGGACGTCGCGCCGCTGCAGCCGATCGAGCGGCACCCCGAGCTCCGCCGCGTGCGCGCGCGCGTAGCTCAGCGCCGCCCGGCCGCTCTCCTTCATGACGTCGCCGAGCTGCCCCGTCAGGACGAAATCGCCCTTGCCAGGCATCACGCTCGCCTCGACGTGCATGATGTCGCCACCGGTCTGCGTGTAATACATGCCAGTCGCCACGCCCGGCTGATCGTGCTGCAGCCTTCGCTCCGGGCGCATCCTGGCGCGACCGAGCAATTCCTTCACGTCATCTCCGGTGCCCACCATCGCCCGCTCGCTCTCACCCCCCGCGATCCTGCGCGCGGCCTTTCTCGCCAGGGCGCCGAGGGTCCGTTCGAGCTGCCGCACGCCCGCCTCGCGCGTATATCCGCAGATGATCTCGCCGAGCGCCGCGCCGGTCACGCGGAGCTGCTCCTCGCGCAGCCCGCACTCCCGCCGCTGGCGTGGCAGCAGGTACCTCCGCGCGATCTCGTGCTTCTCCTGCTCCGTGTATCCCGCGAACAGCGCTGTCTCCATCCGGTCGAACAGCGGCGCGGGGATCGTCTCCCGGAAGTTCGCCGTGCAGATGAACAGCACCTCGGACAGGTCGAACGGCAGGCCGAGGTAGTGATCGACGAAGCCGTCGTTCTGCGCAGGATCGAGCACCTCGAGCAGCGCCGCGCCAGGATCGCCCTGGAAGGAGGCGCCGAGCTTGTCGACCTCGTCGAGGACGATCACCGGGTTCTTCGACCCGACCCGCTTGATGCCCTGGAGGATGCGGCCCGGCATCGCGCCGACGTAGGTGCGGCGATGACCGCGGATGTCGGCCTCGTCGCGCGCGCCGCCCAGCGAGACGCGGACGTACTTGCGGCCGAGCGCCCGCGCGATCGACTCCGCGATGGACGTCTTGCCGGTCCCGGGCGGGCCGAGGAAGAGCAGGATCGGGCCGCGGGAGATCGCGCGGCTCCGCTCTCCGTCGCCTCGCGCCTGCTCGACGCGGAGCTTGCGGACGGCAAGGAACTCGAGCACCCGGTCCTTCACGTCGTCGAGGCCGTGGTGATCCTCGTCGAGGATCGCCCGCGCCCGATCGAGGTCGACGTGGTCCTCGGTGCGCTGGTTCCAGGGCAGATCGGCGACGAGCTCGAGCCACGTGGTCAGGACCTGCGCCTCGGGCGATGTCTCCCGTCCCATGCGCCGCAGCCGCGCGAGGTCGCGCCGGGCCTCCTGAAAGATCTCCGGCGGAGGGCTGGCCCGCTGCAGCTTGTGCTCCAGACGTGCCGCGACGTTCTCGTCGTCTTCCTCGCCGAGCTCCTTCTGGATCGCGCGGAGCTGCTCGCGCAGGTAGAGCTCCCGCTGCCGCTCGCCGAGCTCCTCCTCGACGGTGGTCCGGATCTTCTCCTGGGTCTCGACGATGCCAATCTGCCGGTAGAGGTGCAGGGCGAGGCTGCGCATGCGCTCTTCCGTCGAGAGGGTCTCGAGCAGCGCCTGCTTCTCGGGGGTCGGGAGGTCCAGGTAGAAGGCGATGTGGTTCACGAGCTCGGCCGGGCCGAACATGCTGCCGACGAACTGCTTGAGGACGTCCTCCGGCGCGCCGCGGTGACGGCCGTACTCGACGGCGCGCTCGCGCACCTCGCGCGAGAGCGCTTCCAGGGCGCTGTCCTCCTCTGGACGGAGGGGGAGATCCGCGAGCTCGATGACGGGGGCGCGGATCACGCCGTCGACCTCCGTATAGCGCGGCGCGGCCGCTCGCCGTTCGCAGCAGAGCACGAGCTGGAGGCCCGACCCGAACCGCTGCACCTGGGTGATGCGGGCGATCACGCCGATCGAGAAGAGGCCGGCCGTGGTGGGCTCCTCGGCGGCGTCGCGCTGGGCGACCGCAAAGATGCGCTTGTCCTCTCCCTCCATGCGGAGGGCGGCCTCCACCGCGCGGAGCGTCTTCAGCCGTCCAACCGTGATGGGCGTCGCTATCCCAGGGAAGAGGACGGTGTCGCGCAACGAGAGCACGGGCAACGATCGGCGCTCGGGCATGGTCCGGGGATCGTGCGAACCTCATGCCATGGAGGACCGTACCGAAAACTCCTTTTCGGCGCGGAAGCATCGAGAATCGCGGTCACGCGCGCGGGGCGATCGATGGTAGGGTCCGCTCCCGATGCCCGCAGACACCTTCACGTTTCAGGCGGACGACGGTCGAGAGCTCTTCGTGTACCGCTGGCTCCCGGACGACGGGGCGCGCGGCATCTTCCACATCGCGCACGGCATGTCCGAGCACGCGGGCCGCTACGCGCGCCTCGCGCAGGCGCTCTGCGCCGCCGGGTGGGCCGTCTACGCGAACGACCACCGCGGCCACGGCAGGACGGCGCGCGGCGACGACGAGCTCGGCTTCTTCGCGGGCGAGGGCGGCTTCCAGCGGGTCGTCGACGACATCGCGCAGCTCATCGCCCGCGAGAAGGGCGACCACCCGGGGCTGCCGGTCGTGCTCTTCGGCCACAGCATGGGCTCGTACCTGGCGCAGGAGTACCTGATCGAGCGCGGCGGCTCGATCCAGGGCGCGGTGCTCTCGGGGTCCTCGGGCAAGCCGAGCGCGCTCGTGAACGCGGGCCGGCTCATGGCGCGGGCGGAGCGGCGGCGGCTCGGCGAGCGCGGCAAGAGCGCGATCCTCCAGGCGATGAGCTTCGACAGCTTCAACAAGGCGTTCGCGCCGACGCGCACGGGCTGCGACTGGCTCTCTCGCGATCGCGATGAGGTCGACAGGTACATCGCGGATCCGCTCTGCGGCTTCGCTGCGACGGCGTCGCTCTGGGTCGACGTGCTCGACGCGATGGTGGAGATCGCGCGGCCCGAGCGGCAGGCGCGGATCCCGAAGGATCTGCCGCTGTATGTGTTCTCCGGGTCGCGCGACCCGGTCGGCGGGCCGCTCAAGGGGGTCGCGCAGATGCTCGAGGCGTACCGCGCCGCCGGCCTCCGCAACGTGACGCACCGGTTCTATCCCGGTGGGCGCCACGAGATGCTGAACGAGATCAACCGCGAGGAGGTCACGCGGGATCTGCTGGCGTGGCTCGCGGCGGAGGTGAAGACCGACGCGGTCGCCCCGGCGCGGCCGGCGCAGCCGAGCGCCGGCGCCGCGTCGGGCTGAAGGCGGAGGGCCGGCATGGGCAGCAAGGGGAGGCCATACCGCACGCTCACGATCGACGGCTTCGAGGTGCTCGTCGGTCGCGGCGACGAGGACAACGACGCGCTCACCTTCGATGTCGCCGCGCCGCACGACCTCTGGCTGCACGTGGCCGGTGGCACGCCGGGCAGCCACGTGATCGTGCGCAACCCCGAGCGGGTCGAGGTCCCGCGCGAGGTGGTCGAGCGCGCCGCCGCGGCCGCCGCGTGGTACTCGAAGGCGAGGAGCGCCGCCAAGGTGGAAGTCCACGTCTGCCGCGCCGCGGACGTGAGCAAGCCGCGCGGCGCCCCCGCCGGCACGGTGCAGCTCGCGCGGTGGAAGAGCGTGCGCGTGCGGCCGGAGATCCCGGGGCGACCCGACCCAGGTTGACGCTTCGCGACCCGACCGAGGTTGACGCTGGCGACCCGAGGTTGACGCGACGCGGGGCGACGCGGGGCGACGCGGGGCGACGCGGGGCGACGCGGGGCGACGCGGGGCGACGCGGGGCGACGCGGGGCGACCGACCCAGGTTGGGGCGGCCCAGGTTGGGGCGGCCCAGGTTGGGGCGGCCGGTGGCCGGGGCGATGACGGCGACGACCGGATCCAGGTCGGCCTGAAGTGTCCCAGCACGCCACCCCAAGGTGGCGGAAACCGGCGGAAATCGACGTCCGCCACCCATCGGCCAGGGCAAGCACTTGAAATGATTCACCTCGCCTCTCGGCACATACTTTGTTGATGAGTTCCGGCCATGAGCCAGCCTCGCCAGATCGCTCCAGGCGCGACCTACCTCATCACCCGCCGCGTCGTGCGCCGGCACCTCCTCTTCCGCCCTGATGCGGCCATCAACCAGCTCCTGGTTTACGCCCTCGCGGTCTCGGCCCGCCGCTACGGGGTGGAGGTTCACGCCGTTTGCTCGATGTCGACCCACCTACACCTCGTCGTGACCGATGTGCAAGGTGTCCTGCCGCGCTTCTTGCAGTTTTTCCATCGCCTCGTTGCCCTTGGCACAAAGGTGCTGCGCAAATGGGAAGGACCGGTATGGGACCATGAAGCGACGAGCCTGGTTCGGCTTCTGACGCACGCGGCGTTGGTGGAGAAGATCGCCTACGTCCTCGTGAACCCTGCGGCCGCTGGCCTCGTCCGCCATGCGAAGGAATGGCCGGGGGTCAAGGTAGATGCGGGTGAGCTCGGCCTTGGCATGCTGCACGCGCCGCGTCCTGGGGTGTATTTCGACCCGAAGAATCCGCAATGGATCGAGGAAACGACGCTTCCGCTCACACTGCCGCCGGGCATTGAACACGATGGCGCGGAGGCATTTCGTCGTGAGGTCGCCGCCGAGATCGAGCGACAGGAAGCGCAGGCGCATGCGGAGGTGCAGCGGCAAGGGCGCCGCTTTCTGGGAGCCGAGCGAGCCAGCAACGTTTCGCCTTACGAGCGTGCGACGAGCTTCGAGGCGCTGCGCGACCGCAATCCAACGTTCGCAGTCGGTCGTCAGCAGGGGGACGCATGGCGAACCGCTGCGGCCGCGGTGCGGTCGTTCCGCGCGTCGTACCGCGCGGCGCTCGGACAATGGTGTTCTGGCGTGCGCAGCGCGCTATTTCCGGCGGGGACGTGGTGGATGCGCACGTTTCACGGCGCCCTCGTGAACGATGCGGTGCTCGTGGTGTAGAACCGCGCGCGAGAGCGGGGCAGCGAGACGGGTAGGGGTGGATGACGGCTTTGGTGTGTTGTTGGGAGGGCGAGGAGGGCGGCAGGCCCTCCACGCAGGAGTGCGCGAGAGGATGCGAATGTGTCCTGCCGCGTCGTGCGCGCACGATGGGGAGGCGGTGCCGGAGGCTCTGTTTGACCGAAGAGGACCGTCCCGTGCCAAGGCCGAACCCACACGCATCCATCAACCCGGAGCCGTTCCCCGGGCCAGGTCGTGGGATCGGTCAATCCGGGTTGAGTTGTTGTCGATCGTCCCAGGGCGCCGGGGCAACCCGGGTTGGGTGGCCCCTTGGGTCAATCCGGGTCGGGTCGCCCGCTTCGGGTCAACCTGGGTCGGGTCGTTGGGTCGCTCCTCGCTCCTTGAACCTGGGTCCGGGTCGCTTCGGGTCAACCTGGGTCGGGTCGCTGGGGTCGGGTCGCTGGTCGCTCTGGGTCGTGAACCTGGGTCCGGGTCGCTGGTCGACCTGGGTCGTGAACCTGGGTCCGGGTCGCTGGTCGCTTCCGTCGAGGCTGATTGACAATGCCCCCGCGGCTCCCGCATCCTGACCCCCCGATCACCTCCAAGGCCCGAGGCCGCAGGAAGATGCCATGAGCACCGTTCTCCACCGTCTGGATCAGTGGGCCAACGAGTCCCCTGACGCGCCGGCCCAGCGCTACAAATCCCAGGGCGAATGGAAGACGCTGACGGCGCGCGAGTACCGCGACCGGGTTTACCACCTGGCGCTGTTCCTCGAGTCAAAGGGCTTCGACTCGAGCCAGGTCGGGGCCATTCTCTCCTACAACTGCCCGCAGTGGGTGCACGTCGATCTGGCCGCGCTGCTCGTCGGAGGCAAGTCGGCGGGCCTCTACCCGAACTCCACCGCGAAGGACATCCAGTACATCCTGAACCACACCGAGGCGACGCTGCTCTCGGTGCAAAACAAGGAGTACTTTCAGAAGATCTCCGGGGCAAACGGCGAGCATGCCGTCCCCGACATCGTGCGTTGGATCCTCGTCTTCGACGGCGACACATCGATCTCTCCGAAGGCGATCTCGTACGAGCACGCGCTCGCCGAGGGGCGCGCGCTCGCCAAGCAGCCGGGCGCGAAGACGTACGCCGACTACCTGGCGAAGATCGACCCGAATGCGGGGGCGTTCCTGATCTACACCTCGGGCACGACGGGCAACCCCAAGGGGGCGATGCTCTCGCACGACAACCTCGCGTTCACGTCCGACGTCGCCGCGAAGTACTGGGGCCTTCCGTTCGCGCGCGGCTCGATGTTCTCATTCCTCCCGCTCTGCCACATCGCCGAGAAGCTCCAGTGCGTGGGTGTCGGCATCACGCAGCGCTCTACGGTCAACTTCTGCTCGAAATTCGAGAACGTCTCGACCGAGCTCCCGGACGTGCAGCCCACGCTGCTGCTCTGCGTGCCGCGCCTCTGGGAGAAGATGATGGAAGGCGTGATGGCGAAGGTGCGCAGCGGCAAGGGCGCGAAGAAGAAGCTGGCCGAGTGGGCGCTGTCGGTCGGCGCCCGCGTCGCCGAGGCGAAGTACGCCGGGCGCGCGCCGAGCCCGCTCGATCGCGTACAGCTCAAGCTCGCCGACAAGCTCGTGCTGGGCAAGGTGCGCGCGGCGCTCGGCCTGGGCAAGGCCGAGCTGCTCGCCTCGGGCGCTGCGGCGCTCGCGCCGCACATCTCGACGTGGTTCCGCGCGCTCGGCCTCGAGATCCTCGAGGACTTCGGTCAGACCGAGTCGACGGGCGTCATCTGCATGACCGAGCCGGGCGTCGAGAGCGCGGGCACCGTGGGCAAGCCCGTGCCGGGCCTCGACTTCGAGCTGGCCGAGGACGGCGAGATCCTGACGCGCGGCCGGCACGTGTTCGTGGGCTATTACAAGGACGAAGCGGCGACCCGGTCCGCGCTCGAGGACGGCTGGCTGCACACGGGCGATCTCGGCGAGTGGAACGAGCGCGGGCAGCTCAAGATCCGGGGCCGCAAGAAGGAGATCCTCAAGACCTCGGGCGGCAAGATGATCGCGCCGCTCCCCATCGAAGAGAAGCTCAAGGCGGCCGAGATCATCAGCCAGGTGTGCATGGTAGGGGACGGCCGCAAGTACCTCTCCGCGCTGATCACCCTGACCGAGGTGAAGCTCGCCGAGCTGAAGGACCGCGGGGGCCTGAACGGCGACGCGATCACGAGCCCCGAGGTTGTCAATCAGGTGAAGGCGCACATCGACGCTCTGAACGCGGAACTCGCCAGCTTCGAGCAGATCAAGAAGTTCACCGTCGTCGGCCGCGAGTTCTCGGTCCAGGACGGCGAGATGACGCCGACGCTCAAGATGAAGCGCAACGTCATCGAGCAGCGCTTCCGCGGGCTCATCGACCAGATGTATTCCGCAGACTGAGGGAAGCCGGGGAGCCCCGCGAGCGCAGAGCGGAAGCCGGGGAGATGGATGTGGTCAGCGGCTTCCACGGGGGCCGGGCAGCCCGAGTTGCCCGGCCCCCGCCGTATCCGCATCAACCCTTGGCGAGATACGCCTCGAGATCGTCGGCGCCGCCGACGTACTGCCCGTCGACGAAGACCTGCGGCGTCGACGACTTGCCGCTCACGGCCCGCAGCCGGCGCGGCGAGGCCGACACCTCTTCATAGGGCACGCCCCGCTCGTCCAGGAGCCGCTTCGCCTTCGTGCAGTAGCTGCACCCGGGCTTCGTGAACAACAGCACGTCGTGCGGCGCCTTCGACTGCGGATCGAGGTACTTGAGCATCGTGTCCGCGTCCGACACCTCGAAGGGATCCCCCTCGACCTCGGGCTCGATGAACATCTTCTTGATCACGCCGTCGTCGACCAGCATCGAATAGCGCCACGAGCGTTTGCCGAACCCGAGGTTCGCCTTGTCGACGAGCATGCCCATCTTCTCGGTGAACTCCCCGTTCCCGTCGGGGAGGAACTGGACCTTCTCGGCGTGCTGGGCCTTCCCCCACTCATCCATCACGAACGCGTCGTTCACGGACACGCACACGATCGCATCCACCCCGCGGCGCTTGAGCTCGCCCGCGAGCTCGTTGTAGCGCGGCACATGGCTGCTCGAGCAGGTCGGCGTGAAGGCGCCCGGCAGCGCGAACACCACCACCTTCTTGCCGGAGAACACGTCCTTGGTGGTCACGTCCTTCCACTGACCGTCGACACGCGTGCGAAACGTGACATCCGGGACGCGCTGCCCTTCGAGGTTCTTCAACATGACTCTCGTGCTCCTCCAGTGCTTTTCTGGTTGCGATCGGGGACGGCAACCTTGTTCAACGTCGTGCGGCGCCCGTGCGGGCCCGCCGCGCTGGCGAGAACTTAACCCCTCGCATCCACGCCGGCCACCCGTTGCGCGTGATCCCGAAAGCGCGCGCCCGCGGCGTCGATGCGGCACAGCCCGCTGTGGCGCTCTTGCACCCGCCCGCCGTCGGAAAAGGCCCGACAGGCGGCCCCGACGCAGGGCCTCTCCCCCGCGGGCGCGCACCCTCGTCCCTGGCGCGGGCGCGCCGGCGCTCAGCGGCAGCCCTCGGCGCGATCCCAGTCGAAGCGGTCCTCCCGCACGTCGCGCCGCCGCTCCTTCCTCCCCTTCACCCCGACCTCCGTCTCCATCTCGTAGCGCGCGCGGCTCGAGCGCAGCGTCGCCGGATCCGTCTCCGCTTCCAGGCGGATCACGCGGCGGAAGCTGATCTGATCGAGCGCCTTCTCCTCGTCGCTCGACAGCTCGTGCCCGGCGTCCCGCTGCAGGTCGGCGACCACGTGCCGCATCGCTCGCCAGCCCGCCTCGTCGTCCAGGGTGGAGGTGAACGACACCCGGACAAGCCCGCTCGGCCCCGTCGCCGGGCCGTGGTGGTCGTAGCGCACGCGCATCGGGATCTGGCGCTCGCCGAAGGCGACCTCGTCGACCGCCTCGCGCGACTCGCCCGGCGCGATCTCGAGGCCCGCCCACGCGCCCACCCACGTCATCCAGTGATCGCCGGCCTTGGTGATGAGCATCGCCTTCATCTGCGGCGCGGGCAGGAGCTTCGCGACGTTCGCCACCTGCTGCGGGCCCTCGAGGAACAGCGGCGAGCCGAGGAGCCGCTCGGCCGAGTCGCCCAGCTCGCGCACGCCCACGTACGCGCCCTCGCGCGAGACAACGAGGACCGGCGCCGTGGCCATCAGCCCGAGCGACGGGCCGGGCTGCGACCCGGCCCCCGCCGACGCGACGTCCTGCCCGTCGATCTCGAGGAACCTCATATCCTCGAACCGCACGTCGAGGTTGCCGTCCACGCCCGGCAGCAGCGACAGCGTGTACCGCAGGCGCGCCTTGCGGCCCCGCTTGTCCGTGACCTGCTCGACGGGCACCCGGCACGGGACCTTCCAGCCGAACGCGAAGACCTGCGGCGAGGGCGCGCCCGCGGCCTCCGCCGGGGCGCGCGGCGCGTCCGCCGGCGCCTTGACCGCGCCGACCGGCGCGGCACGAGCGCAGGCGGCGGCGCTGGCGACGAGAAGGAGAAGGAGAAACGGCGTCGTCCTCGGCATTCCCATGGCTCCTCCGGACGAGGAGCGAGAGGCCGCTCGCTCCCCCACGGTAGGGAGTCAGCGCCAGCGCCGGCGCGGAGGCAAGGGGTCAGCCGCTCCGCGCCGTGTCCACCGCGCGCCACAGGTACCAGCTCGCCACGGTGCGGTAGGGCCTCCAGCGCGCGCCGTGCTGCTCGAGCGCCTTGCGCGCCGGCAGGTCGCCCTGACCGAGCGCGATAGCGAAGCCCTTGCGGATGCCGTAGTCGTCGACGGGCAGCACGTCCGGGCGGCCGAGGCGGAACATGAGGAGCATCTCCACGGTCCACCGGCCGATGCCGCGCACCTGGGTGAGGCGCTCGACGAGCTCCTCGTCTTCCATGCGGCGGGCCTCGGCGAGCGTGGGGAGCTCGCCATCGGCGGCCCGCCGCGCGAGATCGCGGAGCGCGAGGAGCTTCGCGCGCGAGAGGCCCGCGCCGCGGAGCTCCTCGTCCGGCGCGCGCAGGATCTGCTCGGGCGTGGGGCCCTCGTGCGCGCGCGGAAAGAGCGCGCGGACGCGCGCGAAGATGGTCGCCGCGGCCTTGCCGGTGAGCTGCTGGTAGACGATCGACTCGGCGAGCGCGACGAAGAGGCTCGACGTCCGGTCGAGCCGCATGCGGAACGGGCCGACGGCGTCGATGAGGCGCGCGAGCGCCGCGTCGGACGCGCGCACGTGCTCGACCGCGGCGTCCGGATCGAAGCCGAGCGCGCCGCCGCCGCCGCCGTCATCGGTCCCGGCCGCGCCGCTCGCTTGGGCGCCCTCGATCGCGAGGAGGCGGAGCTTGGTCGTGACGCCGCCGCTGCCGGAGAAGCCGCCGACCTTGCCGCCGGCGGCGAGCACCCGGTGGCACGGCACGACGATGGGGAACGGGTTGCGCCCGAGCGCCTGCCCGACCGCGCGCGCCGAGCCGCGCGCGCCGAGCCGTCCGGCGATGTCGCCGTAGGTCAGCGTGGCGCCCGGCGGGATGGTGCGCGCGACCTCGTAGACGCGGCGGTGGAACGGCGGCACGCGCTCCATGTCGAGCGCGACGGCGGAGAGATCGCTCGCCTCGCCGCGCAGGAGCGCGACGATGCCGTGGAGCGCGCGCTCCACGTCGGGCGGCGGCGGCGTCTCCCGCGCGTCCGGCAATCGCTGGAGCACGCGCGCGCGCGTCTCGCTGTCGCGCGCCTCCGGGAGCTGCACGAAGGCGACGCCGCGCCCGCCCCAGGCGATACCGCACCGGCCGATCGCCGTGTCGAAGAGCGTGAATCCGTGGGCTGTCATGGTCTGGCGCGAGCGTAGCGCCGGCCGCTATCGCCCTTCTTGGAGATTCTTGCGCTCCGGGAGCGGCGCTCGATTGCGCCGCGCGCGACGACAGAACCGAGAAATTCCGCAGCGTCGAAGGAATGTATCCTGAAAGATTCTTTCCCTGGCGTCCCTGGTCCCCTGGCGGTTCTTCTCCTTGCTCGTCGGGTTCGAGGCGTCACTCGTCGGGTCCGAGACGTCTCGTCCGAGCGCCGTTTACAGGGCGCGGTCGAGCCGGTCCTGGACGAGCTTGCGCTCGCCGCGCGCCGCCTGGCGGAAGCCGCGGGGCGAGACGCCGGCCGCGCGGTGGAACGTGCGCACGAAGTTGGAGAGGTCGCCGAACCCGACGTCGAGCGCGATGTCCGTGATCGACAGGGCGCCGTCGGCGAGCAGGCGCGCCGCGCGGCGCAGCCGGGCCCGGACCAGGTACTGGTGCGGGGTCACGCCGAGCACCCGGGCGAAGAGGCGCAGGAAGTGGAACGCGCTGAGGCCGGCCTCCCGCGCGGCGCGCTCGAGGTCGAGCGGCTCGTGCGCGTGCGCGTCCACCCAGAGCGCCGCCTCCACCGCCCGGCGGCGGTCGCGCGCCGCGGCCTCCGGCGGGCGCCGCTGCTGCCCGGAGACGACGTCGACGAAGCGGGCCGCGAACAGCATCCCCGCCTCGTCGAGGCCGACGCCGCTCCTGCCCTCGGCCGCCGCCTGCGCGAGCTCGCCGAGCACCATCAGCTCGGGCAGCGGCGGGACGCCGCCGGCCCGCCAGGCGTCGCTCCGGCCGCCGATCGCGTCGACGAGCGCCGGCGCGAGGTGGAACGACAGGCACTCGTCGCCGGCGACGTGGTCGTGCGTGCACATGTATTCGTCGCCGGGGTGGCCGACCAGGAGCGACCCGGCCACGAGCTCGAACGCTTGCCCCCGGACGCGGTAACCGAAGCTGCCCTTGCGCACGTACGAGACGGAGAAGCCGCCGTGCAGCTCGACGAACGCCGCGTCCCCCGGGCCGGCGCTGCACCGGTAGTCGAGCACCGAGATGGAGTCGCGCCGCACGACCGTCGTGACCACCATGTTCATCGAACCTACCGGCGGCGGCGAACCGAGGCAATCGGCGGCCGCTCCGCCATGTCCGGCCGCTCACCGCGGCCCGGCGAGGCGTAGGCCGCGGCGCGCGATGACGGCATCGACCTGCGCGCTCGGCGTGAAGTACCACGCGAGCACAGCCAGCCCGTTGCCGAGCGGGACGACGAGCACGCGGGCGGATGCCGCGTCGAACCCCAGCGCAGCGAAGTATCGGTTCTTCGCCAGGATCGTGGCTGGGCTCGGCGCCGCCTCGGGCACGACGACAGGATGCGCGAGGATCAGGTTCACGCCCGAGCGCGCGAGGTAGTCGAGCGGCGCCGTGACAGCGTGGCCAGGGCGGTAACCGCCGCGTATCTCGGGGTAGCGCACGGGGGTGCCGTGCCGCGCGATCCACACGTCGTTGAGGCCGAGCATGTCGATCGCCGTCAGGTCGGACGCGAACGGGATCGCGCCCGCGGGGCGGACGGCCACGGAGACCGACGGATCATGATCGACCGTGTCCCCGAGCGCCGCGCCGACGCGCAGCCAGCCGACGTCGGGATCGAGGACGTGAGCACGGAGGGCGGCGATTGTCGTGACGCCGAGGGGCGGTTCGAAGCCCGGCACGCGGCTCGCGCGCGCGGCCGACGCGCCGGCGAGGACCGCGAACGTGGTGATCGCCAGCGGCGCCGACGCGCTGAACGCGGTGCGCGCGAGCAGGATCGCGCCGATGGGCATCGCGGGTACGAGGAGCCGGTACTCCATGAAGTCGCCGCCGGCCCACGCGACGAAGCCGACGGCGGCCAAAAGCGCCGCGGCGAGCGCGCGGATCGAGCGATCTCTCCCGAGCCGCCGCGCGGCGAGCGCGGCGAGGACGAGCGCGGCGGCGAGGCCGTTCGTCCACAAGAAGGTGCCCACGTAGCGCGCGCCGAACGCCAGCGGCGCGTCCGCGATCCGCTTTGCGTAGAAGGGATTGGGCACATGACCTATCCCACCCGCTATGCGTTCTGGGGAGCGGGCGACCACCTACCGTGCCGGCCGCGGATCGAGTAGTCATTTGCCGTGACGCGCCATCCCCTCGGTCTCTCCGCGCTGATCTCCGGTCTCGTCCTCGCCAGCTGCAATGCGATCTCGGGTATCGACGGCCTGACCTTCGACGGCGTGGGCGCGAGCGGAGGAGCCGGCGCCCCGCCCGGCGTCGGCGGCGGCGGGTCGGGCGGCGATGGAGGAGCGGCCGTCGGCGGCGCGGGCGGCGAGGCCGGCGGCGCGGGCGGCGAGGCCGGCGGCGCGGGCGGCGAGGCCGTCGGCGCAGGCGGCGAGGCCGGCGGTGGCGGTGGTGACTGCGACGGGGAGCCGTGCCCGACGCCGACGGGCGTCGACGTCGTGGACCAGGCCGACACCGAGGTGCACGGCAATCGCGGTACGGCCACGCCGGCCACGGAGCGGTGCCCGGGGAGTCAGGTGATCGTCGGGTTTCGAGGGACCGTGGGGATGCTCGGGGAGTCGTACATCCATGGCAAGATCCAGGCGCAGTGCGGCCACCTGGAGCTCACCGGAGACGGCTCGTACACAATCACCACGGCGCCCGGCGACGTGACGGCCCTCCAGGGCGCCTATGGCTCCGAGTCCTGGGACATGATGTGCCCGGAGGACGAGGTGGTGGTGGGCTTCAGCGTCTGGGCCGGCAGCTACGTGGATCTCCTCTTCATCGCTTGCGCGCCCCTCGTCGTGACGGGACCTCCCGGCGGTCTCCGCGTCGAGATCGGACCCGTCACGTGGCCGGACGGCGTGGGCGGCGACGGCGGCAGCGAGTTCCCGGACACCTTCTGCGGCGCCGACCCGATCGCGAACCGCTTTCAGACCGTCTCCGCGAACGGACCCATCGCCGCCTTCGGCCTGGGCTGCGCCACGCCGTCGCTCACGTACTGACCCGCCGGCTCGCGCTCGCGCGCCCGCGGGCCGCCTCAGGCGACGTCCTCGAAGCCTGGAAGCGGATCGTAGTCCTGGTCGGGGTCGTCCTCCTCGCCGGGCTCGGCGCAGGCCGGCTCGTCCTCGCCCTCTGCGCCCTCGAGCAGCCCGTCGAACGGCCCGGGGAGCGGCGCATCCTCGTCGGCCTCGAGCAGCGCCTCCATCCCTTCGACCTCGCCCGTCTCGAGGTAGCGCTCCCAGGCCGTGGGGTGGTCCCGGGCGCAGAGCGCCGAGAGCGCGGCGATGCCGAGCCGCACGATGGGCTTGCCGTCGGTGCTGCTGCGGGGCCGCGCCCGCAGCTCGCGCGGGGCGTACAGCGTGAGCTCGAGGGGCGCCACGTCCGCCACGTGGTAGTGGACGTACTCGCGGATCTCGCCGCCCTTCTGGATCGTCACGCGCTCCCGGTCGAAGGTCCAGCCGAGCGCGCGGACATGCCGCTCCAGCGCCTCCTCGTCGGCCGGGAACACGTGCAGATCGACGTCGCTGCCGCGGCGGATGTGACCGGTGGAGACCGAGCCGATGAGCCGCGGCGAGAACGGCGCGAGCGCGCGCATGGCCTCCAGCGCCACGATGCGCAGCGCGAACAGCCGGCGCGTCCGCCCGCTCCCCTCGGCGCGCTCGGCGAAGCGCAGCAGCGCCTCGCGGATCTCGCCGTTGGAGGGCAGATCCGCGGGGCGGTAGCGCGCCCTTCGTCCCTCCACCTGGCCGAGGATCCGCTTCGCGGCCATCCGCTTGGCCGTGAAATACTGGTCCACGCCCTCCTCGACCATGAGCCGCGCGGCCTCCGCGGCGATGCGGGCCCGCAGCCCACCGAAGCGCTCGGCGCTCATCGCGGAACCCGCGCTGCGCGCGCCGCCTGGGCTGCCTGCGCCCCCGCGGCGCCGAGCGCCGGCTCGAGGGCCTGTCGCAGCCGGAGCATCGCGCCCCCGATCAGGCGGCCGCCGCGCGGCGCCCCGAACAGGCGCTTCTGCACCACCTGCTGCGCCACCCCGAGGCGGCGCGCGATCTCGCCCTGCGACAGCCCGTCGAAGAAGTAGGCCTCGACGACCTCGCGCTGCTTCGCGGTCAGCGCCGTCTCGACGGCGTCCCGCACCGCGGCGCAGAGCCGCGCCCGCCCCGGCGGCTCGGCCTCGTCGCCCCAGAGCCGGCGATCGTCGCCCCAGCGGTCGACGTCCTCGCAGAGGACCTCCCGGCGGGCCTTGCGGCTACGCGAGCGGCTCCTTTCGCAGATCATGGGCGGGGGCGGGCTCGCCGCCGATCGAGAGTAGGGTCCAGTCCGCGCCGTCGAGCAGGACCTCCACGGCGGCCTCCGCGCGCAGCACGGTCGCCGCGGGCGAGCGGCCGCCGAGGTCCCAGCGCCGCAGCCGCGTGAGGTCGGCGAGGGCCCGCGTGCGCCGGAGCCGCCGCTTCGTCGCGGCGGGCGCGCGCAGCAGGTGGAGGTGGTGCCGCACGAGCCAGACCACCCGCGGACAGACGAGCTCCGCGAGCACGTCGGCCCCCTCCTCGGCGTGGTCGGCGGAAGCGAACGCCTTGCCGACGTCGTGGAGCAGGGCCGCGGCCCAGAGCCCGCGGTCCGCGGTCTCGCGGCGGGCCAGGTCGAAGACCTGCAGGGAATGGAAGAGCGCGTCGCCCTCGGGGTGCCAGCGCGGGTCCTGCGGCACACGATCGAGCGCGAGGAGGAGATCGAGGAGTTCCAGGTGCATCACGGGGAGGGCGGTTGGGCCGCCCGCGGGCTGCGGGCGAGCGGTGCCCCTTCACCCTGGGGCGCGGTCACACCCACCGGAAGGCCGTGCTCCCCGGGGGAGCAAGAGACTAGCGCAGCAGCCGGCCGAGCGCCTGCAGCGAGGACGCGTGAGCGCTTGCTGCGAGGACGCGTGAGCGCCTGCGGCGAGGACGCGTGATCGGCTGGAGATACGTTACGCTCGCCCCATGACGAGCTCGCCTTCACCACGTGTTCCTTCGATCCGGCGGACCTCACGGCGTCCCCTCGGCGAGGCGCTCGCGCGCGCGGCTTCCATCCTCGGCCTGTGCGCGCTGCCCATGTGCGATTCCCTCGACAACATCGACGTGGAGGTCGGCGGCAGGGCGGTCGTCCCGGCGGGGACGATCCTCGACGACGTCCTCGGCGTGCTCGACTTCGATGCTTTCCAGAACATCGATCTCTCGGCGGAGTTCGAGAACCAGGGTGTCACCAAGGACGACGTGGACTCGGTGCAGGTCCTGGCGTTCACGCTGCGCGTCGAGAGCCCGGAGAGCGGGAGCTTCGATTTTCTGCGCTCCGCGTCGTTCTTCGTCGAGACGGAGGGGCAGCCGCGGGTGCTTATCGCGAAGCTCGACGAGGTGCCGCGCGGCGCGCGCGAGCTGTCGATGGACGTGGTCGAGGGCGTGGATCTCAAGCCCTACGTCGTGGCGCCGAGCATGAAGATCACGAGCGAGGCCCGCGTGAGCGGTCGGCCCGACGAGCAGACGACGGTGGTCGCTGACGTGCTGCTCGACGTCGACGCCTCCATCCCCGGCTGCTAGCGCGCGGAAGCGATCGCGGTCGATTGCAGAAGCGACCGGCGAAATGACCCGGGAAACCATCGAGCCAGCGATTGCTTCGCCTGCGTCCAACGGCGGATGGCGGGTGACCGACGGCGGATGGACCGACCCTTGACATGGAACCGTCGCCGCTGTCTGCTTGTCGGTGCGCACTTGCTTTCGCATCGCCACGGGGGGTCGGCATGCATCTCGGATCTACCATCGCGGATCGCTTCGTGATCGAGCGGCTCGCCGGGCGCGGAGGGATGGGCGAGGTCTATCGCGGCCTCGACCGGAGCACGGGGCAGCCCGTCGCGATCAAGATCCTGGACGAGCACTGGGACGCGAGCCTCGCGCGGTTCGCCCCCGATGCGCTGATCCTCGCGCGGCTCGACCACCCGCGCCTCGTGCGCCACGTGGCCGAGGGGGTGCTCCCCTCAGGCGAGCCCTACCTGGTCATGGAATGGCTCGACGGTGAGGACCTCGCGTCGAGGCTCGCGGGAGGCCGGATGCGCGCGCAGGACAGCGTGGCGCTCGCCCTGGCCATCGCCGAGGCGCTGGGCGCGCTGCACGAGCGCGGCATCGTCCACCGCGACCTCAAGCCGAGCAACATCTTCCTCGTCGGAGGCCGCGTCGATCGGATCAAGATCCTCGATCTCGGCGTCGTCCACGTCGAGGCGCTGACGCGCCTCACGGCCACGGGGACGCCGCTCGGCACGGTCGCGTACATGGCGCCCGAGCAGGCGCTCGGCGCGAAGGAGATGGACGCGCGCGTGGACGTGTTCGCGCTCGGCTGCGTGCTCTTCGAGTGCCTGACGGGCGGACCCCCGTTCGCGGCCGCCACCATGGCGCGCGCCCTGACGAAGATCCTGTTCGCGGCGCCCCCGCGCCTGCGCGACAGGCTGCCCGGCGCGCCGCCCGCGCTCGACGCGCTGCTCGCGCGCATGCTCTCGAAATATCCCGGCGATCGGCCGCCGAACGGGCTCACCGCCGCCGCCATGCTGCGGGCGCTCGGCGATGTGCGCGTCCCCGACGTCGGGCTCCGGAAGCCAGAGTCGATGAGCGGATCGCCGGCGCTCGCCAGGACGACGGCGGCGGAGCGCTCCCCCGCGCTCACGCAGCACGCCCAGCGGGGCGCGGCGGCGAGCCAGAGCGGCTCCCCGGTGGAGGCCAGGGGGAGCCAGCCGCTCGTCGACGCGGCGCTCGCGCGCGAGGCCGCCGTGCACGGCGGAGCGCTCAAGTGAACAGGGGAGCCTGACCAGGTACTCCGCCGTGCTTTCCGGCGTCACGCGGAATGTCTCGCTCCGGCTCTCTGAATCGGATGCTTGAGAATCATGGGGCGCACCCCGCAAGGACGAGGCTCGCGTCAAAAGAGCAGATGGCGTGACGTTCGGTCTGGCCATCTCACCATGTGTCGTGAATATAGGTGTCTGGCGGGAGCGAGTCGTCATGGACGGGCTATCGCAGGTAAGATCGCCGGGCGGTCTGCCATGAGCACGCACCCCCCTCGGGCCGATTGTTCCATTCGGCCCGAGGGCTCTTTCCCTGACGTGCTGGCGGTTTCTCTTCCTCTCTTCTGGCGCCTCTGGCGGTTCACAGGATTCCCGTCCGAGCGGCGCATCTCTCGATGTCTTCGCGCCCTGCTGCGTTCACGCCCCCGCCGTCACGAGCTCGACCAGATCGGCCAGGCTCGCTCCCGTGGCGTCGGCGGTCACGCCGAGCTCCTCGGCCGGCAGGCCCAGGCGGTTGACCCAGAACGTCGGATGGCCGAACCACCGGGCGCCCGCGGCGTCCCAGCCGGCGAACGGGACGAACAGGATCGCCTCGCGCTCCAGGCCAAACGCGTCGAGCGCCATCCGGTACGCGCGCGGATCCGGCTTGTACGTCCTCGCCCGATCGGTGCTGAGCACGTGCTCGAACAGGCCTTCCAGCCCGGCGCTCTCGATCGCGGCGTCGAGCATCCGCGGCGTGAAGTTCGACAGGAACGAGAGCCGGACGCCCGCGTCCTTCAACGACCTCAGCGCCGGCGCCGCGTCCGGCCATGCCCTGAGATCGAGGTAGGCCCCGAGGAGCCGCGCCCGCTTCTCCTCGCCGAGGTCGAGCCCCAGCAGCCGCTCGGCGAACACCAGCGCATCCCCTGTCACCTGCCAGAAATCCGCGTATTGCCCCGACGCGACCCGGAGCCACGTGTACTCGAATTGACGGGTGCGCCAGGCCTCGCTCAGCAGGGCGCCCTTGCCCGGGGAGAGCTCCTCCGCGAGCGCGGCGATCGGCCGCGGATCGAGGACCGCGAAGGCGTCGAAGGCGATGGCCCCGATCGTCGGGGGCGACACCGGCGGCGGCCGCGCAGGACCGCCCTCCGCGGCGCACGAGGCGGTCATGGCCAGCGGGGCCGAGCCCAGGAGTCCTGTTGCGGCGACCCCTGCGACGAGGTCGAGAAACTCACGGCGACGTGAAAGCATGCGGGCCTCGATCGGGTGATTGGAATCGAATGTTTCGAGATCACGAGAGCGCGCGCCGAGCATGCGCGCCCCGCCGTTGCCCGGGGATCCGCCATCGCCGTATACTCGCCATGCATCCTTGCATGACGTGGAGCGCTCTCCGGCAGCAGCGCCCCGCGCCGGAGCCATGCTCGACTGGGACGACCTGCGCTATTTCCTCGCCGTCGCGCGGCACGGCAACCTCTCCGCCGCCGCGCGCGCGCTGAAGGTCACGCAGCCGACCGTGGGGCGGCGCCTCGAGGCGTTCGAGCGGCGCCTCGGGGCAAAGCTCTTTCTGCGCTCGCCGTCCGGATTCGCGCTCTCGGCCGCGGGCGAGAGCGTGCTCGGGCACGCCGAGCGCATGGAGCAGGGCGCCCTCGCCGCCGAGCTCGCCGCCGGCGGGCGCGACGCGGGCCTGAGAGGCCAGCTGCGCGTCACGGCGTCCGAGTGGCTCGCCGTGCGCGTCCTCGGGCCGCTGCTCGTCCCGTTCCTCGCGCGGCACCCGGCCATCTCCGTCGACCTCATCGCGGACGCGCGCTGGCTGAGCCTGCCGCGGCGGGAAGCGGACATCGCCCTCCGCCCCGCGGCGTTCGAGCACCACGAGGTGTTCCAGCGCGAGGTGGCGCGGATCGGGTTCGGCCTCTACGCGTCGGAGACCTACCTCGCCGAGCGCGGCCCGCCGGACTTCGACCGGCAGTGCGAGGGCCACGCCCTCGTCACGATGAGCGACGAACCGCCGGCCGTCGCCGACCTGCCCTGGCTCGGCGCCGTCGCCGGGAAGGCCCGCGTCGCCGCCCGCACCAACGGCCGCGAGGCCCAGGCGACGATGGGCGCCGCCGGCGTCGGGCTCGCCTGCCTGCCGCGCTACCTGGGCGACGCGACGCCGGGCCTGCGCCTCCTTTCGCCTCCCTCGCCGCCGCCCGAGCGCGCGCTGTGGCTCGGGGTGCACCGGGACGCGCGCGCGGTGCCGCGCGTGAAGGCGCTCGTCGCGTTCGTCGTCGACGCGCTCGCCCCGCTGCGGCGCGCCCTCCGGCCCGAGCCGCGCCCGCGGCCGATCAGGTGACGAGCGCCCGGGCTACGGGGCGCCGTCGAGCTGACACGCCCGGTGGCCCTTGAACGGCTCCGAGCAGACGTCCTTGAACGACGTCTCGCACGCGGACGCGCTGGAGCCGAGGCACTCGAAGAGCGGATCGAGCCAGCGCGCGATCTGCTCGCAGGACGTCATCGACGAGATCTGGATGCCGGCGCTCATGCAGTCGAAGTACGGCGCCGTCAGCGCGTTGCACGGGCGCGGCGCGGTGAGCAGCTCCGCGCAGGCGTCGCGGCAGCCGTTCGCCGGGCACGCGCGGTCGAACAGCGCGCAGAAGGCGCCGCATGAGGCCATCTGCGCCTCGACCGGATCCGCGCCGCCGGCGCTCGACGAGCGCGGGCCCGCGCCGGCGCTCGACGGGGCGGCCGGGCCCGACGCGGCGCTCGACGGGGCGGCCGGGCCCGACGCGGCGCCCGCCGTCGCGCCGGCGCCCCCGGACCCCTCGTCGCCCCCGGAGGACGCGTCGACGACGACGTTCCCGCCGCACGCTCCCGCGAGCGCGACGAGCGAAGACAGGCCCGCCGCGAGCAGCGTCGTTCTCATGCCGCGAGTCTACACCGGCTCGGGTAGCGCAGGGGCGCGCGCCGCGCCGACCACGCCGCGCGCGCCGCCGATCACTCCACGGCCTGCGACTGCTCGATCGCGTCCTCGCGGCGCTCCCGGCGGTTGCACGCGAGCACCTTCTTGCGGACGCGCACCGCGTCGGGCGTGACCTCGACCAGCTCGTCGCCGTCGATCCACTCCATCGCCGTCTCGATCGTGAGCAGCCGCGGGCTCGCCAGGAGGACGTTCTCGTCCTTGCCGTGGTTGCGCACGTTGGACAGCTTCTTCTCCTTGATCACGTTGACGTCGGTGTCGTTCGGCCGGTTGTGCTCGCCGATGATCATCCCCTCGTAGACCTCGACGCCGGGGACGATGAAGAACATCCCGCGCGGCTGCAGGTGGTGCAGCGCGTACGGGGTCGCCACGCCGGCGCGATCGGCGACGATGGCCCCGGTCGGGCGGCGCATCATCGGGCCGCCCCAGGGCGCCCAGCCGTCGAACATCGTGTTGAGCAGGCCGGTGCCGCGCGTCGCGGTCAGGAACTCGCCGCGGAAGCCGATGAGCCCGCGCGACGGCACCCGGAACTCGAGGCGCGCGCGCCCGAAGCCGGGGTTCGTCATCTTCACCATCCGGCCGCGCCGGGTGCTGAGGCGCTCGGTCACGATGCCGACGTAGGTGTCCGGCGCGTCGACGACGACGAGCTCGATCGGCTCCATCACCTCGCCGTTGATCTCGCGCGTCACCACCTCGGGGTTCGAGAGCTGCATCTCGTACCCCTCGCGCCGCATCGTCTCGACCAGGATCGCGAGCTGGAGCTCGCCGCGGCCGAGCACCACGAACGTGTCCGGCACCTCGGTCGGCTCCACCCGGATCGCGAGGTTCTTCATCGCCTCGCGCTCGAGCCGCTCCTTCAGGTGGCGGCTCGTCAGGTACTTCGACTGCTTGCTCTTGCCGGCGAACGTCGACGTGTTCACGCCGATCTTCATCTTGATCGTCGGCTCCTCGACCACGATCCGCGGCAGCGCCTCGGGCTGGCCCAGATCCGCGATCGTGTCGCCGATCGTGACCGCATCGATCCCCGCGATCGCGACCACCTCGCCCGCGACGGCGCTCTCGACAGGGACGCGCTTCAGCCCCTCGTAGGCGTAGAGCATCTTCACGTAGCCGCGCGACTGCCCGCCCTCGCCGAGCAGCGCGACGTCGGCGCCGGACCGGGCCGTGCCGCGGACCACGCGGCCGACCGCGAGCCGGCCCACGTAGTCGTCGTGCGTCGTGTTGCAGACGATGACCTGCAGAGGCCCGTCGGGGTCGCCCGACGGGCCGGGGACGCGCTCGAGGATGGTCTCGAAGAGCGGCTGTAGGTCCGTCGCCTCGTGCTCGAGCTCGCGCTTCGCCTGGCCGAGCTTCCCGATGGCGTAGAGCGTCGCGAAGTCCATCTGCGGGTCGCTCGCCTCCAGGTCGCAGAAGAGGTCGAACACCTCGGAGAGCACCTCGTGGGCGCGCGCGTCGCCGCGGTCGATCTTGTTGATGACGACGATGAGCGGGAAGCCGCGCTGGAGGCACTTCGAGAGCACGAACCGCGTCTGCGGCAGCGGGCCCTCGGCGGCGTCGACGAGGAGCAGCGCCCCGTCGGCCATCATCAGCGTGCGCTCGACCTCGCCGCCGAAGTCGGAGTGGCCGGGCGTGTCGACGATGTTGATCTTGACCCCGCGGAACCGGATGCTGGTGTTCTTCGCGAGGATGGTGATGCCGCGCTCCCGCTCGAGGTCGTTCGAGTCCATGACCCGCTCGGCCACGACCTCGTTCTCTCGGAAGGCGCCCGACTGGCGGAGCATGTGATCGACGAGCGTCGTCTTCCCGTGGTCGACGTGGGCGACGATGGCGATGTTGCGGAGATCATTACGCGGCATATACAGCGGCGGCCGTGTAGCACGCGACCCACGGAGGAGCGAGCCCATCCTCGCCAGAGTCCGAACGGTCGGCCGGCGCGCGCGGCCTGGCCGCGCGCGCGGTGAGCGAGCGGGGTGAGCGGGAGCATTGACAGCCGAAACCGCGCCGCAATAGGGTGCGCGCCGCGTTGGTGCCTGGGCCCTTGCCCAGGCTGAATAGGGAACCCGGTGAGAATCCGGGGCTGCCCCGCAGCGGTAAGCGAGAACGACCTCCACGACGAGCACTGGCCCGAGAGGGCTGGGAAGCGGTGGACAGTAGGAAGTCGGCCAGGCCGAGACGCTCGCAAGCCCGAAGACCTGCCATCGCCCGGCGACAGAGAGACATCTGGCGCCGGTTTGACCTGGGAGCCTCGAGGGAGGCGGAGAGGTCCGAGCCGCCGCGGCCGTCCGCGCGCGTCCCGGAGTCCGACCCGCCCCCCGCGCGATCTCCCGATCGTCCGCGGGGGCGAGAGGTCGGCCCGGCGCGGCGCGCGACGGGCATGCCCTCTTTTCCTCGCGGTGCCCGGCGCGAGCGGCCCAGAGCCGCCCTGCGCGACGCCACCGAAGGAGGACGCGCATGCTGCGCGCGACGATCACGAAGCGGAACGGACGCTGCTTTTCACGACACCTGCTCGCCGCGCTATCCATCTCGCTCGCCGCCGCGCGGCTCGCGCGCGCCGAGGGCGAGGTCCCCGAGGCGCCTCCGGTCCCCGAGGCGGCCGCGGGCGCGCCCTCCGACGGCAGCGCGGGGGCGCCCGCGGACGGCGGGGGGCCGATCGAGGTCACCGTCCACGCGGAGAGGCCGGGGAGCGAGGCCGCCTCGCGCGTCTCCGTCGGGCACCGCGAGCTCGAGCTCAGGCCGAGGCTGAGGCCGGGCGACATCGTCGAGGCGGTCCCGGGGCTCTTCGCCGTGCAGCACGCCGGCGGCGGCAAGGCGAACCAGTACTTCCTCCGCGGGTTCGACGCGGACCACGGGACCGACGTCGCCTTCTTCGTCGACGGCGTCCCCGTCAACATGGTCAGCCACGGCCACGGGCACGGGTTCACCGACCTCTACTTCGTGATCCCGGAGCTCGTGACAGGGCTCGACGGCGCCAAGGGGCCTTATTCCGCGAGCATCGGCGATTTCGGCACCGCGGGCGCCGTCAACCTCCGCTTCGCCGAGAAGCTCGACGAGAGCCACGCGCAGCTCAGCGTGGGCCAGTACGGGATCCGGCGCGGCCTCGTGATCGCCTCGCCGGAGCTCGGCGACGCCTGGCGCGCGGTGGCCGCGGCGGAGGTCTACCGGAACGACGGGCCCTTCCTGAACCCGGAGCGGCTCAAGCGCTTCAACGTGTACCTGAGGGCGACGCACGATCTCAGCCCGACCGGGAAGATCCAGATGACCTGGATGTCCTACGGGTCGACCTGGTACGGCTCCGGTCAGATCCCCGCACGCGCCGTGTGCGGCGAGGGCGAGCAGGGCCACCCGGGCCCGCCGCCGCCCGCTTCCGACCCGCCGTGCATCGATCACTTCGGCTCGGTCGACCCGACCGAGGGCGGGGCGACCGAGCGGCACATGGCCTCCCTCGCGTACACGACGGCGTGGCGGGACGCCGACCTGAGCGCGATGGCGTACCTCGTCCGCTACCGCTTCACGCTGTACTCGAACTTCACGTTCTTCAGCGAGGACCCCGTCCACGGCGATCAGATCGAGCAGAACGACGACCGCGTCGTCGGCGGCGCCGATCTCCGGCTGCGCCGGAGCTTCGAGTACCGCGGGGCGAAGCTCACGACGTCGCTCGGCGCGCAGATCCGCGCCGACGCGATCGACAAGTCGCTCCACCACGACGAGGCGCGCGAGCGGCTCGAGGAGCGGGGCAGGGCCCACGTCGACGAGGGCCAGATCGGCGTCTACGTCGAGGAGGACGCCCGGATCCGGCGCTGGCTCCGCCTCGTGGCGGGGCTGCGCGGGCAGTGGATCGACGTCAGCGTGGACGACAGGCGCGAGGATCTCGGCACCACCGGGAGCCGGTCGAGCGGCTTCCGGGGACAGATGCAGCTCTTCCCGAAGCTCACGGCGATCGTCTCGCCGGTCGATGGCCTCGATCTGTTCGCGCATTACGGGCGGGGCTTCCACTCGAACGACGCCCAGGGCGTGGTGCTGGGCGAGGGCGGGGCGACGCTCATCACCCCCGCGACGGGCTACGAGCTCGGCGCGAGGGCGACGCCGCTGCGCGGCCTGACGCTGAGCGCGGCGGGGTTCCTCCTCGATCTCGACTCCGAGCTGGTCTGGAGCGGGGACGCCGGCGTCACCGAGCCGTCGGCGCAGACGCGGCGCTACGGCCTCGAGATCGGCGCGCGCTACAGGCTCGGGAGCTGGCTCTTCGCCGACGCCGACGCGACCTTCACGCGCGCGCGGTTCCGCGCGAACGCGGGCAACGGGAGCGCGGTGGCCCTCGCGCCGACGCGGACGCTGACCGCCGGGGTCGGCGTCCGCCCGACGTTCGGCGCGCTCACGCCGTTCGCCGCGCTCCGGGTCAAGTCGATCGGCGCGCGGCCCGCGACCGAGGACGAGTCGCTGACCGCCGAGGGGTTCACGTCGATCGACGCCAACGCCGGGCTCCGGTGGAAGGACGTCGAGGTGGCCGTGGACGTCCAGAACCTCCTCGACGCGACGTGGCGCGAGGTCCAGTTCGCGAGCGCGTCGCGCCTGCCGCACGAGCCGGCCGCGGTCACCGGGATCCACTACTCGCCGGGGTGGCCGTTCACCGCGATGGGGCGGGCGACGCTGTACTGGCGGTGAGCGACGCGGCGCGGCGCCGCGCCCGTTGCGAAGGCGCGGGCCCTGGGCTTCCATGCCGCCCGCCCGTGCCTCCGCCCCCGCTCTCCCTGCTCCGCACGCCGCGCGCCCGCGCGGAGCTCGTCGCGAACGGCTGGGAGCTGTTCTCCGCGCTCCTGTTCCTCTCGGCGGTCGTCCCCGCGGCCCTCACCACGCCGTGGCCGGCCATCCTCTTGCTCGCCTCGATGGCCCTGTCGACCGCGCTCTCGGGCGCGCTCGTCCGGCGCGGCGACCGCGGCTTCGCCATCGCGGCGGCGATCCGGACCCTCTCCTGGCCGCTCGCCGTCCTGCCGCTCGCCGGCCGGGGCGCCCCCGCCGCGCCCCCCTCCTCGTGGCCCAGCCCGCTCGGGATCGGCCACGCGACCCCGCCCGCGTGGCTCGGCCTCCTCGTCACGGCGGTCGCCTTCGGCGTCATGGCCGGCGGCATGCGCCGCGCCATCTACCGCGCCCTGCTCCGCGCCGACGCTGTCGACGGCGGCGCCTCCGAGGCCGCCTCCGCGCGCGCCCTCGCCGCGGCGCTCCGGCCGCGGCTCGCGGAGTCGGCCACGGCCGCCGGCATCGTCGGCGGGCACGTGATGCTGCTCTTCGCCGTCGCGTTCCTCCGCACCCAGAGCCAGGTCGTGTTCCAGGCGTGGTTCGAGGTCGTCCCGCTCCTCGCGCTCTCCGGCACCCTCGGCTTCACCTTCGCCGTGCGCCCCGCCACGCGCGCGATCGTCGCCGCCCTCGAGGCAGGCCCTTCCGGCGACCGCGCGCTGCTCTCCCGCGGCCTCGCCCGCGCCGAGCGGCTCCCCGACGTGCTCGCGTACCTCAACTTCGCGCTGTGGCTCGCGTGCACGGCGATCGGCGTCGCGTACGTGCGCCCCGGCGCCGCCTTCACCCTCGCCGACGGGCTCATGCAGCTCGGCTTCGGCGCGCTCTTCGGGTTCGGCGTCTCGTTCTACCAGCGCGCGTGGCACAAGGACTCGGTCGCGCGGGCCGTCGACCTCTTGCGCGCGTGGACGGGCGCCGCCGACGCGCGGCGCGGCGCGGCGCCCATGCCCCTCCGGCGGCGCATGCTCCGCGACTTCGGGCTGCCGCTCCTGTTCACGGGGCTGCTCTCGCTCTTCTCGTCGATCGGCCTCTACCGCGCGCTCGCGACCGGCTCGTCCTTCAACGAGGACTTCAACGCCGTCACCGCGCTCTTCGCCTCGTTCTCCCTCCTCGTGCTCGCCGCCCTCGGCGTCGTCGCGCGGGCGGCGCGCGAGCTCTCCCGGCCCATGGCGCAGCTCGCCCGCGCCGCCGACGAGGTCGCCCGCGGCGAGCTCGACGCCGTCGTGCCGGAGCTGTCCGGGCCGCGGGAGGTCGTCGGCCTCGGCGAGAGCGTCGAGCGCATGCGCCAGGCGCTGTCCCGCACCATCGCCGAGCTGGAGCGCGAGCGCGCCGGCCTCGAGGAGAACGTCGCCGCGCGCACAGCCGAGCTCACGCGCGCGCTCACCGAGCTCCGCCGGGCGCAGGCCGCGCTCATCCAGGGCGAGCGGCTCGCCTCGATCGGCGAGCTCGTCGCCGGCGTCGCGCACGAGATCTACAACCCCCTGAACGCGATCGCCGGCGCCGCCCAGCCGATCGAGGAGCGCGCCGCCGAGCTGCGCGCCGTGCTCGACGCCTACCGGGCGGCCGAGCCCGAGCTCCCGGAGGACCGCCGCCGCGCGCTCGAGGCGCTCCGCGAGCGGCTCCAGGCCGAGGCGGCGCTCGACGATCTCGTCGGCATCTCGACCCTCGTCCACCGCGCGGTCGAGCGCAGCGTCCGCATCGTCACCAACCTGAAGAGCTTCTCGCGCGTCTCGGGCGAAGCGCTGCCCGTCGACCTGCACGCCGGGCTCGAGGAGACGCTGCTGCTGCTCGGCCCGCGGCTCCGCCACGCGCGCATCGAGGTGATCCGGCGCTACGGCGAGCTGCCGCCCGTCACCTGCCGGAGCGGCGAGATCAACCAGGTGTTCATGAACCTCCTCGTGAACGCCATCCAGGCGCTGGAGGACGCGAGCGCCGCCTCGCCCTCGCCGCCCGGCGCCGCCCGACCGGACGCCGCGTCGTCCACCCCCGACTCCCCGGCGAGCGCCGCCTCGACCGGCGGGGGAGCCGGCGCGGGCGGAGCCGCGCCGCGCGCGCCCGGCGGGCCGGCGATCTGCGTCGAGACCTGGGTCGACGACGACATGGCGGCGGTCGCGATCATCGACAGCGGCCCCGGCGTGCCGCCCGACCTCGCCCAGCGCATCTTCGATCCGTTCTTCACCACGAAGCCGCGAGGGCAGGGGACGGGCCTCGGGCTCTCGATCTCGACGGACATCGTCCGTCGGCACGGCGGCACCCTCACCCTCGCGCCCGCGCCCTCGCCGGCGGACGACGGCCGCGGCGGAGATCCGCGCCGCGGCGAGCTGGCCGGGGCGCGCTTCATCTGTCGCCTGCCCCTCGATCCTCGCCCGGGCAGCGCCCGCCCGCAAGCCGACGCGCCCCCGGCCGCGCGGCCCTCCGCGGACGCTTGAATGCGCGCGCAAGCGGCGCCGATCTCCCACCCCGACGCCACGCGGAGCGCGCGCGAGATTCATCTCCACCCGGGCCGCGGGCCCGTAGACCGGCTGTTTCAAACCGGATACCTTCAGCGAGCGATCCGACTCACCGCACAGCGCAATAAGGCCCCTTAGACAAGCAAAACGCACTTCGGGGAGCGCTGAGGAGAAACGAAGGCACCATGGAGCGCGCGATTCAGCGACCGGCAGGTCCCAAGGCTTCGAGCACCGATCCGTTGATCGGGAAGGTCGTGGCCGGCCGGTACCGGCTCGAGGCACGGCTCGGCGAAGGCGGCATGGGCGTCGTTTACCGCGCCCGTCACGTGCTGATCGACCGGGTCGTCGCCCTGAAGCTCATCCGGCCCGATCTCCGCGGAGAGACCCATCTCCGCGCGTGGATGCTGCGCGAGGCGCGCGCCGCAAACCGCGTTGATCACGCCCACATCATCGATATCCACGACATCGGCGAGACCGAGGAGGGCGAGCTCTACCTCGTCATGGAGTACCTCGTCGGCACGCCGCTGTCGGCGGAGCTCGCGCGCGGCCCGATGCCGATCGCGCGATCGGTGGACATCCTCGAGCAGATGTGCGCCGCGCTCGCGCGCGCCCACGACCTCGGCGTCGTGCACCGCGACCTGAAGAGCGACAACATCCTGCTCACCCACCGCGGCGGCCGGAAGGATTTCGTCAAGATCCTCGACTTCGGCCTCGCCGCCATCGCGCGCGACCCGCGCCTCGCCCCGAAGGGCGCGGTCTTCGGGACGCCCGAGTACATGTCGCCCGAGCAGGCCCGCGGCGAGGAGGCGACGGCGCAGTCCGACCTCTACGCGCTCGGCGTGCTCTTCTTCGAGATGCTCACCGGGCAGCTCCCCTTCCGCGCGAACGACCGCGACACGCTCCTCGAGATGCAGCGCACCCACGCGCCGCCGCGCCCCCGCTCGATCCGCCCCGACGCGCACGCCCAGGGCGAGGCGATCGTGCTGCGCCTGCTCGAGAAGGACATCCGCAAGCGCTACCGCGACGCCCATCACCTCCAGGAGGAGCTGAAGGCGCTCCAGCGCGGGCTGCCGGCCCACGCGTGGGAGGTCGAGGGGGGCGACGGCGTGCCGGTGCCGCCGCCGCCGCCGCCGCCGCAGAGCGCGGGCGTCATCGAGTGGGCGAGCCGCGCGGCCCTCTTCTCGCGCATGGTCTCCCGCGCCTACCCGTCCGGGCAGGTGCCGCAGGAGGTCCAGAACGGCCTCGCGCAGGCCTGGGACCTCGCCGCGCGCGCCAACAAGCTCGAGGGCGAGGTCGCGAGCCTCACCCGCAAGCTCGAGGCGCTCGAGCGCCGCGGCCGCGCGCTGCGCGCCGAGATCGGCCGCAAGGTCGAGGAGCTCGCGCACGAGGAGTCGCGCGTGATGCGCGAGGCGATGGCCGACGGCGAGGACGTCGAGAAGGTCCGCGTGGAGCTCGCCGCCGCCGAGAAGCTGGCGCTATCCGCGCGCCAGCTCGCCGACGCGGCCGCCCGCCAGGGCAACCACGACCCGCTCGTCTACGAGCGCGCGGGCGCGGCCGGCGCCACCGCGCAGGCGAAGCGCGAGCAGCTCGGGCGCTACGAGCACAAGAAGAACGCGCGCGAGGCGAACGCGCGCGACCTCCGCCGCCAGATCGACGAGCTACGCGCCCAGCTCGCCCGCTACGCCGAGGCCCTCGAGGAGGACCTCGCGCAGGGGCGCGAGCGCGTCGCCGCGCGCACGCGCGAGGGGCTCGCGTACGAAAAGTCGTTCAGCGAGGCGTCGAACCTGCTGCTGAGCCACCTCCGGAACAAGCCGGAGTGTCGGGATCTCGTGGCGGAGCTCCTCACCTCGCACGCCAGCCCGAACGCCGATTCGGGCTCCGATCAGCGGGTCTCCGGCTCGGACAGGCGAATGAACGCGACCGAGCGCAACTGAACGCGACGAGCTGAACGCGACACGCTGAACGCGACGAGCTGAACGCGAGAATCCGTGAAGGAGCGCGGTAATGCGCGCTCCTCTCCACGTTCTTGCGCGTTCCTACGTAATCTCCCTACGCGATCTCCTGACGCACCGGCGCTGACAAGCGCTCTTGCCGTGCGCGCGCATCGCACGCCCTCTCGACGGCGTCTGCCACGCATGGTAGCTAGCGCGCGCCTCGGCGGTCCCGGTTCCGGTGGAGGCTTGCCCGGCAGCTCTGGGCATCCCGACACCGCCGGTCGCTGAGGGGCGAGGCTGTGCTGAAGCGTCGGCGTTAGAGCAAGAACCCATCCGGCAGCGCGCCGGTTCCCCTTCCCCTTTACGCAGGCGGCCAACCCCTCGGAACCACGAAGCAGCGGGCGGCGATGGCGTCGCCCTCTGCCTCGGCATTTGCGATGGAGGCACACCGTCCATGAACGTCATCCGGTCTCAAAAGGCCTGGCTCGCACCGCTGCTGGCCGGGCTCGCTGCGCTCGCCCTGCTGCTCAGCGGCGGGCTCGCCAGCGCCAGCGAATCTGATCTGGTCCTCCCCGACCTAAGCTCCCAGTCGTTCGGCGGCGTCGACGGCCGCACGCTGCTCCTGGGCGGCATCGGCGTCTGCGCCCTCGGGTTCGTGTTCGGGATCGTCATCTTCTCGCAGCTCAACAAGCTCCCGGTCCACCGCGCGATGCGGGAGATCTCGGAGCTCATCTACGAGACCTGCAAGACGTACCTCGTCACGCAGTTCAAGTTCATCCTGGTCCTCGAGGTCCTGATCGGCGCGGTCATGGTCCTCTACTTCGGCGTGCTGCGGCACATGGAGGCCACGAAGGTCGTGGTCATCCTGCTGAGCAGCCTGGTCGGCATCGCCGGCAGCTGCGGCGTCGCCTGGTTCGGCATGCGCATCAACACGTTCGCGAACTCGCGCGCCGCGTTCGCGAGCCTCAAGGGCAAGCCGTTCCCGACCTACGCCATCCCGCTCAAGGCGGGCATGAGCATCGGCGCGGTCCTCATCAGCACCGAGCTCATGCTCATGCTGATGATCCTGCTCTTCATCCCGGCCGACTACGCCGGCCCGTGCTTCATCGGCTTCGCCATCGGCGAGTCGCTCGGCGCCTCCGCGCTCCGCATCGCGGGCGGCATCTTCACGAAGATCGCCGACATCGGCTCCGATCTCATGAAGATCGTCTTCAACATCAAGGAAGACGACGCGCGCAACCCGGGCGTCATCGCCGACTGCACCGGCGACAACGCCGGCGACTCGGTCGGCCCGAGCGCCGACGGCTTCGAGACCTACGGCGTGACCGGCGTCGCGCTCATCTCGTTCATCCTCCTCGCCGTCCCCGACCAGGCCGTCCAGGTCCAGCTCCTCGTCTGGATCTTCGTGATGCGCATCGTGATGGTCCTCGCGAGCATCGGCTCGTACCTCCTCAACGAGGCGATCGCGAAGGCCTCCTACGGCGACGCCGACAAGATGAACTTCGAGGCCCCCCTGACGCGCCTCGTCTGGCTGACCTCGATCGTGTCGGTCGCGCTCACCTACGCCGTCTCGGCGTTCATGATCCCGAACATCGGGGGCGACTCGTCGCTCTGGTGGAAGCTCTCCTCGATCATCACCTGCGGCACCCTGGCGGGCGCGATCATCCCTGAGATGATCAAGATCTTCACCTCGACCGAGTCGCGCCACGTCCGCGAGGTCGTGACCGCGTCGCGCGAGGGCGGCGCCTCGCTGAACGTGCTGTCGGGCCTGACGGCCGGCAACTTCAGCGCGTACTGGATGGGCATCGTCCTCGTCGTGCTGATGGGCACCTCGTACCTCATCTCGGCCCAGGGCCTCGAGCAGCTCATGATGGCGGAGAGCGTCTTCGCCTTCGGCCTCGTGGCGTTCGGCTTCCTCGGCATGGGCCCGGTGACCATCGCGGTCGACTCGTACGGCCCGGTGACCGACAACGCGCAGTCGGTCTACGAGCTCTCGCTCATCGAGAGCGTCCCCAACATCGAGGCCGAGCTGAAGAAGGACTTCGGCTTCACGCCGAACTTCGACAAGGCCAAGCACTACCTCGAGGAGAACGACGGCGCGGGCAACACGTTCAAGGCGACGGCGAAGCCGGTGCTCATCGGGACGGCGGTCGTCGGCGCGACGACGCTCATCTTCTCGATCATCGTCGTGCTCACGCGGGGGCTGACGGCGAACGTGGACAAGCTCTCGCTGCTCCACCCGCCGTTCCTGCTCGGCCTCGTGACGGGCGGCGCGATCATCTACTGGTTCACCGGCGCGTCGACCCAGGCGGTCTCGACGGGCGCTTACCGCGCGGTCGAGTTCATCAAGGCGAACATCCGCCTCGATGGCGTGGAGAAGGCCTCGATCGCGGACAGCAAGAAGGTCGTCGAGATCTGCACGCAGTACGCGCAGCGGGGGATGTTCAACATCTTCCTCGGCGTCTTCTTCTCGACCCTCGCCTTCGCCTGCCTGGAGCCGTTCTTCTTCATCGGCTACCTCATCAGCATCGCGCTCTTCGGGCTCTACCAGGCGATCTTCATGGCGAACGCCGGCGGCGCCTGGGACAACGCGAAGAAGCTCGTCGAGGTGGAGCTGAAGGAGAAGGGCACGCCGCTGCACGCGGCGACGGTCGTCGGCGACACCGTGGGCGACCCCTTCAAGGACACCTCGTCCGTCGCGATGAACCCCATCATCAAGTTCACGACCCTGTTCGGCCTGCTCGCGGTCGAGCTGGCGATCGAGATCGACCGCACGACGAGCGTCGTGCTCGCGGCCATCTTCTTCCTGCTCTCGACGGTGTTCGTGTACCGCTCCTTCTACTCGATGCGCATCAGGTCGGGCGAGAAGGAGCCCGCCGCCGCGACCGGCGCCCGCGTCACGGCCTGATCCGGCCGTCTCTTCCCCTCGTCCCGCCTCTCCCCCCTCACGCGCGTTGACGTCCCCCCGCCGCCGTCCGGTCCCTCGGCGGCGAGCGGGGAGGGCCTTGCACCCAGGGCGCTCGCACTATAGTGAGCCCTCATGCGAGCGCTCTGCCCCTCCTGCGGCCTCCATCACGAGGTAGTCCGGGTCCTCGACGACGGACACGGCGAGCAGCGCAAGGACGTCTACCAGGTCGCCCCGCTCCAGGGTTGCGAGCGCACATGGATCTCCGACAAGGAGCTGCTCGAGGCGCGCGCGCGCTTCGATCAGGACATCGTCGTGCCCGACGACGACGACGAGTAGCGCGGCGCCTCGCGCCGGTGCGCTCGCCCCCTCTCGGTCCGTGATCTTCGCCGTCCGGCAGAGCGCGCGTGAGCCGCGCGTCGCGCGCTCGTGACGCGCGCGACGTCTGACATGAAGTCGTCGCGCTCGTCGCACCCGGGCGACATCATCGCCGGGCATCGTCTGCGGCCAGAACCGGCGGAGACGATGAGATGATGACGAAGCGGAGCCTGAGGTCGGCGTTCCTTCTGGTGCTCGCGGGCGGCCTCGCCGCCCTCGGGGGCGGCTGTGGCGAGGAGGGGGCGCAGGGCGCGCCTGGCCAGGACGGCGCCCGCGGCCAGGACGGCGTGGACGGCGCGCGTGGCGAGGACGGCGCGCGTGGCGAGGACGGCGCGCCCGGTGAGGACGGCGCGCCTGGCGAGAGCGGGGCGCCGGGCCAGGACGGCGCCGACGGCGCTGACGGCGCTGACGGCACGCCGGGCCAGGACGGGCAGCCCGGTCCGAAGGGCGATCCCGGCGAGGACGCGCCGCCGCGGACCAGCGCCGCGAGCCTCGCGGACTACGTGAAGGAGCGCGTGGCGCTGTTCGCCGCCGGCGCGTTGCCCGCGGGCGAGCAGTTCCCGCTCCACGCGGCCGCGACCGACACCCTCCGGGCGCTCGCCGGCGTGCGCTCCGACGTGCTGGTGAGCTGGCTCGATCCGCTGACGTTCAGCACAGCGCCGGACGCGCCCCGCTTCGGCGCCAACAACGATTACATCGCCTTCTTCGGCCAGGGGTGGGACGCCACGGCGGGCGACGCGCCGCAGTGGAACGGCTCGGGCACCGCGGGCTGGCTCTGGGTGAACCACGAGTACGTCTCGGGCAGGAGCCCCACGGTCAGCTCAGCGCCGACCGGGCAGCACCTCGTGCTCGCCCGGCACCTGAGGGCGCTCGGGGTGCTCACGAACGACGTCGCCTCGAGCGTCTGGTCGCAGCAGGACGTCGACACGTTCATCCGGTGGGAGAAGAAGCAGGTCGGCGGCTCGTGGCTCCGCGCCGTGCAGGACCCGTCGACAGGCGCGTGGTCCGTCGATCGGAGCGCGGCCGCGGTCCGCTACGACGCCACGAGCGCCACGCGGACCCGGGTCGCGGGGCAGGCGCTGCTCGGCCCGGGCAAGGACGACGCGACAGGCGAGGCGCTCCCGCAAGGGGTCGTCGCCGGCATCATGGGCGACTGCGCCGGCGGGCTGACGCCGTGGGGCACGGTGATCTCGGCCGAGGAGAACGTGCAGGACTACTTCGGCGATCTCGAGGCGAGCTGGTCGGCCGACCAGAAGTTCCTCACCGGCAGGGGCTTCGACCCGGGCGCGGACGTGAGCCCTGTCGTCGAGGCGAGCGCGACGGCGGAGTTCGGGCGCATCGCCGACCCGAACGGCCGGCAGCTCCGCGACCACTACGGGTACCTCGCCGAGATCGACCCCGGGCAGCCCGCGGGCGAGTTCGAGGGCGCGACGGAGCCCGGCGTGGGCCACATGAAGTTCGGCTTCATGGGCCGCGCCCGCTGGGAGGCCGCGACGTTCGCTGTCGACGGCGACTGGAAGCTCCTGCCGGACCAGCCGATCGTGATCTACGGCTCCGACGACCGCCGCGGCGGGCGCATCTACAAGTACGTGACCGCCGGCAAGTACACGGCCGGGATGGCGCGGGCCCAGATCCGCGCGCTGCTCGAGGCCGGCAAGCTCTACGCGGCGCACTTCGAGGGCCTCGACAACGCGACAGGCGACACCCTGCTCGCGACAGGCGCGGCCCCGACCGAGGCGGCCCCTGGCGTCGGCCGGTGGATCGAGCTCTCGGTGAGCAGCGCGGCTGTCGCGCCGAACGCGGCCGCGCTCGGGGCGGCGGCCACCACGGTCGGCGAGGCGCTGCGCGACGTGCGCTGGAACGGGATCGGCGGCTTCGCGACGGACGACGACGTCCGGCGCGCGCTGTTCACGGCGAGCAACAAGGTCGGGATCATGGAGCTGAACCGGCCCGAGGACATCGAGTGGAACCCGCGCGATCCGAGCGGCTCGCCGCGGATCTACGTGACGTTCACGAACCACACGCGGCCGACGGCGCTCGATCAGCGCGGCGTCCTCTTCGCGCCGGAGGTCCACGCGATGGCGTCCCCGAAGCGCGCGGACGAGGTGGGCTCGATCTTCGCGATGGAGGAGGAGGACCCCGCGGCGCCCGGCGCGTCGGCGACGTTCCGGTTCTTCGAGGTGTGGCACGGGTCGAAGGGGCAGGGCGACTTCGACGCGGCCTGCCCGGACAACCTGCTCCTCGACCGCGAGGGCGGCGTGTGGTTCGGGACCGACGGCAACTTCGGGGCGAACCCGCACGCGGACGCGTTCTACTACCTCGATCTCGACCCCGCGCACCGCGAGGGCGCGTCGGGCGTGGTCGCGCCGAGCTTCGGGAAGGCGTTCCGCGTCGTGGCGATGCCGAGCGACGCGGAGGCGACCGGCCCGCAGTTCACCCCGGACATGGGCACGATCTTCATGTCCGTGCAGCACCCCGGCGAGGACGCCTACAGCGCCTGGCCCGCGGGCAACGACGCGCTGTCGAGCGTGATCGCGGTCAGCTTCCTCCCCGGATGAGCCCCGTGCGACGCATGCGTCCGATGCGCCCCGCGCGCCCCCTCCGTGAGCGCCGCGAGGGCCTGCTGTCCGCGTCGCTGGCCCTGGCCGCGGCGTCGGCCGTCCTCGCCGCGGGATCGAGCTGCGGCGGGGGCGCGTACGACCCGCTCGCGACAGCGGCCGCGCGCGCCGGGCGCCCGGGCAACCTCGAGGCGTCGATCCCGCCGATGTGTTACGCGAGCACGGCGGGCGGCGCGAACGGCTGCTGGACGTGCCACACGACCGGGTTCGGCCCGAACACGCTCGCGGATCACGACCTCCAGCGCGCGTACAGCTTCTCCGACGCGGCGCGGAAGAACCCCTGGGTCAACCTGCTCGAGGACCTCTCGGCGGCCGCCGCGCGGACGAGCGACGCCGAGATCCTCGAGTACATCCGGGAGGACAACTACGCGCCGCTGCGCAGCGCGCTGCGGGCGCTGTCGGAGCGCCGCGAGTACCCGGGGTACGTGCCGGATCTCGACCTCGCGGCCGGCCTCGACGGCGAGGGCTTCGCGGCCGACGGGAGCGGGTTCCGGGCGGTGCGGTACAAGCCGTTCCCGGGGAGCTTCTGGCCCACGAACGGCAGCGCCGGCGACGTGTTCATCCGGCTGCCGGCCGCGTTCCGCGAGGACGCGTCCGGCGCCCCGTCGCGGGAGGTCTACAAGCTGAACCTCGCGCTGCTCGAGGCGGCGATCGCGTCGCCGTCGCCGCTGCCCGGGGCCCGCGAGGCGGGGGCCGCGGGCGCCCCGGAGGGGCGGGAGGTCGAGCCGGTGAGCGAGGTGGTCGCCGGGGTCGATCTCGACGGCGACGGCGCGATCGAGGCCGCGGTGACGCGCATCCGGCGCCTGCCGGCGCGCTACGCGGGCGGGGCGGCCGGGGTCCCGGTGCGCGCGTGGATCTACCCGCGGGGGACGGAGCTCCTGCACTCGGTGCGCTACCTCGACCCCGACCGGCCGTCGCTGCTCGCGGCGCGGATGAAGGAGCTGCGCTACGCGCGCAAGGTGGACGAGCCGGACGACTGGGCGATCTCGCGCGCGTACGAGCGCGAGGCCGAGGAGAAGGAGGAGGGGTTCCCGCCGCGCTACGCGGGCGCGCCCGAGGTCGGCCTGCGCAACGCGTTCGGCTGGCAGATCCAGGGGTTCATCGAGGACGAGCAGGGCCGGTTGCGGCTGCAGACAGCGGAGGAGCACCGCGCGTGCATGGGGTGTCACAGCGCGGTCGGCGTCACGGTGGACCACACCTTCTCGCTGGCGCGCAAGGTGCCCGGCGCGGCCGGCTGGCGGCACCAGGACCTGCGCGGCATGCCCGACGCGCCGCAGGCCGGCCACGCGGAGCCGGAGGTGCTGACGTACATGCGCCGCGCCGGCGGGGCCGACGACTACCGCGGGAATGCGGAGATGCTCGCGCGCTTCTTCCCCGGCGGCGCGCTCGACGAGGCCGCGGTGCGTCGCGGCGCGCCCGGCGGCGATCGCGATCTCGCGTACCTCGTGGCGCCGTCGCGCGAGCGGGCGCTCCTGCTCGACAAGGCCTACCGCGCCCTGGTCCGGGCGCAGCGCTTCGAGGCGGGGCGCGACGTCATGCTGGGGCCCGCGACGGGGATGCTGCGCGTCGTGGACGGGGAGTCGACGGGCCTCGGCGAGGCGCAGAGGGTGTATCTGGACGGGAGGGTTCACCTCGCCTGGTGAGGTCTGGGGATGTCGAGGAGAGGAGTGTCGAGGGGGGTCTTCTCGTGTCGCCTTGGCGCCGTGTGAGCCTGCATCCCTCCGGTCTCCGGTCTCCGGTCTCCGCTCTTCCGTCTCCCGTCAGCCCTCTTCCGTCTGGCCTCTTCGTGCGCGTGCGCGTGCGCGTGCGCGTTCCCGTCCTCGGTCGTGCCGCTACACGTCTCACGGTGACGGGAGAAGGGATGGAGCGGGAACGCGCACGCGCACGCGCACGAGCACGCCAGACGAGGACGGGGATCGGGAGACGGAGGACGGGAGACGCGATACGGAAGACGGAGGCCGGCAGAGGTGGTCGTGAGCGCTTACATGTTGCCTCTCTTTCTCTCCCCGCTCTGCCTCGTCCAGTTCGCGCTAAGTCATCAGAATAATTGATCTTTCTCCTCCGCGGCGCTCGCCCGACCCGCCGCAGCGCAAGCGCGCTTGCCCGCGCGCGCTATGGTGCCGCCCCCTCTCCAGTCCCGGTCTCCCTGTGAACGTCGCCCCCACCCCTCTCGCCGCCGACAGCGCGCGGTCCGAGCTGCGCGCGCTCGTGCGCCTCGCGCTGCCGATCGCGGTCGCACAGGCGGGGCTCGTCTCGATGACGCTCGTCGACGTCGCGATCGTGGGGCGCGTCTCGGTCGACGAGCTCGCCGCCTGCGCCATGGGCAGGACGCTCGTCCACATATGCAACGCGCTCGGGATAGGCATCTCCGCCGCTGTCGATCCGCTCGCGTCGCAGGCGATCGGCGCCGGGCGACCCGGGCAGGCGTGGGCGGCGCTGCGCGCGACGCTGCGCGCCAGCGTGCTCGTCAGCGTCGTCGCGTTCGCTGCCGCGCTCGCGGCGACCTTCGCGCTCGCGCCGATGGGGGTCGACCCCGCGCTGGTCCCCGGCGTGCGCCGCTACATCCTCGGCCACGCCCTCTGGATCTTCCTCTGGCCCGTCTTCCTCGCCAGCAAGAGCTTCCTCCAGGCGCACGGCGCCACGCGGCCCGCGCTGATCGCCGTGATCGTGGCGAACGTCGTCAACCTCGTCGCCTGCAACCTCATGGTCCGCGGCGACGAGGTGCTGCGCTGGGTCGGCCTCCCGCCGCTCGGCCTGCCGCAGCTCGGCGCGCTCGGCGCGGGGCTCGCCGCGAGCCTGGCCAGCGCGGTGCTCTCGTCGATCGTGCTCTGGTCCGCGCGGCGCCGGCGCGGCGCCTCCCAGGACGACGCGGGCGCGGTGCCGGTCGCGGCTGTCTACCGGCTCGGCGTCCCGATCGGCCTGCAGCTCCTCGCCGAGATCGGCGTGTTCGGGATGACGGCGCTGCTCGCGGGGCGGCTCGGCGCCACCGTGGTCTCGGCGCACCAGGTCGCGATAGGGCTCGCGGCCTTCGCGTTCATGGGCGCGATCGGCGTCGGCGGCGCCACCGCTGTCCGCGTCGGGCACGCCGTCGGCGCGGGCCGGTCGCCGCTGCGCCCCGGCCTGCTGGGCGTCCTGCTCGGCGCCGGCATCATGTGCGTGAGCGCCTCGACGTACGCCGCGTTCCCCCGCGCCCTGATCGGCGCGTTCACCCCCGACGCGGAGGTCCTCGCCATCGGCGTCCCGCTGCTCCGCATCGCCGCGCTCTTCCAGATCTTCGACGGCATCCAGGCGGTCGCCGCGGGCGCGCTGCGCGGCGCGGGCGACGTGCGGTTCCCGTTCTGGGCCAACCTCGGCGCCCACTGGGCCTTCGGCCTGCCGCTCTCGATCGCGCTCGCCTTCGGGCTCGACCTCGGCGTCCGCGGCCTCTGGTTCGGGCTGACCGCGGGGCTCATGGCCGTCGCGGCGGTGCTCATGGCGCGCTTCCTCCGGCTGGCCCGCGCGCCGGTGGCGCGGGCGCTGCCGCGCTCCGGGTGAGGCGCGCGATCAGCTCGACGCGCGCGGCGCCGGCGCCTCGGGGGCGGCGCCGGCGCGGGGCGAGGCCTCGAGCGGCCTCCCCGGCGCGAGCGGCCCCGGCGTCTCGGGCGGCTGCTCGGCGAGCGGCCGGTTCTGCCCGTCGACGCGGAGCACGCGCGGCGCGTGCCGCCGCGCCTCGGCGTCGTCCATGTCCGCGAACGTCGCGATGATCACGAGATCGCCGGGCTGGTTCAGGTGCGCCGCGGCGCCGTTGATGCAGACGACGCCGGAGCCGCGCGCCCCCTCGAGCGCGTAGGTCGTCAGCCGGGAGCCGCGCGTCACGTTCCAGATGTCGACCGCCTCGTAGGGCAGGATGTCGGCGGCCTCCAGGAGGTCGGCGTCGATCGTGACGCTGCCCTCGTAGTGCAGATCCGCGTGGGTCACCGTCGCGCGGTGGATCTTGCTCTTGAACATCCGTCGGTTCATGCGTGCTGCCCTCTCCCCTCCGCACCGGCAGGCGCCGCGCGCCCTCGCGCGAGCGCCGGTGGAACGCCCGGCGCGCGCCTCGCTCGCCGCAGGAAGAACAGCTTTCCTCTTAGTCCAAGTGGCGGTCAGTCAAGGAACAATCGCTGCCGGAGGAGCCGGCCGCCCGCCAGGTGGACGGCGCGCTCGTCGGGCAGCGCTCCTTCGTCCTCCGCGTCGTCCGGCAGCGAGCCGGGCTGGCCGATCACGAAGACGGCCTCCCACGCGCCCGCCGCGACGTCCTTGAAGAGCGCCTCGCGCGTGCCCGAGATGCTCGCGCCGCCGCGCTCGTCCAGATCGATCGCCACCGGCCACGGGCGCGCGCTCCCGCCTCGCACGAGGAACGCCTTCACGTCGACCGGCGCGTGCACGCGGCCGCCGGGCGCCAGGGCGATCGTGAGCCGGGCGCCTCGGCCGACGCGGACGACGTCGGCGGCGTCGGCGGCGTCGCGGGGACCGCCCAGCTCACGATCGCCCTGCAGCGGGGCGTCGCCGAGCGTCGCCGCGACAGCGTACTGGGGGAGCGGCGCCGCGCCCGGCGCGAACGGCGCCGGCCGCATCGCGAGCAGCGACACGAGCGCCGCCGCCGCGGCCCAGCCCGCCGCGCCCGCGACAGCCCGCGCCCGCGACCGCCGCGCGGTCCGCCGCTCGACGCGCAGCTCGGGGCACAGCGAGCGCTCGCGCGGCGCCAGGACGACGGCGCGCGGCGCCAGGACGAGGGCATCCGCTCCGCCCGGCGTGCATGCGGAGGCCGGCCCCGGCGGCGCGCTCGAACACGCGCCGCGCGGCGGCTCCAGCGCGCCGGGCGGCTCCACCGCACCGGGCGGCTCCAGCGCGCCGGGCGGCTCCAGCGCGCCGGGCGGCTCCGATTCGTCGCCGATCGTGCGGCACACAGGCGCATCCGTGTTGAGCGGCGAGCTCGTGCCGCTGAGAGAGTCGGCGTCGGCGCCGAGCTGCGGCGGCTCGACGACGTCGTCCGGGCCCTCCGCCTCGCAGTCCCACTCGTGGGGGCCCCGGATGCGGATCCCCGATTTCCGGTCGACGATCGGGCTCGACAGCGGCGCGGGCGCGTCGCGCGGCTCCCGGAGCTGCGCGACGAGCTGGTCGGCGAGCCGGGCGCGCGTCTCGTCGTCGAGGGGCACCCGGGCCTCGCGCTCCGCCCCTTCCTCGCCCGGGCGCGCCGCGGCGCCGCCCTCGGCGCCCTGCTCGCCCTCCGGGAGCGCGTCGCCGGCGAGCTTGCGCCTGCACGGATCCTTCCCCGGATCCTGCTGCGCGATGCGCGTCAGGGCGCGCAACAGCTCATCGTCGTCCATCAGCGGCTCTCCGTGTCGGGCCACGCTGCGCCGCGCCCGAGCTGCCGATATCGGGGCAGCGGAGAAGGTGAGATAGAGGGAACCAGGAGGGGGAGGCATCGCTCACCGAGCTCCAGGGCGGGGTCCCGTACGCCCCGATTCGCCTCGTGGATCAGCGCGAGCGGTAGCTCAGGCATCTGATTCTCTTCCCCTGCGGCTCGAAATGCCCCAGTTTGCCAATGACGTTATCCGGTCCGCTCGGCGCCCGTCAATGGACCCGAGGCGCGCCGCGGCGGCGCGCGCTCGTGTAGGCGTTCTGCGCTGTCCCGACGCGTGTCACGTGTCACGTGTCCGGTGTCGAATCATTGTGTTCGCGGCTCACTTTTTCTCGCCACCAGCGCTTCTTTTCTTCTCGCCCTTGTCGCCGGTCGCGTCGATTGTGTCGCCCGTCAAGATGCGCACCGTGTCACCGGCAATCTCCAGCGCTGCTGGCTTGCCGCCGTAGTGGGCGGCCATGCCGACGTCGATCCGCCAGGCCTTGTCCCCGCAGGCCGAGGTGATGCCGTTTCGCTGGACTGTGTGGCCCATGACCATGCGCTTCGCGGACATCGCGGCGAGCACCTTGTCGAGCGCCGTGCAGGGGCTCGATCCCGGGGTGGGGGGCGGGTCGCTCGAGTAGAGGCGCGCCCACACCGGGCTGTCCTCGGCGACGACGACGGCCGGCGGCGGGGCCTTGCCCTCCATCCATGCGCGCACCTCTCGGTTGATCCTCCCCACGCCGTACCGCGTGTGCGACGGGAGCACACCGCCGTGCGCGAAGACAGTGTCGCCGACCGTGATGATCACGTCGCGCGCCGCGAGCTTCTTCGCGTAGGGGCCGCCGGGCGCGAACGCGGCGGCGCGGGCCCGCGCGGGCGGCGGCACCGGCGCGAGCCGGGGGGCCGCTGTGTCGAGCCCGGGTGCGTCCTCGAAGTCCTTGAAGCCGCCCTCGGTGACGTAGCGGAAATCGAGCTGGACGTTCATGACCTCGTGGTTGCCGTTCAAGGCGTAGACCGCGCCGCCGGCCGCGCGCGCCTCCTCGGCGAGGCGGTCGAAGAGGTCCACGATGGCCTGCTCGCCGTCGCCGCGGTCGACCTCGTCGCCCGTCTGGACGAGCACGAGCTTCCCGCCGATCCAGCGATCCGAGCCGTCGATCGCGCCCGCGATCCGGAGGACCGCGCGCGTGGCCTCGAGGTCGCCGTGCACGTCGCCGATGGCCACCACGCGCTCGGCGGCGGGGCGGGCGTAGGAGCGATCGGCGTCGGGCGGCGGGGCGGGATCGGCCCCGGCGGAGCTCGGGGCGGGCGTCGGGGCGGCGGGGGTGGGTCGCTGCGCCGTCGAGGCCGGGCGATCGGCGTCGCAGGCCGCGGCGAGCAGCGCGGCGAGCAGCACGGAGAGGCGGGGAGCGGCTGACATCGGACGCGGTCCTCCGGGGGTTGCGCTTGGTGTACACCGCCGGCGGCGCTCGCGCCGCGTCGTGCGGCGGGGCGCCGTCGCGCGATCGGACGGGGAGCTTCAGGCCGGGAGCTTGGCCGAGAGGAAGGATTTCAGCTTGATCAGGTTCTTCGCGTCGCGGCTGAAGGTCGGGGCGGTGTAGCTCGATGCCCAGCCGGTGATCTCGTGCAGGAACGACGTGCGGACCTGCTCGTCGCCGAGGATGTCGTCGACGGTGCGGCCGCGCGCGGCGCCCTTCTCCAGCGAGCGCACGTAGCCCTTGAGCCGGGCGTTGTCGGCGCCGAGCAGCTCCGCGATGAGCTCCGCGTCGCGGGCGAGCCGCGCGACTGTCGGCGCCTGGTCGCGCAGCACCGGGCTCTCCGCCGCCGCGAACGACGCGGCGACGCGCAGCACGAAGGCGTCGTCGAGGAAGCCGAGGTCCTCGATGCCGTCCGGGATGAGGTCGAGCGACTTGAAGAGGTAGTTGAGGCCGCCCGCCAGCGAGCGGCGCGCGGGCTCCGGGATGTCCGGCGAGGCGAGCAGGCCCGCCAGGTCGGCGGCGTCGGAGGCGAGGCTGCGCAGCCACTCGGGGAACGTGTCGAGACAGCGGTCGTCCAGATCGGTCATGGGATCCTCCCGGCGGGAGCGGGAGGGTAGTCCGACCGGCGCGGCGCCGTCCACGCCGGCGATGCAGGCCACGGCGCGCCGGCGGGCGGCGTGCGCGCGCGGCGGCGCCGGGACCGGATCTTCACCCGCGGGCCCGCAGCTCGGACAGGAGCTCCTCCGCGTCGATGCCTCCCCCCGTTCGCAGCACGGCGAGCCCCGCCTCCAGGGTCGCGCGCAGCTCGGCCCGCTCCTCGTCGTCCAGCCCGTCGCCGGGCTCGGCCACGAGCCGCTCGAGCATTGTGCCCCTGCCGCTACCCACCGGTCGCCCCGACGCGCCCCGTGACGCTCGCGCTGGCGCGGACGCTCACCTGGATCCGCACCGACGCGCTCGTCGATGCCTCCGCCGCCCCGGCGACGCACGCGAGCGCGTGCGCGCCCGCGTCGCCCACGATGCGCGGCAGCGCGGCGCCGACCTGGACCACCGTCTGGGCGTCGCCGAGGAGCCTCCGGCCGAGCGCCACCTCGGCGTGCAGCAGCGCCGGCAGGTTGGCCTGCAGCGTCGCCGCGAGCCGCGCGGCCATCTCGGCGCCCTGCGACGGGCGCACCTGGACGAGCGCCGGCGTGCAGGCCGCGTAGACGTCCGCGTGCGCGCGGCAGCTCGCCTCGCACTCGGCGTCGGCGCTCGGGGGCCGCACCATCCCCGCGCACTGCGGCGCCTGCCAGGTGCCCTCGCAGCGCGCGTGGCAGGTCGCGTCGCAGCCGCCGTCGCACTCGCCGTCGCAGTACCCGACGCAGCGCCCCTGCGCGTCGTACGCCGAGCACTGCCCGCGGCACTGCCCGGCGCAGCGCCCCTCGCACCGCCCCGCGCAGCGGCCCTGGCAGTAGCCGGAGAGCCGCGCGGGCTCGCACTGCGCCACGATCTGCCCCGGATCGAGCTGCACGTCGCACGCGCCGCTGCAGCGCGCCCCGGCCTGGGCGTTCGCCTGGCACATCGGCGGCGTCACCGCGACCTGCACGCCGGCGCCCTGGCGCAGGATCGCGTCGACGGCCGCCGCGACAGGGCCGCAGGCGCCGCTCGCCTGGCCCCCCGCCTCGTCGCGCGGCGCCATCTGCGCGGGGTGGATCCCGAGGTCCGCGCCCATCCGGCGGCAGGCGTCGGCCACCTGCGCCTCGATCGCCGCGGACACGTCGGCCATGTCCTTCGCCGCCTGCACGAACGTCCTCACCTTCGCGTTCGCCCGCGCGTCCGCGGAGAAGTGGGCCCCGAGGACGTCGCCCGGCCCGCGCAGCTCGGGGCAGACGGCCGCGCCCACGCCCTCCAGGTGACCGAGCTCCGCGCAGCTCGGGCCTGCGGCGGACGCGACGACAGCGAGGGCGGCGAGCCCCCGCACCGACAGGGCGACATTCGTGCGCATGCGCGCCCTTACCACGACCGCCCCGGCGGCGCGCGGCGGCCTTCGCCTACCCGCCCGCGCCGCCGGCCGCGCTCCCGCCCGCCGGCCGCCAGCCGAGGATGCGCAGCGCGTTCCGGGAGAAGACCTTCTCCACGTCGTCCCGCGACATCCCCCGCTGCCGGAGCCGCGCGGCCAGGGCCGGCAGCGCCGACGCGTCGCCGAGCCCCTTCGGCGGGATGATCCCCCCGTCGAAATCCGAGCCGATCGCGACGTGATCGACGCCGGCCACCCGGACCATGTGGTCGACCTGGGCGATCACGTCGTCGAGGTCGGCCTCGCGCGCGCCGTTCACGAACGGGGCGTGGAAGTTGAGCCCCGCGACCCCGCCGCTCCGCCCGATGAGCCGGAGCTGCTCGTCCGTCAGGTTGCGCGGCCGGTTCGCGATCGCGCGCGCGTTCGAGTGGGTCGCGACGATCGGCGCGCCGTGCGCCGCGGCGATCGGGGCGAGATCCGCGAACGCGGCGTCCGAGATGTGCGAGACGTCGATGAGCGCGCCCTGCGCGTACACGCGCTCGCAGAACCGCTTGCCGAGCTCGGTGAGCCCGAACGCCGCCGGCTCGCCGGTCGCGGACGACGAGAGCCGCGTGTTCTGCGCGTGGTTCGGGCTGATGAGCCGCACGCCGCGCGCGATGAAGCGGTCGATCTGCGCGATGTCCGCCGCGAACGCGCCGGCCCCCTCGATCGAGAGGAAGGTGCTGATCCTCCCCGGCTCGGCCCGCGCCGCGCCGAGCGGGAGGAGCACCGGGTTCGCGGCGATGATCGCGTCGATGGTCGCGAGGATCGCGCTGGCGTCCTCGATCTGCGGGCCCTCGGGCCGCGCGCGGTCGGGCAGGTAGATCGGCAGGACGATGCCGAGGTAGTTGCCCGCGACGAGCGTGTCCCTGCGGGCGTGGCCCTCGTCGAGGCGAAGGGCGCGCCCCTTGAAGTGGACCTGCCAGGGCACGTCGACGTGCAGGTCGACAACGTGCACGGGCGGCTCGCGCGCGCCGGCCTCGTCGCCGCGCAGGCTCCGCGGGGCGCCCAGGGCGCCGGCGGCGCACGTGACGGCGAGCAGCGCGCGGACGCGGCCCGCGGCGCTCACCCGCTCACCAGCACGCCGATCGCGAAGCCGACGGCGAGGCACACGAGGCCGATCACCCCCACGAGCCACCAGGCCGCGCCCTCGGAGGCCGCGGCCTCGGAGGGGAGGGGGACCTCCACGACCCGCACGTCGTAGTGGCCGCCAGCGAGCGTCGGCACGCCCGTGGGCCGCTGCGCGCTGATGTACGTCGACCCGGCGGCCACCGGGGCCACGGGGGGAGGGGACACGGGGAACGTCGCCGTCGGCGCGATCGACGGGGTCGCCTGCGTCGGCGGCGTGGTCCCGCGCGGCGGGGGCACCGTCGGGGGCCGCGGCGCGACATGCATGCTCGCCGTCGCGCCCTGGACCGGCTGCGGCGTGTGCGGCTGCGGCGGCTGGTGCGGCGGCGGCTGGTGCGGCGGCGGCAGCGAGGGCAGGTGGTGCGGCGGGGGCGACGCGTGCGGCTCGGACCACCCGCCGGGCATCGCGACGCCGGTGCGGTGCGCGATGGCGCCGAGCGTCTGCGCCATCTCCTCGGCCGTCTGGAAGCGCCCGTTCACGTCCTTGCAGAGGGCGCGCTGGAAGAAGAGGCTCCAGGCGGCGAGGTGCGGCGCGGCCTGCTCGATCGGGCGCACCTCCTTCGCGAGCACGGCCGTGAGCCGCGCGAACTCGTTCTCGGCGGGGAACGGCTGCGTCGCCGTGAGCATCTCGTAGAAGATCACGCCAACGCTCCAGAGATCGGTGCGCGCGTCGACGCCCTGCGCGTTCTTGATCTGCTCGGGGCTCATGTAGCCGGGCGTCCCGAGGAGCGTGCCGGCGCGGGTCTTCAGGCCCATGCCGCCCGCCGCGTCCATCACCTTCGCGATGCCGAAGTCGAGCACCTTGACGCGGAAGCCGCCGCGCGGGTCGCGCACGAGGAACAGGTTCTCCGGCTTCAGATCGCGGTGGATCACCTTGTGGCCGTGCGCCGCCATCAGCGCCTGGAGCACCTCGTGGATGATCGGCACGGCCTGCGGCGGGGGGATGGGGTTGCCCGCGCTGATGTACGCGGAGAGCGGCACGCCCTGCAGGAGCTCCATCACGAGGTACGGCGTGCCGTCCTCGGCCCGCGCCGCCTCGAAGACCGAGGCGATGTTCTGGTGGACGAAGCCCTTCGTCGCCTCGGCCTCGGCGAAGAAGCGGTGGAGGACCTGCTCGTCCTGCGTGAACTCCGGGTGCAGCACCTTGATCGCGCGCTTGCCGTCGCCGCGCAGGCCGTCGGCCTCGTAGACAGCGCCCATGCCCCCCTCGCCGAGGAGGCGCACGATCCGGAAGCGCCCGTTCAGAACGGCGCCCACGAGCTGATGGGAGGGGCTCGAGGGGTCGACCACGCGCGGACTGTACCAAAGCTCCCGCGTTGCCCGCTCGCCGAAACCTCGGCGAAGGGCGCGCGAGCAAGCTGTTGACGTGGGCGCGCGCCCAGGTTCCACGCGCGTGGGCGCGCGTCAGGGCGCGGCGTTCGCGACCGCCGAGCGCGCCGCCGGGCTCGCCGGCAGCGGCGTGCGCAGCGCCTCGCCCGGCTGCGCGCCGGCGTAGAGGAGCTCGTAGACGGCGAGGCTCGTCATCACGCGCTTCGTGTAGAGCCGGGTCTCCTCGTACGGGATGCGCTCGACCCACAGGTCGAAGCTCTGCGACGGGCGCTCGGCGATCCACCGCTTCGGCGCGCCGCCGCCCGCGTTGTAGGCGGGGATGGCGAGCAGCGGGTTGTCCGAGAACTGGCCGCGCAGCACCGAGAGGTAGCGGCAGCCGAGCGCGACGTTGACCTCGGGGCGCTTCAGCGCCTCGGCGCTCCACGGCAGCCCGAGCGGCTTGGCCATGCGCTTCGCTGTCGGCACGATGAGCTGCATCAGCCCGTACGCGTCCGCGTGCGAGGCCACCTTCGGGTCGAAGGCCGACTCCTCGCGCATGATCGCGTAGGCGAGGGCCTCGGGGATCCCGCTGCGCTTCGTCTCCGCGGCGACGACGGCGGCGAACGGGCGCGGGTACGCGAGCTCCCACGCGGCGCGCCAGCGCCCGACCGGGTAGTGGTCGACCCACTCGACATTTCCCGCGATCTCGGCGCGGCCGTCGGCCGGCGCCGCCATCGCGGTGCGCAGGATGCTGTACGACTGCGGCAGCGCGCCCGCGCGCGCGAGCAGGAACGCCGAGGCCCACATCACCTCGCGCGGCGCCGTGCGGCCGCCGACGCCGAGCAGGTCGAGCTCGCGCCGCGCGAGCCGCGCCTCGCCCTGGCGCGCGAGCTCGACCGCGCGCGTGAACGCGGGGCGCGCGAACGCGGGGCTCCGCAGCTCGGTGTAGGGCCTGCTGGCGTCGCGATCCATGGCCGCGGCGAGGGCGCGCTGGGCGGCCGCGGGGTCGATCTCGGCGAGCCGGGCGTGGGCGAGCGCCATGTAGAACGACAGCGGGTAGTCGCGGATCACCTGCTCGAGCAGCGCCTTGCCCTTGTCGGGCGAGCCGGTCTCGATGTGGGCGCGGCCGAGGTAGTACGGGAGCCTGCCGGCGGCGTGGTACGCGCGCTCGTGCGGGAAGCGCTCGAGCGCGCGCTCGAGCGGCCGGACCGCGCCTGCCCAGCCGCCGCGCTCCATCTCGAACAGCGCGAGCTCGAACAGCCCGTCGGCGACCATGTCGCCCGCCGGGAAGTCGTCGGGCATGGCGGTGAGCATCTGGACGAACTGCGCCTGGTCCCCGAGCGCGAGCAGCGCCCGCGCCCCGAGGTAGCGCGCGTCGTCCGCGAGCCGGTGATCCGGGTGCTCCTTCTCGAGCAGCGCGAAGCGCGCGGCCGCCTCCGCGTGTCGATCGACGCGCAGCGAGGCGCGCCCGGCGTTGTAGAGCGTCTCGGGTCGCCGCGGGGCGGGCGCGCCCGCGCCGGCGGCGCCGCCGCTCACCGCGGGCGCGTCGGATACAGCCGTCGCAGCCCCGGCCGGCGCGGCTGCCGCGGCCGGCGCGGCGCCGGCGGGCGCGGCTGGCCCGCAGCGCTCGATCGCGGTGCCGTAGACGTCGGCGGCCTCGGGCCTCCGCCGGAGGCGCCCGAGCGCCTCGCCGCGCGCGGCGAACGCGTCGCAGGCGAAGGCCGAGGGCGCCTGCGCCTCGGGCAGCGCGACAAGCGCGTCGGCGACGGCGAGCGCTTCCTTGTCCTGCCGTGACGCGAGCAGGGCGCGCGCGCGGGCGAGCAGGTCGGCGGGCCCGGGGTCGAGGAACGGCTTGCGCCGCGCGAACGGCAGCGTCGACAGGGCCTGGTCCCGGATCTCCTTCGCCTCGCCCGCGCCGGCGCCGCCCGGCGCCTCGTCGATGACGCGCCGGGCGATCCGGATCGCCTCCTCCGCGTGCTGCTCGCCGGGGTGGCGGAGCAGCGCGCGGGCGAAGCGGAGCGCCTCGGGCACCCACGTCGACGCGGGCCAGCTCCGGCCGAGGTACGCGTGCCAGTGCGCGGCCGCGCCCTCGATGTCCCCCTTCTCGGCGAGCGCGCCCGCGACGATGCGATCGATCTCGTCGGCGATCGCGACGTCCGACGCGACGGCGCGCGCGCGCTCGAGCGCCGCGTCGGGCTGGCCCATCCTGGCGAGGAGGTCGGCCGCCGCGAACCGCGCGTGGTCGGCGAGCGGCCCTCCGGCGGCCGCGGCCGCGTCGTACTCCCGCGCGGCGCCGGCCGGGTCGCCCGCGAGCGCGCGCAGCCGCGCGAGCTGGTAGCGGAACGACGCCGCGTCCGCGGCCGGCAGGGGTGTGGCGAGCACCTGGGCCAGCGCGGCGGCCGCGCTGGCGTACGCCTCCTGCTCGACGAGCTTCTGCACAGGCGCGAGCCGCGGGTCGCCCAGCACGGGGGTGAGGCGCTCCGGATCGAACACCGGCGCCTCGCCCGCCGCGCCCGGCACGACCGGCCCCGCCGACGCTGCGGGCGGCGAGCCTGCCGGCGGCGGGACGGCGGGGCAGAGCGGCGGGCAGGTCGCGCCGCGCTGCGCGGCGGGCGTGCCGGCGCAGGAGGCGCCGAGCGCGGCGGTCAGCGCGAGCGCCGCGGTCAGCGCGAGCGCCGCGGCCCCGGAGCGGGCATCCAGCCTGGGCATGCCCGCACCATACTCCGGATCGCGCGCTCGCACAGCGATCCGGCGCCGATCCGGGAGCGCGGCGCGCCGGCGAGCCCGCGGCGATCAGGGCGCGGCGGAGACCACCGTGGCGGCTGTCGCGGCGAAGCGCAGCAGGTCGCCCGAGCGGCCCACGAGCTCGAGGTTGAACGTCGTGCCCGCCGTGAGCTCTCCCGAGGCCCCGACCTCCAGGGCGCTGGAGGTGGCGTCGGGCGGGATCACGAGCGGCGAGACGACGAGCCCCTCCGGAGGCGCGTTGACGATCACGTCGATCGGCGCGTCGAAGCCGTTGAACCGACGGATGGTGAGCGGCACCGAGGTCAGCCCGCCATACGGGATGTCGACGGTCGCGGGGACGACGAGCAGCGTGAAGTCGGGCGCCGCGTCCGTGCCCCCGCCCCCCCCGTCGCCGCTGCCGCCGCCGCCGCCGCCGCCGCCACTGCCGCCGCCGCCGTTGCCCTCGGCGCTGCTCGTCGTGGTGCTCCCGTGCCCGGCCTGTCCGCCGGCGCCCTCGCTCACAGGTGGGTCGCCGGAGCACCCGATGGCGGAGAGGATCGTTGCCAGTACCACGGCAAAGCTGAATCTATGCTGTAAACGCATCCCGTCTTGCATCGTTCTGAAGAGGGTTGTCTTGCGTCCGAGGGGCGATGTCCCGGGCGCAGCCCGGTCACGCTATCGCTGCTCCGGCGCGGGCTGCAAGCGGCAGCGCGGCAGCGGTCCGGGGGCGGTCGCCGGCGCGCCGTCTCATGAGACGGCGCGCTGGCGTTCAGCGGTGGTTGGGGGGGAGGGGGAGCGCGGTGTCGATTACAGCGCTTCGCAGGCGAGGTAGACGCGGATGGACTCGACGGTCTCGTCGGGGAGCGGCGAGCCGACGGGCATCGTGCCGTCCTCGACCCGCTTGTAGATCTCCTCCGCCTCGGCGGTGACGGTCGCCGGGTCGTCGACGTTGACGGTGACGGGCGCGCCGCCGCGGCTCACGGCGTCCGTCTTTTCCTTGGTGTGACAGGTGATGCAGTTGGTCTGGAGCGCGTCGAAGCCCGCCATCACCTGGGCATCGGGGTTGGGCGGGCACTCACCGAGCGGTCCCACCTCGGTGTTGTTCCCGTCCTGCGGATCATCCGAGCCGCCGCAGCCCGGGAGAGCACCAATGAAGAGGGGGGCAAGGCAGAACAAGAGAATCGTACGAACGTGCATCCAAGCACCTCAGTTGCGAGTTAGGGAAGCGCGGTGAGCCGGGGGTCGAGCCTCCGGCCGTGCAGGCCGGCATGGCGCCGCGCGTGGATGGTGCCTGGCGCCGCGCACCGGGTCAACAAAGACGGATCGGCGTGAATTGAAGGGTCCAGCGCGGTCCGGGGAGGCCGTGTTGTACACACAGACGGCACCCACGGTCGCCCGACGCGGCAACCTTGTACAAAACGAGGTGTCCTGGGTCGCCCGATGCGGCAACCTTGTACAAAATTCGAGGTCTTCAGGGTCGTCGGAGGCGGCAACCTTGTACAAATTCGAGGCGCCGCGGGCCGTTCGAGGCAACAACTTTGTACAGGTTCGAGGTGCCGCGGGTCGTTCGAGGCGGCGACCCTGTACGAGGGCGGCACCGCCGGGTCCGTTCGAAGGAGGCGGCTACCACGGCACGTCCGGGACCGGCGTGTCGGGCACGATCTCGGGGAGGGCCTCCTCGTCCGCGGCCGGCGCGCCCTCGCCGTTCGTTGGAGCACGTCTGGTCATCGGGGGGCCGTCTCCCGGATATCGCGCGCTGGTGCTGGAGCTATCTCGGACGCGTGCGCCGCCTCGGTGCTCGCTCTGGGCAGCTCGAACCAGAAGACGCTCCCCTTGCCCACGACCGTGCGGAGGCCCACGCGGCCGCCGTGCGCCTCGGTCAGGCGTTTGACGGTGGCGAGGCCCAGGCCCAGACCCGGCACTCGAGCGCCTTGCGCTCGGACGTGAGGCTCGAACACCATCTGCTCGAGGGCCGGCGCCACGCCGGGCCCCGTGTCTTCCACCTCGATCCGCACAGCGTCGCTCGTGTCGAGCACCCGGATCACGATGCGACAGACCGCCGAATCGCCGACGTACTTGAGCGCGTTGCGGATCAGGTTGGCGAGGATGCTGGTCAGCACGCCGGGGTTCGCGATCACCGCGCACGGGGCGAAGGGCTCGACGCGGAGCTCCACGCCGAGCTCCACCGCGACAGGGACGAGCTCGACCATGAGATCGTCGATGACGGGGCTCACCTCGGCGCGCGCGCCAGGTTCCGGCCTCGCGCCAGCGCGAGCGAACCCCAGGAGCCCGTCGGTCGTGCGCTTGATACGCGCGATGGCCTTCCGGCCCCGTTCGAGCGCCTCTCGTGCCGGATCTCCCTCGCTGCACCGCCGCAAGGCGAGGTCCAGCGAGAGCGCGACCGAGCCGAGGGGGCTGAGCACGTCGTGCGCGACCCGACCGGCGAACTGCTCGAGCTCATCCGCTCGACGCTCCAGGAGCACGCCCTGCCCCCAGAGCAGCCTCACATGACGACGGATCTGCACGGCGGCCGCCGCGCAGGCCAGCAGCGCGAACGTCACGCTCGCTGTGTTGAGCACGAGCGCGATCCGACGAAAGCGAACGCGGTTGGCTGCGATCTCGATCGCCAGACGGCGTGCCTGTCGCGCGTTGAGCTCGACGCTCGCCATCACGGCCTCGCTCGTCCCGTTGAAGTCCGCTCGCAGCGTGTCCATGAGCTTGTTGGCCTCGTCCGGATGGCCGTTCGCCAGCAGCGCGAGGGCCCGGTCGGTGTCCATCGCGAGCTTGCCGAGCTCCTGAGCGACTGTCTGCCACTGCTTGAGCTCTCCCGGATAAACGGGGATGCCGAGGTAGGCGTCGAGGCTCCGGGATAGATTGTCACGCGCCTCGTCGAGCTCGTGGCGGTCGAACGGGCGGCCCAGCGCGGCGTTGTTGACAAGGTCGCTCAGGAGCGCCTGGTTATGTCTCAGCTCGGCGCGCGCGGTCGCCAGGTGGATGATGCTCGGCGTGGCGTTCTCCGCCAAGCTCCTGGCCGCCGCGTCGATCTCGGCGGCCCGGTGCTCTGCGTAGCCGGCCGAGATCACGAAGCTGGCGATAGCGACGAAAAACGCGGCAAATAGCGACAGAAGGATAGACGGCAGCCGCTCGAGCATAAGAGAAGACTTCGACCTCGCCGGGTCCTTCCGCCGTCGCATCTCCATGCCGGGATGCTGGTCCGCCGCCCGCCCGAGCGCAACGCGGGAGGAGCGCCGGAGCCGGCGGCTCGCCCGGGCACGCCGTCTGTCATCGCAGGGCGCAGAGGGCCCGGGTCAGGCTCTGAGATTCGAGGTTGGATGATCGAGCACCTGGAGGCGCTCATCGACAACCACCTCGATCGGCGCTCTTACGGCGTTTCTCCCGATCAACGAACCGTGCGGTCGTCGCGTGTGCCGGCCTTGCACCGGGCCCGCACGCGCGCCGCTCCGACATCGTGATATCGTGTTGTGGCCGGGACACGTCTCGTGCGACGCTCGAGAGCGCCATGGGCAAGGTCACCGCTCTTCACATGGACACGATCACGGAGAAATCGGGGCACCAGATGACCGGCATGGCCGTCAGCGTGTGCCTGACGCCCGCGGCGCCGAGCCCGCTGCCGATCCGGTACCCGACGATGGGCACCGTGGCCGAGGGGATCATCGATCCGTGCATGCGGACCAAGATCGAAGGGGCGAAGATCCTCACTGTCGGCGGCTGCATGAAGGCCTGTCACGGCAACGAGCCAGGCACACTCAAAGAGGTCGTCAGCCTCAACACGGGGGGGCCGTGCTTTCCCTGGCTGGGCGCGCCCAACGTCCTCATCGAGTTCGGCATGGCCGGCATCACGGGCAGCATGGGCCAGATGAACAAGAGCATCACCGTCGGCGCCGGGGTGAGCGCGAGCAACGCCGCGGGCGGCGGCGGCGGCGGCAGCAGCGCCGGCGGTCCGGGCGGCGGCGGCCCTCAGGGCCCGGGCAACGGCGGCGGTGGTGGCGGCGGCAGCAGCCAGGGCGCGGGCCCGCCGAGCCCACCCGCGCCGCCGGGGGCGGATGGCCAGGCGTCCGCGGGGCACCCGATCGACGTCGTGAGCGGGGCCATGTACACGAACCCGGTCGAGGATCTCGAGCTGCCGGGGCCCCTGGTGCTGACCCTGGAGCGAAGCTACTCGACCGCGGCCGTGCGGCGTCGCTGCGGTATCGGGTGGGGGTGGTCGCACGATCTCGCCTGGAGCGCCCGGCGCCGCGGCGATGAGCTCGAGCTCGCCGCGCCGGGCGGTCGCGCCCAGGTGCTCTCCTGCCCCGCGCAGGATCAGGTCCTGCTCCTGCCGTTCGGTGTCCGCGTCGCCGCCGTCGGAGAGGATCTTCTCGTCGAAGACGACGACGGCCTCGTGCGGGTGCTGCGCCGCGCCGCCCCCGGGCGCGCGCGTGGACGTGGAGCCGGGTGGGCCCGGTCGCGGCGGTCACGGACAGCGAGCGCGGCGCGCGCCAGTACGACCTCGACGTCGAGGGCAGACCGCTCCGCCTCCACGGCCTCGGCGCCGACGAGCAGTTCACGTACGCGGCCCAGGGAACGCCGATCCCGTCGCGCGGCCCCGCGTGGTCGATCGGCGGGGACGGCCGCCCCCTGCGCGCGGGCGGCGCCGAGATCCAGTGGGACGCCCGTGGCCGCCTCGCAGCGCGCGCCGGTCAGGGGCCGCTGCAGACCTGGCGCTACGAGTACGACGAGCGCGACCGCCTCGTCGCAGCGGTCCGCGGCGACGGCCTCGTCGTCCGTTACCTGTACGACCCCCTCGGCCGCTGCGTCGCGCAGGCGCACGGCAACGGCGAGAGCACCTGGTTCGGCTGGGATGGCGAGAGCCTCATCGAGGAGCGCCCGACGAGGGGGCCGTCGATCCAGCGCGTCTTCGATGACGACGGCTTCACGCCGCTCCTCGAGGCGCGCGACGGCAAGGACTGGCGGATGGTCGTGACCGACGCGGCCTCGACGCCCTGGCTCTACCTGCACCGCGACGGGCGCGCGTCGGAGATCGATCTCGGCGCCTTCGGCCGCGTCACGCGCGCGACAGGCGATCCCGGCGCGCTCCGGTTCGCCGGGCAGCGCGCCGACGCGGTGACCGGCCTGCACTACAACCGCCACCGCTTCTACGACCCGGCGACGCACGTCTTCCTGACCCCCGACCCGCTCGGCCTGCTGGGCGCGCTGCAGGAGATCGGGTTCGTCCCCAACGTCACGATCTTCATCGACCCTTCCGGGCTCACGACGATCGTCGTGGGCGCGCCGGCCGACGCGACCATCCAGCAGCATGTCGCCATGATCCAGGCGCAGAATCCAGGCGCTCGCGTGCTTCGCTACCGCGAGCGACGCGCGCTCGGCCAATCCAGCCGCGACCTACGCGGGCACCACGTCCGTCGGGCCAGGCGGCCACCAGTGGGGCCCGGGCATGATGCCGCCGAACTGGACGGGCGGCACGACGCCGTACGTGCATCAAGGCACCTGGATCGAGACGCGCCCCGGCCCGCAGGGGGGCCGCGGCCGGCGCCGGCGCTGATCAGCCCGGAGCGAGGAGCGAGACGAGCCCGTGCGTTTCATCAATCCTTATCCGTACGGTCACCCTCCGCGAAACGAGGATCTGCAGAGCGCGCTGGCTGCGGCGGCCGCGGGCACACTGGTCGGCGGTGACGAACGCGTGCTCGCCGAGCTGGACCGAGCGGCGCTGAAGGCCCTCGGAACGGCGCTCGAGATGCGCGAGGACAAGCCTTACTTCGACGAGCGGTGCCGCGCGCCGCACGGGCTGCCGCAGCTCGGGATCGTGCTCGCGGCGGAGGGCGGGCCGGTGGGTCGGGTGGACCTCTACCCGGAGAACCATTCGATCTACTGGCGGGGCCTCGACTGGAAGCAATGGTGTGGCTGGGCCGAGCTGAGCGTCCCGCGCGCGCTGCTCGAGCAGCTCGCCGCGCACGGCGCACCGGAGCCGCTCGAGGACGTGACGCGCTGGAGCAGCCAGGAAGGCGAGCGCGCACGGGTCGAATGGCGCAAGACGATCCCGCCGAACCTCAAGGGCCCCTGGTGCGCCTCGGTGGATTGCCTCCTGGACCCCTGGCACATGCTGAAGGCGGCGGCGTGGATCGAGCAGGCTGGCGCGAACATGCGCAGGGCCCGAGGGCTCCTGGAATGGTACGGGGCGGGGTCGGGGCCGTTCGCGCGCCGGCCCGATTACGAGTTTCTCCCGCGGCTCCTGCTCGGCCGCTTCTCCGGCGAGGATCTCCAGCGGGCGCTCCAGTCCCAGCCGAGCGACCGTGCGCTCGCGGGCGCAGGGCGCCAGCTCCTGGATGCCGGGCCGCTCTCCCCGGGCGCCCGCGCCGGGCTTGTCGAGCCGCTCGATGCGAGGCTCCGCGAGGCGATTGTCGAGGCGGTACGCAGGTTCGCGTCCGGCGAGGACGCGGATCTGCTCCGCGAGCGGCTCTTCCCGGCGCCGTTCGTCCCGCCGGAGCCCACCGCGCTGGTCGGCGCCTCGAGCTCGCTGCACCTGCGCCGCCCGGTGGCCGCCGGCGACGCGGCGGTCTATGCGGTGGATTTCCAGGACATCGTGCGCCTCGAGGGGGGCGCGCGCTCCGTCCTCGGCAAGCTCCTTGGCGACGCCGTCCTCGCGGTCCGGGGCGGCCGGCTGCTCGTGGGCAAGGGCGGCGGCGTGCAGGAGCTCGATGCGCGGGGGAGCGTCGTGGCCGTGCACCCCGCTGCGACGCCCGAGCAGGCGGCCGCCGCACGCGCTGTCGCCGCGGTCTGGTCCGCGCCGGCCGCGGCGCCGGTCCTGGGCGAGCCGCTCGGGCCCACGCCCGAGGAGCGCGAGGCGTTCGAGGCGCTCGCGCACCTCGGGCTCGGCGCGCCGCCCTCGGCGCGCGCCGTGGGGCGCGATCACCTCGAGGCGGGCAAGCGCGCGATTGTCCGCCGCGGCGAGGCGGGCGCGCCGCCCCGGAGGATCGCGCTGCCCGGGCGCGCCGTGCTGCACGCCTTCTCGGCGTCGCACCTCGTGCTCGCGCTCGACGCCGGCGACGCTTGCCGGATCGCGTGGGTGGAGGAGGGGAGCGACGCGCTGCGCCTGTCGCCGCCGCTCCGGATCGCCCCGCGCGCGATCCGCTTCCTGCTCGCCACGGGCGACGCCGCGCTGCTCGGCGTCGACCTGGGCGCCGGCGAGGTCGTGCTGCGCGTCGGCATCGAGAGCGCCGGTGGGGCGCGACCCGGGCGGTCATGAGCGCTCGAGGTGCCGAATGCAAGCTGGCACCTTTCGAGGCGCTACCACGGCCTCGGGACAAAGCTGGCCAGCGCCGCCGACGTCCTTCGCGCGGCGCGGACCGCGGCGAGCCAGTGCGTCTGGGCGGGGTCGCTGTCCCATCGCGGGGCCTCCCGCCAGCGCGCGTCCCAGTACTCTCGCGCGGCGGCCTCGGCCGTCGCAAGCTCGCTCTCGTCCTCGGGCGCGTCCTCGACGCGCTCCGCGAAGGCCAACCACGGCCTCGCGTCATGGTGCCATGGCTTCGGCCATGGCCGAGCAGGCTCTCCGTCGAGGAGTCCGTCAGTGCTCTGGAGATAGGCTTCGTAGGCGCTCTGCGCCACCGCGTCGCGCCGGTGATCTGTGACCCAGGACGTGCACGTCTCGCGGTACGCCTCGGCCCACACGCGGTCCTCCTCGGGCACGTCCTCTCGCCAGGCGCTCGCATGGAGCTCGCGCAGGGCCTGCTGGACGGCCTCCCGGTCCTTGTTCGCGCGCCACGCGGCCGCGAGGGCTCGCTCGCGCGCCGCGCTCGGTCCCGGCAAGCTCGCGTCCTCCTGCTGGCGATACCAGGAATAGGGAGGATCCACCACCGGGGGGATGTTCCTCTTCGTGGCGTGGGCTCTTTCGCAGCGTCCCAGCCGGAAGCCTCGCTGAAAGGCGCGGAGCGCCTCGGGGCCGTGCCCCTGAGCGACATCCTCGGCCGTCAGCGTCTTCCAGAGATGGGTCCGGTCGAGGCGCGCCAGCCGCTCGGCCTCGCTGGTGGGCTCGCGCTCGAGAGGCGCGCGGGAGGCGAGGAAGGCGCGCTTGACGGCGGCGATCAGCATCGGCCATGGGGGTGCGGGCCTGCCGTCGAGCCACTGCTTGAACTCGTCGCGGTGCGCCCCGGCCCACGCGCGGTCCTTCTCCTCGGACAGGTCGTCTCGCCACGCTTCGGCGCACAGCTTGCCCAGATCTTCGAGGCAGGACTTCCACTCTCGTGGATCCCTGGTGCTGAACAGCCGGTAGCCCGCGAGCAGCTCGCGCTCGAACAATCGAGGCTTCATCGATGGTCCCCGCCTGGAGGGTCCGCGGGCTCTCCGCCCGTGGGGGTCGTGTCGGAGGGCCTGGGGGGGCATCCCCAGCCCGGCCCGGCGCCGAGCGGGCAGAGGAGCGGCGCGAACCGAGGAAGAGCCCATCCCGGAGGCGGAGCCGGGACGGCGATCATGGCATCGATCAAGTCGTCCGGCCCGATGGCATCTGGATCGACCATCTTGGGATCCACCTTCTCGGGCTCGTATCGAGAATCCCACACATATTTGCACTCGATGTCGGTGAACGCGGGCAGCAGCTTCTCGAGCTCTCCCCTGGCATCATCGACGACCCACGACGCGAATTCTTCGACGCAAAAGAGATACGTCGGCAAGTCGGGCTTTGTAACGAGGCATTTGACCACGTCCGCGACGGTCAAGACCTTATCTGGGCGATCGTACCAGCCGCTCCATCCCCCACGCTCGTTGTCGCGACACTGTATCTTGCCCACCTGGTCGTTCTGATTCCTGCCCGTCAACCAGTCCTTCGCTCGCCAGTTCATGTACCATCTCTTGTACAGCTTTGTCTCAGGGGTCGGCATCGTCGCGATCTGGCGCCTCAGCTCTTCGCGATCTTCGGGGTCCACGATGGAGCAGCCTAAGGCGAGCGGAGCGAGCACAGCGAGGCACAACGGTTTCATGTGCTTCCCTCCCGAGCATGACCGAGCCTACTACCGCGCTGCGTCGCCGCGCAAGACGTTCCGCAGGTCTGGAGCACGACCACCTTCCCCACAACCACGTTCGTGACCACGCACCACCTCGCGGGCGGGACCGGAGCTGGCGAATGCCGTGGTAACGTCACGAGCTGATTGTCGTGCCGGCGACGTTGGCCTGCGCCGGTCGGCGCATGAAGCCGCGCGTTCCGTGGCGTCCATGGCTCGCCCATTGATCCAATCGAGCATTGCGTGCGGGCCGGACACGCTCATCATGAAGTCGACGATCCTGGATACGCCACCCGCTGCACCCGTATCCTCAGTGCCCGTCGGCTCGATGGTGAGTAGGATGTCCGGGGCGGTTTGGGCCTACATCAAGGCCGGAGCGCGGTCGCCCCCCGCGTTTCCCGTCTTGACCGCGGACAGCCGACCCATCCTTCCTGCGCGGTGAGCTGGCCCGGACCAGCGGCGCCGGCGGCGCGACCCCTTCCCCTCCGTGGACGGCTCGCGGCCCACGCCGAGCGACTCAATCCAGACGGAACTTCGACAAACGGTGGGCCCCCGGCGAGGCTGTCCGTGGGGCGGCCTGCTCCCCCCGAGCCCCCGCGCCCTCTCAGCCGGCCCGCCGCCGCTCCAGGTGGGTCTTCATCGCCTTGAGATCCCCGTGCACGGCCTTCTTGAAGCTGCCGATGAACAGCCGCCCGAGCGTCTCCATGAACCACCCCATGCCCGCGATCTCGCCATCCATCTTGAGCAGCGTGCCGGCGCCCTGAGGCTCGAAGACATAGCGAAACCGGTACTCCCCGCGTCCCGTCGTGCCCTTCTTTCCGTCGATGAACAGGTCGAGGCTCTTGCCCGGCTCCGCCGCCGTGACCTCGAACTCCTCGGTCGATTCCTTGCCGAACATCTTGCGGGTCTCACGCCACATGGCGCCCTTGCCGGCGACGCCCTCCGTGAGCTTCTCCACGCGCACGAAGTTGGGCATCCAGTCGCCGAACGCGTCGATGTCGGTCGCGAGCCGGAACACGTCCTCGGGGGACGCCTCGAATCGCTCTTCAATCGTGAACCGGAGCGGCATCGTCGTTGTTCTCCTGGGTGGGCCCGCGCACCGGGCGCCATCGTGCCGGAACCGCTCCTTCTCCGTCAACGAGCGCGTCGGGCCCGCGCCGCCGCCCCGGCGGCGTCCGCTCCGCCGAGCGGCCCGGCCGCGGACTCGCGCGCTCAGCCCTTCTTGCCAGGCAGCAGCAGACCCCGCTCCCCCGTCGCTCCCTGCATCGGGCGGTGCAGCACGATCTTCCGCCCCGCCTCGCGCCCGTGCGCGTGCGCCGCCGTCCGCTGGTTGCCCGCGTGCCGCAGGTGCTGCACGTGCGGGTGGCGCGACCGATAGTAGGTGTCCAGGTCAGCGTCTCGCACCCAGACGAGCCCCTGCTCCGCGGACGCCTTCCGCTCCGTGTTCAGCTTCTCGAGGAACCCGAGCATCACGCCGGCCATGTAGGTCCGCCGGTCCTTGTTGCCCTTCACGCCGTGCGCCCGCTTGTGCTCCCTCCAGAGCTGCTCGGCCGTGTGGTGCAGGAACGCGTGCACGTAGGCCGCCATCTCCAGGTTCGCCGACGTCCCGCAGATCTCCAGGACGCTGCCGCGCTTGCCGTCGAGCGGCGCGTAGACAGGCACCCAGATCGCCTCGACGAAGAAGTGCTTGCCGAGGATGCCCCCCACGATCCGCTCGCTCTCGCCCACGCGGCCGCTCGGCTCGCCGAGGTGGCGGAAGCCGTACTGCCGCGCGGCGCGCGCCTTCGCGACGTCGAGGTTGTACTTGAGCATCAGCCGCTGCGCCGCGCCCATCGCCGCCTGCGCCTCGTGGGCGTTCGGGCTGTCGGCGAGCGCGAGCAGCCGCGCGATCCGGTCGAGGATCCGGGCGTCCGCCGCGGCGTCGCTGCCCGCCGCCGCGCCGGGGTCCGCCCGCGAGGGGCCGGCGGCCGGCATCCCGGACGCCGTCGCGTCGATGCCGAGGCGCGCGCACACCTCGCGGAACGCCGGCCCGTGCGCCGCCTCGTCCGTGACGCCCAGCACCTCGTGCACGTACTGGTGCGCCATCTCGTGCTTGAGCACCTCGATCACGACGCCCCACGGCTGCGTCAGGACGAGCGGCCGGGAGATCTCGATCGTGCGCGCCTCCGAGATCCAGCGCCCGAGCCGGCTCGCGGCGTCGGACAGCTCGATGGAGGCCGAGCGCAGCTTCCGCCGGAAATGCGTGTAGTTGAGGGTCTGGTAGGCCCCCATGAGCTCGCGAACGAGCGCCGCCTCGAGCTCCGCGCTGAGCCTCGCCGCCGTCTCGCGCGGCGGCTCGGGCGCCGTCTCGCGCGGCGGCTCGGGCGCCGGCGCGCTGGCGGGCGGACCCGGCTCGGAGGTCGCGGCGGCGGTGGAGGTCTCGGCCGACGGCGCCGCGGCCCCGGGGGCCTGCTGGGCGCCGCGCATCCCGTTCAGGAAGAGCTGCTCCGCCATTTCGGACGCCTCTCATGGCACGCCCCGGGCGGCTGTCGAAGGGATTTCTCCACCCCGGCGCGCCCCCCGGCCCCGGCGCGCCCCCGGCCGGCCGGACGCGTCATCGACCCGCCGCAGAAACGTTCCCGATACGCCATGTCCTCGCTAGAATCCCGCGCCCCACGTGTCCCGGTCCAATGCGTTCAACGATCCTCAGGCGGCAGAGACGGACGTCTCCAGCCGCTCGTCGCGCGGGCTGACCCGCGATGTGGGCGCGGAGCGCGCCGCGGCGCGCGCCCGGCTGCGCGTCCTCGCCCGCGCCCGGCGCCGCTACGGTCGCCTGTTCCTCGCGCTCCCGTTGCTCCTCGTCGTGGCGGCGGACGTCCTCATCCGCGGCGATCGGCTGCTCGCGCTCGGCGGGAAGCACATGGCCAGCTACCTCGGCGCGATGGTCGAGAGCGCCGCGCTCTGGGGGCTCCTGCTCTTCGCGGCCTCGGCGCGGCGGGGCGCGTCGCGCTGGATCGCGGCGCTGCTCTTCGTGGTGCTCGCGACGCTGTCGCTCGGCGGCCAGCTCTACTTCCACCGCCAGTACGCGACGTACCTCAACCTCGACGCCACGCTCTTCGGGACGTCGCTCTCGTCGAGCCTCTTCGGCCAGCTCCGGGCCGACGGGGAGAACTTCCTCCGCTCGGTCCTCCCGCCGCTCCTGCTCGCGATCGCGCTCGTCTGGCTGGGCCGGCGGATCGTGCGCCCCGGCCGCACGGCGCGGGCCCGCGCCGCCCGCCTCGCCGCGCCCGCGGCCGTGGTGGCCGCGTTCGTCCTGCCGTGCTCGTACCGCGCGGTGCAGGCCTCCACGCCCGACGTCATCTACTTCCACGCGATCGGCGGCCTCATCAAGGAGCTCGTCGGCGTCCAGACCACGGCGCAGGTGCGCCCGGGGCTCCGCACGCCGCCCGCGCTGCCGCCGGTCACCCCGGCGCCCGGCCCGCGCCGCAACGTGCTCTTCCTCCTGACCGAGAGCGTGCGCGCCGACGCCACCTGCTCGGCCCGCGCCCCCGCCGGTGAGCGCGGCGCCCCCGCCCCGTGCCCTGGCACCCCGCGCATCGACGAGGCGGCGCCGGGCCGGCTGCCGCTCACGCAGATGCGGTCGAACGCCTCGACGACCGCGATCGGGCTCGCGGTGCTCTGGTCCGGCCTCCAGCCGATCGCGACGCGCGAGGAGCTCCACACCGCGCCGCTCGCCTTCGACTACGCGGACGCCGCCGGCTTCGACAGCGCCTACTGGACGAGCCACCACATGATGTTCGCCAACTCGCGCCTCTACGTGCAGGACCTGCCGGTCTCGCACCAGTGCGGCGCGACCGAGCTCGACCCGCTCGCCGACATCGACCTCGGGGCGGACGACCGGCTGCTGTCCGCGCACGTGCGGTCCGAGCTCCTCTCGCTGCGCGAGCCGTTCCTCGCGGTCGCCCATTTCGGCAACACCCACGTCCCGTACCTTGTCGACCCGGAGCAGGCGCCGTTCCAGCCCGCGCTCGAGAGCAAGGCGCCCGACGACAACGACGCCTACCACAACTTCTACAGGAACGCGGTCTACCGGCAGGACGCGGCGATCGCGGAGCTCATCCGCTTCGTCCGGAGCTCTCCCGTCGGCGATCGCACGGTGATCGTGTTCACCTCGGACCACGGCGAGGCGTTCCGCGAGCACGGCCAGCTCGGCCACACGGGCTCGATCCTCGACGAGGAGATCCGGGTGCCCGGCTGGGTCGACGCGCCGCCGGGCACGCTGACGGCGGCGGAGGAGGGGGCGCTGCGCGCGGCGCGGGACGAGCTCGTCTTCCACACCGACGTGGCGCCGACGCTGCTCGACCTGATGGGCCTGTGGGACGAGCCGGCGCTCGCGGGGTACAGGGCGGCGATGGTCGGGCGCAGCCTGCTCCGGCCGCTCCCGGCGCCGGCGGCGCTGGCGCTCACGAACTGCACCGGGATCTGGGGCTGCGCGTTCAAGAACTGGGGGATGATGCGCGGCAACATGAAGCTCGAATCCCGCGCCTGGGACACCGCCTGGCACTGCTACGACGTGCTCGCCGACCCCCGCGAGCAGCGCGACCTCGGGCCCGCCGCCTGCGGCGACCTGCCCCGGCTCGCGGACGCGATCTACGGCGGTCCCGCCGGCAGCGTCGATGTCCCGGTCCACCTCCGCGACCTCGCGTCGAGGCCCCGCCGCGACTGACCCGGATGACGCCGGACATCGACCGAGACGGCGGCGCGCCCAGCGAGCCGCCCGCCACCGCTTCCGCCGCGCCCGCCGCTTCCGCCGCGCCCGCCGCGCCCGCCGGCCGCGCCGATCGCCCGCGCGCGGCGCGCCGGGCCGCGCGCCGCCGTCGCCGTCTCGCCGGCCTCGCGCTCCTCGCCGCGCCGGCGCTCTGGTTCCTCGTCGCCGACGTGCTGCGGCGGGGCCGCCACATGACGACGTTCGACCGGCTGCACGCGGCCGGATACGCAGCGACCGTCGTCGCGTCGCTCGGGTTCTGGGGCGTCCTGCTCTATGTCGCCTCGGGCCGCCGCGGCGCGATGCGCGGCGTGACCGGCGGGCTGTTCGTCGCGCTCTTCACGCTCGCGTGCGGCGTCCAGGGGGGCTTTCACGCCCTCTACAACATCTACTGTTCCATCGACTCCCAGATTCACTCCCGGTCGATCCCGTGGTCGGTCGTGGGCACGCTGCCGCTCGGGGATCCCCGCGTGATCGCCCATCTCGCGGCCGCGCTCGGGCTCGCGCTCGGCGCGCTCCGGCTGTCCCGCCGCCTCGTGCGCCCGCGGCGCCTCCGGCGGCGCGTCGCCGCGGCGTTCGTGCCGCTGGCGCTGGCCGGCGTGACGATGATCCCGGTGAGCTACCGGGTGATCCAGTCGTCGTCGGCCGACATGATCTACTTCCACGGCGTCACCGCCGTGGTGAAGGAGCACCTCGGCATCACGGACGACTCGCCGGATCTGCGGGTGCAGCGCCGCGACCCGGAGCGCGTGCCGCGGCTCGAGGCGCGCCCCGCGCGGCCGCGGAACGTCGTGCTCATCCTGCAGGAGAGCCAGCGCGCGGACGTGACGTGCGTCGCGTACGACCCGGCCTGCGCCCAGGCGACGCCGTTCTCCAACGCGGCCGCGCCCGGCCGCATGCCGCTCCTGCAGATGCGCGCCCACGACTCGACGACGGCCATCTCGATATCGAACATCTGGTCCGGCGTGCTGCCGACCGAGCGCCAGGAGGTGCTCGGCTCCGCCCCGCTGCTCTGGCATTACGCTCACGCGGCCGGCTGGGACACCGCCTACTGGACGAGCCAGAACCTCATGTTCGGCAATGCCCGGCTCTACGTGCAGGACATCCCGGTCTCGCACCGCGTCGTCGCCACCCAGCTCGATCCGGGCGCCGACCTCGATTACGGCGCCCTCGACCGGCAGCTCACCGATCGCGTGATCGAGGAGTGGGGCGAGCTCGTCGAGCCGTTCTTCGCCGTCGTCCATTACTCGAACGTTCACTTCCCGTACGTGATCGATCCTCGGCATTCGCCGTTCCAGCCCAGCGAGCGGAGCAAGTCGCCCGACAGGAACGAGCACTTCTTCAACTACTACAAGAACGTCGTTTACCTGTCGGACATGGCGGTCGGCCGGCTCATCGAGCATATCCGCGGGACGCCGAGCGGCGAGCGCACGGTCATCGTGTACACGTCGGATCATGGCGAGTCGTTCCGGGAGCACTGGCAGCTCGGCCACACGAGCTCGCTCTGGGACGAGGAGATCCTGGTGCCGGCGTGGATCGACGCGCCGGAGGGGACGCTCGCCCCGGAGGAGCGGGCGAGCATCGCCGGCGCGCGGGACACGTTCGTGTGGCACCTCGATCTCGCGCCGACGTTCCTCGATCTGATGGGGCTCTGGGACGAGCCGCGGCTCGCGCCGTTCCGCGCCCGGATGATCGGGCACCCGTTGACGCGGCCGGAGCGCACGGTGGCGCCGGTGCCGCTGACGAACTGCACCTGGGTATGGGGGTGCTCGTTCCGCAACTGGGGGATGATGCAGGGGCCGCTGAAGATCGAGGCGCGCGAGTGGGACGGCGAGTTCCACTGCTTCAACGTGCTGGAGGACCCGCTCGAGCTGACCAACCTGGGAGAGCAGGCGTGCGCGCCGCTGCCCGATCTCGCGCGGGCTCTCTTTCACGAGATGCCGAACGTGGCGCCGCCTGGCACGAAGCCTGTCGACTGGGGCGGGTGAGCCCGGCGCGCGGGGCTCAGGCGCCCTGCGCCAGCGGAGCCGCCCCGACGGCGCTCGTTGCCGACGCCCATCGATGCTCGCGTGACAGCGCGGCGCGCGCCGCGAGGCGCCGCGGTGCGCCCGTCGACGCGGCATTGGCACAATCGGCTGAGCCAATCTGGGCCATGTTGCCGGCGCATTGCTGACAGATGCCAGCAAATCGCGGAGATCCAGGTTGGATCGCGGATTGCTCCTGGGCAGGTGCACGTGCGGGGACCGGCGGCAGAGGATGGCGCACGCGGCCGGTGGTCCCGAGCGGAACCTTCAGGAGGACAACATGATGACCAGGATGCTTAAGGGATTTGGGGTGTTCGCGGCGGTAGGCGGGTTGTTCGCGGCCGGGATCAGCGGTTGCACCATGCCAGCCGGCGATGACGCAGAGCTCGGCTCGCTCAGCTTGCCGCTCGAGGCGCAGGCGCCGTCCGGCGTGAGCTACCGGCTCCGCAACGCGACGTTCCAGATCCAGAGCGATTACTACTGGTATGACGGGGTGACGGTCGGCAGCAGCAGCGGCAGCAGCGGCGTCGGCGGGAGCCCCGGCAGCACCACCAGCAGCAGCACCGGGTATTTCCCCGGAACCTTGTTGACGATCAACTCCGAGGACGAAGATCCGGAGGCGAGCTCCATCCTCGTCGATCTGGAGCAGGGCTCGTACTACGTCCAGCTGCTCCCGGGCTGGCACCTCGAGAAGGTCGAGGGCGGCACGGCGACGGTGGTGGACGCGACGCTGCTCTCGTCGCAGGTGATCTACGTCTACGTATCGCCGCGCTCGACGACCTGGGCTCAGTATCAGTTCGGTATCGGGGACAGGGCGCTCTGGCTCAACGGCAAGCTGAACCTCGGCATCGAGGTCTACGAAGATCCGGAGGAATACTACGGCGGCTACGGCACCGGGGGCTCGGGCGGGGCCGGCGGCTACATGGCGGTGTCCGTCTCCTCTTCGAGCGTCGGCGTCGGCGGCAGCGGCGGCTTCTAGTCTTCATCCGCGGAGACCACGGCAGCAGGCGCGGCGGCCCTGGCGGCGGATGAGCCGCCGGGCCGCCCCGCCGGGACTGCCGCGCTCAGAGATCGCGGATCGCGATCGGCCCGATGAAATCGATCTTCCCGACGTCGATCCCGTTGTGCCGCAGGATCGAGTACGCCGTGGTGGCGTGGAAGTAGAAGTTGGGGAGCGCGAACTGGAACACGAAGTCCGGGGCCTTCATGCCCTTGCCCGGCATGAAGAAGAGCGGGATCATGCGGTCGCCCGCGCCCTGGAACTGCTCCGGCTTCAGCGCGCTCACCTGCTGGAGCGTCTCTCCGATCCGCGCGCGCAGCTCCGCGATCGTCTCGTCTCCCGTCTGGGGCGCCGGCGGCTCCGCGCCGACCAGGAGCGCGCTCAGCCGCAGGGGCCAGGAGATGACGTTCTGGATCTGACGCCTGAAGTTCCACTGGTCGGGCGCGAGGCGCGCCGTGAGCAGCACCTCGGGATCGTACTTCTTCTGCTCGGCGTGGGCTTGCGCCTTGTCGAACCAGGTCGGCACCTGGCCGAGCATGCGGGCCATCTGGGGGAACGAGCTGTCGTAAAGGCTCATGATCTTCTCCTCGTCAGCGGTTGTACGCCAGCGGTAGCAGCCAGCGCTGCTGGTCGCCCCGCGGCCTCCGCGCGTCAACCCCGCGCGACGCGCCTCGTGCCCGCGCGCGCCGGCCCGCTCCACGGCGCGCGGCGGCGTCGAGCGCTGGCGCTCGACGCCGCCGCGCGCTCGTTGGTCCCGCGTTTAACTATTTGAAATTGCTTGACAATTCGAAGTGTGGCGACCCTTCGCGCCGAGGCGCTATGCTCGACGCGTGCCCACCGCCGCACCGAAGCCAGGCCCAGCCACCGCCGCGGATCTCCTGGCCATCGCCGAGGAGCAGCGCTTTCACGAGATCGTGGACGGCGAGCTCGTGCAGAAGGCGGTGCCCTCGTTCGAGCACGGCGATGCGCAGTCCGCCATCGTCGCGCACGTGAAGGCCCCGTTCCAGCGGCGCCCCGGCGGCCGCTGGCCCGGTGGATGGTGGTTCGCCACCGAGGTCGAGGTCGAGCTCACGCCGGACCAGGTGTACCGGCCCGACGTCGTCGGCTGGCGCCGCGAGCGCTCGCCGGAGCGCCCCAGCGGGAGCCCTGTCCGGCTCCGGCCCGACTGGGTGTGCGAGGTCCTGTCCCCCGAGAACGCGCGCAACGACACGGTCAAGAAGATGCGTGTCTACCAGCGCTGTCAGCTCCCGCATTACTGGATCGTCGATCCCAGGGAGGAGACGCTGACCGTGTACCGGTGGACCGCGGAGGGGTATCTGGTGGCGCTCCGCGCGGAGCGGGGCGAGCGTGTCAGGGCCGAGCCCTTCGACGCCATCGAGCTTCAGGTCGGCGTGCTGTTCGGGGACGAGCCAGAGGACGAGTGACCGGCCGCGCGGAGCCCCGGTCGGCGGCGCGGCCCGCCGGGGCTCCGAAGATCGCCCGCGAGGCGCTCACTCGATCGGGTGGAAGACGCCCTCCGGGTCCATGGTCCACATCTGCGGAGGCTCCCCCGGGATATCCGACGTGCTGATGTAGATGAACCGGATGTCCTTCTCCTCCAGCTCGGCGAGGAGCGCGGGGTCGACGCCGGGCTCGAGGCGGGGCTCGAAGATGAAGTCCTCCGAGAAGTTGTGGTGCGCCGGGCGGTAGGTCTGCGCGTGATAGCCCCTCAGCACGATCGGGCTGCTCGTCAGCCCCTCGATGCGCGTCTCCACCCACTTGTGCAGGGGCGCCGTGTACCCCGCCGTGGGGCCCGAGGGATACGGCGGCCAGTAGAACGACGTCTGCACGACGACGCCGCCGGACTTCGGCGAGAGCGAGCGCTCCTGGAGCAACGAGCCCTCCACGGGATCGCCCTCCGCCGGGCAGTCGCCGAGCCGCACCGCCTCCAGCGACACGGGGACCGGCGTGCCCTCCCAGTCGAGCGTCGGCGCGGGCGTCGCGTGCTCGGCGCGGAGGGTCAGCCCGAAATCGCGCAGCGCGACAAGCGGCCCGAGCGACGGCGGCAGCAGGTCGGGCACGCTCTCGGCGGCGAGCGCATAGGTGGTCGCCGCAGCCCCTTCGCCGTCCACGAAGGCGTCCGCTGTCGTCCCGTCGGCGTACGTGTGCGCCGCGCCCGGCCACGCCGCGGGGCTGCCCGTCAACGTCGCCACCGCGCCGCCGGACACGTAATCGAGGGTCGCGTCCGCGAACAGCGTGCTGCCGAGGGCCGCCGGCGTGAGGAACGCGCTCTTCGTCGAGAGGCGCGCGCGCACCTTGAGCCGGTGGTTCGCGAACACGTCGCCGAACTCGCCCTGGAACGTGCAGACCTCCCGCGGGTCGTCGAGCAGGTAGGGCGTGAGGCTCGGCGTCGTGTCCGGCAGCGAGACCTCGCGCACCTGCTTCACCACGAGCTCACCGGGCTTCATCTTCTTGTACTCGTAATCGAGCAGGTACGACGTCTTGCCCGGGTGCGCCTCGACGAACCGCTGCTGGACGCGGCCGAGCAGGCCGGCGAGCGCGCGATAATCGCTCTCCCACTCCATCACGTGGCCGCCGAGCGGCACGAGCGTCGAGCCGGAGCGGAGGCTGAGGTAGGCCTGGCCGTCATAGCTGCTGATGTCCACGACCTCCGGCAGCGCGCCCCCTTCCGGGTTGGTGACGGAGGTCGCCCCGAGCTGCGTCACGAGCTTGATCTCGTCCGTGCCCGGCTCGCCGGGCGAGGCGGCGGCGTGCGAGAGCGTGGCGACGCCGTTCGCCATCTCGTTCTCGTCAGGATAGGAGTAGTGGACGAGCACGCCCATCCCGACCTCGTCCTCGTTCACGCCGTAGAGCAGCCGGGCGAGGAACGCGTTGTCGTTGTAGAAGCTCGCGTACACCTTGCGGATCGCGCGGAACACGCCCCGCTCGCTCGCCTCGTCCGCGTCGCAGAGGCTCGGCCCCGCGTCGTCGGCGTCCTGGTCATCGGCCAGGCAGCCGCTGTAGCTGTCGTAGAGGCCCGCGCCCGTGAAGACGGCGCTGTCCTCCACGTTCGTCGAGCTCCGGAACCGGATCTTCCTCGTGGGCGAGAAGCCCGCGATCGCCTCCTCGACCGCCTGCCGCTGACCCGCGGAGAAGGCGGTGTCCTTGGCGATCCGGTCCCGGATCGCCGCGAGATCGGCCTTGAGCGCCGGCATGTCCGGCGGGTAGGTATACCCGCCGACGCGCTCCGCGATCTCGGCGCGCAGGGTGCTGCCGCCGGGCGTCGCCTGGTCGAGGAAGTCGTCCCAGAGATCGAACGACAGCGCGACAGCGACGTCGGAGCTCTCCGGGATGGCGTCCCGCAGCAGGCCATAGTTCGCGGCCTTGCCGCCGAAGTGGATGATGTCCGCGGGGCCGAGATCCTCGGTGGATCCGAAATAGGCGCCCAGGGGCTGCTTGGGCTGGATCCCGAGATCGCCCGGCCGCTTCAGCGCGAGGAGCTGCTCCCTGTCCGCCGGGGCGATCTTGCCCTCGGCCTCGAGGACCGCGGCGCGGCACACGACCCCCCACTCCCGCGAGGCCCGCAGCGCGATCTCCTTGCCGTCGAGCGCCTTGGCCGCCGCCGCGGCGGCCGGATCGCCGATGTAAACGAACGGGATGCCGAACGAGGTCGCCAGGAGGGCTGTGTGCGCGTTCGGGGTCGAGGGAGACAGCGAGATGATGCCCGCCACATAAGGCACCTCCGCAGGGATGGAGTCGGTGAGGAGGATGTCCTCGGCCCGGAGATCGCCGCTCGCGTAGGCGGCGTCGATCATGTCCGAGGGCACGTAGCGGAGCCGGCCCACGGCCCAGCCTGTCGAGTAGCACTGATCGCCGCTCAGCCACCGCTCGACCGAGCTCACCGGGAACCCGCTCTGCTCGAAGAACGCGCTGTTCTCCGCGGCCGACGCGGCCTGCTCGTGGGTCGGGAAATAGAAGGGCCTCGCGCCGTCGGGCGCGACGATGCTGTCCCTCACGAGCTCGAGGACGACGCGCGCCATCTCGGGATCGTAGGCGTCCTGCCGGACGAGCTGGATGCCGACCTCGGGCTCGGTGCTCGCGAACGGGGAGATCAGCACCGCGCCGAGGATGGCCTTCTGTCCCTCCGCGTGCAGGGATACCTGGTCGTACTCGTCGAGCGACATGCCGAAGAACGGGTCGAGCCGCGCCGTCGCGAACTCGCCGTGGAACGGGAACTTGTTGCTGTCCTGGTAGTAGACCTTGGTGGGATCGTGCATCAGCACGGTGAACTTCACCCAGCTCGGCCCGTCGTACGTCGAGTAGGCGGCGAACGGGTCGAAGGGGAAGTCGAGCTGGTTCTTCCAGTCCTCGGAGGGGGTGATGTCGATCGGGTAGGTCTCGACGGGCCACTCATAGCCGTCGCCTCCTCCCTCGCCTCCGTCGCCCCCACCTTCGCCGCCCGTGCCGCCCGTGCCGCCTGCGCCGCCGGTGGCGCCCCCGCCGCCCGCGGCGCCGCTGCCCCCCGAGCCCCCCGATGAGCCGTCGCCGCACGCGGCGAGATTCCCTGCGCCGAGGAGCGCGAGCGCAAGGCAAGCCAGTCGACCGATCCGTTGAAACCTCATGGGCAACAGCGAGGTACAACTACCGTGCCAGCATCATCGCCAAAACCTCTTGGCGCCCGCGCGCCGCGCGGCGGGGCATCGATGTCGCGAGACTGGCGCATGCAGGCACAGCAGCGCGGGCGGGAGGGCGCGATGGCGATCCGGCGCCGGCGTCGATTTTTCTTGGGGTTTCAACCGGTTCGGCGTTCTAGGATACGGCGATGACGGAGCGGAGAGCGGCGCTGATCTTCAACCCTGCTGCTGGGCACGCAGGTGATGCCGTCGAGTCGCTCCCCGAGCGGCTCCGGCGCGATTTCGCGCTGACCGTCTACGAGACGAGCGAGGATCGCAGCGCCGCCGCGTGCGCCGAGGCCGCCCGCCTGGAGGGCGTCCCCCTGGTGATCGCGGCGGGCGGCGACGGGACGATCTCGAGCGTGGCGTCGGCGCTCCTCGGCACGGACACCTGCCTGGGCATCCTGCCGCTCGGCACGGCGAACTCGATCGCGCTCACGCTGGGAATTCCGGACGACCTGGAGGGGGCCATCGAGGTCCTCGTCCGCGGGGAGCCGACGCGCATCGACGCCGCCCGCGCGAACGGGAGGACCATGATCCTGCTGTCAGCGATCGGGCTGCACGCCGACACCGTGGGCGAGACCCCGCAGGACGCCAAGCAGCGCTGGGGCGTGCTCGCGTACATCACCACCGGGCTGAAGAAGCTGATGAGCCTCGAGCCGTTCCAGGTCGATATCGAGACGGAGGACCAGCGGATCCACTGCCGGGCGGTCGCGGTGACTGTCGCGAACATGGCGCCCGCGCGCACGGTGCTGGCCCAGGGGCCCTCGGCGCTCTCCCCCGAGGACGGGCGGCTCGACCTCACCATCGTGTCGGCCACCACGCTGGTCGAGGCGGTCGCGACCGGCCTGCACCTCTTGCGGACCGCGCTCGACGGCGAGCCGGCCGAGCGCGACAACATCGGGTTCCTCGCCGCCCGGCGTTTCCGCATCAGCACCGACCCGCCCCAGCACGTGCTCATCGACGGCGAGGACGTCGGGACCACGCCCCTCGTTGTCGAGTGCCTGCCGCGCGCCCTGACGGTCATGGCGTCGCGCCGCGAGGTCGTCCCCGCCCCGCCCCCCTCCGCGGAGGTCGAGGTGAAGCTCGAAGGCCTGCCCGAGCTCGAGGTCGAGCCGAAGGCGTGACGCTGCAGCGCGCGCCCGGCGCCGCGACGACAGCAGCATTGTGACGGCGAACACGAGGAGGAAGCGACAGCGTTCCTGCGTAGGGAAAGGTAGTTTCGCCGAGGGGGCGGAGCTCGACTTTCAATCCTTCAAGGGAGCTTGAGCGCATGCGATCGACGTTCTGGGCTGGTGTGGTGGGGGTGTGCCTGGCCTGCTGTCTCTCGGGCCTCGGCTGTGGCGATGGCGAGGCGGCGCCCGGGGACACGGCGGGCGGCGAAGGGGCCGGCGAGGCGTCGTGTTCGGGGCTTGACCCGTCGACCGTCGTCGGCGAGCTCACGCCGGAGGAGAGCGAGCAGGCGTGCGAGGGATACCGCAGGTGTAGCCTCGAGTCGGTCACCGTCGAGTTCGTGTGCCACATGATCGGCGTGATGGGCGCGAAGTTCGGGGACGACCCCGGGACGACCGACGCCGAGCTGCGGGTGAGGTGCGCCGAGCAGTACCAGAGCTGCATGGCCGACCCGAGCCAGGCAGAGGTGTTGATCGAGCAGACCATCGCGAGAGTCGAGGCGCGACCCTGCGTCCAGTCGACGCAGTGCACGGCCACGGTCGCGGAGCTCGAGGCGTGCTTCTCGGCGACGCGCGAGCGCTCGCGCAACGTGCTGCCCGGGTGCAGCGAGCTCACCCTGGCGTTCTACGAAGGGCCCGCGCCGGTCGACGACGCGACCGCGGCAGCGTGCGGCGCCATCACCCCGGACTGCTGGCAGCTCGCGATGCCGCCGGAAGAGTGACCGGCAGGGGGCGCGCCGCCGCGGCAACGCGGCCGGCGCCGCGCCTTCCGCCGGCCGCCCCGGCGTGGTAGGGCGAGCCGCGATGAGGCTGACGGCGGGCGCCATCGAGCTGCCGGCGCTGGCGAGCGCCCACTCCCATGCGTTCCAGCGCGGGATGCGCGGGGAGGCGCAGCGGCCGGGGCCGTCGGGGGCAGACGACTTCTGGTCGTGGCGGACTGCCATGTATGCGCTCGCGGAGTCGCTCACGCCGGAGTCCATTCACGCGATCTCGAAGGTGGCCTATCGCGAGCTCCGCGCCGCGGGCGTCCGCACGGTGGGCGAGTTCCATTATGTGCACCACCAGCCGGGCGGCGCGCCCTACGCGGACCGCACGGTCCTCGCGGACGCGGTGATCGAGGCGGCGCGCGCGGCGGGCCTCCGGATCGCGCTCCTCCGGGTCGTCTACGCGCGCGCGGGCGCGGGCCGGGAGCCCGAGGGGGCGCAGCGGCGGTTCTCGGACGCCTCGCTCGACGCGGCGCTCGCGGACGTCGAGGCGCTGCGGGCGCGCTACGCGGGCTGCGAGGACGTGCGCGTCGGCGTGGCGCCGCACAGCGTCCGCGCGGTGCCCCCGGCGTGGCTCGGCGAGATCGCGCTGTACGCCGCGGAGCGCGGGCTCATGGTGCACATGCACGTGGCCGAGCAGCCGGCCGAGATCGAGGCGTGCGTCGCCGAGACGGGCCGCCGCCCGGTGGAGCTCCTGGCCGAGCGCGGGGTCCTGAGCGAGCGCTTCGTCGCGGTGCACGCGACGCACCTCGCGCCGCACGAGCCGGCGCTCCTCGGCGCGGCGCGGGCGTTCGCGTGCCTGTGCCCAACGACCGAGCGCGACCTCGGCGACGGGCTGCCCGACGTGACGGCGCTGGCCGGGGCGGGCGTGCGGCTGTGCGTGGGCGTCGACAGCCATGTGATCACCGATCCGTTCGAGGACCTGCGCGGCGTCGAGCTGGGCGAGCGGCTGCGGACCGGCAAGCGCGTGACGCTGCGGCCGGAGGGCGGCGGCGCGACGCCGGCCGAGGCGCTGTGGGACATCGGCTCGCGGCGCGGGGCGGAGGCGTGCGGGTTCGCGGACGCGGGCGGCACGATCGCGATACGCCGCGATGCGCCGGCGCTCGCGCTCGTGCGGGAGGAGCGGCTGCTCGACGCGGTTGTCTACAGCGGGAGCCCGGCGATCGTGGACGACGGCGCCGCGCTTTCGGGCTCGCCCGCGCGTTGATCGAGGCGGCGCGGCGGTCCGTCGCGCGCCAGGGCGCCCGGGCCGGGCGGGCGAGCGTGCAAGGCGCTCACACATCACAATGGTGTGATTTGTGAGGTTCAGGCGTCTCGCCTGCGCCATGCATGGGAAACCAAGAAGAAACTGGCACGACTGGATGCCCCTGGCAGTGCTGCTGCCGGTCGGCCTTGTCTTGCTCTTGAGCCTTTATGAGATTCGGGCCGTCCACCGCAGGAACGTCGCGGCGGCTATCCAGGCCGTGCTCTCGACGACCCACAAAGGGCTCTTGACATGGGCGCGACAGACGAAGGCCACCACGGCGTTCTGGGCAAGCGAGCCGAGCATACGGCGAGCGATCGCCGCGCGGCTGGAGCGTCGCCGCGACGCCGATGCGCTCCGCGACTGTCCGCACCTGGAGGAGCTGCGGCGCGAGCTGAGCGAGATCGTTCGACAGAACGAATATCTCGGCTTCGACGTCATCGCGACGGACGGCACCCACATCGCCTCGGATCGCGGTGACTTCGTCGCCACCAGGACCCTGAGTGACAACGATCCGGGCACCCTCGCCGCGGCCATGCGCGGCTCGGTCGCCATCGGCGCGCCGTTCGCCATGAGATCTCCCGTCCTCGACGGCGGTGTCCCCACGCTCCTCGTCGCGGCGCCTGTGCGCGCTCCCGCGGGGGGAGGGGAGATCATCGCGGCGCTCGCGTTCCGCATCGATCCTGGAAAGGAGTTCTCGGCGACCATTCAACGTGGACAGGTCGGCACAGGAGGGGAGACCTACGCCTTCGACAGGCGCGGGCGTGTCGTCTCGGAGCTCAGGTTCTCTCAGAACTTGCGCGATCTGGGCCTCCTGGCCGCCGGCAAGCGCTCGACCCTCAACGTGGAGCTGCGCGACCCAGGGGGCGACCTGTCGTACGGTGTCCCGAGCCGCTTGCCCCGATCAGAGCAGCCGCTCACGCGGATGGCGACCAGCGCCATCGCGGGGAACGCCGGGGTCGATGTCGACGGTTACCGCGATTACCGCGGCGTGAAGGTCGCCGGCGCGTGGCTGTGGGATCCGGAGCTCGACCTCGGCCTCGCGACCGAGATCGACAGGAGCGAGGCCTTTGTCGTGTTCTATACGACGCGCCGCGTGGTCCTCTCTGCCTACGCCGCCACGCTGCTCATCACGATCTCCATGACGCTCCTCTTGCAGCGGCGCGCGAAGGACCTGGCCGCCGGCGTGGCGCGCGAGCAAGATCTGCGCACCGATCTCCAGGATCGTGTCCGTCGCCTGGAGGGCGCAGAGACGGCGCTCAAGGAGGCCGTCCGTATCCGCGAGGAGTTCCTGCGGTTCGCCTCGCACGAGCTGCGTACGCCGCTGACGAGCCTGCGGCTCCTGTACGAGCACATGGTGCGATCTCGCGCCCAGCCTGTCGTGCCGACGATGGGCCCAAAGGAGCTCGGCCGCTTCTTGAAGGTGTCGTCGCGCGAGCTTGCCCGGATCACGCAGGTCATCAACAACATGTTCGTCGTCGCGAGCTTCTCGAGCGGCCCGCCGGCGCTGAACCTGGAGAGGGCAGAGCTCACCGAGATCGTGCGCAGGACAGTCCGGCTGATGGCGGAGCAGATCGAGGCCGACGGGTGTTCCCTGGAGCTCCTGCTCGACCGGCCCGTGTTCGGCTACTGGGACCAGTCGCGCATCGAGCAGGTCATCACGAACCTGCTGTCGAACGCCTCGCGGCACGGGGCTGGGCAGCCGATCACGCTGTCGGTCAGCTCGCAGGCCAGCTTTGCGGTCATCTCCGTGCAAGACCGCGGGATGGGCATCACACCGGAGCAGCGCGAGAGGCTCTTCGAGCCCTTCCGATGGAAGCCGGACGCGCACGGCGGTCTCGGCGTCGGGCTTTACGTCTGCAGGATGATCGTCCTCGCGCACGACGGCGAGATCCTGGTCGAGAGCGGGGCCGGCGAGGGCACGACGTTCCGCGTCCAGCTGCCGCTGCCCCCGGACCTCGGGGGGGGCGACGTCGCTCCGGCGTCCGAGCCCGGAGGAGGACGGCCTGGCGCCCGTGAAACGGGATGAACCGCGCCGACAGGAGCCGTGTCTTACGGCAGCTCCGCCAGAGGGCCCTTCCGGTACGCCGTGTCGTTCCCGAAGTGCGCGTCTTCCTGGCCGAAGGCGCGCAGGATCGAGGTGTAGACGTTGTGCAAGGAGACGTCGGTCTCGTAATCGGACTGCGCCGGGTCCGCGCTCGCGCGCTTGTTGTAGTTGACGTGCCGGCCGCCCGGCCACCTGCCGCCTGCCTTGCCGGCGAGCAGGACGGGGACGTCGCGGGGCGAGTGTCCCCCGCCGCACCCGAACTCGCTCGTGAAGAGCACGACGCTGTTGTCCAGCATCGTGCCGTCGCCCTCGGGGGTGCTCTTCAGCCCGTCGAGCAGGCGCGCAAACATCTCCATGCGCCAGGCGCGGTTCGCGAGGATCGTCGCGCGCCAGTCCTCGAGCTTGCCCGGCTCCGCGCCGCTCGGACCGACGTCGAGGCCCGCGTGGCCGAGGCTGTGGCCGAGATCGGTGCTGTAGGGCTGAGGCAGCCACGTCGTCAGGACGTCGGCGATCTGGAAGGTGGCGACGTGCGTGAGGCCGCAGCGCAGCGCGTGCAGGAGGATGTCGACGAGGAGCGGAGCGGCCTCCTCGATCCCGCCCCCCGTGTAGGATCCGTATCCCTGGGACACGGGCGCGCCGCGGACGTCCGGCTTCGTGCACGCCGCCAGGTTGGCGACGCCGTCGAGCTTCTTCTCCAGGCTCCGGATGTGCTCGCCGTGCGCGTCGAGCAGGTGCCTGTCGGCCGCGCTCACGCGCCCCTTCAGCGCCGCGAGGTGCTCGCTCACGCCGTCGAGCACGCTCCTGCGCTGGGCGCGGAGGCGGAGCTGCTCGGGCGTCGGCCCCGAGGAGGACTCCGCGACGTCCTTGAAGAGCCGGTCGAAGGCGCTCGTCGGGTCCTTCTCGGTGGACACCTGCTCCCCCGCCGCGTTGTACAGCGGCTCTCCGTAGTTGTGCCCGTCGACCATCAGATCGATCGACGAGAAAGGCGTCGGGCTCTCGCTGGCCAGCCGCGCTGCGATCACCTGATCGATCGAGGGGCCGAGCGCCCTGGCGTCGTCGCCCCCCGAGGTCGTGTCGGCGCAGGTGAGCACTGTCGCGTTGGAGCAGCCGTGGTGACCGCCGTAGTCTCCCTGGACCAGCCCGGCGGCGTCGTCGACGCCGCGCAGCAGGGTGAGATCGCTCTTGAGGGCTTCGAGCGGGGCCATCTCCTCGCCGAGGGCCTGGAGCGCCTGGCCCTCGTCGCGTGGAGCCCAGAGGTCGAGCATGCTCCAGGCGCCCGGCTTCCACGGATCCCCCTTCGACCCTGAGTTGTGGCGAGACGTGATCGTGCCGCCGTGGCTGAAGAACACGATGAACCGCCTGGCCCTGCCGTCGGCGGCCCAGACGTCGCCGTGCGTCGCCTCGAGGAACGGGAGCGCGATGCACAGGCCGGTGGCGGTTCGGAGGAAGTTCCTTCGGCTGAAAGCGGCGCGGCTCATGGGGTCACTCCTCGGGTTGGCGCAGGTGCAAGAAGGCGTCGCTCGTCGTGAGGTCGAGGATGACGTCGCGCAGGCTGCCGCCGCTCTCGGGCGCCGGCGTGGCCGCCTCGATCGACGCGAGATCCTGATCGACGGGGACGCGGCGGAGCGCCGTCTGGAAGAGATGCTTGGTGAGGCACGCGCGCGCCGCGGCGCTCGCCGCGAGGGCCGCCGACATCTCGACGGCGCCGTCGACCTCCACGTCCTCGCCGTCTTGACCGACAGCAGGGAGGCGCCCGCGCGCGTCGATGTCGAGCGCGTACGGCGCGGCCTCGCCCCCGCCGGTCTCCTGCGACTGCCACCGCCCGAGCGCGTCGTACTGCTCGAACGCGAAGCCGATCGGGTTGATTGTCGCGTGGCAGCTCACGCAGTTGCCGCTCGACGTCTTGGCCTCGACATCCTGGCGGATCGTCCGCTGCACCAGCTCGCCGTTCTCCTCGACGACTCCGCCCTTGACCGGCACGTCGCTCGCGTTGGGGGGCGGCGGGCCGAGGGGACGACAGAGCACCTCCTCCAGGATGTACGCGCCGCGGCGGATCGGCGATTTGACCTCGATGCTGCCGAACACGCTCAGGAAGGCGGCCCGGGTGAAGATCCCCGCGCGCTGGTCGCCGGGGAGCGAGACCCAGGCGAACTCGCTGTCGCCCGCGGGGCCCTCGACCCCGTAGAGCGCGGCGAGGGGCCCGTTCACGTACGCGTCCGTCGTCGTGAGCAGCGTCTCGAAGCGGCCGTCGCCCTCGAAGAGCACGCGCTCGGCGAGCGCCTCGATCTCGGCGCGCATGGCGGCGCGCAGCGCGGGGGAATCCTCGGGGTAGATCTCCGGGCTCTTCGGCGCGCTCTCGAGCGACGCGTGCTTGTTCGTGCCGTCGAGCTCGAGCCATTCGGCGAAGAAGCGCCTCGCCGTGGCCCGGGCGCGGTCGTCCGAGAGGAGCCGCTCCGCCTGCGCGCGCACCCCCTCCGCCGTGTCGAGCGCGCCGGACTCCGCGGCGTCGAGCAGCGCGTCGTCCGGCGTCGTGTTCCAGAGGAAATACGACAGGCGCGCCGCCCGCTCCCAGCCCGTCAGCGGGCGAACGCCGGAGGCGAGCGCCTCGCCCCCGTCCCCGTCCCCGTCGCGGCCGAGCTCGACGAGGTAGTAGACGCCGGGCGACTGGATCATCGTCTTGAGCACGACGAGCAGGGCGTCCTCGAACGATTGCTCCTTCCGCGCCCGGGAAACCTGGCCCTTGAGCATCGCGACCTCGGCCTCGTCGAGCGTGTGCCGGAAGGCGCGACGCCCGAACGTCCGCACGAAGTCGTCCACGCACACCTCGTCATCAGGACCGCTCGTGTCGCACGGGAACACCGCTATCCCCCACGAGGGGCGCCGGGCGACGATCGCCTCCGCCGCGGCGTTGAGCTTGTCCACGGCGAGCAGCGAGATGACCTCTCCCGTGTCCGCGTCCAGGTCGAGATCGAGCGCCGGATCGCCGAACAGATCGCGCATCGAATTCGTGAACTGCTCCGGCGTCATCCGGCGCATCCCCGCCGGGGCGACGTCGACAAGGCCGCTCTCGCCCGACGGCCCTTCGCCGCCGCCGCCCGCGTGGCCGACGCAGCCCGCGGCCGAGCCGGACGCCGCGAGGGCCAGCGCGCCGACCCAGGCCGTCGCTCGCCGCCTCGACGCGGTGAAGAGATCGACTTTCTCGAGGAATTTCACGCCGATCGGCGCTGTCCGCTCCATGGCTTCAGTCCTCGCGCGGCCAAAGGAAGAGCAAGGTGGCCGTTTCCCATCACCAGCGGATCATCATGGCTTCCACCCTCGCGCGTTCACGGGGAGACAGGGAAGCCGCACCTCGCCAGCAGAGCAATGAAGCAAAGCAAAGCTTCGCTCCTTGTCAATCAGTTACATCTTGAGTGAGATGATCCATGAGCGCGATTCGCTCGTGCCGTGTGTCGCGCTCCTCGGGCCCGCCGAGGACCGGTATCGATGGATCGCGGAGGCGGCGCTCGTTTTCATCGTGGAACCGTGGTCGGCTCACCGGTGCGATACCAGCGCACAGGAGGCATGGGGCTCATGCATCCCGTGCATGTCGATCTCGTGGTGGAGCGGATCGAGCGGGCCGCGGCTGCCTCCTCGTCGGAGGGGCAGGGCTCACCCCACCGCGCCCGCGGCGAGCTGCGCCGCCCTCAGCACCGCCGCCACGACGGCCCCCACGTCCCACGCGCGCGCCAGCCACCACTGCACCTCGGCGCCGCTGCTCCACGGCGGGACCCACGCCGGCGGCTGCACCAGGTCGGCGACGGTGAGGACCCGCTCCCGCCGCTGCGCCTCGCGGTAGCCGCTGCCCCCGCCGCCGACGTGCTCCTCCGCGCGCACGTACGCGAACAGCCGCGCTCCGCGGCCCTCCGGGATCAGCGCCCCGGCCGCGCCGAGCGCCTCGGGCGCCGCCGGCAGCTCGACCTCGGCGCCGCCCTGCGCCAGGCGGAGCGCGCCGCCGCCCGCGCGCTCGACCCGCGCGCGCACCCAGCCGTCGGGGCGATCGCCGCGGAGCAGCGCGCGCAGCGGCGTCAGCTCGGGGCTCGGCCCAAGGCGGGGCGCGCGCTGGCCGCGGAACAGGCGTGCGGCGAGGATCCACAGCACGATCGGGAACAGCGACAGGAGCAGGTTCAGATCGAGCGCGCTCGCCACGCCCGCCGTCCCGTCGAGCACCGGGAACGCGAGCACGCCCGAGGCGGCGAAGGCGCCGACGGCGATCGTCGCGCCGAAGCCGCCGACGACGCCGAACGCGACGTTGCCGACAGCGATGACGCCGACGGCGACATTGCCGATCGCGATGAACCCGCGCGCGACGTTGCCGATCGCGATGAAGCCCGTGACGACGTTGCCGAACACGAGGAACCCGTTCGCCATGTTGCCGGCGTCGACCCAGCGCGCGCGCTCGACGTCGCGCGCGCGCGCCGGATCACCGCCCCGGAGCGCCTCTCGCGGTCGGCTCATTCCGTCACCTCGAACGCTGTGCGGCCGACGAGCTGGCCGTCCTGGGTCTCGACGTCCACCGTCCAGTGCCCGGCCAGCTTGCGCGGCAGGCGCCCGCCCACGAGCTGCGATTTGAGCCGCACCGCGCCCTCCGGGCCCGGCACCCGCAGCGTCTCCTCCGGCGCGCGGAGCACCTCGCGCCCCTCGTGCCGCCAGACGTGGAGCAGGCGGTCGCCGTCGCCGCCCGGCACCACCACGTCGGTGACCGCGCGGAGCTCCCGGATGACAGAAAAATGTAGCGATTTCACGGACATGGCGAGTCGGCCGTCCGGGAGTATGGAAGGCCCGACGGCCGCGGACGACAGGTGCATCGGCACCGGGGGGATGAGCTCCCGCGTCCCGTAGGCGAGGCCGACGCCGGCGGCGGCCGCGACGACGAGGAACACGACGCCCACGCGGCTCCAGAGGGCGCCGAACGGCAGGTGAAGCGTGCAGAAGCCGAGCACGGACACCAGGGCGGCGGAGAGCAGCGTGTAGAGCGTCCGGGTGTTGGGGAGCAGCGCGGGGATGACGAGGTTCAGGCACGCGAACAGCGTCACCCCGTAGAACACCGAGGCGAGCGTCTTCCAGCGCATGAGCACGCGGTCGAAGACGAGATCGAGCGTCGAGAGCACGGCGCAGGCGCCGAGCAGGAGGACGAACCAGCGGTTCGGGGCGTCGAGGCTGGCGCTCTTCCAGTAGAACGGCAGGAGGAAGAAGAGCATGCCCTGATAGAGGTTCTTCAGGACATACGTCATCACAAGGAAGCGCAGCCGGGCGCCGCGCCACGCGGTCGCGAAGTCCTGGCGGGCGCCGGTGCCGAAGAGCCGGAAGAAGAGGAGCACGAGCAGCCAGGCGACGCTGACCGAGATCGCGAGGAAGCGGGCGTGCTGGAACCCCTTCTGCGCGAAGGTCACAACGAAGGCGCCGAGGCTGAGCGCATAGGCGGTGTGCAGCCACCAGAGCTTCTTGTGGTGGCGCTTGAAGAAGGCGCGGGCGGCCGATTTGACGTCCTGCGGCCGGCCCTCCGCCTCCGCCGCCTCGGCGTCCAGGTCGGCGAAGGACGCCTTGGGCTCGGCCTTGACGGTCGGAGCGTCGTCTTCCTCGGCGGGGCGCGCCTGCCGCGCGGGCATCTTGAGCGTGCGGTCCTCGGGCTCGCCGGAGCGCGCCTGCCGCGCGGGCATCTTGAGCGTGCGGTCCTCGGATTCCGGGCCCGCGGCGCCGGTCCTCCGCGGCATGTGCAGGGTGACGTCGTCGATGGCGCTGCGCTCCCGGTCGCCGGGCGCCGCGGCGCCTCCGCGCGTCGCGCCAGGGGCGCGGGGCGGCGCAGCGCCCGGCTCGTCGCCCGGCACGTACATGATGGTCGGCGCCTCCCCGAAGGCGTCGGGCACGCGCGCCCTCTGCTGGACGGCGGTCGGGGCGCTGGAGGACGGCGGCGACGGCCGCGAGGGCGCGTTCGCGTGGGCCTCGGGGGCGGAGGCGTCAGGGGAGCGCGGCGCGGGCTGTTTCATGTCCGGGGCGCAGCGTACCCGACCGGCGGCCCGCCTTCGAGCGGCGGGCGACGGGGGGCGCCGGGCGGCCGCTGCGTCCCGCAGCCCGCCCTCGCCCGGGCGCCCGCCCAGGCCGGTCCGCAGAGGAGATGCCGGCTCGAACGTCGCCGCGGGGGGCAGGGCTCCAATCCGACAGCGGCCGCGGGTCTTCCGGTGCGCTCAGCGCGGGCGGCGCTTCGAGCGACCGAGGAGCAATCCCAGCGCCGCGAGGAGGAGCCCCGCCTGGGCGCCAGAGTCTCCCGCGTCGTTGCCCAGGGCGCAGCTGCAGCCGGAGCTCGAGCTCTCTCCGCTCGTCGAGCCGCCGGTTCCCGAGCTGGCGCCCTCTCCGTTCGCCCCCCCGGAGCCGGCGTCCATCGCGCCGCCGCTGCCCACGCTGCCGCCAGCGCCGCTTTCCATCACCCCGCCCGCGCCTCCGGTAGCGGCCGCGCCGCCCGCGCCTCCGGTTGTGGCTGCGCCGCCCGCGCCCCCGGTTCCGGCAGCGCCGCCTGCACCACCGGTGTCGTCACCACCGGGAACAGCGCCGGGACAAGCCGCCGTCTCTGGATCCTGAGCACTGGCCTTGTCGAGGCCGAAATAGGCGGCGACGGCGGGCCCGTCGAACGGCACGGCATGCCCGACGCCGTCCATCGAAAAGGCCTCGAAGACGGTGTAGCCGCAGGAGCTCTCCCAGAACTGGCGCGTGGTTCCGGCCTTCGGCGTGTCGGTCCCGCTCGGGGTCTCGCTCAAACCCAGGAGGTTCGTCCACTCTTTGACGTCTTCAGCCATGTTCTTGTAGCTGAGGATCGTGTCGGCGGTGCCATGCCAATGCTGAAGGCGCGGGCGATGGCCAGTATAACCGGGATAGTACGAACGAACGAGGTCTCCCCACTGTTGCCCGGTCTTGGTGACGTTGCCGCCCCCGCAGGGCCCGCTCCACTGGGCAGTGCTCCCCGTCCCGGTGACGTCGTTGTAGCCCTCGGCCCAGCAGCCACACGGAACGCCCATCAGCGACACGCCGGCCATGAACACGTCGGGGTACACACCCAGCAGCGCCTCGGTCATGATGCCGCCCGATGACCCGCCGACCGAGTACACGCGGCCCGCGTCGCCGTCGTACTTCGCGAGCGCGTATTTTACCATCTGGACGATGGCTCCCGTGTCGCCACCACCGCCGTGCTTGAGCGATCTCGTCGAACCGGCGTCCCAGCAGTTCTGCCCTGTGGCCTCCGGGAAGATCATGATGAAGCCACTGGTGTTCGCGATGGAAACCAGGCTCGACATCTCGCTGAACGTCCCCGGGCCAGTTCCCTGGCAATGATGGGGCGCGACGACGATGGGGGGCCTGGCCGCCAGCGTGTCAGGCACGTAGATGTACAAATTGACGTAGCTGGGGAGGCCGTCCACCCCCCATTCGCTCTGGTCGACTTTTTGCAGCGATGCCCCGCGCGCAGGCAGCGCAGCGAGCAGCGCCAACGAGACCGATGCGAACCCGAGGAGGTGACGTTGGAATTGGTCCATCGGGCAGAGATTCTACACCAGCGCCAACCTGGTACGCAATCGAGTACCGCTTTGCCTCGCGCGCATGGGGACGAGCCATCGGGGCGCGATGACCAGGTGTCCAGCTATCATGATAAAATCATCCATTCGGTGAAAGACGGGCCGAATGAGCTCGATGGCGTTGGAGCGCCTCTCACGATCTGCCGTCGCCCGGCGACCGAGCGGGCAAGCCGGGGCTGTGTCAGGCTCGACGGGAGACCGGACTAGAACTGGCTCAGGAACGTCCAGACTTCCTGGGGCATCCACGACATGTCCTGCCCGGCGTCGTTCGGCGACGGAGTATGACCGCCGTCGTAATCACACCAGCGGGTGGGATGACCCGCCGAGCAGCCCTCGTAGTCGGAGCAGGCGTGGCCACCTCTGGGCGCCTTGGCCAGGGGCTTCACGGTGCATCCATTTTGGCTGGCGAAGAAATCGCTGTTGGAGGTCTGCCCGGCTCCGCCGCTCTCCTGCTGACCGAGCGAAGACATGAAGGCGACCGGCTGACAGCTCGCGGGCCGGGCGACACCGCCGCCGGAGTGGACAACTGCGGCGCGGTAAACGTTCGGGCGCGCGCAGGCCAGCGTCCACGCCATGGCGCCGCCCTGGCTGAAGCCTTCGAGCTCGATGCGCGAGGTGTCGATGCAGAGATCGCCTGTGACCTGCTCGAGGATGTCGTCGACGAAGGTCACATCGTCGTCGGCTGACCAGAACCCGCCGACAGCGTCGGGCGCGATGAAGATGGTGCTCCCCGCGGAGAGCGACCAGAGCCCGAAGTACGAGGGAGCAACCTGGCTGCTGTCGCCCGTGGCCCCGTGGAAGGAGAGAATGAGCCGGTACGGGCGGCTGTTGTCGTAATCGTCAGGAACGCGCAGGGTGTACTTGCGGTTCTTCCCGCCGCTCATCACGGCGCCAGCGCCGTTCTGAAGCGTGCGCATCTTGCCACAGCCGGCGGACTTCGTCGCGTCACCTCCGTCTCCACCTCCGCTGCCGCCGGCCCCGGCTGTGCCGGCCCCGCCCGCGCCGCCCGTTCCGCCCGAGCCCGCTCCGCCCGAGCCCGCTCCGCCCGAGCCCGCCGTCGCTGTCGCTCCGCCGCTGCCGGCCGCATCGCCGGTGCTCGTCCCGCCGGGAGCAGCGCCACTGCCGGAGCCGCTCGCGGAGGTTTCACCGGCGGCCGGTCCGTCAGCGTGGCCGTTGTCGCTACAGCCGAGGCTGAGAGCGGCGCAGAGGCCCAAGCCGCCCCAGGACGGCCCCAGCCAGCGCGAGGGATGGTGAACGCAATCGTAGCCCACAGAGCCGACGCTGGACGACATGGGTGCTCTCCTCGGTTGACATTCGACGCGACGTGAGGTCATTCCCAGTTCTTGCGCTGGGGATTCACCCAGGGCGAGGTGCACATCACGCAATCATCACCGTAGAAGTAGTGCTTCCCGCCGGCGTCGTTGTAGATCCAGTAACGGAGCCAGGCCACGATCGCCGGCCGCTGGACGCCCCCCACGTCGCGCGTGATGTACCCGTGATCCGCGCCCATCACCGTCGCCAGGAACGTCTGGGTCTGGGACATGTCGTAGGTCTTTTGCTGCATGGGCAGCCCGATCGTGTCCTGCGTCCCGCTGGTCTGCAGCATGGGCCCGTGCAGGGCCGCTGTCGCGATGTGGCCGTGGATCGAGACGACGGTGGCCACGGCCTCATGACCGCCGAGCTCCACGGCGGCGGTACCGCCGACCGAGTAGCCCATGGAAACGGCGTGCTCCACGTCGATCTTGCCCTGGTAGACGCTGCCCGCCTCGCTGTTCTGCTCGATGATCCAGTCGAGCCCCGCCAGCATGGCCTCGCGATTGTTCGGGGCGTTGGGGCCGCCCGTGAGGAGATTGGCTCCGACCACCACGAAGCCGTGAGAGGCGAAGTTCGTCAGGAGATCCGTGTAGCTGGTCACCTGCGTATTGATCCCGGGGCCAAAGATGATCGGCGCGTGCAAGAAACCGTCTTCGCCCAGGCGTTCAGGCCTGAAGATCGTGTGGTTTCCGCTGGGCCCCGAGCTCCGCTCCACGGTCGTCGCGAACGGACCCTTGGCAGCGTAATCCGTGATCGGCGGGAGCGGCGAGCCACCGGCCCCGCCCGCTGCACCGCCGCCGTCACCTGCTCCGCCCGTGCCCGTGCCCGCGCCCGCCCCGCCCATTCCACCGTCGCCGACGTCGGCGCCGCCGCTGCCGCTGCCGCTGGCAGCGCCACCTGACCCAGCGGCCACGCTGGTCGACGCCCCGCTGGTGGCTGACACGCTCGAGCTGCCCGCGCCGGCGGCTTGCGCCGCGTCGCCGCTCCCTTCGCCGCACGCCAGCAGCGCGACGCTCGAGAGCAAGCAGAGGAAATTGAAGCGCCTGACGGCTTTCTTTTCGTTGTACACGAGGCCCCTCGGGTCACGTCAGGCCAGCGCGAAGCGCTCGCTTCAAGCCGACGATGACGAAGTTGGCAGACAGGTGGTTGCCAGACGTTCCGCCTCGGAGCGCGCCCTGATGTCATCCCAGGTCCGCCCCGACGGCTGCTCCATTCCCCCTGCGTGCGCCTCGTCTGGAGCCATGGCGCGACCGTCGAGGTGAACGCGCAGGAGGACGCAGGGCCCGCTGCGCATGACGGCCTATCCAGGGCAAGGCGAAAGTGTACCTGGAGCGCCAAATGTGAACGTTCACAGCGCCTGTGTCAACCGAAAACCGGCGAGCGGCGATCGTCGCGCGGCGCGAGGTCCGCGTCTGGCGGGGAACGGAGCTGGCGACCGCCCGAGAATGACGATGTCGAGCGTGCCGAGCTGCGCGATCTGCGTTGAAATCGGTCACCGGATCGCCGGCGCGACCTCGGATACCGAGAGCTACTCCACGGTGAGGAACGCGACGCTGCTGCCCAGGTCGGGGATGCAGAGGATGCGGCGCTCCGGATCGAAGCCGATGTCCGCGGCCGAGCCGAGGCCGTGATCCGCGGCCAGGTCGTACGCGAGCGCCCAGGCGCCGTCGGCCTCGACCCGGTAGATCTTGCCCGAGATCCACTCGGACACCCAGAGGGCGTCTCCGTCCTTCTCGACGCCGTCGAACTTGCCGGCGATGTCGCCGAGGCGCGTCACGGCCGTGCCCTCGATATCGATGGAGAGGACCGACCCGAGCTCGCCCTCCGCGCTGAGCTCTCCGGTGCCCACCAGGATGAGCGCTCCGCCGTCGACGAGGAGGCCGTTCGGGCCGGCGACTTCCTCGAACTCCAGGAAGACCTCGGCGCTCTCGGGGTCGCCGGCGTCGAACCGATAGACGACCTGCGCGAGCGAGTCGGAGGCGTAGACCTGACCCGTGGCCTCGTCGACGGCGACGTCGTTGACGAACTGGCTCCCTTCCATCGGGTACTCGGTGGCGGTGGCGTCCGAGAGGGAGATGCCGACGACCTTGTCGACGTCGGCCACGTAGAGGACACCGTCGAAGACCCGGATCCCCTTCGGATCGACGAGCCCCTCGAACCACGTCGCGTCGAGGACCGTCCCCTCCTCGTCGAGCCGGCTGATCCAGCCCGCCTCGCCCTCTCCCCCGATGTTCGACACGTACCAGACCCGGTCCTCCGGATCCCAGAAGCAGCTCTCCGGTGTGGAGAACCCGTCCACCTGCCGGAACGCGTAGGCCGGTCCGCCGCCGGCGCCACCGGCGCCGCCTTCGCCGCCCTCGCCGCCCTCGCCGCCCTCGCCGCCCGTGCCCGCGGAGGTGGTGGCCGCCTCGCCGCCCTCACCGCCCGAGCCCGTGGTCGCCCCGCTCGACGTCGTGCTTGTACCGGGATCGACGGCGTCGTCGTCCCCGCACGCTCCGAGCAGCGAGGTGAGGCAGAGGGCGGCAAGCGCGAGGTGATGTCGATGCAAGTTCATGATTTCCCTTACCTTTGTCGTTCCTTCGCGCCCGTACTTACAGGGGTTCGCGCGCCAGCGTCAACCGCGCAGCGCCTCCGCGAGCTTCGCGCGGGCGCCGCGGCGCTGCCCGCGCGCCGCGCGGGGCGGGGTAGGGAGGCAGGCCCTCCCCCAGGGGGCGGGCCTGCCGGCGCGGTCGGGCGCGCCTTGCCTTACTGGACCTGGATCGTGAACTCGTCCGCGAGGCGGCCGTCCACGTCCTTGAAGTACGCGGTCGCGCGCTTCGGGTCCCCGTTCACGTTGAAGCGGATGAACAGGGCGCCGTAGTCGGCGGTGCCCGACATCAACGTTCCGTTCTTCACCCACTTGTTGCTCGCGTAGTACGACGCCCACCACGTGTCGTCGTCGTGGTTCGCCGCCTCGTAGTCGCGGAGGCCCACGCCGCCGAGGCCCGACACGAACACGAAGCTCTGGTTCGGGGCGAGCTCCACGAGGTTGAAGGCGCCTGTCTTGCCATGGCCGGTCGACGCGTTGCCCACGTCGGTGAGGGTCAGCGTGCGCGAGTAGGAGTGCTCGTGCCCTGTCGCGACGATGGCGCCGGCGCTCATGCACTCCTGGTACGCGCTCCAGCCCACCTCGTTCGACTTCCCGCCGACCTGCATGTCGTGCTGGTTCTTGTGCCAGGCGCACACGGACCAGATCGAGCTGTCGTTGGCGAGCGAGTCGTGGATGAAGCTCACCTGATCGGACGCGTTGGCGGCGCAGGTCGAGCGGAGCTCGCTCGTCCCGATGCAGGACTGCACGATGAACAGCCCGCGGTAGTTGCACGTCGCCTTGACGCCGAGCTCGCCCGCGCAGTTCATGGCCGGCACGCGCGCGTGGCGGGCCTGGATGTAGCTGGCGTACCCGCTCGACCCGCCCCACGCCGCGGCGTCGTGGTTGCCGATGACGGCGAAGTAGGGGTAGTCGGCGCCGAGGATGTTGTTGATCCGGTTCTCCCAGGCGGACGGGTTGCTGGCGTAATCGAAGTCGCCGTTGTGGATGGTCGCGTCGGCGCCCTCGTCCTTGATGAGCTCGAGGACCGCGTCCGCGTTGCCGTTGTTGCCCTGGTCGCCGATGAAGGCGACGAGGAGCCCCGGGTCGGTCGAGCTGCCGGTGCCTGTCGACGCGCCGTAGGTGATCGTGAGCTTGGGCCGCTGCGCCGCCGTGGCGTGCTCCGACGAGGCGAAGTCGATGCCGTCGGTGTTGGAGGTGCTCGCGATGAGGACGCCGTTGTTCGACGTCCCGTCGACCCACGCCTGGACGAGCGCCACGCCGGCCGCGTTCAGCGTGATCGTCCTCGATCCGGCGCCGCCGGTGACGCTGCCCACGAGGCTGCCGCGGTCGGTCGCGCCCTTGGCGCCCGCGGTGGCCCACGCCGTCGAGCCGGTCGCGTTGTTCCAGGTGACAGCGGGCTCGCTCCACGAGCGCTTCACCTCGTGGAGGCTGTACGTGTTCGAGGAGCCGTCCGTGACCTGGAGGGTGATCGACGCCGACTGGACGGTGCTCCCCGCGGGGATGCCGGAGACCGTCCATTTCAGCAGACAGGACTTGTCGACGCCGGAGCCGTCGTCGCCGTCGGCCTCGCACGTGGTCGCCGCGCCGAAGTTCGTCGTCGCGGAGCCCTCCTTGATCGTCGCGTCGGTGGAGCCGGCGTACGACGAGCTCGGGAGCGAGCCCTGCTGGAAAGAGACGGTGGTCAGCGCCTGCCGCGCCTCCAGGACCTCCTCGATGTCGCCGTCCGCCGCGCAGGCGTTGACGACCGCGAGCGCCGGGAGCGCGGCGCAGAGGACGGCCTTCGACAGCCGGGACCAGCTCGCCATGAGCCGCTGGTGCAAGGGGGATTCAGCTCGCGCGCGCGATGTCTGCATGAATGCGTGCCTTCCTTCTTCTTGGGTTTCCCGTCGAGGTGAGCGTTGCGCGCGCAACGTAAGGGAAGAGCCGTTGAACAAGGTTCTACGTTTTCATGATGATTCTGTTGCTTTCCTGGGCTCCACGGGAGCGCCACGGGGCTGAGCCGCGCGGATCGCGGCGGCGTGCCGCGTCAGTAGAGATCTCCCGTGCACTGGACGGCGAAGCTCCCTGTCGGGTCCTGTGTGCACGTCGGCGCGCCGGAGCACCCGCCTTTGCCCGGGACGCGGGCCGCGGCGTTCACGCAGTCGCAGGACGGCTCCGCCAGGCAGGAGGACGGTATCTGCTTGCAGGTCCTCCGCGTCGGCATCCTGAAGAGCTCATTGTGCGGGTCTTCGACGATCTGGCAGTACGTGTCGGCCGAGCTGCAGAAGTAGCTGCCGCAGGCGGATGTCCCCGGCGGCGCGGCGCCGGCGCACTCCTCGCCGCCGCCGATGCTCACGCCGGCGCGCGCGGCCTCGCAGGCGTTCGGGTAGACCTGCCCATCGCAGGCGCAGACCGCCGTCGGCGTGGCCGTGTCGCACGACGTGGGGCGCTGCTGGCACACGCCGTAGTTCCCGGCGACGACGCCTCCCTCGCCGCAATCGGCCGGGGGGTAGACGCAGTACTGGTCCGGGCCGCACGTCGCGCCGCCGCACGACCCCGGCTCCGCGCTCGCGCCCTCCGGTCCGCACGCCCCGAGCAGCACGGCGAGGGCGGCGGCGGTCACGATCGCCGCGGCGCTGGGCCTTCCATCGATCGCGCGTGTCGTCGCCGGCAGGCTCATGTCCATTCCTCCTCTCAAGCGGCCATCGACCGAGCCCGGAGAGCGCATGCACGTGCGCGCGCTTGAAGCCGGCGCCGCGTCGCCTGGGGTCGGCCCTTGTTCAATGACGGGAGAATATTGAAGAAGAGAGAATTGAACCACAGAGGCACAGAGGGCACAGAGGAGAGAAGAGAAGGAGGAGGAGAAGAAGAAGAGACTCTGTGTCCTCTGTGTCCTCTGTGTCCTCTGTGTCCTCTGTGTCCTCTGTGTCCTCTGTGTCCTCTGTGTCCTCTGCGCCTCTGTGGCTTTCTTCTCTCCTGAGATCGGGGACGAACCTGGGCGACCCGGCGACTGGCGCGGTGAGCGGTCGCGTCTTGGTATAGCGAAACGGATGAAGACGACCGCCAGGGCGCCAGGAGAGCTCAGGAGTTCACTTCCTGGCGCTCATGGCGTCTCGGCGGCTTATCTCGTCCTCGTCGGAGCTCCGCTATACAGGAAGCGAGCGGCCTGGTGTGCAACAAGTCCGTGTCGGGACAGGGGCGAGGCCTCCGCGCTGCGTGTCAGTCGCGCTCCGGTCCATCGAGGTCGGGCCGCACGCTGCCCATGCCGATGGCCCACGCCATCGTGTAGCGCGCGTTGATCTCGCACCGCGGGTTCCAGCGCAGGGCGCCGCGCTCGTCCTCCCAGCGGAAGGCGTCGATACCGAAGGGGCCGAAGTAGCCCGCGCCGGCGAGCGCCTCCCCGGCCTCGAGCGCGGCCTCGACGAGCCGACGGCGCTCGCCGCCCTGGAGATCGCCGTCGCCGGCGAGCGCGACCCCCAGGTAGGCGCCGTTGTCGTCGCAGCGCTGCACGCACGGGGCGCCGAGGCGCACCGCGCCGCCGCGGGCGACGTGGCCGTGCAGCGAGAAGTCGCCGCGGCGCTCGACCCAGGGCTCGACCTGAAGGCCGCCGTCCGGGGAGGCGGGGGCGAGCGACGCCACGGCCCAGGGGCGCGCGTCGGGCGGCAGGGCGCCGCGGGCGACCCGGCGGCGGCCGCGCCCCGCGAACCCGAACGGGCGCTTGAGCAGCCAGTGGCCCGACGGCGTGGGCGCCGCGATCGCGGCCTCGAGATCGGGGAGCGTGGCGACGTGGCGCGCGCCGGGGAGCGTCTGGCCGAGATCCGCGCAGAACCTCCGGTGGTTGACGCGGCGGAGCACGTCGAGCGGCGGCGCCTCCGCCGGGGCGACGCCCGCGCCGCCGAGGAGGCGCCGGGCGCGGGGCGTGGGGCACCACGCGCGGCCGATGAGCGGGGTCCCGGAGGGCGCCGGCGGCACGAGCGGGGAGGGGAGGGCGGGGCTGACCACGACGTCGCCAGGGCGCAGCAGGGCGGCGACCCGGCCGGCGAGCTCGATGGCGCGGGCGGCGACCGCGGCGCGCGGGGTGTAGCCCGCGGGGCGCGCCAGCTCCTCGTCGGCGTCGAAGTTCAGGACCCAGGCGCTCGCTCGGTCCATGTGGCCAGCGCGTCGAGGAATGGCTCGGTGAGGCCCGTGCGGCTGCGGTCGCGGCGGTTCATCGGCTCGCCCCGCATGAGCAGCGGCGAGAGGGGCGCCGGGATGTGGCGGACCCAGGTCTCGAAGTCGATCGGCCCGGGCCGCGCAGCTTCACCCGGCCCCGGCGGCGCCCCTGTCGAAGGCCCGGCGCCCGCGCCCGCCTGCGTGAAGCGGCGGAACCAGCGGACGCCGAAGCGCACGTGCGGGATCTCCTCGGCGCAGACCCGCTCGGTGAGCGCGGCGCCCTCGTCGTCGCCGATGGCGCGGAAGCGCTCGGCGAAGCGCGCCGTGTGGTCGAGGTTGCCTCCCTCGAGGCCCATCCCCATCACGGCCACGAACTGCGCGGGCGATGCGGCGGCGGGCACCCGCGACCAGAACCAGTCGCGGACGGGGAAATCGCCGAAACCATGGCCGATCGCGGCGAGGTAGCGGGCGTAGAGCTGCATGTGGCGCACCTCGTCGAGGGCGATCCGGACGAGGCCGCCGCGGAAGGCGCGCGGCGTCTCCGGGAAGGCGAGCAGCGCCCACGCCATGAGCTCCGCGGCCTGGAGCTCGTGGTGCAGGAAGGCATGGAAGAGCTGCGCGCGGCGCGCGGGGTTGCGCAGCGCCTCGGGCCCGGGGCTCTTCTGGGCGCGCGCCGAGATGCGCAGCGCGGCGGGCCGGCCAGGCCGCTCGAGGCGGCGCGGCGGGGGCGGCGCGGCGTCCGACTCCCAGGCGGAAGGCACGGGCGGCGGAGCGAGCTTGTGCTCGAGGTCGGTCGAGAGGACGTAATCCCAGGCCCAGCGCTCGACGGTGCCCGGCGGAGGCGCGTCGCTGGGCGGTGCAGGCGGTGCAGAGAGAGACGTCATGGCGCGGCAGGGCAGGGCGGCGCGGCTCTCCTACCACAGCTCGGACGGGCCCGCGCGCGCTGGCGCGGCCAGCCCCCTACCGCCGCGCCGGGCCGGCGCTCGCCGGCGCCGACGAGCGCCCGCGGCCGCGCTGTCACGTTGACAAAGGCCTCCGCGTCGAGGCGACATTTTGCCGGGGAATAAACCAGAACATGGCGATTTGCGCGGGAGACGACAGGCCGAGGAGGGTGGCTTGCGGCTTGCTCTGAGGGGATCGCATGAAGGCGGAGCGGCGTTCCCAGGCGGTCGACAGGAAGGGCGAGGAGCAGACGGTGCTTGTCATCGGGGGCAGCGGGGGCATGTCCAGCCGCTACCGCGATGTGGTCGAGAAGCACGGCTTGTCGCTGCGCCACTACGAGAACCGCGTGCCGCCGGGCGCGCGCCGCGGCGTGGGGAGGATCGCGCTGGTCGTGATCATGGTGACGATGGTGTCGCACGCGCTGCGCGACCAGATGCAGAGCCTCACGGCGGAGGGCGCCCCCGTCGTGTACCTGCGCAGCGCCTCGGTCTCCGCGCTGCGGGCCGCCCTCGAGCAGCGGGCCGGCTGACGCCGGGTCAACCTTCCGCGACCGGGGAGGATCGCCCCGGCGCCGACAGACGACATCGGCCGCCAGCGTCCCCAGCCGGTTCCAGCGAACTCCTCTCCTCCCGCCTTCCTCCTGACCAGCACGAGCGCGCCTGTCCCGGGTCGCCCCCCCTCGCCGCCGCCGACCCGCCTTGCCCCCTGACGGCGCGCTCGCGTGCGCATCGCGATGACATGCTGACGCGCGGCGCGCGCTCGACGGACGCTCAGCCATCGAGCCGGCTGAATGCCTGTCCGGGGTCCGCGGGGCGCCGGAGCCTGCGCCGAGACGCGCGCCGTCGCGGCGCCCTCGCTCTCCATGTCACGGTGACAAGGACCCTCGCGCCTCGAGGACAAATTGCCCGAATCTGACCGGGAATAGCGCGCAAACTCGATGTTTGCGCGGGAGATCGCGCGCCGCGGAGCGTGGCTCGCGCCTTGCTCAAGCCCTGTTCGAGGGAGATCGCATGAAGGCGGAGCGTCGTTCTCAGGCGGCAGACAGGAAGCGCGACGAGCAGACGGTGCTTGTCATCGGGGGCAGCGGGGGCATGTCCAGCCGCTACCGCGATCTGGTCGAGCAGCACGGCTGGTCGCTGCGCCATTACGAGAACCGCGTGCCCCCGGGGGCGCGCCACGGCGCGGGGAAGGTCGCGCTCATCGTCATCATGGTGACGATGGTGTCGCACGCGCTGCGCGACCAGATGCAGAGCCTCGCGGCGGAGGGCGCGCCCGTCGTGTACCTGCGCAGCGCCTCGGTCTCGGCGCTGCGGGCCGCCCTCGAGCAGCGCGCCGCGCTCGCGCTCGAGCAGCGGGCAGCCTGAGCCGCCGCGGCGGGCGACGCGCCGCCCTCAGCGCACGCCGACGAGCCGCTGCATCAGGCGCTGGAACTCGGGGACCGAGAGATCGATGTGCTCGACGACACGGCCGTAGAGCGTGGCCGTGGGCACGTTCCGGCCGCCGAACTCCCGCTCGAGCTCGGAGAGCTGCCAGAGGATGACGCGCTCGGCGCGGGTCAGGCCGTCGCGCACGTCCGGGAGATTGTCGTACGGGGATCGCCTCGTGGACATGATCTGGCTCCGATCAGACCCGCGCCGCCGCGCACCGGCGCGCGCTCACTGCACGACGCCGAGCACGCGCTGCTGCCGCGCGAGCTCCGCCGCGTTCTTGATCGCCTCGAACAGCTCGCGCGAGGCCGGCAGCCCCCGGATGACGAGCTCGGGATCGCTCGCGTCGCGCGTGAACACGCGGATCTCGGCGATGTCGAGCAGCCGCTCCATGAACGACTGGCGGAGATCGATGTCGTGCACCCGCCAGAGCTGCAACGTCTCGACCCGCCGGGTGAGCAGGCCGGCCTCGTAGTCGATGGTGCGGTCGGTGATCTTGTAATGGAGGCTCTTGCGCTTCCAGTGCAGGACGCCGAGCCACACGAGGCCCACCAGCACGAGCGAGAGCACGCCCGCCGCCACGTACGACCAGAACCACGCCTTCCAGCTCGGCGTCCCCTCGAAGATGACCCGCGCCGCGCCCGGCGAGGGGGCGAGCGCGCCGCCGGCAGAGGCGAGCGCGGTGCCCGCCGGGGCGAGCGGCGCAGCGGAGGCCGCGGCGACAGCGGGCGCTCGCTCGTCGAGCATGCTGCCGCAGTAACGGCACTTGATCGCGGCGTCCTGGATCTGCTCCGCGCAGAAGGGGCACGGTTTCACGCGGGCGATTGTAGTACGGCGCGCCGCCAAGAAGCACGCCCGCCGCGCGCGCCGCCAGGTCGGCCAGGATGTATTGTCGACTACATGACGGGCGAGCCGCGGGCGCGAAGGTCGGATCGGGCCGCGATTGCATTCGCCGGTGACCCTCGTCAGGATCGGCGCCACCCGGCACGCGACGCGCCGGAGTCATGGCGCCCGGTGGAGTGATCTCGATGAGCAACGTCAAGGGCACCGCGCTGGGGGGGTTCAAGAGCTTCGTGGCCGCGCAGCACGGCGCCGCCGGCGTGGACCGGTGGCTGGAGTGCCTGCGCCCGGAGGACGCCGCGCGCGTGGGCGGCATCGTCCTGCCGCACATCTGGTACCCGGTGAGCCTCTGGAACAGCCTCGTCGATCGCTACGTGGCGCTGTACGGGGCCGGTCACCCGCAGTGCTTCCGGTCCGTGGCCCACGCCATCGCCGACGAGGACATGCAGCGGTTCTTCACGGTGCTGCTCAAGGCCGCGTCCCCCGAGACAGTGCTGCACAGGTCCTCGTCGCTCTGGGAGCGCTACTTCGACGAGGGCAGATTGGAGGCGGTCCCGGTCGCCGCGAGGCGCTTCTCGGTCCGCCTCACCGCGTCGCGCCTGCTCGACCGCGCCCCCGGGCCGGTCACCTGCGCGGTGGGCCTCCCGGCGTGGCAGGAGCGGATCATGGCGCGCATCGGCGTCAAGGAGAGCCGCACCTCGCACACGCGCTGCCGCTTCCGCGGCGCCAAGGCGTGCGAGTTCGAGGTGACGTGGTCGTGACGGGGCCGCAAACACCCGGCGTCTCCTGATCCGGTGAAGGGCAAGCTCGACCACCCCATCGCAGCGCGCTGATGTGAGCGCTCACACCGACGGCGGCGCCCAGATCGGCCGACGATGGGGCGAGCTCCTGGCCGGAGCGCGCGCTCGAGTCGCCGCGCGCGAGACGCGATGCCCGGGGCGCCGGCCGCCTGCGGCGTCGAGCGCCAGCCGTGCGCGCGCGGGCCGGCATCGAGCGCATCGGGCCGGCGATCACCGCGGTCCAGCGCCGCCCCCCCCGGTGAAGCGGCGCTCCGGAGGAGCCCGCCAGCGCTGTCCTCCCTTCGGGATCGAGGATCCCGCTCGGCCGGTCGATTGGGTTTGACACGAGAAATGTGATCGTTCACATTTCGAAGGGGAATACTTGTGCTTTGCCCTGAGTGGGTCGTCCTGCGCGTACCTTTGCGCGGGCCACCCCCTCATCTGATGGCGCCTTCGTCGAGTCAGCACCGGGGGTGCGGGGCGCCAGCCATTCCGCTCGCGAGAGGATTCAACGTGCGCCTGAACACAACTTGGTACCGAGCAAGCAGCATCACCCTGTCGGCGATGGCGCTGGCCATCGTCGCCGCGATTCCCTCCCCCGCTCGGGCGGACAACCCGATCGTGCAGACCTTCTACACGGCCGACCCCGCTCCCATGGTGCACGAAGGCACGTTGTACCTCTACACGTCCCACGACGAGGACGTCTCGGTGAACAACTTCTACACCATGAACGACTGGAGGTTGTACTCCACCACGGACATGGTGAACTGGAGGGACCACGGCTCGGTGGCGAGCTACAGGACCTTCAGATGGGGAACCGGCGATGCGTGGGCGCCGCAGGGGATCGCCAGGAACGGCAAGTACTATCTGTACGTGCCGCTGAACAACGCCACCGGCGCGAGGATCGGCGTTGGCGTATCGGACAACGTGGCAGGTCCGTTCATGGACCCGCTGGGCAAGGAGCTGGCCGCGACCGGATCCGGCAACATCGACCCGACGGTGTTCATCGACGACGATGGACAGGCCTACATGTACTGGGGGAATGGCACCCTCCGGTACGTGAAGCTGAACTCGGACATGATCAGCACCTCGGGGAGCATCACCAACGTGCCGTTGAATGGCTTCACCGAGGGGCCGTGGCTCTCCAAGCGAGGGTCGCTGTACTACCTCGTCTATGCCGCCATCGCCGGGTCCGAGAAGATCAGCTACGCGACCAGCAACAGCCCGACCGGGCCCTGGACCATCCGCGGCGACATCATGGGCGCTGGCCGGACCTACACCAACCACGCCGGCATCGTCGACTACAAGGGTCACTCGTACTTCTTCTATCACAACAGCGCATTGCCGGGCGGCGGTGACTTCAAGCGCTCGGTCTGCGTGGAGGAGTTCACCTACGGCGCCGACGGCAGCATTCCGGCGATCGCGATGACCATGAACGGACCGTCCGCTGTCGACACGCTGGATCCGTTCAAGCAAGTCGAGGCCGAGACAATCGCCTTCTCGTCCGGGCTCAAGACCGAGGTGTGCACCGACACCGGCGCCGGCATGAACGTCACGTCCATCAGCAATGGCGACTACATCAAGGTGAAGGACGTCGATTTCCTGGACGGCGTGACCTCCTTCGAGGCTCGGGTGTCGTCCGCATCCAGCGACGCGAAGATCGAGCTCCACCTCGACAGTCAGACAGGCCCGCTGCTCGGGACATGTGACGTCTCGGGCGCGTCGTCCTGGACCACCAAGACCTGTGCTGTCAGCGGGGGCAGCGGCAAGCACGACCTGTTCCTGAAGTTCGTCGGCGGCAACGGCGACCTCTTCAAGTTCAACTGGTGGCGGTTTACCGGACCCACCATGCCGGATGACGGGGGCGACGGCGGCGGCGGCGGTGCCGGTGGCAGCGCCGGGGACACGACCTCGGGCAGCGGCGGCTCGGCCACCGGAGGCACCGGCGGAGCGACCGGCACCGCTGGCTCGGGCAGCGGCGGCAGCGCCGATCCCTCGAGTGGGGCAGACAGCAGTAGCAACGCCGGCGCTGGTGGTGCCGGTGGCTCGGGCGGGAACGGCGCGGCCGACACCGACTCAGGCGGCTCGTGCGCTTGCCGGACGGGCGCGAGCACGGGGAACGGCGGACTCGCCGCCGCTCTCTGGCTCATCCCTGCTGCGCTCGTTCTTCGGCGTCGGCGCCGGTAGGCGCTCGCGATCCGGTTCCTGATCGCTGCGAACGGTGGTGATCGGCTGGCAGGCGGAGAGCGGGCGCACAACGGCGCTCGCCGCGCCGCTCGCACAGGTGCCTTGATCATTCCAGATCCGGGCGAACGCGATGGCCATGAGCCTCGCCGGAATCGCCCAGCTCCAGCGTGTGCCGATGGCAAGGCCGTGGACGGCGCTGACCGCGTCGGCGCGCCCATCATAAAAATGCACTTCAATGCGAATCGCGGGATGCCGCCGCGTTCCACGTCTCGAACGCGGCCGTTCCAGAGCGCCGCCTGGCGCCACTCCGGGTAGCGCGGCATACTCTCGACTTGATTCTTGAGCCGTCGCGGGCGGATTTATACGCCCGCCTGCGGGCCTGCCGCTCCGGCTTTCCTTTCACCGATTTCGGACCGGGTCCCGCAATGGGTCTGCTCGGAGACGCCGTCGCCGAGCCGGGCGCGCCGCGATCACAGGCCCGGTCACCCTGATTGCTGACGAACGCTGGCTCCTGGCGGAGGCGGACTCCGCCGGCGCGAGCGATCGTCTGAGCAGAATCATGATGTGGAGGAAGAATTGAAGAAGAGAGAGCTTGGTCATCAGCTTGGTCTCGCTGTGTGCGCGGGCGCCGCGCTCGGCCTCTCGACGGGCTGCTCGATTGAAGGCGCGCCGGACGAGGCGCTCGAGTCGCAGTCGTCCGAGATCGTCGGCGGCGAGGTCGCCGAGGCGAGCCCGTGGGCCGTCCAGGTCTTCGACGTGCGCGGGAGCACGGGCGACTTCTTCCAGTGCTCCGGCTCCCTCGTCGCGCCGCGCTGGGTGCTCACCGCGCAGCACTGCATCGCGGACGAGGGCGAGACGTCGGCGGTGCGCGTCGGCAGCAACACGTACGGCCAGGGCCAGCGCATCACGGTCGACGCTGTCGAGGTGCCCTCGGCCGCCGCCGACATCGCGCTGCTCCACCTGACCGAGGACGCCGACGGACCGTTCGTCGAGCTGGCCGAGGCGACGTCGGTCGCGACAGGCAGCGACGCGACGGCCTACGGCTGGGGGAGCGAGGGCACGCCGCTGGTGATGGCGCCGTCGCTCAAGAAGGCGATCCTCCACATCGACGGCTGGTACTCCGACGAGGAGCTCCTCGGGACGGGCGTGACGGGCTCGGGCTGGAGCGGTGACTCCGGCGGCCCGTGGTTCGTCGACGGTCGTCAGGTCGCCGTGTTCTCGGCCTCGAGCGGACAGAACGGCACGAACCTGCACGCGAGCCTCCTCGGCGTCGACGTCGCGCGCCACCGCGCCTGGATCGACGCCACGATCGCCGGCGGCCCCACGGTCCACCCCAGCAACCAGGTGGTGCTCCACGATCTCTCGAACTTCTCCGGCATCTCGCAGGGCTTCGGGATCGGCCGCTACAACGTCGCGGACCTGACGATCATCGGCAACGACCGCGCGAGCTCGATCAGGGTGCCTGCCGGGCTCCGGGTCACCGTCTTCGTCAACCACAACTTCGAGTATGGGGCGTACGTCTTCACCTCGGACACGAACCTCGTGGCCGCAGGCTCGAACGGCGTGTCCGCGAGCCCGAACGACGTCATCTCGAGCCTCGTCGTCTCGAACGCCTCGGACCCGCAGCTGGACGTTGTCACCTTCTACGAGCACGCCGACTTCTCGGGCGAATCGTTCGCGCTCGGCGTCGGCGGCAGCTACCTTTTCGGCGGCCCATGGGACTTGCGGATCAGCTCCGTCCGCGTGCCCCCCGGCTTCAAGCTGACGCTCTACGACGGGTACTTCTGGACTTCGCAGGCGTCACGCGTCCTCACGGCAGACGCGAACCTCGCCCCCCTCAACTTCGACGACACGACCCGAACCTTCCTCATCGAGCGCCTGTAGGAGCGAGCGCGCGCGGCTCGCGCCGCGCGGCGAACGCCGGATGATCCTCACGCCGGCCGCGCGAGGCCAGGACGGCGCGCTCTCGCGGTCCTTGCTCCGTGGGCCCCCTCCGGCTCGAGCCCCACGTCGTGCTGGCCTACCCTCGCGGCGGCGCGCCTGTTGCTCCGGCGACGCCGCATGATCCGGGCTCGGTCCGTCATACAGGGGCGCCGGGATTCACCACCACCTGGTACTGACGTCCAGCGGACAGCACGTTTGGATCGATGCCCTCCTCGAGCGGTACGCGCGTCTGCGTGAGCTGGTGTCCTGGCAAGCAACACGCGAGGGTGAAGGCCGCGTCCCAGCGCAGCCGATCGAGCACCCTGTCCATGTGCACGTGGGCGTGGACGAACGTCACGAACACAGGCATCGGGGGCAGGGCATTGAGCTGATCCGCGACGTCGTCGATGCTGGCCTTGTGCCACGCCAGGCGCCGAACCCCGAAGCGGTCGCGCCACGCCTCCACCAGCGCCACGTTGAGCAGCGGATCGACGCTGATGTTGTCCGCCTCGCTCTTCAGCGAGAAGAGGGCCCCGGTCCTCGCGTGGGCCCCGTCCCCGACGTGAATGACGCGACATGGGCGGCCCTTGGTCAAGAGGGGCCGGAGATGACAGAGGGCAGAGTAGCTCTCGGTCATCTCCTTGGCGGGCCTGGTCGCCTTGGCGAACAAGGGCCACAGCGCTTCGAAGGAGCTCCTTCGCATCAGCCGGTCCAGGTAGTCGCTGCTCGGGGGCTGCGCGTCGGTGCTGGCCATGGAGGCTGCTTGTAGCAGAGCTGCCGCGATCCGCGAGCTGGTCCCTGGAGGCGTCGTCCTGTCAGGCGCTCTCGGCCTCTTCGCCGGCGCTCTCGCCATCGGCTGCAGCGGCGTCCGCTGATCGAACCCCGGGCCGCTCGCCTGCCGCGACCCGCGCCGGCATGGGCGCCGGCGCGCCTGCGCCGGGCTATTGCAGCGTCACGGTGTAGGAGCCATTGACCCGGAGGCCGAGCAGCTGGATGACCCGGACGACGTACTCGCCAGGCTGCTCGAAGAGCGACGACAGATCATTGTCACCTTCCCGAAGAAACTCCTCGAGGGGGAGCTCGTCGGCCGGCGCATCGCGCCGGCTCACTTCGATGAGGCCACTGTCCGTGTCCCGCAGCACGATGTGGAAGCTCGTCGATGCGCCTGCGCTCACCAAGAACCAATCCTCGTCTTCTCCCCTGGCCAGCTCCCACTTGCCCTCGACGGCCTTGCCGGCCTCCAGCGTGGTCGCCGTCTCCAGGGACGCCCCGTGATCGTCCGTGTAGAGGGCAACGTAGCGCTCGATCTCCTCGGGGCTCGGGAGCAGCGGCGACGAGACCAGCTGTTCCCCCAGCGAAGCCCGGAGGTAGTATGTGCCCGTCTGGCTCGGCTTGAACGAGACGGTCCGCTCCGAGGCCGATGCCACCACGTTCTGCTGGGCATCGAGGAGATCGAGCGGCACGCGGCCACCGAAGGAGTAAAGCGTGTTTTCCTGCAGATCGACGGCGAACATGTCCACGTCGCCGGGCGGCTCGATGCGCGCGCTCCATTCGCCGGGGTCGACGACGCTGGCCGAGTCGGGGAGATTGCCGTGGTCGTCTTCCACGTGGCACAGGGGCCGCGACGGGTCGTCCGTGTGCCCCTCGCACGCGCGAAAATCCCGGAGGAGACCCAGGTAAAGCGAGAGCCAGCGGGAGAAGACCTCATGGTTCTCCTCGTTCATGTTCGCCTGATCGACGGCGCGCTGCATCGGGTCGGCCCGAGCCAGCATGCTGTCGATCTGGTCGAACAGCGTGGGGCTCTGGTTGCGCCGCAGCCAGTCCGCGAACGCGTCCCGGTTCTGCTCGAGCGTGCGCCCCTCGTTGGCCACGTAATCTGGCCGGGACACGCCGACCAGGTCGAAATCGTAGGGAGCGTAAAAGATCGCCTCGCGATCGGGGTCGACCATGGCGACCAGGTTCTTCCCCTCGATCCCGTCGTACTGAATCACGAAATCGTTCAGCAGGTTCAACAGCAAGAGACCCACCTGGTCCACCTGGAGCTGCGAGGTGTCGACCCCGGACAGGTCTTCCCATTCCACCATGCCGCAGCGCTCGGCCATCTCGTCCTCGGGCTCGCGCACGAACGCGAGGTGCGTCTCCTCCTTGCCGGTCGGCGCGTCGTGGTAGGTGAGCCGTACGAGCCGCGTCTTGAGCGAGGGCACCTGCAGCTGGTCGAGCACCTGATAAACCGTGTCCTCCATCAGCAGGCGCTGCTCGTAGGTCTCGATAGAATCCGCCTTGAGCGTGGGGGACAAGCCTTCCCTGTCCCCGCAATGCGTGACGAACTTCACCGACTTTCCGAGGTGCGCGAAGATGTTGTCTTTCTGCTTTTCCTGGAATTTGAGCGAGAACGGGCGAACGCCGCAATGGAAGCGCGAAACTCCCCGGGCGATGATGTTCGCGGTGATCGGCGCCGCGCCGCCCTCGTCGCTCAGCTCGATCACGGCCTGTGAGCCCGATTCCTCTTTCGTGGGTGCACTGTTCAGCTTCGTGAAATCGGCAGAGATCCGCATGTTCAGCACGTCGCGGCTCTGGAACATGGGCGACTTTGAAGCGTGACAGGTGAACGCCTGCCAGTCCGGCGACGTGCTGGCGGGCGTCTCGTCGTCGTTGCCGGCGGGCGTCTCGTCGCCATTGCCGGCGGGCGTCTCGTCGCCGTTGCCGGCGGGCGTCTCGTCGCCGTTGGAATCCGGGATGGATTGCGTCGAGTCGTCGGGCGGCTCACTGGAGCATGCCCCATTCAACGCGAATCCAGGCAAGAGAAGGGTCGCGAGGGTAATCAAGCGCGCTTGGTTCATAGAATATTCAACCGTGACGAGGGGGAGTACCGCGAGACGAAGCATCAGCGCACGGACGATCCGCGCGCCGCACGGATGTGGGCCGCACACCGGGGTGGATGCCGCCAGGGGGCCTGAGCCTTCAGATGATTTGCGACGGCGTCGTCGACCCGCTCGCCTGGACACCTGGAGCGGGGTCGTCGAGGAATTTTCGATACGCCGAAGCGCGATGTTTCCTGTCGCGATAAACCTCCGGGCGCGTTCGGCTACTGGAGCCGCATTGCCCCGCGGGCGCGCGGCGCGCTCGCGTGGCCCCTCCGTCACCGCCTCCCCCCGGGGCGGCGCTGCCCCGCAGGTCCTGGATCGCGACGCTTCGCCCCCGCGGAACCGTCCCGCCAGGAGGGCCTGCCGGGGAGGGGAGGTCGCCGGAAACCGTAGCGATTCTCATGGCTTTCGCGTGTTCCGCCGCCGAGGGCGCGTCCGGTGTCGCCCGGCGAGGTCCCCTCCGCCGCCGCGTCGCCCGCGGTGAAGGCCCGCGGCATCGATGCGTCGTGACGCGCTGGACCGCCGTCGCGACCGTGTCGCTGGGGCAATCGTTCGTCCAGACGTGGTCCGTGGCGGGGGGAGTCTTGAAAGCAGCGCTAAGGGTACGTGTCGAACGCCCACCACTCCGTCGCCATGTTGTCGTCGGTGATGATGGGGTCACCCTGCGTCCGCCGCAGGATCGACGCCCGGCTTTCCCAGGTGGGCCCGCCGCGCCAGTCCTGCTCTTTCAGCAGATCGAGCTGCGCGGCGCGGCTGCCGGCGGGCAGCACGGGACGACCGTCGATATGCCAGGCGTCGAGCTTCTCCTCGAAGCGCGCGGGGTCGATCGTGATCGGATCGTCGCTCGCGATCAGCATGTTCTGGTAGCGGAGGGCGTGGGGGAACACTGTCGCTCCGGTCTTCTGAGCCGCGGTGGACATGGTCGTGTTGTAGTAGAGCGCGCCGCCCTGCTTCAGGTGCCGGCGGCATAGATCCAGCATCTCCCGGGAGAGCAACAGCGAGGCGTGCGAGCGCCAGTGCACGATCGTGTTCTCGACGATGACGTCGAAGCGCCGCGCGGTGCGCCCCAGGTAGCGCCGGCCGTCGTCGATGAGGAGCTCCACCTTGGGGTTGTCCAGCGCGCTCGCGACGACGGGCGCGCGTCGCGCCGCCTCGATGAACGCGGGGTTGATCTCGACCACGGTGAGGTGCTCGACGTCGGGGTCGTTCGCCAGCACCTGAAGCCAGGAGCCTGACCCGAGGCCGATCATGAGGATGTCGCGCGGCCGGGGGTGGAACGCGGACACCAGGTAGGCCCGCAGCACCCGGTTCTCGTCCTTCTCCGGCAGCGGGCTGACGTTGGCGATGCCCTCGTAGGATCCGCCGCCGTACACGGTGCCCGACCGGGAGACCGTGACGACGCCTTCGCGACGTTCGATGACGTGGGCGAAGCGACCGTGTTCGCTGTGCTCCTCCCCGTAAAGAAGCTTCTCGTAGAGGTCATCGTAGAGCGCTCTCGCCGACCCCACGAAGGACACGACGGCGGCGGCCAGGAGCGCGCAGCTCAGCACGCGCGAGCGCGCCGTCGTCGACGCGGAGAGCATGAGCATCACGCCGAGCGCGGCGCCCGCGATCGCGAGGGCCACGTTGAGCTCGCGCAGGGGCAAGACGTCCAGCAGCACGAGGCCGGTGACCAGGCTGCCCAGCGTCGAGCCCACGATGTTGCCGACGTAGACGTAGGACAGCCGCGCGCCGGCCAGCTCGTCCGCGCGGATCCCGAAGTGGCACAGGAGCGGAAACCCCGCGCCGAGGCAGGCGCTGGCGAGCGCGAAGACAGGCAGCGTGGAGGCCGGCTCCACGCCGCGGCCGACGAGGTGCGCGACGGCGGGGGCCACGAGGAAGGCCGCGAGCGCCCCGGCGAAGATCACCCAGCCCACCCGGTAGAGCTGCCCGGAGCGCTCCGCCGCGGCGCTCCGGCAGTAGCGACCGGCGAGGAGCGAGCCGCCGGCCAGACCGGCGAGGTAGGTGGCGAGCAGGAAGCCGAAGGCGTCCGGCGCGCCTTCGGTCGCAAAGCTGTAGACCCGGACCCAGAGGACCTCGTGCGAGAGCGCGAGACAACCGCCGAGCGTGGCGACGAGGACGGCAACGAGGAGCCTCATGGCTCGCCGCGACGCCGCCGGCGCAGAACCATCATCACGAGCACACCGACGAGGATGTTGAGCGCCGCCGCGACGTGCGTTGTGGCCCGGAGGCCCAGCCCGCCCAGCAGGTAGCGCGCCGCCAGGAAGGCGCCGAACGCCGCGCCCAGCGTGTTGATGAAGTAGAGGTTGCCCAGCGAGCGACCGACGTTGCGCGACCGCGACGTGGCGTGCCCGACGAGGAGGGGAAGCGTGGCGCCCATCAGCAGGACCGGGAGCACCACGAGCAGGAAGGCCACCCCGCCGGCGGCGACGTGGCCAATGCCGTGCGTGATGTCTGCAATCACGGCGAAGAGGCGGAGGCTGAAGGCGCCGTAGAGGCCGATCCCGATCTCGGCGAGCGCGAACAGCATCACCGCAGCTTGCGGGTACCGGCGCGAGAGCGCCCCGCCGGCGAGGCTCCCGAGGCCGAGACCCAGCATGAACGCGGTGACGACGATCGTGACCGACAGGATGTCGATGCCGTAGATCCCGTGGAGCGCGCGCTGCCAGACGACCTGATACACAAGCGCTGCCGAGCCCGAGAGGAAGAATACCGGGAAGAGCCAGGGCTCCATGGCTCGCGCCTTCCGCTGCTTGGCGGCCGGCGGCGCGAGCTCGGTCGCGAGGGGCTGCGAGGGCATGCTTGCGTCCTTTTGAGGGAATCGGGGATCAGGGGGCCATGATGCCCTCACAGAGCGGCCTGGCTCTACCCGCGCGGCGGGAGCTGGGGGCGGGGCGCGGGCATGGACAGGGCGGGCGCGGGCCGCTGGAACACGCGCTCGAGCGCGGCCGCGGCGGCGTGATAACCGCACATGCCGTGGACGCCGCCGCCGGGCGGCGTCGAGCTGGAGCAGAGATAGAGCGAGGGGTTGGGCGTCGAATAGGGGCTGAGGCTCGCGACGGGGCGCGCGAAGATCTGGAGCCAGTCGTTGGCGCCGCCGGCGATGTCGCCGCCGACGTAGTTCTCGTTGTAACGCTGCCAGTCGGCCGGGGCGCGGACGGCGCGCGCGCGCACGAGATCGCGGAACCCCGGGGCGAAGCGCTCGATCTGCGCCTCGATGCGCGCTGTCATGTCGACCTCGCAGCCGGGCGGCACATGGCAGTAGACCCAGGCGGTGTGCTTGCCGGCGGGGGCGCGCGTGTTGTCGAACAGGCTCTGCTGCGCGACGAGGCAGAAGGGGCGCTCCGCGGGCGCGTCGCCGGCGAGCGCCCGCTCGGAGGCCACCAGCTCGTCGAGCGTGCCGCCCACGTGCACCGTGGCCGCGCGCGCGGTGGCGGGCGCCTCCCACGGGATGGGGCCGTCGAGGGCGTAGTCGACCTTGAACACGCCGGGGCCGTGGCGGAAGCGCTCGAGGCGGCGGCGGTAGCCCGCCGGGAGCCGGTCGCCGGCGATGCGGGCCATCGCGGCCGGGGTCGTGTCGAACAGGTAGGCGCGCGCCTCGGGGAGCTCGTCGAGCGACGCCACGGTGCGGCCCGCCTCGATCTCGCCGCCGCGCGCGCGCAGGATCGCGGCCAGCGCGTCCATGAGCGCCTGCGAGCCGGTGCGCACCACCGGCCAGCCCACCGCGTGCGCGGCGAGGGCGAGCACGATGCCGAAGGAGGCCGAGAACAGCGTCTCGAGCGGCAGGAACGAGTGCGCCGCGCAGCCGCCGAACAGCCCGCGCGCGGCGTCGCCGCGGAATGTGTCGCGCGCGAGCCCGTCGGCCGAGCGGATGGCCGAGAGGCCGAATCGGGCGAGCAGGAGCGGGTGGCGCGGCGGGATGCGCAGCGGGCCGAGCAGCTCCTCGAACAGGGCGGCTTCGCCCGCGAGGAGCGGCGAGAACAGGTCGCTCCAGGCGGCCGCGTCCTCCTCGCCCAGCGTCTCGGCCATGCGATCGAGATCGGGGTAGAGCACGCCGGCCCTGCCGTCGGCCAGCGGGTGGGCGAGCGCCGCCTCGGGGTAGATCCACGCGACGCCGTGCTCCTCGAGCGGCAGCGTCCGCAAGAAGGGCGAGATCACCGCGGTCGGGTGGATGGCGGAGCAGACGTCATGACGGAAGCCGGGCCCGGTGAGCTCGGCCGTGCGCGCGCCGCCGCCCACCGTGTCGCGCGCCTCGATCACGCGCACCTGGAGGCCGGCCCCGGCGAGCGCGACGGCCGCGGCGAGCCCGTTCGGTCCTGCCCCGATCACCACGGCGTCCAAGGCGCCAGTCCCCCGGGTAGCCGACATGGGAGGAGGGGGTACCCGATCGCGGGGTGGGCGGGAATGAAATAGAGCGGCTGGGCCCGGCGGCCGCGCGCGCTGCTCCTCGCAGGAGCGGATGCCGCGCGGCGCCTCGATACAGCGGTTCGACGCGCCGTCGAGCGCGGCGCGCACGCTCGCCGGCAGGGCGCGCTGCTCAGATGCCCGAGGCCGACGCGAGGCAGGCGTCGAGCTCGGGGGTGTCCCGCCAGCCGCACTGGCCGGACGCGTCGCGCTCACAGACGCCGTGCTCGCCGTAGCACGCGTACCCCGCGCGCCACTCGCACGTCGTGAGCACCTCCTCGTCCGCGCAGACCTGCCCGCTGCAGCCGGTGACAACGCAGGTGCCGAGGTCGTCGCCAGGCGGCGCCTCCCCGCCGCCGAGGCACGCAATGAGCTCCGGCGTCTGTCGCCAGCCGCACTGGCCGGACGCGTCGCGCTCACAGACGCTGTGGTCGCCGTAGCACGCGTACTCCTCGCGCCACTCGCACGTGGTGTACACGGTCTGATCCGCGCAGACCTGCCCGCTACAGCCCGTCGGCCTGCAGCGGCCGGGCTTGATCCTTTCGACCGGCGCAGCGACGAGCCCGGCGGGCGCGCTGTCCGCGCCGTCGATCTCGGGCATCGCCTGGCTACAGCCGTCGTCGTTCGCCCCGGCGAGCAGCGGCACGCACAAGAGGAGCGCGGTGAAGGCAAACCGATGACGCGTGGTGAAAAAATTCATCAAAGACCTCCTTAACAGAACAAAAACAAAGTACGAAGTGCCCGGAAGGGGCCAGTTCCTGTCCTTAGAGCATGCGGCGGCCCCACGCAACCCGCGGCGTCGATCCTGCGATCCGGTGTCCCGGGCTCGGCGGCTGCACAAGCTCTTTGCCGCCTCGCTGACAGCGTGATCCCGTCATGGCGCTGTTGCTATGATGTGTGTCTCTTCTTCACCGCGCCGCCAGGCAGGCGAATGGCTGGACCGCAGGAGTGGCCGGGCGACCTGCGGCGCGGAGCGCCTCCCCGACCGACGTGGAGAGCGACGGCGGGCTCGACGTCTCCGACCGGACCGGGGGCAGCCTCCTGCGCGGGCCGAGGGCGGCTCGTCGTGGTACAGCCCGTCTCCGGCGTGAACGGCGCGAGCGATCGCCCGTCTGCGTCAGACGATGCACCTGGACCGCCGGCCTCCGCGCTCGATCGCGGGCGGCTCGGCTCGAAGGAGTGACGAATGAAGATCGGAATCATCGGCGCCGGCTCGATCGGCGGGTCGCTGGCGAAGCTGTTGGGGAAGCTCGGTCACCAGGTGGTGATCGCGAACTCGCGCGGGCCGGACACGCTCCGCGAGGTCGCAGCCGAGACCGGGGCCACCCCCGTCACGGCCGCGGAGGCCGCGCGCGGCGGCGAGATCGTGGTCGTCACGATCCCCCAGCGCGCGGTCGTGGACCTGCCGAAGGATCTCTTCGCCGGCGTGCCCGCCGATGTGGTCGTGATCGACACCAACAACTACTACCCGGTCCGCGACGGCAGCATCCCGGCCATCGAGGCGGGGCAGGTCGAGAGCGCGTGGGTCGCCGAGCAGATCGGGCGGCCGGTGATCAAGGCGTTCAACAGCATCTATTTCGAGAGCCTGCTCGCGAAGGGCAAGCCGAAGGGCACGCCGGGGCGCGTCGCGCTCCCGATCGCGGGAGATCCGCCGGAAGCGCGGGCGAAGGTCATGCGCCTCGTCGATGAGCTCGGCTTCGATCCGGTCGACGCGGGCGGCCTCGAGGACTCCTGGCGGCAGCAGCCGGGTACCCCCTGCTACATCCACGACCTCGACGCGCCCCGGCTGAAGGAGGCGCTGGCCGCGGCCGAGCGGAGCCGCGTCCCCGAGTACCGCAAGGCCTCGGACGACTGGCTGCGATCGCTCATCGCGCCGCAGAGCCCGAGCTGATCCGGGCGCAGGCGGAGCCGTCGGCCGCCTGCCTGCCGACGTCTCGAGATACGACGCTCCGCCCGCCCCGCCGCCTGCGCTCACGGCACGAGGGAGCTCAGGTACTCCTCGAGGTTCGTGTAGCCGTCGCCGTCACGGTCTCCGTTGCGGTCGTCCGCATCTGCCGGGTCGAGAGCTCGCGCGATCTCCCACGCGTCCGGTATGCCGTCCTGATCGGCGTCGCTCGGGGCGCGGCCCCCGGGCAGGGGGCCGACACCGCCCGCGAAGCCAAGGCTCGACTCGTCGCGGATCGTCGCGCCCCGCTTGCCGAGCGAGGCCAGCTCATCGAGCACGTAGCGGTCCGCGTCGTCGCGATGGATCGAGGCTCCGGCGTGCGCGCTGACGTGAGCGTACGCCTCTTGTGCCGTCATGGCGGGGACGGCAGGGAAATCGACGGAGGGCGCGTCGAGCCAGGTGACCGAGCCGAAGTCGCCTTTGCCGAGGAGCCTGCCGTCGAGCGTGCCGTCCTTGTCGCTGTCGTAATAATTGCCGTCGGCGTGAAGGTTGTATGCGGGCGTGGGGCTGTCCAGGGTGCCGCCTCTCGTCTCCGGGCCGGTGATGAAATAATTGCCCAGCAACAGGCCGTCCGAGCGACCGCTGGTGTCGCCCAGGATGTAGCCGGACACGACCCAGTTGTAGACCACGTTGTTGATGAACTGCAGCGTGCCGCGCGCCTTCGGGTTCCGCGAGTTGTTGTCGATGTAGAGCGAGCGAATGATCGACGTGCCGGCTGTGTTCACGAGGCCGCCGGTGCTGTGAGGCTGGAGCCCCTGCGCGACGATCGAATCCTGAAGCGTCAGGTTGTAGAGCTCGGCGCCGCTCTCCTCGTTGAGGTCGAGCGTACCGTCGCGTCCCCAGCTGAGCGAGCAGTGGTCCCAGATCACGTCGTGCCCGTTCGCCATGGTCACGGTGTCCTTGCCCGAGTCGCCCCCGATGCCCATGCGGAAGCGGATGAAGCGTACGACGGTGTTCGACGCTCCGGAGAACGAGGTGCCGTTACCGTAGATCGTGATACCGCCACCCGGGGCGGTTTGACCCGCGATCGTCTGGTGGCTCTTGAACACAAGGCGAGACGAGATCTTGATCACCCCGCCCACGTCGAAAACGACCGTGCGGTTCGGCTGGCTGATCGCGTCGCGCAGCGAGCCCGGGCCGGAGTCGTCCAGGTTCGTGACGTGCACGACATCGCCGCCGCGGCCGCCTACCGCGTGTCGCCCGAACCCCTGAGCCCCCGGAAACGCGAGCACTTCGCCGCTCGGTGGAGCCCCGCCGCTGCCTGCTCCCGCAACCGGAGAGGGCTCATCGGCAGGAGCGCCACCGCCCGAGGAGCCTCCGCTCCCGGCGACCGCCGCGCCGCCGACCCCCGAGGCGCCCCCCGCGGCCCCAGCGCCCGAGGCAGCGCTGGTGAACGAGCTCGAGCCGCCGCCACCGCTCGCGGGTCCGGCGCCGCCGCCGGCTGGCGGTCCAGCCGCGCCTGAGCCCGATGGGCTGCCACCGCTGTCACCGCACGCGAGCGCGACGAGCGCGAGGAGAACCGCCGGGATCGAGCTCCAGCTCGAGTGCAAACGGACGCCGTGATCGGATGACCTGGAGATGAGCATCGTCACGATGGTTGTCCGCGCCGCCCGCCACCTGTCAGAAATCGGATCCCGAGCGCGCCGTCCCCGCGCGGGGGCGGCGCGCGCCTCGACGCGCTCCGCCTCGCTCCGCCGAGCGGCGCGCTGCAGGAGCGCCGCAAGGGGATCGAGCCGTCGTTCGGGGTCGCTCATGGTCAACGTCCTTCGCGCCGAGACAGGAACTCCTGGAGGGCTGGCTCCCGCGCCTTGAGCAAGAACGCGCGCGCTCTCTCGAGCTCTCGGCGCAGCGTCGACTCGGATACGCCGAGGGACGCGGCCGTCTCGAGCATCTCGACGCCTTGCACGTGGCGCAGCACGAAGGCCAGGCGTCGGCGCTTGCTCAGCTTGCCGAGCACGCGGAGCAGGGCGCGGAGCACCTCGCGATGCTCGAAGTCGACGCGCTCGATGGCGCGCTCGGGCAGCTCCCCGCTCGGGGAAAGTCCCACCCAGCGGCGTATCTTGCGCTTCCGGATCTCGAGCGCCGCCAGCCGCGCCGCCACGGACGTCAGATAGCCACGGAGGGCCTGGCCGTCCTGGATGCGCGCGGCGCCCTGGAGCAGGGCCAGGAAGACCTCCTGGACCAGATCGTCGAGGTTCGTATCGGGACCGAGGGCACCGTACAGCACACCTCGCACGAGACCCGAGTACCTGTCCCAGATGATGGCAAGTGCCTCGCGCTCTCCGGCGGCGACGCCGGCGACCAGGCTCGCGTCCGACCGCTTCTCGGCGGGGAAGCGGGCCATCGCGGGCCCTGGCGGAGGGGTGGAGCGCGTGGGGTGAGCCACGCTATCCTGGTTACCCGGGGGCATCTCGAGCCGCCAGAAGAATTGATTCGCTGCGAGAGCGCTGTATCGACGCAGGCGACTCCGAGCATTTCGGTTGCATCCTCGCGGGGAGGAGCGGGGTCACCTTCTCCCACGTCCACGTCGACGGCAGCCATGAGGCCGAGTGCAACGGCCGCCCGCGCGACTCCGCCTTTCGCACGAGCCCTCGGAGGGCCGCTCCGCCGAGGGCCCCTCACTTTTTCTGACGGGTCCGACCTCCCTCGAACAACCCCCCGTCATGCTCCCTCTCCGCGCTCGCTTCCGCCGTTCCCACGGCAGTCGAACTTTCCACGGCGCATCGCTCGGGACACTCATCCGGGCTTGCGCGGGCCCTCTCGCTCTCTCTTGCTCGTTGGCCTGTTCGAGCGAGCAAGCCACCGATGATCCGGCCTCCCCCGCCGGCCCCGCCGGAGGCAGCTCGTCCGCCGCCGCCGCCGGGCCATCGAGCGGCACGACGGGGAGCGGCGGCACGGTGTCGCCCGGCGGCTCGGGGGGCGCGGGCGCCGGCGGAAGCGCCGGCGTGCCCGTCGATTGCTCACCGATCGAAGCGGCCGGCTTCGAGCTCTGCACCTCGGGCGAGGACCTCTGCGGCGCGGTCTTCCTGAACGGGAGCGGCTGCACGGCGGTGTGTGGGGCCGCAGGTCTCGCGTGCGAGGCCGCCTACGAGAACCTCGAGGGAAGCTGCGGTGCCGACGAGGCGCTCCCGGCCGTGCCGTGCGACTCGGGGCACCAGTCCGACTATTGCGTGTGCCGCGGTCCCGCGAGCGGCACGGGCGGCACGGGCGGAAGCTCGGGGACGGGCGGCGGCGGCGGTTCAGGCGCCGGGGGCTCGGACGGCGGCAGCGTCACGTCCGATTGCAACAGCGCGACGGGTGGGGCGCTCATCGAGGTGAACCGGGATGGATCGGGCGATTTCACCACGGTCCAGGCCGCGATCAACAGCGTCGCCAGGTCGAACACGACGCCCACCATCCTTCGCATCGCCCCCGGCACGTACTCCGAGAAGCTCATCGTCGACCGTCCCCACGTGACGCTCTGCGGCCAGAGAGGTCAGGCCGAGGCGACCGTGCTCACCTACGGTGATAGCGCGACAACCTCGAACGGCGCAGGGGGCGAGCTGGGCACTTCGGGGAGCTTCAGCGTCAATATCTCCGCGAGCGACGTCTCGGCCGAGAACATCACCATCGCCAACAGCACGGGCCCAGGTGTGCAGGCCGTGGCTCTCCTGGTCAGCGGCAGCCGCGTGCAGTTCCGGCGCTGCCGGTTCCTCGGTTACCAGGACACGCTCTACGTGAAGAACGGAACGCAGTACTTCAGGGATTGCCACATCGAGGGCAGCGTCGACTTCATCTTCGGCGGCGCGACGGCCGTCTTCGAGGGCTGTACGATTCACAACGTCGCTGGCGGCACGGCGATCACGGCGCCGAGCACGGATGAGCCGGTTCCCTTCGGGATCGTGTTCCTGGGAGGGCGGGCCACGGCGGTCGGATCGGTCAGGTCCGGGTCGGTCGCCCTCGGTCGCAACTGGAGACCCTACGGCTCGACCACCTACCTCGGGACCGAGCTCGGCGCGCACATCGCGCCCATCGGTTGGGTCCGCATGGGCGACAACACGCTCGCGACCTCGCGCTTCGCCGAGCACATGACCACGGGACCCGGCGCGAGGCCGAGCGAGCGAGCCCGCGAGTCCAGGCAGCTCAGCGCGGCCGAGGCTGCAAGCTACACGGTCGAGAACATGCTCGCGCCGTGGACGCCCACCTTTGCGGACTGAGAGGGCGTCTCATCGATCCTTGTCGCTCGAGACGACAGAGAGATCATGGAGGCGCCGGTCCCCTCGTTGCCGATTCCCTTCCTGCCTCTTGGATTGCCCATGCCGGTCCAGATCGACATGCTCTCATGGTAGGCGCAGCTCTCGGCGATGAGCGCGATGTCCTCACCCACGCCGTGGATCTGCCCTCCTCGGGGGTTGTGATGGTCGTTGAGGATGTGGACGTTGCCGTGCCGTCCGCGTCCATGAGAAGGTGACGACGAGATGGCGGCGCTCGTCTGCGCCGGCAACGGAGACCCCGGCACACGGAAGGGCGTAAGCATCCCACCGTATCTCGCTTTTCTGCTACGCTCCCCCCCTTGACCTGGCGGGCGCCGCCGCGTAACCATCGCCTTCGGTGGCTCCCGAGTGGAGCGTGGGTTCTCCAGGAGAAGATGGGCATGCAGATGTATTACTTGATCCCGCTCGTGTTGATGGTGGCCGGTTTCGCTTACTCGATGTACGCCCGCAAGAAGGCCCTGTCCGAGGCCGCCAACATGACCCCGGAGCAGATCGAGCAACAATTCAGCGACTTCTACGCTCAATATTACGAGCTCCAGCCCGGCGAGCGTATCATCGGCAACTGGAGCGGCGTCGAGTACCAGGCGCCTGCCGGCACGGCCCGCCGCATCGCCGGCGGCGTCCTCAACGCCGCATCTGCCGCCGTGATCGGCGTCTCCACCTACGTTCCCAACGTCCACGTCGGCCTCACCAACAGCGGCCGCGTCCTCGTCTCTCGCGAGTACAGCGACTTCGGCAAACGCGGCAACTACAAGCAGCTCACCGCCTTCGAACAGGGCACCCGCGCCTTCAACCAAGACGCGACGTATCCCGGCCAGGACATCGGCTCCCGCCCCGGCAACCCCTTCAACCCTCTCGTGAGCCTCGAGTTCATCCAGCTCCGTTCGCCGAGCGGCGAGATCTACGAGGCTTGGCTGTCCCCGCAGGGCAGCCGCCACGGCCAGAACGGATTCAGCTCGATCTTGCAGTCGCTCGGTTGAGCGCGGCGAGCGGGGCGACGCTGACCAAACCGCTCGCCCCGCTTGACATGGCCGGCCCGGCTCGATCTCGTCACCACGAGATATTCCCATCCCTGTCGAGCCGCACGACGAACCACCGCACAGCTCCGTCCTCTGCGCCGAGCGCTGCGCCGTCGGCGTGCAGGGTCCCGGTGAAGCTGCCCGCAACGAAGGCGTTCCCGAGAGAGTCGACACCGAGGCTCACGGCTTGAGATGCAATGCTGCCCTCGATGCGTCGGCTCCAGAGGTGAGCTCCGTCGGCGCCGATCTTCGCCACCCAGGCGCTGGGGGATGAACAACTCGCGCCGACCAGCGGTCCGTCGCCGAGATCAAGGCCGCAGTTGGCGCTCCCCGCGAGGAACACGCTTCCGTCTCCGCCGATTGCGACGCCAACAAGGCCGCTGTCTCTGGGCGATCGAGCGTGAACAGGACCGATCCATTTCTTTTCCCAGAGAGAGTGTCCCGGCGGCGCGCGCGGTGCTCCTGTTCGCCAGGCTTACGAGCGCTCTCACCGAACGGCGCGCGCCTCCGCTTGGGCACAGGCCGCGCGTCTTGCACGAGCTGGTCTATTGTGTCGTCACACAGGACGCGTCGTCCGTCGGAGTAGTCAGCTCTATCTCTTGAGACGGATAGTACATCACGAAATTATAACACATCTCATCCGCCGTCCGCTCCCCGAATTCCACGGCGCTGTTGCCCGGGTTGTCCCACGCGCAACGCGTCCTCACGGTGTCGCCGCCTCGAAGGATGGTATCGTTGTCGTACCAGATCTGGTTGTCGAAGTTCCACGGATCGGCGAGACCCAGGTTGCTCGGCTCGCTGCCGTCCGTGGGCACCGTGTTGCTCGACAGGTGCTTGCCGAGATTGTGCATGTGCGGCATGACACTGATTACCGAAATCGCCCCCATATCCCGCGGGAACTGGTAATCGCAGCTCACGTCGAGCGAGCCGTGAGGCGGGATGTTGATGTCTTCTGTGCCGAACGAGAAGATGCCGGCGTCGTTGGGGCGGAGCTCCGTCGTCGTGCAGACGTTGAAGCCGGTGCTGTCTTGCTGCCCGTCGAGGCCCTTGATGTTGCTGTAGTGCACCTGGACTACGAAGTGTGCCGTGCCTTCCAGCGGGAAGCCCGCCTCTAGCGGCAGCTCCGTGGCCTTGCCGCCGGGCGCCCAGACGGACAAAAGAGCCCCCTGGATGTCGCCCCCCTCACAGGGCGTGGGCGTCGAGGGAGACGCCTCATCCGCCTTGAAGAGCAGGATATGGTGTACAATGGTGCTGTTGTCGATCTGGGGTGCGATCCCGACGAGGTGTCGTTTCTGGCCGATCTCTACATCGACCCCATAACACATATACTGGTCCCGGACGTCCTTCGGCATGACGTAAGGCGCGGACGGCGCTAGCAGGACATCCGGTGTGCAGCTCAGGGTCGGAGGGTCGATGGTTCCGCCGCCGCCCGGGTCGACGCACGTGTCTTTACCGGCCGGCATGCCGGCGGCGATCCATTGATCGAAGATCGCGAGCTCCGCGGCGGTCAGGCGCTCGGTTGGGGGCGGAGGCATGGGGCGCGCGGTGTCGCGGGCGCGTGCGGCGACGAGCTCGTAGACCTTCTTGTTGGGATCGCTCACCGCGGGCGCGACCAGATCGCTCCGGTCGACCAGCGGGAACGGCGCGCCGAACTTCGGGGAGGCCCCGTGACAGGTCTGGCACTTCGTGGAGAGGATCTTGTCGACGTCGCACGGCAGCGCTTCCGCGTCGCCGTTCTCCGGACCGGAGCCGGATGAGCCGCTGCTGCCCTTCTCGGCGTCGCTGCACGCGACGACAACGAGAGCGGATAGGAAGGACAGCGCCGAGAACAAATAACGACTACGATTCATGCGAGCTCCTCGGGGAAAAGTGCGACCTGAATCGGCGTTCGAGGGCATCGAGCGCTGATCTGCAGCTTTTCGAAAGGGCGGTCGAAGACCGAGATTCAGAAAAACGCCGTCGAATTGGGTGGAAGAAGAACGCGCGCCGCGAGCTCCCGAGAACAGCGGGAGACTTGGCGCGTGAGAGCACCGGCGACCCAGGTCTACGGACGGGCCGGCGACCTGGCGTCGGTGCTACTTCGGTGAGTGCCCGCCCGCTCTGAGACTGTTCAACGGTTCGCTCACGCGGAAGGTATCGAGGCGCCCGCGCGCCAGGAGGCGCGGTGCCGTCTGGTCAAAGCTCGGCTGCGGACTAGGGTCGCGCGCGGGGATCCATCGACGGGGCGCGCCCGAGCCAGTAGGGTACAGCTATACGGTAGGATGCCTTCTTGGTGCTACGCCTCGGTAATCCCAGGCGTTTCAGGCGTGGAAGACCTGCCCCATCGCACAAGGCCCGTTCTGTCAATGAGCTCGTACAGTCGGACTGCACGAGTCAGGAACGGCTCCGAGAATCTTGGCTTTGCGGAACGCGTTTGCTTGTCCTATCCGCCCGCGCCGGTGCCTGCCCCTCCGGGAATCGTGGAGACGTTCCGCGTCCTCCACCCGAACGAGGCGACGGTCGGTACATTCCTCGTCCACGTCGCCCTCCCGGAGCAGCCGCTCGCCGAGCCACGGTTCGGACCGGGAGCCTGGGTGGCACCCGGGCGGACCGGGAGCTCAGGTGACACATGCCGTAGAGGACCGGCGACGGAGGAGCGCCGGTGCCCTGGAAAGAGACATGTTCAGTGGACGAGAGGCTTCAGCTCATCGCAAGGGTCAACGCGTCGGACGAGACGGTCGCAGAGCTTACCGCGATCGTGGCGAGCGGTTCGTGTATCGATCCTGGCAGTCCGCGAAGGTGCGGTGGGCGCGTCGCGTCGACGAGGATCCGGTCCCCGTTTCCAGTCCTCCCGGAGCAGGGGCCCGTAGCTCAGGAAAGTGTCACCGCGGCTCCCGGTCAACAGCGTTACCAGGGCTCCGCTCGTACAGCCTCTCCACCGCGGAGATGGGTGCAACCCATCTTTTCGTGGAGGCACGTCCACCGGGAGATGGGTGCGACCCATCTTTTCGTGGAGGCACGTCCACCGGGAGATGGGTGCGACCCATCTTTTCGTGGAGGCACGTCCACCCGGAGATGGGTGCCACCCATCTCCCGCGTGGACGACCCACCTCACCCAGATGGGTTCGCGGCATCCCGCCCGCCCCGAACGGGGGCGCCGGGACGGGTTCGAGCTTTCTCGCGGGGCTCCTCGACGGGATCTCGCGAGCTCGTCGACCCGCTCGACGCCGGGCGCCAGCGGCCGGGCCCCCGCGCCGCCAGCGCCTCTTTCCCCGCGCGACCCAGCCGCCGGATCGCCGCCTCCCGCCGCAGCGCCTCCCCCTTGTCGGCCGCCGTCTCCACGTGCACCAGCGCGAGCGGCCCCCTCCCGCGCGTGTACCGCGCCCCGCGCCCCGCCGCGTGCTGCGCCAGGCGCGCCTCCACGTCGCGGGCGATGCCCGTGTACAGCGACCCGTCGCCGCAGCGCAGGATGTACACGTGCCAGCCCGCGGCCACCGCGGTCACTCCTTCGGCCCCTCGTTGTAGCCGCGCGGCCGGTACTTCGGATCCACGCCGCCGTGCTTCTCGCCGTTGTCGAGCGTGTCGACAGCGAGGTACGCGAGCCACGTCCCCGGGTGCTCCTCCGCCAGCCGCCGGAGCTCCGCCTCGTACGCCGCGAGCCGCTTCTCGTCGTGCAGGCACTGCAGCGCGAGCGCGATCAGGCTGAGCTCGTTCGGGCCGAGATCCATCCCGCGCTGGTAGTGCGGGAACGCCTCGTCCGCCCGGTGCATGCGGCACAGCGTGTCGCCCGTGTACACGTGGGCCATCGGCCACTTCGGCGCGAGCTCGACCGCGGCCTGGCTCGCGGCGAGCCGCGCCGGCAGGTCGCCCCGGGCGCCCTTCATCACCGAGTAGTTGAGGTGCGCCTTCGCGCTGCTCGGCACCGCCTCCTTCGTCGCCGCCCAGAACTCGAGGTCGTTCCGGTAGTCCATCGCGTGCCGGTAGGCCTGCACGCACTGGAAGCCGAAGAAGAGCACGAAAAGCACCGGCGTCACCCACGCCCGCCACGACCAGCGCGTCCGCGGCGCCAGGGTCGAGCCCGCGAGCGCCTCGTGCAGCCACGAGAACGCGACGGCGAGGACAAGCGACGAGCCGATCGCCGGGAAGTACCAGAAGCGCTCCGCGCGCACCGTCGGCAGGACGACGGGGATGTTCGAGTGCGGGAAGTAGCTCACCACGACCCAGGTCAGCCCGATCGCCGCGATGCACAGCCCCGCGTAGCCGCGGCGCAGCGGCACCCAGGCGCTCCGGTCCGCCGTCGCCGGGCAGGGCAGGGGGCGCGTCCCCTCGACGAGCAGCCCGAGGCCGAGCAGCAGCGCGGGCAGGAACGGCAGCGGCCACAGCACGAGCGGCAGCGACCGGAGCCACTGCACGCGCCCCGCCGGGCGGAGCGCGTGCCAGTCGTACGCCGCCAGCCCCACCGCCGCGGCCGCGAGCAGCGCCCCCGCGATGAGCAGCGGCCACCGCCGCGACGTCGCCTGCCCGCCGTCGACGAGGAACGCAGCGCGCACCGAGCGCCGCTCGCGCCGCTCGAGGTGCTCGCGGCGGAGCGCCGCGATCCAGAGCGCGAGCGAGCCGAGGGGCGGCAGCGCCATCATCGCGGCGCCGGCGACGCTCTCGAAGAAGAACAGCCGGTCGGGCGCCGGCTCCTGCGGATACGAGTAGTCGCCGCTCAGCGTCCACGGGAACACGATCTGGGTGAGGCCCCGCCAGTAGACGCGCAGCGCGCCGGCGATCCGGTGCGGCGTGTCCGCGGTGCTGAGCGGGTTGTTGAGCGGATCGCGCGGCAGGGGCGCCTGGTGGAACCAGACGAGCGCGTCGTGCAGCGCGCGCTTCACGAGCGGCGCCCCCTCCGGGAGCGGCGCCGTGAGCTCGGCCGGCATCGGCGCCGGGAACCAGCGCCGCCGGAGCTCGACGTAGAGCACGAACGCGGCCCCCGCCGCGAGCAGCGCGACGAGCGCGCGGACCAGCCGCGCCGGGCGCGTGGGGTGCGTGAGCGGCGCCGCGATCAGCGCGGCGAGCGGGATCAGCGGCACGCAGACGAGCGCGCTCTCCTTGGAGAAGAGGCCGAAGAGCACGGCCGCGAACACGGCGAACGGCATCGCCCACCCGGGCAGCGCCAGGGCGGCGATGGCGGCGATCGCCCCCATGCCCCCGAGCACGTCGGCGATGCCCACGATGCCGCTCACCGCCTCGGTGAGCACCGCGCAGCCGACGAAGATGAGCCCGACCAGGTAGGCGAGCCCCCGCTTGCGCGTGAGCCAGAACGTGACGCACGTGAGCAGCGCGGCGTTCGCGGCGTGGAAGAGGACGTTGTAGAAGTGATGGAAGAAGGGCTGGTTGGTGACAGCCCAGATCGTGCGCCAGAGGAAGTTCGGCAGCGGGCGGTAGGATCCGACGCTCCTGTCGGGCGGCAGCCCCCAGAAATCGCGGTGGATCGCGTCGAGGAAGCCGAGCCCGCCCTTCGCGTTCACGTACGGGTTGGCGAGGAGCGCCTCCTGCTCGTCGAAGATGTAGTTCGTCGACGGGTGGCGCGTGAACAGGATGACGGCGAGCACCGCGAACGGCGCGACGGCGGACAGGAAGGTCGGGTCGAACGCGAGGAAGTAGCCGCGCACGCGCTGCGCGGCCCTCCCGAGCCGCGACGGCGCCATGGGCGGCCCGGCCGGCTGCTGCGTGGAGGACGGCGGCGCGGACAGCGGCGCCGTCATGGGGTCGACGAGCGCGCCCGAGGCGGGCTCGATCCCGGCCTGCTCGCCGGCGGCGTACGGGGGCGGGGAGTTCACGCCCGGCCCCTTCAGCTCGCGCTCTCCGGAGCGGCGCCCGGCGCGCCCTCCGGCGCGGGGACCTCCGGCTCGGGGATCGCCCAGATGTCGCCCCAGAGCGGCTGTCCGCCGTCCACCCCGACCACCGCGCCGGTGATGAAATCGTTCTGGTCGCTCGCCAGGAAGACGATGAGCCGCGAGACCTCCTCCGGCGTGCCTGTGCGCTTGAGCGGGGTGGCGCGCCGCGCGAGCTCCAGGAGCTCGTCGCCGTACTGCGCTGTGCCGCTCGTCCGGATGTTGTTGCCCGGCGCCACGGCGTTGACGCGGATGCCGAGCGCCGCCCACTCGACGGCGAGCGATCGGGTCAGGTTCTCGACCCCGGCGCGCGCGGCGCCTGTGTGCGCCATGCCCGGGAACCCCCGGGCGACCGACGCGGTGACGTTCACGACGCGGCCGCGCCGCGCCGGGATCATCGCCCGCCGCGCTACCTCGCGGGTCATGAAGAAGGTGCCGTTCAGGTTGTTGCGGACGACCGCCTCCCAGCCCTTCGGGGTCATGTCCGCGGCCGGGCTCGGGAACTGCCCCCCGGCGTTGTTCACGAGCACGTCGACGCGGCCGAAGCGATCCAGGACCTGGCCCACGAAGGCGGCGATCTGCTCCGGCTCGCGGATATCGCAGGGCGCGGCGAGCACCTTGTCGCCGGCGATCCCGTCCGTCTCCAGCGCCTTCACCGCGGCGTCGAGCTTGTCGGGCTTGCGGCCGCAGACAGCGACCTTCGCGCCGAGGTGAGCGAGCTCGCGGGCGCACGCGAGGCCGATCCCGCTGCCCCCGCCGGTGATGATGGCGACCTGATCTGCGAAGAGTCCTCGGGCGAAGATCGAGCGCACCTGGGTCACGCCCCGCGTTTACAACGGGTCACGTGGCGGCGCCACCAAGCTGCAAGCCCGGCGCCCGGCGAAGCGCGCCCGGCGCCGTCGCGACGGGATCGCGCCCCCCGAGCGGCGCGGCGGGCTCCGGTCAGAGGTGCCGCGTCAGCCGGGGCAGAACCCTCTCGTGGAGCAGCTCGGGGATCGCCCGCTTCGCCCGCCAGAACCAGCGCCCGTCGCGGTGCGGCACGGCGTAGAGGCGGCCGGCGTCGACCGCCTCGATCGCGCGCCGCGCCACGTAATCGGCCTGGAGCCCCTCGCGCCCCATGAGCTTCTCGGCGATCTCCCTCATCTTCGCGTCGACGCCGCGCGCGCTCTCGACGATCTGCGTCCTGAAGAAGGTCGGGCACAGCACCGTGACGCCGACGCCGTGCGGGGCGAGCTCCAGCTTCATCGTCTCGGAGAGGGCGACGACGCCGGCCTTTGTCACGCAGTAGGGGGCGAGCCCGGCCACGGCGATGAAGCCGGCGGCGGAGGCGATGTTCAGGAAATGCCCGCGCCTCTGCTCCTTGAAGCGCGGCGTGAACGCGTGGCAGCCGTGGATGACGCCCCAGAGGTTGACGCCCATGACCCACGACCAGTCCTCGAGGGGGACGTCGCCGACCTGCCCGCCGGCGCAGACGCCCGCGTTGTTCACGACGAGATCGACGCCGCCGAGCGCGCGATCGGCCTCGCCAACGAGCGCCGCGACATCGTCGCTCCGGCTCACGTCGCAGCGGACCGTGTGCGCCTCGCCCCCGGCGTCGGCGACGAGGCGCGCTGTCTCCCGGGAGCCCTCGTCGTCGAGGTCGGCGAGGAGCAGCTTCGCCTGACGGCCCGCGAGCTCGAGGGCGAGCGCGCGGCCGAGGCCCGAGGCGGCGCCTGTGATGACGGCGCGGGGTTGCTTGGGGAGGGACATGAGCTGGCGAATACCACGGGGGCGGCCACCTCGACCCGGTCGGCAGCGGAAAACAGCGAGGCGCCAGGGATGCCAGGGGAACCGAGATCCCCTGGCGTCCCTGGCGCCTTGACCGTTCCACCCGCGCTCGCGCTAGCAGCGCTCGCGCTAGGCGCTCCCGCGCGTGCCTCCCTGTGGACGACCGCCGCTCAGCCGCTGCCCGAGCAGGTGCTTCGCGCGCTCCGCGAGCCGGAGCTCCTCCTGACGGACCTCGCCGAAGAAGGTGGCGAGCTCCTGATCGCCCTGCTTCTGCGCGTCCTGAACGTACTGCGCGTAGGTCTCTGCGCCCTGGAGAGCATGGTAGAGCACGCTGACCAGGTTGTAGTCCTTGTCGGGGACAACGCTGCTCTCGCTGCGGCCCTGCTGTCCCTGCGTGCCTGCTCCCTGCTTCTGCTCGTTCGCCATTCCAAACCTCCTCGATTTCCCCCAGCGGCGCCCGTGCATTGCAAGGGGGAGGCCGCACCGCGGAATGGCCCGACGCGCCGACGATCCCACGCTTGCGGCGCGGCCGCGCCGCGCCGCGCGTCGCGATTTGCCCCAGCAGGCGGACGCTCGCGCAGGATTGCACCAGCTCAGGCGGCCTCGGCCATGACGCCCAGCGCGCCGCGGCGCGCTCGACGCAAGGCCGCGCCGGTGCGTCGCGCCATCTCTTGCTCAGCTCGCCCGATGCAACGGGATCGCCGCTCCGGACGTCAGAGGCCTTGTGGCGCTCGGATTGTGTGATGGACGGGCACGAGGTGATCGCCCCCACGCCCGCGAGACGTCGAGCAGACCCACGCCGGCGCGAGCTGATACGCTGCCCAGCGCGCCGGCTCCTCCCTTGCAGCCCTCGATCGATCCCTCCATGCGTTCACGGCTCCACCGCTCGCCCCTCCCGGTCTCCTCTCTTCACTGGACGCTCGCGGCGCTCGCGCTCGCGACCTCCGCCTGCGGCGCGGACGGCCCCGGGCCGAGCGAGCCGCGGGACACCGGCGTCCATCCGCGGCTCCTCGCGCGCCCGGAGCACCGCGAGATCCTGCGCTCGCGCGTCGAGCGCGAGCCCTACGCCTCGATCTTCGCGACCCTGAAGCACCGCGCCGAGCGCGCGTATGCAGAGGATCCCGACCCGGACTCGTGGGACCACCTGGCGAACGGCGACAACGCCTCGACGGCGCAGGCGAACGCCCTCCTCGCCTGGGCCTTCGACGATCGGGCGGCGGCGGACAAGGCGCGCGAGTTCCTGCGCCGCCTCGAGGCGGACTGGGACACGAACACGGTCCTCGATATCAACATCCGGATGGCGAAGACCTTGATGGGATACACGAACGCCTGGGATCTCCTCAGCGCGACCCCGTGGTTCCCGGCGGCAGAGTCGATCGAGGCCGAGCGCAAGATCACCGAGATCACCGGCCAGCTCTTCGCCAGGTACGTCGAGCACGACCTCTATCGCGATCTCCTGCTCCGCCCCGCGCAGAACAACCACCCGATCCGGACCGCCGACGCGATCGCCTATGCGGCGCTCGCGTTCCCCGGGCACCCGGCGGCCGGGACGTGGTGGAGCTGGTCGATCTCCGAGCTCGACTACCTCTGGGGCGAGAACGGCCAGTACGTGCAGCCCGACGGCGGCGTCTCCGAGGGCCCGTACTACTCCGGGTTCGCCTGGGGGCCGACAGCGGCGCTCTTCATCGCGCTGGACAACGCCCTGGAGGGGCCCCTGTCGTTCGCGCGCGACTGCCGCACCCGCTCCGACGAGGACCCCTGGACCGGGCACGGCTGCGTCGACGGCGAACAGGCCACGTTCGAGCCCCCGCTGCGCGGCGGGCTCTTCACCAAGGCGGTCGACTGGTCGCTCACGCTGCGGCTCCCCTGGGGCAACCGCCCTCCGCTCGACGACGGCGTGTTCACCCCGTTCAACGGGAGCTCGCTGCTCACCTCCTTCGGCGGCAGCGGGGCTCATCGCTGGGACTGGGAGCAGAACCGCGAGAGCCCCCGGAGCATGGAGTTCGGCATCGACCTCATCGCCCACCACCTGGTCTACGTCGACGACGCGGTGGCCGCCGAGGAGCCGCCGCTCCTCACGCGCTTCTTCCCCGACGCGGGCAACGCTGTGTTCCGCTCGGACTGGGGCGAGGAGGCGCGCTGGCTCCTGCTCGTCGCCGAGCACGGCGCGGCGCGCAAGGCGATCCACGACCACGTGGACGGCACGTCGTTCTCGCTCGCCGCCTACGGAGAATACCTGTTGATCGACCCCGGCTATTACAAGCCCGACGCGCTCGACAACGCGAAGACAAGCCAGTCGCCGTCGCACAACGTGATCCTCATCGACGGCAGGTCCGCGCCCGACAAGGGGCTCTTCAACAACTTCGGCGACGCGGACGCCTGGATCCGGAACACCCACGACGGCGACGCGGTCGAGTACGCGGAGGCGCACCAAGACTACCAGGACACGCACGTCGAGCGCTCCGTCGCCTTCGTCGACGGCCGCTACTTCGTTGTCGGCGACCGCCTCGCGACGACGCACCCGGCGGCCCGCGCGCACGCGTGGCGGCTGCACGGCTACGCGGGGCTCACCTCCGGCGGCACGTTCGAGCTCCTCGCCGACGGCGCGCGCTGGGAGCGGACGCGGGCGGGGGTCGAGGCGCGCGTGCAGTCCACGGCGCCGGGGCTCGAGGTCGTGGAGCCGCCGTACACGCCCCTCACCGCGCCGCACGTGCACGAGTTCGAGCAGGACAGGAAGGCCGCCGACCACGCCGTCATCGACGCGACGATCCAGGCCGAGGCGCCGGGGTTCCTGGCGGTGCTCCTGCCCTACAAGGTCGGCGCGGACGCCGGTCCTGACGCGCCGCTCGAGGCGACGCCGCTCGAGGCGGCGCCCGGGGTGGTCGCGTGGCAGATCGAGGGCGACGGCTGGACGGACGTCGCGGTCCTGAGGAGCCAGGGCGCGCCGGGGGAGGTGACGCTGCCCGGCGGGCAGGTCCTCGAGACAGACGCCGAGCTCGTTGTGCTCCGGATCGACGGCGAGCGGCCGTTCGCGCTGATGGCCCGGGGCACGCAGGTGCTCGTCGACGGCGCCCCCCGGGTCACCGCGCCCGACGCGACAGGCGTCGCCGTGGAGGAGTGAGATGCCGACCGCAGCCCCCGATCTCCCGCCCGCGCTGCCGTCGCGCCCACGCGCGCTGGCCTCGCGCCCCCGCGCGCTGCTCGCCGTCGCGGCGGCCGCGAGCGCCCTCGCGGCCGCGGGCTGCTCGGGCGACCCGGCCGGCTCCGGGGCGTGCACCCCGACGGCGCCGTCCGCGGACGACGCGTTCGCGATCGAGCGCGCCCCCGGCTCCGAGAGCGTCGCGCTGGCGCGCGCCGTCGCCGACCGCTGGATCGCCGAGCACCCGGCCGAGTCGCTCCCGTGGGACTGGGGCGAGGGCACGGTCATGCTCGCGCTCGTCGACCTCTACCGGGTCACGCAGCACGCCCCGTACCGCGACTACTACCGGCGCTACATCGACCATCACCTCGAGTACGGCTACGAGATCACGACCAGCGACCGCTGCCCGCCCGCCGTCGCCGCGCTCGCGCTCCACGAGGAGACGTGCGCGGCGCCCTACGGCGCGATCGTCGACGACGCGCTCCGCTACCTCGACGAGGAGGCGCGCCGGACCGAGCAGGGCGGCATCAGCCACCTCGGCGTGTCGCCGCTGTTCGAGCCCACGCTCTGGGTCGACTCGCTGTTCATGTTCGGCAACGTGCTCGTCCGCGCCGGCGAGCGCTCCGGCGACGCGCCGCCGCTCGACGAATTCTCCAATCAATTCAAGATCTTCGCCTCGCTCCTGCAGGACGAGCCGGGGCTCTTCCGGCACGCGTACAACTGGGCGGCGCCCCAGGACCCGGACGTGTACTGGGCGCGCGGCAACGCCTGGGTCACGGCCGCCGGCTACGAGTACCTGCGCGTGCGCGCGGCGCGGGGCGAGCGCGACGAGGCGGTGGCCGGGGCGCTCGACCGGCAGGTCGCGGCGGTGCTCGACGCGCAGGACCCGGACACCGGCCTGTGGTGGACGATCATGAACCGCCCCGGCGAGATCTACCTGGAGACGAGCGCGACGGCCCTCTTCGCCGCCGGGCTCGCGCGCGGCCTGCGCCACGGCTTCCTCGACGCCTCGGTGCGCCCCGCGATCGACCTTGCCCTGGCCGGCGTGCGCTCGCGCATCGAGACGGACGGATCGGGCCGCCCCGTCGTGACCGGCATCTCCGGGCCCACGTCGGTCGGCAAGCTCGCGGACTACGCGGCGGTCGAGCTCCGCGACGACATCTCGTACGGCGTCGGGGCCGTCCTTCTGGCGCTCGTCGAGACGTCGGGCCTGTAGCGCTCGCCTCGTCGCCCAGGGCGCCGCGCCGTCCGGTCCTCCGCCCGCGGCGCCCGTGCGCTGCGGTTGCTTCGTTGCCGCGCTTCGCTTACGCCTCGGCTCGTCCGCAGGCGCCGCGGCGCGCGCTCCGGAGCGGCATCAACGACACGCCCCGAACGTTCGGGTGCGCGTCACGCGAACCGGGATCCTGCGTACGCTGGCCGCCGTCGCGGGCAGCGCGCCGGCCACCGCCCCAGAACCCCATGGCTCCACTCGTGAAGCTCGAGGCGATCACCAAGACCTACTGGATGGGCGAGGTGGAGGTGCAGGCGCTCCGCGGCGTGTCCCTGGAGCTCTCCCGGGGCGAGATGGTCGCGATCATGGGCGCCTCCGGGTCGGGCAAATCGACGACCCTCAACGTCATCGGCACGCTCGACAGGCCCACCGGCGGCCGGTACCTCCTCGACGACGAGCCGGTCGAGGAGCTCGACGAGGTCGAGCTCGCGCGGCTCCGCAACCGGAAGATCGGGTTCGTCTTCCAGTCGTTCAACCTCCTTCCGCGCGACACAGCCCTCGCCAACGTCGAGCTGCCCATGGTCTACGCCGGCGTCCGCCCGTCCGAGCGGCGGGAGCGGGCCGCGCGCGCCCTCGCGCGCGTCGGGCTCGACGACCGCGCGCACCACCTCCCGAACCAGCTCTCGGGCGGCCAGCAGCAGCGCGTGGCCATCGCCCGCGCCATCGTCAACGAGCCGCCGCTCCTCCTCGCGGACGAGCCGACGGGCGCGCTCGACTCCGCCACCACCCGGCAGGTCATGGAGCTCTTCTGCGCCCTGCACGCGCAGGGGATGACGGTCATCGTCGTCACCCACGACCCGTCCATCGCCGACTACGCCACCCGCGTCATCACGTTCCGGGACGGCGCCATCGTCGAGGACACCGGCCCCCGCGGGCGGCGCGCCGAGGTGCCGTCGCCGCCGCCGGGCCCGCCGGCGCAGCCCGGAGGCGCCTCGTGAGCGCCCGGCCGCGGCGGCGGCGCCTCTGGCCGTGGCTCGTCGGCGCCCTGGCGCTCGCCGGGGCCGGCGCCGGCGCCGTCGCGATGACCCGCGGCGGCCCCCCGCCCATCGACCCCGCGCTCGTCGTCACGGCCAAGCGCGGCGACCTCGCCGTCGAGATCCTCGAGACGGGGCGCATCGAGGCCCGCGAGCAGGTCGAGCTGAAATCCAAGGTCTCGGGCCAGGTCGCCGAGGTGCTCGCCGACGAGGGCGCCCGCGTCGCGAAGGACCAGCTCCTGCTCGTGCTCGACCCGACCGACTACGAGCGCGAGGTCGCCCGCGCCGAGGCCGAGCTCGCCCAGGCCCGGGCCGCCGCGGGCTACGCCCGGCGCGTGGTCGAGCGGCGGTCGGCCGGCGTCGAGGCCCGCGTCATCACCGCGGAGGATCTCGACCTCGCGAAGCACGAGCTCGCCGCGAACACGATCGCCGTCCGGCTCGCCGAGGTCTCGCTGAACGCCGCGAAGGACCGGCTCCGGTACACGAAGATCTCCTCGCCCCTCGACGGCACCGTGATCCAGCGCAACATCGAGCCCGGCGAGGTCGTGACCCCGGGCGTCGAGTCGACCTTCGACGGCAAGGCGCTGCTCACCGTGGCCGACCTCTCGACGCTCCTCGTGAAGGTCGACCTCAACCAGATCGACGTCGCCAAGGTCAGGCTCGGCCAGCCGGCGACGCTGACGCTCGACGCCCTGCCCGGCAAGACGTACACGGCCAAGGTCACCAAGATCGCGCCCGCCTCGGTGAAGCTCGAGGACCGCCAGGTCGACGTCTTCCCCGTCGAGGCCGAGCTCCTCCAGGTCGACGAGCTCATCAAGCCCGGCATGACCGCCGACGTGCGCATCCGGCTCGACAGCCGGCCGGGCGTCGTCTCCCTGCCGATCGAGGCCGTCACCGAGGAGAGCGGCAAGCAGATGGTCACGCGCGTCGTCGACGGGCCCGACGGCAAGCAGACGACCGAGAAGGTCGAGGTCGCGCTCGGCGCGCGCAACGACCGCGAGGTCGAGGTCAAGAGCGGCGTCGAGGAGGGGGCCCGCGTGCTCATCAACCCGCCCTCGGCGGCCGAGAACGAGACCAAGATGTGAGGTGGGCCGTCTACCTCGCGATCGCCGCGAAGGCGCTCACGGCGCACAAGCTGCGGTCGCTGCTCACCGTCCTCAGCATCACCCTCGGCGCCTTCGCCATCGTGCTCATGACCTCGCTCGCCGAGGGCGGCCTGCTCACGCTGAGCCGCGGCATCGAGGACCTCGGCGGGGCGCGGCTCATCCTCATCGTCCCGAAGGTGCCGGAGCGCGCCGAGCGCAAGAAGTCGATGTACGTCACCGGCTTCACCCGCCAGGACCGCGACCGGCTCGCGCTCGGCGTCCCGCACGTCGCCGAGCACACCATGTACGCCATGCTCGGCTCGCGCGACGTGACCTCCGACGAGGGCAAGGAGGACCGCACCGACCTCGTCGCCGCCGACAGCAGCTTCCTCCGCGCCTTCCGGATGCGCGTCGGCCGAGGCCGCGCGTTCTCCGACGACGAGGACCGCCGCCGCGCCCGGGTGTGCGTCGCCGGCCCCAAGCTCGCGTCGCGGCTCTGGCGCGGCGACCCGATCGGCCGCTGGGTCACTGTCGGCTCCCTGCGCTGCCGCGTCATCGGCGTGCTGGCCGAGAGCGATCGCCTGGGCGTCAACTTCGGCTTCAACTGGGTCGATCTCCTCGTCACGCCGATCGACACGGCCGCCGACGTCGAGCGGACCGTGAGCACCTCGGCGGTCGTCGTCATCAAGACCGACGACCCCCGCAACAACGACCCGGTGAAGCGCATCCTCAACGCGCTCCTGGTCGAGCGCCACCACGGCGTCGACGACTTCACCCTCCTCGATTTCAGCAGCATCATGAAGCAGTTCGAGTCCATGTTCGCGATCATGAAGGCGATCGTCGGCCTCATCGCGGGCGTCGCGCTGCTCATCGGCGGGGTGGGCGTGATGAACATGATGCTCGTCAGCGTGTCCGAGCGCGTGCGCGAGATCGGCATCCGCAAGGCGCTCGGCGCGGCGCCGCGCGACATCAGCGCGCAGTTCCTGTGCGAGGCGGCGCTGCTCTCCGGCTTCGGCGGCCTGCTCGGCGTCCTCGGCGGCGGGCTCGCGGCCGAGCTCGCCTCGGCGGTCATCCGCCGCTTCACCCCGAGCTGGGTCGGCGCTGTCTCGGTGTCGGCCGTCGTCGCGGCGCTCGTCGTCTCCTCCGGCGTGGGGGTCGTCTTCGGGTGGCTGCCGGCGCGGCGCGCGGGCCGGCTCGACCCGGTGGCGGCGATGCGGCGATGAGGCTCGGCGACCTCCTCCACTCGGCGCGCGCCGTCGTGGCCGATCGCACCCGCGCCGCGCTCACGCTGCTCGGCATCATCATCGGCACCGGCTCGATCGTGCTCCTGGCCTCGCTCCTCGCGGGCGGCGAGGAGGCGCTCCTCCGGGCGAGCCAGCAGGCGGTCGAGGCCGATCTCATCCAGATCCACCCCGCCGAGGTGAGCATCAAGGACCGGCGCCGCACCCGGCGCGACCTCTCGCGGTCCGACGCCCGCGCGCTCGACGCGTCGCGCGCCCTCGGCGGCGCCTCGGCCATGAGCGAGTCGCTGCGCGCGACAGAGGCCCGCGCCGGCGACAAGAAGAAGCGGATCTCGCTGGTGAGCGCCGCGCCCGCGGCCCCCTCGCTCTACGACCTCGAGCTCGCGGCGGGCCGGTTCCTCACGCAGGACGATCTCGCGGATCGGCGGCGCGTGTGCGTCGTCGGCCACGAGGTCTGGGCCGACCTCTTCGGCGGCCCTCCCTCGCGCGCCGCCGGCGAGGAGGCCCTCCACATGACGGCCGACGGGCACGTGTGGACCGTCGTCGGCGTGCTGAAGGACCGGCCCATCCTCGGCTCCACCGACAGCACCAACATCTGGAACCGCAAGGTGCTCGTCCCCGAGACCACCTACGACGCGCTGTTCTCGCCGTCGCACACGACCGACCGCATCTACGTGCGGCAGGATCCGATCGTCTCCGTCCGCGCGCCGCTCGCCGCGCTCCGCGGCATCATCGACGCGACGCTCCAGCGGCGCCACCACGGGGTGAAGAACTTCAGGATCGAGGACAAGGACAGCCACGGCCAGGAGCAGCTCGTCCTCGACATCATCAAGATGCTGCTGCTCAGCACCGGCGTCGTCGCGCTGATCGTCGGGGGCATCAACATCATGAACATCATGCTGGTGACGGTGACCGAGCGGACGCGGGAGATCGGCATTCGCCGCGCGGTCGGCGCCTCGCCCCGCGCGATCTTGCTGCAGTTCCTGTTCGAGGCGGCGGCCGTCTCGCTGCTCGGCGGCGTGCTCGGCGTGATCGCCGGCGTGGGCCTCTCCTGGCTCGCCGGCGCGCTGCTCGCGAAGCTGGTCGGCCGCTGGGCCTTCCATGTCGAGGTCTGGTCGATCGTCCTGGGCCTCGGCCTCTCGGCCACGATCGGCGTCGTGTTCGGCTTCTACCCGGCCTGGCGCGCCGCGCGGCTCGACCCGATCGAGGCGCTCCGCACGGAGTAGCGCCGGTCCCGCGGAGGGGGCGGCGGCGCCTGTCGGCCGCTCACGTCGCGGCGGCGGCCTCCGGCGCCGCGGGCCTGTCCACTGTCTCGTCGACGTCGCGCTTCGCGTGCGGGAAGCGGTCCATGCGGCTGAGCACGGGGAAGCCGAGGGCCCACAGCGCCGCGACGGCGAGGGTGGCGCTGCCGCCGAGGAAGATGGCGGGGAGCAGGCCGAGCCAGCGGGCGGTGAGGCCGGACTCGAACTCGCCGAGCTCGTTGGACGCGCCGATGAACACGGCGTTGACGGCGCTCACCCGCCCTCGGATGGAGTCCGGCGTCTCGAACTGCACGAGGATGTGGCGGATATAGACGCTCACCATGTCGCCGGCGCCGATGAGGACGAGGGCGACGAGCGCGACGGCGACGCTCCGGGTCTGCCCGAGGCCGATGGTGGCGAGCCCGAACACAGCGACGCCGCCGAACATCCAGCGGCCCACGTGCCGCGTGATCGGCCGGAAGGCGAGCACCCCCGCGGTGAGCGCGGCGCCCACGGCCGGCGCCGTGCGGAGCATGCCGAGGCCGGTCGGGCCGGCGTGGAGCACGTCGCGCGCGTACGCGGGCAGGAGCGCCACCGCGCCGCCGAACAGCACGGCGAACAGGTCGAGCGAGATCGCGCCGAGCACCGCGGGCCTCGACCCGACGAAGCGCAGCCCCTCCAGCACCGTGCTCCACGACGACGGCTCGGAGCGCCGCTCCTGCCCTGTCGTGCGCGTGAGCCCCATGAGCACGAGCGAGGCGAGGAGCAGCGCCGCGACGGTCGCGTAAACGAGGGTCGTCCCGGCGAGGTAGAGGAGCCCGCCCAGCGTCGGCCCGACGATGACGGCGACGTGGAAGCTCGACGAGCTGAGCGCGACAGCCTTGCCGAAGCTGTCCGCCGGCACGAGGTTCATGAGGATCGCCTGCTGCGCCGGCATCATGAAGGCGCGCGCGCTCCCGAACAGCACGAGCACAGCGAACACGGGCCACACGACGCGCAGCCCCGACAGCGTGAACGCGAGCAGCAGCGCGGAGCAGAGCAGCTCGGCGGCGAGGCCGACCGAGATGATGTGGCGCCTGTCGAACCGGTCCGCCACCTGGCCGGCGAAGAGGATCAGGGCGAAGAAGGGCGCGAACTGGGCGAGACCGATGAGGCCGAGGTCGAACACGTCGCCGGTGAGCGCGTAGACCTGCCAGCCGATGGCGACGCTCTGCACCTGCACCGCGATCGCGGAGAGCAGCCTGGCCGCGAGGTAGAACGCGAAGCTCCGGTGGCGCAGCACGCCGAGCCCGGTGAGGTTGTTGGAGGACATCTGGAGGCCTGGGGCGGCGTTTCACGCAACCGTCGTGCCACGACGTGCAGAGCGCGGGACGGCCTGGCGGCGCTGGACGGGCGCTCGTGGAGCACCGCCGGGCCGCGCGCGGGGGGGCGCGGCCGGCTGTCGCTGCTGCTGCAGCAGCACCCCGTGCTGCTCCGCTGCGCCGCCACGAGCAGGCCCGAGGGTCAGCCCTGGGCGAGCCGGGCGAGCGCCTCGCCCGTGAGGCGGTGGACGGTCCACTCGTCCATCGGCTTCGCGCCGAGGCTCCTGTAGAAGCCGATCGCGGGCTCGTTCCAGTCGAGCACGGACCACTCGAACCGCCCGCAGCCGCGCTCCACAGCGAGCTTCGCCAGGTGCACGAGGAGGGCCTTGCCGTGGCCTGCTCCGCGGTGCTCGGGCAGCACGAAGAGGTCTTCGAGGTAGATCCCGGGTTTGCCGAGGAAGGTGGAGAAGCTCTGGAAGAAGAGCGCGAAGCCGACAGCGGCCCCCTCCGCCTCGACGAGGACGACCTCGGCGGCCGGCCTCGGGCCGAAGAGGTTCGCCTCGAGCTCTCTCTCGTCGAAGACGGCCTCGTGCGCGAGCCGCTCGTACGCGGCGAGCATCCGGATGAGGCGGGCGATGGTGGGGATGTCGGCGGCGGTGGCGGGGCGTATCATGGGGGTTCCGGGCGCTTCATACCGCACCGCCCTCCCCGAGCGGAAGGCGCCTACGCCGGCGCGGGATCGTCCTAGGCTCCCGTACCCGCATGACGACGACGACGCCCTCCGCCGCCGGCCCGCGCTGGCTCTACCTGCACGGCTTCGCCTCGGGTCCGAGCTCGACCAAGGGCGTCCAGATCGCCGCGCACCTCGAGCGGCGCGGCGTCGCCGTCGAGCGGCTCGACCTGCGCGTGCCCTCGTTCGAGCGCCTGCGCCTGAGCGCGATGATCGACGCCGTGAAGCGGGCGATCGGCGGCGAGCGCGACCGCGCCGTGCTGATGGGATCGAGCCTCGGGGGGCTCACCGCGTCCCGCGTCGCCGCGGAGGACGCGCGCGTGTGCGCGCTCGTGCTGCTCGCGCCGGCGTTCCGGATCCTGGAGCGATGGCGGCAGCGGCTCGGCGAGGAGGGCTTCCGGGCGTGGGAGGAGCGGGGCTGGCTCGAGGTCGACGATCACGCGGAGAAGCGCCGATCCCGGGTGGATTTCGGCTTCGCCGTCGACGCGGCCGAGGTGGATGAACGCTCCGGGGGCTGGCCCGACGTGCGGGTGCCCACGCTCATCGTCCACGGCGTTCACGACGAGGTGGTGGACATCGCGCTGTCGCGCGAGTTCGCGGCGGGGAAGCGGCATGTCCGGCTCGTCGAGGTGGACGACGGCCACGAGCTCGTGGCCTCGATTCCGCGCATCCTCGGCGAAGCGGACGACTTCCTGCGCCCTCTCCTCGGGAGCTGACGGGCGCGCGCCGCGCGGCTCGCCTCCCGGCGCTCGCTGCCACGGCCACGCCGAGTGGCGCTGAACCTCCGTTCAGCGCGTCTCGTCTCGTTGGCGTCGTCGCGCCGCACCGCGCCGGCTCGGCTGTCCCCTCAACAGCCAAGTCGCATTCTAGGCGTGGGGGGCCCAGCTATCAAGTCAAAACGTTTCCGCTTACTGCTCGTCCGCATCCGGCCGCGAATTTCCGCGGCTCGATCGATCGGAGGAGCGAATGGCGATGGAGACTGCGACGGTTCATCCGCACACAGCGCGCACAGCGTCTGTCAACGGCATCGAGATGGCTTATGAGCTTCGCGGCGAAGGGCCGCCGCTCGTGTTGCTCCACGGCTTCACCGGGTCGAGCGGCGACTGGGCTCACGCGTTCGACCTCGCGGCGCTCGCGCGTGATCACACGGTGATCGCCCCCGACCTGCGCGGGCACGGCCGGTCGACCAACCCGGCGGGCACGCTGACAATTCGCCAGTGCGCCCTCGACGTCTTCGCGCTCCTCGATTCGCTGGGCGTGACGACCTTCCGGGCCGTTGGCCTCAGCTTCGGCGCCAAGTGCCTCCTGCACCTCGCCACGCAGCAGCCGGATCGCGTCGAGTCGATGGTCCTCGTGTCCGCGACGCCGTACTTCCCCGAGCAGGCGAGGGCGATCATGCGCCACATGACCGACGAGGGGCGGTCGGCCGAGGAATGGGAGGAGATGCGGCGCCGCCACAAGCACGGCGACGCGCAGATCCGGGCGCTGTGGCGGCAGCCGCGCCTCTTCGCGGCCAGCCACGACGACATGAGCTTCACGCCCCCCCACCTGTCGACCGTCACGGCGCGGACGATGATCGTGCACGGCGATCGCGATCCCCTCTATCCGGCCGAGATCGCGCTCGAGGTGCACCGCGCCATCCCGCGGTCCTGCCTCTGGCTCCTGCCGGACAGCGGGCACGCCCCCATCTTCGGCGCGTGGAAGGAGCCGTTCGCCCGCGCGGCGCTCGCGTTCCTGCGCGGCGAGCAGGGCGCTGATCACTCGGCGCAGCGGGCCGCCACGTGACGGCCGTTCGGGTCCTGTTCGGCGAACAGGGGGCCCACGTCGGAGAGCTCGAAGGTGACCGACGTCGCGTCGATCGCGGTGATGGTGAGCCTGCCGAACCCCGCGTCGCCGCCGCCGCTGACCGCCGCCGCGCTGCTGCAGTCCGCGCGGAACGACGTCCCGAAGATCGAGAGATCGCCGCTCGCCGTGTCGACCTCGCCCACGGCGAACATCGACTCGGGCATGCGGAGCTCCAGATCCCACCAGTCGCTGCAGGGCGAGTACGTGGGGTTCGCGTCGGGATCGCTGCAGGACAGGGCCAGACTGGCGATACGGAAGGTCACCGTCGAGTCGCCAAAGACGATCGCGTTCGCCCCTGGCGCGGCGCCGCCGGAGGTCGTGGGCGCAGGGCCGGCCGACGTCGTGGGCGCAGGGCCCGTCGGGGCCCAGGGGCCGACCGAGGTTGTCGTCGCGTCAGGGCTGCTCGCGCTGCCCGCGCCGCCGGCGCCGCCGCCGCCGCCGTCCATGATCACCGCGCCGCTGCACGCGGCCTGAACGAGCAGCGCGAGCGCGCCTGTCGCCGTCGAGAGGGTTCGAGGGGAGAACATCATGGCGTCAGCGTACAGCCTGCCCGCGCCGATTGTGTGCGGCGCGAACGCCCGCCCGCGGGCGCGACCGGCCCTCGCGCGCGCGGCCCTCCACGCGTCGCGGGGGCCGCCTCTGGACGGAGCGGCGCGCGGGTGTGCTACCATCGGCCACCGCAGGCGCGGGTGAAGGCCGCCCGCAGGCCGGCGCGCGCAGCGCGGAGCACGGATGAACGCACCCGTCGTCGAAGGAGATGTGATCGCGGACAAGTACCGCGTCGATCGCGTCCTGGGCCGGGGCGGCATGGGGATGGTTGTCGCGGCCAGCCACCTGTTTCTCCCGCACCGCGTCGCGATCAAGCTCCTGATCTGCGACGACAGCCCGGCGCTGATGCAGCGGTTCTTGCGCGAGGCGCGCGCGGCGGCGCGCCTCAAGGGCGAGCACGTCGTGCGGGTGCTCGACGTCGGCGAGCTCGGGTCGGGCGTCCCGTACATCGTGATGGAGTACCTGGAGGGCGACGATCTCTCCGAGGTGCTCCGCGCCCGCGGCCCGCTCGGCGTCACGGAGTCGGCCGACTACGTCCTCCAGGCCTGCGTGGCGATGGCCGAGGCGCACGCCGCCGGCATCGTGCACCGCGATCTCAAGCCCGCGAACCTGTTCCTCACGGCGACGCCCGGCGGGGCGAAGCTCATCAAGGTGCTCGATTTCGGGATCTCGAAGGAGCTGCCGGGCAGCGGCGAGGGCGGCGCCGCCGCGCTGACGCAGACGCGGGAGATGCTCGGCTCGCCCGTGTACATGCCGCCGGAGCAGATGCGGTCGTCGCGCTCGGTCGACGGGCGCTCCGACATCTGGGCGCTCGGGGCCATCTTGTACAGGTTGCTCGCCGGCAGGCCGCCGTTCGAGGCGCCGGCGCTCGCGGAGCTCATCCTCCTTGTCGCGAGCGCGGAGCCGGTCCCGCCCAGCGCGCTCAGGAGCGACATCCCGCGCGAGCTCGAGCGGGTGATCCTCCACTGCCTGCAGAAGGATCCGGCGCAGCGGCCGCAGACGGTGGCCGACCTGGCGCTCGCGCTGGTGCCCTTCGCGTCGGCGGGCGGGCAGGAGCGCGCGGAGCGCGCCGCGCGGATCCTCGCGGCGCCGCCGGAGCCGTCCCGGCCCGGCGCCGCCGCGTCGACGTCGAGGCCCGGGGCGGACGGCAGCCGGAGCGACACGCCCGGCCCGATGGCGAGCCTCCTGCCCACGACGCGGGTGATCGCGCGCACGCCCTCGCAGCCGGCGCCGCGCCGGACGACCCTCCGGGTGGCGCTCGGCGTGGCCGCGATCGCCTCGTCCGCGCTCGCGATCTGGGTCGCGGCCGCGCTGCGCGACCGCGCGCCGGACGATCGCCCGGCGCCGCAGGCGGCGGCGGTCGCCCCGCCGGCGCCGGTCCCGCAGGACGGCACGGCCTCGCGGCGCGCGGGGCAGCAGGCGGCGGGGGGCGAGGCGCACCTGTCCATCGCGCCGGAGCCGCAGCCCACGGTCCAGGCGGTCGCGCCGCTGCCGTCGGTCTCCCCGGACCTCACGCCCACCGGCGCGGCGGCGCGACCCGCGCCGGCGCCGCAGCCACGCCGGCGCGCGCCCGCGCCCACGAGCGCGCCGAGCGCGGCGCCGGCGCCCGAGCCGCCGAAGGCGCCGCCGCTGCCCGAGCTCTCGAAACCCTTCGAGATCCAGATCAAATGAGATAGGGATCCCGGTCGCCGACCGACGGCACTTCCCATACCGGACGAGGCATCCATGCGTTCACGTAGGCTGTCGACGCGGCTCGCGTCCGCGGTCGCCCTCTCCGCGCTGACGACGGCCGCCGGCGCGGCGGCGCAGCCGGCTGCCCCGGCGCCCGCCGCGTCCTCGCCGCCGGCTCCCGCGCCGGCCCAGGCCTCGCCGCCGGCTCCCGCGCCGGCGGAGCCCTCGCCGCCGGCCCAGGCGCCTCCGCCGCCGCTCGCCCACACGCTGACAGGGAAGGCCAGGGCCGATTACGAGCTCGGCAGGAGCCTCTTCAACAACGACGACTTCGCCAATGCGTTCATCAAGTTCCAGCACGCCTACGAGAGCTCGAAGGACGCGCGCCTCCTCTGGAACATGATCGTCTGCAAGTACAAGCTGCACCAGTACAGCAAGGTCCTCACCCTCGTGGAGAAGCTGAAGCAGGAGGATCGCGGCGTCCTCCTCGCGGGCGACTGGGCGCAGATCGACGTCCTCGAGCGGCACGCCAGCAGCCTTGTCGGCAGCCTCGAATTCGCGGTGAGCGAGCGCGGCGCGGCGGTGACGATCGACGGCGAGCTGATCGGCAAGACGCCGCTCCCCGGCAAGCTCAACGTCGATTCCGGGACGAGGCGCATCCGTGTCTTCAAGCCCGGCTTCAAGGAGCACGTCCGCGTGGAGCGGGTGAGCCCTGGAGACGAGCTGCGCCTCGAGGTCCGTCTGGAGCCGCAGGTCCACGCCGGAAGGCTGTCTGTGCTTGCGTCGCCGGGCGACCGGATCGCGCTCGACGGCAAGCCCGTGGGCCAGGGGCGGTGGGAAGGCGCCGTGCCGAGCGGCCGCCACGTGCTGCGGGTGACGGCGCCGGGGAGGGTGCCGTACGAGGCGGAGATCGTCATCGAGGACGAGGCGCTGAGCAGCGTGCGCGTCGGCCTGACGCCGGTCGAGCGGACCGGCGTGCCTGTGTGGGCGTGGGTCACCGGCGCCGCGCTGATCGTCGCGGCGGCCGTGGCGGGCGGCCTCCTGATCCAGCCCGGGCCGGCGAAGCCGATCGAGGGCACCCTCGGGGAGACGCGCCCGACAGCGTTCGGAGGCCGCTGGTGAGGCGCTGCTTCTGGGGGGCGACGGCGGCGCTCGCGGTCGCCTCGGGCGGGTGCTCGGCGCCTGCCACGGGGGAGCTCATGGTGGCCATCCAGACGGACATGGCCGTGCCCAAGGATCTCGATCAGATCGAGCTCCAGGTCCTGTCCGACGGCAAACCCATCATCTCCAGGGATCGTAACCAGCTCGGCCCGGACCACGCCCAGCTCCCCGGGACACGGGGGCTCACGGTCTCCGAGGACCCGAGCCGGGAGATCCGCATTCGCGTGCGGGCGCTGCTGGGCGACCGGATCCGCGTGGAGCACACGGTGCTCACGACCGTCCCCGAGGACCGCGTGGCGACGCTCTGGGTGCCGCTGCATTTCCTGTGCGGCGTGGACGCGGGAGAAGGCGAGGCGCGCGAGCCCGACGCTGAGGGCGCATGTCCGGACGACCCCGCGTGCGCCGCCGCGGCGTGCGGGGAGCGCCGCGTGAGCGCGGCGAGCCTGCCCGACTATGCGGAGCGAAACGTCCTGCACCACGCCTGCTTCGACGCGGCGACCTGCTTCGAGGGCGCGTCTCCGGTCGAGGAAGGCGACCTCGATCCGGCGGACTGCACGATCGCGGCGCGCGACGGCGGCGTGAACGTCGCGATCGCGACCGAGGGAGACGGCGCTTGCGGCGCTGCGGGGTGCTTCGTGCCGCTCGACGCGGAGAGCGACTTCGGCTGGCGCAGGCGCGACGACGGGCGGATCGCGCTCCCGAAGGCGCTCTGCTCGCCCGGGCGGCTGGCCCGGCTCGGCGTGGTCGTCTCACCTGTCACGCCGGCGTGCCCCCCGAAGCAGATCGCCCAGCCGCTCTGCCCTGCGGCCGAGGGCCGGCCTGTCGTCCTGGCCGCCCGGCAGCGGAGCCCGGTCTCGCTCGCGGTGAGCGAGACCGGCGTGCTCTGGACCGAGCAAGGCACGTTGAGCGATGAGCACGAGGATCTGGAGCCCAACGTCGACGGCGCCGTGAAGCGGGTCGCGCGCGAGGGCGGCCCGCCGGAGACGATCGCGTCGAAGCAGGCAGCGCCACGCCACCTCGCGCTCGCAGACAGCGGCGAGGTCTTCTGGACGAACCGCGGTGTCGCCGGCGCGGCCGCGACGGCGCTGATGCGGTGGCTCCCTCGCGGCGGCAACGCCAAGCCCTGGCTGAACGTGGAGCAACTGGGCTTTTCGGGCAGCCTGGAGGCGCTCGCGCTGGACGGCGAGAGCCTGTTCTGGACGCAGCTCCCCGACGGCGGCGCGCTCGGGCGCGTGGGCTTCGCGGCGCTGGACCCGCGGGACGAGCCGGCGCCCGAGACGCTCGACGGTACCCACCGCGCCAACCGGCTGGCCGCGGCGAACAACGTCGTTTGCTGGACCGATGTCGGCCCGGACAGCGCCGAGGACGGCGCCGCGAAGGGCTCGGTCCGGTGCAAGAAGAGGCGCGCATCCGAGATCGTGAGCGTGGGCGCCGGCGAACGGAAGCCGTACGGGATCGCGCTCGACGCGGAGAACCCGGCGGAGGTGTTCTGGGTGAACTTCGAGGGCGAGGTCGTGCGGGCCTCGCTGGACGGCGCCAGGCGCGACGTGATCGTCCAGGACCTCGGCGCGCCCGGCCCGTACGGCATCGCGCTCGACGAGCGCCAGGTTTACTGGACCAACCGGTTGCAGGGCACGGTGAACGTGCTGCGCCGGGACGCCCCGCCCGGCAGCGCGTGCGGCGATGGCGCGTGCACGCTGGCCGCGGGGCAGAACAACCCGGGGGCGATCGCGGTCGACGGCGAGGCGATCTACTGGATCAACGAGGGGTCGCCGGTCGTGGGGCCGACGGGCAAGGCCGACGGCGCCGTCGTGAGGCTCGCCAAGCCGCCGCCGCCATGAGCAGCGCGGCGGCCGCGTTGCCGCCTGGCGCCGCCGCGCCGGCCGCCCTGCAGCCGCAGCCTCCGTCGTCGTCCGTCGCGGGGCCAGCGCCCCCGCCGGAACCTCCGCCGCCCGCGTGCTCCGCGGGGCCCGTGGGCTCCCCGGCGCCCGCGCCGCCCTGCGACGACGACGAGGCCTCCGCCCCGTGAATGCAGGCTCCGGCGAGGCACACCCCGCCGTCCTCGCACGGCACGTTGTCCGCCTTGCTCGGCCACACACATCGGCTCGTCTCCGGATCGCAGGTGCCTTCCTCGTGGCACGCGTCCGTCGCGGGGCAGGTGATCGCCTTGCCGGCGCAGGCCCCTTCTCCGCAGGCGTCCTCGGTGGTGCACGGATCGCCGTCATCGCAGGTCGCGCCGTCGTCGTCCTCCGCGACACAGCTCCCCGCGACGCAGGCGTGGCGCGTGCACGGCTCGTCGTCGCCGCAGGTCGCCGTGTCGTCGTTGGTGCCGGCGCAGGTGCCCGCGTCGCAGGCGTCGCCGCTCGTGCAGGCGTTGCCGTCGTCGCAGGCATTTCCGGTGAGGGGCGAGCACGCGCCGTCGGCGCTCGCGCCGGCCTCCACCGAGCACGCGTCGCAGGCGCCCCCATCACAGGCCGAGTCGCAGCAGACGCCGTCGACGCAGAACCCGCTCTGGCACTCGCATTGGTCCCCGCACGGCTCGCCGGGCCGGCCCAGGGTGAACCGCTCCACGGCGTAGGACGCCTCGCGCGCAACCCTCCCTCCCGTGATCAGCACCGACCCGTCCTGGTCGATGTACGTCGCCTCGTGGAACGCGCGGGGCTCGCTGAGCGGCGCGATCGTGATCCATCGGTTCCGGTCCGGGTTGTAGAGCTCTACATCCGCCGTGTCCGAGCTGCTGTTGAGCCGCCCGCCCGCGACGAGCACGCAGCCGTTCGGAAGCAGCGTCGCCGAGTGCGCGTGCCGCTTCCCGTGCGTCTCCAGCGGCTCGCCGGGCGAGAAGCTGTTCGTCGACGGGTCGTAGATCTCCGTCAGAGGGGAATACCCGACCACGAGGACGCGCCCGTCCGGGAGCAGCGTCGCCGTGTGCATGTACCGCTCGGACCCCTCCATCATCGACGGACCCGCGGTCCACGTGTCGCTCGCCGGATCGTACAGCTCGGTGGTCCGCAGCCCTGCGCCGCTGCGATAGCCGCCCACGACGAGGACCTTCCCCGTCTCGAGCAGCGTGGCGGTGTGCAGCGTGCGCGGCTCGAGGAGGCGCGCCGCCTCCTCGAGCGCGCCGGTGCTCGGGTCGTAGCGGAAGACGTTGTCGTAGACCGCGACGTTATCGAGATCGGCCGTGCCGCCGACGATCAGCACATCTCCTGATTCTTCTCCGAGCCTGGTCGCAGTGTGGCGGTGAAGAGGGGCGGGCGAGGCCGCTTCCGTCGGGTTATCGAGAGGGATCGTGCCCTCGACCTCCCAGCTCATGGTGCGCGCGTCGTACACCTCGTACGTGGAGTCCGCGCCGCCCCTGTCCCCGCCGATCACGAGGACGCGGTCGCTGTCGAGCGCGATCGCCGCATGATCGGTGCGCGCTCGCCCCATGCGGCCCGGCGCGGGCGCGTTGGACCACGCGCTCTCCGCGGGATCGTAGAGCTCGGTGCTGTCGATGGCCACGCCGTAGAGGTTGGTACCTCCCGTGACGAGCACGCGCGTCCCGAGCAGCGCCGCCGCGTGGTGGCTGCGGCGGGTCGCCATGGTGGGCGGCGGCGGCGACTGCCAGGCCGGGTCGACGAGCACCTGCTCGCCCTCCGCGTCGACGAACAGCTCGATCCGCCCCCCGCGCGCCGCGAGCTGCGCGCCTACCTCGCGCCCGCCGGCCGCGTACGCCGCCGGCGCCGTCACCCGGAGCCGCACCGCCCCCGTCGCGTCGGCGATCTCGATCGCCCCGTCCCGCTCCGCCAGCGCGCCGCCCTCGACCTCCCATGCCGCCACGGGCGCCCCGCGCTGCACCGCCGCCGCCTCGAGCAGCAGCCACTCCTCGACGCCCCCCGGCGTCGCGGTCCAGAACGAGGCGCCGCCCGCGCGCCGGTAGGCCACCGCGCGGTCGGCGAGCATCGCCTCGCCCTCGGCCCCCACCTCGCGAACGCGGAGCGTCGCTCCTCCGTCGAGCGCGAACACGATCGCGTCGCTCCCGTCGCCGGGCAGCCGCGCCACGGCGCTCCCGCGGCGCCCCGCGGCGGCTCGCTCCAGCCCGCCGTCGCTGCGGATGAAGCCCGGGCCGACGCTCAGCACGGCGGCGGCCTGGCCTGGAAACGCGCCGCGCAGCGCCTCGTCCGGCGGCTGATCGGGCCCGGCGCACCCGGTGAGCGGCTGCAGCGAGGCGAGGAGCGCGGAGGCGGCGAACAGCGAATGTAGGCTAGAGTGCGGGGCTATCATGGCGGATGGGTAAACATCGTATGCGAGCCAACCCGTTGCCGCCTAGAGCCGTGCGTCGTAAATTCAGAGATCCCCCGCGCCCTCGATCCGCCTCGTCAGCTCGTCAGTCCCGTGAGCGGCCCGTTGCAGTAGTTCGGGTCGCCGAACGACTCCGTGTCGACGCCCATCGACTGGAGCAGCGAGACGAGCAGGTCGTTATGCCCGACCTGCTTTTGCTGCGACACGAAGCGGCCCGTCTTGAAATGGCCGCCCCCGCTCCCGGCGAGCACGTAGGGGATGTTCTGGCGCAGGTGATTGCCGTCGGCGTGCTCGTTCGTCCAGAAGATCACCGTGTTGTCGAAGACCGAGCCGTTCCCCTCCGGCATGCTCTTCAGCTTCGCGATCAGGTAGGCGAGTTGCTCGGCGTAGAAGCGGCTGATCATCGTGAGCCGCTTTCGGTTCGCCGGGTCCGCATAGCCGTTGTGCGCCATCGGGTGGTGGCCCTCGGTGATGTCGGGGCCGAGGAAGCTCAGCACCTTGGTCGTCGCCGAGTTCGTGAACTGGAGGCTCGCGACCCGCGTCAGATCGCACGCGAGCGCCATCGCCATGAGATCGAGCTGGAGCCGCGCGATCTCGGGCATGCTGGCGACCTTGTCCGGGTCGACGTCCGGCGTCAGCGCCGGCTCCGCGCACGCCGCGGAGGTCGGGGCCACGCCGCGGTCGAGGCGCGACGCGATGTCCTCCACCGACGCGAGGTGCCCGGCGAGCTTCTCCTGATCCGCGGCGCCGAGGCGCCGCTGCAGCCGCTTGTAGTCGGCGGCCACCTTGTCGAGCACCGCCCGGCGCTGCTCCGTCTTCCGCGACGTCGCCTCCGGCGCGACGGAGAAGTCCGAGAAGAGCCGGTCGAACGCGGCGTACGGGCTGTTCTCCGGCGGCAGCGGCTGCGCCGGGCCGCGGTACGAGATGCGCGCGCCCACGTTCGCCCCGTAGACGAGCACGCCGAGCTCCAGCGAGAGGAACCTCGTCCTCGTGCCGATGTGGTTCGCGATCTCCTGGTCGACCGAGATGCCGTCGGCCCAGCCGCACGACAGCCCCGCGTCGCCGGGGAAATCGCCCTCCTGCATCGCGCGCGCGGTCAGGCACTGCCCGGTGCCCTTCTGGTGCGCGTCGCCCGGCCCCACCAGCGCCGAGAGCGCGCTCACGTTGCCGAGGACGAGGAGGTCCTCGTTGTGGTCCTTGAGCGGCGCGAGGATCGGCGACAGCTCCTCGCCGTTCCGGAGCTGCGTCGACGACGGCCAGAAGTCCGGCGGGACGGTGCCGTTCGGCGTGTAGAGGACGACGAAGCGCTTCGGGAACTCGGCCCCGAACGAGGCGCGCCCCGTCTCCTCCGACGCGGGGGCGAAGCGCTTCGAGCAGCCCATCACCTCGAGGAACGGCAGCGCGAGCGCCGCGCCGCCGAGGCCCCGGAGCGCGGCGCGGCGGCTGAGTCGGAACGGCTTCATCACGGCTCTCCTTCTGCGGCGCCGCCCTCGGCGCTCGGTGCGACGATCGCGCGGCGGTAGCGGAACGCGTCGGTCTGCGTGAGCGCCACCAGCAGCGCCTTGATGTTGTACCCCGACGCCTCGAACGCCTGCGTCGCCTGCGACAGGCTGCAGGCGTCCTCGCCCTGCTCGGCGCGGCCCTGGCCGAAGCGGAACCACTGCTTCACCACGCACGCCCGCACCTGCTCGCTCTCCGCGAGCCGGTGCGCGAGCTCGACCGCCCCGTCGAACGGGCCGTCGACGTCGGTCTGCGTCAGCTCGCCGCTCGCGTCGACCGGGATGCCGTTCTCGGCGTCCCGCCAGCGCCCGAGCGCGTCGTAGTGCTCGAAGCCGAACCCGATCGGATCGAGCAGCGCGTGGCAGCTCCTGCAGCCCGGATCCGAGACGTGCTGCGAGAACTGCTCGCGCGTCGTCTTCGTCGGGTCGACCATGGGCGGCTCCGGCACCACGTCCGGCGGCGGCGGCGGGATCTGGCAGAGCAGGCTCTGGCGCACGAACCGGCCGCGGTGCACCGGCGACGACCGGTTCGGCTTCGCGTAGAGCGACAGCAGCCCGGCGTGCGTCACGAAGCCGGCGCGCTGCGACGGATCGAGCGCGACCCGCTCGAACGCGTCGCCCCGCGGCCCGCCCTCGACGCCGTAGAACTCGGCGAGCTCCCGGTTCATCATCGAGTAGGGCGCCGTGAACAGCGTTGTCACGCTCGCGTCCTCCTCGAAGATCGCGTGGTCCAGGAACGCCTCGGTCTCGGCCTGGAACAGCGACAGCAGCTCGTCCCGGTACTCGGGGTAGAGCTCCGGATCCTTCCCGCCCGCGGCGACCTCGTCGATCTTCGCGAGCCCGAGCCACTGGCGGTGGAAGTTCTTCACGGCCTCGCGCGCCCGCGGGTCCTCCAGCATGCGCCGCGCCTGCGCCTCGATCTCCGCGGCGGTGCCGAGCGCCCCCCGCTCGGCGGCGGTGAAGAGCGCGTCGTCGGGCATCGTGCCCCAGAGCAGGTACGAGAGCCGCGAGGCGACCTCGTACGAGGTGAGCTGCACGACGTCGCCCTCGACCGGATCGGGCATGCCGAGCTCGACGCGGTACAGGAAGTGCGGCGACTGGAGCATCGCCTGGACGACCAGCGCGAGCCCTGTCGGCGCGTCGTCGGGCGCGTCGCCGAGCGCGATCCCGCGCTGGAAGAGCGCCACGAGCTCGTCGACCTCGTCCTCGGCGAGCGGCCGGCGGAACGCCCGCTTGCCGAGCGAGGCGACGAGCGCCGCGATCTCCTCGCGGCAGGCGGCGCCCCCCGCGGCCTCGCGGCACGCGGGCGCCTCGCCGAGCAGCTTGCCGGCCGCGCGCTCCGCGATGCCCTCGGCCGCGGCCATGTACTGCTCGGCGAGCAGCGGGCTCACCACGAGCGCCGCCGCCTGGTTGTTGAAGCCGAGCGACTCCTCTTCCGGCACGAAGCCCCGCGCAGGGCGGGTCTCGTCGCCGAGCAGATCGGCGATCGTGTTGTCGTACTCCACGCGCGTCATCCGTCGGAGCGGGGACTCGCCGGGCTCGATCGCGGTGCACAGCGGGGCCGTCGCCTCGCCGTCGTCTCCGTCGTGCGCGGGCAGTTCGCCGAACTGACCTGAGCAGGACGCGAGGAGGAGCAGGCCGATGGGCCAGCGGAGAGCTCGTGGTTCAGCCATGATGCCTCGTCGGCGAGCGCGCGCTGGGGCCGAGGGCGGGTGGGTCACCCGCCTCGTGCAGCGCGCGGCGCGTGGAGCGCGCCCCCTCGCCATCATGCAGCGAGCGTATTGCAATCCGCTTCTCCGGGACAGGCGCCTCGTGGGAAAAGAAGGAGAATCGAGTGGGAGCTAGGGGCCGATGGGTTCATCCCGTACGCTCAGGTCTTACCGCCGACTCCGGTGGACGCGGACTCCGCCCCTCCAAGGCGGCGCTCGACCGCGGACGCAAAGAGCGCTTATGCTCGCGCCCAATGCAAAGGCGAACGCTCGCCTGTCCTGTCTTGCGTGCCGGTCCTCTGCGCCGCGCGCGGCGCCGCTCGGCGGCCGCGCTTGTCGTCGCGGCGCTCGCGGCTCCGGCGCCCGCGCTGGCCCAGGGCGCCGCGGCGCCCCCCGTTGAGCGCGCGGAGCTGAAGGAGGGCGACGGTCGTCCGCCGTCCGTCGGCACCGAGCTCTTCAGCGCCGGTGTCGATCTCGAGATCGCCGGTCGCACGCTGTCCTATAGCGATCTGCTCTCCGAGAACCTCCGCACCTACAGCGTGCTCGGCGCGTTCATGCCCTCTGTCCGCGGCGAGCTGTACCCGCTCGCGCGCAGCGCGCTCCCGGTGCTCCGCGACCTCGGCGTCGCGCTGTCGTACGCCCGCGCCGTCGGCCTCGACTCGACGGGCACCGGGGGAGCGAGCCTGTCGACGTCCTGGAGCCGGCTGCACGCCGGTCTCAAGGGCCGATTCCATCCCGCGGGCCAGCGCGGGCCGGTCCTGTCCGCGACAGGTGGACTCTGCTGGATCGACTTCGATGTGGAGCCGACGGACGACCCGTCGCGCGACGCGGCCTCGGTCTCCTACGTCACGTTGCGCCTGGGCCTCGACGGACGCGTGCCTGTCGGCCCTGTCGCGCTCGAGGCGGGCGCGGGCTACCAGGCGCCGCTCTCGACGGGCGCGCTCGCGTCGTATTTCCGCGAGCCGAGCGCCGGCGGCGTCGACCTCCGCCTCGCGGTCGCGGTCCCGTTCGCGCCGGGGCTCGAGGCGCGCGCCGGCGCCTCCTACACGCGCTTCTTTTATGATTTCGACTCCGAGCCTGGCGACCCGTACGTCGCGGGTGGGGCGCTCGACCAGCTCTTCGGTGTTCACCTGGGGGTCGCTTATCATGGCTACTGACGCTCGCGAGCGGCGCCCGGCGCGCGCCGCGCTCCGGCTCCGCCGCGGCCTCTGGACGGCGTCCGCGCTCGCCGCGCCGGCGCTGCCGCTGCTGCTCGCGGCGTGTCCGGGGACGATCGAGGACAAGGAGCGGTTCAGGCCGCGCGAAGGCGGCCCGGACGACGTCGCGTGCGCCGACGTGCCGACGGCGTTCGCCGAGCGGTGCGGGGGCGTGAGCTGCCACGGGCCGGGCGAGCCCGCGGCCGCCCTCGATCTCGTCACGCTCGGCGTGGACGCCCGCGTCGCCGGCCGCCCGGCCCAGAGCTGCGCCGGGGTGCTCGCCGACCCCGAGCGGCCCGAGGAGAGCGTGCTCTACGTGAAGCTCACGGAGGCGCCGTCGTGCGGCGCGCGCATGCCGCTCGGCGCGGCCCCGTACTCGCCCGCCGAGCTCGCGTGCGTGGCCGCCTGGATCGCGGAGCTCACGCCTGTCGCGTGCAGCGGCCTCGACTGCGGCTGCCCCGGATGCGTGTGCGCGCCGGGCGCGCAGGAGGCGTGCTACACGGGCCCGGACGGGACGCGCGGCGTCGGGCGCTGCGCGGCCGGCGCGCGCACATGCAACGCGGAGGGCACGTCCTGGGGCCCCTGCACCGGGGAGGTCCTGCCCGCCTTCGACGCGTGCGACACGCCCGACGACGAGGACTGCGACGGCGTCATGCCCGCCTGCGAGGACGTGTGGAGCCGCGGCTTCGGCGACCCGAACGGCCAGTATGCCCGGTCCGTCGCGTTCGACGCGGACGGCAACGTGCTCGTCGCCGGCCAGATCGAGGGCACTGTCGACTTCGGCGGGGGCCCGCTCGTCGCGACGGGCTCGGGCGCCGACGCGTTCGTGGCGAAGTTCGACAGGTTCGGCACGCACCTCTGGAGCAAGCGGTTCCCTGGCGAGGGCAACCAGTTCGCGATGGCGATCGAGGTCGACCCGAGCGGCGACGTCGTCGTGGCGGGGCGCGCCTTCGGCAGCGTCGACTTCGGCGGCGGCGAGCTCGCGTCGCGCGGGAGCGACGACGTGTTCGTCGCCAGGCTCGACAGCGACGGCGAGCACCTCTGGAGCAGGATCCTCGGGGGAACCGGCGCCGATCGCTGCGACCGCATCGCCATCGGCCCGTCGGGCGACGTCCTCGTGGCCGGCGGCTTCCACGGCGAGGTCGACTTCGGCGCCGGCGCGCTCGAGAGCGCCGGCATGCGCGACGCCTTCGTCCTGGGGCTCGACCCCGACGACGGCCGCACGCGCTTCGCCGTGCGCGCCGGCGGCCCGGGCGACGACTACGCCCACGCGATCGCGGCGGACGCGACAGGCGACATCGTCGTCGCGGGCCATTTCTCCGGCGCCATCGACCTCGGCGTCGGGCGGCTCGAGAGCGCGGGGCTCTCCGACGTCTTCCTCGCCAGGCTCGGCCCTTCCGGCGACCCCCTCTGGAGCGCGCGGTTCGGCGGCGCCGAGGCCGACGAGGCCCACGACGTCGCGGTGCACCAGGCCACGGGCGACGTGGTGCTCACGGGCACGTTCGCGTCGACCATCGACCTCGGCGGCGGGCCGCTCGAGAGCGCCGGCGGCCGGGACCTCTTCGTCGCCAGGCTCTCCGGCGCCGGAGAGCACCTCCTCGGCCGGCGCTTCGGCGACGCGGAGGATCAGCTCCTCACCGACTTCGAGACAGGCGCGCGCGCGAGCGTCGCCGTGGACGAGGCCGGCAACGTCCTGCTCGCGGGGCCGCTCTTCGGCTCGGCCGACTTCGGCGGCGGCGCGCTGACGAGCCGCGGCAAGACCGACGTGTACCTGGTCAAGCTCGGCCCCTCGGGCGCCCACCTGTTCAGCTCGCTCTTCGGCGACGCCCAGACGCAGGTGGGCCTCGACGTCGCGGCGGGCTCAGGCGCGAGCGCGCTGCTCGCCGGCCGCTTCTACGGCAGCATCAGCTTCGGCCAGGGGCAGCTCTCGGGCGCGGGGCAGGGCGATGCATTCGTCGCGAAACTTTCCCTGTAGCGCCCCATTGTAAATGTGGCGCTTTGTTGTACAAAAGCGTTGTCTACGGAATGTCCGCTACGGCAGAGGCTGTAACCGCTTGTGCCAATATGCCTCGCCTGAGGCAGCGTGGCCTTCGCTTGCTGTCCATATCGCCTCGATTGCTCCTGTTCTCGCTGGGTTTCCAGCTTCTCCGTCGTGGCATGCTCTCTGCTCGGTGAGGTGCGACCCGTGCGGCGAACGCCGCGCACCCCCTGTCGGAGAATGCCTGTCGAGCCAAGCGGGCGAGTCCGGAGGAGCAGAGGTATGCGCATCCTGCTTATCACCAAGATCTTCCCGAACGCGATGAACCCTGGACAGGCGCCGTTCAACCGGCGGCAGTTCGCCGCGCTGTCGCGTTACTGCGATATCGACGTCTTCGCGACGATCCCCTGGTTTCCCGGGGCTTCCAGGTTCTCCAAGTGGTCAGTCTCGAACGACGCGCCACGCGAGGAGATCATCGAGGGATTGCCGGTGCGACACCCGCGCTTCCTCTACCTGCCCAAGGTGGCGCCCTACCTGAACGGCCCGCTCTACGCGGCCTCGATGCTCTTCGAGCTCGCGCGGCACCACCCGGCGCCGGACGTCATCGTCGGCTCGTTCGCCTACCCGGACGGCTTCGCCGCCGTGTGCCTGGCGGAGCTGCTCGGCGTCCCCGCGGTCGTCAAGGTGCACGGCTCGGACATCGACGTGCTCTCGCAGCAGCCGGCGGTGAGGCCGGCGCTGGAGTGGGGGCTCCGGCGCGCGACGCGCGTCGTCGCCGTGAGCAAGCAGCTCAAGGAGGGCGTCCACGCGCTCGGCGTGCCGCGCGATCGCATCGACGTGGTGATGAACGGCGTCGATCGCTCCATGTTCCGGCCGCGCGACAGGGGCGAGGCCCGCGCTGCCCTGGGCCGCTCGCCGGACCGCCGCCTGCTGCTCTACGTCGGTCACCTGCTCCGCGACAAGGGCGCGCTCGACGCGATCGCCGCGTTCGAGCGGCTCGCCCCGGCGCACCCGGACGTCGACCTCGTGCTTGTCGGGAGCGGCGCCGACGAGCAGGCCTGCAAGGCGGCGGCGGAGCGGCTCGGCGATCGCGTCCTGCTCACGGGGCGCCTGCCGCACGACCAGGTGGCGCGCTGGGTCGCCGCCTGCGACGCGCTGGTCCTGCCGAGCCACCACGAGGGGACGCCCAACGTCGTCATCGAGTCGCTCGCGTCAGGCCGCCGCGTCGTCGCGACGCACGTCGGCGGCATCCCCGACGTGCTGAGCAGCCCCGCGCTCGGCGAGCTCGTCGCGCCCGGCGACCTGCCCGCCCTGGCCGAGGCCATGTCGCGCGCGGCGTACGCGCCGTACGATCCCGAGCGGATCGTCTCGCTCGCCGGGTGCACGGGGTGGGACGAGAGCGCGCGCGCGTTCTACGACGCGATCCTCGCGGCGCGGGGCGAGCGCCCCATGGCGGTCCCCGCGACCGAGATGCGCCCGGTGCTCCAGCTCGACGGCGCGCCCCCCTCGTCCAGGCGGTGGGCGCCTCCGCCCGCGTCGCGGCGGTTCCCCGAGGCCACGCAGCTCGGCGTCGGCCAGGCCTGATCAGGGCTCGAACCGGGCCGGAGGAGCGCGGCCCCGCGCGCTCCTCCAGGCCTCCCCCTCACGCCGCCGAGGCGGCCTTGTCCGGCCGCAGGCGCACGGTGGGTCCGGGGTCCGGGGGCGGCGGCTCCCCGCGCGGCATCGCGGCGCGCGCCGCCCAGAAGGCCCGCGCGTCCTCCGCCGTCCACGGCGGCGTCGGCGCGCACGCGTCGAGCGCCGCCAGGAGCTCGCGCGCGCTCTGGTAGCGGTCGCCGGGCTTCTTGGCGAGGCACCGCATCACCACCTCTTCCAGCTCCGACGAGAGCGGCCACGGCGCGCGGAGCGACGGCGGGATCGGCGGCATCGTCAGGTGCGAATAGACGAGCTTGCCGAAGCTCCGCCCTTCGAAGGGGGCCACCCCGGTCAGCAGGTAATAGAGCGTCACCCCGAGCGAGTAGATGTCGCTGCGCGCGTCGATGGGGCCCGCGGAGATCATCTCCGGGGACATGTAGGTCGGCGTCCCCTTGATCACGCCGACGTCCGTCATCGTCGCGTCTCCCTCGAGGGTCACCTGCTTGGCGATCCCGAAGTCGAGCACCTTGAGCACGTCGTGCTCGTCGCCGACGCGCGTGATGTAGAGGTTGTGGGGCTTGATGTCGCGGTGGATGACGCCCGCGTCGTGCGCCTCCGCCAGCGAGAGGCAGGCCTGCCGCGCGAAGTGCACGACGCGGGCGGGGGTCATCGGGCCGTGATCGCGCACCAGGGTGGCGAGATCCGCGCCGGCCAGGTGCTCCATCGCGATGTAGAAGATGCCGTCGCTGCTCGCCCCGAAATCGAAGATCCGGATCGTGTGCGGCGACGTGAGCCGGCTCGTCGCGCGCGCCTCGCGCTCGAAGCTGCGCACCTCGCCCTCCGACTTGCTCTCGCTGCGGAGCAGCTTCAGCGCCACGTCGCGGCGGAGCGACTCGTCCCAGGCGAGCCACACCTCGTTCTGCCCGCCCCGGCCGACAGGCGCCACGAGCCGGTAGCGGCCGAGCTTGCGGGCCTCGTAGACCTGCTGGCGCGCCGACCAGAGACCGTGGCTCGCCGCCGACACGAGCGTCGCGGTGGCGAGCACGAAGATGTAGTTGCACGCGAAGACGACGAGCGACCGCTGCGACGACCACTGCTCCGCGAGCCCCGGGTCGAGCGACGCCCCCGCGCCCATGATGATCGGGAAGCTGAGCGCCACCGGGAGCGTCATCCGGAGCGAGCGGGTGAAGTGCGTGGGCAGGATCGTCGCGTCGACGAGCATCACGATCGAGAGCCCGTGCATGTAGTTCCAGGTGAGATCCCCGAACTCCAGGGCCATCACCGAGATCAGCCCCCCCGTGCTCCAGACAGCGAAGACGTGCGCCGCGTCGAGCAGCTCGGCCGAGGTCTGCTCGCGCCGGGCGAGGAGGTAGAGCCAGAGCAGGATCACCTCGCCGAGCAGCCGGTAGAGCAAGAGCCGCGAGATCGACGCGCTCGGGAACACCGCCACCACAACGAACACGTCGAGCGCTGCGAATGTGGGCCAGGTCACGAGCGCTGTGGGCAGGCCCCGGGCCATCGCGCGGCGCTCTTCGAGCGCCTCGGCGCCGCGAAACCCCTGCGATCCCGACGGATGAAAGCTGCTCGAGGCGGTCATGTGCGGCGCGGCCCAGGGCGCATTGGAGCGCTGCGCTGGCGGGGAGTCAAAGCGCACGTCGCGCGCCGGTGCGATGGGGAGCGCCGGGAGGTCACGCGCGGAGACGGGCTGCTACAGTGGCGCCCGATGCCGGAGCGATGCGCGTGGGTGACCGCCGATGCCGACTACATTGCCTACCACGACGAGCAGTGGGGCGTGCCGGTGCACGACGACCGGATGCTCTTCGAGATGCTGATCCTCGAGGGCGCGCAGGCGGGGCTGAGCTGGCTCACCGTGCTGCGCAAGCGGGCGGCGTACCGCGAGGCGTTCGCGGGCTTCGACCCGGCCCGCGTCGCCCGCTTCACGCCGGCGCGCGTCGAGGAGCTCCTCGCGAACCCCGGGATCGTGCGCAACCGGCTCAAGGTCGCGTCGGCCGTCAACAACGCGCTCCGCTTCCTGGAGGTGCAGCGCGAGCACGGCAGCTTCGACGCGTACCTCTGGGGCTTCGTCGGCGGGGCGCCCGTCGTGAACGCCTTCCGGGCCCCCACGGAGATCCCGGCGAAGACGGCGGCCTCGGACGCGCTCAGCAAGGACCTCCTGCGCCGCGGCTTCAAGTTCGTCGGCTCGACGATCTGCTACGCGCTCATGCAGGCGACCGGGATGGTCAACGATCACCTCGTGGGCTGCTTTCGCTACGACCAGGTGAACACGATGAACCGGATGAGGCGCTGATCGGCCGTGGCGAGGATCGGGTACTACGTCCACGGGCGCGGGCGCGGCCACGCGAGCCGCGCGCTCGCGATCACGGGCGCCCTGCGCGAGCGCGGCCACGAGCTCAGGATCTACGCCGGCGGCCAGGCCGCGGAGCTGCTCGGCGCGCTGCCGGAGCACCGCCCCGTGCGGCCCATCTACCCCGGCGTCGGCGGCGTGATCGAGCTGCCGCGCCGGGTCGCAAAGGAGCTCGTCGAGCAGGCGGGCTTCCGGCCCGACGCGATCGTGAGCGACGGGGACCTGCCCTCGCTGCTCGCCGCGCGGGCGCTCGGGATCCGCGCTGTCGCGATCGGCCACGATCTCGTCTTCTCGCGCTGCCGCCTGCCCGAGGGGCTGCCGCGCCTGCGGGTGCTCGCCTGCCGGCGCACGACCTGGGCCTCCACCCGCGCGCGCCATGCCGTCGCTGTCCACTTCCTCCCCGTCGAGCCGGAGGCGCCGGGCACCGTCGTCGCGCGGCCGGAGCGCCGGCTCCCGGCCGCGGGCGCCGCGCGCGACGTCGAGCCCGGGGCGGTCGTCTGCTACTTCAGCGAGTACGACGCGCGCGGCGCGCTCGAGCGCATCGCGCGCGCGGGCCGGCGCGTCGTCGCGTTCGGCGCCCCCGGCGTCGACGTGCCCGGCGTGACGGCGCGGCCGTTCGATCCGGACGCGTTCCTCGCCCACCTCGAGGCGGCGTCGGCTGTCGTGACCACCGCCGGCAGCAACGTCCTCGCCGAGTGCGTGCTCGCGGGGAAGCCGGTCCTCGCGCTGCACGACGAGCGCCACCACGAGCAGACGCTCAACGCCCTGCTGGCCGAGCGCGCCGGCGTCGCGGTGGCGAGCCCGCTGCTGTCGCTCTCGCCGGGCGTGGTGGCGCGCTTCTTCGATCGCGCCCGCGCCGCTGACTTCGCACGCATCGACCTGGAGCGCGCGCTGCCCAGCGCGCCGTCGGCCGCGCGTTCCCTGCTGGACGAGGCGTGCGCAGACAGGGCCTAGGTGCAACGCGACGTTCGCACCGCCGGGCGTGGCGTCACGCGAGACAACCGGCATGAGGTTTGCTAATCACCGGCCGTTCGGCCGACGAGGAATGACTGCTGTGATGAGCAGCAGGCCGCGCTCGCGGGCGCGGGAGCGACACGATGGCCGCAAGCGCGACATGCGCGTCAGACCGCCTGTCACGCTGCGCGCATCGGTCATCGATCACGGCACGCGCCGCCCCTCCAGGAGCAACGAAGATGACCATGGATGCATTTCAGCCGCTCGGTGACCACCGGAGCGATCGCGGGCAGCACGAGGCGATCGTGTCGGCGCGCCACAATCCATCCCCTGGGCCCGCACGGGGAGGGCACCCCTTCGTCAAGGCGCAGGTGGCGGCGCCGGAGAACCCGTTTGCTTCCCTCTCCGGGGCCAACGGGCGGCCGCTCAAGGTCGCCATCCTCAGCGACTTCACGCGCATTCCTTACGCGAACGGGGCGGTCTTCCAGACGCGGGCCCTGTATCGGGCGCTCAACACCTGTGGTCACCAGGCAACACTGATCGGACCTCGGGATCCGGACGCCTCGGCCGACGAGATGCCCCCCGGCACCATCGCCCTGCCCAGCGTGCCGCTGCGCACCTACCCCGGGGTGCACCTGCCGATGCCCCTGGAGTCCTACGTGTTCGATCCGATGCGGTGGGATTTCGACATCTGCTTCGCCCAGACCACGACGCTCCTCGTCGAGTTCGGCATCTGGCTGCGCAAGATGCGCGGCACCCCGCTGCTCTGCGTGAACACGACGCACCTGGCGGCCGCGTACGACGTGCTGCTGCCGGAGCGCATCTCGCGGATCGGCGCGGTCCACACGGTGCTCCACAAGACGCTCCGCGCGCCGATGGAGCGGCTCTTCGTCGACCTCTACAACCAGGGCGACGGGCTCGTCGTGCTGAGCGAGGGCCTGCGCGACTACTGGCGCGACCGGGGCGTGAAGGTGCCGATCCACGTCATCCCGCGGATGGTGCCGGAGGACGTGTTCGATCGCTCGCTCGGCCCCGACCCGTACGCGCCGCTGCTCGAGGAGCGCGGCCTCGACGTGCGCGGCCCGCGCTTCGTCTGCGCCGGGCGGCACACCCGCGAGAAGTCGCAGCACCGCCTCATCCGGATCTTCGCCGAGCACATCGCGCCGAACCACCCGCAGGCGACGCTGACGCTCGTCGGCGACGGGCCGGACAGCGCGGCGTACGCGGCGCTGGCGCGGGAGCTCGGCGTCGCCCGGCGGGTGATCTTCACGGGCGAGGTGCCGTACAGCCGCATCTCGGACTACTACCGCCACGCGACCGCCTTCCTGCACGTGTCGCTGAGCGAGACGTTCGGCAACGTCCTCAGCGAGGCGCTCTGGTGCGGCTCCCCGACGGTCGCGTTCGCGGACGGCATGGGCGTGAGCTCGCAGATCCAGAGCGGCCACAACGGCCTGCTGCTCGAGCCGGGCCGCGGCGCGCTCGCGGAGGACAAGGCGAACGCCGCGTTCGCGAACGCCGCGCTCGCGCTCGCGCGGGACCCTGCGGCCGCCGCGCGCCTCGGGGGCGCGGCGGCGCAGCGCGCGCGCGAGCGCTCCTCGCCCGTCGTCGTGCAGCGGATGCTCGCGAACGCCTTCGTGAACGCGCGCGAGCACGCGGCGCAGTCCGGCATCCGCCCGCTCGTCGAGGGGCCGAAGGCGCTCCAGTGGCTGGAGACTTTCCGGCACTTCCGTTCCTGGGTGGGCTTCACCGGCGGCCTGTTCGCCTTCGGCCACCTGCGCCCGGCCGCGGCGCCGCGGCCGAAGGGGATCCAGCCGTCGTTCTGCGCGTGATTGCGCGTGATTTGCGCGTGATTTGCGCGTCATTCTGCGCTTGATTCTGCGCCGCGCGCGGTTCTGCGCGTGAGAGGTTGCTCGCCGTCGTTCTGCGCCCCGCGCGTGGTACGACCTGCCCCGCGCCGGCCATCCCGGCGCCGGCTCGAGGTGTTCTTCGCATGCTCCTCAGGATGATCGGGTCGCTCGTCGACTTCAGCGGGCGGCGTCCCTGGCTCGTGATCGGCCTGGCGATCGCCGCCATGGCAGGGCTCTGGACTTACGCGTCGCGGCTCGAGCTGCGCACGGAGCTCCGGGAGCTCCTGCCGAGCGACAGCCCGGCGTTCATGGCCTACGAGCGCCAGGCCAAGCGCGTGGACGGCGGCGCGCAGCTCATCGTGATCGCGGAGTCGCCCGATCGCGGCGCGAACGAGCGGTTCATCGACGCGCTCTCCGAGCAGCTCGAGGAGCCGCTCCGGCGACGCGCAGCCTGCCTGGCCGCCTGCGCCGACGACGCGTGCCGCGCCGCGTGCGGGCCGGAGTCGCTCATCCGCTACGTCGAGTCCGGCACGAAGGAGGCGCGCCGCTTCTTCGACGAGAACAAGTGGCTCTACGCGAGCGTGCGCGAGCTCGAGCAGGCGGACGAGGCGATCGAGCTCGAGCTCGCCCTGAGGAGCGGCCTCATCGAGGACCTGGACGCCGGCGAGGCCGGCGGCGCGAGCGGGGGCCAGGCGGCGGGCGCGCCGGCGAAGAAGGGCCTGTCGCTCGACGACACGTGGGCGGAGCTCCAGCGGCGGCTGAAGAAGATCGACGAGTTCCCGAGCGGCTACTTCTCGACGCCCGACGGGCGCATGGCCGCGATCCGCATCGTCTCACGCAGCGCCGGGATGGGCGATCGCAGCGCGGCCCAGCTCCTCGACGACGTGACCGCGCTTGTCGATCGCCTGGGGCCCGCGCAGTTCCACCCGGACATGCAGGTCGGCTACGCGGGCGACATCCCGAACGCGATCGCCGAGCAGAAGTCGCTCGTCAGCGAGGCGGTGTGGGCGACCGCCATCGCGCTGGTGCTGATCCTCGCGGGCGTTGTCGCCTACTACCGCTCGCCCTGGTCGCTTGTCGTGATCGCCCTGCCCACGGCCTTCGGCGCGAGCGCCGGCTACGCGTTCGCGACGGCGACGTACGGCTACGTCAACACGGTCGGCGCGTTCCTCGGGGCGATCATCGTCGGCAACGGGGTCAACTACCCGATCGTGCTCCTGTCGCGGTACCGCGACTTCCGCGCGCGCGGCATCGCGGCGGACGAGGCGCGGCGCGAGGCGGTCCTCAACGCGTTCCGGGCCGAGCTCGTCGGCGCCTGCGTGGCGGCGATCGCCTACGGGTCGCTCACGATCACCCACTTCCGCGGGTTCAGCCAGTTCGGCACGATCGGCTTCGTCGGGATGCTCGCTGTGTGGGCCTCCATCGTGCCGCTCGTGCCCGCGACGCTCGTCGCGATCGAGCGCGTCCAGGCGAGGCTCCCGCGCTGGCTGCGCGATCCGCCGCCGCGCGTCTCGGAGGAGGGCGCCTCGGGGCCCGCGGCGCGGCTGCTCGCGCGCACGACGAAGCGGTGGCCGGTCGTGTTCCTGGCCGTCGCGCCGATCGTCCTGCTCCTCGCGGCGTGGAAGCTCCCCGCGTACTTGAGGGACCCGTGGGAGTACAACTTCGCGCGGCTCGGCTCGAAGAGCTCGCAGCAGAAGGGCGCGGGGAGCTGGTCGCTCAAGGCGTCCGAGGTCTTCGGCGGCAAGATGAACGTCGCGGGCGCGATGATGCTCGCGGACACGCCCGAGCAGGTGCCGGCCATCAAGGCGCAGATCCTGGCGAACGACGCGGCGGATCCGCAGGGGAGGCTCGTGGCCGACGTCGCGACGATCGCCGACCTCCTCCCCGGCACGCCCGAGGAGCAGCGCCGGAAGCTCGAGGTCCTGGAGCGGATCCGGAGCCGCTTGACCCCGCGCGTGATGCGGGCGCTGACCCCGGAGGAGCAGGAGCGCGTCCGGCTCATGAAGCCGCCGGAGACCCTGCGCGTGATCACCCCCGAGGACCTGCCGGACCTCATCCGGCGCAGGTTCGAGGAGAACAACGGCGTCGTGGGCACGGTGTTCTATGTGAAGTACAAGAACGACGTCTCGTTCTCGAACGGCAAGAACCTCCTCCGGATGGCGAACACGACAGGCAACATCGTCCTCCCCGACGGCACGCACGTCGTCACGGCGAGCAGGCCGACGGTGTTCGCCGAGATGATCCGGTCGATGGAGCGCGACGGCCCGCTCGCGACGGCGGTGTCCTTCCTGGCCGTCTCCCTGGTGGTGGTGCTCGCGACAGGCAGCCTTGTCGGCTCGTTCACTGTGCTGTCGTCCCTCGTGCTCGGCGTCCTCGGGACGGCTGTCGCGATGGCCATGCTCGACGTGAAGATCAACTTCCTGAACTTCATCGCGCTGCCGATCACGTTCGGCATCGGCTGCGAGTACCCGTTCAACGTCTTCGACCGCGCGCGGCTGCTCGGCGGCGACGTGTCGCTCGCGCTGAAGCGCTCGGCCGGGCCGGTGGCGCTCTGCAGCTACACGACCGTGCTGGGCTACGGGTCGCTCGTGTTCGCCGACAACCAGGCGCTGAACTCGTTCGGCTGGGTCGCGGTGAGCGGCGAGATCGCGTGCGTGGCGAGCGCCCTCCTGTTCCTCCCGGCGCTGCTGCACGTGATGAATCGCTCGGGGATGCTGCGGGGCGCGTGGAAGGGCGGCCTCCTCTGGCGCGGGAGCGAGCACTCATGAAGATCCTGGACGTCGCGGAGTTCTTCTCGTCGCGCGGGGGCGGCGTGCGTTCGTACCTCGAGGAGCTCGTGCGCCAGGGCAGCCGGCGCGGCCACGAGGTGGTCGTCGTGGCGCCCGGGCCGCGCGACGAGGAGGTGGCGCTCGAGCAGGGGCGCATCGTGCGGGTGGCCGGCCCGCCGATGCCGTACGACCCGACCTACCACGCCCTCCTCCGGCTCGGCGCGGTGCGCGCGATCATCCGCCGCGAGGCGCCCGACGTGCTGCAGGCGAGCGCGCCGTACACGGCCGCGCTCGTCGTCGCGGGCGAGCGCACCGTCCCGCTCCGCACGTTCGTGTACCACTCCGACCAGATCAGCACGTACGCCGCGCCGCTGCTCGACCGGCTGCGCCCGCGCGCCGTCGCCCGCGCGCTGGAGGGCGCGCTGTTCGCCTGGCCGCGGGCGCTGTCGCGGCGGTTCGACGCGACGATCGCCCCGGGCACGTTCATCGCCGAGCAGCTCAGCGCGCACGGCTGCGAGCGCGTCCACCGCGTCACGTTCGGCGTGCGGCGCGAGTCGTTCGACCCCTCCCGCGCGGACCCGGCGCTGCGGCGCAGCCTGCTCGGCCGGTTCGCGGACGAGCCGTCGGCCGTGCTGCTCCTCGTCGCGTGCCGGCTCGCGGTCGAGAAGCGGGTCGCGCTCGTGATCGACGCGGCGCGGGAGCTCGCGGCGCGGCGCCCGGTGGCGCTGGCGATCCTGGGCGACGGGCCCGAGCGGGCGCGGCTCGAGCGGCGGGCGGCCGCGCTGCCCCAGGTGAGCTTCCTCGGCTTCGCGAAGGACCGCGCCACCTACGCGGCGCTGCTCGCCAGCGCCGACGTCTTCGTCCACGGGGGCGCCGCCGAGACGTTCGGCTTCGTGCTGGGCGAGGCGCTCTGCTCGGGCCTGCCGCTCGTCGTCCCCGCGGCCGGCGCGGCGATGGACTTCGTGAGCCCCGGCGCCGCCGAGACCTACCCGGCGCGCGCCCCGGCCGCCGAGGTCGCCGCCGCGATCGAGCGGGTGCTGCAGCGCCCCCGGGCCGAGCGCGCCGCGGCGGCCCGCGCCGCGGGCGAGCGGCTGCCGGCCAGCGACGAGCACTTCGACGCGCTGTTCGCCCTCTACGCGGACCTGCTCGCGCGCGGCCAGGCCGAAGGCCGCGCGGCGAGGCGTCCACCGCCGCCCCCCCACCCCTGATCGGAGCCGCGCATGCGCTTTCTCCACCCCGAGCGTGACGAGAGCCTGGAGCTCGCCCTCGAAGACGTGTTCCTGACCCCCGGGTACTTCGCCGGCGGCTCGCGCCTCGACACCGACCTGCGCCCGACGGACTTCCCCGGCGGCTCGCACCCGATCGTCTCGGCGAACATGAACGCGGTCACCGGCAAGCGGATGGCCGAGACGATGGCCCGCTTCGGCGGGCTCGGCGTGCTGCCGCAGGACATGGACCTCGACACGGTCGAGCGCATCGTCCGGCACATCAAGCGCGCCGATCCGCGGTACGACACGCCGCTTTCGGTCTCCCCGCGGGCGACGCTCCGCGACGTGCACGGCATCATCCGGAAGCGGTCGCACGACATGGTCGTCGTGGTCGACGACGAGCGCCGCCCGATCGGCATCGTCACGCACGCCGACCTGCGCAACCGCGACCAGTACACGCCCGCGTCCGCGCTCATGTCGTCGCGGCTCATCACCATCCCGGCCGGCACGCCGAACCGGACGGCGTTCCTGTTGATGGAGGACGCGCGCGTGAAGGCGGTGCCCGTGCTCGACGGCGACGGGCGGCTCCACGGCGTGCTCACGCGCGACGACGCCGTGCGCCTGGAGCTCCTCCGGCCGACGCTCGACGACCGCGGCGAGCTCATGGTCGCCGCGGCGATCGGCATCTCGGCGCAGGCGGCGCAGAGCGCCGCCAGGCTGCTCGAGATCGGCGTCTCCGCGATCGTGCTCGACACAGCGCACGGCCACCAGCGCCGGATGCTCGAGGCGGTCCGCGCGGTGCGGGGCGCGATCGGCGGCGCCGCGCCGCTCGTGGCCGGCAACGTCTGCACGGCGGAGGGCACGCGGGAGCTCATCGAGGCGGGCGCGGACATCGTGAAGGTGAACGTCGGCCCCGGCGCGATGTGCACGACGCGCATGCAGACCGGCGCCGGCCGGCCGACGTTCACCTCGGTGCTCGCGTGCGCCCGCGAGGCCGCCCGCCACGGCAAGCGCGTCTGGGCCGACGGCGGCGTCCGGCACCCGCGCGACGTGGCGCTCTACCTCGCCGCCGGCGCCTCGCGCGTCATGGTCGGGACGACGCTCGCCGGCACGTACGAGAGCCCGGGCGACGTGATGGAGGACCGCGAGGGGCTGCTCTACAAGGAGAACTACGGCATGGCGAGCGCGCGCGCCGTCGGCGAGCGCACCGCCGATCTCGACCCGTTCGAGCGCGCCAAGAAGGGGTTCTTCCGCGAGGGCATCTCGACGTCGCGCATCTACATCCAGGAGGGGCGCGAGAGCGTCGGCGCCATCCTCATCGAGATGATCACGGGGGTGCAGTCGGCGTGCACCTACGCCGGCGCGGCGAACCTCGACGAGCTCCACGAGAAGGCCGTCATCGGGGTGCAGACGCTGGCCGGCTACGGCGAGGGCAAGCCGCACGGGCTGGAGCGGCGATGACGGCGCGGCGATGACGGTGCGGCGATGACGGCGCGGCGATGACGGAAAGGTGACGTGACATCCACCCCGGCAGCGACAAGTCTCCGGCTGCTTACCGTCGAGGTCATCCATGCCGAGCGATCCTGCCCCGCGTTTTTCAGCCCCCCGCCGCGCGATTCGCCGGTTCATCGGCCAGACCTGGCTCTCCGTGTTCGGCTGGCGCGTGGAGGGCGTGACGGATCTCCCGCCCAAGGCGGTTCTGATCGCGGCGCCTCACACCTCGAACTGGGATTTCCCGTTCACGCTCGCGGTGAGCTACGTGCTCGGCCTCGAGTTCTCCTGGCTCGGCAAGCACACCCTCTTCGAGCCGCCGTTCGGCTGGTTCTTCCGGTGGCTCGACGGCATCCCCGTCGATCGCCGCGACCGGAACAACCTCGTTGCGGCCGTGGTGGACATCCTGAAGCAGCGCGACGAGCTCATTCTGGTCGTCGCGCCCGAGGGCACGCGCTCGCGCACGAAACGTTGGAAGACGGGCTTTTATTACGTGGCGCTCGGCGCCGGCGTCCCGATCCTCCTCGGTTATCTTGATTTCCCCCGGAAACGCGGCGGGATCCTCCACGTCTTCTACCCGACGGGTGATATCGAGGCCGATATGGCGGCGATCCGCCGTCATTACGATGGCGTTGAAGGAAAGCATCCGGGCCGGATGAGCGAGATCACGCTCGGCGCCCGGAGCCCCCAGGCGAACGGGGTAGCGCAGCACCCGTGAGCTCGGGGCCGGCGGCGCCGCGGCGCCGCGGCGCGCGTTGTTGAGCGGCCCGATCGCGTGGATCGGACCCTCGGGGCGGGCCGCGGGCGGCGCGGGTCGGGCTGCTCGCGGCGCGGGTCGAACCGAGCCTGGAGACCGCGTCAGCGCAGGGAGGGCGCGCGCACCGACGAGGCGGGCCCCGCCGTGATCCGCTCCGTCAGGGCGCCGGCGAGCGTCCACTCGTACGTCGAGCGATCCGTGTAGACGACGAAGCGGCCGCCCGTGGCGAGGTTGGCGACCGTGACGCCCATGGCGACGAGCCCCGGCCGGACGAGGATATGGACCTCCTTCAGCTTGCCGGGATTCCGCAGGTGCCACGACGTGAGCTTGGCGCGGACGTCGCTGTCATAGCCGGTGCCGAGCTCGAGATCGTCGAACACGAGCGGGCGCATGCCCGACTCGATGAGCGTCTCCAGGTGCCTGACCGCCGGCTCGATGAGCTCGAGCGTCGCGTACCCCTCGAAACGCCGCGTCACGACGTCGGACGCGGGCGTGCGAACATCCAGGATCCCCCGCGACGTCGACCAGCGATCGCCCCGCGCTCCGAGCCGTGTGTGTGCCAAATCCATCTCGAATTCGAGACCTTAGTCGATGGGCGGCGCTTCGCCATGCGATCCTTGGGCTCCGCGCCGGCCGCCGATTCCGGGATCCGGCCGCGCGCGCAGCCCTCGCCGAGGACGCGCCGCCCGGCGGCCGGGACCCGCGCCGTCGCGACGCCCGGCAGGGAGAGCGCGCGGCGCCGGCGGGCGAGCGCGCCGCGCTGGTGAGGCGGGCGAGGCCGCGGGGCGGGGCGGGCGAGGCCGCGGGGGCGGGGCGGGCGAGGCCGCGGGGGCGGGGCGGGCGAGGCCGCCGGCGGGGCGGGCGAGAGGCCGCGGGGCGGGGCGGGCGAGAGGCCGCGGGGCGGGGCGGGCGAGAGGCCGCGGGGCGGGGCGGGCGAGGCCGCGGGGGCGGGGCGGGCGAGGCCGCCGGCGGGGCTGCCGGCGCGCCCGGTCGCGGTCTCGCGTCGGCGAGCGCCGTCGGCGCGGCCGAAAGCGGCTATGATGCCGCCGCTGATTTGCCGCCGGCCGGTGCCGGCGGCTCCGCGAGGCGTCCTCGCCCGCAGCAGAGCGACGAAGGAGGATCTACCGAGATGACAGGACATGTATCGAAGGTGCTGCGGCTCGCCGTCGTGGCGTTTGCGTGCGCGATGATAGCGGGCTGCGGCGGCCCGCTGCGCTACACGCCGCAGGGCATAGGGAAGGCGCCGGGCGCCGACGCCGTGATCGTGGCCGACGTCAACTTCGACGCGGCCATGACCCGCCTCGACATCACCGCGAAGAACCTTCCGCCGCCGGATCGCCTCGAGGCGACGAGCTCCGCCTACGTCGTCTGGGCGCGCCCGGACAGCGACTCGCCGTGGCAGCGGGTCGGCGCGCTCAACTTCGACGCCGACGACCGCACCGGCAAGCTCAAGGACGTGAGCGTGCCGCTCACCCGGTTCGAGCTCGTCATCAGCCTCGAGAAGAACAGCAATCCCGGGTCACCGTCCTCGGAGCTCGTCTTCAAGCAGGACGTCGAATACTGACGGGCCGCGTCTCCGCCGGACGGGCGGGGCTCGGCGGATGCCTGGTGAGGTACCGGCGGATGCCTGGCGAGGTACCGGCGGATGCCTGGCGAGGCGCCGGCGGATGCCTGGCGAGGCGCCGGCGGATGCCTGGCGAGGCATCGCCGGATGCTCCGCGCGGCGGTGCATGAACCTCGGCCTGGGGTGAACGGACGGCAGCGCTGGGAGGGAGAATGCCTGACCAGCCGCCGCCGGTGGTAGGCGTGGACGGTGGGGCTGCTCTGGGGAGCCCGCGGCGCCGTCAGATCGGCTCGGGCGCCGCCGGCTCAGGCCTCGGCGCCTCGGGCTTCTTCGCCTTGCGCGCCTGCTTGGTCATCGCCCGGAAGTCGTCGAGGACCGGCGCCAGGATGGCTCGGAAGCTCGCGTTCTGGCGGGCGATCGTGCGCGCCAGATCGAGCGCGGCGAGGCCCGGACCGATGACCATCTCGGCGGTGGCGAGGACGTCGTCGTCGAGGTGGCGCGCCAGGTCCTCGAGCGCGTCGGCGACCTTCTGCTCGGCCACGGCGCGCTTCAGGCGCCGCTCGAGCAGCTCCACCTCGAACCGCTCCGGGTCATCGCCGTCGTCCTGGTCCCCGAGCACGTGGAACGATCGCGCGAGCGCGCTGTCCTTGCCGTCCTTCGGGCGCAGGAGCGCAAACAGCTTGGCGAGCGGGGGCCCCAGCACACCGAGGCTGCGGCCGACGCTGCGCTTGCGCCGGCCCTCCTCGAGGCGCTCGAGACCAGGCCAGAGCGATCGGATGGCCTCGATGTGCTGGAGCGTCTTCTCGACGCGCTCCTCGATCTGGGCAGCCGAGAGCTGATCGACGTCCGTGGGGTCTTGCACAGGTTGCTTGGGCATGAACTGACCTCCTTGGTTGTGTGCGCGCCGAAAGCGGCGCGCGTGAATCCAGGGAAGCTACGTGGAGGTCTCTGTCAGAGGCAATCCGCTCGGCGCGACGGAGATTTGCTCAGCCGCCCGAAGGCGCGTCGCAGCAGCGGATGGAGTCATTCGCGAGATACGGCTCGGTAACCCGATCGCCGCCGGTCGCCTCGCAAGCGCCCTCTCGGTCCACCACAGCGGTCGCGCTGACGGCGGTGAGAGCCTTGCGGGCGCGTCAGGCGGCAGTGCTGGTGGAGGCGCGGAGCGGCTCGGCGGCGGGGAGCTCGCGCTCCCTGGCGGCGGGGACGAGCTTGGGGGCGGTCTTGAGGTGGGTGACGTACAGGGTGAGGCCCGTGAAGGTGATGCCGCCGAGCATGTTGCCGACGACTGTCGGGATCTCGTTCCACACGATGTAGTCCATGACCGAGAAGTTGCCGCCCATGAGCATGGCCGAGGGGAACAGGAACATGTTCACCACGGAGTGCTCGAACGTCATCGCGAAGAACAGCATGATGGGCATCCACATCGCCGTCACCTTGCCGCCGACGGTGTTGGAGATCATCGCGCCGACCACGCCTGTCGAGACCATCCAGTTGCAGAGCACGCCGCGCACGAAGAGCGTCAGCATGCCGGCGGCGCCATACTCCTTGTAGCCGAGCGTGCGCGCCTCGCCGATGCCGGAGATGGCCTTGCCGACGGCGCTCGGCTCCGTGGAGAAGCCGAAGGTGAAGACGACCGCCATCATCACGGCGACGGTGACGGCGCCGGCGAAGTTGCCCACGAAGACAAGGCCCCAGTTGCGCAGGACGCCGCCCAGGGTGACGCCCTTGCGGCGATCGATCAGCGCCAGCGGCGACAGCACGAACACACCCGTGAGCAGATCGAAGCCCAGCAGGTACAGCATGCAGAAGCCGACCGGGAACAGCATCGCGCCGATGATCGGGTAGCCCGTCTGCTGGGTGACCATCACCGCGAAGACGGCGGCGAGCGCGAGCAGCGCGCCGGCCATGTAGGCTCGGATCAACGTGTCCCGGGTCGACATGAGGACCTTGGACTCGCCCGCATCGACCATCTTGGTGACAAATTCTGTCGGCGCCAGATAGGACATAAGCTTGGCTTTCCTCCGTGAAGACGTGACTGGCGATAGGACTCGAGCTTGGCGCGCCCGCCCCTGGCAGGCCGCGCCGCGCTGGCCGGCGCTGCCTGGGCGGCAGCGCGAACGGATCGCCCCGGCGTGCGCCGGAGCGATGGAGCTCCGTCGACGTGCCGTGGAATGTAAACGTGGCTGCGTTTCGTCAGTGTTTCCGTCGACGATCGGTATCTGATTTGTCGAGAGGCGAGTCCTGGGGCCGCCCCTCGCTGTGCCCGTAGGCCGCCACGAAGCCGTCCACCAGGTTCTCGAGGAACGGTTGCATCGGCAGCGGCCGGCAGGTCGTGCCCGAGAGCCCGTGCTGGTGGAGGAGCGCCACGAGGAGCGGCGACAGGAACGCGAGCGCGGCCGTGCGCACCGACAGCTCGTCCTCGGGATCGAGGCGCGCCTCGCCGCGGTGCGCGTGCACGCGCAGGCGCTCCTCCATCGCGCGCACCATCGGCTCGAGCACCCCGTCCAGGTAGCCGGGGCCGGCGACAGCGTCGAAGAGCCCCGCCGCCATCCCGGCCGAGAAGAGCTGCCCGACCCCCGTCGGCACCCACACAGCCGCAAGGCGCGACCCGAGCCCGAGCAGCGACTCCCGCAGGCCGAGATCGCCGGGCTCCGCCACCGTCGCGATGTACTGCGCCGCGCTTGTGCGCACCGTCCGCAGCGCCTCGGCCACCGCGCCCGATCGATCGCCGAAGTAGTGCTTGATCGTCGATCGACGGCAAGGCCGAGGCCGGATCGCTCGATTTCCGCTGGCCCAACCAGATGAACCTGCACATCCCGATCCCGAACAAGCGCATGATGATGCTCGTCGCCTGCGTCCCCATCGATGGTCAGCGCACCCGCATGCTCATGACCATGGCCCGCGATTTCATGACGAGCCCACTCTTCGACTTCTTCTTCCACCGCATGAACGCGCGCATCGCCTGCGAGGATCGCGCCATCGTCGAGTCCTCCTTCCCTGTCGAGATCCCCCCGGCCGGCGAGGAACGCTCGGTCCGCACCGACGCCCCCACGCTGATCTTCCGCAAGCGCTACTTCGCCGAGCTGAAGGGCACCTCGAGCGGTACCGACGACGAGCCTTCGGGTCGCCGCGCCCTCCCCATGGTCCGCGGTCCGCTCCCGGTGTCGGGCGGATTCGCGGCTCGATGAGCAGCCTCCTGCCGAGGGCTGCGGCGATGGGATCGTGGAGGAGCTCGACCGACCCGGCTCAGGGCGGCGCCGGCGCAACCCGATTGGGCTTCAGGCCAGGCTGTGGGTCGGTTGCTTTGCGCGCTCCCGATCCTCGTGTCGAGCTCCGCACAGCTAGCTCGGACGCGCTGCTCGCACCAGACGCCTCTTCCCCCAGGAGGCCTAGCTGGAAGGGCTCCACTTCGAAGATGCGCGCACCAATCGTCGCGAGGAGACGCTCCAGTCGCACGAGCCAGGGATCCGTCTGCGCATCGAGAGGATACGAAAGCCCATATGCAGCCTCGAGCATCCCGGAGGGAATCGAGAGGTCAAGCCAATCGGAGCCCGCTTCTTCCCGAACGAACCACGACAGGCAGCCGAGCTCCACATCGTCGAACCTCAAGCACCCCAGGAGAGGCGAATGGTGAAGCACAGGCACAATCGGATCAGAGCCGAACTCGTACCCAGGTGATGCCGAAGCGATCCTCGAGCATCCCGTGGAGGGGCGTCCATCCCGACGGCGCCAGAGGCTGCGCGACGGTCGCGCCAGGAGAGAGCTTCTCCCAGCGCTCGGTGATCTCCTTGGCCGAGTCGCCGCGGACCGAGACAAAGAACGCGTTCTTGCCTTGCTCCCACGGCATGCGGGGAGATGTGACGACGGGCCCGCGCGGCGGGACGGCGATCACAGCCCTGTGTAGATGGTGGCGAAGGAGGCGGCCTCGCCGCGGAGCAGCAAGCCGATCCGCGGGTTCGGTACCTTGAATGTGTGAATCCTGGCGTTGCGCACGTCGAGCACCGCGAAGGCGCCGCCCGGGGTGCTCTCGGCGAGGCCGTTCATCAAGAGGTTCAGCACGACCGACACGCGCTTGGACGACAGCGGCTCCCCGCGAAAATACATCTTGATCACGTGAGGCGTCCCGTCGATGACGAGCCCGAGCTCCGGATTGACGTTGATCTCGAGATCGCCGAGGCGGTATGTCGCCGCGGGCGGCTCGAACCACGTCATCTTCCCGGAGGCGAGGAACTTGCGGTATCCATCGACGACCGACGGATAGATGCGGCGGCGCCGCTCGTCGTGCTGGGCGGCGAGGAAGGTGTCGAGCACGCTGGTCGGCTTTCCGCTCCTGTGCATGTCGACGATCGCCTCTGTCACCTGCCTGTAAAAGTCCGTGTGGAGCTCATCCTTCCGCTCCTTGAACTCCCTGACGCCGGTCAGCTTGGGCGCCCCGGCCTTGAGAACGAAGTCGACAAAGTACGTGAGCGAGATCTTGTCCATGAAGTCTCCTACAAAACGAAGCCGTCCAGCGCGCGCGGCTCGCGAGAGCACGCCGTCCGTCACCCCGTGTTCTTGACGTCTACCACGGATGGCCACCTTCGACCCGTCCGGAAAGGGATCGGTCGGACGGACATTGTCCCAGCTCGCCAGGGCCGGAGGGCGGGGCTCGCGGCCGGATAAACTTAGCAAATTCAACGTGTTGGATGCGCCCCTGCGCCCGGTCGCGCCGGGATCGATCCGGCCCTGCGATGCTGCGACGGAGGGGGCGCAGGCCACGCAAGGAATCGACAGAAATCATCTGTTCTTCGGGGCGCGCCGCGACGAAGAGCCGGGGGATGACCCCCCGGGATGACCCCCCAGGCGTCGCGAGCTCGTCGAGCGACAGTGGTGGAGGACGCTGCCTCCGTGCGACGATGCGTGAGTCGCCGCCCGCGCCGCAAGGCCGGCGGCGGCGTCCAGTACGGCTGGAGAGCTGGAGAGGAGGAGCAGATGACCGATTCAGCGGCGGAGGCTCGGGTCACCGAGGTGGCCAATGGCATCTATCAGCTCCACACCCCGGTGGGGGAGGGCAAAGCTGCGTTCTCGTTCAACCAGTATCTCCTGGTCGACGACGCGCCGCTGCTCTTCCACACCGGCCCGCGCCGCCTCTTCCCGGCGGTGCGCGTGGCGATCGCGCGGGTGATGCCGGTCGAGCGGCTGCGCTACGTTGCGTTCTCCCACTGCGAGTCGGACGAGTGCGGCTTCTCGCCGACGTCGACGCCGGGGTCGTCACGCCGGTCCCCTGGCCGGAAGCCCGGCGCCGCATCCTGGCGGCTGCAAACGGCCGTCGTGAAGCTCTTTATTGCGGAGGCGCCGGGCCGCTGGCCCTCTACCCGTTACGGGACGCGTCGGGTGCGTTTGACACGGTTTCCGTATCTCGTCGTGTACCGAGACGAGCCAACGCGCATTCTTGTCGTGGCCATCGCACACGCAAAACAGAGGCCGGGCTACTGGAGAAAGAGGTGATGTGAGCGCCGCATGCGGTCCCACCGACCTCTGATGGTTGGACGTCCAGTGACGAGCCAGCCCCGGCTCTGCACCCGCGGTTGTAGCGGCGGGCCGCTGCCCCCGGACCTGTGGACGCGCCGGCTTCTACCGCCGCGGTTCGCCGAGCGAGCTCCAATCCAGCGATTCAGGAAACCGGCGCATCTCCACGGCGACGCCGTCCTCGCCCGAGATCATCTCGCCCTGGTCGTCTCAGCCGATGCCGCCCTTGCCCGGCGGCCCCAGCCCGGGGGTGACCGGCCCCGCGCCGTGAAGGAGACGGCGATCGGCTGGTTCGAGGTCGAGGCGGACGAGCCGGTACTCGAGGTCGGCGAACTCGCAGGGGCGCGCCGCGTGGCGGAAGCCGGCCTCGGCGAACTCGTGGTCGTCGGGGTGGATCGTCTGCAGCAGGTCGGCGAAGCGCTTCGGCGCCTGCGTGCGCGGCCGGCGGTGGATCTGCAGGATCCCGTCGTCGAACCTCGATCTCGTCCTCGCGCACGTCCCTCGGAAGACATGGGCTTCACCGCGTGAGGTGCGCGAAGGCAGGGGTGCACGCGAGTGCGAGCGCAACCCCGCGGTGCGGTGATTGGCCGCCGGCGCGGGGGTCCTCGCGGTGAATGCCGGCGCGTGTTGCTGCGTACAGTCGGCGGTGTCCGCGCGCCTCGGGTCGCCGCGGCGGTCGGCGAGGCGGCCGGCGGGGCGGCGATGCGCTGACGCCGATGCTTTACCCGGTCGTGTCGCGTCACGTACGCTCGGGACGTACGCTGGGAAACGGTGGCGCGATCGATGATTCGCGCGGCGGCTGGGCGCGACGATCGACAGGTCACGAGGCACAATCATGGCAGAACTGGGCGCGTACACGTTCACCGCGAAGCTGCACGAGGGCGCGGGCGTGGTGATCCATCGGGCTGTCCGCGCCTGCGACGGCGCCCGCGTGGTCGTCAAGATCGGCAAGGGCGGGCCGCTCGCGCCGGCGATCCACGGCGCGCTGCGGCGGGAGTTCGCGGTGCTGCGATCGCTCGACCTGCCGGGGGTGATCAAGGCGCACGCGCTCGAGACGCTCGGCGACGAGCTCGCGCTGGTGCTCGAGGACTGCGGCGGCCGCTCGCTCGACGTGCTGTTCCACGCCGGCGCCCTCGACCTCGCGGCGGTGCTGGCGATCGGCGTCGAGGTGGCGGGCACGCTCGACCTGCTGCACCGCTATCCGCTGCTGCACCGCGACGTCAAGCCGCACAACATCGTCTACAACCCGTCGACCGGGCAGGTGAAGCTGATCGACTTCAGCCTCGCGATCGCCGGCGGCGAGGACGGGGCGCTGCGCGTCGATGCGGGCGCGGGGATGGCGGGCACTCTGGCGTACATGTCGCCCGAGCAGACCGGGCGGATGAACCGGCCGGTCGACGCGCGCTCGGACCTGTACTCGCTCGGCGTGACGCTCTACGAGCTGGTGACCGGTGTGCTGCCGTTCGACGCCGGCGACGCGATGGCGCTGGTCCACAGCCAGCTCGCGCGCGTGCCGGTCGCCCCGGCGGTGCTGATGCCGAAGGTGCCGCCGGTGCTGTCGGACATCATCATGAAGCTGCTCGCCAAGGCGGCCGAGGATCGCTACCAGAGCGCGGCCGGGCTGCGGGCCGACCTGCAGCGCTGCGCGGCCGCGTGGGCAGCGACGGGGACGATCGAGCCGTTCGCGCCCGGCAGCGCCGACCGGCCGTCGACCCCGCGGATCCCGCCGCGCCTGTACGGACGGCAGCAGGAGATCGACGTCCTGCTCGCGACCTCCGCCGCCGTCGCCGACGGCGCGCGCACGCTGCTGCTCGTGCGCGGGCCCGGCGGCGCCGGCAAGTCGGCGCTGGTCCAGACGCTGGCGGCGCCGGTCGCCCGCGGCGGCGGGTTCTTCGTCGCCGCCAAGTGCGATCAATACGAGCGCGGCGCGCCGTACGCCCCGATCGCCACGGCGCTGCGCGAGCTGTGCCGCACCCTGCTGACGGCCGCGCCCGAGGTCCTCGAGGCGTGGCGGCGCGCCATCGCGTCCGCCCTCGGCAGCAGCGGCAAGCTCCTCACCGATCTGATCCCCGAGCTCGAGCTCATCGTCGGCCCGCAGCCCGAGGTCCCGCGGCTCGGCCCGGCCGAGTCGCAGAACCGCTTCAACCTGATCTTCACCGCCCTGCTGCGGGTCTTCGCCGCCGCCGACCACCCGCTCGTGCTCGCGTTCGACGATCTGCAGTGGGTCGACCCGGCGTCGCTGCGCCTCTTGCAAGAGATGCTGCTCGACGCCGAATGCAGGCACCTGCTGGTGCTCGGCACCTACCGCGACGACGACGTCGGCCGCGGGCACCCGCTGCCGGCCGCGCTCGCCGATCTCCGCGCGGCGGGGGTCGAGGTCGGCGACGTGCCGCTCGGTCCGCTGGCGCTCGCCGACGTCGAGGAGCTGCTGGCGGACACGCTGGTGATGGAGCGGCCGCAGGTCGCCGCGCTGGCGCGGATCGTCGGCGAGAAGACCCACTGCAACCCGTTCTTCATCGGCCAGTTCCTGCTGCTGCTCGCCGAGGACGGCCTCCTGCGCTGGGACCCCGCCGCGCGCCGGTGGGTGTGGGACGAGGCGCAGGTGCAGGCGCGCGACGTCACCGACAACGTCGTCGCCCTCGTCACCAGCAAGATCCGCCGCCTGACCCCCGCGGCCCAGCGGCTGCTGCAGCGGGCCGCGTGCGTCGGCTATCGCTTCTCGTGGCGCGTGCTCGCGGCCGTCGGCGGCGACGACGGCGACGACGCGACCGCGGCGCTCGGCGAGCTGGTCCGCGAGGGCCTGGTGGTGCCGCTCGCCGGCGGCGAGGGCGACGATCTCCACCGCTTCCTCCACGACCGCGTGCAGCAGGCCGCCGACTCGCTGCTGGCGAGCGAGGTGCGGGAGGCGACGCACCTGCGCGTCGGCCGGCTGCTGCGCGACGCGTACCCGGCGGGCGTGCCCGACGAGGCGCTGTTCGAGGTCGTCGGCCACCTCGACCTGGCGCTGCCGCGGATCGGCGGCGACGAGCGGCTCGAGCTGGCGCGACTCAACCTCCGCGCGGGCCGGCGGGCGCGCGCGGCGACGGCCTACCACGCGGCGCGGCAGTACTTCCAGGCCGGCTGCGAGTGCCTCGGCGCCGACCCGTGGGCGCACTGGTTCGAGCTCGGGTTCGCGCTGCGCGTCGAGCTGGCCGAGTGCGCGTACCTGTGCGGGGCGTTCGCCGAGGCCGACGCGCTGTTCGAGGAGGCGCTCGCGCGGGCGCGCTCGCGCGAGGAGCGGGCGCAGGTCTACGACCTCCGCGTCCTCCTGCACGCGGCGATGGGCGACTTCGCGGCGGTGGTCGCGGCCGGGCGCGCGGCGCTGGCGATGTACGGCATCGGCCTGCCCGATGAGGGCCCGGCGCTGCAGGAGGCCGTCGCGGCCGCGTTCGCGGCGGCCCACGAGAACCTCGGCGAGCGGCGGATCGGCGCCCTGCTCGACGCCCCGCCGGCGCGCGACCCGGACGTCGAGGTCGTGATGCGGCTCCTGGCGTCGATGTCGGGGCCGGTGTTCGTCGGCAGGCCGGCGCTGTTCCCCCTGATCGTGCTGCACATGGTCAACCTGTCGCTGCGCCACGGCAACGTCGACGGGTCGGACTACAGCTACGCGGTGTACAGCCTCCTGCTCGCCGGCGTCACCGGCGAGCTCGGCAAGGCCTACGAGTTCGGCGAGCTCGGGGTCAAGCTCAACGAGCGCACCGGCAACCTGCGCACCCGCTGCATGGTGCACTTCTTGTTCGGCACGTCGGTCGTGTTCTACCGCCAGCCGTACGCGGCCGGCGAGGAGTACCGCGATTCGGCGCGTCGCGTCGCGCTCGAGGTCGGCAACTTCGCCTACGTGTCGTTCTACTGCCTGCAATCGGCCGCGCTGGCGCTGATCGCCGACGCCGACATCCGCGGCGCCGAGGCCCGCATCGACGACGTCACGGCGCTCCTGCGGAAGACCCGCGACGTCGCGTCGACGGCGGTGGTCGAGTTCATGCGCCGCGTGGTCGTCAACTTGATGGGCGAGTCGGCGACGAGCGCCCTCGGCGGCGACGGCTTCGATGAGGACGCGTTCGTCGCCCACATGCCGCCCGGGGGGCTCGTGCCGTGGCTCTACGCGGTCAGCAAGCTGCGCCTCGCCTACCTGTACGGCGAGTACGAGCGCGGGCTCGAGCTCGCCGTCCGCGCCCGCGAGCTGCACGAGAGCGGCGCCGGGGCCGGGCACATGTACTCGCCCGAGCAGTACTCCTATTCGGGCCTGGTCGCCGCGGCCCGCTGGGATGCGGCCGGCGAGGCGGAGCGCGAGGCGCTGGCGCAACAGCTCGAGCGCGAGCGCGCGGCCCTGCGGCCGTGGTCGACGAGCAACCCGTCGCAGTTCGTGGCGCTCCAGCACCTGCTGGACGCCGAGGCGGCGCGCCTGGCCGGCCGCGACGCCGAGGCGATCGCGGGCTACGAGCAGGCGATCGCCGAGGCGCAGGCGCGCGGGTTCGTGCTCCACGCGGCGCTGGCGAGCGAGTGCGCGGCGCGGCTGCACCTGCGCCGCAACCGTCGCGCGCTGGCCGGCGCCTACCTGCAGGACGCCCACGTCGGCTTCGCCCGCTGGGGCGCGGCCGCCAAGGCGAGCCAGCTGCTGCTCACCCGCGCCGACCTGCTCGCCCCGCCCGCGCCCGCACGCGCCGGGCACAGCACGGGCCGCTCGACGAGCACCAACCGCGTGGTCGGCGGCGGCTCGCTCGACCTCGAGGGCCTGATGCACGCCGCCCAGGCGGTCGCCGGCGAGCTGGTGCTCGACCGACTGCTCGACCGCCTGATGCGGATCGTCATGCTCCGCGCCGGCGCCCAGCGCGGCTTCCTGCTCGTGCCGCAGGGCGAGGACCTGTCGATCGCCGCCGAGATGCGCACCGCGCCCGACGAGGTCCGCGTCGGCCTCGACCAGCCGATGCGCGCCGACGCCGCCCTGGCGACGTCGGTGGTCCGCTTCGTCGCCCGCAGCCGCGAGGGCGTGCTGCTCGGCGACGCCGGCGCCGAGCCCCGCTTCGCCCGCGACCCCTACGTCGCCAGCCAGCGCCCGCGCTCGGTGCTGTGCCTGCCGCTGCTCCACCAGGGCCGGCTGTCGGGGATCCTCTACGTCGAGAACAACGCGACCCGCGACGCCTTCGCGCCCGAGCGCGTCGAGCTGCTGCAGCTGCTGTCGGCGCAGGCGGCGGTGGCGATCGAGAACGCCCGGCTGTACGCCAGCGTGCAGCAGGCCCGCGAGCAGCTCGAGCAGCAGGTCGAGGCGCGCACACACGAGCTGCAGACCGCGCTCGAGCAGCTCCAGGTGGTCAACGCCGACCTGGTGCACCAGGGCGAGGCGCTGCGTGAGGCCCACGCGCAGACGCGCCGCGAGATCGGCGAGCGCGAGCGGGCCGAGCGCGAGCGGTCGGCGGCGCAGGCGGAGATCTTGCGCGTCCAGGAGGAGCGCCTGGCGGACATGGCGGCGCCGCTGCTGCCGATCACGGAGAGCATCGTGGTGATGCCGCTGATCGGGGTGCTCGACGACGCCCGCGCGTCGCAGGTGCTGGCGACGGCCCTCGAGGGCTCGGTCCGCGCGCGCGCGCAGGTGGTGATCCTCGACATCACCGGTGTGCGCCAGCTCGATGCCGCCCCGGCGGCGATCCTCGCCCGGGCCGCGAGCGCGCTGCGCCTGGTCGGCGCCCAGGCGATCCTCACCGGGGTGCGGCCCGAGACGGCCCAGTTGCTCGTCCGTGACGCCGCCGGGCTCGACGGCCTGCTGACGCTCGGCACGCTGCAGAGCGGCATGGCCTACGCGCTCGCCCATACCCGCGGCCGCGGCTGAGGCGCCGGCGCCGCGGCCGGGGCATTTCGGCCGTTCCCTCGCGCCTCGCCGGCGGCGATCGCGCTCAAGGCCGCGAGGGCCAGGTGGGTTGTCGTGGAGGAGAGGTTCCGATGCATGAGGCCTCCGGAGGTGGCGGGCTGTTCGGCGAATGCGAGCAACAGCAAACCCAGAACGCTGTCGGGGAGTCGACGGCGCGCGGCCGAGCAAGAGCAAGGCGCGTGCGCGGGTGCGGGGGCGCGCGTCGCGCCCGGGAGGCGCGGTGTTCGGAGGTGCGGGGAGCGCTGGGCGGGCCATGGGCCGACGTTGTTCGCGGGGCTATCGAAGGTCGCCGACTTGAAGCTCGTGAGCCGGCTGGAGCTCGGCTCGGGGGGCGGTCGCGATGCGGTATGAGCCGAGAAGGTAGCCATGAGGACTGAAGTCTACGCGCCCGCAGGTCGCCTCCTGCTGTAGCCGTTCCCGCCCCTTGCCGCCCCGGCCGCCGCAGCCGCCGGCCCGGTCCGCCTCCCAGCCGGCGTCGCTGGCCGCCCCCCGTCCGCCATGGCGCCGCCACCCCCTGCGCTGGAGCTCTGCTCGCATTTGCCCGGCATTTCGTGCCGGCATGGAGCGTGCTCGAGGCCGAGCGTCATGCCGACGCTCGAGCACAACGCCCTCGTCGAGATGTTCCGCGAGCACCCGGAGCTCGCGCCCCGCTTGCTCGCGACGCTCCTCCACGTCGAGGTGCCGCCGCACGCGGCGGTCGCGGTCGTCGAGTCGTCGCTCGACCAGCTCATCCCGGTGGAGTTCCGCGCCGATCTGGTGCTCGAGCTTCGCGACGAGAGCGACGCGCTGGTGCTGGCGATGGTCATCGAGGTGCAGCGCGACGTGGACCCGGACAAGAAGTACTCGTGGCCGGCGTATGTCGCGGTCGTGCGCGCCAGAAAGCGCGTTGGCACGATCGTCCTCGTTATCGCGCCGGACGCGGGCGTGGCTACCTGGGCGGCGGAGAACATCGACCTCGGCCTGGGCCGCGGCCACGTCGCGCCGCTGGTGCTCGGTCCGGCGGTGGTCCCCGAGATCACCGACCCGGCCGACGCGGAGAAGGAGACCGAGCTCGCGGTGCTGTCGGCGGTGGCGCACGGCAACGGGCCGAGCGGGCTGACCGTGGTGCAGGCGGCGCTCGCTGCCCTCGGCCGGCTCGACCAGGAGCACGCCATGGTCTATTTTCAGCTCATCTGGAACGGGTTGCGTGAGCCGATGAGGCAGGCTCTGGAGGCATTGGTCATGGAACGGCAGATCGAAGGTGAGGCGACCTTTCCCCCGTTCGTGCAGAAGCTCGTCGATCGCGGCAAGCGTGAGGGCAGGCTCGAGGGCAAGAGGGACACGCTGCTGCGGCTGCTTGCGCGTGCAGGGATCGGGCTCACCGAGGACGAGAGCGCGCGCATCCTGGCGTGCACGGACGTCGCGACCCTCGATCGCTGGATCGAGAACGTCCTCGGGGCGAAGACGGCCACCGAAGTGCTCTCCTGACGGCGGCCGTGGCGGCCGCGCTGATCCAGAGCCTCGACGAGCCCGAGCAGACGACCGAGGAGGTCGAGGCTGCGTGGGCCGAAGAGATCCAGCAACGTCTCGCCGACGTCGACGCCGGGGTCGTCATGCCGGTCCCCTGGCCGGAGGCCCGGCGCCGCATCCTGGCGGCTGCAAACGGCCGTCGTGAAGCTCGTTGAGGTTCTGCCAGCCGCGCTCGCGGAAGCCGAGGAGGCTGCGGCGTGGTACGCGGAACGGGATGCACGCGTGGCGGCACGGTTCGCCGACGAGATCGCCTAGCTGGCCGACGTCCTCCGCGTGATGCCCTGCTGGCCGCGGGACCGCTACCTCGCGCTCGCCCCCAGGTACTGGGCGCGCACCCGCGCCCGGCTCGTTGACGACGAGATGAAGGTCGCCCTCGGGCCGACCACCGTGCCCCCTCCGCTTCCCGCGGAAGAGCAGCGCGCGACGAGCTGACCGAGCCGGCCTCATCGCCCCCATCCTGCACCAGCTGACCGAGGTTGGGGCCGACGGTGCTTCGCGCAGCGCTCACGAACATCGGTCTGTCGCCGATCCCCGGAAGGCCCTGGTCGCTACCCAGGGCCTTCGTCTTTTCGGCGCGCCGCCTGGGCGCGATCTCTACCGCCGCCCCTCGCGCGGGCGAACTTCCCGGCCGCCCGTGCTCGCGCCAGGCGTCACGACGCGAGGGTCAGAGCTCTGCGGATCGAGGTGGCCGTCTGCACGCGTGCGCTGCCCCATCCTGGTCTCCTCGTTTCGCTGGCTGTGAACACGAAGGGGCCACCGCAATACGGCGGAGTCGATGAGTCAGCGCACTTTCTATGTCCATCACCGATTCGCGACGAAGAGCCCATTCCCCTTCGATCAGGGCGTCGCGTTCCAGACGCGACCCGATGCAGTTCCATTGCTACCGGGGTTGAACACCTCGACGGCCATGACCTGATAGGTGGGATCGTCGCTCGCATCCAGATTGTTCATGTTCGGAACAATCCAGCCGGTTTCGGCCCATGCCTTCACGTGATCGGCGAATATGATCTTGTGGTCCTGTCCGAGGGCCTGCTGCTGAGCAGGCTTGCTCCAGTACTGGTAGAAAGTGGAGCGACCATTGATAGAGGGCTGCTGCTGCCGCGTTGAGCGGTACGTGGAATACGTGACCCCATCGCTCACGAAGGTCTTGCCAGAGGTAGCACCCTGGCTGGGATCATAACTCCATCGTTGCAGGATGTAATACTCCACCAGGTGTGCCGCGTTTGAGGTGGGCATACTCTTGTCGTACCCCCAGCCGTACAAAGCGATATAGCTCGCGCCGCTGTCGTTGTTGAGGCGGTAGCCGATCACCCTGCTCTCATCTCCGTAATGCCATCCTGGACCACCGACATAGTTGTAGCCACCGCCCTGCCATGTCACGCTGAATTCGCCATTCGGGTCCACAGTCAAAGATGTCGAGCCGCCATCTTTCCAGTGGGTGAAGAAGAACTCTCCAACGTGGCCCGTTGCGTGATTTGAATTGATCACGGTTTTCTCAGTGTATTGCTGAGTGTAGGCTGAGTACTTGGACAGATCGGGGATGGGTGTGGCCGTCGTGTCCAGCTCAGCATCGTTGGAATAAATGGCAAATCCTGCGATGGTGGGATTGTCTATGCCCTTGATCAGCTCGATGGTGACGCTGCCGTCATTCACCGCAATGTCCGCGAAGGTCTCCGTGTGGCCCACGTCATGACCAACTTCGGCATAAAGATCCAGATCGCTGACGACGGTGTTCCCCTCGATTGCAACGCTGAAACTGCGCGAGCCAGCGCTGTTTTTTGCGATCTCCGCAAAATGCAGTTGCACGGTGAATCTGCCGTTGGCGGTGACCGGGACTTCGTAGCTGAATGAGCCGTAACGCTCTGTTTGATAGAGCTGGCCACCAACGACAGCGTCTTGCGTGCTGTTGGGTGAACCGCCGCGAGCGTATTTGTCCGCCTGGTACTCTACGCCATCAATCGTCGCGCTCGAATTGCTGCCGGAGTTGATGGCGACCACCAGCGCGAGATCGCCGCCAGAAGAACCGGAGCTGCTCGAAGATGAGCTGGAGCTGCTCGAAGCAGAACCGGAGCTGCTCGAAGATGAGCTGGAGCTGCTCGAAGATGAGCTGGAGCTGGAGGATGAAGCGCTGCCAGACGACGATGAGCTGCTCGAGGACCCTGTGGTATTGGTGTCATCGCCACAGCCCGCCAGCGCGACTGACGCGAACGCCAGTATGAGCCAACGGGAGAGTTGATTTTGCTTCAAGTTTGTCATAGATGTTTCCAGATTGCTTGCTGACGGTTGTTGTCGTATGATGTTTTACGGCCTGTGCCGTGGCCCATTCTCTGGCAAATAATGTGTCCCGGGCCATGCTCTCTCTGGAAGAACATGTGGTCCTTCGACTAGATCCATGCGCTATGGAGCGGCCGCGGAAGTTGCCAACAGGTTTGAGGCAGGCCGGACGAGAATCCCATGAGTGGATCGCGTTGAGAGGCGCGTTCCGGCTCTGGGATGTGAGCGGTCGAGGTCGCGCCGCTGCGGAGGGGGTGGCGCAAGGGGGCCGTGGCGGTGAGCGTCGGCTTGGCATGCGTCATCGGCCCACGCTGCGCGCGCCGCTCGTCGCTCTCGCCGGACGCCGCGAGCAACCGGTACATCGTGCGGATGGAGGCGAGGTGGACGCCGCGCGACAGCAGCGTCGCGTAGACCTCCGGCGTGAGCCGCGCCGAGCGCTTCCCGAGCCCGGCGATGCGCCGGTCCTTCGCGTCCTGCTTCGGCTTCCGGCCGGGCTTGCGCCCCGCGAGAGCCTCGCTGCCGTGGAGGGCGAGCTGCTTGCGCCAGGCCGTCAGGAGGGAGCCGTAGATGCCCTCGCGGCGCAGCAGCCGCTCGATGTCTCCGCGCTGGGTGCACGCGGCCGCCTCGCGACCGATGCGCAGCTTCTCCGCCGCCGAGGACTGCCGCCGCTTGCCCGGCGTCGGCACGGTCTCGACGGCAACGCCACTCGGGCGGGAAGCAGTGCCCTGCGCCGCTGGGGCGGGGGTAAGATCGACGGATCGGAGGTGGGAAGGCGTCGGCACGGGTCAGGTCCATTCTCCGCCCTCTCACCATAGATTTCCAGGGGCAGCTTGTCTCACCCGACGTTGGCACAGAGGGAGCGGAAAATGCCACCAGGCTTGAGACAGGCCGGACGAGAGTCCTATGAGTGGATCGCGCAGAGAGGCGCGTTCCGGCTCTCGGACGTGAGCGGCAGAGGTCGAGCCGCGGCGGGCGTGGCGCCGGGCTCGGGCGCGTCACTTGTCGTACCCGTGTGCGTCGACGCCGCGGCCTCGCCGGCAGCGTCGTCCACGGACAGCGGGTTGATGGCTACCGCGGCAGGCGGCCTGCGTACGGCGGGCGGACCGTTCGGGAAGCGCTCAGGATGCGCGGCGTAGGCCGCATCGAGGGCGCCTGCGGCTGGGTACGCGCCAAGCGACGAGACCGCTCAGGAGCTCGCCCTGAGCGCGGCGAACTCGCCTGGATCGTGGATGGTGGGGGGATTGATCCCGCCACCGATGAAGTCGTCCGTCCGGTCGTACATGCCGAAGTGGGTCACCGGCTCCGAACCGCCCCGTGCCGGGAAACCATCCGCGCCTGCCTTGACCCCGAGGGCGTTCATCAAGCTGCAGAAGTACTTGTTGATCGGCGCGTTGGCGAGCGACGGATCGGTCCCCGTTTCTTGGGACATCCCGTCGACCTCGTCCGGAGTGCCGTCGGCACACGTGATCTCGCTGTTGCCGGTCGTGAGATCGGGCGAGCCGTCATCGACGTTCACGGCGCAGCCGGTCTTGAAATAGCCGCCGGCGCTGCCGACCTGGACGATCGGCAGGTTGTTGAGGTTGCGCGCGCAGCCGTCCGACACGTCCTGGAACCAGACGGCCGCGCAGTTGTCGAGGAGCGTCCCGTCGCCCTCGTCGATACCGTTCAGCTGCCCGACGAGGTGGGCGAACTTCCTCGCATAGTAGTCGTCGATCGTGAGGAGCTTGTCGATCGCACCGGGGACGCAGGTGCCGACCATGCCCGCGCTCGCCAAGCGACTCGAGAGACCCGCGCTCTCCTGCGTCAGGCCGAGCCCCTTGAAGGTGTAGTTCCCGGGGTACTTCAGGAAGATGACGGGGTTCGCGTTGCACGCCGCCGCGAGCACGGCGAGGTTTGAACAGAGGTCCGCTCCGTCCAGACTCTCCGAGATTCGCCGCGTCAGCCTGTCGTCGACGCTCGGGGCCGTGCTCGCCAGGTCGATGTTTTCCTGCGTCACACCGAGCGCCGTGGCGAGGGACGCGTCGCACTGCGCAGAAGCCATCACGTTTCCTGTCGAGTGGAGGAGCTCCTTCCAGGCTGCGAGCTTCTGCTTGTCGGCTCGGCTCATGTCGAACCGCTCGAGCGTCTGCAGATCTTCCTTCACGATGTCGAGGATGCTCTTGCCGCGCATCGCCGCATAGGTGTCCGGAGACGGCGGCATCCCCGCCTCGAGGATGCCCGTGAGGCTGCTGAAGGCCTGCGACGCGTTCAGGCCCTTGAAGAGGGTCACGGCGGCGGAGTAGGAGATCGCTGACTGAGCGTTGTCCGTCTGACCTGTCGTGTTCAAGAGCAACGGAGCGCCTTGCGGGCTGAGCTGTCGTGCGATGACGTGATCCAGCGAGGGACCGGTCGGCATGGCCTTGAACTTCGTCTCCTGGGCGAAGCTGAACGGGTCGTCGCTGTTGGGAGTGACCGGGTGGCAAGTGAAGTACGACCCGTTCACCTGCGTGTGGCGATCGTTCCCTTGTCCCCGCGCCAGCGTCGCCGTCCACTCGTTCATCGCGCGGATGCCTCGGGGCATGAGGAGCTTGTCGACGTGAGGCGCCAGGTGCTTGAGCGTCGTCGACTGGAGGTCCGCGGCGGTGAGCGGGCCGTGCGACTTCTTCGGGAACCACCGCGTCGTGATGCAGCCATAGTGCGTGTACATCACGATCAGCCGCCTCGGTGGCGTGGCCGGCTGAGCCATCACGGTGCGGTCGGAGATCGAGCCGAGGAACGGCGCCGCGACGCAAGCTCCGCCCAGCCCCCGGAGGAAAATTCTTCGGTTCATGCGCTTCGACATGGTCGCAATTCTCCTGCCTCAATGGACGCAAACGCCCAGCTGCCACTCGGAGCGCCCTCGGATGCCCGGGGTTGCCACGGCTCCATCATCCATGGAATGCCCGCGGGCCCGTGAACGTATTTCTATTTCGCTCGGCCGGGCGTTCATCGAACGGAAAGGTGCCCCGCCGAGCACGGATCGACGCGGCAACTCGGCACGTCGCGGCAGTCCTCGGAAGCGATCTCGGAACAGGGCGCCGGGGTGCCCTCGCAGTACTGCGAGGGCAAACGATTCGAGGCGCTGCTCTCCGTGGACAACCCGGGGTCGATCGTCGCGTACGCCCGGAGGCGCAGCATGAACCAGAGCACAGCGGCAGGCCGCTTGCGCGTCGCCTGGGAGGCGATGGCGCTGCCCGAGATCCTCTCGCCCTGCTCGTCCCAGCCGATGCCGCCCTTGCCCGGCGGCCCCCGCGTGAAGGTGACGCCCTCGAGTGGCCGCCGCCTCCGCCGCCCTTGCCCGGCGCGCTCCAGCCGCCGCCGGCCCGGTCCGCTTCCCAGCCGGCGTCGCTGGCCGCCTGCGTCCGCCATGGCGCCGCCACCCCCTGCGCTGGAGCTCTGCTCGCATTTGCCCGGCGTTTCGTGCCGGCATGGGGCGTGCTCGAGGCCGAGCGTCATGCCGACGCTCGAGCACAACGCCCTCGTCGAGATGTTCCGCGAGCACCCGGAGCTCGCGCCCCGCTTGCTCGCGACGCTCCTCCACGTCGAGGTGCCGCCGCACGCGGCGGTCGCGGTCGTCGAGTCGTCGCTCGACCAGCTCATCCCGGTGGAGTTCCGCGCCGATCTGGTGCTCGAGCTTCGAGACGAGCGCGACGCGCTGGTGCTGGCGATGGTCATCGAGGTGCAGCGCGACGTGGACCCGGACAAGAAGTACTCGTGGCCGGCGTATGTCGCGGTCGTGCGCGCCAGGAAGCGCTGTGGCGCGATCGTCCTCGTTGTCGCGCCGGACGCGGGCGTGGCTGCCTGGGCGGCGGAGAACATCGACCTCGGCCTGGGCCGCGGCAACGTCGCGCCGCTGGTGCTCGGTCCGGCGGTGGTCCCCGAGATCACCGACCCGGCCGACGCGGAGAAGGAGACGGAGCTCGCGGTGCTGTCGGCGGTGGCGCACGGCAACGGGCCGAGCGGGCTCACCGTGGTCCAGGCGGCGCTCGCCGGCCTCGGCCGGCTCGACCAGGAGCACGCCATGGTTTACTTTCAGCTCATCTGGAACGGGTTGCGTGAGCCGATGAGGCAGGCTCTGGAGGCATTGGTCATGGAACGGCAGATCGAAGGCGAGGCGACCTTTCCCCCGTTCGTGCAGAAGCTCGTCGATCGCGGCAAGCTCGAGGGCATGCGTGAGGGCAAGCTCGAGGGCATGCGTGAGGGCAAGCTCGAGGGCATGCGTGAGGGCAAGCTCGAGGGCATGCTCGAGGGCGTGCGTGAGGGCAAGCTCGAGGGCAAGAGGGACACGCTGCTGCGACTGCTTGCGCGTGCAGGGATCGGGCTCACCGAGAACGAGAGCGCGCGGATCCAGGCATGCACGGACGTAGCGACCCTCGACCGCTGGATCGAGAACGTCCTCGGGGCGAAGACGGCCACCGAAGTGCTCTCCTGACGGTCGATGATGCGGCCCGACAAGGCGATGAGTCAGACGGTCTTTTCCGGCTGACGATCGGCGGGAGGTTGCGCGGGCGCGAGCTCCCTCCACTCCAGCGATTCAGCAAACCGGCGCGTCTCCACGGCGACGCCGTCCTCGCGCGAGATCATCGTGCCCTGGTCGTCTCAGCCGCCGCCGCCCTGGCCCGGCGTGGCCCAGCCGACGTCGCCAGCCCGGTCCGCTCGCGCCTTCGTCCGGTGCAGGGCCCGCACGGTCCTGCGCCGGTCTCCTTGACAAGGTGGGGCAGCCTTCGGATACGCTATCTTTCCACGATGCGTGGGGGCGGCACGAGGAGGTAGGATCGGAGTTCAAGGCGCTCCGGCTCGCAGCCTGCATGCGAAAACGCGAAGAGCTGTCGCGCAGCACAGCTGATGACGACGTCAGGATTGACATGGCACTGACCGAATTCGGTCCTTTCGCGGTGGTGTTCGAGAAGGGGGAGCTGGATGTCCCCGGACACCTCGAACTGCTTCACCTCCACACCCCGGGGGCCCAGATCGTCATCGATCGCGTTGAGCGTGCGCTCTCCGCCGGCGACCCCGCCCGCTGGGTCGCCGCTCTGTTCCGCGATGCGAACTGGCGCCCGCACCTCGTCGGAGCCATCGCGCTCCTTCTGGACCAGAGCGAGACGTTGGACCGCAATTTGCTGTGGTGCGCGATCGATTCGGGGAGCTGGGTCACTCCGCAGCTCATCGTCACCGCTGTGTTCGTCGATCCGAGCTTCCCGGAGAAGGCGCGGGTCAGAGTCGACGAGCAGTGCCCGGTGCTCGTCCCCGCTGGCCTGACGCCCGCAGAGCGTCACAGCGCGACGGGGCCGGATGGCCTGCTCGGCCGCCGTGCCAAGATGTTGGCCAGTATACTCGCGGCATCAGCGTCGATCCGTAGTCTCGAGCGCTGGGCGTCAGATCTTCAGTGCGACGTCCGCATCGAACACCTTCTCAAGGAGGACGAGTGGAACGGGTCGGACAAGATCGTCGCTTCCTGGATGACCAACGTGCGGAGAGCGTTTCTTGAGCGGGGCCACATCTTGGCCCCGAAAGCAACCTGACAAGGGCATGCAGCGGGCGGCGCTTCGCACCGCCGCCGAGGGGGCGACGGCGGAGTAACCCACGCGCAAACCGTCAGGCGGATAGCCCATCCGGCAGCGCCACCACGCACCCCGCATTGGAAGATTCGACGTGCAAGCGCGAAACCACTCTAGCGTGGAGCTCGGCTGAAAAGGACAGCAGAGGGGTGGTCGATCTCGCCAGCGCGAGCTCGGTGCCGATCGTCGGCCTGCCGGACGCTCCGCTGCTCGCCGTGCGCGCGCTCGCGCCGGACTCGTTCCGCGTCGCGCTCGCCACGGGCGAGGGGAGCGGGGCAGTCGAGCTCTGGCAGATCGACGCGACAGGGGCGGCGACGCTCATCGGCTCGTATCCACCGGTGCCCGCGGGGTACACGGTGCAGTCCTTTTTTCCCCTCCGGCATCACGCGCCGGAGGCGACGGGCGCGCTGCTGCAGCTCGGACAGGGGCCGATGGTGCTTCAGGACGTGATCGTCCGACGCGAGATCGGAGGATCGAGCGTGGTGGTCTACGACGAGGCGGATGGTCCGCTCGTACAGATCCACATCTCGGGTCTCGTGACGGGGCCGTGACGCTCCGCCGAGCGCCCCGGCGTCATGAAGGGGCCCTCGCCGCTCAGCCGGAGCTGTGCCTTCGCCGCGTGCCCGGCGGCCGGGCCTTCGCCGCCGCCGGCCGTGTCTCGCGCGCCTGGGTCGCGTAGGCACCAAGCTGCGCGACGAGGTGCTCGAAGACGAGGCGGACGCGGCGCACCGCGCGCAGATCCTCGTGCATGACGACCCAGACGTCCAGGTGGAAGGCGAGCGCGGGCAGCACGCGCACGAGCGGCACCGGCCGCCGGCTGAGCGGGAGCTGGCAGACCCCGATGCCGAGGCCGGCGCGCACAGCGGCGAGCTTCGCGATGTCGCTGTCGCTGCGGAACGCATACTCGCGCCGCGTGGTGACGAGCCCGGCGGCGGCGAGCGCGTCGATGATGGCGCGGGAGCCGTCGGCGCCGATGAGGGCGTGGTCCGGCACGAGCCCCGCGAGCGACGTCGGGGCAGCGCGCGCGGCGAGGTACGCCTTGGTGGCGAAGAGGCCGAGCTCGACGCGCCCGGCGCAGCGCCTCACCAGGCCGGCCTGCGTCGGCTCCGCCATGCGCACGGCGACATCGGCGTCGCGGCGCAGGAGGTCCTCGGTGCGATTCGTGGCGACGAGCTCGATCTGAAGGCGCGGATGCGCCACGAGGAGCGCGGCGAGCATCGGGGGAAGCACCTCGACGCCGACGACCTCGCTGCACGTGACGCGCACGGTGCCGCGGTCGGCGTCGGTGGGGCTCGACACGGCGCGCACGAGGGCGCGCGCGCTCGCGGCGATGGACTCGGCGTAGGGCAGGGTGGCGAGCGCGAGCTCGGTCGGCACCAGGCCGTTCGGCGCGCGGGTGAAGAGCACGACGCCGAGCTGCGACTCGAGCTGCTCGATCTGGCGGCGCACGGTGGGCTGCGCGACGTCGAGGGCGCGCGCGGCGGCGGAGAGGCTGCCGCCGCGCATGACGGCAAGGAAGGCACCGTAGAGGTCCCACGAGGGCTCGGCTGGGCTCATCAAAAGATGATGAGCGGATGGACGCATTTGTACAATGTTCATGAGCGCCCGCAGCGACCATGCTCTCCACGTCGCCGGCACCCGCGCCGGTACGCACGACGAGGAGAACGACAATGACCACCGCCGCGACGCTCCCTGCGCTCGACCTTGCTCCTTCTGCCCGCCGCCCCGCGCCGCAGCCCACCGGCGAGGTCTCGGCGGGCGGGGCCAAGGGCATGCCGCGCGCGCTCCTGCGCCTCGAGGGCGCGCTCGTGCTCGGAGCAGCGCTGCTCGCCTACGGGCACCTGGGCGGGAGCTGGGGATGGTTCGCGGCGCTGTTCCTCCTGCCCGACCTGTCGATGCTCGGCTACCTTGCGGGCCCGCGGGTGGGCGCGGTGGCCTACAACGCGGGGCACAGCCATCTGGCCCCGGCGCTGCTCGCGGCCGCGTCGGTCGCGCTTGGCTCGCCGGCGCTGCTGCTCGGCGCGGCGATCTGGGTCGGGCACATCGGCTTCGATCGGATGCTGGGCTATGGGCTCAAGTACGGGACGGCGTTCGGCGACACGCACCTCGGCCGCGTGGGCTCTCGCGCTCTTTCGAGCAACGATGGTTTCAACGGTCGCCGACCTGAAGACGGCTGCTGAAGTAACCGACCACCCCCATGGCCGCCGCTGCACCCGGGCCCAGAGGCAGTCCCGCCGTTCATGTCCCTTGTTGTGATCGGAGCCGGCCCTCCGCGAGCAGCTCGCGGGTGCGCTTCAGCGTCGACAGCAGGGCGCCCTTGTAGCCCTTGTCGCCGTTCATCCACTCCTGCTCGGCCTGCTCCTCGGGGCCGTTCGGCTCCTTGCCGCGCAGGCCGAGGTAGCAGTAGAAGCGGAGCTGGAGCGCGCCGTCGGCGTCCTCGAACAGCTCGTTGATGATCGCGCCCTCGCGGGGACCGGTGGCCTGGAAGAAGGTGACCTTGCGCTGCGGCTCGAACGTGATGATCTCGCGCAGGTCGTCGCCACCGATCGTGGCTTCACGCACGATGTGAGAAGCGCTCTCCTCGACGACGTCGCAACGGGTGCAGAGGCCCGGCGGGAGGAACTGGCGGGCGTCGCGGGCCTTGAGGACCAGGCCCTCCCACACCTGCGCGCGGGTCAGCTCGGTCTCGCCTTGCGGGTTCACCGGGATGGTGGCTGTCGAATAGATCATGAGGATGTTCCTTGTCGTGAGAGTTGAGGTTTGCCGGCAGTCAGGCCGGGGTCGCGACCTCGGCGGCGAAGTCGCGGTAGGAGCGCAGGGGGCGCCCCAGGAGCGTTGTGAGACGTGCCGCATCGCCGGCGGTCGCGCCGGTAACGAGGATGGTCATGGGGGATCGCTCCGCCGGTAACCGCCGCGGGTGGGGACCGGCCGCGAGGCAAGCTGCGCATCAGCGCGCCTTTGCTCGTCTCGCAGATGGCGATGGGCAAGCTCGCCGCCGGGTTCGCGCTGAAATGCCCGGAGGTCCGGCTCGAGGTCACGACGGAAGATCGTACCGTCGACATGATCGAGGAAGGTTATGATCTGGTAATCCGCGTCAATCCGGCTCCGGATGAAAGCCTTGTCGGGCGGATCCTGTTGCGCGATCGGCTGGTCGTCGTCGCGAGCCGGGCCTCGCTCGACAAGCGGGCCATCTTGCGGTTCCGGCTGTCGTGCTGAGCGCTCGTGTATCCGCCTTCCTCGACCAACTGAAGGAAGCCTTTCCCCTGGGAACGCCTGACGAGCTGGCGGCCCATGTCGGGGCATGAGACGGCTGACCCCGCCGACCTCTACGCCACGGGCGCTTCCTTCCACAACGATCCACGGCAGCGCCTTGCGCTACGGCGGGCCTTTCCTCTCGTCGAGGAGCGCGGCGAGCTCGGTGATGCGCCGGTCGATCTCCTCCTCCGGCGTCGCCAGCAGCCATCCCTCGAAGTCGTCGAACGATCCCTTGAACCGCGTGATGAGCTCGCCGAGGGCCTTCCCCTCCAGCCCCGGCACGAGCCGCATCACCCGCTTGCCGCTGAACTTCGCGTCGATCTGCGCCCGCCGCGCCTCGGCCGCGCGCTCGCGCTCGATCTGCCCGCCGAGATCGGCCTCCGGGAACGCGGCGAGGATCATGGGCAGGTACGACCGCCGGTCCCCGAGGGTGGGCCGCTTGTCGATCCCCCGGTCGCTCAGGTGCTCGATGAACCGCGCCACGGTCGACCGCACGCCGGCGCGCTCCCGCAGCGGGCTCTCGCCCTCGTCGAGGTAGGGCGCCACCGAGAAATAAGGGCTCGCGATCACCCAGTCGAACACCGCCGGCAGCGACGCGAACCCCGCCCGCCACGCGCCGTGATCGAGCCCGAGGAAGCCGCAGATCCGCTCGAAATCGCGCGTCACCTCCAGGTCTGCCCGGTAATTGCCCCCCTCGCGCCGGTACACGTAGGCGAGCCCGCGCTCGCCGTACTTCAGGTCGAAGCGCCGGCAGATCCGCCCGACGAAGTTCCCCACGTCGTTGAAGCACATGAAGCTGTACGCGATGTCGAGGTAGCGCTCCGGCACCGGGAAAAAATCGGTCTGCAGCCCGCGGTACACCGTCGAGAACACGTGCCCCACGGCCCTGGTCTGCGTGACCCCGAGGTCGCGCGCGATCTCGGCGCGCACCTCGCCCCAGTCCGGCCGCGACGCGACGATCACATCCATGTCCCCGAAGTCCGGCTTGTCGCCGTAGTAGCGCGGGATGCGGTACTGCCCCGGCAGCTTGACGTCGAGGTAGCGCCGCACCTCGGCCTCGAGCGCCAGGTACTCGCCCCGGGGCATCCTCGGTAGGTTGAACAGCTTGCCGCCCATCGCCCAGCTCCGGCGTCGCAGTCTACACCGATCCCCGATCGGTCATCCGCCCGCCGCCGCCCGGGTCGCCCTCAGGCTGCCGGAGCCGCCGCCCGCGCCGCCGTGGCGGCCAGGCGCTCGCTCACTTCCTCAGGGCGGGAGCGCGGTGATGAAGTCGCGGATGCACGCGATCTCGGTGTCGCTGAGCGCCGCGCCGCCGAACGGCATCCGGCTGTTGCACGGCGGGGTCGGCGTGACCTTCGTGTAGATCGTGCTGGCGTCCGGGTCGCCCGGGACGAGCACCATGCTGCCGCCGCCGCACGTGGACGCCTGGCCCCGGACCGTGTTCTCCCACCCGGCGGCCAGCGAGAGGCCCGCCAGCTTGGAGCTGTCGTCATGGCAGCCGGCGGTGGCGCACTTCATCGTCACCAGCGCCGGCGCTTCGGCGCACCCGGTCGGCCCCCCGCCAGTCGTGGCGCCGCCGCTGCCGGTCACCGCCTCGGTGCCGGCGCCGACCCCCTGGGTGCCGGCGCCGCCGCTGCCCTGCTGCTCGTCCGGGGGGAACTCGTCGTCGTCGAGGGTCCCAGCGCAGCTCATGAGGAGCGCGCCGCCAGTCAGCAGGGCAGCCGCGGTGAGCGCGGCGCGCCCGTGAAGGGAAGTCATGAACGTCACGTGCTACCTCTCTCTCAGTAGACGTAGGCTCCGGCGAGCCGCAGTCCCAGGTACTGGTCGATGGCCCCGCCCGCGATGTAAGCGTCGCCCTGCTCGGGCTGGAACGACGAGAAGAACCGGGCGTACTCGACGAGCAGGCGCGCCTCGATGCCTGTCGCGACAGGGATCATCACCCCGGCCAGCGCGCCGATGCCCTGCACGCTCGCGCCCGTGAACCGCTCGTAGACCGGGCCCGACGAGAGCGGCAGGATGTACTCGGCGCCCAGCGCCAGCGCGACAGGGCCGACCGGAAAGCGCCCGTCGAGGCCTGCCCGGAACAGGGTGTAGGAGACGTTCGGCACCGTCCTGGCGAGGTCCGCCGGCGCGTCGACCTCGAAGGTAAGGAACCGGAGCCCGGCGGAGATCCCGAGCTGGGACGCGTCGCCGATCGACAGCCGCTCCCGGAGCCCCAGGTTGACGCGCTGGTAGGTGGTGCTGACCGGGGCGCCGCCGCCCACCGCCGAGTTGAGGCCGAGCGCCCGCGCGTACCCCGCGGTGATCCCGAGGCCCTTGAGGACCGCGATGTCCGTGGAAGCGAGCGGGTACAGCTCGCCCGAGACCGAGATCGCGGGCTGCCCGAAGACGCTGTAGGGCCGGAGGTTCTGCGTGCGAGGATCGGAGTAGTCGAACCAGCGGCCGACGAACTCGACGCCGAGCTCGACCGAGAAGAGCGCCGAGCCGGCCTCGTGCGGCACGCGCTTGCCGCCCTTCCCGCCCTCGTCGGCGTCGCTCTCCTCGCCGCCTTCGCCCTTCTCCTCGTCGCCCCCGTCGCCTTCGCCTTGACCGTCGCCCTTCGCCGCGTCCTCCTCGGCGGGCGGCGGCGCGATCTGCGCCAGCGTCGGGCCGAGCAGCTCTTCCAGCGCCTTCTTGCGGTCGTCCCGCGAGCCGCTCAGCGGCACCGCGCTGTCCACGGCGAGGTCGCCTGTGTTCTCGTCGACGTAGACGAGGTGGACCTCTTTCTTCTTCTTGTTGGTCCGCGAGACGCCGTAGATCACCCCTTCCGCCTTCGCGGCCTTGCCTGCCTTGCGGATGCGGTCGATGGCCTTCTTCCGCCGGGCCTTCGACACGAGCGCGTCCCCGACGGGCCTGGTCTGGCCGGCGCTCTTCAGCGACGTCGAGAACGCGTCAGGGTCCACGACCCCGAGCGTCTCCGGCAACAGGGCAAGGATGTCCTCGCGGATGTCATCCGCGCCGGGGCCTTCGATGCGCACCGCGATCGACTTCGACGCCTCGGGGGCGGCGAGCGCGACGGGCGCGAGCGCGAACATCGCGGCGGTCGCGGCGGAGAGCCCGAGCAGGATCCTCCCGCAGAGGCTCATGGAAAGGAGCAGCGTTGTCGTTCTGGTGGGTTTGCGCACGGGCCTCTCGCTAGCGGCAGGGACGTCAACCGGGGCTTGCACGCGTGAGCCTCCAGGGGACCTGGACGAGCTCTCGCGGGCTGCTTCGTTCAGGCGGCCCCTTCGATGCATGGATGAGTTGCTGGCATGGCGTCGCTTTCCAGGGGGATCGTATAGAAAAGTCGTCTATCAACCCAGAGCAGGTCCCGCAGTGTGACGGAACCCGGAGCACCTGATCCCGGCCGGGGCCGATGTGATGACACGGTGCACCCGAGGAGGGGCTGAGCAGCGCCAGCCGCAACATCGATCGCCCCCCACCCAACGTCGCCATCCGGCCGCCCTGCCGGATCTCGGACAACTCCGGTGGACAATACCCTGGATCTCACGACAACCGAAGTCCCGGTGCGCATGACGACCCACACGAGGCGAAGCAAAAGGATACCTGTCGAGGAGAATGTGAACGATCACATGGCCGATGTCAACGCCAATTGATGGGCCCGCGGGGGTACCCCGGGCCCGGGGGAGGGCCAGGCCGGCGGGGCTCCTCCGGCGCGACGCGTGAACAGGGGCGGATGCCGGACCGCGTTGATCGCCGGCCCGCCCGACGCGCTCCAGGCCGGGCAGCGCATCGGCGGTCGGCGCTCGGCGCTGCGAACCTGCGGGCGCCTGGGCACCGCCTCCTGTGCGCGGCGCTCTTGCGCGCGGCGACTCGAGCGCGCGGTCCAGCGCGAGCTCGCCCGCGGCTCCTGCGCTCGCCGGACCTCTCCCAGCTCGGGCGCTGAGGCCGGCCGCCGCCGCGCGCCCACCGGGATCGAGGATGGCAGCGCCTCGGTCGATTCCTGTTGACGCTTGTCATGTGAACGTTCACAATCGGATTCTCCGAGCTGCGATGGCTTGGTTGAGCTTGCTTCTCACATCACCGGAGACCTCGTATGTCCATGAGCATGAAGCTGATGAGTGCGGTGCTGATGAGCGTCGGCATTGGTTTTGCGGGCGCAGCATGGGCCGCGAGCGGGACGGCGGACGTCCCCGGTTCTGTTGCCGAGGGGAAGGATTTTGGCTGCGGTGCAAAAGGACAGAAGGCCTGTCCGATGCAGGGCTGGATGAAGACGGTGATGCAGTCGGCGACCACGAGCGGCGACGGCGCGAAGATCGCGTCGGCGCTGGAATACGTGGCGGCGAAGCCGCCGCCCGGGATGACCAAGTGGGTCGCGATCTCGAAGGATGGCGCGGAGAAGGCCAAGAAGGGCGATATCGACGGCGCCAAGGCGAGCTGCAAGGCCTGCCACGATCTGTACAAGGCGGAGTACAAGTCGAAGCTCCGCGACGCCGCCTTCTGAGGCGCCTCTCTCTGCTATCCGCCTCTTCGCACCTCGCGCCGGGCGCGCGCTCGGGAAATGGACGGCAATCGGAATCTGGCGAGAGCGCCACCATGGACGTGAGTCGAACCGTCCGGGGCGCTGTCGGAGATAAGGCATCTCCTGAGCCGTCTGGCCGCTGGCGTCCTCCCGATTCCATATCAGTCTAGTGCGCTGATCATCGACCGCCTGCGTGTCCGTCAGGCTCGAAACGGGTCCTGGAGGGACATCGCCGTTTCCGCGACACGCGGAGGAGAGCGAGGTGCCAGTGCCAGCGGACGTCTTCAGAAGCGCTCCGTTCACGAGGGGCCTGTCGCCGCTCGTCATCGCTGCTGTCGTGACGGCACACGGCTGCGGCCGTCCCGGCAGATCGTCGGGCCCGGAGGCCGCAGGCGGTGGGGACGTCGCCAGCGGCGGTGGCGGCGGGGATGTCGCCAGTGGCGGCGGGGATGTCGCCGGCAGCGGCGGTGGCGGTGGCAGCGGCGGCGTGCCTTGCGGCGCGGCGGCGGACTGTCCCGGGGTGGACAGCGAATGTCAGCGGCGCACCTGCGAGGGCGGCCGGTGCGGGCTCGACCCCGCGCCGCGAGGGAGGCCCGCGGCCGAGCAGGTCCCGGGCGACTGCAAGGCGCGCGTTTGCGACGGGCAAGGCGCCGTGATCGAGCTCGATGACGAGCGAGACGCCTTTGCCGACGGGGACCCGTGCTCTGCCGACGTCTGCGTCGCCGGCGCGCCGGAGAACCCGCCGGCGCCGGCCACCACGGTGTGCGGCGGGGCCGACGCGCCTGGAGGGCGTTATTGCGATGGATACGGCGCCTGCGTCGAGTGCCTCGCCGCGGGCGATTGCCTGAGCAACGTCTGCGTCGCGAACCGGTGCGTGGCGCCCGGCTGCGGCGACGGCGTGACGAACGGGGCCGAGACGGACGTCGACTGCGGGGGCGCCGACTGCGTGCCGTGCGCGGACCTCTCGGCCTGTCTCGCCGATCCGGACTGCCAGAGCGGGAGATGCAGGGACGGACGGTGCACGGCCTCCTCGTGCAGCGACGGCGCGAAGAACGGGGCCGAGACGGACGTCGACTGCGGCGGTCCGGCGTGCTCGCCGTGCGCCACCGGCGAGGGGTGCGCCGTGGACGGCGATTGCCTGGGCGACCGGTGCTCGGGGACGACGTGCCTCCCGTCGTGCACCGACGTCGCCCGGAACGGCGCGGAGACGGACGTCGACTGCGGCGGGCCGGCGTGCGTCGGGTGCGCCGCCGGCATGCGCTGCGCGGCCGGGCGCGACTGCCTGAGCGGCGTGTGCAGCGCCGCGGGGACCTGCGCCGCGCCCGCGTGCGGCGACGGCATCGTCAACGCCGCCGCCGAGGCGTGCGACGACGGCAACGCGAGCAACACCGACGCCTGCCTCAGGACGTGCGCCGCGGCCTCGTGCGGCGACGGGTTCGTGCAGGCGGGCGTCGAGGGCTGCGACGACGGCAACGCGATCACCACCGACGCGTGCCCGGTGGGCTGCGCGCGGGCCGCGTGCGGCGACGGGTTCCTGCGCATCGGCGTCGAGGCGTGCGACGACGGCAACCGGAGGGCCGGCGACGGGTGCAGCCCCGGGTGCCTCATCGAGGGGTGCGGCGACGGCGCGGTCCGGGCCGGCGAGGAGTGCGACGACGGCGACGCCGACAGCACCGACGGCTGCCCGATCACGTGCCGCGACGCCCGGTGCGGCGACGGCTTCGTGCGGGCCGGCGTCGAGGGCTGCGACGACGCCAACACGTCGAGCGGCGACGGCTGCAGCGCGACCTGCGTCGTGGAGGCGAGCTACACCTGCCGGGGCACGCCCAGCACGTGCACCTACGCGAAGGAGCGCAACTGCGGCGACGCCGCCGACGACGACCTCGACGGCGACACGGACTGCGACGACCCGGACTGCGCGCTGGGCTGCGACGACGCCCCGGGCGCGTGCGCGCCCGGGCAGGTGCTGTGGGTGCAATCGTCCACCGACGTTCCGAGGACCGTCGCGGATCGCTCCGTCGCGTCGAGCGTGCTCCCGGTGGCGTCGGTCGGCGCGATCCGGCGCGTGACGCTGGAGCTCGACATCACGCACGCGTTCGACGGAGATCTCGATATCTCGCTCTCGTCCCCCGCGGGCGCGACGGTCGATGTCTCGAGCGACAACGGAGGCTCCGGCGACAACTACCGCGGGACCGTCTTCGACATGGACTGCGCGACCCCGGTCGCGTCCGCGATGGCGCCCTTCCGCGGGTGCTTCCGGCCGGAGGCGTCGTTCGGAGCCTTCCTGTCCGGACCGGCGAACGGCACGTGGACCCTCCGGGTCGGGGACGACGCCGGCTCCGACGCCGGCACGCTGAACTCGTGGTCCCTCGCCCTCTGCATCGAGCGCTGAGCGTGCGCTGAATCATGCGTTGAATCATGCGTTGAATCATGCGTTGAACGAGCGCTGATGGGCGCTGGGCAAGCGCCGGCCGCCGGCCGCGCCCGCCCGGCCCGGTCCGCCGTGCTCGCCGGGCCCGGTCTGCCGTACCCCCGGCCGTCGATCCATGCCAGGGTGCGCGCGTGCCCTGGGTTCGCGCATCGCTTCGAGGCCAAACCGTCTATGCCCGCGCGGATGCCGCCGGCGCCCTGACCGTGGGGGAGGGGGGCGGCGTCGAGATCCGTTACAAGCCGCACGACGGCCGCAAGTACAAGGCGCGGCCGGACAACCTGACCATCGTCGATCCGAAGGTGCTGCCGGACGACGCCTGCGGCCCCGCCGAGGCGGTCGTGAAGGCGCGCGCCGGCGAGCAGCCCGAAGGGGCAGGGGGCGCAGGCGCCGCGGCGCCGTCCGGGCCGGCGCGCGCGCAGCGCAAGGCGCCGGCGCGGGGGGAGGAGGCCGCCGCGCCCGTGCCGGAGGGGGCCGTCATCGTCTACGCCGACGGCGCGTGCTCGGGGAACCCGGGGCCCGCGGGGCTCGGCGTGGTGATCAACGATGGCGGCCGGCGGATCGAGCTCAGCGAGTACCTCGGCACCGCGACCAACAACATCGCGGAGCTGACGGCCATCCTCCGCGCGCTCGAGGAGGTGGAGCCCGGGCGCCCCATCGTCATCCACACGGACAGCCAGTACTCGATCGGCGTGCTCCAGAAGGGGTGGAAGGCGAAGGCGAACGTCGATCTCATCGCCTCGCTGCGCGCAGCGCTCGACGCGCGGCGGCCGCGCGCGCGCCTCGTGTACGTGCGCGGGCACGCCGGCGTGCTGCTCAACGAGCGCGCCGACGCCCTCGCGCGCGAGGCCGTCCGCGAGCGCGCGTCCCGGCGGATGGTGTACCCCGGCTCCGGCGGCGCCAGCGAGTAGCCCGCCGCCGCGTCGCCCGGCCTCGTCCCTGGTGGAATGTCCCCCGTGGGCTCGCGGCGAGGGTGCGCTCGCCGCGAGCCGGGCGGCTCGGCGGGGGCCCCGCGCGGCTCAGGAGAAGCCGTCGATGGCCGCGTTCAGCGTGGCGCTCGGCCGCATCACGGCGAACGTCTTCCGGTCGTCGAAGTGGTAGTAGCCGCCGAGGTCGACGGGCTTCCCCTGCGCGCCGATCAGCTCGCCGTCGATCGTGGACTCGTTGTCCGTCAGGACCTTGGCGAGCTTGCCGAACCTGGCCGCCAGCTCCTTGTCCTCGGTCTGCCTGGCGAGGGACTGCGCCCAGTAGAGCGCGAGGTAGAAGTGGCTGCCGCGGTTGTCGATCTCGCCCACCTTGCGCGCCGGGCTCTTGTTGTTCTCGAGGAACAGGCCGATCGCCGTGTCCAGCGCCCTGGCGAGCACCTTGGCCTTGGCGTTGTTGGTCTTGCTGGCGAGGTCCTCGATCGAGACCTGCAGCGCCAGGAACTCACCGAGCGAGTCCCACCGCAGGTAGTTCTCTTTCTGGAGCTGCTGGACGTGCTTCGGCGCCGAGCCGCCGGCGCCTGTCTCGTAGAGGCCGCCGCCGGCCAGCAGCGGCACGATGGAGAGCATCTTGGCGCTGGTGCCGAGCTCCAGGATCGGGAACAGGTCCGTCAGGTAGTCGCGCAGCACGTTGCCGGTGACGCTGATGGTGTCCTTGCCCTCCTTCATGCGGCCGAGCGTGAACTTCATCGCCTCCACCGGGCTCTTGATCGGGAGCTCCAGGCCGTTGGTGTCGTGCTCGGGCAGGTAGGCCTTGACCTTGGCGATCAGGTTCCTGTCGTGGGCGCGGTTCTCGTCGAGCCAGAACACCGCCGGGGCGCCCGTGGCGCGCGCGCGGGTGACGGCCAGCTTGACCCAGTCCTTGATCGCGATGTCCTTCGTCTGGCAAGCGCGGAAGATGTCGCCCGCTTCGACCTCCTGCTCCAGCAGGGCGTTGCCGGAGGCGTCGACGACGCGCACCGTGCCGCTCTCGGCGATCTTGAAGGTCTTGTCGTGTGAGCCGTACTCCTCCGCGGCCTGCGCCATGAGCCCCACGTTCGGCGAGCTGCCCATCGTGCGCGGGTCGAACGCCCCGTGCTGCTTGTGGAACTCGAGCGTGGCCTGGTAGATGCCGGCGTAGGAGCGATCGGGGATCGTGAACTTGGCGTCGTAGAGCTTGCCGTCGGTGCCGTACATCTTGCCGCTCGAGCGGATGGCCGCCGGCATCGAGGCGTCGATGATCACGTCCGAGGGCACGTGCAGGTTGGTGATGCCGCGGTCGGAATCGACCATGGCCAGCGTCGGGCGCTGCTCGTAGAGGGCCTTGATGTCCGCCTCGATCTTCGCCTTCTCGTCTGCCGGCAAGCTCTGGATCTTGTTGTACAGGTCGCCGATGCCGTTGTTCGGGTCGAAGCCGACCTTGGCCAGCGTGGCCGCGTGCTTGTCGAGCGCCTCGGCATAAAACACGCTGACGGCGTGCCCGAAGAGGATCGGGTCGCTGACCTTCATCATCGTGGCCTTGAGGTGCAGGGAGAACAGCACACCCTGCTTCTTCGCGTCCGCCACCTGCTCGGCGTAGAACGCGCGAAGGGCCCTGGCGCTCATCACGCTGGCGTCGACGACTTCGCCCGCCTGCACCTTGACGCTCGGCTTGAGCACGGTCGTCTTGCCGCCGGCGACGAGCTCGATCTTCAGCTCCTGCGCCTTGTCCACCACGACCGACTTCTCGCTGCCGTAGAAGTCGCCGCCCGACATGTGCGCGACGTGGCTCTTCGAGTCACGGCTCCACGCGCCCATCGAGTGCGGGTGCTTCTTGGCGTACTCCTTGACGGCGGGCGAGGCGCGGCGATCGCTGTTGCCCTCGCGCAGGACGGGGTTCACCGCGCTGCCGAGCACCTTGGCGTAACGTGCCTTGATCGCCTTCTCCTCCTCCGTCTTCGCCTCGGAGGGATAGTCCGGCACGGCGTAGCCCTGCTGCTGCAGCTCCTTGATGGCGGCCACGAGCTGCGGGATGGAGGCGCTGATGTTGGGCAGCTTGATGATGTTGGCGTGTGGCGTCCTGGCCAGCTCGCCGAGCTCTGCGAGGTGGTCACCGAGCTTCTGGCTGTCCGTCAGGCGCTCGGGGAAGCTGGCGAGGATGCGGCCCGCCAGGGAGATGTCGCGCGTCTCGACCCGGACCCCGGCGGCCTTCGTGAACGCCTCGACGATCGGGAGGAGCGAATAGGTGGCCAAGGCCGGCGCCTCGTCCGTCTTCGTGTAGATGATGGTAGAGTTTTGCGTTTCCACTATTTCCTCGAGGGTTGAACATGCCCGCCGGCGAGTGGAGATCGGTTGGTCCTTGCGTGGGCTCGGGGAAGGCTGTCGTTGCGGCGCTTACCGCGCCGGGATCGCTGCGGCAACAGGCTGGACAGCGCGCGACGCGGCGCGCCGGGGAACGACGCGCGAGGGCCGCGCAGGAGCTGCGCGAGGGCCGCGCAGGGGAGGCGCGCCGCGTCATGCGCGGGCCGCGCCGGGCCGGAAACGCGTGGAACCGGACAGGGTCCAGTGGTAGAGGCGCTCGATGCGCGCACCGCTTCGCCTCGCCCTCGCCGGGCTCGTCGCCGCCGCTGGGCTCGTCGCCCCGCTCGCCCACGCGGTCGTGAGCGAGCGCATCGTCGCCGTCGTCGGCGACCGCGCCATCCTGCTCTCGGATCTGCGGCAGCGGGCCCGGCCGTTCCTCCTGCAGATCCAGGCGCGGGTCCCGCCGGGCGCGCAGCAGGCGGCGGCCGAGTCGCAGGTCCTCCGCGAGCTCATCCAGAAGATGGTGGACGAGGAGCTCCAGGGCCTGGCCGCCGAGAAGGCCAATGTCCGCGTGACCTCGGAGGAGATGGAGAACGCCTTCCGGAACATCGCGGCCGCGGAGCAGACGACGGTCGAGGAGCTGTTCCGGCTGGCGCGCACGAGCTCCGGGCTCACCGAGCAGGAGTACCGCGACGAGATCCGCCGGCAGCTCCTCGAGGGGAAGATGCTGCAGCTCCGCGTGAAGGGCCGCGTGCGCCTCACCGAGCAGGACGTGCAGTCCGCCTTCGACCGGCTCGTGCGCGAGGAGCGCCGGCGGCGCGAGTACCACCCGGCGTGGATCGTCCTGCGCATCCTGCCCGGCGCGAGCGCCGAGGCGGTCGCGGAGCGCCGCGCGCTCGCCGCGGCGCTCGCCGACCGCGCGCGCCGCGGCGAGGATTTCGCGGCGCTCGCGCGGCAGTTCTCGGACGACTCCGCGACCCGCGACGAGGGCGGCGACCTCGGGGTCCGCGCGCCCCAGGGGACGCAGGCCGCGGTGACAGGCCAGCGCGAGGTGATGGCCCCCGAGCTCGAGGCCGCGCTGATGGCGATCGAGCCCGGCGGGGTGGCCGGGCCGATGCGCGCCGGCGACGCGTTCATCGTCATGAAGCTCCTGAGCCGCCAGCCGTCCCGCTTCACGACGCTGGAGGCCGCTCGCCCGGAGATCCTGCAGCGGCTGCAGGGGGAGATCCTGCAGAAGGCGAAGCAGAAGTGGCTCGACGAGCTGAAGCGCGGGACGCACGTGGAGGTCCGGCTCTGACGCGCGCGCGCGGGGGCGGCCGCGGCGAGGTGGTCGTCCCGGAGTGCACGGCGTGCGGCACCTGCTGCTTCTCGACCCTGCCCGAGTACATCCGGGTCTTCGGGTGCGACCACGATCGCATGGACGATCGCGCCCGTGAGCTCACGCATTTCGTCGGCAACCGCTGCTACATGCGGATCGAGGGCGGCCGCTGCGCCGCGCTCACGCTCGACCCGGAGCGCGGCCGGTTCCTGTGCTCGATCTACGAGGTGCGGCCCGACTGCTGCCGCGCGCTCGAGCGCGGCAGCGGCGGGTGCCTCGGCGAGCTGCACGAGAAGCGCGAGCGGCCGCTGATCGCGCTCGACGCGCTCCGCCGCCGCGCCGGCGGGGATGTCGGCTCGGGCGGCGACGGCGGCGCGGGGCAGGGCGGCGGACCGGCGTAGGCGCCGCCTGCCTCGCCCTCAGGGCGAGGCGTCCCTGTCCTCGACCGGCGGCGCGCCCGCGTCGGGCGGGGGGCGATCGATCCGCATGCTCACGTCGAGCGTGACCGTCTGCCCGGCGGACACGGAGATCGTGCGCTTCTCCTCGGGCGCGTTCGGGTGCCGGAACGTGACGAAGTGTCGCCCGGCCTGGAGCGGGATCGGCCGCGCCACCGGCGTCACGTCGATGAGCTCCCCGTCGACGACGACCTCCGCCCACGGCCTCGCGAGCACCTTCAGGTAGCCGCGCTCCTCCGAGCTCGCGCCGGGCTGCCTCGCTTCAGCGCTGGGCGGCCCGACCGCCTCGTGCTCTCGCAGGCCGAGCTCGATGAGCGCGCCGCCCGCGAGGATGAGCGCGAAGATACCGGCCAGCCGGCCCACGTCGGGCGCGATCGACGGCGCGTGGCGCCGCTCGGCCGGCGGGCGGACGGACGGCGCGGCCTGGGGCGGCAGCTCGTCCCCGCCGAGCTTCGCCGCCGCGAGCGCCCTCGTGATGAGCGCGCGCGGCGGCGGGTGGCCGCGCTCGGCGAGCTCCTCGGCGAGGGCGTCCGCGACGGCGCGGCCGTTCTCGTAGCGCTGCTCCGGCTCCTTCTCGAGGCACCGGAGCACCACCCGCTCGAGGCCGCGCGACACGTCGGGCACGAGCGCCCGGAGCGGCTGCGGCGGCGCGCTGCGGATGCGGTGCGCGACGGCCCTGCCCTCGGCCCACCGGTCGTCCTCGCGCGGCGCGATGGACGTGCGCGACGCGCGCGACGCGGCGCTCCCGTCCGCCGGCTCCGCCCTCGGCTCGTCGAAGGGGCGCGCGCCGGTGAGCATCTCGAACAGCACAACGCCGAGCGTGAACACGTCCGCCTGCGGCCCGCTCTCGGCCCCGAGGATCTGCTCCGGCGCCATGTAGTCGGGCCGCGCGAACGTGTCGCTCCCCTCGAACGGCTCGGGCAGCGACGGCAGCCGCCCGTCGAACGCCGCCGCGAACTCGAGGATCTTCACGCCGCCCGAGGGCGTGACGACAACGCGCTCGGGGCGCAGCTCGCGGTGCACGACGCCCCGCTCGTGCGCGTGCCCGAGGCCGCGCGCGATCTCCAGCGCGATGGCCGCCGCCGCGCCCTCGTCGAGGCGCCCCGCCCGCGCGCGCAGCGCGGCGAGCGTCGGCCCGGCGAGCGGCTCCAGCACGAGCCAGATCCGGTCGTCGTCGCGCTGGAAGTCGTGGATGTCGATGATGTTCGGGTGCCGGATGCGCGCGAGGATCTTCGCCTCGCGCTCCAGGCCGGCCGCGAACGCGCTCGCCGCGGACACCGTGGGCTTCAGCGTCTTGATCAGCGCCGCCCGGCCGAGCTCGGCGTGCTCGGCCCTGTACGTCACGGTGAGCGCCCGCGCCGAGACGGCCTCGCGCAGGATGTACGGGCCGAGCTGCCTGTCCGCCGCGCCCACTACCGCTGTCGAACGCGGAGCGAACGCCCCGTCATCGCCGCGGGCTGCTGGATGCCCAGGATCTCGAGCATCGTCGGCGCCACGTCGCAGATGCGCCCGCCCGACCGGAGCGCGACGCCCTGGTCGTGCTGGTTCAGGTAATAGAACGGCACCGGGTTCAGCGTGTGGGCCGTGTGGGGGTTGCCGTGCTCGTCCTTCATCTGCTCGCAGTTGCCGTGGTCCGCCGTGATCATGAGCGCGCCGCCCGCCTCGCGCACGGCGTCCGCGATGTCGCCGAGCCCCTTGTCGACCGCCTCGACGGCGTGGATGGCGGCCTCGAGGATGCCCGTGTGCCCGACCATGTCCGGGTTCGCGAAGTTCACCAGGATGAAGTCGTATTTCCCGCTCTTGATCGCGGCGACGACCTCGCTCGCGACGCCGGCCGCGCTCATCTCGGGCTTCTTGTCGTAGGTGGCGACGTCGCGCGGCGAGGGCACGAGCTTCCTGTCCTCGCCCGGGAACGTCTCCTCGCGCCCGCCGTTGAAGAAGTACGTGACGTGCGCGTACTTCTCGGTCTCCGCGCACCGGAGCTGCGTGAGCCCGGCGCGGGCGATCACCTCGGGGAACGACTCGGTGATCTCGTCCTTGGGGAACGCGACCGGCAGCTTCAGCGCCGCGTCGTACTCGGTCATGCAGTTATAGCAGTGCTCCTGGAAGGCGTGGACCGGCTTGCCGCGGTCGGTGAGGAACTCCAGGACCTCGGGCGGCAGGTTCCGCCGCGTGAGCATCGCCGAGATCTCGCGCATGCGGTCGGGCCTGAAATTGACGGAGAGGCCGACCTCCTCGCCCCACCACTCCCACTTCGGCTCCTTCGAGGCGAAGTCCGCCATGAAGTCGCCCTTGATGCCGCTGTAGTCGCCGATGCGGACGGGCTCGACGAACTCGTCCGTCTTGCCGAGCGCGTACGACTGCTGGATGGCGTCGAACGCGGTGTCGGCCCGCGGCGCGTCGCCGCGCACGATCGCCGTGTAGGCCTTCATCACGCGGTCCCAGCGCTTGTCGCGGTCCATGGCGTAGTAGCGGCCCGAGATGGTGCCGATGACGCCGACGCCCTCGAGCTCCTGCTGGACCCTCTCGACGTAGCCCCACGCGCTCTTCGGCGGCGTGTCGCGCCCGTCGAGGAACGCGTGCAGGACGACCGGGACCTCGTGGAACTTCGCGAGCTTGAACAGCGCGGAGAAGTGCTCGAGCGACGAGTGCACGCCGCCGTCCGACACGAGCCCGAACAGGTGCACCCGGCACTTGCGGTCCTGCGCGATGCGGAACGTCCTGTCGATGATCGGGTTCGAGCCGAGCTTGTTCTCGGCGATCGCGACGTCGATGCGCGAGATGTCCATCAGCGCGATCCGGCCGGCGCCGAAGTTCAGGTGGCCGACCTCGCTGTTGCCCATCTGCCCCACCGGGAGGCCGACGTCGGGGCCGCTCGTCCCGATCAACGTCTTCTGGGCGTCGCGCTTGATCGCGTCGAGGTGCGGCATCGCCGCCAGGGCGATCGCGTTCTGGTCCTTTTCTTCGCGCTCGCCGAATCCGTCGAGGATACAGAGGACGAGCGGGCGGGGGCGTTGACTGGGAGAAGGTGCGGCTTCGCTCATGGCGGCGGAATCTACAACGAAGCCGCGGCGATCGGGGGGGTCGCTCCGGGAATTTCGACCCCGCTCGGGCGCCCGCAGGGCGCGGCCGGCGCCCCTCCGTCGCGAGGGGCGCGGCGGGCTCCGGTCGGCGCGCGGCGGTCGGCACGCGGCGGCGCTGGAGCTCGAATCGTCCAGGGAACAGGGGACAGATCGTCGCGACGTGAGCCGCCCTGTAGGGCGTGCGTGCTAACCTCCGACCATGCCCGACTGCGCTCGTCGCGCCACCTACCAGGATGTGCTTGACACGCCGCCGAACCAGGTGGCCGAGATCCTGAACGGCGTCCTCCACGCGACCCCGCGGCCGTCGCTGTCCTGCCGCAACGTCACGTCGGTCCTCGCCGGCGAGCTCTACCTGCCGTTTCGCCGGGGCATCAAGGGGCCAGGGCGGTGGGCGCTCCTCGTCGAGCCCGAGCTGCACCTCGGCACGGATCCGGACATCGTGATCCCCGACATCGCGGCGTGGCGCCGCGACAGGATGCCGCAGATCCCGATGCGGAACGCGGCCATCTTCCTCGCGCCCGACTGGGTGTGCGAGGTGATCTCGCCGTCCACCGAGGCGCTCGATCGCCGCGACAAGATGGAAATTTACGCGCGCGAGCACGTGGCGCACTACTGGCTCATCGATCCGCGGCTCCGGCTCCTCGAGGTCCACCGCGCCGAGGCCGGGCGGTTCACGCGCGCGGGCGCGTGGGAGGGCGACGTCACCGTGCGCGCGGCGCCGTTCGACGCGGTGGAGATCGAGCTCGGCGTGCTCTGGCAGGAGTAGCGCGGGAAGATCGCGGGACCCGGGCGAGATAAGCTGGCGGCGTGCACGTCTCCTCGGCCTGCCCGCTCCGCGTCGCGTACCTCGTCTGGCAGCCCCGCCCCGAGGCCGCCGCGCTCACCGTGGTCTGCAAGGCGACCTTCACGCTCGAGCCGGGGCTCTCGCGCCTCGCGCCCTCGCAGGAGCCGACGTGGGAGAAGGACGTCCGCTGGGACGACGACCCGCGGGCGAGCCTCCGGGCAGCGAGCGATCTCGCGCCGTTCAAGCGCCGCGTGGACGTGCTCGTCGTCGGGCACGCCCACGCGCCCCACGGGGGCCGCGTGACCTCGCTCGTGACGCGGCTCGCGGTCGGCTCGATCGACAAGCGGATCGAGGTGCACGGGCACCGCGCGTGGACGGCGAACGGGCAGATCACGGCGGCGACGCCGTTCGCGAGGATGTCGCTCCGGTGGGAGCGCGCGGCGAGCGGCCCCGATCGGTGGAACCCGGCGGGCATCCCGCCGAACGCGCCGCCCGACGCGCGCGGGCTCCGGCCTGCGCCGAGCCTGCTGCCGCCGGGCACGGAGCTCCGCAGCCCGGCCGATCCGCTGCCGCCCGCCGGCTTCGGGCCGATCGCGCCGTCGTGGCCCGAGCGGACGGCGAAGCTGCGCCGGCACGCCGCGACGTTCGGGCACGACGCGTGGACGGAGCGGCCGCTGCCGGACGACATCGACACCGGCTACTTCAACGCGGCGCCGCCGGACCAGCAGCTCGATCAGCTCCCCGCGGGCGAGCGGATCGTCCTCGCCCACCTGCACCCGCGGCACCCGCAGCTCGCGACCGTGCTGGAGGCGGTGATCCCGCACGCGGCGCTGCTCCACGGCGACGCGGGGCCGCAGGAGATGCGCCTGCGGTGCGACACGCTGTGGATCGACGCGGATCGCGGGATCTGCACGCTGACGTGGCGGGGGGCGGTGCCGCTGCGGCACCTGGCGGAGGACGTCACGGTGGTGGTGACCGCGGAGCGGCCGCAGGCGGAGCAGGACGTGGCGGACACGCTGCTCCCGCAGGGCGCGCTCGCGGCGCGCGCCGCCGTGTCGGCGCTGGCCGACACCGCCGCGCCGGAGGTGGAGCCGGGGGGCGGCGCCGTGGCGGCGGAGCCGGAGACGACGCTCGTCCCGATGCTGCGCGCGGCGGGGCCCTCGGACGCGCTGCCGTTCGTGGCGCCCGCCGCGCTGGGGGCCCTGCCGTCGACGACCCCGCCGGCGGCCGCGGGCCCTGCCGGGCAGCCGGAGAGCGCCGTGGCGGGCGCCCGCGGCGACGAGCGCGAGGGGCCGGAGACCGCGGCGCCGGGCGCCCTCGCGTCGGACACGTTGACCTCGGGCCTCGCGGTGGCCCCCGCGGAGCCGCTGCCGTTTCATGCGGCGCCCGCGCCGCCCCGGCCGGCGATCCGCGCGAGCGCGCCGGCGCCCGCACCGGAGCCGTCGGTGGACGCGCCGGAGCAGCGCTCTCCGCGCATCACGCCGGCTCCACCGCCGTTCACGCCGGCTCCACCGCCGTTCCTGGGGCAGCTCCTGGCGAAGCCGGCGGCCGAGGCGGCCCCGGATGGCGCGGAGGCTGCGCGCGCCGAAGCGCCGCGCGTCGAAGCGCCGCGCGCCGAAGCGCCGCGCGCCGAAGCCCTGCCTTCGCCCGAGCCGGCCGTGCGACCGGAGGACGTCACGGTGGAGCGCTTCGCGGCGATCTCGGCCGAGATCGCCGAGCAGCGCGCGCCGCGCGCCGAGGTGCTGCGCGCGCACGGGATGAGCGAGCGCGCCTGGGCCCCCGTGGAGCGCCACATCCGCGCCCTGCTGGACAAGGACGCGCGCGCCGGGGGCAAGCTGCGCGCGGCGCACGACGCGGCCTACGTCGCGGCGGTCGAGTCGTTCCGCGGTCCGATCGGCCTGCCGGAGTACGCGCGCATCGCCGTGGGGCTCGAGCGCGGGATGGCCAGCGAGGTCCTCGACGCGCTCGCGATCCAGCGGACGGCGCTGATGCCCATCGTGCGGGTGTGGACGAAGCGGGCCGCGGGCCAGATGGCGCTCTCCGCGGAGCTGATGGCGCTGATGGACAAGCTGCGGGACGAGTGAGCGCGGCGCTCAGCTCACGCCGCGCGGCGAGCGGCCGTCCGGCGCCCCCGGCGCGGCTTCCTCGCCGGCGACCAGCGCGGAGGGCTGCCCGGGACCGCCGGCGAGCGCCTGCCGCGCGCGGAACTCCTCCCAGGAGAGCGGCATCGGCGGATCCTCGGAGTTGAGCCGCACCCGCTCGCCGACGATGTCGACGTCGTCGTTGGCCCGGATCTCCACGCCGCCCGGCGACGCCTCGAGCATCACCTCGCGGGCCGTCGTGCGCGCGCTCCTGCCGGCCTCGCGCACAACGCTCCCGCGCACCCGCTCGTGCAGGCTCCCGCCCACCTCGACGGCCGCGTCCTGCGCGGCCTGGATCCGCAGCGTGTCGCACGAGAGCGAGAGCGTCTTCGCGGCCGCGATCTCCAGCGACGCGCCCGAGAGCGACAGCACCGGCCCCTCGTCGGTCAGGCGGATCGACACGAGGAGCTGCCCCGCCGCGGCGCGGATATGGATCCGCTCCTCGGCGCCCTCCTCGGCGATCTCGATGGAGCGCCCGGAGGCGAGGGGCACCACCCGGGCGGGCGCCGCGAGCGCCGCGCCAGGCGCAGGCGCGAGGGCAGCAGCGGCGGCCTGCGGCGGGGGATCCTGGGGCGGCAGAGGGTCGGGCGCGTCCGGCACGGCCGCAGGGTAGCGCAGGGACGGGCGCCGCGCGCGCTCGGCCGCGGGGGCGCGCCGGTTGTGCCGCCGGGGCGCGCCGGTCCTCGCGCTTGCGCGCGCGCAAGGGCAGGGATACCCGTCGAACGCGAGCCTGCAAGGAGCCCGATGAGCGCAGTGGAGGCCTCCCCGCGTGTGACCCAGACCGTGCGGTGCGCGAAGAGCCACGACGGCAAGCTGTGGATGGTCTGCGTGGCCAAGCGCACGTATTCCTTCGCGGGCGGCCGGGTGACGCTCGCGGACGAGCAGGCGCCGGTCGTCTTCGAGCCCGACATCGAGACCGACCCGCACGACCGCTACAGGGCGCTGCGGGAGGATATGGACCTGTTCCCGCCGAAGCCGGCCACCGACGTGGTGGTGACGGGCCGGGCGCACGCGCCGGGCAAGGTGCGTGAGCTGATGGTCGGCGTGGCGGTGGGCCGGAGCGCGCGCGTGCTGCGCGTGCTCGGCGAGCGCCGGGTGGAGGTGACGCTCGAGGGGCAGGTGCGCTTCCCGGATCCGGCGCCGTTCGAGAGCGTGCCGCTGTCGTGGGACCTGGCCTACGGGGGCTACGACGCGTACGCGCACGACGAGCTCGATCCGCCGCTCCGGCGCAACGGGCGGCGGGTGGAGCGGTCGCCGCGCGAGGAGGGCGTCTTCGCGTACCCGCGGAACAAGATCGGGCGCGGCTACTTCCTCGACGTGGACCGGGACCGGGCGGACGGCGAGCTCCTGCCGCAGATCGAGGACCCGGGGGACCCGCTCACCGCGCCGCGCTTCTTCGTGCAGGCGCCGAAGGCCTGGCTGGACGCGCCGGCCTCGGGCGGGGTCGGCTGGGTGGCGCACACGTGGTACCCGCGGATCATGCGGGGGCTCGGCGCGTTCCTGGAGCACGACCCGCCGGCGAAGCCGATCCGGGAGATGGCGTTCGCGGACGGGGAGGACCTCGGGGGGCCGTTCCGGAAGAACGAGGTGCTGCCGCGGTTCGCGCAGGGCGCGGCGCCTGGGCTGGCCACGGAGCGGCTGCGGGGGGACGAGCTCGTGATCCTGAAGTACCTGGTGCCGGGGCAGCCGGAGGTGCAGTTCGCGCTGCCGGGGGAGGCGCCGGGGATGACGGTGCGGCCGCCGGGGTCGCCGAAGATCTTCACGCCGGAGCCGGTGCTGCAGACGGTGCGGATCGACGGGGAGCGGCGGACTGTGTCGCTGACCTGGTGCGGCGCGGTGCGGCTCGTCGCGCCGCTCGCGGAGGAGCAGCTCGAGGAGACGAAGCTCGGGGTGACGTGGGGGCGGTGATCAACCGGCCAGCGGGTAGGCGATCCCCTGGATGCGCAGGGTCGCCGGGCTGATCTGCAACGTCGACACGCTGTCGATGGCATAGGCCGGAGCGATCAGCGCCTCGATCCGATGGGGGAGCAGGGTATCGAGCACTTCCTGGATCAAGTACGTCGAGAGGACGCGCGCCAGCAGCCCTTCGTCGAGGCGCAGCAGCTCGTCCTGCGATGGCCAGTCGAGCGCCTGGAGCGCGCGGACCTCCCCCGACTCGGCGTCGTAGGGGAGGTCCTTGATGAGCTCCTCCCGGAGCTGTTCGAACTGGCCCCGGATCGCCGCGAGGAACCCGTCGGCTTCGGCCTCGATCCGGCAAGCGTGCGCCGGCAGACCGGGGCAGCCCTGCCCGAAGTTCATCGGCCGGCGGGTGAGCGACCTCGGGTCCGCGGGGCTTCCATCCACGTAGCACCGGAGCTTCATGCGACCTCCTCCAGCATCAGCACGTGATCCTGCCGTCCACGATGCGGCCGTCGGGATGATAGGCGATGTACCCGGACGGGACGAACCGCTCTCCGACGCGGCCGGGGCCCGAGCGGACGCCCTCTCGCAGGAAGAACTCCTCCGGGCTCTCGATGACGGGGATGTTGTTGGTCGCGTTCCCCGGGACGATGCGCGTCGTCTCGATGCTCAGCGGGCCCAGCTCGTTGGCCTTGTCGATCACCTTGCCTGCCTGGGCCTTGGAGAGCCCGCCGAAGCCCACGTCAAGGTCGCTGTCCGGCCTGAAATTGCCGCGGATCCTGCTCCCGCCGAAGACCGCGGACGAGTTGCGCTTGAAGGATTCTGTCATGATCAAGCGCGCCTGCTCCTCCGTGAGCCCAGGAATGTTCTTCACGGCGTGATCGATCTGCTCGGGGGTCGGATTCAGCCCCAGCGTGTCGACAGCCCAGGTCGGCGCCGCGTTGAAGCCGAACTGGTCACCTCCGCCGGCGAGGCCCAGCGGATCCGGGCTGCACCACCACCTCCCCACCTGCGGGTCGAAGTACCGGAACCTCGTGAGGCAAAGCCCCGTCTCGTCGTCCGCGTACTGCCCCTGGAGGCGGAACGGCGACGCCACCGCGCGGCCGGTCGAGCGCTCGCGCCCCGCACCGATGAACGCCTCGGTCTCCCGGCCTCAGGCCGAGTGCGCCGCCGACCAGGCCACCTGTCCGCTCGCGTCGAGCAGCTCCTTGGGCACGCCGACGTGGTCGTTGCGGTAACTGAACACCTCCCCCTGCTCCGCCTGGAGCAGCGGAACGAACGTCCCCGGAGCGTGAACGAAGCAGCGGGAGCCATGCTGGCTGTCGATGTCCGCCGCGAGCACGTCCCCATCCCACAGGAAGCGGACCTCGCGCCGCAGATCGCCGTGCGCGTCGAAGAGCTCCTTCCGCGTCCGCCGCCCGAAGGCGTCGTAGGTGAAGACGACCCGCTCGCCGGAGGGCAGCCGCACCTCTCGCAAGCGATCCCGGCAGTCCCATGCATACTCGGTCCGTCTGGATTCCGGCCCATCTCCCGGCTCCACCTTGGCGATCCGCCGCCCCCGGCTGTCGTAGGCATACAGCGACCGGGCGGCGTGAACGAGCCGGTCCCCTGGTGCATCTCGAGGCCCACGAGCAACCAGCCGTTGATGTCGTGGAAGTTGTGCGCCACGTCCGCTCCTCCTCACCCGACCGGGAAGCGCTCGGCCGCCTCGCTCACGCGACCGGTAAGCCTTCGGTCGCCTCCAGCCGCGCCCGCCGGCGCTCGAACTGCACCAGGCCGTAGCTCACGCTCGCCCGCCAGAGCATCCGCACCTCGGCGGCCTCCGCGTCGATGTCGACCGCGTCGAGCGCCGGCAAGAGCCGCTCGGAGGAGCCGCCCACGGTCACCGTCACCGCCACGGGCGGCGGCGGCGCCTCGAAGAGGAGCGCCTCCCCGCCGGGCCGCATCCCGCCGAGCGCGATGCGCGTGCCGGGCGCGATCGCGTCGAACGTCGTCCGCGGCGCCGCCCTGCTCGCGAGCTTGCTCGCGCCGCCCGGGTCGAACTGCTGGTCGTGCCACACGTGCACCGCGCGCAGGCCGCCCCAGAGCGGGTAGGGCGCGAAGCAGACCGGCTCGGGCCGGTCGTCCCAGCGCCGGATGAGCTGCTCCGGGTGCTCCAGCTGCGGCAGTGGCTGATCGACAGCGCGCGCAGCGTCGACAGCGAACCCATTGCCGTCGAAGTTGTGGGGATATCCGCTCTCGTGCTCCGGCAAGAACGCCTCGCCCCCTCCGTCGTCGTCGTCGAGCCGCACCACCCGCGCCGGCTCCTTCACGACGCCGCCGAAGGCGTTCCGCCAGCTCATCTCCACCCGATCGAACGGGAGCGGCGCGGTCGGCGTGAGCCCGCCGCCGAGCGCGCGCTGCCAGACGCGATGACCGTACGCCACGATCCCCGCGTCGCGCTCGCCGACCCGCAGGACCGCCGTGGCCTCGCGCGCGCGCCCCTCTCTCGGGTACACGAAGCCCGTCGCGCACACCGAGGCGACGCTCTTCTGGAGCATCCCGTCGTGCGGGTACGGCAGCTCCGGGTCGAGCAGGAGCGGCCGCTGCGCGGCCGCCAGGGTGAGCCGGCCGCGCGCGATCCGGTAGGTGACCGCGGCCAGGAAGATCGCCGTCACCCGGTCGTCCTGCTCCGCGTTCGGGATCATCGCCGCGGGCAGGGGCGTGTCGTTCGAGAAGCGCATCGCGGCCGTCAGTTCAGCTTGATGACCCCCGCGGTCACCTGGACCATGCCGCCCCCGTCCATCTCGATCGGCGAGCCGTTCACGGTGACCTTCCCGCCCTTGATCGCGATCTCGCCGTCCTCGATGACCACCTGGCCGCCCTTGATCAGGATCTGGCCGCCCTTCAGCTCCAGCGTCGACCCGTTCACCTGGAAGAGCGAGGTGTCGACCGTCATGGTGCTCGACGCGTTCACGGCGAGGGTCGTCGACTTGAGCGCCTGCACCCCGTCGGCCTTGATCTCCTGCGACGGCGCCTCGATCTTCTGGCTGGCCGAGGATTTCAGCCCCTGAGGCCCTGTCGCCGCCACGGTCTGCTCCCCGCCGACGTTGATCTTCTGGCTCGCGGCGACGCTCAGCTCGTGGGTCGCCAGGTACGCCGTCGTCTGCGCCCCGGTCACGGCGACGTCCTGGGTGCCGGTGACCGTGAGCTTGTCGTTGCCGGTGACGTCGCCCGTGCGGTTGCCGGTGACCTTCTCGTCCTGGTTGCCGGTGATGCTCGCGCTCTGGTTGCCTGTCACGGTGAGCGTCTGGTTCGCGGCGACCGAGACGTTCTGGTTGGCGCCGATGGTGACGTTCTGGTTGGCGCCGACAGTGGTCGACTCGTTGGCGCCGATGATCTCCGAGTTGTTCCCGCCGACCATGGTGCTCCGGTTCGCGCCTGTCGACTCGTTGCGGTTGCTCCCCACCGAAGATCCGCTGTTCGACGCGACCTGCTCGCTCCGGTCGTTGCCGACCTCGCTGTTCCAGTTCATCGGCGTGTGCAGCAGGATCTGCTGGCTGCCGGCTGTGTCGTCGAAGCGCAGCTCGTTGTGGGTGCCGCCGCCGGGGCTCGTCATCGTCTTGAAGGTGCTCACGGTCGGCGCGCCGCCCGGCGGGCGGTTCTGGCCGTTGTAGACGCGGCCCACCACGATCGGCCGGTCCGGATCGCCCTCCTCGAAGTCGACGATCGCCTCCACGCCGACCCGCGGGTGGAACACCGCGCCCTCGCCGACCCCGGCGAACACCTGGTTCACGCGCACCCAGCACGACGACGGCTCCTTCGCGAGCCGCTCGCCGTCCTTGTCCCAGTGGAACTTGACGCGCACGCAGCCGATCTCCGCGCCGGGCGGGCCGCCCACGTGGATCTCGGCCCCCTGCGCGGTCGGCTCCGCGGTGACGAACGCCGTCTGCGTGCCCTGCACGCGCGGCTTTGGCGTCACGCGCGCCGGCCGGAACCGCGACTCGGCGACGCTCCCGTTCTTGCCGCGGCGCGCGCACTCGAACCGCGCCGTGAACGGCACGCCCTGCAGCGCGAACCGCGCCGCGAGCTCCGGCGGCAGCGCGCCCTGCTGCTCGCCGCGCGACTCCACGCGGGTCACCAGGTACTCGCCGTCGTACCGCGACGCCGGGTGATCCAGCGCGAACACGCTCCCCGCGCCGAGCATCCGCGCCGTGCCCTCGCCGACAGCGTAGCTCGCCTCCACGATCAGCCGGTCGAGCTTCGCCTGGGCGAGCGGCCGCCCCTGGTCGGGCGTGTCCGGGTAGCGCCCCGGGTACTCGTGGTCGACGAGGCCCTCGCCGTCCGGCTGGCCCGACGTGGACACGGCCATGTCGAGCGCGGGCTTCTTCCAGTTGTAGTCGACGAGCGACACCTTCCTCGGGCGGAGGCGCGCCCCGAGCTTCATCGTCGCGATCTCGCGGCCGAGCACCCCGGGGCCGAGCGGCGCGAACGGGGCGAGGCGCGCCCGGCCGCCGTCCGTGTCGGCGAGGACGAGGAGGCACGTCCCGTCGCCATGCTCGAAGTGGTAGCTGATCCCTTCCTCCTCGAGCAGGCGCGAGACGAACGCGAGGTCGCTCTCGTTGTACTGCACGCAGTAGGGCCGCGTGGCCACGTCGTCGATGCGCGTGGGGTCCGTCACGCGCCACGCGTAGACCTCCCGCGCCGGCTCGAAGGTGAGCGCGTCGCCCGCGTCGGGCTCGGCCGTGGCGCCGTCGTCGCGGCGCAGCGACGGGTCGCCCTGGAGCACGGCGTCGATGATCTGGCGCGTCGTCTTCTCGAGGAAGATCCTGCAGCGGGTGCGGTGCATCGACCGCGCGAGCGGCGGCGAGAGCACGACGCGGTAGAGCATGCCGTCGTAGATCGGCCCGATCTCCTCCGCCTCGGTGATGATCCCGTGCACCGCGCGGTAGGCCGGTTCGGAGCGCGTTGTCACGCGCAGGGTCGCTCGAGTGCCGATGAGCTCTTCCGGGTCCACCCCGGGGGCCGGCTCGTGGGCGACCAGCACCAGCTCGTAGCGGTACAGGCTCGAGATCGCCTCGCTGCCCCGGAGCTCGACGACCTGCAGGTGTCGCCAGGGCCCGGCCCCTTCGGCAGCGCCCTCCCACGCGAAGGCGAAGTCGACGTCGCTCACGGTGCCGTTCTCCCGTTCAAGGTGGGCTCAGCGTACCCTGTCCGGCAGCCGGCTGGAACCGTGCGGGGTCCACGCTCGCCCGGGGCTCCCGCCGCCTCCGCGCGGCTCCAGGCCCAGCGCCGGCCCTGCTGGCGCCAGGGCGGGTCGGCTCAGGGGCTGCGCATCGGCGCCGGCGTGTAGAGCTCCGCGGTCGGCCAGGTCCTCACGGTCTCGTAGCTGCTGCCTCCTGCCACGAGGACCTGACCGGTCGAGAGCAGCGTCGCTGTGTGCCAGTAGGCGGTGGTGCTCATCGCGCCTGCGTCTATCCAGGTGTTCGTGTCCGGATCGTACAGGTCGGTGCTCGCCAGGGCATGGGAGCCCTCCTCTTCGAGGCCGTCATAGCTGCCCACCACGAGGACCTTGCCGCCCGGAAGCCGCGTGGCCGTGTGCAAGGCGCGGCCATGGCTCATCGAGCCTGCGTCCGTCCAGGCATCGGCCACCGGATCGTACGCCAGCGCGCTGCTGAAGTAGCGGCCCGTTTTCTCGTTGATGCCGCCCGTCACCAGGACCTTGCCGCTGGGAAGCAGCGCCGCCGCGTGCCCCTCGCGTGGCTCGCGCATCGAGCGCCCCGTCGTCCAGGTGTTCGTCACCGGATCGTAGAGCCGCGGGTACAAGCCCTCGCGCAGCACCATGACCTTCCCGTCCCGGAGCACCGTCACGCTATGCAGGTCGCGGCCGACGCCCGCCGCGTCATCGATCGTCCAGGTGTCCGTCGCCGGATCGTACAGCTCTGTGCCATTGCCGCCGCCCACCACCAGGACCTTGCCGTTCAGGAGCTGCGTCGCGCTGTGGCCGTGACGGGCGAGGACCATCGGGCTCACCGCCGTCCAGGTGTCCGTCGCCGGATCGTACAGCTCCGCGCTCGCCAGCGCGCGCTCGAGGGCATCGCGGCCGCCTGTGACCAGGACCTTGCCGCTCTGGAGCCGCGCCGCGGCGTGCTCGAAGCGGACGGCGCTCATCGAGGCAGCTGCCGTCCAGGCGTTCGTCGCCGGGCTGTACAGCTCCGCGCTCGCCCAGTAACGCCAGTCGGTATCCGCGCCTCGTCCTCCCGTCACGAGCACCTTGCCGTTCGCGAGCAGCGTCGCGGTGTGCAGGTGGCGGCCGGAGATCATCGACCCTGCAGGAGCCCAGATCGGATGGGTCCGCAGGGCTTCCCCGCGCGCGCCCACGCGCGGCGCTGCAGAGGCGAGCTCCGGCGAGGCGGCGTCGCCGTCACCACCGGAGCACCCGGAGGCCGCCATGGCCAGGATCGTGAGCGGGAGCCACCAGCGTTGGAGATGCGCGATGAGCTGCATCGATCCATGGAACGCCCACGAGCACAGGAGTCAAGCCACCGCGCAGCGCTCATCGCAACAGCGCCGTGACGACCTGAGCGGACACGCGCGGCTCCCTTGAAGCGGGGACGGTGCGCCGACGGCGAGCGGTGTGGCTGAGGCGGAAGGCGCGTCGATCCGACGCAGCCACCGATGCCCGCCGGCCCCCTCAGGGCAGCCGGAACAGCGGGCGACCGAAGGGCAGGAACGGCCAGGGGATGGCGGCGAGGACGACGAGCAGCGCGAAGAGGACGCCGAGCGCCATGCGCCGGTGCTGCGTCGTGGGATCCGCGGCGCGCTTCGCCCGCGCCGAGGCCACGTGGGCGATCGCCACCGCCACGATCATGCCGAAGGCGTGCTCGACGGCGAAGAAGCGCAGCGCGGCGACGGGCATCGAGGCCTTCAGCGCGGCCAGAGAGCTCGGCGTGACCGGGCTGAGCACGACGTAGAGCAGGACGCCGAGGAGGAGCTGGGCGTCGAGCGATCCGACGAACGCGGCGCCGAGCTTGCGATCGGCCGCGGTCCGCGGCGTGCGCTGGGCCCAGCCCCGGGCCGACCGCACCAGCGCCGCCAGCCCGAGCAGCAGGACGGCCCAGCGCAGCCACGAGTGCAACGAGAGGACGATGGAATAGATCATGGTCTCTGCTTCCCGGCCGCGGTGCCGGCTTCGATGATGTATTGCGCCACGTCGGCGAGATCCGACGTGCGCATGCCCCGGAAGCTGGGCATCGGGGGGACGTCGGTGCGCTTGCGGCCCGGGGTCACGGCCCAGCGGACGATGCCCTCGGGATCCGTCGCATACAGGCTCGCCATCTCGGTGAGCGGGGGCCCGACAAGCTTGGTGGACGGGGCATGGCACGCCGCGCAGTGGGTGGAGAACAGGGCCTTGCCCTGCACGGCCCGGGGCGAGAGGGCGACGCCCTCGTCGGCGGGAGCAGGCCGCTTGCACGCGGCCACGAGCAGGGGCAGGGCGGCGAGGAGCGGCGACCATCTCATGCGGGCGGGCCGGAACGTAGCGCGCCACCGCCCCGGGCGCATGCGACGCGGTGACGCAGGGGATGAAAAGTCCGTGCCCCGCGCGCCGCTATGCCGCGGCGCGCGCCGCCTTCCAGCCGGCCGCGAACGCCTCGATCTGCTCCTTCAGATGGACGCACTCGCGCCGGACGACCCTCGACGCGAACACGTCCTGCATCAGCCTGTCGGCGGCCTTCCCCAGGAAGGGGAGGTTGAGCGAGCCGCGCAGCTCGTCCGAGAGCAACGTCGCGCCGCCGGGCAGCGGCTTCAGCCGGTACTGGGACGAGTGCGGGAAATTGCTCCTCGGCTCCTTGAGATCGGTCTCGACCCAGCCGATCCCCGTCCCTTCCTCCCAGTGGGTCACCCGCGCGCCGCGCGGCTCCGGGGCGCTCCCGAAGAACGAGTGATCGATGATCACGCGCGTCCCCTTGCCCCGGCGCTGGTCGGTCTCGAAGCGCATCGCCACGTGGAAGTCGTTCACCTTCATCAGGCGCTCGAGATCGCTCATCCATGCCCACGCGATCTCGATCGGCGCCTCGAGACGGATGCTCTCCTGGATGTACAGCAATGGACCCTCGCTTTCTCCCGCTGGAGCCGGCGCGGTCACGTTAGCATGCGGGAGCGGCGGACCGCGCCGCGGCCTCACCGGGGGCGCCGCGCTGCGCCGGCTGATCCAAGCGAGCGCCCATCCCGCGCCTTCGCCCGCATCCACCGCTCCCTCCCGCGCGCTTCGGGGTAAGCTGTGGGCGGACTCATCATGGCCCGTTCTCCCATCCCGACCTGGTGCTTCGCCGTGGTGCTGGTGAAGCTCGGCGACCGCTTCCTCCTGGTGCACGAGCGCAAGCACGACCAGCTCTGGTACCTGCCCGCGGGCCGGGTCGAGCCCGGCGAGACGTTCGCGGAGGCGGCGTGCCGCGAGGCGCTGGAGGAGACGGGCGTCCCCGTGAAGCTGCAAGGCATCCTGCGCATCGAGCACAGCCCGAGCGCGCTGCAGGCGCGCATGCGGGTGATCTTCCTCGCGCGCCCCGCCGACGACACGCCGCCCAAGCGCGAGCCCGACAAGCACTCGCTCGAGGCGCGCTGGGTCGCGCTGAAGGAGCTCAGGGCCCTGCCGCTGCGCGGCCCCGACGTCGAGCCGCTCTGCCGCGGCGTGCTGGCCGGGGCGCCGGTGTTCCCGCTGTCGCTGCTCGGCCCCGAGGGGGAGCCGCTCCTCTGAGCGGGCGCGCCCCGCGCGAGGGCGGCCCCGGCGACCGGCGCGGCCCCTGTCTTCTTCGCAGCGGCCACGCTCGATCCACCTGCGCCGAGGGCACACACCGCGGCCGGCGCTTGCCTATCGGCTTGCACCGACTCGCATTGATGGGCGCGGACGACGCCTACAGCTTCAGCTTCATCCCCTGGTGGCTCGCCACGAAGCCGAGCCGCTCGTAGAAGCGGTGCGCGCGCAGCCGCGCCTTGTTCGAGGTGAGCTGCACGCGGAGGCACCCCCGCCGCCGCGCCTCGTCGATGGCCCAGCGCATCATCGCCTCGCCGATCCCGCGGCTGCGCAGGCCCGGGTCCACGATCACGTTCTCGACCTGCGCCACCCGCCCTCCGTGGTTGGCCACGTACTGGATGATGGTCAGGTGGAATGCGCCGGCCACGCGCCCCTCGACCTCCGCCACGAGCAGCGCGTTGTCCGGATCCTCCGCGATGGCCGCGAGCGCCTCCCGGTAGCGCGGATCGAGCGGCGGACCGGGGTGGTCCGTCTTCACGTTGCCCTCGTCGGGGATCGAGAAGAGGTGGACGATTGCCGGCAGGTCCGCCTCGACGGCGCGCCGGATGGTGGGTACGAGCTGCGGCTGGCTCACGCGCGCATTCTGCACCATCGCCCGGCGGCTCCGCGAGGAAAACTCAGGCTCTCGTCCTTCTCCAGGCCTCTGGCATTCTGGTGCATTCCCCTTGAGTCGTCTGGACACGGCCAGTCGTGCCGTGCAGAGTCAGCGCACCACAACGTCGACGCAGAGGACGATGTAGATGCGCGTGATCAATACAGCCGGCATCCCCGCGATCGAGTACCTCAAGACGGATGAGCGCACTCTGCTGGGGCTTTTCAAGGATTTCCGGAAGCACGCGGAGCTCTCGGCTTTCCTGCCAGAGGCTTGCCGCCTGTCTTTGAGGTGGATACGCCTCTCACCGGATCAACGGTTCATGACGCGTGAGCTCCCGACGAGAGGCATGCTCGTCGTCACCGGCGGCTCCGGCGAGGTCATCGGGGAGTCGCCCCGGGAGATCCAGGCGGGAGACGTCGTGCTCGTCCCGCCCGGCGGGCTGCGCGGGCTCGTGGGCGGAGCGCCAGACGGGCTCTCCGCGATATCCATTCATTTCGAGGGAGAGGGCGCCCGCTGGGACACGCCGTGCCTGTGCGCGACGACCGCGCCGGGCGGCCAGGTCGAGGGCCCTCCGGGCGGAGCCGCGCTGGATCGCCTCCTCGAGGAGAACGAGGTCCATGCGCGCGAGTTCGCCGGCAGCCCCCTGATGCAGCTCCTCCGGTCCGAGCGCGCCCGCGGGGACGAGGTGAAGCGGCGGATGCTCGGCGCGCTCCAGATCTGGTCGGACGCGTTCCAGAAGGTGCTCTGCGCCAGGGTCGTGTTCGAGTCGCACCCGGCGGCCAGCGCGATCGCCGAGCGCCACTTGGCCGACGAGGTCGGGCACAACCGCCGGCTCGCGCGGATGCGCGGCCCGTCGCGCTCGCCGTCCTGGGATCGCGGCATCGCCGCGGCGTCGTCCTGGTTCATCGAGCGGATGGGCTCGGCGTCCACCGAGGAGCGCACCGTCCTCGTCCACTTCGTCATCGAGCGCTGCGCCGACATCCTCCTCACCGCGGCCCAGGCGGTCTTCCCCGACGTGGACTATTTCGCCATCCACGCCCAGGTGGACGCCGATCATTTCAGGCTGGGGCACGAGCTCCTGAAGAGCTTCCCCGGCCTGGACATCGCCCCGCTCCGCGGCGCGCTCACCGAGGGGTGGCAGATGATGAACATGATCTGCCAGCGCATCAACGACATCGCCGAGGGCAGCGGCGCGGCGATGGATCTGCCGGCGGCCTGCGATCTTGCCGCCGATTCACCGAGCGAGCTCTCGATGGCTCCTGCCGCGGAGTGAGCTGCGCGGCGCTGTGATGAGGTGAAGAGGGAGAGATGAACCACAGAGGCACAGAGGGCACAGAGGAGAGACAGAGAGGAGAACCTGGTGTTTATTCTCTCTCTCCTCTGTGCCCTCTGTGCCCTCTGTGGTTCATCCTCTGTTCATGATCCCGGGGCGACCCGGGGCCGGGCGCTAGCTCGCGGCCTTGACCACGTTGGTGATGCCCTGAACGCTCTTCGCGCTCTTGGCGAGCATCTCCTTCTCTTCGGCGCTCAGCGGCAGCTCGACGATCTTCTCGACGCCCTTGCCGCCGATGATGACGGGCACGCCCATGTAGATGTCCTTGTAGCCGTACTCGCCGTCCAGGTAGACGGCGGCGGGGAGCAGCCGCTTCTGGTCGAGCAGGTAGCTCTCGGCCATCACGACGGCGCTCGAGGCGGGCGCGTAGTAGGCGCTCGTCCCCATGAGCTGCACGATCTCGCCGCCGCCCTTGCGGGTCCTCGCGATGAGCGCGTCGAGCTTCTCCTTGCTGACGAGCTCGGTCGCGCGCACGCCGTTGATCGTGCACGCCGACGGGATCGGCACCATGTCGTCGCCGTGGCCGCCGAGCACCATCGCGCGCACGTCCTTCACGGACACGTTCGCCTCGCGCGCGAGGAAGAGCTGGAAGCGCGCGCTGTCGAGCACGCCCGCCATGCCGAGCACGCGCTCGCGCGGGAAGCCCGTGCGGCGCTTGAACTCGTACACCATCGCGTCGATCGGGTTCGAGATGACGATCACGAGCGCGTTCGGGCAGTGCTCCTTCGCGCCGTCCGCCACGCTGCGGATGATCGGGAGGTTCGTCGCGACGAGGTCGTCGCGGCTCTGGCCCGGCTTGCGCGGGATGCCCGCCGTGACGATGAGGACGTCGGCGCCGGCGCAGTCGGCCCAGCTCGAGGTCCCCTTGATCGAGGCGTCGTAGCCGAGGACGGCGCCGTTCTGCTCGAGGTCGAGCGCCTTGCCTTTCGCGAAGTCGGTCTTCTGGGGGATGTCGAACAGCACGACGTCCCCGAGCTCCTTGCGCGCGATGAGGGCCGCGAGCTCCCCGCCGATGTTCCCGGCGCCAATGAGGGCGATCTTCTTTCGGTTGGCCATGCGCGGCCCTTTACCACCCCGCCGGCCGGGGACCAACGGGGCTCCCGGGCCGGGCGCGGGGGAGGGAACTCGGCCGGCGCCTTCGAAACCTGTCGACTCGGCCCCGGAGGCCGGGTAAGCCGCGCCCCATGGTCACCGAGGACGATCTGCGCACCGCGCTCGGCAGGGTGCTCGAACGCACCTCGCTCGCGGGCCCCTTCGCCCGCTACGAGGGCAAGGTGCGGGACTGCTACACGACGCCGGACGGCCGGCGCCTGCTCGTCGTCACCGACCGCATCAGCGCCTTCGACCGCGTGCTCGGCACGCTGCCGCTGAAGGGGCAGGTGCTGAACCGGCTCTCGGCCTTCTGGTTCGAGCGCACGCGCGACGTCGCGCCGAACCACATGCTCTCGCAGCCCGACCCGAACGTCCTCGAGGCGATCGAGTGCACGCCGCTGCCGGTCGAGATGGTCGTGCGCGCCTACGTGACGGGCGTGACCTCGACCAGCATCTGGACGCACTACGCCCGCGGCGAGCGCGTCTTCTGCGGCCACCGGCTCCCCGACGGCCTCCGCAAGAACGAGCGCCTGCCGCGGCCCATCCTGACCCCGAGCACCAAGGCGCCGAAGGGCGGACACGACCTCTCCGCCTCGCGCGACGAGATCCTCGCCCTCGGGACGATCGCGCCGCGCGACTTCGACGCCGCCGCCGAGATGGCGCTCGCGCTCTTCGAGCGCGGCGCGCGCCTCTGCGCGGAACAGGGGCTCATCCTCGTCGACACCAAGTACGAGTTCGGCAAGGACCGGAGCGGGAACATCGTGGTCATCGACGAGATCCACACCCCCGACTCGTCCCGCTTCTGGTTCACGTCCTCCTACGCCGATCGCTTCGCCGCCGGCGAGGACCCGGAGTCGTTCGACAAGGAGTACGTGCGCCGCTGGCTCGCCGCGCGGGGCTTCCAGGGCGACGGGCCGATCCCGCCGATCCCCGACGAGATCCGGATCGAGGCGTCTCGCCGTTACATCGAGGCGTTCGAGCGGATCACCGGCGCGGCCTTCGTCCCCGATCTCGAGGACCCGGCCGTGCGCATCCCGCGCAACCTGGGAGTGTAGGTGGGCGCGGCCGCGCCCGTTGTAGCGTCGCGCGAAGAGCGCTTGGAGCAAAGCCAGTGAAAGCCGTCGTCACCGTCCGACTGAAGAAAGAGGTCCTTGATCCGCAGGGCGACGCCGTGAAGCGCGCGCTCACCTCGCTCGGGTTCCCGGGCGTCAAGGGCGTGCGCGTGGGCAAGCTGATCGAGATCGAGCTCGATCCGTCGCTGGGCAGCGCGCCCGATCTCGAGGCGCGGCTGAAGAAGATGGCGGACGAGATGCTGGCCAACACGGTCATCGAGGACTACGAGGTCACGCTCGCGCCGTAGGCCGTGGCCCGTGGCGCGCGCGCGCGGCTCAGGCCTCGGGCGCGACGAGCTTCTTCGACCAGAGGATCGCGTCCTTGCGGGCGCGGCCGACGACGAGGTGGCGCGCCAGCACGGCCGAGCGGCGGAAGCCGTTCGCGAGCAGGGCGGCGCACAGCTCCTGGTCGTCCGCGGGCGCGAAGGTGAACGTGCTCACGGCCCTCTCCTGGACGAGGCGCTCGCAGAGGGCGCCGATCGCCGCCGTGGTGGCGAGCCGCTCCGACTCGTGGCGCGGCGAGGAGAGGATCTCCAGGAACGAATTGCCGAAGCACGACTGCATCTCCCACGCCGCGTGGAGGCTGAAGCCGCCGCGCGCGGACAGCGCGTAGCCCGTCCGCACCGCGTCGCGCCCGAACGGCTCGAAGCCCGTGAGCGCCTGCCCCGCCCGCTGCGCGGCAGCGACGGCGCGCCGCAGCTCCGGGCCGCTCGCCGGCGCGATCTTGATCGCGGGCAGCGGCCGCCCCTCGCTCTCCCGGAGCAGCCGCCGCGCGCGGGCGACCGTGCGCTCCGCGAGCAGCACCGCCGGTGAGCCCGCCTTGCCCTCGCCCTCGGCGCCCTCCTCATCGTCGCCCTGCTCGCGCATCTGCGACGACATCTCGGACACCACCGCCCCGAGGATCCACGCGTCGCTGCGCTTGTAGAAGCCGGGGATCGACCCTTCCCGGACGAACCCGAGGCGCGTCCACGTCGGCACCTCGTCGCGCTCGACGAGGGTGAAGATCTTCTCGACCCCCTCGCGCTTCGCGGTCGACAGGACGAAGCTCCGCTTGGACGGGGTCGGCCCGGCGCGGAAGTCGATGATGCGGAGCGTCCGGTGCCGTCGATTGACCAGCAGGCAGAGCGAAACAGCGTCGTTCCGGAACAGGAGCTCGTCGACACCGCTGCTCGACGTCGAAGACAGGTTTGTCGCTGCCATACCCCTCGTGCTCGGCGCGGGCGTGATGCCTCGGGTCACGCCGCCATTGCAGACTTGCAAATTGCAAATCTGAAATGCCCGTAGCAGCCGGCGCCGACAGCGTCAACGATCCGCGCGCGCGGCGGGCCGTTCAGGGGGGCGTGGCGAGCCGGCTCGCGTCCGCCGGCTTGACCCCGAGCGCCAGGAGCGCCTCCTTGAGCTTGGCGCGCTGGAGGGAGATGCGGGTCGGCATGCCGCCCGAGATCTTGAAGGTCTCGAGGAAGTTCACGCCGCTGTCGAAGCGGGCGGCGAACGTGATGCTGTCGTTGTCGACGACGACCGAGATGGGCGCGCGCTCCTGGCCGATGAGGAGGAGCAGCGTCTTGTCGTACGACCCGCCCCGCTGCGAGGCGTCGACGAGGACCACGCCCGGCTCGACGCGCTCGTAGCGGAGCGCGATCCGGCGGGTCTCGGCTTCCATGGTGGCGAGCTCCGCGCCGGCCTGGTCGATGGGCGTCCAGAGCGACGGGTCGGAGAGGCCTGAGGCGAGGTGCCGGACGATGAGGCCGAAGAGGGCCTGATCGCGGGGGCGGGCGCGGAGGGCGCGGTCCATGCGGGTGGCGGCCGGGCCCGGGACGCCGATGCGGGTGTCGATGGCGCGGGCGTCGTCGTCGCAGCCTGGGTACGGCTCGACGCCGCCGCGCATCCACTTGGCGCCGCTGGCGAGGCCGTCGAAGTCGACGTGGCAGACGAGGGTGTCGACGCGCCCGGCGCGGGCGACGACCTCCGGGGTGATCATCTCCGGGCAGGCGCCGTGCTCCGCCTTGGTCGACAGGACGAAGCGGGGGTCGCCCGCGAAGCGCGCGTGGTGGGCGCTGTCGTGGTGGTCGACCCAGGCGGCGAGCCGCGGCCCGAGCTCCTGGATGAGCGGGAGCGTGACCGTCTCGAAGCTCTTGCCCCCCGCCTCCGAGGCGAAGGCGATGTCGAGCACGGCCACGTTGCCGCGCAGGTCGCGCGCGCGCGGGAGCTTGCGGGGGGAGGCGAAGGCGAGATCGAATCCGTGCATGGCGTGGCTTCCCGGGGAGTCAGGTGAGGTCCAGCCGGGTTGCCTGACGTGTGGCGGCGTGTCGGCGGGCGCCTTGCTCAATACACCCGAAATGCCTGAAGCGCCGCGAGGTAGGACCTTTCTCGGGCGAGGCCTGAATGATCCGCTAGGATAATCCGACCAACGGCAGGGACGGCTCGGCGCGCCGGGCGGTCCTGCAGTACGCCGCCGCGCCCGCCGCGCAGGAGGCCGGCGGTTCCAGGGAGACGCGACACGAGTGGACCGCGCGTGCGTCGGCACCAGCGCGGGGCTGCTGGGCTACGTCGGAGGAAGTGGATGAGAAGCGACGTTCTGGGACTTGGTCTTCTGGCTCTTGGGGCGGTGCTCTGCGGCGCGGGGCTCCCGGGCGCGGCGGCCGTCTCCGAGGCGAGGGCAGAGCCCGCCCAGGTGACGGTCTCGGCCGCGCAGGCGACCGGGGCGACCGCGCAGGTGACCGGGGCGACCGCGCAGGCGGCGGTGTCGGGGCCGACCTGCAAGCTGAAGGGGACGGCGCCGGTGAACAAGGGCGTCCGGCTCCACGACGCGCCGAGCGGCGGCCGGACGATCGCGAACTTCACCGGCGCGCTGGTGCCGATGACGCTGAGCGCGATCCCGGCGGACCCGGCGTCGGGCCGGGCGAGGCTGAGCACGTCCGACGGCTCGCCGACGCTGCGGATCGACGGCTACATCGCGCCCACGGACATCGCGGTGTTCACGACGCGCGACATCCCGGTCATCAGCGGGCACATCTGGATCTCGAGCGCGCAGAAGGTGAAGATCGTCGCGGCGACGGGCGACTCGCTGCGCGCGGAGCTGTCGATCTCGGGGTCCGAGGGGCAGACGGCGAGGGCCTCGGCCCCGTGCGACGCCTTCGCGCTGCAGCGCGGCGCGCCCATGAAGATGGAGGTCCCCGGCAGCGCCCGCGGCTACCTGATGAAGACGTCGACGATCGAGCTCTTCGATCGCCCGAACGGCGACGTGATCTTCACGCTGAAGATGCTCGAGGGGACGGCCCAGCTCTTCTGGAGCACGGAGGCGAAGGCCGGCTTCGTCCACCTGATGTCGCGGGGCGATCTGACGGTCGACGCCTGGGGGCGGCTCAAGGATCTGGAGCCGCTGAAGAAGGGCGAGCTGATGGACCAGTACATCCCGCCGACGACCGCGGTGGCCGGGGCGCAGCTCGCGCTCGACAAGGCGCCGCCGATCGTGAAGGCCACGCGGTCGATCCCGATCCGCGCGCGGCGCGACGAGAAGGAGAGGCCGGTCGGCGAGATCGAGGCCGGCGCGGAGATCTACCTGCTCGAGACGGTGGCCGGCTGGACGAACGTGCTCCCGAAGGCGCTCGGCATGACGCCGCCAGACGAGGGCGGCTTCTGGATCCCCGCCGCGGAGACGCCGAAGTAGCGAGGACGCGGCGGCGCGCGGCGGGGCTCCTCGACCGACGCGCCGCAGCGAGGGCGCGGGCCTCCGTGGCGCCCTGCTCGAGGGGTTCAACTCTCGAGCGCACCGCGGCGCCAGGCGACTACGATGCCCGCCATGAGCAGAACGCGGTTTCGTTCCCGGTGGCTGCGCGCGAGCGTCACGGCTGGCGCGGTCGCGGCCTCGTCGACATGGCTCGGCGACGCCGCCGCGCAGATCGCGCCCGTGGTGCTCCCTCAGGCGGCGGGCCAGCAGGCGCTCGCCGTCCGCATCGACGCGCGCGGGATCTCCGCCCGCGCCTGTCCCTCGGCGGCGGCATGCGCGCCCGACGGCGGCAAGGCCCTCGCCGTGCCGTCCGAGGTCGCGCCGCTGCTCGGCGGCGCGCGCGTCGCGCCGGTCACGCTCGCCGACGGCAGGCACCTCGCGAAGATCGAGGCGCCCGCCTCGGGCGCGCCGTCCGGCGCGCGCGAGGGCGGCGTCGCGAGCGGGTCGTGGGTCATGCTGCTCGCCGCGCCGCTCGCGGGGAAGGGGACGGAGCCGCTCGTGCTCTGGAGCGGCTGGACCGGCGTCGCCGCCGGGGAGCACGGCGAGGGGCGGAGCGACGCCGTCGTCGTGGAGCCGCTCGGCAGCGGCAGCCGCGTGCTCGTCGGGCAGCTGCGCGACGACGTGACGATCTGCGGGCGTCCGGCGCTGGTCGGGGCCAGCGAGGTCGATCCCCGGACGATGACGCTCCTGAAAGGGGCGAGCTTCCAGAACCTCCCGGCCGAGGAGCGGCGCGCGGCGGGCAAGGTGGCCGCGGAGCGCCGCGAGGCCGACGCCGCGGCGCCCGGCTTCCGGCTGCTGCGCCCGACCGCGGCCTCGAGCGCGGTCGGCAAGCGCTTCGCGGAGATCGCCGACGGCGACCCGAAGACAGCGTGGTCCGAGGGCAAGGCGGGCGCGGGCCGGGGCGAGTTCGTCTCGTTCTCGTCGGCGGACGAGGTCGGGATCACGGGCCTCGGCCTGCGCATCAAGCCGGTCGACGGCGTGGAGGGCGGCGCCGCGCCGCGCACGCTCTTCGTGGCGACGCCCGATCGGCTCTTCCATGTGAGCCTCCCCGAGGACGCGTGGGTCAAGGAGTCCGCCGGCTACGAGGTGAAGCTGCCCGAGGAGATCAGGGCCTCGTGCGTCGCCGTCGTCCTCGACGAGGCGTTCGCGCCGCGCGGCGCGCAAGCGGGGGAGCGGGGCTCGCCGTCCGCGCCGGAGGTGCGCGTCACGATCGCCGAGGTCACGGCGCGCACGGCGTTCGACGGGCAGGCCCCTGCGGCGCTCGTCGGCGCGCTCGCAGGCGGCGGCGAGCGCGCCAGGGCGGCGGCGGCGCTGCTCGCGCGCAGCGGGCCGGAGGCAGCAGAGGCGGCGATCGCCGGCTACGACAGGCTCGACCCCGCGGGCAGGCAGCTCGCGGCGGGCGTGATCGACACGGCGCCTTGCGCGGTGCAGATCCCGTTCTTCACCGCGCGGCTCGCGTCCGGGGCGGCGGCGGCCCCGCCGCGGGGAGCCCGCCGCGCCGCGCCGCCCGAGCCCGATCCCGAGCTCCACCACGCGCGCGATCGCATCCGCCGCTGCGGGCGCGCGGCCGCGCCGGCGCTCGCGGAGATCGTGAAGGGCGGCGGCGCGGCCGCGGCCAGGGTGGCGGCGGCGCGCGAGCTCGCGCTCGTGGCGCCCGCCGAGGCGGTGCTGGCGCTGCTCGACGCCCTCGCGGCGGCGCGCGGCGCGACGCGCAAGGAGCTCCGGGCCGCGCTCGCGCTGGCGGCGCGCAGCGAGCGGGCGGCCCCCGTGGTCGAGGAGGAGGTGCAGCTCGATCGCCTGCGCGCCCGCCCCGAGGACGCGCAGCTCGACCTGCTCCGCGCGCTCGGGCCGTCGCTCGGGCGGGTGAGGGGCGGCGGCGCGGCGTTCCAGGCGCTCGCCTCGGCGGCGGGCGCCCCCTTCGAGCGGCGCTACCTGCTCCAGGCGCCCGCCGCGGCGCTCGCGCGCGCGGGCGAGGCGCCGGCCGAGGCCTACCTGCGCGCCTCGCTCCGGAAGGACGCGGACGCCCACGTCCGCCTCCGCGCCGCCGAGGTCGCGGCGGACGTGCCGTCCCTCGCGCCGGACCTGCTCGCGGCGGCCTCCGATCCGGACGTGCGCGTGCGCGAGGCGGCGGTCGTGGCGCTCGCGCGCGCGGCCTCCGCCGGGGCGAAGCTGCCGGCAGGCGCGGCCGAGGCGCTCGCGGCGCGGCTCGCCTTGGACCCGTGGACGTTCATCCGCGGCGGCGCTGCGCTCGCGCTCGGCGCGATGCCCGCGGCGCCTGCGAGCGACAGGGCGCTCGTCGGGGCGCTCGCCGACAGGTCGCCCGAGGTGCGCCGGCACGCGCTCGACGGCCTCGGCGCGCACCGGGCGACGGCGCACATCGAGGCCGTGCGCGACAGGGCGGAGGACAAGGAGGAGGACGTCGAGGTGCGCGCCCGGGCCATCCTCGCGCTCGGCGCGATGTGCGACGCGAGCTCGGTCGACCTGTGGACGCGGCTCGCGCTGCAGGCGAAGGCGCCGATGGGCGAGCGCGATCAGCGGCTCGGCTCGGCGGCGCTCGCGGCGCTCGGGGCCGTGCGCCCGGCCGATCTGCCCGCGCGCCTCGAGCCGCTCCTCGACAAGGGCACGCCGCACGGCCTGCGCGAGGCGGCGCGGGCCGCGCTCTCCGCGGCGCCGCAGTGCCGCCGGTGAGAGCGCGCGTCACCTCGCGCCGCGGCCGGCTCGCCGCGGCAGCACGGCGCGCGCGCGCGCGATCCACTCCATGAGCGAGGCGGCGTCCTGGGGGACGGCGTCGATGTCGGCGTCCTCGACGACGCGCACCATGGCGGCGCCGTCGCCCGGCATCATCCCCTTCGCGGCGAGCATCGCCTGCGCCCGGAGCGGCGAGAGCTCCTCGGTCGCTTTTTCTCCGAGGAGCGCGAGGATCCATCCCTCGAGCGCCGGCACGGCCACGCCGCCGATCACCTCGGGCGGCGCGGAGAGGCTCGACGACACGCGCCGGATGCCCTCCGCGACCGCCTCGCGGCGCGCCGGATCGCGGTCGATGTCGCGCGAGAACGCGAGCACGTCGCACCCCGCCTCCATCGCGTCGAGGGCGGCGCCGAGCACGTGGCGCGTGTCCTCGTGGGCCGCGCCGCGCGCGCTGTACTTCCGGATGGTCTTCCACTCGCGGGCGCCGCCGACGACCCACCCGCTCGGCTGGACGCGGGAGAGCAGGGTGAAGAGCACGCCGGGGCGCTTGTCGGACTGGAAGGCGGGCGCTCCGGCGCGGCTGCCGAGCTCGTTCTCGCCTTCGCCGACCAGGAAGACCCTGGTCTTCTCGGGCGGCTTCATCACGGCCGCGGGCCTCCTCCGAGCAGCGGCGCCTCGTCCGCGCCGTTGGCGTAGCTGAGCCAGAGCTCGCCCAGCGCGTACACCCTCGCGCGATCCTCGAAGCCCGGCGTGCCCAGGATGCGCGCGGCCTTCATCCCCTGCTCGCCCGCGCGGGTGACCACCGTGACCTCCTCCGGCTGGAGCTCGTTCACGACGAGCGGGCTGTGCGTCGCCAGGAGGACCTGGGTCTTCTCGGAGAGGATGCGCAGGGCGCGCATCACGTCGGCGATGCGCGCGGGGTGGAGCCCGCGCTCGGGCTCCTCGACGAGGAGCAGGGGCGTCGGGTCGAGGTGCGGCAGCGCCGCGAAGGCGAGGTAGTAGAGCATGCCCTCGCTCATGAGCGCCGCCGGGACGACCGCGCCGCCCTCGAGCTTCACGCCGATGGCCTTCGTGGTGGGGCTCGGGTTTCCGAGGTGGACGCTCCTCACGCTGGGGAACAGGCGCGTGAGCTCCTCGTTCAGCTCGATGTAGGCCGGCAGGTCGCGGCTGATGATGGCGTCGTAGACGGCCGGCAGGCCGGCGCCGCGCTCGTCGGCGAAGCAGAGCGGCTGCCCGTCGGGGATCAGCGGGTGCGGGGACCGGAGCGCGTCGGGGTCGAGGCGGAGCACCTGGGTGCCGCGCAGGGCCTGGACGATGTCCGGCGCGGGGCGTTCAGGGCCCGCCCCGCCGGTCGTGACCTCTTCCTCGTCGGCGTCGTCGAGCAAGGAGGGCGGCTCCAGGTCCCTGGGGAACGACGTTGTGCGCGCCCGCCCCTCGGCGTCGAGCTCCACGCGCCACGTCGTGCTCGCCGCCGACAGCTCGAACACCGAGCCGCCCGGGCCTTTGCTCGCGCTCGCCGGGGCGCCGCGCCCGAGCGTGTCCGGCGCCGGCGCCCCGAGCGCCCGCTCGAGGACCGAGGAAAGGGTCCGCAGCGCCCGCAGCACGGTGCTCTTGCCGCTGTCGTTGGGCCCGATGATCGCGTGCAGCGGCGTGAGCTGCAGCGTCGCGTCCTGAACGCACCCGTAGCCCTGGATGCGGAGCTGCTCGACGTAGGGTCGTTCCATCGAGGTCGACGCCAGCATACCTGCGCGCCCGCCGGCAACAAACTTGGCCCATCCTCGTCCGCCCCTCTACGCCGCGGGCATGCGCCGCCTCTCGCCGATCGCGCTCCTCCTCGTCGCGCTCGCCGTCCCCGTCGCCGTCGGCCTCGGCGCGCGCGACGCCAGCGCCAGCGTCGCCTACGAGTCGCCTTACACCTTCGAGCAGACCTTCGGCACCGCGCTGCGCCTCGTGCGCGTCGATCTCGGCTTCAAGCTCGTCGAGAAGGACGCCTCAAACGGCTACCTGCTCTTCGAGTACCGGAGCCCGGAGAGCGGCGGCAGGGTGACGCAGGGGGCGATCGAGATCGTGAACGGCCGCGCCGGCGTGCACGTCGCCGTGCAGCTCCCCGCGATGCCGCAGTACCATGAGCAGGTGCTCCTCGACGGCCTCGTGAAGAAGCTCGTCGCCGAGCACGGCGACCCGCCGAAGAAGGCGCCCCCGCCGCCCGCCGACGCGGGCGCGCCCTCCCCCGACGCGGGCGCCCCCTAGCCGCAGCGCCGCACGTACTCGAAGTCGACCGGCCTGCCCTTGAGGCCCTTCGTCGGCGCCGCGATCCAGTTCGCCATCTGCTTCGGATCGAACACCGGCTTCTCCATCAGGCTCATCACGTACGCCTCGTCGGCCGCGGTCGGCAGCCACTCGTCGCGCCGGCGCTCCCACGCCTCCTTCGAGATCGGGTTGCCGTCGACGTCGAAGTGGAGCCCCGCGTAGATCCCCGAGCTCCGGTGGAAGCGCCGGCTCGGCAGCCTCAGCCTGAACGGGACGCCGGACTCCTCGATCACCCGGTTCATCTTGTCGATCCCGCGCTGCGAGTCGGTCACGTACTCGTCGCGCAGCACCTCGTTCATCGCGTTCCGGAGCGGCACCTCCTCGCGCCGCCACCCGGACAGCGCGCCCCCGGCCGCCGCGATCGGCACCTCCATCGCAACCACGCCCTCGAGCGCCCGGTGATCGTCGTACGACTCCTCCTTCGCGCGGCCCTTCACGCTCGACGCGAAGAACGACGCCGCGTTCGACGAGATCTCCCCGCCGAACAGATCCAGCGACAGCGAGTACCAGAGGTTCAGGTACTTCTGCATCGTCGGCAGATCGATGCCCCCCTCGGCGCGCGCGTCCTCGTTCTTGTTGCGCTTCATCAGCTCACACGTGCGCTGGCAGATGCGGAGCAGCCCCGTCTCGCCGACGAACATGTGGTGCGCCTCCTCGGTCAGCATGAACCGCGTCGTGCGCGACAGCGGATCGAAGCCGCTCTCCGCCAGCGCCAGGAGCTGGTACTTGCCGTCGCGATCCGTGAAGTAGGTGAACATGAAGAACGAGAGCCAGTTCGTGCACGGCTCGTTGAAGGCGCCCAGGATCCGCGGCTTGTCCGGGTCGCCGCTCCGCCGCTCCAGGAGCGCCTCCGCCTCCTCGCGGCCGTCGCGGCCGAAGTGGCTGTGCAGCAGGTACACCATCGCCCAGAGGTGCCGCCCCTCCTCGACGTTCACCTGGAACAGGTTCCGCAGGTCGTAGACGCTCGGGCAGCTCTGGCCGAGCAGCCGCTGCTGCTCCACGCTCGCCGGCTCCGTGTCCCCCTGCGTCACCACCAGCCGGCGCAGCATGTTCCGCAGCTCCCCCGGCACCTCCTGCCACGCCGGCTCGCCCAGGTGATCGCCGAAGCCGATCTTCCGATCGGGCACCGGATCCGCGAGGAAGATGCCCCAGCGGTATTCCGGCATCTTCACGTAGTCGAAGTGCGCCCACCCCTCGTGATCGACGCTGATCGCCGTGCGCAGGTACACGTCGTCCGCCTGGAAGCCCGCGGGCCCTGTCTCCCGCCACCAGTCGATGAACTTCGGCTGCCACGCCTCGAGGGCTCGCTGGAGCTTCCTGTCCGACGCGAGATCGACGTTGTTCGGGATCCGGTCCGAGTTGATGACTGCGCTCACGTCCGCCTCCAGTCGAATTCGGGGCGCTCCGGGCGCCCGTACACGGTCAGCGCGCCCCGCGGTCCCACCGCGTTGGGGCGCTGGAAGATCCAGTTCTGCCAGGCCGACAGCCGGGAGAAGATCTTCGTCTCCATCGTCTCCGGCCCGCAGAAGCGCAGGCTCGCCTCCATCCCGGTCAGCGCGTCGGGCGACAGGCTCACCCGTTCCTCGATCGCGAGCCGCACCTCGTCGTCCCAGTCCATCGCGTCCGGCGTGAAGGTGCAGAGGCCCTCCTCCAGCGCCTCCTCGGCGGACAGGAGCCCCGTCTTCTCCTTCAGCGCCAGGGCGCGCTCCGGCGCGGCAAGGAAGCGCGACGCGAGCCGCGTCAGGCCGTTCGACATCACGAGCGGACCGAAGTTCAGCGCGCTCAGGGCGATCGCCGCGGGCTCCGCGCCGTCCTCCCCCCCGTCCAGCATGTAGGACCGGTCCGCGGCGAGGGCGAGCTCGAACAGGCTCCCCGCGAAGCACGAGCCCGGCTCGATCAGCGCGAACACGCTGCGCGCCGTCAGGTCGAGCCGCTTGAGCACGCGCCGCATGTGGAGCAGGACCTCCTTCACGAACCAGTCGTCCCGGTTCGCCCACAGCGCCTCGTCCGCGGCCCGCACCGCGTCCGGCGAGCCGCTCGTCCTGAGCAGGACGAGGCCCACCGCGGGGTGGTTGAAGCGGAGGTCGAGCAGCGCGTCGTCGAGCTCGCGGAACGCGCGCAGCGCCCACAGGTCCGCGCCCGCCCGGCGCATCCCGGCCGCGTCCGGCGGCTCGCTTCCGTCCGGCCCGAGCACGCGGATCTCCGCCGTCCGCGCGGCGCTGTCGACCCTCAGCGAGACGTGGCGGTACGCGCTGGTGGAGACGTCGCCCTTCTCCTCGCGCCGCGCCTCGAGCGGCGCGAGCTTCACCCCGGGCCCCTCCCTGTCCGGCGTCGACGCCGCGAGCTCGGCGGCGCGCTGGGCCACCGCCTGGTCGAAGCGGCTCTTCGGGATCGCGCTGTCGACGAGGCCCCACGCCTGCGCGCGCTTGCCGCGCACCCCTTCGGCCAGGGTCGAGAAGACGTCCGCGATGTCGCGCCGCACCTTGCGCTTGTCCACGAGCCGCGTGAGCCCCCCCGTCCCCGGGAGCACCGCGAGCAGCGGCGTCTCCGGGAACGACACAGCGCTGCTCCCGTCGTCGCAGAGGAAGATCTCCTCGCACGCGAGGGCGAGCTCGTACCCCCCGCCCGAGGCGACGCCGTTCAGCGCCGCGAGGTAGCGCTGCCCGCTCTCGGCGCACGCCTCCTCGAGCGCGAGCCGCGTCTCGTTCGTGAACTTGCAGAAGTTGACCTTGAAGGCGTGCGTCGACGACCCGAGCATGTAGATGTTCGCGCCCGCGCAGAAGATCCGCGGCTGCGCGCTCGTCACGACCACCGCCTTCACCTCGGGGTGCTCGAAGCGCAGCCGCTGCACGATGTCCGCGAGCTCGATGTCGACCGCGAGGTCGTAGCTGTTCAGCTTGAGCTGGTAGCCGGGCCGCATCGGCGCTTCCTCGTCGACGTCCATCGCCACGCGCGCGATCGCCCCCTCGAACGAGAGCTTCCAGTGCCTGTAACGGCCCGGCTCCGTCTCGAAGCGGAGGGGCGCGCCCTCGCCGGGCGAGCCCTCGTCCCGGGCCCGGGTCTGCGGCGCTGCCGCCGCGGAAGGAGGAGAGGTGGTCGCTTCCATGCGCATGAGCCCACCACCTGGGAGCGCCTTCGTCAAGCACTATAGTGCTTGTTGATCCATGGTTCATGAAATATAGTGCATTGTCAGGATGCCGCCCCGCGAGCCGAGCCGCCAGACAACGCGTGGACAGACCGTGCGCGGAGCGCGCGCAGGGCGAGCGCCGGAGGCAGCGGCAGAGGACGCCGCGGACGTCGACAGCGGCGCGCCGCCGATCCTCGAGCACCTGGCCGGGCGGCTCCGGCAGCGGCGCCAGGAGCTCGCGCTCACCTTGCGCGAGCTCGCCGGGCTCGCCGGGGTCAGCGAGCGCTTCCTGGTGCTGCTCGAGAGCGGCCGGGCGAACGTGTCCGTTGTGCGGCTCGAGGACATCGGCCGCGCCCTGGGCACCTCGGCCGCCGCGCTGCTCTCGGCTGGCGAGCTCGTCGGTCACGAGGCGTCGCGCGGCCTGGCTCCCGGCGAGGCGGAGGGCGGGTCGGGCGGCGCCCTCGTCGCGCTGCTCGGCCTGCGCGGGGCGGGCAAGACAACGATCGGCGGCCGCGCCGCGGCCCGGCTCGGGGTGCCCTTTCTCGAGCTCGACGGCCTCGTCGCCTCGCGCGCGGGCATGAGCCTCGCGGCCCTGTTCGAGATCCACGGGAACGCGTACTACCGGCGGCTGGAGCGCGAGGAGCTCGCGCGGCTCGCCGACGCGCGCGCCCACGGGATCGTCGCCACGGGCGGCGGCCTGGTGACCGATCCGGCGACCTTCGAGCGGCTGAGGCGCTGCGCCGTGACGGTGTGGCTGCGGGCCAGGCCCGAGGACCACTGGCGGCGCGTGGTCGAGCAGGGGGACGCGCGCCCCATGGCCAACCGGGCCGACGCCATGAAGGAGCTCAGGGCGCTCTTCCTGGCCCGGCGCGCGCTCTATGAGCAGGCCGACTTCGTGGTGGACACGTCGGCGCTCGGTCTCGACCGCTCTGTCGATCGCGTGGTCAAGATCGCCCGTGAAGCTGGTAGAAGGGACGCGACGCGCTCGCCGTGAGCCGGGGCGCGCCCCTTCCCATGTCCATGCCGCGCCTGAAAATTCTCTTCGTGGTGTCCGAATGCGTCCCCTTCAGCAAGACGGGCGGCCTCGCCGACGTTGCCGGCGCGCTGCCGATCGCGCTCGCCGCAGCCGGCCACGACGTGCGCATCGTCATGCCGGCCTACCGGGTCGCCAAGCGCTACCTCGCCCGCCAGATCGAGGCCGCCGAGCGGAAGCTTGGCGGCAGCCAGACCGTCGCTGCGCCCGCCGTCGTCGCGGCCGAAGCCGGCGCCCCGGCGATCGCCCCGGCCGACGCCGCGCTCGCCGCCGCGCCCGCGGACGCCGCGCCCACCGCTGCGGCGACGGACGCCGCGCCCCCCTTCGCCGCGGCGCAGGGCGGCGACGGCGCGTCTCCGGCCGAGATCTTCATGCCGCGCCGCCTGCCGTCGCCGCTCGGCGTGCCGCTCGGCAGCGGCGAGGCGTGGATGGGCGTCTGGGAGACGTTCATCGAGCCCGGGACCCCCGGCGCGCCCGCGCCCCGCGTGTACCTGCTCGAGCACGACGTGCTCTACGATCGCGACGGCATCTACGGCGACGCGCACGGCGAGTTCGGCGACAACCTCGCCCGCTACGCGCTGCTCTCGCGCGGCGCGCTGCAGCTCTGCCACGCGCTCGGCTTCTGGCCGGACATCGTCCACGTCCACGACTGGCAGTCCGCCCTCGTGCCGCTCTACATCAACGTGCTCGAGCACCGGTCGCCGCTCGCGCGCGCCGCGACGGTGCTGACGATCCACAACCTCGGCTACCAGGGCTGGTTCAACAAGTTCCAGCTCCCCACGACGGGGCTCGGCTGGGACCAGTTCCACAGGTTCTGCCTGGAGGCGCACGACAGCATCAACCTGCTCAAGGCCGGCATCTACAACGCCACGCTCGTCTCCACGGTCTCGCCCCGGTACGCGCAGGAGATCCAGACGTGGGAAGGGGGAGAGGGCCTCGACGGCGTGCTCCGGGATCGCGGCAGCGACGTGATCGGGATCCTCAACGGCATCGACGACTCCATCTGGAACCCCGCGACCGATCCCCACATCGCGGCGACGTTCTCCGCCGAGGATCTGAGCGGCAAGGGCCTCTGCAAGGCGGCGCTCCAGCGCGAGATGGGCCTCGAGGAGCGCCCCGACGTCCCGCTCCTCGGCCTCATCAGCCGCCTGGCGACCCAGAAGGGGATCGACATCCTCGCGGGCGCGCTCGACCACATCCTCTCGCTCGACGTCCAGCTCGTCATCCTGGGCTCCGGCGAGCGCTGGGCCGAGGACCTCTTCTCGCGGATCTCCGGCGCGAGCGATCGCTTCCGCGTCTACGTCGGCATGAACGAGGGCCTCGCCCACCGCATCGAGGCCGGCGCGGACCTGTTCCTGATGCCGTCGCGCTATGAGCCCTGCGGTCTGAACCAGCTCTACAGCCAGCGGTACGGCACGCTGCCGGTCGTGCGCGCCGTCGGCGGCCTCGACGACACCGTCGAGAACAACGTCACGGGCTTCAAGTTCGAGGAGATGTCGTCGATGGCGCTCGGGAACACCGTCGCCTGGGCGGTGCACCTCTACCGCGCCGACCCGGCGTACTTCCGGACGATGCAGCTCCGGGCGATGAAGAAGAACTTCGGCTGGTCGCACGCGGCGCGCCAGTACGAGGCGCTCTACCGTCTCGCCATCTCCCGCCGGACCGGCCGCCCGATCTGATCGCGCCCGCGCCTCCCGGAGGAGGCGCTGTGCGCTCGGCGCGCGCCCCCGGAGGGACGCGCGCCGCGATCAGCGCGCGCGGGCGGCGCCTCCCTGCCGGGAGCGACGCCCCGGGCGCGTCACTCCTTCTCCGGAGCGGGCGCGGCCGGAGCGGCCGGCTGCGCGGTCCCGGCGGCCTGGGCCTTCTCCGCCTGGGCCTTCGCCATGAGCGAGCGGGAGAGCGCCCGGTGCTTGCCCTCGATCAGCGACACGAAGCCCGTGACGACCGGCAAGTACAGCGAGGGGGAGCTGATCCCCTTGTCCGTCAGCTTGGGCTCCGCCGCCTTCATGTCGCGGAGGAAGTTGTCGAACGCGGGCACCATGATCTTGGACCACGGGTCGGTCTGGTTCGTCGAGCCGTGGGTCTTGAGCGCCGCCGCGGACGTCTCCAGCTTCTGGAGGGCCGTCTTCACCGCCGCGGGATCGACGTTCTTGCTGGCGAGCATCACCATGAGCGCGCGCGCGTCCTCGAGGGCGGCGATCGCCGCCTTCTGGCCCTCGTCCGCCTTCGAGAGGTCGGGCAGGTGCGACGCGTGCCACGCGGACACCGCGAGGCCGAGCTTGTCGGAGTGCGCGTCGAGCTTCTCGAAGCCGGCGAGGAGCTTCGCGTGGAGCTCCTTGCCCTTGGCGAAGCTGTCCTTCTTGTACTCCTCGCGCTGGTAGTAGTTGGCCGCCGTGGCGATGTTCTTCGCGAGCTCGCTCGCGAACGGCGCGTACTCGGAGAGCGCCGCGTCGACGTCCGGCATGGCCGGCTCCTTCAGGCTGAGGGCGACGGTGCAGGCGCGCGCGTTGCGCTCGTAGGGGGCGCGCGCGCCGATGTTGATCGGCCGGCGCTCGCCGGGCGCGCCCTTGGCAGCGGCGGCAGCGGCCGCCTTCGGCGCGGCGGCGCCGGGCGGCAGGGCGGTCGTCTTGGGCGCGGCGGCGCCGGTCGTCGGCGTGGGCGGCTTCGCGGGGAGCAGGCTCTTGGCGTCTCCGGGCTTCGCCTGATCCTCGAGGCCGAAGCTCGGGATCTTCTTCTCGCTCGGCTCGTCCTTGCCGAGGCTCGCGAGGTACGCGTCGCGGGCCTGTCTCAGCGAGAGCGTCCCGAAGTAGCAGGCGTCGACGCGGTACTCCTTCATCGACTGCGGGTCGACCTTCGCGATCGGCGACACGGGCGTCCGCAGGTTCGCCTTGCCCTTGTTCGCCGCCGCGGAGCTTGCCGGCTCCGGCTGCGGAGGAGGCGGATCCTCCTTGCAACCGGCAGCACCGCTGGCGACGAGCACGAGCGCGATGGAACAGAGAGACCTGACGGAAATCATTCGGTGTGCCTCCTCGGCTGGCGCAGGAACGGGGCGCATCATGCCTAAGCCGGCGGCGCTTGCAACACTGGCCATTGGCGGGAACTTGCGGCCCTGGTCGGGAAAACCCCGGCTCCAGCCCCAAACACCCCGGGTCGCCGGGTTCTTCCTGGCCTCCGCTATGGCTGATGGAACGATCAGGGTCTAAGGTCCGCGGCGTGAAGCTGAGAAGCCTGACCCTCGATGAGCTGACCATCGACGACGAGCGCTCGTTCCGGCACGTCGCGCTCTACGACGATCTCAAGCAGGCGTTGCGGCGCGACGGGTACCGCTTCCGCGTGCCCGAGGTCGAGGCGAGCTGGGATCGGGTCGTCTTCCTGAACCTGACGTTCTGGAGCCAGAGCGAGCAGGGCGACCTGATCCCCGGCGAGCACATCGCCGCGGACGTCGTCGCGCACGTCGCCTGGCACCACCTCGCCCACCGCGCCCTCACGCCCGCGGGCGCTCCGCCCAGCGCGGAAGCGCTCCTGCTCGCCGAGGCGATCGCGAGCGCGTTCGACCTGTACCTCGTGGGACGGCTCCTCGGGCACGCGCCGAGCGCCGATTTCCTGGCCACGCAGGTCCCCGCGATGGCCGAGGCCGCCGAGGCGTCCGGGCTCTCCGACGCGGGCTTCGAGGCGCTCCTGGAGAGCGTCGCCGCGGATCCGGAGCGCGCCTTCGAGGACCTCCGCGCCCTGCTCTTCGACGTGACCACGGCGCTCCTGCCCTGCGATCGCCTGAGCCGCGCGGCCGAGATCCTCGCCGGGTTCGACGCGCACCGCTTCGCGCCGCTCCTGCACCACTACGAGCTGTCGAACTGGATCCTGTCGACCCGCGCCCCCGGGCTCCCGCCCGCCCCCGATCCGGCCGTGCGCACCGTCGACGCGGCGCTGCGGAGCGCGGAGGTCTCGCTGGCGTGGCTGGAGCAGCGCTGGGTGCGCCCGCCCGCGCCCCTCGGGCCGTGATCGCCGCCACGCCCTCCACGTAGGGCGGAAGCACGGCGGAGAGCCGGCCGGAGCTCGCCTGGAACATCGGACGGAAACGTCGGCCGAACGGCGCGGTCGGGCCTTCCCTTGAGGTCGGCCGCCCTGGTCGCCAGCGAGAAAGATTGCGCGTCCTGACGAGCTGCGCGATTCTCTTCTCAACGTGCAACTCGCCTGCTCTCTCTGCAGGGCTTACGTGGAGATCGGCGTGGGACGCGAGATGCGTCCGTCTCTGCCGTTTGTCTGCAAGTCCTGCCGCGCGAAGAGCAAGCAGGCGGCGTCCGACAGGGCAGGGGGCACCGACTCGCGCCCTTCTCCCTCGGGCGTCCCGAGCTCGGCGAGCGGACGCGACCGGCGCGAGCCGCCGAGCGAGCCGGAGCGCTCGCGACCGTCGTCGGCGCGCGCGCTGGAGCCGGACCACGGGCTTTCCGGCGACCTCCTGGACGCCGAGTCGACGCTCCCGGGCGCGGGCATCCAGCGCAGGACGGAGCCCGCCGGCGGCCCCGGGCGGCGCGCGGGATCGGTCCCGGCCGGGCGCGCGCGAGGGCTCACGCTGGCGGAGCGGATCGCGCAGCAGGACCTGGGCGACGAGCCGGGATCCGGCGAGCGGGCGCCCTCGCTGGACGCGCTCGACGTCGCGGCGGAGGCCTCGCTCGAGCACGCGGTGGTGACGCCGGACGGCGGGCTCGGGCGGCGCGAGATCCTGATGCGGTCGCGCACGTTCGCGGGCGCCCCCTGGGATGACGCGCGGCGCGGGGGCTCGGCGCCGCCGATGAGCGGCCGGAGCCCGTCCGCGCTCCCCCCGGCCGACTCCGATCCCGTCTCGATCCAGGACCTCGCGCAGATGCTCTCCCCCGGCGTCGAGCCGCCGTCGCTCTCGTTCGGGTCGGACGCCCCCGAGGACGATCGCGCGAGCCGCCCCGCGCCGGCGCAGGAAGCCGCGCCGAGGCTTCGCGCGGGGGCGCCCGCGCCGGTCCCGGTGCGACCGCCGGCGCGCCGCGAGCACCGCGCGCCCGCGGGGCGGCCGCGGTCCGCGACCGCCGCCCCGCGCGCGGGCGTCTCCTCCCGGCCCATCACGCCGCCGTCGGAGATGCCGCCCGCGCCGCTGTCCGAGCTCCCGCCGGCGCCGCTCTCCATCGACGAGGGCCGGCCGTCGTCTCACCGCTCGTCGCCCGAGCTCCGCCTCCAGGACGTCCAGGCGATGGCGGCGCTCGCCCCGCAGCCCATGCCGTCCGCGCGGCGCGCCCGGTCCGGCCCCGGCGTGCAGCCCGCCGACCCCTCTCCGGCGGATCTCGCCCTGCTGGGATCGCTCACCCCGCCGCCGTTTCCGGGTCCGCCGCCGCTCCCTGCCACGGAAGCGTCGCGGCGCGAGCGCCCGAGGCCGGGGGCCGCGGAGGCGACGGGCGCCGCCGGGGTGCCTCGCGAGCCGGCGAACAACGACGAGCGGCCCTCGCGCGAGCCGCCGACGCGCGCGAGCAGCGCCCCCAGGGGGGCCTCCCGCGCGGGGGGCGACCGCATCAGCCAGCCCGACCTCTTCAGCGAGTTCAGCGAGCCCGACGTCCGCGGGCGCGCCGGCCGGAAGGAGGACTCCGGCCTGATCGACCTGCGCAGCATGGCGCCGCCGCCCGGCGCGGAGGGCGGGGAGCGCCGCAACGAGCACCGGGCCGACGAGGAGATCCTGAGCATCAGCGGCGGGATCTTCGAGGGGGCTGCCGCGGCGCGCAGCTCGTCCCCTTCGTTCCCTGCGCAGCCCATCGATCCCGACCTCCAGGCCGCGGAGGAGGACACCACCTCTGCTTCCGGTTCCGGGGAAGAGACGCCGGTGCGCACCTCGATCACGGCCGGCTCCCTCGTGTCCGAGGGGCTGCGCGCCCTCTCGACGCCGACGTCGCGCCAGTACCTGGCGATCACCGGCTGGGTTGTCGTTGTGTTCGTCGTGTTCGGCGCCGCGCTGTACCTGGCGCAGGCCCGGGGCCGATCGTCCAGCGCCGCGACGGCCCAGGTCGCATCCGCCGCCAGCGCCGGTGCGCTCGTCGCGCCGCCGCCGGACCAGGCGCCGCCGGCGCCCGCCCCCCCGGCTCAGGCGGAGCCCATCGCCGAGCGGGAGCCGTCGCTCGACGACGAGCCTGTCGCGGCCCCGCCGGCCGCCGCCTCCGCCGTCGCGGAGCAGGCGCCGCCCGCGCCCGAGCCGAGCGCCGCGCCGCCGCCCGAGCCTGCCGCGCCGCCGCCCGAGCCGGCGGGGACGGCCCTCGCGGCCGCGCCGTCGCCGAGCGCCGCGCCGTCGCCGAGCGCCGCGCCCCCGGCGGCCGCCGCGCCGTCGCCGAGCGCTGCGCCTGCGGCCGCAGCGCCGTCGCCGAGCGCCGCGCCCCCGGCGACCGCCGCCCCGCAGGCGAGCGAGAAGCCTCAGGTCGCCGAGAGGCCTGCCCCGGCCGCGGCGCCGAGCGCTCCCGAAGGCGCGAAGCCTGCGGGGAAGCAGCCGCCGCCGCCCGCGCCGCTCCTCCCGGCGCGGGACGCCCCGGCCCGCTTCGATCAGAGCGCGGCCTCGAGCGCCCTCGCGTCCGCGGCGGCGGCCGCCGCCGGGTGCACCGGCGAGGGCCTCACCGGCACAGCCCGCGTGGCCGTCACCTTCGCGACCTCGGGCAAGGTGATGTCGTCGCGCGTGGAAGGGGGCGACCTCGTGGGCACGGCCACGGCCGCATGCATTGCGAATGCGTTCCGAAATATCTCGGTGCCGCCCTTCGAAGGAATTCCGGTCACCGTCATGAAGCAGGTGAAGATCCGCTGACGACGGGCCGAAAGCTTCCTATCCTCCCGCCGCTGTGCTGGTAGCGCTTCGGGTCAAGAACTTCATTCTGATGGATGCCCTCGAGCTTCGGCTCGAGCCTGGCTTCAACGTGCTCACCGGCGAGACGGGCGCGGGCAAGTCCATCGTCGTGGGCGCGCTCTCGCTGGTCCTCGGCGGCCGCGCGAGCGCGGAGCAAATTCGCCCCGGCGCCGACGAGGCCGAGATCGAGGCGCTGTTCGACGTGCGCAGCTCCGATCGCGCGATGGCGATGCTCGACGCCGCGGGCATCGCGAGCGGCGGCGAGGTGGTGGTCCGCCGCGTCGTCCAGGCGACGGGCCGATCGCGCGCCTACCTGAACGGCCGCCTCTGCACCGCGGGCGAGCTCCAGGCGCTCGCCCCGGAGCTCGCCGACGTCGCCTCGCAGCACGAGAGCGTCGCGCTCACCGATCCGTCGACGCACCTCGGCTACCTCGATCGCTTCGGCCGCCTCGTGCCGGCGCGCAGCGAGCTCGCGGCGGACGTCGCCGAGCTCGAGGCGCTCACCGCGCAGCTCAGGGCCGCCCGCGAGCTCGAGCGCGGCCGCGGCGAGCGCGAGGCGTTCCTCGCCTTCCAGCTCCAGGCCATCGACGCGCTGTCGCCGCGCCCCGGCGAGCTCGCCGATCTCGCGGCCGAGCGCAACCGGCTCCGCCACGCGGGCCGCCTGCACGACATCACGCGGCGCGCGGCCTCCCGCCTCGACCAGGGCGACGACGCGATGTGCGACGAGCTCGCGCGCCTCGCCTCCGAGCTCCAGGCCGCCGCGGAGATCGACCCCGCCCTCGACCCCGTCGCCCGCGCCGTCGACGCCTGCTGGACGGAGCTCAGCGAGGCGGCCCGCCAGATCGCCCGCTACGCCGAGCGCGCCGAGGCCGACCCGGATCGCCTCTCCGAGATCGAGGACCGCATGTACCGCCTCGAGGGCCTGCTCCGGCAGCACGGCCCCACGATCGAGGACGTGCTCGCCACGCGCGCGCGCCTCGCCGGTGAGCTCGAGCAGCTCGCGGGCGTCGAGAGCCACGTCGCGGACCTCGAGCGGCGGCGCGACGCCCTGCTCGCCGTCGCCGCCGAGCGCGCCCGCAAGCTCTCGGTGAAGCGGCGCAAGGCCGGCGAGAAGCTCGGCGTCGCGATCTCCGGGGAGCTCGCCGAGCTCGGCATGGGCGGCGCGCGCGTCGTCGTGGACGTCGCGCCGCACGGGGGCGACCGCGCCGAGCTTGTCGTCGACGGCGCCCGCCTCGGCCAGGACGGCATCGACCGCGTCGAGTTCCTCATCTCGCCCAACAAGGGCATCGAGCCCCGCCCCTTGCGCCGCATCGCCTCGGGCGGCGAGCTGTCGCGCGCCCTGCTCGCCCTGAAGCGCGTGCTCGCCGAGTGCGGGCCGGCCGGGCTCTATGTCTTCGACGAGGTCGACAGCGGCGTCGGCGGCGCCGTCGCCGACAAGATCGGGCGCGCGATCGGCGACGTCGCGCGCCACCACCAGGTGCTCTGCATCACCCACCTGGCGCCCATCGCCGCGTTCGCCGACGCGCACTTCGTCGTCGCCAAGGAGAACGCGGGCGGCATCGCCAAGAGCTCGGTCGCGCGCGTCGACAAGAAGGACCGCATCGCCGAGGTGGCGCGCATGCTGTCGGGCGCGAAGGTCACCGGCGCGTCGCTCAAGGCCGCGACGGAGCTCATCGAGGCGGCGCGCCTCTGACGCGCCCCTCGCCTCTCAGCTCCGCGCGAGCGCGTAGTCGTTCAGGTCGACGCGGATCATGTCCTTGAGCCACGGGTGCACCGTGATCGCTGTGCGGTAGAGCCCCTGGGCGATGCGCCGGTAGCTCGTGTGCCCCTGCTTCGCCGAGCGGAGCTCGATCACGTGGAAGAGCTCGCGCAGGTTCAGCGTCCAGAGCGTCCTCACGCGGAAGCCGAGCGGCACCGCGTACTGCGCCTCGAGGGGGTAGCGCTCCTCCGTGGCGTGCCAGGCGTCGCGCGCGGCGAGCATCGCGTCCTGGTAGGCCTCGGCGTGGCCGAGCTCCGAGAGCGCCTGCGGCGTCTCGAAGCCGAGCCGGCAGGTGAGCCGCTGCGTCGCGGGCGTCAGCATCCGGTGGCGCTGCAGATCGCGGTACGCGCCGTAGTCGAGCATCAGCTCGAAGGTCATGGTCGACGCCTCAAACGCGCGCGGCGGGGCGTCGTACGGCCCGCGCTTCGCGCACGCCGCCTGCGCGATGGCGATGAGCTCCGGCAGGGTCGCGCGTCGGAGCGCGTCGCCCAGGTTGTAGGCGTGCACGCCCGGGTCGCTTCCCTCGTACGCCAGCGCCAGCGCGACGCGCTCCAGGGCGTCCTTGTCGTAGCGCACCAGCCGGACGGGCTGGTTGATCACCATCGTCGCGCTCACGCCCTCCTCCGGCGGCGTGTAGACCCGCCGCATCGCCGCGGCGATCGTCGCCTGCAGCTCCTTCCGGAGCTCGTTCGGCGCGGCGTACTTGACGAGCGTCGGGGTCACAGCGAGCGCCGCCGCGTGCATCTCGCGGCCGACCCTGCGCACCTCCTCGAGCGGGTGCGACATCATCTTGGTGAGCAGGATCTCGAGCGCCCGCGCGTTCGCGGTCAGGCCGATGTTCGTCCGCGTCCCCGCCGGCAGGAGGCCGCGCAGGAGATCGCACGCCTGCGAGCGCAGCGCCGCCTTGTAGGCGCCGTCCGACATCTTCGCGGGCTTCGGCTCGCGCGCGCTCAGCCGCTCGGTCACCTTCGGGACCAGGTCGAGGTACGCCGCGAAGAGCCGCTCGCACGAGGCCCGGTACCTCGCGGCGTGCTCGGCCTCGATCTCCGGCAGGTCGACGAACGCGTGCTGATCGAACACGACGTAGCGCGTGCTCTTCTCCGTGTAGGAGCCGAGCCGCAGGTCCTCGATCACCTTCGACGCGACGATGCTCACGTTCTCGATCGCGAGGTGCACCACGGCGTGCTCCGCGACCGACGCGTGGCCGTAGCCGACGACCCACTTCTCGTGGAAGCTCCGCGCCTTGTCCGACGCGAACGCGAGCCCGCGCTGCGGCCGATCGTCGGCCTCCGGGGCGACGTCGAGCTCCTCGTCGCCGAGCAGGCGCGCCAGGTTGGTGCGCAGGTCATCGCGGCTGCGCGAGTAGTACGCGAACAGGACGGCGATGACCTCCTCGGGCAGACCCGACAGCGAGAAGACGTCGGCCGTCAGGCTCGACACATACGGCGCGATTCTGGCACGCGACGTTTCGTCCAAGGCCATGGCTGCTTCTACCCCTAATCCTGCGCCGATCGGTCGACAAAACTCCGTTTCCGATCGCCGTCTCCGGTCCACCGCGCCCCCGCTGGCCGGGGTCGGCCGTCGCGCGTCGCGCGGCGCGCTCGCCCGGCGCGGCGGCGGGCGGCGCGCTGCGCGTCAGAGCGCTCGCGCCGCGGAGACGGCGAACGGATCGGGGAAGATCTCGCTGTTCGCGAGCGACCTGCTCCGCCGCGTCAGCACCTCGCAGCCGCTCTTCGTGACGACGATGGTGTGCTCGAACTGCGCCGACAGCGAGCGATCGGCCGTCAGCGCGGTCCACTTGTCTTCCTGGACCTCGACCTCGTAGGTGCCGAGGTTGATCATCGGCTCGATGGTGAAGCACATGCCGGCGCGGAGCCGGGCGCCGCTCCCGTACTTGCCCACGTGCGAGACCTGCGGCGCCTCGTGGAAGCGCCGCCCGATGCCGTGGCCGACGAAGGCCCGCACCACCGAGCAGCCCTCGGCCTCTGCGAACTCCTGGATCGCGGCCCCGATGTCGCCGAGGCGCGCCCCGTCCCGGACCTGGGCGATGCCGAGCTGCAGGCTGCGCCGCGACACCTCGGTCACGTGCTTCGCCTCCGGCGACGGCTTGCCGATGTAGAAGGTCGCGGACGTGTCCCCGTAGAAGCCGTTGTAGATCGTGGTGACGTCCACGTTGATGATGTCGCCCGGCTCGAGGACGCGGTCGCACGGGATCCCGTGGCACACCACCTCGTTGATCGAGGTGCACACGCTCTTCGGGAACCCGTGGTAGTTCAGCGGCGCTGGGTAGCCGCCGCGGCGGAGGGTGTCCTCGTGGACGAAGGTGTTGATGTCCTCGGTGGTGATGCCGGCGCGGATCATCTCGCCGACGCCGAGGAGCGTCTCCGCCGCCATCTGCGAGGCGACACGGAGGGCGTCGACTTCCTTGACCGTCTTGATGCTCACGTTGCTCACGGCGATGACAGCTCCCCGAGGACGACGGCCTCCTTGACGGCCGCGGTGACCTCCGCTGTATCAGGTGAAAGGTGCCAGTGGAACTCCGGCTCGCCTGCCTCGCCGGCGAAGCGTCGGATGAAGGCGATGAAGGTGAGCCCCCGGAGCCGCGCGTCAACCGCCTTCGCGACGCCGAAGGCGCGGCTCGTCGGGCGGATGTGGAGCTCGAACGCCCGGTCCGCCACCCGGGGCGTGGCCAGCGGCGCGTCGATGATGTGGACCGCGAGGTGGTAGGTGCTCTGCTCGCCGATCGAGTCGACCGTCACCGTGCTGACGCGGACCCGCGCGACGACGTCCGCTGTCTGCGCCCGCTCCCGGAGGAACCGGTCCGACCTCGGCGAGGGGCCGTCGAGCGAGAAGCCCACGGCGGCGGGCTCGATGTTGTCGTCGAAGACCTCGGGCGCGTGCCCCTCCCAGGTCGGCAGGCCGGAGAGCGGATCGACGGCCGTCGTGGGGCGCTCCTGACCGGCGACGCAGCCGCCGGCGGGGCCAACGATCGCCAGCACGGCGAGCGCGAGGCGCAAAGGAGCAACACCGGCGACGGAAATCATCCCTGGGACCGGAGCTCGTAGCACGTTGACCCGGCCCTGTCAGGACTTGACCCACATCGGTGACACGCGCTGCCGAGGCCGGTTTGTCCGATTCCGCCGCAGTTCGCCATCGTCGCAGCTCCCCCTTCGTTCCCCTCGCGCGCTCACGCGGCGAGGTCCCCTCCGCCGCCCGCCCCGCGCTCCATCGATCCCGCCGAGCGATCGTCCAACGCCCTGACGTGGGGTCGACCCCGGTCGGTGCGGGGATCCTATTCTCCTGTCCTACCGCTGGTGCTAGCGTTCCCGGGCTTGCCGGGCGGGGCGTCCTAACTTTTGCGATGGCAGAGCGCGCAGGGACTGGGCCTGCGCCGGCTTGGAGGAAGAACATGAAAGCGAAGAGGCTCCTGGGAGCGGGGTTGGCCGTGGGGCTGGGCCTTGCGGCGATCACGAGCACGGCCGTGGTGGCTGCCCAGCCGAAGCGGGGGAACGCCGCGGCTCCCGCCCGGCCCGCCGATCCGCCGGCGACGAAGAAGACGATCGCGCTGACCCCTCCAGGCATCCAGTGGGGGATGAGCACCAAGCAGGTCGCGGCGGTCATCGACAAGATGCTCGATGAGGCCTACGTGCCCCGTTACAAGGCGACCTCGCCCGGCGTGAAGATGAGGGCGCTCGACGCCGAGCTCGCCGAGGAGAAGAGCGCGTTCCGCCGCAGCCGCATCGACTTCGGCAAGCTGCCGACCGGCATCGACGCGACGCCGCTGAAGGGCGAGTACACCTACCTCAACAAGGAGTCGATGATGACGCTGATCCGCGACGGCGGGAAGCGGCACTTCTTCTTCATCCAGGACAAGCTCTGGAAGATCATCGACGAGCACGCGCTCGGCGAGGGCAACCCGCGCGGCAAGGACTTCATGTCCGCCGTCACCAAGCTCGCGAGCACCTTCGGCCTGCCTGGCCGCGTGACGCCGCCCGACCCGGACAAGGGCCGCTACGTCACCGAGGTCGACTGGAAGGATGCGGCCACGCGCTTCCGCGCGATCGAGCGGGGCGACGCCGAGATCGCCTTCGCCTACGAGGATCTCGTGACGCTGAGCAGCCTCGAGTCGCTCCGTCCCAACAAGCCCACCGACGCGAACGCCATCGACCCCTCGGTCGCCTCCGCCATCCGCAAGGACGAGGCGCCCCCCGCCCCCCCGCCCGACAAGGCCGGCAAGAAAAAGTAGCCCTCCGCTCCGCGGCTCCCCCCGAGCCGCCCCCCTGGGGCGGCTCGCCCCCTCATCAATCCCCCCTCCAGTCGTCTCCCGAGCGGCGCTCACCCGCACAGGAGACGGGTCCAGATCGGCGTCTTCGGCGCGCAGGCGTACTCCTGTACGCCGAGCACCGAAGACGTCGAGATGGGCCCGCCTCCGCAGCGGGTGAGCGCCGCTCGCTCAAACCAGGGAGGCGCCGTCGGGGACGCGCATGCCGTTCGTCACGACGACGCGCGCCGACGGCGCGACCGAGAGCACCGCCGGCTCGATCACCGCGCGCGCGGTGAGCATCGCCCCCGGGCAGCCGGAGCATGCGCCGGCCAGGTGGAGCGTCAGGTGGTCGGGCTCGACGGCCACGATGTAGAGCTCACCGCCGTCGGCTCGGATGAGCGGCGCGATGACCTCACGGCAGACCTTGAGAAGCTGATCGATGGAAGCCGGCATGGGGGTGAGCTCGGCAGCGCGAGCCATCGCTGCAGCCTAGCACGGCCTCGCTCGATCAGGCGATCGCCCCGCCGCCGTCGCTGCGAGGCGGAGGCCTCGGCACCGCGGGGCGGAGACCCCGGCACCGCAAGGCGGAGGCCCCGGCACCGCGGGGCGCGCCCGGCGCTCGCGCCCACGCGCCGGTTCGGCGCTCGCGCTCAGAGCGTCGACACGAGCGCGGCGACGCCGGCGTCCGCCGCGACCTCCGGCGTGCGCTGCGCGGCGGCGCCGAAAATGCGACCGGCGATCTCGACCGTGCCGCTCCACGGACCCGAGGCGGTCTTCGCCGGCAGGTCCAGCTTCTCGAGCGCCTCGGTGTTGACATCGGGCGTCACCGGTCCGCCGTACGCCTTCGCGCCCTTCCACGCGAAGACGTAGAGCAGCGGGGTCGACTTCAGCCCGTCGCGCTTGGCGATGTCGGCGATGTCGCGCTTGGCCGCCTCCTGCAGCCGGTACGCGTAGGCGCGGAACGACCAGCCCGTGACGAAGAGGCCCTTGAGCTCCCCGCCGCCCGCCCGGACCGGGTGCACGGCGACCCACTGGAGATCCGGCCCGTTCCGCACGCCGCGCATCTCCTGCATCTCGCCGAACGCCTCGACGACGCCGCTGTTCGGCTCGAGCACCTTCCTCAGCTCAGGGAACGAGGCAAGGACGGACCTGTTGGCCAGCATGTCCGGATCGGCCTCGCTGCGCAGCACCGTGCCGCTCGGGTCGGCGAACGAGAAGAAGGTGCTCTTCGCGAACTCGAGCTCCTTCACCGAGGCGCGCGCGCCGGCGATCGCCCGCTGGAGCCCGAGCAGGTTCGCGCCCGGGTCGGTGTCCACCAGCGACGCGAGCTTCTGCGAGCCCGCCGGCAGGCCCGTCCGCACCTGGCCGACGTCCTCCGCGATGACGGGCGCGAGCTTGGCGCAGAGCTCCGCGGCGTACTTCTGCGACGCCTTGCCGTCCTCCTCGCACGCGCCCGCGAGGGAGGCGGCCAGGGCGCACGCGAGCACGAGCGGCTTGCTTTCGCTTCGAGCGAGGGGTGAAGAGCGCATCATCGAGAACGACTCTCCAAGGGGAGCGGAGTTCCATCGACCGGGATCATCGCTCCTCAAAGGGTTTCGGGGGTTACAAACACGATCTCGACCCGGGCGTTGCGGGCGCGCTCGCTGCCGCGCGGGTCGACGACCGGGGCCGCGGCTCCGGCGAGGAACGGCGCGATGGGCTGCACGGCGGGAGGGGCGCCCGCGGCGTGCGCCGGGCCGAGGGCGCGGACGACGGCGTCGGCCCGCGCCGCCCATGCGGGCTCTTCCTTGGCGCTGACGTCCCTGTCCGTGTGGACGACCACAGCGACGGGGAACGAGGGGTGCGCCGCGGCGACCCGCGCGAGCTCGCGCAGGCGCGCCTCGCCGGCCTTGGTCAGGGCGTTGCCGGCGAACAGACCGCGGAGCGTGACAACGATGCCGCGGTCGTCGCGGGCGGGCGACCACGTGCCCGCGGCCGAGAGCTCCGCGAGGAGGGCGTCGCCGACGCCGGGCGCGCGGGTCACCGGCGTGGCGGCGCGGCGCGCCGCGGTCAGCGCGGCGAGGCAGCCCGCCCGCGCGCGGGAAGCCTGGTCGATCGGCGCCGGGATGGCGCGGCCGGAGCCGACAGTCTCCGCGAGATCCGCGTCGAGCTTCGTGATCGCGGCGGTCGCCTCGTCGAGCTGCGCCACGAGCGCGGCGTTGCCGGGCTGCGCGCTGGTGGGCTGGGCGTTGCCAGCCTGGGCGCCGGCGGGCGCCGCGTTGTCCGCCGGCGGGCTCGCGGGTTGCGCCGGCGCGATCAGGAGGCGCGCCGCGCCGCACAGCAGGCGGGCCTGGAGCGCGAGCGAGCGCGCCGCGGCGAGGCGGGCCTTCTCGCGATCCGGGTCGGCCTTGCCCGAGGGGACCACGGGCTGCGCGTCGCGGGCGACCTTGATCCGCATGTCGAGCGCGTCGAGCTCGGCCGCGACGCGCGCCTGCTCCGCCTCGAGGCCCGCGAGGGACGCCTCGGCGGTCGAGCCCTGCGCCTCCGCCTCGGTCTCGGCCGCCTCGGCCCGGGCCACCCGCGCGAGCGCGAGCGCGAGCGCGTGCGCGGCGACGGCCTGCTCGCCGAGGATCTGCGCCCCGGCCTGATCCTTTCGCTCGAGCGCGGCGAGCGCCTCGCCGCGCAGCTTCTCCGCCCGGGCGAACGCGCCCGGCGCGAGCCGCTTCGACTCCGCCGCGGCCGCCCCGGCGCGGACGTGATCGAGCTCGTCGAGCACCGCGGGCCGCGGGATCGGCGCGCACGCGGCGAGGAGCGCCCCGAGGGCGGCGACGGACGCGAGGCGGCGCGCGCTCACGGCGTGCCCTCCTTGCCCGCCGGAGCCGCCTCACCAGCGCTCCCGGCGCCCCTGGCCCCGGCGCCCTGCGCGGGCGGTTGCGCGACGCGCGCCTGTCGCGCCCCGGTCTTCCCCGGCGCCGCCCCCCTGGAAGCCGCCTTCTTGCCGGCCTCGATCCGCTGCGCCTCGACGCCGCTCGCGGCCCTGGTCGCCTCGCGCGCCTCGGCTTCGAGCCGCTCCAGCTCCGCCGCGGCGCGGCCCCGCCGCGCCTGCGTCTCTTCCAGCAGCGCGCGCGCCCGCTCCAGCTTCGTCTCGACCTCGCGCGCCCGCCTGGCCGCCTCCACCGCCGCCGCCTCCGCCGCGGCGGCGCGCAGCAGCGCCCTCGCCCCCTCCGCCCACTCGAGCGCCAGCGCGTCGAGCCGCCGCGCGTTCGTCGGGTCGCCCGCCGCCCGCGCGCCGTGCGCGCGCTGGAGCGCCTGCTTCGCCTGCGCCACCGGCTCGGCCACGACCTTCGCGGCGCTCCTCGCCGGCGCTCGCGCAGCGGCCGGCTCGACGCGCGGCGCCTCGGCCGCGGCCCTGTCGCCGGTGACGGCGAGCTTGTCGCCGGCCGCGCTCTTCTCGCCCTCGCCCGGCGCGGGCGTCTGCGCGGCGCGCGCCTCGATCTCGCGGAGGATCTGCATCGCCTTCGCGCCGTCGCCCGGCGGCGGCGCGGGCACCGTCGCGAGCGGCCGCTCTCCCTCGCCGTGCGCCAGGGCGCCGCCGCTGCCGAGCGATGCCGCCAGGGCGAGGAGCAGCGCGTGGGTCGACCGGCGTCGCCGCGCGTCGCGGAGGATGGGGCGGGAACGCACGTCCGCCAGGTAGCAAACAGGGCTTCCGCGAGCAAGCGCGGCGGCCTTCCGCCCCTCGCGCTGCGCGGCAGCCGCCGGCGCCGCGCGCGGCCGGGCGCGCGTCACTCGGGCAGGAAGTTGCGCAGGGCCCAGTCGATCTGCTGCTGGTTCCGCTCGACCAGCTCCTTCCTGCCGCCCGCCTCGTGGAGGAAGACCCGATCGTCGTTGACGAAGACGGTGAGGTAATAAAGGTGCGCCTCCTTCCCCTCGTCGTGCCCGAAGCGCATCTGGACGCCCGGCAGGCCGTTCCGGCTCTTCACGTCGGCCTTGCCGAGCAGCGCGTAGCCGCCGCCCTCCCGCAGCCGCTTCTCGATCACGCGCGACCAGAAGGCGAGATCGCCCTCCGGCTCGTTCTCGAAGGCGCGGATCCCGAGCACCACCCCCTCGGCGGTTGTCGCGCGGTACTCGTCGTCGCCGTAGCGATCCCCGAGGTCGACGAAGCCCGGCGGGGTCGCGGGCACGAAGGGCCGGCCGCAGCCGGGCAGCGCCGCCGCGCCGGCGAGCGCGGCGGCGAGGACGAAGGCGTGGCGAAGGGAGTTCATCATCGGAAGCGCCCAGGTCACAGGTTGAGGAGCCTCGAGAGGCCGAGCTCGTTGAGCCAGTCGATCGGGAGCCGCGGGCCCGACGGCATGATCGTCTCCGTCGAGCGCGGCTGGAAGGAGACGGTGAGGGTCGAGAACGCGACCCGGTCGCGCAGGTACTTGAGGCGCCCCTCGAGGCGATCGAGCTCGCCGGCGACGCGCGCGAGCTCGCGCTCGAGCTGGATCGACTCCTCGACCTTCACCGCCTTGTCGAGCAGCTTCTCCAGCCGATCGCGCACGGCCCTCGCGTTGCGGATGCGGACCCCGAGGTCGAGGAACTCCTCGGTGACGTCCTCCGCGACGACGTTGCGCTGGAGCATGTCGCCGAGCCCCTCGAGGCGCTTCAGCGCCTCGTCGAACCGGGCGGCAGGGACGCGGATCGTGATCGTCCGATCGTCGCGGCGGGCGAGGAAGCCGCCGAGCTCCTGCGCGAGCGCCTCGACCTTGCCGAGCGACGCGCCCACCTCGAACACAGCCATCGTGATCTGCGCGGTGTAGATGAGGAGCGGCGCGGGCGACGCGCTCACAGCGGCGGCGGCCTGCGCCGCGCCCTGCGGGGCGGCGCCGGTCGGCGTCGTCGCCGCGGGCTGCGGGGCCGGGCCGGCCGGCGCCGGCCTGGCCGGCCCCGCGGCTTGCGCGGTGGGGCGCGGCGGCGGTGGCGCTGGCATCGCCGCGGGCGTCGGCGTCGCCGGCGGCGCAGCCTTGGCGAACTCCGCGGTGGCCACCGTCGTCTCGTGGTCGACCGACAACGACTCTTCGATCGCGTCGCCCCGGGGCATGCCCATCGTCGGGTGCTGCGGCGGCATCCCTGTGGCCATGGGCTGCGGCGCCATCATCGGCATCGGCGCGCTCGCGGCGTCGCCCGCGCTGGAGCGGCTGGATGCGCAGGCAGAAGCGCCTGCGAGCAAGGCAAGGAGAGCCCAGGAGGGCAGCGTTCTTCGCATGGTTCCTCGGAGCGTGGAGCCGGTGACAGGCGCAGAACGCGCTGCCTCGGTCGACCTTACACCAGGGCGCGGGCGCCGCGCCCCGGGCGAGCGTCGGCCTAGGCGCCCGCCTCGGGCGGGATCTTCGCCGGTCCCGGCGCGCGCCGGAGCTGCCGCGCCCAGTACGAGACGCCAGCGGCCGCGCCCGCGCCCGCCGCGGCGGCGAGCATCGGGGCCAGCGCCGCGGGCAGCGCGATCGCGGCGAGGACCGCCGCGAACTGCACCGTCGTGGCGAGCTTGCCCGGGATGTTCGCGCTCGCCGTCGAGAGGCGCGCGCCGCGGAAGCGGCGGCTCAGCGCGATCCAGAGCGCGAGCGGCAGCTCGAGGATCTCGCGGGCGAGCAGCGCCGGGATGCCCCAGAGCGGGAGCGCGCCGCTCCGGAGGAGCGTGCCGACCACCGTCAGCGCGAACACCTTGTCGGCGATCGGGTCGACGAGCGCGCCCATGCGGGTCACCTGACCGGAGCGGCGGGCCAGCCAGCCGTCCAGCACGTCGGTGAGCCCGGCGCAGCAGAGGACGGCGAGGGCGGGCGCGGGGTGCGTGGCGACGAACGGGAACAGCGCCGCGAGCGGCAGACGGGCCAGGCTCATCAGGTTCGGCGGGAGCGCGAGATCGCGTGCAGACAGGGGCGGCATTGCGAGGAGTCCCATGCGTCGCAGGTGCGCCGCGGAAGCCGGATGGTCCTGGTCCACGTCGAGCGCGGTCGAGCCGGGCCGCGCCTTGGCCGGCAGCAGCGCCGGCCTGACATCCACGAGGCGATCCGCGCGGGATCAGCCGGCGACGCGCACGGTGAGCACAGGGACGCTGCTCTTGCGGATCACCTTCTCGGCGACGCTGCCGAGGAACAGGTGCGAGATCCCCCGGCGGCCGTGCGTGCCCATGACGATCATGGCCGCCCGCTCGTCCTCCGCGGCGGCCAGGACCTCGTTCGCCGGATCGCCGTTGCGCAGGAGCGCCCGGAGCCCCCCCGTCTGCGCCGCGAGCTGCTGGATCGCGCGCGACGCGGCGGCGCTCACCTCGGCGTGGAACCCGGGCATCAGCGCCGGCTCGAGCCCGGGGTACGTGTAGACCGGGAGCTGGTAGACGTGCAGCAGCACGACCTCGCGCCCGAGCTTCGCGCCGAGGTCCTTCGCGAGCTCGATGGCCCTCAGCGAGGCCTCCTCGAAGTCGACGGGGACCAGAATCACGTTCGCGCCTTCCTTCATCGCGCTCTCCTCGCCCGCGGGAGCGGGTGTCCCTTCGATCGTCGCCGCCGCCGGGACGCTTTCGCCGCCGGCGGATGCGTGCCGCGCGCATCTTGGATCCAAACATGGGGCGATCCCAGGACAAACTGCGCCGTCGGGCCGGCGCTGACGCCCGGGGCGGTACGCCGCGCGCGGCGGCGGCCGCCGCGATCCGCCGCGGCTCCGGCGGCGCGTCGCCGGAGCGTCTACGGCGCGTTGCGGCGCGTCTGCGGCCTTCGCGCGGCGGTGAGCCGCGCGCGCACGAGCGCGCTCTGGTTCGCGCGCACGAGCGACGAGAGCAGCGAGCACTGCGCCCGGCGCCGCGCGACGTAGGCGGCGTCGCTCGCTGTCGCCGAGCGCGGGCGCTCGCGCTGCTCGCGCTCGGCGACAGCGAGCGCCTCCTCGGCCTGCCTCAGCTCGGCGATCGCGAGCGGCGAGAGCGGGCTCTCCTGCGCCTGCACGACGGCCGCGCGCGCCGTGAGGAGCTCGGGAGGGGGCGCGGCCGCGCTGCTCGCGCAGCCCGCGAGCGCGAGCGCCATCGCGAGCGGGGCGGCGGCGCGCTCGCGGCCCACTACTCCTTCCCCCCGGCGAGCGTGCTCGCCTGGTCCAGCGTGCGGCCCGCCGCGTCGCGAAGGCCGTCCTCCTGCACGAGGAGCCTCGCGAGCTCCGCGTCGACCTCGGCCCTGCGCAGCAGCCAGCGCGCGCCTTCCAGGTCGCCCACCGAGATCCGCCGCCGCGCCTGGGCGAGCTCGCTCCTCGCCAGCGCGAGGTGCATGGCCGCGCGCCGGTCCGCGCGCGCGCCCTCCCGCTCGGCCGCGCGGATGGCGGTCCGGGCGCGGGCGAGCTCGGGCGGCGACGCCGGCGGCCGGAACGCGGCGCACCCGGCGAGCTCCAGACAGGCGATCACGAGCGCGGTTCTGGCGAGCATTTGCGTGGATTCCCGATCTCGCGGCGCGCCGGTGGAACCGTTGCTCCCGGCGGCGCGCCCGGGACGTGGTGGTGCATCGAACAGGCCAGCGCGCTCGCTGCGCGTGAGCTTCCCGCTGTGATGGGGGCGTTCCGCTGTGTGGTTCCAGCGGACGCGTGCTCCTGGTTTTCATGGACACGCACCCCCTGGCGGCAGCGTCCGGAGACGAGCTCACGCCCTGTCCGTCGACCGTCCTACCTCGCGGCGCCGTCCGCGGAATGGCGCCGTTTCCGCCGGCCTCATCGAACGCCACCCGTCCCCCGCCGGTATCTTGCTCTCACGGGGCAGCGGACGGCTGCGGCGACCTCGCGTGTCGTCTCCACCGATTGCGCAAACGGTTGCGTAGTTGCGCATTGGACGACGGTGCCTTCGGCCTCGCGTTCGACGACGCCCATTCCTCGCGTCCCGTGACGTGCTCGTCTTCGACAGCCCTCACGGCAATCTTCCATCGGAGTGGTCAGCTCGGCGCGACAGCCGCAGCGACGCCCTTGGCGACAACCGCCTGTCAGGGACGCGGAAGCGCCGGTCAGGGACGCGGAAGCGCCGGTCAGGGACGCGGAAGCGCCGGTCAGGGACGCGGAAGCGCCGGTCAGGGACGCGGAAGCGCCGGTCAGGGACGCGGAGCGCGCCGGCAGGGACGCGGAGCGCGCCGGCAGGGACGCGGAGCGCGCCGGCAGGGACGCGGAGCGCGCCGGCAGGGACGCGGAGCGCGCCGGCAGGGACAACGGACCCACGCTGTCACGACCGGTGGTGTACCCGCCAGGGACAGGGGGCACGCTGCCAGGGACAACAGGTCACCTGCCAGGGACAGGGGGCGCGCTGCCAGGGACAAGGGGTCACCCGCCAGGGACAACCCGGCGCGTGACCTCCTGTCCCTGGAGCCGTGTACCCCAGGCACGGTACGTGGATCCTTGTCGGCCTGTCACGAAGCTCCCGCGTCTCGCGCGCTTCGATGCCCGCTTCGCGCGGCGCGCAGGGCGAGAGAACGGGAGTCATCACGTCAATGGGAAGGGGAGCCCGGTCCAGGGCTCCCTGGAATGGATGCCCGGGATGGCTCGTCCGGACAGGATGGCCGGCGCAGCGACCCAGGGGAGGTCGACATGTCGAAGAAGAGCGATATCGAGCGGTGGTCCGAGGTCGTGCAGAGGATGAACGCCGGTGATCTTCCAGCGCTCACGGTGCCCTTGCACGTGCTCCTCGGGGAGGCGGTGGATGTGGCGAAGTTCTTCGAGAAGTACTGGAAGACCCAGACCGATGCCCAGAAGCGGGTGACCCGCCTGGGCCTCGAGTCCGCGGTCCCGAAGGACAGCAAGAAGGGAGATGCGGCGCGCCTCGGGCCGAGGACGGCGGAAGAGATCCTCTCGCTGCAGCGCTCCACGCAGGAGGCGCACACGCGGTATCTCCTGACCGTCGAGAAGAACAAGAGCCCCCGCGAGCGGGGGAAGTTCTTGCTGGGGGAGATCGGGGCGACCTTGAGCTTCTATTTCGACGATGGCGTCGAGGACGACAAGGACGAGATGCTGGCCCGGATCGACGCGGCGCACGCGGGGGATCCCGACACGGCGGACGCGCTGGCGAGCGCGCTGGACGATTATGCGCTCCTCGGCGAGAAGCACCGCGACGCGCTCGATGGGCTCGGCGGCTTCCGGGCGGGCTACCTGGACGAGGCGCGCGACGTGGCGGCCGAGCTGCGGCGGCTGCCCGCGCAGGCGGAGGCGATCTCCCGGCAAGCGCAGGAGGCCCTGCTGCTCCGCAACAAGCTGGCGGCGCTGCTGGTCGAGCGCATGGGCCTCGTGCGGTCCGCGGCGCGCTTCGTGTTCCGGGGCCAGCCGGAGATCGTGCGCGAGGTGACGAGCGCTTACGACCGCCGCAAGCGCGCCGCAGCCCGCCGGGCCAAGGCGCAGCCCGGCCCGGCAGCGACGCCGGCGTCACCGTCGCCGGCGGCGCCCTCGCCAGCGACGTCCTCGCCGGCGATGCCCTCACCGGCGATGCCCTCACCGGCGGCGCCCGCCGTGCCCCTCGGGGGCTGAGCCGCGGGGGCTCCCTTCCCCGGACCGTGAGCTACCTGGCGCGGGCTCGCGGCGGTACGCTGCCACCATGAGCGCGCTGCGGGCAAAGGTTCAGGGCGGCCGGCTGGTGCTCGACGAGCCGACGAGCTTCGCCGAGGGTACCTTGATCGATCTCGTCGTGGCCGACGACGACCTGGACGACGCGGAGCGGGCTCGCCTCGATGAGGCGCTGGAGAGATCGCTGGCGAGCGCGCGCGAAGGGACGATCGACGCAGGCGATCTCCTGGCCGAGATCGCGCGCCTCGAGCCGGCTTGCGGATAAGCGAGCCCGCATCCGGCTCACGAAAGAGGCAGCCCGCCAGACGAGGGAGGCGGCCGCATGGTGGATCGAGAACCGTCCGGCCGCCCCTTCGCTGTTTCGCCCTGCCTGGGCGGTCGCCGCGGCTCACCGTGGAGTGAGCTGCGCTGCTGGCCTCCGTCCACGGGGCCGTCCTGCGCGTCGTGCAACGTCCGCCGCTCCGGGGGCGTCCACAGTGATCGGCATGGCTCCGGCGCCGGAGCCCACCGCCTGACGCGGATCGCCCGGCTCTGCGAATAAAATCCCGCAGCCCGCCGTCTCCCGCCTGCCGGCTTTTTTCTCTGCGCGCGACCCTTCCGCTACCCTGGCAACCGCCGTGCCGATCGTCGACCCGAACCTCCGCACCACGATCGTCCACGCATTCGCCGTCACGGTGGCGGACCCGTCGAGCCTGGTGCGCACCACGTCCCGGGGCGGGACCGACGATCCCGACAGACCCAGCCGCGACCCCTCCATCCTCCCGGATGTCGGCCAGCTCGTCGGCGGGCTCTACCGTCTCGGACGCCTCCTCGGGAAGGGCATGTTCGGCAAGGTGTACGTCGCCCAGCGCGTCGACGTCCCCGAGCACCAGGTCGCCCTCAAGCTCATGCCCCGCTCGCTGTACGCGATGCGGAACGTCGAGCGCGAGCTCGTCATGCTCGCCACCGTCGGCCACCCGCACGTCGTCCAGCTCAAGGACCACGGCATGAACGCCGACTACGTGTGGCTCACCATGCCCGTCTACGAGGGCGAGACCCTCGCGCAGCGCCTCGAGCGCAGCCCCCTCGGCATGCGCGAGGCGCACGACATCTTCCTCGCCGTCGCGCGCGGGCTGGAAGCGCTCCACGCGGCCGGGCTCCGGCACCAGGACGTCAAGCCGGACAACATCTTCCTCGCGAGGTTCGCCGGCCGCGTCCACCCCATCCTGCTCGACCTCGGCGTGGCCGCGGAGCGCGAGGCCTCCTTCTGCGCAGGCACCGCGCTCTACGCCTCGCCCGAGCAGATCCACGCGCTGAACGGCTTCCCCGGCGTCGTCCCGCTGACCGAGAAGATGGACACGTACGGGCTCGCCACGACGCTCCTCTACTCGCTCGTGAACCCCAGGGACTTCCCGGGCGAGTCCGCGCAGACGCGCACCGAGCTGGTCAAGTCCCACGAGATCCGCGCCGACAGGCCGCTCGCCGACAACGCGCTGCCCGACCTCACCGGGCGCCCCCGCCAGATGTTCCAGGAGGCGCTCAAGCGGTGGCTCGCGATCGACCCGCGCGAGCGCCCGACGATGACCCAGCTCGCCGAGGAGCTCGACGTGCTGCTCGAGCCGGAGCGCGAGGCCGAGCGCGAGGCCGAGCGGCTGCGCATCAAGCAGAAGACGTCCTACCTGCGCGTGCGCATCGCCGCCGGCGCGATGACCCTCGTCGGCTGCGCGGTCGTGCTGCTCGGCGTCTCGAAGCGCGAGACCCTGCGGCTCGCGAACGAGCTCGATCGCGCGCGCCAGGTGGGGGCCGAGTCGTTCGACAAGCTCGACACCTGCATCGCGTCCCACCAGATCGCCCAGTCCGACATGACCGCGTGCCGCAGCGCCCGCGAGCAGGACCGCGCGGAGTTCAACGAGACGCTCGCCAGCCTGCAGAAGAGCGGCACCGCGACCGAGGCGGAGCACGCGCGCCAGATCCAGTCGCTGCACGCGACCCACGCGGCGCGCCTCAAGACCTGGGAGGACCGCGCCGCGGAGGCGGAGAAGGCGAGCCTCGCCGACCGCGAGCGGCTCGCCGAGGCCGAGAAGGCGCGCGCCGCGCTCGTCACCGAGCGCGACGAGGCCAGGGCCCTCGCCGAGCAGCGCGCCGCCGAGCTCGCCGCCGCCACGCAGGCGCGCGCCGCCTGCGACACCGAGCGCGTGAGCTGCATCGCCGAGCGCGACCGCTTGAGGACCGAGGCGGCCGATCCCTACGAGGCGCCGCCCTCGCCGGGGAAGCCGGCGCAGACCGCCGCGAGCGGCGCGCCGCCGCAGGCGCCGCCGCCGGCGAGCGCAGGCGCCCCGGCCGCCGCCACGGGCACGCCGGCGGCGCCGGCGAGCCCAGCGGCCTCCACGCCGTCCACCGCCGCTCCTCCTTGAGCGCCTCCGCTGGAAGTCGGTGGAGGCGATGGACGTCGCTGTGGCCGGGCCGCCTCTGCTTGTGGCGACAGGCTGGGGAGGCTATCCGTAAGGCCAGGGAAGGCGAGGGCCATGAGTGACATCTCTCGACGTGAAGTGCTGCGTCGGCTGGGCGCAGCAGGCCTCGTCCTCGGGGGCGCGGCCGGGCTCGCGGCAGCCCGGTGGGATCGGGGCGGCGCCGCCGCTGTCGCGGCGGAGCGCCCGCAGACGCGGGATTACCGGCTCCGCGACGTGTCGGACGGGGTGCCCCAGCTCGTCGTCGCCCGCGCGGGCGTCGAGGCGCTCGCCGAGGGCAGCCCGGACCCGGCCGCCCTGGTCCGCAAGGCCGTCGACGCGCTCGGCGGGATGCGCCGCTTCATCTCGCGCGGCGACGTCGTTGTCGTGAAGCCGAACATCGGCTGGGATCGCACGCCCATCCACGCGGCCAACACCAACCCGAAGGTCGTGGCCGAGGTGGTGCGCCTCGCGTACGACGCCGGCGCCAAGAGCGTCATCGTGACCGACGCCTCGTGCAACGAGCCGAACCGCTGCTTCCAGCGCTCCGGCATCTGGAAGGCTGCGTACGACGTCGGCGCCGAGGTCGTCATCCCCGCGGCCCACCGCTTCCGCGGCATGCGGCTGAAGGGCGAGGTGCTCGACGACTGGCCCGTCTACACGCCGCTCGTCAACGCGGACAAGGTGATCAACGTCCCGATCGCGAAGCACCACAACCTGTCGAAGTACACAGCCGCGATGAAGAACTGGTACGGGGCGCTCGGCGGGCGGCGCAACCGGCTCCACCAGAACATCGACGTCTCCATCGCCGATCTCGCGACGTTCATCCAGCCGACGCTCACCATCGTGGACGCCGTGCGCGTCCTCATGCGCAACGGGCCGCAGGGCGGGAACGTCGCCGACGCGAAGGACATGCACACGATCATCGCGACGACCGACCAGGTCGCCGCCGACGCGTACGGGTGCCAGCTCATCGGCCGCAAGCCCGAGGAGATCCCGTACATCAAGATGGGCCACGAGCGCGGCCTGGGCACGATGCACTGGCAGAACCTGCGGCTCGCCGAGGTGTAGTACTCATGGCAAATCCCGATCCGACGCCGGCCCCGCCGGCGCATCGTTCGGCCGCCGCTGCAGCGGCGGCGGCGCCCCCGGCTGCGGCGGCCGCGCCTTCCACGACAGCAGCGGCGCCTGCCGCCGCGGCGGCCGCGCGCGTGGCCCCGTGGACCGCGCTGCTGCGCAGGGCGCGCGCGATCGTCCGGCCCGCGCCGAAGCGCCGGCACGGCTCGGGGCTGCCGGCGCGCAAGACGATCCAGGTGCTCGTCTGGGTCCGCCGCGCCGTGCAGGCGGGCTGCCTCGGGCTGTTCCTCTACTTCCTGTTCCAGACCGGCTTCCGCGGCTCGTTCGTGTCGTCCGAGGCGCGCGTCCGCCTGCCGCTGCCCGTCGAGGGCTTCCTCCTCGCCGACCCGTTCGTCGGCGCGATGACGCTGCTCTCGACGCACACGGTCTACCGGGGCCTGCTCTGGTCGATCGGGATCCTGGCGCTGACGCTCGTCGTCGGGCGCGTGTTCTGCGGCTGGATCTGCCCCTTCGGGACCCTCCACCACTTCTTCGGGTGGATCTTCCCCTCGCGCTACGGCAAGGGCGGCAAGCGCGTCGAGGCGAACAAGACGTACACGCGGCAGCGGGTGAAGTACTACCTCATGTACGCCTTCCTCGCGGCGAGCGCGGCCGGCAGCGTGATCGGCGGGCTGTTCGATCCGATCTGCGTGGCGGTCCGCGCGATCGGCCTCGCCGTCATCCCGGCCGTGCAGTACGTCGTGAGCGTGGTGACCGGCGCCGCGACAGGGACCGGGAGCCGGCCGGTGCAGTTCGCCGCGGACCACGCGCAGGACTTCCTCGCCTCCAGCGTGTGGCAGACGAAGCAGTTCTACTTCCACCATGCGTGGTTCGTCGGGATCCTGTTCGTCGCGATCCTGTTCATGAACCGCTTCATCCCGCGGTTCTGGTGCCGCGTGCTCTGCCCGCTCGGCGCCTTCCTCGGCGTGTTCGCGCGCTTCGCGCTCTTCGGGATGCAGAAGGACCACGCGAAGTGCACCGACTGCAACCTGTGCCTCGTGCACTGCCAGGGCGCCGACTCGCCCCAGGGGGGCGTGAAGTGGCGGCAGGACGAGTGCCACATGTGCCTCAACTGCGAGAACGCGTGCCCCGAGGACGTCATCAAGTTCCGCTTCCTCCCGAACCGGACGAGCGCCCTCGTGAAGCCCGACACGGGCCGCCGCACCGCCCTCGCGACCGCCGCCGCCGGCGCGGTGATCATCCCGACGGCGCGCATCGCCGACGTGCTCGACGCGAACTACGACCACCGCGTCATCCGGCCGCCGGGCTCGGTCGAGGAGCGCGAGTTCCTCGAGCGCTGCATCCGGTGCGCCGAGTGCATGAAGGTGTGCCCGAACAACGCGATCCACCCCGCGTTCTTCGAGGCGGGCATCGAGGGGATCTGGACGCCGATCGTCATCCCGCGCATCGGGTACTGCGAGCACTCGTGCGTCCTCTGCGGCGACGTCTGCCCGACCGGCGCGATCCAGAAGATCACCGAGGAGCAGAAGATGGGGATCGGCCAGAAGCCGATCTCGATCGGCACCGCGTTCTACGACCAGGGGCGCTGCCTGCCGTGGTCGATGAGCGTGCCGTGCATCGTCTGCGAGGAGTTCTGCCCGACGTCGCCCAAGGCGATCTGGGTCGAGGAGGTCGACATCCCCAAGCGGGAGCCGGTCGCCGCGGAGCACGGCAAGGAGCCGCCGATGAAGATGGTCCACGTGCAGCGTCCGCACGTCGATCCTTCGCTGTGCATCGGCTGCGGGGCGTGCGAGAAGGTGTGCCCGGTGCAGGACAAACCGGCGGTCTACGTGACGAGCGTCGGCGAGACCCGCTCGAAGACGAACGTCATCCTTCTCGAGGACACGGACTACAACAAGGCATCTTGACCCGGGCGCGCGCCTGCTCCGCGCGGCGGGATCACGGCAGGAGGCAGCTCGGGTGCGCACGCTTCGCTTCTACGGAACCCTCTCGTTGGCCGCGGCCTCGGCCCTGTGCGGCTGCGGCGAGCCCTTCACGGCGGGCCCCGCGTCCACCTCGTCGACGTCGTCGACCTCGGGGACGGGCGGCGCCGGCGCCGGGGGGGGCGCGGGCGGCGAGGGCGGGGTCCTCGCGACGTCGTCCAGCACGTCGACCTCGGGAGGGAGCGGCGAGGGCGGCTGCAGCGCCTGCAGGGACGGGGAGTTCTGCACGGCCAGCGAGACCTGCGTGCGCTGCAGCGACCGCAGCGGCCCGCTGTCGTACGGCGCGCTGGAGGAGATCGATGTCGACGGGACATCGCCGGCGTTCCCGCGCGTGCGCGTCGAGCCCGCCGCGGGGGGCCAGGGCGGCGCGGGGGGGCAGGGCGGCGCGGCCGGTGACGGCGGCGCGGGGGGCCAGGGCGGCGCGGCCGGTGACGGCGGCGGCCAGGGCGGCGCGGCCCGGGCAGACCTGCGGCTCGTCTACGTGGCGGGCTTCGGCTCCGCGAGCGACCGGCAGATCGCCACGGCCACCGGTCGGCCGTGGACCGGGGGCGAGGCCGTGGTGAGCGCGTTCGTCAACTCCGCGCAGGCGGAGTCGGGGCCGCTCCTCTTGCCCGTGGACGCGTTCTCGCCGCGCGACGGGTTCCCGCCGGGCTCGCTGCTCCTCGACCGCTTCCTCGCCGGGCCGGGCAGCCCGCGGGACCTGATCATCGCGGATGCGCTCGAGGCGACCAACGCGGTGCCGTTCGACACGCTCAACCGGGACGCGGGGAGCTACTCGGTGGCTGTCGCCCACGCCGCTCGCCCTTACCGGTACTGGTTCATGATCAAGCACCAGGACGACGGGGGGACCACGAGCCGGCTCGTCACCATGCGCGCCCACGACGCGGAGGCGCAGGCGCTCGACATCACCCTGCCGGGCAGCTGCCCGGCGCAGGGCGACGACCTCGCCCCGTGGGTGACGCCGGACGGCGGCGTGCTCTTCTTCCAGGCGCTCTACAGCCCGCGCGGCGACTGCGCGGCGGCGTCGGTGCTGCGGAGCTTCTACGTGAAGCTCGGCCCCGACGGGCTCCCGGTGGCCGGGCAGACGGCGAGGATGCTGCTGTCGAACCTGGATCCGTCCCACGCCGTCATGACGCCGTCGCTCTCGCCCGACGAGTGCACGCTGTACCTCGCCTCGGACAAGGACGGGGCGCAGAAGCTCTACTCGGCGCCGCGGCGGTAGCTCCCCGCGCCTCCCGGGGGGGAGATCACTGCGCGCGGAAGCCCTCGGCGGGGCGGAGGCGGGCGGCGTAGAGGCTCGGGACGATCGTGGCCGCGAGGCAGATCAGGATGGCGATGGCGCCGGTGATCAGGAACTCCTGCGGGCGCGCCTGCACGGGGAGGCGAGAGATGAAATACACCTTCGGGTCGAGCGGGAAGCCGTAGACCAGGAGGCCCTTGCACACCGCCACGCCGAGCAGGAGACCGAGCGACGTGCCGGCGACGCCGATGATGGCGCCCTGGTAGAGGAAGATGCGCAGGATGGCGCCGTCGGTCGCGCCCATCGCCTTCAGGACCGCGATCTCCTTCTTCTTGTCGAGCACCACCATGATCAGCGTCGCGATGACAGTGAACGCGGCGACCACGATGATGAGCGCCAGCACCGCGCTCATGCCGATCTGCTGGATGCGCAGCGCCGTGAAGAGGCCGTGGTTCAGCTCCTCCCAGTCCATCGTGTAATAGAGCCCGTTGCTGAGGAGGTTCGTGATCTCGCGCGCGATGGTGCTGGCGTTGTCGATGTCGTCGACCTTCATCTCGACGCCGGTCACCGTGTCGCCGTGGTCGTAGAAGGCCTGCGTCTCGTAGAGATCGGCGTACGCCAGCTTGGTGTCGTACTGCTCGAAGCCGGCCTCGAAGATCGCGATGACCCGGAACCGCTTGGCGACCGGCGGCTTGATGGCGCCGTTCGAGAACGAGAAGCCGATCGTCGGCGAGGTCACGGTGACGCACTCGCCGATCTCCAGGGACAGGTTCTTCGCGAGCACGGCGCCGATCACGATGCCCGGCATCCTCGCGATCTGCTCCTTGTCGGCGCAGGGATCGGGGTCGACCTCGGGGGGCAGCTCGTCGTCGTCGGGGAGCACGCTGCCGTAGCCGCCCTCCGGCTCGATCGAGCCGCGCGGGGCGCCCGCGGCGACAGCGACCTCGGCGTCGTCCACCGCCTCGCCCGCCGCGCCCTCGTCGGCCCCGGCGTCCGCCGCGCCCTCGAGATCGGCCGCGCTCGGGTCGGGCTCGGCCCCGGCGTCGCGCGCGGCGGCGGCGCGCTCGTCCTCCTGGATGCGCGCCTCGTACGCCTTCAGGAGATCGATCTCGCCGCCGGCGCCCGGCGGCTCGAGCGCGCCGGTCACGCCCGCGTCCGCCTTCACGGCAGGGACGTCCGGCAAGGACGGCGGCGCCGCGCGCTCCGGAGGCTTCGCGCCGGGGCGGCGCAGGCCGGCGAGATCGCCGCCGGGGAGGATGTGGCGCGGCAGGTCGAGCACGGGCGCTGCGGCGCCGTCGGCGCCCACGCCGAGGCTCCTGGCCGGGTCAACCCCCTTCACGAGGACGCCGGTCGCCGTGGCGTCGCCGTGCGTCAGCATCATGGGGTTGATGCTGAACGGCGCGACGCCGACCACGCCGGGCACCTTGGCGACCTGATCCATGATCGAGCGGTACTCCCGGAAATCCGTGGAGTACTTGATGACGAGGACATGGGCGTTGACGCCGAGGACCTTCTCGCGGAACTCCGCCTGGAAACCCCCGGTCACGCTCATCACGGTCGCGAGCGCCGCGACGCCGAGCGCGACCCCGAGGATCGCGAAGATGGTGCCGACCGAGATGAACGCGCGCTTCTTGGAGCCGAGGTATCGCAGCGCGACCTCGATGGGGTAGCTCATCGCGGTGCCCTCCTAGCAGAACGCGGCGCGCGCGGCACGCTGGGCCTCGGCGCGGCGCGGCGCGGCGCGGCGGTCGACGAGACGAGGCGGTCGACGAGACGAGGCGAGACGAGGCCTGCGGGCGGTTGGACTTTCGCGCGCGGCGTTCGCTGGGCCTCGCTTCCCGGACCGAACGCCTGCTAGAATCCAGCCCTGCCGCAGACGGCGGCATGTGGCGTGTACCTCTGCCCGCGAGCTTTTCATGAGCGCCACCAAAAACGAGCACCACACCGCGCGCAGCAGGGTCTTCACCGAGGACGAGAGCGCGCTCGAGGAGGCGCCGGTGTCGCGTCCCACCAGCCCGTCGGTCGGGGTGCGCTCGTCCGGCGTCGGGGCCGCGAGCATGCCGTCCGTGGAGCCCGGGAGCGCCGGCGACGGCGCGCAGGTGGACGTCGAGGTCCGCCCGTCGTCGAGGCCCTCCAGGTCGGGCTGGGTCGAGGGGCCGGCGAGCGAGGCGCCGAGCTTCGCCGCGCCGCCGCCGCTGCGCCAGAAGACCCCGCGCTTCGTGCGGCAGAGCGAGCCCGACGCCGACGAGGTCGGCGGGCGCACGAGCGCGGCGCCGGTGAGCGAGGCCGAGCCGTCGCTGGAGATCCCGCCGCCGGACGAGGTCGAGCCGCGCGAGCGGCGGCCGCCCGGCGCCAAGGACCCGTACATCGGGACGACCTTCGACCACCGGTACAAGATCGACCGGCTGCTCGGCGAGGGGGGGATGGGGTACGTCTACCTCGCCCGCCACAAGGTGATCGACAAGCGCGTCGCCGTGAAGGTGCTGCGCGCGGAGCTCGCGCGGGACCGCGAGATCTTCGAGCGCTTCGTGCAGGAGGCCCGCGCCGCGTCGAGCATCGGCAACCCGCACATCGTCGACATCTCCGATTTCGGCGACCTGCCGGACGGCTCCACGTACTTCGTGATGGAGTACCTGGAAGGCGTGAGCCTGGCGCAGCTCATCGACTCGCCGAACGAGCTGCCGATGGACCGCATCTGCCACATCGCGCTGCAGCTCTCCGCGGGGCTCGCGGCGGCGCACGAGGCGGGCATCATCCACCGCGATCTCAAGCCGGACAACGTGTTCGTTGTGCCGCGCGGCAGCGATCCGAACTTCGTGAAGATCCTCGACTTCGGGATCGCGAAGGTGTCGACCAGCACGACGACCAAGCTGACGCGCGCGGGCGCTGTGTTCGGGACGCCGCACTACATGTCCCCGGAGCAGGCGGCCGGCGCGCCGATCGATCACCGGACCGACATCTACTCGCTCGGCGTGATGCTCTACGAGCTCGTGAGCCGGCAGCTCCCGTTCAACGCCGACAACTTCATGGGGATCCTGACGCAGCACATGTACAAGGCGCCGGTCCCCATCCGCGCGCTCGTCGGCGGGCCGGACTGCCCGCCCGGGCTTGAGGCGGTGATCCTGAAGTGCCTCTCGAAGAAGCCGGAGTCGCGCTACCAGACCATGAGCGAGCTCCACGAGGATCTCGAGCGCGTGAAGGGCGGCGGGGTGCCGGGCGCTGTCGCGGAGATGATGGCGCGGTCGGGCGGCTTCAACGTGCCGCACGACTACTTCAAGACGTCGAAGGTGATCGTCCCGGCGACGCCGCCGTCGCCCCCGCGCTCGCCGTGGCCGCGCTACGTGTGGGTCGCGGGCGCGGCGGCCGCGGTGGGGATCGTGACGGCGATCTTCGTGATCGGCGGGAGCGGGTCCGCCAGCCACAACGCCGCGCCGCCGCCGAAGCCGGCGGTCACCGAGGCGCCCGCGGCCAGGCAGGCGCCCGAGCCGCCGCCGGTCCCGAAGACGGTTGTCGCGCTGGCCGCGGTGCCGGAGACGGCGGTCGGCTACCGCAACGGCGTGGAGATGAGGCTGCCGGCGAGCATCGACGTCGAGCAGGGGCAGACGGTCACGATCGACATCCGCGCCGAGGGGTACGTCCCCAGCACGGTGGTGCTCGACGGCACCGAGCCGAGCAAGCTGGTGAAGCTCGTCGAGGTCGACGACAAGGGCGGGCAGAAGGTGAGGCCCGGCGGGGGCAGGCCTCCGGCGACGCCGGCGACGGCCCGCACGCCGAAGGGCTCGGACGTCCGGGATCCCTGGGCCAAAGAGAAGAAGTGAGCGCCCGCGCGGCGCGTGGCCCGCGCTGCGGGCTTCGTGATAAGCCGCGGAGGTGACCCAGGTCGATCACCTCATCACCCTCGTCCCCGAGGACGTGCTCGGCATCTGTCGCCGCCTCCGCGAGCGCGGCAAGCGCGGCTGGATCGTCGGCGGCTGCGTGCGCGACCTGCTCCGCGGGGAGCCCGCGAAGGACTGGGACGTCGCGACCGACGCGCGGCCGGATGAGGTCGTGGCCGCGTTCCGGAAGGTGATCCCGACAGGCATCCAGCACGGGACGGTGACCGTGCTCGTGCGCGGCGTGCCGTACGAGGTCACGACGCTGCGCGGGGACGGGACGTACACCGACGGGCGGCGGCCGGACCGGGTCGAGTTCGTGGACGACATCACGGCCGACCTCGCGCGGCGGGACTTCACCATGAACGCGATCGCGCTCGATCCGGTGGACGGGCACCTGATCGATCCGTTCGGCGGCCGGAAGGACCTCGACGCGAACGTCATCCGCGCGGTGGGGGACCCGAACGAGCGCTTCGCGGAGGACGGGCTGCGGGTGCTGCGCGCAGCGCGCTTCGCGGCGACGCTGGAGGGGTCGATCGAGCCGGAGACGGAGCGGGCCATGGGTACGGCGCGGTCGCACCAGACCTTCCGCTGCGTGAGCGCGGAGCGGGTGCGCGACGAGTGGCTCAAGGCGATGCGCGCGCGCCGGCCGAGCGTGGCGTTCGAGATCATGCGCCGGACGGAGCTGCTCGCGATCACCTGCCCGGAGATGATCGAGTCGGTCGGGTGCGAGCAGAACCGCTGGCACGCTTTCGACGTGTGGGGGCACGCGATGGCCTGCCTCGACGCGTGCACGCCGGAGCCGATCCTCCGCGTGGCGGCGCTGATGCACGACATCGGCAAGCCGCGGACGCGCGCGTTCTCGGACAAGACGCTCGATTACACGTTCTACGAGCACGAGCGGGTCGGCGCCGAGATGGCCGAGCCGATCCTCGCGCGGCTCCGGTTCTCGAACGACGAGCGGGCGCGGATCGTGGCGCTCATCCGACACCACCTGATCTGCTACGACGAGACCTGGACGGACGCGGCGGTGCGCCGGTGGCTCCGGCGGGTGACCCCGGGGCTCGCGCCGGATCTCTACGAGATCGGCGTGGCGGACGCGCTCGGCAAGGGGCGCGACGCGTCGGAGGACATCGCCTCGATAGGGCGTCTCCGGGCGCGCGTGGAGGCGATGCTCGCGGCGGGAGCGGCGCTGTCTGCCAAGGATCTCGCCGTGAACGGGAGTGTGCTGATGAAGGAGCTCGGCATTCCGCCCAGCAAGCTCGTCGGGGAGATCCTGGAGCGCCTTGTCGAGCTCGTCACGGAGGAGCCCGAGGCGAACACGCGCGAGCGCCTGCTCGCGGCGGCGCGCGATCTCGTCGCGTCGAAGGCCTCGTCGTGAGCTTCGCGCTTTGCAGGTAGTTCTTACGTAAGGAGCGCGCGCGGGTGCGCGGCGCTCGTCGCGTGTACCCGAGGGTGGTCTCGCCGGGCCGTCCGGACCCCTTGTGTCGTGCGGCGCGCCCGTCCACCCGCGCTCGGCCATGTCCTCGCTCCTTGGGGGAGCCTGTCCCAGATCGCGAGTCGATCGTCGCAGACAAGGCACATGGGGCGACAGCGGTGGGGGGTTGTCTACCCCCGGTCGCATTCAAATAATTCATGCTGATCGCATCCGTGGAGACGTGCCTCTGGTAGCATCCGTCGTTGCGCACTGTTGCGCCCCCCATTGGGAGGTCATTTTGAAGCTCTCGACGAAGAAGCTTGTTGGGCTGGTCGGTTTGGGTTTTCTCGCGTCGGCGGCGGCCATCGGTGGGTGCTCCGGCGGGGATGGTGGGGCGAGCTCCGGCAACAACGGCTCAGGCAGCGGGAGCGGCAGCGGTGGCGGGAGCGGCGGCGGGAGCGGCGGCGACGACACGACCGGGCCCGGGCTCGGGAACGGCGGCGGCGACTTCACAACACCCGACGCCGGTGGGCTCGACGAGGACACGGCGTGCGTCGCGACCAGCTTGCAGGCCGATTACGAGCAGCGTCCGGCCGACATCATCTTCATCATCGACAACTCCGAGAGCATGACGGAGGAGATCGAGAGCGTTCAGCGGAACATCAACCAGAACTTCGCGTCGATCATCGACAGGAGCGGGATCGATTACCGCGTGATCATGCTCTCGAGGCACGGCAGCTCGTCGGTGGAGCAGTCCGTCTGTATCGAGGCGCCGCTCGGCAGCGGGAGCTGCTCGCCGGTGCCGTCGACGCCGAACTCGAACCCACCGCATTTCTATCAGTACAACCTGGAGGTCGGCAGCCTCGACTCGCTCTGCCTGGCGATCGACACCCTGAAGGGCGCGATGCCGCCGCGGGGCGAGGCGACGTCGGCCGGGTGGTCGCAATGGCTGCGGCCGGATTCGCTCAAGGTGTTCGTCGAGATCACCGACGACGGCACCGACTGCTCGACGAAATCTCTCGGCACGAACAAGACGGCCACCGACGACGGCGATATCACGCTGTACGATCTCGACGACGATCTGCCGGAGAACAAGAACGTCGCGGGGGGCACGAAGTCGGCGGAGGCGTTCGACGTGGCGCTGACGTCGGCCGCGCCGGAGTACTTCGGGACGCCGAGCGCGCGCAACTACATGTTCTTCAGCTTCGTGGGCATCAAGGAGAACAACCCGGTGACCGCGCCCTGGCCGCCGGACCAGCCCGCCACCTGGGAGCAGTGCCGCCCCGGCTCGGTCGACCCCGGGACGACGTACCAGAGCCTCAGCGTCATGACCGGCGGCCTGAGATACCCGATCAACCAGTACGACACCTACGATGCCGTGTTCCAGGCGATCGCGGACAGCGTGATCTCGGGCGCCAAGCTGTCGTGCGAGATCGAGGTGCCGAAGGCGCCAGACGGGCACTCGATCGATCTGGACACGGTGCGGATCGAGTACACGCCGAGCAACGGCGGGCAGAAGCAGACCTTCACCCAGGTGAAGAGCCCCGAGGAGTGCAAGGCGACGTCGTTCTACATCGAGGAGGGGCTCATCCGGCTGTGCCAGGAGACGTGCTCCATGGCGGTGCAGGACAACACGGCGAGCATGAACCTGCTGTACGGCTGCTGGGTCGATCCGCTCTGAAGCGAGGGAGCGCTCGCGGGCGACGCCGCGTGGCGCTCGCCGAGCGCCACGCGGCGCCCGGCTGACCGGCGGCCTCTTCGGGGAGAACGCGGGAGCCGGGCGCCTGCGCCTGCTACCCTGCGCGATGGACAGATGCGGCTCGATATGACGTGCCGTGCCGGCCACGGCGGCAGCGAGGAGCCCGAGGCGTTCACCCTGGGCGAGCGGCGCGTGCGGGTGACCGAGATCCTCGACCGGTGGCCGGGCGTCGATCACCTCTACTTCAAGGTGCGGGGGGACGACGGGGCGCGGTACATCCTGCGGAGGGATTTCGAGATCCTCGTCTGGGAGCTCGAGGTCTACGAGGCAGCCGAGTAGGGGCGGCCCCGGACAGGGAACAGGTGCTTGCGGGTCAGGGGTAGATGGGCTTGCCGCGGACGAAGGCGCGCTGGACGACGGCGGTCTCCGAGGCGAAGACGAGGTGATTCAGGACCTCCGACTCGGCGAGGACGTGCTCGGGGAAGCGGACGGCGATGAAGTCGGCCTCCTTGCCGGCGTCGAGGCTGCCGATGACGCGGCCCAGGCCGACGGCGTCGGCCGTGCCCTGCGTGGCGACGACGAACAGATCGGCAGGCGTCAGGCGGTCGCCGAGACAGACGGCGTTGTCGAAGGCGCTCGACATGCTGCGGCGCATGTCGAAGCTGCGGCCCGCGCCGACGTCGCTGCCGAGCGCCACCGGGACGGCGCGGGCGCGCGCGTCGCCGAGGCGCATGCGGCCGCTGCCGAGGAAGAAGTTCGAGTCGGGACAGTGAACGACCGAGGAGCCCGTCTCCGCGATGCGATCCCACTCGCGCGACGAGAGATGAATGCTGTGCGCGAGGAGGGTACGGCCGGTGAGCAGGCCGACGCGATCGTAGACGTCGAGGTAGTCGCGCGCCCACGGGTGCTCTCGGCGCGTCGCCTCGGCCTCGGCCGGGGTCTCCGCGACGTGCGTCTGCACGAGGAGGTCGTGATCCTGGGCGAGCCGCGCGGCGGCCTCCATCAAGGGGCGCGAGCAGCTGGGGGCGAAGCGGGGCGTGATCGCGAACTCGAGCAGGCCGTGGCCCTCGCCGTCCCAGCGCTGCACGAGATCCCGGGCCGCCGGGATGGCCTCGTCGCGAGGGACACAGAGCGCCTCGGGGCAGTTCTGGTCCATCAGCGTGAGGCCGGCGATGCCGCGCAGGCCGGCGTGCAGCAAGGCGCGGAAGAGCTGGTCGGTCGCCCCGGGGCACGAGCTGGAGAAGACGACGCAGGTGGTCGTGCCCGACGCGCGGAGGCGCGCCGTGAACTCGGCGGCGACGAGGGCAGCGTAGCCGTCGTCACGGAAACGGGCCTCCTCGGGGAAGACGGACCGCTCGAGCCAGTCGAGCAGCGCGCCGCTGGCGCTGCCGATGATGCGGGTCTGCGGGAAATGGATGTGCGCGTCGATGAAGCCGGGCATCAACACGGCCGGGCGCAGATCGAGCACCGGGCCGCGGAAGGCCCCCGGGGCGAACGGCAGGGCCTGAGCGATGAGGCCTGCCTCGTCGACGACGAGCAACGCGTCGTCCAGGAAGCGGACGGCGGAGCCGCCCGCCGGCGCGGCGGCCGGCGTGAGCAGGCGCCCGCGGTAGGCGCGCGGCGACCGGTGGCTCCGCGCGCTCATCGGACAGCGATCTCGCTCCGGCGCGCCCAGCCCATCACCATGCTTCCCCCCTGGTGCTTGGCGACGAGCACCCACCCGCCCGACTCGCGCACGACCATCACGAGCTCGCCGGCGGCGATCGCGCCGACCCGGGCGCCGTCCGCCCGCGGCTCCTCGACGAGCGCGACGCCGCGCGACGCGATGCCGAGCTGGAGGCGCGCGGGGGCGCCGGGCTCGTCGCCCTCCTCGTCGAAGCCGGGCGGGTCGTCCGAGCGCGGGTCGTGAGCGCCCGGGTCGCCGTCGAGCGGGAAGCGGGGGTGCGCGCGCGAGGCCTCCTCGTCCAGGGAGCGACGCTCCAGGAGATGCGCGAACCGGCCGGCGCCCTGCATCGGCGGGCGCTCGCCGGCGAGGGCGCGCAGGAGGAGCGGCGCCGTCGGGGTCAGCGCGATGGCGGTGGCGGCGAGCAGCACGAGGCCGGTCAGCCGGTCCAGCCGGCGCGCGGGCGGCGCCGCGGGCGCGTCGCCGGGCGGCGGCGCCGCCAGGGCTGCGGGGCGCGCGCCGGCGTGTCGCGTCGAGGCGCCGCGCGCGTCGCGGGGGCCGGGCGAGGCGCCCTGTCCGGCGGAGGAGTCGTCCATCAGCGCAGAGGATACGCGCTGGGGCGAGCCAGGTCGACCGCGCGGCGCCTCGACGCGAGGGGCCGGCGGGCGCGTCAGCGGAGCTCGCGCGGCAGCGGGGCGGCGGCCGGGTCGCCGGTGACGGCGCGCTCCGCGGGCGCGGCGCGCGCCGCGTCGTGGTCGGCGCAGCAGCGGAAGCCCTGCTGATAGAACATGTGGTTCTCGTCGTGCGAGCGCGTCGAGGGGCGGCAGCGCGTGCGGACCGGGCCCCAGTAGCCGCCCTTCAGGATGGAGGGGCGCTCGCCCTCGCGGACGGAGCGGGTCCACTCGTCGATGTTGCCTGTCATGTCGTGGACGCCGAACGGGCTCCGGCAGCGGGGCTGCGCGCCAGACGGCTTGCCCTGCCAGAGCCGATCCATCTCGGCCATGGCGGCCGGGCCGCCCCGCGGGCGGAGCGCTGTCTCGATGTACGGCTTCCACGGCTGGTCGACGACGCAGGCCTCGGGGTCGCGGACATAGCCGTAGGGATAGGGGCGCGCCTCCTCTCCCTCGCAGGCGAAGGTCCACTCCGCCTCGTCGCAGAGGCGCTTGCCCTCCTCGGCGCAGAGCTCGGCCGCCTCGTAGAACGAGACGAGGATGACCGGATAGACGCCCTTCTGGTTGGGATACTCGTAGCGATCCATGCAGAAGTGCATCGGCCTCGTGTCGAGATCCCTCGACATCAGGAGCCATCGCTCGCGATCGAACTCGGCGCAGCGCTCGGGGTAGTCCCGGCTGATCCAGTGCTTGCAGGTGGTCCGCTGCATCTCGTCGATGGTGCGGAGGTCGCCCTGGGCCTTCGGCGCCGGGTCGAGCTTCATGAGGCCGGAGACCTCGACCATGCCCGTCGGGCAGACGCCGCGGTTGCCCTCGATCTGGTCGGTCGCGTCGCGCGACGCGACGGGCGACGACGCGATCTGCCAGTGGCGGTCGCGCACGAGGCGCCACTCGAACCGGAGCCGCCGCGGCAGCGCGCCGGTGATGGCGCCCGCGCTGAGCGTCAGCGGCACCGACGGCGCGCTGGCGAGCCGCACGACGAGCAGCGCGAGCGAGGCGAGGCCCAGGGCGAAGCCGACAGCGATCGCGGCGCGCAGCGCCCTCGCGCGGGCAGGCGCGGGCTTCCGCGTCGGATGGGCAGATCGGTGCATGCTCCCTCGCAGTAACTTTACTGCGCGGGAGACTCGAAGGCAGACAACTTTTCTCGGAGGCGCGCGGCGTCGCCGGGGCGCTCGCCGGAGAGGTCGCGGGTCTCGCGGGGGTCGCCCTCGAGATCGAACAGGAAGAGCCTGTCGCGCTTCTTGCGGTGCGCCACGATCAGCTTGAGGTGGCCGTCGATGAGCGCCGAGCGGCGGGCGGTGCGGGCGAACACAGGCCCGCGGGGCGCGCGCTCGGCGCCGGCCGCGATCGCGGCGAGGGAGCTGCCCTCGACGGCCGTGGTCTCGGCGCCGCCGAGGTCGAGGACGGTGGGCGCGATGTCGACGGTGCTCACCGGGTGCGGGTAGCGGCCCGGGGCGGCGCCGGGGAGGGCGACGACGAGCGGGACGCGGATCACCTCCTCGAAGAGCTCGACGCCGTGCCCGACGGGGCCGTGCTCGCCGAGGCCCTCGCCCTGGGCGCCGTGGACGAGGATCGCGGTGCGGCCGGCGCGCGGGCCCGCGGCCACGGCGTCGATCAGCGCGCCGAGCTGGCGGTCGACGTAGGCGATCTCGCCGTCGTAGGCCGCCGTCCTGCCGGAGCCGAAGCGGATGCCGGGGTGGGCGATGTAGCGCTCGTGCGCGTCGAAGAGGTGGAGCCAGAGGAAGATCGGCTGGGCGCGCTGGGCGTGGCCGGCGAGCAGGTCGATGGCCTTCTTGACGGCGAGGTGGCCGGTGGCCTCGCGCTCGGGGTGGGCCTCGCCGTGGACGGTCTCGAAGCGGTCGAAGCCCTGGTCGAAGCCGCGCTCCTGGCTGATCCACGTGAACGAGCTGACCGCGGCGGTGAGGTAGCCGGCGCGCTTCATGCGCTCCGCCAGGGTGTCGTTCTCGGGCAGCAGCGTGGGCCACGCGCGGCGATCGCGCGCCGCCCGGTTCAGGCGGCGGCCGGTGACGAGGGGCGAGATGGCCCGCTGCATCTCGCTCGAGGCGGCGTAGGCGCGCTCGAACAGCACGCCGCGGGACGCGAGCTCGGCGAGGCGCGGGGTGGTGTCGCGGCCGTAGCCGTAGGCCGACGTGTGATCGGCGCGGACCGTGTCGAGGGTGACGAGGAGGATGTCGGGGCGCTCCGGGGCGGAGAGGGCAGGGGCCGTGACGGCGGCGGGCATGACGGCGCCGGAGGAGGTGGTGGTCCGGGTCAGGACGGCCGGGACGACGGCGCCGCTGTCGTCCCCGGCCGCGGGCGCGGTGGCCGCGGGCGCGTGCGGGGGCGGGGCGGCGGGGGCGGCCGGCGGGGCGCTGGCAGGGGCGCCCGCGAGCGCCATGGCGGGGCGGGGAGCGTCGCCCTGGGCGCCGCCGCTGCAGTCCTGATCGATGCCGTCGCCCGGGATGTCCTGCGCGCCGTGGTACCGGGCGGGGTCGCCCTCGTCGCAGTCCAGGCCGCCGAAGTGCGAGCCCATGCCGTCGCCGTCGCGGTCGGTCCACTGCTCGAGCGCGACGAAGAGGGTGGCCGCGAGGCCGCCGCCGGCGCGCACGGCCTGGCCGAGCGGGGGGAACGACTCGACGCGCGCTGTCGCTGTCATGAGGACCAGGGCGGCGAGCGGGACGCCCGCGAGGCCGGCGACGCGGCCGACAGCGGCGCTGAGGTCGACGCTGGAGACGAGCGCTGTCGCCACGAGCGCGATGGCGCCGTCGACGATGGCGGCGCGCACGGCGGCGCCCGCGTCGCCGGTGGTGTTGCCCGCGAAGGCGGCGAGGGGCGCGAAGGCGGCGATGAGCGGCAGGACGCCGATGGCGGCGCCGGCGACGGCGAGGATCCACGGCTTCACGCCGCGGGCGGCGAGGCGGTCGCCGAGGGCGACGAGGCGCTGGGTGAGGAGCGCCGCGGCCGCGACGCCGGCGAGGCCGAGGACGCCGAAGGTGGCGCCGGCGAGGCCGCGGTGGTGGGTCGCGGCCTTGAGGAGGGCGGCGAGGGCGGCGAGCACCGGCAGGGCCACGCCGATCCACAGGGCGACGCGGAGGACGGCGAGGCGCTCGCCGCCGGCGCCGACGATGCCGCGGAAGCCGCGGCCGGCGGCGCGCGAGAGGATGAGCGCGAGCGTGACGAGCGGGAGCAGGACCGCGGTGCCGACGAGGAGCCCGTCGAGGAACGACGCTCCGGCGCGGGCGGTGCGCAGCGCGGTCGGCACGGCGGAGAGCGACGCGACGCCGAGGCCGAGCACGCACGCCTCGCCGAGGCGGGTGGTCCAGGCGCCGTGGCGCGGCGGCGGGGGGGCCGACCGCGCTGGCGGGGGAGCGGACCGCGCGGGCGGCGCGCCCGGGTGGGGGGGCGGCCCGCTCGGCGATCGAGGCGGGACGCTGTCATGAGCGCCGGCGGCGCTCGGCGGCGGCGGGGGACCTGGTTCGGCGGTGATCATGGGCACACAGGGGGGCGGGCCGCGCGGCGCCTCGCGAGGGCGTGTCGCGCCTGGCCGCGAGGTCGTGCGCCCTGGGGGATGTCCGGGGCCTACCATCGGTCGACGGGGTCGGAAAGTATCCTGCGGGAGCGGATGGGGTGGGGGTGCAGGAGGCGAGGGATCGCGCGCCGGGGCTCGAGGTCGCCCGCCGTGGATGGGGCGCGGCGCTGGCGGCATGCGGGCGGCTACGGCACGATGCAGGGGCCGTGTCGCTCCCCGCGCGCAAGCTCGCCACGATCGCGGATCTGCTGGCCATCCCGGAGGCGCAGCGCTTCCACGAGATCATCAGCGGCGAGCTCGTCCCGAAGGCGATGCCCTCGCCGAAGCACGGCGGCGCCCAGGCGTCGCTCGCCGGGCTCGTGTTCAGGCCCTACAACCGGAGACCGGGAGGTCGCTGGCCCGGGGGGTGGTGGCTCGCCACCGAGGTCGAGGTCCAGCTCGAGGAGCACGATGTCTACCGCCCCGACGTGGTGGGCTGGCGGCGCGAGCGGCTCCCCGAGCTGCCCGAGAAGACGCCGATCCTCGTGCGGCCCGACTGGGTCTGCGAGGTGCTGAGCCCGTCGAACACGCGCAACGACCTCGTGAAGAAGCAGCGCACGTACCAGCGGTGCCAGGTGCCTCATTACTGGATCGTGGATCCGATGAACGAGGTGCTCACCGTCTATCGCTGGATGCCGGATGGCTATCTGAACGTGCTCACCGCAGAGCGGGGCGACCGGGTCAGGGCAGAGCCGTTCGATGCGATCGAGGGGTCCGTCGGGGTGCTCTTCGGGGACGACCCGGACGAGGAGTAGCGCTGCGGTTCAGGAGGCGTCGGTAAACGGGTATCTCCTTGCCCGGCCCCCCCTGGCGACCTCTATCCTTCCCTGCGACGCTGCGCGCGGCCGCGTGCGCGCCCGATCTTCGCCTCATTTCAAGGAGCTTCTCGATGACGCTGCTACGACGTCGCGCCGCTCTCCTCGCGCTGGTCATTGTCGCCTCGTCCGCATGCGCCGACGACGACCCTGCGAGCGGGGCCGGGCTGTCCTGCGGCCCCGGCACGGAGGAGGTCGACGGCGCCTGTGTGCCGGCGGCGACGAGCCCCGGCGTCACCTGCGGCGAGGGCACGGAGGAGGCCGACGGCGCTTGCGTGCCGGCGGCGACGAGCCCTGGCCTCACCTGCGGTGAGGGCACGGAGGACGTCGAGGGCGAATGCGTCCCGACCGCGCTCCAGCCCGGCCATTTTCTGAGCCCTCTCGTGCAGCTCCAGAGCCTGCACGAGGTCGGGAGCCACACCGATGAGGTGCGCCTCCGCGAGGACGGCCTGCTCCTCAATTGCAGCTACACGTTCAACGTCATCGACGCGAAGGACCCCGCCGACATGGAGGTGCTCGCGGGGGGGCTCAAGCACGCGATCCCCGACGATTCCCGCGCCCCCGGCTGCAAGCACCTCGCGTGGGACGACAACCTCGTCTTCACCACGCACCTCGGCAACATCCGGAACCCGGCTTTCCTCAGCGGCTGGGACATCAGCGACCCCGAGGCGCCGGTGCAGCTCGACGTCCTGCAGGAGCAGGGGATCAGCTACGAGGGCATCGACGTCGCGAACCACAACATCTTCGTGGGGCTGCACGGAAATGGCCTCGGCGTCTACAACCATGACAGCGCGACAGGCTTCACGCGCGTCGGGAGCCTGGGCGGCTTCACCAATGCGTGGGGCATCGCCGCGCGCGACAACCACGTGTTCGTCGCCGACGGCGTGGACGGGCTCGTCACTGTCGACGCGACGGACCCGACGAAGCCGGTCGAGCTCGGGCGCGTGGCCACCGGCGGCCAGGCCAAGGGCGTCGTCGTCGACGGCGACTTCGCCTATGTGGCGGCGGGGTCGGCGGGCGTCGCCGTGGTCGACATCTCGGACCTCGAGAGCCCTGTCGTCGTCGGCCGCGCCGAGATGCCCGGGACGCCGCTCCGCCTGGCGTACTCCGAGGGTCGCCTCTTCGTCGCCGCGTGGAACGACGTGCGCGTCTACGACGTGTCCACGCCGGCGACGCCGACCTTCGTGGCGGCCGTGCGCATCCCGAGGGAGTTCGAGTACGACGATCCGGATCGCGAGCTCCCGACGATGCGCACCTTCGGCGTCGCCGCGCGAGGGCAGGACGTGTTCATCGGCACCTGGGAGAACCCGTATTCTTACCGCCTCGAGCCGGAGCGCGTCGCCCCCAACATCCGCCTCCCGGAGGCCGCCGCCAGGATCGACTTCGGCCAGGTCGCCGTCGGGGGCAGGAAGACCGTCCCGCTCGAGGTAACGAACCAGGGGACGGCGCCGCTCACGCTCGTGGACAGCTGGATCAGCGGCTCGGCCTTCAGCGTCGCGCCGCGCCAGGCCCGGATCCAGCCCGGCGAGACGATCGAGCTCGCGCTGACCTACCTCGCCTCGGCGACGGACCAGGAGATCGGCTATCTGCACGTCGTCTCCGACGACCCCGCGGCCCCGGTGCGCAAGGCGTACCTCGTCGGCAATGCGCCCGGCGTGACCGTCGGGGCGCCGCTGCCCGCGACCGTGGGCACGATGCTGGACGGCACGACATGGACCTCGGAGGCGTCGTCCGGGAGCGTCCTCTTGCTCACCTACTTTGCCACCTTCTGCCCTGTCTGCGCCAACCACCTGCCGGACACCGAGGAGCGGTTCTGGCGGAAGTACAAGGACCAAGGGCTGCAGATCGTCGCCCTCAACCCGCGGGAGTCGGTCGACCAGATCGGTCAGGTGCAGGCGTACGGCGACAACATCAAGGTCACCTTCCCGCTCGGGATCGAGGAGACGGCGAGCACCTACGCCGCCGTGACATCCAACTTCCCTGGGCCCAACCCGTTCCCTGTCGACGTGATCGTCGGCAAGGACGGCATCGTCCGGTATGCCAGCCACGAATACGATCCGGACGCCATGACGGCGGTGATCGAGCAGGCGCTGGCCGAATGAAGCGCCGCACGCTGCTCGTGCTGGTCGCGGTCGTCGCGTCCGCCTGCGATGGCGGCGGCGGCTCGACCAGCGGGGCGGGGGACGCCGGCGGCGCAACGACGGGCGGCGGCGCTGGAGGCGGAGCCACCGTGGGCGGGGGCGGGGAAGGGGAAGGCGGCGCGGCGACAGGCGGAGGCGGAGGCGGCGCGGCGGGCGGCCTCGGCGCGGGCGGCGCTCCGGCGGGGCCGGGCGTGACCGGCGTGCTCGAGGACGAAGCCGGGCAGCCCATCGGCGGGGCCTCCGTGCTGCTGTGCAACACAAGGGTCTGCTACTCGGACAACACGGCGGCGGACGGCCGCTTCACCTTTCTCTGCGACGCGGAGGTGCCGGTCGATTTCGTTGTGAAATCGATGGAGGACGCGGGAACGACGCCGCGCCGGGGCGTGACCATGTTCCCGCTGCGCTTCCTCGACGCCGTCACCGTCGACGTCGGGTCGCTCTTCGTGCCGGACCTGCCCGCGGGCGCCCTCCTCGGCCCGAGCAGCGGCGATCCGCAGGTCCTGGAGGTCGGCGACGGGCTCCAGCTCACCGTGAACCGCGCCGATCTCGCCCCGCCGCCCGGCGCGTCCCTCCACGACATCGCGGCCCGGCGAATCCCGCCGGAGCGCGTGCCGCCGCTCCCCGATCTCGGCGGCGAGGAGATCGTGGCCGTCTACGCGCTGTACCCGTTCGCGACGACGAGCGGCTCGCCGATCGCGGTTCAGGCCCCCTCGGATATGGCGCCCGGGACGCCCGTGCGCTTCCGGACCCTGAGCGAGTACGACGGCGCGCTCTCGGCGCCGGTCGCCGGCGAGGCCGACGGCGCTGTCGTCACGACGGCGCCGGGCGCCGGGATCGACGAGCTGACCTGGATCGTGATCTCCAGGTAACGCGGACGCCTCTGGAGGGCGCTTGGCTGCGCTCCTCGAGCACGGAGCAGATCGCGCCGAGGGGCCGCAGCCGAGCGCCGACAGCAGCAACGCTCACGACCGGCGCGCCGGCTCGGCGAGCCAGCGCACCAGCGCGTCGCCCTCGAGGTCGAGCAGCGCGTCCTCGACCTCGCCCGGGCCGAGCGCGCGCGCCCGATCGAGGATCGAGCCCTCCGCTGTCGCGTCCCTGGCGAGCGGCGCGAACGCCAGCCAGAGCACGCTGCCGCGCGCCCGGAGCTCGGCGACGCTGGCCGTCGATGCGCAGGCGCAGTGCCTTGTCGAGGCGACGCTCGATATCCCTCGTCTCACTGCCTTTGACAGCGTGTCTGTCCCGCACACCCGCCTCCCGACGGCGAGGACATCGCCAGACGCTCAGGGCCACACGGCACCGCCGCACGCAGCCACGCGCCCCGCGCGCCGTGGACAACCCCGCGCCTCGTCGCCATCGCCGCCATGTCGCCATCGCCGGAAGACAGGCAGAACCTGCGAAGCGGGAACCGCCGCGAACCCGCTTGACCCCGCGCGCGACCGCAAGCTATGTTTCCCGCATGCACCGCGCGCTCACCGCGTCCTGCGCTCGCTCCGGCTCCGAGGCGTTCGTCCTCGGCTCCGCCGTGCGCGCGGCCGCAGGGCTTCGCTGGTGGCGCTGGTGGTCTACCGCGGCGGGCCCTCACGACGGGTAACGCGCCTCCCTGCGGGGAGGCCGACCTGAAGAAAGAAGAAAGAGGGCCCGCCGAACAACGGTGGGCCTTTTCGTTTTTGTCCGGTATGCAGGGCGCCGCAGTCCGATGTTCGAGTCTCGAGGAGCAGTGTCTGCCAGAACGGCCGTGAACATGAGGAGCGAACCATGTTGCATGCAGTGATCGATGCGCTCTGCGCGGGCGTGGACCTCTCGGCGGAGCAGACCGAGGCGCTCTTCCGCGACGTCGTCGCGGGGGCGCTGACCGAGATCGAGCTCTCGGCGCTGCTCGTCGCGCTCAAGGCGAAGGGCGAGACCCCCGCCGAGATCGCGGGCGCCGCGCGCGCCCTCCGGGGGGCGTCGGCGCCGTTCGCGCGGCCGGCCTACGCGTACGCCGATTGCTGCGGCACCGGCGGGGACGGGCAGTCCACCGTCAACGTGTCGACAGCCGTCGGCTTCGTCGCCGCCGAAGGGGGGCTGCCGATCGCCAAGCACGGCAATCGCTCGGTCTCCTCCCAGTGCGGCTCCGCCGACGCGCTCGAGGCGCTCGGCGCTCGCCTCGACCCGTCCGCCGAGGTCTCGCGCCGGGCCCTCGACGAGGTCGGGTTCTGCTTCCTCTTCGCGCCGCAGTACCACGCGGGGCTCCGCCACGCGATGCCCGTGCGCCGCGCCCTCAAGGTGCGCACCATCATGAACCTGCTCGGCCCGCTCGTGAACCCGAGCGCGCCGCCCATCCAGGTGATGGGCATCTACGATCCGGAGCTCGTCGTCCCCGCCGCGCGCACGCTCGGGATGCTCGGCTGCCAGGCCGCCCTCGTCGTCCACGGCGGCGGGCTCGACGAGATCGCCCTGCACGCCCCGACCCGCGCGGCCCGGCTCCGCGACGGGGTCGTCGAGGAGATCACGATCGAGCCGACCGACGCCGGGGTCGCGCCCGCGCCGCTCGAGGCGCTCCGGGGCGCCGGCCCGGAGGCCAACGCGGCGTGGCTCCGCAACCTCCTCGCCGGCCGCGGCGAGCCCGCGCACACCGACGCCGTCGCGATCAACGCGGGCGCGCTGCTCTGGATCGGCGGGCGCGCCGACAGCCTGCGCGAGGGGACGGCCGTGGCGCTCGACGCGCTGCGGTCGGGCCGGGCGGGCGAGCGGCTCACGCGCTTCGTGGCGCTCAGCCGGGATGCGACCCAGGAAGCGCGGAAGGAGGCGCATCATGGCTGAGCAGAGCAATGTCCTCGCGCGCATCGTGGAGAGGAAACGGGCGGACGTCGCCGAGCGCGAGCGGCGGACCCCGCTCGCCGGCCTCAGGGCGAAGGCCTCGCCCACGTCGCGGAGCCTCCGGCGCGCGCTGTCCGCGCCGGGCGCGCGGTTCGTCCTGGAGTGCAAGAAGGCGTCCCCGTCCGAGGGGCTGATCCGGCCGGACTTCGACCCGCGCGCCGTCGCCGCCGCGTACTACGGCGTCGCCGACGCGGTGAGCGTGCTGACCGACGAGCCCTTCTTCCAGGGCAGCTTCGAGATCCTCCAGGCCGTGCGCGCGGTCCTGGACGTCCCGATCCTCTGCAAGGACTTCGTCGTGACGCCCTACCAGGTGGTCGAGGCGCGGGCGCACGGCGCGGACGCGATCCTGCTCATGCTGTCGGTGCTGGACGACGCGACAGCGCTCCTGTGCCTCGGCGCCGCCGAGGCGCTCGGCATGGATTGCCTGGTCGAGGTCCACGACGAGGCGGAGCTCGACCGCGCGCTCGCGCTGCCGGCGCCCGTGATCGGCATCAACAACCGCGATCTGAAGACGCTCAAGGTCGATCTCGCCGTCTCGGAGCGGCTCGCCCCGCGGGTGCCGCGCGACCGGATCGTCATCGCGGAGTCGGGCGTCGAGTCGCGCGCCCACGTGGAGCGGCTCGCGCGCTCGGTCGACGGGTTCCTCGTCGGCACGTCGCTCATGCGCAGCCCCGACATCGCGGACGCCGCGCGCGCGCTCGTGAACGGCCGGGTGAAGGTCTGCGGCCTGACCCGGCCCGGGGACTCGCGCGAGGTGGAGCGGCTCGGCGCGCGCTTCGGCGGCCTCGTCTTCGCCGAGGCGTCGCCGCGGCGGGTCACCCGCGAGCAGGCCGAGGTCGTCGTCGCCACCGCGGCGGGGCTGCCCTTCGTCGGCGTTTTCCTCAATCAACCCGCGGACTTCGTCGCCGACACGGCGCGCGGGCTCGGGCTCCGCGCCGTGCAGCTCCACGGCGACGAGGACGCCGCGTTCGTCGAGGCGCTGCGGCGCGCGCTGCCCGAGGGGTGCGAGGTCTGGAAGGCGGTCCCGATGGCGCCTTCCGGCGAGGCAGCGGGCGCGGCGGGCGACGCCGGCGCGGGCGCCGAGGCCGAGCGCAGCGCCGACCGGCTCGTCTTCGACACGCGCACAGCGCAGGCGCGGGGCGGCACCGGCCGGACGTTCACCTGGAGCGCGATCGAGGGCCACCCGGCGCGGGCGCGGAGCCTGCTCGCGGGCGGGCTCAACCCGGAGAACATCGCCGCGGCGCGCCGGGTGGGGACGTGGGCGCTCGACGTGAGCTCGGGGGTCGAGAGCGCGCCCGGCGCGAAGTGCGCCGACCTGCTCGTGCGGCTGTTCGACGGCGCGCGCGGCCCCTCGCGCCACGACCCCGACCCCGCGGGCCCGGCGGACAGCGCTTCACCCTGACCGCATCTTCCACGACGCACAACGCACCACGCACATCGACGATCGAGGCAATCACCATGCAGCAAAGCGGTCGCTTTGGCGCCTTCGGCGGCGCCTATGTCCCGGAGATCCTCGTGCCCGCGCTCGAGCAGCTCGAGCGCGCGTACCTGGAGGCGCGCGGCGATCCGTCGTTCGCGGCGGAGTTCAACGCGCTGCTGACGACCTACGCGGGGCGCCCGACGCCGCTCACCCTGTGCCGCAACCTGACCGGCGATCCGCGCGTGAAGGTGTACCTCAAGCGCGAGGACCTGCTCCACGGCGGCGCCCACAAGACGAACCAGGCGCTCGGCCAGGGGCTGCTCGCGCGGCGCATGGGCAAGAAGCGGCTCATCGCCGAGACCGGGGCGGGCCAGCACGGCGTCGCGACGGCGATGATCGGGGCCCTGCTCGGGATGCCCACGCGCATCTACATGGGCGCGAAGGACGTCGAGCGGCAGCGGCTCAACGTCTTCCGGATGCGCCTCATGGGGGCCGAGGTGGTGCCGGTGAGCTCGGGCACGCAGACGCTGAAGGACGCCCTCAACGAGGCGCTGCGCTACTGGACCGAGAGCTACGAGGACACGCACTACCTCATCGGGACCGTGGCCGGGCCCCACCCGTTCCCCACGATCGTGCGCGACTTCCAGTGGGTGATCGGCCGCGAGGCGCGGGCCCAGATCCTGGAGACCGAGGGGCGCCTGCCCGACGCGGTTGTCGCGTGCGTGGGCGGCGGCAGCAACGCGATGGGCATCTTCTCCGAGTTCATCCCGGACAAGGGCGTCGCGCTGATCGGCGTCGAGCCCGCCGGGCACGGGCTCTCGACCGACAGGCACGGCGCGACGCTCCTCAAGGGCCGTCCGGGCGTGCTGCACGGGTCGGAGACCTACATCCTCCAGGACGAGCACGGGCAGGTCGCCGAGACGCACTCCGTCTCGGCGGGGCTCGACTACCCCGGCGTCGGGCCGGAGCACGCGCACCTCATGACGTCGGGCCGGGCGACCTACGTGGCGGCGACCGACGCCGAGGCGCTCGACGCGTTCCAGAAGCTCGCGCGGAGCGAGGGCATCATCCCGGCGTTCGAGTCGGCGCACGCGATCGCGCACGCGCTGAGGATGGCGGCGGAGGCGGCGCAGGCAGGGCGCGAGGCGGTGCTCGTCGTGAACCTGTCGGGGCGCGGAGACAAGGACATGGAGCAGGCGCAGAAGCTGCTCGATCCCGGGAGGTCGACATGAGTCGGGAGGCGATGACGACGCGCTACGATCGCGCATTCGATCGGCTGCGGCAGCGGGGCGAGGGGGCGTTCATCCCGTTCCTGATGCTCGGGGACCCCGACCTCGCCACGAGCGCGCGGCTGCTGCGCGCGGCCGTGGAGGGCGGGGCGGACGCGATCGAGGTCGGGATCCCGTTCTCGGACCCGATCGCGGACGGCCCGACGATCCAGGCCGCCGCCGTGCGGGCGCTCGCGGCGGGCGTGCGGCCGTCGGACTGCATCGAGCTCCTCGGGCGGTTCCGGGCGGAGGCGCCCGAGGTGCCTGTCGGCATCCTGACGTACGCGAACCTGGTGAAGCACCGCGATCTCGACGGCTTCTACGCCTCGGTGGCCGCGGCCGGGGTCGACAGCGTGCTCGTCGCCGACGTGCCCGTGCGGGAGTCGGATCCCTACGTGGCGGCGGCGCGCGCGGTGGGCGTCGCGCCGGTGCTGATCGCGCCGCTCAACGCCTCGGAGGCGACGCTGCAGCGGCTCGCGGAGCGGTGCGCCGCGTACACCTACTGCGTGACGCGCAAGGGCGTGACCGGGGCCGACGAGCAGCTCCAGCTCAGCCACGGGACGCTCTTCGAGACGCTGCGCCGGTTCGGCGCGCCGCCGGCGATCCTCGGGTTCGGCATCTCCAAGCCCGAGCACGTGCGCGCCGCCCTCGGCGCCGGGGCGTTCGGCGTCGTCAGCGGGTCCGCTGTCGTCCAGCGGGTCGCCGCGAACCTCGGGGATCCCGAGGCGGCCGCGCGCTCGGTCGCGGGCTTCGTCCGGGAGATGAAGGCGGCCACGGCGCGCTGAGCGGCGCTGCCCGCCGCGGTCCGCGGGCGGCTCGCCGCGGGGCGAGCCGCGCTCCCTGCAGCGGCCGCGCGGCTCGCTGCACGCCGCTGTCGCGCGGCGGCCGTCCTCGCCAGGATGGCCCTCGCTTCCAGGAGACGCCCATGCGGCTGACAACGAACACGACAGCGATCCTCGCCGCCGCGGCCCTCGGCGCGGCCTCGGCGCACCTCGGGGCCTCGGCCGGCGCCCTGGCCGAGGCGCTGGGCGCCGGCGGGGCCCCCGCGACGGCGGCCTTCCACCTCGCGGCCGGCCCCGTGTCGATCGCGCTCCAGGCGGCCGCGCTGGGCGGCCAGCGCGAAGGGTGGCCGGCGGGCGTCCCCGCCTGCGGCCACCTGGTCCTCGGCGTGGCGCTCCCGGACCTCGGCCTGCACGCCGTGCGCGGCGTGAGCTACGCCGCGCCCCCGCGCTGCGCGTGGCAGGCGGGCGGGGGCCGGCGGCGAGCCGGGGTCACGGGCACGTGAGGCCGCACCGGATCCGCGCGAGCGCGATGCAGCTCTCGTCCCAGTCGAACATGCAGCAGTAGCCGTCGCCCTCGCTCGGGTCGCACACTGTCTCGACGCAGCCATTGCACGCGGGGTCGAGCGGCTCGCCCGTCTCGCAGAGGTCGTGCGCGCACCCGCAGGTCCGCCCGCAGGCGGTGGCGAGGCCGTCCACGCAGTCGGGGCCCCACGCGCTCATGCAGCACGCCGGGTCCCGCGTGCACAGCGCTGTCACGCACGGGTCGCAGCCGGCGACGAGGGGATCTCCCTCCTCACAGAGGTCGTGGCCGCATTCGCCCACCGGGCACTCGCCGCAGTCGGTGGCGCACGCATGGCAGGTCTCCCTCGCGGGCTCGCACGTGCCGTCGCCGCAGACAGGCGGGCACACGCCGCAGTCGTCCGCGCACGAGCCGCACGTCTCGGGCGCCTCGCATCGCGCGTCGCCGCACACCGCCGCACCGCCCGAGCCGGTCGACGCCGCGCCGCCGCCTTCCGCCTCGCTGCCGCCGGCTGCACCGCCGCCCGCCGTGCCGCTGCCCGCCGTGCCGCTGCCCGCCGCGCCGTGCCCGCCCTGGCCTCCCTCCCCACCGCCGGACGCGCTCCCCGCGCTGCTCGGCGCGGCGCCGTCATCCCCGCAGCCGAAGATCGTCAGGACCGATGTCAGGGCGAGCAGCGCACAACCACGGAAAGAACGGTTCATCAGGGGAGCCTCGTCAATCTCGAGCTGAGGGGAGCTGCCTTTGCGCCCGCGCCGCGCGACCCTCGTCGCGCGCGGCATTGCCTGTCAGAAGAGCCCGACGGAGAAGTGGAGGGCGCCGTCGATCTCGTTCAGCTCCTCGCGCGGGTCCAGGTTGAAGCCGTAGTCGAAGGCGAGGGGGCCGATGGGGGTGTTCACCCGCAGACCGGCGCCGAGCCCGTAACGGAGCAGCCGCGGGTCGAGGTTGACGTTCCTCGCCCTGATCCAGAGGTTGCCTGCGTCGAGGAACAGGCCGAGCTGGAGCAGATCGGTCAGCGGAACGCGCAGCTCGGCGCGCGGGTTCACCATGACCGTCCCGCCGCGGGGGATATCCTCGGTCGAGATGTCGGCCCCCCCGCCGACCGCCTTTCTCGCCTCCTCGAGCCCGTCCTCGGGGTACAGCGACTCGGCCAGGTGGGAGCGGAGCGAGTCGACGCCGCCGAGGAAGAACAGGCGGTCAGGGTAAGTCCCGCTCTCGGCAACGAGCGGCTGGATGTACCCTCCCGACAGGCTCAGCGCGAGGGTGAGCCCCGACCGGCGCGAGAGCGGGATGTAGCCCGACACGCGGCCCGTGAACCGCAGGAAGTGGCTCTCGGGGAAGCTCGACTGGGCCTCGCCCGAGTCGAACACGTCGAACGCGTCGACGTGCTCGACCCCGCCGGAGATGAGGAAGCCGCGCGTCGCGGCGAAGGGGACATCGCGGGTGTCCCAGGACGCGTCCAGCCGCTGCGCCAGGGCGATCGTGCGGCCCTCGGGCATGCGGAGCTGGTCGAGGATATCTCGCTTGTCGCCGGCCGCTTCGGCCGCTTCGTCCGGGTCGCTGGCGGCATTGTCGCCCTGGAAGAAGTCGACAGCGTTCAGCTCGGTGGAGACGGCGAGCTGCGCCGTCACGGAGCGCCGCGGCCTGTACGTGAGCGCGGGGATGATCGCCTGCTTCTCGAAGCCGAAATCGAGCTGGTTGTCGCGCATCTCGACGCCCGAGAGCGACAGGCCGACCAGCGGGCCGAGCCCGATGTCCGGGAGCGTGACCGAGACGGTGTTGCGGCGCTCGAGCCGCTGGGTGCCCTGGAGCTGCTCGTAGTGACGGCGCGCCGCGGGGTCCACGATCATGAACTCGAACAGGTAGCTGAGCTGGACGCGCATCGTGAGGCCGACGGCGAGGCCGCCGATGTTGCGGTGTCCATATTCGAAGGCGGCGCGGACGCCCTCGCCGGTCGAGAACCCGATCTGCGGGTTGAGGTACTGCGGCAGTTGCTCGACCACGTGGACGATGACCCGCTTGTTCTTCTGCGGGACGTCCGGGTCCTCGAGCGAGATCGACACGCTCGAGAAAGGCCCGAGCGTCGCGATGCGCTCCTCGCTCAGCCGGGCCTGCGACTGCCGGAACGGGGCGCCCTCGCGCAGCAGCACGCGGCGGAGGATGAGCTGCTCGTCCGTCCGGACGGCCCCCTTGACGACGATGCCGGTGACGAACACCCGATCTCGCTCCGACACGATGAACCGCGCGCGGGCGCGCGTGCGGTCGGGCGACGGCTCGATGGCGGCGCGGACCTCGGCGAACGCGTAGCCGAGATCGCGGTACGCATCGAGGATGCGCAGCCGCGCTGCGTCGAGGGCGAGCGTCGAGAGCGGCTTGCCGAGCTCCAGATCGGCGATGTCGCTGAGCCAGCGCTCGCTGAACGGCCGCTCCTCCGCGCAGAAGGTCCGGTCGCGCTCGCCGAGGCCCTTCTGCGCGCAGAAGCCCTTGTTCCCCTCGAAGGCGAGGTCGTAGAGCAACGTCTGCGGGCCGGGGTGGACGGGGATGCGGAGCGTCACCTCGGGGGCGCACGTGACGTGCCGCGCGGGGTCGGGGCGACAGGTCAGGGCCGCGGGGACGGGCGGCTCGGGCAACGGGAGGCCCAGCGCGTCGGTGCGGCACTGGGCGGTGACGCGCTCGGCGACGGGCTCGGGGACGCAGGCGCCCGGCGGAGAGCGGCGCGAGCAGGTGGCGCGGAGCACGGAGACGGGGCCGACGACGGCGTTGAGGTAGCCCTTGCTGAAGTAGAGGTCGCGCAGGTGCTTGAGGGCGCGGTCGTAGGTCTCCTGCGCGTACGTCATCGCCGGGATGAGCTCGACAGGGCGGGCCCGGCCGCCGGCGCCGCGCGTCGGGCCGAACAGGTCCGCGACGCCGCGCGGGTCGGGGACCGCGAAGTCGTCGCCGGGCAGGTCCTCCTCGAGGAAGCTCTCGATCTCGCGGCCGAGGTCGTCGGCGCTGAGGTCGCCCGTGAGGCAGGGGAAGACGCGCTTCGTGACGCGCACCTGCTCGTTCTCGCGGACGGTGAAGGTCAGGTAGCGGACCGGATCCTCGGGCTTGCCGCCCAGCGAAGGGGTGACCTCGGCGTCGAGGAAGCCGCGCACGACGTAGAACGAGCGGAGCCGATCGGCGAGGTCGCCCGGCTTTGTGTCGGTCGTCGCGCCGAGGCCGAGCGCGTCCTCGAGGGCGTCGTCGTCGAAGGCGCGGTTGCCGTCGAAGGCGGGGACGATGCGCGCGCCGGGCTCGAGGTAGACGTAGAGGTAGTTGTTCGGGCCGACGGCGAGCACGCGGTGGGAGACCTGGGCGTAGTGAAAGCCGCTCCGGCGGAGCAGCTCGGTCATCTCGCGGTCGGCGTCGGCGAGCGCGGGCTCGTCGACGCGGGCGCCGACGCCGAGGGGGTAGCTCTCCTTGAGCGAGCCGAGCTCGCGGCCGGCGCGCGGCTCCACGACGAAGACGCGCTGCGAGACGAGGCGCGGGGCGCCGCCCTCGACGTTGAGGGCGAGGATGACCTGGGTCGGGTCGTCGGTGTCGACGGCGCGCACCGTGACCGCGGCGGCCGGGTAGCCGTGCTGCGCGTAGAAAGCGCGGACGCGGGGGCCGATCTCGGCGAGCGCCGCGGCGGTGATCTCGCCGCCGTCGGCGATGCCGGCGGCCCTGAGGGTGTCCTGCCGGTCGAGGGCGCCGCCGGTGATCTGGATTGTCGCGATGCGGCGGCGCGGGACGACCACGATCCGGAGCGCGGCGCCGTCGGGCAGCAGGCGCGCCTCGGCCGACGCGCGGGCGAAGTTGCCGGAGGCGAGCAGCTCGCGCATCGCGCGGCGCGCGGCGTCGTGGCTGAGCGGCTCGCCGAGCTCGACGCTTGTCACCGGCGCCACGCTGAGCCAGCGGTCGCCCTGGGCGGTGACGTCGATGCGGACGATCGGCTTGCCGACGAGCGCCCCCAGGGCGAGCGGCTGCTGGAGCGACGGCACGTCGGTCGCCTCGGTGCCCGCCTCGCCCGAGGGCGCGGGGGTGGCCTCGACCTGGTCGGCCTGGCGAGCAGGCGCCTGGTCGGCGCGCGCGTCGACGGCGGCCGCGCCGAGCGGCAAAAGGCCGAGCAAGACGGGAATGAGGGGGGAGCGAAGGCGAGCCATCAGGCGCGGAGCGCCGGGGGACGAAAGCGAAACGAACCGGCGGCGGCGTGCACGAGGAGCGCAGCGTAGCCCGGTTGGGCGGCCGGTGGGCAAGAGGGCACCTGCGCGGGGCTCGTGCCGGCGCGTCGCCCCCGCCGCCGCGCGAGGTGCGCGCGGCAACGCGATCCGCGCGGGCTCCAGCCCCCGGCCCGGCCCCGGCCGGACCGGATCGCGCCCCGGGGTGTCGATGTGCGAGACGTGGGGCTCTCGGCGGGCGGACCTCGTGCTAGCGTCGCCGCCCGTGCGAGGCACCGGATGAAGGACCTGGCGATGCTGGTCGGCGCCGTGGCGCACGACGCCAAGGTGGTCACGCTGTGGGAGCTGCTGCGCGAGCACTTCCGCGAGCATGGAATCCTGATTGATTTCGCGCTCTTCTCTACCTACGAGCGCCAGGTGGAGTCGCTGGTCCGCGGGCACATCGACGTCGCCTGGGACAGCGCGACGGCGCATGTGCGGGTCAAGCGGCAGACCGAGGGACGGTCCCGCTCGCTCGCGATGCGCGAGATCGACCGCGACTTCCACAGCAAGCTCCTCGTCCGCCGCGACGCCGCTGTCGGGTCGCTGAGCGACCTCGAGGGCAAGGTGCTCGCAGTCGGGAGCGCCGACTCGGCGCACGCGCGCATCCTCCCGCTCCACTTCCTCCGGCAGGCGGGGGTGGCCGTGGAGAAGATCCAGCTCATGCCGTTCGAGGTGGACGTCGGCAAGCACGGGGACACCGCGACGAGCGAGATCCAGGCGCTCGCGGCGCTGCACGAGGGCAAGGCGCAGGCGGCGGCGGTCGGGGACGCTGTGTGGCTCTCCGAGCAGGCGAACGGCCACATCGACCTCCGGCGGGTCGACGTCCTCTGGACGACGCCGGCCTACGACTTCGCGATGTTCGACGCGCTGCCGGCGCTGCCCGAGGCGAAGGCCGAGGCGTTCCAGCGCGTGCTGCTCGGCATGACCTGGAAGAACCCGAAGCACCGGCGCATCTTCGAGCTCATGGGCCACAGGCAGTGGGTCGTCGGCCGCGACGACCGCTACGGCGCGCTCGACGCGGCGCTCGCGGCGCTCGCGGCGCCCGCCTGATCCTGCGAGCGCCGGGCCGCCGGCGCTCCGTCGCTCGGGCTCCGCGAGCTCACTCGAACTCCAGCCGCCAGCGGAGGTCGGCGCCCACGTTGCCGAGCGGTGAGCTCGAGGAGGCGTCGTTGGTGTTGTCGTACGACCCCTGCAGGCTCATGCGGTCGCTGAGCTTCACCTCGACGCCCGCGCGCACCTGGCTGCCCTGCGAGAGCCCCGTCGTGACGTTGGCGCGGACAGCGTCCGTGATGCGCTTGCCCAGCGTCACCGTCGGCTCCGGGGCGCCGTTCTTCGACGAGTAGCCGGTGCCGAAGCGGAACTCGTCGATGATCGGCACGATCGTCTTCACCGCCTTGTCGGCGCCCGTCAGCGACGAGAGCGCCTCCAGGCCCATCGTCTCGCCGAGCGACGACACGACGCCCTGGTTGAGCTCGGCGCGCGTGATGCCGAGCGTGAGCAGCAGGACGATGTCCTCCTGGCTGAGCGGCGGATCGCTCGTGAGGTTGAGCCGGAGGTTGTCGGCGTCGCCCTGCGCGTGCAGCTTGATGCGCCACTGCCCGCTCGGGTTCGCGCCGGCGCCGAGGCCCGCGGCCGTGGGGGCCGCCGCCTCGGCGCCGGCGGCCGGGTCGGCCGCGGCGCTGCTGCTCGCCGACGTGTAGCGGCGGTACTCGCTCTCGGCGCGCACGTCGACCTTGGGCGCGATGCGGAACGGATCGTCGAACCGGACGTAACCCTCCCGCACCTCGAACTCGGTGCTCCGCAGCATAAGCTTGGAGTCGGGCAGGATGCGCAGCGAGCCGCGCGCGCCGAAGCGCTGGTTCGTGCCCGAGAGCGCGAGCCCCGTCGGCGAGACCTCGAGCCGCATGTCCGCGAGATCGTTCGAGAAACGGAGCGGGTTCGGCGACAGGACCGTGACGTCGAACCGGACAACGTCGGCCGCCGGGTCGTAGGTCTGCACCGCCGTCCGCTGGCGGCCGGTGAGGTCGTCGAGGTCGACGCTCATCAGGATCGGCCGCGTGTAGCTGAACGACGTGAGCGTGATCGTGCCCTTCACCGACGGCAGGTTCTTCTCGCCCGCCTCCTCGTCCTCGACGCCGGGCCGGAAGCTCGCGGAGAGGTTCGCGTTCGCGGTGAGGTTCACGCCCTCCGCGACAGGCAGCTTCACGCCGGTCGCCACGATCGAGGCCTCCGCCGTGCCGAGGGCCAGGCCGCGGACAGGCATGTGCCCGACCGCTGTCACCGTGCCCGAGCCGACCCGCGCGCTCGCGCGCGTGAGGCGCACCTGGTCGCCGCCGATCGCGATCTCCACGTCGATGTCGTCGAGCGACACCGGCAGGCCCACGACGTCGAGCTCGCCCTCCTTGAGCGTCGCCGAGCCCGAGTAGCGCAGCCCCGCGAGCGGGCCGGTCACCTGCACCTCGGCCTGCACCGTGCCCCGCGCGTGCCGGATCTGCGGGATGTCGGCGCTGAGCCGCGACAGGTTCGTCGGGCTCACCCGGATCGCGACGTCGAGGTCCGGCGCGGTGAACACCCGCTTCACCTCGCCGGAGGCGGTGAACGCGGCGGACAGGCGCGAGGCGGTGTGCGCCTCGAGCCGGAGCTCCGGCACGTTCACCGCGTTGCCCGCGAGGCGGATCGGCCCGCTCGGGCTCGTGAGGTTCAGCCCCTGGCCCGCGCGCTCCAGCTTGAGCGCGTCGACCTTGAGCGTGAGCGCCGCCTGCCGGAAGTCGGCGAGCGGCAGCCGCTCGATGTCGAGCGAGGCGGTCAGCGTGCCCTTCGGCGGCGCCGCCGAGAACGCGACGCCCGGGATCAGGTTCGCGAGCGTGCCGAGGTCGAGCGCGTCCATGCGCACCTTGCCGTCGACGATCTTGCGCTGCTGGCGCGTGACGCGGAGCCCCTCGAGCGCGACCTGCCCGCCGAACAGCGACCCGTTCGCGACGAACGACCCGTCGGGGAGGTCGCGCTCGTACTCCGCCGGATCGAACGGCGCGCCCTGCGGGTTGCCGCAGATCGGCGTCTTGCCGACGATCTTCGGCGCCTTGTCGTTCGGCACGATGGTGAGCTCGACGCGCGAGGGGGGCAGGCTCGCGTGCGAGCGGCGGATGCCGACGCGCGAGACGTGGACGTCCGCGAACCCGGCCATCCGGCTCACGGTGCCCCCCAGGTTGGCGACGAGCGACACCGAGCCGTCGACGAGCGACGCCGCCGGCCCGAGCGCGTCCAGCCGCGCGATGGGGAGGCCGCTGGCGATGACGCTGCCCTTGATCGCGCCGCCGTGCTGCACGGACACGCTCGCCAGCACCGAGCCCGTGCCCTTGCGCAGCGACGCCGAGCGGACGTCGAGCCGCATGCCGTCCGCGCCGGCGGCCTGGTCGTCCCAGATCAGGTTGAGGTCGACCTCGCCCTCGTCGAAGCGCTCCTCGAGCAGCTCCACGCCGCTGAGCCGCATCCCCGCGCTCACGGCGAGGTAGCCGCCGCCGCAGCGATCCTCCGGGCCGCCGAGCGCGAAGTGCGCGCGCGCCGTCCCGCTCGCGGTCGCCTTGTAGGCGGCGAACCGCGGGTCCTTGTCCATGCGGAGCATCTCGAGCAGGTCGCGCGCGGCGAGGTGCGGCGCCTCGCGCGTGTCGACTGTCGCGTCGACGACGACGACGCCCGACGCGCTGTCGAGCGGCCGGCCCTTCGGCAGGTTGCCCGCCGGGTCGAAGTCGATCTTGATCGAGGGGACCCGGACGCGGCTCGCCCCGTGCCGGACGCGCGCGTTCTCGAGCGTCAGGAACAGCGGCTCGAACGCGACCGGCGAGGGCTCGAGGTCGCCGATGGGGAAGCCGGCGAACACGAGCTTCTCGATGCCGACCTCGCCCTTGAGCTTCGGGTGCGCGTAGGAGCCGTGCATCGAGGCCTTCATCGTGGCGACGCCGCCGAGCTCGAGCGAGGCGAGCGGCGAGACCTCGGCGAGGTCCACGCGCGAGCCCGGGTGGACCTCGACCCCGAGCTGGTCGTTGAAGCCGAGCGAGACGGTCGTCCTGAGGTGCGAGCTCGGCGTGTCGACAGAGAAGCCCGAGAGCACGACGGCGTTCTGCCGCACCTGGAACGAGCCGCGGGCCGCGGCCTCCTTGACGCCCATCAGGCGCTGGCGCGCAGGGTCCCTCGTCGGTTTGTCGAAGATCTCGAAGCCGCGCGTCTCGATGGCGAGCGGGCCCTCGAGCGAGAGCGGCGACAGCGTGCCGCCGAAGCGATCGAACCGGCCCTCGTGCAGCGTCCAGGCGACGTGCGCCTGGGGGTGCACGCCGAGATCGCGGAGCAGGCCGGGCAGCTCGATGTTCGCGATGTCGATCGGCCCGGCCCGGAGCGGCATGCCCTTCTCGAACGGCTTGAGCTCCGCGCTGGAGATCTTCAGCGTCCCGTCGGCCCAGGCGACGTCGGCGTTCGTGAGCTGCACGGCGTCGTGGGTCGTCGAGACCTCGCCGGAGAGCCGGGTCACGAAGACCCTGCCGTCGAGGCCCGGTTGGTCGAGCACGAGGGTGCCCTTCACGCGGGGGAGCGCGAGGCCGAGCGGCACGGCGGCGGCGTCGTACTCGGCGGCGACGTCGATCGCGAGCGCGCCGGACGCGGGCGGCAGGCTCACGAAGCGGTGCGCGATCGGCACCGGCAGGCGCGCGCGCACGCGGCCCTCGATGTGGTGGGGCAGGCCGCCGCCCAGGCCGACGGCGCGCAGGGCGCCGAGCTCGAGCTCCAGGCGGCGCCAGTCGCCGTCCGGGAGCGCGCAGGGGGGCGCGGTGCCGGGATCCGGGTCGAAGTCGGCGGCGCCCTCCAGGATGAGCCGGCGGATGAGCGCGCGATCGGGCTCGACGCGGACGCGCGTGTCGAAGCGGCAGACGACGTCCTCGTCGACGCTGTCCTCCTCGGCCTCGCGGCCGGGGACGGCGTGCGTGTGGACGACCGAGATGAGGCCGGAGCGCATCGCGATCTCGAACGCGTCGGACGGCTCGGCGGAGACGTCGACGTCGACCTCGCGCGCCTGGACGCGGACGTTGTCGATCGTCAGGTCGAGCCGCGCGTCGGTGATCGCCACCGACGAGAGCGGCGCGCGGTCGAGCCCGCCCCCGTCGCCGCTCTTCTTCGTGCTGGGGAGCTTCAGGTTCCGGAGCTCGCCGTCCTTCACGACGGCGCGGACGCGGGGGCCGATGATCTCGACGTCGCCCGCGTCGATGTGCCCCGCGAGCAGCGAGAACAGGCGCGGGCGGATCGCGAGGCGCTCGAGCTCGAGGAACGGCGCGCCGCCGTCCGAGGAGTCGACGACGAGGCGGTTCAGGCCGACCATGAGCGGCCAGGCCTGGACGCGCACGTCGTAGCGGGCGGTGATGCCGAGCTCGCGCTCGAGCAGCGCGGCCGTCTCGTACGCGGCCCAGGCCCGCACCGTCTCGGTCCGCACGAGCGCGCCGAGCGCGAGCGGGATCGCCCCGATCACCGCGAACACGACGCACAGCAAGCGCACGGCGAGGCGACTCCAGTCCCTGCGGGCTCTCGGCGGGGAGCCCTTTCTCCTCGTGCCGTGCATCGGGGCGAAGCTTAGCTGAAGCGCGGTCGAACGCTTACGTGGGCGGGGTGATCCTGTAGGCGGAAAAAACTGGCGCGTGATCGCTCGCGTCCTCGATCGACGGGCCGTGCGGGATCTGGACCGAGGCCGGGTCGAGCATGTCCTGGAGCAGCGGGTTGACCATCTGGTGGTCGATGAGCTCAAGCTGTCCGTTGAAGTCGTACGTCCACCTGTCCGCGGGCGGCGCGGCGGTGGCGACGTCCTCGAACACGACGTCGCCGGCGCCGGCGACGGCCTCGACGGGGGGCGAGCCGGGCAGGTCGTTGAAGTCGCCGAGCACGGCGATCGCCGCGGTGGGGTGCTCGGCGGCGAGGGCGTCGGCGATGGCGCGGGCGCGCTGGGCCTCGGCGAGGCGCCGGTCCGGGTTGTCGGGTGCGGCCTTGGACTTGAAGTGGACCCCGAGCAGGATGACCTTGCGGCCCCCCCGGGTGAGGTGGAGCTCGAGGCAGTCGCGCGTGAACGTATAGACAGGTCCCTGCGTCCCGCGCAGCGTGAAGCGGTCGTCCCGGTGCGACACGACCTTGTCGAACGGGATCTTCGAGATCGCGCCCACGTCGATGCCGCGCGGGTCGTACGCCTCGACGAGCGCGGCGTAGGGGTACGCGCCGCCGAGCTCGATGCGGTTCAGGTCCTCGAGCACGTCGAGGTGCTCGACCTCCTGGAGGACGGCGACGTCGGGCGCGAGCTGCTCGAGCACCGCCGCGACCGCCTCGCGCTTCTGGCGGTAGCGCGCGGGGCTGAGCACCTTCTCCGCGGTGCCCTCGGTGTCGTCCTTGTCGTTGAAGAAATCCTTGGTGTTCCACGTGACGACCGCGAGCGGCGCGGCCTCCGGCGGCGGGTCGACCTGAAAATCGCCGCCGCCGGAGCCGCCGGCGGCCAGGCCGCCCGCGCCGGTGGAGCCGCCGGCGGCCAGGCCGCCCGCGCCGCCGGAGCTGCCGGCGGCCAGGCCGCCCGCGCCGCCATCGCCCGCGGTCCCGCCGCCGGCGTGGGACGAGGCGACATCGAACGGCGAGCGGGTCTCGGCGGCGTCCCGGCAGCCGGTCGCGGCCAGGGTGGCGAGCGCGCCCGCCGCGACAGCAGCGGCGAGCCCCGCGCGAAGGGAGCTCCGGAGCATGAGAGGAGAGCTACTGCGCGCGCCCGCGTCGCACCAGACAGGAATCGTGCTTCGAGGCTGGAATTTGCCGGGCGGCGGAGCGCGGCGCGTGTCAGCTCGCGGTGAGCTTGCGGTAGCGGATCTTGCGGGGCTCGGCCGCGTCGGCGCCGAGGCGGCGCTTCAGGTCGGCCTCGTAGTCGGCGTAGTTGCCCTCGAACCAGACGACCTTGCTGTCGCCCTCGAACGCCAGGATGTGGGTCGCGATCCGGTCGAGGAACCAGCGATCGTGGCTGATGACGACGGCGCAGCCGGCGAAGTTGAGCAGCGCGTCCTCGAGGGAGCGGAGCGTGTCGACGTCGAGGTCGTTGGTCGGCTCGTCGAGCAGGAGGACGTTGCCGCCGCGGCGGAGCAGCTTGGCGAGGTGGAGGCGGTTGCGCTCGCCGCCGGACAGGTCGCGGACCTTCTTCTGCTGGTCGCTGCCGGCGAAGTTGAAGCTGGAGACGTAGGCGCGCGAGTTGACCTCGCGCTTGCCGACCAGCAGCCGGTCCTCGCCGCCGGAGATCTCCTGCCAGACGTTGTTGTTCGGGTTGAGCGCGTCGCGCGACTGGTCGACGTACGCGAGCTCGACGGTCTCGCCGATGCGGAGCGCGCCGCCGTCGGGCTGCTCGAGGCCCATGATCATGCGGAAGAGCGTTGTCTTGCCGGCGCCGTTCGGGCCGATGACGCCGACGATGCCGCCGCGCGGGAGCGAGAAGGTGAGGTCGTCGATGAGGACGCGGTCGCCGTAGCCCTTGCGGAGGTGATCGGCCTCGACGACCACGTTCCCGAGGCGATTGCCGGCGGGGATGTGGATCTCGTTCTCCTCGACCTTCTTGGACCTGTCCTCGGCGAGGAGCGACTCGTAGGCGGCGAGGCGGGCCTTGCTCTTGGCCTGGCGGGCGCGGGGGGCCATGCGCACCCACTCGAGCTCGCGCTCGAGGGTGCGCTTGCGCGCGGACTCCTGCTTCTGCTCGAGCTCGAGGCGCTTCTTCTTCTGCTCGAGCCAGCCTGTGTAGTTGCCCTCGTAGGGGATGCCGGCGCCGCGGTCGAGCTCGAGGATCCAGCCGGCGACGTTGTCGAGGAAGTAGCGGTCGTGGGTGACGGCGACGACGGTGCCCGGGTAGTCGTGGAGGAAGCGCTCGAGCCAGGCGACGCTCTCGGCGTCGAGGTGGTTGGTCGGCTCGTCGAGGAGCAGGATGTCGGGCTTCTCGAGGAGGAGCCGGCAGAGGGCGACGCGCCGGCGCTCGCCGCCGGAGAGCTTGGTGACGTCGGCGTCGGGCGGAGGGAGGCGGAGGGCGTCCATGGCGCGCTCGACGACGCGGTCGATCTCCCAGCCGCCCGCGGCCTCGATCTTGTCCTGGAGCGCGGCGTACTCCTCGAGGAGCGCCTCCATGTCGGGGGGCGACTCGCCGAGCTTGGTGCCGATCTCCTCGAAGCGCTGGACGAGGGAGCGGACGTCGTGCACGGCCATCTCGACGTGCTCGAGGACTGTCTTGCCCGCCTCGAGCTGCGGCTCCTGGGCGAGGTAACCGATGCGGATGCCGTCGGCGGGCCTGGCCTCGCCGAGGTAGTCCTTGTCGACGCCCGCCATGATGCGGAGCAGGGTGCTCTTGCCGGCGCCGTTGGAGCCGAGGACGCCGATCTTCGCGCCCGGGTAGAAGGAGAGCCACAGGCCCTTCAGCACCTCCTTGTTCGGGGGGTGCACCTTCCGGACGTCCTGCATCGTGAAGATGAATTGAGGAGCCACGGTTTCTCCTGCGTGTGCGAGCCCGGCGCGCGGGGGGGTGGGGTGGGGATGGAGGCGCGCCGCCCGATCGACAGAGCGTCGACCGGGCGGGCCCCGGCCGCTGGCCGGATCAGGGAGACCGGCGTATGCGAGATTGCCGGCTGTCGGTCAAGAGGCGTCGACGGCGAGGGGCAGGGGCGGCGCCGGCGGCGGGCGGGGGTGGAGCTGGCGGGGCGGTGATCGTCGTGCGGTTCACGTGCGGTTCACGTGCGGTTCACGTCCGATTCACATCCAGCTCACGCCGGGCGACCTCTGCGGCCGAACGCCTGCCGGAGGACGGCGAGGTCGTCCCGGCCGACCTCGCGCGTGGCGACGAGGAGCGCGACGTACACGAGGCCGACGAGGAGCGCCTCGCCGAGCACGGCGACCTTGCCGAGCCACGGGAGCCGCGCGCCGACGGCGACCGCGACGGCGAGGGAGAGGCCCACGCGGAGCGCCGTCTTCGCTGTGACGAAGCCGCCGGCGACGCGGTGGAGAAGGACGCCGGCGACGACAGCGGACGTGGCGAGCGCGAGCGAGGTGGCTGTCGCGGAGCTCACGAGCATGTCGGGGCCGAAGGACGCGCGGGGGACGGCGACGGAGCAGCCGATCGCGACGAGGAGGACGGTGGCGGCGGTGAGCGCGGCCGCGATGCGCTCGCGGCGGAGGCTGGTGAGCGCGGCCGAGGCGACGCCGAGGACGGCGAACGCGCCCATGCCGAGCGAGAGGACGCGGAGCGTGTCGCCGCCGCGGCTCCAGATCTCGACGGGGAAGGCGAAGCGCAGGACGTGCGGCGCGAGGCCCGAGATGGGGGCGCAGAGCAGGCCGGTGAGCAGGAACGAGAGGCGGACGCCGGTCATCGTGTAGCGGCGGACCGCGGCGCTGTCGGCCTCGGCGTGCGCGCGGGCGAGCATCGGGAAGAGGATGAACGTGACGGAGAGGAGGAGCTGGTAGGGGAGGAACGCGAAGAGCTGCGCGCCGCGGTAGACGCCGATGAGGTCGTCGGCGGCCCTGGCGCCGAGGGCGAGGTGGTTCGTGGCCTGGCCGAGGAAGCGGCGCAGGAGGAAGAAGTCGGTCTGGAGCAGGAAGTTCAGGAAGGTCTGCGAGACGGCGAGCGGCAGGAGGAAGACGAGGTGCTCGCGGATCGAGGGGCCGGCGCTGCCGCGGCGGCCGAGCCCTGTCTTGAGGGCCGCGAGGGGGGCGATGATGGCGGCGGCGGCGACGAAGCCGGCGATGGCGCCGAGCACGCCGCTCTGGCCGGCGCGGAGGAAGAGGAGGGCGCCGGCGGCGACGCTCGCGGTGCGGAGCGCGCCGTAGCCGATGTCGAAGCCCGCCTGGGTGAGGAACCGCCGCTGGCCGTTGAGGGCGCCGACGAGCGGGGCGTAGAGGCCGTAGAGGAGGACGACGAGGGCGGCGAGGCGGAGCGGGCCGGCGACGTGCGGGGCCTCGGAGAAGTCGGCGATGGCGCCGGCGAGGAGCGCGAAGGCCGAGGAGACGACGACGGCGAGCACGGCGTGCAGGGCGAGGGTGCGGCGGAAGGCCTCGGCGGCGTGGTGCTCGGCGACGCTGGAGACGGCGCGCGAGACGCCCTGGATGCCGGTCGCGACGATGACGTTGTTGACGACGCTGACGCCGGCGAAGACGACGGAGACAGCGCCGTAGCCGTCGGTGCCGAGCAGCCGGGGGAGGATGAGCTGCTGGACGAAGCCGAAGACGATGAAGGAGACCTTGGCGCCCGCGATGGCGAGGCCGCCGCGGCCGGCGGAGCGGGCGGTGGAGGGGAAGGCGGGAGCCGGGGCGGCAGGGGCCGGGGCCGGAGAGGCCGCGGCAGGAGCCGGGGCGGCCTGCGCGGGGGCCGGAGGGGCCTGCGAGGGGGCGGAGGCTTCGGGCGGCGGCGGGAGGGGCTCGGCGGCGCGCGACACGGCGGGGTTGTCGCAGAAGCACGCCAGGCGGGCAATCTCGCGGGAACGGGCGAGGGGACGAGAGGACGAGGGGAAGCGCGCGGCGCAGGGGAGGAGGCGGGCGAGCTCGCAGGCGCGTCACCAAAGTGAAGCGGCGTCCGGATTCGCTTGACGGGAAGGGCTGCCCGACTATTCTCGCGCCCGTCTCCGACGCATTCCAGCTTAGCTCAGTTGGTAGAGCAGGCGGCTGTTAACCGCCGGGTCGCTGGTTCGAGTCCAGCAGCTGGAGCCATTCTTATCTCCTTGCCCGCTTCGTAGCGGGGCGCGGGACGGTGTTCGCGTTCCCCTATTCGTGCCCACAGGGGCTCGGGGCGCGGCGGGCGAAGCAGGCCGTGTGCCTCTTCGTCGCCAACTTCCCCGTGCGCAAGGCGTTCGGTGGTAGACCGTCCGGCAGATGAGGACGCTCTTCCGGCGGCCTGGGTTCTGGATCCTGATCGCGGTGCTCGTGGCCTCCGCGATCGTGATGGCGGTGCGCGCGCGTGGACCCAAGGTGAAGGGCGCCGTGGCCGCTCGACAGGATCTCGAGCAGCGCATCGTCGCGAGCGGGCGGGTAAGGGTGCCGACGCGCGTTCAGGTCGCGGCGCAGGTCCCGGGCCTCGTCGTCGCTGTCGGCGCGATCGAGGGGCAACGCGTGAAGACGGGCGATCTCCTCGTGCAGATCGACGACGCCGAGGCGCGCGCGGCGGTGTCGCAGGCGAAGGCCGCCGTCGATCAGGCGAACGCGCGCGTCGAGCAGCTCCGCCGCGTCGGCGCGATCGTCGCGACGGAGGCGCTCCGTCAAGCGGAGACGAACCTCGAACGCGCCGAGGTCGACCTCGCGCGGGTGCGAGAGCTCTCGGCGTCGGGGGCTGTCGCCCAAGCCGAGCTCGACAACGCCCGACAGAGCGTCGAGCTCGCGCGCGCACAAAAGGTCGCGGCGGAGGCGCAACGCATCGCGTCGGCCCCGATGGGCGCGGACTCCCGCATCGCGCTGACAGCGCTCCTCCAGGCGCAGGCGCAGCACGTCGGCGCGAACGTTCGCCTCGCGCAGACCCGGATCGTGGCGCATCAGGACGGCGTCGTGCTCACGCGCTCCGTGGAGCCAGGCGACGTCGTGCAGCCGGCGCGAACGCTTGTGGTGCTCGCCGCGGACGGGAGCCCGCAGCTCGTCTTCCAGCCCGATGAGCGGAACCTCGCGTGGATCGCGCTGGGGCAGAAGGCGCGCGCGTCCGCGGACGCCTATCCACAACAGGTGTTCGACGCCGAGGTGAGCTACATCGCGCCTTCGATCGATCCGCAGAGAGGCAGCGTCGAGGTGCGCCTCGCGGTGCCGAGCGCGCCAGCCTTTCTGTTGCCCGACATGACCGTCTCCATCGATCTCCTGGTCGCTCGGCGCGAGAATACGCTCATCGTTCCGAGCGACGCCGTGCGCGACGCGGCGACGCCGGCGCCATGGCTGTTCGCGGTCGAGGGGGATCGCCTCGTGCGCAAGGACGTGAAGCTGGGCATTCGCGGAGAGGGCGCCGTCGAGGTCGTCGAGGGCCTCGACGAGGGGAGCGTCGTCGTGCTCCCCGACGGACGGATCCATGCGCCGGGCCAGCGCGTGCGCGCGGAGCTCGATTGAGATGCCGTTCGAGTGGTTCGTGGCGCTCCGTTACCTGCGCGACGCGAAGGGGCAGACCGCGCTGATCCTCGCGGCGGTGTCGGTGGGCGTGAGCGTGATTGTCTTCCTCTCCGCGCTGATCAACGGACTCCAGGTGTCGCTCATCGACAAGACGCTCGGCTCGCAGCCGCACATCACGTTGCAGGTGCGGCGCGAAGCGGCGCGCCCGCTCGTCGACCCCTCGCACGATCGCGCCGTCGCGCGCTCCGTGCAGCCCGCGCCGCAGCGCCTTCGCTCCATCGACCAGTGGCCGCTCGTGATGGCCGACGCGGAGCGCACCGCCGGCGTCATCGCCGCGTCGCCGGCGATCGTGGGCGCCGGCTTCGCCGTCCGCGCCGAGGCGAAGAACGCCGTCGTCGTGCGCGGCGTCGATGCCGAGCGCTTCCTCTCGATCATCGACGTCCGGAAGCGCATGCGCGCGGGCCGGTTCGACGTCGCCGGGGGCGACGCTGTCATCGGCGCCGTGCTCGCGGACGAGCTCGGCGTCGGCGTCGGCGACAAGATCCGGATCACGACGACCGAAGGGATCGACGATGTCGTCGCGATCATGGGCGTCTTCTCGCTCGGCAACGAGGCGGTCGACAAGACGTGGGTGATCACGTCGCTCCGCAGGGCGCAGACGCTCTACGCGCTCCCCGGCGGCGCGACCTCGATCGAGCTCAAGGTCGCCGACGTGTTCGCCGCCGAGGCCGTCGCGGGCGAGCTGCGCGGGAGGACGGGGCTGAAGGCGGATAGCTGGATGAAGATCAACGCCGAGCTGCTCACCGGCCTCTCGGCGCAGAGCAGCTCGAAGAGCATGATCCAGTTCTTCGTCATCCTCGCTGTCGCGCTCGGAATCGCGAGCGTGCTCATCGTGTCGGTCGTCCAGAAGTCGCGCGAGATAGGCGTCCTCCGCGCGGTCGGCACGTCGCGAGGCCGCGTCCTGCGCATCTTCCTGATCCAGGGCGCTGTCCTCGGGCTCCTCGGGTCGTTCGTCGGATCGGCGCTCGGGGCGCTCCTGTCGAAGCTCTTCGAGGGCCTCGTGCGCGGGCCCGACGGCGCCCCGAAGTTCCCCGTGCAGCTCGATCTCGAGCTCTTCGTGCTGGCGACCGCCCTCGCCGTCGGCGTGGGGCTCCTCGCCGCCGTGCTCCCCGCGCGGCGCGCCTCGAGGCTCGATCCGGCATCGGCGATCCGCAATGGCTGATCCGCTGCTCGTCGTCGAAGGCGCGGTGAAGGAATACGGCCAGGCCGTCGTCACGCGCGCTCTCGATGGAGTCGATCTCCGGATCGAGAAGGGCGAGTTCGCCGCGCTCATCGGCCCGTCCGGCTCCGGCAAGAGCACGCTGCTCAACATCATCGGTCTGCTCGATCGGCCGACGCGCGGGCGCGTTGTCGTCGACGGCAAGGACACGACGGGGCTCGACGACGCGAGCCTCACCCGGCTTCGCGCGCGGACGCTCGGCTTCGTGTTCCAGTTCCATCACCTCTTGCCGATGTTCACCGCGCTCGAGAACGTGATGCTGCCCGCCTGGGGCGACGAAGGCTTCCCTTCGTCGACCATGAAGGAGCGCGCGGCCGAGCTGCTCGGAGCGGTGGGGCTCGCCGACCGGATGAACTTCAGGGCGACCGCGCTCTCGGGCGGCCAGCAGCAACGCGTGGCCATCGCGCGCGCGCTGTCGCGCCGACCGCCGCTCGTCCTGGCCGACGAGCCGACGGGGAACCTCGACACCGAGTCGTCGGCGGAGGTCTTCGCGCTGATGCGCCGGTTCAACCGCGAGCTGGGTACGACGTTCCTCGTCGTCACGCACGATCCGCGCATCGCCGAGCAGTGCGACCGCGTCATCGAGATCGTCGACGGGCGCATCGCCAGCGACCGCGCATGAGGGGGAACCAGGCGTCGCACCGAGACGCTCCCCGCCAATCGCACTCCCCGCCAATCGCACGCCGTGCAGGAAGCGCAGACGCGGCTGCTCCTCATCGTCGATCCGGCCGTGGCCGATATCGGCGAGCGCGCCCGGTTCGTCGTCGACCCGCGAGGTGACGAGCGCCTACGAGCGGCGCCGGCGCGGCGGCGCGGCGCGAGAAGGCCCGCAAGGGTTAGTCCCGCGGCCTGGTCCATCCCGCTCCCAGCGGACGTGTCGCCAGTACCTGAACGACACTATTTCGTGTGTCCCCGTATCGAACCATGGTGCATATCCGAGCGAATCATGGGGCTACTTAGGGTCTCTTCATGGTGTCCTGTAGACGCCGTCGATGATCGGTCGATCGTCGCGGGAGGGGACATGAATGTTGTCGAATCCGTCGCGGCCATGTTTGCCGTGTCGTGCATCGGTTTTGTGGTGAATCCAGCCGAGCAGACCGCGCATGAGCCGTCGGATCTGGACGTTCAGGAGGCGCGCGTAGGTTATTTGCCTCCCGCTCCGATGTTTACGTCCGGGCCGCGGGAGCAGGTGGCTGCTGAGGCGCTCGACGAGCCCTTGTCACGGGACACCTGTGAGGATGCGTGCGAACGGTATCATCAGCGATGGAGCCTGCTTTGTAGCCGTGTTTCAAGGAATGTCAGACGGCAGTGCCACTCTGAGTCCATGGAAGGATACGGGCTATGTCAGAAAAATTGTCGCAACGGATGCGATGCTGCCAGTTCAGCTATGTACGACAGGTGGGAGCTGTACTGCGACGAGCGTTGTCCATGGTACTGCAAAGGCGAATGTACCCTGCGCAATAGGCTAGGGCGCATAGCGTTCAATCGTGAGTGCGGCTGAGTACGGCATGTGGTATGGGCACGCTCTGAAGAGCTGCAGAGTCACGTTTGAGCTTGGACGGGCGCTTCTCCCGCTTGACTAGGCGTCGGCAGCGAGTATCGGACGACGCATGGACAAGATCCTCGGAGAGCGGAAGCTGGTGTTCAAGCCTTCCGACGGTTCACCGGCACAGACGGTGGTCGCCCGATTCGGCCATCCAGAACCAGGGGGCGACGGTACATGGTGCGTAGACGTCCAAGTGGAGCAAGCAGGGAAATCGGGTATAGCAGTCCAGGCGCACGGCCTGGACCAGGCGCAGGCCCTCTGGCACGCGTTCCTGATGCTCGATGCTCACCTTGAGGCCATGACGGACCGCGGATCCGTTGAGCTCTCCGACGGCAACGAACCCCTAGAGCAAGAGGCTACAGAGGAGACGGAAGCTTGGCGCTTCGTGTCGAGAGTCGCATTGGACCACGACTCCAAGTTCAGCAACGAGCTGATGCTTGCAAAAGTGGATGTTCTTGGTGAGCGAGAGCTGACGCTGAGGAGGAAGGATGGCAGCGAGGAAAAGGTCGTCGTGCGCCTAGGACATCCGTATCTATCCAGAGGCTATTGGCGCGCTCCGTGCGAGATTGTCGGGCCGAAAGGCGCGGTGCAGCGTCGCTCTGGATCAGGAGAAGACTCGATCCAGGCGCTGACGAACCTGCTGTATCTGGTGCCGACCCTTCTGGAAAGCGTCGCAGAAGAAGGGGAATTTTATACACAGGAAGGTGCGGTAGGACACTGGTTCCCTCGAATTTTGCTCGAAGAGCAACCGGATAAAGCGGCGAAGTGAAGCTCAGATCCGCCCACGGCACCGGAGCAGGCAGCGCGACGGAGGTTGGCAGCACCGGATCCCGAGCTTGGCCAGGTCGACCGCGAGCTTGCCGGCGTTCGTCTCGACCTCCTCACCGCGCCGCCGCAGTTCCGCCGGGCGGCGGCTCCGGGGAGCTCAGGCGATGCAGCAGAACGTGGACGGCCCGGCCGGCTGGACCTCGCCGACGGGCTCGGCGCCCTGCGGCGCGCACGCGCCCGGCTCCACCGCCACGACTGCGGCCGACTTGCTCCCCAGGCCGACGCCGGGCGGCGTCACCACGCAGAACGGGACGCTCGAGCTGACCAGGTTCGACGCGACAAGGTCGGTGCACGCCGCGTCGCGGTACACGGACGCCATGGTCGTGCACGAGGCGCCGGTCGGGTCGCCGCAGCTGCAGGGGGTGCAGTCGCGGCCGTCGAGCACGTCCCTGTAGAAGACGTGCCTCTGGGCGTAGCCCTCCGGACAGCCGGCGTCGCCCTCGTGATAGATGCAGGTCAGGAACCCGTGCGGCGCTGCCGGCGCGCACGTCGTCGCGTCGGCGCACGCGGTGTGCGCCCCGGCGACGCAGGCTTTCGCGCGCGTCGCCCACCGGGGCGCCTCCTGGGGGATGGGCTGCGGGACCTCGATGCGCGCCGTACACGCGCTGGCCGCGATCGAGGGCGCCGCGATCGTCAGCGACTGCACGCAGAGCTCGCCGTTGCAGCGCTGATCGGCGGGGATCGCGCTCTCGGCCGTGCACGCGCCATCCCATGCGTCGGGCGCGGCGAACGAGGTCGCGACGGCGCCGGGCGCGTCGCCGGGGCACGAGGACGACGATGCGGCCCACGCGGTGGGGAGCCCGCACGAGACCTCGGGCGGGTCGCACGCGCAGGTCGGGCACGTCATCGGCACCTGCTCGAGCTCGGCGAAGCCCTCGTACCCGACCGTCGGCGCGTCGGCGGGGCAGTCGGGCGTGGCCTCCGGCGGGCCGAACCAGAGGAGCGCCGGGCCGGACCAGCCGAGCGGCGCAGGGGAGACGCACTGGCCGGAGCACAGCGCGCTGTGCGCCTCACCGCCGTCGCCGCCCTGGCCGCCGTCGCCGCCCTGGCCGCCGTCGCCGCCCTGGCCGCCGTCGCCGCCCTGGCCGCCGTATTTTTCGCACCAGTCAGGATAGAGGACGCGCTCTTCGTCCGAACATGGGCCAGTGATGATGATTGGGTCTGTGGAGCAACCAGCGGTCAACAGCGCTCCAGCAAGGACAAAGCTCGGCACACGCATGCTTCGTACCCTAGGTGAACGATGGTCCTCTGCGCAAGGAGGGTGTCTCCCTCCGGACCTCGTGCGCGTTGGCCATTCCCTTGGCTGATGGAAATTTATCATCATTCTTACCTTGGGGCAGGGCGGATGTCTCTGCCGCCGGATCCCCCTCACAGGTTCAGCTGTAGACCCATCCCGAACGCCACAGCGACCGCGGGAGCGGTCCAGACCGCGCGTTCTGATTCGGCAATGCCTCCACGACGGAGGAGCGACGAGTCGACCAGGCGCTGAACCGCCTCGGTATAGCCGTACCCATAGAGGTTCTCTGAAAATGGCCACGCAACGCCCGCTCGCGCGCCGATTCCAACACGAAGATAGAGCAGCGGGCCGCCGCTCCTGGGAGCTTCGGGCACGGCACGGCGCACCCCGACCTCTCCGACCCCGCATGCGAAGAGAACAGGCCGGTGAAGGCACAAGGCAGCGTTCGTGGTGAGCGCCGACGTCGCCACACGTATGCCCGCTAGATCGGTCGACAGCGCGGAGAACCCGCGGCCCTCCAGCGTGAACGACCATGCCGGCCAGCGTCCCGTGACCGCCAGCGTCGGTCCAGCCGCAACGCCGGGCGTCACCCCCAGCGCCACCGTGGCGCCGGCGCCAACGGCCCAGCGGAAGCGCTCCGCCGCAGCTTGCCCCGCGCTGATCGAGGGCCGCGCCTTGCCGGGCGGACGTGCGCGCGGCGCCTTGCTGGGCGGGCGCGCGGGCGGCACCTCGCTCGACGGCGCCGCCGGCTGCCCCTCGCTTGACGGCGCCGCCGGCTGCCCCGCACACGGGCGCTCCGGGGAGCATCCCGCCTCCGCTCGCGTCGCGGGCTCTCGCTGCGGGGCCGGCGCCGCCTGCGGCGGCGGGAGCTCGCCCGTGTCGTCGAGCTGCACGGCGATCGACAGGGCCACCGTCGAGACCAGCGTCTTGCAGTCGTCGCGGGTCCTGTAGCCGTCGGCCCAGAGCACCAGGCCGCGGCGATCGCGGAGGTAGATCGACGCGATGAGCTCGCCCTGCCCTTGTTCTATCGACACCGCCACCGTGAGCGGAGCCTCGGCGTCGAAGGGGTCGAAGCCCATGCGCCGGGCGGTCTCGGCGCGCAGGAACCGCTCGTCGGGGCAGCGCTCGGCGCCAGGGCCGCGCGTGAGCTCGATGCGCACGGGGGCCCGGCGCGGTCCGGAATCGGCCCGGGTCGGCGCGGCCGCGAGCTGCGCGGCAAGGGCCGCGACCATCGAAGCGAACGCTGCGCGCCGGGTCTGCTTTCCCCATCGTGCGGGAGGCGACGCGACGCGCGCGTGAAGCGGCGGCTCTGCGCTCATGGCCGCTCGTGCCCCGCCGTGCCGCCGGTCGCCGTCACCGGCAGCGCCTCCGCCTGCGACCGAAGCCGCTCGCGCAGCAACGTGAGCCGGCTCCGTGGAAACCGCCGCGCGTGCGCATCGAGGTGCTTGAGGGCGGCGCCGCGCTCGCCATGCAACAGCGCCTCCTTGGCCGCATCGAGCAGGGCGAGCTCCTCGTCGAGCCGATCCGGACCTTGGTCTGCGGGCGCCGGGGCGCGCCTCGAGGCGGCGGGCTTGCGCTGGCCTGGCCCATCGTTCGTCCGTGCCGCGGGCGCTCGGGGCCCCTGGGCCTCGTCGGAGCGCGTGGCGTCGTCGGAGCGCCGCGCTTCACCGAGAACGCCCCGGGGGCGCGGCTCCGGCGTCGGGCCCGGATGGGCGCTCCGGACGACCAGGAGGGGGCTCGCGACCGCGCCGAGGTGGCGAGCCCAGGTCACCGGCGCCGGAGCGAGCGCCGTGGCCAGGAGCACGCCGCCGGCGACGCCTGCCGCACCCCACCCGAGCGCCGGGCGACGGGCCCGGGCGAACGGGCGCGCGAGGCGCGCTCGCCACCGCGTCCTCGCGAGGCGCGCTCGGGAGCTCGGCGCGGCCGGGCCGCTCGCGGGCAGGATCGTCTCGGAGAGCGCACGCAGCGAGGTCGCGGAGAACAGCGGAAGCACGAGGACGCTGGACCGGAGCGCCCGTTTCTCCTCGGGGCGCAGCCGCTTCTCGGCGGCGCGGTAGTCCCGGCGCGCGAGGCGCAGCCGGCTCGCGGCGGTGTTCTCGTTGATCTCCAGGGCGCGCGCGATCTCGCATACCGGGACGTCGTACGCGTCGGCCAGGATGAGGACGGCGCGGCGCTCGGGCGCGATCTCCGAAAGGAGGCGGACCGCGAGCGCGAGCCGCTCCTTCGCGGCGACGTGCTCCTCGTTGCTCGGCGCGACGTCTGCCTGCTGGAAGCAGGCGACGTCGGCGAGCCCAACCGGCACCTCGCGGCGCCGGTAGGCGCGCTCCAGGTGATGGCGGACCTGCCGCCAGGCGATCCCGAAGAGCCACGAGGCCTCCGCTCGCCAGTGCTCGCCGAGGCGCTCCGGCCGCGATGGATCGGGCACGCCCGCGGGGGTGCCGCGCAGGCGGGGAGGTGCGTCGCTCGGTGCGCTGTCCGCGGCGACGGCGGCCTGCGCGGGCGCAGCGGCGAATCTCAGGGTGTCTGGCGAGTCCAGCAGGGCCGCGGCGCGCGCGCTGCCAGGGCGCATGGGGTCGTACCGGGGGAAGCTGCGGTAGGCGCCCAGCAGGACGTCCTGGCACAGGTCGTCGAGGTCGTCCTCGGCGACGCCGAGGAACCGGAGCATGCCGGGGAGGACCTGAACGGCGGTTGCGTGCATGGATGTCCAGGCGCCGTGCTGGACCGGGGCGGCCGGAGGACGAGAAGGGCTCATGCTCAGAGTTACGGGGCGTCTCCCGCGGTCGTCACAGAATCGGGCCGGGCCGAGGCCCCTCCGACCCGATGCGCCCCCTCCGACCCGGTGCGATGCCAGCTCGGACGAGGGCGACGCATCCGGTCGCGGTGATCCGCGACACGGGGGCCGCTGAGCGACCTTCACCGACTCGGGCGTCTCGAAATCCCGGCGGCATGGTAGCTTGTGCCGGTGCGAGACTCAGCCGCCAGGGGCCGGACCGATACCGCGTCGCTCGTCGTCACAGCTCAGCCCGACGCGGTCTACCGTGCCTTCGCTGACCCCGACGCCCTCATGGCGTGGCTCCCGCCTGACGGCATGACCGGTCGCGTCCTCGACTACGACTTCCGCGAGGGCGGTCGCTACCGCATCGAGCTGACCTACGATGAGGCAGCGTCCTCCGGCGTGGGCAAGACCTCCGGGAATACCGACGTCAGCGCCGGGCGGTTCCTCTCGCTGGAGCCGGGCAAGCGCATCGTCCAGTCGGTCGTGTTCGAGTCGTCGGACGCTTCGTTCGCGGGCGAGATGACGATGACGTGGTCGTTCGAGGCGCTGCCCGCAGGGACCCGCGTCACCATCACCGCGGAGAACGTCCCGCCCGGCATCAGCCAGGCCGACCACGACGCCGGCCTTCGAGCGTCCCTGGAGAACCTCGCGCGCTACCTGGGGTGACGCCTGCCTGTTGCGCGGAGCGACCGGACCGGGGGCCGCCTATAACCCCGCCGCCAGGCCCCGCGACGCAACTGATTGCGATGTTAGCCTTTCTGAAGGCTCCTGAGCTCTGGAAGGTATCCGAGCACGGCCGCGAGTTTGGTGCCTTGGATCCAGAACGCGGCGTGGAGCGGGCAGCGCGTGCCATGGCCTTCCTGGACGACCTCGGCGCCAACGAGGTCAGCTGACGCGCTCCGCTCCACCGCCTCTTCCCCGCCTGCCACGACTTCCCGCGCGCTGTCGCGCAACCAACGGTGAGCGGGGTCTGCGTCCAGCCTCGGATGCCACAGCAACGAGACGGTGATCTCCGGCGCAGCGAAGGGCAGCGCGACGCTGAACAGGCCGTCGCGCAGGCTCCTCAGCCGGGGCGCCGGAGCTCAATCCCCCGGCTGGATGGCGACGGAGTATCCGCCGTCGGCCATCACGATGGAGCCGACCATGAAGCTCGCCTTGTCGGACGCGAGGAACGCGACGACCTCGGCGATCTCCTCGGGCGCGGCCGCGCGACGGATGGGGGCGCCTCTGCCGTGATCGCGCAAGAACTCGCGGCCGTCGGGCCGGATGTCGTTGAGCAGGTTCGTGACCACGTCGCCCGACCCGACGGCGTTGACGCGGACGCCATGGTCGATGGCCTCCAGGGCCAGGACCCGCGTCAGCTGCGCCAGCGCGCCCTTCGACGCCGCATAGGCTGCGATCTGCGGGAATCCGAAGAAGCAGGCATAAGAGCCGATGTTGACGATCGCCCCGCGCCGGTTCGGGATCATCGCTCGCAGCGCCTCGCGCGAGTGCAGGAACACCCCGGTGATGTTCACGTTCATGATCGAATTCCAGTCGTCCAGCGACATGTCGATCACGAGCTTGTTGATGATGCGCGCGGCATTGTTGACGAGGATGTCCAGCCTGCCGAAGCGCTCGACCGCGAGCGCGACCACGCGCTTCGCCGTCTCCTCCTGGGCGACATCCCCGACGAACGGCACGATGCGACCGTCACCGCGGGCCAGCTCGTTGACCGCCGGGCGGATGTCCTCGGCCACGACCGCGGCGCCGCGCGCCTCCAGCAAGAGCGCCGTGGCCCGACCGATGCCGCTCGCCGCGCCGGTGACGATCGCGACCCTGCCTTCGAGATCACGCTGCAAATCTTCGGTCCTGCTCATGTTCTTCTCCCGAGAGCGCCGTGCGTGTGCTCTCCAGTCTTTCCTGGTAACCGTCCAGGAAGATCGCAAGCCCCCGGCTACCGCGGCTCCGGATGGGCATCGCCAGCGCCGCTGTCGTAACGTTTGAGATCGAACGGCAGCGTCAGCGCTCCGAAGTCCGGGATGCTGCCGGCGGGGGCGGTCTGCCCCTCGTCCGTCGGTTCGTCGGGCTTTGCGTTCTGCTCCAGCGCGATGTCCTGATTGCGGACCACGTAGGCGCGCAGGCCGTCCTCGTACGCGGCGATGCCGCCCACCAGATCATCCTTGTGCATGGCGAGCTCACTGGCCAGAACGTAAGCGCCGACCATCGCGACCGAGGTGGCCTGTCCCGTACCCAGAGAGACGGCGTAGCCAGCATCGCCGACCAGCACGATCCGCCCGCGTGACCAGCTGCTCATGCGGACCTGGCTCAGCGAGTAGAAGTGGAAGTCGGTCGCGCGCAGCATGTGCTCCACGATCTGCGGAATCACCCAGCCTGCGCCCGCGACGCGGTCGGCGAGCAACCGCTTCTGCGCGCCGATGTCGCGGACGTCGTGGTCAACCTTCTGCGGCGCGTTGAAGCCGAGATACGTCCTCGCGTTGACGTCCTTCCGCAGGCCCATGACCAGCGCGCCGACGGAGTCCGGCTGCCGGTACATGACCTGCCAGCGCTCGAGGCCGAGGAAGTTCGGCATGCCGAACGTCGCAATGTACAGGTCGCCGAAGGCGCGGACGAACTGCTCATCGGGGCCGAACGCGATCCGCCGCACCCCCGAGCCCACTCCGTCGGCGCCAACCACCAGCTCGAAGCGGCGAGGCGCAGCCGTGACGAACGTGACGTCGACGCCCGACTCGTCCTGGGTCAGCGACGCGATGGAATCGGCGAAGAGGTACTCGACCTGGGGACCCACGGCCTCGTGAAGCACGTGACACAGGTCGTCGCGCAAGATCTCGACATCGGGGCTGTCGAGCCGGCCGCCCGTCAAGGTGCTCTCCGTGCTCCGAAAGATCTCCTGACCGGCCGAGTCGACAACGGAGATGCCCGTCAACCTGGTGCTTCGATCGCGGAGCGTGGCGAGGATGCCCATCCGCTCCGCGACCTGCAGGGCCGGCCCCCGAACGTCGAGCGCGTGACCGCCCGGGCGTAGATGCGGCGCACGCTCGACCACCGTGACCGCGAAGCCGTGGCGGGCGAGCCAACAGGCGATGGTGAGACCGGAGACGCTGGCGCCGGAGACCAGAACCCGGGAGGCGGGACGCTTCGGGATTGTCGTGCTCATGGGAAGCACGGTAGGTTTCTCGAACCGAGCCGTCCAAGACACTGATCGCAAGGCTATGATGCCTCCAGGGCAACGGTCGAGACCATGGAACTCCGACACCTCCGCTACTTCGTCACGATCGCCGAGGAGCAGAGCTTCCGCCGAGCCGCCACCAGGCTCCACGTCTCGCAGTCGCCGTTGAGTCGGCAGATGAAGGACCTCGAGGAGGAGATGGGCGTCGAGCTCTTCGCGCCCGAGGGACGCGGGATCAAGCTCACGGCCGCCGGGAAGTCCTTCGCGGAGAGAGCCAGGAGCATCCTCGCGAGCGTCGACGCGGCCGCCGACGAAGCGAGGGGAATCGCCGAAGGCAGGCTCGGAACCGTGGTCATCGGCTTCGAGACGGGCACGACCTTCATGGGCTCGTTCCTGTCCCTCGTCGCGGCGTTTCGTCGGCGAGCGCCCCGCGTCGGCCTCGAGCTCGTCCCCATGAGCAGCCTGGAGCAGTGGACGGCGCTGCGGCAGGGGACAATCGCCTTCGGCTATGGCGCCTACGCGCCCGATGACGACGCCCTCGGCCACCTCGAGATGACCCGCGATCGACTCGGGCTGCTCCTCTCCCCTGAGCATCGACTCGCGCGGCTCAAGAAGATCCGGCTTCGAGACCTCGAGGGCGAGCGCCTGCTACTCCAGCCGCGTCAGCTCTATCCGAGGCTCCACGCGGACATCATCACGGCGGGGCGCGCGCAGGGCGTGACGCTGCACGTGACGGCGGAGGTGCTCGACCTGGAGGCGCTCCTGGCGCTGGTCGTGATCGGCGATGCGGTCACCTTCCTCTCGGAGAAGTTCTGGGAGCTGGCTTCGCAGACCTCGTTGCTGTGGCGGCCCGTCGAAGATCTCCGCATCGACCTGAGCGAGGTCGTCACATGGCGCGTGGAGGACGACGGCGCGCCCGTTGTGCGAGCGCTGATCGAGAGCGCGCGAGAGGTGAGCCCGCTCCTGCCGCACGCCGCAGGCCGCGCGCGCTCCCCCAAGGCCGCCAGGCGAAAGCGCGACGAGCGCTGAGGCGTCTTCCCGGGCGGTCACGAGAGCGACACGTGTCCCCTCCGCGCCTGGGCGGCTGCAGTGCCCCTGCGGAGGTCGGCGGCTGCCCACAGAACCGGAGAGGCTGCCAACCGCTTCTTCGCTGTGCCCGGACGTCCCGCCCGGCATCAGCCGGGCCGACCACGACGTCGGCCTTCGAGCGTCCCTGGAGAACCTCGCGCGCTACCTGAGCGGACGCTCGCGCGGCATCGAGGACCTCAGCGAGAAATAACGGGCCGAGCGCTTCGAGGACATGGGTCGATGACCCGACTCACGGCTCGCCGCCCTGCACACCCTGCTCCCTGACCACGCTGATCTCCCCGTCCGCCTCGAGGCAGGCAGAGCGCACCGTGGTGATGTCCGTGATCCCTTGCCTGCGACGGGCCGCCTGCAGCTCCTCCTCGGTGACCATCTCCCGGCGCATGTTCTCCCGCTGCGGGCTCCCGCTGGTACGGCCACGCGCGTCAGCGGGCGGAATGGAAGCGTCGAAACAGCTCGTGAACCTCCTCCGCGAGGCTCTGGACGGGACCTTCCACGGGCAGCCCCGGGACGACATCGCGAATCGGCACGCACCGGACCGGAGGAGCCGGGAGGCCCAACTCGGCGAGCCAGCCGGCCAGTTGTGCCGAAGAGCTCGCGTACACGATGCGGCCGAGCCGGACCCAGCCATGGGCCGCGGCGCACATGGGACAGTGCTCGGTCGAGGTGAAGACCGTCGCCGCGGCTCGCTCGTCGGGGGCGAGGTTCGCGGCCGCCCAGCGCGCCAGCGCGAGCTCCGGGTGGCAGGTCGGATCGCCGCCGCCCACGCGGTTGTGATCCTCGGCGAGGACAGTCCCATCCGCGGCGACAAGGACGGAGCCGAACGGCTCGTTGCCGGTCTCCAGCGCCAGCGCCGCGAGCTCGACGCAGCGGTGCAGGTGCCTCATCTCGGTATGGCTCGGCATGGTCGTCTCCTTCGGGGGCACGAGAGTACTGCTTCGTTCGCGCTGGAGGGGCCCTCGCAAGAAAGGGGCCGCTCCAGGCCATCGGTCAATGCGCGCTCGTCCCGCTACCATCAAGCAAGCGCGGCCAGGCGGCCCGCCATGTACCGCGCGGGCGGCGTCCCGAGCGCCTTGCGAAACATGGTAACGAAGCTGCTCGCGCTCTCGTAACCGAGATCCACCGCCACGCTCTGCACGGCCGCGCCGCGGGAGAGCTTCTGGATGGCGAGGATGATGTGGAGCTGCTGGCGCCAGCGGCCGAAGCTCAAGCCCGTCTCCTCGACAAGGAGACGGTTCAATGTGCGCTCGCTGACGCCGATTCGCTTCGCCCACGTCCTCGTCGTCACGCCGATCGCCGGATCGGCGGTCATCGCGTCCACCAGACGGCGGAGCCGCGGATCGGTCGGCATCGGCAGGCGGTGTTTCTCGATCGAGACCGTCGCGAGCTCGTCGAGGAGCACGCTCACCAGGCGCGCGTCCGGTCCCTCGAGATCGTAGAGCGCGGGACGCGTCGCCAGGCGCAACAAGAGCTCGCGGAAGAGCGGCGTCACCGACACAGCGCAGCAATCCCGCGGGAGGCCCGGCGCCGCGTCGGGCTCGACGAAGACGCCGTAGCCCTCGAGCGGCGCGCGCGCGCGGATCCGATGCGTCACCGACGCGGGGATCCACAGCGCCGATCGCGGCGGCACGATCCAGAGGGCGCTCGACGCCTCGCAGATCATCTCTCCGCGCACCAGGTACACGAGCTGCGATTCGCGGTGCGCGTGAGGCTCGCTCTCGAGCCCGCCGCTCGCCATGTTGAGCCCGATCGCGTTCACCGGCCGCGGGACCGCTGTCTTCCAGCGCCCACGCGCCGCGAGCGCGAAGCGGCTCGCGAGCGACTCGAACGACGCCATCGCGCCACCGGGCTCGTTCGCCACCTGGACGTCTCCGTGAATCGTCCAGCCCGTCGGATGCGCAATCCGCGTCGCCCTCGAGCTCCGCCGCCTCGCTGCCATGACCGTTTTGATAAACAAATTGTCCTGGTTACGCAATGCGGTCAACGGCGCCGGCCGCTAGGTTCACCTCCGCGCCCCCGCCTTCCACCGCTTCGCCGGTGTTCAGCGCTGGGGGCAATGCCTGTGAGGAGGGCAAACGAATGCTCCGAGAATCTGTGTCGTTGACCGGAGGCCGATCATGAAGCCCGATCCCCTCGCCGTCCTGCCCGACGGGCGGGTGCGCGCCGTGCTGCGGCGCCTCCACGACGAGGCCGACCGGCAGGTGCCGGGCGTCCTCCTCCACTTCCTGCCGCGGCTGCCGCGGATGCTCCTCGGCCGCCGCGTCGACGCCCCGGGCACGGAGCTCGACTTCGCCGACAAGTACCTCGCGCTCGGGCGCGATCAGGGCGCCTTCTGCTACCTCACGGCGCGGGCGCTCCGCGCCAGGACGATCGTCGAGTTCGGCACGTCCTTCGGCGTCTCGACGCTGTGGCTGGCGGCGGCTGTGCGCGACAACGGCGGCGGGCGCGTCATCGGCACCGAGCTCGTGCCGGAGAAGGCGCGGCGCGCGCAGGCGAACCTGGAGGAGGCGGGGCTCGCGTCCTTCGCCGAGATCCGCGTGGGGGACGCGACGGAGACGCTGCAGGCGGACCTCGGCGAGGTGGACTTGATGCTCAACGACGGGATGCCCCTGCGGGCCCTCGACGTGCTGAAGCTCGTCGCCCCGGCCCTGCGCCCGGGCGCGGTGGTGGTGACCGACAACGTCGGCTTCTTCAAGGCCGACTACAGCGACTACGTCGCCTACGTGCGCGATCCGCGCCACGGCTTCGCGTCGATGACGGTGCCCTTCCGCTCGGGCACCGAGTACTCGGTCCGGCAGCCGGCGCGCCCGGGCTGACCGGGGACCCGCGGCAGGCAGGGGCCCGGGTCGTGGACGGCGCTCACGTCGACCGAGCCAGCGCCACCGCGTCGGGACCGGCCGGGAAACGGAGCTGCCCCGAGGCGTCGTTCGCGGCGCGCCACACCACCTCGGCCACGTCGGACGCTTGCGTCACCGCAGACGGCTGCCCGAGAGAGGCGAAGATGCGCTGCGCGAAGGGCGCGTACGCCTCGGGGATCAGCCCCTGCATGCGGGCCCCCCCGTTGCTCGTGAAGCGCGTGCTCGGGCCATAGCCCGGCTGAACCAGCTTCACCCGCACATTGAACTCCTCGAGCTCGAACGCGAGCGACGCGGTGAACCCTTCGATGGCCGTCTTGCTCGCCGTGTACACGGCCACCAGCGGCATGGGCGCCAGCGTCGCGCTCGAGGTCACGTTCACGATCACCCCCGACCTGCGCGCGCGGAACCCGGGCAGCGCGGCCTGCGTCATCGCCATCACGCCGAAGGTGTTGGTCTCGAACACCTCGCGCACCGTGGTCATCGGCGTGACCTCGAAGGCGCCCATGAGCCCGATACCCGCGTTGTTGGCGAGCACGTCGATGGGCCCGCTCGCCTCGAGCGCGGCCGCGATGCTCTCGGGCCTCGTCACGTCGAGCGTCACGACGCGCAGCCGGTCCGAGCGGGGCAGGACGTCCTCGCGCGGCGTTCGCATGGCGGCGATCACGGTCCAGCCCTGCGCGTGGAAGTGGCGCGCTGTCTCGAGGCCATAGCCCGAGGAGCAACCAGTAATGAGCACGGTCTTCATCGCATTCCTCCGTTGTGAAGCTTGCCGTCAGCGGCAGCTCGCCGCCGCGACGCGCGCGGCGTTCATGAGAGGAACCTAGCGACAGCGCGATGGACTATCTATCATTGGTAGTCCACATTTTGTTTGCTACAGTCCATGCATGAGCGACCCGCTCTCGGAGGTCATCGCGCTGCTCCAGCCGCGCGCCGTGTTCTCGAAGCGCATCAGCGGCGCCGGCCGCTGGGGGGTTCGCTACTCGGACTTCGGCCAGCCGAGCTTCTGCGCCGTGCTGGAGGGGAGCTGTCGCCTCGCCGTCGACGGCGAGCGCGCCGTGACGCTCGAGGCGGGCGACTTCGTGCTCCTGCCGGCGACGCCGGGCTTCACCCTGTCGGGCTTCGAGCCGGTGAGGCCAGAGCGCATCGACCCGAAGGTGACGCTCGCGCCGACGGATGAAGTCCGCCACGGCACGCGCGGTGGACGCCCCGACGTGCGGCTGCTCGGCGGCTATTTCGTCTTCGATTCGCCCGACGCGGCGCTCCTGGCGTCGCTGCTGCCGGCGCTCGTGCACGTGCGCGGCGTCGAGCGGCTCTCGGTGCTCGTGCGGCTCGTCGGAGGTGAATCGAAAGAGCAGAGAGCGGGGCGCGACCTCGTGCTCACGCGGCTCGTGGAGGTGCTGCTCATCGAGGCGCTGCGGCTCGCCCCGGGGGACGACGCGCCCCCGGGGCTCCTGCGCGGGCTGGCCGACGCGCGGCTCGCGCCGGCGATACGCAAGATGCACGGTCAGCTCGAGCGTCCGTGGACGGTGGCCGAGCTCGCGAAGACAGCGGCCCTCTCGCGCTCGGCGTTCTTCGATCGCTTCAACCGCGCCGTGGGCCTGCCGCCGATGGAGTACCTGCTCGCCTGGCGCATGGCCGTCGCGAGGGATCTGCTCCGCCGCCACGACGTCGGGATCGCCGAGGTCGCCGAGCGCGTCGGCTACGGCTCGGCGAGCACCTTCAGCACCGCGTTCAGCCGGCACGTGGGCCAGCCTCCGGGCCGCTACGCGCGCGCGGGCTAGCCAGAGCGACGGCGAGGGCGAGGGCGAGCCGACGCGCGACGGGAGGGGCTCCTGCGTCGTGCTGTCACGCCGCCCGCGGCCCGGGAAGCGGATGGGGGAGGGCGCTCGCGCGTCGTCCGATCCGCGCGCTTGACAACCCATAAGCGTTGGCTTATGCGTTGGACATGCAGCGCGCGGCCGCGGCCGAAGACAAGATCTTCCAGGCGCTGGCGGACCCCAGCCGCCGGGCGATCTTCGAGTCGCTCACGCGCGGCGAAGCTGCGGTGAAGGACCTCACGGCGCGCTTCGACATCTCGCAGCCGGCTGTCTCGCAGCACCTCGCCGCCCTGAAAGACGCCGGCCTGGTGAACGGCCGGCGCGAGGGGCGCTGCGTCTACTACAGGGTGGAGCCGCGCGGGATGAAGCCGCTCATCGACTGGATAGCGCACTACCGCGCCTTCTGGACGGAGCACGTCGATCGTCTTGAACGACTGCTGGAGAAAATGGACAGATGACATGAGCGCGAACATGACCTCCTCGAACCAACACCCCGCAGACAGCCACGACCTGATCCGCGTCCAGGGCGCCCGGGAGAACAACCTGAAGGACGTCAGCGTCGAGCTCCCCAAGCGGCGGCTGACAGTGTTCACCGGCGTCTCGGGATCCGGCAAGTCGTCGCTGGTGTTCGGAACCATCGCGGCGGAGTCGCAGCGGCTGATCAACGAGACCTACAGCGCGTTCGTGCAGGGGTTCATGCCGACGCTGGCCCGGCCCGAGGTCGACCTCCTGCAAGGGCTGACCACGGCGATCATCATCGACCAGGAGCGGCTGGTCGGCAATCCCCGCTCCACTGTCGGCACGGTGACCGACGCGAACGCGATGCTCCGCGTGCTGTGGAGCCGCCTCGGCAAGCCGCACATCGGCGGGCCCGGGGCCTTCGCCTTCAACGTCCCATCCGTCCGCGCGGCCGGGTCGATCACGGTCGAGAAGGGGGGGAAGAAGGCCGAGAAGGTCGTCTTCAACCGCACCGGCGGCATGTGCCCGCGATGCGAGGGCATGGGGTCGGTCAGCGACATCGACCTCAAGCAGCTGTACGACGAGAGCAAGTCGATCAACGAGGGGGCGATCACGATCCCCGGCTACAGCATGGATGGCTGGTTCGGCCGCATCTTCAACGGCTGCGGCTTCTTCGACGCGGACAAGCCGATCCGTAAGTTCACCAAGAAGGAGCTCCACGACCTGCTCCACAAGGAGCCGACCAAGATCAAGATCGACGGCATCAACCTGACCTACGAGGGGCTGATCCCGAAGATCCAGAAGTCGATGCTGTCCAGGGACCTCGACTCGCTGCAGCCGCACGTCCGAGCGTTCGTGGAGCGCGCCGCCACGTTCAGCACCTGTCCCGAGTGCGACGGCACCCGGCTCAGCGAGGCCGCCCGGTCGTCCAAGATCAAGAAGATCAACATCGCCGAAGCCTGCGCGATGCAGATCAGCGAGCTGGCCGGGTGGGTGCGCGATCTGAACGAGCCGTCCGTCGCGCCGCTGCTCACCGCGCTGCGGCATACGCTCGACTCGTTCGTGGAGATCGGCCTCGGCTACCTCAGCCTCGACCGGCCGACCGGCACGCTGTCGGGCGGTGAGGCGCAGCGCACCAAGATGATCCGCCACCTCGGGTCGTCGCTCACCGACGTGACCTACGTGTTCGACGAGCCGACCGTCGGTCTGCACCCGCACGACATCCAGCGGATGAACGATCTGCTGCTGCGGCTGCGCGACAAGGGCAACACGGTCCTCGTGGTCGAGCACAAGCCGGAGGTGATCGCGATCGCCGACCACGTGGTCGACCTCGGCCCAGGCGCCGGCACGGGCGGCGGCGAGGTCGTCTTCGAGGGCACCGTGGATGGGCTGCGGAAGAGCGGCACGCTCACCGGGCGTCACCTGAGCGACAGGGTCTCCCTGAAGCCGTCGCTGCGGAAGCCGTCGGGGGTGATGAAGGTGCGCGGCGCCCGCACGCACAACCTGAAGAACGTCGACGTCGACATCCCGCTCGGCGTGCTGGTGGTGGTGACAGGCGTGGCCGGGTCGGGCAAGAGCTCCCTGATCCATGGCTCGGTGTCGAACCGGGACGGGGTGGTGTCGGTCGATCAGACCCCGATCCGCGGCTCGCGGCGGAGCAACCCGGCGACGTACACCGATCTGCTGGAGCCGATCCGCAAGGCGTTCGCGAAGGAGAACGGCGTCAAGCCCGCCCTGTTCAGCGCCAACTCCGAGGGCGCCTGTCCGACATGCAACGGCGCCGGGGTGATCTACACCGATCTCGCGATGATGGCCGGCGTCACCACGGTCTGCGAGGACTGCGAGGGCCGGCGGTTCCAGGCGTCGGTCCTGAAATACAGGCTCGGCAAGCTCAACATCGCCGAGGTGCTCGATCTGTCGGTCCAGGAAGCGGCCGGCTTCTTCGGCGCTGGCGAGGCGCGTACGCCGGCCGCGCACGCGATCCTGCAGCGCATGGCCGATGTGGGGCTCGGCTACCTGCGGCTCGGCCAGCCGCTCACCACGCTGTCAGGTGGCGAGCGGCAGCGGCTCAAGCTGGCGACGCACATGGGGGCTGACGGCGGCGTCTACGTGCTCGACGAGCCGACCACCGGGCTGCACCTGGCCGACCTCGAGCAGCTCCTCGGGCTCCTGGACCGGTTGGTCGACTCCGGCAAGTCCGTCATCGTGATCGAGCACCACCAGGCGGTGATGGCGCACGCCGACTGGATCATCGATCTCGGGCCGGGCGCGGGCCACGACGGCGGGCGGATCGTGTTCGAAGGCACCCCGGCCGACCTGGTGGCGGCGAGGTCGACGCTGACCGGCGAGCACCTGGCGGCGTTCGTCGGCAGCGGCCCGAAGGCTGCCCCGGCAGGCGCGCCCGAGCCGCGTCGGGCCCGTCTTCAGAGGGCGTCCCAATGAACGGGAGCACGCCTGTGACCCCCGGCCGCTGAGCGCGCCAGCCGCGCAGAGCGGCTACTCCCCGCCGCCGCGCGCCGACGCGACGAGCTCCTCCACGAAGCGCGACGCCGGCCGGGCGGCGAGCTCCTCCCACGTCCCTGCCTGCGTCACGCGCCCCGCCTCGAGCACCGCGACGCGGTGCGCGAGGAGCCGCGCGTCCGCCGCGTCGTGCGTGACGACGATCGTCGGCAGCGCGAGCGCCCGCAGGTAGTCCGCGAGGAACGCCCGGACCTCGCGGCGGGAATGGACGTCGAGCGCGGCGAGCGGCTCGTCGAGCAGCAGCGCGCGCGGGCCCACGGAGAGCGCGCGCGCGAGGGCCACGCGCTGCTTCTCGCCCCCGGAGAGCGCCTGCGTCCGGCGGTGGGCGAGCGCGGCGATGCCGAGCTCGTGGAGCATCGCGTCCACGCGCTCGGCGCGGTCCACCACGCTCCGCCGCGAGGCCGCGCTCCTCACGGCGAACGCGACGTTCTCACGGACGCTGAGGTGCGGAAACAACGCATAATCCTGCGGGACATAGCCAATCCCGCGCTCCTCGACAGGCACGTCGACCCCGGCCTCCGTATCGAGGAGCACAGCGCCGCCGATCTCCACCCGCCCTCGCTCCACGGGCAGCACGCCGAGGAGCAGCGAGAGCAAGCTCGTCTTCCCGGAGCCGTTGGGCCCGACGAGCGCCAGCGTTCCACGCCCTGTCTCCAGCCCGGCGTCGAGGCGCAAGCGCCCGATCCGCGCGGCCACGCGCGCGCGCAGGCTCGGCGCCTCCATCACAGCGCCGCCTCCGGCGGCTCGGTCGAGCGCCGCGCCACGGCCCGCACGAACAGGAGCAGCGCGAACGCCACGACGACAAGGACCATCGAGAGCGCCTGCGCGGCGCGCAGGTCCGACTCGAGCGCCGTGTAGATGGCGAGCGGCAACGTCTGCGTCGTCCCCTGCAGGTTGCCGGCGAACATGAGCGTCGCGCCGAACTCGCCGAGGGAGCGGGCCCAGCTCATCGCGGCGCCCGCGACAAGCGCCGGGGCCGAGAGCGGCAGCGCCACGCGGAAGAACACCCGCAGCGGCGACGCGCCGAAGGTCCGCGCCACAACGAGGAGCTTCGCGTCGATCCGCCGAAAGGCGCTGATCGCCGCCTGCACGAAGAACGGCGCCGAGACGAACACCTCGGCCATCACAACGGCGGCGGTCGTGAACGTCACGGACCACCCCTCCGGATAGAGCCACCCGGCCAGGAGCCCGCGCCGCCCGAACGCGAGCAGCATCGCCACCCCCGCGACCGCGGGCGGGATCACGATGGGGAGCTGCACCGCCGTCTCGACCGCCCGCGCGAGCCGCCCGCGCGCGCGAGAGAGCGTCCAGGCGAGCGGCGTCCCCAGAACGACGACGAGGACGAGGCTCGCCGAGGTCGTGAGCAGGCTGAGGCGCAGCGCGGGCCACACGAGGGGGTGGCGCAGCCCCTGCTCGACGTCCGCCGCCGTGGCCGTCGCGAAAAGCGCCAGGACCGGGACGGCCAGGAACGCCACGAGGACCGCGCCGACAGCGGCCAGCGCGCCCCGCTCCGCGTGGAGGCGCGCGCTCATGGGCCCGGGCCGCGCCCGGCAGGCGCCAGGAAGCCGGCGCGCCGCAGCGCGCTCTGACCGGCCTCCGACAGGACGACGTCGACCCACGCGCGCGCGAGACCGGGATGCGCGGCGCCGGCCACGACAGCGATCGGGTACTCGGCGACGACGTTGATCTCGGGCGGGATGGCCACGAGGGCCACGCCGTCCTGCGCCGCCTGCGCGTCCGTCCTGTAGACGACGCCTGCCTGCGCCTCGCCGAGGCGCACCTTGGTCAGCACCTGGCGCACGCTGAGCTCGCGCGAGACGACCTTGCCCTCCACGCGCGCGCGGAAGTCCGCGCCCAGGGACGCGGAGGCGCGATCGAGGATCTCCTCCGTGTAGCGGCCGATCGGGACCTCGGGGGCGCCGAGGACGATGCGGGACGCGGCGGGGAGATCCGCGAGCCCCCGGATCGCCCCGGCGCTCTCCCGCGCGACGACGATCACCGGCTCGTTGCGGGCAAAGACGACGGGGCTCACGGCGCGCCCGGACCCCACCAGCTCGTCCATGTGGCGCTGATCCGCGGAGGCGAACACGTCGGCCGCGGCGCCGTGCTCGAGCTGCGCGCGGAGCTCCTGCGTGCCGGCGAAGTTGAACGTGACCTCGACGCCGGCGTGGGCGCGCTCGAAGTCCTCGCCCATCGCGGCGAACACGTCCCGGAGCGAGGCGGCCGCGAAGACGACGAGCCTGTCCTCGCCCCTGACGGGCGCCGGCTCCGCGCGCCCGCAGCCGACGCCCGAGACGACGCACGCCGCGAGCGCCAGGGGCGGTAGACACAGCAAGAAACACCTCCGGGAACGACGCATCTGCATGCGTCGCTTCGATGCCCGCGCCGGCCCCTTCATGCCGCCCGGACCTCCGCGACCCGCTCGCCCGCCGGGCGTACGTCGTAGCCGAGCGCCGAGAGCTCGCGGCGGAACTCGCCGGAGACGAGCACGTCGAGCAGGCGCTGGATCCGCGCGTCGCCGAGCGCCTCGCGCGGGAACGCGAGGTCGTAGCGCTCCTCGGCCAGGGCGACGAAGCCGAGCCCGAACGCCATCGCCGCGTCGCGCGTCGCGACGCCTGTGTCCGCCGCGCCCATCGCGACGGCGCGCGCGACGTCGAGGTGGCCGGTGAGCCGCACCTGCGGCCTGCGCGCGAGCTCGATCGGCATGCCGTGCGCCCGCACCTCGCGCTCGAGGAGACGCTGGGCGCCGGCGCCCGCCTCGCGGCCGGCGAGGCGAAGGCCAGGGCGGCCCAGGTCGGCCGCGCCGCGGATGCTGCCCGCGTCCTCGCCGCGAACGACGAGGCCCGCTTCCCAGCGCGCCAGGGTGATGAGGACGATCGGCTCGGCGTGCCCGAGCCGGCGGACGTCGGCGACGTTGGCCTCGCCGGTGCGCGCGTCGACGAGATGAACGCCCGCGACGTGGGTGCGCTGCCTAGCCAGCGCGCGGAGGGCCGCGGTGCTCGAGCGGGGGAACCACAGGAACCGCCCCGGCCCGGGCCTCGTGTTGAGCCGGTCGGCCAGCAGCCCGAGGCCGGCAGCGCAGCCCATCAGGACGACGTTCTCCTCGACCTCGGCGAGCGCCCGGAGGGGCTCGACGCACGCCTTCCCGCGCCGCTCGCCGGTCACGATGCCGTCCGCGGCCACCCGCACCGCGTCCCGCACGAGCGCGTAGGAGACCCAGCGGCCCCCGATGCGCGCCATCGCGGCGCGGCCCGGCGCCGGCGGGCCGTCGGCCTCGGCGGTGACGAGCGCCGCCGCGCCCGGCGCGCCGAAGAGGTCCTCGACCTGGCGGTCGAGGGCCCTCGCGATGCGCAGCGCGACGTCGACAGCCGGGGTGGCGCGGCCCGCCTCGATGGCGCCCACGCTCTGCCGCGTGAGGCCGGCGCGCTCGGCGAGCGCGACCTGCGACAGCCCGCGCGCCTCGCGCTGCTCCCGGACCCGGTTGGCAGCTCGGTCGGCCATGGCAAGGATCCTTTACACCAGGGAAAGTGTGCTTGCCATCACCTGGTGCGCCCCCCGCGCCGGGGTCGCTCGCGCTGTGTCGATCCTGCTCAGAAACCTCCCGAGCATCTTCGAGCGGTTCTGGAAGGACGAGGCGCCCGGCAAGAAGGGCACCGGGCTGGGGCTCTACATCGCCAAGGGGATCATCGACGCGCACAACGGGCGCATCTGGGCGGAGAGCGAGGTGGGGCGCGGCGCCCGGTTCTGCTTCACGCTCCCGCTCGTGGGGCCGGCTGGACGCGAGGCGCCTGCCGCGGAGATCGGAGCGCCGTCCCACCCGGCCTGAGGCCGCAGCCGCCCGCTCTTCACCGCGGACGCGCGACGGCCGCGCTCACCACGCCACGCGGAGCGGCATCTTCTCCAGCTCCACCGGCATGTAAGGCCGGATCGCCCTGGCCGCGCCGCGCCACACAACGGTGACGCGATCGTGATCGGGCTCGATCGTGACGGTCTGGATCACCGGGTCGGCCTTGTTCATCTTGCCATTGCGGCCATCCGTGGCGATCTCCGGCCGCTCGCCGGGGAGCCGGATCTCCCATTTCGGGTGCCGCGGGTGCAGGTTGTAGAGCACGAGCTCCTCGTCGCCCGCGAGGTGCGGGAGCTGTAAACCCAGGGATCCGCAGCACGTGAAGCGGAAGTCGATGTCGTGGTCCGGGCTCAGGAAGGTCTCCTTCAGGACGGACGCGGGCGCGAAGCCGCGGCGCACCTCCTGGAACACGGCGTGCTCCTGATCGTGGAGCGGCACGACCCCCATGTACCCGAAGCGAGGGAACCACCCGTAATCCAGCGCGCCGTACGACGCGGGGAGCGGCATCCTGGGCCACGCCCGGGTGCTGCCCACGACGAGCCGCTCCGGCGTGAGCCTGTCTTCGGGGTCCTCCAGGTTGGGCAGGACGAGGGCCTCCACCGCGTCCGGCGTGGCCTCGATCAGGTAGCCTTTCCCCGCGACGTTGCGCGGGTAGCTGTACTCGCTCGCGCCGGGGCCCTGCGCCTCGCGCGGCATGCAGGCCTTGATCGGCGCGGTGGGATCGCCGAGCCGCGCCTCGGCCACGGCGTCGATGCCGCCGTAAGCCTTGTCGTAGCCGAGCGGCATGCGCTCGAACGGCGCCGGATCCGAGAACAAGAGGCGCCCCGTGTGCGACAGCGCGGCTCGCCTGTCTCCAAGAACGAGCACCTGCTTCGAGCGCTCGCCGACGCGCACCGCCGTGAGGAGGGACGAGGCAGGGCCGGGCGCGTACGCGTGGCCCAGCACCAGCACGTCGGTGAGCGGCTTGAAGGCGACGAGGTCGGTGTCGTGCACGAGGACCGCGGGCGCGGCTGGATCGAGGATGAAGTCCTCGAACAGCGGGACCTGCTCGGACGCGCGCGACAGGCGGCCGCGGCTGTCGACGCTGTACGTTCGCTTGCAGACAACCGAGAGGATCTGCCCGCCCTCGGGATCTTTCGCCGAGAGCTGGCGCGCCGTGGGGCCGGGGCTGGAGAACGACTCTTTCATCGCCCGCCTGTCGGCGTGGGCGCCGGGGCCGGGGTCGGCGCAGGGGTCGTGGTGGAGGGCGACGGCGAGGTCGTCGCGGAGGGCGCCGGAGGTGTCGGCGCGGGGCCCGGCGTGGGCACGGGGACGGGGCCCGCCGGCGCGGTTGGGTACTGGGGTATCGAGGGGCTGTTGAAGTAGTCGTACACCGCGCTGTGCGCCCACCCGGACGGGTCGAAATACGATGTGTCGCCGATGTTGAGGCCGCCGCCCGGGGTAAGGGGGTGCGAGTACCCGAGCGGCGATCCGTGCCCGAAGATGCTGATCGCCGCGGCAGGGATGTTGCCCGCAAAGTAGGCGGCGGACCGGTTCCACCCCGTGGCATGCAAGGCAGAGCCGAGCATCGTGCCCGACGGCAGGCGCTCGACGAGCCCGGGCGCGATACGGCGCCACAGCGGGCCGGTGATCCTGTCGACGAACCGGCCGAACGCCTTGGTCGACGTGAGCTTGTTCACGAGGGCCTGGATCGCCCAGTCGACGACCGCGGCGGCGAGCCCCGCCAGGAAGTCTGCCAGCGACATGCTCGCCTGCACGCTGGTCCACGTGATCACGACCCCCACGCCCGGCAGCGGCGACGTGTACCCGAAGCAGTTGAGGTTGAGGTTGACGATCTTCGCGACCGCCACCGCGACCGGCGCGTCCTCCACCAGCACGGCGTTGACGCCGAACTCCGACTTGGAGCCGGTGAGCGTGTTCCAGATCGGGAGCAGGAAGTGGGGGATGAGCGGTATCGGGACGTGAATGACGAAGAAGCCGATGTCCGTCCCCCGCTGCATCGTCTTGTTGCCGTCGCACAGCACGACGGAGCTGTCCTTCGCCGTGGCGAAGCCCCAGATGGCCCAGTGGTTGAACGCGCCGGTGATGTGGGCGTAGATCGGGATGAGCGGCAGGCCGACAGGCGGCGGGAGCGCCGTGTGCGGGTCCAGGCCGATCATCGGGTTCACGTGGACGAGGACGTTGCAGTACATGATCGGCCTCAGAGGAAGAGGTGCGCCTCGCGGATCTGCTCGGGGACCACGACGTACCTGAAGGGGAATCGATAGCTGACGAAGACGCGCCCCCTGTCCGCCTCGATGCCGACCTGGTCGATGGCCAGCGGGCGCTCGTCCACCTCGTCCTCGAAGCGCACGCGGGCGCGCGGTCGGACCTCCGGGAGGTCGACGACGAGCGGCGCTCCGCCCGTGACCCCGCCCACGGCGATGCGCGTGCCCGGCTCGATCGAGGGCACGATCATGCGCGGGTGGGCCGCGTTGAAGAAGGTGGCGTCGAACTGGATGGGCGGCCCCGCGGCCGCAGCGTCGGCGGCGCCGGCCGCGTGCGCGTGGAGCCCGGGCCCCGCGAGGCGCGCGAGGCGGATGCCGCTCATGGGCGGGCAGGGGCCCACGCCCGCGGGCAGCGGCCTGTCGTCCCAGGACGAGATGAGCTGGTCGGGCTCCTCCAGGTTCGGGAGCGGCCTGTCCTCCGCGCTGTGCGGCCAGAGGTAACAGCCGATCCCGTCCGGGTTGAGGGGATAGGGCACCTCCAGCCCGTCCCACACGTCCTTGCCGCCGTACGCGTAGGCCATCGTGAGGGGGATGGCCTCGATCGGGAGCGGCGATGTAGGGGAGAGCCCGGACAGGCCCTTTCGCCACACCCGCACGCCGGAGACAGCGACCTCCCGCTTCCACGCGCCGCCCACGAGGATGGAGAGGGTGAGCCGCGTCGTTCCGGGCTTCTCGGGGCGCGCGTGGCCGAAGAGGAAGAGGTCGACGCCGCCGCGGTAAAAGAGCTGATCGGTGTCGATGACGCCGTACTCGCTCTCCCACGGCTCCGCCGAGATCCGCCAGGGCTGCTCCTCGCTGGGCACGAGCTCGGTCCCCCGGAGATCGTAGGTGATCTTGGTCACGAGCGACGCCGCGATACGATCGTCGTCGATGGCCGTGCGGAACAGCCGCGCGGCAAAGCGGGTGTGGTTCTCGAGATCCATGCCCCTCGATCCCGTCAGGAGCCCAGCCGGACGCGCTCGCCGGTGACCTCGACGTCGTCGTTGGCCTGGATGCGCACGTTGCCGCGCGCCGACCGGATGAGCTGGCTGCGCCCGACCGTCTCGAGGCGGCCGGCGGCCTCGACGCGGGCGTCCCCGTCCGTCGTGAGCGAGATGCCGTTCTTGCCATGGAGCGACAGGCTGTCGGCCTCGATCGCGAGCGCGCCTGTCGTCGCCAGGGAGAGGCCGGCCCCGCGCACCACGAGGCGGATGCCCTCCGGGCCGATGGAGATCTCCAGGTGGGCGGCGCCGCTCGGGTCCACGAGCTGGAGGCGGTTGTGCTCCTTTCCCCCTTCGACAACCAGGGAGTGGCCGTGCGCGAGGGCGACGGTGTGGGGCGCGGCGCCGACGTCCGCGTCGGGCGCGGCGTCGGGGGAAGCGTCGGAAGGAGCGATGCCTTCCGGGTCGTGAGCGCTCATCGGGTCCTCGCTGTCATGACGCTGCTCTCAGTTGAGGCGGATGATGCTGCCCTTGATGACGGTCTCGCCACCGGCCTCGATGTTGATGGCGCCGCCGGTCACCTTGACCGCGGCGCCGCTCGCCTCGAACGACGCACCGCCGTCGATCTTCGCCGCGCCGGTGGTCACGGTCCAGGTGGCGGAGTTGACGTTCTTGGCCGCGCCGACGTTCTCGGTGGAGTCGGCTGTCGTCCCCTCGGTGCGCGCGCCGACGACTGTATCGCTCAGGGCGCCTATCTCGACGCGGGTGGTGCCGCCGAGCTGGACGTCGAGCCGGCTGCCGAGCTGGAAGTCCCTGCGGCCGCCGACCTGCACGTCGAGCCGATCGCCGAGCTGGAGCGAGCTCTGGTTCCCCGCCTGCAGCTCGGTCTGGCTGCCGACCTGGAGGTGCGTGCGGTCCCCGACAAGCGTGACCGACTGGCTGCCTGTCTGCGTGCGCGAGGAGTCGCCCGTCACCTGCTCGGTCTGATTGCCGACCTGCGTGAGCGCGCTGTTGCCGGTGATCGTCTCGGTGAGATCGCCCGTGAGCGTGAAGGTCCGGTTGCCGGTAATTGTCTCCGTCTGGTTGCCGGCCGGGAGCGTGATCGTCTGATCCGCGCCGACCGTGATCGACTGGTTGACGCCGACGAGGATCGTCTGGGAGTTGCCGATCTGGATGGACTCGTTGTTGCCGACCGTGTGGGTGCGGTCGTTGCCGACCGTGAGGACGTCGTTGTTCCCGACGGTCGTCGTGCGATCGTTGCAGACGGTGTTGGTCTCATCGTGCTTGACCAGCTTCGTCGCGTCCCGCTCGGCCTGGACGCGCATGAGCTCGCGGCCGGGCGCGTCCTCGAACATGACCTCGTTGTAGCCCGACCCGCCGATCGTCTGGCTCCTCCACCCGCTCTGGGTCTTCATCGCGGGGAGCGAGTAAGGCACCTTCTGCAGGTTGGTGTAGACGCGGCCCACGACGACCGGCCTGTCGGGGTCGCCGCCCAGGAAGTCGATGATCACCTCCTGGCCCACGCGCGGGAGGTTCACGTGGCCGAAGCCGCCGCCCGCACCCGTCTGGGAGACGGGGATCCAGCACGAGGAGGCGTCGTCCATCGACCCCTCCAGGTCCCAGTGGAACTGCGCGCGCACGCGCCCGAACTCGTCCACGTGGAGCGTCTCGCCGGGCGGCCCGACGACGGTGGCCGTCTCGACGCCCTGGGTCCTGGGCTTGGGCGTGGAGAGCGGCGGGTAGTACGGCATGTCCGCGCTGACCGCCCTGCAGGCGTGCGACCACTCCCCGCCGTACGTGCCCGAGATCTCCGCCGAGGTGACGAGGAGCCGCTTGCCGGTCGAGACCTCGCTCTTCGGGTGATCGAGGAAGGTGACGATCACGCCCGGCGCGACGTCGAGGCAGTTCGTCTCGAACTGGACGGTCCGCGCCGTCACGCGCTTGGCGTCGAGCCGCCGCTGCGCGAGCTCCGTCCCGATCTTCTCGTCCGTGCGGTATTTCCCCTTGTCGTCGGCGGCCGGCGTATCGTCCCCCTTCGCGCTCTCGAACAGGAACGCGCCGGGCACATAATGGTATCGCTCGAGCCCTTGCTCCGGCGCGGTGCCGCCGGTCCCGGACTGCATCAGACGGTACGTCGACGGTCTGCGGTAATCCTGGTCGCGCAGCGTGTATTTGCCCGGTCGGACCTTGCGGCCGACGCGCACCGCGGTGACGTGCTCCACGTCGCGGCCTCCCGGCGCGTCGATGAACCGGATCGGCCGGCGCGTCTCGTTGCCCTGGGGGGCGTCGCAGAGCACCAGCTTGCTGTCGCCGGAGGCGGCGTCGAAGTAGAAGCTGATGCCCGCGTCCTCGAGCATCCGCGAGATGAAGACGAAATCGCTCTCCCCGTACTGAACGCGGTACTTGCGCTTCCTGTGCTCGAGCGAGGTGCGGCTGTCGAACGGGATGCTCCATTCGTCCAGGAGCTTCTCCACGATCCCGAGCTCGGAGAGGTGCTGGAAGACGCGGTTGCGCCGGCGCTGCGTCAGGAACCAGAGGGACGGCGCGATGTCGATCTGGTAGGTGGAGACGCCGTCCGGCTCGACGGCGACCTGCTGCAGCGACGTGCAGACGCCGGCCCATGTCCGCGAGGCAGGCATCTCCACGCCGAAGTGCGCGGTGAACGACGCGGGATAACCCACGATCGCCTCGAAATCGATGTCCGGGTCGGGGCTGTGCGCGAGGATGGACACCGAGAACAGCCTCGAGATCTGCTCGGTGATCTGGAACTGCCGCACATCGAGCGGGTCGCCGGAGGCGACCTGGACCGACAAGAGGTGTGAAGAGGGGGTGGTCATGACCTCATCTCATCCTGGTTTTCGCCGGGGCCGCCGACGCATGACGGACAGGGGCGCGATGCTACGGGAGCGTGGTTACGGCCGCAAGCGCGCGAGCGCGCGCGGAATGCCCGGACGCGCCCGTGCGCGCGGGCTCCGGCTCACCCCGCTCGCGCTCTCGTCACCGCCTTGCGCACCTCGTCGCCGAGCGCCGCGTCGCGGGCGATCCTGGCGATCCACGTCCGCTGGACGCGAATCGCGCTCTCTTCTGGCAGCGCGACGTCGCGCAGCGCCGCCGCGAGATCGCCGCGCTCCGCGCCCACGGTGATGCGCGCGAGCTCATCGGCGGAGATGGGCCCGCGCTCTCTCTCGAGCTGCGCTACATAGGCCGCGTCGTAGGCGCGGAGCAGCTCGTTCCGGCCTCGCCGCAGCGCGCGCTTGATCTCCGCCGCCCAGGCGGCGCGGAGCCGCGCCCAGGCGGGCTCATCGAGCCGGCCTTCTCTCAGGATGCGATCCTTCTCGTGCGGGCGCAGCGCCAGCGAGGCGTCGAGCGCGGCGCACGCCTCGACGGAGACCTCCTCGATCGTCGGCTCGCGCAGGTCCGCTGGCGGCGCCGGCGCCGGCATCTGCGTGGGGGGCGCGGGCTCCTGCGGCTCCTGCGGCTCCTGCGGCTCCGGGGCCGGAGGCGTGCCGAGCGCTGCCAGCGGGCCGAGCCCGAGCCGCGGCGGCTCGACGAGGGGGGGAGGCGCGCTCGGCGCGCCGGTCTCGGCGCGCGACGGCTCGCGCGGGATGGGCTCCGCCGAGAAGGGGGATGACGGTGCGCGCGGCGCGCCGAGCTCGGGTCGTGGCGGCGAAGGGGGCGGCATCTCCGGGGGCCCCGCGAACGGGAGCACCGCGCGCGACGGCGTGGCGTGCGGCACGGGGGGCACGGGGGTCGGGCTCCCCGTGGTCCCCGCGAACGGGAGCACCTCGCGCGCCGGCGTGGCGTGCGGCGCGAGGGGCGGGATCTCCGTGGTCCCCGCGAACGGCAGCGCCTCGTGCGGTTGCAGCGCGAGCGACGCGGGGAGCGTACCGGCGACGTCGAGCGCGCTGGCCGCCGCGGCGATCACCGGCCCTCGCGGCTCCTCCGCGAGCGTGATCTCCACCCGGCCCGCCTGCTGCGGGTGGTCCAGGAGGACATATCCCCGCCACGTCAGCGAGCAGGTCCCCCGGTCGGTGTCGATGCACAGCGTGTCGCACCGGAGCTTCCTCTCCTGCGCCGCGGCGCCGCCCCGCTCCACGACGGCGCGCGGCGCCACGGCCCGGAGCCTCGTGACCAGCCGCGCGTGCGCGGGGTGCAGGTTCTCCAGCACGATCCGCTCGTCGGGGCAGAGCTCGTCCATCTGCTGATCGGGCGGCGCCGCGTTGAAATAGCCCGCGTCGATGTCATCGGGCAGCGGCTGCTCGCTCCAGCGCGCGTGGCTCCACGTCGCCGCGTGCCAGCCCAGCTTGTGCGCCCTGCCTGGCCAGCTCGGGGCGATCGGCCCGAAGCCCACCGGCTCGATGACGTCGCGGCGGCCGGCGACGTGAGCGCCCGGCACCTCGAGGTTGGGCGCGGGCGTTATTCCCCGCCTGTCGGACGGCACGCCCACGGGGTTCGCGGTGCCGGCCCCGCCGGCGGCGCGCTCCCATCGGAGTGACATCTTCACGAACGGCACGGGCTCGCTCAGCGCGCCATCCTGGGTGAACACGCGATCTCCGAACACAGCGATCGACTTGTCGATCGCGCCCACCGCGAGCCGCGCGAGCAGCGACGTGACCGGGCGCCGGCCGGGGGCGTGGGCGTGCCCCACGACGAGCACGTCGGCGCGCCGCTTGAAAGGGGCCAGATCACTGCCGAGGACCAGGCTGCGGTGGTCGTCGTCCTGCCAGTAGACATCCACGCTGGTGGGCTCGTCCTGCTCCGGCGCGAGCCGCGACTCGCCCGGCGCGAGCGTGTAGGTCGCCTTGCAGACGATCGTGAGCGCCCACGCGCCGGCCCGCGGCTGCCAGAGGCTCGACGCGACGCGGAGAGGACAGGCCGAGACGACATCCATGCAGGGCGAGTCTAGCGTGGGCCCGCCGTCGACCGATGATGAAAGCCGAGCCGCGACGACAGGCGCTCAGCGTGGCGGCCGACTCCGGGTGAGATAGAGGGCGAGGGCGACTCCCGCGATCGCGCCGCCGCCGCCGCCGACAGCGAGGGACCACGTCTCGATCGGATCGCTCGTGCTGAGCAGGCCCAGCGCGACGCCCGCGAGCCCGAAGATCCCGAGGCCGGCGAGCGCGCCGACGGTCATGCCGGCCCACGCCACCGCGATGCGCGTCCCGATCGGCGTCCTTGTGAGCGGCAGCGACGCGAGCTGCTCCTCGACGCCGTGGCGCTCTCGCTCGATCCCGAGGAGCTCCCGCAGCTCGGCGGCCGCGCGCAGGTGCACGGCCTGGCCAGGGAAGGCGGCCTCGGTGAGCGGGCGCGCCGCGCCGGAGCGATCGACGAGGACGATGCGCCCGGCCGGCGAGGGCGCCTCTCCCTTGCCGAGCCACATCTCGCCGAGCGTCCCGCCCTCGACGCGGACGTCGGCGACGCCCTCGAGGGAGACCTCGTGGGACGAGACAGGGATCGCGAGGACGAACCGCCGGGCGCGGAGCGCGGCGCCGCCGCGCGTGATCTCGAGGTGGAACCGCCCGAGGCCCTTGGTGGACGAGTACGCCATCGTGAGCCCCATCGCGAGCATCCCGATCGCGAGCGGGAAGATCCACCACGGTCCGCGCAGCGTGACGTCGATCCGCTGCTCGCCCGCGATGCCCGCGCGGACGATCGCCGCTACCTCGGCGGCCCGCTCGGGGCTCACCTTCTGCAAGGAGAGCTGGTGACCGCCGTCCAGGACGAGGACGACGGCGCCCTGGCTGCCTCCCTTCGACCCCCGCGTGATGTCGACGCGCGCGTCGCGCAGCGCGGACATGGGAAACCCTGTCGTCCTGGAGGGCGTCGCGCGCGTCAGGACGCACCGCGCGCCGGGCGTGCAGGCGAGGTGATCCTTCGAGAGCGCGATGATCGAGACGATGATCGCGCCGAAGAGCAGCAGGAGGGAGAAGAGGAGGCGCGCGGCGCGGATGGGGAACGGGCCGTAGCCGACGCTGCCCGAGGCGCGGTGGAGGGCGGGCTGGCGGAAGACCATCGGGTGAAGTCTACCCCGGCTTCACCGCCGCGCGCCGTCCTGCGCCACGCCGGCATCGTCCCGGACGCGCGCGTAGAGAAGGACGTCGCCCACCCGCCCGTCCTTCACCACGTGGCGCCGCATCCGCCCCTCGAACGTATAACCGGCCTTCTCGAGCACGCGCGCGGACGCGCCGTTCCAGCCGTAGACCCCGGCCTGGATGCGCTCGAGGCCGAGGTGCTCGAAGCCATACAGCGTCATCGCGATCACCGCCTCGGTGGCCAGGCCGCGGCCCCAGTAGGGCGCGCCGAGCCAGTAGCCGATCTCCGCGGTGTTCCTGTGCACGTCGTCGAAGCGCTCGAGGCCGATCCCGCCGGCCACCTCGCCGTCCACCACGACGGCCAGGCCCGCGCCGGGCGGCGCCTGCCCGGCGCAGAACGCGATCCAGCCCTCGGCGTCGGCGCGCGTGTAAGGGTGCGGGAAGCGATCCCGGAGGTTCGCCCAGACGCGGCGATCGTCCGCGTTCTTCACGAGCGCGTCGGCGTCGGCCGGAGCCCAGGGGCGGAGCGTGAGCGAGGGCGTCTCGAGGATCATGGCGTCTCTTTCTCCGGGCGAGCCTCGCCGGCCTGCGGCGTCGATCGATCGTAGAGCTTCACGAGCATCTCGGTCCCGAGGCCGGTCGCGATCATCCGCTCGCGGCGGTTCGAGAGCAGCGCGCCGAGCCACGGCACCGCGCCGCCGTCGCCGAGCGGGAGCTCGAGGCCGTCGTCCCGGCGCACGACGAGCTGGATGAACGGCCCGGCGTAGTAGCCGAGCCCCTGCAGCCGCGCGAGGTCGTGGACGACCTCGACCTCGGGCCGCGCGCGCGCGAGCGGCTCGGCCACCTCGGCGACCCAGCGCTCGGCCCGCGCGACGAGCTCCGGGCCGAGGCCGAGCGACAGCGCCGCGCCCGCGGGATCCGCCGCCGCGCGCGGCAGATCGACAGACGCCTCGCGCAGGGCCGCCTCGGTCGAGCCGGGCTCGTGCGCCTTCGCCCGCAGCGCCATCGCGTCCGCGTCGACGCCGCGCGCGCCGAGGCACGCCCGCACCAGGGCCGTGTCGGAGAGGACCACGCGCAGCCCCGCCGCGCGGAAGCCGGCGCCCGGCAGCGCGCGGACCAGGTCGGCCCAGACGACGAGCTGCTCGAGAAGGGCCCGCCGCTCGCACGCGTCGTCCTCGCCCCGGGCCGGCGAGCGGACGGCCGTCACGAGCGCGAACAGGCGGAAGTGCGGGCTGAAGCCCGGGTGCTTCGTGGGCTGCATGCGCAGCACGCGCTGGCTCGCGCACAGCCGCAGCGGCTCGCCGCGCCCGGCCTCGCGCCGGCGCCGCGCGGCGTGCAGCGCGAGCCCGGTCGTGGGATCCGCGGCGACCTCGGCGAAGCGGACCGTCGCGAGCACGTTGTTCGGCTCGACACCCGCGCACGCGGCGGCGCCGAGCGGCTCGACAGGCGCGAGATCCACCGCCTCGAAGCCCGCCGCCGCGGCGAACGCCGCCGCGTCGAAGGCGTGGATCCGCCGGGCGTCCGCGGCCGATGCGTGCGTCATCGGCGCGCGCTCCGCGTGCTCGAGGACGTCGGCGAAGCTCCTCCGAAGGGCGCGCTGGCGCAGGCAGTGGAGGAGCAGCGTGGTGAGGTCGTTGCCCGGGAGGTCCTCCGCGAGCAGCCGGTCGAGCGGTCGCCCGGCGTGCGCCTCGGCGGCGCGGCGCGCGATGCGCGACGACAGCTCGCCCGTCTTGCCGTCGGAGAACGCCCGCCGCTCCCGGGCGGTGGTCGAGCTCCTGGGATCGTCCGTGGTGGCCATGGCCGTCTCCTCGTCGACACAGTGACCCGGATCTGGCACCCTGGAAAGTGCCACCGCGGCGGGTTTCGATGGTGCCAGCGCGACGCGCCTCCCCGGGCTCCTCCGGCCCTCAGGGGCTCCAGGCCCCCCACGCCTTCCTCCGCCTCGAGCGCGGCGCGCCGGCGACGCTGGCCGCGCAGCTCGTCGAGCAGCTCCGCCGCGCCGTGCTCGAGGGCGTCCTCCAGCCGGATCGCGAGCTCCCGTCGTCCCGCGAGCTCGCGCGGGTGCTCGGCGTGTCGCGCAACACCGCCGTGGCGGCGTACGAGGCGCTGGCCGCCGACGGCACCATCGTGGTCCGCCCCCGCCGGGCGCCGGTCGTCGCCCAGGTGCCGGCGCGCGCCGGGGGGCAGGGCGCCGCCCGCGCCCAGCCCGCCGCGGCCGCGCCGCGCACCTCGAAGAGCGCGCGGCGCGTCGCGGCGGTGGTGCCGGCCGACAAGCTCGACGCGCTGCTCGAGACGCGCGCCCGCTCGCGGCCGTTCGGGGTCGGCCTGCCGGACCTCGAGCTCCTGCCGTGGCGCATCCTCGAAAGGTGCCTCGCGCGCCGCTTCCGCGCGATGTCGGCCGCCGACGCGCTGCTCGACGAGCCGCGGGGCGCGCCGCTGCTCCGGCGCGCCGTGCTCCACCACGTCGCGGTGGCCCGCGGCGTGCGCGCGACGGTCGACCAGGTCTTCATCACGGAGGGCTCCCAGGGCGCGATCGACCTCTGCTGCCGCGCCCTGCTCGACCCGGGCGACGCCGTCTGGATCGAGGACCCGGGGCCGCTCGCCCTCCGCGCGGCCGTGCGCATGGCGGGCGCGCGGCCCGTCCCGATCCCGGTCGACGAGGAGGGGCTCTGCGTCCACGTCGGCGCGCATCGACGTCGGGGCGCGCCGCGCGCGCGGGTCGCGTTCGTGTCGCCGGCCTACGCGTTCCCCTCCGGGGCGCGGCTCACGCTCCCGCGGCGTGTCGAGCTCCTCTCATGGGCCGCCAAGGCGGGGGCCGTCGTCGTCGAGATCGACTACGAGGGCGAGCTGCGGTTCGACGGCTCGCCGCTGCCATCGCTGCTCGCCCTCGACATCGAGGGCGTGAGGGACCGCGTGATCCACGTGGGGACCTTCAGCCGCGCGCTGTTCCCGGGGCTGCGCCTCGGCTTCATGATCGTGCCGCCCGCGCTGGTGCGCCCCATGGCCGCGATGCGCGCGGCGTCGACGCGCTCGCCGCCCCACCTGCTCCAGGCCGCGCTCGCCGATTTCATCGACGAGGGCCACTTCGCGCGCCACCTCCGGAAGCTGAAGCAGGCGACGCGGCGCCGCCGCGACCTCCTGCTCGCGGAGCTCGGGCGCCTCTTGCCGCCCGCGGTGCGGGCGCGCGCCCCGGCGGGGGGCTCGGTGCTGACGCTCGACCTGCCCGCGGGCGCGGACGACGTCGCCGTCGTCCAGGCGCTCGCGGCGCGGGGCGTGGACGCGCTGCCGCTCTCGCGCAGCACCGCGGCGCGCCCACGCTCCGCGCCGCGGGCGCCGGGGCTCATCCTGGGGTTCGGCGCGCACGCGGAGCCCGCGCTCCTGGAGGCGGCGCGGACGCTCGCGGCCGTCGTGGCCGAGGCGATCGGGGCGGACGCGCGGCGATGAGGCGGCGGCGAGGGCGCGGCGCGGCTCAGCGGCCGCCGGCGACGTCCAGGAGGGAGCCGGTGCAGTAGGAGGACTCGCTCGACGCGAGCCACAGGATGGCGCGCGCGACCTCCTCGGGGCTGCCGGCGCGGCCGAGGGGGAGGCCCGCGCCGAGCCGCGCGGCGCGCCCCGGGTCGCCGCCGCTCGCGTGGATGTCCGTGTCGATGATCCCGGGCCGCACGGCGTTGACCCGGATGCCCTCGGCGGCGACCTCCTTCGCGAGGCCGATCGTGAGCGTGTCGACCGCGGCCTTCGAGGCGGCGTAGTCGATGTACTCGCCGGGAGAGCCGAGCTGCGACGCCCTCGACGAGACGTTCACGATGGCGCCTCCCGCGCCGCCGCGGAGCGTCGACATGCGCCGGACCGCCTCGCGCGCGCACAGGAAGCTGCCGAGGACGTTGGTGCCAAGGGTGCGCTGCACGCGCGCCGCGGTCATGTCAGCGAGGCGCGCCTGGCGCTCGAGCGCGCCGGCGTTGTTCACGAGCGCCGCGACCGGGCCCAGGGCGCCGTCGACGGTCTGGAACAGGCGCACGACGTCGTCCTCGACGCTCACGTCGGCCGCGACCGCGACCGCGACGCCGCCGCGCGCGCGGATCGCGTCGACCACCCTCGCCGCGGCGCCCTCGTCGCGCCGGTAGCTCAGCGCGACAGCGTAGCCCCGCTCCGCGGCGAGCGACGCCGTGGCGGCGCCGATCCCGCGGCTGCCGCCCGTGATGATCATGACCTCGGCCATGCCGCTGGAGCATACTCGACGCCTCCATGGTTCCGTCGCCGGCGCGCTAGACTCGCGCCCGGTCGCCGCGCCCGGTGCGCCGCGTCCGCTGTCCCCGATGGCCCAGATCCGCCCGTGCGCCGCCGCCCTCCTCGCCGTCCTCTCGGCCGCGTGCGCCGGCCAGTCCGCGAGCGCGCCTCCTGCCGACTCGGCCGCTCCGCGGGTCGACTCGGCCCCTCCGCCGGCCGGAGCCGCCGCTCCTCCGGAGCGCGCGTCCATGGCAGCGCCCCCGCCGCGCGCCGGCGCCGCCGCGCCGGCGAGCGCCGATCCTGCATGGGTGCCGCCGATCGTGCACAGCCTGGCTGTGTTCACGGTGACGCGCAGCGTGGAAGCGGTGCTGTGGCCCGAGCCGTTCGCCGACTTCCGCCTGGAGCGCTGGGGATACCACTACGGCGAGGCGCTCACGAAGCCACCGCTCTTCGACGCCTCCCAGCCCGCCTTCCGGTGGGATCACGACCCCTGGCCGATCAACGTGATCGGTCACGGCCTGCTCGGGAGCGAGATCTACTTCAGGGCGCGGCGCTGCCGCTTCGGCGTCCCGGCGGCGGTCGCGTTCGCCATCGCCGGCACCCACCTCTGGGAGTACGGCTACGAGGCCAACGGCGTCCGCCCCTCGGCGCTCGATCTCGTCTACACGCCGCTCGCCGGGGCTCTCCTGGGCGAGCTCCGCCACGTCACCTGGCGCGCGGCGGGCGGCATCGAGAGCGCGCCGGCGCGCCTGCTCGTGCGCGCGCTCGTGGACCCGTTCGGCGAGCTCGAGCGGGGCGCCGGGGTGTTCGACTGCTAGGTCCGGCGCGGGAGGCGTCCTCGCCGGGGCTCGCACCTCGGGGCTGGCCTCTTCGAAGCGCGACGTCCTGCCGACAGGCGCTTAGCGCGCCGGGTCTCGGCATCCCGAGCTGCTCGAAGCGCGCGTCCCAGATGCTCCGGAAGCGCTCGATCCACGCGTTGAGCTCTCGCAGCCGCCGCGCGCGCAGCCCGTAGATGCGCTGCTGCGCGCGCGGCTGGACGTCGACGAGGCCGGCGTCCCTCAGCACGCGCAGGTGCTTCGACACCTGAGGCTGCGGCAGGGGAAGACGATCACAGATCTCGCCCACCGGCCGGGGCCCGGCGCGAAGCAGCTCGACGATGCGCAGGCGGGTTGGATCGGCGAGCGCCGCGAACATCTCGACCATCGCGAGTGAATATACCGTACGGGGTATATTCCTGTCAGGGCATATACGACGCGCTGATCCGCGCCGGCCCGTCGCCAGCTCACCCCGCGGCGCTGTCCGGCGCACGAGGACCGGACGCGCCACGAGGCTCATCCCATGCTCTGGCGAGCGCGGCGGTTCGCATCGCGTCGCGCCCGGTCCTCGGTGCGCCGGACAGCGCAGGTTCCGCTCGGCGGTCCTCGCGATGGCGTGACGCGCCGCGATGACGTGACGCGCTGTGGGTAAGATGGATGCCCCTCTTTCCTTCTTCACCCATCGCGTTGGCCCTGCTAACAGCGCGGCGGCCCTGCTTCCTTGATGCCCTTCCTTGACTCCCTTTGCTCGATGCCAGGCGCACCGGGCGAGCGCTTCACTCGGAGAACACGATGAGCCACGACGTGACGACGGGGTTGTTTATCGGGCCGCGATGGACGCGCGGTCTTCTGCATCTCGCGCTGCCGGCCATGATGGTGCTCGGGTGCGAGGGCACCGCGGGGGATTCGGCATCGGGAGGCGGCGACTCGGCGTCGACGACGACGGTGTCCTCCGGGAGCAGCAGCTCGGCGTCGACGACGACGTCGGCCTCCTCGGGCGGCGAGGGCGGCAGCGGCGGCGACGGCGGCGCGGGCGGCAGCGGCGGCGCGGGCGGCGTGGGCGGCAGCGGCGGCGCGGGCGGCGTGGGCGGCAGCGGCGGCGCGGGCGGCGTGGGCGGCAGCGGCGGCGCGGGCGGCGTGGGCGGCAGCGGCGGCGCGGGCGGCGGCGGAGACGCAGCGACGTCGACCGTTGCGGCCACCACGACAGGCGCAGCCGGCAGCGGCGGCGCAGGCGGCGGTGACGCGTCGACGTCGACCGTGGCGTCCACCACGAGCGGCGCGGGCGGCAGCGGCGGCGACGCCTCGACGTCGAGCGTGACGACCACCACGAGCGGCAGCGGCGGCGCAGGCGGCGGCGACGCGTCGACGTCGGCCGTGTCGACGTCGGCCGTGACGACCACAACGACCGGCGTGGGGGGCAGCGGCGGCGCGGGCGGCAGCGGCGGCGCAGGCGGCGGCGACGCGTCGACCTCGAGCGTGACCACCGCCGTGAGCGCCACGAGCTCGACGACGTCGACCGGGACGGGCCCGGTCACGGGCACGCCGGTGGAGCGGCATGGCAGCCTCCAGGTGATGGGCAACCGTGTCGTCGACGCGTACGGGGCAGAGCTCCAGCTCAAGGGCATGAGCCTGTTCTGGAGCGTCTGGGAAGGAGAGAAGTTCTACAACGCCGCCGCCGTCAACACGCTCGTGGACGGCTGGGACGTGAGCGTCGTCCGCGCCGCGATGACGGTCAGCGTGGAGGGGCGGTACGGCTACCTCCACAACCCGGACGCGGAGAAGCGCAAGGTCAAGACGATCGTCGACGCCGCCATCGCCAGGGGCATCTACGTGATCATCGACTGGCACGATCACGACGCGGCCCTGACGAGCCACAAGGACGCAGCGAAGCGCTTCTTCCGGGAGATGGCGACGGAGTACGGCGACGAGCCCGGCGTGATCTTCGAGGTCTACAACGAGCCGGACAACGAGACCTGGGCCCAGGTGAAGTCGTACGCAGAAGAGGTGATCGGCGAGATCCGCGGCGCCGGCTCCGACAACCTCGTCATCGTCGGGACGCCGACCTGGTCGCAGGACGTGGACGTGGCCGCCAGGAGCCCGATCACGCGCTACAGCAACATCGCCTACACGCTGCATTTCTATGCCGCCACGCACAAGGACTACCTGCGCACCAAGGCGAGCAACGCGATGAGCGCGGGCCTCCCGCTGTTCGTGACCGAGTGGGGCACCTGCAGCGCCAGCGGGGACGGCGCGCTCGACCTCGGCGAGTCGCAGACATGGCTCGACTTCCTGCGCACCAACAAGATCAGCTGGCTCAACTGGTCGATCGTCGACAAGGCCGAGGCGTGCGCCGCGCTCCGGTCCGGCGCTGGCGCGAGCGGCCCCTGGTCCGACGGCCAGCTCACCGACTCCGGACGGTGGGTGAAGGCGAAGATCCAGGCGCCCTGACCCGCCCTGCCGCCCTCTCTCCGCGCCGCCGCCCGCCGGCCGTCGCAGGGGAGCGCGCGCGGCGCACGCAGAGAGCGACGGACCCTCTCGACGATCCGGCCCGCGGGGGGCAAGAAGGACGCGTGGGAGGACCGGTGCATGAACGAGCTGCCGACCTGCGTGCATGAGCTCGCCGAGCTCACGGACTCGGTGCTTCAGCGGACAGAGCAGTCGCACGACCCGCTGGCCGTGCTCTTCCGGACCGCCTTGAAGGAACAGAAGGCGGCGCTGGAGCGGCTGACGCCGGAGATGCGCGACGACGATCTCGCGATGGAGGCGATCAAGACCGATCTCAGCATCGTCTACCACGACCATGAGATCGCAGAGGTCAACATCCGCTCCTGGGTCCGCCACCTGGGGTGGGCGGGCGATCCGCGGCTCCAGCTCGCGCGCGAGATGGCGGCGCTCTCCGCGGAGATGAAGAAGCGGCTGGAGCGGATCGCCGCGCTGCTGGAGGAACGGTTCCGTCACGACGAGCTGAAGTACGTGATCCCGTCGTTCTACGACAAAGTCATGCGGTAGGAGGTGGTGCCATGGCCTGGGAGGGGGAGCGGGTCGACAGCAACGTCTATACGCAGGGCGATGTGGATCGGTGGGTGTACAGCACCTGCAACATCTGCTCTGTCGGCTGCGGCTGCTACGTGGCGGTCAAGGACGGCCGGATCGTCGGCGTCAAGGGCAACGCGAAGCACCCGACCAACCGGGGCAGGCTCGGCCCCAAGGGCGAGAACCAGTGGTACGCCAACGGCAGCCCCGACCGGCTGCGCACCCCGCTCATCCGGCGAGGAGACGGCGAGCTCCGCCCGGCGAGCTGGGAAGAGGCGATGGCGCTCGTCGTGGCCCACGCGAAGCGATCGCTGGACGAGCGCGGGCGCAACAGCGTCGCCATCTACTCGACCGGGCAGGCCTTCCTGGAAGACTACTATACAATCGCCAAGATCGGCCGCGCGGGGCTGCAGACCCACCTGCTCGACGCCAACACGCGCCTGTGCACGGCGACGACCGAGTTCTGTCTGCTGCAGTCGTTCGGCGCCGACGGCACGCCGGCGTCGTTCGACGACGTGGACGAGACAGACACGCTGATGCTGTTCGGCCACAACCTGGCGGAGACAGGCACCGTCCTGTTCGAGCGGGTCATGGCGCGGAAACGGCGGACCGGCAAGCCGTACCTCATCGTCGTGGATCCGCGGCGGACCGTGACGGCGGAGGCGGCCGATCTCCACCTCCAGCTCTACCCTGGCACCAACGTGCCCCTCCTCAACGGCATCGTCCGCCATGTGCTGGAGATCGGCGCCACGGACGAGCGCTTCATCCAGGAGCACACCGTGGGGTACGAGAAGATGGCCGCCGCGCTGGAGACGTGGACGCTCGAGCGAACAGCGCAGGTCACCGGCGTCCCCGGAGACGTGATCCGGGAGGCCGCGGAGCGGCTGGGCAGGACAAGCAGCCTCGTGACGACCACGCTTCAGGGCACCTACCAGAGCGCAGACGCCACCACCGCGTGCGTGGCGATCAACAACCTGCACCTCGTCCGGGGGCTGATCGGCAAGCCCGGGTGCGGCCCGCTCCACATGGCAGGGCAGCCCAGCTCCTCGGCGAACCGCACGGCGGGCGGGGTCGGCACGTATCCAGCGCAGCGCAACTCCAACAACCCGAAGCACCTCCAGGAGATGGCGAGGCTGTGGAAGGTGGATGAGCACGCGCTGCCCGCCGGGCCCGAGAAGGGCATCGAGGAGATCCTCGCGATGATCGAGGACGGCAAGATCGGCCTGTTCTGGAACATCGGGACGAATCCGATGGTGTCGCTCCCGAACCGGGGGCGGGCGCGGAAGGCGCTCGAGAGCACGTTCGTCGTCGTCCAGGATCCGTTCCTGACCGAGACCTCGGTCGTCGCCGATGTCGTCCTTCCGGCCGCGCTCTGGGGAGAGAAGGAAGGGACGATGGAGAACGCGGATCGCACGATCAACCTGCTGCGCAAGGCGGTGGAGCCGCCCGAGGGCGTGCGGTCCGATCTCGAGATCTTGCTCGATTTCGCGGCGCGGATGGACTTCCGCGACAGGGAGGGCAATCCGCTCATCGCCTACAGGACACCCGAGGAGTGCTTCGAGGAGTGGAAGGAGATCTCGCGGGGGCGCCCGTGCGACATGACCGGCATCACGTACGCGAAGCTGGAGGAGCACAACGGGCTGCGCTGGCCCGTGAACGACAGGGCGCCGCTCGGGACGCCGCGGCTCTATGCGGATCACGTGTTCCCGACCTCCCCCGGCGTGGCGCAGAGCTACACCAAGGACCAGCTCACCGGCCGGGCGCTCACGCAGGAGGAGTTCGAGGCGATCGGCGCCGGCGGGCGTGCGATCCTCCACCCGACGTGTTACTTGCCGCCCGTGGAGCAGCCGGACGATCGGTATCCGATGTGGCTGACGACGGGCCGCCTTGTGTGGCACTGGCACACGCGCACGAAGACAGCGCGCTCGCCGCATTTGCAGGTCGCCGCGCCGCACGCCTACGTGGAGATCCACGAGGACGACGCGGCCGCGCTGGGCATCCAGCCGGGCGACGTCGTGCGGATCACGTCGCCGCGGGGCTGGATCGAGGTGCCGGCCCGCCCGGGCAGGACCGTCCAGAAAGGGCTCGTGTTCGTGCCTTTCCACTACGGAAGCTGGGAGGGGCACGAGTCCGCCAACGACCTGACGGCCGATTTCACCGATCCGCTGTCCAAGCAGCCGACGTTCAAACAATCGGCCTGCAGGATCGAGAAGACAGGGCGGAGCATCGGGAAAGGTCCCATCGGCAGCCTGCCCCCGGACGCGGCCGGCGCGGTCTCCTCCGAGCACAACGTGCCGCTTCCGCCGGACATGCCGTGATCGGCGACCGATGAGCACCCTCCACCGCGCCATCTGGGGGCGAGGTCACGTGATCGTCCTCGCCGGGACCCAGGGGCACGTGCTGCGCTCGGAGGACGGCGGCCAGCGGTGGAGGCGGACGCAGACGCCCCTTCGCCAGGACCTGAGCGCGCTCGCCGGCGCCGGCCCGGCGCCGGCCCGGCGCTGATCGCCGCCGGACAGCGGGGGACCCTGCTGTCGTCGATCGACGAAGGGCGGCGCTGGTCCGACGTGAGCTGCGGCCCGGGGGCCGACCTGCGCGGCGTCGCCCTGCGGGACGACGGCGAGGCGCTCTGCGCGCGAGGCGGGCTCGTGGCCGTGGGCGACGGCGATGGCCGTGTCCATACGAGCCGGGATGGGGGCGCCTCCTGGGAATCGCACCCCACCGGGAGCGGGAATGCCATCAACGCGCTCTGGCTCGGCGCCGCTGGCCTTGTCATCGCGGCAGGCGACGGCGGCCTCCTCGCGGTCAGCGAGGATGAGGGGCGCACATGGAAGCGCCCTCCGCTCAGGTCGGAACAGCCCCTGTATGGCGTGTGGAGCGATGATCACGGCGCGATCTGGTGCATCGGGAGCGGGCCTGCTTTCCGGTCCACCGATGGCGGCAAGAGCTTCGCCAAGGTGCCAGTGCAGGCAGGGGATGCGCCGCTCGAGGGCCCGTGGGTGAAGGTGCCTGTCCGGGGGAAGTTCCGAGGCCTCTGGGTCGCGGGGCCGGGTCGGGTCGTGCTGGTGGGCGACGGTGGAAGCATCGCGCAGACCCACGATGGCGGCCAGACATGGGCGAGGAGCAACGAGGAGGGCGCCGGCTCGCTGATCGCCGTGTGGGGCAGCGGCGAGAGGATCCTGGTTGTCGGCGGGGGCTCCGCGCAGATCCGGTCGGACGACGGCGGACATCGCTGGATCGAGGTGACCGGCAGGCCCGAGGGGGCCTCGGTGCATGGCGAGGGGGCAAAGAGAGCGTTCGCCATCCTCGATGGCGTTGTCTGCCGCCTCGGCGCGGACGGCCTCCGGTGGATCGAGCTGGGAGCCCCGCGCGAGCCGCGCCTCCGCGCTGTCTGGGCAGGGCCGGGGCAGCTCGCCGTGGCGGTGGGCCGCGGCGGTACCATCGTCCGCACGGTGGACGGCGGCGACGCGTGGGAGGCTGTCGCGAGCGGCTGCGCGCGCGATCTGGAGGCGATCTGGGGCAGGGGGGACGAGCTCTTCGCTGTCGGCGGGCTGGGCCTCAGCGACGTGCTGCGCTCCCGGGACGGCGGCGCGACATGGGAGGTGCTGGCCGAGGTCTCCGGCGGCCTCCGGAGCATCTGGGGAGACGAGGCCGGGGCGCTCTGGGCCTGCGGCCGGGAAGGGGTGCTCCTGCGCTCGACCGACGGCGGCGAGACCTTGGCGGGGCGAGGCGTCGGGCACCTGGGGCACCCTGTTCGACGTGCGCGGGGACGGCGCCGAGATGTGGGCGCTGGGAGAGAGCATCCTGCTGCGCCGGGGGTTGTCCGAGAACACCTGCTGATTCCCGTTCGTCCTGAACCCCTGTCCCGGCCGGCGCTCTCCCCGTCCCGGCGGATCAGCTCGCTATTCCTGGGGGCGCGCCGGGGCCCTCGGCTGCTAGAACCCGGCGCATGAGCCCTCCGCCGCGCGATCGCCTCCGCGAGCTCTTTGCCAAGGTCGACGCGTTCTTCGCGCACGCGAGCGCCCGCCACGGCGCGCGGATGGCCTGCCGCACCGGGTGCAGCGACTGCTGCCGGCGGCGGTTCTCCGTGACGTCGATCGAGGCCGATGCCCTCCGCGAGGCGCTCGCGGCGCTCCCCGAGCCCGACCGGGCGGCGCTCGCGGCGCGCGCGAGGGCGGGCGACCCGGGCGTGTGCCCGGCGCTCGACGGGGAGGGGAGGTGCGCGGTCTACGCGGCGCGGCCGCTCATCTGCCGCACCCACGGCCTGCCGATCCGCTTCGCGCCCGCGCCGGAGACGCGCGCGCTGCCAGTCATCGACGCGTGCCCGAAGAACTTCGTGGGAGAGGACCTCCGCGCCCTCGAGGCGTCGTCGGTCCTGGACCAGGCGACGCTCTCGACGGTGCTGGCCGCCCTCGACATGGCCCACGCCGACGCGGCCGGGCGCCCGCGCGGGGAGCGCGTCGCGATCGCCGCGGTGCTCTCGGGCGAGGGGTGACGCGCGCTCCGGACGCGGAAAGACCCCCTGGCAGGCGGCTCGTGGGCACTGGTTTCGCGCGTCAGAAATCCCGCCAGGAATTCCCGGGCGGAGAGGAGCGGTCGCCGGAAACGGTAGCGATTTCCATCGCGTCCGCCTGCTTTGCCGCCGAGGGCGGCTCCGGCGTGGCCCAACGGGGCGCCCTGCGCCGCCGCATCGCCTGCGGTGAAGGGCCCGCGGCATCACCGATCGGGGTCGGCGACTGGCCTGGCGGCGCAGCGCCGAGGGATTCTCCTTCGCTTCGCCGCCCTGTTGCCGGGCCGTTCGATGCGCTGCCGCCTGTTTCGGGATCGTGCCTGCGTCCCCGCACTCTTCCGGCCCTACGACTGGAGTTATGGGGTGTAGAGCGTCAGTAAAAGTTGCTGTCGGTTGACAACCGTTTCCGCTACCGGCTCACCCTTCGCCGCGCCGCTTTCCTTGGCACCTTCGCCGACTCCTCGCTCTGTCGCCGCTGGCGCGGAGAGCGATGTGTCGCCAAAGATCGCCGAGGGAGTGGAGGTCGGCTTCAACATCATCACGGTTCACCACTGGGATCGGCTCTTCGGTGGGGTGTTGCTCGCGAAGTCAAGGCGCGGATCAGTGGATCGAGCTTTTCCTCCTCCAGATCCGGCCGGAGCCCATCGAAAACCTCGCCGGTTGGACCGAAACCCCCGCCCTTCAGCGGCTCGGCGCGCGGAGCTACGACGGGGAGACGGCGAACGAGACCGACGACCCGCCGCTCACGCGACGCGCGTGGCTCCAGGCGAGCGCGGCGCTCGGCGCCGCCCTGACCGTCCCGGGCTGCGCATCGGGTTGCGGAGCTTCGCGACCGGCCTTCTCTGCAAGGAAATCCAACATGTCATACGACGTCGTCATCGTGGGAGGCGGCCCGGCCGGCCTCTCCGCTGCTCTGGCCCTCGGCCGCGCGCGCAAGCGTGTCCTGCTCTGCGACGCGGGGGCTCGCAGGAACGCGGCCGCGGAGCACATCCACAACTTCGTCACACGGGACGGGACGCCGCCGCAGGAGTTCCGGGAGATCGGCCGCCGGCAGCTCGCGGCGTACCCGAGCGTGGAGGCGCGCGACCTCCGGGTAGAGGCGATCGCGGGGACACGAGGAGCATTCCAGGTCACCTCGGCGGCGGGCACCGTCGAGGCCCGGCGGATCCTCCTCTGCACTGGGCTGATCGACGAGCCGCTCGCCATCCAGGGGTTTCGCGAGCTGTGGGGGCGTTCAATCTACCAATGCCCCTACTGCCACGGATGGGAGGTCCAGGACCGGAGGTGGGGCTACCTGGCGCGAGGGGTGCAATTCCTCGAGTTCCCGCTCCTGCTGCGTGGATGGACTCGAGACGTCGTGGTCTTCACGAGCGGAGCGTTCGACGTCCAAGCGGACATCCGCGCCCGCCTCGGCGCCGCGGGGATCCACGTCGAGGCGCGACCCGTCGCGCGCCTCATCGCGCGCGACGATCGACTGGAGGGCATCCAGCTCTCGGACGGCGCGACGATCCGCTGCGAGGTGCTGTTCGCCCATCCGCCGCAACGCCAGGTGGACCTGGTCCGTACGCTGGGCGTCGCCCTCGACGACGACGGTTTCGTGCAGGTCGACCCGATGCGCCGCGAGACGTCCGTGCCCGGTATTTATGCCGGCGGGGATCTGGTCTCGCGAATGCAAGGGGCGATCCTCGCGGCAGCGTCCGCGATGCAGGCCGCGGCGATGCTCAACCACGAGCTCACGGCTGAGCTGGTCGCCGGCGGCGGGGCCGGAGGACCGGAATGAAGATCTTCCTCACGGGAGCAACGGGGTACATCGGCGGATCCGTCGCCAAGCACCTCTCCGAGCAGGGACACTCGGTTCGGGGCCTGGTCCGGCGCCGCGAACAGATGGCATCGCTCGAGGCGCAGGGCACCAGCGCGGTGCTGGGAGACCTGAGCGATCATGGGCTGCTCGAGGCCGAGGCGCGCCGAGCGGACGCCGTGGTCAACGCCGCAGACAGCCTCCGCGGCGACGTCGTGACCGCTCTTGTGCGCGGACTGGAAGGGTCTGGTAAGGCGCTGATCCACAGCAGCGGCATCGGCCTCGTGTCCGAGGACGCGTGCGGCGACGTCGCCAGCGAGCGACTCTCCAGCGATGACGAGCCGATCGTCGAGGGGGGGCATCCCATGCAGAAGGCCCTGCGTGAGGTGGAGGTCCAGGTCCTCCAGGCAGCACGGGTTGGAGTGCGGGGCATCGTCCTGTCCAACGCTATGGTCTACGGCGTCGGCCTCGGCCTGCGCGCGGAGAGCATCCAGGTCCCGATGCTCGCCAGGACGGCCCGCGAGGTCGGGGCGGTGTGCGTCGTCGGCAAGGGTGCCAATCGATGGTCGAACGTCCACGTACGCGACATGTCGTCGCTCTATGCGCTGGCGCTCCGCAAAGCTCCCGCCGGCGCGTTCTACTTCGTCGAGGCGGGCGAAGCGTCTTTCGAGGAGATCGCACGAGCCATCGCTGCGCGCTTGCGCCTCGGCCGGATCCGGAACTGCAGCCTCCAGGAAGCGACGGCGCTTTGGGGCGAGATCCCGGCGCGTTACCTCTTGGGCTCCAACAGTCGTGTTCAGGCCGTTCGCGCCCGTCGTGAGCTCGGATGGACCCCGCGATGCCCGTCGCTCACGGCGTGGATCGCGGCCGAGCTGGCGGCGTAGGCCTCCCGCGGTCCGGCCCCTCCATGCATCCATCCTCGTGTTGGCCCTCCAGGTGGAGCCGACCTGCGGAGATACACCGACGGTCTACGACCTGCGCTCGTTCATCGAGTCCAGGGAGAAGCTCTTGACGAGCGCGCTCCTGGCGCACGCGCGCGACGAAGCGCGGCGACGCGGGTACCGCGTCCTCGTGATCCAGGGCGATCCGAACGCCGGGCGGTTCTACGAGGCCTGCGGCGCGCGGCGCGTGAGCGAGAACGGCTCTGCCAGCATCCCTGGCCTTTCTCTCCCATCCGGTGCTGGCACCAGGCCGAGCAGCCGACCGATCGCCTCGTGAACGATCCGCGCCGCCTCCTCATCCCCAAGGGCGATGGCGCGGTTCAGGGTGCCGGCGAGCGAGGCAACCACGACAGCCCGAGGCGACGCGTCGGCCGACGCGAGCCTCCCAGGATCGAGGCTCGCCCATTGGGCCCGGGTTGGGCCCACCTCCACCGACGGGCTGCGATCCGTCGTCACGCATCCCTGAAATCCCGGGCACAGCACCGGATCGCGACGGTTCGCCCCCGCGGAACAGTCCCGCCAGGAACACCGGTCGATACCGAGAAGTCGCCTGAAACAGCAGCGATTTCCATGGTTTCCGCCCATCTACCCGCCCAGGGCGGCTCCGATGTGGCCCAGCGGGGCTCCCTCCGTCGCCGCGTCGTCAAAGGGGCCGCGTTCGCTCCACAGTCTGCGGCGGCAGGAACAGGCTGGGCCGCCGGTGCCGGCGCTCGATCAGCGCGCAGCTTCGCTCCGCTCGATGCTCAGCTCAGGATGGTTCGCCTGGATCCATATGAGCGCCTGCTCGATCACCGCAGGTTCGTCCGCGTAGAGGATACAGGGGGACACGCAGAACTCGAGGCAGGCGAGCGTCGACCAGATCACCAGGTCGTCGCTCGTCCAGAACGACTGCGTCCGGTCGCTGAGCTCGGGCGCGCGCGGACGCCAAGGGCCTGCGCCAGCGCCTTGTCCACGTCCTCGGAGAGGCTCGCGCAGTGGCGGGCCGGCCACCCCGGGATCACGTCCGGAGCCTCGTGCCCCAGGGCGAACCGCTCCAGAAAGATGGGCCACGAATCCGCGAAGAAGAAGCGCTCCCCCACGCCGTCGTCGGCGAGGATCGCGCCGTCGGAGGCCATGAAGTACAGGACCCTGGAGAAGGCGCCGATCGGCACCAACCCGTCGCGGGGCAGGACGCCGCCCTCGATCCCGAGCGCGGGGCCCACCCGCGCTCTCAGCGCGTGAAGTTCTGGACGGCCCAGACTTTGCCGCTGCTCGTCGTGTAGAAGCCGCAGGCGACTTGGGTGACCGAGTCGTCGGTCATGTTGATGAAGTGGCCGTACGTTTCGTAGCAGTCGCCGGTGCAGTCTGCGGTGGGTGGCGGGCCTTCGTCCCACATCTGTTGCATGCACAGGCCGATGACTTGCTTGTTGGAGGAGTAGCCAGGGCAGGAGTTTTGCGAGCCGCCGGGCTCACAGATCTTTGCTTGGATGCCGGCGTGAGCCATGTTGTGATCGGCGTCGTATTTCGCCATCTCGTTGGCGCAGGCTTCGCCGTCTTTGCGGCGCTTGAGCGCAGGCAGGCAAGCGCACTGCGTGAGGAACTGGTTGATGCGATCGACGCAGTCTTGCGCGAGGTCGCCGGTGCTCGGCGGTGGGTCCAGCTTGCAGGCGAGGTTCTTGACGCAGGCACCGCCGCCGCCGGTTCCGCCGCTCGCTCCGCCGGCTCCGCCGCTCGTCCCGCCGGCTCCGCCGCTCGCCCCGCCGGCTCCGCCATTCGCTCCGCCAGTTCCTGCCGACGCTCCGCCGCTCGCCGTGCCCGCGCTTTCCGAGGAGCCGCCGGCTGGCTCGCCGCCCGTCGACGCTCCGCCCATCGCGGCTCCTCCTGTCGTTGCGCCGCCATTCGTCGCATTGCCGCCGGGGCTCGTCGCGCCTCCGTTTGGTTGGGTGACGCCGCCGGTGCCGCTCGTGCCCGGGGCGCCCGCGGCGGCGCCCCCTGCGCCTCCCGAGCCGCCGGGCTCGTCTGGCGAGCTGGAGCAGGCGAATGCGAACGCGAGCACGCTGAAGGAAGCGATACGCATACCTGCAACTGTGGAGCTGTTGTGACTAACCGATCAAGTAAAAAGAAGGATGATGCGATGTGTTCGAAAATTCCGCTGCGTTTGGACGAGGTTCGCTTCCAACCGCTCGCTTCGTTACGGACAGCTCTTGATGTCGACGGACGCCGCGTGGATTTCTTTAGCGGCTCCCGCTCCCCGCCAGCAGCGCGCGAGAGTTCGTGAGCGGAGAGTCGGTCCTTTATCTCGGGCGGCAGTTCCGGCTCCGCTTGCTCCCCGAGCAGGACCGGCGCCCGCTGGCCCTCCGCGGCGGATGGCTAGAGCTGCCGCTCTCTCGGGGGCTCGCGCCCGAGCACCACGGCGCGTACGGGCCCGCCTGGGAGAGCTCGGTCTCAGACGACGGCAGAGATCCCTACCGCGACCGAGGCCGGCTCGATCGAGATGGTGCTCGGCCTCCCCGGCGTCGGGCCGCAGCGCGTAGGCAAATCAAGCCGGATCGCCGCGCGAGGTAGTGTAGCGCGGCAGAGCGAAAGGGTGGGACCGCGAGCGTCGTCATGGCTCGGTCCTGGGTCGAAAGAGCGTGGTCCGGGCGGCGCCGCGCGCGCTACGGGGCGCATCGGCGTGCCGTGGGCACACGTGTCCGTCCGGGCGTCGGTCTGCATCGCCGCATCACGTGCCCGTTCCAACATCGGAGCGCGCGAGCGCGCCCGAGCGAGCACTCCCGTTCGAGTCGATGATCTCGCGTCCCGGCTCCGGGACGGCAAACACGCCGCCGGAGGCTGCGCCGGTCCGCGCCGGGACGAGTGATCATCGAGCATTCCGCTGCGCCGAGCGGAGATGCTTCACGGCGCTCAGGGCGTGGTGACGGTTGGCGTGTAGTTTGTGCCGGTCTTGTTCGCGCAGAAGCCGAACGAGGTCGTGGCTCCGGGCGCGAGGTTCGCATTCCAACTCAGCGGAGTGATCTGATACTGACCGGCGGAAGTCGCCTGAAAGCTCCCGCTGTGGCTGCTCGTCAGCGTGGATTGATTCATCGCGAGCGACACGGACCAAGTGGAGATCGCAGTCGTGCCGCCGTTGTGAACCGCGACATCCGCGCAATAGCCCGTGTTCCAGTTGCTGGTCAAGGTGAGCGTCGCGGTCCACGGCGTCGTGCTCGCGCCGCACGGGATCTGGCTCGTCGACCAGGACGTGTTCGGATCGATGAAACACAGGTGCCAAGTCGAAGGCGGGCCGTTGAAGTCCGTCTCGCTCGGCGGCAAAAGGCTCGTCACGCCGTCGTGAACGAGGCTCGTGTCGATGAAGCCGAGCTGCGGGAACGGCTGATCCTCGAGCGGAGAAAAGTTTTCGACGATCGGGCCCCACCAGCCGCAACCGGTCACGCTGCAGTCTTGTTGCGGACCCGTGAACGCGTGCACGTACTCGAGATCCCACTGACTCGTGCAATAATTCCAGAACAAAACGCGGTTCTCCCAGCCGCTCGCGGTGGAGACGGTGGCATTGGCGTAGTACAGCGTCTCGTGGTTCACGCCGGCGCCGTCCGCCATTTGCGTGAGCTGGCAGGTGTTGTCGCTGAATGGTCGCGTCCAGATCCAGGAGGGCACTGTCTGACCGCCCGCGCACGGATCGGTCGCCGAGCACGACCAGTCGAAAATGCCGATGTGATGCACGCTGGCCTCGCGGTACCAGCCGACGACCTCGACGGTTTTCTCCGTGCGATTCGTGGCCGTCGTGAACAAGTCCGCCGGCACGTCGAAGCCGAGACCCTCCGGATACACGATCATGTGTGTGTAGAGCGTCGATGATTCGGTTACGGGCAGCGCGCCGCTCTTGTAACTCACGCCCGCGCCGAGCCCGCCCGGCACGTGGTCGGGGATGCTCACGCGCGAGCGCGCCGCCCGCGCCTCGGCGCGCGGCGGCGCGCCGTCCGCCGTGCCGCGCAACGCCTTGAGATTCGGCGGCAGCCGCTCCGGCCTGCGCGCGGCGGCGCGCTGCGCTTCAGCGCGGCGATCGGCGATCGGCGCGCACTGCTGCGTCTCCGGATTCTGCAGCAAACCGGCTGCGCAATGCCCGCCGCCTGCGAGCGCATGCGCCTCCGAGACGACGTCCGCCTCGCCGGATGCGTCCGCACCGCACGCGAGGAGAACCAGTGGTGCCGCGAGGTACAATGAAGAAGAAAAGGCCGACATCACCGAAACCGTGACTCGTTGCATCGTCGCTCCTACTTCGGTCGACACACACTTTTGGTGAGCTCACGCGCAGTGAGCAGGTCGACCGAACCCGGGTTGTTCGTTTCAGACTCTCAGCGCCATTAGAGTCTCGACGCGTGGGCAAACCAAGCCGGATCGCAGCGCGAGGAAGTGTAGCGCAGCAAGCCGAAAGGGTGGGACCGCGAGCGGCTCGTATGCTAGACATTCATGGATCGACGGAGGGCGTGATTCCAATGAATTGGTATCATAAACCCCATGCAATAGATTCATCTCGCCGTGAGCGACCCGGAACGTGCCGCGGCGGCGCGCCCCCGGCGCGCCAGAGGGGCCGCGTGCCTCCCGGCGCCTCCGGTCAGGCCGGGACGCCGGGGTCGAGGCGGCCCTGCGCGAGCGGCTGGCCGAAGCGCCCTCCTTCGTCGCCTTCGAGGGCTACGACACGGTCGCCGTCCTCTCCGATGTGCTGCGTTCTCACGGCGCGGACCGGGCGCGCACCGCCGAATCCTGGGCGCGCGTCGCAGTCGAAGGCACCCGCGGGCAGATCCAGCTCTACCGCACGCGAGGCATCAGCGTTTGGAATGGGCTTGGCCGCCAGCGCCGCTCACGGTATGGAGACGGAAGCGCAGGTAGCGGCAGGTGACGGGGGCTTCGCCGGGATTGTGGATGATGATCGTGAAATGCCCCCTGAGCGAGCCGTCGGCCTGCTGGCTCACCGAGCCCATGAAGCTGGCATAGCCGCGCACGCCCCATCCGGAGAGCGTCGGCAGCGGTCCGGCCGCCGCAGGGGGAAGGCATCATGGGAACGTGGATGCGCCGTGATAAACCGGCACGGAGGCGGGGTTGCGAGAGACCTACGTCGAAGGGCCCCTCAGTCGATCGCGAAGTTCGACAGGCGGGCGGCTCCACGGAACACGAGGTAGACGTCGTGTCGCCCGTAAGCGCTGTCGAGCTCGGCGGCCACGGTGGTGTATGCGTACACGTCGCCCGTGCTCGGCACGACGGCGGTCCCAACCACCTTGCCGCGGACCGGATCGTCGAGCCGGATCTCGACGAGCGCGTCGCCCGCCTCGGCGCGGGCGAACCCGCCGCTGAAGTGGCTGGCACCGCTGCCCAGCTCCACATCGGAGAAGCGGAGCCAGTCGCCCGCGGTGGCGCCCACGGCGTCGCCCCACTCCATGCTCTCGTCGACCAGCTCGATGCCCGCGTAGTCGTCGAAGTCGAGCGCTCGCGTCTCGCGGGCGAGGTCGCGCGCCGGGATGCGCTCGCCGCGCACGCGCACGACCGCGCTCCGGCGGACGTCGGCCGAGGAGGAGCCGACCATCAGCTCGACGCCAGTCGCCTCGAGGACCCAGCGGCCCCGGGTCACGTCCCAGTGGGCAAGATCGGAGGCGGCGAAAGCGAGCTCGACCGTCCGCTTCTCGCCCGGCGCGAGGTGGATCCGCCGAAACGCCCGCAGCTGCTTGACGGGCTGCGGATCGCGCGACGATGGCTGGCGGCTGTAGAGCTGAACGACCTCGTCGCCGGCCCGCAGGCTCGTGTTCGTGACGTCGACGCGCACCGAGATCTGGTCGCCGGCCTGGACCGACGGGGCGCTCAGCTGGAGGTTGTCGTACCCAAAGGTCGAGTACGACAGCCCGTATCCGAACGGATAGAGCGGATCACCGTCGAAGTAGAGATAGGTCCGCCGGGCCTTGATGATGTCGTACTCGAGGACATCCGGCAGGTCGCCCGCCGAGCGGTACCAGGTCTGGGTCAGTCGCCCGGCAGGATTGTGGTCGCCGAAAAGGACGTCGGAGATGGCATTGCCGGTTTCCTGGCCCGCATGGGTGGTCCACAGGATGGCGGGGACGCGGAGCTTCTCCCACGGGATGGTCATCGGATAGCTCGTCTCGAGCACGAGGATGGTGCGCGGATTGGCGGCGAGCACCGCCCGTACCAGGGCGGACTGCCGCTCGGCCAGCGCCATCGACGTGCGGTCGTGATCCTCCCGCCCGTTGATGAACGGCATACTGCCAACGACGACCACGGCGGCGTCGGCGCCTGTCGCCGCGCGCACGGCCTCGTCGACGCCGCTCCGGACCACGTCGACCGCGAAGTGAGCCGCGTTGGACGCCTCGGTCGCGGTCAGGGCGAGCGCGCCGTCCGCGGCGATGGTCAGGTAGACCTCGGGTCCGGCCCAGTCGAACGCCTTCTCGTAGCCGGCGTAGCGGATGACGTGCGTGCCGTCGCCCTGCGGCTCGAGGGCGAACTGCTGCTGGACGAACCAGCCGTACGGCTGGGCGGCGCTGTTCGCGAAGTTGGCGCCGAAGTTGAAGCGGTCGACCACCTTGCCGTTGGCCGCGCTGCGCAGCGTGACGATGCCCTGCCCCCAGTCGAATACGTCGAACTCCTCGGTGGGACCCGCGCTGGCCGCGCTGACGCGCAGGACGTCCCCGTCCTCGTCCGCGCCGGCGGTCACGTAGCGGCCGCTCGCTACGTCGCGCAGCACGATCCGGTCGACGCCCTCGCTGGAGAGGACGGTGGCGCCGCCGAGCCGCTCGCGGATGCCGGAGAGGGGCGTGACCCGGTACGGGAGCGCCCCGGAATACCAGTCCGTATAGAGCGTGTCCGAGAGCGGCCCGACGACCGCGATCCGCCGCGTGGCCGACGGATTCAGCGGCAGGAGGCGACGCCTGTTCTCGAGCAGCACCACGGCCTCATCGGCGGCCTGGCGGGCAAGCTGGCGGTGCTCCGGGCTGTCGATGACCTCGGGCCCGATGCCGGCATAGGGACCCCCGTCCGGGTCGAAGTCGCCGAGCCGCAGGCGGACGGAGAGGACGTGCTCGACGGAGGCGTCGATGTCCTCCTCGGTGAGGAGCCCTTGCGCGAGCGCCGACTGGAGGATCTCGATGGTGGGCGCGCTGTTGGCGTCGTCGACGGTGAAGCTGTCCACGCCGGCCAGGAGCGTGGCCGCGAAGGCCTCCTCGTTCGTGGCGAAGTACCGCTGCGAGCCGGTCAAATTGTAGGGGGCCCAGGCGTCGGACACGTTGTAGAGCGTCTTCTGCGTCCAGCTCCGCACGACCTCGCCGACATCCGGGTTGACGGTGGCCGGCCTGCCGTTGACCAGGTTGTAAGACGTCATGACGCCGGTCACGGCGTCGGCGGCGATCGGCATCTTGAAGGCCAGCTCGTCATACTCGTGCTTCACGCGGGGGCGCAGGTTCGACGACGTTGTATCGCGGTGGATCTCGTTGTTGTTGGCGAGATAGTGCTTGATGACCGGCGCGGTCTTCAGATAGAGCGGGTCGTCCCCTTCGAGGCCGCGCCCGTAGGCGGTGGCGATCACGCCGGAGAGGAGCGGGTCCTCGGAGTAGCCCTCCTCGTTGCGCCCCCAGCGCGGGTCGCGCAGCAGGTTGACCACGGGCGCCCATACCTGCAGACCCCAGACGCGCGGGGCGAGCGCGTGATAGCCGCGAACCTCGTCTCCGACAGCCTCGCCGACCTGCCGGATGAGATCCGGGTTCCAGGTCGTCGCCAGGCCGATCGCCTGCGGGAACACCGTGCCGGTCGCCGTCACGACGGCGCCGCCGTTGTCGCGATCCGTCGACCAGGCCACCCCGTGCAGCGCCTCGGTGCCGGCCTTGAAGTCCGGAATGCCGAGCCGCGGAATGGGAGGCTGGAACTGGTGCAGGAGCGACAGCTTCTCGTCCAGCGTGAGCCGGCCGAGGAGATCGCTGACGCGGACCTCGATCGGCAGACCGGGATCCTGGAACGGCAGCGTCTCACCCGCGCTCGAGCTCGAGGGGTGAAACACCAGCGCGAGGACGAGCGGAACGGAAGCAGCGATTGAGCGATATCTTTTCATCGGTAGTCTCCTTTGGGGCCGGGCGCCGTGGTCGAGCCCTCCCCCTCCAGCGTGATGACCAGCTCGCCGCCGGTCGCCCTGACCAGCGCTCCCCGCGGGTGCTCCGCGCTCTCCCCGCCTTTGACGGCCGCGACGCGGCGGTTGACGAGGAGAACGCTCCAGGCACCCGGGGCGCCCGCGGCCTCCACCCGCACCACCGGGCCGGTCCGGGACGTGGTGAACGTCGTGACCGCGTCCCCGTCCGCGCCCGGGATCACGGTGGTGACGCGGGCGCCGTCCGCCGGCTCGTACACGCGCAGCGTCACACCGTCCGCGTGGTCGTAATCGGGACGGTCCTCCACCGCGCCCTCGGGGATCACCGCCCCCGGCCGGACGAGCAGCGGCACGCTGTCGAACCCGTGGCGCTCGCGCACCCAGCGGCCGCCCTCGACGCGCTCCCCGGTGAGGTAGTGCGTCCAGACGCCGCGCGGCACATAGTAGGAGAGCTCCCCGTCGGCGGAGAAGACAGGCGCCACGAGCAGGTCGTCGCCCAGCATGTACTGCCGCTCCAGATGCGTGCAGGCCGGGTCGTCCGGGAACTCGACGACCATCGCGCGCATCATCGGCAGGCCCTCGCCGTACGCCTGCCGCGCGGCCCCGGCCAGGTAGGGCATCAGCCGCATCTTCAGCCGGCTGAAGCGCCGCAGGACCTCCACCGACTCCTCATCGAACAGCCATGGCACCCGGTAGGAGCGGCTTCCGTGCAGCCGGCTGTGCGACGATAGCAGCCCGAACGCGATCCATCGTTTGAACAGCGCCGGGTCGGGGGTACCCTCGAATCCGCCGATGTCGTGGCTCCAGAAGCCGAAACCCGACATGCCCAGCGACAGGCCGCCCCGCAGGCTCTCCCCCATGCCCTCGAACGTCGACTCGCAGTCGCCGCCCCAGTGCACCGGGAACTGCTGCCCGCCCGCCGTGGCCGAGCGGGCGAACACGATCGCCTCGCCCTCGCCGCGCCGCTTGCGCAAGAGCTCGAACACCGTCTGGTTGTAGAGGTAGGCGTAGTAGTTGTGCGCGCGTTCCGGGTCGGACCCGTCGTGGTAGACGACGTCGGTGGGGATGCGCTCGCCGAAGTCGGTCTTGAAGCAGTCGACGCCCATGTCGAGCAACGCGTCGAGCTTGGCGGCGTACCACGCGCGGGCCTCGGGGTTGGTGAAGTCGACCACGGCCAGGCCCGGCTGCCACAGGTCCCACTGCCACACATCGCCGTTCGGGCGGCGCAGCAGGTAGCCGCGCGCCCTGCCCTCCTCGAACAGCGGCGAGCGCTGCCCGATGTAGGGGTTGATCCAGACGCAGATGCGCAGGCCGCGCTCCCTGAGCCGGCGCAGCATCCCGGGCGGGTCGGGGAACACGCGCGGATCCCACTCGAAATCGCACCACCGGAACTCGCGCATCCAGAAGCAGTCGAAGTGGAACACGCTGAGCGGCAGGCCCCGCTCGGCCATCCCGTCGATGAACGAGGTGACGGTCGCCTCGTCGTAATCGGTGGTGAACGAGGTGGACAGCCACAGCCCGTACGACCAGCCCGGCACCCGCGCGGGCCGCCCGGTGAGCGCGGTGTACTTGCGCAGGATCTCCCTCGGCGTCGGCCCGTAGATGAGGAAGTAGCGCATCGACTGGCCCTCGACGCTGAACTGCGTCCGCGCCATCGCCTCGGAGGCCACCTCGAACGACGCGCGCCCGGGATGGTCGACGAACACGCCGTAGCCCGCGTTGGTGAGGAAGAACGGCGCGTTCTTGTACGCCTGCTCGCTGGACGTGCCGCCGTCGGCGTTCCAGATGTCCACGGCCTGGCCGTTCTTGACCAGCGGCCCGAACCGCTCGCCGAGCCCGTACACGAAGTGGTCCACGCCGAGGTCGAGCTGCTCGCGCACGTAGTGGCGGCCGTCGTCGGTGTCGATGATCGCCATCGCCTTCTGCGCGCTGCCGGTGAGGCGGCGGCCCCGGGCCAGGAAGTCCAGCCTCCACCCCTCGCCGCGCCCGACCCGCACCGACAGCGCGCCGGAGGTCAGCGTGGCCGCCTCCTCGTCCAACGTCACTTCCCCGGTCGGGTCGGTGGCCAGCTCGAACGCCGGGCCGCGGGGCCGCTCGCCCGCGAAGTGCGTGATGGTGACACCGATGACGTCCGGTATCGGGGACGCGCAGGTGACGGTCACCATCGGGCCCTTGAGCAGGTCGCCGCGGTGCCGTATCCGCTGGACGGGCGCGTGCACGACGAACGACGCCGGCCCGGCGTCGATGTCGAGTACCTCCATCGGGTGGACAGCGCGCACGCCCTTGCGCATCATCCAGTAACCGTCGCTGAACTTCATTCCTTGATCGCTCCTGCTGTGAGTCCGCGCGATAGCGTGCGCTGGAAGATGAGGAAGAAGACGATGGTCGGCAGCAGGCCGAGCAGCGCGGCGGCGCTGGACATGGTGGCGTCCATCAGCCGCTGCCCCTGCAGCACGCCGAGCGCGACCGACACCGTCTGGTTGTCGTTGGAGATGAGGAAGACGAGGGGGATCAGGAACTCGTTCCACGTCCAGATGAAGAAGAAGACGAGCATCACCGCCAGCGTGGGCCGCACGACCGGCACGACCACCCGCCACAGGATCTGCCACCGGCTGGCGCCGTCGATCCGCGCCGCATCCAGCAGCGGCCGGGGGAACGCGGACATCACCGACGACAGCAGGTAGGTGCCGAACGCGCTCTGGACGACGGCGAACACGATGATCACGCTGATCCGGGTGTCGTAGAGCCCGAGTTTGTTGGCCAGGTAGTACAGCGGGTAGACCAGCGACTCCTGCGGCAGCGTGTTGGCCATCAGCAGCAGGACCAGCACCCACATCCGTCCCTTGATCCGGCCGATGCCCAGCGCGTAGGCGTTCAGCACCGACAGCACGACCGCCAGCACGGCCACCGAGCCGCTGATGAGCACGCTGTTGAACAGGACGTGACCGAAGCCGACGCGCTCCCAGAAGACCCTGATCCCATCGAGATGGAATCCCTCCGGCGGGGCGAGCGGGCCGTTGGCGGTGTACTCCTCCGGCGTCTTCAGCGCGTTGAAGACCACCACAGCGAAGGGGATCAGCATGATCCCGGCCAGCGCGGTCAGCGCCGCCAGCACCGCGTAGGCCGACGGACCCCGGCGGCGCCGCCGCGGCCGGCTCCGCGCTGGTGCGCTCACCGGGCTCTCGGCCAGCGTCACGGTCACCGCTCCTCCCCCAGCTCACGGCCCTGCAGCCGCAGGAAGGCGATGGTGAGCGCGATGATGATCAGCGTCAGCACGGTGGCGATCGCGGAGCCGTAGCCGACGTCGGTCTTCTCGAAGAAATTGACGTAGGAGTAGTAGGACGGCACGCTTGTCGCGCCCCCCGGGCCGCCCCTGGTGAGCACGAAGATGTGCGGGAACGCCTTGAGCGCGGCGATCGTCGTCCACAGCAGCACCACGAAGATCTCGGGCCTGATCTGCGGGATCGCGACGTGCCAGAAGCGCTGCGCCCACGAGGCCCCGTCGATCTCGGCCGCCTCGTACAGCGAGGGGTCCACGCGCTGCAGCCCGGACATGAAGATCACGAGGGGGAATCCGATCTGGATCCAGACCATGACCCCCATGACGCTCCACAGCGCGGTGGCGGGATCGCCGAGCCAGTCGTGCGCGAGCGAGCCGAGCCCGATCGCGTCCAGCAGGTCGTTGACCGCGCCGTTCTCGGGGGCGAGCAGCCAGCTCCAGACGATGCCCGCGATGACGATTGGCAGGACCTGCGGCAGGTAGATGCAGGCGCGCAGGGCGCTGGCGGTGCGCGGCCCGAAGTGCCGGTCGATCAGGTCGGTCAGGGCGGAGGCCAGCACGAGCCCGATCATCGTCGGGATGATCGCCATCCCGACGATGACCAGGGCGTTGTGCCGGAACGACGCCCAGAACTCGCCGTCCGTCGCCAGCTCCCGGTAGTTGTCCAGCCCCACCCACGTCGGGGTGCCGACGCCGGCCCACTCGGTGAAGCTGGTCGCGAGGTTCATCAGGAACGGCGCCCCGATGACCCCGGCGAACAGCAGCAGCCCGGGGATCAGGTAGGGCAGGTAGGCGAGCCGATCACGCCCCGTCAAGCTGCGTGTCGTCACTTGGGCAGGCCGCTGTCGTAGGATCTCTGGATTCCGCTGAGCACCGACTGCGGCGAATCGCCGTTCATGAGCTTCTGGGTATGCGAGACCCACTGATCGTAGAAGCCCGCGACCGGCCAGTCCGGGTAGTACGCCAGGCCGCTCGACTGCGCGAGGGTGTTGAAATCGTCGTTGAGCTTCTTGGCCCTGGGCTCGGTGATGGACGAGCTGTCGGCCGCCACCGGCACCGCGCCCGCGTTGCCGAGAATGTTCTGGATCTTCTTCTTCAGCGTGATGTCGATGAAGTCGTAGGCGAGCTGCTTGTTCTTCGATCCTGCCGGCACGACCCACAGATTTCCGCCCGATCCGAGGGTCATCTTGGCGCCGGGCCACACGGAGGTACCCCAGTCGAATTTGGCCTCCTTGGCCACGCGGCCGAACCACCAGCTCCCGGAGAACATCATCGGGAACTTGCCGCTCATGAACGCCACCCCGGCATCCTCGGCCTTGGCGCTGACCGAGTTCTTGGCGATGTAGCCCTTCGTCACCCAGTCGGCGAACGTGGTCGCCCCGTGCGTCCATGCCGGGTCGGTGAAGTCGACCTTGCCGGTGTAGCGCTGGAACGAGCTCACCCACGGCTGGTCGGCCTTGTCCAGCGCGAGCTGGTAGACGTACTGCTGCGCCATGTACTCGGCGCCGGCGTTCGCCAGCGGCGTGACGCCCTTGGCGACGAACGCGTCCATCGCCTTGGTGAATTCGTCGAACGTGGTCGGGACCTTGACGTCGTACTTCTTGAACAGGTCCTTGTTGTAGTAGACCTGTGTGTACTCGGCGTAGTTGGGGACCCCGTACCACTTGCCGCCGCCCATGATGCCCTTTTCGTCGTACCTGGCGACGGCCTGCACGTTCGAGCTGATCAGCTTGTCCCAGCCGCGCTTGGTGACCTCGGGCGTGAGGTCCTCGAGCAGGCCCTGCCTGGACAGCAGCCCGGCGGTCGCGTTGCCCTTGTTGTACTCCATGACGTCGGGGGCGCTCTTGGAGTTCATGATCATGGGCGCGGTCTTCTGGATCTGCTCGAAGCCCTTCTCCTCGAGCTTGACCTTCACGCCCGGATGAGTGGCCTCGAACTCCTTGATGGCCTCGTTCCAGGCCACGCCCATGGCGCTCTCGGGAGCCTCGTAGTGCCAGATGCGCAGCTCCTTGCCGCCGGACTCGCCGTCGTCGCTGCGGCCGCACGCAGCCAGCGTCAGGGACCCTGCGGCGAGCACGGCGAGCAGCGCTGCGCCGGCGACTCTTTTGATCATAATTTTCCTCCGGGGTGAGAAAGGGGCATCGGCCTTCCTTTTCGAAGCGCTTCGAGTGCCGAGATGATAAACCGCATGTGAACGTTCACACAACAGGGAAACCGAACAAAATGCTGGTCATGCGTTCACCGGGGAGAGTGTGGGCGACGTCGCCATCAGGCGCACATGGAGGCAGCGGCCATGCGGCTCGCGTCCATCATGCTCGACAGCGCACAGGGCCCCGCGCCTGGCCGCTTGACTCGGATCCCGATCCTGCTCTTGCCCAGGTATTCGCGGCAGGTTCTTCGGATACGAGGTTCCTGAACAACACCAGCTACCCCAGGAGGTCACTCCGCTGGCTGCGGAGCCCTCCGTGCCCATGTGCCTGAAATGCCGACCCTCACTTCGCGTACTGTCGGAGGGCGAGCCCGGAGCGTTTGTTGAAAGAAGAGCAGCCCTCTCAGCAGACGATCCAGGCGCATTGTGCGCTCCGCGCGCGATTCTCCGTGCGATGCGCAGCCACGCCCGGATCCGGCGGCCGCGCGCACTGGCGTGCGGCGGAGGCAGGCGCCTTCATGAAAGGGGGTTTGCCAGGCGGATCGGTTGTGCCGAAGATGGCATCACGCTGCGCCGTGGGGTGAGGCCCACGTCGCGTCACGACAGCTCTCTCTCTTGCGTTGGAGCAGGTGGATGAACGTACGACTCGTTGCAGGTCTTTTCGTGCTGGCGCTGTCGGCTGCCGCGGGCTGCGGAGACGATGACGGCCAGGGCGGCGCCGGCGGCAATGGCGGCTCCGGCGGCGCTGGCGGTGGCGGCGGCGTCGACGCCACGAGCACCGCAACTGGCACCGGCGGTGGCGGCGGCGCCGAGCCTACCGGCACCGGCGGCGGCGGCGGCGCCGAGCCCACCGGCACCGGCGGCGGCGGCGGCGGCGGCGCCGAGCCAACCGGCGGTGGCGGCGGCGCCGAGCCCACCGGCACCGGCGGCGGCGGCGGCGGCGGCGCCGAGCCAACCGGCGGTGGCGGTGCTGGCGGCACCGAGCCCACCGGCGGAGGCGGCGGCGCCGAGCCCACCGGCACCGGCGGCGGCGGCGGCGGCGGCGCCGAGCCAACCGGCGGTGGCGGTGCTGGCGGCGCCGAGCCCACCGGCGGAGGAGGCGGCGCCGAGCCCACCGGCTCCGGCGGCGGCGGAGGCGGCGGCGGCGCCGAGCCAACCGGCACCGGCGGCGGCGGCGGCGGCGGGCCGGCGGGCGCGCTGTACGAGGCCTGCGCGACGGACGATGAGTGCACCGGGGACATCTGCCTCTCCGAGGAGGAACTTGGATACCCGTCCGGGCTCTGCTCGGACCTGTGTGAGCCCTCGGCCGAGCCAACGCCGGGCGGAGAGTGCGACGGCGGGGTCTGTCTTGATCTCTTCGATGGCGTGGGCGCGTGCCTGGCGCTCTGCAGCGCGTCGTCGGAGTGCCGCGACGGTTATGCCTGCGAGGACATCGGCGGCGGCATCCGGGCCTGCGTCCCGAGGTGCACATCGAACGCGCAGTGCCCCTCGCTCGGCGTGTGCGACGCCCTGAGCGGCGTCTGCACGCCAGGCGAGACGGACTGCGCGAACCACGAGGACGACGACGGGGACAGGTCCTACGACTGCGCGGACACCGACTGCGCCGCGACCTGCGCCCCGATCGCCGAGGCCGCCTGCGCGAGCGCGACACCGATCGTCTCGACGACGATCCACGGCGACACGTCGGGGGGCACGAGCGGGCTGGAAGGGACCTGCTACCTCGGCAACGCGGGGCACGGACCGGAAGAGATCCACCTGTTCACGCCGCCCGCCGGGCAGTCGGGCACGCTCGTGGTCGAGATCGAGTCGCCGACCGATCATGGTGTCTACGCCCGTAGCTCGTGCGCGGACATGCTCTCCGAGATCGACTGCTCCGACGAGAACTATCCTTCCGATGGCTTGCCCGACGAAGAGCGGATCGTGATCTACGTGAGCGACGGCCAGACCGTGCCGATCGTCGTCGACTCCTATGAGCCGGGGGAGGCCGGTCCCTACACGCTGAACGTCAGCTTCACGCCGATCGTCTGCGGCGACGGCACCGTCGGCTCGGCCGAGCAGTGCGACGACGGCAACACCATGAGCGGCGATGGCTGCTCCGCCACGTGCACCTACGAGCCCGACGTGCTGTGCGAGAACGCGGTCGAGCTCGTGATCGGCGAGAACACGGGCAACACGGCGACCGGCACCTCGGCGTTCGAGGGCAGCTGCCTCGGATGGGACGTGCCGGAGACGATCCACAGGTTCACGCCGCCGAGCGACGGCACGCTCACGCTGACGCTGTCCGCCGCGACCGACCTGGGCCTCTACCTGCGCGAGAGCTGCGCGGACTTCGGCTCCGAGCTCGCGTGCGTCGACGACGGAGGCCGCGGTCATGACGAGACGCTCGTGATCGATGTCACCGGCGGCGAGCCCCTGTTCGTCATCGTCGACACCTACACGTCGATCAACAGCGGCCCCTACACGCTCACCGTCGCCTTCACCCCCGCTCCCTGAGGTCGACGCTGCCCTCGCGGGCGCTCACCGTGGGACCCGATCGGCAGGAGTTCAGGCTGCCTTTTCGTGCGGGTGGTGTTCGCGAGCGCGGGGTTCGACGTTCGGCCTGAGCTCGGTCACCCCTCCGGTGCCACCGGCAGCCCGAGCAGCCGACCGATCGCCTCGTGAACGACCCGGGCCGCCGCCTCGTCCCCGAGGGCGACGGCGCGGCTCAGGGGGCTGGCGAGCGAGGCGATCACCCCGGCCCGACGCGACGTCTCGATCACGGCGAGCACGCACGAAGCCGATCGAGGCGACCGCTACGACGACAGATCCCCCGCGCGCTCGGTCGAGAGCGGCAGCTCGACGCAGAAGGTCGAGCCCCGGCCGACCTCGCTCGACACGCGGATCCGGCCGCCGTGCGCCTCGACGATGGTGCGGGCGATGTAGAGGCCGAGCCCGAGTCCCCCGAAATGCCTCGACGAGACGCCGCGGCGAAATCGTTCGAAGAGCTGCGCCTGCACTTCGGCCGGGATCCCGATCCCACGGTCGGTCACCGAGAGCCGCGCGACCCGATCTTCCCGGGTGATGGCGATGTCGATCGGCCGGCGTTCCCCGAACTTGATCGCGTTGGTGAGGAGGTTGGTCACGACCTCCTCCAGGCGGTGCGGGTCCCACCGGCCGATGACCGGCTGCTCCGCGCGCACGGCGACCGCGCTGCCTGACTGCGCGATCTGATGGCCGAGGAGGGCGACGACCTCGTCCACGAGCGCGCGCAGATCGACGGGCGCTGTGTACAGCTCGAGCCTCCCCGCCTGGATCCGGGAGACGTCGAGGAGCATATCGATGAGGTCGGTGAGGCGCTTGACCTGGCGGTCAGAGAGGGCGACCGCGGATCGCACGCGCTCGACGTCCATGCCCCGCGCGAGCCTTTGCCCCAGCGATTGAATGGCGAGCTGCAGGCTGGTGAGCGGGGTGCGGAGCTCGTGCGAGGCGATGGAAAGGAACTCGTCCCGCAGGTGCACGGCCTCCTCCGCTGCCGTGCGCGCCCGCCGCTCGTCCAGGAGGAGCTGATCGCGCTGCTGCTCGGCGCGTACGCGCGCGGTGATGTCGCGGAAGCTCCAGACCCGCCCGACCACGCGCCCGCCGATGCGCTGGGGCTGCGAATAACGCTCGAAGACGCGCCCGTCCGCGAACGGGATGGTATCGAACCTGGACTCCTCGGGCGAGGCATAGAGAGCGCGGATCGATTGCAGGAACGCCTCGGGATCGAGGACCTGATCGCAGACGAACGTACTGAACGTGTCGCCCGACCCGGTGGAGAGGATCTCGTCCGGGATGCGCCACATCGCCGCGAACCTGTGATTTTGACGCACGACGCGCTGCTCGTCGTCGACGACGAGGATGCCGTCCGCCGTCGATTCGAGCGTGGCCTCGAGGAGCGAGTAGGAATGGCGGAGCACCTCCTCGGCGCGCCGTCGCTCCGCGTTCTCCTGCTGCAGATCCGCATAGAGGCGCGCATTCTCGATGGAGCTGGCCGCCTGGGCCGAAAGGAGCCGGATCACCTCGACGCGATCGGGGGTGAAGGCAGAGCGGGTGAGGTCGTTTTCGAGATAGATCACGCCGGCGAGGCGGCCCTTGTAGACGATGGGCGCGGCGAGCGAGGAGCGCGGCGCACCGCCGGCGAAGCAGGGATCGCGCCCGAACGGCCCGTCGCTCGCGAGGTCGCCGAGCAGGACGGTCTCGCGCGTCCGCGCCACGTACGTGACGACGCTGGCCGGCAGGTCCTTGCGGCCCTCGAGGGGCGCCGCGCCGAGCACGTGGACCGACGCATCCCGGATGTGGTGCTCGGCCTCGACGACGAGCCGTCCGTCACGCAGGAGCAGCAGGACGCCGCGTCGCGCGCCGGCGTTCTCGACCATGATGCGCATGAACGCGTCGAGCAGGCGGTCGAGGACGATCTCGCCCGAGATGGCCTGGGAGGCTTTGAGCACCGAGCCGAGGTCGAGCGCGGCGCCGGCCTGCGGGCTCCTCTCGCCGCCGGGGCTCTCGCCCGGGACGAGGTCGGGGTACGCGCGCTCGAGGCGCCGCATCGCCTCCGTCGCGCCCCAGCGGCCGTACGCCCTGTGCGCCTTGGTCAGGTAGGCGCCGGCGATGGTCTCCTTGCCGAGCGCGCGGAAGCAGCGGCCCGCGAGCTCGTTGCCGAGCGCCTCGTCGTGGAGATAGCCGCCGCGCTGCGCGAGCGCGATCGCCTCGTCGTAGCGGTCCCCGGCGGCGCGCGCGTCGCCGCGGGCGCGCTCGAGCTCGGCGAGGAGGAGGGCGCGGCGGTGCGCCAGGTTCTCCGGGCAGAGGTCCGCCCAGCGCGAGAGTTTTTCCGCGAAGACCTCGGCGCGGGCGAGGAAGAGCGCGCGCTCCTCGGGGGAGACGACGTCCGCCGCCTGCGTGAACGCGATGCCTGCGTAGCAATGGAACGCGGGGTTGCCATGCCAGGCCGCCACGGCCGGGATCTCGATGTTCGGCAAGAGCGCAGCGCGCGCCGCTTCCTCGAACGCCCCCTGGAAGACGCAGAGGACGACGATGTAGAAGTGGGCGAAGAAGAACGAGGCCTGGTTGTCGATGCGGCGGGACTCCTCGATCACCTCGTCGATATCGATCCACGCCCCCTTGAGCGTGGCGGGGCGCTCGGTCTCGACCGAGAGCTGGTGCGCGATCTGTCCGACCGCGCCGACCATCCAGGTGATGGCGTTGAACTCGTCGAGCTTGCGCATCGGCTGGTAGCTCTGCGCCTCGGCGAGGAGGTCGGAGAGCGGGATGCCGCGCAGGAGGCTGTTCGTGATGCCATTGACCGTGTTGTAGAACGACCAGATGTACTGGCCCGTTTCGAGCCCGGCGTGCACCCCGGCGACCAGCGACGCCTTGCAGGTGGCGTAGCCCTCTCGCCAATGCTGCACGAAGGCGCCCCACATGTTGCGGAGCATCGCCTCGGACTTCTTGTCCGTGTAGCAGTCCGCGAGGTCGACGGCGGCGCGGCCGAAGCGGTAGCCGAGCGCGATGTCGCCGCGGGCGCAGAGGAGCATCCCGAAGTTCATGCAGCCGAAGATCGAGTTCTTCGAGAGCCCGTGGCGCAGCGTGTTCTCGAGGATCTGTGCGACCGTGATGCCGAGGTTGTTCGTGGCCAGGAAGTAGCAGGGGAGAAAGAGCTCCTGGAGCACGTCCTGCATGGCGAGGATCTCCGGGTCCGCGAGCGGCGGCAGGCCTGGCAGCGCCTCGATCGTCCTCTCCCTGACGAGATCCATCGTCGCCCGCACCTGGGCGTCGAGCATGACGTCGTCCGGGAAGGGAGGCAGGTCGATCCCGAAGGGGCGCAGGGCCTCGAGCCCCTCCGCGAGCGCGGCTGGCAGGTCGTTCTTGAGCACCTGCACGTTCATCTTGAGCCGCAGCACCTCGGTGCGATCGAGCCGGTTCGCGGCCCGCTCCAGGCCATCGGAGAGGATCCCGAGGGCGTCGTCATGCCGGCCGCAGAGCGAGAGCATCAGGGCGGTTCTCTTCGCGTACTCGAGGCGGAGCGGGTACTGTGACGCCCAGGCGTCCTCCGGAAGGCGCAGGAGGCCGAACTGCAGGTAGCGCAGCGCGGCGCCGAAGGCGGCCGAGTCCTCGGCGCGGCATGCGGCCTCGAGGCTCATGCGGGCGAGGTGCAGGCGCTCCGCCGGGTCCGACACGAGGTCGCCTGCGCTGTTCAGGTGGCCGACGACGTCGAAGAGGCTCTGGCTCTCCGAGAGGTCTAGCTTGCCCGCGAGCAGCCGGCCGATCCGGAGGTGGAAGGCGGGGCGGTCCGCCTCCGGGATCATCGCGTAGGCGCCCTCCTGGACCTTGTCATGGGCGAAGCGGTAGCCGCCGCGCCCGGCGATCACGAGCCCCTCGCTCACGGCGAGATCGAGGCGGGCGTACGCGTCTTCCGGCGAGCACTCGCTCACCACGGCGAGCGCGTCGAGGTCGAACCGGTTGCCGATCGCCGCGGCGAGGTTGAGCACCTTCACCGTCGCCGGCGGCAGGCGCGCGATGGTGCGCACCATGAGGTCTGCGACGTTGTCCGTGTACCGGAGCGCGTCGATCGCGGCGAGGTCCCAGCGCCAGCCTGTTCCGGCTGCGTACGCGAGGACGCCGTGGTCGTGCAGCGACCGGACGAACTCCTTGACGAAGAACGGGTTGCCGCCGGTCTTCTTCTGCACCGCATCGGCGAGCGGCCCACAGCCGCTGCGCTTGAGGCTATCCGAGAGCATCTCGATCAGGTGCGGGCGCGCGAGCGGGGCGAGGACGATGTGGCGCACGACGAGCCCGGCTTGCTCGAGTTCCTCGATCGCCAGGACGAACGGGTGCCCGGGCGATACCTCGTTGTCACGGTAAGCGCCGCAGAAAAAGAGCGCATCGAGCGAGTCGTCGGCGAGCAGCGCGCGGAGCAGCACGAGGCTCGCGGGGTCGATCCACTGAAGATCGTCGAGGAACAGGACGAGCGGGTGCGTGCGCCGCGCGCACACCGAGACGAACAGCAAGAAGCACCGGTTCAGGCGGTTTTGCGCCTCGATCGGGCCGAGCGCCGTGACGGGCGGCTGCGGGCCGATCACGTGGGAGAGCGATGGGATGACGTCGCAGACGACCTGCGCGTTCGGCCCGAGCGCCTCGAGGAGCGCGCTCCGAAAGCCGAGGATGCGCGCATCGCTCTCGGCGAGGATCTGCCGCACGAGGCCGTCGAACGCCTGGATCACCGCGCTGTAGGGGGCGCCGCGGTTGTATTGGTCGTATTTGCCGCTCGTGAAATAGCCCTTCTGCCGCGCGAGTGGCTTCAAGATCTCGTGCACGAGCGAGGACTTCCCGATCCCCGAGTAGCCGGAGACGATGACGATCTCACGGCTGCCCTCGAGCGCGCGCTCGAACGCGGCGGTGAGCGCCTCGATGTCATGCTCGCGGCCGTAGAGCTTCTGGTGGAGCCGGAAGAGGTCCTGACGATCGCGCTGGCCCGCGACGAAGGGCTCGATCGTCCCCGTGCCTCGCAGGGCCTTGCGGCAGCGCTCAAGGTCGGCGAGCAGGCCCTCGGCGCTCTGGTAACGCTCCTCGGCGTTCTTCTCGAGCAGCTTGAGCACGACGTTGGAAACGGCTTCGGGGATGGTCGGATCGACGCGGGACGGCGGCGCGGGCGCGAGGGCGAGGTGCGCGTGAATGAGCTCCATCGGGTCCAGGGCCTCGAAGGGGCGCTGACCCGTGAGCATCTGGTACAGGATGACGCCGAGCGCGTAGAGGTCGGTCCGGTAGTCGACGCCGCGGTTCATGCGGCCTGTCTGCTCTGGGGAGACGTAGGGCAGCACCTCGGCGATGACCGCCGGCGCGTAGAGCCGTTCGTGCGCGCGGGTGATCTCGGCGTCGACGCCCAAGCCATTGATCTTGACCGCGCCGCGCGCGCCGACGAGCACGTTCTGTGGGCGCAGATCGCGGTGGACGAGCCCGGCCGCGTGCACCGCGGCGAGGCCTTCTGCGAGCGCGGCCGCGAGATCGAGCGCCTCGCCGACCGGCATCCTGCGTGACGGGCGCGCGGCGAGGATCCGCGCGAGATCGCGGCCCGGGAAGTCCTCGAGGACGACGATCAAGGAGCCGGCGAGCGCCTCGACGCCGCGCAGCGCGACGAGGCGGGGCGAGGCGAGGCGCGCGACGCGCTCGTACTGGTGCTTGAAGCGCGCGATCTCGGCGCCTGTCGACCTATCCGCGCGCAGGATTTTCAGCAAGACCGGGACGCTGTCGCCCTCGCGGCATGCGCGGTACAGGGTGAAATCGGCGGTTTCCTCGATCTTCTCGCGGAGCAGGTAGCCTCTCTCGACGATCATCGCAAACCTTGCTCGCTCGCCCGTTGAGGCGACGCACTGCGGCCAGCTAATTTTATATCTCAAAGGGTGTGACTTGGCACCGGGGGAGTTTGGACCACGCCCAGCTCGTGCGACTCCTCGGTGTGCAGGCGCGTGTGCAGGCGCGTGAGGTCGTCAGGACACTCCGAACGCCGCCCTGGAGTCCGTGCGCTCGGCGCACCCCTCGGCGGCCAGCGAACAGCAACAGGGCGTCGAGGAAGTCGAGGATGAGGTCGCGATCGAAGTCTGTAACCGAGAGCGCGCATGGCTCACGCCTCGTCCGTTCGGCAACGTCGCGCACGAGTAGCCGCAATGCGTCCTGGTAGCTCGTGACGGTCGCAGGACTGGCATTGCGTTGCTCTACGAGTCGGCGCCGGAAGGAAGAAGGACTCCAGGAGCTGCGCGAGCGTCCGCAGGGGGCGCCGTCGCGTCGAGCTTCCTGCGGAAGAACGGCCGGGGCGGGGCTCAGCCGGCCCGGCGGACGCCCATCTCGACCAGGCGGGGCAGGACCTCGTCCCTGAAGTACGGGAGCTCGCCGGCGAAGTCGATGAAGCTGATGGCCAGCCCGCGGACGCCCAGGTCGCGGATGCGCCGGAGCTCCTCGGCGACGTCGCCCGGATCGCCGACGACCGGGTAGTGCCCGTACCCGCTGGCGAACCGGCCCCGGAACGCGGCGTAGAACTCCGGGGTGAAGGAGTGGCAATTCACCCCGAGCTGCCGCATGGCGTTGTCGATCGCGACCTCGTCCGCCATCTCGCGCGACACGTGCTCGTGGTACTCCACGGCTTCCTTGCGGGTCGGACGGCAGACGATGAACGCCCCGGTGTAGACGTCCACGTGGCGATCCGCGTTCCAGGCGGCCTCCTTCACCTTCGCCACCTCGTCCCGGCACGCCTCCGGCGCGGTGAGGATGGTGAACAGCAGATCGCAGTGGCCGATCGCGAAGCTCCGGCCCGCGCGCGAGGCGCCCGCGCTCATCAGGGTGACCTTGCCGCCGCGCGGCTTCGGATCCCCGACCACGCCGCGCAGGTTGAAGAACCTGCCCTCGTGGTGGAACGGCCTGTCCTGGGACCATACCTCGAGCATCACCTCGAGCCACTCCTTCGTGTACTCGTAACGCTCGTCGTGCTCGCGCTGCGCGATGCCGAACATGTCGGCCTCTTCGCGGTGCCAGCCGCTGACGATGTTGAGGCCCACGCGCCCCTCCCCGATCTGGTCCATCGTGGCGAGCTGCTTCGCCGCGACCAGCGGGTGCGTGAAGGGCGTGTGCACCGTGGTGAACAGCTTGATCCGCCTCGTGATCGCGAGCAGGCTCGCGGTCCAGGCGATCGCATCGAAGGTGACGCCCAGGGGGTCGGACTCGCCTCCGTGCCCCCTCCAGCGCGCCAGAGGGATGTGGAAGTCCAGGCCCGCCGCCTCGGCCGCGAGCACCAGATCACGGTTGTTCTCCCAGGTTGGATGCCACCTGCCGGGCACCTTCGACATCGACGTGCCCGTGCTGTTGGCGCCGAATAGACCGAGCTCCAGATGACCGCTTCGACCCGCCGCGCTGGTTGTCTGTTGCATGTCCATCACCTCGGAGACCATGGTCTCACGGTGTGTCATGGCATAAATCAAAACCAGCTCTTCGTTCGCGGGTGTCAGCGATGATGAATAATTCTATCCGGAGGGACCGAGTGCACTGATGTGTGCTTCGCTGGACGGTGTCAGCGATGATGAACAATTCTGCCTGGAGAGGCCGAGCGCGCTGGCCAGCTCCGGAGAGGCGACGTCCTCAGCCTGCAAGATTCCACGACGTCCGCCTCTCGAAGACGACGAGACCCCCGCGCCGCACGAACCCGAGCTCCTCGTTCAGCGCGAGCATCCCCGGGTTGTTCGACTCGACAGCCGTCGCGATCCGCGAATACCCCCGCCGCCGCGCGAGATCGATCGTGGCCAGCTTGAGCGCCCTCGCCACCCCGCGGCCGCGGCTCGCCGCCGCCACCCCGGTGAACAGGTGGTCGAGGCGCGCGGGGTCGTCCTCGCTCCAGTGCAGGATGCAGAGCCCGACGTACCTGTCGCCGTCCCGCGCGACGAAGCACGCCTCGGGCAGCGACGTCGGCGACCGCTCCAGGTACGCCGCGAACGCGTCCGCCGGGAGCTCCGGGTCGAGGTGGTTCGGCAGCGGCACCTCCCGGTTCACGGCGAGGTAGAGCGCGTGCAGCTCCGCGAGCCACCCGGGCCGGCGCGCCCGCTCCTCGGAGAGCGGCGCGATCGCGACGCCCGGCGCCGCGCGTCCCCCGGGGCGCCCCGCGCCCGGCCGCGCGAGGTCGAGCTCGAAATCCCAGCTCCGGAACAGCTCCTGGAAGCCGAGCCGCGCGGCGAGCGCGAGCATCTCCGGCTGCGTCTCGCGCGCCATGGCGCGGAGCTCCCGGGCGCCGAGGCGCGCGAGGTCGCGCTCCATCGCCGCGAACAGCCGCGCGCCGATGCCGCGGCGGCGGTGGCCCGGAGCGCACCGCGCCGCGCACCAGAACCGCGCGGGGTGGTGCTCCCACGGGACGTGGAAGCCGTGCGCATACCCCACGATCTCCCCCGTCGCGACGACCTCGGCCACATGGCGGCAGAGGGCGTGGCCGCGCCGCGCGAGCAGCTCGTCGAGCTCGCGCAGCGCGCCCGCCGAGCGCGGCTCGATGTCGTGCCGCTCCTCGCGCGGGACCGCGGCGTTGATGCGCGCCACCGCCTCCCGGTCAGCGTCGGTCGGCCGGGCCGCGCGGATCTGGACGGCGGGCGTCATCCGTCGAGGATAGCGACCGTCGGCCTCGACAGGAGGGGATTCTGCCGGCCGCGCCGCCGGAGCGAGGCGGCCCTGTCGCCTGCCCGGAACCGCCGGATCACTTGCCCAGCGCGGCGATCCTCTCGTTCACCCAGTCGTCGCCCACGAGCGGGTGCACGCCGGCGCCGTCCTGCGCGAGGTCGATGCCCACCGACAGGGGCCCGCTCGTCACGAGGAACGCGCCCCGGGGGTCCCGTCCGTCGGACTTCGTGAGCCGCCCGCGGATCGCGAGGTTGCCCCCCTGCGCCTCCAGCAGCCTGAAATCGACGTCGCTCGCCTTGCGGCTGACCGTCGCGGACGCCTTGAGCCCCTCCATGGTGAGGAGCCCCGTGGCCCACCCGGGGATGGCGTCCTCCGCGTCGAGCAGCTCCACGGCCGGCCGCGCGTCCTTGCACTCGAGCCGGATCGCCGCCTCCATCAGGCCTCGTCCCACCTTCGCCTTGTCGATGTCGATGCGCGCCCACCAGTCCGGCCACGCCTCGCCCTTGTGCTCGACAGCGAGGTCCTTGATCTCGATACGGCTCTTGCGGAACGTGGCCGCCGGGTTCAGGACGCTGGCCGCGTCGAGCGCGATGCGCGCCTCCGCGTCGCCCTTCACTGTCGTCTCCTTCCACCGCAGCGCCCCCTGCTTCATCAGGAGGCTCAGCACGCCCGACCCGCGCCCCAGCGGGTCGACCTCGAGGCTGCTCCGCATGAACGCGGCGCCGCCCGTGAACCGCGGCGCGTCCGGCGCGGCGCCGTCCGCGTTGAGCCAGCGCAGGTCCGGGATCGCCGCGGCGACGACATCCACCTTCGACGAGAACCCCGGCGGGAGCCTCATGAGGTGGAGCTCCGGCGCGTCGAAGACGGCGCTCGCCCGCTCCACCACGATGGGCGGCAGCCCCTTGCCGGGGCGCTCGAGCGTCGCGCGGGGCACCTGCACCTCGAGGCGCGCCTCGCCGCGCTCGCCGACGCGGAGGTCCACGCCCGCCTCGACGGCCGCGCGCAGCGACGAGGCCGCGGCCACGAGGTGGCTCGTCGCGTACGAGGCGGAGCTGCCCGGCTCGACCTTCCCCCGGTTGATGACGAGGTTCGTCCGGAGCTCTCCGCTCCCGTCCTCCACCCGCGGCTCGGCGTCCTCGCCCGTGAGGAAGCGGATGAAATCGAGCCCGGGGAGGGCGACGTCGAGGCGGACGCGCGCCCAGGTGGTGTCGGAGATGTCGAGCCCTTCGATCTCCCGCGGATCGAAGGTGCTCATGGTCACGTCGAGGTCGCCGTCGACCCGCGCGACAACGCGATCGGCGAGGTGGACGTCGCCCGAGCGGAGCTCCATCGCGAGCGGCCCGACACGGACGGAGCGGAGCGGCTTGTAATAGAATCCTCCCCGGACGCGGCCGCCGCCGGCATAACGAACTTGCTGGATCCAGACCTCCTTGAGCGTCGTGTCCACGCCCTCGAGGTGGACCGTCCAGAGGTTGTACCCCTCGTCCGAGTTCTCGAGATCCCGCTGCGGCGGCAGCGCCGGCTTGAGCGGCGGGTTCGCGAAATTCGGGATGGGGGGCAGCGCCTCGATGTGCGGCGCTTCGAGATCGCGCTCGCTCGTCGGATCCACGAGCAGCCGCATCCGGAACACGAAGCCCTCGGCGCGGATGTCCTCGGCGGTGAACTTCTTCCGGAGCAGATCGGTCAGGTGGATGTCCGCGTCCACCTCGTCGAGCAGCACCGCCCACTGCAGCAAGCTGTCCGACCCGCTGAGCTGGAGATCCTCGACGTGCACGACACCAGGCCAGAGGCTCCAGGCCGACTCGTACTGCAGCGACGCGTCGATCGGGTTGTAGCTGATGAGCCGCGCCATCAGCTTCGTGCTCAGCATGACATTGATGATCACGACGTAGCCGAGCCAGAGCGCGACAGGCAGGATCAACAGCACCTTCAGCGCCTTGCTTGCCCGTGGCCCGAGCCATCCCCTGATGCCGGGCGATGACTTCAGCGCTCTTGCTACGTGCATGATCGCGTGGAACGCACGCGGCGTGCCGCCGAGCTGACCCGTGGCGAGCGCCGCTGTACCGGGGGCCGCCGTAGCGATCTGCCTCGCTTGTGGCGAAGCTCGCCAGGCGCGCGGCGCGCGACACGACGAGGAGCGCGCGGTGCTCCGCGATCTGCCCGGGATCGGGTGGGGGAGCCGCGCCGTCGGGGGCGGCCGCCGCCGCGGCGCCCGGCGGGCACCCCCCTTGCTAACCCTGGCGACCGCTGCGCTGCCGAGCCTGTCGCACAGCAGCCCCCGCTGGATGCTTGTCCCAGCGATCACCCGAGGTCATCCATGAAGCACACTGTCCATCACGACCTGAACGACGAAGAAGCGAAGACGGCAGTCCTGCGGGCGCTGGCGCGGTATCGTGACCGGTACGTGGAGTACTCCCCCTCCATGCTCTGGAGCGACGATCGGAGCGCGGATCTCGGGTTCTCCTTCAAGGGGTACAAGGTGACGGGGCGCCTCGAGCTCCGTCCCAGCGCCGTCGATCTCGACGTCGACGTGCCGCTCGCGCTGCGCATGTTCAAGCGGATGGCGATCGCGGCGATCGACGAGGAGGTGCGGCGGTACCTCGGCGAGGCGCACCGCCAGCGCGCGCTGAGCGCCCCGGCTGCGGTCGCGGAGGACGCCGTCTGAGCTCGTGACGTCATGCAGAGCTCCAGCGCCACAACCCCCCGATCCAGGCGCCGCTCGCGGAGCGCTCCGCGGCGCGAGCGGCGCTCCGCGCCGAGCGGCGTCGTCCGCCGGCGCCGCGTGACCCTGGCGATCGACGCCGTCGAGACGGTCGACTACCCGCGCGCGGTCGACGACCCGCGCGCGGTCGCCGCGGCGGCGCCGCTCACCCCGTCGCCGATCGAGTCGGCCAGGTCGGCGGGCCTCCGGTACGTCAACGACGATGAGCCGGGCATCTCCAGGCGCAAGGCGGGCAAGGGCTTCAAGTACCTCGACGCCGAGGGGCGCCCCGTGAAGGACGAGGAGACGCTCGCGCGCGTCCGCCGCCTCGCGATCCCGCCCGCGTGGACCGAGGTGTGGATCTGCCAGAACGAGCGCGGGCACATCCAGGCCACCGGCCGGGACGCGCGTGGCCGGAAGCAGTACCGGTATCACCCGCGCTGGCGCGAGGTCCGCGACGAGACGAAATACGACCGGATGCTCGCGTTCGGCGCGGCGCTCCCGGCGATCCGCGCGGCGACGGAGCGCGACCTCGCGCTGCCGGGGCTGCCGCGCGAGAAGGTGCTGGCGACCGTGGTGCGCCTGCTCGACGAGACCTCGATCCGCATCGGGAACGACGAGTATGCGCGCGACAACAACTCGTATGGTCTCACAACGCTCCACGACGAGCACGTCGAGATCCAGGGCGATCGCATCAGGTTCCACTTCCGGGGCAAGAGCGGCAAGGAGCACGAGATGACGGTGCGCGACAGGCGGCTCGCGCGCGTCGTGAAGCGCTGCCAGGACGTGCCCGGTCACGAGCTGTTCCAGTACATCGACGACGACGGCTGTCGGCAGCGGATCCACTCCGACGACGTGAACGAGTACCTGCGCGCGATCGCGGGGCAGGAGTTCACGGCGAAGGATTTCCGCACGTGGACCGGCACGGTGCTGTGCGCGTCCTTCTTCTGCGAGATGGAGGTCGCGACAACGGCCCGCCAGATGAAGAAGTGCGTGGCGCAGGTGATCGACATGGTGTCCGCCCGCCTCGGGAACACGCGCGCCGTGTGCCAGCGCTGCTATGTCCACCCCGCTGTGATCCGCGCCTACACCGAGGGCGCCCTGCAGGCCTTGCTCGAGGCGGAGCAGGCCGTCATGGACGAAGCGCTCGCGGCGCTCCGGCCCGAGGAGGCCACGATGCTGCGGATCGTCCGCGGCTTCAGCGAGCGCGACGCGGTGCCGCTCGCGAGCCAGCTCCGCGAGAGCGTGCGGGCCGCCGCCAAGGCGCGGCGCGCCGGCGGTGCGCGGCGCGGCGTGAAGAGCGCCGAGCGGTCCAGCAAAGCGCGGCGCGCCGCGGCCTGAGCCGCCGCGCCGGAATCCCTGCCACACCCTGCGCTCTGGCCGTCCCCGGCGTACGACGCTGCCGTCCCCAGGTCCTGACGAGATCGACGTGTCTCTCCGTCACAGCGCGCCCATGGCGCTGTGGCGTTGTGCCCCGGACGCGGCAGGGCCGTCGTGGGTTCGCGAACAGTTTCGCAGACTTGCGCGAAGGTCGCGCCCGGTACGCTTCGTGTTCTTCGGGATCTCCGAAGAGCGGCGCGAACCCTCAGCCAAGGAGATCTGCATGGCGAGCCAGAGGTTGATCACCGGGATGGTGCGTACACGTGTCGAGGCCGAGGACGCCATCCGGCGGATCCTGGACAGCGGGCACGCGCGCCGAGACATCTGCCTCATCGTGAGCGAGGCGGCCAGGCGCCAGCATTTCTCGCGCTCGCGCGTCCAGGGCGCGGCCGTTCACGGCCAGGCGCTCAGCTCGATCCTTGGCGCGGCGGGCGCTGGTCTCGTGGTCCCCGGCCTGCGGCTCGCGGTGGCGGGCCCCCTCGCCGTGCAGCTCGCGGACGCGAGCTCGGCGAGCACGATGGCCAGCCTGAGCAGCGTGCTCATCGACGCCGGCATCCCCGAGCAGCGCGCCCCGGAGGCCGAGCGCCGCCTCAAGGAGGGCGCGATGCTCATCGGCGTGCTGGCGCGCGACGACGCCGACGCCGCGGCGCTGCAAGCCATCCTGCGCGACGTCGGCAGCGGAGAGTCCTGCGGGACCAGCAAGGGCGCGCGCGTCTTCGCCTCCCTCGTCTAGGACATCGAACAGGTCGAAACCCCGAGAAAATGAACCACAGAGGCGCAGAGGGCAAACACAAGAAAAACTCTGTGCCCTCCATGTCTATATGGTTCAAATTTCTTCATTTCGGGGTGTTTCGAGCTGATCGGCGTCCTGGACCGGCGCGCCGCGCCTCGGACGGAGACGCTACGCTCCTGACGTATCTGAAACGCTGATCGGGCGGAATCTGCTTCGACAGCGCCAGATGAGCCCGCTCGGGATTTACGGAGGTTCCGGATGGGTGGAACGGGGCTTGAATGATATCCATGGAGATCAGCCGAGGCTGACTCGGCGTGTGGCAAGGTTGTACCCCTGAGGCAAGAGGGTCGTGCGATCTCCGCTGTGAGGCGATGGTTGGCGCTTTCGCTCACAGGTTGGCGTGGACGGCCCGCGCGGAGGCCGCTGCTCGGGAGGTAAGGAGGAAGGGAACGGCGTTCACAGACACCTCAGGAGGGTCCCCATGGAACCGATCGCATTCGCAGACGAGAGCGTGGGCCTGGACGGTTTGATCGACGACGATTCGATCGAGCAGCTCAAATCGTTCTGCCGCGGCGAGATCTCCGCGGTCGAGACCTACCGTCACGCCATCGCCGCCGCGGGCGGCGGGTGGGTGGCCGAGCACCTCCGGCTCAACCTGGCGTCGCACGAGGCGCGGGTGAAGCTGCTGCGCCGCCGGATCGAGGAGCTCGGGGGCGATCCGCCGGAGAGCTCGGGCCCGTGGGGCGCGTTCGCCAAGGCGGTCGAGCGGGCTGCGGTGGCGCTCGGCTACAAGACGGCGCTCTCGGTGCTGGCGGAGGGAGAGGGCCATGGCCTCAAGGACTACCGGAACGACATCGAGGAGCTCGACACCGAGTCGCACGTCCTGGTGCGGGACGTGATCCTGCCGCAGCAGGTGTCGACGCTCCGGTGGATGACGAACATCAAGCGGCAGATCCCGTGACGCGGGGTGGTCCAGGCGGATTGTTCCTGCGGGCGCCGCGTGCGATACTACCGGACGTATGGCCAAGGCCGCGCTGGACATCACCCGACTGAGCCGGGACGAGCAGCTCGATCTTCTCGATGAGCTATGGGCGAGCCTCGGGCGCGATCCCGATGCGCTGCCCCTCAGCGACCCGCAAAGGGCCGAGCTCGATCGGCGCCTCGATGAGCTCGAGGCCGAGGGGCCGGTAGGACTCACCTGGGATGAGGTCGTCGCCCAGGCGCGCGCTCGATCCCGGTGAGACGGTATCTCGTTCGGCCCGCTGCCGCGGCCGACATCGCGCGGGCATACGCCTGGTACGAGCGGGAGCGCGAGGGGCTGGGGGAGGAGTTCCTGACGGAGGTTCGCGCCGCAATGCAGGCGGTCGTCGAAGTCCCCACGGCCTATGCCGTCCTGCACCGCCAGACACGCCGGGCGCTCGTCCGTCGCTTTCCCTACGGGCTGTTCTTCCGCCTGATGGATGACATGGTCATCTTCGTCGCGTGCTTTCACACGCGTCGAAGACCCGAGTCATGGAAGGGGAGACGCTGAGGGCAGCGCGGTCGCTGCCCCGCCTCGGATACCCCCGCTCACCCCTTCACATCGTACTCCGCCTGGAGGAGCTTCGCGATCGTCGAGAGCTGCATGTTCGACGTCCCCTCGTAGATCTTCCCGATCTTCGCGTCGCGGTAGAGCTTCTCGACCGGATAATCCCTGGTGAAGCCGACGCCGCCCATGAACTCGATCGACAGCGACGCCGTCCGCTCGGCCACCTCGGACGCGAACAGCTTCGCCATCGCGGCCTCCTTCACGAACGGCTGGCCCGCGTCCTTGAGCCGCGCGGCGTTGTAGACAAGGAGCCGCGCGGCCTCGATCTCCATCGCCACGCGCGCATACTGGAACTGCACGCCCTGGAAGCTCGCGATCGACTGGCCGAACTGCTTCCGCTCGCCCATGTAGCGCATCGCGTGCTCGAACGCGCCGGCCGCCAGGCCGAGCATCTGCGCGCCGATGCCGATCCGACCCTCGTTGAGCGTCTCGATCGCGATCTTGTAGCCCTTGCCGACCTCGCCGAGCACGTTGCCCTCCGGCACCTCGCAGTCCTCCAGGACGAGCTCGCACGTGCTGGAGGCGCGGATCCCGAGCTTGTTCTCCTTCTTGCCCACCGAGAACCCGGGGAAAGAGCGCTCGACAACGAACGCCGTGATGCCCTTGTAGCCCTTCGACGGATCGATGTTCGCGAACACAAGGAACAGCGAGCTCTCGTTCGCGTTCGTGATCCAGAGCTTGCGGCCGTTCAAGACCCAGCGGTCGCCCTTGCGCTCGGCCCGGGCCGCGAGCGCGAACGCGTCCGAGCCGGAGCCCGCCTCGCTCAGCGCATACGAGCCGACCCACTCCCGGCTCAGCCGCGGAAGGTAGCTCTCCTTCTGCGCCTCGCTGCCCCAGCGGAGGAGCGCATTGGCCACCAGGGTGTTCTGCACGTCGATGAGCACGCTGACGCTCGGGTCGACAACGGCGAGCGCCTCGACCGCGAGGATCGCGTTGAAGAAGCTCGCGCCCGAGCCCCCGTACGCCTCCGGGATCTCGATGCCCATCAGGCCGAGATCGAAGAGCGGGGGCAGCAGATCGCGGTCGAGCGCGCCCTGCTCGTCCATCGCCGCCGCGCGCGGCGCGACGCGCTTCCGGGCGAAATCAAGCACCGAGTCGCGGAAGAGGCGCTCCTCGTCGGAGAGCTGGGTGAGCGGAGGCTGGGACACGATGGTTTCTCCTTGTGGGCCCATGGCGCGGCGCGCCGTCGGGGAGCCCCACTATGCACCGCGAGGACCGCAGGCGGAAGGCGTTCAAGCACGCCCGCGCGCCGCGCGCCGCGCGCGGGCCGCCTCAGCCGCCGACGTCGCGCCTGCGGCAGCGGAGCAGCGTGTGGGCGAGGCCGAGGTTGTCGATCTCCGCGTCGATGGTGAGCCCGGCCTCGTCGATGCAGCGCTTGATGTCGGCGGCGCTGTACATGCGGCTGTTCCCGTTCGCGAGGCACGTGAAATACAGGGAAGAGCCGTGCAGGCAGTGGACCGCCACCTCGTTGGCCTGCCGATCCCAGAACGTGTCCAGGATCCAGAGCACCGTCCCGTCCCCCATGGCGGCGCGGGCCCGCCGGAGGATCTGGACGATGTCCGCCTCGGAGAAGCACACGAGGAACTGGCTCATCCAGATGGCGTCGAAGCCCGTCGGGAACGCCCGGCCGTGATCCAGGAAGTCGATCGGCGTGCCCATGATCCGGCCGAGCAGCCCGTGCTGCTCCACGTTGACCCGGGCGTCCTCGAGCTGGCCGGGCAGGTCGAGGAGGGTGACCCGCACGTCGGGGTCGTGCGTACAGCACTGGATCGCCCAGCGCCCCGTGTTGCCGCCGATGTCGAGCAGCGTCCTCGGCCGCCGCTCGAACACCGCGGGCAGCGCCTCGGGGAACGCCGAGTCGGAGTAGAGGTGATCGAAGGCAAACCAGCTCTCCCTCACCTGCGGCGGGAGCGCGGGGAGCGCCTCGTAGACCGTCGGCCACTCGCCAAAGACCTTCAGTCCCGCCGGCTTGCCCTCGTCGATCGCCTCGTCGAGATGGCGCATGCCCTCGTAACAAACGTCATGGATGAAATCCATGTTGATACGGGTCATCCGGTCGTTCTCGACGATGAGCCCGACCCGCGTGATCGTGTAGCGCTCTCCGCGCGCGCCGGCGCACTCCACCAGGCCGAAGCTCAGGCTCGCCTCCAGCAAGGTCTTGGCCGCATACGCGGAGAGGCCCGTGTCCTGGGCCACCTCGGCCGGGGTCCTGCCGCTCCTGCCGGCGCGCTGCAGCGCCTTGAGGACGCCGCGGTTCCGCATGACCCGCGCCACCTGGAACATGACAGGCGCAAACGCGATGCGCTGGGCAGCGAGCATGGCGTCGAGGGTGGGATTCGGGGCGGGATCGTTCTTCATCGAGCTCCGGTCGTCGGGGGGTGTTGTGGAGGCTAGCGAGCGCCCTCGCGCTGGAGGAGCAGGGCGAAGCCGCCCAGGCCCGCGAGCAGCGCGCACTCTGCCCGACCCTCCTCGGCCAGCGAAAGCCCCATCACGCCGCAGAGCAGGCCGAACGCGAGGGTCGCCACGCCGAGCCTGCGCTCGTCGGTCGGCCGGGCGGGCGGGCGGGGCGGTCTCGTGCGGTAGGGGCTCGCCACCGCGGAATCATACCACCGGCGCCGCGATCACAAGGACGCCGCCGCGATCTCGGTGAGCTCGTCGTCGGTGAGCGGCAGCGGGTTCGCCTTCATGCTGCTCGCCGCCCTGGCCTTCGCGACGAGCGCCGGGAGGTCGGCCTCGCTCGCGCCGTAGCGGCGGAGCCCGGGGACCGCGAGGTCGCGGCAGAGCTCGCGCACCCAGGCGATGCCCTCCTCGGGGGCGGCCCCGGCGCGGCCGGTCACGAGTGCGGCGATCTCGTCGAAGCGCGGCAGCGCGGGGTGATCGGGGCCGCGCGCGCGCAGCGCCCGCAGGTTGACCTCGAGGACGGCCGGGAGGAGCGCGGCGCACACGGCGCCGTGGGGCGCGTCGAACATGCCCCCGACAGGCGCGGCGAAGCCGTGGACCGCCCCGAGGCCGGCGTTCGCCAGGCAGAGGCCGCCGAGCAGGCTGGCCGCCGCGAGGTCGTCGCGCGCGGGCGCGTCGGGGCCCTCGAGGACCGCGCGGCGGAGCGAGCGCGCCGAGCGGCGGATGCCCTCGCGCGCGAGGCCGTCGGTGAGCGGGTTGCTCCGGATCGAGAGGAGCGGCTCGATGAGCTGCGAGAGCGCGTCGAGCCCGCTCGAGGCGAGCACCTCGGGCGGCGCGCCAGCGAGCAGGTCGGGGTCGACCACCGCGAGGCGCGGCAGCATGTGCGGGCTGCGCAGGCTCGCCTTCACGCGGGCCTCCTTCGAGGCGAGCACCGCGTTGCGCGTCACCTCCGAGCCGGTGCCCGCTGTCGTGGGGATCGCGACGAACGGCACCGACGGCAGGGAAAGCGCTTTCCCGAGGCCGACCACCTCGAGGTAGTCGAGCGGGTCGCCGCCGTTCGCGAGGAGCGCGGCGATCGCCTTGCCGGCGTCGATCGCGCTGCCGCCCCCGAGGGCCACCACGACGTCGCACCGCTCGGCGGCGCCCCGGGCCGTGCCCTCGCGCGCGAGCTCGACCGTGGGCTCGCCCGCGACGGCGAAGGTCACCGCGCCGACGTCCGCCGCCGCGAGCGCGGCGAGGAGCGGCGCGGCGCGGCCCTGGCGCTGCCCGGTGACGACGAGCGCGCGCGTCCCGCCGAGGCCCTTCACGGCCGCGGGCACCTCGGAGAGCTTGCCGGCGCCGAAGACGATGCGCGTCGCGGTGGCGAACTCGAAGGCGAGCGCGTGGAGCGCGTTGACAGGCGGCGCCACGTCAATACCCCGCGTCGTCGGGGGAGACATTGACGTATTTCCGGCTGGTCCGCGGCTCGGCCATCATGTCTGCGACGGTGTCCCGCCACCGCTTGTAATGCTCCGTTTCCTTGTGCGCGGCCGGCGCCTCCTTGTTCCTGTAGACCTCGACGAGCACGAAGCGCGTGGGGTCGTCGAGGTCCTGGCCGACGTCGAACCGGGCGATTCCGGGCTCCTTGACGCTCTCGCGCGCGTTCTCGATCGTCGCCTGGCGGAACGCGTCGACGCGCTCGGGTTTGACATGCACGTGGACATGCACGATGAGCAGGCTGTTGGGCATGGGCGCAAGCTAGCGCGGTCGCGCGGCGGCCGGAACCCGGGACGTGACCGGCGCCTGTCCGCGCGAGGGCCGGTCGCGCGCCGCGGACGCGCCCTCCGGCGGGGCGCCTCCTCCCCTGCGACGACTCCCGACTTGGCCCGGCCGGCTCCGACGTTACGATCCCCGTGAATCGGCGGGGGGGCTCGGCGGGGGCCGAGTCCATGAGCGCCGGGAGCGAGGAAGGTCGATATGGCGGATCCGACCACGGAGAGCCCGCAGCCCGAAGCTGCGCCCGATGCGGCGCAGTCCATCGCGCTGCATTCCATCGAGTTCAGGTCCGATCACGGTCTCCTGAAGGACTGCAAAGGGGAGAGCGGCTGGAGGAACGCGGGCGACCCGTGCCCGCGGCCCGAGTGGACGTCGAAGGTCGCAGCGCCGGTGTCGATCTCGATGGGCAGGAGCCTCGTCATCCGCGTCGGCCTGGAGTCGAGGGGCGGCGCGTCCAGCGCGGGGCCGACCTCGATCCGCGCCGTCGGGCCGGCGGGGCTCACGTTCGAGAGCCGCAGCCTCGCGCCGGGCGGGGGGCCGCTCGATCTCGTCTCGTCGCGGAAGCTCGCGAGGCGGATCCAGAAGTTCACCCTGAACCTGTCCTGGTCGGCGGGCGGGGGAGCCCCGGTGTCGCCCTCCCGGACATCGAACCTTGTCTATGTCACGATGGGGAGGCCCCAGACCGACAAACAGCACATCTGGCAGGAAGACGGGGTGACCCTGAAGCGGATGGACAGGGCGGTATCGTGGATCGAGCCGCTCAACACGCTGGATCCCCACGAGATCGTGAACGGGCTGCTCGCTAGATTCCCGATCTACACGCTCCAGCCGAGCCCCAGGGTGCCCCGGCAATACCACCACCCGACGTACCTGAACAGCGAGGGAGGGGCCTGGGCGATGACCGATTACGTGCAAGAGACCGGCGAGTGCCAGGCCATCGTCCGGCTCGTCCGCGGCATGCTGCGGCAGCTCGGGATCCCGGGGCGGACGCGCATGATCGTTGTGTGGGGCGATCCGAACGTGGACGGTGGGCGCAGGACGCTCTCGGCCGACCTGGAGCAGCGCCCGTGGGCGGGGCTCGACGTGACGAGGACCGTGGGCGACCGCGTGTGGCGCGCGGCGCTCGTCGACGGTCCGGTCGAGGAGGGGAGGACCTATCCGGCCTCGCACACGCGCCTGCCCGACGGGACGCTCAGCCCGGGGCTCAACCGGTACGAGGCGGCCCTCGAGTTCTCGCACGGCGGCCGGACGCGGTACTACGCGGGGGGCGCCGGGGTGTTCGACAGCGTGGAGCCGATCCTCGGCGTGTTCTGGGGGCTCATCTGGTTCAGCTCGGCGCCGAACGACGGGTACCGCGTCGAGAAGATCGTGACGATCTACAGGCGTTAGGGAGGTGGGTGATGAACGGGAAAGACGCTCTCGGGCAGGACATCGACGCGCGGATCGCGGCGTGGCTCTCGGCCGTGGCGCGCGTGACCCCGGACGGGTTCACGCCCGTCGCGCGGTTCGACGACGTGCCGGACCAGGCGCGCGCCGACTCGTACTACTGGTGCGACTCGATCTTCAGGAGCGAGGTCAACCCGCACAACGAGGCCGTGGGGGCGCGGCACGCGCTCCACGCGGCCACGGACGACACGCCCGACCTGCTCCGCCACGAGCTCGCCGCGGGGGGGCTGGAGCTCACAGTGACCGAGGGGCGCAACTTCGTCCTCGTCCAGGTGGAGCGCTCCTGCCTCGACATCCTCTCGCTGTGCGGGCCGGACCGCGCCGCCGCCGCGCGCCGCGTGGCCGAGGCGATCTTCAACACGGGGATCGCGTCGAACACCGTGGGCGTCCCGTCGCCCTCGGACGCGGTGGTCTGTCCGGTCCCCGACGAGGCGCCGGACCTGGAGGAGGGGACGACTGTCTCGAGCAACCCGGCGGTGGACCCGGACCTCCTCGCCTGCTGGAAAGACCGCACGGAGTGCGGTGTTCGAGGCGGAAGGCTCTACTTCCTCTGCTACAAGAAATCGTCCCAGCGCGCGGGGTTCGCGAACGCCTGCCAGTGGTTCTGAGGAGGGGGGCGGCCCCAGGTTCGACGGCCAGGGCGGTGACCGGAGGACCGGGGTCGGGTGAGCCGGGAGGGTAGGCGAGGGGACGGAGGAGGGGAGGAGAGGGCTGCGCCGGTATTGCGTCTGCGCGCCGCGCGCGGGATGTTGCGCGGGTGGCGGGATCACATCGGCCCAGGATCTTGGTCTTCCCCGGCGGCTCGGCGGACGCTGCGCTGGCGGCCGCCGGGGCGCGCGGCCACGCCGCGGTCCCGGCGCGGGACGTCGAGGCCGGGCTGGACCTCCTGGCGACCCAGCCGTTCGACGTGGCCGTCGTCGGGGCCGACGGGCCGCTCGGCGAGGCGCTGGCGCTGTGCCGGCGGCTGCGCGCGGCCCCGGGGGGCGATCGCGTGGCCGTTGTCGCCATCGCCGGGGACGCGGCCGCGACAGTGGCCCTGCTCGAGGCGGGCGCCACGGTCGTGGCGGCGGCGGACGAGCTGTCGATCGCGATCCAGCTCGACGCGGCGTCGTGGTGGGTGCGGCGGCCGGCCGCGCGCGCGGCCGACAGGGCGCCCGCGGAGCGCGCGCTGCTCGAGCGCGCCGGGCGCTCGTTCCGCGACGGATCCGCGGAGGTGATCGGCCTCTTCGTCTGGGACGTCGCGGGGCGCATCCTCGACGCGAACGACGCGTTCCTCCGCATGGTCGGCCGCGCGCGCGAGGACGTCGAGGCGGGCCGGCTGAACTGGGTTGCGCTGACGCCGCCCGAGCTCCGCGCCGCGGACGAGCGCGCGCTCTCGGAGGTCCGGAAGCACGGCATCTGCCCGCCGTTCGAGAAGGAGTTCCTCCACCACGACGGCCGGCGCCTGCCCGTCCTCATCGCCCCCGCCCTTGTCGAGGGGGCCCGGGATCGCGGCGTCTGCTTCGTCCTCGACTTGACGGCGCGCCGGGCCGCCGAGGGCGCGCTCCGCGCGAGCGAGGAGCGCCTGCGGCTCGTTGTGCGCGCGACGAGCGACGCCTTCTGGGACTGGGATCTCTCGTCGGGGCGCGTCACCGGGAGCGAGCGCATGCGGAGCTTCTACGGCACGGGCGGCGCCGACATCGAGGAGGACGCGGCGTGGTGGTTCGAGCGCGTCCACCCCGAGGACCGCGACCGCGTGATGAACGCGCTGCGGCGCGCGATCGAGGGCAAGGCGAGCACGTTCGAGCTCTGGTACCGGTGCCTGCTCGCGGACGGCAGCTACGCCGACGTCCAGGACCGGGGCATCGTCCTGCGCGACGGGGCCGGCAAGGCGTACCGGATGCTCGGGGCCGTTTCCGACGTCACCGAGCGCCGGCAGATGGAGACGCGGCTCTTGCTCGCCGATCGCATGGCGTCGCTCGGCACGCTCGCCGCCGGGGTGGCGCACGAGATCAACAACCCCCTCGCGTACATGGTCACGAACGTCGATTTCGCGCGCAAGGAGCTCCGCGCCAGGGGCGCCGCCGCGCGCGCCGACGCGCTCATCGCGGCGCTCGACGAGGCAGCGGAGGGCGGGGCGCGGGTCCGGCACATCGTGAGCGGCCTGAAGACGTTCTCGCGCGCGGACGACGGCGCGCTCGGCCCGGTGGAGGTCGACCGCGTGATCCAGCTCGTCCTGCGCATGGCGCAGCAGCAGATCCGCAGCAAGGCGCGGCTCGTCCTGGAGCTCGGCCCGGTGCCGCCCGTCCACGCGAACGAGGCGCAGCTCGGCCAGGTGATCCTGAACCTGCTCGTGAACGCCGCCCAGGCGCTGCCGGACGGGAACGAGGGCGAGAACGAGATCCGGATCACCACCGCCGCCGCGCCGCCCGGCCGCGTGCGCATCGAGGTGCGCGACACAGGGCCGGGGATCGCGCCGGAGCTCCGGCGCCGCATCTTCGACCCGTTCTTCACGACGAAGCCCATCGGCGAGGGGACGGGGCTCGGCCTGGCGATCTGCCACGGCATCGTGGCGAGCTTCGGGGGCGAGATCGGGGTCGAGAGCGAGGTGGGCCGCGGCGCGTGCTTCCGCGTGCTCCTGCCCGTCTGGCGCGAGGGCGCCGGCGCCGCGGACGAGCGCGAGGGAGCGCCGGGCGACCCGCTCGACGAGTACCCCGAGGAGGCCGCGCAGTAGGCGTGGCGCCCGCCTCAGGCGGACAGGCGCGGGCCGGCCGCCCCCTCCGCCGCCGGCGTCCGGGCGGGCCGGCGGATCGGCCGCTTGCGCGCGCGGCTGCGCGCGCCCAAGGTGCCGCACGGGCCCGTGACGCTCGATCGATCAGGGCCGAGAGCGGGGGCAGTTCAGCGGGGCCGCGGATCAGCGGGAGGGAGCGCGCCGCGCGGCGCGGTCGGTCGTGAGGTTCGAGCATGGGTGAGAAAACGGGTCGCATCCTGGTCGTCGAGGACGATCTGGACATCAGGAGCATCCTGTCGCAGCTCCTCGTGTTCGAGGGCTACGATGTCGAGGAGGCGGCGGACGGCGCCGAGGCGCTCGCGCTGCTGCGGCGCGACAAGCCGCCCGCGCTGATCCTGCTCGACCTGATGATGCCGGTCATGGATGGCTGGCAGCTCCGGGCCGAGCTCCAGCGCGATCCGGCGCTCTCGTCGATCCCGGTGGTGATCGTGTCCGCCGACGTGCGGGCCGAGCAGGAGGCGTCGCGGCTCCGCGTCGCGGGCCTGCTGAAGAAGCCGCTCCAGATCGAGCCGCTGCTCGATCTGGTCCACCGAATCTGCGGGGCGCCGGGGCGCTGAGCGCGCGGCGGCGCCGCCCCGTGGGGATGTGACGACAGGCCGGTTTGTCCTGTTGAATCTTCCGAAGAATTTGAGGGATTCCTCGGGCAGCTCACCCCATCAAGGCAACGTACGAGACGGGTCGCTGGCTGACGTGCCGAGCTGGCCGGCGCGCTGGAAGGCCCGCGAGGGGGCCGCGCTGCGGCGACAGGAGCGCGCCTGTGCGCTCCTGGGAGCGCAGGTCGTCGGGGAGCACATCTTCGTACTCAGGGGTCGCTTCATGATCGCGATCCTGCTCACCTCCCGGCCTGGAGGTCGCGACGTGCTCTGCAGGAACAACGGCTCCAGACGGATGCTGGTCGTGTGGCCTGTATTGCATGATGCCATGAACTTTCATCGATGTGCTCCGCTCCGATCCTCGTTGTTTGCTGCCATGCCCTCTTGACGATCGGTCCTCGATGGGATGTCATCCGCGCTGGGATCAAAGATGTCTTGCAGGAGGCCCGCGGCGTCGCATCGCCGCCATCGAAACGGCAGTTGTCCCGCGCATCTCGGGCGGCGCACGGGCTGTAGGGAGGCCGTGTTGCTCGCGGGGCTCGCGTCCCTGCTCTCGACGTCCTGCGCGCAGACAGCGCCCGATCACCCCGAGGACGCCGTCGTCCTCGGGGCCCTCCTGCCGTTCTCTGGCAGCGAGTCGGCCGTCGGCCGCAACCTCGAGCAGGCGATGCTGCTCGCTGTCGACGACCTGAACGCCGCGGGCGGGCTCGACGGGAGGCCGTTCCACCTGCGGAGCCGCGACAGCCACTCGAGCGCGGAGCGCGGGCTCGAACAGCTCATCGAGCTGCTCTACACGGATCGTGTCGCCTACCTGATCGGACCCGAGGAGAACGATATCGCCCGTGGGATCGCGACGGACGTGAAGGGGCTCGACGTGTTTCACATGCTGCCGGGGTACGCCGCGCCCTCGGTCGCGCGCAGCGAGGCGAAGGGGGGCTGGATGCGGCTCGCCCCCTCCTCGTTCGAGGTCGGCTGCGCGCTGGCGAAGATCGCCGTTCGCGAGGAGATCGACACTGCGAACACCCTCGCCGCGCGGGACGACTACAACACGAGCGTCAGCAGCAGCTTCACCACCCAGTTTGCGGCGCTCGGGGGCAGACCCCTGCCCTCCGTGACGTTCATGTCGGGCGAGCACACGTACACGAAGAAGATCACGACGGCCTTCGGTTCACGCGCCGGCCGCACGCTCCTGGCCGCCAACCCGGCCACCGCCTCGACGATCGTGACCGAATGGGCGGTCTCCGGGAGCCCGGGCACCTGGCTCCTCGGCCCCGCGCTGCGCACGGAGGTGCTCCTCGCCAACATCCCGACAGGCTCCCTCGACGGGTACCTCGGGGTCTCGCCCTCGCTCAGCCTGCGGAGCGAGTGCCAGGTCATGGACGAAGCCGAGGAGTCGCTCGGCTGCACGACCGGGAACGCCGCCGCGTTCATCGACCACTTCTCGCGCCGGTGGGGCGGCGAGGCGCCGCTGCCCGCGGCGCACTTCTACTACGACGGTGTCGTCCTGATCGCGATGGGCCTCGCGTACGCCCAGGCGACGAGCGGCACGGTCCCTTCGTCCGGACATGAGCTGCGGAAGATCATCCGCGAGCTCAACCAGCAGGGCAACGAGGCGGCCTCATGGCGAGATCTGAACGCGGCGATGACGAGGCTCCGCGCGGGGATCCGCCTGCGGTATGTCGGGGCAGCCGCCGAATACGAGTTCGATGCGTACGGGGCGAGCGTGCACCATTTCATGCAGAAATGGACGATCGACGGTGACAGGTTCGTCGATGTCGCCCCCGTCGCGGTGACGTGCGAGCCCAGGAAGTGAGCCCGCTGCCAGCATGACTTTCGCGCGGGGGTACCGCGCGTGGCGCGCAGCGCCATGGCTGGAGCTGGAGCTCAGGTGGTCGACGCAGCGATCCGCTCCACCGACGTGCGTCCCCCTTGACGATCGGTCCTCGATGCGATGTCATCGGCTGGAGGGTCAAGCATCGACCTCAGGGGGCCCTGCCGCCTTGCATTGCTTCCATCAAGCCGGCATGTGGCTTACCCACCTCGGACGACACATGCGCCGCATGGAGACCAGGCTGCTCTTGGGGCTCGCGTCCCTGCTCTCGGCGTCCTGCTCGCCGGCAGCGCCAGGCCACCCCGAGGATGCCGTCGTCCTCGGGGCCCTCCTGCCCTTCTCCGGCAGCGAGTCGGCCGTTGGCCGCAACCTCGAGCAGGCGATGTTGCTCGCGATCGAGGATCTGAACGCCGCGGGGGGGCTCGACGGCAGGCCGTTCGACCTCCGGAGCCGCGACAGCCACTCCAGCACGGCGCGTGGGCTCGATCAGCTGCTCCAGCTGCTGTACGCGGACAAGATCGCCTACCTGGTCGGGCCCGAGGAGGACGAGCTCGCCCGTGAGATCGCGACGGACGTGAAGGGGCTCGACGTGTTTCACATGCTGCCGGGGTACGCCGCGCCCTCGGTCGCGCGCAGCGAGACGAGGGGAGGCTGGATGCGGCTCGCCCCGGCCCCGTTCCACGTGGGTTGCGCGCTGGCGATGGTCGCCGTCGGCGAGGGCGTCGGCACCGTGAACAGCCTCGCCGCGCGGGACGACTACAACACCCGCGTCAGGAGCGAGTTCACGACCCAGTTCGTGGCGCTCCGGGGCAGGGTCCTCCCCTCGGTGACGTTCACGTCGGGCGAGCACACGTACACGAAGAAGATCGAGTCCGCCTTCGCGTCGCACGCCGGCCGCACGCTCCTGGCGGCGTACCCCGCCACCGCCTCGACCATCGTGACCGAGTGGACAGTCTCCGGGCGCCCGGGCACCTGGCTCCTCGGTCCCGCGCTGCGCACCGAGGTGCTGCTCGCCAACATCCCGACAGGCTCCCTCGACGAATACATCGGGGTCTCGCCCTCGCTCAGCCTGCGCAGCGAGTGCCCGGTGGTGGACGGATCCGAGGAGATGGCCGGCTGCTCGACAGAGAACGCCGCCGCCTTCATCGACCACTTCTCGCGCCGGTGGGACGGCGAGGCGCCGCTGCCCGCAGCGCACTTCTATTACGACGGCGCCGTCCTCATCGCGATGGGCCTCGTGTACGCCCAGGCGACCGGCAAGGAGCTGCCGCTGTCCGGGTATGAGCTGCAGAAGATCATTCGCGATCTCAACAGCCCGGAGAACGAGCCTGTCAGGTGGTCGGAGCTGAACACGGCGATGGCCAGGCTCCGCGCGGGGACCCGGCTCCGGTACATCGGGGCGGCCGCCGAGTACGAGTTCGACGAATACGGGGCGAGCATCCATCACTTCATGCAGCGATGGAAGATCCAAGGGCACGCCTTCGTCGATCTTCCCCCCGTCGCCGTGGCGTGCTCCGGCGTGAACTAGCCGCGCAGGTCAGCTCGACGCTCACGCTGGGGCCTGCGCGGGACCGAGCCCATCGCGTATCGAGGAGGGTATCTCGCCTCGATACGCGCCGCTCAGTAGCGGTGTCGTAGCTCGAGGAACACCTCGCGCGGGGCCAGCGGGTACTCGAAGCCCGAGAACCCGGGGTCCGGCCCGCTGGCGCCGAGGATGTTCTTGGCGCGCAGCGCCACCGTCGTCTCGTGACCCGGGATGACCCACAGGTTGCGCGCGACCAGGCTGGCGTTCCACCACAGGTACGTGGGCAGGTCGAAGCTGCGGCCGTTCTCCAGGATGCTCGCGTCGGCGGCGCGCCGGGGCCCGACGACGATCGCTTGCGTCGAGAGCTCGAGCGGAACGGCGCTCGGCGACGGCAGCTTCACGTACGCCCCGCCCCGGGCGATCCAGCGCGGGTAGGCGACCATCTCCGGACCGACCAGCTCGGCCTGGTAGCCCACCTGGCCGGATTCCCGGGTGGAGTGCACGGTCTCGAACGACGCGTAGCCGCCATAGGCGTCGCCGCGCCGCAGCTCGGCGCGCGTCGCCCAGATCAGCGACATCTGATTGGCGACGTTCACGGCCGTCTGGTTGATGCCCCGCGGGACGAACTCCGCCTTGTCGTTCAGGAGGCTGTAAGACACCCCCGTGCTCGCCGAGGCCCAGGCGCGCGGCCGCCACGTCACCTCGGCGTCCACCGTGTGGATGGACTGAGGCTTCAGGTCCGCGTTCCCGATCACGTCGCCCGGCACGAGCGGCTGGGCGTACAGCAGGTAGGGCGACGGCGCCTTGAAGGCGCTGCCGTACAGCAGCTTGGCCACGACGCTCTTCCCCAGGTGCGATGTCGCCCCGAAGCGGCCGGTGAGCTGATTCTCGTACCTGCTGTGGTTATCGTAGCGGAAACCCCCCGTCAGCTTCAGCCACGGGTCGAGCACCTTGAGGTTGGCGCTGAGCAGCGCCCCGATGTCGACCAGCTCGGTCGAGAGCTGCTCCCGCTCCGGCGAGCCGAACGCCTGCCCCGTGAGCTTGCTGACCCGACGGAAGGAGGGCAGATCCTCGTTGTCGTAGACCGACTCGAGGTTGAGGATGACGTTGAAGCGGTCCCAGGGGACCCACCGGAGCTCGACGTTCGCGTCGACGCCGCGGTAGGCCATGCGCCGCTCGATGTAGTACCAGCCGCCGGCGACGTCCACGCGGTCTTCCGGCAGGACGCCGCCCTGGAAATACATGCCCTGCACCGCGATGGCGAGCTCCCGGTTGAGCTGGAAGAGCCCATCGACCGCGATGCGGTGTTGCTGCAGGCTGACCACGGTGCCGGCTGGGCTGCCGAACGTGTCCGTTCCGCCGGTGAGCTGCGCCCACTGCGCGAAGTCTCCGCCGCGCCGGAAGCGCGACCAGTAGCCGCTGACCACGAGGTGATGACCGCGCTCCGGATCGCGGAACGCGATGCGCGAGCCGAAGACCGCCGAGAAGCGCTCGAGGTTCTCGGCCTCCGCGCCCCGCGTGTTGTAGGTCGGGATCCGCGGGGCCGGCGACTGGCCAGGCATCATCAGGCCACCGCGATCGTCGAGCTCCCCCGCGGCCGTCAACATCATGTCGAAGCGGTCGGTGGACATCCCCCCCAGCACGTCGAGGCCGCCGCTCAGGTTGCCCCCCGTCACGCCGAAGCGCGCCGTGCCGTCGGCGAAGGGGATGTCCTCCCCCGCGAGGGTGATGATGTTGACGACCCCGAGGAACGCATCGGCGCCGTAGAGCGCCGACGCCGGGCCGCGGACGACCTCGATCTGCTTGATGGCGGACAGCGGGATCAGCTCCGTTCCCAGCCAGTTGCCGCTGGTCGTCCGGAAGGCCACCGATCGCCCGTCGATCATGACCTTGATCCCGCCGCTCTCGGCCCCCAGCCCGCCGGTCATGCCCTGCACGCCCGCGTTCGGCAGGATGTGATCGTCAATCAAGTAGAACCCGACGACGTGCCTGAGCACCTCGCCGACGCTCGTGTACCCCCAGCGGCGGATCTCCTCTGCCGTGATCGCCGTCACGACCGCCGGCGCGTCGTCCAGCGTCTCCAGCGTCTTGGAGGCCGTGGACACCTCGACGTCGAGCAGCCGCAAGAGGTCGACGCCCTCGAGCGCGTCGTTGCGCTGCTCCTTGCCCGCGGCGTTCGGGGCTCCCGGGGCCGTGGCGGCCGTCGGCTGAGCCCATGCGACGCCTGGCGCCGCGGCGATCACCAGGGCAACCATCCACTTGGCTTCGAGCGAGGCAAAGGTCATGCGGGTAGGGTTCGTTCTGAGCCTTGGGCCATGGCAGAGTGGGCGCACTTGCTTGTCACGTCGCCTGGGCTGTCGCGGCGAGCTCTTCCTTCAGGGCGACGCTGACGGAGGCGAACTCCTCACGTATCCGCGCCAGATCGCCCGTCGCCGGCAGCTCGCCCTGGCCGGCCGCGAACTGCATCTTCTCCGCCAGCTCGGCGACGCGCGACGCGCCGATCGAGAGCATGCTGCCCTTCAGCTTGTGGGCGCTCGCCTTCACCTCGGCGACGACCGACGCCCGCAGGGAGGCCTCCAGGCCGTCGAGCTGCTGCGGGACGTTCTTGAGGACGAGCTCGATCAGCTTGCGCGAGCGCGGGACCTCGGGATCGAGCACGAGCAGGGACGCAGGCTCCCTCGCGCCGCTCGTGAGCGCGGGCGCCGTCTCCGGCTCGTCCCGGTGCAGGACAACGTGCCGCCACAGGGTCTTCTGCAGCGACTGGGGCCGCACCGGCTTGGCCAGGTAGTCGTCCATCCCCGCGGCGAGCACCCGATCCCGCTCGCCGACCAGCGCGTGCGCCGTGAGCGCGATGATCACTGTGTGACGATTCTTCTCGCGCTCCCACTCGCGGATCTTCTGCGTGGCGGTGTATCCGTCCATGACCGGCATCTGGCAGTCCATGAGGACGGCGACGTACCGCTTCTGCTTGATGCACTCGAGGGCCTCCAGGCCGTTGCACGCGGTCTCCACGCGCAGGCCGAGCTGCTCCACCTGCTCCATCGCCACGTAGCGGTTGATCTCGTTGTCATCGACGACCAGCACGGGGAGCTTGCTCGCGATCTTGCCCGGCTCCACGCCGGGCTTGCTGACGGGCGCGATCTTGGCGCCGGTGAGCGCGCTCTGCAGCGTGTTGTAGAGCTCGGACACGCGGAGCGGCTTGGGGAGCTGCGTGACAAGGGTGGACTCGAGCCCGGTCAGCGCCACGCTCGACCCCATGTGGTAGAGCGCCACCACGGGCAGCCTCTCCAGCCCCGGCACCGACTGGATGGTGCGGAGGAAGGCCTCGAGGTCGAGATCGTCCATCTGCACGCCGACGACGGCGGCGCTGAACGGCCGCTTCTCGAGCAGCGAGAGCTCCAGCCGGCTGATCGCGTCCCTGCCGGAGGTCGTGGCCTCGGCGTCGAAGCCCCAGGCCACCAAATGCTCCACGACGACATCGCGCCAGCTCTTGCTGATCTCGACCACCAGCGCGCGCCGCCCGCTCGCCCACTCGGCGGAGCGGATCTGCTCGCCCCCGGCCGTGACGCCGACCTTGATCGTGAACCAGAACCGGCTGCCCTGCCCCGGCGTGCTGTCGATGCCGATCTCGCCGCCCATGACCTCCACCAGGTGCTTGCTGATGGCGAGCCCCAGGCCCGTGCCGCCGTGGTTGCGGACCATGGAGCCGTCCACCTGCGTGAAGGCGGCGAAGAGCTTCTTCTGGTCGTCGGCGGCGATGCCGGGGCCGGTGTCCACGACGGCGACCTTGACGAGCGCAGAGCTCTTGTCCTGCTGCGGCGCCGCGACGTCGACAAGCACCTCGCCGCGGTCGGTGAACTTGATCGCGTTGCCGACCAGGTTGGTGAGCACCTGGCGAAACCGGTCGGGGTCGCCCACGACGCCGGTGGGGACGCGGCGCTCCACGCGGTACACGAGCTCGAGCCCCTTCTCGTGCGCCTGGCTCGCCATCAGCTCCGCGACCTCCTGGACGACGAGGCGTAGATCATAGGAGACGTGCTGCGCCACGTACTTGCCGGCCTCGAGCTTCGAGAAGTCGAGGACGTCGTTGATGATCGCCATCAACGTGTTCGCGGAGGCGTCGACGGTCTCCACGTAGCGCCGCATCTTGCCGTCGAGCGGCTGGTTCTGCATGAGCCGGATGACCCCGAGGATCCCGTTCATGGGGGTCCGGATCTCGTGGCTCATGTTGGCGAGGAACTCGCTCTTCAGCCGGGACGCCTCGAGGGCCTGCTCCGTCTTGACGCGCAGCTCGTCGAACGCCTGCTCGTTCGCCTCGACCATGCTGTTGAACGCCTCGCCCAGGAGCTCGAGCTCGTCGCCGCTCTTGATCTGGACGCGCTCCCACTGCTTCGGCTCGATGCCGGTCGTCTGGGACGGCGGCGCGCTCGAGCGGAGCCCGTTGGCGATGGCGCCCGCCGCCGAGCGCAGCGCGAACAGCGGCTCCGTGATGTGGACCGCGACCCGCTTCACGAGGAAATAGCTGGCCGCGACGCTGCCGAGGATCAGCGCCCCGATCAGCCCGAGCGTTGTGACGAGCCGGCTCCTGGCGAGCTCCCGGGCCTGGACCATGCGCTCGACGACGCTCTTCGTGCTGATGCCGTAGATCACCGTCCCGGCGTGGGTCCCCTCCGTGACGACCGGGGCCGCGACCTCCAGGATGTCGCTGCCGCCCATGGGGTTCTGCCGCCGCCTCAGCACCGACCGGGGGTGGTGCTCCGTGCTGATCCCGAGGGCCTGCAGATCCTTCGCCGTGAGGGCGGGCGCGTCCTTGGGGCCGGCCGCCTGGCCGAGTCCGCTCGCCGCCCAGACCCGGTTCTCCGCGTCGAAGAACAGGCCATAGGCGATGTCGTTGTTCTCCGAGACGGTCTGGAAGATGAGCGCCTTGACGTCCCCGAACAGGTTGTCCGCCACCAGGCTGCGCAGCGCCAGCGCCTGGTTGAAGCCGAGCAGGCGGGCCTTCTCCTCGAGGCTGCCGAGGAGCTCCTCCTCGCGCTTGGCCTGGACCTCGCGATCCGTGGAATAGATGAGCGCGCCGCTCGACAGGAGCGTCGCGCCGCCGAGGAGCAGCAGCGCGCCCAGGATCAGGCGCAGCAGCTTGAGGCGGAGCGACCCGTTGGTGTTCGGGGTAACCATGCTTATCGAGGACGCCTCACCGAGGACGGGGGAGCGGGGAGGGACGACGTTGAGGCGTGGGGCGCGACGCTCTTCGCGGCGCGCGCGGCCGCCGCGCGCTCGACGGCCGGCGCCAGGGCGACGTGGAGCTTCGATTTCGAGACGATACCGTCGGCGCCGACCTTCTCGCCGAGCGCGCTCAGCTGCTCGACGTCACAGCCGGAGACGAGGATGATTCCCAGGTTCGAGAGCTGCGCGTTCTCCCGGAGCAGCTTGGCCAGCTTGTCGCCGTTGATGGTCGGCATGTTGATGTCGAGCGCGACCACCGTGATCCCGTCGCGCTTGATGACCGACGTCGCGCCGATGGGCGTGGCCAGCTCGAAGACATAGTAACCAGCCTTGACCAGGATGGCGCACATCGCCTCACGGGCGATGTCGTCGTCATCGATCACGAGCACCCGGATCATGAGCGCTCCCTCCAGGGTAGCGAGCCGCGCAGGCGACGCCCTCGGGGGGGTGGGAGCGTCGAGCCGTCACCCGGGCGCGCCATGGTCCGAGCCCGCCGGTAGCTTCGACACCATGTGTCCGGTTGAGAGAGTAACTGCATGGCTCCTCCATTCCCGCGATGCGCGCTCACCGCCCGATCAGAAAGTCAACCTGCCCGAACTGACTGGAATCAAGGCCGAACCGCCGCGCGAGCCGCACGTCGACCAGGCGCTTCACGGAGATGGGCAGCCGGACGTCCGACGCCCGGAGCTTCCAGTCCTCCTCCGCGAGCTCGTAGAGGAGATCCGCCGCCTGCACGGCGAGCGCCTGGGTGTCGGGGATGGCCGCGAACGTCCCGAACTCCGCGTGCTCGTTGACGAGCGAGCGCACGGCCACGACCACAGGCGCGTCGAGCCGACCCACATAAGGGAGCCAGACGTTCGTCAGGAACTTCGGGCTCAGCAGGCCATTGTCGTTGGGCAGCCAGATCGCGTCAACCTCGGCGCGGTGGAGGTGCACGAGCGCGGCGCGGAGGTCCTGGACGTGCGGCTTGTTCGAGAGCTCCTGCCTCACGAAGGTCAGCTTCTCCACCTGCATGAGGTCTTCCTGCCGGGCGATATGGCGGGCGAAGCCCTGGCGGTACACGACGCCGACGCGACGGACATCGAGGCCCAGCGTGCGCAACCCCACCATGGCCGTGACCGCCGGCACCTCGTAGGAGATCGCCACCGAGTTGGGGACGGTGCGCTGGAGCTCCTCGGCGAAGGACGCCATGAGGATCAGCGCGACCGGCGGCGCCGGCGTGGCGCGCGCCCAGTTGCGGTAGAGGAGCACGGTCGAGTTGTTGACCAGCACCACCGCCCGCGGGCGATCTCGCGCCACGATCCGCCCCACGAGATCGGGGCTCGACTCCTCGACGCGCAGCGGAGAGATGGTGACACGGTAGTCGTCGGACAGCTCGACGCGGAGCGACTCCAGCATGCCGTCGAGCTGGGAGCCCGCGGGAGCGATGATGGAGATGACGGGCTTCCCGTCCGGGGGCGGCGTCTCGGGCGGCGGCGCCGGATCCGCGGCGACCTGCTGCGCCGTGCCCGACGAGCAGCTCAGCGCCAGCATCAGCGCCGCGAGGGCAGAGGCTCGCCACAGCGAGCGCCGGCGGGTCGACCTCATTTCCATTCGTCCACCCCCAGGTCGGCCATCACGTGCTTCGGGAGCCTCCGGATCGCGTGCTCGACGGAGTGACGATCGCTCAGGAACGTGACCGCCACGAGGCCTACCTTGGCTGTCGAAAGGCTCAGGATGGTGAAGCTCATCTTGCTCTTGGACTCGAAATCAGCGCGGAACCGCTCCGGGAGGAGCACCGCGTCGGCCGTCTGGAACTGGAGGAGCTGCAGCAGATCCTCGATCTTCGTGACGCGCTGGACCTCCGGCGCGACGCTCACGCCGAGGAGCCCGGCGACGAACTTAGGGAGCGACTTTCGCTCGACCAGGTCGACGATCCCGTACCTCAGCGACGAGAACATCTCCCTGGTCAACGCCCTCGTCGAGATCAGGAGGTATTGCTCCGCGTCGCTCCCCGCCCTCATGCCCTGGAGGTCGGCGCCTCGGTTGAGCGAAGCCAGGACCGGCCTCGGCGAGAGCGCCGCGTTCGGCGGGCTGGTCTCGAGCGCCGTCTTGAAGTCGCTCAGCTTACCGAACACCGTTACATCGACGCCGGGCATCGAGTCCTCGATCTTCTGCTCGAGCGCTCGAGCGCGGAGCGGCGTCACCGCATAAACATAGAGCGTGACCTCGGGGCCTGCGGTGGTGGGCGGACTGAGCAGCAGCAGGCAACACCCGACGAGCACCGCCGCCGCGAGCAGGAGCGCCGGCGCGCGCTGGGGCCGGAGGATCCGGCGCGGCCCGCGGGGAGCCTCCTCGCGCCGATGGCGCGCGCCGAGGAGGCTGATCAGGGAGCGAAGCGAGCGGGACCGAACCGAAGCCGCCGAATCATTGTCTTGCCGCGCACACGATGACATCCAGCGGTACGCGATCCGCGCTTGACACGCGAGGTGCCCCAGGGCCGCCCCAATCGCTGACCGCCGTGCCCGTGTGGAGCGCCTGCATATCCTTTTCAAGCTCCTCATGTCCTCCCGGTCATCGTGATTGGGTAGCGTACCCGACGGCCAACCCTGCTTGTCAAGCATGCCATCGAAGGGCCACGCGATCCGATCAGCTTGGCGAATGGGGACGTTGGAGAGGGCGACAACACAGGGCGGGCGCCGCCGCGTGGATCAGCGCGCCATCGCGGCCCCGCGGGCGACGAATGGTGAGCGGGGCGCGGTGGCGCGCCGACGATCGGCGGCGCCCCGCCCGGCGGAAGTGGGAGATGACAACCGCAGGTTCCCTCGACGCTGCCTCGTCGACCTACATCCCCCCGAAGCTGCCTCGTTGGCCTACATGTAGAGCGATGGTGGATGGGAGGGTCGACGACTTCCCATGACCACGCACCAGCAGCGGAATTCGTGGGTGAGCGCGCGCTGTCGCCGCGCGCGGCGCTACCTGAGCGGCAGCTCCGCGACGGGCGCGGTCGCGGCCCGCTGCGCGCCGCGCTCCTCGAAGTACTCCTCGAGCCGCCGGTCGGCGTCGTCGCCGAACAGGATCCGGCACGCCTCCCGGAGCCCGGGCGATCGCGCGAGCTCCTCGCGGCGGATCAGGAGCGCGATCTTCGTGCGCCGCCGCAGGAAGTCCTCGAGCTTCGCGACCATCTCGCGCCGCGCGGCATACGCGATCTCGCACCGCACGTCGTCCGCCCCGTCGATCAGCGCGTCGGCCATCCTCCGGTCGCGCCGGATCTCGTCGAGCAGATCGAGCGCGTCGGCCCCGTAGCGGCGCCACAGGCGCGCGCTCAGCTTCTCGGAGGCGCGCGGCGGCGTCAGGGCGTCGAGGTCGAGCTGGAGCGCCCTTTGGAAGAACTCCTGACGAACCGCCTCGTCCGGCTCGCCGTACCAGCGCGCTGCCGGGCGGGGCAGCGCGACGCCGAGCTCCTGCGCGGCGGCGCAGACCTCGTCGCCCACGTTGATGCAGTCGGTGAGCTTGCCGCCGAAGACGCTGACGTGGGCCTGCGCCCGGTCGACCTCGAGGACGTGCTTGCGCGAGAGCTGCAGCCAGTCCGCCGCGCCGCCGCCGTCCTCCACCGCCAGGGGGCGCACCCCGCAGCGCTCGGCGATGATGTCCCCCTCGGTCAGCGGCCGGGGCAGGTCGAGGCGCTTGTTGATGTTGGAGAGCACGAAGCGGCGGTCCTCGGCCGTCACCTCGGTCAGCGGGCGCTCGACGCGGGTGTCGGTCGTGCCGATGCACGTCCGCGAGCCCATCGGGATCACGAAGAACAGCCGGCCGTCGTCCGCGAAGAACGTCAGCACGCGCCGGCTCGGGGTCAGCCGCTCCACGATGAGGTGGATGCCCTTGGAGAAGATGTGGCGGTGGCTCGTCCGCTGCCCCGTGAGCGCGTTGTGCGCGTCCACGAACGGACCGCAGGCGTTCACGAGCACGCGCGACCGCACGGCGAGCTCCCTGCCCGACAGGACGTCGCGGGCCCGCGTGACCCACCCGTCCCCGTCGCGCCGCGCGCCCAGCGACTCGACGTAGTTGGCGGCGCACGCGCCGCGATCGATCGCGGCGCGGACGAACCCCCAGACGAACCGCGCGTCGTTGTCGACGAGGTACGCGTCGGAGTACTCGAATCCTCCGTCGCAGCCGTCCAGGTTGATGATGGGCTCTTCCCGCGCGATCGTCCGGCGGGAGAGCAGGCGGGGGATCTTCGTGAAGAAGTTGCCGATGATCCAGTAGAGCCAGGTGCCGAGGAAGAGCTTGAACAGGCCGTGCCGGAAGCCCCGCTCGTGCGCGGTGTAGAACCGGATCTCCCGCACCGTCGAGGGGTAGCTCCGGAGGAGGAGGTTCCGCGAGACGCAGAGCTTCCGCACCAGCGGAAACTCGAAGTTCTCCATGTACTTGATGCCGCCCCAGGCGAGGTTCGACGACTCCTGGCTGGTGAAGCCCGCGAAGTCGCCCCGATCGATCAGCGCGACCTTCGCGCCCCTCCCGGCGAGGGCGGCGGCCGCGACAGCGCCGTTGATCCCGGCGCCGAGGACGAGGACGTCGAACGTCTCGCGGCTCAAGCTGTCGATGTTCGTGGCCCGCAGCATCGATGGCGATCCGGCGCCAGGCGCGGCGCGCGCTCCCGGACCTCTACCACGTCCGGGGGCGCGCCGGGGCGCCGGGCGGGGCCGAAAAGCGCGGCTTCCGTCCGGCTCAGCCCCTCAGCCCCTCAGCCCCTCAGCCCCTCAGCCCATCAGCCCATCAGCGCGTCGTCGCCGCGGAAGGGCTCCGGGTGGGCGCGGCGCGGGCCGGGCCGGGCCTCGGGGCGCGCGCCGGCGTGGCCTGTGTGGAGGTGCTGCCAGCGCGCCATGGCGGTGTAGACGCCGCCGCGCCGCAGGAGGTCCGCGTGCGCGCCGTGCTCGACGATGCGGCCGCGCTCCATCACGAAGATCTTGTCGCAGCCTACGACCGTGCTCAGGCGGTGGCTCATGAGGATGATCGTGCGCTGGCCCTTCAGCGCGCGCAGCGCCTCGACGAGGGTCCGCTCGTGCTCGGCGTCGATCCCGTCGGTCGGCTCGTCGATCATGAGGATGGGCGCGCCCGACAGGAGCGCGCGCGCGATCGCGATGCGCTGCCGCTGGCCGGCGGACAGGTTCAGCCCGCCGTCGGCGATCTGCGTCCCGTAGCCGTCCGGCAGCGCCTCGACGAAGCCCGCCGCCCCCGCCATCTCGGCCGCCTTCCGGATCTCCGCGCCGGTCGCGGACGGGCGGCCGTAGGCGATGTTCTCGGCGATCGTCGCCGGCAAGAGGATGCAGTCCTGGAGGACGATCGCCATGTGCCGGCGCAGGTCGGCCACCCGGACCGCGCGCGTGTCGATGCCGTCGAGCCGCAGCGCCCCGTGCGTCGGGTTGTGGAAGCGCGGCAGCAGGCTGAACAGCGTCGTCTTGCCGGCGCCGGCCGAGCCCACGAACGCGACCATCTCCCCCGGTCGGATCGTCGCGTCGACCCCGCGCAGCACCGGGTGCCCGGGGCGGTACTCGAACCCGACGTTCTCGAGCGAGAGCGTGCGCGGCTCGGGCGGCAGCGCGGCCGCGTCGTGGACGTCGGTCACCGCCTGGTCGCGGTCGAGCACCTCGAAGACGCGCTGCGCGCCCGCCACGCCGCCCTGCACCGCGGCGCCGGCGCCTGTCAGCTTGCACAGCGGGTCGTAGAGCATCCCGAGGTAGCCGAGGAACGCCGTGAGCGCGCCCAGCGTCATGCCGGCGTCGCCGGCGCCCGCGCGGGCCTCGACAACGAGGTGGCCGCCATAGCCGAGCACGAGCGCGCCGCCGAGCCCGAGGATCGAGCCGACGGTGAGCGTGTGGCGGAGCTCGTCGTGGTGGAGCCTGAGCCAGGCCTTCACGCTGTGGCCCAGCGTCGCGTGGAAGCGCGCCTCCTCGTCCGCCTCGCGCCCGCACGCCTGGACGAGCCCGATCGACGCCATCGAGCGCTGCACGGACGTCGTGAGCTGGCTCTCGACCTCCTTCGCCTCGGTGCACTTCCGGTGCAGCGCGCGGCCGAACTTGACGTTCGTCAGGAGCAGCGGCGGCACCACGGCGAGCGCGAGCAGCGTGAGCCCCGGGCTGCGCGCGGCCATGATGCAGAGCATGACCGCGAGCGTCAGCGCGCTCCCCAGCACCGAGACGGCCACGTTGAGGATCCCGTGGAACCCGGTGGCGTCCTGGTTGAGGCGGTAGAGGGCGTCGCCCTGCGGCTGCGCGCGGTGGTAGCCGATGTGGAGCGCCTGGAGCTTCCGGTACACGTCGCACCGCACGCGCATGAGCCCGCCGTAGCCGATGCGGAAGTTGAGCAGGGCGCGGCCCATGCCCACGAACTCCTGCGCCACGCGGAGCACGAGCGTCATCGCCGCGAGCCCGAGGACGCGGCCGAGCAGGCTGTCCGGGAGCGGCGCGAGCAGCAGGCGGTGGACGAGGTCCCCCTCGCGCGGCCCGCTCGAGATGAGGTCCACGATCACGGCGACCGGCCACACCTGGAGCAGGCTGATCGCGATGGAGACGCAGACCAGCAGCGAGAGCGCCCCGATGCGCGCCCACTCGCCCTTGAAATAGGCGCCCACCCGGAGGAAGAACCGGAGCCGCTCCGCGCCCGCCGAACGGCTGGGCGCGGCGAGCCGCTGCGCGGTGCTCCTCAGGGAGAGCCTCGATATCCTTCCCTCGCGCCGCGGCGGCGAAGGGCGATAGGTCTTGCGCTGAGCCTGTGCGCTCATTGGATGGTTGAGCTTTCTTCCTGTCTACGGCTGAGGTGAGCGCCGGCGACCCCTTAGGGCCATCCCTGGCAGTCCATCGGTTCCGACCAGTAGCGAGGTACCGAGGTGTAACAGCCCATCGCGGGCGCGCTCTTCCCGTGCGACGCAAAGCGAGGCGAGCTCCTGCTGATTTGCTGCGCCCTTGTCCGGGACTCCAGGGCTCCAGGCGACGGCGCGGTCACGGCACAGGCCGACGGATCGGCCGGGTCTCCGCGCCTATCCGTGAATCCGATTCCCGAGCAGCGCGAGCCGGCGGCCCAGGGCGCGCGCCGGGGCGAGATCGAGCCCCGGCGCCTCCTCGAGGTTCGTCCCGGGCGCGCCGCGACGCGCCGCCGCGCTCGTCGTTTCCACCGGATCCATCTGCGCGCGGGCCGGGGCCTGGACGATGACCCCGTGGCGGAGGAGCGAGGCTATCATTGCGTGGAGCGCAGCGCGCTGGGCGCCCTGGATCGGAGACGGAGAGCAGAACACACAGGCCACCTTGCCGGCGAGGTCTCCCGCGAGCTGCCCCGATCCGTCGAGGAAGCGGCGGAGCTCCGCGCTCATCGCGCCGTAGCGCGCGGGCGAGCCGAGGGCGATTGCGTCCGCCCAGAACAGGTCTGCGTGCCGCGCGAGAGGGACGGACGCGAGTCGCTCCCGCGTGGCACGGATCCGCTCACTCGAGCTCCACCTGTCCTGCGGCGGCGCGAGGCCTTCGATCTGCCGGAGCCGCACGGTCGCCCCGGCCTGCTCGGCGCCCTGCGCGACGGCGGCAGCCAGCGCGGCCGTATCGCCGTGGAGAGAATAGAAGATCACGGCGACGTTCATGCCGTGCGCGCTCATGCCTTGCGCGCATGCAGACCTCGTACCGCGGTCCTCGCGACAGGGGCGCGCCTCGCCGACGCGGAAGAGCCCGCCTCGCGTACCGTCATGAGCGCATCCAGGGTCGCTCCGCCGGCGCGTGCCACGACCCGCGCGGCGCGAATCGAATTGCGGGCTGCGGAGGAAAGGCTTATGGGGTCGTTCGATGGACTCGAACGGAGCGCGCGGGGGAGACAGCGCGGATGTCTCACGCGGACATGAGCTGGGGAGTGGCCCCTCGCGAGCGGGCATGATCTTCGTCGTCGAGGACGATCGAGGCGTCAGCGAGGCGCTCGTCGAGGTCCTGCTGGACGAGGGCTATCAGGTGATGACGGCCGGGAACGGCGCCGAGGCGCTGGCCCGGCTCCGCGAGGCGCCGACTCCGGCGCTCATCGTGCTCGATCTGATGATGCCAGTCATGGATGGATACGCGTTCCGCGCAGAGCAGCTCCGCACGCCCGCGATCGCCGATGTCCCCGTGATCGTGCTCACGGCGGGGGCGGCGCCGCGCGCGACCGAGCTCGGACATGTCGATATCCTGAAGAAGCCCATCGATCTCATCGCGCTGCTCGACGCGGTCGGGCGCTACGTCTGACGAGCTCGCTCGCCGGCGCGCGCTCGCGCGCTGGCCGCGCTCTGCCGGGCGAAGGGCTGGGGCGCGACGCCGCTCGGCCCTGTCGAGCGCTTGTCGCAGAGCCTGGAGACAGCGGTCCGCATCGTCCTCGGCTCGAGCTTCCCGAGGATCGTGCTCCGGGGGCCGGAGCTCGTGGAAATTTACAATGACGGTCGCCGGCTGCTCATGGGCGGCGAGCACCCGGCGGGGCTCGGGCAGGGCCGAGCAGCGCCGGGGAGCGCCGAGATCACCTCGTCACGCAGCGTGTCATGCGGCGCGAGCACGGCAATTATTGCGGGTACGGCGTCCTTCTTCTGCCCTGGACAGGGTGGTAAGCTCGACGCGCATCATGTCGAGCGAGAACACAAAGCTTCCTCTCTGTCTCTTGCTTGTGGCCGCCGCGGCGGGCTGCGCAGGGGAGCCGCCGTCTCAGCCCGAGGGGTGGGATCGCGCGGTGGCGCTGCGCTCGGCGCTGGATCTCGATGCCAGGGCCGATGTCGTCGAGGTCGATCTGACGGCGCGCGTCGAGGAGCTGGAGATCGTCCCCGGCCTGCGGACGCCGGCCTGGACCTACGATGGCGGGATCCCTGGCCCGATGATCCGCGCCCGGGTCGGCGATCGGGTGATCGTGAATTTCCGCAACGAGCTCCCGGCGCCCACGACGATTCACTGGCACGGCATCCGGCTCTCGGCGCAGATGGACGGCGCGCCCGGGCACAGCCAGCCCGAGACAGCGTCGGGCGGCAGCTTCACCTACGACTTCGTCGTCCCCGACGCGGGTCTCTACTGGTATCACCCGCACGTCGACTCGGCCGCGCAGGCGGGCAATGGCCTGTACGGCGCGTTGCTCGTCGAGGATCCGGCCGAGCCCGCGGCGCTCGGGGACGAGCTCGTCCTCGTGCTGAGCGACATGGGCGTGGAGGACGACGGCTCGCTTGTGTCGCCGAACACGGGCGGAAACTTCGGCACGCTGTTCGGGCGCGAGGGTGACCTCCTGCTCGTCAACGGCCGCGTCAACCCGGTCATCGAGGCGCGCGCCGGGCTGCGGCAGCGGTGGCGGCTCGTCAACGCGGCCAGGTCACGTTATTACCAGCTCGCGATCGAGGGTCACCGCTTCACCCGCATCGGCGGCGACGGCGGGCTGCTGGAGTACCCGGTCGAGACGGACCGCATCGTGCTCACCCCCGGCGAGCGCGCCGACGTGCTGATCGAGCCGCGCGGCGCGCCCGGCGCGACGCTCCCCGTGCGCTGGGTGCCTTATGATCGCGGCTATGGCGCCACCTTCGGGCGGCCCGAGGTCGAGGCCTTCAGGCTCCGCCTCGCGGACGAGCCCGCGGCCGAGGACGAGCCGCTCCCCGCGGTGGCGCGGGCCATCGAGCCGCTCGACACGGGGGCGGCGAGGCGCGTCGATCTGCAGCTCACGCAGCAGGATGGCCCGGGCGAGCTCGTGCTGGGCATCAACGGCGTCCCCTCGTGGGAGGCGGAGCCGCTCGTGGCGGCGGTGGGCGAGACCGCTGTGTGGACGGTCGAGAACACGATGGTCTTCGACCATCCTTTTCATCTGCACGGCTTCTTCTTCCAGGTGCTCGGCGCCGACGGTCGGCCGGCCAGGCCGCTGGAGTGGAAGGACACGGTGAACGTGCCTGTCGACGGCGCGGCGAGCTTCGTCGTGCGCTACGACAACCGGCCCGGCATGTGGATGTTCCATTGCCACATCCTCGACCACGCCGACGCTGGCATGATGGGGATGCTGCACGTCGTGCGGTGACGGCGCCTGGGCCGAACACCGCGTCTCGGCTCCCTCGTCCGGAAGGATGAGCCGGCTGGCTCCCTGACGCCGCGTGCCTGAGAGCCGCCGGTCCGGCGACGCCGTGGCCACGGCGTCGCGCCGGTCCATTTCGTGTATGCTCCCGGCCCCGCTCCGCTGCGCGCTCGGTGCGCGGCGAGGGTGAGGAGCGAACGAGACGGGAGATAATGAATGGAGTACCGAAAGCTCTGGATAGCCCTCGCGGTCGTCCTGTTGGCCTCCTTTGCTGTGCTCGGGGGCGTCGGGTACCGGGCTGTCCTCGCGGGGCCGCCCATCCCGGCGCGCGTGGTCACGACCGAGGGCCGCACGCTCTTCGAGGGGCGCACCATCCAGGACGGGCAGAACGTCTGGCAGTCGATCGGCGGCCAGGAGATCGGCTCGATCTGGGGGCACGGCGCCTACGTGGCGCCGGACTGGACCGCCGACTGGCTCCATCGCGAGGCCGTCTTCGTCCTCGACCGGTGGGCGCGGGAGCAGGGCGCTTCCTCGTTCGCCGCGCTCGACGTCGAGCGGCAGGCGGCCCTCCAGGCGCGGCTGCAGGAGCGCATGCGCCGGAACACCTACGACCCCGCGCAGGGCACGATCGCGATCGATCCCGCGCGCGCCGAGGCGTTCGAGGCGCTCGCCGCGCACTACGCGAGCGTCTTCGGCGACGGCCGGGACGAGTACGCGATCCCGCGGGGCGCGCTCGTCGATGCCGAGAAGCAGCGCGCCATGGCGGCCTTCTTCTGGTGGACGGCCTGGGCGTCCGCCGCGGAGCGCCCCGGCGAGACCGTCTCGTACACGCAGAACTGGCCGCACGAGCCGCTCGTCGGCAACCGGCCGACCGGCGGGGCGGTGGTCTGGAGCGTGGTGAGCTTCGTCCTGCTCCTCGCCGGGGTCGGCGGGATGGTGTGGTATTTTGCCTCGAGGGAGCACGAGCCTGAGACAGCGGCGCCGCCCGGGCGCGATCCGCTGCTGGGCCTGAGCCCGACGCCCTCGCAGCGGGCGACGGCGAAGTACTTCTTCGTCGTCGCGGCGCTCTGGGTCGTCCAGGTGGCGCTCGGCGCGATCACGGCGCACTACGGCGTGGAGGGGTCGGGCTTTTACGGCATCCCGCTCGATCGCTGGCTGCCGTACTCCGTGGCGCGGACATGGCATGTCCAGATAGGCATCTTCTGGATCGCGACGTCGTGGCTCGCGACCGGGCTCTACGTCGCGCCCGCGGTGGGCGGCGTCGAGCCGAGGGGGCAGCGGGTCTATGTCAACGTGCTCTTCGGCGCGCTGCTCTTCGTGGTGGTGGGCTCGCTCGCGGGCGAGTGGCTTGGCATCCAGCAGCGGCTCGGCGACTACTGGTTCTGGTTCGGCGCGCAGGGCTACGAGTACGTCGATCTCGGCCGCTTCTGGCAGATCCTGCTCTTCGGCGGGCTGGTCTTCTGGTTCTGGCTGATGATGCGGGCGCTCCGCCCGGCGCTCGCCCGCCGCGACGAGAGCCGCCCGCTCTTGCTCCTGTTCGCGCTGGCGAGCCTCGCGATCCCGCTCTTCTACGCGGCCGGCCTGATGTACGGGCAGCGCAGCCCGCTCGTCACGGCCGAGTACTGGCGCTGGTGGGTCGTTCACCTCTGGGTCGAGGGGTTCTTCGAGGTGTTCGCCACGGTCGTGATCGCGTTCCTCTTCGCGCGTCTCCGGCTGATCCGGGTGGCGCCGGCGACGCGCGCGGTGCTGTTCTCGACGGTGATATTCCTCGCCGGGGGCATCATCGGCACGTTCCACCACCTCTATTTCACGGGGGTGCCGAGCGAGGTGCTCGCGCTCGGCGCCATGTTCAGCGCGCTCGAGGTCGTCCCGCTCGTCCTCATCGGCTTCGAGGCGTGGGGGAACATCCGTATCGCGCGCGGGACCGAGCGGGCGGCGTGGATAAGCGCTTACCGGTGGCCCATCTACTTCTTCGTGGCGGTGGCGTTCTGGAACCTCGTGGGCGCGGGGCTGTTCGGGTTCTTCATCAACCCGCCGATCGCGCTCTATTACATGCAGGGGCTCAACACGACGCCCGTGCACGGCCACACGGCCCTGTTCGGCGTGTACGGGATGCTGGGCCTCGGGCTGATGCTCTTCTGTCTGCGCGCGCTCCGGCCCGGGCTCGCGTGGAAGGAGCGCGGGGTCGCCGCCGCGTTCTGGCTGATCAACGGCGGCCTCGCCGCGATGGTGCTCCTGAGCCTCTTGCCGATCGGTCTGCTGCAGGCGTGGGCGGCTGTCGAGCACGGGACCTGGTATGCGCGGTCGGCGGAGTTCCTGCAGACGGGGTTGATGGACACGCTGCGCTGGATGCGGGTGCTCGGCGACACCGCGTTCGCGCTGGGCGCGCTCTTGCTCGGCTGGTTCGTCCTCGGGCTCTGGACGGGGCGGTCGTTCGATCCCGCGAAGGGGAGGGTGGAGGCGGGGGAGCCGGGGATCCAGCCCGGTCCGACGTCGCGGCCGTCGTCCGCCGAGTGAGGTGGGGCGGGCGAGGGGGGCGCGGGCGGGAGCCTGCCTATCCGCGTGCGGGTTGCTTCTCCCGCGGCGCGCCCTCGTGCCCGCCGTCGGCCGCGCCCGCGAAGACCTGGAGCGCGCCGGCGAGGTCCGGGAAGACGACAACGTCGCGCGCGGGGTCGCCGGGGCCATAGCGGAGCCAGAGCAGCGGCCACGCGTAGGCGCGCACCGCCTGCGCCACGACGCGGCCGCCGGTGGCGAGCGCGGCGAGGGCGGCCGCCGCGAACTCGATGGTGCCGGCAAATCGGTGCTTGTGAAATTCCGGTTCGACCACCCGGTCGCCGCCGCCCCTGTAGGCCGTCTGCACCGTGCGGGGGCGGAGGTCGAGGCAGCGCAGGGGCTCGGGGGGATCGGCGGCGCCCAGGGAGCGCTTCAGGGTGCCCTCGAACGGGAACAGGGCGGGCACGAAGGACATCTCGGGCGGGGCGTACAGCTCGCGCACCTCGATGAGGCGGTCGTGCACGTGGCGGAGGCGCACCCGCCGGATGCGGCCGCCTCCGTCGCAGGACGCGCAGCGGGCGGGCGCTGTGCCGGCGGCCCGCGCTTCCGCGAGCCCCATGGCGGCGCCGAGGCACGCGGGGCAGGGCCGGGAGCCGAGGTCCTCGGCCAGCCGCCGGTGGACGCGGGCGTCGAAGGCGTCGGGGAGCGGCGGCTCTCCCCGCTCGAGCTGCTGCGCGGCCTCCGGGCTGAGGTCGACGACCTCGGCCCAGCCCTCGCGGCGCACGATCGACGCGAGCACCACCAGCGCGGCCACGCGGCGCTCCTCGGCCGGGTCGCCAGGCGGCAGCGCGAGGCCCTCCGCGCGGGCGCGCCCGAGGGTCGGAAGGTACCGGGCCACGGGGTCGGATGGATCCACGATGGGGAGGCTATCGTACGTCGCTACGTCGCCGCCCGGGTTCATCAGCGGGATCGCGCGCCTGCGGGGCGCCCGGGTGTGCCCGATGCCAGGGGCTGGCGAGCTCGGGGGGTTGGAGGAACGGTGATGCTGGCGGCCTTGAGGGGCCGCGCGCACCACCGCGCGATCGCGGCGTCGATTGTCACGACCAGCAGCCGGACAGCGGCAGGCATCTCCCCCGATTTCCTCACCGCTGCTGGCACGCTATCGAGGAGCCCCCATGACGAACGAGATCTCCCCCTCGCCCATCGACGCGCCCTACGCGCGCGACCTTGCCGTCTCGCTGCAGCCCGGCGAGGCCGCCGTCGTCCTCGCCCTGCCGTTCGAGGAGCGCAACACGATGTTCGGTCACCTCCACGGCGGCGCCCTGGCGTCGCTGGTTCCGATCTCGACGTTCTCGGCGATTCGCGTGCGCGGTGCGGCCCCCGCGGAGCTCAGCACCGTATCGCTGCACGTCGACTACGTCCGCGCGGCCCGCAAACCGGTGGTGGCAGAGACCCGCTCGGTGCGCCGCGCGCGCGAGCTCGAGTTCTTCGAGACGCGGATCACCGACGCCGACGGCAATGCGATCGCCCTCGCGTCCTCGATCGTCCGTCAAGGCACCTCGCCGGGTCCGGCAGAGATCGCAGGACCCTCGGAACGCCCGCTGGACAGCGCGTCGCCCGAGGTCGTCAGCGCGATCCAGGAGGCGATCGCGGCGAGCCCGTTTCTATCGCGCCGGCGCGTGAGCCTCGCAGGCGCGGCGCGCGGCGCCGTCGCGCTCTCCCTGAGCGCGGCGCCGGTGAACCTCGACCGCGCCGGCGGCGTGCACGAGGGCGCGGTCCTGTCGCTCCTCGACGCGGCGGGAGCCACATGTCCATGGACGGTCGTCCCGGCGACGGCCGGGGCAGGCGGAGCCACCATCGCGTTGCACGCCCAGATCCTGGGGCCTCTGCCGGCGGCGGATCTTGTCGCGCGCGCCGCCGTCCGCGCGCACAAGGACCGCGTGCACTGGATCGACGTCACCGTCACGAGCCCGGCGACGGGCGACGTGCACGCCCTGGGGACGGTGGTCTATCGCTTCAACGAGGCGAGAGCCATGTGATCCACCCGAGGCATCCCCTCGAATTCTTCGGAAAATAATCACAGGGAGGCGAGGAGGCGGGGAGGGAATCTTGAAGATACTCCCCGTCTCCCCGCCTCCCTGTTCAATTTTCCTCTGAAAATGGCTGCACAACGAGGGAATCCCTCATGTGATCCACCCGTGGCCACGGCGACCCTCCCTCTCCCCACGCGGAGAGGAGGGTCGCCGCGCTCTCGCGCTCCCTCTCAGGGCGAGACCTCGAACAGGCACCGCGTGATCGGGATGCCGACGTCGGCCCACACATAAAGGTAGTATTTCGTCCCCGGGACGAGCTCCTCGGGGCTCCCCTGGGCGGGATAGCCCTGCTTCGTGTTCGGCAGGACCTCGCCGTAGGTGATACCGCTCTTCACGGGCTCGGCCTTCCAGGGCACGTCGAGCCGCCAGATCGTCCCCTCGGGCAGGTCGAGGTTGGGCGGAGCGCCCGGGTTCGCGGCGTCCGCCGACAGGACGTAGACATAGCGGGCGTCGCCGCCGACCCAGGTGATCTTGCCGGCGGCGTCCACGCCTTCCCCTGCCGCGCAATCGCTCGGCTCGTACAGGCTCTGCTCGTGGATGGGCCCGCCGAACGGGGTCATGTCCGCGAAATCCTCTTTCGTGTATCCGCGGCGCTCGAGCTCGCCCTCGAAGAACGCGATCATGCGCGCCGGGTCCGTGGTGGGCAGGCCGGCTGTGTCGCGGGAGAAGCCGTTGTTCTGGTCGGCCGGATACGCGCCGAGCGCCGCCGAGGAGACCCAGCCGGCGGCCAGCGCGAGGCCCGTCGGATAGAAGCTGTCGGTCCAGACCGGCCCGGCCTCGATGTACCAGTTCGACGTCCCCGTGGCCGGCGCGGCCTTCTCCGAGTGGCAGCACACGCACCCGCACGCCTCGGTCTGCTCCGTGACCCACGCGAGCTCGCCGAGCCACTCCGGGTCGGACAGGCGCGGATCGTCGCTCGGGGTCTTGAAATCGGAGGGAGGCGCGGGCCAGTACGGGCGCTGCGTGAGGACCGGCTCGCACGACGCATAGTCGGTGAACAGGCGGCCGGGCTCGGTGCAGGCCGAGATCGTGCCGAACGTGCAGACCTTGCCGTCGCTCTGCCCGGCCGGCTCGCCCTCCTTCGGATCGACGCAGACCTGCTCGGGCCATTGAAAGACGGCGCCGCCCGTGCCGATGCCGCTGCCGCCTGTCTCCCCGGTCACGCCCTTGCAGGCGTCGGGCTCGAACTGGCCGCCGCCGAAGGTCTCGCAGCCGCGCTGGGTCGCGGCGCACTGGCTCGTGTCGTCGCCGGGCAGGACGATGCTGTATTCGTCCTCGGTCCCGCCGCCGAGCACGCACCGGCCGAGCGCCTGCGGATACGCGCAGAGCTCGCCCGCTGCGAAGGTGCCGCCCTGGAGCGCCTGGCAGTCGGCCTCCGCAGCCTCCGCGGTCCAGCCTGTGCCGGTGTAGTCGCGGCACTCCTCGGCCTGCGTGATGGGGCTCGTATAGACGCAACGACCCGGCGCCACGAACGCCTCCGGGGCGGCCTCGTCCCCGTCTCCTTGACAGGCGCCCAGCCCTCCGAGGGCCGAAACGACGAGCGCAGCGCCCAGCAGCACATGCGGTGAACGGAGGAGATCTTGCTTCACGGTCGAACCTCCAGAACGTCGCCTTCGGCGACGGTCGAATGTTGTTTGCCTCACTTATCTTCCCAGTGAGCGTTCTGGGTAATATCGTTTGTTCATGATTGTGCAAGCTTCGTTCATTCTTTGGCGTGCTGGAAAATAATGCTCGACGCGGACGCGGTCGTGACGCGACGCGCAGTCGTCCGCTGAGCCCGCGGGGCGAGGATCTCCTGGAGCCCGTTCAGCCGAGCGCGGCCGGGCCACGCAGAACTCGTTCAGCCGAGCGCGGCCGAGCCACGCAGCCGAGCGCGCGCGAGCCACGCGGTACCGGCCGCCGCGACCCGACCCGGCGGGCCCGGGTGGCAGGTGCTGCCCCGGCGCGAGCGACGCCCCGGCCTGTCGAGCTCCCCGAGCCGCCGGGGCCCGAGCCCGCTTGGCGCTCTGGCTAGGCTCGCGCTCTCGCCGCCGCCGTCGCATACGGCGGCTCGCGGCCGGCGCGCACGGCGGCGAGGTCGGCGCGCATCGTCCTCGCGTCGGGGTAGCGCTCCTGCTTGAGGAAGGCGAGGGCGCGGTCGACGACGGCGCACAGGCCGGGGGGCGCCGTGGGGGCGTGCTGCGCGAGCGGCGGCGCCTTCTCCGTGGCGACGGCGATGAGCAGGCGCGCGTCCTCCAGCTTGCCGTGGATCGTGCGGCCCGCGAGCAGGCGGAACATCGTCGCGCCGAGGCCGAACAGATCGGTGCGGCCGTCGATCTCGCGGATGAGGCCCAGGCCCTGCTCGGGCGCCATGTAATCGTCGGTGCCGATCGACACGCCCGTGCTGGTCTTCGTCATCTCCGGCACGCCCGCGACGTCCTCGAGCAGCGGGTCGAGGACGCGCGCGAGGCCGAAATCGAGCACCCGCACGCGCCCGTCGTCGCCGATGTGCAGGTTCTCGGGCTTGAGATCGCGGTGAACGATGCCGTGGTCGTGCGCCACGATCAGCACGTCGAGGACCCGCTCGGCGAGCGCGATCACCTGGCCGACGGGGAGCGTCCCGTGCCGGACCATGCGGTCGAACACCGTCTCTCCCTCGAGCACCTCCATGGCCATGTAGACAACGCCGTCGTCCGTGGCCCCCGACTCCAGCACCTGGGGCAGCCCCTCGCAGAGCGGCGCCACCGCGGCCAGCGCGTTGCCGATCGGCCCCTCGCGCAGGAACCGCTTTCGCACCTCGTCGATGCCGGCGAGCTCGCTGTGCAGGACCTTGACCGCCGCCGCGCACCCGTCCGCGCGGAGGCCATAGAAGACGCTGGCCATGCCGCCGACCCCGAGGACGCGCACCAAGGTCCATGGGCCGATGCGCGCGCCGACGCGCTGCTTTGCCAGCTCCTCTTCGGTCATGCGGCGATGCTATCACCGGCGCCGCCCGGCCGATCTCGTCTTCGGTCGGCGGCCACGGCCCGCTCCGCCGCACCCGCGCGCGCTCCTCGGCGCGGGGGCCGCCTCCCTCGCCGCAACGGAGGATACTCGACGCGATGCCTGCCACGCCCCTGTGCTCCCTCCCGCCTGCCCACCGCCCCCTCGCGGACGCCCTCGCGCTCGGCCCCGCCTTGCTCGAGCGCGCCCGCTCGGCGGCCGCCCCGTGGCTCGCCGCCAGCCTCGTCGAGGGCCCCGCCGTGGTGCTCGGCGCGGCCCAGCGCGCCGGGCGCGTCGTCGACCTGGCGGCCTGCGCGGCGCGCGGCGCGGCTGTCCTGCGGCGCTCCACGACGGGCACGGCCGCGTTCCTCGGCGGGCGCGGCGTCGTCTGGACGCTCGCGCTGCCGCACGTCGCCGCGCTCGCGGCCGACGCCACGGCGCGCACGCTCCTGAACCGCAACGTGCGCGGCTTCCTCCGGGGCTTCACCCGCGCGGGCGCGACCGCGCACTACGCCGGGCGCGAGTGGATCTCGCTGCAGCACCGCCCCGCCGCGCTGCTCGGCGTCGACGCCGCGCCGGACGGCGCGGTCCTCATCGAGGTCCTCGCGGGCCACGACGCGCCGCTCGCGATCCCGGCCGAGCTCGCGGCGCCGGACGAGCGCGCGCTCGACCGCTGGCTGGGCAAGGCGCCGGCGGCGCTCGCCGAGGTCCTCCCGGCGCGCCGCTCGATCGAGGAGCTCGCGGCCGTCGTGATCGAGGCCGTCGCCGTCCGCGCGGGGCTCCCGCTGACCGACGGCGGCGGAGCGCCGGAGCTCGCGGTCGAGCGCTTCCGGCCGATCGTCGCGCCCGACGACCCGGCGCCGCCGGGCGCCGGCCCCGCGGTTGTCGCGCGGGTGCCCATCGGCTGGATCGAGGCCGCCGCGCTCGGCGAGCCGTCGCCGCCGCGCGCGTGGCTCGGCGGCGATGTCCTCACGGCGCGCTGGCTCCTCGACGCGCTAGGCCAGGGCGCGTCCCCCGCGTCCCTGGGCGCCGAGGCCTCGCCGCTCGAGGGGGCCAGCCTCGCCGACCTGCACGCGCTCGCGCAGCGCGCGCTGCGGCTCACGGTCTCCGAGTAGAGCGCCGCTCGGAGGAAGAAGCGCTGAATCGCCGGCCGCGCCGCTCGACGCAGCGGCCGGAGCCGCGGCGCCGGCGAGCGCCTCGGGCGCCGGCTGGAGCGCGGCCGAGGGATCCGGCGCGCGGTCGCGGCACCCGGACGCGGCGAGGACCAGAACGAGCGGCAGTGAACGACGCACGCGCATCGGCCGCCCAGGATAACCGGAGACCACACGCCAGGGCCGGACCGCAGACCGGATCCGCGCGCCAGGCCTGCTCTGGCGTCGGCGGGTGGCTTATCGCGCGCTTCCGCGGGGAATGCCGAGGCGGTCTTCGTAGGCGCTCAGGACCTTCACGAACGCGGGCCGCTCTTCGCAGCGACGACGGTGGTCCTCGATGTTCGGATACCTGGCGAGGATCTCCGTCTTGCGAAGCTCGCGCAGCACGCCCGTGAGAACAATGTCCGCAACCGTGAAGTCGGCCCCCGTGATGAACGGTTGCGCCTGCAGCATCTTGTCGATCGTCGGCAAGAAGCGATCGAGTATCTCGACATGCCAGGGGCGCAGGGCCTTCAAATGGGGGTTCGAGTCGCCTTGAAGATCGGCAAACAGAATCGGCAGCGCGAAAGGCTCGATGTTGTTCAACGACGTGAGCGTCCAGCGATAGACCTGCGCGCGCCCCTTCAGGTCAGGAGGAATCAATTTTCCGGATTTCTCCGCAAGATAGAGCAGGATCGCGCCCGACTCCGTCAAGATGTACCCGTCGTCATCGATCGCCGGGACCTGCTTGAACGGCGATACAACTCCGAACTCGACTTCGTCCTGGAGACCTTTCGGCCCGCAATCGAGCCCGACGGCCTCGTAGGCGATCCCGCACTCTTCCAGCGCCCACATCGCGCGAAGGTCGCGCGTGTAACCCCAGAGAAACGGCGGCAACGATTTGAAGACGTATACCTTCATGGATCTGACCTCATCCAATCATCGAGTGACTGCACTGGTTCAGAGATAGCACGGGGTGAGGTGAAGACGCAGCTCGTCGAGGACCGCCGCGCGCGATCCGCCCCGCCCCGGCATGGCCTCGCGGGCCTTCAGCCCGCTTTCGTCCCTGGGTGACGAGGCACTACCTTGATGCGTCGTAGTTGAGGTTCGAGCCGAGCCAGCGCTCGACCTCCGCGACCGTCATCCCCTTGCGCGCGTGGTAGTCGACCACCTGGTCACGATCGATCTTCCCAAGGCTGAAGTACCGGGCCTGCGGGTGCGCGAAGTACAGGCCGCTCACGCTCGAGCCGGGCCACATCGCGAACGACTCGGTGATCCGGATGCCGGTGCTCTTCTCGACGTCGAGCAGCCGCCAGAGCGTGCCTTTCTCTGTGTGATCCGGGCACGCTGGGTACCCCGCCGCCGGCCTGATGCCGCGATATTTCTCCTCGATGAGCTCGCTCTTGGTCAGGTCCTCCTGCCGGCCATAGCCCCACTCGTCGCGCACCCGCTTGTGCAGGCACTCGGCGAACGCCTCGGCCAGGCGATCCGCGATCGCCTCGGCCATGATCGCGTTGTAGTCGTCGTAGCTCGCCCTGAAGCGCTCGCACAGCTCCTTCAGGCCGATGCCGGCGGTCACCGCGAAGCCGGCGATGTGGTCCGGGAGGCCGGTCTCCCGGGGCGCGATGAAATCAGCGAGCGACCGGTTCGGCTCGCCGTTCTCCTTCGCCGTCTGCTGGCGCAGGAAGTGAAGCCGATCGAGCACCTCCTTGCGCGTCGCGTCCGTGTAAACCTCCACGTCGTCACCCACGGCGCTCGCGGGGAAGAAGCCATACACGCCGCGCGCCGTCAGCAGCCTCTTCTCGATGATCGTGTCGAGCAGCGCGTTCGCCTCGGAGTAGAGCTGGCGCGCTTGCTCGCCGTATTTCTCGTGCTCCAGGATCCGCGGATAGACGCCCTTCAGCTCCCACGTGTGGAAGAACGGCGTCCAGTCGATGTACTCGCGCAAGGTGGCGAGCGGGAAGTCCTCGAGAACGCGCGCGCCGATGAACTCGGGCACCGGCAGATCCTCGGCGCGCCACTCGATCCGCGTCCGGTTCGCGCGCGCGGCCTCGATGGAGACGAGCTTGTGCTTCGGCGCCGAGTGCATCCGCCGGAGCTTCTCGTACTCGGCGCGGTGCTGGGCGACGAACGCCGGCTTGCCCTCCTCGCTCAGGAGGCTCGTCGTGACGGGCACGGCGCGGCTCGCGTCGACCACATGCACGACCGGCTCGCTGTAATGCGGGGCCACCTTCACGGCTGTGTGCGCCTTGCTTGTCGTCGCCCCGCCGATCAAGAGCGGCAGCTTGAAGTTCTGCCGCTCCATCTCGCGGGCGACGTGGATCATCTCGTCGAGCGACGGCGTGATCAGCCCGCTCAGGCCGATCAGATCCGCCTTCTCCTGCCTGGCGCGCTCGAGGATCTTCTCGCACGGGACCATGACGCCCATGTCGATCACCTCGTAGTTGTTGCACGCGAGCACGACGCCCACGATGTTCTTGCCGATGTCATGGACATCGCCCTTCACCGTGGCGAGGACGATCTTCCCCTGCGTCTTCACGGCCTGTCCAGCGGCGGCCATCGCCGCTTTCTCCGCCTCCATGAACGGCGTGAGGTACGCGACGGCCTTCTTCATCACGCGCGCCGATTTCACCACCTGCGGAAGGAACATCTTGCCGGCGCCGAAGAGATCTCCGACGATGCCCATTCCATCCATCAGCGGGCCCTCGATCACCGAGAGCGGACGGCCGAGCTTGGCGCGCGCCTCCTCGGTGTCGACGTCGATGTGCGTATCGATGCCCTTGACCAGCGCGTACGACAGCCGCTCCTCGACGGTGCCTTTGCGCCACTCCTCTTCTTTCTTCTCGGCCTCGGCGGCGCCGGCGTTCTTGGCCTTCAGCGCTTCGCCGAAATCGACGAGCCGCTCCGTGGCGTCCGGGCGCCGGTTGAGCAGGACGTCCTCGACGAGCTCGCGGAGCTCCGGCTCGATCTCCTCGTACACCTCGAGCATGCCCGCGTTGACGATGCCCATGTCCATGCCGGCCTGGATGGCATGATAGAGGAATGCCGAGTGCATGGCCTCGCGCACCCGGTTGTTCCCGCGAAAGCTGAACGAGATGTTCGACACGCCGCCGCTCACCTTGGCGTGCGGCAGGTTTGCCTTGATCCAGCGGGTGGCCTCGATGAAGTCGACGGCGTAGTTGTTGTGCTCCTCCATGCCGGTGGCGACCGTGAGGATGTTCGGATCGAAGATGATGTCCTCGGGAGGAAACCCCACCTCGTCGACGAGGATGTCATACGCGCGCTTGCAGATCCGGATCTTGTCCTGGTAGGTGGCGGCCTGCCCTTGCTCGTCGAACGCCATGACCACGACGGCGGCGCCGTACTTGAGGATGGTCTTCGCGTTCTCGCGGAACTTCGCCTCTCCCTCCTTGAGGGAGATCGAGTTCACGATGCCCTTGCCTTGCATGCACCTGAGGCCTGCCTCGATGACCTCCCATTTCGACGAGTCCACCATGAACGGGACCTTCGCCACCTCGGGCTCGCTGGCCAGGAGCAGCAAGAAGCGCGTCATCGCGGAGACGCCGTCGATCATGCCCTCGTCCATGCAGATGTCGACGACGTTGGCGCCGTTCTCGACCTGCTGGCGCGCCACGCTCACCGCTTCTTCGAACTTCCCTTCCTTGATGAGCTTCGCGAACTTCGGCGACCCGGAGACGTTGGTGCGCTCGCCCAGGATCATGTAAACGCCGGGCTGCTGCGTGAACGGCTGCGAGCCGGACAGGCGCAGGGGGACCGGCGGGCCTGACGAGGGCGCGCCGCCGGGCGGGGCGTCAGCGGAAGGCTTCGGGTCGAGGGCGCGCGGGGGCTTGCCGGCGACCGCCTTGGCGATGGCCGCGATGTGCTCTGGCGTGTTGCCGCAGCAGCCGCCGGCGATGTTGAGGAGGCCTGCCTCCACGAAGCCGCCGATGTGGCGCGCCATGTCCGCCGGCTCCAGATCGAAGCCCGTGGGCGAGAGCGGGTTGGGAAGGCCGGCGTTCGGGTAGCAGGATATCGCGGCGCTGGACTTCTCCGAGAGGTCGGCCAGGAACGGATACATCAGGTCCGGGCCGAGCGAGCAGTTCAGCCCGACGGCGAGCGGGCTCACGTGCTTCACCGCGTTCCAGAATGCCTCGACGGTCTGCGCGGAGATCATCGTCTCTCCGCCGCGCCCGACCGCCGCCGAGATCATCACCGGCAGAGTTTTGCCGTCCTCGTCGAACACCTCTCGAATGGCGACGAGCGCGGCCTTCGCGTTGAGCGAGTCGAAGATTGTCTCGACCAGCAGCACGTCGGAGCCGCCGGCGATCAGGGCGCGGACCTGGTGGAGGTACGCTTGTTTCACCTGATCGAACGTCACGACGCGGAAGCCGGGGTCGTCGGCGTCCGGGGAGTTGGACAGGGAGACGGTGAGCGGGCCGATGGCGCCCGCGACGAACCGCTGCCGCCCGTCGACGTTCGCCACGCGATCCGCCCATTCGCGGCACTGCCGCGCGGACTGTTCGTTGATCTCCCAGGCGAGGTCGTTGAGGAACGGGTCGTCGATGATCCCTTGATAGAAGGCTGGATCCTTCCGCCCGCCGTGCTCCCGCGGATCGTCCACGAAGAACTCGCTCTGGGTGATGCTTGTCGCGCCGAAGGTGTTTGTCTCGATGATGTCCGCGCCGGCTTCGAGGAACCGCCGGTGGATATCGCAGATCATCTCCGGCTGCGTCAGCGTGAACAGATCGCCGTTGTTCAGCAGGTCTTTCTTCGAGTCCGCGAACCGCTTGCCCCGGATGTCCGCTTCCTTCATCCCGTAGGTGCGGATGGTCGTCCCCATCGCCCCGTCGATGATGGCGATGCGGCTCTGGAGCAGCTTCTGGAGTGGATGAAGGGGAGGCGCGGGGTTGTTGGATGGCATGTTCAGACTCGCTTGGCGCTCTTGGAGGGACCCGGGGTCGGCTTGTCGGCGATGGCGAGCACGACCTGAAAATGTGGCTTTTTCGACTCGCGGCAGGCGACGTCGGACGCGACGACATCGAGGCTCACGCGGGTGAGCATGGCGCGGATGTCGGAGGGCGAGAAGCCGGGGTGGCGCTCGCCGTAGGGCGCTGTGACCTCCCGGTGCTGGTGCGCGTCGAGCGACAGGATCACCAGCCGTCCGCCCGGGCGGAGCACGCGGGCGCACTCTTCCAGCGCCCGCGGCGGGCGCTCGGCATAGGTCAGCGTGTGAAACACGAGGACCGCGTCGAAGGAGGCGTCTCGGAACGGCAGGTCGTGGACATCGGCGACCTGGGCGCGGACGTGGGGCTGGGTCGAGAATCGCTCTTTCGCGGACTCGATCATCCGGCTGCTCGAGTCGATGCACGTGAGCGAGCGGCAGTAAGGCGCGAGCGAGGCGGCCGCCGCGCCGTCGCCCGATCCGACGTCGAGGACGTCGCCGAGGCGCAGCAACGCGGCGATGCCGGCCGCGAGCGACTGCCAGGTGCGGCCCGGGGAGTACCGCCTCTCCATCTCGCCGGCGAAGGACTCCGGGAGGCCGCCGCGCCGCTCGGCGTCGAGCTCCAGGAGGCGCCGCTGGTCGCCTTCCAGGGTCGGGTCAGCCGATCGCGTGGCGTCATCGAGGAGAGCCTTCGCGGTCCCGGACAGGGTATCGACAGCGAGCGTGTAGAACGACTGCGGTCCCTGGCGTCGATCCCGAACGAACCCTGCCTCGCGGAGCCGCCCGAGGTGCGTCGAGACGCGCGACTGCGCGATGCCCGTCACGCGGACCAGATCCGTCACCCGCAGCTCGCGCTCGCGGAGGAGCACGCAGAGCCGTATCCGGCTCTCGTCCCCGAGGAGGTTCAGCGTCTCGATGTACTCGGAAAGACCCATGTATCCATATATCTCGATGCACGAATGCAATAGGCCTCCCGACCTCCGGCGTCAAGGGCGCCGGCGCTCGAGGCGCACCGGGCGCTGGCCGCCGAGCCGCGGCGCGGAAGGGGCTGCGCGGCTGGCCACGAGCGAGCGGGCGGCGGCGCCCTGATCGGCTGTTGCGGTATCTTTTTGATGCCAGCGCTACACGGCCACGTGGAGCGGCTGGACCACCGCGGCGAAGGCCGGGAGCGCCTCGCAGCGGGCCGCGATCGCGGCCAGCGCCGGCCGCCGCGCGGCGTCGGTGAGGGTCGGGTGCGCCTCGCCGAGGAAGCGCAGCGCGCAGGCGACGGCGATGTCGGCGTGGCTGAAGGCGCCCAGCCACCAGTCGTCGCCGCGCCGGGCGGCGCGCTCGCGCTCCAGCAGATCGAGCGTCTCGCCGATCTGCGTGACGCAGCGGCTCACCCACACCGGGCTCCGGCGATCGCCGGAGCGCAGCACGTGCTCGTAGAGAAGGCTCACCGCCTTGTCCGCGAGCCCCGTGGCGAGCGCGCAGACCCGCAGCCCGGCGCGGCGCGCCTCGCCCGAGGGCGGCAGGAGCGCCCGCTCGGGCCCCACCATGCCGTCGAGGGCGTCGAGGATCGCCGCGCTCTCCACGAGCGACTCCCCGTCGTCCGTGACGAGCACCGGCACGCGCCGGAGCGGGTTGTACTTCGCGATGGACTCCGCGTCGGCCCACACCGACCACGGGCGATGCTCGTACGCGAGCCCATGATGCTGGAGCGCCACGGCGACGCGGCGCACGAACGGCGAGTCGTACTGGCCAATCAGGATCATGGCCCTGCCTGTAACCGAGGACGCCGCGCGCGGCAATGCGCGGCCCCGCGCGCTACCATACAGCGCACTGCCGGGTCGGCCGCATCGGCGTGCCGGGCGCGCACTTGAAGGCCTCGCCGAACTCCGGGAGGTTCGCGAGCGGCCCGTTCACGCGGAAGCGCGGCGGGGAGTGCGGGTTCACCTGCACCATCAGCCGCAGCGACTCGTCGCGCAGCTTGCCGCACCATGCCTGCCCGTGCGCGAGGAAGAACTGCTGATCTTCGGTGAGCCCGCTCGCCACCGTCTGCTCCGCCGCGCCCTTGCGCATCTCCCTGTACGCCATGAACGCGAGCTTCACGCCCCCGAGGTCCGCGATGTTCTCGCCGAGCGTCAGCTTGCCGTTCAGCTTGACCCCCGGCAGCGCCTCGTAGGCCGAATACTGCGCCTCGACACAGCCGGTCTTCTCCCTGAACGCCGCACCGACGTCCTTCGACCACCAGTCCTCCAGGTTGCCCTTGGCGTCGAACTGCGACCCCTCGTCGTCGAACCCGTGCGTGAGCTCGTGCCCGACCACCATGCCGATGCCGCCGAGGTTCACCGCCACGCCCGACTTCACGCTGTAGAACGGCGGCTGAAGGATGCCGGCGGGGAACACCATGTGGTTCCGCTGCGGGTCGTAATAGGCGTTCACCGCGGGCGGGCTCATCTGCCACTCGTTGCGGTCGACCGGCTTGTCGATCTTCCCGAGGTGCCAGCGGACGTCGAAGGCGCGCGACGCGAGCTCGTTCTTCGCGTACTCCTTCGGATCGACCTCGAAGTCGTACGTCCTCCACTTGTCGGGATAGCCGATGAGGTTCGCCATCGCGCCGAGCTTCGCGAGCGCGCGCTGCTTCGTCCCCTCATCCATCCAGTCGAGCGACCGGACCTCGCGCGCGAACGCGCCGCTGATCTCGCGCACCATCGCCTCGGCCGCCGGCTTGCTCTCGCCGGGGAAGCTCGTCTTGACGAACGGCTGCGCGAGCAGCTCGCCGAGCGCGGCGTCGGTCGCGCTCACGCACCGCTTCCAGCGCGGCCGCTCCTCCTGCTGCCCCGTGAGCGCCGCGCGCAGCGTGAAGCTCTCGTCGACGAACGCCCTGGGCAGCGCGGGCGCCATCGAGCGCACAACGTGCCACGCCAGGTAATTCTGCCACGCGGCGGGCTTCGCCGTCTTGAGCAGCCGCGAGAGCCCCTCGAAGAAGCGCACGGAGGTCACGTTGACCTCCTTGACGTCGGGGCGGCCGAGCCCCTGGAAGTACGCGTCCCACGGGAAATCCGGCGACGCCTTCGCGAGCGCCGCCCGGTCCAGCTTGTTGTAAAGCCCCTTCGGATCCCGCCGCTCGACCCGCGTCTTCGAGATCTTCGCGAGCTCGGTCTCGATCTGCATCACGTCGGCCGCCGCCTTCTTCGCCGCGGCCTCCTGCGCTCCGGCGAGCCGCATCATCCGCGCGACGTGCTCTTCATACGTCCTGCGGAGCGCCTTCGATTTGTCGTCCTCGTTGAGGTAGTAGTCGCGGTCCGGCAGGCCGAGCCCGCTCTGGTCGAGCTGGGCGATGACGCGCGTCGCGTCCTTCATGTCCTGCGCGGCGGCGATGTCGAACAGCGCCCAGATGCCGCGGCCATGGAGCTCGGTGACGAGCGCCCCGACGCCCTTCGCGTCGCGCACCCGCCGCGCCTTCGCGAGGAGGTCCGCGATCGGCTTCACGCCGGCGGCCTCGACCGCGGCCTCGTCCATGCACGCCCCGTAGTAGGCCCCGATCTTCTTGCTCACCGGATCCCGGTCGCCGGCCTGCGTGGCCTCCTCGAGGATGCGCCGCAGCTCCGCCTCGTTGCGCTTCTCGATCTCGTTGAAGCTCCGCATCCAGATGGGCTCGTCCCCCGGGATCTCCGCCTTCGCCAGCCACCCGCCGCAGGCGAACTGGTAGAAGTCCTCGCAGGGGTTCGCCGAGCGGTCGAGCGCGGACTCGTCGAGCCCGACGCTCTCGAGCCGCGTCTCGACGACAGGCAGGCCCTGCGGCGCGGGCGGCGCGGGCGTCGCCTTCGCGCCGCCCGCGGGGAGCGGCGGCGGGCTCGCGGCGGGGCCGCAGGCCGGCAGCGCAGAGAGGGCCAGGGTGATCGCGAGGAGAGCTCCAGGCTGTCGTTGCGTGCGCATGCGGCGCTTTACCACGATCTGCGCGATGCGCGGTCGCGCATCACGCGGGCACGATCTGCGCGATGCGCGGTCGCGCATCACGCGGGCACGATCTGCGCGATGCGCGGTCCGCGACAGCACGTACGTCCGTCCGGGAGCGCGGTCTACCTCACTCCCTGTCGAGCTTTCCCATCAGGCTCAGGGTGAAGTAAGCCCCCATGTACTTGAGGTGCGGGCGCACCTCGAGGTGCACCCGGTACCAGCCCGCGCTCCCCTCGACCTCGCTCACCGCGGTCCGCGCCTTGCGGAGCGGCCTGCGTGAGCGCACGGCGGGCGACACGACATCCATGTCCGCGACGTACTGGCTCAGCCAGCCGTTCAGCTCGCGCTCGAGATCGGCGCGCTCCTTCCATGTGCCGATCTGCTCCCGCTGCATCACCTTGAGGTAGTGCGCGAGCCGGCTGACGAGGAAGATGTACGGTAGCTGCGTGCCGAGCCGGTAGTTGACCTCCGCGGCGCGCCCCTCCTCGCTCTGGCCAAAGTACTTGGGCTTCTGCACGGAGTTCGCGGAGAAGAAGCAGGCGTTGTCGGTGTCCTTCCGGAACGTGAGCCCGATGAAACCCTCCTCGCTGAGCTCGAACTCGCGCCGCTCGGTCAGCATGATCTCGGTCGGGATCTTCGTCTGGATCGCGCCCAGCGCCTCGTACTCGTGGAGCGTGAGCCCCTCGACCGTGCCGCCCGACTGCGGCCCGATGATGTGCAGACACCAGCGGTGGCGCGCGAAGCTCTCGGCGAGCCGGGTCGCCATCGCGTACGTCGGGGCGCCCCAGCAGTAGGCCGCGTGGTCGCCGACGACGTCCTCCTCGTACGAGAACGCCTTGACCGGGACGGTGCTCGCGCCGTACGGCAGGCGCAGGAGGAAGCGCGGGAGGAGCAGGCCCACGTAGCGCGCGTCCTCGGACTCGCGGAACGCGGTGTATTTCACGTACTGCGGCCCCTCGAAGAGCGCCTTGACGTCGCCGAGGTGCGGCACCTTCCGGTAGTCCGTGAGCCCGAAGAACTGCGGGCCAGCGACGGCCAGGAACGGCGCGTGCGCCATCGTCGCCACCGCCGCGCATTTCTGGAGCAGCGCGACGTCCTGCGGCCCGGGGCCAAACTCGTAGTTCGAGATGACGGCCGCGAACGGCTTGCCGCCGAAGGAGCCGAACTCCGAGGAATAGACGATCTTGTAAAGTCCGCTCCTCACCACCTCGGACGAGTCCTCGAAATCCGCGAGCAGATCGTCCTTCGAGCAGTTGAGGACCTCGACCCGGATGTTCTCGCGGAAGTCGATGTGATCGATCGCGAACTTGAGCCCGCGCCACGCGGCCTCCAGGCGCTGGAACACCGGGTGGTGCAGGATCTCGTCGATCTGGCGCGCCAGCCGCAGGTCGATCTCGGCGATCCACAGGTCGACCAGGGCGTTGTCGATCCCCGCGCCGTCCTCCGGCCGGCGGACCGCCTTGCCCAGCGCGACCTCCACGCCCCGCTTGACGCCCTCGTACGCGTCGCTGGCCGGCGCGACCCCCGTCTCCGCCAGGAGCGCCGCGATCAGAGAGCCGCCGCCCTCGTCCGCGGGCTCTTCGTGCTGCCCCGCTTGCATGTCCGAAAATTTACCACGGTCGCTCGCCGGCTGGAAGCGACGGACAACCCGGCGCCCGGGCGTCCCGCTGCGCCCCGCGCCCGACCAGCGCGGACTCGCGCCCAAGCGAGGCGGCCGACATGGCCCACGTGGCGGCGCGCCTCGCCCCGGAGGTCCGGACAGAACGCTCCGCCAGCACGCGAGTCAGGTGTCGAGTGGACATGAAATGTACGTGGCGATCGAGCGACTAGGGTGTTACAAATTCCTGTGGGTGCTCTCACGGAAGTCGCGGAAGGATGGGTGTTTGCTCGAAGGCGGCCTCTCATGATCCCGGATCCGGCGCGGTCGCCCGCGCGGCGGCGCCCGTCCGGGTCGTGGCCGCGCAGCGCCCGCGCGGCGCGGCCCTGTCGCCCCGCGCGGCTCGGACTCCAGCGTACCCGCCGCGCGGAGGCGCAAAGAGCGAGCTTCTTCTTCTGACTCTCTCCCTCTGTGCGCTCTGTGACTCTGTGGTTCAAATACTCTGTCCGTCATGATTCCGTGATTCCGCGGCGCGCGCCTGTCGGCGCCGCCGTTCGTGTAATTCGAGGAGAGGAGGGGAGATGGAACGCCTCGGGCTTGGCATCATCATCGGTGTTGGTCTCGCCAGCTTGACGAGGATCACCCGCCCGACCGTCAAGCGGGCCATGCGGCTCGGCTTCGTCGCGTTCGAGTCGGTCAAGAGCGCGCTCGGCGAGGGCAGGGAGCGGCTCGCCGACCTCGTCGCCGAGGTGAGGGACGAGATGGCGCGGCAGCAGCAGAGCGCCGACGCCGCGTCCGCGGGGGTGCGCGTCGAGATGGATCCGCCCGCGCGCTGAGGAGAGGGCTGTCCTGGGTGACCCGGCCTCCGCCGGCCGGGAGGTGTGCCATGTCGAGCGATCGAGGGGTCTTCATCATTCACTGCATTCCAGGGCGCGTGCGCCTCGGCGTCCCCGCCCTCCGCCGGGACCGGGCGCGGGCGGCGGAGATCGCGGAGCTGGCGCGCGCGTGCCCGAGCGTCGTCGACGCGCGGGAGAACGCGTGGGCCGCGAGCCTCACGGTCGAGCACGAGCCGGATGTCCCGCTCGAGGCCGTCCTCTCCGAGCTCGCGCACATCCCCGAGCTCTCCGGCTGCGGCTGCGGCTCGCTCGACGAGCTCGCGCCCCCGCCGCCGCGCTGCGCCGGGCTTGTCGAGCCGCCGAGCCCGGGGCGGACGGCGCGCCTCGTGGTCAAGGCCGTGGACCGGCTGAACGCGGCGTCGCTGGTCGTCCCGCCGCCGCAGGTCGATCTCAAGCTCGTGATCCCCGGGCTCCTCGTCGGCTCCGGGCTGGTCCAGGTGCTCCTGCGGCGCACCCCGGGCGCGCCTCACTGGATCACGCTGGTCAAGTACGGGTTCGACGCGTTCCTTGTGCTGAACCACGGCCGCATCCAGGGCTTCGTCGCGAGCGCGGGGGCGCCCTCCGGCGGCGAGGCGGGGTGATGATGGCCGCGCTACCGTCGAGCGGGGCCGGGCCGCTCTCCGTCGTGGCCTCCGTCGTGGACCGCGCGGGCGGCGTCGACGTCGTCCACGCGATTCCGGGCAGGGTCCGCCTGCGGCTCCCGCGCCTCCGCCGGGACGCGGCCTTCGGCCCGCTGCTCGAGGCGGGGCTCATCGCCGTGCCGGGGGTCCTGTCCGTGCGCCTCGCCGAGGGCGCGGCGAGCGCCGTCGTCGAGCACGACCCGCGGCAGGCGGACCTCGCCGCCATCGTGCGCGCCGCCGCCCAGGCCTCCGTCGCGCCGGCCCCGCGCGGGGCGCTGCGCGTCGCGCGCCGCGCCCGGGAGGCGCGCCGCGCGTCCGCCGTCGCGCGGCGCCCGCTCTACCTCTCGAGCGCCGGGATGCTCCTCTCGCTCGGCTTCGTCTCGCCGCTGCTCGCGTACCCGCTCATCGCCGCGACGTGCGCGCCCATCTTCACGCGGGCGTGGGACTCGGTGGTGCGGCAGCGCAAGCTCAACGTCGACCTGCTCGACAGCCTCGCGATCGCGTCGGCCGTGGCGACAGGAGACGCCATCAACGCCGCCGGGATCATCTGGCTTGTCACGCTCGGCGACCACATCCGCGACCTGACGCAGGCCCGCGCTCGGCGCGCGATCCGCGGCCTGCTCGGGTACCAGCAGGACCTCGCGTGGGTGGTCCGCGGCGACGCCAAGGTGCAGGTCCCGGTGGCCGAGCTCGTCGTGGGCGACGTCCTCGTCGTCTACACAGGCTCGGTGATCCCGGTCGACGGGACGGTCACGGACGGGGAGGGGCTCGTCGACCAGCAGTCGCTGACCGGCGAGTCGATGCCGGTGCTCAAGGGCCCCGGCGACCGCTGCTTCGCGGCGACCGCCATCAAGGACGGCAAGCTGTACATCCGCGCCGAGCGCGTCGGCGGCGACACGACCGCCGCGAGCACGGCGCGGCTCATCGAGAGCGCGCCCGCGCTGGAGACGCGCGCGCAGAACTACGCCGAGGTCGTGGCGAACCGCCTCGTCCCGCCGGCGCTCGCGTGCTCGGCCGTCGTGCTCGCGGCCACGCGCGACCTCGGCCGCGTGTCCGCGATCCTGACGATCGACTTCGGCACCGGCCCGCGCGTCTCGGCGCCGACAACGGTGCTCGCCTCGATGAACGCCGCGGCGCGCCGCGGGATCCTCATCAAGGGCGGCGCCTACATCGAGAAGCTCGCGAGGGTGTCGACCGTGGTCTTCGACAAGACGGGCACGCTGACGTCCGGCGTCCCCGAGGTCACGGACTTCCTCGTCCACGACGCCCTGTCCGAGCGCGAGGCGGCGACGCTCGCGGCCGCGGTGTCCGCGCGGCAGACCCACCCCGTCTCGCAGGCGGTGCTGCGGCTCGCCGACGCGTGGCGGCTGTCGATCCCGGACCGGGAGGAGTCGCGCTACCTCGTCGGCCGGGGGGTGCAGGCGAGGGTCCTCGGCAGGGTCGTGCAGCTCGGCAGCCCGCGCTTCATCGAGGAGCTCGGCATCGCCTGCCGCACCGAGGCCGGCGCCAGGCAGGCGCTCGAGTCGACGGCGAAATCGCTCCTCTTCCTCGCCGTCGACGGGCGGCACGTCGCCACGCTCGCCTACCGCGACGCGATCCGGGCCGAGAGCCGCGCGACGATCCGCAGCCTGCGCGAGCGCGGGATCGACGACATCGTCATGCTGACGGGCGACGGCCGCGAGGTGGCCCGGCAGGTCTCCCTCGAGCTCGGGATCACGCGGTTCTTCGCGGAGATGCTGCCCGAGGACAAGGCGGAGATCACGCGGCGGCTCACGCAGGAGGGCCGCACGGTCGCGGTCGTCGGGGACGGCATCAACGACTCGCCGGCGCTCTCGTACGCCGACATCGGCATCTCCGTCTCCGCGGGCGCGGAGATCGCCCGGGAGACGGCGGGCGTCGTCCTCGTGGAGGACGACCTGTCGAAGCTCGTCGAGGCGATCGACATCTCGCGCGCCGCGATGCGCATCATCCACCAGAATTTCTCGATGATCCTCGGGGTGAACGCGGCCGCGTACGCGCTGTCGATCCCCGGGCTGCTGAACCCGGTCATGGCGACGCTCATGAACAACGGCTCCGCGGTCCTCGCCTGCGTGAACGGCCTCCGGCCGCTCATGGCGGCGCCGCGCCGGCGGTCCCGCGCCGCCCGCGGCTCATGAACGCGCCGCGCGAGACGCTGTCGACGTTTGCGGCGTAGGATTCACCGCGCGTCCGACGCTGGCGGACGCGTTCCGCCGCGCGCCGCGCTGCGGTCCGGCACGCTCGCTGCACTGCGGATGGAATGGCTGGCATGGGGAGCGCAATGCGAACTGACGTGACCTCCTCCTCCGCGCGGGCGCGCGCGGCGCGCTGGGCTGTGCGCGGGCTGCCGGGCGCGGCGCTGGCGGCGATGATCGGGTGTGCGGCCTTCGCCCAGCCCGAGAGCTCGCCGTACGTGAAAGCGTCCAGCCCGGAGGAGGCCGGCCGGTACCTGATCCTCGTGGGCGGGTGCAACGATTGCCACACGCCAGGCTGGGATCGCTCGAGCGGCAGGCTCCCGGCCTCGGAGTGGCTCACGGGCAACGACGTCGGCTACCGGGGTCCGTGGGGGACGAGCTACGCGGCGAACCTCCGGATCACCGCCCAGAACCTCGGCGAGGAGGCCTGGGTGCAGATGTTCCGCGCGGCCGCCGGCCGCCCGCCGATGCCCTGGCTGAACTACGTGACCATGCACGAGGCCGATCTCGTGGCGATGTACCGCTTCATCCGGAGCCTCGGTGAGAAGGGCGCCCCCGCGCCGCTGGCGGTGCCGCCGGGCGAGGAGCCGAAGACGCCGTACATCCTGATGGTCCCGCAGCAGCCGGCGCGCACGCCGTAGCGCCTCCCCCGGGGCAGCTCGCCTCGGGCAGCAGGCCGCCGAGCGCCGCCGGCGAGGTCGCCGGCATGTCGCAGGGAAGCTCGACAGTGATCCGCGCCCCCTCGCCCGGGCGGCTGTCCGCGCGCGCCGCCCCGCCGAGCGCCTCCACGATGCTCTTCACCACGTGGAGCCCGAGGCCGAGCCCCCCGAAATGGCGGCTCGACACGGCCCGCTCGAACCGCTCGAACACGTGCGGGAGCCGCTCGGCGGGGATCCCGATGCCGTGGTCCTGCACCACGAGCTCTGCCGTGCCGTTCCTGCGCGCGACAGCGATCTCGATCGGCGCGCCCGCGCCGAACTTGAGGGCGTTGTCGAGCAGGTTCGAGATCACCTGCTCCAGCCTGCTCCTGTCCCACGATCCCACGATCGACGGCTCCGCGCGCACGCTCACGGTCGAGCCCGACTGCGCGATGCGCGCGCCGAGCCGCTCCACGACGTCGCCCACGGCGTCGGCGAGGTCGACAGGCTCCACGTGCAGCTCCAGCCGGCCGGTGTGGAGCTGCGAGACGTCCAGGAGATCGTCGATCAGCCGGACGAGCCGCTGCACCTGCCGGTCCATCCTGTACAGGGCGCGCGTGAGGTGCTCCTCGGGCGCGAGGTCGTTGCGGCGGAGCATCGACTGCAGGCCGAGGCGCAGGGAGGTGACGGGCGTCCTCAGCTCGTGCGACGCGACGCTGAGGAAGTCGTCGCGGACGCGGATCGCGCGCTGCGCCTCGCGGTAGAGCCGGGCGTTCTCGAGGGCGATCGCGATCTGGTCGGACAGGAGCTCCAGCACGTGGACGCGGTCGCGCGTGAACGCGCGCGTGGCGAGCTTGTTCTCGAGGTAGACGACCCCGAGCCGGGCCTCGTTCCGGCGGATCGGCAGGACCAGGACCGACCTCGAGCCGCCCTCGGCGAAGTAGGGGTCGCCGGCGAGGGCCGGATCGCCGGCCGCGTCGTCGCTCACGACGATCTCCTGCGTCCCGTGCGCGCGCTCGATGACGTTCGCCGGGACCTCGCGCGACCCGGCGAGCGGCGTGCGCTCGATCGAGACAGGCGCCGCGGCGCGGCCAACGGCCTGCACGAAGAGCTCCCCCTCCTCCTCGAACACGAGCGCGCCGCGCTGCGCGCCGGCGGCCTCCAGGCAGACGCCGAGGAGCTTCTCGAGCAGCCGATCGAGCATGATCTCGCCCGAGAGGGTCTCGGCGGCCTTGAGCAGGCTGAGCGCGTCGAGGGCGGCCGCGGGCAAGCGCTCCTCGGCGAGCTCGGGCTCCTCGCCGCGCGCGCCGAGGCTGAACTCGTCCGCGAGCGCGCGCGCCTTCTCCGTGGCCCCCCAGCGGTCGAACCCCTGCCGCGCGGCGCGCAGGTACATGGCCGCGATCCGCGCCCGGCCGAGCCCGTGATAGAAGCGCCCGGCCAGCTCGTTGCCGAACGCCGCCCCGTGGAGGAACCCCGCGCGCGTCGCCGCCTCGATGGCCTCGTCGTACAGCGCGGCGGCGGCCTCGAACCGGCGCTCGACGCGGGCGATCTCCGCGTCGACCAGCAGGCGCCTCGAGCGGAAGTTCTCGGCGCAGCCGCGCTCCCACCCCTGGAGAGCGCGCCGCAGCTCGGCCACGCGCGCGAGCAGCGCGGCCCTCTCCTGCTCGTCGGCCCCGTCGCACCGCCAGAGCAGCGTGAGCGCGGTGAAGAACGCGTGCTGGCACTCGGGGATGTAGCCGCCGATGAAGTGCATGTACGGGATCGCCGCGTCGGCGTGCGCGACGGCCTGCGCCCGATCCCGGAACGCGTACGAGGTCGCGAGGCGCAGGATGTGGTACACGCAGCTCGCCGGCGGCTCCCGCTGCGCCTCCGCGAGGAAGGCCCGCTCGTCGAACTCGTCGTCGTCGACCACGTTGCGGCCCCGCGTGAGCCCCTTGAGGCACCGGAAGGTCTGCCGGTAGGCGAGCTGGTAGAGGAGCGTGGATCGGTTGCCTGTCTGCCGGCTGAACGCGAGCGCGTCGTCCAGATCGACGAGCACCCGATCGAGCTCCACCCCCGCGGCGAACGAGTGCTCGACGATCCCCGTGTGCGCGTAGGAGGCGAAGCGGAGCTCGCCGCACGACACGCCCCGGGCGACGACCTCGCGGCTCTGCGCCGCGCACGACGCGATCGGCGCGACCCACGGGCGTACGAAGTCATTGTACATGTACAGCGCTATCGTTTCCTGGGCGCAATCCTGGAACCGCCGCGCGAGCTCCACGGCGAGCCGGCCAAAGCCCTCGGCGCTCTGGAGCGCGCCCTCGGCCGCCAGGAACATCGCGTGCGCTGCGTAGGGGAGGATCGCCTCGCTCGAGTTGCCGTGCTCCAGCGCGAAGCGGACGCCGAGCAGGGTGAGGAGCAGGAGCCGCTTCCTGTCCGCGAACCAGGCGGGCGCCAGCATCCCGGCGAGGACCTTCATGTACGCCCGCCCCTCGGGGCTGGTCAGGCGCGGGAGGTCGACGAGCGACTCGGGCGAGCGCGCCCCGAGGCGCGCGCCGATCGCCCGCCGCTGCGCCGCGATCTCCTCGTCGAGCCCCGCCGTGGGCAGCTCGACCCCGAAGCCGGCGCGCATCGCCTCGCGCCCCCACCCGAGCGCCAGCGCGTGCTCGCCGGTGATCGTCGCGCTCATGAGGCGGATCGCCTCGAGCTCGGCCCGCTCGGCGGAGGACGTCGCGCGGCGGAGCCCCTCCTCGACGAGCGCGCGGGCCATGGCGTGCCGATCGGTCAGCGCGGCGCACTCCGCGGCGTCGCGGCGGAGGGCGAGCCAGAGCTCGCGCCGCGCGCCCTCCGGCAGCAGCCGGATGCCGCTGCGGAAGTACTCGAGCGCCGGGCCGAACGCCGCGGCGCGGCGCGCCTTGACGCCGGCGCGGTGGTTGAGCCGCGCGAGGTGGTCGCGCTGGTCGTCGTCGAGGCGCGCGGCGCCGAGGGTGAGCTGGTCCACGGCGTCGAACAGCGCGCCGTCCGCCCCGCCGTCGCACGAGGCCTCGAGGAAGCGGCCGATCGCCAGGTGCAGCGCCTGCCGCCGCTCCGCCGGCGCGAGCTCGTAGGCGGCCTGCTGGACGCGATCGTGGGCGAACCGGACCGCGAGCTCCTCCTCGCGCTCGCGCGCGCTGTCGGGCACGAGGAGCCCCTCGCGGAGCGGCTGGCCGAGCGCCGCTGTCGCCTCGTCGATCGATCGGCCCGACACAGCCGCGACGGTCCTGATCTCCGCACGCTTGCCGATGCACGCGGCGACCTGCAGGAGCTCCTGCGCCTGCTCGGGCAGCTTGCGGACGGACGCCGTCATGAGCTGGACCACGTTGTCGGTGACCCCGACCCGCTCGATCCGGCCGAGCTCCCAGGTCCACGTCGAGCGGTCCGCGTCGAACACGAGCAGCCCTTGCTCCTGGAGCGATCGGACGATCTGGCGGATGAAGAAGGGGTTGCCCGCGGTCTTGGCGAGGATGAGCTCGGCGAGCGGCCGCGCCCGCTCGGGCGCGCAGCGGAGCGCCTCGGCGAGCAGCGCGACGACCGCCTCGACGTCGAGCGGCCCGAGCGAGAGGCGGAGGATCGGGGCGACCTGCGCCTGCCGGAGATCCGCGAGGGTCGCGTGGAGCGGGTGCATGAGGCCCAGCGCCAGCGGCCGGTACGCGGCGAGCAGGAGCACGCGCTCGCTGCTCGGGTCCGCGGCGAGGGCGCGGAGGACGCGGAGCGACGCCGCGTCGGTCCACTGGAGGTCGTCGAGGAAGATCGCGAGCGGCGGCCGCTGGCTGGCCACGGCGCGCACGAACGCCTGGACCGCGCGCAGGAAGCGGCGCTCGGCGCGCATCGGATCCACGGCGGGCAGCTCGGGGAGCTCCCCGAAGAGCTCGGCCAGCGCCGGGCAGAGCTCGCCGAGCGCGCCGCGCGGCTCGCCCACCGCGTCCCTGAGCGCCGCGCGGCGCTCCTCCGGCTCGTCGCGGAGCGCGTCCGCGAGGCCGCAGAGCGCCTCGACAACGGACGAGTAGGGCACGTTCGCGGCGCGCAGATCGAACTTGCCCGCGATGAACCGGCCGCCCCGCTCGGCGATGGTGTCCCGCAGCGCCTCGACGAGGGCGGTCTTCCCGATGCCCGCCTCCCCGGTCACCAGCGCGAGCTCCGTCCTGCCGCGCGACGCGCGGTCGAGCGCGCCGCGCAGCGCGGCGAGCTCGCGCTCGCGCCCGAACAGGCGCTCGGGCAGCGGGAGCCGCCGCGCGAGGTCGATGCGGCCGAGCTCGAAGGGCGCGATGGCGCCCTCGTTCGACCATCGCCGCTGCGCCTCGCGCAGGTCGTGGGCGAGGCTCTCGGCGCTCTGGTACCGCAGCTCCGGCGTCTTCGCGAGCAGCCGCTGCACGATGCCGGAGAGCGCCGCCGGGACGTGGGGGCTCACCACGTGCGGGGGCACGGGGCTCCTCGCCATGTGGGCGTGGACGAGCGCGAGCGGATCGCGGTCGCGGAAGGGCGGCGCGCCGGTGAGCATGGCGTGGAACGTCGCGCCCAGCGCGTACAGGTCGGAGCGCCAGTCCACGAACCGGTTCATCCGCCCGAGCTGCTCGGGGGACATGAAGGGCAGCGCCCTGAGCTTCTCGATCTCGACGGCGCCGGGCACGCTCGTGAGCTCGGCCGCGTCGGCGAAGTGGACGAGGGTGACCTGCCCTTCCTCGCCGAGGACCACGCGGCCAGGGGCGATCGCGCGGTGGACCACGCCGCCGCCGTGGACGCGCGCGCAGGTCTCGGCGAGCGCGATGGCGACGTGGAAGAACGCGTCCAGCGCGAGCGGCCCCCGGGCGAGCCGTCGCTCCAGGTCCTCGGGGCCTGCGTCCTCGAGGACGAGCACGGGCGCGGCCTCCGTGCCCTCCAGCGCGAGCGGCCGCGCGACCCCCGGCGCGTCGAGGCGGCGCAGGAAGGCGTGCTCTCGGCGCAGGAGGGCCGCCGCGCCCGCGGCCGGAGGGCTCCCCCGGACGGTCTTCAGCACCGCCGTCCTCCCAGCGATCGTCTGCCTGCGGAGCAGGAAGCGACCGCAGCGGTGGATCTCAGCCGCTTCCACCCGAGTCATACGCGTTCCCCCTCGCGCGACTCGGGGCAATGTAAAGCACGAGGCGCGGGCGTGCGAGCTGGGAAGTCCGCGCTTTCGCGTCAGGCCGGGAGCGCGCGCGTGCGCCGCGCGCTCTCCAGGAGGGACGTTTCATCGAGACGTCTTCGGCGATCGCGCATCGCGATGCGCGCTGGGCGGGCGACCCCGCGTCGTGCGGGCGAGCAGGCCTGTCGGACGGCTTGCTACGGAGAGCGGGCGGCGCTGCTCGTTCGCCTGCGGCGCGAGGCGAGGAGCAGCCCCAGGCCGGAGGTGCGCCGGGCCGGGCGACATTCACGCGCTCTCGTGCTCGTCGCCCGGGCCTCTCCGTCCGGCCGTCCTCGACCGGCGCCCACAATTCAGGGAACCGATGTGCTAGGGTGAACCTACGCATGTCCGGGGGGGCGGCTGCGCCTGAGCCGGTGCGCGTGATTCGGGGAGCCTTGATGAACGCACCTGTGATCGCAGGGGACGTGATCGCGGAGCAGTACCGGGTCGACCGGGTCCTTGGCGGGGGCGGGACCGAGATGGTGGTCGCCGCCAGCCACCTCGCACGCGGGCAGCGGGTCGCGATAAGGCTCCTGCCTGGCGACTGCACCCCGGCGCGCGCCGAGCGGTTCCTCCGGGAGGCGCGCGCGGCGATGCAGCTCAAGGGCGAGCACGTCGCGCGGGTGCTCGACGTCGGCCAGCTCGGCTCGGGCGTGCCCTACGCGGTCACCGAGTACCTCGATGGACGAGGCCTCTCCGATCTGCTCCGCGAGACGAGCCAGCTCGACGTCCCGGAGGCCCTCGACTGCGTGCTGCAGGCCTGCGTGGCGATCGCCGAGGCGCACGCCGCGGGGATCGTGCACCGCGCGCTCGAGCCGGCGAGCCTGCTCCTGACGACGACGCCCGAGGGCGCGACGCTGGTGAAGGTGCTCGACCTCGGCATCGCGAAGGAGCTGCCCGGCGCGCGCGAGGGCGACGGCGGCGACCCGGCGCAGCCCCGGGAGGCGCTCGGCGCTGCCCTCTACATGGCGCCGGAGCAGGTGCGGTCGTCGCAGCCTGTCGACGCCCGCGCCGACATCTATTCGCTCGGCGCGATCCTCTACCAGCTCCTCACCGGGCAGCCGCCGTTCGAGGCGAGCTCGCTCGCCGATCTCGCGCTGCGCGTCGAGAGCGCGGAGCCGGCGCTCCCGAGCGCGCTGGAGCCCGACATCCCCCCCGCCGTCGAGCGCGCCCTCCTCGGCTGCCTCGCGAAGGATCCGGCGCGGCGGCCCGCGAACGTGGCCGAGCTGGCGCTCGCGCTCGCCCCCCACGCCTCGGCGACCGGCCAGGAGCGCGCGCAGCGCGCCGCGCGGATGCTCGGCGCGACGCTCCCCCCGCGCCCCCGCGCCTCGCTCCCCACCATCGGCCTCGGGCTCGGGTCCGGCGCGCGGCTGCGCGCCGCGCCGGCGCGCCCCTCGCGGGAGGGCGCCGTGCAGATCGCGCCGGCGTCCTCGAGGGCCTCGCAGCGGGGCGCGGCGGACCGGGCGAGCAGCGCGGCGCGCCTCGCGGTGATCGCGGCGATCGCGTCGCTCATCGCGCTCCTCGGCGTGGCCGCGGCGCGCTCCGGGGCGCCCGGCGCTCCGCCGACGGAGCGCCCGGAGGGGGCCGCGCCGCCACCGACGACCGCCGGCCCTCGCTGAAGCGCCGCCGCCGCGCGCCCTCGCCGCGCGGGCATGGAGAAGCCGGACAGCGGTGCGCTGCCCGCGGGCGCGGGCGCGGGCGAAGACGCGCGTGGAGGCCGCGCGGCGGCGCCGCGAAAACGTCGCGTCGGCCCGGACGGGCTGGCGTAGTATCCGCCGCATGGCGCCCACTCTCCCGCATTCCGGGGGCGGTTCCGCTCCGCCCGCGCGCATCGGCAAGGTCGCATTCCTCGGGTATGGCCGCTTCGGCGCGGCGCTCGGATCGCTGCTGCGCGACGCCGGGATCGCGGTGCGCGCGCTCGATCCTCGCGCCGACATCCAGGACGCCGCGCGAGCCTCCTCGATCCCGGAGCTCGTGGACGGCGCGGACCTCGTCCTCGTCGCCGTCCCCGTGCCGGCGATGCGCGAGGCGCTCGTGTCGCTGCGACCGCACCTCGCGCCGGGCCAGGTGGTGGCCGACGTGGGCAGCGTGAAGACCGTGCCGGCGGCCGCCATGGCCGAGGTGATCGGCGCCCACCGGCCGTGGGTCGCGACGCACCCGCTGTTCGGCCCGGCGAGCCTCGCCCGCGGCGAGCGCCCGCTGCGCGCCGTCGTGTGCCCGAACCCGGCGCACCCGGACGCCGTGCGCCGCGTCGTCGCGCTGTTCGAGCGGATCGGCTGCCAGGTGCTGGAGCAGGCCCCGGACGAGCACGATCGCGTGATGGCCTTCACGCACGCGCTCGCGTTCTTCATCGCGAAGGGCATGCTGGACGCGGGCGTGCCCGCGGGCGCCCCGTACGCGCCGCCCTCGTTCCAGGGCATCGCGCACACGATCGAGACGGTGCGCGTCGACGCCGGCCACCTGTTCGCGGCGCTGCACCGCGAGAACCCGTTCGCGGGCGAGGCGCGCCGCCGCCTCATCAACGCGCTCCTCTCCATCGACCGCACCCTCGACGTCCCGACCGAGGACGCCGCGCCCGAGGACATCGCCGCGCTCGCGATCCCCGACCTCGGCTCGCTCTCCCCCGAGCTCCGCGAGACGCGTGAGCTCATCGACGAGCTGGATCAGGAGCTCGTCGGCCTGCTCGCGCGCCGCTCCGAGCTCGTCCAGCGCGCCGCGCGCGCCAAGGCCACGATCGGCGCGGCGGTCCGGGATCCCGTGCGCGAGGCGCGGCTCATGGAGGCGCGCCGCCGCTGCGCCGTCGAGCTCGGCCTCGACCCCGACGGCGTCGCCGATGTCTTCGAGGTGATCCTCCGGCACTCGCGCTCCCTCCAGGAGCGGCGCTCTTCGTCCTAGCCGCCGCGCGACGCCCGACGCAGGCGAGAGACTCCTCACTCCGGAAACATGAAGGACACAGAGGCACTCTGCGAAGCGCCTCGCCCTCTGCGCCTCTCGCGCTGTCCCGTCAGGGGCCCGATCCTCGTCGCCGAGTCGCGATCTTCCTCACGGCACCTCCGAGAAGCGTCATTCCCCGGATGTGGCGCCGAATTCCTCTTTCCACGCGAGCGCGCTTCGGTGTAGGGTTTCACTGCGGGGATCATGGAGAAGCATCGGGAGCCCCCCCATTGGCACTGCAGGTCAGCCCTGGGTCGCCGGTAAGACCGCGACGCGATTACGATACGGGCTCGTCAGTGCATGCAGGGAGGGCTGGAATGATCGATGGGAGCGGCCTTGCCGAGAGGTCCGAGCGTTCCGGGGGCGGGAGCGGCAGGGCCGAGGGACGCGCGCAGGCGCACCGGGCCCGTGCCGGGAGGTCTCCTGGCGCGCGGGGGGTGACGCCGGCCTTCGTGCTGGCGGGATGCGGACGCCGTTTCGCGGTCTGCCGCGGGCACGCGCGGCGCCGGTCAGGCGACATCGTCTCCCTGTGTCTCCTCGGGCGGCGTCTTCGCGAAAGTGCGTCAGATCCAGCCTGGAACCGGTGGACAGAAGCGACTTACTGACGATGCTGCGAGGCGGGCGACGGCGCTGACGTCGGGGCGGGGGCAAGGAGACGCGGGATGCGGCCAGAAGCAGGCAGAGTCAACATCCTCGTCGTTGACGACAGGCCCGAGCAGCTCCTCTCCCTGGAGGCTGTCCTCGCGCCCCTCGGCGAGAACATCGTCAAGGCGGCGTCCGGCACGGAGGCGCTCCGCTGCCTCCTTCAGGAGGAGTTCGCGGTCGTCCTGCTCGACATCAACATGCCGGAGATAGATGGGTTCGAGACTGCGACCCTCGTCCGCCAGCGGCGGAGCACGCGTCACACGCCGATCATCTTCCTGACGGCGCACACAGAGCACCTCTATGTCGAGCGCAGCTATTCGCTCGGGGCCGTCGATTACATCATGACGCCGTTTGCCCCCGAGGTCGTGCGCACCAAGGTGTCTGTCTTCGTCGATCTCTTCAAGAAGACGCAGCAGATCCGGCTCCAGGCGGAGTCGCTGCGCGCCCACGCCGAGCAGCTCCAGCGGCTCAACCGCGCCGCGCTCACCATCAACTCTGCCCTGTCGCTCGACGCCGTGGTCGCGGCGATCACGGAGGCGGCGCGCGACGTCGCCTGTGCCCATCAGGCCATGACGCTCGTGAAGCTGGAGAAGCCCGGCGAGCGGGCGCGGACCGCTGTGTCGCTCTCGGAGCGGTACGCGACGTTCCAGCAGGAGGCGCCGCCCCCCATCGCCGGCAGGCTGTGCGCGTTCGTGTGCGGCAGGAACCGGCCGCTCCGGATGACGCAGCGCGAGCTCGCGCAGCACCCGGAGTGGCTGGACGAGGGCGGGAGCACGCCGCCGCCGCGGGGGCACCTCGCGGTGCCGCTCACCGCGGCGGACGGACAGAACATCGGGTGCATCCAGCTCTCGGACCGGCGCGACGGCGAGTTCTCGGACGACGACGAGACCGTCCTCGTGCAGCTCGCGCAGCTCGCGTCGTTCGCCATCCAGAACTGCGTCCACGCCGAGGCGCGCGAGGCGAACCGCCTGAAGGACGAGTTCCTCGCCACGCTCTCGCACGAGCTGCGCAGCCCCCTCAACGCGATCCTCGGCTGGACGCACCTCCTTCGCAGCGAGCCGTTCGACGAGCAGCGGGTGTCCCACGGCCTCGAGGTGATCGAGCGCAACGTGGCCGCCCAGACGAAGCTCATCGAGGATCTCCTCGACGTCTCCCGGGTGGCGACGGGCAAGCTGCGCATCAACGCGGCGCCGATGGCGCTCGCGTCCGTCGTCGAGGTCGCCGTCGACGCGATCCGCCCGGCCGCCGAGGCGAAGCAGCTCACGATCGACGTCTCGCTCGACCCCGCGATCGAGGTGAACGGCGACGCGGACCGGCTGCAGCAGGTCGTCTCGAACCTGACGGCGAACGCGCTCAAGTTCACGCGCCCCGGCGATCACATCCTCGTCGCCCTGCGGCGGGTCGGCGCCTACGTGGAGCTCACGGTGCGCGATACAGGGGAGGGGATCGCGCCGGACTTCCTGCCCTTCGTCTTCGAGCGTTTCCGCCAGGCGGACAGCACGAGCCGGAGGGCGCACGCCGGGCTCGGCATCGGCCTGTCCCTCGTCCGCCACATCGTCGAGGCCCACGGCGGCTCGGTCATGGCCGAGAGCCCGGGGCTCCAGAAGGGGTCGACGTTCGTGGTCCGCCTGCCGCTGCTCGGGATCGGGCGCACCCTGCTGGCCGGGTCGCCGCGGGAGGCGCGCGCGCGCGCGCACGCCGCTCTCTCGTGTTCCGAGGCCTCGTCCGATCTCGGCGGGCTCCACGTCCTGCTCGTCGAGGACGACGCGGACGCGAGGGAGCTCCTCCGGGAGGTGCTGTCGCAGCACCGCGCCGAGGTGACCGCCGTCGCGTCGGCGCGCGAGGCGCTCGCGGCGTTCGTCGCGGCCTGCCCGCACGTGCTCGTGAGCGACATCGCGATGCCGGGCGAGGACGGCTACGAGCTCATCCGCACCATCCGGCAGCGCCCGCCGCACGCCGGCGGCGATCTGCCCGCGCTGGCGCTGACGGCCTATGCCCGCAAGGAGGATCAGAAGCGCGCGCTCGACGCCGGCTTCCACATGCACGCAACGAAGCCGATCGAGCCCGCCGCCCTCGTGGCCGCCGTGGCCAGCCTCGCGGCGAGGGCCCGCGCCGGCGAGCTCTCCTCCGCCCGGGAGCACGGCGCCAACGAGGAGATCAACCCCTGACGGCCGAGGGGAGGCCGCGGGGTACGGCGCCTCACGCGCTCTCTACCCGAGGCTCTTCGGGGAACGTGCGAAGGGTCGTCGGGTCACGGAGCATCCTTTGAAGGGATCTCCTTGGGCCCGCTCGTGATCGCTCACCGCACCTGATCTCTCCCGGGGGCGCTCGAGGACGATAGCGCGCCTCGGGAGTCCTGCGCTCACCGGAACGGACAACGGCGCTCCTCGAGGACGCGGCGGCGAGCGCAGCGCTGGGCGCCGAGCCCGGCGGGCTTCAGGCCTGGGACTTGCAGCTCACGTGACGTCTCATGAACAGACCGGATCCAACCCCACACGGGGGGCCAGACGAAGCGCGCCCGCGGCGCTGCGCGGCTCTGTTCGCGCTGCGCACGCTGGCGGAGCTCGGCCAGCTCGAGCGAGCAGGGCTCCGGCTCAGGAGACTTCACCTCAGGAGGTGTATCCGTTATAGCGGACATCATGTCAACCGTCGCTCACTGCGCACGATGCACTTCGATATGTGCCCGGGCGTGTCAGCAAATGTGCTTGACGGGCGGGCGCTCGCGGTGCGCTGCGCACATGCAACGATGATGCAGTGAGACAAAAAGCTTGCGTAATCCAGTATGGTGGCCTATCATCCACAATAACGGAATTGTCGTGAGATTGACAACAAGCCACGGCATGTGAGCGTTCGGAGAGCTCGCTAGCGCACATTTCATGCATTCCCGCATGAGCGGCCTGCACGGGGGTGGGGGCGCGCAGTGGTCGGCGCGAGGCTGTACCGAGCCATTCTTTGGGGGGGAACAACCCAACGGAGAGAACGTACATGAAAGCTTCGAAGAGCATCTTTGCAAGCGCGCTGCTGCTTGGCGCAACCATGATGATGATCGGCGCGGGATGCGGCGATGACGCCGAGGATCCGCCCGCGACCGGCCCGACCTCCACGTCCAGCTCCAGCTCGGGCGGTGGTGACGGCGGCAACGGCGGCGACGACGGTGACGGCGGCGACGACGGTGACGGCGGCAGCGGCGAGGGCGGCGCCGGCGAGGGCGGCGCCGGTGGCGCTGGCGAGGGCGGCGCCGGTGGCGCTGGCGAGGGCGGCGCCGGTGGCGCTGGCGAGGGCGGCGCCGGTGGCGCTGGCGAGGGCGGCGCGGGCGGCGGCGCCTGAGCCCAGCTCGTCTGTAGCGCTCTTCCCTCGCCGGGCCCGCAACGCGGGTGGCGGGGGAAGAGCCCCTTCCTGACCCGGAAGGGGGTCCCGGGAGGGCCGGGGGCGGAGATGCTGTGCCTCCCCTCGTTCCCGTGAGATCCCGAGCACTTTCACCTCAGCACATCGGCCCGCGGTGCCGGTTCAATCCGGTCTGGAGGGCGGCGTTGCGTCCGAGGATGCGCCCGCGCAGCCCGCTGCCACGCCCCTTTCGCGCAGGGCCGCGGCTCTTTTGCATTGCGGCACACGGCTTTCGCAGCGCGGCGCGCCGGCCCACATCGCTCCATCGATGGGCTCGGTCGCGTCGGGCACATGGCCCCACATCAAGCAGATCGGCGGGAGGACCCTTGGCGGATGGCGGCGCGTTGGCGGTTCAAGCCCTCATCGTGTACCGCGAAATCAATGTCATCCCCGCGTCGAACCGCGACACCGGTGTCATGCCCGCGTCGAGATGGGCCCGAGGGGCCGCGCGGTGCACGAGCGCCGCTCTCCAGGACGGCAGGTCCCCACCAGGACGAGCGCCTGTCGACGCCGCCCCGGAGCGACAAGCGGGTTGAAGCGGAATGAAAGCACAGAATTTCTCGCCGCCAGGGCGCCAGGAACGGAGAAGCATCCTGGCGTCCTCGGTGTCTTGGCGGTTCGTTTCTCGCTTGCTCGACGTGATCGGTGTCCCGGGGGCTCTACCCCTCGCGGTCACCCGCCTGGCGGAGCTCCTCGGTGAGCCGCTCGACCTCCGCCGCCAGCGCCTCGTTGGCGCGCCGTAGCTCGCTCGACGCGTTCTGCGCCTCGCGGTAGCGCAGCGCATTGCGCACAGCGACCGCCGCGTGCGACGCGAGCAGCCCGCAGAGCTCGACCTGCCCGGCGCGGAAGTACCCGGCGGTCGCGTCGTTCTCCATGTAGATCACGCCCGCGAGGCGACCCTGGTGCGTCATGGCAAGGCACAGGATCGACCTCCCGCCGGCCTCGAGCACGTACGGGTCCTCCGCGAACCGCTCGTCCGTCGCCGCGCTTCCGAGGACGACCGGCTGCTGCGTCTCCGCGACGTGCTGGACCACGCTCGCGGCGAGACCGGCGGCCGCATCGAGCGGCGTCGAGGGGCCGACGCGGACCACCTCGGGATCGCTCGTGCGCTCAGCCTCCACGGTCAGCGCCCCGTCGCGCGCGAGGAGCAGCACGGCCCGCCGCGCCCCCGTGCTCTCGCTCAGGACGCGCAGCAGCCGCTCGAAGAGCCGCTCGAGCACGAGCTCCCCGCTGAGCGCGCGCGACGCGCGGAGGACGGCCATCGCGTCGAGCGCGCCGCCGCGCTCCACGCTCGGCGGGATCGACTCCGCCGGCCGGCTCGGCTGCCCGAGGATCCCCATGCGCGCCACGAGGTGTGGGTACTTTCGCGACAGCTGTCGCACTTTGGCCGTCGCGCCCCACCGCGCGTAGCCCTCGTGCGCGTCCATCATGTAGACGTGCGCGATCCGCTCCCTCCCGCTCGCCAGGTGGAACTTGGCGCAGAGCTCGCTGGCGAGCGCCTCGTCCCGCACGAACCCGTTCACCTTCGCCGCCTCGATCGCCTGATCGTAGAGCTTCATCGCCGCGAGCTCCTCGCCGGCGGCCCGCGCGGACTCCGCGCGGACGAGGAGGTGCTTGTGACGGTAGTTGTCCGGGCACTGCTCCGCCCACGCCGAGAGCCGGTCCCTGTAGCTCGCCAGCGACACGGCGCTGAGCTGCCGGCCGCGCGACAGCGCCGGCGAGAGCTGCGTGAGGCACGTGTAGAAGAAGACCTCGGTCGCGAGGTGGTCGCCGACCCCGCCCTGCATCTTCGCCTCCGCCAGCGACCCCATCCGCAGCGCCCCCTCGTAGTCCTCCAGGAGGAAGCAGAGCTGCTGCCGCAGCGCGCAATGGACGAGCGCGACGGCGCTGTAGCTCGGCGTCGCGAGCCGCTCTTCCTGGGCCGCGTCGTGGAACGCGCGGCTGTCCGGCGCGCGCGAGATGCCGCCGCGCGACGGATCCATCAGCTCGTCGAGCGCGCGCCGCGCGCTGGTCAGCGCCGCGACGGCGAGCTCCTCCCGCGCGCCCCGCGCCAGCGCCAGGGACCCGTCGACCTCGTCCCGCACTGCCTCGCACTCGTCGCCGAGCCCGAAGCGGACCAGGGCCGTGTGGACGCACGCCTGCGCGACGTAGGTGAGATCGCCCGCCCTGAGCCCGGCCTCGTGGGCCTCCTTGAAGAGATCGAGGCTCGAGAGCAGGTGCTTCGCGAAGGGGCTGACGTGCGCCCCGAGCAGGAGGCGGAGGCGGCACGAGAGCTCGTGTTGCCCGGACCGTTCGCCCATCTCGAGCGCGAGCTCGCCGAGCTCGTAGGCCTCGTCGTAGCGGCGGAAGGCCCGCGCGGCGACCCAGGCGTACGCCATGTAGCCGTAGGCGGACACGCCGCCGTGCCCGCGCTCCAGCGACAGGTTGACCTGCCTGGCCGCGATGAAGGCGAAGAGCGGCGGGCTCACGAGCGCCGCGGGCAGCGTCAGCGACATGAGCAGCCGGAGCGCCGCGCGCGTCCGGGCGTCCGACGTCTCGGGCTCGTCGAGCAGGTCCCTGAGCCGGCGCGCGCCGAGCGCGGTGCGCGCGGCCGCGAGCTCGGCGTCCGCGGCCGCCTTCCGCGCCGCCGCCCCGTCCTCGGGGAGGGGCACGCCGAGCAGCGCGAGCGCCGTCTTCCCGAGCGCCAGCGCCTCCTCGATCTGGCCCCGCGTCGTGTACACAGCGATGCGCAGCTCGTGCGCCCGGGCGCGCTCGAGGTCCGAGCGCGCCTCGGCCGCGAGCACCTCGAGCAGCGCCTCCGCGCGCTCGATCTGGCCGCCGACGTACGCGCACTCGGCCGCCTCCGCGTGCAGCGAGAAGGCGAGATCGTGGTCCTCCTTGAAGCACCCGTCCGGCAGCGCCGAGATCCCGGCCTCGAAGAAGTCGGCCGCGGCCGGGGGCGCGCCGCGCTCCTTCGCCTTGCGGCCCGCCGTGAGGTTCATCGCCGCGAGCTCCGCGCGCTCGCGCGGCTCGATGATCAGGGTCGCGCCGAGGTTCAGGTGCTGCGCCGCCTCGAAGAGCGCCTCGTCCGAGCGCTGGCGCTGCGACCGCGCCTCGGCCATGCGCCCGAGGCGCAGGTGCACAGCGCGCCGCTCCGCGTCCGGCAGGGCGGCGTAGGCGGCCTGGTGCACGCCGTCGTGCAGGAAGCGCAGCCGCAGCGCGTCATCGTCGAGCGGATCGGGCGCGCCCTCGTCGCGCTGCGGCGTGAGGATGCCGGCGCTCTCCGCCTCGCGGAGCAGCGCGTTCACCTCGGCCTGCGGCTGCTCGGCGATCTGCGAGAGCGTGGCCGCGTCGAGCTCGTGGCCGATGCAGGCGCCGAGCGCCACGGCGCGGCGCGCGGCGGGCGAGAGCCGGTCGAGCGTGCGTTGCGTGGACGAGGCGCCGTCGTCGAGCCGCTGCGCCTCGGTGAGGGGCCCGAGGTCCCACGAGGCGGCGCCCGCGCGCGCGTCCCAGCGCTGCAGGCACGCCTCGACATCGACCTTCAGCGCCTGCGCGCCCGGATAGCGCTCGTCAGCCGGCTTGCAGAGGAGCTTCATCACGATCTCCGAGGCGATCGCGGGGGCACCGGCAGAGAGCTCCGGGCGTCCGCGCGGCGGCCCCTTCGCTCGCAGGGAGCTCCTTCGTGATCGTGGATGGATGGGGGACCATGGAGGGACGTCGCCCGCGACAGCGGGCTCCCCCAGCGGCGCGACGTCCGCTGGAGTCGTGCTCCGGCATCCTACCTGAAAGAGGCACGGGTGCGCTACGGTGGCAGTGCCCCGGTCTTCTTCGGCTGCGCTCGCCCTGCGCGCCAGGCCACGAGGAGCTCGGCCTCGCGCTCCGGCGAGAGCCCCGCCCGCGGCCTGGACTGCCGCTCCGGCGGTAAAGCCTTCCACCACGACAGGGTGTCCTTGACCGTTTCCTGCACGGCGCGGAACTTGAGCCCTGCCTTGCGCGCGCGCTCGGCGCTGCGCAGGTGAAAGGCCCTGGTCTCGCCCTCCGCGGGCGCCCAGATCGGCAGGTCGACCGGCTCGCCGGGCGGCTTCTCGAGGAACTTCGCGCTGACCCACGTGAAGCGCGCGCTCGATCCCGAGGCGGCCTTGCACGCGTCGAGCAGCGCGCCCATCGTGAGCGGCTCTCCGGGCCCGGCGGCGTTGAAGATGCCTGTCGTCCGGCTCTCCACGACGGTGATGAGCCACTCGGCCAGATCGCGGACATCGATGATCTGGATCGGATCGAGCGGCGCGCCCGGCGCGAGGACCTCTCCGCCCCTGTCGACGCGGGCAGGCCAGTACGTGAATCGGTCGGTCGGGTCCTCGGGACCCACGATGAAGCCCGGGCGAACCCGGGTGACCCGGCCGGGCATCGCGGCCTCGGCGGCCTGCTCGCAGAGCGCCTTGAGAGGGCCGTAGTTCTCGAACTCCTTGCCCATCGTCTCGACGGTGGGATCGGGCATCGTCGCGACAGGGGCCGTCTCGTCCTCTCCTGGGGTCGTGTGGCTCGCATAGACGGAGAGGCTCGAGATGAACACGTACTGTCGCACGCTCGGGGCGAGCAGCTCTGCCGACGCCTTGACGATCCGAGGCACGTACCCGGAGTTGTCGATGACGGCGTCCCAGGAGCGGCCGGTGAGGGCCTTGAGCCCGTCGCCCTTGGCCGGGTCCCGGTCGCCGTGCAGCTTCTCGATATCGGGGAACAGATGGGGCCGCGTCTTGCCGCGGTTGAAGAGGGTGACCGTATAGCCGCGCGCCTTCGCCGCCTCGACGACGGACGGCCCGAGGAAGCCTGTTCCCCCGAGGACGAGCAGCGTCTTCTTCGTCTTCTTCCCGGAGGCCGAGGGCGACTGCGGCGCTTGCGGCGTGGACCGCTGGGTCGGCTCTGGGCCGCGCGATGGGCCGCTTCCCGGGCCGGCGGCCGCCGGCGAGCTGATCCTGGCCGGCGCCGAGCAGCCGAGCGCAGCCATCGCGCCCGCCGTGGCGGTCAGCGAGAGAAAATGGCGGCGTGAGGAGGGCATGAGGCGGTTTTACCCGATCGCGCTCTGTCGTCCCAGGTGAGTTCGCGCGAATCCAGAAAAATTGGAGTGCGCGTAGTGGGGATAAGTTTGAAAGCGAGGGGCCCTGGTCCACATCCTGCAATGTTTCCAGCCTGCCCGCTCGATGCGGGAGAGGAGAAGTGCCGTATGCGGTCTGTCTTGGGGGCGTTGAGCGCGCTTTGTGGGGTCATCTGCTGGGGAGCTGGTTGCGCTTCGGGAGGGGCGGATGGCGCGGCGCAGGGCGGGCCGGGGCGCGACGGCGTCGACCCCGTGGGGGCGAACGCGGAGCACAGATCGCCTTCGGGGATGTGCGGGACGGGCGCAGCGGACGCGACGGGGGTGTGCCAGGACGCCGCGGTCGAGCGCGGCGGGATCCCGTCCGGCGCGGCCGAGCCCGAGCCCGTGAGCGTGCGGTCCGAGCCGGCCTGCCGGCGGCGGTCGTTCGTCCGGCAGTTCCCCGGATCGAGCGCGATCCTGCGCGGCTTCGCTGTCGACACGGCGGGCCGGGCATTGCTCGCCGGCTCCTTCGAGGGGGAGCTCGACTTCGACGGCACCCGGCTGGAGAGCGCGGGCGACGCCGACGCCTTCGTGGCGCGGCTCGACGGCTGCGGCGACCTGATCTGGGCCAGGCGGTTCGGCGGCCCCGAGACCGAGCGGGCCATCGACGTCGTCGCGGGCAGCGGCGGCAACGCGATCGTGCTCGGCTCCTTCTCCGGCGCCATCGACCTCGGGACGCGCCAGCTCACCGCGGCGTCGTCCTGGGGCGTCGATCTGTTCGTCGCGAAGCTCGGCCCGACCGGCACCACCCGCTGGGCGGTGCAGATCTCCGGGGAGGAGGACGCCATCCTGGGCGGCACGGCGCTGGCCTGGGACGGCGAGGGCGGCGTGCTCGTGCTCGGCAAGCTCGAGGGGGCCGCGACGGTCGGCGGCGTGCGGATCGAGCGGCGGGGCCTCGGCACCTTCGTCGTCCGGCTCGACGCCGCGGGCCGCTTCCAGTGGGTCAGCCTGCCGCCGAGCGGCTCGGACACCGAGGAGATCGGCATCGAGGTCGACGACGACGGCAACGCCTTCATCGCGGCCCAGGACGCGCGGGGCTCGGCCACGTTCGTCACCAAGCTGGACGAGGACGGCGAGGTCGCGTGGCACCAGCGGTTCCGCGGCTCCCCGGATCAGCTCGAGATGGCGTACGACATCGCCGTGGATCCGGACGGCGCCGTGCTGCTCTCCGGCAGCGGCGTCTTCGGCGACGCCGCTCTGCCGGGCGGGCCGCGGCCGTTCGTCGCCAAGATCGACGACGGCGGCGAGGTGCTCTGGGTGAAGCGCTACGACGCGCAGAGCCCGCGCCAGGTCACGGCGACCGAGGGGAGCGTGGTGCTGGCCGGCGACGCGCTGTGCGACGTCGCGGAGCCCGGGTCGTGCAGCGCGTGGACGGCCAGGCTCAGCGAGGACGGGGAGGAGCAGTGGACGCAGCGCCTCGGCGCCGACGTCCAGTTCTCCGGGCTGGAGCTCGACCCGTGGGAGCAGCCGATGCTGGCCGGATCGTTCCGTGGCGCCATCGAGATCGGGAGCGAGCACCTCTCCAGCGATCAGGGCGCGCTGTTCCTGAGCCGCGTGGCGACGCGGCACTGACCGCGCGCCTCGGCAGCGCGGCGCGCGGCCGGATCACAGGCCGAGCGCGCGGCGGACGTCGGCGGCGATCTCGTCCGGGGTGCCGCCGACGTCGACGCGGAGGGCGTCCTCGGGCGGCTCGAGCGCGGCGAGCTGGGTCGACAGGAGGCCGGCGGGCATGAAGTGGTTCGATCGCGCCGCGAGGCGCGCGGCGATCAGCGAGGGGTCGCCGGTCAGGTGCACGAGGCGCATCCGCGCGGGATCGACGAGGAGCTGCGCTCGGTAGGCGGCCTTCAGCGCCGAGCAGGCGATCACGGCCTCGCGCCCCTCGTCGAGGAGGCGGCGGATGCACGCGGAGAGCGCGGCGAGCCACGGCGTGCGGTCCTGGTCGTCGAGCGGCTTGCCGGCCCGCATCTTCTCGACGTTGGTGGGGGGGTGGAGGTCGTCGGCATCGACGAACTCCCAGCCGAGGTCGCGCGCAAGGCGCTGCCCGACCGTCGTTTTTCCGGCGCCGCTCACGCCCATCACGAGCACGATCACGGTCGCCGCGCCTCCGCGAGGGCTGTCTCTCGCTCTCTCGACATGTCCAGCGCGATGCTACCACGCGCGGCCGCGGCGCACGCCTCCGCCCGCCCGCGCGTGCGCCACAGTGCGCCGTCCCGGGCCCCGGGATCACGGTCCGCCGCTGCGCCGCGCGCCCGGGCTGCGGCCGGCCCGGCGCCCGGCGCGCCCGGGCTGCGGCCCGATCCAGCGCGCTCGATGCACCCGGAGATCGGCCCGCCGGCGCGCTCGGCACACCCGGCTGCGGCCCCGCCAGGGCGCCCGTCTCACCCGGGTTGCGGCCCGTCGTGGCGCTCCGGCATACCCTCTGCTCTGCCGGGCGGCATGCGTAGGCCCTCGATCCCCGTCGCCCTGTTGCCACTTTCCCTGCTCGTCGCGGGTTGCGCCCCCAGGAGCGCCGAGCCGGAGCCGCAGCCCTCGCCGTCCGTGTGCGGCGACGCCGACACCGCGGGCTGCCTCGTCACCTCGAACAAGCCGCGGGACCGCGAGCCTGCCGTGCCGGAGGCCGACGCGAAGGCGCTCGTCGCCGGCAACACGGCCTTTGCGCTCGACCTCTACCGCAGGGTCTCCGCCTGGTCGAGCAACCTCATCTACTCGCCGTACAGCGTGTCGAGCGCGCTCGCGATGACGTACGCCGGCGCTCGAGGCGAGACGGAGGCGCAAATGATGCGCGCGCTCCGCTTCACGCTGCCGCAGGAGCGGCTGCACCCGGCGTTCAACGCGCTCGACCTGGCGCTCGCGAGCCGCGGCGAGGGCGCCGAGGGGCAGGACGGCGAGGGGTTCCGGCTCAACGTCGCCAACGCGCTCTGGGCGCAGGTCGGCTCCTCGTTCGCGCCGTCGTTCCTCGACGTGCTCGCCGAGAGCTACGGGGCCGGGCTGCATGTCGTCGACTTCGCGCAGGCGCCCGACGAGGCGCGGGGGATCATCAACGGCTGGGTGGCCGAACGGACCGAGGACCGGATCAAGGACATCCTCCCCGCGGGCGCCATCCAGCCCGCGACCCGGCTGATCCTGACGAACGCCGTCTACTTCAACGCAGCATGGCAGTTCCCCTTCGACGAGGACGACACGGCCCCGGGCGACTTCTCGCTGATGGACGGCACGTCAGTCTCCGTGCCGATGATGAGCAACAGCGCGCAGGTCCGTCATGGCGAGGGCGACGATTTCGAGGCGCTGGAGCTGCCCTATGACGGCGGCGAGCTGTCGATGGTGCTCGTGCTCCCGTCGGCCGGCGGAGCGCGCTTCCTGGACATCGATCCGGAGTGGCTCGAGGGCGTCTTCGCCTCGCTCGAGACGCGGAGCGTCACGATGACGCTGCCGAGGTTCAAGTTCGAGTCGAGCCTGGATCTCGTCGATCCGCTCGTGCAGCTGGGGATGCCCCTCGCCTTCACCGGCCTCGCGGACTTCTCGGGGATCGACGGGCAAGGCGGCCTCTTCATCTCCGACGTGCTCCACAAGGCGTTCATCTCCGTGAACGAGGCGGGCACCGAGGCGGCGGCGGCGACGGCGGTTGTCATCGGCGAGACGTCGGCGCCCGAGCCCGCCACGATCCACTTCGACCGTCCGTTCCTCTTCTTCATCCGCGACACAGCGACGGGCGCGATCCTGTTCGTCGGCCGCGTCATGGAACCGTCCCGCTGAGCGGCCGAGCCCGTCCCCTGACGGCGCGGCCCATTCCCCCGGGTGTCCTGTCGAGCCCGCGGCCATTCACGCTCAGCGCTCAGCCCGCCGAGGCATTTTCCCTCTCGAGATAGGTCCGCTGCGCGCTCATGAGACCTCGTCGACAGCGATGCGCTGCGGCTGTGTCGCGCGCCCGTCTCGCACCCTGTGCTGCGCCGGGCGCCCCTGCGACAGGCGTGGCATTTTGCATCGGAGCGCCGGCGGCGCATCGACCGCTCCAGGGGGGGTGAGCCGGGGCGAGCGGCTCGTCAGTAGATGCCGGGGACGATCCGCGCGGAGGTCTGGCGCGCGTAGTCGTCGTATTCGTGGAAGGTCTCGCGCAGCACGCGCTCTTCGTACCCCATGCGGACGATCTGCAAGATCAGCTCGACCGTGTAGATCAGGACCGCGACCAGGGACGGATAGAGCAGGAGCACCCCGGCGCCCTGGATCAACGACGCGAGGTAGACCGGATGGCGCACGAGCCGGTACGGGCCGCTCGTGATGAGGCGGCGCGCCTCGGGCATGACGCTGAACGATTTGCCCAGCCACCCGAGGCTGACCAGCGAGAGCGCCAGCCCCGCGGTGATGAGCAGCGCCCCGATCACCTGGCGCCCTGGCGTCGGCGGGATCTTGGGCAGCCACGCCAGGCTCGCGGGCAGCAGGCCGGCGACGAGCGCGGTGACGCGAGGAACGACGCCCTTCAGCTTGCGCAGCGGGCGGAGCCGCACCAGCGTGAGCGTCGCGACCAGCAGCAGGTACGCCTCTGTCGCGAGGAGCGCGGCCAGCGTCGTCCCGTACGTGAGCCCCGCGGCCCCGGGCCAGAGCATCAGATGAGCATGGATATCCTGCCCGACGAACAGGGCGTTATAAAGCATCAGGACGGCGAGCGGCAGCCGCATCGCGAGGTCGTAGAGCACCGCGCCATTCATTGTGATCCCCCTTACGTGGGATCGTGCAAGCGGGCGCGGGCGCGGTCAAGCGCGCTCTATCACTCGCTCTTGGGCGTGCCGGCGCACTCGCCTTTCGTGTAGACGGCGACGCCGTCCATCGCGGCCAGACAGGCATTCGCGTAAGTCCGGTTGTCGCAGCCGCAGACAGGCATGTACTCCTCTGTGCAGGACGCAGGTCGCTCCGCGCAGAGGCCCGACGCGTCCGCCCAGCCGCAAACGTCCTCGAGCGTGTAGTCGCAATAGAGCCCCTCGGCGCAGACGGGGGCGGGGCCCCGCGTGAAGCCGCCGCAGCTCTCCCCGACCTCGGCGATCGGAGCAGGGGTGTCGGCCGGGGGCTCGCCTTCATCGGTCCATGCGCCGCCGCGGGGCGCCGCGCCCTGGGGCGCCTGGCCGAGCGCCACGGGGGCCGCGCTCACCGCCTCCGGCGCGATCTGGCCCTCGGCTGTCCCGGCCGCCGCGCCGTCCATCTCCGTGGGTACCGCGCAGCCCGAGGCCGCGAGAGCGAGGAGAACACCCAGTCCGTCGAATCGTCTCATGAATCAACCTCTTCGGATAAAAGGAAGTCCATGGCACGCGGCGATCTCGACGCAGATCCGGCCCCCTGCCCCAGGCGCGCAAAGCCCGACGTGGTTCGCTGGAGGAGCTGCGCCCTCGTCTGCTGCCTCGGACTGGGCGAGGTAGTAGGACGTGACAAATGCTCTGTCAAGCAAGGCTGAAAAATATCGGCTTCGGTGAAATCGGCAGAAGATGCCTCGACCGGATAAGGGGCGGCCGAGCGATGTTGGCCTCCTCGCAGGCGTGGTGGTGGGCGGGGCCGCCGGGCAGGCGGCGCAGGGGAGGGCGGCTCGGCCGTATCGGCGCTTGAGGATGAACACGATACCCGAGAGGATGGAGGTGATCGCGTTCGCGACGAGGATCGGCGCGCCCCGGGAGGGGAGTCCATGAAAGAGAGGGGCGGCTCAGATCGCTTTGACCATCCTCTCCACGGCCTCGCGGATCTCTCGCTCATCCAACGCCGCTCGTGGCGACGGGGCGGGCGATCAGCGACGGGAGCAGGCGCGCGTGGATGTTCGACGTGATGGTCGCCCCGGCGCTGCGCGGCCTCGGCGTGGGCGAGGCGGTTGTGCGGCTGCTGCTCGATCACCCGGGAGTACGCGGCGCGCGGAGCGTCCACCTGGGCACCCAGGACGCGCACACGATCTATGCGCGGTCCGGGTTTCCAGCACCGCGCGGACCTGCCGCCGCCGCCGTTCATGTCGACCGAGATGGTGCTCACCAGGACGGGGTAGAGGCCCCCGAGGGGCACCCTCCCGCTGTGTCCGTCGCAGGGCCTCCGCGGGCCGTTCCGGGCGCGGCCCCGGCTTGACCTGGTCGTCGCGGGCGCCAGGTTCGCCGGATGGCTGCCCGGCTTGCCGGGCCGCCCATGTCAAGGCCGCGCGCTGCGGCGGAGGGAGACCATGGACGAGCGGAGGATCCAGGAGATCAAGGCCGAGGCCGCGCGTCAGGCGGCCGCGGGCGCCTCGGGTGGGATGGAGCGACCCGACGACGAGAACGAGGAGCCGAGCGACATGCCCAAGCCGCCGGTGGCCGTGGAAGCCCGGACGGCGGCGCAGGAGGACGGCGAGCGCCAGCCCTACGCGAACAGCGAGGTGTCCGGGGCCTCGCCAGCGCCGGCTCCTGGCGCCGGGACGACGAAGGGCGAGCCGGCGGTGAAGCGGTGAGCGAGCGCGGATCTCGCGGAGACGCACCGCGGTGCGATGCGGCCTGCTCCGTCGCTCTTGCGACGGGACCGACGAGAACCCTGCGCGCCACAGTGGATTCGAACCACTGGCCTTCGGCTCCGGAGGCCGACGCTCTATCCAGCTGAGCTAGTGGCGCACTCTCGCGGGGTTTCGCGAGGGCCCCGAACCTACCCAAGGCCGGGCTCCAGCGCAACCCCATTCCAGCATCATCGCGCACCGACGCCGCGCGCGCATTGATCGCCCCGGGGGGGGGCCCCCGGGCGCGGCGGGCGCCCCCGCGATGGCGCCGGGCACGCCGCGCGGCGCGGCCGCCGCCCGCCCTGCGGCCGCGCGTCGCAGGCCAAAACTTGGCCACCGGCCCGGCTGTCCGGCATCCCCGGGTCATGGATGCCCGACAGCGAAGCTCCGCGATCCAAGCCCCCGCTCGCGGCCCCCTCCCGCTTGCCCTGGCTGTCGCCGCCCTCGCGTTGCCGGTCCTGCCGGCCTGCAGCAGCGGGGAGACCGCCACGCCCGAGGGGATCGTCAGCCTCTCCGGCGCCGCGCCCCAGACGGCCGCCGAGAACGACCCGGCCACCCTCCCGCGCCCCGACGGGCCCCGCATCGGCGCCGTGCAGATGGTCGCGCCCATCTACGAGAAGGCGGATCGCCGCTCGGCCAAGCTCGGCTACCTCCGCGCGGGCGGGACGGCGCCCCGCGGGGAGAAGCCGGTCGCGTTCGACGACTGCCAGGGCGGCTACTACCGCGTGCTGCCCGCCGGGTACGTCTGCGCGGACGGCGACGCCACGATCGACATGCAGCACCCGATCCTCCGGGCGCTCACGCGGCGGCCCGACCTGTCGAAGCCGATGCCGTACCCGTACGCGTTCGTCCGGGCGATCGCGCCGAACTACTACAGGATGCCGTCCAAGAAGGAGCAGCTCCAGTACGAGATGAGCCTCGAGCGGCACCTCCGCAGCTACAAGAAGCTCAAGAAGAAGTGGGACGAGGTCAAGGTCGGCGCCAACGACGTGCCGCTCGACGCGCAGGGCAACGCCGTCGGCGACCCGCCCGCCGAGCCGCCCGAGCTCGGCGACAGCGAGCTCTTCGGCGGCAACGGCAGCGACGAGATCCCCTGGTTCTTCAAGGGCGGGCGGCAGCTCCCGAACATCTCGTCCTTCAAGGTCCCGGGCTACGCGATCATCACGAACCGGATCGCGCGCAAGGCGGGGCTCGCGCTCGTCGACACCTTCATGGGCGACAACGGGCGGCGCTTCGCGCTGACCACCGACGCGCGGCTCGTGCCCACCTCGAAGCTCAAGCCCGCGCGCGGCTCGACGTTCCACGGCGTCGACATGACGAAGGGCTGGGAGCTGCCGCTCGCGTTCGTGCACCGACAGGACGCGAAGCGCTACGACATCTCGGGCGGCGAGATGGAGAAGGCGGGCGATCTGCCCTGGCACACCGCCGTGCAGCTCACGGGGCGCTCGAAGAAGGTCGGCGGCGCGCGCCTGGTCGAGGCGAAGGACGGCACGTGGGTGCGCGACTCCGACGTCGCCATCGCGGTGAAGCCCTCGGAGCTGCCGTCATTCGCGCAGGGGAACGTGAAGTGGATCGACATCTCGATCCTCACCCAGACGCTGATCCTCTACGAGGGCAAGACGCCCGTCTACGCGACGGCGGCGGCGACGGGCCGCGACGGGCTCGGCGACCCCAAGAAGACGTTCTCGACGGTGCGCGGGACGTTCCGGGTCCGCGACAAGCACGTCACGACGACGATGGACGCGCACGAGGTCGACAACAAGTTCGAGCTCCGCGACGTGCCGTGGGTGCAGTACTTCGAGGCGGGCTACGCGATCCACGCGGCGCCGTGGCACGACGACTACGGCAAGCCGCGCAGCCACGGGTGCATCAACCTGTCGCCGATCGACGCGCGCCGGGTGTTCCTGTGGACCGATCCGCCGGTGCCGGAGGGGTGGCACGGGGTCACCGCGGGGAAGGCGACGGGGGAGGGGACCATCGTCCACATCCATCCCTAGGCGGGCACGCCCTCCGCGGGCCTGCGGTGAGGGGCTCGGGGGGCGAGGCGCGGCGTCAGTCCTCGTCGGCCTCGGCCTTGAAGCCGCTCTCCTTGATGACCTTGTCCTGCACCACCGGCGGGCAGATCTCGAGGTGCTCGACGCTCATCGTGAACGTGCCTTTCCCCTGCGTCATGCTCTTCAGCTTCGACTCGTACTCGAGCACCTCGGCGAGCGGGACGAACGCGTTCACGACCGTCTGGCTCTCGATGGAGTCGGTGCCGATGATCCTGCCGCGTCGGCTGTTGATGTCGCCGATGATGTCGCCCATCGTGGCGCTCGGCACCGTCACCGAGAGCCGCACGATCGGCTCGAGCAGCACCGGGGCGCACTGCGCCGCGGCGGCCTTGAAGGCCTTGCTGCCGGCCATCTGGAACGCGGCGTCCGACGAGTCGACGTCGTGGTACTTGCCGTCGGTGAGCCGCACCTTGACGTCGACCATCGGGTAGCCGGCCAGGACGCCCTTCGACATCGCCTTGACGATGCCCTTCTCGACCGAGGGGATGAACTGCCGCGGCACGGCGCCGCCCACGACCGCGTCCTCGAAGACGAAGCCGCCGCCGCGCGGCATCGGCTCCATGTCGATGTAACAGACGCCGAACTGGCCGTGGCCGCCGGTCTGCTTCTTGTGCTTGCCCTCGACGCCCGCGGCCCTCCGCGTGATCGTCTCCTTGTAGGCGATGTGCGGCGGGCCGAGCCGGCAGTCGATGCCCACCCGCCGGCGGATGCGCTCCACCGTGATCTCCAGGTGCAGGGCGCCCAGGCCCGAGACGACGAGCTCGCGGGTCGACGCGTCCTGGTGCACGCTGAGCCCCGGGTCCTCCTCGGTCAGCCGGTGGAGCGCGTTGCCGACCTTGTCCTCGCCGCCCTTCGCGTCGAACCGCACGCCGCGCGAGAACAGGGCCGGCGGCAGCTCCGGCGCGCCGAGCTGGAACGGCTGCCTCTCGTCGCAGATCGTGTGCCCGCTCAGCGTCGCCTTCAGCTTGTGGAGCGCGACGATGTCCCCGGCCCGCGCCTCGTCCACCTGCCTGTGGTCCTTGCCGACCACCGTGTGGATCTTGCCGAGGCGCTCCGCGGCGCCGGTGCTCGCGTTGATCAGCGTGGCGTCGGGCCGCACGGCGCCGGAGAGCACGCGCGCGAACGACGTGCGGCCGGCGTGCGGATCGATCGACGTCTTGAAGACGAACGCCGCCGCCGGCGCGTCCGCCGACGCAGGCCGCTCCGCCGGCTGCGGCGGGGCCCCGGGCTTGCCGCTCGGGACGACGCCGCTCCACGCCGGGTGCTCGGTCGGCGGCGGCACGAGCTCGACGACGCCGTCGAGCAGCGCGGCGACGCCGCTCGGGCGCACCCCGGAGGCGAAGTAGACCGGGACGAGGACCCCCGTGCGGACCGCGGCGCGGAGCCCCTGATCGAGCTGCTCCTGCGTGAGATCGCCCTCGTTCAGGTAGCTCTCGGTGAGATCGTCGTCGCTGCCGGCGACGTCGTCGACGAGCTTCCCCCGCGCGCGCTCCACGGCGGCCGCGACGTCGGCCGGCACGGGGGAGCCCGCGGCCGCGGCGGGCGCCTCGGGCTTGTCGAGCCAGGCCTTCCGCGTGCGGATCGCGACGACCCCCCGGTACTGGAGCCCGTCGCCGACGCGCTCCTCCATCACCGCGAGGGGCGCCTTGAGGCGCGCGCGGACGTCGGCGAGCACCTCGTCGGGACGCGCGTTCTCGGCGTCGACCTTCGTGACCACGATCATGCACGGCAGCCTCGCCTCCCTCACCCAGCCGAAGACGCGCTCGGTGATCGGCTGCACGCCGTCCTTGCCGCTCACGACGAGGATCGCCGCGTCGACCGCCGCGAGGGCGAGCCGCGTCTCGGCGAGGAAGCTCCCCTCTCCCGGCGTGTCGACGAGGTTGATCTTCTTTCCTCCCCAGGAGAGGTGCGCGACGCTCGCCTCGAACGAGCAAGCGTGCTCTTTTTCCTCGGCCGTGTCGTCGAGGACACTCGTTCTGTCGTCCACCTTGCCGAGCTTGGCTGTCGCCTTCGCGACGTACAGCAGCGCCTCGGCAAGCGATGTCTTCCCAGCCCCCTTGTGTCCGATGATTGCAACGTTCCTGATGTCCCCTGCCTCAGTCGTTGTCATCCCTCGTTCGTATCAACCCCCGTCGGCAACGAGAAGGCCGGTACGCGATTTTCGCGGCGCTTTCCTCGGCGCGCGCGGACAGCGACGACGTGCGCGTCGCTCACCCGAGCTCTGCCGCGACGCGCTGCGGCGTACTCGAGTGGACAGCGCGTGTCCGGTGTTGCCTGAGCGGCGCTCGGGCGCGGCGCCTCGGTGCGCGACATGAGCGCTCTGCGCCTCGCGCTCCAGATGGCGCTCGGCATCGCGCTGCCGCTCGCGCTCCAGCTCTGGGACCGCCGGCGACTCACGACGGAACAGCGCAATGCCTGCTGGAACGGAGCGACGTGGGGCGCCGCTCTCTACGCGTTCGGCCCGCTGTCCATGCTCGGGTGGTGCTGGGTCACGCGCGGCGTCCAGCGCGGGCGGCCGACAGCGCGCTGGACACGCCGCCGGCGCGCGGCGACGGCGCTCGGGCTCGGCGTCGCGTCGACCTCCGCGATCGTCCTGGTCATGAGCGGCATCGACACCCTGGTAGCGCTCGCGCTGGGGCTCCCGCCGTGAGCCGAGCGGCAGGGCATCGCGTCGGCGCGGCGCGAGGCGGCCCGCTCGCGAGATGACCCGACGCCGGATGGCCAGGACGGCGCATGGACTGCACGGCTGGGGATGGCTGCGCGGCACGCGGCAGCGAACGCTGGCCGGCCACCCGGCCGGCTGGCCGGCCAGCCCGCTGTGCATGGAAAGGGCACTTCCGCGCGGACGTGTCGCTAGACGACACGTCATGGACGCGATAGCAGCACTCTGAATCTGTTATTCATAGGGCAGGTTTGACTCCCTCCGCGGAGCCCGCGGACACACCGAGGCAGTGCGTTGACGTCGCTGAAGCCCAGAGCAGAGGATCGCGCGGCCGCACGGGGGCGGACCGATGCGCCGGGGACGCCCGAGGGCGTCCCCGGCAGGCAGGAGGTCGTCGCCGGCAGGTACGCGGTAGAGACCCGGATCGGCGCCGGCGGCCTGGGCGTCGTCCAGCTCGCGACCGATCTCGAGTCGGGCCGGCACGTCGCGCTCAAGCGCGTCGATCCGGCGATCGCCCAGAACCGGCACGCCGTCGAGCGGCTGTTGCGGGGCGCTCGCGCCGCGCGCGCCCTCTCGGGCAGGTACGTCGCGCGGGTGCTCGACGTCGGCGCCGAGGGCGGCGCGCCGTTCATCGTCAGCGAGTACCTCGAGGGGTCCGACTTCACGAGCTACCTGCAGCGCCGCGGCCCGCTCCGGCTCAGGGAGGCGGTGAAGTACCTCCTGCAGATCTGCGAGGCCGTCGCCGAGGCGCACGCGGCCGGGCTCCTCCACCGCGACATCAAGCCCGAGAACCTGTTCCTCAGCATCGGCGCCGGCGCGCCGAGCGTGAAGGTGCTCGACTTCGGCGTCTCGGCCGTCGCCTGCGGCGTCGAGAGCGAGGGCCCGAACGCCGCCTCGGGCGCGATGCGCGGCTCGCTGCTCTACATGGCGCCGGAGCAGATGCGGTCGGCGGGCGGCATCGACGAGCGCGCCGACATCTGGTCGATCGGCGCTGTCGCGTACGCGCTCCTCTGCGGCGTGAGCCCGTTCGAGGCGCCGACCGAGCTCGACATCTGCACCCGGGTCCTGAGCGAGCCGCCCTCGCCCTTCCCGCCGCACGTCGAGCCGGTCGAGCTCAGGATGCTCCTGCTGCGCTGCCTCGACAAGGACCCGGAGGCGCGCCCCCCGGACGTCGCGAAGCTCGCCTTCGCCCTCGCGCGCTTCGGGGGGGAGGGCGCGGAGGACGCGGCCGAGCGCGTGTGGGAGGTGCTCCGGGCAGAGGACGAGACCGTCCGCATGGCGACGCCGGCCCCCGTTGCCGTCGACGAGTGGGCGCCCGACACGCTGGCCGACCTGCCGAGGATGTCGCCCGACGACCTCCTGCACGACCTCGAGACGACGGCCAAGTGGGACGCCGCCGCGGGCACCCGTCACTCCGACGTCACGCTCGTGTCGCACGCGGGCGCGTCGTGGGACGGCGGCGAGCAGCTCCGGGCGAGCCGCACGCCGCCCCCGGTCCTCACGGTGAGCCCGCCGGAGCGCTCCTCCGATCCGGCCGCGAACGGGCCGGGGCAGCGCCCCTCGAGCGAGGAGACGCCCGTCCCGCTCGCCGGCCGGGCCGCGCAGCGGATCAGCGCCGACGCGCGCGCGCCGGCCGAGACCGAGCGGCTCACGGTGGTGCGCCGCCCGCCGTCGCCGTGGCCCCGGCGGCTCGCTGTCGCCGCCGCGGGGCTCGGGCTGCTCGCGGGGCTCGTCGGGGTGTGGTTCGTGCAGGCGCGCACGCTCGACGCCGACAAGGGCGTCCCGCCCGCGGCGAAGAGCGTGGAGAGGCGCGCGGTCCCGGCGGCGAGCTCCTCGGCCGCGTCGCTGCCGGCCGCGACCGCGTTGCCCACGTCGGAGCCCACGTCGGAGCCCGCGCTGGAGCCCACGCCGGAGCCGCGGGCGGCCGAGCCGGGCGCCGAGGGCGCCGCGAGCCCGGAGGCCGCGCGCCTGGTCGGCGAGGCGCCGCAGGCCGCGCCGGGGGGCCCGTACCGGCCGCCGCGCCCCGATGTGATCTACGACGAGGTCGAGCGCGAGCGGCTGCGGCGCCAGAAGCTCGATCGCGAGCGGCAGTGGCGCGAGGCGACCGAGCGGGCGCTGCAGCAGCGCGACGCGCTCAGGCGGGAGCCGCAGCCGTCCGAGGGGAGCGCGCGGGAGCCGCAGCCGTCCGAGGGGAGCGCGCGGGAGCCGCAGCCGCCCGCTGCGAGCGGCGGCGCGCAGCGCCCGGACGGCGGGTGACGTCCGCGATCCCGCGCGCCGTCTGCCTGGTATAAACGCGCCCGTGTCAGCGATGAGTCGAGAGCTACGCGCGCTCGCCCGGGCGGCGGGCGCCGCGCTCGCCGTGGCGGCGGCCGTCTGCGGCCCGGCGCGCCCCGCGAGCGCCGCGCCGAAGATCGCGCCGGAGCACCTGCCGCACGGCGCGGCGGGGTGGACCACGTCGGGCTGGGGCGGCGTGCGCGGCGTGACGATCGGGCCGATCGAGAACCAGCGGCACCCCGGCCGCGGCTACGGCACCGCGGCGAGCGGGCGGGCGATGGACGAGGCGGCGGCCATGGGCGCGACCTGGATCAGCCTGACCCCGTTCGGCCGCGTGTGGGACGGCAAGGGCACCGGCGTCGATCTCGTCTTCGAGGCGCCGTTCGAGGAGAACCGGCGCAACGTGCTCGCGGCCATCGCGCAGGCGCACGCGCGCGGGCTCAAGGTGCTGCTCGTTCCGCACCTCTGGGTCGAGAGCGGCGAGTGGCGGGCGCTGATCGACCCGGGGGACGACGCCGGCTGGGCGCGCTGGGCCGCGTCGTACCGCCGTTTCCTGCTCACGTGGGCCGAGGTCGCGCGCGAGGGCGGCGCCGAGATGCTCAGCGTCGGCGTCGAGCTGCGGAGCTGGGTGACGACGCCGCGCGCGGCGAGCTTCCTGCCCATCATCGAGGCGGTGCGCCGGGTGTACCCGGGGCTGCTCACCTACTCGGCGAACTGGGACGACGTCGAGCACACGCTGATCTTCGACGCCCTGGATCTCATCGGCATCAACGCGTTCTACCCGCTGGCCGAGCGCGAGGGCGCGTCGTTCGAGGAGCTCCTGCGCGGCGGCCGCAAGGTGGCGGCCGGGGTGGACGCGGTGGCGCGCGCCTGGGGCAAGCCGGTCCTGCTCACCGAGATCGGCTACACGACGCGGCGCGACCCGGCGGTGCGCCCGTGGGAGTGGCCCGACCGGATGAAGGGCGTGGTGATCGATCAGCGCGCGCAGGCCGAGGCCTACGCCGCGGTGATCGCGCCGTTCCTCGACGCGCGCACCTGCGCCGGCTTCTTCGTCTGGCGTCTCTACGCCGATCCGGACGACGTCTCGCAGGAGGCCGAGTGGGGCTTCTCGCCGCGGGGCAAGCTCGCCGAGCTCGTGCTGCGCGACGCCTTCACCGCCCGCTGGGCCGCCGACGGCCCGTGGCTCCCCGGCGAGGTGGTCGGCAAGCACCGCGCGCGCACCCCCGGCGTCCTCGGCTGGGAGCTCGATCCGGACGAGCTCTAGCCGGGGAGGTGGAGGGTGAAGGTCGAGCCCTCGCCGGGGGCGCTCGTCACCTCGATGCGGCCGCCGTGCGCCTCGGCGATGCGCCGCGCGGCCCACAGGCCGAGGCCCACGCCCGAGGCCACGCGGCCCGACGACGGCGCGCGGAAGTAGCGCTCGAACAGCCGCCCCTGGTCCTCGTGCGCGATGCCGACGCCCCGGTCCGAGACCGCGATGGTGACCTCGGCGCCCTCGCGCGCCACGGCGACGCGCACGGCGCCGCCGCCCGGCGAGTACTTGATGGCGTTCGCGACCAGGTTGTTGAGCACCTGCTCGATCCGGATCGGATCGCAGCGCAGCAGGACGGGCTCCTCGGGGAGCGACAGCCCGAGCTCGTGCGCGGTCGCCGCCGGGCGGTAGAGCTCCACGACCTCGCGGGCGAGCTCGCGCGCGTCGCGGACCTCGCTGCGCAGCTCGAGCTCGCCGCCCTCGATCCGCGCGATGTCCATGAGATCCGTGAGCATGCGGTCGCAGCGCGCGGCCTCCTTCCCGATGCGGGCGAGCATCGGCCTGAGCTGCTGCTCCGGCGGCAGCGGCCGGTCGGGCCGCAGGCGGTCGACGGTGAGCTTCAGCGCGGCGAGCGGGTTGCGCAGATCGTGCGCCACGCTCGCGAGGATCCCGAGCTGCTTCCGGCGCTGCTCGGCCAGCGCGGCGGCCATCTCGTTGAACGCCACGGCGATCTCGCGCAGCTCGTCGAGCCCGCCGTGCGGCGCCCGGGCGTCTTGCGAGCCCGCCCCGTAGCTGTCGATCGCGGCGCGGAGCGCGAGGAGCGGGCGATAGAGGCACCGGCTGATCTGCCAGAGCGTCGCGAGGATGCCGGCGAGCAGCGCCACCGCGGCCCCGACGCTCATGGCGTTCGACAGCCGGAGCACCCGGTCGACCCGGGCGCGGACGACCCGCGACTCCTCGATCTTGGTCGAGAGCAGCCGATCGAGCGCGGCGTAGGCGCGGTCGGCCTCCATGGCGGACGCGGCCAGCTCCGCCGTCGAGGGGGGCTCCACGCTGTCGCCCTGCGCGTGCGTGGCCAGGTAGCGCTCGACCTCGGCCTCGGCCTCGCGGAAGGCGTGCGCGCTGTCCGCGGTGACCGGGTGGGCTCGGAGCTCCTCGAGCCACCGCTTCATCTCGCGCTCGGCGGCGTCGCGCGCGCGCGCGTGCTCGGGGTGCTGGGCCAGCGCGACGCGGGCGCTCTCGCGCTCGTGGAAGAGCATGTTGACCTGCAGCTCCGTGATGGACCGCACCTCCCGCACCATGTGGAAGAGGCACGTGACCTCGCGGTGCATGGCCGCCGTGCCGAGCGTCAGCCCGCTTGCCGTCAGCAGCGCGAGGGCGGCGAGCGACGCGGTGCTCGCGACCGCGAGCGTCTTCAGCTTCATCGTTGTATCCCCCGATTCCGGCCCTGGGCGCGCCGGAAGGCGCGCAGAGCGTAGCGCCCCGGGCGCCCGCAGACCGTTCGCGGCGCTCCGAAGATCCCGAGGCCTCCCCCGCGAAGCGGTCGGGCCTGGGCTCTCCACGATCGATGCCGGCGCGGCGCAAAGGCGGCGCGCGCAGGCTCAGGCGCGCGCCTCGTCCGCGGCCTTCGGGGGGGACAGCGCCGCGCTCGCGATCGCCATCTGCCGCTCCAGATCTGCGGGCGACGCCGGCGCTTCCAGGATGAGCGCCGCGTCGCCCGGGACGTGCGCGGCGACGCGCTGGAACGCGTGGGCGGCGCTCTGGCTCAGGGCGTCGTGGCGGCTCCCCGCGTTCACCTCGCTCACGTGGAGCTGCTTCAGCCTCGCCCGGTGCGCCTTCACCAGGAAATGCGCCTCCGTCATGGTGCGATCGACCTGGTGCGCGTGGCCGATATCGAAGCAGAACGACGCCTCGGGCAGCGCGTCGAAGAACGCCGCGAGCTCCTCCACGGTGCGGCCTGTCCGCTTGCGCTTGTCCATGTTCTCGATGGCGAGCTGGCCGCCGAGCTGCCGCCAGGCCCCGAGATCGTGGAGGGTGTCGGGGTGGAGGACGACGAGCCAGCCCAGCGCGGCCACCTCGGCCATCGCGTCGGCGACGGCGCGCTCCTCCGCCGCGTCGAAGCGGCTCGGGGCGTGGAACGACACGTACCGATACCGCGACAGGTCCAGCGACCCGAGCCGCCGGAGCAGCGGCCTGAGCTCCGAGATGCGCAGCGCGGACAGCTCCACCGCGGTCGCGGAGCTCCCCTCCAGCATCGCGAGCGCGCGTTCGACGTCGCTCAGCGCGAGCGCCCCTGTCGAGTACCCCAACGGTCGCATCAGAACACCCCGTAACGCTGGATGAGTTCGCTGAGCTCGTCGTCCTCCTTGAAGAAGAGCCGGTTGAGCCCGTCCTGGAACGCGCGCGCGATGTCGCGCACCCGCTTGAAGGTCGGATCGTTGCCCAGGTGCTCGTCGAGCGGTAGCCGCTTCAGGCGGTCGCGCTCCTCCTCGTTCGAGAGGACGGCGAGGAACGCGTCGTAGCTGTCGAACAGCATGCGCGCCGTCTCCGCGGAGATCGAGGGCCGGAGCAGCACCTCGGCCAGGCTCTCGAGCGGGGTCACCCGGATGCGCTCTCTGAGGAAGCGCACGAGCGACGGCGTCGAGATGCCGCCCTCGCCGGCCCACGTCGCCCGGTCCTTGCCGAACAGCTCGAAGCTGAAGCAGGTGATGAGCCCGCTGAGGAAGATGAGCTTCCGCGACATCCTGAGCTTCGCGTTGCGGAGCGCCCAGCCCGAGCTGCGCTCCCGCTGCTTGTAGACGAAGTCCACGGCGACCGTGCGCCAGTACCGGACGATGTCGTTCAGCAGGAACATCGGGATGATCTCGCGCTTGCTCCCGTAGTGAAGCCCGCGATCGTCCTCCACGTAGCGCGAGAGCACGAGCCTGAGCACCCGCTCGTGGGCGTCCGGCTTGCCGATCGCGAGCGACTCCAGGAGCAGCAGGATGCGCTGGGTCGTGTTCTTGTTCGTGTCCTCCTGTCCGCCGATCTGGTGGAGGATCGGGTGGCTGAACGCCACGTTCCCGAACACGCCCGTCGGGCCTGGCTCGTGGAACTTCGCTTCCCTCAGGATCTTCGTGATGGCCTGGACCTGGCTGAAGTGCCCCTCGTCGGCCTGGCCGTCGATGAGCAGCGTCCAGTCGAGATCGCTGCCGGTCGTGTACTCGCCGCGCGCCAGCGAGCCGAACACCACCGCGCTCGTGTCGCACGGGATCTGCTCGCGGAGCAGCGCCGCGAGCCGCGCGCGGGTCTCCGCCGAGAGCCGCGCGGCCGCCTCGATGCTCGGCCACGACCGCCCCACCTTCTCTCCGATCCGCTCGATGGCGCTCCGCGGCGCCCCGCCTTCGTCTCGCGTCATCGATCGCACCTGCCGCGCCTGCCGCGCCTGCCGCGCCTGCCGCGCCTGCCGCGCCCGGCGCGCCTCACGCCCCGCCGCCCGGGAGGGAGAGCCCGAACCAGCGGTTCACGAGGTCATGGTGCTCCGCGAGGCGCTCGCGGTAGCGGGGGGTGCCCTCGAGCGCGGCCCGCTCGAAATCGATCCAGTACAGGGCGCCCGTCTTCTCCCCGATGAGCACGTTGCCCAGCTTGACGTCGAGCGGCGCGACGCCGCGCGCGTTCATCGCCCGGACGATCTCCTCGACGCGGTCGCGGTAGTCGTCGCCTTCTCCCTGCGCGAACGCCTCGATCTCGCGCCGGTCGCGATCGGGATCGAAGAGCTGCCCGAGCGGCGCGAGGTCGATGTCGAGCACCTTCTCCCCGCGCTCGGCGAGCTGCTGCTGGAGCGTCTTGCCGCGCACGTAGTCGATGAAGAGGGCGCGCGTGGCGAGGTGCACATCGCGGATCCTCGGGACGCTCGGGAGGTCGCGCAGGCGGAGGAGCGACGCCGCTTCATTGTAGAAGAAGAGGCCGAGCAGGGAGAAGAGGTGCGCGTCGAGGGACGCGTTCCTCGGCTGGCCGATAAAGCGCTTCCGGACGCAGACGTACCCGCGGCGCAGCACGACGTGGAGCCGGTACCTCAGGCGCGGCATCTTCTCGCTCCGCCGGTTGAAGAAGGGGACGTCGGCCGGGTGGATGGCGAAGGCGAACCCGTCTTGATCGAGCTCGGCGAGCACCCTGTCCCCCGGGCCGAGCTCCGCGACCGACGGGATGTCGCTCGGGGTCACGGCGTCGGGCACGGGGAGCGGGTTCTCGTCGAGCCGCCGCGCCAGGAGCGCCCTGACCGTCTCGATCCGCACGGCGAGCAGCCTCGTCGCGGCGTCCATGCCTGGCACGCGGCGCAGGCCCTGATCGAGGGCGCGCCGAAGTTCAGGGTTCATGCTCGTCTAGTACCTGCTTCCGCTCGCCAAATCAAAAGGTGCGGGGACGGTGACGCGAGGTGATACCGTCGTCCAGCGACCTTGGGCGCCACGCGCGACGAGCGCTGGCGCGCAGGCGACGCGAGGTGGCAGCTTGGGTGAGGCTGCGCGGCGCTGTCCGCGCTTCAACGGGAGACCCGGTTCGGGTAGCAAGCCACATGGGGACTTCGACGCTGCGGATCGTCCATGCCGTGAGCAGCCTCAACGGCGGAGGCATGGAGCATTTCGTGCTGCGCCTGGCCGAGGCGCAGCGGCGCCACGGCCATGACGCCTCCATCCTCGCGCTGCGCGGCGGGCCGCTCGAGGATCTGGCGCGGCAGCGGGCGCTGCCCCTCACGGTGCTGCGCGGCGGCCTGCCCGCGCGGGTCGCGCACACGGCGCTCGCGTTCGCGCGCAGGCGGCCGCACATCATCCACGCGCACAACCCCACCTCGCTCCACTACGCCACGGTCGGCAAGCTGCTCACGCGGGCGCGACTCGTCTTCACCGATCACGCGCAGACGCGCGGGATCATCCGCGTCCCGTCGCGCTTCGAGTGGCGTGAGACGGACGCCGTCGTCGGTTGTTCGCAGGACACCGCCGACAAGAGCGGCGCGACGGGCGTCGCCAGCAACATCTCTGTGATTCACAACGGGATCGACATCACCCCGGCGCGGCGGGCGCGCGAGGAGGTGCGCGCCGAGCTCGGCTTCGACGCGGGCGCGGCGCCGGCGCCCGCGGGCTCCGGCGGCGCGTTCCTCGGGATCATGCCGGCCGCGTTCCACCCGGTGAAGGGGCACGACGTGCTGCTGCGGGCGCTCGCGCGGCTCCGGGATCGCGGCGTCGCGGTCACGGTGCTCATCGTGGGCGACGGCGACGAGCGCGACCGCATCCACGGGCTCGCGCGGGAGCTCGGGATCCACGGCAAGGAGGCGCGTTTCCTCGGGTTTCGCAAGGACGTCCCCGATCTCCTCGTCGCGGCCGATTTCTTCGTCCTGCCCTCGCGCGACGAGGGGTTGCCGCTCGCGGTGCTCGAGGCGATGGCGCGCAGGTTGCCTGTCGTGGTGACGCCTGTCGGCGGCGTCCCGGAGGTGGTGCGCGACGAGGAGCACGGCCTGCTCGTCCCCGTGGACGCGCCCGACGCGCTGGCGGACGCGATCGAGCGGCTCGCGCGCGATCCGGCGCTCGGGCGGCGGCTCGGCGAGGCGGGGCACGTCCGGGTCCGCGACGACTTCTCGTTCGAGAAGATGACGCGCAAATACGAGCAGCTCTATTTCAGCCTCACGTGATCGGCGGGCGCGCGATGAAGGTCCTCGTCTTCACCCATCATTACCCGTCGTTGCGGCAGCCGACGATGGCGCCGTACAGCTATCAGACCTACCGGGCGCTTGCGCGCCGCTGCGAGCTCCGGCTGGTGGCGCCGACGCCCTGGTGGACGCGGGCGCGCGGCGCCTCGCGCGAGCTGCTCGGCGGTACGCGCGAGTCCCACACCGGCATCGACGCGCTGTTCCCCACCTACTGGTCGATCCCGGGGCTGCCGGCCCTGCACGCGCGCGCGATCCACGCCTCGCTCCGGGGCACGATGGCCGCGCTGCGCCGCGAGTTCCCCTACGACGCGATCCTGGCCGCGTGGGCCTATCCCGACACAGTCGCCGCGGAGGCGTTCGCGCGGGGCGCGGGGGTGCCGATCGTCACGACGGTGCTCGGCAGCGACATCAACGAGCAGCCGAGGAGCGCCGTGCTGCGGGCGCAGATCGCGCCGGCGCTCCAGCGCTGCGCCCGCGTGGTGGCGGTGAGCGGCGCCCTCGGCGATCGCCTGGTGGAGCTCGGGGTGCCGCGGGAGCGCGTGGTGGTGCAGCTCAACGCGGTCGACGGCGAGCGGTTCACGATCCGGGACCGCGCCGCGCCGCGGGCGCGCCTCGGCGTCCCGGCGGACGCGCGCGTGGTGCTCTACGCCGGCTATCACGTGCCCGAGAAGGGCGTGGACGTCCTCGTCGAGGCGATGGCGCACCTCGACCGGACGGGTCGCCGCGACGTGCACCTGATGATGGTGGGCGGCGGCGAGCTGCTCGATCCGCTGCGCGCGCGGGTCAGCGCGCTCGGCCTCGGCGACCGCGTGCAGCTGTTCGGCTGGGCGCTCCCTGCGGAGATCCCGGACTACATGGCGGCGTGCGACGTGTTCTGTTTGCCGAGCCGCCGCGAGGGGTGTCCGAACGTCGTCCTGGAGGCGCTCGCCTCGGGCCGCCCGGTCGTCGCGACCCGGGTGGGCGGCGTGCCGGAGCTCGTGCGCGAGGGGCAGGGGGGCAACGGCCTGCTCGTCCCTGCCGGCGATCCGCAGGCGCTCGGGGACGCGCTGGTCCGTGCGCTGGAGCAGGCGTGGGATCCGGAGGCGCTGCGGGGCAGCGTCGGAGCGCTCTCATGGGACGTCGTGGGGCAGCGCTATCACGCGCTCCTGGAGGAGGTCATCCGGGAGCGGGGCGGGGCGGGCTGAGGATTGCCGAGCTGCCCGGCCCTCTGAAGGGGTGTTCGGCGCGCGGGGTGGGGGCCCCGCGCGCGCCCGCGCGCGCCCACGTACCACGCTGCCCCTCGTCCTCGGCCCCTTGCAATTCGGATCTACCCCCCGCGCGTCAGCTCGCGCAGGGCGGCGGCTGCAGCCGGTAGTCCCTGAAGTCCCCGGGATTGCCTGTCTTCCCGTCGAGCGCCGCGATCGCGATGTTGTACATCTCCCGCGCTGTCACGTAGTGGAGCACCCACTCCTTGCCATCGTTGTACCGGGTGGTGAGCTCCCGGTGCAGGCCGTGGCTCCCCGCGCCGAGCAGCGACTCCGCCTGATCCTCGGGCGCGCCGTGCGTGTAGACCTTCACGAACACCCACTCGGGCCTCCCCTCGATGTGGATGTTCTGGTCAACCCACGTCTTCACCCGCTCCGGCGTCGGCGGGTCGATCGCCTGGAGCGCGCCGTACTCCATGCGCACCCGCGTCTTGTTCCCCCGGCGCGTCAGCGCCAGCGCGAGCGGACCTTCGATCATCAGGATGCGGTCCTCCAGCACCTCTCCGACCCTGGCCCGCGCGCCCACCGTGTGGGCCTTCCGGCGCGCGAGGTTGCCCGTCGGCCAGTAGATCTGGTTCACGATGCTGTGCTGCGACTCGTCGGGCGCCGACGGGAACGTGTAGTCGGCATAGCAGCCCGTCTCGAACAGGAGCGGGAGCTCCTCGTCGACTCCGCAGTTGCGCGAGTCCCGCCCGGAGTTCGCCAGACACCAGTTGCCGTGGATGAACCCGTAACGCATGCGACCGTCCGCGTCGCGCGAGAAGTGCCCGTGCTTCCCCAGGATGTCCAGGTACCTGAGGATGTCCGCGCGCAGGTTCTCCGCCGTGTCGTTGTGATGGTGCAAGTGGAGCTCCACCTCCCCGAAGCCTCGGCGCGTGAGGTCCGCCAGCGCGTCGAGCCATCCAGGCGTGTACTGCTCCCCCGGGAAGAAGAAGCTGTGGCGCGGGTGCCGGCCGTCCGCGTCGCGGTAGGCGCTCGCCATCTCGGGATACCGCTCCGACCACGCCCTCACCCGCGCGTCGCCGACCTCCGGCGTGGCGTTCTCCCACCCAGGCTCCCAGTGATCGCAGACCGCGAAGAGGAGGTGCCGCGGGCCGATCGGACGCTGAGCGCGGGCGTTCTCGAGCCTCTGACGGGCGTAGCCGCCGAGCCAGTTGTGGAGGTTCTTGTTCTTGAGATACTGGAGCTTCGCCTGGAGTGTTCCGATCATGAGCTTTCTCGACCGCGACGCGTTCGACCGGCGGCCGTCGCGGCGGACCGGATACTAACCTGCCACCCAGGGGCGCTGCTACAGCCGCCTCGTGGCCTGCCCCGCGATCGAGACCGCCTCTCTCAGGCGGCCGGCGCGCAGGCCGGCCCCACCGCCGACCGCGAGGCAGGACGCCTCACGGCCCACGCGCTCACGGCGGAGCGGCACCCCGGACCCGACCGCGGCGTCGAAAACGTGCGAGCAAAGGCGGACCGGATGCGAGCGCGCGCGGCACGCTCGCCCGCTCCCGCCGCGGAAATCCACGCACGGCCGCGGGAGCTCGACCTTTCCTCCGGCAGAGGTCGTTTTGCCGTCCGGGGCAGTGGAACGCCGGCGTCAGCGCGGCGGCGCGCGCATCCTGCTTACAATTTTCGCGTCTGGCTATCCAGCCAACGATCTGGCGCCTCGTGGGAGACAAATCGCCCCACCTGTGGCGCTTTTGCAGCGGCGGCTTCCACCTGTCCGCTGCCAGCCGCTGTGCCCGCAGTGAGCGCCCCTACTGGAAACCTCGTGGCACGATGCCTGCACCACGCCGTGGTTGACTGTAGGCATCACCGCAGCGTAAGGAGCCAGGCATGATTTCGACCACGATGACGCCGACCGAAGAAATGGTCTCCCTTCCCCCGCGGAGGACTTCCCTCGAGTCATCAGCCTCCATGGCGGAGGCGTGCGAGCTAGCCCGGCGGCTCGCGGACATGATTGAACGCCTGAGGGTGTGCACCCCCGAGGGCGATCAGGCCCAGACGCTCCGCATCGCAGAGGGGATGGCGCGCAGCGTGGCGGACGCCGTGTCCGACGTCATGCGCAGCCGGCGAACCCACGCCGCCTAGCGTCCGGCACGCGCGTCGCCTAGAACACGAAGGCCGCACGGGGGGGGCCCACCCGGCCTGGAGACAAGCATGATATTCAAGCGCAAGGGATTGCGACCCGGAGAGCCATATCCGCTCGGTGCGACATGGGACGGTTCTGGTACGCAGTTCGCGCTCTATTCAGAGAACGCTGAGGCTGTCGAGCTTTGCCTCGTCGATGACGAGGGGAACGAGCAGCGCCTGCCGGTGCGTCACCGCACCTCCTTCGTGTGGCACGTCTACGTGCCGGAGATCGGACCGGGGCAGCGATACGGCTACCGCGTCCACGGCCCGTGGGCCCCGGAGCGGGGCTTCCGGTTCAACCCGAACGTGCGCCTGCTCGACCCGTACGCGAAGGCGCTCGCGTCGCGGGTCCAGTGGAACGCGAACTCGTTCGCCCACCGCATCGATGAGCCGGACGGGGATCTCAAGATGTCCGAGAACGAGGCGCTCGGCGCCCCCCTCGGCGTCGTCATCGATCCCTCGTTCGACTGGACCGGAGACCGGCCCCCGCGCGTCCCGTTCCACCGCAGCGTCATCTACGAGGCGCATGTCCGCGGCCTGACGATGCTGCACCCGGAGATCCCGGAGGAGCTCCGCGGGACGTACCTCGGTATCGCCCACCCGGCCATGATCGGGTACCTGAGATACCTCGGCATCACGGCGATCGAGCTCCTGCCGGTGCACGCCTTCGTGCACGAGAAGTTCCTGCTCGACAGGGGGCTCCGGAACTACTGGGGCTACCACACGATAGGCTTCTTCGCGCCGGACGTCGGGTACCGCGCGGGCAACGAAGTGACAGCCGAGGTCCGGCAGTTCAAGGAGATGGTCAAGGCGCTCCACGCCGCCGGCATCGAGGTCATCCTCGACGTCGTCTACAACCACACGGCCGAGGGCAACCACATGGGCCCGACGCTGAGCCTGCGCGGCATCGACAACCCGACCTACTACCGGCTCGTCCCCGGCAACGAGCGCTTCTACTTCGATTACACAGGCACCGGGAACACCCTCAACGTGCGCCACCCGCAGTCGCTCCAGCTCATCATGGACTCGCTGCGGTACTGGGTCCTGGAGATGCACGTCGACGGGTTCCGGTTCGATCTGGCCTCGGCGCTCGCGCGCGGCCTGCACGACGTCGATCAGCTCTCGAGCTTCTTCACCATCGTCCACCAGGACCCGGTGCTCAGCCAGACGAAGCTCATCGCCGAGCCCTGGGACGTCGGCCCCGGCGGCTACCAGGTCGGCAACTTCCCTGTTCGCTGGGCCGAGTGGAACGGCCGTTATCGCGACACGCTGCGCGACTTCTGGCGCGGCAGCGGCGGTACGGCCTCGGACCTCGGGTTCCGGATCACGGGGAGCAGCGACCTCTACGAGAACAACGGGCGCAAGCCGTACACGAGCATCAACTTCGTCACGGCCCACGACGGCTTCACCCTCGCGGACCTCGTCTCGTACAACGAGAAGCACAACGAGGCGAACGGGGAGGGCAACTGCGACGGCGCGGACGACAACCGGTCGTGGAACTGCGGCGCCGAGGGGCCCACGGACGACCCCGCGATCCTCCAGCTCCGCGCCCGACAGATGCGCAACATCATGGCGTCTCTCCTGTTCTCGCAGGGCACGCCCATGATCCTCCACGGCGACGAGCGGGGGCGCACGCAGGAGGGGAACAACAACGGATATTGCCAGGACAGCCCGCTCACGTGGCAGCCGTGGACCTGGGACGAGCCGTCGCGGGCGCTCATGGAGTTCACGCGCAAGTGCCTCCGCATCCGGCACGAGCACCCCGGGCTCAGGCGATCGACGTTCTTCAAGGGGCGCCCGATCCGCGGCGGCAAGACCTACGATATCCAGTGGTATCGCCCGGACGGGGAGCTGATGACCGACGAGGACTGGTGCAACCACTGCACGCAGTGCCTCGGGGTGTTCCTCTCCGGAGAGGGGCTGGACGACGTGGACGAGTCCGGCGACCGGCTGATCGACGACGACTTCGTCCTGCTGCTCAACGCGTCTCCGTGCGATCTGGGCTTCGTCCTCCCCTTCGCCGACGATTCAAGGCCGTGGCAGCTCCTCGTGGACACCCACGACGACGCCGCGACCGAGACGCGGAAGGGCGGCGAGGAGACGGCGCTGACGTCGCGCTCGCTCAAGCTCTTCCTCCGCGCCCGGCGCGGCGCCTGACCGGACGCGGCCGCGCCCGCGGCCGCCCGATCAGAACCCGTTGAAGGAGCCGAGGAACAGGGGGGGGCCGGCGAAGGCCGCGTCGAGGAGCGCGGCCGCCTTGGCGCTGCCCACAACGAAGCCCTGGCTCAGGAGATCGCGCGCCGAGGTGGCGCCGAAGTAGATCTGCGTGAGCCGCTCGATCGAGAGCGAGAGGCGGTCGCCCGCCGTGCTGCCGGGCGCCGTCTGGACGCCGCGCGCCGCGAAGGTCACGTCGAAGGCGCGCGGCGCGTCCGTGAACACGGGATCCTCGACGTCGAGGCCGATGGCGCCGCGCACGCCGTGCTTCCTCGGCGAGGGGTGCAGCGCGAGCGCGGCGGCGACGTCGACGATGCGCCCCATCGCGCCGGCCGCGGTCAGGCCGAGGACGTTGCGGCGGTGCGCCACGTGGACGGGCGGGCACAGGCCGGGGTGCCGGGCCGCCGTCTCGTAAAGAATGGGCTCGTCGCGGATGCCGGGCTCGTCGAGCAGCGGCGCGCCGTAGCCGCGCGGGAGCATGAGCTCCACGACCTCGTACTGGTCGCCGAGCGCGCCGAGGAAGCCGATGAGCCCGCGGTAGGCGCCCGGCGTCGGCGCGCGGAGCTCGCGGACGAGGAGCTGCTGGACGCCGTAGGCGCTGCCTTCCGGCACGTCGAAGAGCAGGTAGCCCGCGATCGCCTTCGAGCCCGGATCGACGTAGACCGCGCCGCTGGGGGAGCGCTTGAACACGCGCACGTCCCACCAGTACTCGCTCCGCTTGAGCTGCCCCGTCGTGTCGGTCCGCGCGAGATCGTAGGCCTGCTTGATGAGCGGCTCGTCGCGGGGGCGGGAGAACGCCCGCACGTGGCGGCGGAGCACCGAGTCAGGGAGCCGATCGGGCGAGGTGCGCACGACGTCCCGGAGCTCGCAGACGCCGAAGCCGAACCTGCGATAAAACGAGAGCCGGACCGGGTGGAGCAGCGCGAGCGCCTCGCCGCGGCGGCGCATGCGGCGGAGGCTCTCGCGGACGAGCCGATCGGCGATGCCGCGGCGGCGGAACTCGGGGAGCACGGCCACTGTCGCGAGGCCCTGGAAGGGCACGTCCGCGCCCGCGAAGCTCATCGTGAGGTCGAGCGAGGCGACGTGCCCGACGAGCTGGCCGTCGGTCTCCGCGACGATCACGTTGTCGAGGGCGAGGTGCGCGTGCTCGGTGAAATACCGCAGCCACGCCTCCGGATCGCCCGCCTGGAACGCGCGGTAGGCGACAGTGGCCAGCGTGCCCTCCTCACCCTTGCGGGCGCTGCGGAACACGAGCTCGTGGTTGGATCGGCTCGGGATGCGGGCGCGCGCCATGACCGCTAGCCCGCCCCGCCGGCGGCGCCCGCCGGCGGCTGCCCGGAGGCGACGGCCCCGCGCAGCGCGCCCGCCATCTCCGCGGCCGCGCCGAAGCGGCCGGACGGATCGCGGGACAGCGCCTTGACGAACCACGCGTCCAGGGCCGGCGTGATGTCGGCGCAACGCTCGCTCGGGAGCGGGAAGTGGCCGATGCGGATGGCGCTGAGCAGGGCCTCGAGCCCCCTCTGCTCGAACGGCGGAGCGCCGGTGAGCGCCTGGTACGCCATGACGGCGACGGACCAGAGATCCGAGCGGCCGTCGACCTGCTTCGGGTTGAAGAACTGCTCCGGGCTCATGTAGACGAGGCTGCCGACGACCGCGCCCGTGGCCGTCAGCGTGGTCCCGTCGGGGTCGACGTCGCCCCGCGCCACGCCGAAGTCGAGCAGCTTGACGCACGTGCTGCCGCCGACGTCGGCGAGGAAGACGTGCTCGGGCGTGATGTCCCGGTGGATGACGCCGAGCGCGTGCGCCGCGGCGAGGCCGTCGCAGAGCTCGGACACGAGGGAGACCGTCTCGTCCAGCGAGAGGCGACCGGCGCGCGCGAGCCGGTCGGACAGCTCCTCGCCGCGGAGCAGCTCCATCACGATGTACGGGAGGCCGTCCTCGGCGACGCCGTGCTCGTGGACCTCGGCCACGTGAGGGCTCTTGATCCTGGCCATGAGCGCGCCCTCCCGGTGAAACCGGGCGACCGCGGTCGGATCGGTCGCGAGCGACGCGGACATGAACTTGACGGCGACGTCCTTGCCGAGCCCGAGGTGGCGCGCCGCCCAGATGCTGCCGATGCCGCCCATCCTGAGCAGGGTCACGAGCGTGAGGTGCGGCGCTACGTGGGAACCGGGCTCGAGCCGCATGGAGGGCCAGTATGCATGAAGCGTCCTCCGCTGGCCACAAGGCGGGAATCGGCCCGGCGGGCAGCGCGGAGGGCGTCGCGTTGTCGCGTCGTCGTCGCGTCGTCGACGGCGCGTCGTCACCGACGCTCTCGTCGCTCGCGTCCCCGGCGCGTTGTCGTCCCGATCGGATTCCGCTCGCGCTCGTCGCTGTCGCGTCGCGTCGCGCCGGCGCGTGTGCGTCGCGACGGCGCCCCGCGAGGGAGGCGCGCGCGGCTCAATACAGCCCCTCCGGGGGCCGGCCATCGGACATGAACTTCTTCGCCACGGCCGCGATCCGCCGCACGTGGAGCTCCCGTCGGACGGGCACGAGATAGGCGAGCAGCGCCTCCAGGTAGGCGCCGTCCGGGTGCGGATCGGACGACTCGAGCCGCTGGAGCGCCTCGAGCGTCTTCACGGCGTGCGCGGTGAAGATCGGCCTCACCGAGGCGTCGAACGCGGCGAACGGGGCGAGCTCGGCAAAGGCGCGGCGGCGCCCCTCGGCGTCGAGGTGCCGCGCGACAGCGAGCGCCCCGCCCAGGTCGCGCGCCGCCGCGGCCTCGAGCAGCGCGCCGCTGGACGCGCGCGCGGGGGTCGGTCCCGGCGCGACGGCGCCCGGCGCGGCGGCGTCCGCGCTGCGGAGCTTGCCGACGAAGCCGGCAGCGAGCACGGCGAGCTGCGCGGCCTCGCGCGGGAGCGCGTCGCGGCCGAGCGCCGCCGCCGCCTCCGCGAAGGTCACCGCGTGGGTGACGTCGAGCACCCCGACCTCGGCGTCGAGGCGCTGCTCCCAGCCCGGATCGAAGCGCGCGAGGCGGACGGCCGCGGCGTGGCCGATCGCGCCGAGCAGCGCGAGCGGGCCGGCGCCGCGCGCGAGCCAGCGCGCGGTCGCCTCGACGGCCTGGCGCTCGCCGGCGAGCACCTCCGCCTCGAAGGCGGCGCGCTCCGCGGGGTCGAGCGGCGCGGCGGCCGGCCCCGCGGCGCCCTCGGGCGCGGGCAGGGGGAGCTCGGCCACGCGCGCGAGCGCGGCGCGCGTGGCCGCGAAGGGCGGCAGGCTCGTGTCGGCGGTGGCCCAGGCGAGCTGCACCGTGGAGGCCGCGAGGACCTCGTCCGCGGCGGAGGAGAACCGCTCGCCGAGCTCGAGCGCCTTGGAGAGGAAGATCGCGCCGTGCCCGTAGTCGTGGAGGTGCTGCGCGACGAAGGGCAGGAGCGCCCGGCGCGCGCCGGGCGTGCCGCGGACCTCGATCAGCTCGCGCATCCGCGCCTCGGCCTCGTCGCGCCGCTCCGCCGCGAGCGCCTCGCTCACCTTCACCGGCTCGTCGAGCTCGAAGTCGGCGATGCGCGCGAGCGCCGAGCTCCCGCCGGCCTTGCCGGCGGCCTTGCCGCGCGGGCCGAGCCGGGCCGACGCCTCGCCGATCGCGTGGGCGGCGACAACGAACGCCTCCTCGGCGGGGACCCAGCCGCGCTCGACCCAGGAGCAGAGGTCCGCGAGCAGGGCGAGGCCGTGATCGAAGCCGTGCTCGGCGCGCTCCGCCCCGTCCCTGGCGAGCACCTCGAACGCGAGGTGCAGGCTGCCGAGGCCCGTCTCGGCCCGGTGGAGCCCGAGCGCCCCCAGCCGGAGCCCCTCGCGCAGGGCGCGCGCCGGCTCGTCGCGCCGGACCGCCTCGCGCAGGCCGGCGACGAGGCGCCGCACCTCGGCCGCTGTGTCGACGGCGCGGTTCAGGAGCACGCGCCCGCCGTCGACGCGGGTGGCGTAGCGCCGCACCGGCTCGCCGCCGAACGAGCAGGCGCCCGTGGCGATGTCGAACTTCCAGTTGTGCCACGCGCAGGTCAGCACGCCGCCGCGCAGCGCGCCCTGCGAGAGCGGGTAGCCCTGGTGGGGGCACCGATCGTCGAGCGCGTGGACCTCGCCGCCCCGGAGCACGCAGGCGAAGCGCCGCCCCGCGTCGTCCTTGCGCAGCACCGGCTCCTCCGCCGGGAATTCGGAGAGGGGGCCGAGATCGATCCAGTCCGACTTCATGACGTCTCCGCGCGGCCGCGCACGCAGCGGCGAACGCGGCGTCCGGCCGCGGCGTGCGTCGCGCCGGCGACGCGCATCGTAGCCGACGGCAGCGCGGGGAGGGACGGTGAATCCGGCGCGACGCGGAAAAGGCGCGGAAAGGCATCGGCGGCGGCGCGCCGGTCGTCTGCCCGTCCGTTCGTCGGTGATGGCGCCGGTCCCCCGCCCCGAGCCCGCTCACCCCTTCACGCACATCACCTGGCGCAGCTCGGCGACGATCTCCACGAGATCGCGCTGGTCCTCCATGACCCGCTCGATCGGCTTGTAGGCGGCGGGGATCTCGTCGAGGACCCCGCCGTCCTTGCGGCACTCGACGCCGGCCGTCTGCGCGGCCAGGTCCTTGACGGTGAAGCGCCGCTTCGCCTCGCCGCGGCTCATCTTGCGCCCCGCGCCGTGCGACGCGCTCTCGAACGCCTCGGGGTTGCCGAGGCCCCGGACGATGTACGAGCGCGTGCCCATCGAGCCGGGGATGATGCCGAGCTCGCCCTTGCCCGCGCGGATCGCGCCCTTGCGCGTCACCAGCACCTCCTCGCCGAAGTGGTGCTCCTCGGCCACGTAGTTGTGGTGGCAATAGATGGCTTCCTGGATCTCGAGCTGCGGGAAGTGCCGCCGGAGCACGCCCTCGGCGAGGTGGAACATGGCCTCGCGGTTCGCGCGCGCGTACCGCTGCGCCCAGAAGAGGTCGTGTCGGTACGCCTTCATCTCCGGGGTGCCGGCGAGGAACACAGCGAGATCGCGATCGGGCAGGTCGCGGTTGTGGGCGAGCTTCTTCGCCGTGGCGATGTGGATCTCGGCCAGCTCTTTCCCGATGTTGCGAGAGCCGGAGTGGAGCATCAGCCACACGCCGCCTCCCGTGTCGAGGCAGAGCTCGATGAAGTGGTTGCCGCCGCCCAGCGTGCCGAGCTGACAGCGCGCCTTCGTGAACAGGCCCTTGACCTTCGGGGTCAGACTCGAGAACTCCTCCCAGAGCGGCAGCTTCGCGAACTCCTTCGGCGGCGCGTCGTGGGCGGCGAACCCGACGGGGATCGCCCGCTCGATGTCGCTGCGGATCCGCTTGAGGTCGTCGGGCAGGTCGGCGGCCTCGAGGTTCGTGCGGAGCGCGCCCATCCCGCAGCCGATGTCCACGCCCACGGCGGCCGGCGCGACCGCGTCGCGCATCGCGATCACCGAGCCGACTGTCGCGCCCTTGCCGAAGTGGACGTCGGGCATCGCGGCGACGTGGTGGAACACCCAGGGCAGGGCGCTGATGTTGCGTAGCTGCTCCAGCGCGACCTGCTCGACCTCCTCCGGCCGGGTCCACATCTTGATGTCGACGTTCCTGCCCTTGATCTGCGTGGGTCCCATGCCGGGCAGGATAGCGCGCCGCGCGGCGGCCGCAGCGCCGGCCTTCCGGTCGCGGCGGTGAGGCGGGGCGCTCTCCGAGCTCTGCAGGGCTGTCGCCCCGCCGTCGACGAGCGCGCCGCGATCGGCCTGGTGCCGGAGGGGGATGCGCGCCGCGCGCGCTACGGGAGGAGGTTCGAGGCGTCGAGATCGATCTGGTGGATGCCGTACCGCTCCGCGGCGACGAGGACCTCGTCCTTGGCCCGGTCGACCAGCAGCTCGGGGTACCACGCGCCCGTGAAGAACGCCTGCGCCACGGGCCGGCGCGGGTCGTCGTAATCGACCATCAGCGTGCCGCTATACAGGTTGAAGAACGCGCGGCGCTCGGCGGTGAAGGGCATGAGCGTCATCCAGCGATCGGTCGGCGTCTCCGAGAGCACGTCGAACCCGGTCGACGAGATCGTGTCGCTCGGCCTCAGGATCGCGAGGCTGCCGGACTCGTAGCCGTAGCTCCACCGCCAGTACGACGGCCAGATCCGCTCGCCGTACGTCATGAGGGCCCGCTGGTGCTGGTCGATGAGGATGGTCTCGCCGACCGTCTTGCCGGCGAGCTCCTGGTAGTTGTTCAGGTGCGCGCGCCCGTTGTGCAGCGTCGATCGCGCGATCGCCGGCTCGATGAAGTGAGCCCCCCACACCCGGTCGCGCGTGAACACCTTGGTCCCGCGGATCGCGAGGGCCTCGCCGGGGACGTTGATCGCCGGGCCGACGACGGGCGCTCCGGGGCGGGACAGGTCGACGCGCCGGACGAAGTAGCGCGCGTGGGGGCGCGGGTCGTCAGCCACAACGGCGGGCACCTTGACGGACACGTAGAGGTCGCCCTCGTGCGCCAGCGTGCTCACCGCGTCCTCGTCGGCCGGGAGCGCGACGGGCGCCGCCAGGGCCGGGTGATCCGGATCGGAGAGGTCGACCACGTGGACGGTCATCTGCCGGATCTGGCGGCGCGCCTCGCCCTCGTAGCACGACGACTCGAGCAGCCCGTCGAGCGCGGCCTCGTCGAGGACGGGCGTGCAGGTGTCGCCTTCGCCGAGCCGCGTCGTGCACGCGGCGAACCCGCCCGTGCAGTACTCCGGCCCGCCGTCGACGGACTGGCAGGTGCGCTGCCCGGTGGTGTACCTGCAGTTGTCCACGCCGGAGCAGGCGTAGTCGCCGTGGCTGTAGGTGACGTACGACTCGCAGTGCTCTGCCGGGCCGAGCTCGACCCAGGAGTCGGTCTTGTGCGCGAACGTGAGCGACCCGTTCGTGGGATGGACCCGCGTCGGCGCGTAATAGTAGTAGTCGTAATAACGGCCGTACGTCGGGGGCAGGTCCGTCGTGACGAGCTGCCCCGCCGCGCGGGGCCGCAGCGGGTTCGAGAGATCGACAACGCTGATCGTTGTCTCGTACCTGGGCCAGTCCACGTACCTGGAGGTCACGACGGCGAGCAGGTCGTCACCGACTTTATAGTAGCTCGCGTCGGGCGTGACCGGGAAGGTCGCGCGCGGCGTCGCGACGTCGGCCACGTCCGCCGCGTCGATGACCTCCGCCAGGGCCATCTGGCCTGGATCGCGGTCCCAGGAGTCCTGCTCGGGGTTGCGGATGCGCACGCGGTGATCGCCGTACCCGAGGATCGTCGTGTAGTTGGGCGCGAGGTCGAGCTCGCCGAGCTTCTCCGGGTCGTCCAGGTTGCGCTGATCGTAGAGGCTTAGCTGCGTCTCCGACACGTTCGCCGCGGTGTCCGGGCCGGCGCGGAACGAGCGGCGCACCGGGGAGGCGTGCTTCATCACGCCACGGCGGGTCAGGGTCGCGCTCGAGTACGTGAAGATCTGCACGGCAGAGCTCTGCCTCCACCGGCCTTCCTCCTCGGTCCAGCCGGAGAACGGCAGGAGCACGAGGCCCGTCTCTGTCTCGCCGGTCGGCGCGGCCACGCGCACGGCCCCGTCGAGCACGGTGAACGCGCGGTGGTCCCAGTTGGCCTCCGACCAGTTCCATCCGTCATCGTCCCCGGCCACCTCGGAGCGCGCGATCATCGGGTTCGGGTTGGTCAGATCGGTGATGTCGTACAGGCTGGCCGCGAGCCTGCGCCCCCCGCCCTCGTCGTTCACGCCGATCCCGATGAGCCGGGTCGCGCCGAGCACCGGGCGGAGGAAGTCGTTCCAGCCGGAGACGATGAACTCGCTCTTCTCCTCGACGTTCCCGTCGGGATCGATCGAGAAGGCGTGGAACGGATCCGTGCGGAAGTAGGTGACGGCGAACGCCCGGTCGTCGAGGAAGACAGCGCCGTAGAGCGACTCTCCCTCGCCGAAGTCCTCGTCGTCGATCGGCGTGAGATCGCCGAGATCCGACGCGTCCCACGTCTGCAGGTGGCTCACCCCTCCGCCCCACTGCGGGCCCGAGAAGACGCGCAGCGTGTCGTCGCGGAAGTCCATGTGGAACTGCGAGCGCACGTAGCCGTCCACGGTGACCGTATCCCGCAGCGCCATGGCGCCGTCGATGCTCGAGATGTCGACGATCGACACCTGGCTGTCCTCGTAATCCCAGCCCTCGGGGCTGCGCGCCACCAGCAGGACGTCTCCCTCGCCGTGGATGTCCGTCACGTACCCCCCGAGGTCGAGCTGGCTGCGCTCGGTGAGCCCGCGCTGGGTCACCTCGAAGCTCTTGACCACGGCCTGGTTGTGATACTCGTATTCGCCGTTCCCCAGCTCGACCCACCCCCAGTCGGTGCTGGCCACGTAGAGGGCGTCCCGGCTCGCGCCGTTCGCGTACCGGCTCGTCTGGATGTACCCCGGCACCTCGAACTGCGACAGGAGCCTGGGCGCGTTCCGGTTGGAGATGTCGACGAGGAGGACGGCCCCGCCCGCGCGGCGCTCCATGGCGAGGCTGCCCGGCGTGGCGCGGACCCCGACCCAGTCGTTCATCAGCACGATCGCGCGGTCGCCGTCGACGTACATCTCGACCGGGCTCCCGGCGACCTGCATCTGCCCGACCATCGTCGGGCTCCCCGGATCATGGATGTCGATGACCTGGAGTCCCCGATAGCCATTGAGGTTCAGGAGGTGCCCGTCCCCGAGGACCCGGTAGATGTCGCCCTCCTCCAGCTCGCGCTCCTCTTCTTCCTCCTCTTCCTCCTCTTCTTCCTCTTCCTCCTCCTCTTCTTCCCCGTAGAACACCAGCGGCAGATCGTCCGCCGACACGAATGACGTCGTGCCGCTGAGGAAATCGGCGACCTTTGCCGCGTCCTCGGCGACGTTGCCTGCCGGCGCGCGATCCGCTCCGGCCGTGCACCCCGGGCCGATCACGAGCAGCGACCCCCCCAGCCAGCATGTCAACGCCGCGTTGTGTTGTGTTAAGAACCTCATCCCGCCACCTGGCCCCTTTCCCTCGTATCCGAATAAGGGAGCGAAACTGTCCTAGTTCGCCCCCGCGCGGCGTTCGGCGCAAGTGAGAAATAGCCTGAGTTCGTCGAGGAACCACGCTGCTGCGCGGCTGTCACAGGCGGCCGCGTACGTACGAGACAAGCGCATGCTGCGCGCACAAACGGCGCCGATGTGAGCGTCGCTGTGCCCGCGACAGCCAGGCGCGGGCGCGACCTCGGCGAGGCGGCGTGCCCCGCCCGGCTTCGGCCTTGCGGAGCCTCGGAGTTGCTGATACGCGTCGAAATCGCTTCTTCCGGGGTGTTTGTCCATGCTGTCTGCTCGCGCTCTCTCCATCGCAACCCTGGCGGCGCTGGCCGCCGTGTCCTCGGCGCTCACGACCGGATGCGACAGCCGCAAGCCCGGCGAGGAGGCGGCGGCTGCGAAGCCCGTCGCCGCCGCTCCGGCCGCTTCGACAGGCGCCCCGGAGGCCCGGAAGGCCGCCCCGCGGCCAGGGGACGACCGCTTTGCGGTCCAGATCGCCGCGAATCTGTCCCGGGTGCCCGATCCGGCGATCCAGCCCGCGGCGGGAGGCGGCGCGGGCGCCGAGCTCGACAATGCCACCTTCCGCGATCGCACAATGACCTTTGTCCGCCAGGTGATCGCGGGCGGTGACAAGGTGACATGCGATCTGTCCCTGTCGTCCAAACGCCCCTTCCGCGCCGTCGTGATGGGCTTTCAGGAAGGGAAGCAGATCGCGCGCGGCGACGCGTCGGACGCGGGGCTCTGCGTGGCGCTGAAGGGCGCCGCGCGCCGGGCGGTGGCCGCGGCGGGCGGCGCGCCCGAGGCGCTCGCCGGCGCGCGGCTCGTCGTGGAGCTGCCGGATCATCACGAGTCGATGGTCGAGCGCGTCGAGGCCAAGGGGAAGGGGGTAGAGCTCACCCAGGGCCTCGTGCCGGTCCGCCTCCTCGACAAGGCGCTCCTCGCGAAGCGCATCGAGGACGGCAAGGGCTATCTCTTGCGCGTCATCGACCCCCAGCACAAGGGGGTTCACAAGTACTACCACGCCCCCGCCGACCGGTTCGAGAACGAGCTTCACACGATCTACACCGCGTCGACGGCGCTGACGCTGCTGAAGCTGCACGCCTACAAGCCGGACGAGCGCCTGCTCCGCCTCGCGACCGAGGCCGCCGGCTTCATGATGGGCATGCAGAGCCGCGAGATGCGCGATCGCACGGCCGGCGGCTTCTTCTATGCGTTCGACCTGGAGCGCAAGCGGCCCGAGCGCCGGCTCGTCGTCGGCACCGCGTCGAAGTCGATCTTCACGCTGATCGAGCTCCACGGGCTGACGAAGGAGAAGAAGTACCTCGAGTCGGCGGTCATGGCCGCCGACTGGCTGATCGCGATGCAGCGGCCCGACGGCAGCGTGCGCTCGGCCCTGAGCGGGCAGGAGGGGGGCGCGTGGAAGGTCCAGGGCAAGGAGTCGATGCTCTACACCGGACAGGTCCTCTCCGCGCTGTCGCGCACCTACCGGGCCACGAACAACAAGAAGTACCTCGACGCCGCGGCGCAGACAGCGGACTTCCTGCTCGCCAGGATCGCCAAGAAGGGCTGCTTCCTCGGCGACGACTACAGGAAGCCGAACCCGATCTCGAGCTCGTGGGCGGTCCAGTCGCTGCTCGATTTCGCGAAGGCGAGCGGCGATCAGCGCGCCGAGCATGCCGTGTTCCGCTGCGCCGACGACCTCGTGAAGCGGCAGTGGCGCAGGCCCGAGGACGCCTACCGCTACGGCCGCTGGCAGCGATCGCTGTCGAGCAGCGGGACAGGCTGGCTCGCCGAGGTGATGTCGGAGGTCTATCACCACTGCCGCCAGAAGGGCATGGACGGCTGCGATCGGTACAAGGACGCGGTTGTCGCCGCGATCCGGTTGCTCCTGCAATACACGTACGGCCCGGAGAACTCGTTCGTGGTGAAGAACCCGCAGGTGTCCGCGGGCGGGGTGTTCTGGAGCGTCAGGGATCGTTACGTGCGCACCGACTCGGTGTGCCACGCGATGAACGCGTACCTCAACATGATGAGCGAGCTCGGCGACGGGCCGCTGCTCACGCTGCCCGAGCGGCCCCTCGCCGATCGAATGGCGCTCGCCGCGGGGCCGGGGGGCGCTGAGGCGGCGAACGCTGGGCTCGCCGCCGAGGACTCCGCGGAGGACGGAGAGGAGGGCGATGAGGCCGCCGCAGGGCAATCCGGGCCGCGGAGCGAGGATCCGGACGATTGAGGGTTGCTCTCACTCCTGCGGTCGAATCCCGCCGACCCGGCGCGGGTTGGTGTATAGAGATCGGGCGTGATCGACCCGATCCTGGGGGGGCACGGCAGGAGGTCAAGAGCCGATGGACAGCAACGATCGCAGCAGGGCTGACGGCGCTTTCCCCGGGGGGAACGGCGGGGCGAGGGAGGCTCCGCGGGTGGGCCGGGCGGGCGCTGGAGGGGCGGCGGGGACGATGAGGATGGCCACCGCGTCCTCCACGGCGGGCTCGACCGATGTCGCGTTCGCGGAGGCCATGTCCGCGCTCGGCGAGAGCCTGGGCAGGGAGCCGGACCACGTGTTCCTGAGCTACACCGAGTCCCATGATCTCGACGAGCTCGCGCGCGCCACAGCGGCGCTTCCGTCCTCGGTCCGGGTCCACGGATCGAGCTCGTGCCTCTCGGTCATGACCGCTGCCGGGGTCCACGGCGCGGGGGGCCCTGGCCTGGCCGTGCTCGGCGTCGCGGACGCGCAGGGCGCCTATGGCGCGGCGGCCGAGCCGGTCGGCGACGCGCCGCGCGCGGCGGCCGCCCGCGCGGCGCGCCGCGCGATGGAGGACGCCGGCCGGGCGGGCAAGCCGCCGGCGCTGTTCTGGCTGACCGCGCCGCCCGGCGTGGAGGAGCAGATCCTCTGCGGGATCGAGGACGCTGTGGGGCCCGACGTGCCGGTGTTCGGCGGCTCCTCCGCGGCGAACTCGCTCGACGGCGCGCTGTCGCAGCTCGCGCGCGGGCAGGCGCACAGCGGCGCGGTGCTCCTGTCGGCGCTGTACCCTTCGGGCGAGATCGCCTGTGCGTTCAGCTCCGGATACACCCCGACCGAGCACCGGGGCTGGGTCACCCGCTCGGAGGGGCGGCGGGTGCCCGAGATCGACGGGCTCCCGGCCGCGGAGGTCTACGACCGCTGGACCGGCGGCGCGTTCTCCGCGCAGCTCGGCGGCGGCTCCATCGGGGCGGAGAGCACGCTCTGCCCCCTCGGCCGGCCCTCCGGGTGGGCGGGCAAGGTCCCGCAGTTCCTGCTCATTCATCCGAACGCGGTGGACGGGGACAACGCGCTGACCTTCGGCGTGCACATCAACGAGGGGGACGAGCTCGTGCTCATGAAGGCGACGCGGGACGACCTGCTCGAGCGCATCCAGTCCGTGGCGGGCGCCGCGCTGGCGTCCGCGCGGCCCTCGTTCCGGCCGCAGGGCGCGCTCGTGATCTTCTGCGCCGGGTGCATGCTCGCGGTGCGCGACGACATCGATCGCGTGGTCCAGGGGGTGACCGCCGCGCTCGGCCCGACGCCGTTCCTCGGCAGGTTCGCGTTCGGCGAACAGGGGTGCTTCGTGCGGGGCAAGAACCAGCACGCGAACCTGTCCATCGCCGTCGTCCTGCTCGGGCAGCAGGAGCAGTAGGCAACGGCTCGATTCGCCCGGTGCTCCAGGAGGACCCTCGATGTCTCAGGTGAAGATCTACGGAATCAAGGACAGGCTCAACCCGGTGAAGGAGACCCTGTCGAGGGTGATCCACGCGTGCGTCATGGAGGCGCTGCAGCTCCCGCAGGACAAGCGGGCGCACCGCTTCTTCCCGATGGAGCGCGAGGACATGCTGGCCCCGGGCGGGCGCACCGACGCGTACACGATCATCGAGATCTCGATGATGACCGGCCGCAGCGTCGAGACGAAGAAGAAGCTCGTGCGGCTCCTGTTCGACAGGATCCGCGACGAGGTCGGCATCGACCATCAGGACATCGAGATCTGCATCTCGGAGTCGCCGCCCCACGACTGGGGGTTTCGCGGCATGCACGGCGACGAGGTCAAGCTGAACTACAAGGTCAACCTCTAGCTCCGCGCTCCCGGGCCCGCGGTTGCCGCGGTGCGCCGCAGCGGCTCCGCGAGCGCTCCGGCCGTCATCCGGCTTCCCGACCCCCGCCCACCGGGTGTACACTCCGGGGCATGGGTCGCCGATTTCCTGACCTGCCTCCTCCCGCTTTCCGCGCCGTAGCTGGTCGCTCTTCCCGGGATGGGCTGGGCGTCGGTTCCGGCGCGATCGGCGCGGGCAGGGCCGGTGGAGCCGGCGAGGGCACCGGCAGCGGCGGCGGAGCCGGCGCAGGGGAGGGTAGAGGCAAAACGGTTCAAGGATGTCAAGGCCGAATGGTCACGTAGGCCACGGGTGATCGGAGCTCCCTGGCGCGCTCCGCCCACCTGCCCGGATGAGCGACGAACGATCGGACTCCGGTCCACGCAGGGAGAGGGCGGTCTTCACGCCACATCTGCCAGGCCAGCATCACGAGATCGAGAATCACGATCACGCGATGATGCGGCGCAGGCGGTGTGCCGGCCGTGGCGCCGAGCGGCGCAGACCACCTAGAAACGACGCTTCGGGCGGCTGCAAGCATCGCGCAGCGCGCCGCGGGCTCCTCATGCTTCGTCGAGGAAGCCTGCCGTGGTGTCTCCTCGTTGTCGCAATGGAGTTGCACGGCTTACAACCTGTGCTGGAATGGTTGAATGTGTGATCAGAGCGGCTCTTCGCGGGAATATTGCACCGCTCAGAACTCGCCGACCGCGTTCGTTCTGACGGGCTCGAGCGTCGACATCCCTGGAAGAATTTTTTAGCTGCAGTCGACGGCGAAGGCCCGCGGCTTCGTCGACCACCACGAACCGGATCTCCGCAGGCGCACGTCTTAGAAGGACTTGGACAATCGCATAAGAGCGGCCGGCCTCAGAGCCGGACGTCGCGGCCAGCGCGCAGCGCAGGCGAGCCGACGACGCCGGTTGGCCGCAACCACGAGGAAAACACCGTCATGAGCTACGCACGCATTACCATCAGGAAGGGTCGGATCGGACCCTCGCTACTCTGCTTGTTACTTCCCCTGTCGCTCGCCACGTTGACCGCCTGCGGGTCGGACGGCGTGAATGGCGCGCCGGGGGAGCCGGGCGAGCAGGGGCCGCCGGGACCGAAGGGCGAGCCGGGGGAGCCGGGGTCGCCGGGAGCGGACGGCGAGCCGGGCGCTCCGGCCGCGGAGGCCACAGGCCCCCAGCCCAAGTACGTTTCGACCGAGGGTGGGGCGGGGCGTTTTCCCCTGGCCGTGGGCGGCAAGGCTGCTCCGCTGGTCGTCAGCTCCGACGATCACGACGGCGTGGTCCGCGTCGTGAGCGATCTCGCGGCGGACATCGAGCGGGTGACCGAGATCAAGCCCGAGATCTTCCAGGACGAGGTCCCGGAGGCGGCGACCGAGGTGGTCCTGATCGGAACGCTGGGCAAGAGCCCGCTCATCGATCGGCTCGAGGCGGACGGGAAGCTCGACGTCTCGGGGGTCACCGGCAAGTGGGAGACCTTCGTCACGCAGATCGTCGATGCCCCGATGGAGGGCGTGGAGCGCGCGCTCGTGATCGCGGGCAGCGACCAGCGCGGCGCCATCTTCGGCGCGTACGATCTCTCCTCGCAGATCGGCGTGTCGCCCGTCTACTGGTGGGACGACGTCCCGCCCCAGAAGAAGCAGGCGCTGTACGTGCTGCCCGGGCTCCATACCCAGGGTGAGCCGGCGGTGAGGTTCCGCGGCTTCTTCGTCAACGACGAGAACCCGGCGACCGGCAACTGGGCGGCCAAGATGTTCGGGCCGGGCAAGGCGCCGGGCTTCCCGGGTGGGCTCAACCACCTTTACTGGGAAAAGATCTTCGAGGCCGCCCTCCGCATGAAGGCGAACTACATCTGGCCGGCCGTGTGGGGCCGGGCGTTCGGCGAGGACGACCCCGAGAACCACAAGACCGCCACGCGCTACGGCATCGTGATGGGCACCTCCCACGAGGCCCCGATGATGCAGGGCATCGAGGAGTGGAATCGCCACGTGGTCCCGGAGGTCAAGGACGCCGCCGGCAACGTCGTCACGCCCAAGACCGATCCGTACGGCGGCACCGGTGACTGGCGCTTCTCGGTGAACGCCGACGCGCTGAAGAAGCACTGGACCAAGGGCATCCAGCGGATGGTCGACCAGAACATCGAGGGCGTCGTCACCCTCGGCATGCGCGGCCCCGGCGACGTCAGCCTGGCGCCGGAGGACGGCATCCCGCTGATGGAGAGCATCATCGCCTCGCAGCGCGAGATCCTCGCCGACGTGACGGGCCAGGACGTGAAGACCATCCCCCAGGTCTGGACGCTGTACAAGGAGATCCAGGGGTACTGGGACGCCGGCATCCGCGTGCCGGACGACGTCACCGTCGTCTGGGCCGACGACAACTGGGGCAACATGAAGCGCCTGCCCAAGCCCGGTGAGCAGCGGGAGGGCGGATACGGCCTCTACTACCACTTCGACTACGTCGGCGGCGGCCGCAACTACAAGTGGGTCGACACCAACCTCCTGCCCAACATCTGGGAGCAGCTCCACCTCGCCTACAGCTACGGCGTGGATCGGCTCTGGGTCGTCAACGTCGGCGACTTCAAGAACGAGGAGCTCCCGCTCCAGTTCTTCCTCGACTACGCCTGGAACCCGGATCGCTGGCCGGTCGAGAAGCTCGGCGAGTGGGAGCAGCAGTGGACCGAGCAGCAGTTCGGCTCGGAGCACTCGGACATCATCGCCGACATCCTGCACAGCTATTCGCTGCTGCAGTCGGATCGCAAGCCGGAGCTGACGAACCGGAAGATCACCGTCGATTACGATGTCCTGTTCAGCCAGCCCTCGACCGACGTGCCGGATCCCGACACCGCCGCCGTCACGTACGACGACAGCGCGAGCCCGTTCAGCCTCACGAACTACCGCGAGCTCGAGAGCGTCGTGGAGGAGTGGGAGGCGCTGGCCACGCAGGCGGAGTTCGTCGCCAACTTCCTGCCGCACGAGGCGAAGGACGCGTATTTCCAGCTCGTGCTCTACCAGGTGAAGGCGACCGCCAACCTGTACGCGCTGCGCCTGGCCGGGTTCAAGAACCGGCTCTACGCGCAGCAGGGGCGCGCCGCCACGAACGACATGGCCGTCCTCGCGGAGGAGCGGCTCCAGGACGATCTGGACCTCTCCTACTACTACAATCACGAGCTCGCCGACGGCAAGTGGGAGGGCTTCCAGACGCAGCCGCACATCGGCTATGGCGCGCCGGGCAACCCGTCCTGGCAGCAGCCCGAGCACCAGTACAACAACATCCAGGAGTTCATCTGGCCCGAGCTCGTGTCGATCAACGTCCCCGCGGGGGCTGAGCTCGGCGTGGCGATCGACGGCTCGAGCAACTACTGGACGGGGGCCGGGGCGGGCGACGAGAGCAGCGAGCTGCCCGTGCTGCCGGCGTTCAGCCCGTACCAGACCCAGCCCGAGCAGTACATCGAGGTGTTCAACCGCGGCAGCGAGCCGCTCGAGTACACGATCGAGGCTGATCTCCCGGTCGCGTGCCCCCAGGGCTGGGCCGCGAACACCGTGTGCCCGCCGTGGCTGACCGTCTACCCGAGCCACGGCACCGTCGACAAGGAGGTGCGCGCGACGGTGAGGGTGGACTGGACGCTCGCTCCGACGACGTACCCCGACCCGACGAACCCGTCGCAGTGGCTGCCCCTCGAGTTCCCGCTCGAGATCCCGATCACGGTCCAGGGCTCGGATGGAAGCTCCGTGGTGGTCACGGCGCGCGTCGAGGACCCGCGGAAGATCGACTGGAAGGCCAACCGCTACATCGAGGCGAACGGCTATGTGTCGATGGAGGCGGAGCACTACAGCCGCGCCGTCAGCACGGAGGACGTCTGGTGGAAGCGGCTCCCGGACATCGGCCGCACCGGCGCGGGCATGACGCCGTTCCCGGTGACGGTGGACCCGCAGGAGCCCGGCGGCGCCTCGCCTCGCCTCGAGTACGACATGCACCTGTTCAGCAGCGGCGAGGTGACGGTCTGGGTGTACGTGTCGCCCAGGAACAACTTCCAGAAGTGGCCCGAGGGGCTGCAGTACGGCGTGTCGATCGACGATGGAGAGATCCAGACGGTCAACACGACCTATGCGATCGACCTCGACGGCAACGGAAACAAGATCTGGGAGCGGCACACCTCGGACAACGCCAACATCATGCGAACGAAGCACACGATCGACAAGCCGGGCGAGCACGTGCTGAAGTTCTGGATGGTCCATCCGGGCGTCATCGTGCAGAAGATCGTGGTGGACGCCGGCGGCGTGCAGGAGAGCTACCTCGGCCCGCCGGAGAGCTACTGGATGGGCAAGGGACTGGAATAGTCGAGAACCCTCCGTAGACGACCAGGGAGCCCGCCGCGCGCCTCGTGCGCGGCGGGCTCCCGTCGTTTGTGCGCCCGGCGGGCGCTGTCTCGAGGGGGCGAGTCCCGTCTCCCGGGGCGGGAGAGAGGCTGAGGCCGGCGGCTGTTTCAGCGAGGAACGGTTGATGCGGCGAGGGGCCGGAGCTACCATCGGGAACACGTCGCCTGAGGAGATCCCAACGATGAAGATGACCTTTCGCTGGTACGGCGAGAACGATCCCGTGCGGCTCGAGTACATCCGCCAGATTCCGGGCATCTACGGCGTCGTCTCGGCGATCTACGATGTGCCGGTGGGCGAGGTGTGGCCGGTCGAGAAGCTGCAGGCGCTCAGGGCGCGCATCGAGGCCGTCGGCCTCAAGTTCGAGGTCGTGGAGAGCGTGCCGGTGCACGAGGACATCAAGCTCGGCAAGCCGACCCGCGACAGGCTGATCGACAATTTCTGCCAGAACATCCGCAACTGCGCCGCCGCGGGCGTGAAGGTGATCTGCTACAACTTCATGCCGGTCTTCGACTGGACCCGCACGGAGATGGCGAAGGAGCTCGCCGACGGCTCGCTGACCCTGGCCTTCGACGCCCAGGCGGTCGCGGAGATCGACCCGGAGCAAGGAATCGCGCTGCCCGGCTGGGACACGAGCTACAGGCCGGAGCAGCTCCGCGCCATCCTCGAAGAGTACAAGAGCATCCGTGAAGAGGCGCTGTGGGAGCACCTGGAGGTCTTCCTCCAGCGCATCATCCCGGTGGCCGAGGAGGTCGGCGTCCGCATGGCCATGCACCCGGACGACCCGCCCCGGCCGATCTTCGGCCTGCCGCGCATCGTCAAGAACCGCGACGACCTGATGCGCCTGGTGAAGACCGTCGACTCCCCGGCCAACGGCATCACGCTGTGCTCCGGCTCGCTGGGCGCCGACCTCTGCAACAGCATCGTGTCGCTCGTGCGCGAGTTCGGCGGCATGGGACGCATTCCGTTTGGCCACCTGCGCAACGTGGCGGTCCAGGAGGACGGCACCTTCTTCGAGTCGGCCCACCTGTCCTGTGAGGGCTCGCTCGACATGGCGGCGATCGTGAAGGCGTACCACGACGTCGGGTTCGACGGCTACGTGCGCCCGGACCACGGCCGCATGATCTGGGGTGAGACAGGCAAGCCGGGGTACGGGCTGTACGACCGCGCGCTGGGCCTCGTCTACCTCAATGGCCTGTGGGAGGCCACGTGCAAGCTCTCATCGAAGGCGGGTGTCGGATGAGGTTGACCGGAGGGGCAGGGTCGCTGCGAGATCCTCACGCCCCCGCGGCGTCGTAGGTCGAGCGCCAGAAGTCCACGAAGACGGGCGGCGCGCTGGGCGAATCCATCAGGCGCTGGGTCATCAGCACGCCGATCACACCCGTCTCCGGATCCCAGTAGCAGGACGTGCCATATCCGCCATCCCAGCCGAGGCCGCGCGGCTCGCCCTGCCTCGACCTCGTGACGATGGATAACGCATACCCCCAGCCGCGGCTCTCCCAGAAGCCGGGGCTGAACGGCGAGATCGCCTTCTGCGCCGGGGGGATGTGGTCGGCGGCCATGAGCTCGACAGAGCGCGCGGAGAGGAGCCGCTTGCCCCCGTGCTCGCCCCTGTTCAGCATCATCCTGGCGAACGCGAGGACGTCGTCCGCTGTCGAGACGAGGCCGCCGGCGGCGGACGGAAAGCCGGGGGCGCGGCTGAACCGGCTCTCGCGGCCGGCGGGATCGAAGACATCGAGCTGCCCTGTTCGAGGGTTGCGCACGTAGCAGACCGGCAGGCGATGGAGCTTGTCCGCGGGCACGGTGAAGCCGGTGTCCTTCATCCCGAGCGGCTCGAAGACGCGCTCGCGCAGGAAGGCCTCCAGCGGCAGGCCGGAGGCCCTGGCGATCAGCGCGCCCAGCACGGTGAGGGACGTGTCGTACATCCATGCCTCGCCCGGGTGGTGCATCAGCGGGAGCGAGCCGAGGTTCTGCAGCCAGGCATCGGGGCTCGGCGCGTCCGGGAGCAGCGGCCCGGCCGCCACGCCCCTGTCCATCATGGCCTGGGCGATGGGATAGTCGCCCGGCGCCATGATCGCGCCGATGCCCATGCGCAGGGTGAGGAGGTCGCTGACAAGGATCGGGCGTCGCGCTGGCTCGGTGTCGTCCACGGGGCCATCCAGCGCCCGCAGGACCCTTCGATTCGCGAGCTCCGGGAGCAGCGAGTCCACCGGCTCATCGAGCCGGAGCGTCCCGTCTTCCACCAGCATCATCGCCGCTGCGCCCGCGATGGGCTTCGTGACCGAGGCGATCCGGAAGAGGGTGTCGCGCTGCACCGGCCCGGCGTCGCCGAAGGCCATCTTGCCGACGGCGTCGGCGTGCGCCTCGCCACCGCGGCTGACAAGCGTGACGACGCCGGGCAGATCGCCCCGCTCCACGTGCGCGGCCATCGCCGCGCGCATCCGCTCCAGCCCCGCCTCGGAAAACCCGCCGTCGCCCATTGCTCGCTCCTCCTCTTCGGGGCGACAGGCGCCCCCCATCCCTGCGGCCACCAGCGCGGCGATCCTCGTCAGCAAGCTGCGTCGATCGGCGCATCCCGATGTCGCGCGCGTGCCTCGAGCCCGCATCACCGCTTCTGATATGAATCTGGTTCCAGTTGCGTTTTGCAACTGGTTGCAGAATAGGATCTTCGGTGCGAGAGTGCAACCAGTTTTCCGAGGAGCCGCTGATGAGCGCCACGTACAGGTCGGGCTGCCCGATCAACCTCTCGCTCGAGGTGTTCGGGGACCGCTGGAGCCTGATCCTCCTGCGCGACATGATGTTCGGCGGCCGCCGCCACTTCCGTGAGCTGCTCACCCTGTCGGAGGAGGGGATCTCCTCCAACATCCTCGCCGATCGCTTGAAGTCGCTCCAGGAGGCGGGGATGATCACGAAGGCCGACGACCCCACCCACAAGCAGAAGGCGGTCTACAGCCTGACGGAGAAGGCGATCGCCCTGGTCCCCATCTTCGCGCACCTGGGCGCCTGGGGTCGCCGGTACATGCCCGTGAGCGAGGAGCTCAGCATTCGCGCGCAGCTCCTGGAGGAAGGAGGTCCGGCCATGTGGGATCAGTTCATGGCCGAGCTGCGCGAGGCCCACCTCGGCGTGCCAGCGCGGCGCGAGGGGCCCACCGTCGGCGAGCGGCTGCAGGCGGCCTACGAGGCGGTCTGCGCGCGCCGCGCGGCGCGGAGGTGACGCGGCCGGAGGGAGATCTCGCCGGCCCACCAGGGGGTCGGCTGCTGCTCGGGGACGCGGACGTCGATCGAGGCGACGCTCTTGATCGGGTCGCCGATCGCGAGCGGCGCGCGCTGGATCACCGTGTGACCGACGTTCGCGACCGAGAGCGCGCCACGCGTGAATCGTGAATGTTGATTCGTCTCAAGTCGTGTTGAGCTGTCGCTCCGAGATCAGGAGCGAGACGGCGTCGAGGATGCGCTCCAGGCCGAAGCGGAAGGCGTGCTCGGGGCTCGACACGCCCTGGTAGGCGTGACCGGCCGATTGCCCGACGCGCGTCGCGACGGGGAACCGCTTCGCGTCGATGACCTTGTCGAGCAGCGGGGCGGTCGCGACCCACCACTCCACGTCCGTCATGCCGCTCTCCTGGAGGGTGCGCTTCGCGTTCGCCAGCGCCCTCGCCGTCCCTTCGACGTGCGTGAGGAGGAGGGTGAGCACCGAATCCATCTCCACGTCAGTGAGGCTGAGGCCGTCGAGCGGCCGCAGCTCGGCCTCGTACTTGAGCGAGACGTTGGGGCCGAGCACAGGGCGCGCCGTGACGATCTCGAGCAGCCACGGGTGCGCCTTGTACAGGTCCCAGTTGCGCTGGGCGATGTACCGGAGCGACTCGCGCCACCCCCCCGGCTGCCGCGACGGCGCGTCCACGTCGTCGTAGAGGTGGCCATAGACGGTGTCGACCATGAGATCGGTCAGCTCGGCCTTGCCGGGGACATGCGTGTAGAGCGACATGGTGCCGACGTTCAGCTGGTCCGCGAGCTGACGCATGGAGACGGCATCCAGCCCTCCCGCGTCGGCGAGCTCGATGGCGGCCGACACGATGGCGCGCACCGTCAGCCCCGACCGACCGGGCTTGCCGTGAGAGCCCCAGAGCAGCGCGAGGGTCCGCGCCGGGTCGGGCGCCCGCGCCTCCACCTCGCGCTGCGCGCGCTTTCTCGCCGGCCTCGCGGGGCTGTTCTTCATCGAGCCGCTCCCGGGCCCGCGAGCTTGACAGCAGCCCTCGGTGTCGTACACCGTACTGAACGCATTACGGAACACCGCATGGTGGAAGTATGTGCGGGATCGGAGCAGCACGTCAATGCAAGACCTCCCCACGCGACGCTCACCCGAGCAGGCCGACGCGCTCTGGGTGCCCGAGGCGGCTGCCTGCTGCTCCAGCAACACCTCCGCAGCACCGCGCCTGCTGCTGGAGCAGCAGGGGGAGCGTCCGGTATAGCGGATCTCCGTCTTGCACAGCGGACATAAGCCTGGTACGCGCCGTGCAGAGCGCCAAGGGAGCAACGTTCGTCGATTTGCTCTGCTGACAGGGTCCGCGGCGCCTGCCGCTGCGAGGGCCTGGTCCGCGCAGTGCAACGCGTCAGGGCGACAGCTCACCTGAAGGCCGCCATGAAAACTCCAGTGGTCGCGCTCGCCGCGATTTCACTCGTCCTTACCAGCACGACCATGACGAACGCCCACGCGGGCGATCCTGCCGTCATGCCGCTCGGCGCTGCCGCGTGCGACGCGCCGGCGCGCCGCACGCCCCGCCAGCGCGGCGCGGACGTCGAGCCCTGGACTGCCACGCGCTGTCCGAGCGCCGCGCTCGCGGCGCTCTAGCTCGAAGGCCTCTCACGATTTCAGGACAGAGCGGTCGCGCCCTCCAGCATGGAGCGGCGCGCGCCGCCCGAGCCGCCCTCGATCGCGGGCGCGCAGCGCCGCTGCGGCTGCCCGAGCCCGCGACAGAACCATGGAGACATCATCAATGAGCATCTCATCCTCTCACCTCTCGCTGAAAGACGGCAAGAAGACCTCTCGCTCGCGGGCGGTGCGCGACAAGCTGGATTACCCGGTCATCGACACCGATCTGCACACGATCGAGTTCGCCCCGATCCTCGAGGACTACATCGCGAAGTACGGCGGCGCGAAGTACGTCGACGAGTTCCGCCAGGCGATCAACCGGGGTTTCGGTTACCTGAGCAACGAGTGGTACGAGCTCACGCCCGAGCAGCGCGCCGCGCAGCGCTCGGTGCGGCCGCCGTGGTGGGCCCTGCCGACAAAGAACACCCTCGATCTCGCCACTGTGTCGCTGCCCAGGCTGCTGCACGAGCGGCTCGGCGAGTCGGGGACCGATTATGCGGTCCTGTTCCCGAACGTCTCCACGTTCGCCACCCACGTCGGCAAGGAGGATCTGCGCAGGGTGCTCATCCGCGCGGTCAACGCCTATCACGCCGACGCGTACCGGCCGTACGCCGACCGCCTCACGCCCGTCGCCGCCATTCCGCTGCACACGCCGGAGGAGGGGGTCGAGGAGCTCGAGTTCGCCGTGCGCGAGCTCGGCCTGAAGGTCGCGCTCATCCCGGGCAACCTCCGGCGGCCCATCCGGTCGGTGGCCGAGAAGTACCCGTCCCGCCACCACCCGGACGTCGCGCGGCACGCGAACTGGCTCGACACGTTCGGCGTGGACAGCGAATACAACTACGACCCTTTCTGGGCCAAGGCGGTCGAGCTCAAGACGGTGCTGACCACCCACTCTGCCGGGATGGGGTGGACGAGCCGCAGCTCGGTGTCGAGCTACATGTACAACCACATCGGCCACTTCGCCTCCGCCTCCGAGGCGCTCGCGAAGTCGCTCTTCTTCAGCGGCGTGACCCGGCGGTTCCCCGACCTCCGCGTCGGCTTCCTCGAGGGGGGGGCGGCGTGGGGCGCGACGCTGTTCGCGGATCTCGTCGGCCACTGGGAGAAGCGCAACGGCAAGGCCGTCCAGAACTACAACCCTGACCTCATCGACGCGAAGCTGCTCTACGCGCTCTACCAGCAGTACGGCGGCCAGGAGGTCGAGGCGCGGCTCGGCGACATCCACGCCGTCCTCGGCGGGGCGCTCGGCGTGTCGAACAACTCGCGGCGCCAGCCGCAGGACCCGGGCGCGCTCGACGACTTCGCGGCGGCGGGCATCGAGCGGATCGAGGACATCCGCGACCGGTACGTGCCGAACTTCTACTTCGGCTCGGAGGCGGACGACCCGACCATCGCCTACGCGTTCAACACGAAGGTCAACCCGCTCGGCGTGCAGCTCAACGCCTTCTGGGCGTCGGACAGCGGCCACTGGGACGTGCCGGATCTGACCGAGGTCCTCGCGGACACGTGGAGCCTCGTCGAGCGGGGGGCGCTCACGGAGGCGAACTTCCGCGACCTCGTGTTCACCCATCCTTACAACTTCTTCGCCGGCAAGAACCCCGGCTTCTTCGCGGGAACCGCGGTCGAGCAGAAGCTGCCGAAGAGCAAGGCTGCCTGACGGACAAGCGCCGCGCGGGGCCGACGAGAGCGGCCCCGCGCGGCGGTGATTTCGAGAAAACGAACCTCCTGGATCCATTCATGCGTTTGCTTGACCGTTCAAGAACAGCCATCCCCACGATCCTCGCGACGACCGTCGTCCTTTGCGTGAGCCACGCGAGCGCGCAGAACCAGCCCGGAGGAGCCCAGGGGGAGCGCCCCGCGCCCGCCGGCGCGGCCCCGGCCCCTGCTGCGCCCGCCGGCGCGGCCCCGGCCCCTGCCGGCGCGGCGCCGGCCACCACGCCAGGCACCGCGGCTGCCGGGCCGGCGGCCCCGGACGCCGGCCCGGGCGTGCCGTCGCCCGTCACCTCGCCCGCGGGGAACCCGGCAGCCGAGGCCTTCGTCGAGCCCGACCCCAACGCCGTCACGCGCGACGATCTGCAGGGGCTGGTCACCGATCTCGAGAACTTCAAGTTCCAGTGGCAGCGCGAGCGCGATCTCCACACCGCCATCTCGACCCGCTCTCTGCTCATCGGCGGCGTCATCCAGACGCGCATCGGATGGACGGAGCAGCCGGTGAACACGGCGACGTCGAACGACCGCAAGGTGACGTTCGACACGGGCGCCGCGCTCCTGTCGTTCAACGGCATCCTCTACAAGGACTACGAGGAAGGGCGCAACCTCACCTACTCGCTGCGCTTCGGCGCCTCGCCCCAGCAGGCGAGCAACAACAGCTTCCTCAACCTGCTGGACGCCCAGCTCTCGTACTCCGTGCTCCCCACCCTCGCCCCCGAGGACTGGGTCCTGCAAATCACCCTCGGCCAGCAGCTCTTGCCGTTCGGGCTCGAGGTCCCGGCGAGCGAGGAGCTCAAGCCGGTGATCACCAACGCCCAGTTCACGACGAAGCTCGGGCTGAACCGGCGCGAGCTCGGGCTCATCGTCCGGGGCGACGTGCTGCCGCAGGTGGACTATGGCTACAACTACCGCGCGCCCGTCCTCGCGTACGCGGTGGGGCTCGTGAACGGCAGCGGGCCGAACTCGCCCGACGACAACAGCGAGAAGGACATCATCGGTCGCCTGGCGTTCACCGTCCCCTCCGACTACAACTCCCTCCTGCGGCAGATCACGCTCGGCGGGAGCGTGTACATCGGCTGGCAGAACACGTTCCTCAAGGACGAGAAGAAGACGCTGTCCGGGAAGGGCGCCAAGCGCCGCTACGGCGGCGATATCTACTACAACCACTACCCGATCGGCCTCACCTACGAGTTCATCTACGGTCAGGACGACGTGACGCTCGGGGCCACGCCGGAAGACCCGCAGAAGACGAGGCTCTCGAGCCTGTCGCACGTGGCCACCGTCTTCTACAACTGGGGCGAGCAGTTCCTGAGGGGCTATCGCAACCAGGGCCGATACGACGACTGGTGGCCGAAGACCTACCAGCCGTTCATCCGGGTCGACCTCTTCGATCCGAGCACCGAGGTGCTGGAGAACCGGGTCGACGTCTACACGCTCGGCTTCAACCTCTTCTTCGCGGAGACGACGAAGTTCCAGCTCAACCTCAACCGTCGCGACGACCGCACGAACACGCAAGGCGCCCAGCACGAGCTGCTCGCCCAGCTCCAGGGCGGCTTCTAGAGAAACGAATCGAGAGAGAAAACCATGAGACGCGCTCTTGTCATCCTGCAGATATTCATCGCGGCGATCTTGACCTTGTCCTCGCATGTGGCGCGGGCGGACGCGCCGACCGTCATCCGGGTGGCGTTCGCCGGGGTGGGGATCGGCAACCGGCCCTTCGTGGGCGGCAGCAGCCTCAGCGTTGTGCACGCGCGCGGGCTCCTCGAGGAGGAGTTCAAGAAGGACAACATCAAGATCCAGTGGTCCTTCTTCAAGGGCGCTGGCCCCGCCGTCAACGAGGCGTACGCGAACGGCCTCCTCGATTTCGCGCTCCAGGGAGACCTGCCGTCGAGCATCGGCAGGGCAGGGGGGCTCAAGACGAAGCTCCTCGCCGGGGTGTCGACGCGCCAGCACACCTACCTGGCCGTCCCCTCGGACTCCTCGATCGCGTCGCTCGCGGACCTCAAGGGGAAGAAGGTCGCCCTCTTCAAGGGCACCAACCTCCAGCTCGCCGTCAACAAGATCCTCGCCGGGAGCGGGCTGTCCGAGCGCGACCTCCGGATCCTCAATATGGATAGCGCGACCGCCAAGGCGGCGCTCGCCACCCGGGACATCGACGCGGCGTTCGGCGGGTCCGACCTTTACACGCTCCAGGACCAGGGGATCGCGAAGATCGTCTACTCGACGAAGAACGACTCGCCGACGTACCTGCGCCACGCCCACCTGATCGTCACCGAGGACTTCGCGAACAAGTACCCGGACATCACCAGGCGCGTCGTCAAGGTCGTCGTGCAGGCCGCCCACTGGATCGCGCAGAACGAGGCCAACCCGGCGCCCATCTACCAGCTCTGGTCCAAGTCGGGCGTGCCGTACTCGAACTACAAGGCCGACCAGGCGGGCGAATCGCTGAAGGTGCGCGCGAGCCCGCTGTTCGATGAGTACCTGATCTCCCGCTACAAGGCGGCGGTCGCCGACGCGAAGCGCTTCGGCCTCATCAGGAACACGTTCGACGTCGACTCCTGGATCGACCTCCGGTTCCTGAACGCGGCGCTCAAGGAGCTGAGCCTCGAGGGCTACTGGCCCGAGTTCGACGCGAACGGGAAGGTCAAGCACCCCGGCAGGCAATGAGGGCGGCGCGCGGCGGCGTCCGCGCCGCGCGCGGGCAGGGCGGCCGACCACGACAGAAAGGCAATGAAGATGACGCAGCAGGGAATCCAAGAAAGCCAGACCCAGGCCGCCTACGAGCTCGCGGCGCCCCAGGTGGCGCTGCCCGCGGGCGGCGCCGCGCCGCTCCTGTCGCGGCGGGTGGGCAACGTCGCCGTGGGGCTCATCTTCCCGGCGGCGCTCCTCCTCGCGTGGGGCTACGCCTCGCAGCGCGAGCTGATCCCGCCGCAGATCCTGCCGGCGCCGGGGCTGGTCGTGCAGACGCTGACCGAGCTCGCCAGCTCGGGAGATCTGCACTCGAACATCGCCATCAGCCTCGGGCGCGTCTTCGGCGGCTTCGCCCTCGGCGGCGCGGCCGGCCTGGTGCTCGGCGTTGCCATGGGCCTCTCGCGGCGGATCGAGGACTACGTTCACCCGCTCTTCCGGGCGCTCGCGCAGGTGCCCGTCCTCGCGTGGCTGCCGCTGTTCATGATGGTGGTGGGCATCGGCGAGCCGCTCAAGCTGATCCTCATCGCGCAGGCGAGCCTCATCCCGGTGGCGCTGAACACGCTCCAGGGCATCAAGAACGTCCCCCGCTCGTACATCGAGGTCGCGCGGGTCTTCCGGTTCAGCAACGTCCAGCTCCTCCGCAAGGTCGTGCTCCCCTCGGCCGTCCCCTCGATCGCCGTCGGGATCCGCTATGGGCTCACGCAAGCGTGGCTGTCGCTCGTCACGGTCGAGCTCCTGGCGTCCTCCGAGGGCGTCGGGTTCCTGATCGTCTGGGGCCGGCAGCTCTTCCAGCTCGACGTGGTGCTCGCGGCGATCCTCGTCGTGGGGATCCTCGGGCTCGCGCTCGACAAGGGGCTCGAGACGATCGAGGCCCGCCTCCTCCGCTGGCGGCGCGCCGCGCTCTGACCTCCCGCACCTCGACAGGAACAACAACGATGAGCGCCATCACCCATGCACTGACAGCGCCGCGGCTCCGGCGCGGCCTTGTCCTGCCCATCTTCCTCGTCGTCGCGTGGATCGTTGTCTGCCGCTACGAGCTCGCCAACACCCGCATCCTCGTCCCGCCGCTCGCCGTCTGGGAGGCGGCGAGAGGGCTGCACGAGAGCGGGGAGCTCTGGGGCCACCTCCGGGCCAGCCTGCTCCGGGACCTGCTCGGGCTCTCGCTCGGCGTCGCGGCGGGCACGGCCGTCGGCGGCCTCCTCGCCCTCTCGCGCGTCGCCGACCGGCTGCTGTCGCCGAGCTTCCACGCCGCGAAGCAGGTCGCGCTGTTCGCGTGGATCCCGCTCATGTCGGTGTGGCTCGGCGTCGGCGAGGAGGCGAAGGTCGCGTTCATCGCGCTCTCCGCCTTCTACCCGGTCGTCGTGAACACCCATGAAGGCGTGCGGAGCGTCGCCGTCGAGCACCTCGAGGTGGCGCGCGTCCTCCGCTTCTCGCGGTGGCAGGTGCTGCGCAAGGTCGTCCTGCCGTCGGCCGCGCCGTCGCTCTTCGCCGGCGTCCATCAGGGGCTCATCTACGCGTGGCTCGGCACGATCGGGGCCGAGTACCTGCTCGAGCCCGCCCCCGGCGTCGGCAGCCTGATGGTCGACGGGCGCGAGCGCTTCGCCATGGATGTCGTGCTTGTCGGGCTGATCGTGTCCGGCCTCGTGGGCTTCGGCCTGAACGCGCTGGCTACGGCCGCGGAGGAGCGCCTGCTGCGATGGCGCGTCCGCGGCGTGTGAAACGTTGGAAGGAGAGATCATGAGCTCGCCCGGAGTCATCAACATTCGCGATGTCAGCAAGAAGTACGTGGTCAAGGACGAGTCCCTGCAGGTACTCCAGGGCATCGGCCTGACCGTTCACCCCGGCGAGTTCATCAGCGTCGTGGGCACGAGCGGTTGCGGCAAGTCGACGCTCCTCCGGCTCCTCGTCGGGCTGGACAGCGATTACCAGGGCGACATCCTCGTCGGCGGCGCGCGCGTCGAGGGGACGAGCCTCGACCGGGGGATCGTCTTCCAGGAGCACCGGCTCTTCCCCTGGCTCACCATCGAGCAGAACGTCGCGCTCGGCCTCGAGAACTCGACGTGGACAGAGGCGGAGAAGACCCGCGCTGTCGACGATCACCTCGAGCTCGTCGGCCTGTCGGCGTTCAAGCGGGTCTACCCGCACCAGCTCTCCGGCGGGATGGCGCAGCGGGCGGCGATCGCGCGCGGGCTGGTCAACCGGCCTGGCATCCTGCTCCTCGACGAGCCGTTCGGCGCGCTCGACGCGCTGACCCGCACGAAGCTGCAGCAGGAGCTCCAGCGCATCTGGCAGGCGGAGCAGATCACGATGATCCTCGTCACGCACGACGTCGAGGAGGCCGTGTTCCTGGGCGACAGGGTCGTCGTGCTCGAGCCGCGGCCCGGGCGGATCAAGCGCATCGTCCCCGTCGATGTGCCGCGCCCCCGGTCCCGCACCGATCACGACATCAAGGTGCTCACCGACGAGGTCCGCGGCTACCTCCTCGAGGCGTAGCGCGCCGCGCGGCTCCGGGGGGGCGGGGCCGCCCCGACGCGTCGCCCGCAGAAGATCCTGGCGCACGTCCACGGTGTCCGTTATAATGGACAAACCATCCGCTATCATGGTGAGTGACGCCCGATGACGATGCCCTTGCTCACGCTTCCCAACCCTGGCGCGCTGGCTCTCTCTGTGCGGGCCAAGGCGCTTGTCTTCGAGGATCCCCGGTCGCAGGCGATCCTCGATCGGATCCGGCAGCTCTCGCCGAGCGACGCGACGCTGCTCGTGACGGGGGAGACCGGCACGGGCAAGGAGCTTGTCGCGCGCCACATCCATGCGCTGAGCCATCGTCGGGGGCGGCCGTTCGTGGCGGTCAACTGCGGCGCCTGGTCGGAGTCGCTGGTCGAGAGCGAGCTGTTCGGCCACGAGAAGGGCGCCTTCACCGGCGCGACGACCGCGAAGGCCGGGTGGTTCGAGGCCGCGGACGGCGGCACGCTGTTCCTCGACGAGATCGGGGATCTCTCGTTGCCGCTCCAGGTGAAGCTGCTCCGCGTGCTGCAGGAGCGCGAGGTGGTGCGGCTCGGATCGCGCCAGCCGATCCCGATCGACGTGCGGCTCATCGCGGCGACCAACGTGGACCTGGAGGAGGCGGTGACCGCGCGGAAGTTCCGCGAGGACCTTTTCTACAGGCTCAACGTGGCGACGCTGGCGCTCCCGCCGCTGCGCGAGCGGCCGGGCGACATCCTCCCGCTGGCGCGCTACTTCCTCGAGCTTTACGCGCACCGGCTCGGCTCGGGGCCGGCCGCGCTCACGACGGAGGCGGTGGGGCGGCTCCTGGAGCACCCGTGGCCCGGGAACATCCGGGAGCTCGAGAACGCCATGCACCACGCGCTCCTGGTCTGCAAAGGCCATCAGATCGCCGTGGCGGATCTGCGGCTCACGGCGCTCCAGCCGAAGGCGGCGACGAGCCCGCCTCCTTCGGAGAGGGGGTTCGACAGGGGGGCGGCGGACGTCGCGTCCCAGGTCAAGGCGACGTCGCTGGAGGGCGCGTTGCTCGCGCTGTTCGAGCAGAACCTGCCGAACCTGCACGAGCAGATCGAGGAGACGATCATCCGGACGGCGTACCGGTATTGCGATCGCAATCAGCTCCAGACGGCGCGGCTGCTCGGCATCAGCAGGAACATCGTGCGCGCCCGGCTCGCGCAGTTCGGCGAGCTGGCGCGCTACCGCGCGGCGCGCGGCGGGGCGGCCGCCGCTGTGTTCGGGCGGGGGGAGCCGGTCGGGTCGTCGCGCGTCCCGGGAGCGAGCTGAGGGGGCGCGCCGGCGGGGCTGCGCCGGGCTGGGCGCCGCGGCGGTGAGGCCGGCGCGGCGCGGCTCAGGAGCGCGACGCGGGGGCCGGCCGGGGGCGACCCGGCGCGCGGGGGCGAGCCCTCGCGCCCGCGGTCCTCGTCGCCCCGAGGGCCTCGCGGATGGTCGTGGCCGTGGCGGCGCGCGCGATCCAGCGGTCGAGCTTCGCTGCGTCGGCGCAGGCGCGGATGCGCGCCTCGTCGTCCTGCGAGGGCGAGAGGCCGCGCGCCCGCAGCAGCGTGAGCAGCGCGTCTTGCCGACCCCTGGCCTCGCCCTCTGCCCGACCCCTGGCCTCGCCCTCTGCCCGACCCTTCTTCCGCCCCTGTGCTTCGAGGAAGAGGCGCAGCTTCCTGGCGGCCGGTGTTTCCGGGATCTTGTCGGGGTTCATCGAGGCCTCCCTGAGGAGCTCCAGCATCCGCTCGCTGAGCACGGAAAGGATCGCACGCTGCTGGGCCCGTCGCAACGCGCGCGGTAGCCGCTCGGTCAGCTCGAACGCCCGCATGTGTCCAATGGTCATGCGGAATTCGAAATGAGCGAATTGGCCTGCTAGTAATCGATCATGGGTTCACCGTGGCACCGTGCCCGCCGGCGGTGCAATTGAATGCAAGGACGCCCGTCCCGGTGAGGGCGCCAGCGCTGTCGACCCGACGTCGCGTGCAGGTGTGGCGTGTCGCCCCGTCTCACGACGCCCGCCGTTCCGTCGCGGTCCGCGGCGCGGCTCAGGCGTGGCTTGCGCGCGTCTGGGGCTGTCCGGAATGGCTCGCGATCCAGCGCTCCAGATCGGCGCGCGATGCCACGCCGCTGCGGCGGTCGAGCTCTCGTCCGCCGTGGAAGAGCACGAATGTCGGCACCCCCTGGATGCGCCGGCGCCCGGCCTCCGCCGGCTCGGCGTCCGTGTCGAGCTTCAGGACCAGCACCTTGCCCGCATTCCTGCGGCCGAGCTCGTCGAGGATCGGCGCCGCGACCCGGCACGGGCCGCACCAGGTGGCCCAGTAGTCGACGAGGACGGGGACGGGCGCGCTCGCGATCGCCTGCTCCAGCGCGGCCCCGTCCACGGATTGCGGGACGCCCGTCGTGTCGAGAGCATCCTTGCAGCGGCCGCAGAGGGGTCGATCCTTGACCCGCTGGTCCGCGACCCGGTTGATGGATCCGCAGCGGCCGCAACGGTAGATAGCCATGCTCCTTCTCCTTGGCGTCGCCGCGTGCCGCGGCATCGCGAAGATCTTGGACCCGGCGCCCGTCTTGGCAACGGGGGCTTTACAGTCAGCGATCGGGCTCCAGGGTCAAACCATGGAACCCACGAAAGAGCACGCAGGACCGAGCGAACAGGCTGAGCGGCAGATCGGCGGCGAGCAGCAGGAGCCGGGTGCGCCGACGCGGCAGTTGAACGACGAGACCACGCAGAGCTCGAGCGACGTCGAGCAGATCGCCCGACAGCAGGGCGCGTCGCAGCGGGGATACACGGCAGACGGACCGCAGAACGATCGGCCGGCGCAGTTCGATCCGGAGCACCCGGGCGGGCGCCCCGAGGGCGATCCGCGCCGCTGAAGGCGGGATGAAGGGCGGGCGCCGGGGGCCACCGCGGCAGGGGAAAGCGCGCGGGGCGCGCGCGTGGTGTCAGGTGAGCCTGTTACCGCGGCGGCGCCTCGCACGCCCGCCGCGTCACCTCGTGGCGGTAGTCGAACATCCGCTCCAGCTTGCGCCGGACGAAGCGGGCGCCGCCGAGCTGTCCGAGCGCGCCGAGCGGGAGCTCGTACTCCACGTGATCGGTGAGGTAGCAGCCGCCGGCGCCGTCGGGGTCCGTGCGGTGCGTGTGCACCCATCGCTTGAATGGCCCGCTGCGCTGCGTGTCCTGGAACATCCGGCCCTGCTCGTACTGCGTGTGCTCGGCGACCCAGCGCAGCGGGACAGGGCCGACGCGCGTCTCCATGACCACGCGCGCGCCGACGAGGATCCCGCCGCTCTTCTCCAGGACGCGCGCGTGCTCCCACGGGGGCGTGAGGCGCTCGAGGGCGTCGGGCTCCTCGTGGAAGGCGAAGACCCGCTCGGGGGGCGCGGCGATGCGCGTGCGCTTCTCGAAGATGGGCATGGCGCGAGCATGGATCGAGGCCTGCCGGCGCGCCCGCGCGCGCTGTCGCGGCCTCCCGGGCGACAGCGCGCCGATCGCGTCCTCGGGATCGGCCGCTCGGGCGGCGCGACCGGCCGGCGAGATCAGAACGTCCAGGACCAGGTGACCGCCGCGGGCTCCGGCATCGGACCGGGCAGCGGACCTGCCGCAAACCGGCTCTTGTTCGGCGCGATCGGGTGGATGGCCGCGAGCGCGAAGCCCGTCACGTGGCCCAGGATCATGCCGGCGCCGACGTCCTGCCACGAGTGCGCGCCCGCGCCGATCCGCAGCGCCATCGTCACCACGGTGGCCGCCTCGGCGAGGGCGAGCGCGCCCAGGCGCGGCGCGGCGGCGCCGGTCGTGCGCAGCGCGAGGTTGAGGCGCACGCCCGCGATGGCCGCGACCGGGGTCGTGTGGCCCGACGGGAAGGCGTCGAAGTCGAGGTCGGTCTCGCCGCATCGGTCCGTCCGCCACGAGCGCGGCCGGCACCGGCCCGACAGGCGCTTGATCATGTTCGAGAGGCCTGTCGACAGCGCCGCCGCCTCGACCTCGATCAGCGACGTCCTGAGCGCCCGGGAGAAGGGGCGGGGGACGCCGGTGCCCGCGAGGTAGCTGCCCTCGAGGGCGTACCCGCTGCCGAGCTGGAGCAGCGTGCCCACGGTGGCGCCGGTGATGTCGCTGGCGAGGCCGAGGGTCTCGTTGCGCTCCTCGCTGGAGGCTGCGCCCCACGCCGAGCGGCGCTGAGGCAGCAGGTACGTCGCCAGCGAGGCGGTGCAGGCCGCGACGATGGCCGCCTCGCCCGCCGGCGCCCCGAACGCCCAGTCCGGGGCCGCCGGTCCCGCCTGCGCGGCGGCGGGCGTGCTCCACGCCAGCGCGCACACGCCGGCGAGCGGCGCGGCGTATCTCACGGCTTCTTTGCGGCGGGCGGCGTCGCCTGAGGCGCCGCGGGCTGCGCGGGCTTGGCGGGCTGCGCGGCCTTGGCGGGCTGCGCGGGCTGCGCGGGCTGCGCGGCCTTGGCGGGCTGCGCGGCCTTGGCGGGCTGCGCAGGCGCCGCAGGCGCCGCCGGCTTGCCCGCCTGCGCCGCCCCGGGCTTGCCGGCCGCCGGCTGTCCCGCCGTCACGCCGGGCGCCTTCTGGACGGTGACCGGACCGAGCTGCAGCGCCGAGAGCTGCTCTCCGACGGCGCTGGCGTCGCCCACCAGCACGACCCGGAGCTGCTCGGGCACGAGGTACTTCTGCGCGACCCGCTGCACGTCCGCCGGCGTGATCCGCTGGATCCGCGCCGGCCGCGTCCCGAACTCGTCGAGCGGCAGATCGTAGACAGCGAGGCTCGCGACCGTCGACGCGGTAGCGCCGGCCGTCTCGAAGCGGGCCGGGAGCTGGCGGATGAGGTTCGCCTTGGCGTCCGCGAGCTCCTCGAGGGTGACGGGCTCCTTCCGCATCCGGTCGATCTCCGCGAAGATCTCCCGCACCGCCGGCCCTGTGTTCTCCCGCACCACCGCGCCGCCCGCGGAGAACGGGCCGGGCCCGTGGCGCATATCGAAGCCGGAGCGCGCGCCGTAGGTGTAGGCGTGCTTCTCGCGCAGGTTCAGGTTGAGCCGGCTCGAGAACTGCCCGCCGAGGAGGGTGTTCATCACGAGCAGCGCGTCGTAGTCCTTCGTCGCGCGCGGCACGCCGGGCAGCGTCACCGTGACGGTCGACTGCGTGAGCCCGGGCCTGTCGACGATCACGACGCGCGGCGCGCCCGCGTCGAGCGCCGCCGGATCGGCGGGGACCTCCGCCTTCGCCGGGACGGGCGGCGCGCCGGCCGGGCCCTTCCAGGCGCCGAAGACCCGCTCCACCTCCTTCACCGCGTCGGCCCTGGTGATGTTCCCGGCGATGGAGACAGTCGTCAGCTCCGGCCGGAACTGCGCGGCGTGGAACTTCGCGAGGGCGGCCGCCGTGATCTTCTTGAGCGCCGCCTCGGTGCCGAGCAGCGGCGCGCTGTACGCGTGGCCCTCGGGGTAGAGGGTGAGCCCCTGGGCGATGGAGAGGAGCGACGCGGGCCGGTCGTTCATCTCGGCGAGCTGGGTGATGCGGCGCGACCGCTCGCGCTCGATCTCCGCCGGCGCGAACGCCGGGTTCATGTACGCGTCGCCGAGCAGCGTGAGCATCTCGCCGAACCGCGGCGCCAGGCTCTGGCCCTGCACGCCGCCGCCGTCGAAATTGACCCCGGACGAGAAGTGCGCGCCGAGCTTGCCGAGCGCGTCACTGAACTGGAGCGCGCTGCGGGTCTTCGTGCCCTGCGTGAGCATCGCGCCAGCGAACGCGCCGACGCCCGGCGCGGCCTGATCGGCGCCCCGGACGGTGGTCACCTCCACCGCGACGATCGGCAGCTCGTGCCGCTCCACGACGAGGACGCGGATCCCGTTCGCGAGCTTCGCCTCCTCGATCCGCGGCGGCACGAAGACCACCTCCGGCCCTGGAGGCGGCGGCGACTTGCGGAAGGCGTCCGCCGCCTCCGGGGGCGGCGCGGCGGCGGGCGGCGGCGCGGCGGGCGGCGGCGCGGCGGCGGGCGGCGCCTTCGTGTTCGAGGCGCAGGCGGCGAGCGCCGCTGCGGCGAGCGAGACGGAGAGGATTCGTTTCATTTGCATGGCTCAACCTCCCTTCGGCGCGGGCGTGCCGGCCGCGGGCTTCTCGACCGCGGGCTTCTCGACCGCGGGGTTCTTCACTGCCGGTGCCGTCGCGGGCTTGCCGGTCGCCGGCGCCGCCGCCGCGGGCTTCGCCGCGGCCGGCGCCGCCGTCTCGGTCTGCTTCACGAGGCGCCCCGCCTTCGGGGCGCCCGGCTTCGGCGTGACGAGGGCGATCACGCGCCTGCCCTGGGGCAGGAAGTCCGCTGTCGCCTTCTGCAGGTCGGCGGCCGTGGCCGTCTCGTACCTGGCCACGTCCTTCGGGAAGTACCCCGGATCGCCGGCGAGCTGGTTGTAGTGGTTGATCGCGTTCGCGCGGGCGGTCACCTGCTCCATGCTGAAGACCAGGTCCGACAGCAGCTTCGCCCGGGCCCGCTCGTGCTCGTCCTGCGTCGGCGGCGCCTTGCGCAGCTTCTCGAGCTCCGCGTCGATCAGCTTCAGGGCCTGCTCGGGCGACTTGCCCTTCTTCAGGGTGGCGGTGATCTGGAACGTGCTGGCGAGCTGGCTCGACGCCTGCCCCGCGAAGACGTCCTGCGCGATCTGGAGATCGTAGACCAGCCGCTTGTACAGCCGGCTCGTCTTGCCCGACGAGAGGACGTTGCCGACGAGGTCGAGCTCGGCGTCGCCGGGCGCGAAATGCGGCGGCGTCACCCAGCTGATCGTCACGCGGGGCAGCTCCACGTCCGCCTCGATGTCGAGGCGCTTCTCGGCCGCGAGGTCGCCGGGGTCGGGCTTCGTCGCCACGGGCGGCGGGGCGCCCTTCGGGATCGGGCTGAAGTACTTGTGGACGAGCTCCTTCGCCCTGCCCCTGTCGATGTCGCCGGCGATGACGAGGGTCGCGTTGTTCGGCGCGTAGAACGTCTTGAAGAAGGCCCGCACGTCGTCCATCCGGGCGGCGTCGAGGTCCTCGGGCGTGCCGATGGTCAGCAGGTGGTAGGGGTGGTTCTCCGGGAACATGGCCGCGCGGAGGAACTGCGGCACGAGGCCGTAGGGCGCGTTCTCGTAGTTCTGGCGGCGCTCGTTCTTCACCACGTTGCGCTGGCTCGCGAACGTCTCCTCGTTCGCGTGGTCGAGCAGCCACCCCATCCGGTCGCTCTCCAGCCAGAGCACGAGCGCGAGCTCGTTGGCCGGGACGGTCTCGAAGTAGTTGGTCCTGTCGGCGTTTGTCGTCCCGTTGCGCTCGCTCGCGCCGGCCCGCTCCAGGTACTTGAAGAACATGTCCTCGCCGACGTTCTTCGATCCCTGGAACATGAGGTGCTCGAAGAGGTGCGCGAACCCGTTCTTCCCCTTCGGCTCGTCCTTGGAGCCCACGTGGTACCAGACGTTGACGGCCACGACGGGGGTGCGGTGATCCTCGTGCAGGACCACCTCGAGCCCGTTCTGCAGCGTGTACTTCTCGACCGGGACCATGACGCTCACGCTGGCCGAGGCCGGCGCCGCGGCCCCCGGCTTCGCGCCAGGCTGCGCCGCGGCTGCGGGCTGCGCCGCTGCTGCGGCCGGTGGCGCGGCGTAGGTGGGCGACGTCAGGCCGAGCGCGACGACGAGCGCGCTGGACAGGCACGAGGGCGCCCGGAGGCGCCTCCGCTGGGACGGATGGTTGGCTCGCATGGGCGCGGTTCTACCGCAGATCGCCCGAGGCGGAGCGCAAACTTCGCCCCCGGAGAGGCGGGATCACCGCCGCGCCGATCACGTCCGGCGGCGCGCTCGGGCCCTCAGAGCGGCGTGACGAAAATCTCGTAAGGCCCGAAATCCACCGGCGTGCGACCACTCACGGTGATCGACCCGAGGCCCCCTCCCGGCCGCGTCGCGACGATCACGGCATTGGCCCCCTCGGGGTCACCCGCGCACGCGTCCCTCGGCCTGGAGCACTGCACATGGGTCGGATTGCACGCGTCGTCCGCCGTCCTGAGCGTCATCGGGAAGTCCGCCAGGCCGCACGACGACACCATGAAGGCTCTCCCCGGGCACACGGGGACATAGAACGTCTGCTCAGGGCTGGCCGCGCCGCACGCAGACCTCGGGGGAATCGGCCTCCCGGTCGTGTCGCCGCGGATCAGCCCGCTCCTCGTGACGACCTCGGCCCCCTCGCCGAGGCACGACGCGCGCTCGAACGTGAGGCGCACCCTGCCGGAGGCGCCGGCGCTCACGGCCTTGACCACCACCGTGTACGTCCCCGCCGGGAGCCTGGCCGCGAAGTTCGCGCCCGGCGCGAGCTCGCCGCAGCTCCGGGCCGCGCAGCCGACGGGGGCGCCGCCGCAGCCGTCGCCCTCCAGCACAGCGAGCACCGTGTCGATCTCCGAATCCAGGGTGCCCAGGTACACGACCTCCTCGGACGGGAGCGTGAAGCGGAAGAACACCTCGCCCCCCTCGCCGCCGCACGGCAGGGCCACGTCGGAGGTGTTCCCCGCCATGATCTCCGCGGCGTAATCCATCGATTCCGTGAGCTCCGCCGCCGTCGCGCAGGCATCGGCGCCCGGGATCGGCGCGCACCCGTCGTCCGGGACCCCGTTGCAGTTCTCGTCGACGTCGTTCCCGCAGAGCTCGGTCGATGGGCGGATGCACCCGGCGCCGGCGCAGCCGTTGTCGGGGATCTCGTCGCAGTCCTGGTCGATGAGGTCCCCGCAGATCTCCGGCTCGGGCACGCAGGGCGCGTACGCCGGGACGTGGATCGGCACCTCGACAACGTTGTCCTCGATCGACCGCTCCGCGATGGCGCCGCCCGGGTTCACCGCGACGCGGAGCAGGTAATCGCCCTCGGGCACGCCCGTCACGTCGACCCACTGGCACGCCGTGCCCACGCCGTAGACGTCGGCCCACCCCGCGCTCAGGAAGTTGCACCCCGCGCCGCCCGCGCTCGGGAAGCCCCGCGGCGCCGGGTCCTCTGGATCGAGCGGCTCCATGTCGACCAGGCAGAACGACTGCTTGTGGCCCTGCGCGATGATCGCGCCGTCCGCGTCGAGCAGCCGGTAATCGGTGAAGTCGAGGATGTGGAAGTGCTGGTGGCACTGCGCGTACTCGAAGAGCGGGCTGTTGAACTCGGGGCCGGGGTCGAGGTGGCCGGGCCCTGTGTTCTCGATGCGCCCCTCGAACTGGAGGAGGTGCCGCCGGCCCGGGCCCCCGATGCACCCCTCCAGGATCTCGCACGCGTCCGCGGGGAACGTCTGGTACGAGAACTGGAGCGTATCGACGATGCGCGCCTCGTCCGGGCGCAGGTCGGGCAGCAGGCACACGTCGGCCCTGCACGCGTGGCCGGTCGGGCAGCACGCGCCGCCGCAGATCGTGCCGTCGCAGGCGGGGTAGTCGACCGGCAGGACGATCGTGTTGTTGTCGAAGCGCGCCTCGGCGAGGGTCTTCCCCGGGTTGACGGTGATCTCGAGCTCGTAGAGCCCGGCCCGCACCCCTGTCACGTCGAGCGCGTTGCACGCGACGGTGCCGGGCTGCTCTACGTGCTCTCCGGGCCAGAGGCCCTGCGCGTCGCAGTCGTACCGGCCGCCCGGCATCGCGACGCAGCGCGCGTCGAGCTCGGCCTCGGCGACGGCCGCGGCGCCCTGCCGGAGGACGGCGCGGAAGAGGCGCGGGACGACGTAGCTGTCCTCGCAGAAGTTCGGCTCGAACACGTCGCTCTCGGAGGGCGCGCCGAGATCGAGCGGCACGTCGCCGGCGTTCCTGAGCGACACGTGGAAGCGCAGGAGCGCCCGCCGGCCGCTCCCGCCGACGCACCCCCGGCGCACCTCGCACGCGTCCTCGCCGAAGCCGACCCAGTCGAACGCGACCGCCTCCGCGCGCTCCGAGGGCTCCAGCACGAGATCGGCCGCCCTGCAGCCGCGGTTCACGCACGACGCGCCGGGGCCGCAGCACGCCGCGTCGCCGCAGGCGCGCCCCTCGTCGCACGCCGCGGTGCAGCCCGACGGCTCGCCCTCGACGTCGATCTGGCACCGCGCGCCCTCGGGGCACACGAGGTCCGAGCCCGCGCACTGCAGGCCTCCTGCGCCGCCGCCGCCCGCTCCTGCCTGCCCGCCGCCTCCACGCCCGCCCGCGCCCGAGGGCGGCCCGGCCGGCCCGCCGCCGCCGCAGGCAGCGCCCGCGAGGAGCAGTGAGCCCATCAACAGCGTTCCAACGAGCTTCTTCATGCGCACCTTTCCCACAGATCCACCGAGGAGCGTATACTCTTGCCCACATGGCCTTCGTCGTCGTCATCACCGGTGCATCCAGCGGGATTGGTCGAGCGCTCGCGCTCTCCTGGGCGAAGCGCGGCGCGAGCGTGGTGCTGAGCGCGCGCGGGCAGGAGGCGCTCGAGCGCGTCGCCGCGGAGGTGCGCGCGGCGGGCGGCGACGCGCTCGCCGTGGCCGGGGACGTGACTGTCGAGGAGGACCGCAAGGCGCTCTGCGACAGGGCGCTCGGCGCGTACGGCCGGCTCGACGTCCTCGTGAACAACGCGGGGCGCGGCTACTACGTGCCCACGGTGGAGATCGACCCTGCCGAGCTCGAGGCGATCTACCGGCTCAACGTCGTCGCCCCGATGCGCCTCGCGCAGCTCGCGATCGCGCCGCTCTCGGCCGCGAAGGGCACCGTCGTGATGATCTCCTCGATCGCCGGGATCGTCTCCGCGCCGCGGATGGGCGCGTACGCCTCGTCGAAGTTCGCGCTGGAGGCGCTCTCGATGTCGCTCCGCGCGGAGGTCTCGTCGCGCGGCGTGCGCGTGCTCGTCGTGCGGCCGGGCCCGGTGGCGACCCCGTTCCACGCGAACGCCGTGGTGACCGACCACAACGTCGGCTACCGCCCGCCGGGCCACCGGGAGCAGAGCCCCGAGGAGGTCGCCGAGGGGATCGTGCGCGCCGTCGAGGCGGGCCGCGAGGTCCTGGAGACGAGCGTGTTCGTGAAGGCGGCGAGCCTCGCGGTCCGCGTGGCGCCCGGCCCCACGCGGTGGTTCTCGAAGTACATGGCGCGCCGCTCGGGGCTCTGAGCGAGGCGCGCCCCGCCCGCGCCCGGCGCGCCGAGCGGATCGAGCACCCGAGCAGGTCGCCGGGAAGGCGGCGCTCAGAGCGAGCGCAGGAAGGCGACGACGGCGTCGCGGTCCTCCCGCGGGAGCGCCACGAAGCGCCCCTTCGCGGCGTCCGCCTCGCCGCCGTGCCACAGGATCGCCTCGACGACATCCCGCGCGCGGCCGTCGTGCAGGAGCTGGGTGTGCCCGTTCACCGCCTCGAGCAGCCCGATGCCCCACAGCGGCGGCGTCCGCCACTCGCGCGGCCCCGCCAGGTGATCGCTCGTCGACGTGTCCGCGAGCTCCTCTCCCATGTCGTGCAGGAGCAGATCGCTGTAGGGATGGATGATCTGATCGCGCAGCTCGACGAACGGGTGATGCTGCCGGTCTTCATCGTCGTCGGAGAGCTCCGGAGTCCCGCTCGCGCCCCCCTGGCAGCCCGCCTGCATCGCTCCGCACTCCTCGACCGGGAACAGGCTCGTCGTCACGCCCATGTCCGCGACCAGCGCGTCGGCAACCTGGTGAGGCACGCTCACCTTGCCCGCCTTCCAGCCGAAGCGCCCTATCCGCAACACCCCTGAGACCGGATCCGGGATCAGGTTCGGACGCCCCGAGATGCCGTCCGGATTGCAGACGATCTCGTCCGCGCGCTCGAGCAACGCCGCCTCGGCGATCGCCTCGAGGAGGCCCATGCCCACGACCGGTCGGGCGACGCGGACCGAGTAGCTCGCGATCTGCCCCGCGACGGGCCCGCCGAAGCGGAACGTGGGCCGGCGCAGGACATACGGCGTGCCGTCGGGGAATTGCCCCGGTTGCTCCGTGTACGCCACGGTGGCCGTGCCCTCGCCGGGGCTCGCGTCGAGCGCATTGATGTTCTGCAATTGCCTTCCGTAGCTCGGGTGTGCCGTGGGCCTGCCGTCCGCGCTCGCTCCGGCGCCGAACAGCTTCACGACGGCGGTCACCATCGCCTCGCCGGGCTCGGGCGGGGCGCCGCGGCCGCTATTGATGTGGCACCCCCCGCACGTGGTCTGGTTCGAGAGCGCCCCCCCGCTTTCCAGAGGCAGCAAGCGGAGCATGGATTTGACGGATAATCGGGTTGAGTAGGCCCGATGGAAAGGATACCTATTCCCACACTGGGGGGCCAAACAAGGATAGAAATATATGAATGCAAAAGAGAAGGTGGGGCTTCTGGTGTCGATCCTTGGTGCTTCCGCGAGCGTCACGGGCGCCGCGCAGGCAGCCGAGGTGCCGTCGGCCGATTCGGCCGATGTTCTGGCGGCGCCGGTGGAATTGGGCATCATTGACACCCTGATCAAGCTCGTGCAGTCGACCATCAGGATGGAGGTGCCCAACTGACAGCATGAGGCCGGGCCACGCGATGCACCCTACGGAGCGTGCCGTTCTTCAGTGCCGCTCTTGAAGGCTGCATCGCGGAGTCGCCATCGGGCCGACGTGACCAAGAGACACACTCCGCGATCTGATCGCGGAGTGTGTCTCGTCCACATGCAATAGTACAACAAAGTGAGACTATCGTGGCGACTCTACCCGACGATATCTACCCGCTGCTGCCGGCGTACCTGCAGGTCACCGCAGCCCGATTGATCCAACCGGAGCCGGCGCGCTTCGGCCTGCGGCTCGCGGCGTTTCCATCCACTCCTTACGAGACCAGCGTTGAGGTCAGCGCTGTGACGCTCTTCCTCCTCTCGCTTGCGGACGGTCGGCGAACCTTGCGCGAGTGCCGTGAGCGCGTGTGTGAAGAGTTTGCCGGACTCGACGGCGCATGCGAGGACGAGCTTTGCGCTCTCGTCGAGCGTGGCATCCTGGTTGACGCGTCGACGCATCCGGAGTTGATGCCCGGCACGCGAGACCGATATGCGAGGCATCTCCTGTTTTACGGGAGCGTCGGCGCGCATGCACCCTCCGTGCAGCGCAGGCTGCAAAACGCGCGCGTCGCGATCGTGGGGGTCGGCGGCATCGGCACCTGGCTCTCTTTCCTGCTCGGCGCGGCTGGCGTTGGCCACATCAAGCTCATCGACGGCGATCTCATCGAGGAGAGCAACTTGACACGACAGCTCTACTTCACGCCGCACGACATCGGGAAGCCGAAGGTCGATGTCGCGCGGCAGAGCCTCCTGAACATCAACCCGAGCATCACGTGCGAGTCGCTCCCGCGCTCGATCCTGCACGAGAGTGACATGGATGAGCTGGTGGGCGACGTCGACCTGGTCCTCCTCTCGGGTGACACCCCTGCGAACATACATGACATCGTCGACAGCTACTCGTACCGCAGGCACATTCCTTGGTCCGCGGCTGGGTACGCGCATGCGATCGCGGTGTGCGGCCCCCTCGTCGCGCCTGGCCGGACGGCTTGCAGAGGCTGCATGATGCCGCAGGACGAGGCTCTACCGATGAGGGATCTACCACTGATCAGCGAGATCAACCGGCGCTTTCAGGTTCCGTCGTTCGGTCCGGTCAACGGGCTCGCCGCGTCGATGCAGGCGAAGGAGGCGCTCGCTTGGCTCGGGGGCCTGGAGCACCTGGTCCAGACGCTCGACGCCGTGGTTGCCATGGATGCGCTGACCCTGCGCAGCACAGTTACGAGGATTCCGCACGCGCCGACCTGTGATCGCTGTCGCCGGGCATCAGGACAGGTGTTCCCCCGGTTCGAAGAGGCGGCGCCATGAGCGAGTCGATGTCCCCCCTGCGAGGGATCACGTCGTTCGCCGACCTCCTCGCGCTACCATACTTTGAGTTCCTGTCGTGCCTCGGGGGATTCGCGCTCCACCCCGGCGGGCTCGCGGCCACCGTCGATCTGCTCAAGATCGCCGGCCTGCGGGCGCAGGATCGGGTGCTCGAGATCGGCTGCGGTACCGGCCATACAACGCGTGCTCTGCTGAGCGCCGGGCTCGACGTGAGCGTCGTGGAGCCGTCCCAGCGCATGCTCCAGGCGGCCTTGAGGAACTGCGAGCGCTTGACGCAGAGGCGGCCCAAGCATTACCTTTGCCGCGCCGAGGATCTTTCGTGCCTGCCCGCGCGCTCATTCGATGTGGTGCTCTATGAATGCGTGTTCGGCTTCATCTCCGATCCGAAGCGAGCCCTACGCGAATGTGCCAGAGTCATGGCGGACAGCAGGTCGCGCGTGTGCGTGATTGATATGCATTACGTGGCGGAGCCGCCTCAGCGTGTGCGACGCGAGCTGAGCGATATATTTGGGAAGGACATCGCGACTCTCTACGAGGCGGACTGGAGAGAGCTATTTGCTAATTTTGCGAGCACGCACTGGGATGCGGGCGAGTTGAGTGATGTCGCTGCGCCGGGACCGGACGGGATCAGGCAAATACTGTCAGACGCCGGGTTGCTCGACCAGCTCCCTGGCTCGGGGGATGAGCGATTCGAGCAGATCTCCCGGCGCTGGCACGAATGGAACCGCGTGTTCAACGAGAACAAGAGGCACATGCGCCTCCACCGCGCCGTGTGGACGCCGCGGTTTAACTGAGAATGACGAGGGTTTATGGCAGCAGAGGACAGGAACGCGGGGACCGGTCGGCCGATCATCCGCCCGCGCGCCCTCAAGCAGGGTGACGCGATCGGCATTTTTACGCCCTCGTACCCCGCCCATGTCGTTTTTCGCGATAAGTACCTCCACGGTAGAGAGACGCTGCGCAAGCTCGGGTTCCGCGTCATCGAGGGTGAGCTGACGGAGAAGGCCGTCGCAGAAGGCTACCGCTCGGGCCCTCCCGAGGCGCGCGCGAGGGAATTCATGGACCTCGTGACGAACCCGGAGGTGCGCGCGTTGATCGCTACGATAGGCGGCACGAACTCGTCGAGCCTGCTCGCGCACATCGATTTCGAGAGGGTGAGAGAGAATCCGAAGATCATTTGCGGGTACAGCGACGTTACCGCGCTGCACATGGGCCTGCTCACGCAGTCCGGGCTATCGACGTTCTACGGCCCTGCGGTAGTCCCCTCCTTCGGCGACTGGCCCAGGGTCGATGGGTTCACGCTCGACTCGTTCCTCGACGCCACCGGTCGCCACACGGACGGCGCGAGGGCTCTCCTGTGCCCGCCGCAGTGGAGCAATCACTTCCGGGACGCGAAGACGTCCGAGTGGTGCACCGCTCCACGTCGGTACGAGCCGAACGCCGGCTGGCGCGCTCTCGTGTCGGGGGACGCCGAAGGGCCCGCCATCATCGCGAACCTGAACACGTTGCTTTCGCTCGCGGGGACGAGGTACCTCCCGCCGCTCAGAGGAGCGATCCTGATCCTGGAGCAGATGGATTGCTGCTTTTCACGGGAGGAGCGGCAGCTACGCCAGCTCGAGGCGATCGGCGCGCTTGACGAGATCGCAGCGCTGGTGATCGGCAAGGCGGAGATGACCGACACCGAGGGCGCCCCGTTCAGCCATGACGAGCTCCTGCTCGAGGTGCTCGGGCTGCGTCGAGGTTATCCGGTCGTGACGAGCTTCGACTGTTCCCACACCGTTCCGATGCTCACCTTAGCCCAGATGTGCAGGATCCGTGTGCGGGCCCACGTGAAGCACGGCGTCGAGATGGCCGTGTGCGAGCCGATGGTGGAGGTGCGCTGAGTCGGGAAAACGTAGCCATGTGTCCGAGCGGGTCCGGACCCGCGCAGAGGGATGACTCGACGTCCTGTCCGATGTGCAAGGGTTCGCCGAGGTCGAACAGTCGACGCGTGATCCGCGAGGCGCGTGTCCCCCGCAGGGCGGCCGCATTTCGATGGAGCTTGGTGCATCACGTCGAAAACTCGCCATCGCGCACCTGGCGCTCGCGATGACGGGGCATGACGCCGATCTGGGGCGCCGCAACCTGGGAATGTGAACGTGAACTGTGATAACGAGGGTCCTCGCGTCCGATCTGCTCAGCTCGGTTTTCGCCGCTCTCCGTATCCAGCGAGACGTCGATCCGGATCGGCGCAGCCCGCTGTGCACGGTGCTTTTGACGCAAGGCTTGCGGGCCAGCGCCATCGGCTCACGCCCTCTGCCTGAGAAACCCCGATGAGCACGGTCCTCACGCACCGCGAGCGGTGGGCTCTTTCGCTGTCGCTGGCCGTCTTCTTCGGGATTCAAGCCATGCAGCTCCCGCTCTCGCTCTTCTTCGGCAAGGACCTCTGGCCGTTCGCGCCGTACATCATGTTCTCGTACCTGCAGCCGGCCAGGATGCGGCGCCCGCACGTGGTGCTCCACGACTCCTCCGGCCGGTCCCAGCTCGTCGAGCCGGGGCACGTGCTGCCGATCGAGTTTTTCCGCGCCAACGTCCTCCTGCGCTCCATCTACTCTCCCCAGAGCGACCCGCGGCCGAAGGTCGAGCTCGCCCGCGCCATCCTCACGCGGCTGCGCCAGGCTCCCTGGGATGCGTTCGACGAGGTATGGGCGGCCGCGCGGCCGTCGCCCGGGGCCACCTTCACCCGGCTGGAGGTCACCTTCTGCGAGTGGGATTTCACGCAGTACCGGTACGGCGCCGACTACAGTCCGGAGTGCGAGCCGCCCGTCTTCTCGTATCCCTCGATCGAACGGAGTCCTCACCCATGAGGCCCCTCTCCAGCCGAGCAGACCGCTTCCTGTTCGCGCAAGAGGCGTCGTTGGCGCGTCTGGCCGCCATCCGGGCGAGCCTCGGGCTGGTCATCCTGGTGATGGTATTGCTCGGCCCGTTCGACCGCTTCTTCGGCGAGATGGGTCCGTTGCTCTACGCGCCGCGCGGGCTTCTGGCCTTCACCCCCGTGCTCGACCCGGAGACGTACTGGAGCCTCAGGGTGCTCGTAGCTGCGAGCGCGCTCTCGACGTTGCTCGGCCTCGCGACGCGCGTCTCCACGGTAGCGCTGGCTCTTTCGTTTCTGGTGCTCAACTACTACACCGCGCAGTTCACCGGCATCTCTTGGAACTACGATACACACCTCAACTTCTTCGCGATCGCGCTCTGCGCCGGGCGGAGCGGCGCGCGCGGCTCGCTGGACGACCTGCTCGGGTGGACGAGGCCAGCCTCCGCGCGCGACGTCCAGCAGGCATCGTTCCTCCTCGCGTTCATGCAGCTCTATGTTGCGCTCCTCTACTTCCAGGCAGGCGTGTCCAAGCTCGTCGCCTCGGGACTCGTCTGGCTCACGAGCGGCGTGACGCCGTATCGCTTCACGATCACCTCGGGCGCAGAGCTCGGCCGGTACCTGACGCAGTGGCCCTGGATCTTCCAGGTCTTCACCGCGCTCGGCGGCTTGTTCGAGCTCGCCTTCCTTCCCTTGATGCTGTGGCGCCGCAGCTGCCGAGCCGTGGCGCTCGCCGCGATGGCGTTCCACCTCGGGATGTACCTCGTCATGGGCATCTCCTTCTGGCATCTCTGGGTGCTTTATCCCGCGCTGTTCATGTATCGGCCCCGCGGCGCCTGATCCACGCGCTCGGCCCCGCCACTCGCCCGCAGACCCCGCCGCGACCCTATCGCAGAGCGAAGCTCCAGTGCGCCTTGAGCTCCGCGGCCTCGCCTCCGCCGCCAGGCGGGGGAGACGCCGGCGACGGGTCGTCCGAGCACCCGGGCCCTGCTGCGCATGTCGCGAGCAGCCCGAGCGCGACGTGGAGGCCCCCGGACGCCCATCGACGTGAGCGGCGTTCGAGCATCACGCTTGACCTCCGACGTGAGCCCATCCGTCGAGACCGTGATTCACCGCGCTACCGCAAGAGCTCCTCGAGCAACGCGTTCGGCTCGCCGCGGCGATCTTCGCCGAACGACGAGATGCCCAGGCCGTAGTACTGGTTCATGATGGTGAACCACAGATCGCGGAGCTGGCGATCGCTGCCGAGGGCGCCGTAGGCGACGTGCGCGTCGTTCAAGAAGACGCCGTCGCCGCCGAGGAGCACGATGGGCAGGTCGTACCCGTCGTGATCGTGCGAGCGCATCTCGCTCATGTGCACCATGACGCTGTGATCGAGCACCGTGCCGTCGCCCTCGGGGATGGCGTCGAGCCGCTGCGCGAGCTGCGCGCTCTTCTGGTTGAGCCAGCAGTTGATCGCCGCGTAGTCGAGGTTGCTCTGCTGGATGATCTTGTACTGGCCGTCCTGGGTCGCGCGGTCCAGGTTGCCGGCGGCGTGCTGGGAGGAGTGGAAGTGCAGACTGCTCTCTCTCCTGTACGCGAGCCCCACCTTCGCGCGGACGTCCTCCGGGATGCACCGATACTCGAACTCGGAGCGCATGTCGTCGTGCATGTGGGTGATCACGCGCGTCACGTCGCATTGAATGGCCATGACGATGAGGTCGATCATGACCTTCGCGTGATCTTCGTGCTTGTACGGGCCGGCTCCCGTGTTGTCGTTCTCGTTGAGCCCCTCCGCCTGGCCCGGCGGCTCGGGGACCACGCCGGGCTGGCTGATCGGGCTGCAGCCCAGGCCCGCCGGAGGGGTCATCGTCGACTGTACGTGGGTCGCGTTCTTCTCGATCTCGCGCAGCGAGTCGAGGTACTGCTGGACGATCTTGCGATCCCCGGAGCCGACCCGGTTCATGAGCGAGTTCGCGTCCGCGAGCACGCCGTCGATGACGCTCTTCTCGGTCGCCGCGCGGCGCTCCGCCTCGATCCTGGCCTCCTCGTTGCTCTGCCCTGGCACGGCGGACCCCGCGCCCGCGCCGACGAGCGCGTCGAACACCGCCTTCGGGTTGACCGAGCGCTTCAGCGGCTCGCGCGGGCTCTTCCAGGAGAGGACCTGATTGTAGGCGTAGCTGCGCTGGTCGAAGAAGCCGGGCTTGACCCCGAGCCCCGTCTGCAGCGACGGGATGCGGGTCGCCTGCTCCGGGCCCGCCTTCTGGACGATGAGCTGGTCGACAGAGATCCCGTTGCCCACCCACTCGCCGAGGTCCTGGCGCGCCTCCCTCCCCATCTGATCGGCGTCCACGCAGGTCGAGAGCGCCGCGCCGAGGCGCGAGTGGGAAGGCTCGATGTAGGGGTGCTGCTCGGTGCTCCACGTGTAGTTGCCGAGGCGGCTTATCATGAGCATCTTCGACTTCACCGGCGCGAAGTGCTCGAGCACCCTCGGCAGCTTGAAGTCGGCGCCCTTCACCGTCTTTCCGAACGCGGGGGCCGTCTCCCACCAGTGATGGGGCGCCCCGTTCGGGAAGGTGCAGAGCAGGAAGCGCTTCGGGGTGCCGGGCTCCCCGGCGCGCGCCCCGCGCGGCGCGAGGCTCTCGAGCCACGGCAGCGCCAGGCAGACGCCCGCGCCGCGCAACAGGTTTCTGCGTGTCATCAAGCGTTTCATGTGCGCATCGCTCCTTCGTGCCTCGTCCTGTGCAGAAACAACCCGCGCGGCCTCACGGCGCCTTGTCCTTCGCTCGAAGGCGGAACGCCTCGCTGGTCACCACCTGCTTCACCAGATCCGCGACAGTCCCGCCGCCCCAGCGCGCGGTGATCTCCTCGATCCTGGTCCTGTCCCCGCCGCTCGGGCGCCGGCGCAGGGCGTAGCTGAAGAGCTGCTCGGTGGGGCACTTCCCCTGCCGGGCGGCCTCCACGAGCACCGGCACGAGGCCGGAGATGTCCTGGAACGCCACGCCCTCGTACACCCCCGCCGCATCGATCGGGTCGCCGTTCGGGTACGCGGTCCTGTAGGCGCCGATCGGGTCGAAGATCTCCAGGCTCAGCCCGATCGGGTCGAGCACGTCGTGGCAGCTGGCGCAGTCGGGCGACGCGCGGTGCTTCTCGAGCTCCTGGCGCACGTTCTCGACGGGGCCCTCGTCCCCACCCGCGGCGCCGAGCTCCGGGATGTCCACGTTGGCGGGCGGCACCAGGGGCACGCAGAAGAACTGCTCCAGGATCGTCTTCGCGCGGGACGTGGGAGAGGTCCTGTCCGCGCGGGACGACAGCGTCAGGAACGCCGGGAGCGTGAGGAACCCCTCGCGCACGCCCTCGGGGTCGTTCTCATAGATCGGCTCGAGCAGCCGGCTCTCCGGGTGGGGCGCCGTGAGGAACTCGGACCAGGGCCGCCCGCCCGTCGTGAAGCTCGCGAAGTAGTCGTTGACCTGGTCGAGCATCGCGCCCTTCACCTCGTCGTTCCAGCTCGGGTACCGGGTCGCGTCGGCGTTGTGGCTGGGGAGCGTGCGCGTGCCGAGCCACTGCCCGAAGAAGTTCTGGAAGAAGGCGGCGCTCTTCGGGTCCTCCAGCATGCGGTCGACCTGCTGCCGGAGCTCGTCCTCGGTGGCGAGCTCATCGCCCTCCGCCGCGTCGAAGAGCGCCTCGTCCGGCAACGAGCTCCAGAGCAGGTACGAGAGGCGCGACGCGATCTCGTGGCCGTTGAGGGCGCCCGGCGATCTCTTGGAGTCGGGCCCCACCTCGATCCTCAGGAGGAAATTCGGGGACGTCAGCAAGGTCCGGACGACGTGCTGCACCGCCTCGACGGGAGACATCTCGAGGGTGGTCTGCGCGTCGGCGTACTGCGCGGCGTACCGGTCGACCTCCGCCGCCTCGAGCGGGCGGCGGAAGGCGCGCAGCCCGAAGCGCTCGATGATCTCGCGCGCGCACCCGTCGCCCGCGCCCTCCGCGGGGTCGCACACGAGGATCGCGGCGCGCTGCGCCTCGTTCGAGAAGGCGTCCGCGGCGAGCGTCTTGGCGGCGTCGTAATACCCCTGGACCAGGACCTGCGAGAGGTTCGAGAGCGCGCTGACGTTCGCGTCGAAGCCCTTCGCGCCGAAGGCGGGGAAGCCATCCGCGGGCCTCAGGCGCGTTCCCAGGAGGTGGGCGACGGTGTTATTGTACTCCGACGCTGTCATGTGGTGCAGGGGCGTCCCGTCTAGCGCGACGGAGGCGCCCTGCTCCGGCTCGTCCTGGTTTCCATCGTCCTGGCTCCCGAGGATGCCAGTGCACGAGATGCCCAGGAGACATCCCCCGGCGGCGAGCCACGGACTCGCGAACACTCGGTCCCGTCTGAACGTCATCGTCGTCTCCCGCGTGTGGATTCGGCAGTTGTCCCCCTCGTGTCCGGAGCGCGCCGATTTCGTGATCAAATCGACCACGCGGCCACGCTAAAATCAGGACGTGCCGTGTGCGCAGAAAACTACGGTGATGGCGTTGCTCCTCGGGCTGTCCGGGTGCGGGGCGGACGTGGAGATCGCGGTGGGCCGCATGAATCCGGCGTCAGCGGCGAGCGGCAGCGGCGGTGAGGCGGGCAGCGGCGGTGAGGCGGGGAGCGGCGGTGAGGCGGGCAGCGGGAGTGGAGGGGGTGGTGGGACGACCTCCTGTGATGTATTGCCGTCGCCGATACATCGGTACACGTTCGACGGCGTGGGAGATGTCGTCGCCGATCTCGTCGGAGGTGCTGACGGCGTGATCCTCGGCGGCGCGAGCCTCGACGGCGGAGGGGGGCTCACCCTCGACGGCCAGGACGATTACGTCGATTTGCCGGCGGGGCTCCTGGCGGGATTGCGCGATGTCACCGTCATGGTCTGGGTCGTCCGCGACAGCGGGGGCTCCTACCCGCGCATCGTCGATTTCGGCCTATCCAGCCGAGGCGAAGATCCCGTCGAGGGCGAGGGGGGTGTGGGGACGTCCTATTTGGTGATCACCCCCTCGACGGTCTTCGACGTGCGGGGTGTCTCCACGCTCGCGAGCGACAGCGGCGTGACCGGCGAGGTGGCGATCCACGCCGAGCCGACGCTCGAGGACGGCGAGGTGCATCAGGTCGCCGTCGTCTTCGACGGCGCGGCGGCGACCCTGGCCCTCTACCTGGATGGCGCGCTCCTCGGCAGCGAGCCTGTCGGCTTTCCGCTCTCGGGGATCCAGGACGTGAACAACTGGCTCGGGCGGTCCCAGTTCGATGCGGACCCGTACTTCGGGGGGCGCTACGACGAGCTGCGGATCTACAGCGAGGCGCTGGCCGGCTGCGCGATCGAGGCCGCGTGGAACGCCGGCCCGGATCGGCCCTGAGGCTCAGAAGGCCAGCGCGACGCCGAGGCGGGCGCTGAGACCTGCGGCCGGGGGGCGATAGACGGTCCCCTCGAGGTTCTCGACGACGAAGCGCGGCCGCCGCAGCGGGGCGACGGCGTGCAGCGCTCCCTCGATCGTCAGCGGAGCGGAGAAGCGCCACTCGACAAGCGTCCCGAGCCCGGCCGCGAAGATCGGCGCCGTGCGGGTGAAGGCCTCGTCGACCTCGCGTCCCCGGGCGAGGAGCCAGTGCTGGCGGCCGAGCGCGCAGACGTGCACGCCGAGGGGGCGCTCGAGGGCGCGCGCGCACGCGTCGACCTCGAGGAACCAGAGCCGGAACTCGGCGCCGGCCGCCGTCCCGGCGATGCGGCTCGAGCTCGACGGCACAACGCCGGCCGCCCCGTCGATGCGGAGCCAGCCGCTGCGGATCCCGCCGCCTGCGGCGAGCCCGACGCCGATCGTCGGCACGAGCGCCTGCTCGACCTGCGCGCTCAGCCAGAGCGCCCCCTCCGGGCCGCCCTCGCCCGGCGGGGGCGGTCGGACCGCCGCGGGAGGCGGTCGGCGCGGCGCGGGGTCCGGCGCGGGGGGCGGCGCGCTGGGCGCGGGGGCGGCAGCCGCCCGAGGCGGCGCGGGCTGCGCGGGCTGCGCGGCGGCATTCCGCGCGACAGCGTCGGGATCGATCGACATCGCGACGATCAGCGCCGCCGCCCGCGACATGGACGCGCAGTCGTTGCCGTGGATGACCCGCTCGCCGGGCGCTGGCGCGCGGATGCGCAGGTCGAGCCGGAGGCGCGCGCCGCGCTTGCGGGCGACGGCGATCTCGACCTCGATCGTCTGCCGCTGCTCCGACGCCCCCAGCAGCCGGGCGATCTCGCTCCGGACCTCGTCGACCGGCGGGCACCCGTCGGGCGCTTCCCAGCGGAGGTCGATGGTGCGCGGCTCGGCGGGCGCAGCGAGGGCGCTCGCGGGCAGGAGCCCCGCCGCGACGATCAGCGCCTGCAGGGCCGACGCGGCCCGGGCCCACCTGGAGACGTGCACATGGGCACTCTACTCCTCCTGCCCGCACGCGGCGCGCACGCGCGTCGCGAGCGGCGAGCCCGGGCTCCGCGCGAGCAGCTTCGCCGCGATCGCCCTGCCGGACGCCGCGCGGCCGGAGCGGCAGAGCGCGATCGCGCGCGACGCCTCGCGCTCGGTCGAGAGCACGCCGCGCGGGTACCGGCTGGCGTGCTCGTCGAGCTTCGAGAGCGCCTGCGCGAACTGGCCCGCCTGCAGCGCCTGCTGCGCGTCGCGCAGCAGCGCGATCTCCGCGTCGAGCCCCTCGGAGCCCGGTCTCGCGGCGGCGGCCGCGGCCGCCGCGGGCCTGCGCGGGGCCGGCGCGCGCGCCGCGGTCGCGGGCGCGGCGCTGGTCCTGGCGGGGGCGCCGTTGCTGGCGGGGTCGTTGACCTCGGCGGAGACGGCGGCGCCGGCCCCGGCGGAGGCGCTCGCCTCGGCCGCAGGGGGCGCGTCGTCGCGGGCGCGCGAGGCGTCGGACGGGGCGGCGGCGTGCGACGCTCGGGGCATCGGGGCCGCGATCCTCGCGGCTTCCTGCGCGCGCGGCGCGTCGGGCGCCCCGTCGGACGTCGGGAAGTAGAGCGCTGCGCTCGTCGCGAGGCCCACGACCAGCGTCGCGAGCCCGATCTTCAGCGGGGCGCCGAGCAGCGTGAAGGCCGCCCCGTTCGCGACAGCCGTGCTCGCCGTCGCGGTCACGCTCGCGGCGGCGGGGCCGACGGCGTGCGCCGCCGACGCCGCGCTCGCGGAGCCAGCGGCGCCGGCGCCCGCAGCGCCGGCGGCCCCGGCTCCCGCGGCGTTCGCGGTGCTCATGGACACGGCCGTCGCCGCCGTCCCGGCGAGGCCGAGCCTCGCCCACACGGCCGCGCGCATCCGCCGCCGGTCGTCGTCGGTCGGCTCGTCCGTGTCGCGAAGGGCGCCCAGGAGCGCCCGCTCGCCAGCCTTCAGCTCATCCATTGCGGCCTCCTCGGATCCTGGCGTGGTGGCGTTGCACCGCGTCGGAAAACTCCTGTCGAGCGGCCCTCAGCCGCGCATACACGGTGTTGATGTTCACCCCGATACCCTGCGCGATCTCCGTCACCGGCATCTCTTCCAGCTCGGCGAGGAGCAGCACCACGCGCTTCTCCTCGTCGAGCGACGCGAGGAGGTCGTGCGCCACGCGCGCGGCCTCCGCCCTTGTCATGGCCTCGTAGGGGCTGAGGTTGCTCGGCCCTGCGAGCAGCTCCGGATCGACTGGCTCTCCCGTCCCGCGGTGGGCCGGGCTCTTGCGGCGCAGCGACCGCCGGTGCGCCTGCGCGACGTTGACCACGATCCCGAAGACCCACGTCTTCAGCGACGAGCGGCCCTGGAACTCCGGGAGCCGCCGGTGCACGACGACGAACACCTCCTGGCACACGTCCTCGTGCGCGGAGGCGTCCACGCCGAGGCGGCGCACGGTCCGCCAGACGAAGGGAAAGATCTCCTCGTACACCTCGGCGAAGTCGCGCGGCGCGGCCTGGATGCCGGCCGCGGGGACGGCGGGGACGGCGGGGACGGCGCCGCCGGCGGGAGGCATCGACGGTTCGATCGCCGCGCGGGCGGTCACGGGCCGCACCTCTCCGCGTGGGGGAGCGAGACGTAGAGCGCGCCGAGCGCTGTGAGCTCTCCGCTCGCGCCGAGCAGGTCCACGTTGGGGATCGCCTCGGTCCGCCCGGAGAACCACGCGTACCGGAAGACGTCGGGATCCGATTCGAGGAGGGGCACCGCTTCTCGCATATAGGCCGCCTGCGCTTCGGGCGACCGATCCTCGCCGTCTCCGCACGAGAGCTCGGTCAGCCAGATGGGGCGCCGATAGCGTTTGAGCTCGCCGAGATACCACTCGAGCGCCGGTCTGTCGCAAGCGTACCAGTGCGCCGCGATGAAATCGACGCGGCAGCCCTCGCAGGCGGCGAAGAAGGCGTCGAGGTACGCGAAGGGGTCGGTCTCGTGGCAGCCGCCGCCGCAGAAGTTCACGGCCCGCGAGACGATCTGGAGCTCCTTCTCGTCGGCGATCTCCTCGATCTGCGGCCACAGCGCGGCCGCCTCCGCGGCGGAGAGGTTGGCCTGGGTCGTCCCTTGGACGTTTCCGGCGGCACCGTCTCCGATCTCGTCTCCGTGGAAACTTTCTGCCATGCAGGCGGCGGACGGGAGGATCCCCAGCAGGGGACTGATGCCGCAGAGAGGGGCTTTGGGGTCTCGACGCATGGCTCGAGGGGTCTGGTGACCGGAGCCGTCGCCTTCCGTGACGGAAAGTGAGGGAGGGGGATACGGGCGCGTCGCGCGGTGGCCGATGGGCTGGCGTTCCTCGGATCGTGGGCGGATCCTCTGCTATCGTCGCACCGTGGCTGACAGCTCGCACTTCCGCGCGCTTGACGGCCGCGACGAGCGCGTCGAGGAAAACCGGATGACCACCGTTCGTTGGCTTGCCGCGCTGGCGGCGATCACCGTTCCCCTTGCGATCCCGGCGACGGGCTTTGCGCAGGACGACGCGCCCCTTCCGCCTCCTCCCTCCGGGCCGATCCCGCCGGCCTCGGCGCAGCCGCCCGTGCCGCCTGCGCCAGCGCCCTCGCCCGCGCCGTTGCCGCCGCCCGTGCCGCCTGCGCCGCCGCCCTCGCCCGCGCCGTTGCCGCCGCCCGTGCCGCCCGCGCCCGCGCCCGCGCCAGCACCGACCCCGGTGCCGCCCGCGCCCGCGCCAGCACCGACCCCGGTGCCGCCCGCGCCCGCGCCCGCGCCCACGCCGGTGCCGCCCGCGCCGGCGCCCGCGCCGACGCCCGTGCCTCCGGCGCCCGCGCCGCCGCCGCTGCCGCCCGCTGCACCCGCGCCCCCGGCGTCGCCTGCGCCGCCCTACGCGCCTGCGCCGCCCTACGCGCCGGCGCAGCCGTACCGGCCCGCGCAGCCGTACGCGCCGGCGCCGCCGCCTGTGTCGCCCGCGCCGCCCTACGCGCCGGCGCCGCCTGTGTCGCCCGGCCGGCCTTCGCCGGGCGCGCCGTCCTCGCCGCCTCCTCCCCGGAGCCAGCCCGCGCCGCGGAGCGATGCGCCGCCGCCGATCGGAGGCCCGGTGGAGACGACGGTCGACCCGGAGGCGTCGTCTGCGCCGGTCGAGCCTGCGGAGGAGCCGGAGAAGCCCGAGGACGAGGATGAGGAGCGGGACGGCGTCCGGCTCCGGTATGGCAGCACGCTGGGCGGCGGCATCATCAAGTCGCCGACGGGGACCGGCGGTGTCTTCGCGTGGACCGGCCGGATCGGCCTCCAGATCAACCACACGCTCGGGCTCTACTACCAGAACACCCCGATGCTGACGCTCACGCCCGAGAGCACGTCCAACAGCGCGGGCTTCGACGCGGGCTTCATCGATTACAACTCGCTCCTCGCGAGCCTCACCGTGTTCCACGTCCTCGATTTCGGGGCAGGGCCCTCGATGGACTACGTGGCCGTCGCGAGCTGCTCCGCGGAGTACGCGGGCATCGAGTCGGACGCCGGCTGCGCCAGCACCTCGGGCTGGTACTTCGGGGCGCACGCGCGCGGCGCCCTCCTCCTCGGCGGCCTGTCCGGCGACGGCCCGCGGCGCAGCGGCTTCGCCCTCGCCGCCGAGCTCCACCCGGTGTTCATGCCGGAGGCCACGACGTTCACCTTCACGATAGGGCTCGGCGGAGAGTGGTACTGACGAGCGCGCGCCGCGTGCGTCAGGCTCCCGTCCCGCGCGCCCTGCTCCGAGGGTGACGTCGCGATCCCGCGGCGCGTTGTGATCACGGCAGGACGAGAGCAGGATGGCTCACCCTGGGCCGAGGTCAGGGCAGCCCTGCGCTGGACCTGCCGGGCACGCCCGCTCGCCTCGAGGCCGGTTCGTGTGTGTCGCAATGAGCCACGATGAGCCGATCTGCGTGGCGGGAGGCGCAGGGGACTCACCCTGCTCCGCCGACAGTCGCTGCCGCTGCGCATCGTTGGATGGGCGGGCGGTCGCGGCAGATCCCGCGCACGCAGCGGGTCGCCGCGATGGGCTGATCGCGGAGCGTGCGTATGGCGCGCTGCTTGCTCTGATGTGCCCACAGTCCACGTACGAATCTCGCTCGGTCCTTCGAAAGGTCACGATCATGAGAGCAGCTCAACGCGCCTGTGGCGCACTCCTCCTCCTCCTCGTTGCGCAGGTTTCGCTCGTCACCGCCTGTTCGGCGACCATCGAGGATTCAGGCAGCGGCACGGACACCGGGACAGAGACCGATGAGTCCACCTCCTCCGGCGGACCTGGCGGCGGCGCGGCCGCGCCTGAGACCGCCGTGGACCTGTTTGCTTGCGGCCTCGAGCCGAGCTGCGACCCGATGGTGCGACATCTCGGCGTGGAACCGCTGGCTGCGACCGAGTGTGCGGCCAGGCTCGTGCTCGGCGGCGGCACGGGCGTCATCACGTCGCTCGACGCCCCCGGCCCGTTCATCGATGAGACAGAGACGCTCGTCGTGGTCCTCGGCGACGGCACCGGGCTGGTGCAGACCCGCGAGAGGCATTGCCTTCGCGACGACGGGCAGTGTGACGCCAATCCGCCCTGGGAGGCGTCGTCCCGGCATCAGCTCTGCGATCTGGAGGTCTCTTCGTCCGTGCAGGAAGCGTGCGAGGAGAACGTTGCCAATCAATGCTTCTGGACGCCCTGGGACGTCACCAATTGCCGTGACGTGGAGGATTCTACCTGCGACGACATCGCCCGTAGGTTGTGAGTCGCGTACCGGCGCGGGCTCACCGCTGGTCGCTCTCCTCGTGGCGGGGCCGAGGTCGCCCGGCCTCGGGTGCTGTGTTCGTCGGGGCAGACTGCATGTGCCGGAAGCTACCGATGCCGCAGCCAGCCGCCCGGTCGGCATACGGTGCCCACGTCATGAGGTGGACGTTGGTGTAAAATTCTGCCGATTGTGGATCGTTGCCTCTCCTCGGCCCCCTCACGAGCGCCGTCCCCCCGCGCCCGGCTCTCCGGTGGTATCCACGACCGCCCCGCCCGGGTCCCGACGGCCGCCCGCCGGTCTTCGGCGAAACCTTCGCGGGCCGCCCGTGTCCAAGGAGACTTGATGCGCTCGATCCCCCGCTCTGTCTTCACCGCCCTCCTCGCCGCGATGGGGCTCTCCCTCGCTGCCTGCGCCGCGGCGCCTCCGCCCGCGGCGCAAGCGCCCGTCCCGCAGGGCGACGGCCGCGCGGCGACCCCGCCGCCGCCTCCGCTCCCCGAGAACGAGGCGTTCGCCGTCCACGGGACGCTCAAGGACGAGTGGCTGCCGCTCCTCAAGCAGGCGCCCTTCGACCCGAAATCCGCGCTGGTCCCCCCGACGCCGGCCGGGGTGCCCGCCCCGCCGGCCGCCTGCGAGGCGTTCGCGCGGCGCGCCCCCGCCGCGCCCGCGCGGGCCTGCGGCGACGCGCAGGGCGCCCTCGACGCGCTCGACGCCGCGCTCGCCGAGGACGACCCTGCGAAGCGCGACGCGCGGCTCGCGGGCGTCGAGACGTGCGCCGGCCTCGAGGCGGGCCTCGCGCGCGCCCTCCGGGCCGAGCTCGCGCCCGTCGCCTGCGGCGACGCGATCGCCGCGCCGTTCCTCGAGGCGCCCCCGGCGACGCTCAAGGGCGACCTCTACCAGGTGCTGCTCGGCCTCACGCTCTCCGCCCGGCTCGCGCGCACAGCGACAGAGCCGCCCGCGCTCCGGCCGCCGTACGACGCCCAGCGCGTCGTCGCGTTCACCAAGGGGCCGCTCTTCACGTGGGTCACGGACCAGGCCCGCGCGATCGAGGACCTCGGTCGGCTCGGGGTCGCGCTGCCTTTCTACGCGAAGGGCATCGTCGCCGTGGAGTCCGGGCGGGCCGACATGCGGCTCGTCGAGGCGGTCCGGTCGGCGCCGCTGCCCGACGCCATGCGGAAGGACGCGGAGCTCAGCAACGTCTACTACGGCGAGCTCGACCAGCTCCTGGAGCCGTGGAAGACGCGCGGCCGCGACGCCGCGCTCGTCGGCCTGCGCGAGCTCTCGTCGGTCGGCGCGCTCCGCGACGCCCGCGTCGACGGCGCGCGCGCGATGCTCTCCCGCCTCTACGGCGGCCGGCGCGTCGACGCGCTCGACGCGCTGGAGCTGCCGCCGCTCCCGGCGGCGGCGCCGTCGACGGCCGCCGAGGGGCTCGCGGCCCGGCTGCCGACGTACTACGCCGGCCGCCTGCTCCCGGCCGACGCGGCGGCGCAGCCGGAGACCCTGCGCGCGCTGCTCGGCCGGGGCGTCCCGCTGCAGCACCGCGCGGCCCTGCGTACGGCCCAGCTCTCGCCCGAGGCGCGGCTGCTCTACGCGCGGGCGCGGATCGAGCTCGGCCGGCTGTACTGGCGTGCCGTGGACTTCGATCAGGCGACAGCGCTGCTCACGGCGTGGCCCGAGGGCACGCCGCGCCCGCCGGAGGCGACGATGCTGCTCGCGCTCGCGCTCGGCCTGCGCAACGGCCCCGAGGACGCGGCGCTCATGATGCGGCGGGCGCCGCTCGCGGGGCTCGGCCTGGGCGACCTCGCGGCGCTCGACTGGATGGCCCGCGCGAAGCCCGCCTCGCCCCACGCGGGCGTCGCGGCGTACGACGCGGCGCTGATCAAGCAGATCGCGGCGCCGCAGGGCGCGGACGCGAGCTACTGGTCCGACGTGGCCGCGCGGTTCCGCGAGGCGCAGGCGCTCCTGACGGGGCCGCTGGCGCAGGCGGCGGAGGAGCGGGCGCGCGCGGCCGACGAGGTCGCGCGGTCGGCGCGCTGAGGCGCGGACGGCCGAAGATCCCAGCGGGCGGCGCTCAGCGGGCGCCCTCGCCGGGCGGCTCGTGCTCCGTGATCTGACCGGTCGCGACGGAGCCTATCCCGGAACAGGGCCCCTGCTCGTCGGCCGAGGCCTGGAGGATCGCCCGCCGGAGCCCCGAGGCGCGCGCGTCCAGCAAGGGGCGCAGCGTCACCCCGCGGGCGCGCCGTCTCCGGCGCTCGACGTCACGCTCGCGGCGCGGGCGAACGCCTCCCCACGGAGGCTTGTGCCAGCGGTGCGCACCTCCCAGCCGGCCCGGCGGGTGCTGCGCGGAGAGGCCATGACACGTACGAACGACGTCGTGCGTCTTGAACATGCGACGCGCAAGCGCGTCGGCGACCCCGCCATGTCCGAGATCTCCGGCGTGGTGCTCGTCGACAACATCGCCCCTGACAAGCAGGTGCTCGTCCATTACCGGGACGCGGGCGGCAACTGGCGTGTCGTCCCGGCGCGGTATGACTCCGCGCCGCCCTGGGGCTCCCCCGAGCGGTGGGTGTTCTCCGGGATCCTCTATCCTGCCGGGCACCAGGAGCCGGCGCGGTTCGCGATCCAGTACATCGTCGCCGGGCGCGAGTACTGGGACAACAACGGGCAGCACGATTATCTCCTGGATCCGGAGAGCATCGTGTTCGGAGATGAGCCGCTCTTCGGCGTCGATCGTCTCCAGCGCATCGTGGAGTTCGTGGGCTGGCGATACCACATGGATGTGATGAAGATCGAGGAAGCCATGCCGCTCCCGGGGCGCGGCTACACCGCGCGCTACAAGGTCACGATCGGGCGAAGCATGGGACCAGGCCGCTACGCCCACGCGCGCTGCGTGGCCCTCGCGGTGCGCGGCGCCGACGTCAGCGTCCTTGGCCAGACCGCGTGCGACTCCCTCCCTTCGCTCGATCTCGTCGCCCCCTGAGCGGGGTGCCCGAGGGCCGGCGCAGCCGCGAGGCTGGCCGGCCGTCGAGGCGCGCCGAGCTGCGGCCGGCGAGCCTCACGGGCCGCCCGAGCCGCCGGCGCCGCCCGTTCCGGGGATCCACCAGCCTCCGCCGCTGGCTCCAGCGCCGCCGGTGCCCTGGTTACCGATGCCCGGGCCGCTGCCCGCGCCAGGGCCGCTGCCCGCGCCAGGGCCGCCGCCAGCGCTGCTCGCGCCAGGGCCGCCGCCGGCGCCGCCCTCGCCAGCGTCGCCGCCCTCGCCAGCGTCGCCGCCCTCGCCAGCGTCGCCGCCCTCGCCAGCGTCGCCGCCCTCGCCAGGACCTCCGCCCTCGCCAGGACCTCCGCCCGCGCCCGGGGGGTCCAGGATGGGGCCCGGGCTGACCACGCCCCCTCCCATCGCGGCGAAGTCATAGGCGCGGTACGTCGCAAAATAAACGCCGATCGGCTTGAGCACGAAGCCGGAGCCCACGACGACGCCCCCCGCCGGGCCGGCTCCCCAGCTCCAGCCGCCGGGGCTGATGATGTCCCAGGTGATCTTCTGGAACACGGGATACGCCGAGACCCGCGCGTAGGCAGCCGTGGGCACGAAGTAGGTCGAGCTGGCCTCGAGCGTGATGGTCTCGCTCACGCTGAACCCGACCGCCTCGGAGATATCCGAGAGAGATATCGGGCAGTTGCCCGGCCCCACGAGCGGGGCGCTGCCCGACGGCGCCCCGCTCGTGGGCGCGCCGCTGCCCGGAGCGTTCCACGAGGGCTGTCCGTTCGAGGGCGCGCCATTGCCCGGCGCGCCCCACGAGGGCTGTCCGTTCGAGGGCACGCAGTCGTCGAACATGCTCCACGGAGGCTGGCAGTCCGTTGGCGCGCGGGACCCCGGCGTGCCCCCCGTGCCCGGCAGGAACGGCGCGCCAGACGTCCCCGGCAGCCCGCTGCCGAGGCCCGTGCCCGGCGCGCCACCGAAAGGCGGTAGCCCCGATATCCCGAAGAAAGGTGGGAGGCCCGGCAGGCCCGGTATCCCCGTCGCGGGCGGCGTCTCCGCTGGCGTGACGGTGCCCGTGGCGGTCCCGGTGAGGCTCACGGTGGGCTGGACGCTCGCCGCCACGGCGACGTCCAGCGTCCGCGGGCCGAACCCCTCCGCCACGCTGAGCACGTGGGCGGGATCCTCCCAGTGGTACGTCTCCGGGAGGACGATCACATTCGCGATCATCTGACCGAGACACAGGGCGCCGCGCGCCTCGCCTGTCTCGGTATGCACACCGCTGCTGGCCGCGAGCCCCGGCGCCTCGCGCGGGCCCACGCAGCTGAGCGATGAAACGAGCACCATCGCCATGCAAGGCGTGATCTTTGTGTCGGGTGCAAACATCGTTGAGCCTCGGGTTGCCGTCCGTGCCGCGCTGATCTGAGCTGCCAGGCGTCGAGGGCTCCGGGGGGAAGGGTCGTCTCCCGCGGCGTTCGGGTCTCCTGGGAGGCCTCGCTTTCGGGACACCGGCGATCAGGGGGCAGATGCCAGCTCTTGAAGCGCCGCATGCGTCCGGAACTCTGGAGAGCGATCCGCTCGGTGAGCACAGGAAACCTGTTCGATGACCCGGCATGCAAGAAGCGGGGAATGCCAGGCTTGGCTCGCATGTGGGCGCCGCGCCGAGAACCGGCGCAAACCATGACTCGATGGACTGGCGCTTGCCGCTCCCCCCGCGCGCGTGACCGGCGCGCTCACGGCCGCGGCGCGGCGCCGCCGGAGCGAACATCACCGCGCGCGAGCGAGGCCAGCATGAGACAGCCTGCCACCGTCGTGAGGGCCGCGAGCGCGGCCTGCGCGATCCTCACCGCCGCCGCCTGTGCGCAGGGCGTCGACCACCAGCGCGGCGCGCCCACCACGGAGCCCCCGGGCTCGTCGATCGGCGCCGCGGGGCAGCGGCTCGGCGAGCAAGGATGGGTGATCACCCAGGCGCTCGACTTCAACGCCGACGGCATGGCCGATGTGCTCTGGAACGACGCCGAGCGGGGCCTCGTCGCCGTGTGGTTGATGGAGGGAACCCGCCTGCTCGCGCCCGGGCCGTTCATCCCGGGGCCGCCCGGCGGTCACTGGTTCGCCAAGACGAGCGATTTCAACTTCGACGGCATGGCGGATGTGCTCTGGCGTCACGAAGAGCTGGGCGCGATGGCTGTGTGGTTGATGGAGGGGACCCACCTGCTGGTGCCCGGGCCGATCCTCCCCGGACCGGGCGGTGGCGGCTGGTTCGCCAGGGCGATCGACTACAACGCCGACAACATGGCCGACGTGCTCTGGAGCCACGGCGAACAGGGGGTGATGGCTGTGTGGCTGATGGAGGGAACCCGGCTGCTCGCGCCGGGGCCGTTCATCCCGGGGCCGATCGGCGATGGCTGGGACGTCGCCGCGGTGGGGGACTTCAACGCCGACGGCATGTCGGACGCTGTCTGGCACCATGCCGAGCAGAACCTGATGGCTGTGTGGCTGATGGAGGGAACCCGGCTGCTCGCGCCGGGGCCGCCCATCCCGGGGCCGATCGGCGAGGGCTGGAAGATCGCCTGGGGCGCCGACTTCAGCGGCGATGGCATGGCCGACGTGCTCTGGAACAACGCGGAGCAGAACCTGATGGCTGTGTGGCTGATGGAGGGAACCCGGCTGCTCGCGCCGGGCCCGTTCATCCCGGGTCCCCTCGGCGAGGGCTGGGTGGCGCGCACCGCCGGCGACGTGAACCTCGACGGCATGGCGGATGTGGTCTGGCAAGCGGGCGAGACGAGCCAGATGGCCGTGTGGTTGATGCAGGGGAGCGGGCTGCTCGCGCCCGGGCCGGTGATCCCGGGTCCCCTCGGCGGCGGCTGACGCGGCGCCGCCGCCCGAGGACCGGAGCGCTGCGACAACAGGTCGCATTCTCAAAGCACGGAGACCTCACTAGAGTGCCCGAGCTTTCCTCGGTGGAGGTCTCGATATGAAGATAGCGTTGCAGAGCTGCCTGATCGTTGCAGGCTCACTGTTCACGGCGACGGCCGCGTACGCGCACATTTCGGTGTCGGGGCCCGCGTTCGCCGGCGCCACCCACGAGGCCAGCTTCGGCGTGGGCCACGGCTGCGACGGCGCAGACACCTACAGGGTGAAGGTCCAGATCCCGGCCGGGGTGACGTCGGTGCGGCCGACGGACAGCACGTTCGGCAAGGCCGCGCTGGAGAAGGACGCGGAGGGCAACGTCACGGCGGTCGTCTGGACGAAGCCCCTCGCGGACGTGCTTCCAGCGGACGTCAACTATTACAAGCTGTCCTTGCGGTTCAACGTCCCGGAGACGCCGTTCAAGACCCTGTACTTCCCCACCGTCCAGACCTGTCGCACAGCCGACGGCACCGAGACGATCGCCGAGTGGGTGGACACCTCCGGCGACCACGGCAGCCACGAGCCGAACCCCGACGCCCCGACGTCGCTCCCGGCGCCGGCGCTCACGGTCCTGCCGCCGCGCGCGCCCGGGTGGAACAAGTACACGGTGAACGAGCACGTCCACGATCTCTCGGTCTTCAAGGACGCGCTCATCGTCTGGGCGGGTAACGCAGCGTACAGCCCCAACCCGAGCACCCAGAGCCTGATCATGACGGAGCCGGATACCGAGGTGCTGACGATGATCCATCCAGGCACCGAGATCTGGGTCAAGTACTGAGCCGAGGAGTCAGACCATGCGAGCGTGGCTCCTCCTGATCGCCGCCTGCGCGCTCTGCGCTTGCTCCAACGAGTCGCTCTCGCCCCTGCAGGGCTCGAGCAGCTCGAGCACGGGCGCCGGGCCCGACCCGACCTCGTCCGGCCCGACCTCGCCGCCCGACGGCGGGACCGACGCCGGGCCCGACGCAGCGCCGCCGGCCTCGCTGCTCGACCGCCCGCCCGAGCTGCCGCGACCGCCGGGAAGCCGGCTGCCGGATGACCTGAAGCCGCCGGTACGCTAGCGCCGCCAGAGCCAGTCGCTGATTCCGGAAGGGCCCATGTCCTGGCCAGCGCTGAGCCGGTGTCATGCCCCGATCGGCGCTGAGCCGATTCGTGCTCGGGAGCGTCTTCCGTCGCCCGCGTCGAAGGGTGAAGACGGGAGGAGACGCGGCCTGCTGTGAGCGCTCACATCATCAACGTCAATCGGAAGGTCCGACCCGGATCGCTGTCCGGCGCCGGCGTCTCTTGACGCGTCGCGCCGGAGGGGCGCTGCCAGGCCTTTCTCCTCCTCGGCCTCGAGGGGGGACCCGGCGGCCCCGCCGACGAGCGTTGACATCGTCTATGTGAGCGCTCACAATACGCGCCCTTACACTGAGGATGCGCCTCGTGGAACGCTGCCGGTGAGGGCGGAGCCGCGCCTTCTCAGGACCCGTGATCGCCCGGGCCCCGGCGATCGGCAGCTAGCGAGGTGGTGTCATGACGAGTCGATCTGCATCGAGCCTGAGCGTTCTTTTCACTGTTGGCGTGGCGATGGGGCTGTCCGCTTGCTCGTCGGAGCCGGATTCCGTTGACCCCGGCGCTGGTGCGTCTTCCAGCGCCAGCACGAGCGGTGGCTCCACTGTGAGCTCGACGTCGGGCGGCGGTGCCAGCGTGAGCGGGAGCGTGAGCGGGAGCGGGGGCGCGGGCACGGCCGAGAGCGCGAGCAGCTCCGGCGGCGCGGGCGGCGCGGGCGGCGCGGGCGGCGCGGGCGGGGACTCGACCGGCGGCGGCGGTTCGGCGGGCCCCGACGACAGCGGCTCGATGGGCTGCGGCAAGCCCGCGACGCGCCCCGACCCCCGCACCCAGCAGACGTTGATGGTCGGCGGGGTGACGCGCTATTACCTGATGTACGTGCCGCAGAACTACGACCCGAACAAGCCGCTGTCGCTTGTCTTCGGTATTCACGGCCTGAACATGAACAACGTGTGGGCTGCGCACGACAACAGCGGGTTCCAGCTCATCCAGGAGACCGACGACCAGGCGCTGCTCATCTACCCGCAGGGGCTGCCGGCGAGCGGGCGATCCACGCCTCCGAGCACCGAGTCGCAGTGGGGCACCGCGGACTCCAACTGGGGCGGTCCGCCGCCGAGCGCCAATCGGGCGCGCCTGGACGCCGATCTGGCGTTCTTCGATGCCATGCTCGAGCACGCCAAGTCGAACTACTGCGTGGATACGAAGCGCGTCTTCGCTGTCGGGTTCAGCCAGGGTGGCTTCATGACGAACACGCTCGGCTGCGAGCGCTCTTCGGAGTTCCGCGGCCTCGCGCCGGTCGCCGGGTGGGGCCCCAATGGATCCCAGCCCATGTGCGGCGACGCGAGCGCCGCGCACGCGCTGATTCAAACGCAGGGCGACACCGACGGGACGGTGACCCCCGCGCTGGGACAGTCCACCCGCGACTTCTGGCGCGCTCGGAACGGCTGCGAGGCGAGAACGATGCCGTCGGCGGCCTTCGGCAACGGGTGCGTCGAGTATCAAGGCTGCGACGAGGGCACGCCGCTCGTGTACTGCACGCACCCCGGCGGTCACTCCGTGCCGTCCGGCGCGGGCGGGCGAGCCTGGCGGTTCTTCCAGTCGCTCAAGTGAGCCCCGCGGGCCGCGTCGCGGCCGGTTGATCCCGGCGCGATCCCGGGGTGCAATCGCGCGCCCCGCGATGCGCCAGATCCTCCACATCGACATGGACGCGTTCTTCGCGTCCGTCGAGCAGCTCGACGACCCGTCGCTGCGGGGTCGCCCCGTCCTCGTCGGCGGGGCCTCGCGGCGCGGCGTCGTCGCGGCCGCCTCGTACGAGGCGCGCCCCTCCGGCGCCCGCTCGGCCATGCCGATGGCCGAGGCGATCCGCCGCTGCCCGCAGGCGATCGTCGTGCCGGTGCGGCACGCCCGCTACGCCGAGGTGAGCGCGCAGGTCTTCGCGATCTTCCGCCGCTTCACGCCGCTCGTCGAGGGGCTGTCGCTCGACGAGGCCTTCCTCGACGTGACAGCGAGCCGCTCGCTCTTCGGCGACGGCGAGGCGATCGCGGCGCGGATCAAGCGCGCCGTCCGCGACGAGATCGGCCTCACCGCCTCGGCCGGGGTCGCGCCGTGCAAGTTCGCCGCGAAGATCGCGAGCGATCTGCGGAAGCCCGACGGGCTCGTCGTCGTCCCCGACGACGTCGCCGCGTTCCTCGCGCCGCTGCCGCTCGAGCGCATGTGGGGCGTGGGCCCGCGCGCGGCCGAGCGCCTCCGCGGCGCGGGGCTCGCGACCCTCGGCGACCTCGCGCGCTGCCCGGCGCCGCGCCTGCACGAGCTCCTCGGCCCCGCGTGGGGCGAGCACGTGCGGCTCCTGGCCGCCGGGATCGACGAGCGCGACGTCGTCCCGGGCCGCGCGGCGGAGTCGATCGGCGCGGAGGAGACGGTGGAGGAGGACCTCCTCGGCCGGGCGCCGATCGAGCGCTGGCTGCTCGAGCTCTCGGCCCGCGTGGCGCGGCGCCTGCTCAAGGCGGGCCTCTCCTGCCGCGCGGTGGCGGTGAAGCTCAAGTACTCGGACTTCACGCTGCGGACCCGCCAGACGAAGCTGGGCGATCCGGTCGCGGACACCGACTCGATCTACGCCTGCGCGAAGGGGCTGCTCTCGCGCTTCGACCTGTCGCGGCCGGTGCGGCTCGTCGGCATCGCCGCGGGCGACCTGACCCGCCAGACCGAGAGCCCGACCCTGAGCCTGTTCCCTGTCGCCTCCGAGCGCCGCCGGCGCCTGGAGGGCGTCGTGGCGGACGTGGCCGAGCGCTTCGGGGGAAAAGGGATCACGCGCGCGGCCCTGCTGGAGCAGCCGCGCGAGCGCGAGCCTCCGCGCGAGCGCGGCGCCGTCCCCGGGGCGCGCGGGAGCACACGAGAGAGGAAGTAGACGGCGGAGCTCGTGTAGAGTGGAACGATGGCAAGGATCGTCGACACCCGATGCCCCCGATGCGGCGCCCCGCTGCCGATCCAGCCGGGGATGGACGCGGTCACCTGCCAGTACTGCGGCGCGCGCTCGCTGATCGACCGCGGCAGGAAGCCGACCACCGCGCCGGCCCCGCAGGGAATGCACGTCGTCCGGGTCGCCCCGCCGTCCGGCAACGCCGCGGCGGTCACCGTGACGGCGGCCATCGCCGGCATGGTCGTTGTCGGCGCGGTCGCCGGCGCCGTCGCGCTGGGCGCGTCGGGGGGTTCCGGCGCAGGGGCTCGGCCGGTCCTCGGCGCGGTACCCAGGACGTACTTCAGCGACAGGCCGATGGTCGCCGACGTGAACGGCGACGGCGCGCCGGACGTGGTCGGCAAGAGCAGCATCCCCGCTGGCGAGGCGTGGATCGCGGCGTATGACGGGCGCGACGGGAAGCCGATCTGGCGGACGGCGGCCCTCGCCAAGGACGCGACAACGCACGAGGCGCGGCGCGCGGTCGTCCTCGGTCGGGTGATCTCGGTCGACGCGCTGGGCAAGGCGCAGGCCTACGATCTGCGCACCGGGACGCCGTCGTGGTCGGTGCCGCTCGGCGAGAAGCCCAGGCGGGTGTGCCAGGGGAGCGGCGTGATCGTCGTCGAGACGGTCGACGACGTGAAGCACGGGCTGGATCCGGCGAGCGGGACGAAGCGCGCGCTCGCGAAGGACGCGGCGTGCACGTCGGTCCCGAGCTCGAACAAGGAGGAGGCGCCCGGCTATCAGCTCGTCGGCTGGGCCAATTTCGACAAGCTCGGGCTGCCCAGGTCGCACGAGCTCGAGGGCATGTCGGTGGACCGCGCGCTCGTCGCGAGCGGGCCCGGGCCGCGGTTCCTGCTCGGCAGCCGCAGCAAGGGCAGCCGGATCGGCATGGTGGCGGCGGTGGACAGGAAGAAGGTCCTCTGGGAGACGGTGGTGCCCGGCGTCGACCCGCTCACCACGAGCACATCAGGGGTCGACGAGGCGGCCTACGAGGGGGGGCTCCTGGTCATCCCTTACGACATGAAGGATCACGGCGACGGGACGCGCCTTGCCTGCTTCGACGGGGGCACCGGCGCGCGGCTCTGGGACGTGCAGATCCACAAGAAATCGCAGGTCTCGCTCGGGATCTCGACGTCGGCGAGCGACGTCTATTACGCCACGTGGACGGCGCTCTACGTGTTCTCGCTGAAGACGGGGAAGCTCAGGTACACGGTCGGGACCGAGTTCTGACCGCCGCGTGTCGCCTCACGGATCGGCGACCTTCAGGAGCTGCTTGCCCACGTTGGCGCTGGTGAACAGGCGGTTGAGCGTCGCCGGCGCCTTCTCGAGGCCCTCCTGGACGTCGACGCGGTTCTTGATCTTGCCCGAGCTCACCCAGGCGCCGAGATCGGGGATCGCCTCGCCCAGGCGGTTGAAGTAATCGCTGACGATGAACCCCTCCATCCGGCCCCGCCGGATGAGCAGGTTCAGGTAGTTCCTTGGGCCGGCCGGCAGCTCGGACGCGTTGTAGTCGCCGATCGCGCCGCAGACGACGACCCGCCCGCGCATCGCGAGCTCGGCGAGCGCGGCGTCCAGGATCGCGCCGCCCACGTTGTCGAAGTAGACGTCGATGCCGGAAGGGCAGAGCTCGTGGAGCCGGGCCGCGACGTCCTCGGACCGGTAGTCGATGGCCGCGTCGAATCCGAGCTCGCCTGTCAGCCACGCGCACTTCTCCGGGCCGCCCGCGACGCCGATCGCGCGGCAGCCCTTGAGCTTCGCGATCTGACCCACCATCATCCCGGTCGCGCCGGCCGCGCCCGAGACGACAACCGTCTCCCCCTGCTGGACGCGGCCGACATCGAGCAGGCCGAAGTAGGCAGTCAGGCCGGTCACGCCGAACACGCTGAGCGCGAGCTCGGGCGAGATGCCGGGCGGCAGCTTCGTCGCCGGGATCGCGGCGGCATTGCCGGACGCCAGCACCGCGTAGTCCTGCCAGCCGAGCATGCCCTGGACGAGGTCGCCCGCGGCAAACTCGGGGTTGTTCGAGCGCACGACCTTGCCGACACCGAAGGAGCGGACGACATCGCCGATCGGGATCGCCGGCATGTACGCGTCGCGGTCGAGCCAGATCCGCTGTGTTGGATCGACCGACAAATACAGCGTGCGGACGAGGATCTCACCATCCGCCTTCGGCTCGGGGACGGGCTCTTCGCCGAACGTGAAATCGCTGTCCTTGATCATGCCGACGGGGCGAGAGGCCAGGCGCCAGCACCGATTCACGTCGCTCTTCATGATGTCTTCTCCTCGGGGGCGACGACGCTACCAGCGCGTCATGAGCAGGGCAACCGACCGAGGCGGTAGGCAAGCGCGCCGGCCCATGCTACGGTCGCCAGCGACGCCTCACCCGCGTCGCTCATGACCATCCCTCGCTGAATCCATCGCTCCGTCACTCGGCCGTCCGAGGTGAGCCGTCCATCGCGTGCACCGCGCGCGATCGTGGACGATCGGCTCCCGGCGCGCACGCCGTGACGGGCAGCGACAGCGGCAGCGATGGCAAGGACGGGGACGACCGCGGCGCGCTGAAGGGACGTTTCCCGAGGCCGCCGGAGCGCCGAGCCGGAGGGCTCGCGGCGCTGTCGGTCCGGCCCGCCGTCGCCATGGGATCCGGGCGCGAACAGGGCAGTTTTTGAAGGAGGATTCGTATGAGAAAGATCGTCTATGACGTCGCGGTTTCGCTCGACCATTTCATCTCGCACGAGGATGGCTCGGTCGACGGCTTCCTGATGCAAGGTGAGCACGCCACGGAGTACGTCGCGCGCCTCGAGGGCTACGACACCGTGGTGATGGGGAGGAAGACGTACGAGTGGGGCTATGATCACGGCCTCGTCCCGGGGAAGCGCGCCTACGCGCACATGGAGCACTACATCTTCTCGAAGACCCTGCGCTTCGACGAGGGCGCGGAGGTCCACGTCGTCGATCGCGACGAGCTCGCGGTGGTGAAGCGGCTCAAGGAGCGCGACGGTGCGGACATCTATCTCTGCGGGGGCGGCGCCTTCGCCGGCTCCCTGCTGGACCACGGGCTCGTCGACCAGCTCGTCCTCAAGCTGAATCCCCTCCTCCTCGGCCATGGGGTCCGGCTCTTCGGCGGCAGCACAAGGAAGGTCGCCCTGGCGCTCCTGGAATCGAAGGCGTACGCGAACGGCGTGGCCCTCCTGAGGTATGACGTGAAATACGGGGGCGCTGCGTGACGGACCGCCCCCGGCGATCCGCGGGCCGAGCTCGACCCGCCATGATGCGACTCGACCCCACCGCGGCGCCCTCGTCATGTGCCCGCCGCACGTGTAGTGGAGTCAGCGCCGATCTTCTCCAGGTGTGCTGAGCTACTGACGACAGATTCATACGCCCAGACCGTTGAGAAGATTCTCTGTCCAGGATAGCCTCGCGAGTGCGGGGCTGGCGTGGAGGAGCTCGGGCAGGATGGAGTCGCCATGGCGAACGGCGGATTCGGCCGCGTAGCCTCGCGGGGTATGTTCACGGAGGGGTCAGGATGAGATCAGTCCATTCGTTGGCGGTGTATGGGGTGCTCGCCGGCGCGTTCGCCATGGCGGGTTGCAGCGACGACGCCTCGGGCAGCGGCGGCGCCGGCGGGAGCTCCTCCAACTCCACGTCGTCGAGCTCGACGGGCGGGACCGGCAGCGCGACAAGCACGGGGTCTGTCAGCGGCTCGGGCGGCGGCACCGTCGACCCGGGCGAGCATTGCTCCGGTTGCGCGCGGCTGTCCGTGCCGCTCACGGCCGCGAAGCAAGCGACGCAGTTCTTCATCGGGTTCGACGAGGCGATCGACCTGACCGGCGCCACCGTCACGTTCCGCGTGAGGGCCCACACCGGGACGAGCGGCGGCGTGCAGCCGTTCGTGCAAAACGGGGCTGACCTGTTCTGGGCGAACATCGGCTATACGTGGAATCCGGTCGCCGACCTCGGGGAGTGGACGGAGTTCAAGATCGATGTCGATACCGCGGCCGCGGCGTCTCCGTTCTTCAATCGCACCGTGGTGGAGGTGATCGGGCTCAACATCGCGGCGGGCGACACGGGGCCCTGGGCCAACCCGACCGTCATCTATGTCGATTCCATCACCGTCACGAGGCCCGCCAGCACGAGCGGTCAACGCAACGCCGGGGGCCCGAGCAGCGAGCGCGGCGAGGGCGGCGCCGGGGGCACGAGCGGCGAAGGCGGCGCGGGCGCCACCAGCGGCGCCGGGGGCACGAGCGGCGAAGGCGGCGCGGGCGGTGAAGGCGGCGCGAGCGGCACCGGCGGTGAAGGCGGCGCGAGCGGCACCGGCGGCGCGGGCGGCGAGGGCGCCGCGAGCGGCACCGGCGGCGCGGGCGGCGAGGGCGCCGCGAGCGGCACCGGCGGCGCGGGCGGCGAGGGCGCCGCGAGTGGCACCGGCGGCGCGGGCGGCGAGGGCGCCGCGAGCGGCACCGGCGGCGCGGGCGGCGAGGGCGGCAGCGGCCCCGGCGAGGAAGTGATTCACGTTGTCGGCCCGTTCGAGTTCACGACCAGCGAGGAGCCGATGGTGATGGGCAATTACATGCCCGTGACAGGCTCGACGCTGCGCCACATCCCCGACTGATCCCGGCCGGTGATCGGGATCGACGGCGTGCGCTGCGCCCGGATGGCGTAGACTCGCGCGCCGTCGCCATGTCGCCGGTCAAGCAGAACCCCTGGCTCATCTGCGCCTACTACGGCGTGCATTCCGCGATGTTCCCGACGGCGATCTTCCCGCTGTTCTGGACCAGGGACATCGGGATGAGCGTGGCGACGATGATGAGCGTTCAGGCGTTCTTCAGCCTGAGCATCGCGCTCTTCGAGTTCCCCTCCGGCTACATCGCCGATCGGCTCGGCCACCGCCGCGCGCTCGTGCTCGGCAGCGGCGCCATCGTGATCGGGTGGCTGCTCTACGCGCTCGCGCGCGGGCTGTGGTCGGTGCTGGCCGCGGAGCTCGTGCTCGGCGTGGGGTTCTCGCTCATCTCGGGCGCGGACGCCGCCCTGCTCTACGACTCGCTGCGCGAGGAGGGCAGGGAGCACGAGTTCGCCCGCTGGTACGGCCGCATGCGCTCCGCGGCGCAGATCTCCTCGGGGGCCGCCGCGCTGCTCGCGGGCTTCCTCTACGCGCGCTGGTCCCGCCTGCCGTTCGTGATGGAGCTCGTATGCTGGGTGGTCGCGCTCGGGATCGCCCTGCGGTTCGGCGAGACCCGGCGCGCGCAGCCGCGGGTCGAGGACCACCTCGGCCGCATGCGCGCGATCGTGCGCGACTCGCTGGTCAGGCGCGCCGACCTGCGCGCGGTGATGCTGCTCGGCGTGGCGTTCGCGCTCGCGGCGTACCTGCCGACGTGGCTCATCGCGCTGTACGCGACAGAGGCCGGCGCCGAGGTCGCGTGGATCGGCCCCATGTGGGCCGCCGCGAGCTTCACCACGGCGCTGGGCGCCATGGTGAGCGAGCGCGCCGGCCGCCGCCTCGGCATGACGGGGACGCTGCTCGCGTGCCTCGCCCTGGTGGCGGCGGGGTACCTCGGCCTCGCGCTCTCCCATCACGCGCTCGGGTTCGCGTTCTATTTCCTGCTCACGTTCGTGCGCGGGCTGCACATGCCGCTGCTCCACCACGAGGAGCAGCGGCTCGCGCCCGACGACGATCGCGCGAGCTGCGTCTCGCTGCGCAGCTTCCTGTTCCGCATCGCCTTCGTGCTGCTCGGGCCCGTCGTGGGCATGGGCGTCGACCGCTACGGGCACCGCCCCGTGCTGTGGGTCGCGGGCGCGCTCATGGTGGCGCTCACGCTCCTCTGTCTCGGCCTGTTCCGCGCCCACGCGGCGCCGCCGTCATGCCAGGTGAACAGCGCATGACAGGCGCCGCTCCGCGCCAGGAGGCCGGCCGCGCCTCGGGCCGATCTCGACATCTGCCGGGCCATCCCAGGCGCCTCATCTCCTGGACCGCGCGGACAACCTCCATAGGTCTCATCGCGCTGCGCCGGGCCGGGGATCATGTGCTTCGGCCGACGGCGCGACCGCGTCGCCCGCCGCGGGGCGCAGTGCTACGGCGTCCGCGATGAAGAAGGTTGCGCGGGACGAAGAGGCGGACCGGATCCTCGAGCTCGCCGGCCAGTCCTGGGACGCCATGCACGGCATCCTGGAGCGGCAGTTCGCCGTCCTCCATAACCGTGCCCAGGTGCTGATCGGCCTTTGCGGCATCGTCATCACCACGACCGGCTTCTCGGGCCGCCTCATCGCCGGCACCAGCCGCGCCGCGCAGGGGCTGATCATCGCCGGCGTCGCGATCGTACTGCTCGCCGCCACGCTCATCGTGTGGGGGGTGCAGCATATCCGCTGGCTCACCCAGCAGCCGGGCGGCGACAGACGCGAATGGCTCCTCGTCTCGCTCGCCTACCGCGACCGAAAGACCACGATCTACCGCGTCGCCATCGCGTTCCTGCTGGCGGGCCTGTCGTTCTACGTCATCGCGATCGCCCTGATGCTGCTCGACCCCACCGCGGCCCCGTCGTCCGGCGGCCGCTGAGCTGGGCGCGCCGCGAGCGCCGCGCCGGAACAGCCTGTCGAGCCGTCGCTCGCCTGAGGCGAAATGCGCCATGTGCGCGCGCCGCGGCGGCGCAATGGGCGCAGGAAGCGCGGCGCGGCGCGCGATCCCCGGCGAGGTCCCGCCGGCACGATGCGTGCTTTGGCTCGAGAGGACCCAGGACAACGACACGATGGAACAGCCGCGAGCCGCCCCTGCGAGGCGGGGGCTTCGGGCTCTGCGAGGGTGATTGCCATGCACGACACCGCGTTTGAACCTCTCGAGAACGATCTTCAGGCGCGCCGCTGGCGCGAGGAGCCGCTGCCCGCGGGCGTCCCCCCGCACGCCTCCGGCCTGGCCAAGGCCGCCGCGGGGGCCCTCGCGGGGGCCGCGGCGGGCGCGGCGGTGGGCGCGATCGCCGGCCCGCCCGGGGTCGTCGCTGGCTCGGTGATCGGCACGCTCGTCGGGACGGTCGCGGAGGTCGTCGTCTCGCGCGATCGGCGGCGGGAGGCGCAGCGGGACGCGGCGCTCGACGAGGAGATCGGCGTCGTCGGCGGGGAGATCGGCGCGGCGGCGCCCGGCCAGCCCGCCGCGGCGCGCGGCGCCTTCTCCGCGCCGGTCGCGGGCGCCGCGGGGGCCGTCGACGGCGGGTTCGGCCCGGCCGGCGGTCCGCTGCAGAACGTCGAGCTGGCCTGAGCGCCGCTCGTCCCCGCGGCGCCTGTCGCCCGGCGCGCCGCGCCGTCCTCGGGGCCGGACTCCCGGCCCATGGCGCTGCGCTGGTGCTCCGGCGCATCTCCCGCGCTCGCGGCGAGGCCGACGGTCGATGATCGTCCGGCGCGCGGAGCCCCCCTTCCCGGTTCGGAAACATCCACCTGCACCGTTGAGAAAATTCCGGTTTCGGGATAACGTCGCGCCCGCGCGACGGGTCCGGAGCGAGCTCGGGTACGGCGAGAGCAGGTACGGCGAACGGCGATCTCAGCCGCATGGCCCGCGTGGGACAGATAGAGAGGGTGCGATGAGATCAAGTCTTTCTTTGGCGATGTGTGGATTGCTGCTTGGCGCGTTGGCCATGGCGGGCTGCGGCGATGACGACGGCGGCGGCAGCGGGGGCGCTGGCGGGGCCGGTGGGAGCACCTCCTCCAGCTCCAGCACGTCGGCGAGCTCGACGAGCTCCAGCACCTCGCCCAGCACGGGGTCCGGCGGCGAGGGCGGCGAAGGCGGTGAGGGGGGTGCGTCCGAAGGCGGCGGTGGCGCGGGCGGCGTGGCCGAGGGCGGCGGTGGCGCGGGCGGCACACCGGACATCGGTCCCGGTCCGGAGGAGAGCTGCTCGGGTTGCGCCCGGCTGGCCGTGCCCCTCACAGCGGCCAGCACCGGGACGCTGTTCCAGTTCGACTATCCCGAGCTCGTCGACCTGACCGGCGCGACAGTCACGTTCCGCATCAAGGCGCACGCCGCCACCGGCGGTGGCGTGCAGACGTTCGTGCAGAACGGCGGCGCACAGAACTGGGTGGGCGTCCCCTGGGCGTGGACGAACTTCACCGATCTCGGCGAGTGGACGGAGCTGACCATCGACGTCGATGCCGCCGCCGCGGCGGATGCGGCGTTCGAAAAGACCGCGGTGCAGCGCATCGGCCTCAAGGTCGATGCGGGTACCGCGGGGCCGTGGGCCAACCCGACCGTGGTCTACGTCGACTCCATCACCGTCAGGAGGTCCAGCAGCACGAGCGGCGAGGGCGGCGCCGGCGGCGCCGGCGGCGCGAGCGGCGAGGGCGGCGCCGGCGGCACGGCCGGTGAGGGCGGCGCCGGCAGCACGAGCGGCGAGGGGGGCGCCGGCAGCACGGCGGGCGCTGGCGGGAATGGCGGCGCGAGCGGCGATGGCGGCTCCGGCGGCACGGCCGGCGAGGGCGGCGCCAGCAGCACGAGCGGCGAGGGCGGCGCCAGCAGCACGACGGGCGCCGGCGGCGCCGGCGGCACGAGCGGCGAGGGCGGCGGCGCGAGCGGCGCCGGCGGCGGCGCGAGCGGCGAGGTGGTCGATGTGATCGGTCCGTTCGAGTTCACGACCGAGCTCCACGGATTGCTTGTCGGTGACTACATGATGGTGCCGGGATCCCGGCTGGATCTCCTCACCGAGTGAACCAGGACGGCCTGTGGCGCTCGCTCTCGCGCTGCTGCGCGGAGCGAGCGCCCGGCCCGCCTCCTCGATCCTCCCGGGCGCGCTCCGGCGCGGCCCGGCTCGACCCAGCTCCCCTCTTTCACCTGATGTGAGTGCGCGCCTGCTGCCGTGCTGGCCGCGGCGTCGCCTTGCGATCCGCCGGACCGCGGCGGGGGCCGCGGCCGGTGCGGGCGCTGGTCGTGTCGTCGTGAGCCGCGGCTGTATCGAAGGTCAGCGCGAGGGGCCGCTGGACGCGAGGCGCTGGAATGGAGCGCCGAGATGTCGTCAACTACCGCCGTCCTACCCGAGGGCGCCGCCCGTCGGGTCGCCAAGGTCCGCATGATCCGAACTGTCCACACGACCCGCTACGTCACCCCGCTCCGTGAGGGCGGCTCGCTTCCGGCGATCGTCGAGGCGGACGACGACGGGCTCTACGTCGTGAAGTTCCGCGGCGCCGGCCAGGGGCCGAAGGCGCTCATCGCGGAGCTCGTCGCCGGGGAGATCGGGCGCGCGCTCGGCCTGCCCGTGCCGGAGATCGTCTTCATGGAGCTCGACCCGGAGTTCGGGCGCGCCGAGCCGGACCCGGAGCTCTCCCACCTGCTCTCGGCGAGCGCGGGCCTGAACCTCGCGCTCGACTACCTACCCGGGTCGTTCGCGTTCCAGCCGCTCGCCGGCGCCGAGCTCGACCCGGCGCTCGCGTCGGCCGTCGTCTGGTTCGACGCCTTCGTGAGCAACGTCGACCGGACGCCCAAGAACCCGAACCTGCTCCTGTGGCACCGCCGCCTCTGGCTCATCGACCACGGCGCGGCGCTCTACCTCCACCACGCCTGGACCGACGCGACCGATCCGCTCGCCGACGCGCCCGATCGGTTCCCCCTCATCGGGAGCCACGTGCTGCTCCCGTTCGCCCGCGACATCGCCGCGGCCGACGCCGCCCTCAGCGCCCGGCTCACGCCCGAGCGGATCGCGGCGATCGTCGCCGCGATCCCGGACGCGTGGCTTGTCGAGCCGGAGCCGCCGACCCGGCGGGTCAGCGAGCGGGCTTCGGCATTTCACGGCCTCGATGAAGGCGAGGCGCCGCCGCCCTCCGCCGCGCCGAGCGCCGAGGCGCGGCGCGCGAAGTACGCCGCGTACCTCACCCACCGCCTCGCGTCGCCGCGGGGCTTCGTCGAGGAGGCGCTCGATGCCCGCGCCCGACGCTAGCCCGCCGCGCGCGCGCGGCGCCGCCGACGCCTTCGACTACGCCGTGCTACGCGTCGTCCCGCGCGTGGAGCGCGGCGAGCGCGTCAACGTCGGGGTGGTCCTCTTCTGCCGCGCGCAGGGGTTCCTCGAGGCGCGGACCGAGCCCGACGAGCGGCGCCTGCGGGCCCTGTGGCCCGCCCTCGATCTCGAGGCGGTCCGCGGCCACCTCGACTTCGTCCGCCGCGTGTGCGCGGGTGACGCGGCGTGCGGCTACGTCGCCGGGCTCCCCCAGGTCGAGCGCTTCGGCTGGGTGGTCTCCCCGGCCAGCACCATCGTCCAGCCCTCGCGCGTCCACGCCGGCCTCTGCGCCGACCCGGCCGCGGCGCTCGACAGGCTGCTCGCGGCGCTGGTGCTGCCGGGCTGAGCGGCCCGGCTGAGCGAAGGCCGCGCTCAGTGGCCGCCCTTGTCGCGGCCCAGCGCCTTCTTCACCGCGGTCACGATCCCCAGCAGCACAGCGCCGGCCACGGCGCCGACAACGGCGTTGGCCAGCGGCGGCACGATCGCGCCGAGCACGGGGCCGGCGCCCTCGGTCATGCCCTCGATGTGGTGGTGCAGCACCGGCACGCCGTGCGTGAGGATGCCGCCGCCGACGAGGAACATCGCCGCCGTGCCGGCGACCGACAGGGCCTTCATCAGCCAGGGCGCCGCCCTCAGGATGCCGCGGCCGAGCGACTGCTGCCCCGGGTTGCTCTGGCGGCTCAGGTAGAGGCCCGCGTCGTCGAGCTTGACGATGCCGGCGACCAGCCCGTAGACGCCGAAGGTCATGATCAGGGCGATGCCGGTCAGCACGGCGACCTGCGTGCCGAACGGCGAGGCCGCCACGGTGCCCAGCGTGATCGCGATGATCTCGGCCGACAGGATGAAGTCGGTGCGCACCGCGCCCTTGATCTTGTCCCTCTCGAACGCCACGAGGTCGATCTTCGGGTCGGTGATCGCCTGCACCAGCTCGGCGCGGCGGGCCTCGTCCTCGTGCTCGGTGTGCAGCAGCTTGTGGGCGATCTTCTCGAACCCCTCGTAACAGAGGAAGGCGCCGCCGAGCATCAGCAGGGGGGTGATGGCCACGGGCACGACGGCGCTGATCGCCAGCGCCGCCGGCACCAGGATGGCCTTGTTGATCAGCGAGCCCTTGGCCACGGCCAGCACGACCGGCAGCTCGCGGTCGGCGGTGACGCCGGTCACCTGCTGGGCGTTCAGCGCCAGGTCGTCGCCCAGAACGCCGGCGGTCTTCTTGGCGGCCACCTTGGTCAGCACCGCCACGTCGTCCAGCACGGTGGCGATATCGTCGATCAGGGCGAGCAGGCTGCTTCCGGCCATGGAGTGAGGTCCTCGTCGAAGGGATGGGGTGGATGACGTCGCGGCGTCGCCCCTGGCGGCCGTCGCGGCCCGCATGGTAGCGGGCGCCGGCCGTCGCCGGGTCGAAGAACCTGGACGTTCACGTCGACCGGCGAGGCTAGCACGTACGGCCTGCGGGCGACGGCCCGCCGGCCGCGGCCTGCGCGCGGCGTCGACGTGGGCCGGCATCGCCCGGCCCACGTCGACGCCGCGCGCCCTGACGACGGATTGGACACTGTCCAATCCGTTGGCGCATGATCCGACAGAATGGACAGCCCGGCTTACCTTGATCGCATCTGGGGGTTGGAGGAGGCCGTCATGAGGATAGGCATAGTGCTCGGCAGCACGAGGACCGGAAGGCAGTCGCACAAGGTCGCGCGTCACCTGGAGAGGGAGCTGCAAAAGAGGAGCGTCGCCACGGACCTGATCGATCTGGCCGAGAGCCCGCTGCCGATCCTGGACGAGCGCGCCGGCCGTCACCCGCAGCTCCAGGCGAGGGTCCAGGGCCTGAGCGCGCGGCTCCACGAGGCCGATGGGCTTGTGTTCGTGACGCCGGAGTACCACGGGAGCTTCTCCGGTGTGCTGAAGAACGCCCTGGATTACTTCTGGGAGGAGTTCAACAAGAAGCCGATCGGCGTGGCCGCCGTCTCGGCGGGGAAGCTGGGGGGCATCAACGCGTCGACCCAGCTCCAGCACGTGATCCTGAGCCTGGGAGCCTTCCCGCTGCCGATCAAGCTGCTCGTCCCGGAGGTCCATGACGCGTTCGACGAGTCGCTCCAGGTGAAGGGCGAGCACATCGAGCGGTCGACCACCAGGTTCCTTGACGATTACCTGTGGTTCGCCCGCGCGATCGTCGACGCGAAGCGCGCCGCGTCCGAGCGGGCGGCGTAGCGACGGAGGCGCCGCCGCGGGGAGATCGGCTGGATCGACTGCGCCCGCGCGTCGCCGCTCAGGCGCTCTCCTCGATGCCCGACGGCTCTTCCAGCCCCGGCGGCTCCTCCAGGCTGATGCGCCCGAGCCGGCCGGCGCGGAAGTCGTGGACAAGGATGTCCGACGCTTTGTGCAGATCCACCGAGCCGCCGCCGCGCAGGCAGCCGCGGCGGCGGCCGATCTCCTCGATCAGCGCGGCGGCCGTGGTCGGGAGATCCGTCAGCTTGTAGCGGGCGGCGAGGAGCTCCGGATAGCGCCGCAGGAAGTACCCCGCGGCGAAGTGGGCGACGCTCTGGTAATCGATGGCCGTATCGGGGATCGCCCCGCCAACGGCCAGGCGGAACGAGGCCGCCTCGTCGTCGATCTTGGGCCAGAGGATCCCCGGGTTGTCGGAGATGGCCATGCCGCTCTTCAGGGTGACGAGCTGCCGGCTCTTCGTGACCGCGGGCTCGTCGCCGACCTTGGCCACCTTGCGCTCCATGAGCGTGTTGATCAGCGTCGATTTACCGACGTTCGGGATCCCCACGATCATGGCCCGCACCACCTTGCCAGGGCCGTTCTTGGGGGGCGCGAGGCGCTTGCAGAGCTCCGGGATCCGGCGCCGGGCCTCGGACGACTGGCTGGCGGAGATCGCGATCGCGAGCACCTGGCCGCCGGCGGGCGCCCCCCCGGACGGGGCCGGGTGCTCCGCCTCGAGGTGACGGAGCCACGCCTTCGTGACGGCCGGGTCCGCGAGATCGCTCTTGTTCAGCACCTTGATGCACGGCTTCTGGCCGCGCAGCTCGGCCACGGCGGGGTTCTCGCTGGCCCGCGGCATGCGGGCGTCGAGCACCTCGATGATGACGTCCTGCGACGGCATCGACTCGGCGATCGCGCGCCGAGCCTTGGTCATGTGGCCGGGATACCATTGAATCGACATCGGTTGCCTGTCGCAGCTCTACCACGGGCCGAGGCTCAGGCGCAGCCGTCCGGCCCGCAGGCCGCGCCCTCGGCGGGCGCCTGCTCGGGCTCGTCGGCCGCCTCGGCCCACGCCCTCTGGAGCACGCCGAGGAGGGCCTCCGCCGGCTGCGCGCCGGAGACGCCGTACCGCCCGCCGACAGCGAAGAAGGGCACGCCCGTGACGCCGATCGCGCGCGCCTCGGCCTCGTCGGCCCGCACCTCGCCCGCGAAGGCGTCGCCCGCGAGCGCCGCGCGGACCTCGGCCGGGTCGAGCCCCGCCTCGCCGGCGAGGCGCGCGAGCACCTCCGGCTCGCCGATCGCCTCGCCCTCGGTCATGTACGCCCGGAGCAGCCGCTCCTTCACGGCGTCCTGCACGCCGCGCTCGGCCGCGAGGTGCAGCACGCGGTGCGCGTCGAAGGTGTTGCCGGGCCGGACCTTCTCGAAATGGAACTCGAGCCCGTCCGCCGCGGCCACCTCGGTCATCTGCCGGATCATGCCCTCGGCCTTGGCGACCGACGTGCCGTACTTCCTGGCGAGCCGCTCGGCATAGGAGGCCCCGGCGTCGAGGACGCGCTTCGCCGAGGGATCCAGCTCGAACGCGCGCCAGACGACCTCGACCGCATCCCTGTGCGCGAACCTGGCGAGCGCGGCCTCGAGCCGGCGCTTGCCCACGTAACACCACGGGCACGCGATGTCGGACCAGACATCGATACGGAGCTCCTTCATGGCGGTCATGGTAGGCCGCCGCGGCGCCCCCGGCCAGGCGCGTTCGGCGCCTGCTCACGCGATGGGCTCACCCGGCGAGAGCGCGAGTTCATGGGGTCCGCAGGTCAGGTCTCCGCCCGTCGTTCGCCTGCCATGCCGGCCGCGCCCTGCCGCGGCTCATTGCGGCCCGATCGTCGCTGCCACCCTGTCCTCGATGCCGGCCCAGGAAGCCGGCCGATCCGCCGCGACGTAGGCCTTGAGGAGCACGTCCCGGTCCTCGAGCGCGACGACGTAGGTCACCAGCTCTAACCCGTTCTGGTGCTTGTGCCTGACGCTCAGCGCCGGCCTTCCGCCCAGCGTGAGGCGTGTCGCCCGGCCCTTCGTGACGGCGGCCTCCGGCGGCTCCTCGTCGAGCGCCTTGCGCCCCTGCTCGAGGTGCGCGTCGATCTGCTCGGGCGTCATCTCCTCCGGGCGCGGGAGCACGGCGAGCTGGAACATCATCGGCGTCTCGGGCAGCCGCCCGTAGGTGTGGAGGCGGAGGCCGTCCACCTCGTCCACGGACGTCGTCTTCGCGAGCGTCTCCGGCAGGTCCAGCGCGACGCCGACGTCCGCGACCGCTGTGCGCTCCAGCGCCGGCGGCGCGCGGAGCTCCCAGGGGCGGCCCGCGGCGAGCGCCGCCACCACGGAAAGCGCCATCGCCGCGGCCGTGAGGATGGCCGCGGCCGTGAGGAGGGGTCGCGGCCTCGGCTCGGGGTCGGCGGGGCGCTCGCCGCCCGCGCGCTGCTCGACGGGCGTGAGGCCCCGGGGCAGGACCGTGACGACGAGCGCGAAGCCGACGACGCCGCCGCCGAGGTGCGCGAGCAGATCGATGCCGGGCTGGAAGCTGTACGCGAGGTTGATCCCGAGCGGCCACCAGGCGCGGCTGCGCATCTGCGCGATCATCGCCGGGGGCAGGAGCCCGTGGGGCCGGAGCGCGATGCCGATGCCGGCCGTCATGAGGCCCCAGATCGCGCCCGAGGCGCCCACGCCCCACCGGCCCTCCGCGAACGCGCTCGCGCTCGCGCTCGCGATCGACCCGCCCAGCGCCGAGGCCCCGTAGAGCAGGAGAAAGCGCCGCGGGCCGAGGAGCGCCTCGAGCATCGGCCCGAGCGACCAGAGCGCCAGCATGTTGACGAAGAGGTGCACCACGTCGGCGTGCAGGAAGGCCGAGGCGAGGAGCCGGTAGACCTCCCCCCGGCGCACCGCCTCACCGCTGTTCGCGCCCATGCGCCACAGCGCCAGCTCGTGCGTGCCGGGGCCGAAGGCGTAGCTCACGGCGAGGAGCGCGGCGCACGCGATCACGAGCACCGCGGTGACGCGGCGGCTGCCCGCCAGGCGGTCGACGATCGCGCGCTCCTGCTGCGCGAGCGCCTGCCCTTCCGCGAGCGCACGGTCGAGCGCCTCGGGGCCGAGCGGGCCCACCTCGGCGAGGCGCGCGCAGGCCTCCTCGAGGGCCGGCAGGGCCTGCCCCTTGACGCGCGCGAGCGCGCCCGCGGCGTCGACGTGGTGGAAGCCCATCCGCACGGGCTGGATGATCGGCGCCGCCTTGGCGAGCGCGGCCCGGGCCGCGGCGGCGTCGCCGCCCACAACGACGAAGTGCGTCGGCGGCCCGCCGGGGCGCGCCGCCTTCACCAGCGGCTCGACCCGGGCGCGGATCAGATCGGCCGAGGCACCGTCCGCCGCCGTGACGAGGACGATCCGGAGGGGCGCCGCGCGCCCGACGAGCTCCGAGACGCCCGCGTCGCTGCCGAGGAGCACGAGGTCGCCCCGCCCGACAAGCGCGGCGAGCAGGCGTCCGTGCCGATCCGCCGCCTCGTCTCCAGGCCCTCGTTCCATGTGCGGAAGCTCCACCAAGCTGTCTTCTCCTCGCTGCTGCGGTCGGCCGCGCCGCGCGCGGCCCTGCGGCTGTCGCGCCGCGAGCCTAGCCGAAAGGCCGCGGGGGCAGGATCGCGAAGCGCGCCCGGCGCGGCGCGCCGCGCCGCGCGCCTCGGGACCCTCGATCTCAGCGCGAGGACGCGGAGACCGCCTGCGTCGCGCCCCGCGCCGTCCCGCGGCGGAGCGCCTCCGTGACGCCTGGCAGCTCCCGGAGCCAGTCGCGCCTCGGGCTGTTGCGCATCATCCAGGCGACAGCGTCGTTCACGGTGCTGAAGACCTCGTAGCGCAGCCGCGAGCGGCTCAGCAGGATGAACTCGATGGCCACGTTGCGCACGAGCGACGCCTTGAAGCCGTGCCCCTCGAACACCAGCGCGGCGTACATCCCGTGGGCCGCGAGCTCCCTGGAGAGCTCCGCCAGCGAGAGCCGGGCCTCCTTCCCGACCGGGATCATGTTCTCCTCGAGGAGGACCAGCGTCGCCTGCAGCCCGCCCCCGTGCTCGCGCAGGACGCTGCGGACCCCGCGCACCGCCGCCGGCGTCGTGTCCCGGTGCCAGATCTGGAAGAGGACGCCCTTCCACGTGGCCACGCAGTGATCGTCATCCATCGCGTGGAGGATCGGCTCCGTCGCCCCGCCGCTGCCCTGACCGCGGTACAGCGCCGAGCTCGCGGGGGGCGCGGGGTAGGCGGACTCCGGCCGCGCGCGCTCCGCATCCCCGGGCCGCCGCTCCGCGGCGCGGGTGTCGTCCGGCGCCGCCGGTCGGCCCGCGCCGTCGAGGGGGTCGGCGTCCGGCGCCGCGCGATCGCCGTGGTCCTGAAAGCACGAGACAGCGACGGTCTTGCTGTGGGCGTGGCTCGGCGGCGGCGTCGGCGCCGCGTCCGCGCCGTCGAAGGAGGCTCCCGGTTGCGGGGGCCCGCTGCGGCGGCGTGCCTCCGCGGCGCCGGGCGGGGGCGGCTCGGCCGGTGGCGCGAGCGAGGCGGCGTCGAGGAGGCGCTCGAGGGCGGGCCACATCGTGGAGGCGCCGGTGAACCGGGCGAACGGCTCGCGCGCCACGCACCGGGCGAACCACGCGTCGAACCCGGCGAGGAGCGGCGGCAGCCCGAGCTCGGCCGCGCGCCGGCTCGCAACCGGGATGGGGTCGAGCGCGATCTCCCGGAGCAGCGCCGGGAGCCCGCGGCCTTCCCAGAACACCTCGCCCGTGAGGACGAAGAACGCGAGGAGCCCGTAGGCCCAGACGTCGCTCTGGGGGAGCGCCGCGTGGCTCATGCCCGCCTGCTCGGGGGCCATCCAGAGGGGCGTGCCGACGGCGCCCGTCATGGAGTCGCGCGCCTGGTCGATGATCTTGGCGATGCCGAAATCGAGGAGCTTGACCCGCGGCGGGGCGCCGTCGCCGACGTCCTCGAGGAAGACGTTCTCGGGCTTGAGGTCGCGGTGGACGATGCCCGCGTTGTGCGCGGCCTCCAGGGCGCGCCCGAGCTGATCGAGGACGCGGCGCGCCTCGGGGATCGGGAGCGGGCCTCTCCGCGCGACGCAGGCCGAGAGGGTCTCGCCGTGGAGGAGCTCCATCGCGAGGTAGGGCAGGCTCGACGCCGGGTCGACGCCGGCGATGAGCACGTCGACGATGTGCGGCGACCCGATGAGCCCGGGGGCCAGCGCCTCTTGCTCGAAGCGGCGGCGCTGCTCGGGGTCGCCGGCGCGCATCGGGTGCATGACCTTCACGGCGCGCTGGCGCGCTGTGCTGCGCTGGCGGCAGAGATAGACGCTGCCCATCCCGCCCGAGCCGAGCGGACGCACGACCTCGAAATCGCCGCCGATGATGCTGCCAGCGTGCAGGCCGTAAGGGGAGTCCATGGCGCAGGTCGAAGAGATCGCGTAGCGGAGCTCTCCGCGCGCGTCACGCGGCGATGTGGGCGATCCAGCGCTATCGGTCGCCGCCTGAGAGGTTGATCACGCCGTGCGAGCTGTATTGTTGCAGTGGTGTCGTCATGGTCCGACCTCGCCGCAACGATGCATGGCAGTCGCTCGAAGCGTGCTTCGCTGTTGCTCCGGGTGGACATAAGAGGTGGGCGAGGGGCGTGGGCGGCGCGCGATGCGGCCCGCGGGCGCGCCGCGACGGCGCGGCGCGTGGGATCAGGCGAGATCGGCGACGACGGCGTTGTGATCGGAAGCGGCGCCCACGTCGATGACGTCGGCCATCGAGAGCCGCCCGGACAGCCGCGGTGAGAGCAGCACATAGTCGGTCCGCGTCTCCACCTGCGCGCCGGCGGGCCCGCGCAGCGCGGTGGCCCAGCGCGAGGAGCTCGGCCGGAGGAGCAGGGCGTCGGTCCAGCCGAACGCCTCGAGGGTGTCCATCGTGTCGAATCGCGGCGGGCTGCCGTACTTCTCGATGCCGGCGGTCGCGAGGCGCGCGTCGAGGTCGGCGGGGTAGGGGTCGCGCCGCGACAGCGCGTTGAGGTCGCCGACGAGCGCCCAGAGGCCCGCGGCGAACCGGGCGGGCGGCACGAGGGAGAGCAGCCAGCGGGCCTCGCTGATCCTGCGGTCCTCGCTGCCGGCGTTGAGGTGGGTGCCGAGCACAACGAGCGGCTCGCCGGCGAGCGAGAGCTCGACCTCGACGAGGCAGTGGGCGAGCGTCTCGGGCGCGTGCACGCGCGCCTGCGCGAGCGGCGCCCGGCTGACCACGACGACGTGGTTGCGCCGGCCGTTCGGCCGCGGGTTGGCGCGGCCGAGCACCGCGTGCCGCTCGCCCGCCGGCGCGCCGACCGCGTCGGCGACGGCCCGGAGCCGGGCGCCGTCCTCCCAGCCCACGCACTCCTGGAGGACGAGCAGGTCCGGCCGCGCGGCGGCGACGATCGCGAGGATCGCGTCGAAGCGGTCCTCGCCGCCGAAGAGGATGTTGAAGGTCATGATCTTCATGTCGCGATCAGGCTAGCTCGTCGTGGTAGAGCGGCTCCAGGGCCTGCTGAATCCGGTGGACGCGGCGTTCGTGACAGCGCACGAAGCGCCCGCGGCCCGAGCGCGGGGCCGCCTCTGGGCTGTAGGACGTGCGTCGGACGTACGTGATGTAAATGGAGCCGAAGAGATGAGCACCGAGATCGTCCCGATCCGCAGCGACTCTCCGCTGTACGCGGGCGCGCTGCGCCTGCGCCACGAGGTCTTCGTCGTCGAGCAGGCCGTGCCGGCGGACATCGAGGTCGACGAGCTCGACGAGGGCGCGCAGCACTACGTGGTCCTGGAGGGCGAGGAGGTCGTCGCGACGATGCGGATCGTGCCGTACGGGGGCGCGCTCAAGGTGGGCCGCGTCGCCGTCCGGAAGGACCTTCGCGGCGCCGGCCTCGGGCGGCGCCTGCTCGAGGAGGCGATCCGCATCGGGGCCGCGCAGGGCGCGCGCGCGCTGGTCCTGAGCGCCCAGGTCGTCGCCGCGCCGTTTTACCGCAAGCTCGGATTCGTCGAGGAAGGGCCGATCTTCGACGAGGCGGGCATACCGCACACGCGCATGGTCCGGGTGATGGCCTGAGCCTGGAGCGGCCTGCGGCGCGCGGGCGGCGCGCCGGCCGGCGCCGCGGTGAGACCCGCCGGTGCCCGCGGCCCGCGCGCGCCTTGACGTCGACGCGGACATGCTCGAAGGCTTGTCGCGGCGGGGCAGGCGCGTGGCGGGGCGCTCCCGGGCGTCGCGCGAAAGGAGCGGTGAATCGATGACTGTGCAGCGGATCCTCCTCGCCGGCGCCACCGGCGCGGTCGGCCTCGAGCTCTTGCGCCTGCTCCGCGCGCGAGGGGGCTTCGTGCGCACGCTCTCCCGCGCCGAGGGGAACGCCGCGCGCGTCCGCGGCCTCGCCTCCGAGGTCGTCGTCGCCGACGCCGCGGAGCCGGGGGCCGTCGCCGGCGCGCTCGACGGCATCGAACTCCTCGTGTCGTGCCTCGGCGCGAATGTATCGATGTCGCTGCGCGAGCGCAGGAGCTATCATGAGGTCGACGTGGTGGCGAACACGCACCTGCTCGAGGCCGCGAAGCGGGCGGGGACAAAGCGCTTTGTCTACCTCTCGGCGCACCCGGGCCCGGGTTATGCCCACACCCGTTATCTGTCCGCGCACCTCCAGATGGAGGAGCTGATTCGCGCCTCGGGCATCTCGTTCTCGTTCGTGCGCCCCACCGGCATCTACACCTCGCTGAGCGACATGATCACGATGGCCCGCGCCGGCCTCGGCGTGGTTGTCGGCGACGGCCTGGCGAGGACCAACCCGGTGCACCCCGTCGACGTCGCGGAGGCGCTCGCCGAGGTGCTCACCGGGGGCCCTGACGTGGTGCCCGTGGGCGGGCCCGACGTCATGACGCGCGACGAGGTGATGCGGCTCGCCTTCGACGCCGTGGGCAAGGAGGGGCAGATGGTCCATGTCCCGGCGGGGGTGTTCCGGGCGACGAGCGTGCTGCTCGCCGGGATCCATCCGCGGCTATCGGATCTGCTCGAGTTCGTGGCGGCCGTGACGGCGTCCGACTCGGTGGCTCCCGCGCGCGGGACGCGCCCGCTGCGGGCCTGGTTCGAGGCGCTCGCGGGCGTGCAGGCGGGCCGGCAAGGCGACGGTTGATCCAGCGACGACCGGATCCACCCCTGTCGCCGCGCCCCGGGGGCCGGGCCCCGCCGGGTCACCCCTTCTGCCGGACGCCCTTCGACTTGCGATACTGCTCGAGCTCCTCGCGCCCCGCCTTCCCGCTCCGATCCAGCGTCTCCAGCCATTCGTCGCGGTGCTCCCGCATCGCCTCGGCCACCGTCTCGGCGACGACGATGTTGCGGTACCACTTGGCGTCCGCCGGGACGATGACCCACGGCGCGTGCTTGGAGGCGCAGCGCCGGAAGACGTCCTCGTACGCCTCCGTGTACTCGTCCCAGTGCTCCCGCTCCTTCCAGTCGTTCACGTTGAGCTTCCAGGCGGTCGAGGGGTTCTCCTCGCGCTCCAGGAGGCGCTTCTCCTGCTCCTTCTTGCTGATGTGCAGGAAGAACTTGATCACGATGGTCCCGTGCTCGGCCAGGAGCTCCTCGAAATCGTTGATGTGGTCGTAGCGCTCGCCCCAGCGCGACTTCGGCTCCAGATCGTGCACGCGCACGACCAGCACGTCCTCGTAGTGGGAGCGGTTGAATATGGCGAACTCCCCTGCGCGCGGCGCCTGCCGGTGGATCCGCCACAGGAAGTCGTGCTCCCGCTCCTCCTTCGTGGGCACGCCGAACGAGCTCACCGAGACGCCGCGCGGGTTGAGCGCGCCGACAACGTTCTTGATCGCGCCGTCCTTGCCGGCCGCGTCGCGGCCCTGGAGGACGATGAGCACGCTGTGCGTCCGCGCCCCCCACATGAGCTCCTGCAGCTCGAGCAGCTCCTTGCCAACATCGTGGAGCCGCTCGGCCGACTCCTGCTTGCTCGCGTCGCGGGGCGGGTCGGTCGAGACGTCGTCCAGGCGAAACTTCGAATCGGACTTCGTGAGTCGCGTGATGGGCATGCGCGTCAGCGTACACCATCCCTCCGCACCCTTCGCCGGCGCGCGTCCCGGGCGCGCAGGCGAAGGGCGCGCTCGGCGTCACGCCGCCCGCTCACGCCGCCCGCTCACGCCGAGCGCAGCGCCGCCGCGCTGACGAGCCCGCCGCGCCGCGCCGCGAGCTCCCGGAGCAGCGCACTCCACGCCCGGGGATCATCGAGCGTCAGATCGGGCTGGACCCGCGGCGCCGGCCGCTCCGACGAGGCGACGTACACGCCCACGCCCCCGTTCGCCCGGGCGTGGGCGATCGCCGGCTCGTCCGTCGTGTCGTCGCCCGCATAGACCACCAGCGTCCCCGGCGGCAGCCGCGCGAGCACGAACGCGAGGGCCCCGCCCTTGTCGTGCGCGGCGTCGCGCGCCTCGTGGATGCTGCGCCCCTCCATGACAACGAGCCCCCTCCGCCGCGCGGTGCCCGCCCACGCCTCGAGCGCGGCGAACGCCGCCGGCCGGTCGTCGGCCGCGACGAGCCGCCAGTGCAGCGCGATCGAGCAGCGCTTGCGCTGGACCCAGAACGCCGGCACCCGCCGCGCGATCTCGTCCGCGTCGCGCTCCAGCGCGTCGAGCAGCTCGACCGGCGCCTCCGCCTGGTACACGAGCGCCCCGCCCGGCGCCGCGATCTCGGCCCCGTGCTCGCCCACGAGCCATACCGCATCGAGGGCCGCCGTGCGCGCCGCCACGTCGTGGATCGTCCTGCCCGTGACGACCGCCACGGCCGTCCCCGGCGCGCGCGAGAGCGCGTGGAGCGCCTGGAGCGCGACCGGCGCCGCCGCCGCCCCGCCCGAGACAGCGGTGATCTCGGCGATCGTCCCGTCGAAGTCGGTCGCGAGCAGCAACGACGGCGCGGCCGCCGCGCGCTCGATCAACTGGATAACGTCCATGCTGTCCCGGATCGTACCGCCAGCGGCCGGGGGAAAGCGATTTCAAGCCGCCAGGTCCGGAATTATTGTAATTTGAATTACTTAACTAGGGCCAACCTTCGGCCCTCCGCGATGTCGTGGAGCGTTGCGCTGGCGCTCGTGTCCTGGGGGGCGCGCCCCGACCGCGGCGCTGCGGCGGGGGCCTGCTCGTGACGGAGCAGCGGATCATCACCGGCTGTTGCCAGGGCAGCAGCGAGCCCGCGCGAGGCGCCGCCGTCGCGCGAGGGACGGCGCGGCATGCGTGTTGCTGCGCTGGGAGCTGCTGCGGTTGGAGCGCTGCGCGCCGCGCGCGAGGCGCCGGCGCGACAGGCCTGATCCGAGCCGCCTCCCGAGGTCCAACTGCGATCCTTCATCGACAAGAACCGCTTTCTTCTGGTGTTCGCGGCGCTCTCCTCGGTCATGGGCATCAGCGTCGGCGTGGCCAAGGTGACCACGACGCTGTACGCGCTGGACCTCGGGGCGAACGAGGCGCTCCTCGGGCTGATCGCCGGATCGCAGAGCATCGGGGTGCTGCTCATGAGCATCCCCATCGGGCTCCTCGTCGATCACCTCGGGCCCTCGCGGCTGTTCGTGCTGGGGAGCCTCGTGGCCGGGGCGCTCTACATGGCCTTGCCGGCGGTCCCTTCGCCGGTGTTCCTGCTGATCTTCACGACGGCGATCAGCTTCTTCATGCCGATGCGCTTCGTGTCGCTGAGCACCGTGTTCATGCAGCAGCTCGAGACGGTGGGCGAGGGCAAGGCCGGCTGGTACCGCGCGACCCACATGATCGGCATGTTCCTCCTCGGCCCCATGCTCGCGGCCGGCCTCACCAGGGTGCTGGGCTTCCCGGGCACCTACCGGCTCATCGGGCTCTCGTTCCTGGTCACCGTGCTGATGTCGCCGCTCGTCTTCGGCCGCTACGCGGCGTGGTCCACGCCCGCGCGAGCGCTCCGCCTCTCGGGCGTCCGGTCCGATCTCGCCCTGCTCGCGCGGGACGTCGAGCTCCGCGGCGTGTGCCTCATCGAGTTTGCGGCCCAGTCGGTCAACTCGTTCTTCATGTTCTTCATCATCCCCATCGGCGTCACCGTCGCTCATCTGACGGCGGCCGACGCCGCCGGGCTGCTCGCGTGGCAGGGCGTGACCTATATCTTCGCGCTGTTCTCGCTGGGCGGCCTCGTGGGCCGGGTGGGCCACGAGCGCGTCTATCTCGCCAGCCTCGTCCTCGTCCCGGGCGCGCTCCTCTTGCTCGGCCTGTCGCGCGATCTCGCCCCGCTCCGCGCCGGCGGCCTGATCCTCGGGCTCGGCCTGGGCCTCCTGCAGATCGCGAACCTCACCCGCATCGCCCGGATCGGCGCGCGGGCGGGGCGGGGGAAGGTGGCCGGCCTGCACGCGCTCGTGGGGCCGTCAGGGGGGCTGTTCGGCAGCACCGTCGGCGGCCTCGTGGGCCGGACCCTGGGGCTCCAGGCCATGTTCCTCCTCCTGTCCGTGATCTTCGGCGCCCTCCTCGCCATGGCGCGGAGGACGTCGGGCGCGGTGGCGGTGCCCTCGACATCGACCGAGCCCGCGGCCGCCGAATAGCGACTCAAGAGAAGACGCGAGGAGCAGAGGTCCCGAGTCATGCGCGATTCCCACACGACAGCTCGTTTCACCGTCGCCCGCCGCTCGCTCGTGGCGGCGCTCTGCGCGGCGCTCTCGCTCGCGGCCTGCGCGAAGGCCGAGCCGGGCGGCGGCCCGGGCAACGGCGACGGGGCCGCCGGCGGCTACGAGGTGCTGGAGCTGCGGTATCAGGGGTTCGTCGGCGCGGTCTCGGTGCTCGAGCTGGCGGAAGACCTGGGGTATCTCGCCCCGATCAAGCTGAATTACGTGGGCAACACGATCAGCGGGCCGCAGGACATCCAGACGGTGGTCACCGGCGACACCGATGTAGGGCACGCGTTCAACGGCGCGGTGATCAAGCTGATCGCCGCCGGGGCGCCGCTCCGGGCGGTGGTGGGCAGCTACGGGGTCGACGCGAAGCGGTGGAGCGGCTTCTACGTGACCGAGGACAGCCCGATCAGGAGCGCGCGGGATCTCATCGGCAAGAAGGTCGCCATGAACACGCTGGGCGCGCACCACGAGCTCATGCTGAAGGAGTACCTGTCGCGCCAGGGGCTGACGAGCGCCGAGATCGCGCAGGTCACGCTGGTGGTGCTGCCGCCCGTGAGCACGGAGCAGGCGCTCCGGCAGAAGCAGGTCGACGTCGCGGTCCTCGGCGACGTCCTGCGCGACAAGGCGCTCGAGCGCGGCGGCATCCGGGCGCTGTTCTCGGACTTCGAGCTGTTCGGCGAGTTCACCGCGGGCAGCTACGTGCTGACGACGCGCTTCTTGAGGGAGAACCCGAACAGCACCCGCAAGCTCGTGGAGGCCGCGGCGCGCGCGATCGAGTGGGCGCGCGCCGCCCCGCGCGACGAGGCGGTGGCCCGCCTGCGGAGCATCATCGAGCGCCGGCAGCGCAACGAGGACGCGTCGGTGGTGAAGTACTGGACCAGCATGGGCGTCGCCGGCAAAGGGGGGCTCCTGTCGGCGAAGGAATACAAGATCTGGATCAACTGGCTGGTGAAGGACGGCGAGATCAAGGCGGGGCAGATCAAGCCGGAGGACCTGTACACCAACCAGCTCAACCCGTTCGCGGCGACGCCGGCCCAGTGACGGCGCGTCAGCGCCCGCGCGCGTCCGCCGCTACCATTTGCGGTAGGGCAGGAACTTGCCGTGCATCTCGACCCTCACGCGATCGCCCTTCGGATCAGGCATCCTCTCGATGCTCATCTCGAAGTCGATGGCGCTCATGATACCATCACCCATCTTCTCGTGGATCAGCTCCTTCAGCGTCGTGCCGTACACCTGAACGATCTCGTGAAAGCGGTAGATGAGCGGGTCCGTGGAGAGCGCCGGGCCGAGTGACCCCTTGGACGGCGGCACCTGGAGCAGGAGCACCGCCTCCGCGGACAGGCCGAGCAGCTTGCCGGCCGCGGCCGCCTCGTCGGCGCTCATGCTCTGTTGCCCGAGGAGCGCCGAGGTGGTCCACACCTCGCTGCGCCCCACCGCCTCGGCGAGCTGCCTCCACGTCAGCTTCCGCTCCAGCTTCGCCGCGACGATCTGCTCGACCAGCTCCATGCGCGTCATGGCGCCACGGTAGGAGGGGCCAGGTTTCGCGGAGCGCTCCGGACGATGAACTTTCGAGGAGCGCCGCGCCGGCTCACCGCGCGCGCGCCGGAACGCCGGGACGAGCCCTGCCGCTCATGGCCGCGGAGATGCCCGATTGCAAGGTGCTGTAGGTGGCGATGCCGCCCAGATCCACGCCGAGCTCCACCAGGACCTGCGCCATCGACGGCTGGATGCCGGTGACCAGCACGCGGGCCCCGAGGAGCCGCAGCGCCTGCGCGGCGCGCGCCAGGGCGTTCGCTGCCTGCGTGTCGATCGTCTCCACGCCGGTGACGTCGAGGATCACCATCGAGGCGCCCACCTTCGCGACCCCCTGGAGCAGCCCCTCCAGGATCTGCTCGGAGCGCCGGCTGTCGATCGGCCCGATCAGCGGCATCGCGAGCACGTCGTTCGCCAGCGGCAGGAGGGGCGTGCCCAGGGCGCGGATCGTCTCCTGCTGCGCCGCGATCAGCTCGGCGCTCTTCCGCAGCTCGTCGGCCTTCGCCTCCGCCGCCTGCCGCGCCTGCACCTGCTCGGTGATGTCGACGCCATAGTGGCACACGCCGACGATGGCCCCCGTCCCATCGCGGACGGGCGCGTACACGGCGTTGAACCAGCGCTGCTCCTCGCAGCCTCTCTCGGCGTTGTACACCTTCACGGGCAGCTCGCTGCCGATGAACGGCTTGCCGGTGCGGTAGACCTCGCCGAGCAGGCCGAGGAACCCTTGCTCCACCGCCTCGGGGAGCACCTCGCCGAGCGGGTTGCCCAGGAGCTGACGCTCAGGGAAGAAAGCGCAGTAGTTCTCGTTCACGAGGGTGAACACGAAGTCGTCGCCCCGCCACATGCAGATCGGTGTGCGTGCATGCATGAGCATGTCGTGAAGGCTCTGGTAGGTCGACCTCATGTCCGCCAGCTCGGCCTGCGCCTTCGCGAGCGCCCTCTCCAGCGCTTCTATCCGCTGCTCCGTGCTCTCGGACGAGGAAGCACCTGCAGGAGCCGTCTCTTCAACCATGCATTCACCCATGACGCTGACGCGAACTCTGATGCCGTGAGGCGCCGGTGCTCCCTCGCTTGCCGTGAGAAACGAGCGCTGCTCAGGCCAGCGGTGGCGCTGCTGCGGGGGAGCGTAGGCGAGCGCCCGCTCGGAGTAAATTGGCGCTACAGGCGCAGGGTGGCGTGTCCTGCCCGGGCGATGACGCGCCGCGACCCCACAGCGCGACGCCTGAGCCACGCGATGCGCGCGGCAAAGCGCCATCGGTTTCCGCTCGACGGTGAACTGCAGAGCTTGCTAAACTGCTTCAGTTGGCCGGCGAGCGCCCAGGGCGCTCGTGAGCGCGAGAGCCCGTGCGGACTGGACAGCGCGCGTGACGCCAGGGACGCCGCGCCGACGAGCGAAACGCCATCTCCCCAGCATACCGAGAGGAGCTTGAAATGAGAGCAACCACGAGCCTTTCCATCGCCCTCGCGGGCTGCATGGCCGCGCTGCTCTGGACAGGCAACGCGGCCGCAAACGACCGAGCGCCGGGCGCGGGCGACAACGCGGCGCGCAAGGTCGCCTGCCACGAAGACACAGAGAGCGTGTTCGTGCTCGCGCCCATCGGAGAGGACCAGGTCCTGAGCTACCAGCGGGTGCTGATCGACGCTCCGATCGGCGAGGTCTGGCCGGTGCTCCGCGACGTCGAGCGGTTCGTCGATGCCGTCCTCCCCGACCTCGCGCCGACGTTCATGTGGCTGGACGGCGGAGGCCCGGAGACGATCCCGTCGCGCTTCCAGTTCAGCGCGGGCGCCGACACGCTCGTCGAGGAGATCATCTATCGCTCCGAGACGGAGAAGCAGATCCTCGTGCGCCTCGTGGAGCCCGTGCTCGGGATGCAGGAGTATTACGCGTTCGGGGACCTGACCCGGGCCTGCGGCAACAAGACCGTGCTGGAGTACACCCGGTATCTCGCGCTGGAGCCCGGCACCGACATCGAGTTCTTCAGGGCGCTGTTCACCCAGGAGTTCATCGACATTCCGGCGTACTTCGCCGACTAGCGGGTACGAGAGCCCGACTCGAGACGCCGCGAGAATCGGCGATCGTCTCCTTCCGCCCTGGCATTCACGCTCTCCTTGCCGCGCCCCCCCCGCGCGGCGGCGGGCGATCACGGAACGACCTCGACGGCCATCCCGTCGGCGAGCTCGGCGCTCGCGAGCTTCACGATGCGCTCGCTCCCGTCGAGCCCGGTCGCGATGTGGAGGGTCGCGCCTGTGTCGCGCTGGATCGTGATGGGCACGAAGCGGATCTTGTCCCCGGGGTCCACGACGGCCACGCGGAGCCCCTTCGCGTCGTTGTAGAGCGACGTCGCCGGGATCTCGAGCGCGCGGTGCGGCGTGGGCAAGGTCAGCGCGACCTCCGCGTACATGCCCGCGAGGAGCTTGCCGTCGGGGTTCGGCACCCGCACCTCGGTGTTCATCGTCCGGGTCGCCGCGTCGAGCGCGCCGGCCGTTCGCGCGACCGTGCCCTGGAACGGATGCGCCGCGAACTCGCGCACCGTGACCTTCGCGGGCGCGTCGACGCGCACGCTGGGCGCCACGTCCTGCGGGACGCCGACGAAGACGCGCACCGGGTCGGTGGCCGAGATCTTGAAGAGCGGCGTCGCGTTGCCCGCCGTGACCAGGGCGCCGCGATCGATCGTGCGCGAGGTGACCGTCCCGGCGAACGGCGCGGCGATCTTAGCGAACTTCTTCAGGTCGAGGAGGCGCTGGATGCTCGCCTGCTGCGCGGCGATCGCCGCCTGCGCCACCGTGACGCTCGCCTCGGCGACGTGCGCCTGCCCCTGCCGCTGCTCGAGCTCCTCCTGCGGCGCCACGCCCGCGGGCACGAGCTGCTCGTAGCGCTTCACGCTCGACATCGACAGGTCGCGGTTGGCCCGGGCCTGCACGAGGCCCGCGTTCGCCTGCACGAGCTGCGCGCGCGCCTGCGCGAGCTCCTGATCGAGCTCGGGCGTGTCGATCTCGGCGAGGACCTGGCCCTCCTCGACCCTGTCGCCGATGTCGACGAGCCACTTGCGCACGTAGCCGCTCACGCGCGGGTAGACGACCGTCTCCTCGAGCGGCTGGACGCTCCCCGGGAGGACGAGCGCCCGGTCGCTCGACACGGGCTGCGCCGCGATCACCGCCACGCGCGGGGCGGCGCCCTCGCCGGCGCGCACGCCCTCCTCGAGCGCGGCGCGGGCGCTCCGGCGGGGCAGGTAGGACGAGGCGAACGCCGCGCCGAGCACGACGAGCACGCCCACGCCGAGGGCGACGCCGCGCGCCCGCGTCATCACGGCGGGCGGGGGGAGCTGGAACCCGAGATCGTCGGCAGGAAGGCCCGGGGGCGGAGCGGGGAGGGGATCGGGGGGGCTCATAGGTCCTCTGCGAGCGGGTCTCTGGCCGGCGCCTTGTTCCGGAGGATGCTGTACATCACGGGCACGAAGAAGAGCGTGCTGCTCGTCGCGACGATCAGCCCGCCGACGACAGCGCGGCCCAGCGGGGCGTTCTGCTCGCCGCCCTCGCCCAGGCCGATCGACATGGGCAGCATGCCGAAGATCATCGCGAGCGCGGTCATGAGCACCGGCCGGAGGCGCGTCATGCCCGCGGCGAGCGCCGCGGAGCCCGCGTCGCGGCCGATCTTGCGCTGGTCGTTCGCGAACGTCACGACGAGGATGCTGTTCGCTGTCGCGACGCCCACGCACATGATCGAGCCCATGAGCGCGGGCACGCTCAGCGTCGTGTGCGTGATGAAGAGCATCCACGCGATGCCCGCGATCGCGCCGGGGAGCGCCATCAGGATGATCAGCGGGTCGAGCCACGACTGGAAGTTCACGACCATCAGCAGGTAGACGAGGACGACAGCGAAGAGCAGCCCGTAGCCGAGCCCCCGGAACGAGGACTCCATGCTCTCCGCCTGCCCCTTGATGGTGACCCTCGTCCCGCGCGGCAGCTCGGGCCGGAGCTCGTCGACGACGCGCGCGACGGCGTCCGCGACCGACCCGAGGTCGGTGCCGTCGACGTTGGCCTGGACGTCGAAGGTCCGCGCGACGTTGTAGTGGGTGATGTTGGCCGGGCCCGTGCTGCGCGACATCGAGGCGACGTTGGACAGGAGCTGGGGGCGGCCGTCGCCGGTCGAGAGCGGCGTGGCGTTCACGTCGTCGATCGACCCGATCGCGTGCTGGGGGGTCTGCACGGCGACGAGGTACTGCACGCCGCGCTTGTCGAGCCAGTAGGTCGGCGACGTCTGACCGCTCGACGAGAGCGAGACCAGGACGTCGCTCGCCACGTCGCGCTGGGTGAGCCCCAGCTGGTCGGCCATGGTGCGGTCGACGTCGATGCGGAGCTGCGGCCTCGCCGGCACCTGCGCGAGGTGGACGTCCACCGCGCCCGGGATCTTCTCCATGCGATCGGCGATCCGCTGCGCCACGGCGAGGGTGTCGTCCTCCTTGCCGATCGGGCCCACGACCTGGACGTTGATCGGCGCGGCGAGGCCGAAGTTCAGCACCTGCGTCGAGATGTCGGGGGCGAGGAAGAAGAACGTCGTGTCGGGGTACGTCGCGTTGAGCTTCGCCCGGAGCCGCCGGACGTAGTCGGCCGTCGGCCGGTGGTGCTCCTCGAGCGCGATGAAGATCTGCCCGTCGGCCGACGAGATCTGCGCGCCCTCGCTCAGCGACAGGTTGATGCCGCTCGCCGGGATCCCGATGGTGTCGAGCATCGTGCGGATCTCGTCCGGCGGGATCACCTCCCGGATGGTCTGCTGGATCCGGGCGAAGCGCCGCTCGCTCTCCTCGAGGCGGGTGCCCGGCGCGCCGCGCACGTGGAGCTTGATGAGCCCCGCGTCGACGCTCGGGAAGAAGTCGCGGCCGAGCAGCGGGACGAGCGCGACCGAGGCGGCGACGAACGCGAGGAACACGCCGACGAACCCGGCGCGGTGCGCGAGCGCCCACGCGAGCCACCCGCCGTAGGCCGCCCGCAGCCGGTCGAAGGCGCGGTTGAACGCGGCGAAGACGCGCCCGAACAGGCTCTTCGGGGCCTCCGCATGGCCGTGCGCGTGCTCCGCCGCCTCGCGCTCGAGCAGCAGGCGCACGAGGGTCGGGACGAGCGTCCGCGACAGGAAGTACGACATCAGCATGGCGAAGACGACCGCCAGGGCCATCGGCACGAAGAGCGACCTCGCGGCGCCGGTGATGAACGCCACCGGCACGAACACGATGCAGATGCAGAGCGTGGCGACGAGCGCCGGGACGGCGATCTCCTGCGCCCCGTCGATGATGGCCCGCAGGAACGGCTTCCGCTGCCCGAGGTTGCGGTGGATGTTCTCGATCGCCACCGTGGCGTCGTCGACGAGGATGCCGACCGCGAGCGCCATCCCGCCGAGCGTCATCACGTTGAGCGTGTAGCCGAGCGCGTTCAGGGCGATGATCGAGACGAGGATCGAGAGCGGGATGCTGATGACGACGATGAGCGTGCTGCGCCAGCTCCCGAGGAACAGCAGGATCATCAGCGCGGTGAGCCCCGCGGCGATGAGCGCCTCGTGCACGACGCCGTCGACCGCCGCGCGCACGAAGATCGACTGATCGAAGAGCAGCGAGACCTTGAGCTCCTTCGGGAGCTTCTCCAGCGTGGCCGGCAGCGTCGCGTGGATGCGCGAGGTGACGTCGAGCGTGCTCGCGTTCCCGTTCTTGAGGACGCTGAGGAGCACGCTGCGCTTGCCCTCCACGTGCACCATGTTCGTCTGCGGCGCGCTCCCGTCGCGGACGCTCGCGACGTCGCGGAGGTACACCGTGGTGCCGTTGACGGTCCTGAGCGGCAGCTTGCCGAGCTCCTCGAACGCCTCGGGGCTGCTGTTCATGATGACGGGGTACTCGTTCTCCCCCATCTTCGCCGTGCCGGAGGGCAGGATGACGTTCTGCATCCCGAGGGCGGCGTTCACGTCGCGCGGCGACAGCCCCCAGGCGAAGAGGCGCTGCGGGTCGATGTCGACCATGATCTGGCGCTGCTTCCCGCCGTAGGGCCACGGGATCTGCGTGCCGCGGATCGTGGCGATGTCCGCGCGGATGAAGTTGACCGCGTAATCGAAGAGCTGCTGCTCGCTCAGCGACTCGCTCTCGAGCGCGGCCTGCAGGATCGGCACGTTGGAGGCGCTGTAGCGGATGATGAGCGGCGGGCTGATGCCGGGCGGCATCATGCGGATCGCCGTCTGCGAGACCGCCGTGACCTGCGCCGTGGCGGCCTCGATGCTGGCGCCGGGCTGGAGGAAGATCTTGATGATCGAGATGCCCGTGAGCGACTGGCTCTCGATGTGGTCGATGTCATTGACGGTGGTCGTGAGGAAGCGCTCGTAGTTATTGACGATGCGCTTCTCCATCTCCTCGGGGGGGAGGCCGCCGTAGTTGAAGATGACGGACAGGACCGGGATGTCGATGTCGGGGAAGATGTCCGTCGGCATCCGGGTGATCGTGAACACGCCCAGGATGACGATCAGCATCGACATCACGATGAACGTGTAGGTGCGTTGAAGCGCGATCCGGACGAGCCACATGGGCGACTTCCCGTCCCCCTCCGGAGCGCCCCGGCCGGGGGACGAAGCCTGGGGCAGGCTCCGCTTTTAGGGTGCCCCAGACGTTCGTCCAATCTATTATTTCGTATCACACGATACCTTCAAGGTATGGATCTACGCCACCTCCGGTACTTCACGGCCGTCGCCGAGGAGCGGCATTTCGGCCGCGCGGCGCGGCGGCTGGGCATCGCGCAGCCCCCGCTGAGCCGGCAGATCCAGGATCTCGAGTCCGAGCTCGGGTTCTCGCTGTTCGACCGCTCGCGGCGGCGCGTCGAGCTGACGCCCGCCGGCGCTGTGCTCCTCGCCCACGTGCGGCGGGTCTTCGACGCGATCGAGCTCGCGGTGCACGAGGCCCGGCGCGCGAGCGTCGGCGAGACCGGGCGGCTCGTCGTCGGGTACCTGTCGTCGCTCGCCTACAGCGGCATCACCGAGCTGGTTCGCGGCTTTCGCACGGAGTTCCCGTCGGTGGAGCTCGCGCTGCGCGAGATGGCGCCGCAGGAGCAGATCGAGGCGCTCAAGGACGGGCGCATCGACGTCGGCTTCGTGAGGGCGCCGCTCGACGACGCCAGGCTCGCCTCCGAGCGCGTGCGGCGCGAGCCGCTCGTGGTCGCCCTGCCGGCCGATCACGCGCTCGCCGCGCGCAAGCGCATCCCGCTCGAGCTCCTGTCGCGCGAGCCGTTCGTCGTGTTCCCGCGCCAGCGCGGGGCGGCCTTCTTCGACCTCGTGATGGGGCTCTGCCGCGAGGCGGGCTTCTCGCCGCGCGTCGTGCAGGAGGCGCTGCACCTCGACATCCTGAGCCTTGTGGCGGCGGGCTTCGGCGTCTCCATCCTGCCGGAATCCATCAAGAACATCCGGCGCTCGGGGCTCGCGCTGCGGCCGATCGTGGGCGCGCCGTCGACCGACCTCCTCATCGCCTGGCGCGCCGACGACGCCTCGCCCACGCTCGGGCAGTTCCTTGCGTTCGTGCGGCGCGTCGGCGTCGACAAGCCGCGCGCCGCGCGCCGCGCCGCGCGCCGCGCCCACGGAGCGGCCGAGGCGCGGCCGGGGACCGAGGAGTAGAGGCGCCGCGCGCTCCGCCGAGGTGCCTCTCTAGCCGCGCTTCGCCCGGCGCTGGCGCAGCGCCGAGAGCGCCCTGCCGAGGGTCGAGTGGAGCGTCATGCCCTCGAGGTCGACGCCGAGCTGGGTGAAGCCCTGCGCTACCTGCGGCCGCATGCCCACCACGATGACCTCGGCGCCGAGCAGGACGGCGGCGCGCGCCGTCTTCATCAGCGACTCGGCGACCTGCATGTCGGCGAAGGGCACGCCGGTGATATCCATCAGCAGGACGTCGGCTTCCTGGCGGCTGATCTCCGTGAGCACCACCTCGAGCACCTGGCGCGCGCGCCCGAGGTCGATGGCGCCGACGAGCGGCACGAGCAGCACCCCGCCGTCGAGGGGGATGACCGGGCACCCGAGCCGGCGCACGGCGTCGGCCAGGGCGCGCTCGCGCTCGTAGGCGGCGCGCGTCTGCCGCTCCTGCTCGACGAGCGACGAGATGAGCGACGCGCGCTCGAACGCCGCGGTGAGCATCGCCACCCACACGGCCATGTCCCGGTGATCGAGCCCGAGCGGGCTGCTCACCGGAGCGCAGACAGCCATCACGCCGCGATCCTCGTCCTCGCTGCGGAGCGGGATGAGCCGGAGCACATGGTCGCCGTCGTACTGGACCGCGGCGGGCAGCCAGTCGCCGCGCGGGAACTCCGCCGCGGCGACGCGCGTGCCCGGCGCCGGCGAGGCGGCCTTGTCGCCGGGGCAGGAGCTCTCGACGATCCGCAGCACGGGGCCGGCGTCTTCCGGCGCCTCCCACACGGCGAGGCAGCCCCAGCTCATCTGCACGGCGGAGAGCCAGCTCAGCTTGCTCCCGCCGCCGCCCGCGTGCTCCAGCAGCGTCTCCCGGATGACGAGGTTGATGTCGAGAAGGCCGTTCAGGTAGTCGGCGCGCGCCGTCTCGACAGCCACCCGGCTCCGCATCATGGCGCGCCGGGCCTCCCGGACGTACGCCGCGACGCGCGCCGCGGCGGCGGCGTCGGCCGCGCCGGCGAGCATCGTCTGGCCTGCTCGCTCCAGCCTGTCGACCATCGCGAGGAGCAGGTCGATGTCCGGCATCTGCTCCACGGCCTCTCGCCACGCCCGCTCCAGCGCCGCCGCAGCGGGGCCGGGCCGGCCCTGGACGGCGGCCTGGAGCCCGAGGACCACCTCCGTCACCCCGGGCCAGGCGTCCGCTTCCGAGGGCGGCGCCGCGCTCCGGTCGAGCGTCGTCGAGAAGCTCGCGAGGGCGACCAGGTCCCGGGCCAGCGCGTCGGCCTCGCCGGCGGCGCCCCCGGGCGGCGCCGGCTCTGCCTGCGCCAGCGCGGGCGAGCAGCCGCAGGAGCGGCGCACGACCAGGGTCGTCGGCCCGATGTGCCCCGCGCTCGGGACATCCCGGCCGGCGAGCCGATCGATGAGGAGCTGGGCGGCGGTGCTGCCGAGCCAGTCGAACTGCTGGCGGACGGTGGTGAGCGGCGGGGAGGCGTACCTGGCCGCCTCGATGTCGTCGAAGCCGACGAGGGCCATGTCCTCGGGGACGCGGACGCCTGCCTCGGAGAGGGCGTCGAGGGCGCCGAGCGCCCCCTGGTCGGTGGCCATGAACAGCGCGGTGCAGGAAAGCCCCGCCTCGAAGACGCGCTGTACGGCGAACCGCCCGCTCGCCCTCTCGTTGCTCGGAAGCTCGATGACGAGGGCGGGATCGAAAGCAATCCCGCCCTCGTCCAGCGCGTCCCTGTACGCCTGGAAGCGCTGCCTGATGTCGTCATGGGCCATGTGGCCCGCGAAGAGGATCCGCCGGTGGCCGTGCTGGATCAGGTGACGGACGGCCGCCAGGGCGCCGCCGTGGTTGTCGGGCAAGACGTGGGGGCAGCGCGCGTCTCTCGCGCAGGTGCTTAGGGTCACGACCGGCCGGCCGTCGTCGAGGAAGCGCTCGATATCCGTGGGATCGATCAGGGCGATCCACCCGTCGATCTGGTCTCGCGCGAGCTTCAGCTCGTGGACGTAGCGCGGGGACGCCTTGATGGCGATCACCCGGTATCCGGCGCGCCCGGCGGCCGACTGGATACCGCCGAGGAGCTCGCAGAAATACGTGCCCCAGATGTCGGGGCACATGATGCCGATGGCTCTGTCGAGCGACATGGTGGCAGGATCCTCGGTGGTCCTCGGCGCCAGGGTCACGCCGCGCCGGGGTCACAAACACACAAATCTAGCATGGGATATGCGCGCGGTCACCCCCACCCGGCCCGGCGGCGCGCGCGCGTCGGCTTCTCCGGTCATCAGAGCAATGCATATCTCCGGACGGCGGCGGAGCCTACTCTTCTGCGCCCTTCGGGTCGGGCGTCAGCCACTCCCGTCGTTCCGGCGTTTGCGCAGCGCCTTGGCCAGGCGCGCCGCGCCGCGCGCGTTGTGTGGCGCCTCGCCGGGGCTCACGCGCCGTGCGGCGGGCGCTGATCGGCGTCGCTCGCGAACGGGAGCGCCTGCTGCTCGACGACCACCCGCCCCCTGCGCTTCGCCCGGCGCGGCGCACCGGCCTCGGCCGGCTCGTTCTCGGGCCGCTCGGCTGCCTGCTCCGTTGCCCGTCGGGCGTGTCGCTCGGTCGCCCGCTGGGTCGCCCGCTCGGCGCAGCGCGGGCACACGGCCGGCGGCGGCTCGCCCGGCTCGGGCGACGCGGCGGCGGGCGGGGGCGGCGCGGGGGGCTCCGGCGCCGCCTCGGGCTGCGGCGGCTCGACCGGCTCCGGCTCGGCCCTCTCCAGCTCGGCGCGGCCGCGCGCGTGCTCGGCGGCCACCAGGGCGCGGAGGGCGCGGGCCGCGGCCCGGTGCTCGGCGGCGGCCCGGCGCAGGCGCGCGACGAGCTCGAGCGCCGCCCGCGAGGGCGCCTGGAAGCGGGCGCGCTCGCTGTGCGCGCAGCCGTCGTGCCCGCCGCCGCCGCTGCTGCCGCAGTCGACGCAGATCCGATCGAGCGAGAGCGGCCCGCCCCCGGAGGAGAACGCCTCGTCCGCCGCGGTGTCGTCGGGCGGGAACGCGTCGACCGGATCCTCGGACGGCGGCAGCTCTTCGACGACGACGGCGGCGGCGGCCTTGCGGGAGCGCATGCACGTCGGCTAGCAGATGAATGAACGGATGTACAGTGCTGGCCTGCGCGCGATCGCGAGGCGACAGCTCGCCGCAGGGTCAGCTCAGGGGCACGCTGTCTCGTCGCTCGCGGTGCCGCACTCGAGCGGGCCGGCGGCGATGGACTCGAACTGGTTCGTGCACCACGCCGCCGTGTCGCACTCTCCGCTGGCCTTGATCGCTGTCCCCTCGCTGTGCCGGAACACGCTGTTCGTGATCCGGGCCGACGGCGGCACCCAGAGCAAGGTCGGCTCGTTCGAGCCCAGGCAGCCCTGACCGTTGCCGCCATACTCGATGACGGCGTGATCGATCGTCGGCGTGAGATCGCTCGCGCTGCTGTAGACCACGCACCCCCAGTCCCCGGCCTGCGGCTCCGGGTGAGCCGACGTGATCACCACGGGCTCTTCCTCGGTGCCGGCGAGGTTCAGCGTGGCGCCGAACGCATCGATGCTGCCGCCGGTGAGCTCGATCCGCGTCCCCGCCTCGATGGTGACCTCGCTGTCCGGGTTGATCTGGAAGCCCGCCGCGCGGAACGGCACGGCCTGCTTGCGCCACGTGCCGTCCGCCTCCAGGGAGAACTTGCTGTCGATCTCGATGAAGTCGTCCGCGTCAGAGAACGTGTTCGGCGCCCCGAGGCTCAGCACCTGCTTGAGCGCCACGTTGATCGACGCCTCGCCGTTGCGAGAGAACGTGTTCTGCTCGAACGCGCGCACGCCGGCGTCGGGCCCGATGAGGATGCCGTGATGCTGGCTGTCCTCGACAGTGACCTGCGCGATCCTGCGCACCGGCGCCATCACCACGAGGGTCGCCTCGGGGTTCGCTCCCGTCGCCGCGCAGGGCTGCCCGCCGTGCGCGAACGTCGCGTGTTCGAGCTCGGAGGCCGCGGCCCCGTTGCCCAAATAGACGCACTGCCAGTCGCCCGGCGCGGGCGAGTCCGCCGCCGACCTGAAGACGATGGGGTCGTCCTCGGTGCCCCTGGCGACCAGGGTCGAGCCGCTCTCGCTGCCCAGCGACAGGTAACCCGACGGCTCGACGAGGACCGTTGTTCCCGGGGCGATTGTCAGCGTTGCGCCTCCCACCGTGGTGCGATCGAGGCGCACGCACCCGGGACCGACGGCCGTGTCCGTATCGATGATCTCGGGCAGGAGCTCGCACTCGCCGCCGCCGCCGGTCGTGGTGCCCGTCGCGGCGGTGCCGCCAGCGCCCGAGGACGTCGTGTCCTCACCGGACGAGCCGCAGGCGACAAGCGCGGCGGCGACAGAGGAAGAAACCAGAACAAGCAGGCGTGTTCGCATCGGTCGACTCCATATCTATCTCTCTCGTGACGAGGAGAGGATGAATGGGATGGATGGTTCGAGGACAGCCCGAAGAGCGTCAATCCCCGCGTGCTCTCCGGCCGGGAAGTGTGCGCGCGCAGCGGCTCGTCGGCGCACGTTAGCACACGGGCTCGCCCGCCCCGCCACCTCCCTCCCCGCGAGGTGGCGGGGGGTGACGCTCACGCCTGCCGCAGCAACCCGTAGCGCGCGAGCTTGCGGTAGAGCGTCGTCCTCGGGATCCCGAGGCTCCGCGACACCTCGCACACGTTCCAGCGGGCGAGATCGAGCGCGGCGCGGATCCGCTCCTCCTCGGCCTCCCGGTGCTCGGCGCGCGAGCGGCCCCGCGGCGCCGGGGCCGCCGGCGGGAGCTGGATGTCGGCCGGGCCGATCTCCGGGCCCGGCGCGAGCACGCACGCGCGCGCGAGCACGTTCTCGAGCTGCCTCACGTTGCCCGGCCAGCCGTACGACGTGAGCCGCCGGAGCGCGCCGCGGGACAGACGGAAGGCCGGGCGACCGTGGCGCGCCGCGAGCTTCTCGACGATCGCCTGCGCGATCGCCGGGATGTCGTCCGGCCGATCGCGCAGCGGCGGCAGGCGGATCTCGATGACGCTGACCCGGTAATAGAGATCCTCGCGGAAGCGCCCCCGCGCGACCTCCTCCCGCAGGTCGCGGTTCGTCGCGCAGACGATCCGCGCGTCGGTCACCGGGATGCTCCTGTCCGACCCGACAGGCCGGATCGTGCGCTCCTGGAGCGCGCGCAGCAGCTTCGCCTGCAGGGCGACAGGCATCTCGCCGAGCTCGTCGAGGAAGAGCGTCCCGCCCCGCGCGGCCAGGAACAGGCCGCCGTGGTCCCGGACGGCGCCGGTGAAGGCGCCCTTCACGTGGCCGAACAGCTCCGACTCGAGCAGCGCCTCGGGCAGCGCGGCGCAGTTGACCGCCACGAACGGCCCCTCCCGCCGGGGCCCGCCCGCGTGGAGGGCGCGCGCGACGAGCTCCTTGCCGGTGCCGCTCTCGCCCGTCACCGTGACCGTGACGTCGCTCTCCGCGACGCGCTCGCAGAGCGCGAGCACCGCGCGCATCGGGGCGCTCCTCCCGGCGATCTCCGGGAAATCGCGGCGGGCGTCGGCGCGGCTCCGCTCGAGCTCGTGCGAGAGCCGCTCGATCTCGTCCGCCTGCGAGCGCATGAGCTCCGCGACCCGGCGCTGCTCCTCCTCGAGGGCGCGCGTGCGGTCCCTGAGCTCGGCCATCAGCCGGCCGTTGTGCAGCGCGACGGCGATCTGGTCCGCGAAGGCGCCGAGCAGATCCGCGTCTCCTTCCGCGAACTTGCCGCGCTGGAACCGGTTGTCGAGGTAGACGGCGCCGAGCACCGCGCCGTGCGCGCGGATCGGCACGCACACGATCGACCGGAGCCGCAGGCCGTGCACGGACGCGTTCCCGTGGAACCGCTCGTCGGCCAGCGCGTCGACGGTGAGCACCGCCTCGCCGCGCTCGACAACCCGCTTCGCGATGCCGTGGCTGAACTTGAGCTGGCTCTTGCCCACGCGCTCGCGATCGAGGTTCCGCGCGACAGCGACCTCGAGCTTGACCTTCGCCCGCCCGTCCGGCGGGGTCGAGGCCGGCGACGGCGACGCGAGGATCACGAAGCCCCGCTCGGCGCCTGTCAGCTCGATCGCCGCGTCCATGGCGAGGCGGAGCACCTCCTCCGCGTCGAGCGTCGAGCTCAGGCGCCTGTTGATCTCGAGGAGCCTCAGCACGAGCTCCATGCGGGCGCCGCCCGCGCTCGCCGCCCGCGCGGGTCCGCCGCGGAGCGCGGCCCGCCGGGGGTGCCGCCAGAAGACCTCGGCGAGCTCCGCGGGGAGCGTGCTCCCGATGCGCTCCCAGCACTCGAGCGCGGCCGTGCGGTGCCGCTCGGCCAGCGCCGCCGCCGACCGGAGGCGGAGCACCTCGGCCGACACCTCCTCGTGCCGCGCGTGGAGCTCGAGCTGCGAGACCCGCGCCACGAGGCCCGCGCCCCGCTGGACCTCCGCGAACGCCGCGTCCGCGTCGCCGAGGGCCAGCGCGAGCTCCGCGCCCGCCGTCGCGTGGCGCAGCGCGAGATCCGCCGCGTCGGCCTCCCGGAGCAGCGCCGCGGCCTCGGCCAGCCGCGCGCCCGCCGCGGCCCCCTCCCGCGCGGCGAGCGCGATCTCCGCGGCGTGGAGCGCCGCCTCGCACGCCTCGCGCTTCGATCCGCGCGCCGCGTGGCCCGCGCGGGCCTGCTCGATCAGCCGCGCCGCCTCGCCGAGCGCGCCGCGCGCGGCGGCGATCTCCGCGGCGAGCCCGAGCGCCGCGACGGCGATCTCCTCGGGGACGGGGGCGCGCAGGTCGGGGACGGGCGCGCGCAGGCGGGCGACGCCGAGCTCGGCCCGCTCGAGCAGGCCGATGTCCGCGTGGAGCTTGGCGAGGTTGAAGCGCAGGGTCGCCTCGGTCCGCTCCTTGGCGAAGGCGATGGCGGCCCGCAGCCCGCGCTCGTAGCAGCGCAGCGCCGCGCCCCAGTCGCCGAGCTGGTGCCGCGCCGTCCCCAGGTTGAGCGCGGCCGTGGCGAGCAGGTCGCCGAGGCCCTCCGCCTCGGCCAGGTCGAGCGCCTCCTGGAACCCGCGCGCCGCGAGGGCCGTGTCGCCGGCGCGGTAGGCGTGGAGCGCGTGGTAGCTCAGCGCGCGGGCGCGGGCGCGGGGCGAGCCCGACGCCGGCCGCAGCGCGACGGCGCGCGCCAGGCTGCGGAGCGCCCCGGCCTTGTCGCTCAGGTACCCGAGCGCGAGGCCCAGCGTCTCGGCGAGCTCCGCGGCGGCCGACGCGGCCGCCTCGCCGGCCGGCGGCGCGGCGGCCTTGCCAGGAGGCAGCGCGGCCGCCTCGCCGGCCGGCAGCGCGGCCGCGGCCTCCGCGAGCGCGAGCGCGCCCTCGGCCTCGCGCCGCGCCTCGTCGTAGCGGCCGAGGCGCAGGAGGCAGCGCGCGGACAGGCTCGCGAGCCGCACGTCGACGGCGCCGCGCGACAGGGCGCGCGCGCGCTCGAGCTGCCGGAGCGCCCGCGCTACCTTGCCGAGCTTCTCGTAGCAGCGCGCCGCCCGGTACGAGAGCTCCGCGCCGGCGTCGGGCGGCGGCCCGCTCCGCCTCGCCCGCGCGAGCAGCGACAGCGCGCGCCGCGGGTCGCCGGCGGCCTCGACCGCGGACGCGGCGGCCACGAGCGTCCGCGCCGCCGGCAGGGCCGCGCAGGCGGCGTCCGCGGCGCGCACCCAGGCGCGCGGCGCCCACTCGAACATCGGCTCGGACGCGAGCAGCGCCCGCCGCGCCCCCTCGTGGTCGCCCGCCAGGGCGAGCGCCCGCGCCCTGTCCGCGGCGCGCTCGCTGCGGAGCGCCGGGGCGGTCGCCCCCTCGCCAGCGCCGCCGAGGTGCTCGGCCAGCGCCCGGGCGACCCCGCGCACCACCTCCGCGTCGAGGAGCGGCAAGAGCGCCCTCGCCTGCCCGGGCTGGCCCAGGCCGAAGCCCTCGCCGTCGAAGCGCGCGAGCCCCGCGGCCTCGAGCGCGTCGAGCGCCGCGCGCCCCACGCCGAGGGCCGCGGCGGCGTCGGGCCCGAGCCGGTCCGCGACGGCGAGCGCCGCGAGGGCGCGCGCCTCGTCGCGCGGGAGCGCGGCCACGCGGCGGCGCCAGAGCTCCGGCGTGCCCGTCGTGTGCACGAACCCGTCGAGCTCCGCCTCGCTCAGCCGGCGCTGCGCGAGCGCGGCGCAGAGCTCCTTGAGCGCCCGCGGGCGGCCGCCGCTCGCGCGCAGGAGGTCGGCGACGCGCGCCGCGGTGGCCAGCGGCGCCGTCCAGACCCGCACCGCGGCCTCGTCCAGCGGGCCCAGCGGGAGCTCGACCGCCGCGCCGCGGCGCACGTCGAGCCGGTCGAGCGGATCGGCGGAGGCGATGAGCCAGAGGAGGGCGTCGGTCGGCTCGGTGGCCCGCACGAGCGCCTCGAGCAGCGCCCTGTCGTGCGCGCCGAGCCGGTCGGCGTCGTCGATCGCGAGCACGCGCGGGCGGCGTGAAGGCGCCGGAGGGGGCGCCGCGCGGGGAGGGGCCGGCGCGTCGATCGACCCCGCCCGCGCCAGCTCGGCGCGGGCGCCGAGCAGCGCGTCGACGCCGGCCGGGAGCGAGGCGCGGCCGAGCGCGCGCAGCAGGAGCGCGCGGAGCGGGTCCTCGCCGCGCGGCGCGCCCTCGACGACCTCCGCGCAGAGCTGGGCGCGCCACTTGAGCTCGCGGAACAGCCGCGACTTGCCGGCGCCCTCCTCGCCCGTGATCACCACGGCGCGCGGCCCGCGCTCGCCCCGGAGCAGCGCCTCGAGCGCCGCGCCGAACGCCTCGACCTCGCGCTCCCGCCCCACGATCTCGCCCGGCTCGCTGACGACCGCGGGCGCGCGCCGCGGCAGCCCGCCGGCGGAGAGGGTCTCGAGGACCTCCTCGACGCCGGAGGGCCGGCTGGCCGGATCCTCCGCGGTGAGCCGCTCCGCGAGCCGGCGCGCGGCGGCGGGGGGCGCCCCGGCGAGGAGCGGGAACAGGTCCTCGAGCGTGCGCCCCACCGCGAAGAGGTCGGAGCGCGCGCTCGGCGGGGCGCCCTGGAGGAGCTCGGGCGCGAGGAACCGCGCCGTGCCCGCGAGGTCCCCCGCCGCTGCGCGCATCCGGCGCGCCGCGCTGAGGTCGATGAGCACGCCCGCGCCGTCGTCGCGCACGAGCACGTTGTCGGGCTTGAAGTCGCCGTGGACGATGCCCGCGCCGTGGAGCCAGCCGAGCGCGTCGAGCGCGTCGAGCAGGACGGGCAGGGCCGCGCGGAAGGCGCGCCCCCGGGCGTGCTCCGCGAGCGTCCGGCCCCGGATGAGCTCCGCCGTGGCGTACGTGAGCGGCGCGCCGCCGCAGGTCGTCCGGGCGAAGTCGTACGCGCGCGGCAGGCGCGGGTGGACGCACCCCGCCAGCAGCGAGAACTCGCGCCGGAACGCCTCGACAGCGCGCGCGCCGTCGAAGCCGCCGAAGCGCAGCGCCTTCAGCGCGACGTCGCGCTCGAAGAGGCGATCGCGCGCCTCGAAGACGGAGCCGAGCCCGCCGCGCCCGAGCGCGCGCACGACGTCGTAGCGGCCGTCGATCACGGCCCCTGGCGCAATGCGGGGCTGTACCATCGGTACAGAGTGGAACAGAACGGTACAAAAAAAGCGACCGGAGCCTCCGGAAATCCGGGCGAACGTGCTGGCACGGCTGTTGAACAGCCTGGCGGCGTGATGCGTGGGATCGCGGTCCTTCTGGCGGCGTGCGTGGCCGGGTGCGGGGTGAACCCGATCCCGGAGCCGCCGGCTGCGCCCGAGCTAGGCGACGTGAGCGGCGACCTCTGCATGGCGTGCGACACGTGGACCGTCGATCTCGCCGGCGGACCTGGCAGCGCGAGGAACGCCGACGAGGTCTGGGCGGTGAGCCTCGACAAGACAGCGCCGCCCGCGGTCGCCGAGGTCGGCGCCGACGGGAGCTTCGCCCTCCAGGTGGAGGCTGACCTGGGCGACGAGGTGCGCGTCCAGGCGCGGCGCGGCGAGCAGCGCTCCGCGCCGGCCGATCTCGTCGTCGCGCAGGGCGTCCTCGAGCGCGCGCCGCGCCCGCTCTCCGATTGCTTCGACGTCGCGCCGGAGCTCGAGCTGCCCGACACGGCGGCCGGCGAGGTGTCGGCCGCCGTCCTCCGCCTCGAGCACGGCTGCGCGGAGCCGCTCGTGATCGACGCGATCGCGCTCCGCGCGCCGTCCGCCGATGTCGGCGTGGAGGACGTGTCGGCCCCCGTGGTCCTGGCGCCCGGGGAGCCCCGCGACGTCCGCGTGGAGCTCCGGTCGAGCGCGCCTGGCCTGCGCGAGGAGGTGCTGCTCATCGAGGTGTCCTCTCCCGCGGCCACCCGGCGCGCGGTGACGTTGTTCGGGCGCGGTGTGCCCTGAGTCGACAGAAAGCTCACAGGCCCCCTCCTGGAGGCCCGGAAGGGGCGTCCAGAGGGGGCGCGTTCCCACGTCCAGCACTCTTGTGACAAGACCCATGGAGATGAACATGCGAGCACATATCTTGTGGATTCTCTCGGTGTCCGCGATCTTCGGACAGCTAGGTTGCGACCCCCAGGTGAGCGGCGGGGACTGCCCGGATCCGCGCGATCCGGAGGTCCGCTATGTCTCCCACGATCCGGAGGAGTGCGCCCGCATCGACTTCGATTGCTCCCCGCCGCAGACGCTGTTCTCCGACGAGTGCGGCTGCGGCTGTATCGGCCCCGAGGCGCCGTCCTGCCCCGACCCGGCCGACCCGGAGGTCCATTACGTGTCGCACGATCCGCGGGAGTGCGAGCTCCTCGATTTCGCGTGCTCCCCGCCGCAGACGCAGTTCGGCGGCGAGTGCGGCTGCGGCTGCATCGGCCCCGAGGCGCCGGCTTGCCCGGACCCGAGCGATCCGGACGTGCGCTATGTCTCCCGCGACATCGAGGAGTGCCACCTCATCGACTTCATCTGCGCGGAGAGCCAGACGCAGTTCGTCAACGAGTGCGGCTGCGGCTGCGTCGGCCCCGAGAAGCTGGCCTGTCCGGATCCGGGCGATCCGCGCGTGCATTACGTGTCCGACGATCCGGCCCGCTGCGCCGTCATGCTGTTCAGCTGCGACGAGGGGCAGACGGCCTTCACCGACGGGTGTGGCTGCGGCTGCCTCGATCCGAAGCTCCCCCTCGGGCACGCGCGTCAAGGCTCCTGACAGCGTCGCGCACGGCCACTCGAGGCGAGCGGCGGCGGCCGCGCTCGCACGCCCGTACAGGGTGAATCACATGCGCGCACCCGAGGCGCGCCGCGCCCTAGCGCGCGATCGCCGAGAGAGCCGGCCCGCTCCCATCAAAGTTCTCTGCTCGCTCCGTCGAGGCCGGTGATAGGCTCGCCCGAAGGGCGCGCGTGAGGACACGAACGGGATGAGGACGGGGCATGTCGAACAGCGCACCTCGCATGTGATCGGCGTCGCGTCGCTCTTCTGTGACAACTCCTTCAACGCCGCGGTGTTCGGCGGCATGCACCGCGCCGCACGGGTGCGCGGCTACCAGCTCCTCGTGTACTACGGGCCGCCCCGGACCGCCGCCGAGCGCGGGGTAGGGCTCCACCTTGTCGCCGGCTGGATCGCGATGTACTCCACCGACGGCCTGGAGGCGCTGATCTCCGGCGGGACGCCGGCCGTGATCTTCTGCGCGCCCGCGATCGACCCGCGCTGCCCGGTCGTGCGCGCGGAGAACCATGACTCGATCCGCCGGCTCGTGGATCACCTCGTCGGCCTCGGCCACCGCCGGATCGCGTACATCGGCAAGTCGACGTCGGGCGACTTCGTCGAGCGGGGCGCGGCGTTCGATGAGGCGATGAGCGCGCACGGGCTCGAGGCCGATCTCAACCTGCTCTCCAGCTTCCATGAATGCACGATCCTGCATGCCGAGCGGCGCCTCGGGGAGCTGCTCGATCGCGACGGCAAGTTCTGCGACGCGATCGTCGCGGGCAACGACGAGATGGCGATCGGCGCCCTCCGCGCGATCCAGGCGCGCGGCTACCGCGTGCCCGAGGACATCGCGGTGGTGGGGTTCGACGACATCAGCCTCGCGCAGCACTGCGATCCGCCGCTCACCACGGTGCGGCAGAGCCCCGAGCTGCTCGGGCGCATGGCCGTCGATCTGCTCGCCGATCTGCTCGACGGCCTCCCGCCTCCGCAGCCCGTGACGCGCGTCCCCGCCGAGCTGGTGGTGCGGCGCTCGTGCGGCAGCGCCGCGTGGGACGCCGGGCTGCTCGCGCCGGAGGAGCTCGACGCGCCGGGCGGCGACTGGCAGCGCGACATGTCCCGGCGGCTCGACGCCGTGCTCGCGGGGGCAGCGCTCTCGCCGTCGGGCGACAGGCCCCTCGTCTGGCCCGAGGCCGAGGTCATCGCGCGGGGGCTGGGCGCGGCGCTCGCCGGGGCGGAGACTCCGGAGGTGGCCGAGCTCGAGCGCGCCTTCGACAGCGCTGTCGAGCACAGCGACCGGATCGAGGTCCTCCTCGCCGTGGTGGGCCACATCGAGGACACCGCCGCCGGACGGCTCGCCGGCGCGCCCGCGCCGGACGCCGCGCGCCGGGTGGAGACGTTCCTCCACCGCGCGCGGCTCGCGCAGCAGCGGGCGCTCGCGGCGTCCGAGCGGCGCGGCGCGAGGAGCATCGAGCGGCTGGTCCGCGCCAACATGGCCATGGCCGGGCTCCTCGCTTCGAGGGAGATGTGGGCTGACGATCGCCTGGGCTGGCTGCGGCACACCTCCGTGCGCGTCGGTTGCCTCGCGATCCGGGCGGACGATCAGGGCCCGGGCGGGCCCGAGCTCATCATCGACAGCGTGCATACCAGCGAACCCGACACGGCCGCGCTCACGGGGTGCCGGTCACGGGCCGGCCTCTTCCCGCCGCCCGAGCTGTTCGAGGCCGCCTCGCCGGACGAGCCGAGCGGCTATCTCGTGCTGATCCCGATCGCGAGCGCGCAGCGCGACTGGGGGACGCTGGTGCTGGGAGGGCTGTTCACCGAGAGCTTCGCGGACAACCTCCAGCCGATGTCCATGTGGGTGTCGCTCCTTGTCGCGGCGTTCGAGCACCACGCCACGGAGACCGCGCTGCACGCGGAGCGCGACATGCTGGCCGCCGCGTACGAGCGCGAGCGCGCGCTGTCGAGCACGGTGCGGGAGCTCGGCTGTCCGGTGATACCGCTGCTCCCGGGGGTGCTGCTGATCTCGCTGATGGGCGCGATCGACGGGGCGAGGGCGCGGCAGATCATGGAAGCGGTGCTGTCGGGCGTGGCGCGGGAGGGCGCCCGGTGGGTGCTGCTCGACGTGACGGGCGTGCCGCTCGTCGACGCGGAGACCGCGGCGGCGCTGGTGCAGACGGCGCAGGCGACCCGGCTGCTCGGGGCGCGGGTGAGCCTGGTGGGCGTCGGGCCCAGGATGGCGCAGAGCATGGTCGAGCTCGGGATCGAGCTGCGCGGCATATCCATCTTCCAGTCGTTGGCCGCCGCGATACACCAGCTCACGAGGAGACAACCGGGATGATGGTGGGGTCTGTCGACCAGCGCACGTCGAATGTGATCGGGGTCGCCTCGGTATTCCTCGACAACTCCTTCAACGCCATGGCGTTCGCCGGCATGCACCGCGCCGCGCGCGAGCGCGGCTACCAGCTCCTCTTGAGCTACGGGTCGCCTCGGTCCATCGTCGAGCGCGGGGCGGCGCTCCGCCGGGTCGCGGGCTGGATCGCGATGTACACCATCGACGGCCTGGAGGAGCTGATCTCCGACGGGACGCCGGCCGTGATCTTCTGCGCGCCCTCGATGGGCGCGCGCTGCCCGGTCGTGCGCGCGGAGAACCGCGACTCGACCCTTCGCCTCATCGAGCACCTCATCGGCCTCGGCCGCCGCCGGATCGCCTATATCGGCAAGGCGTCGTCCGACGATTTCATCGAGCGGGGCGCGGCGTTCGATGAGGCGATGAGCGCGCGCGGGCTCGAGGCCGATCTCAACCTGCTCTCCAGCTTCCACGAGTGCTCGATCGTGTACACCGAGCAGCGCCTCAAGGAGCTGCTCGAGCGCTACGGCAAGCTCTGCGACGCGATCGTGGCGGGCAACGACGAGATGGCGATCGGCGCCATCCACGCGATCCGGGCGTGCGGCTACCGCGTGCCCGAGGACATCGCGGTGGTGGGGTTCGACGACATCAGCGCCGCGCAGCACTGCGATCCGCCGCTCACCACGATGCGGCAGGGCCCCGAGCTGCTCGGGCGCGTGGCCGTGGAGCGGATCATCGATCTCATCGAGGGCCGCGCCCCGGAGCAGCTCGTGACCCGCGTCCCCGCCGAGCTGGTGGTGCGGCGGTCGTGCGGCAGCCCAGCGTGGGAGGCCCTGCTGCCCGCGGAGGCGGCCGGCGAGGACCCGGGCGAGTGGCAGCGCGACCTGCTCCGGCGGATGAACGCCGTGCTCGAGGGGCCGACGCACCTGCAGCCCGGCGAGCGGTCCCCCGTCTGGCCCGAGGCCGAGGTGATATCGCGGGGGCTCGGCGCGGCGCTCGCCGGGGCGGAGATGCCGGAGGTCATCGAGCTCGAGCGCGCCTTCGCCGCCGCCGTCGCGTACAGCGACCGGATCGAGGTCCTCGTCGCGGTGGTGGGCCAGGTCGAGGAGGCCGCCGCGCGGCAGCTCGCCGGCGCGACGGCGCCGGACGTCGCGCGCCGGGTGAAGACGTTCCTCCACCGCGCGCGGCTCGCGCAGCAGCGGGCGCTCGCGGCGTCCGAGCGGCGCGGCGTGAGGAGCCTCGAGCGGCTGGTCCGCGCCAACATGGATATCAGCAGGCTCCTCTCGCCCGGGCAGGCGTGGTTCGACGAGCGCCTCCTGTGGCTGCGGCACACCGCCGTGCGCGTCGGGTGCCTCGCGCTCTGGGCGAACGATCGGGATCCCCACGAGCCCGAGCTCATCATCGACAGCGTGCACACCAGCGATCCCGGCGTGGCCGCGCTCGTGGGAAGCCGGTACCGGGCTGGCCTCTTCCCGCCGCCCGAGCTGCTCGCGGCCGCCTCGCCGGACGAGCCGAGCGGCTATCTCGTGATGGTCCCGCTCATGAACGGGCGGCGCGACTGGGGGGCGCTGGTGCTCGGCGGGCTGCACGTCGAGAGCTTCGCGGACAACCTCCAGCCGATGACCATGTGGGTGTCGCTCCTTGTCGCGGCGTTCGAGCGCCACGACATGGAGGCCGCGCTGCACGCGGAGCGCGACATGCTGGCCGCCGCGTACGAGCGCGAGCGCGCGCTGTCGAGCACGGTGCGGGAGCTCGGCTGTCCGGTGATACCGCTGCTCCCGGGGGTGCTGCTGATCTCGCTGATCGGCGCGATCGACGGGGCGAGGGCGCGGCAGATCATGGAATCGGTGCTGTCGGGCGTGGCGCGCGAGGGGGCGCGGTGGGTGCTGCTCGACGTGACGGGCGTGCCGCTCGTCGACGCGGAGACCGCGGCGGCGCTGGTGCAGACGGCGCAGGCGACCCGGCTGCTCGGGGCGCGGGTGAGCCTGGTGGGCGTCGGGCCCAGGATGGCGCAGAGTATGGTCGAGCTCGGGATCGAGCTGCGAGGGATATCCATCTTTCAGTCGCTGGCCGCCGCGATACACCAGCTCACGCGGCGTGCGGGCTGACAGGCGAGCGAGGCAACATGGCGATTCGTACCCGCGGCGACAATGCGTTCACGGCCCAGTCCCTCACCGGCGCCTCGTCCGAGCCGATGTACGCGGGCGCCCTCTCGTTCCTGCGCCGGAGGTACTCGCGCGATCTGACGGGCGTCGACGTCGCGGTCACCGGGCTGCCGCTCGACACGGCGACGTGCCACCGCCCCGGCGCGCGCTTCGGTCCCCGCGCCGTGCGGGAGGCGTCTGCCCAGCTCGCCTGGGATCGCCCGCACGGCTGCGAGTTCGACCCGCTCGAGCGGCTGGCTGTCGTCGATTACGGCGACTGCGCGTGGGATTACGCTCGGCCCATGGACGTCCCCGCCGCGATCGAGGCGCACATCGCCGGGATCCTCCGCGGCGGGGCCGCGCCGCTGTCGATCGGCGGCGACCATTTCATCACATTGCCCGTGCTGAGGGCGCTGCACAGGCAGCACGGCACGCTCTCGCTGATCCACTTCGACGCCCACTCGGACACGTGGGGCCGCGACGACGACGCGGGCAGGATCGATCACGGCACGATGTTCTTCCACGCCGCCCAGGAGGGCCTCGTCGATCCGGCCCTTTCGGTGCAGATCGGGATTCGCACGTACAACCCGGACACGCGCGGCTTCCAGATCCTCGACGCCCCCTGGATTCACCGGAACGGCGCCGCGGCCGTGATCCAGCGCGTCCGGGAGGTCGTCGGAGGGCGCAAGAAGGTGTACGTGACGTTCGACGTGGACTGCCTGGACCCCAGCTTCGCGCCCGGCACGGGCACCCCCGTCTGCGGCGGGATCAGCACCGCGACAGCGATCGAGATCCTGCGCGGGCTCGGGGGCATCGACGTTGTCGGCATGGACGTCGTCGAGGTCGCGCCGGCCTACGACCACGCGGGCATCACGGCGCTGGCCGGCGCGACCATCGCCTACGAGCACCTCATCCTGTACGCGCGCCGGCCGGGGGCATCGCCCAGCCTCCAGGGCGGCTGAGCTACCATGGTTGCAAGCGCCGATCTCACGAATGAAAGGCGTCGGGCGTTTGCCTCAGGGAAAACCCCGGGAAAGCCTCAAGGATGCCCCTGGCCCGCATCCTGCTAACTCGGTAGACCAGAGCGCCCGTGACGGCTTCCCCCCCCCCGCCGTCGAATGGGCGCTCTTTTTTTTGTCCTGTCACGGCCGCGGGCTCCTCGTGGCGCGCCGGGCTCCGGCCGGACTGGCCCGGCCTGCCAGCGCGCCCGCGCGTCCGAGCGATCGCCGCGCCAGGGAGGGCCTTGCGGAGCGTGGCCGCCGCTCGTCTGCTGAGCGGCGGCCTCTCGTTACCTGGTCAGGATGCTGGCCGCGGCGAGCCCGACGGCCTGGGTCAGGCGACGCATGTAGTCCCAGTTCAGGCGATCTACGGTGTCGCAGCGCGCGTGGTAGCAGGGGTTGCCGTCGCCGCCGAAGAAGTCCTGCGACACGGCGACGGCCGGCGCTCCGTAGCGCCAGAACGCCGCGTGATCGCTGCGGTTCGTGCAGGCCTCCACCCGGACGAGGCCGAGCCCCGCGCGCGTCGCCGCGGCCTCGACCGAGGCGCCGAGATCGGCCGAGGTGTTCTCGTCGCAGTGGATGATGTGATAGCGCCCGTCGTTGTTGGAGTCGTAGGCTGTCATCTCGAGGTCGAGGACGCCGACGACCTGCGCGAGCTCTCCGTTTCCGTCGAGCATGCGGGCATAGGCGTTCGATCCGAGGAGCCCGTCCTCTTCCTGGTCGAAGGCGACGATGCGGAGCCCGATGTTCAGGGGCGTGTCCTTCAGCGCGCGGGCGATGGCGAGCGACGACACGATGCCGGAGGCGTCGTCGTCGGCCCCGGCGTTGTTCACGGAGTCGTAGTGGGCCGAGAGGATGAGGACGCGTGACGGGTCGGCGCCGGCCCTGTCGGCTGTCACGTTGACGCCCTGGCTCCAGCCGCTGCGATAGGTGTGTTCCTGGACGTTGAACCCCAGCGCCTGGTACTGCTGTCGCAGCCATGTGCGGGCCAGCGAGCGCCCGTTCTCGGAGCCGCGCTCGCGGATGACGACCGACCTGCCCCCGAGCTTGACGGGCGTGGCGCCCGAGAGCTCCTTGAGCCGCGCCTCGAGGAACGCGGCGTCGATGGTGATGTCCGGTGTCTCTGCCTCGAACGCCGTGCGCTGCCCTTCCCGACCTGCCGCGCGCTGCCCTCGCGGCGCGCTCGACACGACCGTCTCGTGCTCAGCGATCGGCTCCGCGTACACGTGGTGCGACCCGAGCCAGTCGTGCGGCTCTCGCCCTGTCGGCACGGCGACGACGGCGAACCCGCCGAGGCGCGCTCTCTCTCCCGGGAGCGCGGCGTCGGGCAGCGGTCCCTCGACGAGGTGCAGCGAGGCGTCGTGCTCTTCCTTCAGCGCGATGCTCTGCCGGGCGCCGTCGACGGCGGCGCGGGTCGCGACGACCTGCCCTTGCGGCGTGGCGAGGCGGTTCAGGAACGTTGTGACGGTGTCCTTGCCCACCAGCGAGACATGAATCTCCTGAGTTGCCGGCGCGGTCGGATCTCCGTCGGCGCACGAGATCGAGAGCAGCGCAAACATCGCACATCCCGCGGCCGTGGCCCAGGAGCGATTACGGCGTATCGCCATGTCGTCTTCCCCTTCTGGCGCCACCCTACGGATCTCACCTCGAGGATCCAAGAACTATCTCGCGATGAGGCCGGCGCCGGATCACGCCATCGAATGGATGGAAGAACACAGAGTTGATTGTTGTCGCTGCCATTCATGGCCCCGCTCGTCGGGCCGGAGGCGTCCCGGGAAGAGGCCGCTCGTCCTGTTCGCGTGAATGGCGCGATCACCTGGCTGGAGCGCGAGTGGTTCGAGAGAACAGAGATATTGAACCACAGAGGCACAGAGGGCACAGAGGGAGAAAGATTTGAATCTCTCTCTCCCCCTCTGTGCCCTCTGTGCCCTCTGTGGTTAATCTCTCTTCTCTTCAGCCGAACGATGGTCTAGTGAGCGCCCGATGTGGGTGCTGCGGTCGCACTCGGCGCCGCCGGCACCGCGGATCCCGCCGGCGCCGCCGACCCTGCGGCCGCCGCAGGCGCCGCGATCGCGGCTCCGGGCGGCGCCCCGTCGCGGAGCGCGAGCTGCCCGCTGCGGCAGGTGTCGATCGCGGACGCGAGGATGCGCATCGCCTCCTGCGGGGCGTGGAAGCCGGACGAGTTCTCGGCCTCGGCGAAATCCAGGAAGAACTGGCACTTCCGCTGCGCCGCCCGCGCGCCCGCCAGCGCCTCGTCCGACATGCCCGCCTCCTTCGCCCGCTTGATGTCCCCGATCAGCGCCGTCACCGCGTCGAGCGCCCGGTTGCGCGTCTCGAAATGGCGCTCCTGGATCGTCTCCACCCGCTGCCGGAGCTCGTCCTCGGGCCACCTGTGGCACGTCTGGCACGCGCGGTTGATGTTGAGCAGCGGGCTCTGGATGTGGTGATCGCTCACCTTCGCCGCGCCCACCCGCTGGTACGGCATGTGGCAGTCCGCGCAAGCGACCCCGGAGCGGGCGTGGACGCCCTGATTCCACATCTCGAACTCCGGGTGCTGCGCCTTCAGCGCCTTCGCCCCCGACTCCGCGTGCGTCCAGTCCGCGTGGCCGTTCTCCTCGTAGTAGGCGTAGATCTCGTCGACCTTGATCCCCTTCGCCCACGGGTACACGAGCCGCTTCTCCGGCCCCTTGAAGTAATACTCCACGTGGCACTGGCCGCAGACGTACGAGCGCATCTCCTGGCGCGTGGCCATCGTGTTGACGTCGTAGTTCTCCTGGCCCTGCGACGCCTTGAGCGCGCGGATCCCCTCGAGGAACCCGGGCCGCGTCACCCGGAGCTGCATCGACTGCGGATCGTGGCAGTCGATGCACGAGACCGGGTGCGTCACGAGCTTGCGCGCCTCCGGGAACGGCATCTGGTTCATCGCCTCCCACCCGCGGATGAGGTCGCCGCCGCCGAGCTTCTTGTACGGCACGTACACGGAAGCGTGGCAGTGGATGCACGTCCCCGGCTGCTTCGTCGCGATTTGCCGCTCGGTGTACACCTGATCGTCGAGCATGTACGCGTGCCCGCGCTCCTCGCGGAAGTCGTGCGCGAACGCGTAGCCGGCCCACATCGTCTTCAGCCGACCGTCCTCCTCGAGCTTCGACTGCGCCACCACGCTGCGCGGATCGGCCTCGGTCGGCGTGCGCGGCACGGCCTCGCTCCCGCCGAAGCGCGTGCGCTTCTGGTCCACCGTGCGCCTGTAGCTGTCGTACTGGATGGGGAAGTTCTTCCCCCAGACAGCCGGGTCATCTATCGTGTCGTCAAGCTCGACGACGCGATAGAAAGGGTTCTTCGCCTCCTGCTTGTGCTCGAAGATGTTGACGAGCAGCGCGGCGAGCCCGCCGGTGGCCACCGCCGCGCCGATCGCGATCAGCGGCAGGTAGCGCCGGAGCGCCGGCCGCCGCGGGCTCTTGGTCGTGGATCCTTCGTCCATGGGCTCCGTCATCGTGGTCATCCCTAGAGCGGCGGGCGCGCCTCAGTGCAGGTGCCCCACCGATTGATGGCAGCGCACGCACGAGAGCGCGCCGCGGTGATCGCTGTCGCTCGCGTGCTCGCTGTCGATCGCGTGAACGATGTCGTCGTGGCACCCGCGACAGGCCCCCTCGGTGACGCGGAGGTTGCCCGGCTTTATCCGGATCGGGTCCGGGAAGCGCCCCGTCGTGAAGGCGAACGAGTGCCAGAATCCGTTCGTCGCCTTTGTGACATATTTCCCCACGGTCGTGTGGGGTGCATGGCAGTCGTTGCATCCTGCCACAGCGCGGTGGCTGGAGCGCTGCCACCCGTCGAACTGCTCGTTCATGATATGGCAGTTGGCGCACGCCGACGGGTCGTTCTGCAGGTACGACGCGCCCTTCGCGTACACGAAGGTGTACCCGCCCAGCCCCGCGGCGGCGCCGATCGCGACGCAGAGCACGAGGGGCAGGGCCCATGTCCAGCGCCACCCGGCGCGCGCGCGCTCGGGGGCGGCGGGCTCGCTCGGCGTGCTTCGCTGTACTTCCCCTTCTGCCTCGCGGTCCGCCTGACGGGTCATCGGTCGCCGCGCCGTGTGCAATTCAGGTGCCACGACGCGCCGGGCAGGAGCGGTGGGCGAGGGCGCGGCGATGTGACCGCGTCGCATCGACTCGGCGCGAGGCGCGCGCAGCGCGTGCGTCGAGGCGCGCGCAGCGCGTGCGTCGAGGCGCAGGTTCCGCGCCGCCGCGCGCGTCCGGCGGGGCGGCTGTTCCCGCCGCGACCCGGCTGCGCTAGTGAGCCTCGAGGAGACGCCCTCGTGAACGCCCCGCGCGATCTGCACGCCGGCTCGACCTCGACGCCGCCCGTTATCGCGTCGGCGAGCGCCCGCTCGGGCGGAGGGAACAGGAGACATGACGACAGCGGCCCCGGCCCCGAAGACGCCGTTCACGCCGTACCAGCGGCGGCTGTTCTGGTTCCTCAGCGTGGCCTCGTTCTTCGAGGGCTACGACTTCCTGGCGCTCACGCAGATCCTGCCGAACTTCGGCGAGGAGATGGGCCTCGCCGCCCGCCACGAGGGGCTCCTCGTCGGGTTCATCAACGCGGGGACGATGATCGCCTATCTGCTCGTGCGCAAGGCGGACGCGTGGGGCCGCCGGCGGGTGCTCACGGTCACCATCGCGGGGTACACGGTCCTCTCGGTGCTCACGGGGTTCGCGCCGAACGTCTATGTCTTCGCGGTCTTGCAGCTCCTCGCGCGCATCTTCCTCCTCGGGGAGTGGGCGGTCAGCATGGTGATCGCGGCCGAGGAGTACCCGAGCGACAGGCGCGGGATGGTGATCGGCGTCATCCAGGCGTTCTCGAGCCTTGGATCGATCGTGTGCGCCGGGGTCGTGCCGCTGCTCCTGACGACCTCGTACGGCTGGCGCAGCGTGTATTTCGTCGGCGGGATCCCGCTCTTGATCATGGCGGTGGCCCGCCGCGGCCTGCGCGAGACGGCGCGGTTCGAGCAGGCGGCGGCCGAGCGGCAGGGGGAGGGCGCGCAGCCGTTCACGCGCATCTGGCGTTCCCCGTACCGCGCGCGGATGCTGCAGCTCGCGCTGATCTGGGGTCTGACGTACGTTTGCACGCAGAACGCGGTGACGTTCTGGAAGACGTTCGCGCTGCGGGAGCGCGGCTTCACCGACGCCGAGGTGGGCGCCAGCATCACGTTCGCCGCGGTGGTCTCGATGCCGCTCATCTTCGTCTCGGGCAAGCTGCTCGACGTGGTGGGCCGCCGCAGGGGCGCGGTGATCCTCTATGTGCTGGCGGCGGCCGGGGTGCTCGGCGCCTATTCGCTGGGCACGCGCGCCGGGCTCACTGTCGCGCTGGTCTTCGCCATCTTCGGCGCGAGCGGCGTGTTGCCCGTGCTGAACGCGTACATGACCGAGCTCTTCCCGACGAACCTCCGGGGCGACGCGCTCGCCTGGTCCAACAACCTGCTCGGCCGGATCGGCTACATCCTCTCTCCGGTCGCCGTCGGCCTCGCCGCGGAGGAGATCGGCTGGGGACCTGCGGTGTCCCTGACATCGATCTTCCCGCTGCTCGCGCTGGCGCTCATCCTGTGGCTCCTGCCGGAGACGCGCGGCAAGGAGCTCGAGGAGACGGCGCGGGTGTAGGGGCGGTGGCCAGACGTCTGGCTGCGGATGGCCAGACGTCTGGCCGTGGATGGCCAGACGTCTGGCCGTGGATTGTCGGACGGCTCCGCGCGGCGCTCCAGGCGTGGTAGAAGGCGGCCCCCATGAGCAGGCTCTCCGAGCGCGCGTTTTCCGAGTTGGTCGAGGCGGGGTGTCCCTCGTGCGGGGGGCGAGAGCTGCACCTGCGCTCGTATGTCGACGCGCTCGTGCCGCTCATGGAGGGCGAGCCCGTCGGACCGGTCAAGTGGGTCTACAAGGGCGAGATGTTCGTCGACGGGCTGTACGAGATCGCGTGCGGCGCGTGCAAGCACCTCCTGTTCAAGGACGATCGCTGCCCGCGCTGCCACGACGAGGGCGGCCTCGCGCGCGGGCTCACGACGACCAACGCGTATCCTGTACCGGAGCGGTGCCCGCGGTGCGAGCACATCGAGGTGCGCTTCATCGCCTTCGTGCCAGCGCGCGTGAAGTACGAGGGAAAGCGCGCGGACAGGGCGCAGACGAGCGTCGAGCTGCACGACCCCGGGTTCCACGGCTACCGCGTCGACTGCAAGGACTGCGGCAAGGTCGCCGAGCGCGCGGACGCGTGCCCGATCTGCGAGAGCCCGGCGCCGATCCGGGCGCGCTTCAGCCAGTCCACCTGAGCAGACGCAACGCTACTCGCCGAACGCGAAATACGTCGCCGAGATCCTCCACACGCCGCCCTCCGCCACCGTCGATATCCTCCACGCCAGCGTGTGCTCCCCCGGCGCCCGCAGCGCCTCCGCGTCCCAGGTGAACGCCCCGTCCACCAGGATCGTGTGGTAGAACTCCTCTGCCGGTCCGACGCACCCGGACCCGGAATCGCCGCCCCCGTGGCCTGTCACGCGGTACTCGACGCGCGAGCTCACCGTCCCCTCGGGCACCTGCACGGCGAGCGGCCCCGGCCCGTCCGCGGTCGTCTGCGACCCGTTGAACAGCGGGATCACCGCCAGCACCTTCCGCTGCGGAGGCCCGGGCACCGCCTCGATCACGGCGCTCACGTTCCAGCCGCCGTTCGAGCCGCTCACTTGACCGCTCGCGTCGGACCACGTCGGGATCACCGCCCTCAGCCGGTGCTCGCCGGCGGCCAGCCCGTTCGCCACGTCCGTGATGTCCACCTCCAGGCGGAGCGGCCCCCCGAACGGCGTGATCGCGCGCACGAGCTCGATCCCTGGCGGCCCGATCCGCCGGCCCCTCCGGCCCCCGACTGCGTTCCTCCGGGCGGCCGTGCAGCGTCCTTCCCGCAGCCCCCCGCGATCGCCGCGGAGAGGAGCGCCCCGGCGAGGGCGCGTCGCGCGCAATGTGAACCCGACATGAGATCCTCCGGGTCATGCCTGGTGGAGAGTCTCCACCGTGGCCCGCGTGGGGCCTGCCGCGGTAGCATACGCCCCGCCATGACATTCCACGTCGATCATGTCGTCCTCTGGGTCGAGGATCCCCTCCGGGCGCTTGAATTTTACACCCAGGTAATCGGGCTCTCCAGCGTCCGCGCCGAGGAGTTCCGTGCGGGGAAGGCCCCGTTTCCGAGCGTCCGCCTGTCCGAGGTCTCGATCCTCGACCTCATGCCGATCGCCTCCGCCGAGTCCATCCGCAAGTACACAGGCGAGGTGAAGCCTTCCGCCGCCGGGCGGCCCATCAACCACGTCTGCTTCGCGATGACCCGCGACGATTTCCAGGCCCTGACCGCCAGGCTCACCGCCGCCAGCGTGGCGATGCACACGACGAGCAGCCCTTCGTTCGGCGCGCAGGGCTCCACCCTGCACTGGTTCTACTTCCAGGATCCGGACGGAAACACGCTCGAAGCGCGGTATTACGAAGAACTGTAGAGATCGAGCCGAGGGCGCGCCGCGGGCGCTGGCGAGGTCAGCCGGCGCCGGCGCCGTCGGCTCGACGTCCCACGTTGCCGTCGTGTCTCCTCTGTCGCCCGTCGCGCCGCCGCGTCACTCCGCCCGAATGAACGCCTCGAGCGCCTCGAGCACGCGCGGCACGACAGGCAGGCTCGGATCGCTGTACGCTGCGTTCTGCGATGCAGCCGAGAGCGTCGCGGCCTTGAGCGTGTGGCTCATCCCCTCGACAAGGACGAGCTCCGCGTCCGCCCGCGCCCTGGCGAGCAGCTCGGCGTCCTCGACCTTGACCTGGATGTCTGTCGTCCCTTGCATGATGAGGACCGGCGCCGCCAGGGCCTGGATCTCCGCCGCGGGGTCGTACTTCATCCACGAGATGACATACGGCTGCACGCTGGGTCGAAAGGCGCTCAGGAGCGACGCCGGCACGTCGTCCACGGGCTGTCCGAGCTCGAGCTTGTCGATGATCCCGTTCGCCGCCTCGAGCAGCGCCTCGTCCTGCTGGAGGGCGCTCGCGAGCTGCTCGCGCAGGACATCGCCGATGGGGCGCCCCGCGCCGGCGATCGAGACATGGCCGTCGATGTCGGTCCGCGCGGCCACCAGCATCCCGAGCAGCGATCCCTCGCTGTGCCCCACCACCGTGACGGTCGCGAACCGCCCGCCGCCGCGGAGCTTCTCCACCCACAGGGCGGCGTCGTCGGCGCCCATCTCGAAGCGCAGCTCCTGCTCCGCGCGGGGCGCCGCGGAGACGCTCGCGCCGATGCCGGCCTTGTCGTAGCGAATCGACGCGATGCCCCTGTCCCGGAGGCCCTCCGCAAGGAGCCTGTACGAGTCCGTGAGCAGCCCCGCGGCGGTCTGGTTGCCGTCCCTGTCCGTCGGCCCCGACCCGGGGATGATCACGACGGCGGGGAACGGCCCGCACCCGGCCGGCACCTCGAGCGTGCCCGCCAGCGCGCCGCGCGCGTTCTCCACCGTGACATCGACGCTGGCCGCCTCCGGACACGCGGGCGCGCCCGGAGACCCACCATCGCCCTCGCCGGCCCCGCAGCCCGCGCCGAGGAGCGGCCACGCGAGCGCGGCCGCGCAGGGAAGAGCAAAGCCGGCGCGGCGCGCCGAGCCCACGAGACGGGATCGCAACGACATGATGAGTCCTCCGAACGAGCAGTGGAGTTGTCCAGCGCGGCGCGAGCGCACCTCTGCGCCCTCGCCGCCGGGCGAGCACGGATGAGCGCGCGCCGCGTGAGCCGCGCGGCGCGCCGGGGAGCCGGATCAGCCGAGGTGCGCGAGCGCGACCTTCGAGACGATCTCCGAGGCGATCACGAGGCCGATGAACCCCGCGATCAGCGCGGCGCCGCGCAGGCCAGAGGCGTTCTTGAAGGCCTGATAGAGCAGCGCCAGGAACCACGCGAGGCACAGCGTCGCCGCCACGGCGAAGACGGCCAGCTCGGGCGTCAGCCTCGGCACCGCGCCGGCCGGCGCCTCGGGGGCGAGCAGGCCGAGCGCGAGCCCCGCGAGCGCGAGCGGCGCGCGGGCGAGCCCGGTCACGCCGACGAAGTCGATGAGCCGCACGCGGCGCCGCAGGAGGCGCGCGTACGACCAGAAGAGCAGGGCGGGCGCGAGCCACGCGACGACCTGCTCGAGGAGCGCGGTCCTCATCGGGACGACGTCCGGCGCCGCGTGCAGATCGAGGAAGCCGTCGAATCGGACGCCGAGCCGCGTGATGGCGAGGCTCAGCCCGGCGACGGCGAGCCCCGCCGCCGCGGCGACCCCGCCGCCGAAGCGCTCGAACGGGTTCAGCGCGAGCCGCCATCCGCTCCGGGAGGGCCGCGGCGACAGGGTGGCCAGCAGCCGCTCGCCTTCCGCAGGCTGGATGACGTTGTCGCGCACGAGCGCGCGCACTCTCTCGTCGGGCGTTGTCATCCTCATAGTCCCACCTTTCGCAGCGCCTCCTCCGCCTCCTTCGCGGAGAGCCGCCCATTCTCGAGCGCGTCAAGGATCTCGTGCCGGCGCTTCTGGACCCCTTGCTCCAGCGATTCGAGCCGGCCAATGACCTCATCGAGCCGGTTGCGCACGGTCGGGTAACTGACCTGAAGGAGCTGCGCCATCGCCTTCAAGCTCCCCGACGAGCGCACGAACGCGGTCACGAACGCGAGATCGTCCGGCGAGAGCTGGAGCAGCGCCGGGATCTCGAACTGACCATCCAGGTTGGTTCCGCAGGTCTGGCAGCCGAGCCGCGTGGCGCGCAGCTCGCCGTCGCAGCTCGGGCATCGAACGACAAATCTTGCCACGGGATACGTCTAGTATCGATCCGGGCTCAATTTTGTCAACGCGATGCTAACAAAAATTGATTCGTGAATTGATTTTGTTGAGCAGGGGACCGGACCCCGCCCGGCTGGAAGGGGCGGCGTGAGGCGAGCGGGCGCCCGGCCCCACGCCGCGCATCGGTGGCGCGGCCGACGCGGCGCCGCCCGCGCCGCCGGCTCAGCGCCGCGCGAACCGCCGGCTCAGCGCCGCTCGCGCCGCCGCGCGAACGCGAGCGCGGCGACGAGGCCGGCGAGCGCCAGGGGCCCGGGCGCCGTCGGCGACCCGGCCGCGCTGCAGCTGCAGCCGCCCTCGTCGCCCTCGTCTTCCGGCTCGTCGGTCCCTCCCGAGCCGGTCGAGCCGGCGCCGGAAGCGGCGGAGGTCGACGCGCCCGAGCCGCTCGTCGCGGCGTCGCCGCCGCCCGAGCCGGTGCCGGTGCCCGCGCCGCCGGTGCCGCCGGTGCCGCTGCCGCTGGTCGCAGCGCCCGCGCCCCCGGCGTTCTCGCCGCCGCCCGTGCCCCCGCCGCCCGCGCCCCCGGCGCCGCCCTCCCCGGACGAGGGCAGGGCGGGACGCACGTCCTCGAGCGTGTCGCCTTCCACGGCGTCATCGAGGAGGAGGATGGGGCTGTCCGTGAACTCGGCCGGGTTGCGCAGCAGGCCGAGCTGCGTGAAGTGCGCGTTGCCGTCGGCGAGGGTCTGCGCCTGGCCGGCGGTGACCACCTGCTCGCCGTCGAACCACACGTCCACGGAGCCCTGGCTCGGGTTCGTCGACCACCGGACGTGCAGCGCGATGCGGTGCCACACGCCGGGCGTCACCGCGCCGTTCGCCTGCCACTGCACCTTGTTCGCGGGCTTGCGGGTGGCAAAGCTGATGTTCTGCCCCGTGACCTCGAACGACATCATCTGATTGTACGTCGCGTCGGACTCCCAGTACCCGATCTGCGTCGGCGGGTTCGCCGCGAGCGCCTCGGGGAGATAGAAGCTCCAGGCGAAATACGTCTCCTTGCCCTCGGCCGTGCGCCCCGCGGCCGGCTTGTGGTTCAGCTCGACGCGCTTGATGCCGTTGGGCCACGTGGCGTCGTTGGTGAGCTGGATCCGCCCGGCGCGCGTGCCCTGCAGGACAGGCGACGTCACCACGGAGATGCGCTCGCCGTTCAGGCTCGTGTTCCACTGCGACAGGTCGCCGGTCTCGAAGTCCCCGGTCCACACAGGCGCCGCGGCGGCGCCGGTCGTGACGGTCATCGCCAGCGCGGCGGCGGGCAAGGCGGAGAGGGCGGAGAGGAACCTCGGCCGCCGCCCGAGCAGCGCTCGGCAGCGGGCAAGCACGGTTCGACGTTCGGTAAGGATTGCTGTAGAAGTCATCGGCGGATTCCACGCCTGTTCCGCCTGGGCGTCAACCGTGAAGCGTGACCCGCAGGAGCGCAGACTCAGGCGGAGTATTCGACCCAGAGCGACAGCGTCTGCCGCGAGGGCAGGTGGATGAGGCGCTCTCCTGTGTTGAGGGCGTCGCCGGGGCAGGTCCAGGGCTCGAGGCAGACGAAGTCCTTGCCTTGCAGGGTCCACACGACCCAGTGGGTGAACTCGGGCGAGGCGCGGACGGCGACGCGCAGCCCGGCCTCGCCCCCGATCGCGAGCGCGCTCTCGGCGGCGCCGTGATCGATCAGGTGGAGATCGACCTCGGGCCGGGTCAGGTCGAAGCCGGAGAAGGGCGCTTCCTGCTTCGTTGTGTTGTCGAACGCGCGCGTCGCCCGCGTCTCGATGGTGGTCCGGGCCTTGTCGGCCTGGGAGACGGCGAAGTAGGGGTGAAACCCGGCCCCGAACGGCATCGGCGGCGCGCCGCCGCCGGTCTCGTTGGTGATGCAGAGATCGATGCGGAGCGCCCTGCCACGCAGCGTGTAGGTGAACTCGGCGCGGAAATCCCAGGGGTACTGCGCGCGCGTCGCCTCGCTCGAGCGGAGGACGAGGCGCGCGTAGGCGCCGCCCGACGCGAGCGTGCCATGGTCGTCGAGCGACCACGGCAGGGTGCGGGCGAAGCCGTGCTGGCGCATCTGGCCCGCCGCGCCGGCGGCGGACCAGGCGTCGCCGGCGAGCTTGCCGGGCGAGGGGAAGAGCACCGGGTTGCCGCCGCGCACGTTGGCGGCGCGATCGTCGAACGTGGCGCGATCCAGGTAGAGCAGCTCGCGGCCGCCGACGGTCAGCCCGGTCAGGATGCCGCCGCGGGCCGGGGCCAGCACCGCGCGGCTCGCGGCGTCGCTGTCGGCGAGCTCGACGGTGGGGATCGCTCCTTCGATTTGCTTCACGCTGAACATGACGCCTCCGGTCCCTTCATTTCCTTTGCAGCCACTCGAGCAGCGCGACGAGCCCCGCGAGCGCCGCGATCGGGAGCGCGATCCACCCGAGGACGGTCGCCCAGCCCCGGCGCAGCGAGCGGCCGCCGCGGTCCTCGCACGCGAGGCAGATCGCCCACACCCGCGCGCCGCCCTCGGTGAGCACGCAGCAGTCGCCGCACACGGGCGCACGGCAGCGCGCGCACGGCCCCGCCGCCTCGGCGCCGCAGCGCGCGCAGCGCGCGACGGGCCCGCCGCCGCCGTCGTGGAAGATCAGGCCGCCGGACATCGGGCTGCGCTCTCGGGCGGCGGCGCCGCGGCGGGGGGGTGGACGGGCACGGGCGTCTGCTCCGGCCCGATTCTGCAAGCTCCGGGGGCTCGAGACAACCGGGAGCGCCGGGACCCAGGGCAGGCGGGCGCGCGGCGCGCCGGGCGCGAGCCGCGCACGCCTCGGCGCGGGGCCGACGCCGCCCCCCGTCGTCACGGCTGCGGCGCCCAGGGAACCTGGTAGGTTCGCGTCGAGGAAGCCCATGCCGTACGCCAGCTCTCGGGCGGTACGTGCGAGGCGGCGCTGCGAGCTCGTCCTTGCCGGGAGTGCAACGATCGGGGCTTTCGCTATCCTTGAACCATGATCGTCGGTGAGGATCTCGAGCAGCTCCGGCTGCTCCTCTGGAACAGGGAGGATCACGCGATCACGGAGGAGGAAGCCCTCGCGTTGTACGAGGCGAACCGACAGTGGGTCGATCGCGCCTCGATGAACGAGCACGAGCGGCGGTTCTTCGATTATCTTGTCACCCGTTACGGCCGAGGCGTGTTTCATGGCTGAGCGACACGAGCACCGACGGATCATCGACTTGCTCGCGTCCCTCGACGCTGGTCTTCTACAACGGGCGGAGTGCTGGTTTGCTGGTGGAACGGCGATATCGCTCCGCTGCGACGAGTTCCGGCTCTCGCGCGACGTCGACTTTCTCTGCGCCTCACGTGAGGGATACAGGATGATGCGGCACCGCGTCTACGAGGCCGGTGTTCGCGGGCTCTTCACCTCCGATGTCACCGTTCGACGCGAGCTACGCGCAGATCGCTACGGCATCCGCGTCGTGCTCGATGTGGCCGGCGCGCCGCTCAAGCTCGAGATCGTCAGCGAGTGCCTGGACTCAAAGCCTGTCGGGCGCCTCGCCGTCCGGAGCACCGGTGGGCCGCGTCATCTCACGCGAGCCCCGCCTCCAGCATGCCGAGCAGCATCTGCGCCTCGTGGCGCCGGCCCTCGGGCAGCCGGCCCTCGCCGTCGCACGCAGCGAGCAGCGCCTCGGCCGCCAGCCGCCCCTGCCGCGCCTGCGGCGCCAGCTCCTCGAGCGCACCCGCCAGCCCCACGAGCAGCCGCAGCGAGGAGGCGTCGTCGCGCGCGCCGCGCAGGAACGGGACCCGCGGCTCCGGGCGCGCGCAGGTCTCGCGCACGAAGCGCTCGATCCAGCGCGACGTCGCCTCCATCTTCGCGAAATCGAGCTTCTCCGGCGTGTCCTCTGGCGTGTGGTAGACGCGCGACCGCCCGCACGTCAGGAACAGGAACGGCACCTCGCGCTCCCAGAAGGCGAAGTAGTCGGAGAGCGGCGGGATCACCTCCGCGTCCGCCCGCCGCACGATCACGCCGGGCTCGGCGCGCGCGATCGCGTCGACGTGCGCCGCCGTCCCCGCGCTCCGCTCGGCCCCGAGCGCGATGAGCGACCGGCGCACCTCGTCGGGCGTGCCCTCCGGACCGAGCGCGTGGCCGACGAGATCCATGCACACCATCATGTCGATGCGGTCGAGCGGGACGGGCGAGCGCTTCGCGAAGTGCACCGAGCCCATCGTGCCCGAGAGGAAGTGAGGCGGCTCCTCGCCGTCGAACGCCGCGACGATCACGCCGCGGCCCGCGGGGCGCGCTGCCGCGAGCGCGCGGGCGACGTCGACGAGGATCGCGACCGCCGCGGCGTTGTCGTCCGCGCCCCAGAAGACCTGCTGTCCGAGGCTCCCGAGGTGATCGAAGTGCGCGCCGACGAGCGTGTACCGATCGGTATCCCCCGCGAGCGTGGCGAGGACGTTCGCGCCGCCGAGGCCCGGCACCGGCTGCTCGAACGGGTCGAGCCCGGCGGCGCGCAGCGCCTCGACAACGACCGCCCGCGCGGCCGCCCCCTCCTTCGTCCCCGGGCGGCGCCCCGCGCACCGGGGCGAGCACAGCTCCCCCACCACCGCTTGCATGTCCGGCATCGCGCCGAGCGTATCACGGTGATCTCCGCGACCGCGGCGATCAGGGGGATCGCGCGGCAGCGGCCCGCGCGCGGGATCGCGATCGAGGGGTGGCGTGGGAGCGCCCGGGCGCTCGTTCAGCGCAGGCCGGGGAGGCCCAGGCCGGGCAGCGAGTTCCCGATCGCCGCCATGAGCTGCTCGTGCGTGATCGTCCCCGCGAGGCGGAACGGCAGGTCCACGTTGAGCGTCTCGCCGCCGATCGCGACCGTGCCGTTCACCTGGTACGGGACGCCGCGGCCCTGCGCCCCCAGCGCGGCGATGCTGGTGAGATCCTGCCACTTCACCGACAGCGGCACCTGGATCGGCGTCCACTGCTTCGCGGACAGCTTGAGCGGCGCGGGCACGGTCACCGTGCCGACGTCGTACTTGCCGTCGAGCAGCACGTTCGCCTTCATCGAGCGCGTCGTGAGGTCGATGCTGTTCGGGTTGTACGCCTGGATCTGGACCCGGAGGTCGATGCCCTGGGCGGTGACGGCGGTCACCACGGCGGCCTCGGGCCTGAGCGTCGGCGGCTCGGGGCGCGAGCACGCGACCAGGGTGACGGCGGCGGCGAGGAGCAGCGATCGCACGGGACACATGTGGCGCGGAATCCCATGGAGCTCAACGGAAATCGGGCCCAGCGCCGCGCGCGGCAGCCCGAGCAGCGCCCCCTTCCACCGCCCGCTCCGCCGCCCTTCCGCCCGCGCCGGGATCTCCCCGATCTGCTATGCCCGGCGGATGGGCATCCTCCCGCTCGCCGAGCGCCTCGCCAAGAGGGCGCTGAACAGATCCGGAGTGCAGAGCCGCTGGGTCGAGACGTCGGTCTGCAGGCTCCACCTCTACGATGCCGCGGGCACCGGCCCGCTCCCGACCGTTGTCCTGCTCCACGGCATCGGCTCTTCGGCGCTCCCGTACGCGCCGGTGCTGCAGCGCCTCCGGCGGCGCGCCCGCCGCGTCATCGCCGCCGAGGCGCCGGGGCACGGGTGGAGCGCGACGCCGGCCTCGGCGTTCACGCCGGAGTGCCTCAGCACCGCCATGAACGAGCTGCTCGACAGCGAGCTCGACGAGCCCGCCATCGTCGTCGGCAACTCGCTCGGCGGCGCGGTCGCCGTGAACTACGCGCTGAGCTCGCCGGACCGCGTGCGCGCCCTTGTGCTCGCGTCGCCGGCAGGCGCCTGCATGGAGCAGGCCGAGCTCGCCGCGCTGCTCGGCACGTTCAAGCTGCGGTCGCGCGCCGACGCGCGCGCGTTCTTCGCGCGCCTCTACCACCGCGTCCCCTGGTTCACCCCCCTTGTCGCCGGCGACGTCATGCGGATGTTCGCGCGCGAGACAATCGTCTCCTTCACGAGCTCGACCCGGTGCGACCACGCCTTCACCCCCGAGCAGCTCGGCTCGCTCTCGATGCCGATCCTGCTCATCTGGGGCCGCTCGGACCGCCTGATGCCGGGCGCCAACCTCGAGTACTACCGGCGCCACCTGCCGCCGCACGCGGAGATCGAGGAGCCGGAGGGCGTCGGCCACTGCCCGCACGTCGACGACCCGCGCCGCTTCGCCGCGCGGATCGCCGCGTTCGCCGAGGGGGTGCTCGCGAGGGGAGCGGGCGCGGCGGCGCCGGAGGCCGCCGCCGCGCCGGCCGCGTCAGGCGTCGCCGGGGAGCGCGCCGTGCCGCTGGAGCAGGGCACGGGTCAGGCTGCGACGTAGCGGCATGAGCCGCTTGCTGTCGCTGTCCTTGCCGAGCAGCACGGTCGCGTAGAAATAGGTGTCCGCCCCGCGCTCCACGGAGCCGACAAGCCAGCCGGTGGTCGTCCGCTCGTCGACCGCCAGCCCTGTCTTGCCGCGCAGCGTGTAGGCCGGCGTCTGCTCCAGCACGATGATCCGCTTCACGATGTCGAGGCTCCGCGGCGAGCAGGGCAGCGCGCCGGCGTGGAGCCGCCGCTGGAAGTCCACCTGCTCGTGCGGGGTGATGCGCAGCCCCCCTGTCAGCCAGAACCTGTCGATGCCCCCGGAGATGTCGCGGTTGCCGTAGCCGAACGCGTCGAGGTGCGCCTTCATGCGCTCGGGCCCGATCCGGCGCGCGACCTCCTGGTAGAACCAGAAGACCGAGTACTTCATCGCCGACGCGAGGTCGTGATCGCGGTTCCAGTCGGGGATGCTGCGCTTCACGCCGTTCCACCGCAGCGAGAAGCGCTCGTCCGGGATGACCCCCGTCTCCAGGCCGATGATCGTGTTCGGGATCTTGAAGGTCGACGCGGGCATGTACCCCGCCGCCGCCCGGTCGGGGTTCACGACGTGGGTGACGCCCCGCGCGGCGTCGAGCAGGACGAACGCGCCGTCCACGCCCTCGGCGCGGAGGAGCGCCGCCCCACCCTCGTCGACCTCGGTGCGCATCGCGGGCGCCGCGGCGGCCGGCGCGCCCGCAGCAGGCGCGGCCGGCGCGCCCGCAGCAGGCGCGGCCGGCGCGCTCGGCGCTGGTACCGGCGAGGCCTCGCCGGCGCTCGGCGGCGGAGGGGGAGGTGGTGGTGACGGCGGCGGCGCCGTGGCGCAGGCGCTCGCCGCCGCGAGGGCCGCCAGGAGCGCGCAGCAGAGGAGGGCACGCGCCGGCGCGAGGGGGCGCCGCGGGACGGCTGACGAAGGCGGAGTCGGCATGGCGCCCGCAACGCCGCCGTGCGCCGCGGTTATTCCCGCGCCGTCGCTGTCGCCGTCGCGGCGGTCGGCGTGCCCGCGGCCGGCGCCGCCTCGATCCCGCCCTCCGCGTAGTCGAGGTCGATCCCGACGATCTTCATCAGCCGCAGCGCGTTCGCGCTCGTCACCACGCCGGGCTTCAGCGTGTAGTCGAACGTCATCTTGTCATCGACAACGAGCTCCTCGAAATGCATGTTGCGCACCCGGCCCGAGGTCTCCTGCTCCAGCACGGCGAGCCCCATGTCGTGCGACGACACAGCGCCGATCGCCCCCTGCTCCACGAGGTGGCGCACGACAGCCCTCGCCCCGATCTGGCGCTCCCGCGCGTTCGTGCCGTGGAGGATCTCGTCGAGGAGGAACAGCACCCGCTCGCCCGCGTTCACCCCGTCGACAACGCGCTTCAGGCGGGTCAGCTCGGCGTAGAAGTGCGAGACGCCGTGCTCGAGCGAGTCCTTGATCCGCATGCTCGTCCGGACGCGGACAGGCGACAGCGCCAGGGACGACGCGCAGACAGGCGCGCCCGCGAGGGCGAGCGCGGCGTTCACCCCGATAGCGCGGAGGAGCGTGCTCTTGCCCGACATGTTCGAGCCCGTCACGAGCAGCGCCGCGCCAGCGCCCTCCAGCGAGACGTCGTTCGTCACCCGGCGGTCGCGCGGCAGGAGCGGGTGCCCGAGGCGCGTCGCCGTGAAGCGGGGCGCGCCGTCCCGCACCTCGGGGTAGGCGTAGTCGGGGTTCTCGTGCGCGAACGTCGCGAGGCTCGCGAGCGCCTCGATCTGCCCGAGCGTCCGCATCCACGCCTTCACGTGCCGGCCCGCGCGCAGCTTCCACCGCTCCAGGGCGAGCGCGCACCACACGTCCCAGAGCAGGAAGATGTCGGCGACCAGGTGGATGAGCCCGCTGTGGCGCAGGTCCGCGTAGCCCACCCGGGTCTCGAGCGCCGTCATCTCCCGCGAGGCGAGCGCGCCCGAGGGCCCCGCGAGCGTCGCCTTGAGCTCGTTCAGGAGCGCCGACGAGAACGCCTGCTGCTCGATGCGCGCGAGCAGCGGCCGGTACCGCGCGAACGGCGCCTCGCGCGACGACGCCGCGGCGATGATCGGCGCGATCGCCGGCCGCAGCATCACCAGCACGACGAACTGGGCGCCGAGCGGCAGGAGCCACGCGTGGCGCAGCAGGCCGAGCTCGGCCGCGGGGAGGAGCCGCGGCGCCGCGAGCAGCGCGAGCGTCAGCGGCACGAGCACCTTCGCCGCCGTCACGAGCGCGCCCACCGGGAGGCCGCCGGCGCGCGCCCCGTCGCCGATCAGCGCCGAGGGCGCCTCGGCCCACGCGATGAGCGGGGCGGCCTCGCGCCCGCGCGCCCCCGCCTGCATGCCCACCACGGCGAGGTCCTCGCGGAACGCGCCGAGGCCGGCGAGCTCGCGCACCGCCTCCTGCCGCGCCGCCACCTCGGGCGCCGGGGCGGGCTCCGTGAGCCAGGCCGCGAGCGTGGCCTCCCCCTCGCCTGTCTGGGCCACGTCGAGGAGCTGGAACAGCGACGCCTGCCCGAACACGTCGAGATCGCCCGCGTAATCGTGGTCCGGCGCGGCGAAGCGGTCGCCCCGCTCCGGGAAATCGGCGAAATCGCCGGCCACGCGCCGCTTGCCGCGCACGTAGAGCCCGATGCGCTGCTCGACCTCCGTCATCCGGGTGACGAGGCGCGCGTGCGCCACGAGCAGCCCGAGGAACAGCGCTGTCACCGCCCCGGCGGCGTACGGGACCCACGGCGGCACGCCCCCGAAGAGCGCGTACCCCCCGGAAACGGCCGCGGCCACGAACGAGACCCCGCGCAGGAGCGAGAACGTCCTCGACCGGCGCTCGAGCGCGCCGGCCTCGGCGCGCAGGACCGACAGGCGGTCGTCGTAGGCGGACAGGACGCGTTGCGCGACGGAGGTGGGGGGCGGCTCCACGGGGCGCTGTCCATAGGCCACCCCCGGCCGTGCTTCCAGCGGGAGGGGCGGCTCCTCACACGATGGTCACGAAAGCCTGGAGGCGTCCTGCCCGGCTGCTCGTACAATGGCGCCATGGACCAGAACCTGCTGGAGCGCCTCAAGGCGTACACCGTCGTCGTCGCGGACACCGGCGACATCAACTCGATCGAGAAGTTTCGCCCGCAAGACGCGACGACCAACCCGTCGCTCATCACGGCGGCGGCCCAGATGGCCGAGTACACCGACATCGTGGGCGGCGCGCTCGCGTGGGCCCAGAAAGAGGCGGCCCGCGGCGACGAGCCCGGCGACGCGGTGAGCCTCGCCTTCGACCGGCTCGCCGTCGACTTCGGCCTGCGCATCCTCAAGATCATCCCCGGCCGCGTCTCGACCGAGGTCGACGCGCGCCTCTCCTACGACACCCAGGCGACCATCGAGAAGGGCCGCCGCATCATCCGCCTCTACGAGGAGGCCGGCGTCTCGCGCGAGCGCGTCCTCATCAAGATCGCCTCGACCTGGGAGGGCATCCGCGCGGCGGAGGTCCTCGAGAAGGAGGGCATCCACTGCAACCTGACCCTGCTCTTCGGGCTGCACCAGGCGATCGCGTGCGCCGAGGCGGGCGTGACGCTCATCTCGCCGTTCGTCGGGCGCATCCTCGACTGGTACCTGAAGGACACGGGCCGCGCGAGCTACGCGCCGGCCGAGGACCCGGGCGTCGTCTCGGTCACGAAGATCTACAACTACTACAAGAAGCACGGCTACAAGACCGAGGTCATGGGCGCGAGCTTCCGCAACATCGACGAGATCAAGGAGCTCGCCGGCTGCGACCTCCTGACGATCTCGCCGAAGCTGCTCGCCGAGCTCTCCGCCGCGCGCGGCGAGCTTCCGAGGAAGCTCGACCCCGCGGCCGCGCGCGCCATGAACATCGAGAAGATCACGATGGATGAGGCGACGTTCCGCGCGATGCACACCGCCGATCGGATGGCGAACGACAAGCTCAGCGAGGGCATCGACGGCTTCGCCAAGGCGCTCGCCGCGCTCGAGGTCCTGCTCCGCGAGCGCCTCCAGAAGACGGCCGCTTCCTGAGGGCGGGCGAGGCGCGCGCGGGCGCGGGGGCCAGGCCCGGAGGGAACGGGCTTGACGCTTCGTCAACCCGCGCGCGACGCGCGCACCTCACCGTAGACGCGCCGCGCTGGAGACGCGCCGCGCTGGAGACAGAAGAAGGCGGAGGGCTCGCTTGCGTGCCGCCCTTGCGGTCTTCTAGGATTCCTCAACCTGGATTGCTCTCGGGGCCGCATCGGGCCGCGCGCGACGGCGAGCGCGGCCCGACGCGGTTCTCTATCCCGGTCGCCGGTGGAGCTGTCCCCGGCGCAGGTCATCGAGGAGGCGGCGCTTGAGGCTCACGTCACAGGAGTACTGGGAGAATCACTGGAAGGGCTACCTCGGCACCGAGGACCTGGGCGGCGGCTGCGAGATCTACGACGACGTCGCTCCCTTCCTGCCGCGCGGAGAGGGTTTGTCGTTCCTCGAGATCGGGTGCGCGCCGGGCCGCATCCTCGCCGACTTCTGCGGGCGCCTCGGGTACACGGCCAACGGCCTCGACTACGCCTGCGACCCGGCGATCGTCGAGCAGGAGCTCACGAAGCGCGGCATCCGGGTCGGCCGGATCGAGAAGGGGGACTTCTTCTCCTGGAAGCCCGCGGAAAAATTCGATATTGTTGCATCCTTCGGGTTCATCGAGCACTTCCAGGACGCGGGGTCGGTGGTGGATCGGCACTTCGAGCTGGTGAAGCCGGGAGGCACCGTCGTCGTGGGGATGCCGAACTTCGCCGGCGGGCAGAAGGCGCTCCACTGGCTGTTCGACCGCAAGAACCTGAACGGTCACAACACCCGCATCATGAACCTGCCGTTCCTCGAGGCCGCCGCCCGCCGGAACGGCGCCGAGATCGTCCAGGCGCGCTACACGGGCGGCCACTTCGACTTCTGGCTGGACGATGAGGCGCCGCTCCTGGCGCGGCGTGTCGTCCGGAAGCTCGTCTCGGCCACCAAGGTGCTCGCGCGCCGCGTCGTCCCCGGCGAGACGAACCCCTGGTTTTCTCCCTTCCTCTTCGCCATCTACAGGGCACCGGCGTCGGCCGTGAACGCGCCTGACGCCTGACCTCCCCGATGACCGAGACCACCGAACCCATCATTTCCCCGCCGGCCGTCCTGGACGCGGACGCCGACCGTCGCTTCCGCGAATGCGCGCAGCGCCACGGCTGGGATCCGGAGGACGCGTGGGTGGGGGGGTACGTCGACTGGGAGTGGCGGCACAGCCGCCACGCGTTCGACGACCTCTTCACGTCGGTCCGCGGCAAGAAGGTGCTCGAGTTCGGCTGCCACCTGGGCGGGACGTCGGTCGTCCTCGCCGCCCTGGGCGCGGACGTTACAGCGATCGACGTCGACCCCCAGTACGTCGAGCTGACCCAGCTGAACGTCGAGCGCCACGGGGTCGCGGACAAGGTGCGCGTCCTGCACGTCCCCGACACGACAGCGTTGCCGTTCGCGGACAGGGAGTTCGAGCTCGTCTCGTGCAACAGCGTGCTCGAGTACATCCCGCCCGCGGTCCTCGGCGCCGTCCAGCGCGAGCTCGACCGGGTGCTCCAGCAGTGGGGGTTCATCGTCATCCTGGGCACGAGCAACCGCCTCTGGCCGGTCGAGCAGCACAGCCGCCGCGTGCTGATGAACTACGTGCCTCGCCCGCTGCGCCCGCTCTTCCCGGGCAGGTCGATCTACAGCGTGTTTCCCTGGGAGCTCCGGCGGGGGTTCGGCGATTATGCGGACATATCGCAGCAGGATCGGGGCCGGCTCATCGTCGACCTCAAGGCCAAGATGGGCATGTCCGGGCCGAAGCTGATGGCCTTCTCCGGGGCGAACCGGGTGCTCGGCCCGCTCGGGATGCACGTGGGCTACGTGGCGCCGACGATCACGATGATTCTTCAGAAGCGCGGTGAGGGAGGTACAGGCGATGTCTGACGGGAGGACGCGGGTATACATTACCGTGGACGTGGAGTGCGCCGAAGAGCGCATCACGGGCGACAACGTCTCTCCCGCGATGGGCTACGATCTCCGCATCTGGGGCCGCTTCGTCAACCAGCGCGACCCCCTCGGCATCGAGCTCATCATGCGCGAGCTCGAGGCGTACGGGCAGCGCGGGACGTTCTTCGTCGAGGCGATCGGCTCGTACAGCTTCGGGATGGAGGGGCTCACGAACGTGTGCCAGGCGCTCCACGGCCGCGGCCACGACGTGCAGCTCCACGTCCACCCGGTGCAGCGGCGCGCGGACTGGCACTCCCGGGGCGAGGCCCGCGTCTCGGACGACATCGCCGACTACCCGGTGGAGGAGCAGACGCGGCTGCTCCTCGAGGGGCGCGACCTGCTCGTGCGCGCGGGCGTCCCGGCGGGCGAGCTGCTCGGCTACCGCGCCGGCAACTTCGGCGCGAACAACGACACCTGGCGCGCGATGAAGCGCGCGGGGCTCGTGCTGAGCAGCAACTACAACCCCTGCTACTTCACCAAGAACTGCAAGATGCAGTATCCCGGCGCGCGCCTCGGCCTGTTCGAGACGCCCGAGCCCGGGGTGTACGAGCTGCCGGTCACGAACTTCATCGAGCCGACGAAGCGCTTCAGGCACCTCCAGATCACGGCGGTGACGCTCGACGAGATCAAGCATTGTCTCCTGCGCTATCGCGCGCTCGGGGTGAAGGAGGTCACGCTGGTGACCCACTCCTTCGAGTTCTACTTCCTCGACTCCGCGGCGGAGCGCCGCGGCTACCCGAACCGGCTCAACGTGGAGCGGCTCCGCGGGCTTTGCCGCTTCCTCAAGGAGAACTCGAGGGATTTCGAGGTCGACACCGTGGGCGCCCTCGCGCGCCGGCTCGCCGACGCGGCGCCCGACGCCGACGAGGGCGCGCCGCCCTCCCTGCAGTTCCCCCAGTCGAACGCCATCCACCACGCCCGCCGCGTCGTCGAGCAGGCGTACAAGCGCGTCGCCCAGCGGTTCAACTTCGGCTGACCGCGGCCCGCGCGGCGGCCCGGCGGCGCCCGGGCGAGCGGCTCGGCGGCCCGTCCGGCGCCGGTCCGGCGTTGGTGCGCCCTCGATCGCCCCGCCGGTGCTAAGTAGCGCGCATGCGGCTGATCGGACAGATCCACGTTTCGCTCAAGGGCAGCATCATCCAGCGCAACCCCACCGTCTGGGAGCGGCTGAAGCGCGGCTTCGGCGCCACGGTGGACCTCGACACCGATCGCATGCGCGTCGAGCTCGAGGCCACGGCCGTCGTCGACCAGGTGCGGCGGGCGCTCGGCCAGCTCGGGGTCGGCAACGCCCTCTCGCTGGTCATCGACGATACAGTCATCTTCCAGGACACCGACGGCAAGCCCGACGACCTCCCCGATCTCGTGCTCGCGCTCTCCGAGCACTCCGCCGTGTTCGGGCGCGGCTTTCAGGAGCTCCGGTTCGCCGCCGAGCACGAGGAGGCAGGGCTGCACCTCGTCATCGAGACGCGGGCGCGCACCGAGCACGCGGACGAGGAGCCGACGGGGATCATCTCCGTCGGCGGCCGCGTGCGGGACCTCGAGCCGCGAGCCGGCGAGTCGGCGGACGATTACCGCCGCCGCGTCGAGCCGCTCGCGAAGGATCCGGCGCTGTTCGAGACGGCGCGGATGCAGTTCGAGTCGTTCGTCGGGCGGCTCGAGGGCGCCCTCAAGGCGGCGATGCCGGAGGCGAGCGTGGTGCAGCACCACGCCGACGCGCGCGTCGTGCACGCGCCCTCGGGCGACGGCGCGGCCGCGCCGCAGCCTTCAAGTCCCACGCATCCGGCCTATGACCCGTTCCTTGTCTATTATCCGCCCAGCCCCCTCGGGATGATGCTGGACGTGATGCTCATCTCGTCGTTCATGCACATGATGATGCCGCCTCACGTGGTCTTCGTGAGCCCCGTGGGCACGCCGCTCGGCACGGCGCAGGAGGCCGCGGCGGATCCTGGCCTCTTGAATGCCAGCGATCGCGGCGGCGACGCCGATGACGCGGGCGGCGCGGGCGACGGGGGAGACGACGGCGATCCGTGGGGCGATGACGGCGGCGGCGTCGATGACGGCGGCGGGTTCGACGGCGATCTCGGCGACTTCGGCGACTGAGCCGCGCGGCGCTCCGACATCGAGGCGCCGCGGGCGCCGGCGAGCGCGCTCATCCTTGATGGACGACGAATGGCAATCATGGTACGGCCTATTACGGCCGTGGCCCGCGCTTGCGTGGAGTTCCTCTCGCTGGCGCGCTGAAGGTCGCGCGCGCCGAAACCGGAGCAGGAGATCGCATGAACAAGAGCGAGGCGGCGCTGGGCAAGCAGCCGCAGGTGGCGGGCGGGGGAGATCCGGAGATCGCCCGTGAGGTCCGCGCCATCATTGCAGAGCGATGCGGAATGAGCGTCGATGCCGTGACTCCCGACCTGTCGCTCGAGAGCGGCCTCGGCGTGGATTCGCTGGCGCTCATCGAGGTCAACGTCGCGCTGGAGGAGCGATTCCAGATCGTGGCGCCGGATTTCGCGGCGCCCGATCAGGCGCATATCAGCACGGTGGGCGACGTGATCGCCTTCGTGGAGGCGCAGCTCGCGGCGCGGGGCGGCCGGGGAGGGGCGCCGTGACCGCCCCGCGCACGCGCGCCGAGCGCGAGGCAGCCGCCCGGACGCCCGAGGAGCAGCGGGAGCACGAGCGGCGGGAGGTGGCCGCCCATTACCAGAACGACCCGGAGATATTCTCCCTCGTCCTCGACAGCCGCCTGGCCTACGCGACGGGCATCTTCCTCGATCCCGGCGAGAGCCTCGAGGCGGCGCAGGCGCGCAAATACGACTGGGTCCGTCGCGAGCTCGACATCCAGCCCGGCGAGCGCGTCCTCGACGTGGGGTGCGGCTGGGGCTCGAACCTCATCTATCTCGCCGAGCACACGGGCGGCAGCTTCCGGGGCGTCACGCTGAGCGACAAGCAGCGGCAGGAGGCGCTCCGCCGCGCCGACAGCGCGGGCGTCGCCGGGCGGGTCCGCATCGATCTCGCGCACATCGAGGACATCGACCTCGAGCCCGAGTCGCTCGACGCCGTGCTCTTCGTTGGCAGCATCGTCCACATGCACAACCGCGAGCGGATCCACCAGAAGATCGCCGCCGCGCTGCGCCCGGGGGGCCGCCTGCTCATCTCGGACTGCTACTTCCCGGCGCGCGCCCGCGGCGACCGGGAGAGCGCCGCCACGCAGTACATCTTCGTCCAGGCGCTCGGCTACTGCCGCCTCATCTCGCTCGCCGAGGAGCTCGGGCTCATCGAGCAGGCAGGCCTCGACGTCCGGCGCGTCGAGGATCTCACGAGCTCGTACGTGCACACGGTCGCCCGGTGGATCGACAACGTGCGCGCGAACCGCGCCCGGATCGACGCCCGCGCGCCCGGCTTCTCGCGGCTGCTCCAGACGTACATGACCGTGGGCCGGCTCTCCTTCGCGCGCCGCACCGCGCTCGAGTACATGATCGTGGCGACGAAGGGCGGCGGCCGCGAGCGCCTCGGCGTCGCGCCCTCCCCCGAGCCGAGGCGCGCGCCGTGAGCCGCGGGCCCTCTGCGCGGACGGTCGCGGGCCTGCTCAGGGCGCGGGCCGAGGCCACGCCGGAACGGTTCGGGTTCCACCACAAGCAGCAGGGCGAGTTCGTCGGCTGGTCGTGGGCGGAGTACTGGCGGCGGGCGTGCGCGGCGGCGTCGGGGCTCATCGAGGCGGAGGTGCGCCCGGGCGACCGCGTGCTGCTGCTCGTGACGGACGTCGAGGTGGCGGTGCCGTGCCTCTTCGGCGTCTGGGTGCTCGGCGCGGTGCCGATCCAGGTCGGGGTGCCCTACCGGCTCACAGACATCGCGGCGTTCCTCGGCGAGCTCCGGCGGACGGCCGCGCGCGTCGGCGCGCGCGCGCTCGTCGTCTCGTCCGCGCTCCTCGGCTTCGCGCAGGGCGAGGGCGGGGCGGACGACCTGCTGCAGCTCGCGGCCGAGCCGCTGCTCGACGCGCCCGTCGCGGGCTCGCTCCCCGATCCGGAGGGCGCGCCCGGCCCCGCGCTGATCCAGCTCACGAGCGGGAGCACCGGGCACCCGCGCGGCGTGGTCATCCCGCACGAGCGGCTGATGCTGCACCTCGACGCGATGAGCCAGCGGCTCCCTGTGCGCGGCGAGGGCGCGGGGGGCGTGTCGTGGCTGCCGCTCCACCACGACATGGGGCTGGTCGGCGGGCTGCTCTTCCCGCTCTTCAACGACTTTCCCGTGCACATGCTCTCGCCGCTCGAGTTCCGGACGCGGCCGTTCTCGTGGCTCGCGGAGATGTCGAGCATCCGGGGCGCCATCTCGCTGGGGCCGCCGAGCGCCTACTCCATCTGCATCGGGCTCGCCCGCCGCGCCGTCGAGGCGGGGCTCGACCTCGGCGCGTGGCGGTGCGCGATGATCGGCGCCGAGCCGATCTCCCCCGCCTTGCTCCGCCGCTTCGCCGAGGCGTTCGCGCCGTGCGGCTTCCGCATCGAGGCGTTCTTCCCCGTCTACGGGCTGGCCGAGGCGACTGTCGCCGTGACCTTCCCCGACCTGCTCGCCCCGCCCCGCGTGCTCACGGTGGACCGCGGCCTGCTCGAGCGCGAGGGCCGCGTGGAAGAGGCAGCGCCGGGGCCCCTCTCGCTGGAGCTCACCGGCGTCGGCAGGCCGATCCCGCGCACGGAGCTCCGGATCGTGGACGCGGGGCGCGCCCCCGTGCCCGAGCGCACGGTGGGGGAGATCGAGGTGCGCTCGGAGACGGTGATGGAGGGGTATTTCAACGAGCCCGAGGCGACGGCCGAGGCGCTGTCCGACGGGTGGCTGCGCACCGGCGATCTCGGGTTCGTCGACAGCGGGACGCTGTTCGTCACCGGCCGCAAGAAGGAGGTGATCATCAAGGGCGGACACACGATGATCCCCGCCGTGATCGAGGAGATCGCGTCCCGGGTCGACGGCATCCGGGCCGGGTGCGTTGTCGCGGTCGGGCTGTACGTCGAGGAGCGCCAGACCGAGTCGGTCTACGTGGTGGCCGAGACGCGGGCCGAGGCCTCGGAGCACGCCGGGCTCGCGGAGCGCGTGCGGGAGGCGCTGCGGGCGAACGGGGTCACCGTGGACCAGGTCGTCCTGGTCCCGCCGGGGGAGCTGCCCAAGACGACGAGCGGGAAGCTGCGGCGGCGCGAGGTGGCGGAGCGGGTGCGGGCGGGGGCGATGCGCTGAAGGGCGCCCACGGCATTGGCGCTTACGGGGGGAGCGCCGGTCTGTCGATGAACCGTCCCGAAGGGGGCTTTTCCGTTCTCCTCAACGAGGGACAGACTTGCCGTGATCCGGCCGATTTCGCGGGCGTCGCAGGGCTGCGCGCGATAAATCCCGGAATCGCTCTCCGGAGCACAACCGAACGGGAACGTCCATGTTGAGCCGGCCGAGAGACCACAAGTCCACCTGTCCCGCGCCGCTTTCGCCCGAGGCGCGCGCATGGGAGCTGGAGCAGCTCCGGGCGCTCGGCCTCGAGGACGACGACTGGAGCTCGGACGAGCAGTGCCCCTTCTGTGCCGGGCGGCCCCTGTCCGCGGACAGCCAGCGAGAGCGCGGCTGAACCGCCCGCGGACCCCGCGCGGATCACTCGGCCATCTTCGCCTTCACCCACTTGCCCGACTCGGTGAGGTCGTTGTCGGTCCAGTTGCCCGAGGGGTTTGACCTGGGCTTGAGGGCGGAGCACGCCTCGTTCTTGTCGCCCAGCGACCAGTTGGCCCAGCTGATGTCGTGCGAGTCCAGGAAGTTGAGCCATGTCTGCGACTCGCCGAGATCGAGCGTGCCGTTGCCGTCGGCCGAGCAGGTGCCCCACTCGGTGACGAAGAGCGCCAGCCCCTTGTCGATGGCGCGCTGGGCCTTGTCGCGCAGGAAGCCCTTGTGCGTGCTGGCGTAGAAGTGCAGGGTGTACGCCACGTTCGGATCGCGGAGGGGGTTGTCCGCGGCGATGTCCACGTCCTGCGACCAGTTGGGCGAGCCGACGATGACGAGGTTGTTGGCGCCCTGGCCGCGGATCTCGGCGATCACGGCCTCGGCGTACGACTTCACGTTGGACCAGCTGTTCGTGTTGAGCGGCTCGTTGAAGACCTCGAAGATCACGTTGGGCACGTTCTTGTAGGTCTGCGCCACCTCGCGGAAGTAGCTCTTCGAGAGCTCCAGGTGGTCCTGCGCGTTGTGATCGTGCCAGTCGAGGATCACGTAGAGGCCCTTCGCGATCGCCGCGTCGGCGACGGTCTTCGCCTTGGCCTTCTGGCCGCCCTGGTCCTCGAGGTACCCGCCCTCGTTCTCGATGCCCATCGCGGCGCGGATCACGGTCGCGTTCCAGTTGTCCGCGACCGACTTGACGACGTCGGCGTTGTAGTAGTTGCTCCACTGGCTCCAGAACAGGCTCATGCCCTTGAGCTGGACCGGCGCGCCGTGCTCACCGACGATGTTGCCGTTCATGACCCGGAGCTGCCCGTGCCGCTCCACCGGCGTCCCGCTCGTGGGCACCATCCCGGAGCTCGTGCTCGTCGTCGTCGTCGTCGTCATGTCCCCGGTCCCCGTGGTGGTCGAGCTCGCCGAGGTCGCCGTGGTCGTCGTGCTCGTCGCCGTGGTCCCCGTGGTGGTCGAGCTCGCCGAGGCCCCCGTCGTCGTCGAGGCCCCCGTCGTCGCCCCGCCGCCGCCGGCGCCGCCCGCGCCGTCGTCCGTCGACGCGTCACCGCAGCCGATCGTCATGGCTGCCTGCAGCGCGACCACCGCCAGGCCGAGTGACCACGTCGACCTGCCAAGCACACCTCCAAGCGAAACGCTCTTCATCATGTCCTCCAAGGGAAGTTCCGGATGGCGCGGCATTCAACGGGCAGTCCAGCTCCATGGCAAGCCCTCTGCGTCATCATGGTTAAGAGAATTGACTTACTCTCGGTATGGGGTGCAGCGCATAATTTTACAGCGTGCATCTCTCGACGAAGGGCGGCCGCCGGTCACCGTCGCGGCGCGAGGCGGAGCCTTCACGGGCGCCGATCTGGCCGAGCCGTGGTGTGCAAGCAATTGAAAATTTTTCCGCAAGACGCATGCCATCCTTCGCGCGCCGCGAGCAGGCGCTTGCTGCGCTGCGTCTGTGCCCATCGCGCGGCGCCCGTACCGCGTGGATCCACGCAGACTACGGCGTTCCCCTCGGTGGTCAGGTGACCACCCTGGTCAACCGCCCATCCATGCGCAGAGCGTCACTGTCGCTCGGGATATAGAGAACGAGCGCTCCCGGAATGTCAAGCGTGTTGCTCCGGCCGAACGCCACGACGTCCCCGTCGAGAACCCCCTCTCCGGAGGCCGGGCCACTCGGTATCTCCTCTCCTCCGCGCCCCACCGCGAGAGCCCTCACCGCGGCACAGGCACGGGCGGCGGCTCGTCGTCCGGCGTGATGCACGCCGACAGATCGAACAGCATGAAGAGCAGCGCCTTCTCCTGCGCCGTCAGCTCGTGCAGCTCCCCGTTGCGGTCCTCGCACCCGCTCGGGAACGGCGCCCCGGCCACGTCGGTCGCCGCCACGTGGATGTCCGTGTACACGAACCGGCCGCACTGCTCTTCCTCCGGCGACCCGATCGGCGTGTTGAACGTGAAGTACTTGACCCCCGCCGTCGCCTCGAACTGCGCATTGGCCTCGTTGAAGAGCCACCGCGTCGCGATCTCCTCGTTCACCGAGTTGACCCAGTGCTGCGGGTCGACGATCTTGATCTGCCCGGGTCTGCTCGACGCCCCCACGGTGACGAGCCAGTCCCGGAGCGCCTCGCCCTTCGGGAACGTCGTGTCCACCAGCACGGGGAGGTTGTCCTTGGGATCGCTCTCTTCCTCCCAGTCCGCCGTCTCCGGGAATCGTCCCGGCCCGCGCCGGAGCCAGGTGTTGTGCCAGTGCGACGCGAACACGCGCCCCCCGGCGGAGGCGTAGTCGAACATCGCTTGCAGCGCCGCCTCCGGCTTGTCGTCCTTGAACTCGGACCCCTCGCACGACAGGATCACCATGTCGTACTGGCTCAGGTTGTCGAGCGAGCGCCAGAACTGCCGCGCCGTCGAGAAATAGGCCCCGTCGTTCAGCCCGTCGCGGTACCGGCTCGTCGCTGTGTCGCCCTCGATGGCGCGCCCCGTGAACAGGTTCACCCGCCCGTCACCCGTCTCCGGCGTGAACTCCGACGCGTCGATCCCCATCTTGTAGAGCAGGCACTCCAGCACGTCCGCGCCCCCCGTCGTCAGCGCGATCTTCGGGAGATGCCCCTCCGCCTTGCTCCGCGGCAGCCGGATCGCCCCGTCCTCGGTCGGGTTGTCGACGCACGCCTCCACCCGCGGCAGCGTGATCTGCCGCCGCCATTTGCCGAGCTGGACGACGAGCGGGATGTCCTCGCCGACCGGCACGTTCTCCAGCACGAACCGCCCGCTGGTGTCCGTGAGCGCTGTCGCGATCGGATCCCCGGAGAGCGCCACGCCGCACCGGTCGCAGCTCGCTCCGTCGGTGATCGGATCAAGCTCCCTGTTCGGGACATAGACGATCACGTTGAACAGCGGGAGTTGGCCCGCGGGCTCGTACACAGTGCCGCTCACGGTTGTCTTGCGACCGCCCTCGCAGGCGAGCTGCTGGCACTCGAGCCCCTCGCACCCGGCCCCGACCCCCGATCCGCCGGTCCCCGGATCAAAAGGGATCCCCCCGAGTCCGCTCCCCGCGCCCTGGCCGGCCCCGCCGGCGCCGGGGCCGGGGCCGGCGCCGGCGCCGGACGTGCTTCCGAGCATCCCGCCGGAATCGCCGCAAGAGCATCCGGCGATGACGGCCGGCGCCATGGCAGCCGCCGCCAGGAGCCACGCTGCGCTGTGCAATCTCCCCATTCGAGCCTCCAAGCGCGGAGGGGCGAGCCTGCCCTGTTCCGCCCATTGCCAGGGTAATCGAGGCGAGGGCGAGCCGGGAAGGGATAACCCTGCAAGGCTGCGAGCAGGAACACGATTTGCCGTCTCACCTCCTGTGAGCGCGGCTCTCCGCTTCAGCCGCGGCGCCGCCCGGGCGAGCCGCCGCGCCGCGCCCCACGCCCAGCGCGGGCGGCGAGCAGCGCGCGATGTGGGAATCGCTCTCACTCAGCCGCGTTCCGTCATGGCGAGACGCGTTCTGGCAGAGTAGGATGCGGCGCCTTGCAATCGGTCATTCCTGCTCCGTCTCTTCCTCGCCCGCGCCTGCTCGACATCACCTGGCCCATCTTCAGCGAGCACCTGCTGCACATGCTCGTCGGGGTGTTCGGCGTGTGGCTGGTCAGCCGCCTGTCGGACGAGGCCGCCGCCGCGTACGGGCTGTCCAACCAGATCATGTTGACCTTCATGATCACCTTCCGCTTCGTCAGCGTCGGCGCGAGCGTGGTGGTCACTCAGTACCTCGGCGCGCGCGACCGCGCCGGCGCGGAGCAGGTCGCGCGGGCGTCGCTGGCCGCCAACGTCTGGCTGGGCGTCGCGAGCTGCGCCGTCATCGCGATCGGCGCGCGGCCGCTGCTCGAGCTGATGCGCCTGCCGCCGTCCCTGTTCCCGATCGCGCAGCCCTACCTGATGGCCGTGGGCGTGATGCTGGCGTTCGACGCGGTGAACTTCTCGATGGGCTCGGTGCTGCGCGCGCACACCCATACCCGCGACACGCTGCGCCTCATCGTCATCATGTACGTCGTGCAGCTCGCGCTCAGCCTGCCGCTCATGTTCGGCTTCGCCGGGTGGCCGGGGCTCGGCATGAACGGGCTCGCGCTCGCCGCGATCATCGGGCGCATCCTCTCGTTCTGGATGCACCGGCAGATGTGGATCACGCGGCTCCGCATCCGCCCGAGCCTCGACGACTTCTGGCGCATTCGCCCCGATCGCCTCCGCGAGATGCTGCACATCGGCCTCCCGGGGGCCGGCGAGAACGTTGTCTATCGGATCAGCTTCATGATGATCCTCGCCATGGTCGCGGACATGGGGAAGACCGCCCTCACCACGCACACGTACACGATGCAGATCGTGCACTTCCTGCTCCTCTTCGCCATGGCGGTCGGCTTCGGGACCGAGATCGTCGTCGGGCACCGCGTCGGCGCGGGCGAGCTGCACGGCGCCGATCGCCAGGTGCGCGGCGGCCTCGCCGTCGGGCTCTGCGTGTGCGTGACCGTGGTGCTCGCCACGGCGCTGGCCGGCCCCCGCCTGCTCGGCCTGTTCACGAGCGATCCGGAGGTGATCGCCACCGGCTCCACGCTGCTCTGGCTCAACCTCCTCGTCGAGCCGGGCCGCACGATCAACCTTGTCGTCATCAACGGGCTACGCGCCGCCGGCGACGCGCGCTTTCCGGTCGGATTCGGCGTCTTCTCGATGTTCGCCGTGGCCGTCGGCCTCGCGTGGCTGCTCGGCGTCCGCCTCGGCTGGGGCCTCGCCGGCGTCTGGGTGGCCTACGCCGCGGACGAGTGGGTCCGCGGCATCGCCATGTCCGTGCGCTGGCACCTCCGCGGCTGGGTGCCCCACGCGCGGCGCACCCTCCGCCGCGTGCGGATGCACAGCCGCCCCACGTGACCGCTCCTCCCGCAAACTCCACACATCACCTGTCTCCGCGTTCGAGGTGGCATGTCGCTTGCTGCGACCTCGCGCGAAGGAGACACGCCATGGCTCAAGACGAGCGCACGAAGGAAGGACGAGCGGCGGAAAGCCCGGCCGCCAGCCCGCCTGGCTACGGTGGAATTTCCGAGGGCACCGTGGGTGACCAGGGCGGAGCGGGGCAAAATGCATCCCCGGCGGGCCAGAAGGCGCCGCCGCAGGGCGGCGCTGGCGCCCCGGGAGGGCGCGAGAAGGCGGCGCGCGGCGAGGACGTCGACGAGGGCGACGCGGGGCTGGACGCTGTCGACACGCCGCGCGGGGGCGGGTCGAGCAACGAGGCGATCCCCGGCGTGCTCGACGAGAGCAAGCCGCTGAACCTGGAGTCGAGCGCCGAGCACAAGAGCAGCTGGCCCGACGAGGGCGCGACAGGCGAGGCGGGCGCGGGGTGACGGGCGCGGGGCGCGCGGGGCTGTCGAAAGAGCCCGCCTGGCGCCCGGGACCCACGAGATATGGAGCGGCCTGGCAGAAGGCGTGAGGCCGACAAGGCGGGAGACAGGCACCTATCGCCTATCCTGGCGGGGTGCTCACCTTGTCGGTCACGGCCATGCAGAGCGCCGCCACGCCGCGCCTCGGCACGGTGACGAGCTTGTCGCGGAACGCGGCGCGCTGATCGGTGTAGAGCTTCGAGACCTTGTGCGAGAGGATCGTCGAGCTCCAGACCGCGACAACGTCGGCCCAGCGGAGATCGGCGTCGGCCTTTGTCGCGTTGCGGTGGCCCTCCCCGTCGACGATGCGGATGTCGACCTCGCCGGCGAGGAGCTGGCGCAGGTCCTCGGCCGTGCCGGGCCCCCCGCCGACAACGAGCAGCCGCCGGAGCCCGCGCGCATGGAACGCCCCGATCATCGCGAGCGCCGCCCGCTTGTTCGCAGAGCTGCCGCACATGTCGCAAACTGCATCGGCGCCCACCTCGATGAGGCGCACGCCGGGCTTCGGGGGCAGCTTCGCGCACCCGGCGCAGCGGCGCTCGACCGGCTCGGGCTCGGGCGCCGGCGGCGGCGCCCTGCCGAGCGCCTGCTGCGCCCGCACAGCGATGTCCGCGGGGAGGAAGTCCGCGGGGTGCCGCAGGTCCGCGGCGGGCGCGTTCTCCGCGAGCCAGACGAGCAGCTCCGTCTCCGAAACGTTCAGGGATCTTGCGAGGTTGCGCACACGGACGGGTCGCGCCATTTCGAGGCGACTGTGACATGTGCGGGGCGGTGGCGCCCTGTCCGATCGCCGCGCGGCCGCCTGGGACGCGCCGCGGCCCTGTGTGGCGCGGCGCTGCTCAGTCGAGGGCGGCGGCGCGGCGCAGCCCGTGCCGCTGGAGGAGGCGGTGGAGGTACATGCGGTCGAGCCCCGCCTTGCGGGCGGCGCGGCTCACGTTGCCGTTCGACCACTCGAGCAGGGCGGCGAGGTAGTCCCGCTCGAACCTGTCGATGATGGCGTCCTTCGCCTCCTTGAAGGGCATCTCGATGCTGGCGGCGGCCGGCGCCGCCGGCGCGGCCGCCGCGGCGGGCGCCGCGCTGCGCTCGTCCGGCGCGGTCGCCCCCATGGCGGCGCCGTCGCCGAGCACCACGCGGCGCTCGACGTAGTTCCTCAGCTCCCGCACGTTGCCGGGCCAGTCGTAGCGCTTCATGTCCTCGATCACCTCGGGGGGGAAGAGGTCCGCCTTGTCGATGGCGCCGAGCTCGTTGAGGAAGCACTGGACGAGCAGGCCGATGTCCTCCTTGCGCTCCCGGAGCGGCGGGACGCGCACGGTGAGCACCGAGAGGCGGTAATAGAGATCCTCGCGGAACCTGCCGCTGTTCACCTCGCGCTCGAGGCGCCGGTTGGTCGCGGCGATGACCCGGATATCGACCTTGCGCACGCGGCCCTCGCCGAGCCGGCGCACCTCGCGCGAGGCGAGGGCGCGGAGGAGCTTCGGCTGCATCTCCAGCGGCAGCTCGCCGATCTCGTCGAGGAAGACGGTGCCGCCGTCGGCCTCCTCGAAGGCGCCGGCGCGGTCGCGCGAGGCGCCGGTGAACGAGCCGCGCACGTGGCCGAACAGCTCGCTCTCGATGAGGCTCGGCGAGATGGCGCCGCAGTCGACGATGACGAGCGGCTTGTTGGCGCGCGCGCTGCGCTGGACGAGCTCGGTGGCGATGACCTCCTTGCCGGTGCCGTTCTCGCCCTCGATGAGCACGTCGGGCGCGCTCTTCGCCACGCGCTCGAGGATGGGGAAGAGGCGCCGCATCGGGACCGACAGCCCCTGGAGCGCCCCGAAGCTCGGCGCGCGCGCGATCTCGGTCTCGGCGACGGCGTCGGCGTCGCGGATGCGCACGACCGACTCGCCGAGCTCGATGCGGCACTCCGGCAGGACGGCGTCGGCGTCCCGCACGCGGACGCCCGCGATGTAGGTCCCGTTGCGCGACCCGACGTCGGTGAGCCGGAAGGTCGATCGGACGCGCTCGAGGATGCAGTGGAAGCGCGACACGGCGCGGTCCGCGAGCACGAGATCGTTGCTCGGGTGGGAGCCGACGCGGATGAAGTCGCCGTCGAGCACCATCGACCGGCTCGCGGGCTTGCCCGCCTCGCGCTCGACGCAGAGCTCGAGGCGGGGGACCGCCACCACCTCGGCCTTCGTGCTGGGCTCCGTGACGGCGTTGACGCCGGGGAGATCGGCGTCGGGCGTGGCGGGGGGGCGCGGCATGCGCGCCATCTTACCTGACGCACGAGACCGCTGTTGTTCCAAGTGGCCTGTGGTCGGCTCAGGACGGGGCGTCGCCGCCGGCTACCTTGAGCCACACAACGGTCGCCCCCCACCCGCCGCGCGAGGCCGGGGCGTCGCGGAAGCCGTCCACGGCCGGGTGGCGCGAGAGGACGCTCTGGACGATGCGGCGCTGCACGCCCTTGCCGCGGCCGTGGATGATCCGCACCTCGCGGAACCCGCGCTGCTGCGCCTCGTGGAGGTACTCCTCGACAACCGAGGCGACGTCGCGCGGGGCGAACGTGTGCAGGTCGATCGCGTCCTCGATCGGCATGACAACGATGTCGTCGCCGCCGGGCGCGCCGGGCGGCTCGGGCTCCGGCGGCTCGGGGCCTGTGTCGGGGGACGCGGGCGCGCGGGGCGAGAGCGCGCTGTCGAGCCAGGCGCGGAGTCGGCGGAGCATCCGCGCGGTGTAGCCGAGCCCGCGCCGGCCGCCACCGGGCGGCGCCGCTGTCGCCCCGGGCGGCGCCCTGTTGATAGAACACATTGCACATATGACACAGGAGGATTATGATTCGTGTGTCATGTCACTCCGCGGCGCCATCCTGGGCTTCCTCTCGCTCGAGCCGACGAGCGGCTACACGCTGAAGCAGCGCTTCGACGGGTCGGTGCGGTCGTTCTGGTCCGTGACCCAGAGCCAGATTTACCGGGAGCTGCACGCGCTGGAGCGCGAGGGGCTCGTCGCGGCGACGACGATGCCGGGGGACGGCAAGCCCGACCGCAAGGTGTACTCGCTGACGGAGCCCGGCCGCGCGGCGCTCAAGGGGTGGCTCGAGGAGCCGCTCGAGCCGCTCATGCTGCGGCACCCGCTCTTGCTCAAGCTTGTGTTCGCGGCGCAGGTGCCCCCGAAGAAGCTCGACGACATCCTGGCGAGGTACGCCCGGGAGATCGAGGCGACGAAGGGCGATTACGAGGGGAGGCTGGGGGACGAGCGCATCTTCACGCTCGCGCGCTCGCCGCGCGAGCGCGACCTGTGGCGCCTGAGCATCGAGCACGGGCTCGCGTGGTGCGACGCGGAGCTCCGGTGGATCGAGCGCGCCCGCGGCGAGCTGTCGGCGGAACGAGGAGGACAGAAGAGATGGAACCGAAAGGCAAAGTGATCATCGTGACGGGCGCTTCCTCGGGCATCGGGCTCGCCAGCGCGAGGGCGCTCGCCCGCGAGGGCGCGCGCGTCGTCCTCGCCGCGCGGTCGATGGCCGCGCTGTCGAGGGAGGTCGACAGCATCGTCCGCGAGGGAGGGAGCGCCGTGGCCGTCGCGATGGACGTCACGTCCGACGCCTCGGTCGGGGCGGCGGTGGCGTCGATCCTGGAGCGGCTCGGGCGCATCGATGTCGTCGTCAACAACGCCGGCAACGGCGGCAGGCTGTCTCTCTGGGAGTCGACGGACGGGGCGTTCACGCGCGCGATGTTCGACGTCCACGTGTTCGGGATGGAGCGCGTCACGCGGGCTGTCCTGCCGGCGATGCTGGCGCAGGGCTCGGGCGTTGTCGTGAACATCGCCTCGACGGTGGCGTGGGTGCCCATGCCGGCCGCCGCGGCGTACTGCGCGGCCAAGGCTGCGGTCGTCGCCTTCTCCGAGTCGCTGCGCGGCGAGCTCGAGGGGCGCGGCGTCCGGGTGACGGTGTTTGCTCCCCCGCACACGAGCACCGGCGCCGGCAACGACTGGCCCCTCGAGGGGCCGCAGGTCTTCGCGCCCGAGTGGGTGGCCGATCAGCTCGTCGAGACGCTCCGCCGGGACCGGCGCAGCTTCCTCGCCGGCGCGTCCAACCGCAGCCTGCTCGTGCTCCAGCGGATCGCGCCCGCCCTCGCGGCGCGCATCATGAGGGACATCGGGCTGCGGGCCGAGGTGAAGAGCGCCGCCAGGATGCGCGGAGCCGACGAGGCGCGAGGCGCCGGTCGCCGCGATCTCACGACGAGGTGATGGCGCCCTGGCGCCTCTACCTCCCGGTCACGCCCCTCCCCGCAGATCCGACGGTCCGCTCGCGGGCAAGCTCAGCCTGAACGTCGCGCCGCCGTCCGGAGGAGAGTTCACGGTCAACGTGGCCCCATGCGCGGCGGCGATCCTGCTGGCCAGGTAGAGCCCGAGGCCGACGCCCGGCGCGCTCCCGCCCGTGACGAAGCGGTCGAAGATCCTGGGGAGGAGCTCCGGCGGCACGCCGGCGCCGTGGTCGATGACATCGACGTGGACGTACTCTTCCCCGGTGATCAGCTCGCTGGTGAGCTTGATGAGGACCCACTTCCCGGCAGGCGAGTGCTTGATCGCGTTGCTGACGAGGTTCTCCAGCGCCTGCCGGAGGCGAGCCCTGTCCGCCACGACGGTGAGCTCCGCCGGGCCCTCGACGCGGACGTCGACGCTCGGCGTCCCGAGCGCCTGCGCGGTGTCCCTCGCCAGCGCCGCCAGATCCATGGACGCGGGCGCGATCTCGAAGAGCCCCTGCTCGAGGCGCCCGACGTCCAGCAGATCCGAGACGAGCTGGCCGAGCCGCTCGATCGAGGAGGTCGTCCGATCGAGGTCGCGCAGGTCGTCGGCCCGGCCGTCGAGCTCCGCGCGCCGGTGGAGCAGCTCGAGGCGGGTCATGAGCGGCGCCAGGTAGTTGCGCAGGTCGTGCGCCAGCACGGTGATCAGCTCCTCGGCGGCCTGGCGCCGGCCCTGCGCGAGGGCGGCCGTGGTGACCTGCTCGACCAGCTCTGCCCTGTGCGTCAGCGCGCCGATCCAGTGCGAGACAGCGACGAGGAAGCGGAGATCGTCGTCGGAGAAGAAGGCCGGCTTGGCGGACTGGGCGGAGATGGCCCCGCGCCGCTCGCCGTCGACGACGAGCGCGACGGCGATGTGCGACCGGACGCCGAGCTCGTTCACCACGCCGGGCAGCTCGCCGGGGACCTGGTCCGCGTGCCCTGTGATGTGGGGATCGCCGGTCTTGAAGACGTCGGCGATCGAGCCGCCGTTGGCGACCGGGTGGGTGTCGAGGCCGAGCGACCGCTGCAGCCGGCCGAGCGGCGTGTTGCTCGTGCCCAGGGCGCGCAGCGTCTTTCTGCCGGGATCGAAGAGGAAGATGTCGATCTTGTCGGCGTCGAGCGCGCTGGCGAGGAGCTCACTCGCCTGGTTGAGCGACTGTCTCAGGTCGGCTGCCGGGAGCTCGAGCAGGCGCTCGAGGGTCGCCATCAGCCTACCTTCCTTAGGGCTACCTTCCTTCAGGGAGGCTTCCATTCCGGACATGGTGCTTACTTTCTCGGTGGCCGGCTCGAGCGCGTGTCGATCGCCAACAGAGGCGTGAGCCGGGTCGGGGCGGGAAATCCTTCGTCATGACGAAGCTGTCGTTCGATGGCCAGGCCTGGACGGCGCTGGTCGGTCGCCCCGGCGCGAAGCAGCGTGCGCCTGAGGGGTATCGGCTACACACGGCGCGTCGTCAAGCTCACTCCGCCTGCGCAGGGCGCGGCGCGCGGCGCGGGCACGCGCGCCGCGCCCGGGAGTACGGCGCGCCGGGGCCGCACACGTCCACCTCGAAGCGGCGCCGGGGGTCTGTCGGCCGGCCCGTCGCGTCACCCCTCGTGCGGGCGACGCGGAGGCCCGTGCGCGGGCAGCCTGCTATCCTGACGTATGGGACTGCGCGAGTACTGGCGTAAGCGCGACTTCTCCGTCACGCCCGAGCCGCGGGGAGAAGACGTCGCCGCCGCGCCTGCCGACGCCGAGGAGCGGACCTTCATCATCCAGAAGCACGCCGCCTCGCACCTGCATTACGACTTCCGTCTCGAGCTCGAGGGTGTGCTCAAGAGCTGGTCGGTGCCCAAGGGGCCGAGCCTCGACCCCGAGGTCAAGCGGCTGGCCATGCATACGGAGGATCACCCGCTGGAGTACGGCGATTTCGAGGGGATCATCCCGAGAGGGCAGTACGGGGGCGGGACAGTGCTCCTGTGGGACCGGGGCACGTGGGTCCCGGTCGAGAACCCCCACAAGGGGTATCACGCCGGAAAGCTGAAGTTCCTCCTGCGGGGCGAGAAGCTCCGCGGCGGCTTCACGCTCGTGAGGACCCGCGGGCGGTACGATGACGACGAGGGGAGGAGCTGGCTCCTCATCAAGGAGAACGACGCGGAGGCGCGTCCGGCGAAGGACTACAGCATCGTGGACGCCCGCCCCGAGAGCGTGGCCACCGGGAGGCAGCTCGACGAGATCGCCGCGGCGAAGGACCGGGTGTGGCAATCGAATCGTGCGGAGAAGGGCGCGGGGAAGACGGCGAAGAAGGGCGCGGAGAAGGCGTCGCCCGGGCGCCGCGAGCGGGGAGGGGGGGCGCGCTTCGCGGGGCGGGTGGAGGGCGCGCGCGAGGCGGCGATGCCGGAGAAGGTGCGGCCGCAGATGCCGAAGCGCCTGCCCGCGGGCAAGGTGAAGGGCAAGGCGAGCGGCGCGCCGGACGGCGAGGGGTGGCTGCACGAGATCCAGGTTGACGGTCTCCGAATCATGGCCCGGGTCGAGGACGGGCGCGTCCGGCTCGTGGACGAGAAAGGCAAGGACGTCGAGGGGCGGTTCGAGCACATCGCCTCGGCGATCGCGGGGCTCGGGCTGAAGAGCGCGCTGCTCGACGGCGAGGTCGCGGTGCTCCGGCGCGACGGCATCACGGCCCCGCCGCCGTCGAGCGCCAGGGCCGCTCCCCGGGAGGGCGAGGTCGTCTACTTCGTCTTCGATCTCCTGTACCTCGAGGGCCACGATCTCATGGCGTCGCCGCTCTCGGCGAGGAAGCAGGCCTTGAAGCGGCTGCTCGGCCCCTCGGGCGCGGGCGCGCTGCGCTACGCCGACCACGTCGAGGGATCGTGGGAGGAGGTCCTCCAGAAGGGGTGTCAGCTCTCGGTCAAGGGGATCGTGTCGAAGCGCGTCGACGCGCCCCATGTGCCGGGCCGCGGCCCGGGCTGGGTCGTGGCGTCGTGCGGCGGCGCGGCGGGACGGGCGCCGGAGAAGCCCGGGAAGAAGGCGAAGACGAAGGCGGCGCGCGGCGCGGGCACGCGCGCCGCGCCCGCGAAGGCGGCCAGGGCGCGCGCGGCCGCGGCGGAGGGCGCGGACGACGGCGAGGGCGGCTCGGTGCTCGGCGTGCGCCTGTCGCACCCGGACAAGGTGCTGTATCCGGAGCAGGGGATCACCAAGCGGGAGCTCGCGCGCTATTACGCGTCGATCGCCGGGCGCATGGTGCCGCACGTGAAGGACCGGCCGCTCACGCTGGTGCGCTGTCCGGAGGGCGCGGAGCGCGCGTGCATCTACGTGAAGCACGCGAAGGCGTGGGGGCCGTCGGCGCTCCGCCGCGTGACGATCCAGGAGAAGACGAAGGCGGGCGAGTACCTCGTGGCGGACTCGGCCGAGGCGCTCGTGTCGCTCGCGCAGATGGGCATCCTCGAGATCCACACGTGGAACTCGACCGTATCGAAGCTCGAGCTGCCGGATCGTGTTGTGTTCGATCTCGACCCGGATCCCTCGGTGTCGCTGGAGCGCGTGATCGAGGCGGCCCTCCTGCTGAGGGAGCGGCTCGACGAGCTCGGCCTCGAGGGCTTCGTGAAGACGACGGGCGGCAAGGGGTTCCACATCGTGGTGCCGCTCGCGCCGGTGAGCGGCTGGGACGAGTGCCTGGCGTTCACGAAGGCGCTGGCGGGCGACATCGCGCGGCGCGACCCGAAGGGGTACACGATCGCTGTCTCGAAGGCGCGGCGGAAGGGGAAGATCTTCATCGACTACCTGCGCAACACGAGGGGCGCGACGTCGGTGGCCGCGTACTCGACGCGCGCGCGGCCGGGGGCGCCTGTGTCGGCGCCGCTCTCCTGGGACGAGCTCGGGCCGGAGGTGCGCCCGGACCAGTTCACGATCAGGAACCTGCCCGAGCGCCTGGCCTCGCTCAGGGCCGACCCCTGGGCGCGCTACGGGGAGGTCCGGCAGAAGATCACGCCCGCGATGCTGCGGGCGTTCGGGATCCGGGCATGAGCGGGCGGGCAGCCTGCGCCGCCGCGCCGCCGCGCCGCCGCGCCTTCCGCCTCGACGCGCGGCGCGGCGCAGTGGCACGCTTGCCGCGCTGCGCGGTGGCGCGCTTGCTCTCCGGGCTGCTCCGCACCACACCCCCACCACCTGCATGGCTTCAGAACGCAAGACCCACAGAGGCCTGACCGTCGTCGGCCTGATCCTGTCCCTCGCCATGGCCGCCCTCGAGTCGACCGTGGTCGCCACCGCGATGCCCACCGTGATCGGCGATCTCGGCGGCATTCAGCAGTACGCCTGGGTCACCACCGCCTACCTGCTCACCTCGTCGGTGCTCGTCCCCATCTGCGGCAAGCTGTCCGACATCTACGGCCGCAAGCCGGTCATGCTGTTCGGCATCGCCGTCTTCCTGATCGGCTCGATCGCGAGCGGCGCGGCGCGGTCGATGCCGCAGCTCATCGCCTTCCGCGCGCTCCAGGGGGCCGGCGCCGGGGCCATGCAGCCGATGGCGATGACCATCTCGGGCGACATCTTCGACCTCAACGAGCGCGCGCGGATCCAGGGCGTGTTCGGGGCCGCGTGGGGGCTGTTCGGCATCATCGGCCCGATGGTGGGCGGGCTCATCGTGCACTACCTCTCGTGGCGCTGGGTCTTCTACATCAACATCCCGTTCGGCCTCGCGTCCGCGGCGCTCGTGGCGACCGTGTTCCACGAGCGCATCGACAGGCGGCGCCACGAGCTCGACTTCCTCGGCGCGGGGCTCCTGTCCGCCGGCGTCGTCGCGCTGCTGCTCGCCACCGGGCGGCTGGGCGGGGCGACGACGCTGATCGCCGCGATCGCCTCGGTGGCGCTGTTCGCGGCGTTCTTCGCTGTCGAGCGCCGGGCGCCCGAGCCGATGATCCCGCTGCCGCTCTTCCGGCGCCCGGTGATGTTCATCTCGAACGTGGCCGGCGCGATCCTCGGCGGCGCGATGATGGGCACGATCACGTTCGTGCCGCTCTTCGTGCAGGGCGTGCTCCGCGGCACGCCCACCGACGCTGGCAGCGCCATCGCCCCGATGCTGGTCGGCTGGCCGGTCGCGAGCGCGATCGGCGGGCGGCTCATCCCCCGGGTCGGGTTCCGCCCGCTCATCTGGGCGGGCCTCGGCGTCACGGCGCTGGCGGGCCTCACCCTCGCGATCGGCGGGGCGCACGACACGCCGCTGATGCTCCGCGCGACAACGCTGTTCTTCGGCGTGGGCATGGGCCTGTCCAACGTCGCGCTGCTCATCGCGGTGCAGAGCAGCGTCGCCTGGGATCAGCGCGGGATCGCGACAGCGAGCACGATGTTCTCCCGCCTGCTCGGCGGCGTGGTCGCGGTGGGCGTCATGGGCGGCGTCCTGACGGCGCAGCTCGCGAAGGACCCGTCGATCCCCGCGGACGCCGCGAGCCGGCTCCTGACCGCGGAGGGGGCGCGGGGGCTCGACCCGTCGATCGTGCAGCACCTCGGCGAGGCGCTCACGTCGGGCCTCACCACGGTGTTCTGGATCATCGCGGCCATGGGCGTGGTCGGGTTCATCGCCGCGCTGTGGTTTCCGCGTGTGCCCCTCCAGGCCGGGGAGGACAAGGCCGTGGCGCCGCCGAGCGAGGCCGGCATCGGGTGAGGTGGCGGGCCACCTCCGCCGCGTCCTGCAGTTGTCGACGGGGGTGAATCCGGGCCATGGTTCCGGGGCGTGAGCGGGTATCGATGAGCTGGCGTTTCCAGGGGAGCGCCGCGGCGTGGGGCCTCTGGCTCGCGCTCGGCGGCGCGGGGTGCGGGGATCAGCGCTTCGTCATCGGCATGTTCGCGCCCGGGCAGGGCGGGGGCGGGGCGGCGAGCGCGCCGGAGCGGCCGACGTTCGAGCCGCCGGCGGCGATGACCGAGCTCAACTCCGATTCCAGGGAGGAAGACCCGACGCTCACGGACGATCTGCTCGAGGTCTATTTCATGTCCGATCGCGGGGGGAGCCGGGACATCTGGACGTCGCGGCGGGCAGGGGTGGGCTCGCCCTGGGACGCGCCGCACGCCGTGGAGAACATCAACCTGGCCGAGAGCATCGAGGATACCCCCTGCGTCTCCGGGGATGGGCTCCGGATCTGGTTCTACAGCAGGCGCGAGCCGGAGGGCATCTGGCTCGCCGAGCGCGCCAGCCGGGACGACCCGTGGGGAGCGCCAGCGCACGTGGGCGCCCTCGCCGTCGAGGGCGCCACGGTGATGGGCCCTCACGTCGATCCCACAGGGCTCCTGGTCGTGGCCGGCGTCACGCCCGCGGACGCGGAGACGTACCTCGCGATCGCGTCGCGCGAAAGCCCGGAGGACGACTGGAGCGCGCTCGTCCCGCTCGCCGGGCTGGACGGCCCAGGCGACGAGGGCGCCCCGTTCCTGTTCGGCGACGGCAAGCAGATCCTGTTCCGATCGAGCCGCGCGGGAGGGGGAGACCTGTTCTGGGCACGGCGGGCAAGCGCCGAAGCGGCGTTCGAGGAGGCAGCGCCGCTCGAGGAGCCGGTGAGCCTCCCCGGGGAGCGCGACACCGATCCGCACCTCTCACCGGACGGCTCCGTCCTGTATTTCGCATCGACGCGGACCGGCGTCGCCGATCTCTACGAGGCCCGGCGCGCCGCGCCTTGATCGGACTCCTGATCTCGCGCGGCGCGGAGAGCGACGTAGATCCCGCTCGCGGCGCCGGACGAGGCGGCGGCAAGACACCTCCCGGAAGCTCACGACGCGTGGATCTGCGCCATCCTGTGCTGATGTAAAATTCTTCCCGGGTGCGAACGTTCAGAACCTCACGCGAAATTCGAGCGACCCATGATTGATCGCGGGCGCCCCGGTCCACGTGGGAAAGCGGGACCAGGAGATCTCCAGGAGGTTCGATGCATCCTCTGCTTTGCCGGTCGTGGCGACGGTGCGGGTCTGTGCGTACATGGGGCCTGCTGATCGGCGTCGTCGCGTCGCTCGCGGGTTGCGGCGAGGAGACGCCGGGAGCGGGCCCCGGCGCCGGCGGGCAGGGCGGCGGCACGACCGGCGCCACCAGCACGAGCGCGTCCTCCACCGCGGGCACCGGCGGCGCCGTGAGCAGCGCGGAGGCGACGACCGGCACGGGTGGCGCCGGCGGCGGGGAAGGGACCGGCGGCGCCGGGGGAAGCGGCGCCGGGGGCAGCGGCGCTGGTGGCGAGGGAGCGAGCGGCGGCGCCGGCGGGGGCGGCGACCGGTGCGCGGAGGCGCTCCACGACCCATCGAGCCCGCCCGGGGCGCTGCGCCTTTCCGGCGACCTCGGGACCCACGACCCGTCGGTCATCCAGGCCGGCGACCGCTATTACCTCTTCCAGACGGGCGACCGGCTCCCGATGAAGACGTCCTCGGACCTCCTCGACTGGCAGGCTGCCGGTCGGGTGTTCAACGCGCGTCCCGGCTGGCTCGCGGAGCGGGTGCCGGGCGTGACCGACCTCTGGGCGCCCGATATCTCCCGCTTCGGGGACACCTACCATCTCTACTATTCCGCCTCCACGTTCGGCAGCAACCGCTCGTGCATCGGGCACGCGACCAAGGCCTCGCTCGACTCGGCAGAGCCCTGGACGGACCGCGGCGCGGCCATCTGCTCGAACACAGGCGCGACGCGGGACGAGTGGAACGCCATCGATCCGAACATCGCGATCGACGAGGAGGGCACGCCGTGGCTCGTGTTCGGGAGCTTCTGGACAGGCATCAAGATGGTGAAGCTCACCGCGTCGGGGGAGCGGGCCGACGGGGAGCTCCACGCCCTCGCCTCGCGCCCCGACGCCAGCGGCGCGATCGAGGCGCCCATCATCGTCCGGCGCTGCGGCTACTATTACCTGTTCGTCTCGTTCGACTCCTGCTGTCGCGGGGTCGACAGCACCTACAAGATCGCCGTTGGCCGCGCGACGAGCATCACCGGCCCGTACGTCGACAAGGCGGGCAAGGCGATGACGTCCGGCGGCGGCACCCTCCTCGTCGAGGGGAGCTCCCGGTGGCGGGGGCCCGGGCACAACACGGTCCTGTTCGCCAAGGACAGGGCCTACAACATCTATCACGCGTACAACGCCGATGCGAACGGCGCCCCCACGCTGCGGATCTCGGATCTCGCGTGGGACGGCGACGGCTGGCCGATCTCCGGAGGGCCGTGACATGCGATCCGGCAGGGCGCCTTGACCAGGACTCCTGCCCTCGTGCATCGTCGTTGACGTGCGAAAGCCCGCGACCGACCTCCCGCCGCCGGGGGAGGGAGCGCCTTCGAGGGCGGACGAGCTGCTCGGGCTCGCTCGGGCCGCGGCGGTCCGCGACCCTGCGGCCATCCGCACCCTCATCACCGAGCTCGGCGGGGCCATGCTCCGGACGGTGAGGAAGGTGCTCGGCCCGCATCACCCCGACGTCGAGGACGTCACGCAGGAAGCCGTCCTCGCGCTGCTCCAGGCGCTGCCGTCCTTCCGCGCGGAGTGCACCGTCGTCCATTTCGCGAACCGCGTCGCCCTCATGACCGCGCTCGGCGCGCGCCGGCGCTTCCGCGTGCGCGCGCGCTACGACGAGCCGGACGCGCCGGTCGAGGCGGCCGCGGACGAGAGCGGCCCGTCGCCGTTCGCCCAGGCGGTCTCGACCCGGCGGCGCGAGATGGTGCTGGAGGTGCTCGACAGGATGCCGGAGGCGACCGCCGAGGCGCTCGCCCTTCATTTCGTGCTCGGCCACACGGTCGACGAGATCGCGTCGCTCGCCAGCGTCTCTCCGAACACCGTCTGGAGCCGGCTCCGCCTCGGCAAGGAGGCGCTACGGCGCGCGCTCGCCAACAACGCGAAGCTGGCCGAGCTCTTCCGGGGGAGGGAGCCATGAGCGTGGACTGCCGGAGCGAGCTCCTCACGCGCGTGCGCCGCGGCGTCGCGACGGCGCCGGACCGCCGCGCCTTCGACGCCCACCTGGGCGCGTGCGCGTCGTGCCGGATGAGCTGGGTGCTCGCGCAGGACTTCGACGCCGTGGGCGCGGCGGAGCCCGGCGACGCAGCGCTCCTCGCCCGCATCGCGAGCGTCGCCATCGGCAGGGCCGGGAGCGGAGGCGCGCCGGACGACGTGCTGCGCGAGGGCGCGCCTGTGTGGCCGGAGAGCGCGCCCGTGCGACCCGACAACGACGTCCGGCGCGGCGAGGAAGTCGCCCCGCCCGGGAGCGGCGTGGCCGGGCGGCACAAGGCGGGCTGGCGGCGGAGCGCCTGGCTCTACGCGGCGGCCGCGGCCCTCCTCTGCGGGGCGGCCGCAGCGGCCACCGCGCTGGTGGAGCGCCCGGCGCCGGGCCCGGGCGCCCGCCGGGTCGAGCCCTCGCTGCGCGCGGCTGTGTCCCGTGCGCGCCCGCCGGCGCCGTCAGCGCCCGCGCCCTCCGCGGCCGCGCCTCCCGCGCCGGACGGCGCGCCGGCGCCCGGGGGAGGGGCGCTGCCGGAGCTCGCGGCGCCCGCTCCGCGGCCGCCCGAGGCCGCGCGCGGGCCGGGCGCGGGGGCCGCGCGCGGGCCGGTCGAGGCCGCGTCCTCGCCTGCCGCCTCGACAGCGGAGCAGCTCTTCCGGGAGGCCAACGACGCGCGGCGCGCTGGCAGCACCCAGCGCGCCATCGAGCTCTACAGCGCGCTCCAGAAGCGCTTCGCGGGGTCGCCCGAGGCCACGCTCTCCCTCGTGTCGCTGGGCGGTCTCCTCCTCAACGGCGGCTCGGCCGCCGGGGCGCTCGCGCAGTTCGACAGGTACCTCGGCGTGGCCGGCGCGCGCCCGCTGGCGGTCGAGGCCCTCTACGGCCGCGGGCGCGCCTTGCGGGCGCTCGGTCGCTCCGGCGACGAGGCGCAGACCTGGCGGCGCCTGCTCCGCGAGCACCCGAGCTCGCCGTACGCCGAGCACGCGCGCCGCCGCCTCGCCGAGCTGGGCGGGTGATCGCGACGCGCGCGCCCCTCTGGATCGGCCTCGCCGCCGCGGTCGCGCTCTCCACAACGCGCGCGCGGGCCGACGGCGCGGCCGCCGTCCCGGCGGCGTCGTCCGCATCGCCCGGCGTCGCCCCGGCGGCGGCCGCGCCGCCCGGCGCCGTGCCCGCAGCGCCGTCGTCCGCGTCGCCTGGCGCTCCGGTCGTGGAGGTCGTGCTCACGGGCGTCGAGGGCGACCTCGGCGCGATCCGGACGGCGCTCGAATCCCAGGCGCTCTCGGCCTTCGCCCTCCGCTTCCGGACCGCGCCGCGCTTCGACGCCGCGGCGCTCTTCGCGACGCGCGCCGTCTCCGGCGTGGCCCTCTCGTGCTGGATCGACCTGAGCGACCCGCGCCGGGCCGCCCTTTACTTCACCGATCCCGTGGCCGATCGCTTCCTCCTGCGCTCGATCGATCTCTCGGGCCGCTTCGACGAGCTCGATCGCGAGTCCGTGGCGCAGGTCGTGGAGCTCTCGCTCCGGTCGCTGCGCGAGGACGCGCGCTCCTCGCTCGACCGGGCGCAGGCCCGCGCGCTCCTCCTCCGCCAGGCGCCGGCCCCCGAGCCGCCCGCCGACGCCGCGGCCCCCGCCGACCCGGCGGCGCCGCGCCGCGCGCTGGAGCTCGGCGCCTTCTACGGCGTGGCGGCGCACTCGGCCGAGGTCGGCCTCACGCACGGCCCCGGCGTGCGCGTCGCGCTCGGCCGGAGCTGGGGGCGGCACCGGCTCGCCCTCGACGCGCGCTTCCAGTACCAGTTCGAGCGCCGCTACGAGGAGCCGCGCATCGGCCTCGATCTCCGCACGATCACGCTCCGCGCGGACGCCTCGTGGCTCCACGCCATCGCCCCGGGCGCCACGCCGCTCGAGCTCGGCGCGCGGCTCGGCGCGGGCGTCGACCGCGTGGACGCCGCCCCGCGGCCGGGCAGCGACGGCGCTCCCGGCTTCCTCCCTGCCGCGGCGAGCGCCTCGAACGCGCTCGTGCTCGCGGCCGGCCTCGTGGCCAGGCTCCCGCTCGGCCGGGACCTCTGGATGTTCGCCGAGCTCTTCGCCGAGCTCGACCCCGCGCGCGTCCGCTACGACCTCGCGCTCGAGGAGGGAACCGAGACCGTCCTCTCGCGTTACCGGTACCGGCCCGGTGTGCTCCTCGGCGTCGAGCTCTGACGCCCGCGCGGCCCTACCCTCGGGGACTCAGGCCGGCGGAACGCCTCCATGCATCTCCATCGTCACCATGCGGCCTGGAGCGATCGCCCTGGTGTCCCGTGCGACGCCGAGCAACTCGTGATTGATCCCCGGCGCTCCCGCGCACGTTGGGCGGAGAGGAAGATGGAGAGGGAGAGAGCGAAGCGGCCCAGCGGCCGCCTCGGGGCCCGCTCATTCACGCGGTAATTTTGCAACCAGGATCCTGGCGCTCTGCTGCGCCATCGCGCTCGTCAGAGCGTTTTTCACCGGCTGATGTATCGCTCCGCCGCGCCCCGTGCGACGTCGGGGAGAGGAGAGACTCGATGTTTCGCGCACCTTTCCTTCTGTCTTTCAGGTCTTCGATTCCCTTGCGCGCGCTGCTCTCGGCGGTCCTCGTGGCCGCCTGCAGCGCCGACGACGGCGCTTCCGGGGCGGCGGGCCACGGCGCCGGCGCGGCGGAGGGCGGCAGCCACAGCGGCGGCACGGGCGGCGGCCCGGACGCCAGCGTCACGGGCGCGGGCGGCGCGCCAGGAGCCGGCGCGGGCGGCGCGCCAGGAGCCGGCGCGGGCGGCGCGGGCGAGGGCGGCGCCGGCGGCGGCGCGGCCGGAGGACCGACGGGCGCCGCCGGCGGCACGGGCGGCGGCGGCAGCGCCGAGCTGCCCGACGTCGCTGTGTACATCGCCGGCGACTCGACGGTGCAGACGTACGTGAACAGCCCCATTCACCAGGCGGGCTGGGGTCAGATGCTGGGAGAGTTCTTCGACGCGCGGGTGCGCATCGAGAACAGGGCGATCGGCGGCCGGACCGCGCGCCGGTTCATCGACGAGGATCGCCTGGCCGACCTCCTCGACGACATCCAGGGCGGGGACTACCTGCTCGTCCAGTTCGGCACCAACGACAGCAACAGGAACGCGACGTACGAGCACGACGGCGCGACAATTCCTTACTACCTGGACCCCGCGACGGACTTCAAATCGTACCTCACCGAGTACATCGAGGGCGCGCAGGCGCGCGACGCGATCCCGGTGCTTGTCACCCCGCCCCCGCGGCGCTCCTGCACCGGCGACAGCCACGAGTTCGGCAACGGCCTGGCCGCGCACGCGCAGGCGATGCGGGAGCTCGGCGGCGCGCTGGACGTGCCCGTCATCGATCTCAACGAGATGACGCTCGCCCACCTGCGCTCGATCGGCTGCGTCGCCGCGGGCGAGGACTTCTTCCTCATCCGGGCGGACGGCTCGGTCGACGGCACCCATTTCCAGGAGACCGGCGCCCGCGCCATGGCGGGCTTCGTGGCCGACGGCACAGCGGACGCCGGCCTGCTGCTCGCCCAGTACCGGAAGTGAGGGCGCCCGCGGGGGATGCCCTCCTGCGCCGGCGGGCGGGCCGCGCCGCGGCCTCGCGCGGGGCGACCTGCCCGCCGCGCGCGGCCTGCGTCACCGCACGTGGATGTCCGGCCTCGGGGGCGCCGCCATGCCGCCGCCGATGTGGAAGCTCGGGTGGGGCGGCTGGTTGTAAGCCGTCTGCTCCGAGGTGATCTGCATGCGGTACTGCGGATCGTGCATGAGCGTGTAGATCCGCCGCGTCGTCACGCTCGTTGTCGTGTAGATCCGCAGCGCCGAGTTGTCGGACTCGCGCCACACGATCTCTTCGCGCCAGTCGCCGAGCAGGTCGGCCGTGAGCGCCGGCGTCGACTTGGTCCCGTTGTTCGAGGCGCACTGGCTGCAGCTCAGCAGCGAGCCGCCGCCGTACTTCGTGATCGACGTCTTGTCCTGCAGCTCGCGCAGCTCGTCCGCGTCCCACCAGATCAGGAAGTTGGCCGACGCGGGCTGGGCCGCGACGCGCGCTCCGGTGGTGGCGGACAGCAGCCCTCCCGTCGAGTTGGTCCACATCTCGGCGCCCGGGTTGCTCGCGAGCACGTCGGCCGCCACGCCGCGCCCGGTGTCGGCCCCGGTGACCGGCCCCTTCCAGAGGACGGCGCAGGTGTTCGCGTCGCGGATATCGTAGGTCGGCTTGCTGCCGTCCTCGTGGGGCATGAACACCTCGAGCCCCGGGCGCGACGGGACGAGGTCGCTCACGTGCAGCGCGTCGCCGTGCCCGAAGCCGGTCGAGCACTTCCGGGTTCCGTTGCTGTCGATCGTGGAGGCCCCGTAGATCACCTCCTGGGCGCCGTCGCCGTCCACGTCCGCTACCGCCATGGAGTGGGCGCCCTGGCCCGTGTACGCGGTGTTCGCGTTGCTGTCGGCCTTCCAGATCTGGGTGAGGCTGCCGTCGCGGAACCCCCAGGCGGTGATCGTGGCGCGCGTGTAGTAGCCGCGGGCCATCAGGATCGCCGGCCTGCCGCTCGCGTCCTGGCCTCTCCCGAGGTCGCTCACGAACCCCGCGCTCGCGAGGAACCGATCGACCCGGTTGCCGTAGTTGTCTCCCCACGAGGACACGGTCCCTCGCGCCACGTCGAAGGCGACGGTGGCGAGCTCCGCGCCGTTGCTCCCGCCGAACACGGTCAGGTACTCGGGGCCGCTGAGCACGTAGCCCCCGGCGTTCCGGTGGTCTGCCGCGTCGTCGTCGGAGGCCGCGGGGCCTTTGCTCAGGGCGGCGCCCGTCCCGTCCCGCGTGCCCGGGGCGGTCTTCACCGCGACCTCCGCGCTCCCGTTGCCGTCGAAGTCGTAGACGACGAACTGCGTGTAGTGCGCGCCGGCCCGGATGTTTCTCCCGAGGTCGATGCGCCAGAGCCTGCGCCCGTCGAGCTTGTAGGCGTCGAGGACCACGGGCCCGGTGCAGCCGGCCTGGGAGTTGTCCTTGGCGTTGGAGGGATCCCACTTGAGGACGATCTCGTACTGTCCGTCGCCGTCCAGGTCTCCGGCGCTGGCGTCGTTGGCCTCGTACGAGTACCTCTCTCCCGCGTTGTCGCATTTCGCGGGCGTCGTCCCGCCTGCGGGCGCCGAGAGGGGGATGCGCAGGTAGTTCTGGCCCCAGGTGGCCGCGGCAGGCGAGGCTGCCTGGGCGACGCCGCCCACGACCGCCTTGATCGTGTACGTCGATGAGGTCGTGCCGGAGGCGTCGAGGTAATTCGTGCTGTTGGTGACGTTCGCGATGCGGCTCCCGTTGCGGTACACGTCGTACGAGATCGCGCCCGGGTTCGCGGGGTCGTACTCGTAACCGAACATCCTCCACCCGACGTAGACGCCGCCAGCCACCTTGACGGCGACCACCCCGCGATCGAGGTCCTCCATCTGGAAGTGCCCGCTCGGTGCCGCGCCGCCGGAGCCGCCTGCACCGCCGCTGCCACCCGCGCCGCCTGCGCCGCCGGAGCCCCCCGCGCCGCCGCTGCCGCCCGCACCGCTGCTGCTGGCGCTGGAGCTGCTGCTGGCGCTGGAGCTGCTGCTGGAGCTGCTGCTGGCGCTGGCGCTGCTGCTGGAGCTGCTGCTGCCCGACCCGCCCGCTGTCACGCTGGCGAGCGCAGCGCGCTGCGAGGGGCCGCTCGCGTTGGCGCAGAACCCGAACTTCGTCGAGGCACCACGGGCCAGGGTCGCGTTGTGGGCGGCGGGGGTGGCGATGAGCTGCGATCCGCTCGTTGTCGTGCTGGCGTTCCAGGCGCTCGCCACGGAGGAGCCGTTCATGTTGAGGACCACGCGCCACGTCGCTGTGTCCGCCGGCCCCGTGTTCTCGATCGTCACGTCGGCGCAGTACCCGTTCCCCCAGTCCGACGCATACGCCAGCGTCGCGGTCAGCCCGTCGCCCGTCAGCGGCTGATCCAAGTCTTCTTGTTGCTCGAGCTCTCCTTGAGGCTCGTGAGCGTCCTCCAGGACGCACGCTCCGAGGAGCACGAGGGCGGTGGCCGTGGCGGCCGACAAGCAAGCTCGCATGGAAAGATCCTTTCAAGGCACGCGGCGCACGAGGCGATCCGCGAAAAGAAGACCAGAGGTCCCCGGAACCAGCGGCTCCTCGGCCGCCTGTTCCCGGCGACGGAGGAGCCGTCAATGACCTTCAGGATGCCCGAGCAGCCCGGAACCAATCACGAGAATCCAGAAAGCTGCGCGTTTCTCGGTAGATCGGAGTTTTTTCGGCGCACGAGAACGCGTGATCATCGCGATGACAGCGGGTGCTCATGAGACCCAAGCCACCACCGATGTCCCGACATCGTTTCGACATCGAGCGACCGTGCTCGCCCACTGGCATCCATGGCGCTGCCTGGTCTGCCCCGGATCCATGGATTCCTCCCGGAGGGCCGGATCCGGCGGCGGGCAGCCCACGGCCGAGGTGACCCGGAGCGCGAGCCACCCACAAGAAATCCACAGCATGTGGACAAATGTCCAGTGGGCCGCTGCCGCGAGCGCCACCGGCGCGCCTGGCCGAGGCGCGTCCTGCCCGGCATCCGACGCCCAGCGGGAGCCTTACGAGCCCCCGCACCCGCGATCTGCGCCGGGGGTCAGGGCGCCGGCGGGCGGATCTGCTTGCGGATCTTCTTGAGGAAGGTCTGCGTGCACTTGCCGTGGCTGCCCTCGTGCTCGATGATCTCGCGCGTCAGCTTCGCCTTCGTCTCGTTGGAGACGGTCGAGCTGGCCCGCACCTCGTTCGCGAGCTGGCCGCCCTCGAAGGTCGCTGGCCACGTCTGCTTCTCGACGACGGCGGCCACGTTCGTCGGGCGGTGGTGCGAGGCCTTCGTCTTGGTGACGTCGCGGAGGCCTCCCTCGTCGGACCGCCGTCCGGAGCCGTGACAGCTCGGGCACGTGGTCGTGTTTCCAAACGAGTTGGCGATCCGACCGTCGCCGCCGCAGATGCCGCACGTCTCTACCATCCGCTGGGTGTACTGTATTTCGTGCGCGCGTGCAGGCTTTCTCTCGCTCTCGCGCCCTCGCGCCCTCGCGCCAGGCGAGCCGGGCCGCGGCGGCGACAGGCAGGCACTCGGCGTCGCACGCCTCGTCGCACTGGCTCGGCGGCACCTGGCCATCCTCCCTGCAGAGGTCGACGCACGCGTCCGCGGCGGGACGTCGCCCGGCGCGGTTGTGCGAGGGAACGCTCAAAGAGGGCAGGCGCCGCGCGAGCGGCGCGCCCGGCGGCGCCTAGAGACCGCCCTTTTCACAGGGGATCTCGTACTTCTCGTTCATCATCAGGGCCCACGTGCCGGGGCCGACGAAGTCGTTGCCGACGAACTCCTGGCGCAGCAGCGACGGATCCTGGATGCACTTGCCGTCCTTCTGCTTGTAGACAACGGTGGCATTCCCCACGCGGCCCGTCACGATACCGGTGTTCTCGTTGCGCTCGATGCGCCACTCGTCGTCGGTGAAGATCACCTTGGCGGCGACGCGCGTCCCCTTCTCCGTCATCTTGTCCTCGAGCTGCTTCGCGAGCGCCTCGTCGTGGATCTTCCCGGGCGACGGGATGGGGGGCGCTTCCTTCTTCGCCTTCTCGGCGGCCTCTCGCTCCTCGCGCTCCTTGGCGTCGGCGGCGCCTGCGGCGGCGTTCAGCGCGAAGCACCCGGTCGCGAAGAGGGAGATGCACGTCATGGCGATGGCGAGGCTTCCATGGCGGAGTGCGCGTTCGGATTTCATCTGGCAGTCTCCTGGGGGATCTGTCGGTGGCGCCGAGATGACCTGGCGCGCCTCCCTCGGGGCTCGAAGGAGCGCGCCCGATCAGGGGATCAGCGGGATCGATACGCTCTGGTGGCGAGACGGTTCTCCCACGATCCTGGCCACGTTTTCAGCTAGGTGAGAGTGCGTCAAGACAAATCGCGGGAGGGCGGCGCGCTCGGTTCCGGTCCAGGGGCCCGCCGGCCGTATCCAACCGACATCAGGACAGCGCGCGGGCGTCCATCTCGATGTCGCCCACGAATTCCGCATACCGGAGCGCCACGTCCTTGGCGTCGTTCAGCGACGGCACATCGACGATGACGTACCCGGCGATCAGCTCCTTGGACTCGGTGAACGGCCCGTCGATCACCGTATGCTTGCCGCCGGCCGACACGATACGAGCGCCCTTCGCGCTCGGCTGCAGGCTCTCGGTCGCGAGCAGCACGCCGGCCCGGCTCATCTCCTCGACGAGCCGACCCAGCTCCGCCGTCTGCTTCGGCGTGGGCGGCGCGCCGCCCTCCGCCGCGTCCTGGGAGTGGACCATCATGTACCGCGTCGTCGTGAGGCCCTCGGGCTTCGGCGCCATGCCGAGATCCCACACCTCGGTCACGGGCCGGATGTCGATGTCGACGTCGCCCAGCACCTCCGCGAAGCGCGACGCCCAGCCGATCGCCTCGTCGAGCGACGCGACGCGGAGCATCGCGAAGCCGGCGGGCAGCGCCTTCGCCGCGCCGAAGGGCCCCCGGGTGACGGTGCGCCGCCCGCCGGAGAACTGGAGGCGAACGCCGTGCGAGCTCGGGCGGAGCCCTTCGCCGCCGCGTAGCACCCCCGTCTTCGCCAGATCCCCCACCATCTGCCCCACACGCGCGATGAACTCGGGGCTCGGCAGCGCGCCGGCTTCAGTTTGCGCGTCGGTCCTGTGCATGATCATGAAACGCATCGCCACATTCTCCTCGGTTCCAGGTCGACAGGAAAATAACGGGTCGTCACCGGGAGGAACCCCGGCGCTCAGCGGGGCGACGAACGGGGGCGAGCCGGATCGACACGGCGGCGCATTTTTTTTTCGCGTCGTCGCGGGGACGCGCCCGGGCGCGAGCGCCTCGCCCCCACAGGCCCGCGCGGCCCCGCGGCGGGGCCGGCCGGGTTCGCGCCGCCTGTCCCTCGGCCGCTGACTCCAGGTCCTCGTGCGCGCGCGGCGCTGCGCGCGAAAGCCCTACCGCTGGCGGCGCTCCATCTCCTTGAGGGCGAGCTTCGCGATCGCCCGCAGGGTGTCGAACACCCCGCGCCCGCGCGACGCCGCGGCCTCGAACTCGGGCGCTCCGGTCGGGTTGAGCAGCCCCCGGAGCTCCGCGACATCGGCGATCCCGTCGAGATCCCGCTTGTTGTACTGGATCACGAACGGCAGCCGCCCGGGCGAGCGGCCCTCCTCGGCGAGGTTGTCCCACAGGTCGGCCATCGACTCGACGTTCGCGTCGAGCCGGGCGCGCTGCGAGTCCGCCACGAACACGACGCCGTCCATCCCCTTCAAGATCAGCTTCCGGCTCGCTCGATAGAAGATCTGACCCGGCACGGTATAGAGCTGGAGGCGCGTCCGGAAGCCGGACAGCCCCCCGAGATCGAGCGGCAGGAAATCGAAGAACAGCGTGCGATCGCTGTCGGTCTTCAGCGAGATGAGCCGCCCCTTGGCGCTCGGCACCGTCCGATCGTACACGTGTTGAAGGTTCGTCGTCTTCCCGCCGAGCCCGGGCCCGTAATAGACGATCTTGCAGTAGATCTCCCGGCTCGCATAGTTGATGAACGCCATCGGCGTGCTCCTCCAGAGTCGACGTTCGAGGGGAGGCAAGGCCGTCCCCGCATTGGAAACGAAGGCGATCAGCCGCCGTCGCATCGAGGGCGAAGGCAGCGGCGGACGACCGCACGCGAAGCGAAGGCGACCGCCGGCCCTCGCGGCGAAGGAAGCCGGCTCGCCGGCGCGCCCACGCGCCAGCGCTCCGCATCACCTCACGCGCCGCAGGCCGCGCGCTGCGGTGTCGCCGCCGGGGCGGCGCCGACCGCCGCGCCGGCGGCGCTCAGCAGGACGCGCCGGCGGCGCTCAGCAGGACGCGTCGGCGATCGCGTGAAGGGCGGCCACGAACCCCTCCAGCGAGGCGTCGCGCGCGTCGCTGTGCTTCACGAGCCGCTCGTTCACCGCGATGAGCTCCGCGACGTCCTGGCTCGCGCCGGGGATCCGCCGGAGCTCGTGGACGGCGCGGCTCACCCGCGAGGGCGGGTCGAGGCACGCGAGCGCCGACAGCGCCGCCGCCGCGCCCGCCTGGTGGCCCGCCGCGAGCGCCTCGCGCGCCATCCCGAGCAAGACCTGCGCGAAGGCGACCTGGATCGCCTCCAGGAAGCCGCGGGAGACCTCCTTGCCGCCCTGGCCGGCGTCGCTCCACGCGAGCGTCACGAGCTCGCCTATCTCCGAGAAGGCGCGCCGCGACATCAGCGCAGAGAGCGTCTCCAGGCCGTGCCTGTCCCAGGCGGCCCTCGTCGTGAGCTGGCGCGCGAGCCAGGGGAGCACGGCATAGGCGTCGCCCCCCGCCCGGACCGACCCGAGCGCGATATCCAGCAGCGCGGCCCGCGCCACGCCGTGCGCCTCCAGCCAGCCGAGCATATTCGCCCGCTCCGAGCCTCGCGGCGTCCGCCGCGCCTTCTCGAGGATCGCGTCCCGGAGCACGGCGGGGAAATGGGGGATATCGACGCTCCAGTCCTCGTCCGACCCGCGCGCGCGCTCCATCGCCAGCGCCGCCAGCGCGCCGTCGTCGATCGACAGCACCCCCGCCCGCCGCGCCGCGAGGATCTTCGCGATCGGCATGTCGCGCAGCGCCGGGCGCTCCGCGTCCAGCCCGTCGAGCTCGTCCCCGTCGAGCAGCGGCGCCGGCCCCCGGTAGGCCCCCGGCGAGAGCACGAACCCGGATTCCCATTGCACAGGCTCGCGCCAGCAGCGCGCGACCACGCGCTCGTAAATGGCCGCCGGGACCTTCCCGCGCACGAGATCCGCGAGCTCGATCCACTCCTCCTCGTCGAGGGTGAGGCGCGGCACGCTCAGCACCTCGTGCTGGAAGTGCGCTGGATCCCGGATCGCGAGCCGCGCGAGCTGCTGGATCACCGGCCCGCTGAAGCCGCTCTCGCAGCGCGCCCTCCAGCGCAGGAGATCGGATGTCCCGAGCTCCTCGATGTGCTCGGACAGGAAGGCATGATCGTCCGGCTCGAGCGCCGGCTGGCGAAGCACATGAAAGAACGCGACGGGACGGGCGCGGCCCCGGTGCGCGCGCACCAGGGCGTCGATTTCCGCCTTTCGCATGGGGCGACCTCATCATCCCGAGCCGTGAGAGCTCAGGGACCTCCTTGGGTCTATCGTCGCCTGGCGCGTGCGCGGCCCGTCATGACTCGGCGGTCGGTGGAATGACGGATCCTGTTCCTGACCGGTGCGACGAGGATAGCGCGAGCGGTCCTCCTGTCAAGCGGAGCAGGCGGGAGGGCGCTTGACGCGGGTCAACCCGCGATGAACCGCAACGGCAGGGCGACCGGGCCGCGCACGGTGAGCGTGCGGTGATAGGCGATCTCCCCGGGGCAGCGCTCGACGCGGGCGAACCGCGCGAGCAGCGCCTCGAGCGCCGCGCGGGCCTCCATGCGGGCCAGCGCCGCGCCGATGCAGAAGTGGATGCCGTGTCCGAACTGGAGTCCTCCGTGGGAGCCGCGGTGCAGGTCGAACCGGTCCGGATCGGGGAACTGCCGCTCGTCGCGGTTCGCCGAGGCCACGAGCGCGAGCACCAGCGCCCCGGCGGGCAGCGCCGCGCCGCCGAGGGAAACGTCGCGGGTTGTCAGCCGGGGGACGGACTGGCTCGGACCGTCGTACCGGAGCAGCTCCTCGAGGAAGAGCGGCACGAGGTCGGGCGCGTCGCGCAGGCGTCGCATCATGTCCGGGTGCTCGGCGAGGAACAGGAGCGCATTGCCGAGGAGGTGGGTCGTCGTCTCGAGCCCGCCCAGCAGGAGGAGCACGAGGAAGTCGACGATCTCGGTGTCGGTGAGCGCCTGTCCGTCGAGCTCGGCGCGGATCAGGTCGCTCACCGTGTCGTCCGCGGGCGCGCGGCGCCGCGCCGCGACAACGTCGTTCAGGTACCCGGTCAGCTCCGCGATCGTCGTCCTGATGCGGCCGGCGTGGGCGGGCGGCGCCGGCGCGGGCGTGATCGAGAGGATGTCGTCGGCCCATCGCTTGAAGCGCGCGCGCAGCCCGTGGTCGAGCCCGAGCACCTCGCCGATAACGAAGGCGGGCAGCGGCATGGCGAGGGCGTCGATGAAGTCGACCTCTCCCGCGAGGCCGCGCGCGAGCTCCTCGGCGACGGCGCGGACGCGCGGCTCGAGCCGGGCCACTGTGCGCGATCCGAACGCCCTGTGGATGAGCCCGCGCAGCCGCGTGTGCGCCGGCGGGTCGAGGGCGAGCATCGAGTTGGCGAGCGGGTTGTAGCCCACCCAGGGCGGCTGCCACGCCGCCTTGAAGCCGTGCGAGGAGAAGATCTCGGGGGTCTTCAGCACGAAGAGCACGTCCTCGTACCGGCTCACGGCCCACATCCCGCCGGGCTCGACCTGGCAGACAGGGGCCGCGCGCCGGAGCTCGGCGTAATGGGGATAGGGGTTCGCTCGAAACGCGGGCGAGAGCACGTCCATCCGATGATGCATCGCAGTTGCCTCCCGGGCCCCTCGGCCGGGCAGCCCGAGGGGGGCTGCCGCGGGGCGAGCGGACCACGGGGGCGTGCGAGAGCACCCCGGAGGCCAAGCGGCGATCGCCCGGATTTCGCGGCCCTCGAGCGAGGCGGCGCGCCGCGCTGACCGGTCAGAATGACCGGGCTGTCGGTCATCTTGAACGAGCGAAGCCCAGGGAGGCGGCCGACCTCCCGGGCTTCGTTCTCTCTGCTGTCAGCGCTGCGCGCGGGGTCGCGCGGTCCGCCTCACTTGACGAACACGAGCAGCTTCTTGATGCCGTTGACGTCGAAGACCTTCACACCCACGACGTCGCTCACGTCGACGTCGTTGTTGCTGAGGACGTCGCCGATCTCGATCCCGTTGGCGACGTCGACGTCCTTCAGCACGTTCTGAAGGTTGAGGATCTGAAGGTTCAGGATGAGGTTGTTCAGCGTGTCTTCCACGATATCGATATCGGCGTCGTTGAGGACGTCCTGGAGGTACACGATCTTGATGTGCTCGGCGTTGATGACCTCATCGTTCAGGTCCAGGGTGTCGGTGAGCTGGGCGGCGACCGACACGAGCCCGGCGGCCACGTTGGTGTAGTCCGGGGCGTCGGCCTTCACCGGAGCGTCCCACGACGCAAGCGCGGGGGCCGAGAGGCTGAGAGCGACGAGCGCAGCGCCAACACCGGAGAGAACGCGAGACTTGAGCGACTTCATTGTTGTTTTGTCCTCGAACTTGGGGGTTTCAGTCAGCTTTGTTTGCTTCGAGCGCTGAGCGCCGGTCAACAGCCTGTCACCAATCCATCCAACCGATCGTGTGCTCGGGCGGCTCGGGTCGTCCGATGCGCGCGTCCGTATCGATCGATCTCGACCTGGGGTCGCCATCCGACGCTCTCGCGCCGGCTTCGAACAGCATGGTTGTGCCGAGCGAGCTTCACTGAAGAAGCCCTCCCGCCCGGCGCGCGATGCGTAGGATCGTGCGCGCCGGCTTCAATGCTTATTTATGTCTGGCGTTGCTCCGACGCTCGTGCGCTCTGCCGAAGACCGTCTCGTCTTCGCATCGGTGCTTATTCACGTAGGATGCCAAGTATGGAGTCGCCGCCAAGTCGAGAGCCGGGGCGAAGAAGTTCAACGCTGCTGTCAGCTCTGTTCTCATTCCGTGTGGATCGAGCGACAGGCGTGCCCCACCGTGCTGCCACACTGAGACAATAGTCTACGCGAGGTCGATGATGTCTCGACGTGGCGCGAACAGGATTGTCGATGTTGACTGGCATGATAACATGAAAGGTTTTGCCGGCAAGCGGCGCGTGCGCCGCGTCATGCCATCTCGGTGAACGGCGGTCGTTTAAGCCACTTGACTGAATGGCGGTCGTTTCACGTCATGGGCCGTATCGTCCCCGGCGGGCTCATCGGTCGATGCCGCTGCGCGACGCAGGCTTTCCCGCGCAAAGGACGCCTGCGGCGCGTCGACGCCATCGCCCCGTGGCGGTCACCTTCATGCCGCCTGGTCCGCGAGCCGCTGGCGAGCTCATCGGATGTGACGGCGACGCGATCTGGCCGCGATATGGGCTGTAGCAGCGCGATCGGCGCCCTCAGCGGCCGTCTCTCGCGCGGCGGGAGCCGGTCGACGTCGCGGGGCAGCATGGGTCTCCGCGGGGGGCTGCTGCATGCTCCAGCATGCAGGTGCGTGCTCCAGAATGCAGGAGCATCCCGAGGCACGCTGGTGCATGCCCCAGCATGCAGGAGCATCCCGAGGCGCGCTGGTGCATACCCCAGCATGCAGGAGCATCCTGAGGCGCGCTGGTGCATACCCCAGCATGCAGGAGCATCCCGAGGCGCGCTGGTGCATGCCCCAGCATGCAGCGCCGGCAGCGGAGCACCGGCGGTCGATGGTGCGGCTCGGTCCTGAGGCGCCGCTGGCCCGGGGAGCCGCCTGCTCGGCGCGGGCGGGTCACCCACCCTCGCGAACGGGTCAAAGGGTCTGACGGTAGCGCCGCGCGCGGCGGCGGCGCGAGAGGCAGCTCCGTCGAGCTCCTGCCATGGCAGTGAGCCCTTGATGCTGCTCTCCAATCGATCCACGCAGCCACGAGAGCTGTTTGACAGGAGACAGATCGGAATCGGCGAATGAGCGCGGCAGACGGGGGGGCGAGCAGAGCGTGGGGCCGCCCTCGAGCCAGCTCGCGTGGAGGCGTCGCCTCGCGCTGGCCGTCTGACATCGTGGGGCGCACCTCGAGAGGTGCCGTCCGCGTCGATCCAGCCGCACGAGCGGCCGCCGGACGGCGCGGCAGCGCCGGCGGAGCGGCGCTCGAATGAAAGTGTCCACCCTCGCCTGAGAGCGCGGTCGGAACCGTGCTGCGCATGCGTCCACGCCCGTCCGCTGTCGTCCAGGATGTCGAGATGAGCGCACATCCACTTGCGTCATCCCGCAATCGATTGCGCGTTGATTCCCGTCGTGCCAACTCAACTGGACGCGGCCCGCCCGGCCTCTCGGCTGAAAAGGCAGCGCAATGGCGGGTGTTGTTCGTGACGCAGGCCGTGGGAGGGGAAACCTGTAGCGCTGGCGTACATGTTGCCATTCATCGCGAACGCCCACGCTGAACAGTCCTCCGGCGCTGCCGGGGCGACGCCGTGGAATCCTTTGTTCTTGATGAAAGCAAGGTTGGTAATACCCATGATCGATCAACGACGAGCGTTCGACCGCAGGCAGTTCTTGCAAGGGATGACCCAGCTCGCCATGGTGGCAGCCACGGCGCCGGCGCTGGGCAGCTCGGATGCCTGGAGAGGCGTGTACTGCACCACGCTCACCGCGGGTCGGCCCGAGGACGTGAGCATGAGCTCGGAGCGGCTGGAGGACGTCTTCGCGCGGATCCAGCGCCGGGTCAGCGATGGGCTCTTCCCCGGCGCCACGGCGCTGGTCGCGCGCCATGGAGTCGTCGTGGGGCACCGCGCGTTCGGTACCAAGGTCGCCGGCGCCGATGAGCCGGTGACGCCCGACACGATCTTCGACCTGCAGTCGATGACCAAGGTGCTCTCGACGGCCGCGGCGGCGCTCGCGCTCGTCCAGGAGGGCGTGATCGCGCTCGACGCTCCGGTCGCCAGGTACCTGCCGGAGTTCGCCGCGAACGGCAAGGGGGCCATCACCGTCCACGACATGCTCCGCTATTCGGCCGGTCTGCCCGTGGACAACCGGTTCCTGGACGTGGCGGACGACGAGACGGTCTGGCGCCTCATGGCCGAGACGCCGCTCGAGTATGCGCCGGGGACGTCGGTGCTCTACAGCGACCTCACGTACCGCCTCCTCGGACGCATGATCGCGGCCGCCGCGGGGCAAGATCTCGATACCGTCGCGGGCACACGCATCTGGAGGCCTCTCGGCATGAACGACACGATGTACAACCCGCCCCCGGAGCTCCACGAGCGCGTCGCGGCCACGGGGTACTCCGACCTCCGGGGTTACGTTGTCCGGGGCGAGGTGCAGGACGAGCAGGACTGGGCGCTGGGCTGCGTCACCGGCTGCGACGGCGTCTTCTCCACGGCGAGGGACGTCGCCGTCTTCTGCCAGATGATCCTGAACGGCGGCGCCTACGGCGGCGCCGAGATCCTGCGGCCTGACCTGGTCCGCCGCATGAAGCGGAACAACACGCCCCAGGTGACCGAGGCGGCGACAGACACATCGCCCATCGAGAACCTCCTCCTCACGCCGAAGGGCCTCGGCTGGGAGCTCTGGACGAGGCGGTTCTCCAGCGGCGGCATGCGCCTGTCGCCGCGCTCGTACGGCAAGGCGGGCGGCGCCGGCACGTTCATGTGGGTCGATCCCGATCGCGAGATCATCGGCGTCCTCTTGACCAACCACGGCCTGCCGCAGCCGTTCGACGCGCTCCACTGGGGCCGGATGCTCGACGCCATCGGCTGCGCCGAGTTCTTCGACGGCATCATCAACGCCGTGCACGGCTGACCTCCCGCCCGCGCCGCCCGGCGCTGCGCCTCACGCCTCCGCGACAGACCTCTCCCCGCCCGCCGCGCTCGCCGGAGGCCCGGCGGGCGCGCCCCGCCCCTCAGCCCGGATCGAGCGCATAGACGGCCGTTGTCGCCTTGCGCCCCGTGAGGTTGCGCTCGCCGAGCGCGCGCAGGGGGAAGGCGTCGCCCGCGAGGAGCCTCGTCGCCTCGGAGACGAGCACCTGGTCCGGCGCCGCGAGGGCCTCGAGCCGCGAGGCGACGTTCACCACGTCGCCGATCACGGTGTATTCCATCCGCTTGTCGGAGCCGATGTTGCCGACGATCGCCTCTCCGGAGTTCACGCCGACGCCGAGGCGGATCTCGATGTCGTATCGCTCGCGCCACTCCTCGTTTGCCGTCTCGAGGAAGCGCATCATGTCCTCGGCGGCCGCGAGCGCGCGGCGCGCGTGATCCGCCTGCGGGATCGGGGCGCCCCACACCGCCATGACGCAGTCGCCGATGAACTTGTCGACCGTGCCCCCGTGCCGGAACACGATCTCGGTGAGCATCGAGAAGAGCTCGTTCAGGAGGGCGACCATGCGCTCGGCGTCGCGCGACTCGGCGAGCGGCGTGAAGCCGACGACGTCGGCGAACAGCACCGACACGGTCGCCCGCTTGCCGCCGAGGGCGAGCGGGTGCTCGCCGCGGACGATCGCGTCGACGACGGCCCTGTCCATGAACCGGCCGAGGTCGCCGCGGAGCTTCGCCTCGCGCGCGATGTCGGCCTCGCCCTGCTCGAGGTCCGCGGCCATGCGCCGGAGCGAGGTGGTGAGCTCGCCGATCTCGTCGCGCCGGGCCGGCTGCGCGTCGTCGAGCGCGATCTCGCGCCAGCGCCGGGCGCCGATGAGCCGCGCCTGCGCGACGAGGTGCAGGATCGGGCGCGTCACGTGCCGGGCGGTGAAGGCCGCGAGGGCGATCGCGAGCAGCAGCGCGCCCGCGGCGACGGCGACGCCGCGGCGCCGCATCTCGTCGAGCGCAGCGAAGGCCACCGGCTCCGGGCGCCAGATAGCGACAGCCCAGCCGAGGTCGGGCAGCGTCTCGATGGCGCCGATCATCCGCTCGCCGCCCTCGTCGTGCGGGCCGAGCACGCTGATCTTGTCGGTCCAGACGGCGCCCGGGGGGAGCTTGCCCCAGAGCGGCAAGGCGGAGACGTCGCTGCCCGGCGCCGCGCCCGGGACCTTGAAGGCCGCGATCGCCCGGCGATCGTGCCCCGCGATGAGCAGGCGCACGTCGCGGCCGCCGAAGCGGCGCTCGGCGATCGCGGCCAGGTCGCGCTCGAGCGCGTCGAGCCCGACCGGCGCGACCACGTAGCCGGCCGGCCCGCGCGGGGGAGGCGGCGCCGCGCCGCCGGTCGCGCCCGCTGCCTCGCCCGGGGACCGCACGCGGGCCACCAGGAGGCCCCGGGCCGGACCGACAACGTCGAAGCCGACGCCGTGCTCGTCGGCGAGCCTGCGCAGCGCCGGCGGCGCCGCGGGCACGTCCGCGCCGGTCGACGCCTTGCGGATCACGGTGCTGATCCCCGCGTCGGGCACCTCCAGCCGCACCGCGTCGATCAGCGCGCGCGTCGCGACCAGGGCGCGCACCGACGCGACAGCGTCCTCGTCCCGGATCGCGCCGCCCGCCGCGTGGCCGAAGATGGCCGCCGCCGCGACAGCGTCGCTCTCGACATCCCGGACGCGCTGGATCGCGGCCGAGGCCACCTCCGAGAGGATCGCCGCCTGCAGGCTCTCCTCGGACGTGCGCACGGCGCGCCGGTTGACGTCGGCGAGGAGCGCCACGGCGGCGGCCACGGGGACGAGCGCGATCGCCGTGAAGAGCGCGATCGCCTTCGTCCTGAGCGAGAGCGCCCTCACGCCGGGGCCTCGGCGCGCGCCGGCGCTTCACTCAAGGGGCCCGTCCTTCCAGCCGGCCGCGCCCTCGTCCGTGCGCTTGCGGATCTGGAACTCCACCCGGCGGTTCCTGGCCCGGCCCTCGCTGGTGCGGTTGTCGGCGAGCGGGCGGCGCGCGCCGAAGCCGCGCGCCTCGAGGCGGCGGGCGTCGATGCCGTGCGCTGTCAGCCACGCGACGACGGCGAGCGCACGGCGCTGCGAGAGCCTCAGGTTCGCCTGATCGGCGCCCTGGTTGTCCGTGTGACCGTCGACAGCGACCCGGGCGATCTCGGGGTGCTCCTCCAGGACCGCCGCGACCTCGGACAGCAGCTCGAAGCTCTCCGGCTCGATCTCGGCCCTGCCCGTCGGGAACTGGACCTGCTGCAGGATGACGATCTGCGAGCCCTCGATGCGCACCGCGAAGGGGCAGCCGTGCGTCGCGCGATCCTCGCTCGGCTTGCCGCGCTCGTAGGGGCAGGCGTCCGCCGCGTTGGGGATCCCGTCGCCGTCCGTGTCCGCGGGGCAGCCGTGCTTCGACGTGGGTCGGGACCCCGCGTTCGCAGAGCCCTCCGGCGCGGCCACCGCGTCGTCCGCGGCCGCGCTGCTCACCCCCGGCACGTCCGGGCAGCGATCGTCGACGTCGTAGATGCCGTCGTCGTCCCGGTCCGGCGGGCAACCGCGCCGGAAGGCGGGCCGCGCCCCCGGCGCCGCGGCCGGCGGGCGCGCCTCGCCGATGACCCGGGGGCACGCGTCCTCCGCGTCGGGGACCGTGTCGCCGTCGAGGTCGGCGACGGGCGCCGCCGCGCGCGCCGCGCCGCCGCGATCGCCGCCCGGCCCCGCCGGCGCGGCAGCGGCGGCCGCCGGCGCGGCGGCGGGCGCCGGCACGACGTCCGCGGCGATGCCGAGCGCCGCGAAGAACCGCGCCTTCGGCGTGCCGGGCAGCTTGCCGAAGCCGGGGCCGGCGCCCGCGTCGAGCGTGAGCGGGCCGAGCGACCACCGCGCCGTGAGCAGGAGCTCCGCGCCCGCGCGGCCGGGGACCTCGATCTTGACGTCCTCCACGCCCGCGCGGCCGGGGACCTCGACCGCCCGCGCGTCACCGGCGGCGGCCCAGATCGAGAGCTCCGACCCGAGCTGCAGCGGGCCTTTGCGGACGCCCACGCCCGCGGCCAGGAAGACCTCGCTGCCGGTCAGGCTGTCCCCCGAGGCCTGCTGGAACCGGCCCCCCGCCGAGGCCGACCAGCGGAAGCCCGGGTGCTCCGCCCCCACGATCACCCGCGGCGCGTAGCGCACGGCGCCCGCGCCGGAGAACGCCGCCTCGTCGCCGGTCGGCAGCCAGACCGAGAGCCCGAGCGCCGCCGCCGGCCGGAGCCCCTCCTGCGGCAGCAGCGCCACCCGTCCGCCCACCTGGAGATCGGCCACCGAGATGCCGCCGGCGGGCGCCGGGACGCGGATGTCCCCGATCGCGGGCGGCGCGCCGCCCTGATCGAGCACGAACGGCGCGTCGAGGTCGAGCTTGACCCGGCGCAGGAGCTCGACGCTCGCGAGCGCATGGAGGATCGCCTGCCGGTCCACCCACGTTGCCGCCCCGCCGCCAGGCTCTGTCCCGCGCACACTGAGCGGTTGATGAGAATACGAGAGCAGAAGTCCGACCGCCGGCCGGAGATCGCCCGATACGCCGGCAGAAGGGACAGTGGAGAGCCCGTCGCCCGCGGGCGCGGGAGCGAGCCTGTCGAGCGCGGTGGCCTCCTGCGCCGCGGCCGGCATGGAAAACGAGGCGGCGACGAGCAGCGGGGAGGCCAGGAGGGGCGCGATGACGCGCGCCGACCAATACGCCATCGGTCTGCTCGTATCCCATTGCCTGGTCCCTTGCAACGCCGATCTCGATCCGGTAGCGTGCCGCGGGCGTGGCATCGTCAAATGGCCTGTCCGTCGCTATCGCGGTGCTCCTCGGCTGCGCCAGCCACGTTGGTTACGTCGGCGCGGCGAGCGGCAGAGAGCCGACGCCCGGATATCCAGAGGCGGTCATCCAGTGGGGCGTGCAGCGCGGAGAGACCTGCGATGACATCGCGAAGGTCCTCTACGGCTCGTCCAGCCATGTCGGCTTGATCCAGCGATATAACCGCGTCGCGTGCGGCCCGGGCGCGACGCTCGCCGAGGGGCTGACGCTCGTCCTGCCCGCCGAGGTGACGTCGATCCCGGACGCGAAGATCCGCGCGATGCGCCCCGACGTGCGCGCGCGCCCGGCGGGCGGCGCCTGGTCGCCCGCGACTCCGGGGATGCCGCTGCTCGCGAACTCGAGCGTCAACACGCTGGACGAGGGGCGCGCAGATATCGAGTTTGTGGATCGGACTCGGGTGCTGCTCGCGCCGAATACGCTCGTCGTCATCCACGGTACGGCGAGCCGGACGCGGGTGTCGACGACGCCGCCTGCGGCCGTCGAGCTCTCGGACGGCGAGGTGAAGGCGGCGCTCGCCGCGCTGCGCGGCCAGACGGTCGAGGTCGCGAGCGGGGGCGGCCGGGTGAGCGCGTCGTCGCGCGACACCGTGGTGCAGCGGCGCGGGGAGCGGACGACGGTCGCGGTGTTCGACGGCAAGGCGGACGTCACCTCGGGCGGCCTCTCGGTCGTGGTCCCGAAGGACCATGGCACCCGGTTCGTGGGCAGGGCGCCGCCCGCGCGCCCGCGCCCGCTGCCGCCGCGCCCGGAGTGGACGGCGTCGACGTCCGCGGAGGTCGCGACGATCGCGCTCGCCCCGGCCGGGCTCGGCGTCCTGTCGGCGTCGTGGAAGCCGGCGCCGCAGGCGGCCGGCTACCGGGTCGAGGTCGCGCGCGACCCGGAGTTCAACGACCTCGTCGTCCGCGAGGAGGTGAAGCCGGACGTCGTGTCGTTCCGCGCGGAGAAGATGCCGGCCGGCGCCTATTTCCTCCGGGTCCGGGTCATCGATCGCGAGGAGTACCTGGGCGTCGGGGCGGTGCGCCGGTTCCACCTCGTCGCCGCGCGCGCCGCCGGGGGCGTCGCCTTGTCGGCGGGGGAGATCGCCGCGAGCCCGTACGGGATCGTCGAGCTCACGCCGTCGCCTGCGCTCGAGCTGGCGATCGACGGGGGGCCGTTCGGACCGGTCCCCGAGCGCATCGACCTGCTCCAGCGCGCCCCGCGCGAGCTCCGGCTGCGCGAGCGCGGCGGCGCCGCGTCCGGCGCGGCGACGTCGCTCCCGGTCCGGTACACGACGGTGGGCGCGGCGATCCAGGCCTCGCGCGCGGCGGACGGGGTGGCGCTCGAGGCGCGGGTCGAGCTCGAGGGCCTCGAGGGGATCGACGTCGCCCGGCGGGTGGCGCCGCGGCTCATCGCCCACCTGCCGGGCGGGGTGCGCTCGGCCGCGCTCACCGGCGGCGACCGCGGGGGCGCGCTGACAGCGCGGATCCCGCTGCCCCCGGAGGCGACGCGCTCCGGCGAGCCGCTGCGCGTCCGGCTCGACGTCGCCGACGGCCGCGGCGGGGTGCTCGGCACGCGCGATGTCGATCTGCCCGCCGCGCCGACCGCGCCGGCGGGGGCGGCGGCGCCGCCGCCCCCGGCCCAGCCCGTGCTGGGCGCGTACGTCCCGATGCTGCCGGTGTCCGCGGTGGCGGACGTGCTCTGGCTCGGGCCGACGCCGCCCGCCGTCGTGGCCGCGGGCGCGGCCGTGTCGCGCGCCGGGGATGGCTGGGTCGCCGCGGGCCAGGTGCGCGCGAGCGGCGCTGTGGGACCGCTGGGGCTCGACGTGGCGCTCCGCTCGAGCCCGGCCGGCGACGGCGAGGCGGCGGGCAGCGCCGGCTGGCTCGGCGCGCGCCTTCGCGTCGTGCGCCTCGGCCGCTCGGCGTTCGAGCTCAGCCCCTCGCTGCGCCTCGGCGTGCCGCTGGCCGACGCGGGCCCGCCCGTCCGGGTCGAGCCCGGGGTCGCGCTCGGCGGCGCGGCGGGCCGGCTCACGTGGGTGGTCAACGCCGGCGTCCGCATCCGCGCAGCGGGCGGCGAGGGCGGCGCGGCGGGCGGCGGCGAGCTGGCCGCGCCGCCGGCGCAGGGCTTCCTGGTGGCGGGCGGCACGGCCGACGCGGCGCCGTGGCTCCGGCTGCACGGCGCGCTGGATCTGCACCTCGTGCACCGGGACGGCGGCGCGAACGACGTGCTCGGCGCGCTGTCGGCCGGCGCGGAGGCGGGCGGCGCGCTGTTCGGGGCGCTGTCGGTGCGGGTGAGCCCGTGGCGCGGGGCGGGCGAGGGCCCGGCGACCGCGCAGATCGCGATCGGCCTCCGCGAGGCGCCGCCGTGAGCGGGGGCGACGGCGCCGGGCGGCCCCCGGACGGGGGCGAGGACGCCGACCGCACCGTGCTGAAGGGCGCGCACACGCGCCTGCCGGACACCGCGCTGGTCCGGGCGCCAGGGGGTCCGCCCGGGGGCGCCGCGGCGGCGGAGACGCTCCCCTCGGACGACCCCGGCGCGGGCTCGTCGTCGCGGGCGGGCGTCGGGCGGGTCCTCGGCGGCAAGTACAACCTCGTGCGGCTGCTCGGCGCGGGCGGGATGGGGGAGGTCTACGAGGCGGAGCACGTGCTCCTCGGCGTTCCTGTCGCGGTGAAGACGATGCACCCGTACATCGCGTCGCTGCCGGAGAGCCGGCGGAGGTTCCTCCGCGAGGCGCGCGCCGCGTCGCGGCTCGTGCACCGGAACGTGGTCAAGGTGCTCGATCTCGGGGGCGACGAGGACGGCGACGACGGGGTGATCTACCTCGTGATGGAGCTGCTCAAGGGCCAGTCGCTCGCCGCGCGGCTCCGGGCGCCGCGCGAGCTCCCGGACCTCGCGGAGGTGGCGTCGATCTTCGCGGACATCCTCGACGGCGTGGGCGCCGCGCACGCGTGCGGCATCGTTCACCGCGATCTCAAGCCGGAGAACGTGCTGCTCGCGGAGCAGGACGGGCAGCGCGTCGCCAAGGTCGTCGATTTCGGCCTGGCGCACCTGGACGACCCGCTCGACGCCGGGCCGACGCTCACGTCGGAGGACATGATCGCTGGCACCCCGGAGTACATGAGCCCGGAGCAATGCCGCTCGCTCGCGGTGGGCCCGAGCTCCGACCTCTACGCGTGCGGCTGTATTCTTACGGTGTTGCTGCAAGGAAAGCCGCCGTTCTCCGGGCTGCCTGCGATCGAGCTCATGGCGATGCACATGTTCTCGATCCCGCCGCCCCTGGCCCGGCCGCCCGGGGCGCCGCCGGTCCCGCCGCTCCTGGAGCGGCTCCGGCTGGATCTGCTGGCGAAGTTGCCGGAGCGGCGGCCGGAGAGCGCGGCGGCGGCGCGGTCGCGGCTCGACGAGGCGATGTCGCGGGAGGCCGAGGCGCGGCGGCTCCCCGCGCGCAAGGGGGGCGTGCCGGTCGAGGGGCGTGGCGAGCGGGCACAACCCTGGTCGGACAGCGAGGCGGCGCGACAGGAACCTGCGCCGGAGCAAGCGGTCGCGCTGCTCCGGATCGCGCCGGCGGGGCAGGGGCTCAGCGAGGCGTGCGAGATCGGGCTCGACGCGCAGGGGATCCACCTCGTCGAGGTGCCCGACGCCGCCGCGCTGGCCGAGTCGGGGTTCGGTGTGGCGGTGATCGACGCCGGCGCGGACGTCGACGCCGCGTGCGCGCTGCTCGAGGCGCTCGGCCGCGCGGCGCCCGGGGTGCGTGCCGTCGTGTGCGCGGCGGGGCTCTCCTCGGACCGGATGAACGCCCTCGTCGCGGCGGGCGCCGCCGATGTGGTGCGCTACCCGGTCGCGCCGGACGTGCTGACGCGCAAGATCGCGCGGGTCGTGCGCCGGGGACGCTAGAGCGGCGGGTCGGCGCTCCTCGAGAGGCTGGTGGCGGCCTGAGCTGATCGAGCGGGCCGCCCCGCATCGCGCTGCGCCGCACCCCTCGCGGTCACAATATGGGCGGCCTTGCCTGGCGGCGACCTCGCGGAACCACCCGTCGAAGATCGCACCCGAACGAAGTCCCTTCAGCGCGCAGCGAACGAGTGATTCTCCCCCGCTTTCATGATCAAGGAGCAGGCTCCCATAGATCTTTGTTTGCGCTGAGAATGGCGTTCAGCCGGTCTCTGTAGAAGTTGCCGTCAATGGTCTTCATGTGACGTCTCCAAGGCTTTTCCTTGTCCAGCCATAGAGGGTTTAGCTTGATGTCCACGTGTCCAGGGTCACGCGCGGGAGCTAATTCTTTCCTGTATCCGTAATCCCAGTCGAGGATCAGTTCGCTATCTGTGCCGAACGGGAAGCGCTTAAGGAATGATGCGATCGACAATCGGTGCATCTTGCACCCTTGCATGAACTGAGCGGAACCGCGGGCCAGGTTCGTGCTCAGGCCTTGCTCTTCGACGTCGAGGTGTCTGTAGAAGTCATACAGGGCGTAGTGCTTCTGGTTCGCCGGGTTCAGGTAGCCCAGGGGGACTCCGTATTTTTTTACCAATACCGAAGTCAGGCTCTTCTCTTCGAGCGCTGCCTTCCTTATCCCAAGGTAGCCCAACGTCCAGTGTGTCTTGATCTCGTTCCAGGTGGGGCTTCCACCTGGCTCGATCTCCGCGAACGCAATGATTTTGTTTTGTTGTGTCGTGTGGAATTCCCTGTAAATGTAGCCGTCTGACTTTGGTTGAAATGGTTTGACTTTTTCGCCATCAATGAAGTCTCCCCACAGGAGCTCGAATCCTTTGGGGCCGCCGGCCGCAATGATGGGGTTGTACACCTTCGGCAGCGCCGTGATGTCAAAGCCGTTCAGGCCACCTCCGTAGCCAGGATAATTTTCAGGAGAGATGACGACTTTCCAGACTGGAAAGACACTTTCTACCGCCATCTCCAAGATGTTTCTGTGAAATTTATATCTGATATCGCTAACTGACTCACCTCCGGAGCGCTGAAGACTACCAACCCTTTTCGAACCAGGTTGCCCCTTCGGCTGCACCACGGTCGCCGGATGCGGCGGCCTCCCGCCCCCCGACGCGCCCGTGATCGGATGCTGCCCCTTCGGCTGCACCACGGTCGCCGGATGCGGCGGCCTCCCGCCCCCCGACGCGCCCGTGATCGGGTGCTGCCCCTTCGGCTGCACCACGGTCGCCGGATGCGGCGGCCTCCCGCCGGGCCCTCGCCCATCGTTCCCGGCGCCGCTCATGGTCGCCCCCTTTTCTGTTTCATGCCGCCTCCTCCAGCGAGGAGGACACGAGCCTCCCGGGTTTTGCAAGCGCACCCGCAGTCGAGCCCCTTCGTTGCGGGTCCATCCATCGCCCCTGCCATGGTCCCCTTTGCTGCCGCGCCGTTCGGTCTCACCGTCGAGACGCCCTCCCTTGCGCTGCGTCGCTCGGCGTCATGCCATCACCATGCAGCTCCGGCCGTTCCCGGCCGCGGCGTGGCCGTCGCCGGAACCGCGCCGCCGCCTCTCCGCCGCGGCCCGATGAGCTCGTCGAGGGGCTCGTCACCCTTCCGGCCACCCCGGTTCAGCGCGTGGGTGTAGATCCTCGTCGTGCTCACGTCGCGGTGCCCGAGCAGCTCCTGGATCGTCCGGGGATGTCGTGGGCCGCCTCCAGAAGGTGGGTCGCGAACGCGTGTCGAAACGTGTGGCACCCCACCCGCTTGCTCACCTGGTCCGCCTCGCGAATCGGATGGTTGGGCCGCATGGGGAAAAGAGAAGAGGACCGCAAGGGCGCCAGGGACGCAAGAGGAAGAGGCGATTGGCGGTCATCGACGGTGAGCTGGAGCTGATGGGCGCCGAGCCCGCTCGCCTCGTCACACCGAGCGTGGGCGACCTCAGCAGAGCCTGCGGGCGCCGGCGGAGCGGCAAGGTTCCGGCAGCGAGTCGACGCGAGACATGGCTCAGGCGAGTCCGGCGGTGCCCCCGCGCCGCGCGACGAACAGGGGCTCATCGGGTCGGGCAGCTCCGCAAGACCTCGCCCGCCGGTGTGCGGCCCGAGCCCAGCGGCCTGCTCACCCGCGTTCCCGGCCCTCCCACGCAGCACAGTTTGCTCCGGTCGACCCCGCGAGACCTCCTGGCCCCGCGCTTGTATCCGCCTCTCGCGCAGTCCAGCGTCGGGTCGGTTCGACCCGAGAGAGACGGGGGAATTTCATGAATCGATCGGCGAGCGCGCCCCTCTCGAGGCGTCTCTCGCTGCGGCCGCTCGCCGAACGGCCGCGGTGCAGCATCGTCATTCCCTGTTACAACGAGGAGCGGTACATCGAGGACGTCCTCCGCGGCGCCCTCCGGCAACGCTATCCGGCAGAGCTGCTCGAGATCTTCGTTGTCGACGGCGGCTCGCTCGACAGGACACGGGAGATCGTCGCGCGCGTCGCGGCGGAGGACCCGCGGGTGACGCTCCTCCACAACCCCGCCCGGATCCAGGCCGCGGCGATGAACATCGGTATTCGCCGATCGCGAGGCGAGGTGATCGTCCGGATGGACGCGCACGCCGACTATGCAGACGACTACGTCGCTGCGTCGGTCGCGGCGCTCCGGAGGACCGGCGCGCTCAACGCGGGTGGCGCGGCGCGGCCGCGCCACCGCAACGGGTTTCAGCGGGCGCTCTGCGCTGTGCTGTCGAGCCCCCTCGGCGTCGGGGGCTCGGCCTACAGGGACCCGTCACGGGAAGGCTTCGTCGAGTCCGTCTTCAACGGGGCGTTCCGTCGCGAGGCGTTCGAGATCGCCGGCCTCTACGACCCGGACGCGATCACCAACGAGGACGCCGAGCTGAACCAGCGCATCATCGAGGCAGGCGGCGCTGTCTACCTGTCCCGGGAGATCGTCGCCTACTACTACCCGCGGTCGTCCTTCGCGGCGCTCGCGCGCCAGTATTTCGCCTACGGCGCGGGGCGCGCGCGCACGCTGCGCTGCCGCCGGAGGCTCCTGTCGCTCCGGCCGATGCTGCCGTTCTTCCTGGTGACGGCGCTCGCGCTGCTCGCGCTCGCTTCCGCGCTCCTGCCGCCCGCCCGCCCGGCCCTCGCGCTCGCGTCGCTCGCCTATGCCGCGCTCGTGATCGCCGAGTCGCTCCGGCTCGCGCTGCGCGGCTCGCCCCGCGATTTCCCGTTGCTCTGCGGCATCTTCCCCGCGCTGCACGCCGCGCACGGGCTCGGGTTCTGGGCCGGCCTGCTCCGCGGGGCGAGGGACCGCGCTGGACGGCGCGAGGCCGAGCGCCTGCCGGCGCCGTGAGGGGCGCGGGCGGCGCGGACAGCGGCGCACGCCCGGACTCCGCGGCTCGAGCGGCCGGGCGGGCGCGTTGATCGGCCGCTGTGCGTTTGGTATCGTCGCGCGGTGAGCGCGCGCCGGACGTCGTTTGCCTCGTTCTCCTCGGTCGCGACCGAGCTCATCGAGCTGTCCCGCTGGTGCAGCGAGCGCGGCTGGACGCCGGCCACCAGCGGCAACTTTTCCGCCCGGCTCGGCGACGACACGCTCGCGATCACGGCGTCCGGGCGGCCCAAGGGCGCGCTCGGCCTGTCGGACATCGTCGTCGTCAACCTGGAAGGCCGCCTGACCGGGCCGTCCGCGGGGCGCCCGTCGGCCGAGACGGCGCTGCACTGCCAGCTCTACCGGCGCTCCCGCGCCATCGGCGCTGTCGCGCACACCCACTCGCGGGCGGCGACGGTGCTGTCGCGCCGGTGCGCGCACGAGGGGTACGTGACCCTCGCGGGCTACGAGGTGGCGAAGGCGCTCTCCGGGATGACGACGCACGACGCCACGGTGCTCCTCCCCGTCTTCGTCAACACGCAGGACATCCGGAGGCTCGCCGAGGACGTCGAGGCGTTCATGTCGGCGCACCCGCCGGTGCACGGTTATCTCATCGCCGGCCACGGGCTCTACACGTGGGGAGCGGACACGACCGAGACGAGCCGCCATATCGAGGCGCTCGAGTTCATGCTCGACTGCGCGCTGCTGGAAGGGAGCATCTCATGAGCTTGCTGCGGGTCTACCGGGACAGCGATCCGACCAGGGCCGAGGAGTACGCGACGCTGGAGGACATCGCCCGCGTCGCCGCCGCGTCGCAGATCCGCTTCGAGCGCTGGTCCGCCGAGCGCCCGCTGCCCCCGGGGACGGCGCCCGCGCAGGTGCTCGAGGCGTACGCCGGCCCGGTGAAGCAGCTCTCGGAGGCGTGCGGGTTCGTCACGGCGGACGTGATCTCGGTCTCGCCGGACACCCCGAACCACGGCGAGCTGCGGCGGAAGTTCCTGGACGAGCACACCCATACCGAGGACGAGGCGCGCTTCTTCGTCGAGGGGCGGGGGATGTTCTGCATCCACCAGGGGGACCGCGTGCTCTCGTTCCTTGTCGAGAAGGGCGATCTCATCAGCGTTCCGGCCGGGACGCGGCACTGGTTCGACATGGGGCCGTCGCCGTCGTTCACCTGCATCCGGTGGTTCTCCGACCCGAAGGGGTGGGCCGCCGAGCACACGGGCTCCGATATCGCGTCGCGCTTCCCGCGGCTGGAGGCGTGAGGGAGGCGTGAGCGTGGCCGCGATCCCTGCGCGCGCGGTGCTGGTCGACATCGAGGGGACAACGACCGACGTGCGGTTCGTCCACGAGACGCTGTTCTCGGTGGCGCGGCGGGATCTGGCCGGGTACGTGTCCGCGCACGCCGGCTCCCCCGAGGTCGAGGCGGCGCGGGGGGCGGTCGCGCGCGAGCGGGGCGCGCGCGAGGAGGCCGTGAGCGACGGAGAGCTCGCGGCGGCGCTGCTGGCGTGGATCGACGAGGATCGCAAGGAGACGTCGCTGAAGGCGCTGCAGGGGAAGATCTGGCGCAGCGCGTACGAGTCGGGGGGGCTGCGGAGCCACGTGTACCCGGACGTGGAGCCGGCGCTGCGGCGGTGGCGAGACAGCGGGGTGACGCTCGCTGTGTTCAGCTCCGGATCGGTCGAGGCGCAGGAGCTCCTGTTCCGGCACACGACGGCGGGGGATCTGACGGGGCTGTTCACGCGGTTCTTCGACACGACGACCGGGCCCAAGCGCGAGGCGGCGGCTTACCAGCGGATCGCGGAGGCGCTCGGGGTGCGTCCGGGAGAGGTGCTGTTCCTGTCCGATGTGGCGGCCGAGCTGGACGCGGCGGCGGCGGCAGGGATGCGCGCGGCGCAGATCCTCCGGCCGGGGACGGCGCGGGACGCGGGGGGGCGTCACGCGGTAGCGGAGCGGTTCGACGAGATCGCTGTGGAGCTCGCGGGGGCGTAGGGCCCGGCCGGCGGCAACGGCGCCGCGGGGAGGGATGCGGCGCGGGGGGCGGCGGCGCGGTCCGGCGTGAGCATCTCGTGGTGACCAAGCTTTGCTGGTCGTCCGGGCTTGATCGTCGCGACGAGCGTCGAGCGAGCCTGGGCGCCGGCCACGCCCGCAAGGCGCAGCGTCTCGTCGTGCCGCCGACGAGCACGAGCTCGTCGGCGTGCTCGATGAGAAGATCGGGCTGCTACATTCCTCAGAGCAATCCGGTGCCGACCCAGAGCCCGGGCTCGTACGCGACAAGCGCGTCGACGTCGCCCGACCCGAGCACGAGAAAGGTCGCGGGAGAGAGGCCGACGAACAGGTGCGAGCCGATCGGAAGCTGGATCCCCCAGGCGAAGCGGGCGCCGAAGGCGCCGACGCTCTCGAAGTAGGGCGATTCGAAGACGATGCGGTGGTAGCCAGGCGTGATCCCGACCGACATCTCGACGTGCGGCCCGACCCCCATCATGAACCGGAGCGGCACGCCGATCGCAAGCTGGTCGGCGTCGGGCGCAAAGAGGCCCCGGAGCTCGACGCCGATCTCGAAGCGGCGCGCATCGCTCACGGGGACGCGCGCCACGGCGCCGAGATCCAGGGACACCCCGTCCTCGACAGAGAATCGCGCCGGGACGAAGTAGCCGGACATCCCGACCGAGAGCGCCATCCGGCGCGCGTTGGCCTCCGCCTGGGGGTTCGTCCCGGGCTTCGCGGCCGCGGGCTCCGGAGGCGCATCCGGCGTGCGCCCGGACGGCGGTTCGCCGGCCGCGGGCGGTTGCTGTTCGCCGGCCGCGGGCGGGGGCTGCGACGGCGGGGGGTAGGCGCCGGCCGGAGGCGGCGGGTAGGGGTAGGGGTAGGCGCCGGCTGGAGGCGGCGGGTAGGGGTAGGGCGTGGGGTACGCCCCGGCCGGGGGCGGCGGGTAGGGGTAGGGCGTGGGGTAGGCGCCGGCCGGGGGCGGCGGGTAGGGGTAGGGCGCCGGGTACCCTGCGGGCGGCGGCGGGTAGGGGTAGGGCGCGGGCGGCGGCGTCGCAGCAGGCGCTGCGCTCGCCCCCGCGGGCGGAGCCGCCGTCGGGGCCGCGCGGGGCGCCGGCTGGGCCGCGGCGTCGCCCGCGGCGAGGCCCAGGGAGGCGAGCGACAGCAGCGCGGCCGCGGTGGCCGGAGCACGGCGCGCACGGCGAGCGCGCAGGGCGGCCGCTGCGAGCCCGAGCAGGAGCGCCAGCGAGACGACCTGGGCGGTGCTGAGCCCGCCGTAAACGCCGCGCCCGGCGTCGCCGCGGAGCAGCTCGATGGTGAACCGCCCCGCGGCGTAGAGCGCGAGCCAGGTCCCGAACGCGCGGCCGTCACGGTGCCCCCGGACGAGCCAGAGGGCGGCGATCCCGCTCGCCAGCGCCCCGAGCGCCGCCTCGTAGAGCTGCGTGGCGTGCACGGGCAGGCTCGGCGCGCCGAGGGGCACCCAGCCGGCCGCGGCGTGATCGTCCGCCGCGGGGCTGCCCGCGGGGAACCGGACGCCCAGCGCGCCCGCCGTGACGTGGCCGTAGTCGCACCCCGCGAGGAAGCACCCGGTACGCACGCAGGCGTAGGTGATCCCGAGCCCCGGCACGAGCCGGTCGAGGAACGGGCGCACGGCCGCGCCGTGACGGAGCAGCACCAGGACCGCGACGGCGACGCCCGCGATGAGCCCGCCGTAGGCGGCGCGGCCGGCGTGGAGCATCGGTCCCCACGAGCCCCGCGCGAGCGCCTCGGGCGCGGCGCGCAGCGCCTCGAAGACGTGGCCGCCCAGCAGCGCCGCGACGTACCCCGCGAGCAGCGCGCGGCCCTCGGCGGCCTCGTCGCCCCTGTCGCGGCGCACGAGCCAGAAGAACGCCGCCGCGCCCAGGAGCCCCGCCACGGCGACCATCACCGCGTACGTCGGCGCGAGCCACGGCGGCAGCCCGTGCCGCTCCAGCCAGAGCATCACGGCGCCGCTCACGCGCGCCTCCGGATGCGCAGCAGCATGTAGCCCGCTGGCACCGCCCACCAGAACGCGGCGCCGAGCGGCAACGGCGCGCCCGCGCGGCCACCTCCCGGATCGCGCCGGCCGGCGCTCACCTTGCAGCTCGAGCCCGAACCTGTGCCCGCCGACGGATCGCCGTCCTTGCAGTCCTGGTCGCAGTCGCGGCAGTTCTGGTTGCAGTCGCGGCAGTTCTGGTTGCAATCGCTGCAGTTCTGGTTGCAGCCCGCGACGTCCTCGTTGCAGCCCTTGCAGCCGCCGCCGCAGCCGCTGCCGCCGTTGCAGCCGCTGGAGTCCGTCGTGCCGCTCGGCGTGCCGCTCGGGATGACCGCCGGTCCTGTCGGCCTGCCGTACTCGAGGCAGCGGTCGAGCACGGCCATGCAGCCGTCGTCCGCGGCGAACGCGAGCGCCCCCTCGCGGCCCGCGATCGGCAGCGCGCCGCACGCGCTGCCCGCGGACTGGACGCACTCCTTCACCCCCTCGATGCTCATCAGCGCGAGCACGCAGAGCGCCTCGGCGTTCGGCGCGTCGGCGTTCACCCACGCGCACTCCGCCTGGGCATCCGCGAAGGCCGGGTCCGTGCGGTCATGGTCGCAGGAGCCGCCGACGGCGCAGGTGCACACGTCCCGCACGCCGGCGGCGCACTCGGCGATCGACCCGGGGAGGTGGTAGGGGTTGGCGTCCACGGATCTCGGCTGGATCCGGGGCCATGGGACGATGGCGACGTCGCCGCCCGGGGAGGCGAGGCGCGCCGGCGGGTCCGGCGGCGCGAGGGTGCCCAGCGCGACAAGCCACGCGGCGTTGACGTACACCGTACGATCCAGCGCGACGACGCCCGCGGGCAGGCCGGTGACGCGGATGAGGTCGCGCGCGCCCGCGCGCCGCGCGAGATCCGCCAGGACGGCGCCGGCCCGGCCGCCGAGCGCCGCCTCCTCGAGCCGCGCGGTCTCCGGCGACGCTGGCTCCCCGGCGAGGACCGGCAGCTCGAGCGGCCCCTCGGGCCCGCGCTCCGCCGCGACGGAGGCGACGGAGGAGGCGCGCAGCACGAACCCCTCGACGGACGGCTCGAGCGCGCCGAGGACGATCGCGTCCTCCCCCCGCTCCTCCCGCGCCGCGTCCGCGCTGCGGACCAGCGCCGGGACGCTCGCGATCTCCGCGCCGACGATGGCCGTCTCTCCTCCCGCCGCGCCGTGCGCCTCCTCCAGCCGCACGGCGAGATCGTGGAGGGCCTCCTCGGGCAAGGCCGCGAGGACCTCCGGCGCGGCGCTCAGCGCGTCGCGCAGCGGCAGGTCGTCGTATGGCGGCGTCTCCACGCCGCACGCGCCCAGCGCGGCGACCCCGAGCAGCACGGCGGTACGGCGGATCGCCCTCTCGATCTCGACAACGACGCTCGTTCGCATGCCCCACCCTCGCTCCCCGCTCGCGCGGCGCCCGGCGGACACGCCGCGCGCCACCGCGAGCGGGCGTATCGCCGGCGAGGACACCGCCGCGAGGAGACGAGGACGAGCGTGCCAGAATCGGAGACGCCGGCACAAGGGGCCATCGCACGGAGCGCCTCTCGCGATCTCGATTGGAGCGCGACAGACCTACACCGCGAGCGCCGTCCGACACCGGGGTGGCTCGCCAACCACCTTGTGCGAGCCCGCCCCGGCGGCCGGCGCGCGGGGCGCCCGAGCCGGGCGGCCGGGCGCGCCCGCGGTCACGTGTACCACTGCGCCTGGAGCTGGAACAGCCGCGCATACTCCCCCCCGCGCGCGATCAGGTCGTCGTGGGACCCTTCCTCGACAAGCGCTCCGTTCATCATCACCAGGATGCGATCCGCGAGCCGCGCGGTGCCGATCCGGTGCGAGATGAAGATCGTCGTCCTTCCCTCGGAGAGCGACAGGAAGGTCTGCATCAGCTCCGTCTCGGCGCGGGGATCCAGCGCCGACGTCGGCTCGTCGAGGATGAGGAGCCGGGCCGGCCGCAGGAAGGCGCGCGCGAGCGCGAGCTTCTGCCATTGCCCTTGCGAGAGCTCGTGTCCCCCCTCCCAGACGTTGCCGAGCCGCGACTCGTAGCCTCGGGCGAGCTGCGCCGCGATCCCCTCGGCGCCCGCGCGGCGCGCCGCCTCCTGGATCGCCCTCATGTCGTCGAGCGACGGCAGGTGTCCGAAGCCGATGTTCTCCCTGAGCGTGAGCCAGTACTGCACGAAATCCTGAAAGGTCACCGCCAGGTGCTCGGACATCGTGACCGGGTCGATCTCCTGCGCGGAGACGCCGCCCAGGCGCAGCTCGCCCCGCGTGGGCGCGTAGAGGCCCGCGATGAGCTTCACGAGCGTCGTCTTCCCCGCGCCGTTACACCCCACGATCGCCACCTTCTCTCCGCTGCGGACGCGGAAGCTCACCCGCTCGAGGGCGCGCTTGCCCGTGCTCGGGTACGCGAAGGAGACGCCCTCCGCCACGATGCTCGCGTCGCGCGGCGCCGGGCTCCGGCCGGCCGGACGCGCGGGCTCCGGGAGCGCCAGGAACGCGAACAGATCGGACAGGAAGATCGACTGTTCGAAGAGATCCGCGCCGCTCCGGAAGACGGTGTCGAGCAGGTTCTGCGTCCTGGTGACCACCTGAGAGAACACCATGAAGGCGCCCAGCGAGATGGCCCCTGTGAAGATGGCCCAGATCAGCGCGGCGAACGCGTACAGATAGGCGACGACCCGCGTGGCCTCGGACTGGATGCCACGGACGGCCCGACGCCGCTCCACCCGCATCTCCTCGGCGTGGACCTTGTCGAAGAGCGATCGGTATTGCCGCACGAGGTAATCGGTGAGGCCGAGCAACCGGATCTCCTTGGCGGCCCGCGGATCCGTCACGAGCCCGCTCAGGTAGGTCATGCGCCGCCCCTCGGGCGTGTGCCAGTTCAGGACCTGGAATCGCTGCGCCCCGAACCGGACGGCGACCCAGCTCGCCGGCACCGCCCCCAGCGCGAGCGCCGCGGGGATCGACCAGTGCGCGCCGGCGACGAGGATCGAGAACGACAGCACGACAACCACGTTCCAGCCCAGATCGGCGATGACCTGCACCAGCATCGCCGGCCGGACGGACGCCTCGCGCTGCGCGCGCTGGAGCCGGTCATGGAACTTCGAGTCGTCGAAGCTCGCGTAATCGACGCGCCGCGCCTTCTCGAGGATATCGAGGTTGAGGCGCAGCGTCACCTCGTCCCCGAGCGATTTCTGGAGCGTGCGCTGGAGCTGGTAAACGACGTGGCTGCCCGTCATGACCGCCAGCAGCAGGCCCAGCTGGAGGCCTAGCGGCCCCGCGAGCGACGCGGGCGAGCGGCCGTCGCGCAGGCCGCCCACGACGACGTCGATCAGCCGCTGGAGGAGCTTCATGGTGAAGAGCGGCATGAGGGCCGAGGCCAGCGTCAGCGCGGCGATGAGCAGCGTGCCGCCGGGGCTCGCGCGCCAGAAGAGGCGCGCGGCCTGGGCCACGTTCGCGCCGGCGCGACGGAGGCGCTCCCACGGGAGCAGCTCGCCTGCCGCCGCCCTGTCGCGGAGCGGCGGCGCGAGAGACGCGGCGCCGGCCGGCTGCGCGGCTGCGCCGCCGATCGCAGCCGGGATGTGATCCGGCGCGAGCCTGTCCGCCGGGCCCGGCGCCGCGACTCCCCTTCCTCCTCTCATGCTGCGCTCCGTCGAGACGCCTCCGGGAGATCCGGCCTGCGCGCGCCCGCCTCGGACGTCACGAAATGAAGCCCGCGGAGCTGCAGCAGCACCTGACAGCAGCCCTGCTCCATGGCCTCCCGCTCCGCGTGTCCCAGCCGCGGATCGAGGATCTCCGCGAGGATCTCCCGGGTCGTCCGCCGGCCGTCGGCGCGCGCCAGGAACGTCTCCATCCTCCGGCCCACGCGGGCCTTCTGGACGCGCTCGTCCCCCGGGACCCTGCCGAACGCGATCAGCGTCGGAGCCGGCCGCGGCGCGGGCGGCTCCGCGCTCCTGGCGAGCGCCTGGACCAGCGGCAGGACATCGCACGAGAACGCGCGCAGCGCGACGTGCGGGCCCACGCGCACGGCGGCGTCGAGCACCTCCTCGCGGGTGAGGAAGGGCCGCGAGGCGTTGCGGGTCTTGAACTCGTTCGCGCTCTCGCCGAACGCTGCATCGCTCCACAGGAGGAACTCGGCGTGCTCGCAGCGCAGCACGTCCGCGAGGTAGGCGATCTCGAGCGCGCCCTCGTCGACGAGGCGCTCGACGAGCTCGGCGAACCAGAGGGCGTCGCGGAGCGAGCGGGACCACCTCTCGGATTTGATGGGTCGATACGCCAGGATGAAGCTCCGCTCCACCGCCGCGAGCGCCCCGTGGCGGCGGAGCAGCGCGAGCGTGGCCGGGTAGTACGACTCCATGCGCAAGAACCGCTTGAGGCCGAGCCCGTCTGCGGCCCATCGCAGCCGCTTCTCGTCAAGGGCCTGCAGCGCGGCCATCTGCCCGGCGTCGAGCGCGTGCTTCTCGGCGAAGCCCGCCGGGACGCCGTAAAAGAGGGCGATCTCCCGCGGATCGGTCAAGAGCCGCGCGAACGCTGCCTGGAACGTCAATGTATCTGTAGTCATGGTCTTCCGCTCCGCTACGCGAGGATGGCCCTCGCGCGGTCGAGCTCCCCCAGCATCTCGCCGAAGTCTTCCGGCGGGTTCGCGTCGCGCTCGATCAGGACGGCGCGCACCGGCGCTCGCTCGCAGAGGTAGGAGAGCAGTCTCCACACTTCAGGGTGGTTGTCGATCGGGTGGCTGTGCGTATCGACCCACAGATCCTCGTCGAAGACCCCTCCGGCCAGGTGCACTTGCACGACGCGATCGAGCGGGATCGCGTCGATGAACGCGTAAGGGTCGTAGTGGAGGTTCTGGGCGTTGATGTAGAGGTTGGTGAGGTCGAGCAGGATGCCGCAGTCGGCCTCGGTCACGACCGCGCTGAGGAACTCCGCCTCCGTCATGGTGGCGCCGGGGATCGCCATGTAATAGGTGATGTTCTCGAGGAGCAGCGGGACCCCCAGCATGTCCTGGAACTGCCGGGCCTTCTCGGCGCAGCGCCTGACGGCGACCTCGGTGAACGCGAGCGGCGTGAGCTGGCCCAGCTCGACGCCGTCGGCCTGCGTGAAGCAGAGGTGATCGCTGTACCACGGGGCGCGGACCGCCCTGGCGAGGTGGGCGACATGGCCGCAGTAGTCCATGTCGAGCGGCGCGTCGGTGCCCACGGACAGCTCGAGGCCATGGGGCGCGACGGGCATGCTCTCGCTCAGCTCGAGGGCGCGCTTGAACCGCCCGTCCGTCCGGCAGATGTAGTGATCGGCGCAGAACTCGATCCAGTCGATGCGATCGCGGTGCTGTTCGATGCCGCTCACGAAGGCGGGCCGGTGGGCGAGCCCCACGCCGAGGCGCGGCAGGTCGAACCTGGGTTTTCTACACATGGAATGATCCCTTGTTTGCACGAAAAAAAAAGGCGCCCGGGCAGCGCGACGGGGCGCGCCCGGGCACCTTCGACATGATCCGAGGGCTCCTCTAGTGATGGCAGCAGTGGCAGCAGTGGTGCGGCATCTCCATCGCCTCGAGATCGGTGCCCTCGTCGCCGACGATCAGCTCGAAATCAAACCCAGCAAACTCGGTGTTCATGATGCAATCTCCTTGGTCAGGGGAATGTCGGCAGGGTCCGCCAGCGCCGGAGGATTCCCGCGCTCGCCTTTCCCGTGCCGACGCGGGACGACATTGCAGCCGTCGTGCCACGGTCACGACGGCGCCTCGCCCACCGCTGCGAGCCCCTGATCTCGCGGCGTCGCACCCCGGGGCCCGTCGGTTGACCGGTCGCGCGCAAGCTCTTGCTCGCAGGGGGTTGCTCACTCACGCAAACGACCCAGATGGCGAGCGCTCGCGGCCTCATCTCCGCGACGAGAGGGGCCGCTGCTCCAGGGCTCCCGTCTCCGTCTCGCGCTGTGCCCCGCTGGTCGTCGGGGTCTCCTTCCTTCCGTCTGGCCGCTCATCCCGGCAGGGCCATCTCGCGCGCGCACCCGCCGCGGGGCCGCTCGGCGTGATCGCGGCGCATCAGCTCGCTCGAAAGGGGTTCTTGTCCGTGCTGCGCACGCTCTCGCGGGACGTGATCCGATCGTGCCAGGCGCGGAGGCGCGGGTGCGGTTCGAGGAGCGCCGCCTCGGGCGTGAGGAGCAGGTAGTGGACGAGCGGCGCGACCAGGATGTCGGCCAGCGTGAGCCGCTCGCTCGCGAGGAACGCGCGGTCGCCGAGGAACCGGTCGAGCTGCGCGAGGCTCGTCCGCGCCGCGGGGATGGCGGCCTGCACAGCCTCCTCGTCGGGCGAGGGGTGCCTGTCCAGGTGCGGCGAAACCAGGTGGGCGCCAAAGGGGACGGCGGTGAGCTCGTAAGGGACCTTCTATGACCCGGGCGCGCTCGGGAACGAGACCGCTCAGGAGCTCGCCCTGAGCGCGGCGAACTCGCCTGGATCGTGGAGGGTGGGGGGATTGATCCCGCCGCCGACGAAGTCCTCCGTCCGGTCGTACATACCGAAGCGGGTCACCGGCTCCGAGCCGCCCGGCGCCGCGAAGCCGTCGCTGCCTGCCTTGACCCCGAGGGCGTTCACCAGGTTGCAGAAGTACTTGTTGATCGGCGCGTTGGCGAGCGACGGATCGGTCCCCGTGGCCTGGGTGGTCCCGTCGACCTCGTTCGGAGCGCCGTCGACACACACGATCTCGCTGTTGCCGGTCGTGAGATCGGGCGAGCCGTCCTCGACGTTCACGGCCCAGCCGGTCTTGAAATAGCCGCCGGCGCTGCCGACCTGGACGATCGGCAGGTTGTTGAGGTTGCGGGCGCAGCCGTCCGACGCGTCCTGGAACCAGACGACCGCGCAGTTGTCGAGGAGCGTCCCGTCGCCCTCGTCGATACGGTTGAGCTGCTCGACGAGGTGGGCGAGCTTCCTCGCGTAGTAGTCGTCGATCTTGAGGAGCATGTCGATCACACCCGGGACGCAGGTGCCCTGCATGCCCGCGTTGCCCAGGCGATACGAGAGACTGGCGCTCTCCATCGTCAGGCCGAGCCCCCGAAAAAGGAAGTTCGCGGGGTACTTCAGGAAGACGACGGGGGTCGCGTTGCACGCCGCCGCGAGCACGGCGAGGTTCGAGTAGAGGTCCGCGCCGTCGAGGCTGTCCGAGATTCGCCGCGTCAGCACGTCATCGGCGCCCGGGGGCGTGCTCGCCATGTCGACGTTCTCTTGCGTCGCGCCGAGCGCCGCGGCGAGGGACGCGTTGCACTGCGCAGAAGCGACGGTGCTCACGGTCTCGTGGAGGATGGCCTTCCAGGCCTCCAGCTTGTTCTTGTCGGCCTGGCTCATGTCGACGCGCGCGAGCGTGTCGAGATCGTCCCGCACGAGGTCGATGATGCTCTTGCCGCGGATGGCCTTGTACGTGTCCGGAGAGGGGCGGGGGTCCGTGAACAGGCCCGTGAGCTTGGCCAGGATCTCCGCCGGCGCGCCCAGACCCGGATACAGGGTCGCTGGCGCCGAGTACGAGATCGCCGAGGGCGGGCCGTCGCGGAAGTTTCCCACGCGCATGAGCAGGGGCTCGCCGTCCGGGCTGAGCTGTCGTGCGATCACGTGGTCCAGCGAGGGACCGGTCGGTTGCGCGTTGAACTTCGTCGCGGACTCGAAGCTGAACGGATCGTCGCTGTTGGGAGTGACCGGGTGGCACGTGAAGTACGACGCGTTCACCTGCAGGTGGCGATCGTTCCCCTGCCCCCGCTCCATCTTCGGCGTCCACTCGTTCATCGCGCGGATGCCTCGGGGCATGAGGAGCTTGTCGACGTGAGGCGCCAGGTGCTTGAGCGTCGTCGACTCGAGGTCCGCGGCGGTGAGCGGGCCGTGCGACCTCCTCGGAAAGAACCGCGTCGTGATGCAGCCATAGTGCGTGTACATCACGATCAGCCGCTTCGGCGGCGTGGCCGGCTGCGCCTTCGCGGTGCGGTCGGCGATCGATCCGAGGAAGGGCGCTGCGACGCAAGCGCCGCCGAGCCCCCGGAGGAAGATTCTTCGGCTCGTGCGCTTTGCCATGGTCGTATTCTCCCAGCCTCAATGAAAACGCCCGGCTGCCATTCGGGACGCCCTATGAATGCCCGCGTCGGCCGGTCTCGATCACTCTTCCGCCGGGGAGCGGCGAGGCGCCGACGCCCGCGGCCACTCCCTGGAGCCCGACCGAGGTTGCCGGGACCCCGACGGCGCATCGCCGGCGCGGGCGGCGGGCGCGGCATGGCGAGCGCTGCACCGTCGGAACCGGAGATCCGGCTGAGCAGGCCCCGCGATCTCGTCCTGCCCCGTCGCCGCCGCTGTCTGCGTCCGGCGCCGCGCTGAGCAATGTTTGCCTCGCCAGGCAGCATCTGCGTTCTCCTCGAAGAGGGCCACGCAGTTCTTGCCGAGTCGCTCCGGCGCGCCCCGCGCATGGCGGCATCTCACGACATCTCGGCCTGGCCCGCGCATTGCTCTCCGCTGCTCGCGTCGCGGCGCGGAGCAGGCGTGAAGCCCGCTGGCCGCGCCGGCGTGTCGCTGTGAGCTCCGGGAGCGCGGGTGCGCTCCCTGAACAGAGAGGTATCTCATGCGCAAGATGATGACGGCAGGGTTGTTGGCGATCTCCGGAGTCCTGGCGGCCTCGATGGGCTGCATCGCGCCGCCCGCGGACGAGCCGATCGCGGACGAGGGGGTCGCCGCCGAGGTCGAGGAGGCGGCGGCGGAGCCGACGGGGGAGGCCGCGGACGAGCTGTCGGTGTGCGGCGGTGGGCTGGTGTGCCAGTGGGCCTTCGCGAGCGGCGCGCCCCAATGCGAACAGTACCCTTCGGGCCCCAGGCTCTACTGCTGTCCGTCGGGGTATGGGCTCGTCAACAACACGTGCGTCCCGAAGTGCGGCTCGGGGCTCCAGTGCTCGGGCAGCAGCATCCCCGGCTCGCACTCCTGCACCCAGCGGGACACGGGCTCGAGCGTCATCCATTGCTGCGAGTCGGGACAGCGCATCTCGGGCGGCCGCTGCGTCTGGTGAGGGGGTTGGTCTGACCAGCTCGCAGGCCAGTGAGCCCGCGAGCTGGCTCGCCCTCGAGATGGGTGAGGGGAGGCCGTCTTCTCGAGGCTGGCCTCCGGGCACGCGTTCCCACCCGGCCTCGGTGAGGCGTCCACCCCGGCCGCCAGCCGCTGGCGCCGGCACCTCGTCTGCCGCTCGCTTGTGGTGGGAGAGCGCGCATGGTACCGCCTCGACAGCTTGCTGGTGGTGGAATGCCGCCAGTCATGGTCCGGAGAGGGTGGGATGGCGAAGCGCGCGGCTCAGGGGTTGGCGGCGGTCGTGCTCGTGAGCCTCGCCGCGCATGCGGTCGTTCCCGGATGCGTCATCCGGGTGGGCCCGGGAGACAGGGACGGCGATGGAGCGTGGCCTGGCTCCGGTGACGGGGACAGCGCCCCCGAGGACGGCGCGGGCGGCAGCGTTCCCGTCGACGACGGCACGAGCGGCAGCAGCCCCGTATGACGGTACGGGCGGCAGCAGCCCCGTTGACGACGGCACGGGCGTCAGCTCGGAGGAGCAGCAGCTGGGCGAGGAACTCTACGCTCAACTTGACCCAGAGGAGCTCGCGTTCGCCTCGGCCCTGGCCGGGAACATGACGTGCGCTCTGGCCGGCGCGGTCGAGGTCACGCAGTTCGATCCGGCCACGCTCGATGATGAGACCCTGAAGGCGCTCCTGGAGCAGTACGCGCCGGGAGCGATGGAGCAGGCGCGGGCGTGGCTCGCGGGCACCGACCCGTCGATGCTCGCGTATAGGGTGACTCCGAAGTTCGAGTGCGCGCGAGACTACGGCTGCGAGCCTACTCTACCGTGCCAGCAAGGCTACATACCCGCCGTGAATCATCTTTGTTACATCGACGACTGCGGAACGGCGAAGTGCCCCACCTGCCGGACTTCGTGAACGGGATCCTTCAGAATATCGTGATACGGTCGTGGTGCTCTTACGTATGCGTCAAGATCGGAACATCGCCGCCCGAGGTTGTCGCCATCGGTGCCAGCGCCATCTCGGCGCTAAGGAACACCTTCTTCGGACCGATCTGCAAATCGTATCCGTGAGCAAGAGAGACGATGTCATGAAGCCCGATCTCCCGAGAGAGTCGCGCACCATCCGCCGAACGTGCCACGGCCACAAGGAGTCCGACGCGCTCAACAACGCCTTCTACCTGCTGAGTGAGATGACCTCGGCCTGCCGGCTGTCGACCCTCGTGAGACGACCGACGCGCTCGGAAGTCCTCCAGGCGGCGGACGACTACATCGCGTACTTCCCGCTCGAGCAGCCCCAAGAGCGAGCGCGCGAGCTCCGGGAGGCGGTCCTCACCTGGAGAGAAGGCGAGGAGATCCCGCAGGCGGTCTACGAGGCCACCCGACAATTCGTGCTCTCCCTCGGCGTGCGGGAGCCCACCGGCGGCTGGGAGAACGACGACGGCTACCAGGCCCGAGCGATCGATCGCGACACGGACGACGCGGAGCCGCCGGAAGCGGCGGCAGCGGGCGTGCCGGGGAGCTACAGCGATGCATCGAAGAGGGCGGCCCGGCTGGCCCAGGCGGTCGCGGGCGCCGTGAACCTCGCCGGCGTGCTCGCCTCGCCGCGCTCGTGGGCCAAGGCGACGTCATGGCCGTCGCGAGAGCACCTGGTCGAGCACGTGGACCAGCTCCTGTCCGCCTTCGGAACGGAGCTCGATCAGCAGAATTTCGCCGCGCCCGCCCGGAGGCTACGCGCGCTGCTGTCGGCCTGGGAGCCGGGGCCCGAGGTCCCCGCCGACGTCTCGGAGGCCGCCCGCGATCTCCTCGCCGCGCTGGGGATCGAAGAGCCTCCCGGCGGGTGGGACGCGCTTGAGGGGCCGCCGGAAGGGCCGAGCAACGACAGCGGATGAGGCTGGCTCGCCGGCTGCGCTGCATGTGACCCGAGCCCACGACGCGAGGTGGACGTTCCCGCCGTGGAGAGCATCCACGGGAGGGCCGTCAACGCAGCGGCTGGTCCTGGGCGAGATCCGCGGCGAGGAGGACGCGCATCGCGCTCGGACCGAGCCCCGCGAGCACTGAGCTCACCCGGAACCAGAGGCCGAGGAGCAAGCTCTCGCGCGCCTTGATGGCGGCGAGGAGCCTCAGCGCGTCCGGATCGCTCACCTCGGTGCGGATCGCCCCGACCGCGTGCTCGCGCGCTCCGCTCACGTCCCCGCGCCGGAGGAGCACGTGCCCGATGAGGACGAGCGCGTCGGCGTGCTCAGGCTCGGCCTCCAGGGCGGCGCGCGCCCAGCGCTCGGCATCGTCGACGCGGCCGCGCGCGAGGTGCGCATCGCCGAGGACGACGAGCGTCTCGACGTCCTCCGGGGCCAGCTCGAGCGCCTGGGTCAGGAGCTCGACGGCGCGATCGTCGCGATCAGGGTACCGCTCGACGGCGGCGAGGCCGCGGAGGGGCGCGGGGTCCGATGGAGCGAGGCCACGGGCCGTGGCGACATGCTCCCGCGCCTCGCTCGGCCTCCGGTGCGCGAGCAGGACGCGGCCGAGGACCAGGTGCGCGAGCGGCGCCTCGGGGGAGAGCCGGCGCGCCGTCTGCACCTCGATGAGCGCCGCCCCGAGCCGCCTCTGCCGCACGAGGGCCACGGCGAGCAGCGCGTGCGCGCGCAGCTTGTCCGGAGCGAGCGTGAGCGCCCGGCGGAACTCGTCGATCGCGGCCGGGAGTTGCCCGCGATCGAGATCCTCGGTCGCGACGGCAAGGGCAGGAACGATCGCCTCTCGATGCTGCCGCTCCGCCTGGTTCCCCCGCTGCGCGATCGCCTCACCGCCGTGCGCGCCCAGCAAGCCGCCGGTCTCGCGGCCGGCACCGGCTGGGTGAGCCTCCCCGACGCGCTGGACCGCAGGTATCCAAACGCCGGCCGGGAATGACCCTGGCAATGGGTCTTCCCCGCGACGCCCGCTTTGCGCGACAAGGAGACAGGGCAGCTCCGGCGGCATCCTCTGCACGAGACGATGCGCCTGCGCGCGGTACGAGAGGCGGCCCTCGCCGACGGGCTATCGAGGCGCGCGCGCTGCCACACCCTCTGTCACTCCTTCGCCGCGCACCTGCTGGAAGCCGGCTACGACATCGGCACGATCCAGGAGCTCCTCGGCCACGACGACGTGAGCACGACGCTGATCTACATCCACGTGCTGAACCGCGGCGGCCTCGCCGTCCGCAGCCCCCTCGAAGGCCCCTTCGATCCGAGGTGGTGAACGGACCGGGTTGTGCCCGGCAACCTGTCGATGAGGTGGTCGGACCGTGGCATCCTGGCGCGACGCGGCGGGATGCGTCGCGACGCCTCCGGCTGCGCGTCCGGCGCGCCCCTCCAGGCGCCCCCAGCCCCCGGAAAGACGGCGACTGCCGCCGGTGTTAGATATGGAGCTACCCTATGGCGCTGGACAGCATTTGGGCCTTGCGGCGCAGAGCCGAACCGCGAGATTTCCCGTGGGGGGAGGTCACAGAAGGCGGCGATCTAGACAGACCTGATCCGGCGGCTTCGGTTGACCAATCGACTGATAGTTCGGCGGACTGGGTTGCCCCGCGATTGGATTCAGCGAGAACGTAAGGCGACATGGTTCCCATCAACAATGCAGTGAACAGCCAAAGGTGGAGGTCGATATGAGCGGCAAAGGTGGCGGTGGTGGTGGCAAGGGCGGTGGTGGTGGCAAGGGCGGTGGTGGAACGGGCGGGGGCAGGCCTGCAAACGCGCCGAGCACCACGGGGAATCTTTCCGGCGGCGGTAGGGGCAACAACCCGCCTTCGAAGTGAGGTATGGCTCACCGCGCCATGTACGTCGTGATCGGATAAGTAGCGGGGAACGGCGTGCCATGATGGTTCACCGAATCCACTTCGGCGAGGTCGCCTTGCGGTTTGCTGGGCAGACGAGCTGCGGAGGTGCCCATGGCGGCTCCCTCCACGCAACGGCGGTCCGCGCTCATGATGGCGAGACGGAAAGCGCGGCACGATGGTTGGAACCGGCAGCAGGTAGCGACCGTGGCGCGTCTCTCTGAGGAGGCCAGCGACCGGCATGCCACATCCGGTGGCCACGGGATGCGGTCGGGCCGAGCCGCGCTGCCGCCCCTCGACGAGAGCCCGGCCTCCAAGGAGAGCCGGGCCTCCAAGAGCCGGGCCTCTCGATGGACCTCGAGCGAGAGATCGAACGCTCGGCTCACCCCCGCCTGCGCCGCCTTCGCCTCACGGTCCTACCGGCACCCTCCGTCTGTCCGCATGCGAAGGATGGACCTTCGGCGTCCGCTGGCGCATGCTAGGAGCATGCAAGCCCTCAAGATGCATGTGATGGTGGATGACACGGTCGTTCGTGCTCTGCCAGCCCTTTTGCCGCTCCGCGGTCAGCGCGTCGAGATCATCGCGCTCGGCGAGGCGCAGCCGCAGGCATCCGTCGCCCCGGTTGCAGGTGGTTTGCGTGGACAAATCCAGCTCAAAGACGACTTCGACGCCCCTCTTCCTGACGACGTTCGGCGAGCATTCGAGGGAGACGGGCCTTGAAGTGGCTTCTCGATACGCACGTCGTGGTCTGGTTTGCCGCTCAACCCGAACGCTTGAGGTCGGAGGTCGTGGATGCGCTCCAGGACCCCGGCGCGCAGATACTCCTATCGGTCGCCTCCTGGTGGGAGCTTGCGATCAAGCACGCCCTCGGACGCCTGGAGGGTAGCCTGCCGCCGGAGCAGCTTCGAGCGTGGTGGCTCAGCTATCCAACGGTGCGAGAGCTGGCCATTGAAGCGGCGCACGTTTGGACGGCGACATCCTATCCACTGCACCATCGTGACCCTTTCGATCGAATGCTGATGGCGCAAGCTCAGATGGAGGGTGCAACGCTGATCACTTCAGATGACATGCTGCGTTCCTACGCGGTGCCGATGCTCTGGGCGTGCAAATGATTGGCGGATGTCACAGGAGCGTTCTCCGAGCGCTTCCTGGGGGTCTCTATGATGTGATAGGAGATGGCCCAGCTACGCCCGCTGCCCTGCGTCGATACGGGTCTCGGTGCGGTCGGCGGTCGGATAGCTCTCGTTGCTCGATGACCGCTCGCGCGCAACAAGCTCAAGCCCAGCTCGCTCGTCCTCCGCTGCTCCCGATCGGGCAAGGGGGAGCGGTCGCGGGCGGCAATCCCGGGCGCAGACCCTACGGCGAGAAGCGCATCGTCTCGGCAGCGAAGCCGTCGCTGCCTCGGTTCGCCTTGTCGCGCGTCTCGTCCTTGACATCCGCGATGCCGCCCGGGCCCCCTGGGCCGATCTCGAACGTGACGCCATCCAGGGTGAGCTGCTCGTCGGCGGCGTAGGCGATGCCGATCGACGGCCCGCCGGCGCCCCCGCCGCCGTAGCCGCCGGTGCCGCCCCAGCCGCCGTAGCCTCCTCGGCAGGCGTACTCGCCCCCCATGGCCGGCGCCCGCCCCGGCGGGCCTCCTTGCACGCCCTGCCCGCCCATCTGACCTTCGCCGCCCCGGCCTCCGGGGCCGCCCGAGCCCGTGATGACGCGCGTCTCCCGGAGGGTCAGCTTGCTGCCCGATGGAGCGAAGATCGCGATGCTCGCGCCGCCCGCGCCGCCGCCGCGGCCGCCCGAGCCGCCGCAGCCGCCGCCGCCGCCCGAGCCGCCCGCCGCGCCGCCCAGCGCCGCGTTGCCGCAGGCGCCCCGGCCGCCCGGCGCGCCGCCGCTCCCGCCGCCCCCCTGGCCGGGCGCGCCCGTGCCGCCCTGGCTACCGGGCACGCCTTCCCACCCCGCCTCGGTGAGGCGTCCACCCTGGCCGGCGACGCCGGGCGCGCCCGGCGCGCCGTCGCCGCCACGGCGGCCGTCCCGGCACGGGGCGCCGTCTCTTGCGCCCGCGCCGCCTAGGCCCGCGTCGCCGGGGTTCGTGGTGGACCGCGGCTTCCCGTCCTCGCCGTCTCCGCCGCGGTCCGGCGTCCCGTCGCCCCCTCTGCCGCCGGTCGATATCAAGTCGCCGCACACGGTCATCACGGCGGCCCCGCCGGCCACGGTGGCTGCCGAGCAAGCGTCCTTGCCGATCGCGCCGATCTCCCCGTCCGCTGGCAACGGATCAACGTAGTCCGCGTCCGCGCCGTGCGCGCCCGTCAGGCCGGCGGCCGCCCGGATCTCGCTCCGAAGCACCTCCACGACCGCACCCGGCTCGAGCCTCATCGCGACGACATCGAGGCGCGTCTCCAGTGGACCCTCGGCGAGCAGCCGCATGTCCACAATCGTGGATACGCCGTCGGTGGTCACGTCGCTGTCGGTCTGCGCCGCCGTCACGGTGATTGCGGGACCTCTGGCGTCCAATGAAACGATTATTGCCGGTTTGTTGGTCGCCCCTTCCGTGTAATGTCGCCATCTCGACCAGCAAGTGAAGCCGCCCCACAGATCGACGCCGGAGGGCAGCGTGACGGCCTCGGAGAACCAGCCAGCCGCGCACGCGAACACCCGCCCGCGTGCACGCGGCGCGAGCTCGATCGCGCGGGCGAGCGTCTTCACCGGCTTGTCCATCGTGCCGGGATTGCCGTCGTCTCCCCATATCTCGCTGGCAAACACCCCGCAGCCGGCCTGCACGCGCAACGCGGCGAGGCCCTCGAGGCACGCCTCCTCCGATGGCTCGGCCGCGGGCCCGGCGTCGCAGGTGCCCCCCTCCGCGCACGGTGGGGTGAACGGCTCCGTGCCGCACCCCAGGGCGGCCGGCGAGGACAGCAGAAGGATCCATGCAGCGGTTGTGATCTTCATGATCCTCTCTCCCTGGTCATCCCCGTGCGAAATCCGCTATCGGGGCGGCACAACCAGCTCGGGGAAATCCCAGAGTGGGGCGGTTTTGCCGCTCGCCCCGTTGGCTGTCATGTCGTTCGGACCGCGTCCGCCGCCAAGCCCACCAGCGCCGGCTGCTCCGAAGGCCCAGTCGGCGCTCTCCGTGAGGTGAACGCTGCTGTCCACGCGAGCGACGGCGACGGAAATGCCACCGAGCCCTCCGCCGCCATGGCCGCCTTTGCCTCCGGTGCCGCCGAACCCGCCCTCGCAGGCAAAGTAGGAGGAGAGTGGGATAGCTCCAGCGGGGCCGCGTGGCCCGCCCCCACCACCGTCTTGCCCCCGCCCGCCGTTACCGCCGCGACCGCCGTCGCCGGTAATGATGGTGGTTTTGTCCACCAGGACGTGAGCATGGAGGGCGACGATGCCGAAGCTACCGCCCCCGTAGCCGCCCCCCCGGCCGCCACGCCCCCCGCAACCGCCGCCCCCGCCCGAGCCGCCGGATGGTCCGCCTTGCGGATCCACGGCGCGACACTGCCCGTTCGGTCCGACGCCGCCTCCGCCGCCGCCTCCCTGGCCGATCCCCCCGTTCTGGCCGTTCTGTCCCGAAAAACCCTGCCAGCCGCGCGCGCTGATGCTTCCGTAACGGAGCGGCTCCTCCAATCCCGCCCCGCCTCCGACCCCGTTCGCGCCGGGCTCCCCATCGCCGCCCCTTTTGCCGGTCGTACAGCTCATCGCCCCGCCTTTTCCCTCTTCGCCGTTGTCGATCGAGCCAGGCCCCGGCGCCGGCGCGCCCGGCTCGCCGTCGCCGCCCGCAGCGACGTCGCCGTCGCCGCCCGCCCCGCCGATGGACGTCGTCCCGTCCTCGCACACGGTTACCGGGGGCGGAGCGCCCTCGGTCCAGTCCGCCAGGCACCCCGGCGCGCCTGGATGGCCAGGCGCCCCATCCGGCGCCCGCCAGGGATTATCCTGCGGAGCGCTCTCCCCATCCGCCCCATCCGCCCCGTTCCCCGCCAGGATCTCGCTCGATACCACCTCCACCGCCGCGCCCTCGCCCACGATCATCCCGATGGACGACCCGCTCGGCCGGGTTGCGTCCGCCGCCGCGAGCCGCACCCCGAAGACCGCCGACGTCATGCTCGCCTGGCGCCCCTCCACGGTGAGCGGCACCCGCCCCGGCTCGGGCGCGATCCCGGTGAAGCTCTCCACGCCGCCCCAGGTCCACGCCGCCGCGCCGCAGTCCCGGCCCCCCCAGATCGCGACCCCCGACGGCAGCACGACCGCCTCGTCGAAGTCCTCCGCGCACGCGTACACCCGCCGCGTTCCCCCGGGCTCCGCCGCCTTCTCCACCGCGCGGCGCAGCGTCCTCACGGGCGCTCCCCTCGTGCCGTCGCTCGCGTCGTCCCCATGCCGCGCGACGAACACCCCGCACCCGTCCTTCGCCGGGCTGGTCGCGGGATCGCCGTCGCACGGCGACGCCGGCAGCGCCGGAGGCGCCTCGCCGGGGAGCGGCGCGCAACTGTACGTCGTCGCGCAGTCCTCGGCATAACATCCCGCGCCGCCCGCGGCGCTCCCGCAGCCGAGCGCGATCACCGCGACCGAACGCAGCGCTCCTCGACCTCGCCCCCCGCGCGTCCCCATCGCCCCTCTTCGCCTCACCACACGCCCTGAAGCACGAGCCCGGCCTGCGTCCCCGTCGCGCTCGGCGCCACCCGGACGCCTCCGCGGGCGGGCGCCTCGTCGAGGATCCACCCCTCCGCGAGGAACGACGCAGCCGTCGCGATCCCGAACACCGCCCCCGTCGCCAGCGCCACCTTGCCGAGCGTGGCGAACAGAGCCCGCTCCGCCGCGTCGTCGCGGATCTCCGCGCACGCCTCGGGCGCGTTCGGCCACCAGCACGTCGACGACGTCCAGCCTCGTTGCCGGCGGAACACGACGTCGCGCTCGGCGAGGTTGCCGTCGATCACATCGGCCCGCAGCAGGAACACCGTGCCGGCCGCCAGCGCCGCCGTCGCCAGCGCCGCGCCCCCGATCCGCAGCTCCGTCAGGGGGAGCGCCCGCGCGGCCGGAGCCGTCGGCCGCGCCGCCGGAGCCGGCGGACCCGCCGCCCGCCCCGGCCCGACCCCTGCCGCCCCCGCCTCACCGCGCTCCGGCGCGCGAGGCAGCTTCAAGCTCAGCGAGCTCTCCTTGCCGGCATGCCCCTCGAACGCGCCCACCACCTCGGTGTGGCCGTCCAGCCGCGCCCTCACGGTGTGGTGCCCCGGCTCCAGGAACAGCTCGTAGGTCGGCGCCGGGCGCCCCAGCGTCTTGCCATCGACGAGGACCTCGGCGTCCGGTGGGCTCACACCGAGATAGAACGTCACCACCCGGCTCTCGGCCTTCTTCAATCCCTCTTCGGCCCGCCTCGCCAGCCCGCTGCGGAGCGCATCACGGTGCCTCAAGCCCTGCGCCAGGTGGCTGGCCGCGTCTCGAACCATGCCCAGCGCGAGCTCGCACAGGCCGAGCTCCGCGGCGATCTCGGCGCGCTCCGCGTCGGTCGTCCACGCCGCATCGGCCGCCTTCAGCGCAAGCTCGTATGCCGCCTCGGCCTCGACCCACCGTCCGGCGTCGCGCGCCTGCCGAGCGCCGCGCAGCCGATCCTCGACGGTCGATGTCTCTCGCGTCCCCGCGATCCCCTGCGGATCCCGCGCGTCCGCCGCGCCCTCCAGCGCCGCGACGACTCCAAGGAAGACGCACGTCAAGAAGGCGTGGCGCGCGCGGCACACCGCCCGGTGGATACCCCTTCGCGCGGGCCCATGTCAACGAGCCATTCTCCGCAAGCGCTGGGCGTTCCCGTTCACGATGGCGGGCGTTCAAGACGGCCAGAATCGTCATCGGCCCAGGGAGTGATAGAGAACTGGAGCATCGATGAAGGAATGCTGTGGTTTCACCGGAAGGGACAGCGCTTCCAGACCGGAACCGGAATGGGTGGCGCGGCAACGGGCGGCCACGGCGGCGGTGGGCGAAAGCTCAGCTCCCCCGGCTGGCCGGCGCAGCGCTCCGCGCGGAGGACATCTCGCCGCGCCCGTGTCCCCCTCGTCGCGGTCGCGTACAGTGGCCGCCTGTCCCGGCCTTTGCGCGGGCGCGGTCGATTGTTGAACCTTCCGGCCGGGTCCGGATCGTCTGTTGAATCGTGGACCGAGCAACGCCGATCCCCCATCCGCCCGCGCGCGTGAAGTCGCTCGTCGCCTGCGTCGGGGTGCCCTCCCGGGACCTCGAGGACGTCATGCAGGACGCGATGATCCGGCTGTGGGAGCGGCGAGAGCAGGCCCGATCGGCCAGGAACCCCGGCGCCTTTCGCGACAGCGTCGTCCTGAACACCGCCCGCGATCACCGGCGGGCGGCGCGCCGGCGCGAGGAGGCGCTCGCGGACCTCGACGAGGCGGCGCTCTGCGACGAGCGCCGGAGCCCCGAGGATCACGCCATCGCGCGCGAGGAGGCGGCGCTGGTGCGGCAGCTCATCGACCAGATCGGCGAGCTGGGCCGCGCGGTCTTCATCGCGTGCGAGCTCCTGGAGCGGCCGATCGCCGACGTCGCCCGGGAGCAGGAGATCCCGCTGGAGACCGCGCGAAGTCGCCTGCGCCGGGCCTGGGAGGAGTTCGAGGAGGCGGCGGCCCGCTGGGAAGCGAGGCAGCGAGGCCGCGGCGCTCGCCGGCGGCGCGCGGTGCTGTTCCCGCCGTGGCTGCTGGAGCGGCGCTCCTTTCGGCGAGGTGGTCCCGCGCGCTGGATGGCCCGAGGCGTCGCCATCGCGTGTGCGGCGGTGCTCGGCGCGCTGGCTGCGGGCCCGACGGAGCCTGTCGAGCCTCTCCGCGCCTCCCTGGCCACCCTGGTCTCCGGGAGGACGACCTGGCCGTCGACCGCGCCGGCCGCGCGGGACCCCGCCGCGCCGGCGCGCGTGGCCGGCGCGCTGGACGGGGCGGTGACGGCCCCTCCGGCGCTGGAAGAGGTGGTGACGGCCCCTGCCGCTCCCGCCAGGCCGGCTGGCCAGCCAGCGGCGCAGCGCCCGGCGATCAGCTCCCGCGAGCGAGATCTCGTCGCCCGCGCACGGACGGCCGTGGAGGCCGGTGATGTCGTGTCGCTCGTCGCGGCGCGACGCCTGCTGGAGGAGCACGGACGGAGATTCCCTCGCGGCCGGCTGGCGGGCGAACGCGAAGCGCTGCTGGACCAGCTCAGGTGAGGACCGTGCAGCAGGCCATCACCGGGCGCGAGGCGGCCTTCGTGACGAAGGCGGTGCTGGACCACAGCGGCCCGTGGTCGCCGCCGTAGGGGATCGAGCGTCTCCTGAGCGGGTGTCGCGCGCCGAGCGACGCCTGCTCAGGAGCGCTCGTGTCCGCGCGGACGAGGGGGCGCGCGGAACATTCATGTTTCATCTGGAGGCGAGCCATCGAGCTCCTGGCGCTACCCCCACGCGGGGCGATCATCCATTGCGTCGAGACACGCGTCTTCGCCGAGGACTCTGCCCCTCTGGCGCGACACGCGAGGACGGCTCGTCCGAGCGCATCCGGCGCGCCGTGCGCCGCGGCGCGGACGAGATCTCGGCCGGGATCTCGGCAGAGCGCGTTGAAGCCTGCGGCGGCCCCCGACCGGGAGCACGCGTTCCACCATGTATTCCAGGCGGGGACGATCCAGCGCGTCCGCCGGTGGCTCGCGAAGCTCCGTGTGCCCGAGCGCGATCGGCTCGACCTGACCCAGGAGGTCTTCCTGGCGGCTTTCACGAGCTTTGGCAGCTATGACCCGGCGCGGGGCTCGATCGCACGGTGGCTGAACGGCCTCGCGGTGAACCTGGCTTCGCGTTACCACGCGAAGGCATCTCAGCGTCACGAGGTCATCACGGATCCCGCGGCGCTGTGCGAGGTCGGCGGCAGCGAGACGCCCCTCGATCTCCTGCTCGCGGCGGGGCGGCGGCGCCTGTTGAGATCTCTCGTCCTGGAGTTGCCCTACGAGCACCGCTCGGTGCTTTTCCAGCACGACCTCCACGAGATCTCGATGAGAGACATCGCCGCGACGCGGGCGATACCGCTCAGCACGGTCTACAAATGGCGCACGAGGGCGCTCCACGGCGCGCAGGGAGCGCTCGCGAGGCGCCTCGCTGCGGAGGCGGAGGAGCGCTGCGCGAAGCCCCGTGGGGTCTCGGGCGACCTGGCGCGGCCAGGTCCGGCGCTGTGGCGTGTTGTGTAGCTTACACCTGGCGTGCGCAGGAGGGAGAACGTGTTGCGTAGCTCACGTCGTGGGATGCGCAGGAGGATACCGGGGCTGCGCAGGAGGGGGGACGGCGGTGCGCAGGCGTCGGACGCTGGTTGCGTAGGACACCAGAGGGGGCGCGCAGGAGGGCACCGGGGCTGCGCAGGAGCCGCGCGATTGTGACATAGGACACGTCGTGGGCTGCGCAGGAGGGCGCCATGGCTGCGCAGGAGGGGCGCCGTGGCTGCGCAGGAGGGCGCCGTGGCTGCTCAGGAGGGACCCCCGCGGGCCTCTGCCGCGGGTCGTCCTCGCTCAGCCCATCTCCAGGAACAGCCGATCCGGATCCTCCAGGTACCCGATGACCTCGTAGGCGAACGCCGCCCCCACGTGGCCATCGATGATCCGGTGGTCGAACGACAGCGACAGCAGCATCACCTCGCCGATCACGATCTGCCCGTCGCGCACCACCGGCTTCTGCTTCATCTGGTGGATCCCGAGGATCGCGACCTCGGGGAAGTTCAGGATCGGCGTCGCGAACAGGCCCCCTTGCTGGCCGAGCGACGTGATCGTGAACGTCGAGCCGCCGAGATCCTCCGGCTTCACCCGCCCGGCCTTCGTGTCCTCGCCGAGCCGCGCGATCTCCTTCGCGATGTCCAGCACGCTCCGGCGATCCGCGTCGCGCACAACCGGCACGATGAGCCCGGCCTCGGTCGCTGACGCGATGCCTATATGATAGCTCTTCCTGACGACGATCTCCTGCGAGGCCTCGTCGAAGGCGCTGTTCAGCGTCGGGTGCTTCTTGAGCGCAGCGACAACGGCCTTCACGAAGAAGGGCAGGAAGGTCAGCTTGACGCCCGCCTTCTCGGCCAGCGGCCGCAGGCGCGCGCGGCGCTCCTTCAGCGCCGAGACGTCGCACTCCTCGACGAAGGTGAAGTGCGCCGCCGTGTGCTTCGACCGCGACATCGCCTCGAAGACTCGCTTGCGCACGCCCCGCAGCGGGACGCGCTCGTCGCCGGGGATCGCGGGCAACCCCCGCGCGCGCTCCCCCTCGGGCCGGGCCGCCCCGCGCCCGTGGTCCTCCTCCAGCAGCTCGGGCGCCGCAGCCGCCCCGCGCTCGACCGCTGCCCTCGCGCGCTCGACCGCTGCCCCGGCGTCCGCCGCGCGCGCTTCAGCGCTCGCCGCGCCCGCGCCGCCCGCGCCCCGCGCGCCAGCCCCCAGGGCCGCCCCCGCGCCCCCGGGCGCCGCCGCCCTCGGCGCCATCGCAGCGGGCAGCGGCGCCGTCTCGGGCTCCGCCTCGGGCGCCTCGAGCGCCCGCACGTCGTCCTTCGTCACGCGGCCGCCCGGGCCTGTCGGCGGCACGCGCCGCAGGTCGACCCCGAGATCGCGCGCCAGCTTGCGCGTCGCCGGCGTCGCGAGCGGCTTCTCGTTGAAATAGGCCGCCGCGCCGGCGCCCATGCTGCCGTTCATCCACGCGGCCGGCGCCGGCGACGGCGCCATCAGGTTCATCCCCGGCAGGTCCTCCCGGATGTCGCCGACCGCCGTCGCCGCGGGCTCCGCGGGGCCCGTCTTCGCAGCGGACTGCCGCATCCCCGTCCCCGACGCGGGCGACGGCGCGGCGGGCTGGTCGTCGAGGTCGAACACGACGAGCACCGAGTGCACAGGGACGACCCCGCCCACCTTGCCCCGCGTCTCCACGATCCGGCCCGAGCGCGGCGACGTGATCGTCACCGTCGCCTTGTCGGTCATCACCTCGACCATCGGCTGGTCCTCGGCGACGACGTCGCCCGGCGAGACCAGCCAGGTCACGATCTCCCCCTCCGTGACGCCCTCGCCGATGTCCGGAAGCCTGAACTCGTACTTGCCCATGCGTCAGTACCTCGCCGTCTCGAGGATCGCCGGAAGGATACGATGCGAGAGCGGGAGGTACTCGTTCTCGAGCGTGTACGGGAACGGGGTGTCGAAGCCCGTCACCCGCACCGGCGGCGCCTCCAGGTTCAGGAACGCCTTCTCGTTGACCAGCGCGACGAGCTCGGCCCCGAGGCCGCAGCTCTTCGGCGCCTCGTGCACCACGACGACCCGGCCCGTCCGCTTCACCGACTCGATGACTGTGTCGATGTCGAGCGGCCACAGCGTGCGCAGGTCGATCACCTCGCACTCGACGCCCTGCGCGGCCGCCTGGTTCGCCGCGTCGAGCGCCTCGTAGAGCATCGCGCCCCAGACAACGAGCGTCACGTGCCAGCCCGGCCGGACCACCTTCGCCTTGCCGAGCGGGACCGTGTAGTCGCCCTCGGGGACGTCGCCCTTCGCCGCCCGGTAGATGCGCTTCGGCTCGAAGAACAGCACCGGGTCCGGATCCCGGATCGACGCGAGCAAGAGCCCCTTCGCGTCCGCCGGGTTCGACGGGCACACGACCTTCAGGCCGGGCACGTGGATGAACTGCGCCTCCGGCGACTGCGAGTGGTAGTGCCCGCCGCGGATGCCGCCGCCCACCGGCGTGCGGATGACCAGCTTCGACGGGTACTCGCCCCCCGAGCGGTACCGGTACTTCGCCAGCTCGGACACGATCTGGTCGTACGCGGGGTAGATGAAATCCGCGAACTGGATCTCCGGGATCGGCACGAGGCCGTAGAGCGCCATGCCGATCGCCGCCCCGACGATCCCGCCCTCGGAGAGCGGCGTGTCGATCACCCGATCGTCCCCGAACTCGTCGAACAGGCCCTGGGTCACGCGGAACACGCCGCCCACCTTGCCGACATCCTCGCCGAGCACGACGACCCGCGCGTCCCGCCGCATCTCGTGGCGTAGCGCGTCGTTGATCGCCTGGACCATGTTCATCTGAGGCATGCTCTTCGTCTCCGTCTCTCGGCCAGAAGGTGGGAGTGCAACCTCACAGGCGACCCCGCTCCCCTGGGGACCCCGTCGATCGCGGGCGGCGGCGCCACCCCGGCCTCACGGCGCCGGAAGGCGAGCCGCCCCGCCGACCACGCCGTCGTCAACGCCGCGCCCGCGCGCCCTAGTGGCCGCCGTGGCCCTTGGGCCTCGGGCCCGCCTTGAGCTGCTCCCGTTGCTCCACGAGGTGCCACGGCGGCTCCGCGTAGACGTCCTCGAACATCGAGTCGAGCGACGGCGGCGCCACCTTCTCCGAGGCCACGATGCAGGCCTTGACCTCGGCGTCGACAGCCGCCTCGATCTCGCGATCCTGCGCCTCGGTCCAGCCCTGGGTGCGCTCCAGGTGCCGCCGCAGCCGCGCGAGCGGGTCGAGCCGCCGCCACGGATCGAGCCACGCGTCGGGGCGGTACGCCTTCGGGTCGTCGCTCGTCGAGTGGCCCGACAGGCGGTACGTCATCGCCTCGATCAGCGTCGGGCCCTCGCCGCGCGCGGCGCGCGCGATCGCGTCGCGCGTCACCTTCACGACAGCGAACAGGTCGTTGCCGTCGACCCGCACCCCGGGGACGCCGTACGCGACGCCCTTGCACGCGAACGTGTGGCTCGACGTCTGGCGCTCGGTCGGCACGCTGATCGCCCAGCCGTTGTTGCGGCAGAAGAACACGACCGGCACCTTGAACACGCCCGCGAAGTTCAGCCCGTTGTGGAAGTCCGACGAGCTCGTCGCGCCGTCGCCGAAGTAGACAAGCGTGGCGAGCTCGTCGCGCTTCAGCTTCGCGGCCCACGCGAAGCCGACGGCCTGCGTGATCTGCGTGCCGATCGGCGAGCTCACCGAGCCGAAGTGCCCCTCGCGGTAGGTGTAGTGGTCCGGCATCTGCCGCCCCTTCACCGTGTCGTTCGCGTTGCCGAACATGTTGTCGATGTACCGCTGGAGCGGCAGCCCCCGCCAGAGCGCGGCGCCGAACTCGCGGTAGCAAGGGAACACCCAGTCCTGCGCGCGCGTGGCGGACACGCTGCCGAGGACCGCCGCCTCCTCGCCGAGCGAGCCGATGTGGAACCCGATGCGCCCCTGCCGCTGCAGCGCGACGAGGCGCTCGTCGAGCTGGCGCACGCGCACCATGGCCTTGTAGAGGGTGACGACCTCCGACGGGTCGAGCTTCGGGTCGTGCGCGGGATCGAGCGAGCCGTCGTCGCGCAAGACCTTGATCACGTCGTCGGCACACGTGTCGAGCGGGTGCCGGGCGACGGCGGCCTGCGGCTCCAGGCTTGCCCCTGAGACGTTCGGCGGGCGGTCGGTGGAGTACGTCGCGGTGCTCATCGGCTCGCGGGACACTAATCAAAGGCGCTGCCCGAGACCAGTGCCGAGACGCTGCGGTCGCTCATTCGCTGTGCTCGCGACGTTGACTCGTCGCAGCGAGCGCGCCGTCCGTTTGACTCGCCGCGGCGATCGCGCGCGCACCGTCCCGCGCCGCACGTCGCGCGGCGCACGTCGCGCCGCGGATGTCCTGGCTAGACGCCCACGTGCCCGGCCGCCTGCGTGATCGCCTCGTCGACAGCGGCCATGTCGAGCTTGAACCCGCGCGCGAGCTGCTCGAGCACGCCGCGCTCCGGATCGCTCACGCCGCTCGACGCGTGCGCCATGTACGCCGCCACGCGGAGCACCTCGCGCTGGTGCTCGGTCCGCCCGATCGTGCGGGCGACCATGCTGACGCGCTTCTCCATCCCGTCCTCGGCGAGCATCTCGCAGAGGTCGGCGATGAGCGCCTCGAGCTGCTTCTCGTGGACGAGGTTCTGGCAGGCGTCCACGACGATGGCCTGGAAGCGCGCGCGCTCCTCCTCGTCGAACTGCCCGTCCGCGTTCGCGACGAGGAACGAGGCCTCGATGATCGTCTCGAAGAGCGCCACGGCGGCGGGATCGAAGCCGGTGGGCATCGTGATGTCTTCGATCGGCGGGCGCGCGCTGTAGGCCCGCGCCGCCTGGGAGAGGATTGACGCCACGCGCGCGCGCGGCGTCTCCGAGCCGAGCCGCGGGGCACCTGGAACAACGCCGCCTGGGCGCCTATCGATGGGAGCGGACATCGTTGTGTCGGACCCTCCTGCGTAGGTCACGCTCGGCCAATCGCCGGGAAGCGTCAAGGCGCTTGGTGTTGCGTCCCCCCGCCCGCAACCCCCAGCGCCGTGAATTTGTTCAGCCTCTACAGCCCCGCTCTAGCGGCGGACGAGGGAGGCGGCGGGTACGAGGCGAGCGGGGCTGGCGGGCGCGGCGTCGAGCGGGCGGGGCTCGTCCGGGTCGAGCTCCGCGGTGAGGCGGGCGGCCTCGCGCCGCGCCACGGCGAGGCGCTCCTCGAGCAGCGCCTCGACCTGCGCGGCGCCGGCGGCGCCGTCGCTCGCCGGGGCGCCGGCGGGCAGCGCGGCGCCGTCGCGGTCGATGAGGCTGCGGACGAAGACCTCGGCGGCCTTGTAGCTCGACCGCACGAGCGGCGCGCTGGCCGCGTAGAGGAAGCCCATCTCGAGCGCCGCCCGCTCGTAGGCCGCGAACGTCGCGGGCTCGACGAAGCGCTGCACGGGCGCGTGCTTCGGCGAGGGGCGCAGGTACTGGCCGAGGGTCACGATGTCCACCCCGGCCGCGCGCAGGTCGCGGAGCGCCTCCAGCACCTCGTCGTCGGTCTCGCCGATGCCGACCATGATCGAGCTCTTGGTGAGCCGCCGCGGCGCCGGCGCGCCGCGCTCGGCGGCGTCCGCGGCCAAGCGCCGCTGGCGCTCCTTCGCGCGCCGCAGCACGGCGAGCGACTGGTCGTAGCTCGACCGGACGTCGCGGATGACGCGGGTGATGCGGCGGACGACCTCGACGTTGTGCGCGAAGACGTCGGGACCGGCGTCGACCACCGTGTCGACGCCGCTCATGTGCCCCTGGAAGTCGCCGACCAGCGTCTCGATGAGCAGGTCGGGGCGGAGCGCGTGCAGGCGGCTCACGGTGCGCGCGACGTGATCGGCGCCGCCGTCGAGCAGGTCGTCGCGGTTGACCATCGTCATCACGACGTACTGGAGCGAGAGCCGCGCGATCGCGCGGGCCACGTGCTCCGGCTCGCGCACGTCGACGGCGCCGCGCGGGTCGCCGGTCGTGACAGCGCAGAAGCGGCAGCCGCGCGTGCACACGTCGCCGAGGAGCATCACGGTCGCCGTCCCCTCGCGCCAGCACTCGCCGACGTTCGGGCAGCGCGCCTCCTCGCAGACCGTGTGGAGATCGAGCTTGCGGAACGTCTCCTTGAGGTGGTGGTAGGTGTCGCCGCCGGGAGCGCGGACCTTGAGCCACTCGGGCTTGGGCGAGAACTGCGCCATCAGGGCTGTCCTTAGCCCATGCGGCGGGGGAGCGCGAGGGGGAGGCGGCCCCTGGGGCGACCGCGCGTCATGTCAACCGGGCGGCGGCTAGGCGGGCGGCGGCACCGAGCGGCTGATCTCGCGCGACGTGAGCTTGCCGCGCTCGGTGAAGATCGCCGTCACGAGCTCGGCGGGGGTGACGTCGAAGGCCGGGTGGCGGACGGGCACACCGGGCGGGATGACGCGGCGACCGCCGACGACGGCGACCTCGTCGCGGCTCCGCTCCTCGATCGGGATCGACGCGCCGCTCTCGGTCGCGAGGTCGATCGTGCTCCACGGGGCGGCCACGTAGAAGGGCACGCCGTGGTGGCGCGCGAGGCAGGCGAGGCCGTAGGTGCCGATCTTGTTCGCGACGTCGCCGTTCCGCGCGATGCGGTCGGCCCCGACGACGACGGCGCCGATCTCGCCCTTCTGCATGAACCACGCGGCCATCGAGTCGGAGATCACCTCGACGGGGATGCCGTCGCGCTGGAGCTCCCAGGCCGTGAGGCGGGCGCCCTGGAGGTACGGGCGGGTCTCGCACGCGAGCACGCGGATCATCTTGCCCTCGGCGATCGCGGCGCGGATGACGCCGAGCGCGGTGCCGTGGCCGCCCGTCGCGAGCGCGCCGGCGTTGCAGTGGGTGAGGACCGTGCCCGACTCGGGCAGGCGCGCGGCGCCGGCGCGGCCTATCTGGTGGCAGGCGGCGACGTCCTCGCGGTGGATCTCGCGCGCGAGCGCGGCGAGCTCCCGCGCGCGCTCCTCGCCGCGGCGGCCGGCGTGCTCCAGGGCCGCGGCGACGGCGCGCCGCACCGCCCACCCGAGGTTCACGGCGGTGGGCCGGGCGGCGGCGAGGTGCTCTCCCGCGGCGCGCATGGCGGCGACGTAGCCGGAGGCGACCTCGCCGCGGGCGGCGCGCGCGGCGAGCGCCATCCCGTACGCGGCGGCGATGCCGATCGCGGGGGCGCCGCGGACCACCATCGACCGGATGGCGTCGGCGACGCCGGCGACGTCGGTCGCTGTCACGTAGCGCTCGCGCTCGGGCAGCTCGCGCTGCTCGAGGAGGAACACGCGGTCGTCGCCCTGCGCGAGCTCGACGGCCGAGTAGTCGGCGCCCGAGATGGCCTCGGCCGGCGCCCAGGGCGGCGTCGCCCGCGCGCCGTCGGCTGCCTGGGACCTCTGCTCTGCTTCGAAGCTCGTGCTCATTCAGCGCCTCCCGTTCGAGCGTGACGGCTCCCCCTGCGATCCCGCGTCCGTCCCGGAGCCCTCGGCGCTCGCGGCGAGCCGGCCGCGGATCTCCTCGGCGACGGTCGCGAAGTCCTCGGCCGCGTCGGCCTTGCGGTCCGCGAGGTAGGCGCGGAGCGCGTCGGCGGCGAGCAGCGCGATGCTGGCGTTGATCCCGCGCGAGGTGAGCGCGGCGATGACGTCGCCGTTCTTGAGCAAGGTCTCGAGGTCGTCGAAGACAGCGGCGAGCTCCGGCCCGGGATCGATGCCGCCGCCGGCACCGGGGCGCTCCTCCTCGTCGTCGTCGCGGCTCACGGTTCGCGCCTCATTTCCTGGTGGTCGTCGCCTTGGGGATGGCCGAGAAGGGGAAGTGCGGCGGCTCGACGCCGGGCACGCACTGGTACCTGGAGAAGTCGGTGACGCCCTCGTCGCGGAGCAGCGCCTCGTCGATCCACGCCTGGCCGCGCCGGGCCGACGGCTCGCGCGAGAGCAGCGCCAGGGTCGCGTCGGCGAGGATGTCCGCCTTGCGCCAGAGCTCCGGGCCGCCGAGGCCGAAGTTCATTGTCGCGTAGCTCTCGATCGCCGTGGCGGGCCAGAGGGCGTGGGCCGTGACGTTGTGCTCGGCGTACTCCTCGGCGATGGCGTGGGCGATCATCGTCATGCCGAATTTCGAGACCGCATAGGCCCCGTGGTGGGCGCAGGACGCGGCGTCGACGGGGGGCGACATCATGATGATATGGCCGTACCGCTGCGCGATCATGTGGGGGAGGACGGCCTGCGACAGGGCGAACGACGCGCGCACGTTGATGCCCATGATGAGGTCGAACTTCTTCATGGGCGTGTCGACGACATCGGCCCACCAGAGCGCGCCCGCGTTGTTGACGAGCGCGTCGACGCGCCCGAGGCGCTCGACGGCGGCGGCGACGGCGGCCTTGCAGGCCTCGTCGTCGCGCACATCGAGCTTGAGGGGCAGGGCGCGGCGGCCGAGCGCCTCGACCTCGCGGGCGACATCGTGGATCGTGCCCGGGAGGCGCGGGTTCTCGGCGACCTCCGTCTTCGCGGCGACGACGATATCGGCACCTTCGCGCGCGCAGGCGAGGGCGACGGCCCGCCCGATGCCGCGGGAAGCTCCGGTGATGAAGACAACGCGGTCTTTGAGGCGCATGGGAGTGCGGTCATAGCACATGCGCCAGCGCGGGTGCGGTCCGGCGTTTCGCCCCTCCGGGCAGCCGTCGCGAGCGGAGCGCGGCGCAGGGGCAGGCTCTGCCGTGGACGGCAGCGGCCGAGGGCGCTGATCGGGCGCGCCGCGCGGCCTCGCGACGACCGGCGAGCCTGGCTGGGATGTCAGGGGGCTCGCAAGAACCGGGGCGCCGCCCCGCGCGTCGGGTCGCGCTCCGAGAGGGCGCGCCGGGCCGCGACGCCGGCCCCTCGGCGCGCGAGAAGGGGCGGACGCGAGGCGCCTGACAGCGCGCTTCGCGGTCGCTGACGTGGCTTTGCCGACGCCGGGCGACCGCTGGCCGCGGTCTCCCCTCGGAGCACGCACACCCACCCTTCGGCTCAAGGGAGATGGGGTGTTCCACTGGCACCCTGCTGCGCGCCGACCTCGGTTGGAGAAATCCTCTCTCATCGAGTCCAGGGCAGAGTGGTTTCACGACTTTTGGAAAGATCCAGCCATGGAGCGGTAAATCATGCGTGCTTGATTGTTTCGTCTCTGGACATGGCAGGGTTCAGGTGACACCGTGCTGAGAGCGAACGGAAGGGAGGCGTTGCGCTGCGCCGAGACGCGCAGGGCGCTGTTCGGCCCCCTGAACAACGCTTACTGGGTAGCCTGTCGAGGCGATGGCGCCCTGGCGTGTCTGTCGGCGCGAGCCGCGACGCCGGTGCGAGCCGGGCCGGGACAGGCTCACAGAACAAGGAGCCTTCAAATGAGTGCTTTGCATCGGACGCTTGTCCTCGCCTTCATCGCTGGTGTCTCTGCCGTGGGCTGTCTGGGCTCGACCGGCGTCGACGAGGAGCTGTCTGATCAGAAGTCCGAGCCGCTGGAGGGAGCGGTCTGCGACACCGCTGCAGAGAACTCGGACGTCACGCTCTCCTGCCCGGCGGGGGAGGTGATCGCGGCGATCGATTTCGCGAGCTATGGCCGGCCTCGAGGGGTCTGCGGCGGCTTCCAGGCCACCTCGTGCAACGCCTCGACGTCGAAGGCCGTGGTGGAGCGCGCGTGCGTCGGGCAGTCGAGCTGCACCGTGCCGGCGAACAACGCGACCTTCGGCGATCCATGCAGGAGGACCACGAAGCGGCTCTACGTCCAGGCGGCGTGCGCCCCCGCGCCGGGCGGCTCGACGAGCGGCGGCGGCGGCTCGACGGGCGAGGGCGGCTCGACGAGCGGCGGCGGCGGCTCGACGGGCGAGGGCGGCTCGACGGGCGCCGAGGTCTGCGGCAACGGCGTCTGCGGCGCGGGCGAGGACTGCTCGAGCTGCGCGAGCGACTGCGGGGCTTGCCAGTCGTGCCAGGGCGCGGGGCCCAGCACCACGCCGCTCGACACAGAGGAGCAGGCCTTCCTTCGCATCATCAACCAGTACCGCGCGGAGAAGGGCCTCGGCGCGCTCTCGGCCTGCACCTCGATGAACCGCGCCGCCCAGGGGCACAGCGAGGACATGCGCGACAAGAACTACTTCTCTCACTCGAGCCAGGACGGCCGGACGCCCTGGACCCGCATGTGCAACGCCTGCTACGAGCTCGGCTGCGGGGGGACCGCCATGGCCGAGAACATCGCGGCAGGCAACTCGGGGGCGCAGGGGACGTTCGACCAGTGGAAGAACTCGGACGGCCACAACAAGAACATGCTCGGATCGAACTTCAAGGTGATCGGCATCGGGCGGGCGACCGGTGGCGGGACCTACGGGTCCTACTGGACCACGGTGTTCGGCGGCAGCTCCGAGGCGAGCTGCAACTGAGCCGCAGCGCGCCTGCTCGGAGCAGCCTGTCACGCGTGAGGCGTTCCGCTACAGCGGAACGCCGCGGTCCGGGCGCCAGCCCACCCGATCCGCGCCGCGCGCCGCGCTGAGGGCGTCAGCCGCGGCGCGGCCCGGCGATTGCTATACGCCGGGCCGGCTTCGAAACAGACATGGCTGAACACATCATCTATCTCCTCGGGCCGTATCGGATCCCCGGCTTCCAGGGGGAGCGCAACGTCCGCGTCTACCTGCCCAGCGAGGGCGCGAACGCCGAGCCTTCCCCCGTGCTGTTCCTGTTCGACGGGCAGAACGTCTTTCACGACGATCCCTCCTTCAGCGGCGGCTGGCACCTCCACGAGGCCGTGCGCGAGCTCGCGGATCGGGGCGTCGTGGCGCCGGTCCTCGTGGGGATCGATCACGGCGGGAGCGAGCGGCTGACCGAGCTGTCGCCTTTCCCTGGCGACGGCAGCGACGGGCGGCTCGACGACGTCCTCGGCTGGCTGACGTCGGAGATCGTGCCGGCGGTGCGGGAGCGCTTCCCTGTGCGGCGCGACGCGGCCGGGACGGCGATCGGCGGCTCGTCGATGGGAGGCCTCGCGGCGCTCTACGCCCATTTCCGCCGCCCCGACGTGCTCGGAGCGGCGCTGTGCATGTCGCCCTCGCTCTGGTTCGCGGAGCGCAGGATCTTCGATTTCATCGCAGCGCAGCCGGTCCCGGCGAGCTCGCGGCTGTACGTCGACGCCGGCGCCCAGGAGGACGACGGGTCGGTGCTGCGCGACGCCGCGCGGCTCGTCGAGCACCTGCGCGGGCGGGGCTACGGCGAGGGCAACCTGCTCTTCTGCCCGGACGAGGCCGGGACCCACGGCGAGGACGCCTGGCGCCGGCGCGCCCCGGGAGCGCTGCAGTTCCTGTTCGCCGAGGCGGCCAGGGAGCAGCCCGGGGGCGCCGGGGCGCCGGAGGGGTCGCAGCAGGCTGCCTGAGCCGAGGGGAGGCGCGCCTGCGGAGGCGAGGGAGGACCGAGCCTCACCGCCGTGATACATTGTGCGCGCGGCAGGCTCATGCTCACCAGCGTCCTCATCCACAATTACAACTGCTTCGTGGACTTCACGATCGATCTTCCCCGAAGGCTCCTGATCGTCGGCAGCAACGGGTCGGGGAAGACGAGCCTGTGGGAGGCGCTCGCCGGTCTCCAGGACGTGATCGTACGGAGCACGGAGGCAGCGAGCGCATTCCCCACGCGCTCGCTCACTCGCTGGCTGCGCGGCGACCCTGTGCAGCGGTTCGCGATCGACCTGGAGCTCGACGCCGAAGCATATCACTACGAGATCGAGCTCGTTCACGATGTCGCCCGACAGCAGGCGTCAATCCGTCGCGAACGGTTGACCGTCGACAGAAAGGCGCTCTACGAGGCGATCGAGGGCGATGTGCGCCTCTACGGAGACAGCCCGAGCGGAGCTCCGCATACGACCTTTCCGTTCGGCCGCAAGCGCTCGTTCCTGCCGGACATGGAGCCACGTCACGACAACAAGCGCACGATCGCCTTCCGCGAGGCGCTCGCCAGAGTCTGGCTCCTCGCGCCCTCTCCGCGGCGGATCGAGCCGACCACGGTGGGCGAATCGCCCTGGCTCGATCGCGACGGCAGGAATTTCTCGTCATGGTTCCGCGGTGTCCTCGTCGAGAGACCGGGGCTCGGCAACGCGCTGTTCGAGGCGCTTCGCCCGACGTTGCCGGGCTTGCGAAGCATCGCCTTCGAGCGCATCAGCAGCGAGGTGCGCGAGCTGATGTTGACCTTCCGCGCCGAAGGGACGGACTACAAGCTCTCCGCAGGAGAGCTCTCCGACGGTCAGCGTTCGCTGGTCGTGCTCTACGGCTTCCTCCTCGGCGCGATCGAGCACGCCGCGCTGGCGTTCCTCGACGAGCCGGAAACCGGCCTCGCACCTCACGAGATGCAGCCCTGGCTCGCCGCGATGTCGACCGCGCTCGACAAGCACGATGGCCAGGCCCTGGTGAGCTCACATCATCCTGCGGTCATCGATTACATGGCTCCTGCGCGGACCGTCCGATTCTCACGGCCGTCCGGAGGGCCGGCGCGCATCGACGAGGTGACGCTGGAGACGGCCGGCGGCGCTCGTGTCTCCGAGTGGCTCTCGCGCCCATGGGCGTACGAGGACGAGCATGAAGAAGCGTCGTAGACTCTACGTCCTCTGCGAGGACGCTTTGCAGCAGCGGTTCGTCGAGCGCCTCGCCGACCGGTGGGGGATCGGACCGAGGCAGCGTAAAATAGACGCTTCACCCAGGGCGCGTGGATCCGCGGCGCAGTATGTGCTCGAGCGCTACACGGACGCGGTGAGGCAGTGGAGGGCCGAGAGCCACGACCCGAACGTCGGGCTGCTCGTCGTGGTCGACGGCGACGAGCACGGCGTTGCCCGACGCCGGCAGCAGCTCGCACAACGGCTCAAGGATTCGAAGCAGGAGCCGATCGCCCCCTCCGATCCCGTTGCCGTCATCGTTCCCACCTGGCACATCGAGGCCTGGATCGCCTGGCTGTGCGGGCATCGCCCGATCGACGAACAGACGCGCAACAAGGAGGACGACGAGGAGGGGCGCGTCGTCGCTCGCAAAATCGAGCATGGCGCGTACTCCCCGCAGCGCGCAGTCGACGCCTGGACGCCTCCCGCCAGTGACGAGGAAGCTCATGTGCCTTCCCTGACAGACGCTCGCCGCGAGGTTCGTCGGCTCGGCGTTTGAGCTGAAAGCCCGAGCGCTCCCCGACGACCCGCCGGCGTCGCAGCCTGCGGCTCTACCGCCGCCCCTTGCTCCGCTTGCGCGTCCCCTGGACGATGCGCGCCGCGTCGCGCGGGGGCGGGGCGCTCGCAGAGAGCGCGGCGGTGAGCCGGCCGGTCTCCGCGTCCGAGAACGACCCCTTCCGGAGCGCCGCGATCGCCTGCGCCACCACGTCGCGCGACTCGGGGCGCTCCGCCTGCGTCTTCTCCTCGAGCCAGCGCACGACCTCGGGGAAGCGGGCCGCGAACGTCGCGATCTGCGCGGGCATCCCCTGCCGGAGCAGGCGCAGCCCCTGCAGCCGCTCGTCCGCGCGCGGCGAGCGATCCGAGATAGCGAACGCCTCCTCCAGCCGCGCCACCACCTCCGCGCCCGCCGACAGCCCGGTGAGCAGCGTGCGCTCCGCGAGCGCCTCGAGCGCGACGTACGCCTGCAGGTAGCCGTCGGTCCAGGACGAGAGCTCGCCGACCGCCGCGTCGCCCCGCGCCGCGATCACGGCGCGGAGCGCCGCCACGACGCCGTCGCGCACGAGGCGCCGCGGATCCTCGGCGATCTGCTCGAGCTCCGCCAGCGGATCGAGCCCGCCCCGGGCGCCGCGAGCCCCGCGGCCGCGCTGCCGGCCTCCCGCTCCGCCCGCCCCCGCCGCGCCCCCCGCGCCCGCCGACCGCTCCGCCTGCGCCTCCCGCGTCGCGAGCGCCGCGAGCGCCTGCGCGGCCACGATGAGCGCGTACTCCTCGCTGCTCGCGCAGAGCGCCCGCAGGAGGCGCTCCGCCGGCGCGCCGCGGTCCGCGATCGCCGCGCCGACGGCGCGGGCGAGATCCAGGTTCACGCGCGGCAGGGGCGCGTTCGGGCCGAGATCGGGGCCGGGCGCGCGCCCGCCGCCGCGCCGGGCGGGGAGCCCGGAGCTGCGATCGAGCAGCGCGAGCAGCTCGGCCGGATCGCCGGGCTGCACGGCGCGATCGATCGCCGCCTCGATCTTCGGGTTGCGCAGCGCGCCCGGAGGCGTCGCGCCCCGGCGCAGATCCGACGGATCGGCCATTCAGAACCCCAGGGAGAAGCCGACCTCCGGAGAGAGGACGGCGGTGACGGCAGGAAAGGTGAGGCCCGCGCGGAGCGCGAGGTTGAGCGAAACGGCATCGATGGGCGCATAGGCGACGCCCACGCCGGCCGACGCGAACCCCTGGCCCGCCTGCCGGGTGGCGGCGAGCGTCTGCTGCCGGGGCTCGACGCGACCGCTCCGGCCCGGCCTCGTGCACGGGCTCGTGATGTCGGCAGCCGCCCCGCACGCTGTCGCGTCCTCGAGGACGCGCACGTCGACCTCGGCGTCGACCTGCGCGACGCCGGCCGCGGCGAGCACGAACGGGCGGGCGCCGATCTGCTCGAACGGCCGCGCCGTGAGGAAGTACTGCGCGCGCGCCTCGAGGTGGAGCGGCAGGAACGAGGCGCCGCCGCCCGTCGTGCCGCCCGCGGCGAAGCCGACGCGGCCGCCGACAGTGAGGTTGTCGAGCACCAGCCGATCGTAGGCGATCGCCACCCGCAGCGTCGCGAGCGCGAAGCCGAGGTTCACGTCGTTCGCGACCCCCGGCGTCGGCGTGCCGTCATACCGGGTCCCGTCGCCGCGCAGGCAGACGTAATTGTCGCTCGCCTGCGAGCCGACAGCGCACACGTCCCGGCCGGAGAACAGCGCGACGTCGGGGGAGAAGGTGAGCGCGACCCAGTTCCTGCGGACCTCCGGCGCGCCCTCCGCCACGGCGTCCGACGCAGGTCGCGCGACGCACGCGCCGCCGGCGCAGGCGAGCCCCCGGCTGCACTGCCGGTCGTCGAGGCACTGCGGCGGCCGCTCCCTCTCGGGCGCCGCGCACGTCGCGGGGGGCGCGTGGCCGGGCCAGCGCGGCGGCGGCGAGGTGAGGCTCGCCTTGATCTGCGTTGTCAGCGGGGCCTCGCGCGCGCCCGCGCTCGCGAGGATCGCGCCGTCCCCGTCGACGGCCGCGACGTGGTAGCGGAGCGTCCCCTCCCGCCCGAGCGCCTCGCACGGCACGTTGATGCCGAACCCCGGGCCCCGCAGCTTCTTCATGACCAGCGGGCGGACCTCGTCCTCGCCGGGCGGCTGGTACCAGACGGTCACCTGCTTCACGCTGGGCAGCAGATCGTCCGGGACCTCTACATAAAGAGGGACGGGCGTGCGGACGCGCTGCTCGGGCGGCGGATCCATCCGGAGCCGCGCTCCGGCCGCGCCGGACGTCGACGCCGCCCCGACGCCTGTCGCGGCGCGCGCCTGCTCGAACGCGAACGAGACCTCCGGGGCCGCGAGACGCGGGTCCAGCTTCGCCGACGGATCGACGCGGAGGGCGTCCGCGAAGGCGTCGCGCGCGTCCCCCAGCTCCTTCTTGCCCTGGGCGAGCACCGTCCCGAGCGCGACGTGCAGCCGGGCCCTGGCCGCCGGCGAGCAGCCCGACGCGCCGCAGGCGTCGATCGCGGCCCGGAGCTTGCGCTCCGCCTCATCGAACCGGGTCTCGAGGTAGTCGGTCCCCATCGCGTCGTTCAGGGCCGCGTCCGCCTGCGCGTCCCGCGGCAGCGCCTGCGCAGCCGCCGCGCCCGCTGTCATCCACCCGGAGAGGCCGACCACAGCGATCGCGAGCAGCGCGCGCGGCGCGCAGGATGCGGGGCCGTTGCGTACGGGCATCGGCCCGCAACGTAGCCCACCGGTGTGTCCACGAGCTTCACAAAAGCTCTGGAACCCGGCCTCCCGCTCGCGCGAGCGGTGCCCGCCAAGGGCGCAGGACGGGCAAGTAATCCACAGGTTCCTCCCAGCTTGTGGAAAGCCCGCACGAATTTCCTGCCACCTTCAAGGAAGCTGCCCGGTCCTCGTTTGCTCGCGCGGGCGGCAGCTCCTCCAAGCCCCGGCGCTGGCAACAGCCAGCCCGGGCATGGACGCGCCGCCCACACCGATGCCACCGATTTTCTGCGATCTCGGGCACTCCGCGGCTCGACGCGCCGCAGAACTTCCGGGCGCTAAACTCCCTCCTCCGGCACCGATCCGCAACCCAAAAATCACGCGTTTGAGCCGCGGTTTGGCGGTCCACAGGGTTGTCCACAGGTTGGCCACCCGATGGCCCCAGACCACGCCCAGGTTCCGTCCCTGCCCGGCAGATCCTGACCTGGTTCGCGGGTTCTCGTTGACAGCTATGCGACGACATGGAGGGGAATCCGACGGTGAGCGACGGTGAGCGCCGGTGAGCGACGGTGAGCGATGGTCGCTGGACCGCCCGGCGCCGCGCGGGGCGTGCTAGCTGGTGCGCATGCGCGTTCCGGAAATCCCCGAGGAGATCGCGCCGGCCGTCAGCGCCGGCGACCCGCCGGCGCCGGCGCCTGTCGCCGCTCGCCCGCTGATCCGGAGGAGCGCGCGCGTCCCACGTTGGCGCGCGCGGCTCGCCGACCACGACGCGGCCTCGCTCGCCGAGCTCCTCCGCAAGGCCGGCGGCACGGCGTCGGCGGCGCGCGCTGTCGCCGGCAAGGTGGTGCGCCACGCGTTCGGGGCGGAGCCGGGCGCGCCCGCGCCGGCGTGGGACGCGCCAGCGCTCGCCGCCCTGGGCGTCGGAGCGTGGGCGCACGAGGCGCTGCTCGCGCTCGACCCCGGCCTGTCGCTCGAGATCGCCGAGCTGGCGCCCTCGACGGACGACACGCTCCGGCTCGTCCTGCGCGCGCGCGACGGCGCGCTCATCGAGTCGGTGCTCATCCCGGGGCCGGCCCGCACGACGCTCTGCGTCTCGAGCCAGGTCGGCTGCGCCCGCGCGTGTGCCTTCTGCGAGACGGGGCGGCTCGGGCTCGCGCGCCAGCTCGCCGCCGGCGAGATCGTCGATCAGGTCCGGATCGCGCGGGCGCTCGCGGCCGGGCGCGGCGGCGCGCCGCTCCGGAACCTCGTCTTCATGGGCATGGGGGAGCCGTTCGACAACCTCGGCGAGGTGCTCAAGGCCATCCGGCTGCTCACCGACCCGCGCGCGTTCCGGTTCGCGCCGTCGCACGTGACCGTGAGCACCGTCGGGGTGGCGGACAAGATCGAGCCGTTCTTCCGCGAGGCGCACGCGGAGCTCGCCGTCAGCCTCAACGCGCCGGACGACGCCCGGCGGCAGGCGATCATGCCGGTGAACGCGCGGTTTCCGATGGAGGCCCTGAAGGAGGCGCTCGCGCGATCGCTGCCGCAGGGCCGGCGCGTGCTGTTCGAGTACGTGCTCTTCGACGGCTACAACGACGCGCCGGAGGACGCGGACCTGCTCGCGGCGTACGTCGCCGGGCTCCGGTGCCGCGTGAACGTCATCCCGTGCAACCCCGGCCCCGATCCGGCGCTCCGCCCGCCGTCCGCGGAGCGGCTCGACGCCTTCGTCGCGCGGCTGTCCGGGCACGGCGTGACAACGCTGGTGCGCCGGCCGCGCGGGCGCGACGTGGGCGGCGCCTGCGGGCAGCTCGCCGGGATCGCCCGCCTCAGGCCGCCATCGCCAGCGTGATGGCGGCGGCCCGGAGCCCCACCGCGCTCGGGACGACAGCGCGGAGCGCCCCGTTGCCCGCCGCGAACGTGCGTGCGACCTTCCCCGCGTGCTGGTTCATGCGCGCGACAACCGCGCGCCGGTCCGCCTCGCGCTGCTCCGCGAGCAGGGAGAGCAGGTCGTCCCAGACCCTGTCGCGCCACATCTTGAGCAGGAAGAGCACGGCGCCGGAGACCGTGCGCTGCACGTCCCTCGTGAAGGTCGCGATCCGGGCGAGCGGGCAGCCGTAGCGATCGCTCAGGATCGCGAAGATCTCCGGCATCGCCGCCGCGAGAATTTCATTCACAAGGTCGTGGTCGTGGCGGTAGCGGGCGAGGAGCCGGGCGTCCTGCTCCGCCCCGTGCTGGACGATGTTCTGGTAGAGGCCGAGGGCCAGGTCGTAGTTGATGTGCGCGTTGATGCCGAGGAGGGCGTGCACCGCCGCCGCCGTCCCGCGCGCGCTGTTGCACTGGAACGCCACGTCCCACGCCTCGACGCCCGTGGAGCGCCCGTCCAGCGAGGCCGCGAGCGCCTTCAGGTAGTACTCGCAGAAGATCCCGGCGAGCCGCGAGATCCACGCGGGCTCGAGGAACCTGTCATCCGTGCCGTCGACGACCGCCTCCTTCACGCGGCGCGTGATCACGGCGTAGACGTCCGGGAACACAGCGCGCGGGTCGTTCTTCTCGCGCAGCCGCGCGGCCACCGTCTGCAGGGCGACAAGCGCCTCGGCGACGTTCGCGGGCCTCATCGCCACGCCCTCGAGGACGGCGTGACGCGCGGTGTCCACCGCGGGACGACGCGCGGCCGACGACCGCGTCTGCTTGCTCATCTTCGCCAGGGGCCGCTCGGAAGTAAGGGTGTTCATGGCTGCGCTCTGAGCGAGCGAATTCAAGGATCGTGCCCGTATGTCCGGTTCGCAGTCATACACTTGGCGTCGCCACCCCGAGGCGCGCAGCGCGGAGCTCGAGCGCGCGCCGGCCGGGCCCGCCCGCGTCGGTACGTCCCGCGCGATCGCGGCGAATTTCCCGCAAATCCAGCGAAGATCGCGCGCCGAAACACCCGGCGAGGGCGAGCCGTCCCCGGCGACGGTCAGCGGCTATCCGGACCGCGATCGAACCGAGGTCGCTGCATGGACGCCATCTCCCGACAAGGTGAGAAAGCTGACCAGCGCGCCAAAGTGCCTCATGGGGCAGATTGTTACGCGCAGACGGATTACCTCCACGAAGAATGCGGGAGCTCCCGACGTAGCGCGTCGTTTCTGCGACTTGATACGACAGTGTGTGATGCGCGCGCTTGCATCTGGATCTCGGCCCGCGGGGCGCTGCCGCGTATCCTGGACGGAGCGATCCGCGCGTCCGCGCGCATCCCGTCCATCGACCGGCGCGCGGGGGGAGCCGCTGCTCCTCTGCGGTCGCCACTGCCGAGCACCATGAGCTTCCTCAAGATTGTCTGCTCCGAGCCGACCAACGACCTCGCCTCCTTCCTCCAGGCCCTGCCGTTCGAGCCCGCGGAGCCGGCCATCGCGCTCGTGCTGAGCACAGCGGATCTCGCTTACCCCCTCGTCGCGGCGCGGACCTTCCTCGCGTCGGCCAGGGAGAGCGGCGCGTCCCACCTCGTCTGGGTGGCGCCGTACCTTCCTGCCTCGACCAGCGTGGGGCGGCAGATTCGCGACGCTGAGGCATTTCTCCGCGCCGCCTGTCCGAGGTTGACCCTCGTCTCTCACGGACCGTTGCTCAGCGCCCTCGACCTCTGGCGCGACGACATCCGGCTCCGTCGCACCTTGCCGCTGCCGCTCGGCGACGGCGCGCTGCCCTGGGTGGCGCCGGCCGACGTGGCCCGCATGACGCAGCGCGCGCTCGAGCAGCCCGGCGCCGCGCTGCCCGTCGTTTGCGGCCCGGCCACGTGCACGGGCGCGCAGGTGGCGGCCGCGCTGTCCCGCGCCGTCCGGGGCGGCCTCGCGAGCGAGCGCTTCGCCGGGCGGCGGTTCGAGGAGATCGATCGCGACAACAACCGGGCGCTCAGCGAGGACGAGATCCTGCCGTACCTCACCGGCCTCGGTGTCCCGGCCGACGAGGCGAGGGCGCTGCTCCACGTGGCGGACACGACCGGGGACGGGACGATCGATTTCGAGGAGTTCACCGCCGGGTTGCGGGGACGGCTCGACAACCTCGTCCAGCAGCTCCTCCGCGAGGACAGCTTCGAGATCCGGTACGCGGACACGCCGGCCGACGCGTCGGTGGCGGCGCTGGTCCGGGCGGGGCTGCGGAAGGCGGCGGCCGAGGCGCTGATCGAGGGATGGATGAGCCTGGCGAAGGAAGGGATCCCCGAGGGGGCCCGCGGGGCCGACGAGGCGTGGCTCGAGCTGCCGCCCGCGAGCGTCGACGCGTGGGCCGAGCGGCGCGCGCTCGATTACGTGAACGTCCACCTCCTGCCCGGGCAGGGGCTGCTCTCCCTGCGCGAGGGGATCGTCGAGAGCAGCGCCGTGATGGGCGCGCTGGCCGGCAAGGCGGCGGCGATCTCGAAGGTGGTGGACGGCAACGGCCGGATCCTGGCGCTCTCCCGCGCGCTCGACGGGAGCGGCGTCTCGGCGCGGTGGCTGGACGCGCCGGCCGCGAGCCTGCGGTGGGTGGTGTGCGGGGACCGCGACAAGCGGCGCGCGCTGCTCGTCTCGGACGGGCAGCTCGTGGGGGTGCACGTCGAGGGCGAGTGGCAGGGCCTGCCGTCCGCGATGCGGCTGCTGATGGCGCGCGCCTCGCTGCCCGGCTGGCAGCTCGCGACCTTCCGGGAGCTCGGCGAGCTGAAGCTCGATCAGCCCGCGGCGCTGTTCGAGCCGGAGGAGGTCGTGTGCAACTGCGCCGGGGTCAAGCGCGGGCAGATCGCGAGCCTCATCGAGGCCGGGTGCGAGACCCGCGCCGCGCTGTCGGAGCGGACGCGGGCGGGCCAGATCTGCGGCGGGTGCGTCCCCGCGATCGAGGAGATGTTCGGCGGGTCGAGCCTCGTGCAGGCCGAGGTGAAGGGGGCGCAGGAGCTCGCTCCTGGGATCTTCCAGGTCAGGCTCGCGCCCGTCGGCGGCGCGCCGGCGGCGTCGGCGCCCGGGCAGCACGTGCTCGTGCAGGGCTACCTCGATCGGCGCTGGGTGGCGCGCGCGTACACGCTCTCGGCGCCGGCGGTCGCCGGCGGGGAGTACGAGATCACGGTGAAGCGCGAGGAGCTCGGGGTGTTCTCGCGGTGGCTGTGCGAGCGCGCCGCGGCCTCGCTGCTGCGCGCCTCGGCGCCGCGGGGCAGCTTCGTCCTGCCGGGGCCGCCGGTGGACCGGGTTGTGTTCCTCGCGGGCGGGATCGGCGTCACGCCGGCGATGGCGATGCTGCGGGCGCTCGACGGGCGGGCTGCTCGCGCCGACCTGCGGGGGTTCCTGCTGGACTGGTCGGCGTCGCACGCGGGGGACTTCCTCTATTTCGAGGAGGAGCTGCGCGCGATCGCCGGCCGCGCGCCCGGCGTCGCGTTCCGCCTGCGCCCGACGAAGGCGGAGGGGCGGCTGTCGCGGGGGGAGGTGGCCGAGCTGTACCCCTATCGGCCGGGGTCGCGGGCGCTCGTGTGCGGGCCCGAGGGGTTCATGCGCGACGCGCACGAGCACCTGCGCGCGGCGGGCTGGCCGGAGGACGCGATCCAGCGGGAGCTGTTCACGTCGAACGTCGACACCGCGGGCGCGATCCGGCCGATGCCGCTCCGGCGGGCCGGCGCCGCCCGGGCGCCGGGCGGGGTCTGCGCGGTCTGCCCCGTAGAGCACGGGTCGTTCCACCTGACGCCCACAGCGCCGGCGGCGGCCCTGACCGAGGCCGAGGCGTTCCTGCGCCAGTGCTACGCGGAGCTCGGGGTGCCCTCCGCCGCGGAGGAGCGCTGGCAGGAGGTGCGGGCGAGCCTGGAGAAGCACGGGACCTACGCGCACCTGCCCGACGAGCTCGCGTACGGGGCCCGGCTGGCGTGGCGCAACAGCTCGCGGTGCATCGGGCGCTTCTTCTGGTCGACGCTGCACGTGCGCGACCTGCGTCACCTGAAGACGGAGGAGGAGATCTTCGGGGCGCTTGTCGAGCACCTCGACCTGGCGACGAACGGGGGCGACATCCGGGCGATGATGTCGGTGTTCAGGCCGGGGGAGCCGCGGATCCGCATCTGGAACGGGCAGCTCGTCCGGTATGCGGGCTACCGGCTGCCGGACGGGGGCGTCCTCGGCGATCCGGCGAACGTGGAGCTGACGGAGCAGGCGCTGGCGCTCGGCTGGCCGGGCGGGGAGCGGACGCGCTTCGACCTGCTGCCGCTGATCGTCCAGATCGGCGACGCCCGGCCGCGGTGGTTCGAGCTGCCGCGGGAGCGGGTGCTCGAGGTGCCCATCGCGCACCCGCGCCACGCGTGGTTCGCGGAGCTCGGGCTGAAGTGGCACGCGCTGCCGGCGGTCTCCAGCATGGCGTTCGACGTTGGCGGGGTGCAGTACACGGCGGCGCCGTTCAACGGCTTCTACATGGGGACCGAGATCGGCGCGCGCAACTTCAGCGACGTGACGCGGTACAACCAGCTACCGCTGATCGCGGATCGGCTCGGGCTCGACCGGTCGCGCAGCGACACGCTGTGGCAGGACGCCGCGCTTGTCGAGCTGAACATCGCGGTGCTGCACTCGTTCCGCCAGGCCAAGGTGCGCATCCTCGATCACCACGCGCTGTCGGAGTACTTCAAGAAGTTCGAGCAGCAGGAGCGGGAGTGCGGGCGCCCTGTCTATGCGGACTGGACGTGGATCGTGCCGCCGATGTCCGCGTCGACCATGGCGGTGTTCCACACCAACATGGAGAACAAGATCCTGAAGCCGAACTATTTCTATCAGGACGACGCGTGGAAGCCGCAGAAGGGGTGACGGGAGTCCTTCGGCGAGCGCGGGAGGGGGGTATTCCGGGGCGTCAGCGGGACTTTCTCGACCGTTCCAGCGGCTGCCTTGGTAGGCTCGCGGGCGCGTGATGATGGATGATGAGGAGCTCGCGGCGCAGCGCGTCGGCACGCGGATCGGCACCTGGACGGTGGAGCGCGTGCTCGGGGGCGGCGGGATGGCGAGCGTCTTTCTCGGCCGGCGCGCCGACGGCCAGGTCGCGGCGGTGAAGGTCCTTCACCCGTCGCTCAGCCACATCGACGAGCTGCGGAAGCGGTTCCTGCGCGAGGGGCCGATCGGCAGCGCGCTGGCCGCGGTGGGCCCGCTCTGCCAGGGGCTGCCGCTCGTGCTGGAGTCGGGCGTCGCGGACGACGGCGCCGCGTACCTGGCGATGGAGGTGCTCGAGGGCGAGACGGTCTTCGACCGCATGGCCCGTGCGGGGACGCTCCCCGCGGGCGAGGTGCTGGCGCTGGCCGAGCGGGTCCTCGACGTGCTGGTCGTCGCGCACGCGCACGGCGTCATCCACCGGGACATCAAGCCCGAGAACCTGCACATCGGGTACGACGGGCGGGTGAAGGTGCTCGATTTCGGGATCGCGCGCGTGCTCGATCCGCTGCCGTTCGGCATGGGGGAGCTGCCGGACAAGACGGCGACGAAGACGGGGGTGGCGCTCGGCACGAGCGAGTACATGGCGCCCGAGCAGGCGACGGGGAACGTGCGCGAGATCGATGGCCGGACCGACGTTTTCGGGCTGGGCGCCACGATGTTCCGGCTGCTCTCCGGCCGCGCGATCCACGGCGACGTCGCCGACGCGCGCCTGCTCATCGCCGCGGCGACGGAGCGGGCGCCGTCGCTCGCGGCGCACGCGCCGGCCGTGCCCTCCGAGGTGTGCGACGTCGTGGATCGCGCCCTGTCGTTCCACAAGGCCGAGCGCTACCCGGACGCGGCGACGATGCGCGCCGACATCCGCGCGGTGCGGGCCGGCCGGCTGCCGCCGTACGTGGTGGCCGTGGAGGAGGGGCGGATCCCGGCGGGGGCCCCGCTTCCGCGTCGCTGAGCGAGCCCTCCTCGCGGAGGGCCGCCCTGTCCGGCTGCGGCGCGCGTCAGCGGTGGCCGGCGCAGCGGAGCTGACCGTTGTCGTTCATGATGTCTCCCGGGCACCGCCGGAAGTCCACCATGCGCGTCCTGTGGTAGTTCCCCCTCCGGTCCTGGCACCTCGCGTACAGCGTGCCTCTTTCCGTCCGGACGTTTCTGCACGTCCTGAGGTAGGAGCCCTCGGGCGGCCGGCGTTGCGCTTGCGCCACATCGCTGCTGGACATCACGGTGGACAACGAGAGCGCGCCGAGGACCAGCGCGACGAGCGTGTTCTTCATGGTTCTCCCCCCACGTTGGCGCAGCGCCTCGAAGGGCGATGCGTTGCTGAGCTCATGGGGCGGGGGCGCCGGGGGCGCAATCCTGCTGGAACGGTGAGGGGGTGAAGTGTAAATGGGAAGAATTGAACCACAGAGGCACAGAGGGCACAGAGGGGAGAGAGGGAGATAAAGAATCAGGCCTCTGTTTCTCCATCCTCTTTTCTCTGTCCTCTGTGCCCTCTGTGCCTCTGTGGTTCAATCTCTTTTATCTTTCACGACGTGTCGAGCCGCCCGCGATCTGGCCTGCAGGCGGGCGTCCCTCGGCGCGTGGAGCTCTTCGCGTGCCCGGATGCGCTCGGCATGGCGGGGACGGCGGAGCCGCACGTCTTCGTGGACGGGGACGACGCGGTGGGCGGCGCCGGGGCGGTGCGGCTCATGGTGCGCGGGGCATTTCCGGAAGGGCCGCTGATGCTGCCGCGGCCGTTCCGGTGCTGAGCGGCGCTCCTATCGACTCCCGTGCTCCTCGCCCGCGAGCAAGCTCGCCGCCTGCGCGAGATCCGCCTGGAAATGCGCCCTCGCCGCAGCGCGCGCCGCCTCGTCGGGCATGCGCAGGAGCGCCGCCGGGTGGTAGGTCGCCATCCACGACTCCGCCCACGGCGTCTTGAAGACCTGGCCGCGGCTCTGCGTGACGCTGAACCGACCGCCGAGGAACGAGCGCGCCGCCGTCGCGCCGAGACACACGATCACGCGCGGCCGCACCGCCTCGACCTCCGCCTGGAGCCAGGCGCGACAGGCCTGGATCTCCGGGCCGACGGGCCTCGCGTGCAGCCGGCGCTCGCCGCGCGGCTCCCACTTGAAGTGCTTCACCGCGTTCGTCACGTAGATGCCGCCGCGCGACAGGCCCGCTCCCGCGAGCGCCTCGTCGAGCACGCGCCCCGCCGGCCCGACGAACGGCCGGCCGCAGAGGTCCTCCTCGTCGCCAGGCTGCTCCCCCACGAGCATCAGCGCCGCGTCCGCCGGACCCTCGCCGAACACCGTCTGCGTCGCCCGCTCGCACAGCGCGCACGCCTGGCACGACGCCGCCGCCTCGCGGAGCACCGGGAGCGCGCGCGAGCCGGGCACGTACGTCTCCGCCGCGCTCGCCGCCCCGCTGCGGCCCGCCTGCATCGCGTCGACGCGCGACGCCGCGTCCCGCACGAGCTCGCTCATCACCGAGAGCTCCGGGAGGGCGCTCCAGTGCTTCACGGGCATCTCCGCGCGCATCGCCCGGAGGTTCACCCGCGCGGGGTTGTAGATCGCGCGGTAATAGGTGCGGAACAGCTCCTCCAGCTCGTCCTCGCGCGGCGCCGCGTCGCGCGGCAGCCCGGGGCCGTAGCGGAGCTCGGCGCCGTCCCAGTGCGCCGACTCGTCCGGCGTCAGGATCGACCACGCCATCGACGGGAAGCGCCGCTCGAAGAACGGCGCGCCAAGGCGCACGATCCGGTGGTCCGGGCGGTACCACGCGACGTAGCGCTCGCCGCCGCCCTCGCCCTCGACCCGCCGGAAGCGCACGAACGCGTGCAGCTTGTGGACGTCGCGCCGCACCGCCTGCTCCAGGGCGCGCAGCCGCGCCACGTCGGGATCGGCGGCGAGCTCGAGCAGGTAGGGCTCGCCGTGGGTCAGGCGGAACAGCGCGCGGTAGAGCAGCGCGAACCGCGCCGCGTCGCGGTGGCAGGCGACAGCGGTCGCGAGGCGCATGTAGGCGGCGGGGACGCGCGGGCGCTGCGCGTCGTCGGACGCGGCAGGCGCCGCGGGCGCGGCGCCGGCGGGGGCGGCCGGCGCGGCGCCGAAGAGGACGCCCTGGCCCTCGGCCGCCACGTCTTCCCAGAGGACGTCCTCGGGCGGCGTCCCGCGGGCGAGCAGCGCCCGGGCGGCGTCGCGGAAGGCCTCGAACGTCGGCGCGATGGGCGCGCGGATCACAGCTCCCCGGAGCGCGCCACCTCGCGCGCCTCGAACAGGCCGAGCTGCGTCGGCGGGCGGACCCGCTGCGCGAGCCCGGCGCTGTCGAGATCCCGCGCCGCGCTGCGGTGCTCGTCGGCCGTGACAAGGAACGGCGCCGCGCGGGCGACCGGGACGCGGAGCCGCGCGAGGTCGGCCATGCGGACCGCCCGGTGGCGGCGCATCGTGAGCACGCGGTTGATCGTCCGCACCCCGAGCCCGGGCACGCGGAGGAGCGCCTCCCGGGGCGCGGTGTTCACGTCGACAGGGAAGAACGCGCGGTGCGCGAGCGCCCACGCGAGCTTCGGATCCATCGTCAGATCCAGGTTGGGCGAGGCAGCGCCGAGGAGCTCGCCCGCGGAGAAGCCGTAGAACCGGATCAGCCAGTCCGCCTCGTACAACCGGTGCTCGCGCGCGAGCGGCGGCGACTCGGCCGGGAGCCGGGCGTCGGCGTGCGGGATCGGGCTGAACGCGGAGTAGTAGACGCGCCGCAGCCCGTGCGCTGTGTACAGCCGGGAGGCGGTGGCGAGGATCTCCTTGTCGCTCGTCGGCGTCGCGCCCACGATCATCTGCGTGCTGTGCCCCGCGGGCGCGAACGCGGGCCGGCGCGGGCTCGGATCGTCGCGGGCCTCGACGATCCGCGCGTGGATCTCCGTCATGGCGGCCTCGATGGCCGGCATCGTCTTCTCGGGCGCGAGCGCCGCGAGATCCCGCTGCGTCGGCAGCTCGACGTTGACGCTGAGCCGATCGGCGTACCGACCGGCCACGTCGAGGAGCTCGGGCGAGACACCCGGCGCCGCCTTCAGGTGGATGTAGCCGCCGAACCGGTGCTCCTCGCGCAGCGACCGGGCGACCGCCACGAGCTGCTCCATCGTGGTGTCGGGGCTCTTGAGGACTCCCGAGCTCAGGAACAGCCCTTCGATGTAGTTCCGCCGGTAAAAGTCGAGCGTGAGCGCGACCACCTCGCCGGGCGAGAACCTCGCGCGCTCGACGTCGCTGGACAGGCGGTTCACGCAGTACTGGCAGTCATAGATACAGACGTTCGTCAGCAGGATCTTGAGCAGGGAGACGCAGCGGCCGTCCGGCGTGTAGCTGTGGCAGATCCCCATGCCTTCCGTGCTGCCGATCCCCTGCGGCAGGGCGGGGCGGCGGGAGCCGTTGCTCGCGCACGAAGCGTCGTACTTTGCTGCGTCCGCGAGGATCGCGAGCTTTCGCTTGAGCTCCATCAGCCGGAGCAACCTTGGGGACTCCGCCCCTCTTGGCAAGCCCGCGCGGCGCTCCGCGCGCGGCTTTCGGCCGCGTCGTGGTCCTCGGGATCGCGTCCGTGTCGATACGCCTCGTGACGCGCCGCGCGCCTGATGAGACGGCTCGTTCACGCTCGCTCGCCTCGATCGTCGTGTGGTACTCCGGAGGAATGCGAACTTTCTTGAAGAGCGCAATCGTCCTCATGTCGGCTGTCCTCGGCTCGAGCAACGCCGGTTGCGGCGACGATGGCGCTCCCGGGGCGGGAAGCCAGTCCGGATCAGGCGGCCTCGGCGGCGGCGGCGGCAGCGGCGGCCTCGGCAGCAGCGAGGGCAGCGGCGGTCTCGGCGGCGGAGCCGGCGAGGCTTCGTCTGCGTCGAGCAGCGCCGAGGCGTCGAGCTCGACCGGCGCCGGGGGCGGGGACGCGGCCCTTGTCGACCGGTTCGGGATCGCGATGCTGCGGCCCACGCTGCCTTCCGGCAAGGCGTGGTTCTCGACATGGGACAACGGCGTCGCGCGCACGTTCTCGGGGATCGACCCGGCCGACGCCTGGTTCGACGCCGACCACGGCGATGCCTCCTATGACACAGACGGCCACGGAATCCTCACGATCAGCGGCGACGTCCCGCGGATGTACGTCCACGATCCCGAGCTCGCCGACCCGTGGACCGACGTCGAGGTGACCGTGTATTTCCTGCGCGCCGACGACGACGGGACACCTTATGGAGGCCTCGTCGCCATGGCGCGCACCAACCACGGCACGATCGGCGACGAGGACGTCAACAGGTGCGATACGCGCGGGATCGCCGCCCGCATGCGCTACGACGGCAGGATCGATTTCGAGAAGGAGACGAGCCACCCCGCCTCGACGGCCATCCTCGGAAAGACGTACTGGGAAGGCGGCATGCCGGAGCAGGTCTGGATCGGCTACAAGCAGCTCGTCTACGACCTGCCGAACGGCGATGTGAAGCAGGAGCTCTGGATCGATGAGACCGACGGCGCGAACGGCGGCGCCTGGGTGAAGATCCACGAGCACGTCGACCAGGGGACCGACTTCGGCGTGGGGGGCGAGCCCTGCCAGCCTGGGATCGATCCCGCGATGCGGCTCACCCGGGAGCCGAGCCGCCCGGGCTCGGAGACGGGCAAACCGAATCTCAGCGTCTACTTCCGGAGCGACGGGGTAGGCCCCGACGGGCTCCTGTACAAGAAGGGCAGCATCCGGGAGATCGCGCCCTGACCGGCGCGCGCGGGCCTCTCGGCGCCCGCGCGCGAGGCCAGCGCGGTTGGCGCCCTACGCCGGGATGCGTGGAACGGGCGTGCCGGTGGGGCTTTACGCACGGCGCGACTTCGCCGATCCTTGTGCAATGCACCTACGTCTTGTTCCTGCGCTGGCTTTCGCTGTTGTGCTTCATGGCTCCGGGTGTTCGGACGCTGGCACCGGGGATCCCGTCGGCCCCCACGCCGGCTCCGGCGCCGGGGGCGCGGGGGGTGGTGGCGGGAACGATCTCGGTGAGATCGCCGGGGGGGTCGGTGGGGGGAGCGGGCTCTCGACCGACGTGAGCGTGATCATCACGGCCGACAACGCCTATGGCTTCGGCTACGGGACAGGCGACAAGCTCCTGAATTACTTCGGCGGCGTCGAGAACCTCCTCGCGGACGAGATCTTCTCCTGTCCCGTCGGCCACGGGCCCGAGTCGTACACGGTGCCGGCCCGGTCCGCCGACGCCGGAAGCTATCTCTACATCGTCACCTACGCCGACATCCTCACGACGCAGGGCGTGCTCGGCCAGTTCTTCCGCGAGGGCGCCGAGCCCGTCTTCACAGGCAACGGCGCGTGGGAGGTCTGCGCGACCGGCGAGGACTACGATCTCGGCTCGCACGGGCCGACGCTGGAGACCGTCAACCAGCACATCGCGCGCTGCAACGGTGGAGACATGGATCCGCAGACGACCAGCGGCGGCTGGGTGACCACGGAGGTGTCGGACCGCGGTCATGTCGTGTTCGGCGAGGCGAACGACACCGCCCGCGACAACCCGCAGCCCGGCAACGAGTTCCCGATCGTCTGCGGCATCGACGAGGGGGCCCGGTGGATGTGGTACGAGTGGGACCCGAGCCGCAGCACCGGCAGCCCGTTCATGTGGCCCGGCGGCAGCAGCAACGTCATCAGGGATTTCTTGATCTTCCGGCTCGGCGCCGAGTTCATCCCCGAGCCGCCGCGCTGACAGGCGGCCAGGCTCATGGGCCAAGGGAATCATGAGCCGTCAGGACGCCAGGAGCGCCAGGAGACAAGGCGTCCTCTCCTGTGCTCCCCCTGAGCATCGCGTCGACGTTCCGCTAGGCTCGGCGCCCGCCCCGTCATGGTCCGTGCTCGCCTGATGATCCTCGCCGCCGCGGTCCTCTGGTCCACCGGAGGCGCGGCCATCAAGCTGGTCTCCCTCGATGGGTGGCAGGTCGCCTCGGGCCGCGCGCTTGTCGCGGCGCTCGCGCTGGGCCTGGCCATGCCCGGCGCGCGCCGCTGGCCCTCGCGGCGCGCGCTCGCGGCCGCGGCCGTCTACGCCGCCGTCATGGTGCTGTTCGTGCTGGCCACCAAGCTGACCACGGCCGCGAACGCGATCTTCCTCCAGTCCACCGCGCCCGTGTACGTCCTGCTGCTCAGCCCCTGGCTGCTCGGGGAGCGGCCCTCGCGCAGCGAGAAGCTCGCGGCGCCCGTCTTCATCGTGGGCCTCGGGCTCTTCTTCCTGGACCAGCTCTCCGCCGGACAGCTCCTCGGCAACGCCCTCGCGCTCCTCTCCGGGCTCGCGTTCGCGCTGTGCGTGATGGCGTTCCGCGCGACCCCGGACGACAACCCCGTGGTGCTCGTCTGGGGCAACCTCCTCGCGTGCCTCGGCGCGCTGCCGATGGCGCTCGGCGGCGCGGCCCGCCCGGGGCCGCTCGACCTCGCGCTCCTCGTGTTCCTGGGCGCGGTGCAGATCGGCCTCTCCTATGTCCTGTTCAGCCGCGGCATGCGCCACACGCCGGCCGTCGAGGCCTCCCTGCTGGTGCTGGTGGAGCCGGTGCTCAACCCCGTCTGGGCGCTCCTCTTCGTGGGGGAGCGCCCAGGGCTCTGGTCGACCGTGGGCGGCGCGGTCATCCTCGGCGCCACCGCCTGGCGGACCCTGCACGCCGCGCGCGCCGCGACCCCGCAGGCGCCGCTGCCGAGCTCACAAGCGTGAAGGCGGTGGGGTGGGGGAGAGGCGGGAGAGGGGGAGAGGCGGAGAGACGGGAGAGGGGCAGGGAGGCGCGCCTCGCTGGGACGCGCGCCTCGGTGAATCAGGCTCGCCGGGCGGCGCAGCCGGCTCGCGGCGCCGCGCCGCGGCCGCCACGCGCGGCCGCGACGCCGGTCACTTCGCCTCGACCTTCACGTTGGCGTTCGCCTTGAAGTTCGCCTTCGCGCCGCCGCTGCCGCCGCCGTCGGCGTCCACGGGCGTTGTCGCCTTCAGATCGAACGACGGAGGCGTGTTGGGATCGCACTCCGGCGGCGGCCCGAACCCGTCGGCGTTGAACTTCCACGCGACCGATCCCGACGCCGAGGGATCCTTCCGGATCGCCTTGATCTCCACCTCGTGCTCCCCCGCGCGCGCCGGCGTGCAGTACGAGAACAGGTAGAAGCGCTTCATGTGCGCCTCGATCTTCGCCGCGATCTTGTCGAACGACTCCTTGACCTTGGCCTGGTCCGCCGCGAGCTCGGTCCCGTCGCGCCCGATCTCGTCGAGCCGCGCCTTCTCGATCTCGGCGCCGACGCCGACGACGAAGATCTGGTAGTTCCCGTACTCTTCCTTGTCGAGCTCCTTGAGCATGTCCTCCCGGCTCACGCGGTTCGCGCGATCGGTGCCGTCGGAGAACACGACGAGCGTGCCGAACTTGAGCGGCCGCCGGTCGCGGTCGAGCTGCTTCTTGAGCTCGCGAACGCCCTCGACCACGCCGCCGTGGAGGTTGGTCGACGTGTCCCGCGGCTTGTAGGTCCGGAGCCCCTCGAGCCCTCCCTGCACCGAGCCCTGCGCCTCGGTGAACGGGACGACGGAGTGGATCTTTACCTCGCCATCGAACGCGTAGACGCCGACCTTCTGGCTCTTGCCCACGCGATCGCTGAACGACTGCGCGGCGTCGACGAGCGCGTCGGCCTGGCCCGACTCGGTGATGCTGCCGCTCATGTCGACGAGCAGCATCGTGTACATGACCGCCGCGACCTCCGGGTTCTGGATGGTCTGCTTGCTCTCGAACTTCGAGACGAGGTCGCCGTCCTCGTAGATCTCGAAGTCCTCGGCCGTCAGGCCGCCCACAGGCTCGTCCTCGCCGGCGTCGACGCTGAAGAACACCCAGACGTTGTTCGGCTTCTTCTGGGCGGAGTTGATCCGGGTCACCCGCAGTCCGCCGCCGCAGGCCACGCTCGAGAGCGCGAACAGGGCGGCGAGCAGGATCCGGAACGCTGGAGAACAAAGGAGAATTTTCACGGCCGGGATTAGCGCGCATCGGGCGCCGCCGTGTCAATTCACTGTGTGCAGGCCGCCCGGCGGCGGGCGCGCCGGGCGGGCACGGCCGGACCCGGGGGAGCCGCTTCCTCGGCCGGCGGCGCCGCGCGCGGCGTCCTCCGCGGCCGCCTCACCGGTCCGCGCCCGAGGGCCACCGCGCCGGTTTACACCGGGAACGAGACCGCCGTACATAGGCCAGCGCACCTCCGAGGAGCGCGGCGGGCGCGCCCGCCGTCAGCGAGTTGCTCCTACCCAGCGGATTTCCGTTACCCTGTCGCCGCATGGCACGCATCCTGATCGTCGAGGACTCGCCGGCAATGCGAGCGTACGTACGCTCGACGCTCGAGGACTGCGTCGTGGGGCTCGCGGGCGACGTCGACATCGTGGAGGCCATGAACGGCTTCGACGCGCTCCGGCTCCTGCCGCGCGGCGCCTTCGACCTCGTGATCACCGACATCAACATGCCGGACATCAACGGGCTCGAGCTCATCCGCTTCGTCCGGCAGAGCGATCGCTACCGGAGCGTCGCCATCCTCATCATCTCCACGCAGGCGGCCGAGCGCGATGTCCAGCGCGGGCTCAGCCTCGGCGCGGATCTCTTCCTCCCGAAGCCGTTCACGCCCGAGGCCCTGCGCGACGCGGTGGTCGCCTGCCTCGACGGGCGCGCCGAGCGCGCGGCCGACACCGACGCCACCGAGCTCGCCGGCGACGCGCCGCCGATGGGCCTCGCCGGCGACGTCCGCTCCCCGCCGCCCGAGCGCGCCCCTGAGCCGGTGACCCGCACCAGGCAGCCTGGCTCCGGCGAGGAAGGCGGCGGCTGATGGTGGACAGCGGCGATCGCGCGCGCGAGGAGTTCTTCTCGGAAGCGCAGGAGATCGTCGAGGGGCTCGGGCGCGACCTGCTCGCGCTCGACGAGGCGGTGCGGACCAACAAGGTCGACCCCGACGTCATCAACGACGTCTTCCGGGCCGTCCACACCCTGAAGGGGCTCGCCGGGCTCTTCGGCGCGACCCGGATGGCCACCCTGTCGCACGAGCTCGAGGAGCTGCTCGACAACCTGCGCCTCGGCCGCATCGAGATCAGCGCGTCCGTCCTCGACCTGCTGTTCCGCAGCGTCGAGCTCTACGGGCGCATCCTCCAGAACGAGAAGGACGGGCGCGACGCGCCCATGCCCGAGGTCGACGACCTCCTCCGCCTGCTCCACCAGGACGCCGGCCCGAGCGCGGCCGGCCTCCCGGACGACAACTACGATCTCGATCCGGGGCTGCTCTCCGTGCTCACCGAGTACGAGGAGCACCGGCTGCGCACGAACATCGCGAGCGGGATGACCCTGTTCCGGCTCCGCGTGCAGTTCCACCTCGCGACGATCGACCAGGCGCTCGACGACCTGAAGATCACCGCGAAGCCGTACGGCGAGATCATCACCTACCTGCCGACGGGCGCCGGCGCGGACCAGGACTCGATCGAGCTCGACATCCTCATGGCCTCGCGCGCGCCGCTCGAGGAGCTCCAGCGCGCCCTGCACCAGGCCGGCGCCGCGGTCGAGGAGATCCCGCGGCGCAACAACAACGGGCACGGCCGCGTCGCGCCGCCGGGGATGCCGTCGATGTCGGCCGCGCTCCGCGGCGGCGTGCCCACGGGCGTGTCGCGCGCGGTCGACCTGACCGGCTCGATGGCCGCGAGCCCGCCGTCGAGCGCGCGCGGCAACCGCAAGGGAGAGCTGAGCTCCATCCGCTCCGTCGCGCAGACGGTGCGCGTCGACATCCACAAGCTCGACCGGCTGATGAACATCGTCGGCGAGCTCGCCCTCGTCCGATCGGCGCTCGGCCGCCTCGTCGAGCGGCTCCGCGCGGCGCCGACCGAGCGCGAGCTGAGCCTCGACCTCCACCGGCTCCAGCGCACGTTCGACCGGCACCTCGCCGCCATGCAGGCGGGCATCCTCGAGGTCCGGATGGTCCCGCTCGGGCAGGTCTTCGACAAGCTCGCGCGCGTCGTCCGCCAGATCAGCCGCGACGCCGACAAGCTCGTGAACCTCGTCATCACGGGCGCCGAGACCGAGGTCGACAAGCTCATCGTCGAGGAGCTCAGCGACCCGCTCATGCACATGATGCGCAACGCCATCGACCACGGCATCGAGTCGAAGAGCGTGCGCGAGGCGGTGGGCAAGCCCGCGGTCGGCACGATCGCGCTGAACGCCTTCCAGAAGGGCAACCACGTCGTCATCGAGATCGAGGACGACGGCAAGGGCATCGACGTCGACAAGCTCCTCGACGCCGCGCTGCGCCGAGGGGTCATGACCCCGGAGGACGCGCGCACCACGAGCTACCGCGAGGTCCTGAACCTCATCTTCCAGCCGGGCATCTCGACGAAGACTGACGTGAGCGAGATCTCGGGGCGCGGCGTCGGGATGGACGTCGTGAAGACGAACATCAGCAAGCTCGGCGGCGTCATCGACGTGCACAGCGAGCCCGGCATCGGCACCAAGATGACGGTGACGCTGCCGATCACGCTGGCGATCATCAGCGCGCTCATCGTCCGCGTCGCCGACAGGCTCTTCGCCATCCCGCTGACCAACGTGCAGGAGGCGGTCGCGCTCGACGAGGCCACGGTGCGCCAGATCGACGGCCGCGAGATGATCACGCTGCGCAACAGCACGCTGCAGCTCTGCTACCTCGCGCGGCTCTTCGGCCTGAACGAGGAGGAGGAGCTCAGCGCGCGCATCGCCGGCCTGCTCGGCGGCGCGCGCGGCGGCTCCGCGGCGCGGCCCGCCGTCGGCGGGCGGCGCGGATCGGACGGCCGCGGGACGCTCGGGCTCCGGGAGGCGAGCAAGCGCAAGTACATCGTGGTGGCGTCGGTCGGCGCGCGCAGGCTGGGGCTCGTCGTGAGCACGCTCATCGGCCAGCAGGACGTCGTGATCAAGGCGCTCGGCCCATCGCTCTCGTCGGTGCGCGGCTTCTCCGGCGCCACGGAGCTCGGCGACCAGCGCATCGCGCTCGTCCTCGACGCCCCGGCGCTCATCGAGGAGATCCTCCACGGCGGGGACCGGCAGCGCAACGATCCGCGGAGCACCCATGGCTAACCTCTCCCGAAGGCACGCCCGCATCCCGGTGTCGAAGCGGAACCCGCGCGCGCAGGCGACCGGCCCGCGGACCGAGTACCTCGCGTTCACGCTCGCGGGCGACACCTACGCCGCGCCCGTCTCGCTCGTGCGCGAGATCCTGAAGCCGCCCCCGCTCACGCCGGTGCCGCGCGCGCCGGACTCGACGATGGGCATCGTCAGCGTCCGCGGGCAGCTCGTGACCGTCATCGATCTGCGGCGGCGGATGCGGCTGCACGAGGGCGCGCCGCAGCGCCGGGCGCGCATCCTGCTCGTCGACGCGGCGAACGGCGAGACGCTCGGCCTGTTCGTCGACGAGGTCCAGCAGGTCTACCGGCTCGCCGACGCCGAGATCGAGCACGCCGCGACGGCGCTCGGCGGCGACGTCGCGGGCCACATCGCCGGCATCGCCCGGCCCATGCACGGGGCGACCGCGTCGGACGGCGCCCAGGGCGAGGCGCAGCCGCGCGTGATCATCCTGCTCGACCTGCAGGCCATACTCGCGTCCTAGAGGACGATTCGTCCGCGCCCGGGCGGCTCGAAGAGCCCGGTCGCTCGGAGGCTCAGATGCCGTTGACTGGAGAGCGCAGCCGTCCCGACCCGCAGAAGAGCCTCGTCGGCTTTGTGGTCGGCGACGTGCACTATGCGATCGACATCACGCGGGTGCGCGAGATCGTGAACCCGCTGTCGGTGACCACGCTGCCGCACACGCCGCCCGAGGTCGCCGGCGTCGCGAACCACCGCGGCGAGGTGGTGCCCGTGATCGAGCTCCGCATGCGCTTCGGGCTCCCCCCGGTCGAGCCGAGCCGCAGCACCAAGTGGATCCTTGTCGACGTCGGCACGCACACGGTCGGGCTCGTCGTCGACGCCGTGACGGAGGTCTTCGGGACGAGCGGCGACTACCGGCCGACGCCGCCGGTGGGCGGCAGCAGCGATCTGCGCGGCATCGTGGGCGTGACGACGCACGACGAGCGGATGATCTTCGTGCTCGACGTCGGGCGCTTCATCGAGCTCGCCCTCGCCCTCGCCGCGTCGGGCGCGCTCCTGGAGGCCCCGTGAGCCGCGCCTTCGACGACCTGGGCCCGTACAGCGGCCCGCGCGTGAGCGACGCGGGCGCGTGGCCGACCGAGCCCGAGTCCATCTCGCCCAGCGTGCGCAGCACGCCGATGCCGATCTCGGCCATCGCCGCGGCGCTCGACGCGGACGACGCCGAGGAGCGCCGCCAGGCGGCCGCGCGGCTCGGCCGGGCGGACGTCGCGGAGGCGCTGCCGCTCCTGCTCCGCGCGCTCGGCGATCCCGACTGGCGCGTCCGCAAGGAGGCGACCTACGCGTGCCACCGGCTGATCCAGCAGACCTCGTCGTCCGCCGCGCCCGCCGAGGGCGAGCGCCCGGCGGCGATGGAGGGCGCCGAGGGCGCCGAGGGCGCCGAGGGCGAGCGCCCGTCGGCCTCGCAGCTCCTCGTCGGCGCGGTGCTCGACGCGCTGCGGACCAGCGACGACGTCGGCCTGCGGAACGCGGCCATCGAGGTGCTCGGCTACTGCGGCCGCGACGCCACGCCGGCGCTCGTCGGCGCGCTCGCCGAGCTCGCGGGCGACGAGCGCAAGCTGGTCGTCGACGCGCTCGGCCGCACGCGCGACCCGGCGGCGCTCGACGCGCTCTACGCGACGCTCGGGGAGAAGGACGACAACCTGCGCCAGAGCGCGATCGAGGCGATCTCCGGGATGGGGCTCATCGCGCGCGAGCGGGTGACGGACATCCTCTACGAGCGGCTCGCCGACCGCGATCGCTTCGTGCGGCTGACCGCGCTGAACGGCCTCAACGGCCTCGAGGCGCCGGTGCCGTGGCGGGTGCTCGCGCCGCTCATCGACGACCCGATCCTCCGCTCGTCGGCGCTGGTCGCCGCCGCGCTCGCGGAGAGCCCCGAGGCGCCGCGGGCGCTCTGCGCGGCGCTCGCGACGGCGCGCGGCGGCGCGTTCGCGCAGCTCGTGCGGGCGCTGGCGCGGCTCGCGGAGGGGCCGCTCGCGTCGCACGTCGTGACGTCGCTCCGCGCGGCCCCGCTCGAGGTGGGCGCCCGCCTCGTGCAGGCCGCCGCCGCGCAGGGCTCCGGCGGCGCGGAGCCCCCGTCGTGGCGCGGCTTCGGCGCCGATCCGGTGAGCGGGCGCGCGCAGGCGCTCGTGCTCGCGGCGATGGCGCGCGCGCCCGGCGCGGCCGACGCCGCGGTGCAGGCGATGATCGAGCCGGCGCTGGTCGAGACGGCGCAGCGCGCGCTCGGCCTGCTCGGCGAGGAGGCGCTGCCCGCGGTGCTCGCCTACCTCGAGCGCCACGTCGATCCCGACCCGGATCTCTGGGAGGGGCTCGACGACGCGACGGCCGCGCTCATCGACGGCGCTGTCGCGATCGCAGAGCAGCGCGGGCGCGGGGGCGATCCGGCGCGGCCTGCCCCGGACGCCGCGCCCGATCCGCTGCTCGACGAGCTGCTCGGCGCCGTGCGCCGGTCGGTCAAGAGCCCCTCGACGCTCGTGGCGACGAGCGCGCTCTACGGCCTCGCGAAGATCGGGACCGCCGACGACTTCGAGCTCGTCGTGTCGCAGACGCGCGCCGTCTCGCTGCCGGTCGCGCGCGCGGCGGAGAGCGCGCTCGCGGGGCTCTCCGAGCGCTACCCCGAGGCCGCGCGCGCGCTCGCGCGGCGGCTCATGCAGGCGGAGCGGACGCACCTCGCGGCGGCGATCGTGATCGAGGCGCTCGGCTCGGCGGATCCGGAGGAGCTCGCGTTCCTGAGGAGCGCCGCGTCGGCGGGCGACGTGCGCGCGCGCCGCGCGGCCGTGACAGCGGTGGCCGTGGCGGCGGGCATCGCGGCGCTCGACGTGCTGAGCCTCTCGCTGGCCGACGAGGAGCGGGAGGTCCGCCTGGCGGCGGCGCGCGCGCTGGGCCGCCTGTACGCGTCGCTGTCGGACGCCGGCCCTGCCGGCGACGAGCGGGCCCGCGCCCGCGAGCTGCTCGGGCTGGTGCGCGCCTCGGGCGAGCCCGAGCTCGTCGCGGCCGCGGCGCAGGGCGGCGCCCCGTTCCGCTCGGATCCCCCCTGGGGCGAGGCGGGGGATCGGCTGAGCGCGCCCGTCTCGATCGAGGTCGGCGAGGGCGCCGTGTCCACGCCGGGGATGCCCGGCGGGCCGCCGTCGGGGAAGGTGCCGTGAACCGACGGCGGGACGACGAGATCCGTCTCTTGCCCGACGAGTTCCAGCGGCTGCGGGACCTGTTCAACAAGCACTGCGGGCTCCAGTTCGGGCCCGAGGCGCGCACGTCCATGGAGCGCCGGCTCCGCGAGCGGGTCGTGGTGCTCGGCCTCTCGTCGTTCGCGCAGTACCACGAGTACCTGCGCCTCCACAGCCGCGGGCGCACCGAGCTCGACGAGGCGATCGAGCTCATCACGGTCAACGAGACGTACTTCTTCCGCGAGGACTACCAGCTCCGCGCGCTGACGACCGAGATCGTGCCGATGATCGTGAAGGCGGGCGGCGCCAGGAGCCGGCTGTCCATCTGGAGCGCGGGCTGCTCGACGGGCGAGGAGGTCTACTCGATCGCGATCACCGTGCGGGAGGCGGGCGCCGCGGATCGCCGCGAGGTCCGCGTCTTCGGCAGCGACATCTCGCGCCGCTGCGTGGTGGCCGCGCGCAAGGGGGTGTACGGCGCCTCGTCGTTCCGCGTGACGCCCCCCGAGCTCAAGCGGCGCTACTTCACCGAGCGGCCGGACGGGTTCCACGTGGTGGACGATCTGCGGTCGCTCTGCCAGTTCGGGCACCTGAACCTGCTCGACTCGTCGCGCGCGGCGGTGGTCGGGCGCGTGGACGTCATCTTCTGCCGCAACGTCCTTATCTACCTGGACGAGGAGTCGCGGCGCCGGGTGATCGACATCTTCTACGAGCGCCTCTCGCCCGGCGGGTTCCTCCTGCTCGGCCACTCCGAGTCGCTGCTGAACGTCACGACCGCGTTCGAGATCGTGCACCTCCGGGAGGATCTCGTGTACCGCAAGCCGGCGGCCACGCTGCGTCTCGGGCTCACGGAGGGCTCGCCGGAGCGGGGGGGCGGGGAGGAGGGCGGATGAGGCGGCGAGGAAGTCGAGGCTGTACAGGCGACGGGTGGTCCCATGGCGCCCCGGGTGGGCTAGAATGAACCTCCGGCGGAAGGTTTTGCGCTCATGACATTCGCTCCCCTGCGCGTGCTCGTCGTCGACGACTCCGCGTACAACCGGCGCAACATCGCCGAGATCTTGAGCGGAAGCGACGAGATCGAGGTCGTGGGCAAGGCCGGTGACGGCGACGACGCGCTCCGCCAGGCCGCGCAGCTCAGGCCGGACGCGATCACGCTGGATCTCGAGATGCCGCGCATGGACGGCTTCACGTTCCTGCGCATCCTGATGGCGCGGCAGCCCACGCCGGTGATCATCGTCTCCAGCTACAGCCACAAGGAGAACGTCTTCAAGGCGCTCGAGCTGGGCGCTGTCGACTTCGTGGCGAAGCCGGATCGGCAGTTCACGGCCGACGCGCAGATCCGCCGGGAGATCATCCAGAAGGTCCTGCTCGTGCGCTACCTCCGCCCCCGCTCGCCGATGCCTGCGGCCGCGGCGCCGGCCCGCGCGTCGCAGCCCACGGCGCAGCGCGCGGCGCAGGAGCCGTCGCGGCTCGGGGTCTCCCTGCGCCACCTCGTGGCGGTCGGCTCCTCGACCGGCGGGCCCACGGCGCTGCTGGAGATCTTCAACCGCATCCCGGATCGTTTCCCCGGCGCGATCCTCATCGCGCAGCACATGCCCGACAAGTTCACGCGCACGTTCGCGGAGCGGCTCGATCGCAAGGGCGGGCTCCGCGTCGTGGAGGCGCAGAACGGCGACCAGGTGGTGGCCCGCAAGGCGTACGTGTGCCCGGGCCGCATGTGCATGGAGATCGCGGTGACGCCGGGCAGCGGGGTCGGGCTGAGCGGCGACATCCGGATCCGGGTGGGCGCGCCCGCGCCTGGCGATCGCTACGTGCCGAGCGCGGACCGGCTGTTCCGGAGCGTGGCGCAGGTGGGCGGCAGCCGCGCTGTGGGCATCATCCTGACGGGGATGGGCGACGACGGGGTGAACGGCGCGCGGGCGATCCGCGCGGCCGGGGGCACGGTGGTGGCCGAGAGCGAGGACTCCGCGGTTGTCTACGGCATGCCGGGCGCCGCGGTGCGGGCGGGGGTCGTGAACGAGAGCCTGCCGTTCACGGCGATCGGCGACTTCATCGCGCTGCTCTCCTAGGCGCGGCGGTGGTTCCTCGAGAGCCCCGAGAAAATTGAACCACAGAGGCACAGAGGGCACAGAGGGGAGAGAGAATTCTGCCCCTCTCCGATCAGGGATCGCCGACGGATCGAGCTCTTTCTACTCTCCGATCCCTCTTCCCTCTGTGCCCTCTGTGCCTCTGTGGTTCAAATCTCTCTCTTCATCACACACGCCGCCGCTGTGTGCTCCAGCCCCCTGAACCGTTGGCACTGCAACGGTTCCCGGCTGACTGCCAAAGTTGACCCCTCGGTCGCATCGTGAGACAGGTCGGGCGCTGACATGCGGATCCGACGCGCCGCACGCAGGCTTGTTTGTCTTGGCTGGATGGTCGCCCTCTCGGGCGTCGCGTTCGACGGCCTCGCTGCGCCCGCGGAGGCCGCGGCGACCGCGGCCGAGGCGAAGAAGGCCGAGCCGAAGAAGGACGGGCCAGCCGACGGCAAGGCGGAGAAGCCTGCCCCGGCCAGGCCGGCGGCGCGCGCCGCGGGGGCGTCGAGCGGCAACGGCGGCGCGAAGCGCGTGGCCGCCAAGGCGCCGGCGAAGCCCGCGGCGCGGTCGAAGCCGGCGAAGAAGGGCGCGGGCAAGATCGCGCGCAAGCCGGGGGAGCCCGGCGCCCCGGACGAGGCGGCGCGGCGGGTCATCGCGGGCACCTCGACGCCGGCGGGGGCGAGCGTCGCCGAGTCGCCCGAGCTCCGCACGATGCGCGCGATCGACCAGGCGCTCTTCCCCGGCGCCGCGCCGACCGCCGGCCCGGCGTGGCCGGTCGACGGCACGCTCCTGCTCGGCGCGGGCGAGCCGCGCATCGAGGCCTCCGGCCTGCCGCCCTCCGGCCTGACGGCCGCGCCGGTGGACGCCGAGGAGACCCGCGACATCTCCTGGCTGCGGCAGCTCGAGCTGCCGGAGATCCCGGTCCGCTGGGACGGCCGGGTCGTGCGCTACCTCGAGTACTACAAGGACGACCCGCGCGGCCGCTGGGCCGTGGCCACGTGGATCAAGAAGAGCGGCCGCTACGGCGCCGCGATCCGCCGCGTCCTCCGCGAGCAGGGGCTCCCGGAGGACCTCCTCTGGCTGTCGCTCGTCGAGAGCGGCTTCGACCCGACCATCCACTCCCCGGCCGGCGCCGCGGGCCTCTGGCAGTTCATGCCCGAGGGCGCGCGCATCTACGGCCTCACGGTCGACCGGTGGGTCGACGAGCGCCTCGATCCGGAGCGCTCGACGCTCGCGGCGGCGCGGTACCTCTCGGATCTGCGGCGTCGCTTCGGCGGCTGGGAGCTCGCGTTCGCGGCCTACAACATGGGCTACGGCGGGCTGCTCGCGTCCATCCGCAAGTACAACACGAACGACTTCTGGGAGCTGTCGCGGCTCGAGGCGGGGATGCCGCTCGAGACGGCGCTCTACGTGCCGAAGATCCTCGCGATCGCGATCGTCGCGCGGAACCTGAAGGTGTTCGGCTGCGACGAGCTCGAGCTCGACCCGGCGGTGACGTTCGACAAGATCTCGCTGGGCTCCGGGGTGTCGCTCCAGTCGGTGGCGGCCGCGACGGGGGCGGGGGCGCCGGAGATCGAGGCGCTGAACCCGCAGCTCGTGGCGAAGCGCACGCCGCCCTCGCCGGTGGACGCGAGGGAGCAGGCGCGCTGGGAGATCCGGGTGCCGGCGGGCGCCGGGGCGCGCGCGGCGAAGTCGATGCCGAAGCTCCTCGAGCGCGAGCCGAAGCTCGAGCGGTACCTGGTGCGCTGGGGCGAGTCGCTCGACGACATCGCGACGTTCCGCGGCACGACGCGGTGGACGCTGCAGTCGCTGAACGGCCTGCGGGCGGGCGAGCCGGTGCGCCCGGGGACGCTGCTGTTCGTTCCGGCGGCGGAGGGCGTCGGCGTGGCGGCGGCGGAGCACCTGCTCGCGAACGGCGCGCCGCTGTCCTCGGAGGCGAAGCCGGTCGTGGTGGTCCCGGCGCAGCGCTTCTCGTACGAGGGTCGCCGGCGCGTGTTCTACCGGGTGGTCGCGGGCGACGCGCTCCGGGATCTCGCGGCGGTGCTGTCGGTGACGCCGGACGAGATCTGCCGCTGGAACACGCTCGCGCCCGGGGCGTCGCTCCACGAGGGCATGACGCTCCAGCTCTTCGTGCCGAGGTCGCAGCGCCACGACGGGGTCTTCCTGCTCGACGAGGCCGACGCGCGGGTGATGGAGGTCGGCTCGGAGGAGTTCTTCACCCACTTCGAGGGGCTGAAGGGCCGCAAGCGCATCGAGATCGCGGTGCGCGAGGGCGACTCGTTCAGCAAGCTCGCGACCCGTTACGGCCTGAGCGTGGGCAGCCTCGAGCGGATCAACCAGCGCTCGCGGCGGAGCGTGCTGATGCCGGGCGACCGGCTGGTGGTGTACGTGCCGGCGTCGCATCCGGGCGATCCGCCGCCGGTGGAGCCGCGCGAGGACGACGTCCGCGTCGCGTCGGCCCAGGCCGCGGGCGCGGTGGACGACGGCGACAAGGCGGCGGCCGCCGTGCCGGTGAAGGCGGCGACGGCCGCCGTGCCGGTGAAGGCGGCGACGGCCGCCGTGCCGGTGAAGGCGGCGACGGCCGCCGTGCCGGTGAAGGCGGCGACGGCCGCCGAGGGCGCGAGCGAGACGAAGCCAGCGAAGGCAGAGGCCGGTGCGGGCGAGACGAAGCCGGCGAAGGCCGACGGGAAGGCCGCCGAGGGCGCGGGCGAGACGAAGCCGGCGAAGGCCGAAGGGAAGGCTGCCGAGGGCGCGGGCGAGACGAAGCCGGCGAAGGCCGACGGGAAGGCCGCCGAGGGCGCGGGAGCCACGAAGCCGGCGAAGGCCGAAGGGAAGGCCGCCGAGGGCGCCGGCGCCACGAAGCCGGTGCGGGCCGAGGGGGCGAAGGCCGAGGCGGGCGCCGGGGAGAAGCCCGGCCGCGCGGACGCGGCGGGCGCTGGCGAGCGGGCCGGCGCGGCGGCGGAGGAGAAGAAGGCTCCCGAGGGCGAGAAGAAGCCGGCGCCGGGCGGCGCGGACGAGAAGACCCCAGCGGGGCGCGCCAAGGGAGCGCAGGACACGGAGAAGCCCGCGACGGGCAGCGGCACCGCGCTGTGATGTCGCGTGGCACGGCAGCCGAGCTCAAGCGAGCTCGTCTGTCGAGGCGAGCTGTCGAGGGCAGCCGAGAACAGCCCGTGTCGAGATGGGGTCTCGGGAGAGAGCTTCCTCAGGTCTCGTCCCGCCCGTGGACGCTGGCCGGCGGGCTGGTCGCCTCGACAGCGGTGAACGGTTCAATGATCTTGTAGAAATGTGATGTGCCTTTAGGGACCGTCCACGAATCGCCGGGCTCGAGGCGCACCATCTGTCCCTCGAGGTGCAGCTCGGCTCGCCCCTCGATCACGAACCCCACGGTCTCATAATCGCGTGCGGTCGGCTGTTTCTCCTCGCCGGGCGGCTCGCGCTCCCAGAGCCGCATCGAGACCTGGACTCCGGAGGCCAGGTACTTCTGTCCCATCTGCCCTCTCGGGGAGCGGCCGGAGGAGACCTTCATGATGGTTGTGTCGCCCATGTGCGCCTCGCTTTCGTCGTCGATCGATCCGTCCGGTCACTCGCCTGGTCTGGCGAGGAGCGCGGGCGCGATCGTGGGCGCCAGCCTCGCTGACGCGAATCGGGCTTCTCCCTCATTCCTCGTCCGTCTTTGCTCGTCGGTCTTTCGTTGCAGAGAACGTATCCCGCCGGTCCGAACTCCTGTAGGATGGATCTCACTGGAGGCGCGTCCCGTGGACCTGGGATCTGGATCGTACGTCGCGCGGGAGCGCGCGAAGGATGGGTCGCACGGGGCGAGCGCGGGGCGGTGGGTGCAGGGGGAGCGCGGCCCTGTCACCGGAGCGGCGCTGATTGACGCGGTCGTCCGGGCGCGCTCCGTGAGGGCCAGGCGCGCTGCGCTGCCAGGAAGTCGCTGATGTCGTCTCCGAAGAGTCCGACCTTGCTCTCAGCCGGCGTGCTGATCGACAGGAAGTACCGGCTCGTGCGCCAGATCGGCGAGGGCGCGATGGGCGTCGTCTGGTCGGCGGTGAACGTGGCGACCGCGCGCGAGGTGGCGCTGAAGCTGATCCACCGCCCCGAGGCCGAGTTCCGGCTGCGGCTGCAGCGCGAGGCGCGCAATTGCGGGGCGCTGCGGCACCGGAACGTCATCGACATCTACGACATGGGGGAGACGGAGGCCGGGGAGCCGTTCCTTGTGATGCAGCTCCTCACGGGCGAGACGGTGGCCGAGCTGCTCGCGCGGCGGCGCAAGCTCGAGCCGCCGGTGGCCGCGTCGATCGGGCGCGACGTCGCGAGGGGCCTCGCGGCCGCGCACGCGATGCACGTCATCCACCGCGACCTGAAGCCGGCGAACATCTTCCTGCACCGCGAGCCGGACGTGGACGAGCCGGTGGTGAAGGTGCTCGATTTCGGGGTCGCCAAGAACCTCTCGGTCAACGACGGCCTGCACACGGTGCAGGGCGGCGCTGTCGGCTCGCCGCTCTACATGAGCCCGGAGCAGGTGAGGGCGGAGCCGAACGTGGATCACCGCGCCGACATCTGGGCGCTCGGGGTGGTGCTGTTCGAGATGCTGACCGGCATGCGCCCGTTCCAGGGGGACGCGCAGTCGGTGTTCATGGGGATCCTGACGGGCGAGATCCCCACCGTGTCCAGGTACCTGAGGCGGGTGGACCACGGCCTCGTCGATCTGATCGCCCGCTGCATGCGGCGCGAGCGATCCGACCGGATCGGCTCGGCGGCGGAGGTCGCGGCGCTGCTCGATCGGTACGCGGCGCGGGGCGCGGGGGCAGACGCGGCGCTGCGGCAGACGGCGGACGCGCCGTGGCCGCAGCCGGGCGCTGGCGGCGCGGCGGCGCAGCCCGGGTCGGGGAGCGCGGGCCTCGCGGCGCCGGCGTCGATCGCGGATCCGATCTCGGTGAACGCGGGCAGCGCGGGCGCGCTGCCCCTGGCGCTGCTCGGCGGAGGGCCGCGTGCGCCGGTGCCGGTGCAGGAGCTGCCGGGCGCGGGCGCGGTGGCGTCGCAGCGCCCGGGGAGCTCGGCGCAGCTCACGCCGCTGCCGTCGGCGGGGCGTGCCCCCTGGGACGACGACATGCCGACCTTGCCGATCGCGCGCGGGAGCGCGGAGGCGGCCGGGGCGGCGCGGCAGCGCGCGGGGTCGGGGCAGCATCCGGCGGCGGGGCCTGCCGCGGCTGCGCTGGCGACGCCGCTGCCTTCGGCGGTGGGGTCTGCAGCGCCCGGGCTGGCGCATCCTGGGCTGGCGCAGGCGGGCGCGGCGCAGCCCGCGCCGGGGGTGTTCCCGGAGCGCGGGTCATGGGGGAGCACGGTCCGCATGAGCTCGCCGTCGATCCCGGAGCGGAAGGCGGGGGCGAGCACCGGCGGTCCTGCCGTCGCGCCGGGCTCCGGGAGCTACGTCGCTCCGTCGGGCTCGATCCAGGAGTCCACGGTGAAGCTCGGGGCGGAGGCGGGCGCTGGCGCGTCGGACTCGAGGCCGGGCGCGACCACCGCGACGGGCGCCGCCGCGACGTCGAGCACGTCGGCGCAGGCGGGGAGCTCGTCGACGACGCCGCTCGTCTCGAACCATCCGTCGGTCCATCAGACCGGCGCGCACAGGGCGCAGGACGCCCAGGACGCGGCTCCGCAGGACGATCGGAGGCGCCGGCGGACGGCCGCGACGCTGGCGATCGCGGCCGCCGCCGTGTCGCTCATCCTTGTGGGGATGCTGATCGCGATGCGCTCGGGGGGGCCGTCGCACGCCGCGCCGGAGGAGCCCGGGAGCCTGGCGCCGCCGGTGAACAGCGCCGGCGGAGACATGGGCGCGGTGCCGGAGCGCGGGGGATCGCCGCCGCCGGACGAGGAGCCCCCGGCGCTACGCGACGAGGCGCCGCCGGCGTCCGCGCCGCCCGAGGTGCCGCCGCCGAGCGCCGTTCCGGTGAACAGCGCCGGCGCAACGCCGAGCGGCGGCGCGGGGGCGGCGCCGAGCGCCGTTCCGGTGAACAGCGCCGGCGCAACGCCGAGCGGCGGCGCGGGCGCAGCGCCGAGCGGCGGCGCGGGGGCGGTGGCGGGGACGGCGAGCAGCGCGAAGTCGATCCGGACACAGCCGTCTCCTCTGGTGACATCGCAGCAGGCGAAGCCGCCGGCGGCGGTCTCGTGCGCTCATCTGAGGTTTCTCGAGCGGAAGCAGTGCGAGGCGAAGCACAAGAAATAGCTGAGCTCTCGGCGGATCCATCCAGCTACACCCGCCGGAGTCACGATCGTCGCGGCGTTGGCCTCGAGCGTCGCTGCGGTGACGAACACGTGTGCTGGACGCATGCCGTGCTCAGGGGCCGGGCGCCTGCCCACGCCTTTGCTTGACGGTGCGCTGCCTCACCTGCGACAATTCTTCCCAAGCGCCCTCGATCTGCCACTGCATCCGCCCTCACGCGAGCTCACTCCATGCAGTCTCCCTCGCCTCCTGCCGCGCCGCCGCCAGGTGCGCTCGTTTGCGGCAAATACCGCCTTTTGCGCCGGATCGGCGAGGGCGCGATGGGCGTCGTCTGGGCAGCGCACAACGAGGCCACATCGCGCGAGGTGGCGCTCAAGCTGCTCGTGCGGCCCGATCCGGAGCTCCGCGTCCGGCTCTTGCGGGAGGCGCGCGCCTGCGGCGCCGTGAGCCACCGGAACATCGTTGATATCTACGATGCTGACGAGACCGAGAGCGGCGATCCGTTCCTGGTCATGCCGCTGCTCTCCGGCGAGACGCTCTCGTCGTTGCTCAAGCGCAAGCGGAAGCTGGAGGTCCCCGAGGCCTCGCGCATCGCCCGGGACATCGCGCGCGGCCTCTCCGCCGCGCACGAGCGCGGCATCATCCACCGCGATCTGAAGCCGTCCAACATCTTTCTCCACACCGAGCCAGGCGACACCGACTACGTCGTCAAGATACTCGACTTCGGCGTGAGCAAGTTCGTCACCGGGCCTCAGCAGGTGCGGACCGCGACAGGCATCCTCATCGGCTCGCCTGCGTACATGAGCCCGGAGCAGGTGCGGGCGCAGGGCGAGCTCGACACGCGCGCGGATCTCTGGGCGCTCGGCGTGGTGATGTTCGAGATGCTCACGAGCCGGCGGCCGATCCAGGGCAGGGCGCATGAGCTCCTGAGGAGCGTGCTCCAGGGCGACATCCCGTCGGTGTCGCAGTTCGTCTGGCAGATCGATCCCGGCCTCGACGCCCTGGTGACGCAGTGTCTCCAGCGCGATCGCGAGCGGAGGCCGCGCTCGGCGGCCGAGGTCGCGGCGGCGCTCGAGTCGTTCGTCACGCCGTCGGTGCCCCCGCGTTTGCCCTCGTCGCCGGGGTCGTCGCCGGAGCTGCGTCATGAGATACCGCAGCATCTGGGGAGAGGGTCGTGGGGCGGGGCTTCGTCTGGACCTTCGCCGGCGACAACGACGCCGCTCCCGCTGTCCATGGGCCATCTGCAGTCTCCGCACGGGCACGGGGGGGCGGCGGCGGCATCGACGCGGGGCGCGGGCGCGTCGCCGGCGCCGGCGCTCCCGGCGGACGGGGGCGCGGTGACGCCGGCGCAGCGGAGGTCGATGTCGAGCAATCCTCTGCTGGGCGAGCACGGGACGATCAAGCTCACCCCGGATCAGGCGGCCGTCCATCGGGCGGCGCTTGCGTCGTCTCCGGCGCTTCCGAGCGCGCCCGCGCCGAGGGCGGCGTCGTTCGGCGGCACCGTGCCGCTCGGACCGCTCCCTCCGCCGAGGCGATCGTCTCCCGAGCTTGCCCGGTCGCCTGTCGTGTGGGTCGCGATGGCGGTGCTCGCGGCGGCGGTGCTCGTGGGGATCGGCATGATCGCGGGGTACCTCCTGTTGCGCGCCGGCGTGGAGAGCCCGGGGGAGCGCGGCGCAGAGCGTGCTACCTTCGATGGCGTCCCTTGGTTGGCCATAGGTAAAGAGATCTCGCGCGCCGTCGTGCTGCGCCTCGAACAACCCTGCTGAGCTCGATGTCGAAGTCTTTCACGCAGATCGCTCCTGGCCTGGTGATCGCCGAGAAGTACAAGCTGGTGCGGCGGCTGGGCGAGGGATCCATGGGTGTGGTGTGGGCGGCGCTCAACCTGTCCACGTCGCGCGAGGTGGCGCTGAAGCTGATTCACCGTCCGGATCCCGAGCTCCGGCTGCGGCTGCAGCGGGAGGGGCGGAACGGCGGGGCGCTGCGGCACCGCAACGTCATCGACATGTACGACATGGGGGAGACCGACTTCGGTGAGCCCTTCCTTGTGATGCAGCTCCTCACGGGGGAGACGCTCGCGGAGCTCCTCCAGCGCCGGCGCCGGCTCGACGCGGACGTGGCGGCGTCGATCGGGCGCGACGTGGCGCGGGGCCTGTCCGCGGTGCACGCGCTGCATATCGTCCACCGCGATCTGAAGCCGGCGAACATCTTCCTGCACCGCGAGCCGGACATGGACGAGCCGGTGGTGAAGGTGCTCGATTTCGGGGTCGCGAAGAACCTCGCCGTGAACGACGGGGTCCGCACGGCGACGGGCGGCGCTGTCGGCTCGCCGCTCTACATGAGCCCGGAGCAGGTGAGGGCGGAGCCGAGCGTGGATCACCGCGCCGACATCTGGGCGCTCGGGGTGGTGTTGTTCGAGATGCTGACCGGCATGCGCCCGTTCCAGGGGGACGCGAGGGCGGTCTTCACCGGGATCCTGACGGGAGAAATTCCGAAGATTTCCAGGTACTTGCGGCGGATCGACCCGGGGCTCGTGGAGCTCGTGGCGCGGTGCATGGCGCGCCATCGGGACGACCGGATCGGGTCGGCGGCCGAGGTGGCGGAGCTCCTCGAGGGGTACGCGGGCGGGAAGGCGAGGCCGGGCGTGGGGGCGGGGGCCGCGGTGGGGGGCGGGGGGATCGGCGGGATCGGCGGCGGGATCGCGGGCGGGCCGATGCCGCCGGCGGAGGTGCCGGGGTTGCCCGGGGCGGGGTCGGCGGGCGCGCCGCTGTCGCCGCGGGGCGTCGGGGGGATGCGGGCGGGGACGCCGCTGCCTGGCGAGATGCCGCCGGGCGCGCCGCTGTCGCCGATGGCGAGCGCGGGGTTCGGCGTGGCGCCGTTCTCGCCGCTGGGCAGCGCGGTGCCGGCAGGGGCGCAGCCGGTGCGGATGCCCAGCGCGGCGCCGGCCGAGGCGCCGCTGTCGCCCAGGGGCAGCGTGGCGTCGGAGCCGGTGTGGAACGCCGAGCTCACCCAGAAGCTCGATTTCGATGCCCTACCGCCGGCCCCGGAGGCCGGGACGGGCGTGCCGCCGGCGCCGGCGTGGAGCCAGGACGAGCCGGGGAAATCGGCGACCGCGCCGCTCGCGCCGAGCCCGGAGGTGAGCCGGGCGGGGCAGTCGTCGCCGTGGGCAGCGCGACCGACGCCGCTTCCTCAGCCGACAGCGCAGCCGACGGCGCCGCGGCGACAGGAGATATGGAATCGCCTTCCCCCTCGTCCGGTCCTGGCGGCGCTGGCCGCCGGCGCGGCTGGGTTGCTCGGCGTGGTGCTCTTCTTTGCGCTGCGCTCGCCAGCGCCCGCGGAGAACGCCGCCGCGCCTGAGGTGCTGCCGGAGGCCGGCGTCGAGAGCGATGTGACCGCCGCCAGGCCGACGGAGGCGCCGCCGCCGGCGACGACGACTCCGCCTCAGGCATCGGCTGCGCCCGAGCCGCCCGGGATCGATGAGCCTGCGGATGCGGGCGCGGCGGACGCGGCGAACAGCGCGGCGAGCGCGGAGCCCGCAGGCGCGGAGCCCGCGGTGGCGGAGCAGAATCAGCCGGCGGCGCCGGCTGTATCGGTGGCCGCGGCGCCGCAGCGGACCGCGGCGCCGCAGCCGGCCCCGGCGCCAGTGCGGTCCGTCGCGGCGGCGCAGCCCGGGGTGAAGCCTCCCGTGCAGCCGACGGCGGCGCCGTCGCGATCGGCGCAGCAGCCCGCGGCCCGGCGGCCGGCTCCGGATCCGTGCGCGGGGAAGACGGGGTTCATCCGGACGAACTGCCTGCGGGAGCAGGCGAGGAAGAAGGACCCTTACGCTCCCTGAGCGGTGCCAGGCGGGCGGGCGCGCGGCGCCGTGATTCCAGCCGCGCGGGGGCAATGCTAAGCCCGCGCAGGCAGTAGGGCGCGGGGGCATATCTCGGAGCTGATCGAGGCGTAGAAGCTGCTTCCGGGCATGCTGCTCGCCAAGAAGATACCGCCTGAGCCGCAAGCTCGGGCAGGGCGGCATGGGGGTCGTCTGGGCCGCGACCAACGAGGCGGGCTCGTGAAGGTCGTCTGGGCCGCGACCGAGGAGGCGGGCTCGTGAGGCTCGTGGATCGGTGCCTCCGGAGAGAGCGGGGGAGCCGAGGCGCCGGTCGCCGGGGCGAAGCCGGTGGTGATGCTTCGTGGGGCGGCCGTGATGCAAGATCAGGCCGCCGAGGCGCAGCGGCAGGCGGCGATGCAGCCCGAAGGGGCGCGCGTGTCACCGGCATCGCGGGAGAGCGAACCTGGTGCGATGCGGCCGGGAACGCGGGGGCGAGGAGCTGACCGAGGCGGAAGACGTCAGCAGGGGGTCACGGCGCCGGAGCGCGCGCTATAGAGCCGAGAAGTCCAGCAGGTCGCTGGCCTGACCCGCATCACCATCGTACTCGTCGCTGCTGCCCTCGCCACCGACGCCAGGCGCACCGCGCTGGACGGTGGCGCCGTCGAGGGACGGGAGGGTGTCCGGCGTGCCCTGGAAGGCGATGCCAAGGGAATGGCCGCCCTGACCGCCGCCGCCACGGCCGCCGGTGCCTCCCACGCCTCCCGGCCCGCCGGCGCAGCCATCCAGCATGCCGGCGATCGGGTCGCCGTTCATATAGCGCCCACGCAGTCCGCCTGTCCCGCCGCTGCCGCCCGGTCCGCCTGTCTGGCCTTCGGAACCATCGCCGCCTTTGCCACCCTTGCCGGCGATCAGGAGGACCTCACGGAAGGTGAGCTTTGCGTTGAGGCTCAGCAGGGCGATGCTCGACCCACCAGGAGAGCCGCCCTTGCCGCCTGCTCCGCCGCAACCGCCGGCGCCGCCGTTGCCGCCGCTGGCACCTCCATTGTTGAGACCAGGGCATGATGTATTCCCGCGGGAGCTGCCGCCGCCCCCGCCGCCCTGGGCGGTTTGCCCGTTCTTGCCGTCGCGGCCGCGTATACCGGCGTAACCGAGACTGGAGAGCTGGCCGATGCCGCGTCCCCCTGCGCCTGCCTCGCCGAGATCACCATTTCTACCGCGCTGGCCATTGCTGCACGTGTTGTTTGTGGCATCGTAGCTGCCAGCGTTGGGGTTGATCTCCGCGCCGGGAGAGCCGCTGGTGCCGACGCCTCCGCGGTCCGCGTAGCCAATACCGGCTCGTCCGCCGAGCGAGTCGTCAGAGATATCCGGTGTGCCGCAATCATTGGGCAGCGGCATTGCGGTAAACACCGTCTCCGCAGAGCATGCGTCATTGCCACGTGCGCCGTCGTTGCCTGGCTCGCGCTGCGCAGGAGGAGGCGCCCCCGAATCCCCGGGCGCCGCATCGCCCGCCTCGACGGTGCAACGAACCAGAGCGACCTTGCAGCGATCGGCGATCGCTGCAATGGCGGACTTCCCCGCATCACTCGAATCGATCTTCGGAGCGAGGATGTGGACATCCTCGAGGCGCACCGTGTCGCCCACGGCGCGCATCGTCAGAGGCACGACCCCGGGCGACGTCGTGAGGATCGTCTTTTTCTCACCATCCCATCCCCAGTTTGCCTTGCAATCAAGCCCACCATGGATGGTCACGCCCGCGGTCACCGTGACGACTTCCTCGAACCTCTCGGCGCAGGCGTACACGCGCCGCGCGCTCTCATCCTCTTTCGTCACGGCGAGCTGGATGGCCTGCGCGAGCGTCTTCACCGGCGCGTCGGGCGTCCCCGCTCCGTCGTCGCTCCCCGTGGTCGACACGAACACGCCGCAGCTCTCATCCGCGGTCCAGCTTTGCCCGTCGCTGGGCACGCACCCCACCGGCGTCGGCTCTCCCCCTGCGCCGCCTGTCCCTGTTGCGCCCCCGGTCCCTGCTGCGCCGCCTGTCCCTGCGCTGGTCGTTCCGCCGGCGGCCATGCCGCCCGCGCCCCCCGTACCGCCGCCGTTCTCGCTACAGTACAGGGGCTTGTGCTCGCAATCATCGTGGAGCGCGAACGGGAAGCAGCCGGCAAGATCGAGGCTGGCGGCCAGGGTCCCGAGGACGAGCAGCGCGGCGGTACGAGCAGTCCGAGGCATCATCCATTCTCCGTCGTCTTGAGGTCACCGTCGTCAGAACGCGCCGCCAACCGAGACCCCCACGTCGTGAAATCCAACCGTGGGCGTCACCCGCACGCGAGCCTCAGGCTCCGATGGCCCGCTCACGAAGCCATAGAGCAACGTCCCGAGGCCGACAGTGCCGGCCCCCACGAAGCTCCAGAACGCCACGTTGCTGTAAAGCGCGCTCTCGTCCAGCGCCTCGCTCTGCTGCACGCACGCCGCCGGTGGGGACGTGTTCGAGCACCCGCTCTGACCTCCGGTGGTCAGCTCATTCTTCAGCCTCTCGGCCTCGCCGGCCCTGTTGTTCGCCAGCACCGTGAAGAGCACGCCCGCCGCGGCGCCGACGCCTGTCGCGATCCCACCCCCGACGAGCACCGCCGTCCTCGCGCCGTCCCGCGACCCCCTGGGCGCCGTCGGGACATCCGGGCCAGCGCCGGCGCGCTTCGCGTCGAGCGCCGGGGCGCGCTTCAGCTCGAGGACCACCGTCTCCGTGCCGCCCGCGGTCGCCGCGACCGGCTGCGCCTGCGGCACGTGCCCGTCGAGCTTCGCGCCCACCTCATGCCGGCCCGGGTCGAGGAACACGGGATCCGCGAGCGGCGCTCGCCCGACGCTCGCCCCGTCGACCGTCACCTCGGCCCCGTCCGGCGCGACCCGCACCGTGACGGTCGCGACCTGCGCCCGCGCCTCCTGGAGCGACGCCTCCGCGCGCTGCCGCTCCTGGACCTTCGTCGCGGGGACCTCGCGGAGGTAGAGCGTGAGGTACTCGGCCGCGTCGCGGGGCTTGCCGACCCGGAGGGAGGCCACGCCCAGGTTCGAGGCGATCTGGTAGTGCGGCTTGATGGCCCACGCCGCGAGGAACGCCGCGTGCGCGTCGTCCCACTTCCCCGCCTTGGCCGCCTTCACCCCGTCCTCGAAGAGCTGGCGCGCCTTGTCCGTCAGCGCGTCGCTCTCCTGCGTCTCGGCCCGAGGGGCCGCCTGCTGCGCACCGGCGACGGGCGCCAGCAAGGTGATGGCTACGCTCAAGGTCCACAGCAGCGGGCGCTTCGTCGTCATGATAAGTCCGGCGTTGCTCCAGGGAGCTGCGGTTCGGAGAAGGTTACCGCAGCACTTTACCCACCCTGGAGCTCGAACCGTACCCCTTCCGAGCGGTGACGGAAGCTTTGGTGGTCCCGTTCCCCACGGGGTGCGACATGTGCAACGGCTCGGTCGCGTTTCGCTCTGCTGACTTCCCGGCGCCAGAGCAGACCTGTAGTATTGAAATCCGCCATCGCGGGCATCAGCCGAGCGGGCTGGACGAGCGGTCAGGGACGGTGCTGCGCACTGCATATGCCCTTCCGCCGGCCTGTCCAGCGCCGTCGTCGTTGCAGAGCATGCAAACAGAGCCGGTCAGGGGTCGCCCACGGAGCGATAGCTACTTGTCACGGCTGAGCAGTGGCCGAGCAAGCCGTATTGTCGGCAAAATTCCAGCATTCTTCTGCGAGGCCATTCGCGCCTGAGGCACCGTTGTCCGGAGCGATTCCTGCTCCCGGGGCGCCTGTACCTGCATCGCCGGGGGTGAATGAGACGTTGCTGATTCCTCGCAACTCCCCCGCACGCAGGGCGACGCCGAGGGCGTGACCGCCGTGACCACCGCCACCCGGGCCGCCATTGCCGCCCGGGCCACCGCTCCCGCCGGCGCAGCTCTCCTTGGCATCACCCGCCCGGGCCCCACGGGCACCACCTGAGCTGCTACTTCCACCCAGCTGGCCTTCTCCTCCGGGGCCGCCATCTCCGGCGTCGCTGGCAACAAGGCTCACTCCGTCAAGGGAGACAGTCGCCTCGACAACAACCAACGCGATGCTGGAGCCCCCGGGGTGCCCCGCGTGGCCCCCTTGACCTCCACAGCCCCCGCTGCCGCCTGCGCCGCCGCTGGCGCCGGGCAGCAGGACCCTGGTGGTGCTGCCCCCACACGTCCCTGCTGTTCCCCTGGCGCCGCCACCGCCGCCCCCACCTTGACCGGGCCTGCCCGTGCCACCTCGCTCAGCGGGCGCTCCGGTGTAGCCATTCGCGTCGATGGCGCCCAGGCCTTCGGAAGGACGGGCTGGCTCGCCAGGATCACCGGGCGCGCCATTCTTCCCTTCGGTGCACAGCTGGCCAGCCGTTTCTCCGGTGCCGGCTGCGCCTTGAGCCGGCTGTGATCCGGCAGGCTTCCCGGACGTGCCGTCTCCGGCATCGGCGCGGTCGTACATTGCGACAGTACCCGTCACGGTACCGCCGTCGCCCCCTTTTCCTCCTTCGGATTGCCCGTCAGCACACTGAGTGACTGGTCCTGCTGGACCCCCGTGCGTGGCTCCCGGGCTGCATGCCTCCAGGCCCGGATCGCCATTGGTGCCGTCGAGCCTCCGATCTTCCGCGATGGTGCCCGCCTGCGCTCCGTTCGTCGCCTCGCCGGCCTCGAGCCTGCTATTGACGATGGTGACCGCCCCGCCGTTCGCCAGCAGCGCGATCGACGACCTCCCCGGGGAGTCGGCGCCCGCGGCGCTGGCGTCCGCGGCGATGACGTCGAGGTTCTCGAGCCGGTTGTTGCCGCCGTTCAGCGTGAGGGCGATGGCGTCGGCCGGCCCCTGGAGCGCCGCCCGCGCCTCGGGTGACCAGGTCCAGGCACCGTCGCACGCGGTGAAGCCGCCGTAGATCTTCACTCCGTCGTTGAAGATCACGCCAGCGTCCTCGGAGTACGTCGCTCCCATCTCACCGCACGCATAGATGCGCTTCGGGCTCGTCGCGGCTGCCTCGGCGAAGCTCTGGAACGGCCGCTCCTTGCTGCCGTCCCCACCGGCTGCCGCGCTCGACCTCACGAATACCCCACAGGATCCATCCGGGGGCAGGGTCTTGTCGGTGAGGTCGCAGTTCTTCGTCGGGTCGAGCTGGCCGCCTGCACCACCTCCCGTTGTGCAAGCAGGGCCTTCGCAGCCCTCTGATGGATCATAGCGATCCACGCACCCGACCGCCTCGGCGCCCATGGCTGCTACCGCCAGCAAGAGCACAGAAGCGAGACGGGCACGATGACGCATTCTGAATCTCCTCTGTTCCACGTACGCCCGCTCAAAACTTTCCGCTGACCAGGAGCCCGGAAGCCCCTGTTCCCAGGAGCGGCACCACCTGCACGGTCGGACGCGATTCGGATGACTTCATCGTCACGAGCCCGTAAACGAGCGTGCCAGCGCCGATCGCCCCACCCGCCACGAAGCTCCAGAACGCCGCGTTCGTCAGATCGACCTTGGCGAGGACCGTGTCCTTGAGCTCTGCGCACTTCACGGGATTGAGATCCGGGCACAGCGCGTATCCATCGCCTTCGACGATCAGCTCTTGCCTCGACGTCTCCGCGTCGCCTGCCCGCCCGTTGGCCAGGAGCGTGAACACCACGCCCGCCGCCACCCCAGCACCGGCCGCGATCCCACCTCCGACGAGGACCGCCGTGCGCACGTCGTCGCGCGGCGCCCCTGGCACCGGAGAGAGCGATGTGTCGACGCGCCCCCCGATCTGGGCAGAGGGCGTGCGCTCGAGCTGCAGCACCGCCGTCTCCTTGCCCCCTGCCGTGGCCACGATCGACCGCGTCTCCGGCTCATGCCCGTCGAGCCTCGCGCCGATCTCATGCTTCCCCGGGTCCAGGAACACCGGATCCATGAGCGGCGCCTTGCCCACGGCCACCCCGTCGACAATGACCTCCGCCCCTTGCGGCGCCGCCTGTACCGTGACGGAGGCGACCTTCGCGAGCGCCTCGTTCAACGAGGCTTCCGCGCTCTGCCGCTCTTTCACCTTGGTGGCGGGTGCCTCGCGAAGATACCGCGTCAGGTACTCTGCTGCTTCGCGGTTCCTGCCCAGCTTGAGGCAGGTCACCCCCAGGTTCGACGCGATCTGGTAATGCGGCTTGATCGCCCACGCCGCGAGGAACGACGCGTGCGCATCGGCCCATTTCCCTGCCGCTGCCGCCTGTCTCCCCTCTTCGTAGAGCTGCCGCGCCTTGTCCGTCAGCGCGTCGGTCTCCTCGGAGACGGCCGGCGCGGCCGCCTGCTGCGCGCCGGCCGTCGGCGCCGTCAACGCCACGGCCACGCTCAAGCCCCACAGCAGGGGACGCGTCTTCATCGTCAGAGTCATCAGAAGTCTGGCTTCCCTTCGGGGAGAGGCGGCTCGGCCGTGCTCGACGCGGGCACCTTACCCCCTCGGGGTTTCGGTTCAAAGCGCCCCGTCGCGGCCCCACCCGCCTTGGGGTTCCTGGTCCGCCCCGTTGACTGCGTCTTCGGCTGCGGTTCGTCCTGCTGCGGCTGCTCTTGCCCCGCCTGCGGCTTCGCTGTCTCTGCCGGCGGTGACCACGGCGACGGCAGCGCCGTCGCGGAGGGCGCCCCGGTCGCCGCCGCGCTGGCCTCGGCGCTCGGCTCCGGCGGTGCTGCGCTCCCCGCGGACGGCGGTACGACGACATCCGCTCCCGTCGCGTCCGGCACGGCAGGCCCCACCCCGGGAACCCTCTGCGATACAAGCACCGCAGCCGCGCCCGCCGCCGCCGCGAGGCCGAGCCCCGCCACGGCCCAGATCCACTTCCGCGACGCCGCCGGCTTCTCCACGATGACCGGGATCTCGTCGCGCTCCTCCCCCGCGCCGCCGCCCGGCAACGGCGGCAGCGGCGCCGCGCCCCACGCGCCGCTCGCCGCCTGCCCCGCGGCGCCGCCGGCCGGCTGCCCCATCCGCAGAGGCCCCGTGTGCCCAGCCTCAACCGCCGCCGACAGCGCCGCGCTCCGCGCCACGCCCCCCAGCAGCTTCTCCGTATCGATGACCAGCGTGCCCTTCGGCCCGACCTGCTGCGACGCCGGCCCGCTCGCCGCCGTCATCCCCAGCCCCGCCGCGCCGGCCCCCGCCTCCGCCAGCCCGCCGCCCGCCCTGCCGGGCGCGTCATTCCACCGGACCCCCGCGGCCCGCTGCGACGGCGGCGCCGACCCGGCCGCCCGCCGCTCCCGCTCGTGCAGCGCGACCCCCGGCATCGCGCCCGCCGCGCCATGCGCCGGTGACCCCAGCGGGCCCGTCCCGCCCTGCTGCGCCGCGAACCGCTCGCGCCACCCGCCGAACTGCGGCTTCTCCTCCTGCTCGCCCTGCGGCCGCGCCCCGAACATCCCCCGCGCGATCTCCCCCTCGTCCTCCGAGACATCCTCGATCCGGAGCAGCACCCCGTGCCGCTCCTCCATCGTGACGTCGCGCTCCCTCACGAACCGCACCGACACCCCACCCGGGATATCCGCCTCGCGCCCGCTCGTGATCGACGTCCACTTGATGTTCGACCGGTACAGCACCGTCGCGATCCTCGCCGCCGCATGCGCGATCGCTCCGAACGGCTCATCGTGCTTGTGCACGATCACCACCCGCTTCGGCGCCGCCCCGTCGTCGACCTTCCAGTCCCACGTCGCGCTGCTCCGCCGCAGGTACGGCAGATCCCCGTACTCCTCGACGTACCGCTCCAGCACGTGCGCCACCCGCTCCGGCGCGTCGCGCACCGCGGCCACGTACTCGCGGTAGAACATGCCGGCCGACGAGTTGACCTCCGTCGCGTTCATCACGTGCCGGTAGAACGTCGCCGATGCCTCCAGCAGCGTCGCATACCCGAGGTCCCGATCCACCGCGACGAGCCCGTGCGCGAACGGCGGATTCCCCCGCCCGGCGTGGTCGACCGTCCCCCCGATCCGGAACCCGAAGATGAGACCCACCGCCCCGTGCCCCGGCTCGTGCTGCGTGTCGTCGCGCGACAGGTTCCCGATCGCGAACGCATGCGTCGCCCCCGTCGCAGGCTCGATGTACTTCATCAGCCGCGCCAGGTGGCTGAAGTGCGTCGTCGTGAGGGGCCCCTGCGGCACCTCAGGGCAGTACATGAAGTCGATCTGATGCCCCGGGATGTTCCCGTGCAGCACGTGATACCACGGCGCGTCCCCGGGAGCGCGGTACCGCGGGATCACATACCCCGAGGCGCCCTCGCTACCGTACATTGGGCCTGACCTGCTGCGGGAGCGGCTGCGGGAGCTGCGGGGCAGGGAGCTGCGCGGTCCGCGCCAGCGCCGGGTTCGGGCCCATGTCCTGCTTCATCCGCTGCAGGAGCTGCGGATCATACGCGTTCTTCGGGAGGATCCGCTCCACGAAGTGCGAGAACAGGTGATGCGTGCTGTGCCCGTAGCTCGCCGACCCGACCAGCACGCGAATATCGATGTTGTTCTTGTACCGCTCGAGGCTGTCGATGAGCGGCTTGTAATAACCGCGCGCCTCCTTCTCCACCTCGGCCGGCGTCCCCGACAGAACATCGGACTTGTTGATGAACAGCACGACCGCCTTGCACGACGCCAGCGTCTTCGGGCTGAAGAAGAACTGCAGCGACTGCGCCTGGAACTCCCGGAGCTGCTCCTGGATCCGCGACGGCTCGAGCTTTTGCCCGTCCTTGCCCGCCAGATCCACGACCATCAAGAGCCCATGGATCTCCTCCATGATGAGCTCCTGCTGGGCGTCCACGATGTGCTCGCCGCCCCAGTCGCCGATCTCGAACACGTGCTCCGTCAGCACCTCTTTCGTGAGCACGTGGCTCACCGTCCGCTCGTAACGCTCGATCTTCGTCCCCTGCAGCGTGCCGAGATCCACGAGCGGATTCGCCCACTTGAGCGTGAGCGACGTCTTGCCGGTCCACTTGATGCCGAGCGTCAGGATCTTGTAGCGCTTCTGCGTGATCTTCGGCCGGCTCTCGAGCTCGGCCTTGTACCAGTCGATCTCCTTCTGCTGGGCGTCGAGCCAGTCGACCTTCTGCCGGTCCTCGCTCCTCGCGATGTCGAGCGCCTGCTGGAGCTGCCCGAACTGCGCCCGCGTCTGATCGAGCTGGCTCTTGGCCTGCCGGAGCGCCTCGATGTGCTGGTTCGCGTCCTGGAGCTGCCGCCTGAGCTGCGTGGCCTGCATCAGCAGGAACACGGCGCCTGCGCCGCACGCCACCGCAATCAACCCGAGCACGATCGGTAGAACAACCTGCATGGCTTACAATCCTCGCGCCCCGCCGGGCGGCTCTCCCAAGATGGCCTGTCCCGTGCGGCCGGAAGAACGGCCAGCGCGGGCCGACCTGTATCCTGAGATCTCATCAGACCACGGCTCGCCGCAGCGTACAAGTCCGAGGTAATCCCCGGCACGAGCCATCCCTGCACAGCCCCGCATGGCCCCACACACCTCAGCCTTGCAGCGCTCCCATCCCGCAGAGCCTGCAAGGATCGCCGCCCGCAGCCGACGCCGCCTCTCCGGCCCTCGCCGCCTCTCTGGCAAGCCCCGCTACCTGCCTCTCCCGCTCACCTCGCGCCGCCGCCCTTCCGGGTCACCCGCGGCAGCGCCGTCCTCGTCTCCGGCGCGAGATCCAGCGTGTCCCGCTCCCCGGCCGCGAGCCGCAGCGCGCCCGCATACGCGATCATCGCCCCGTTGTCCGTGCAGCTCGCGAACGGCGGGACGAACAGCGCGAGCCCCCGCCGCGCGCACGCCGCCGCCATCTTCGCCCGGAGCCCCCGGTTCGCGGCGACGCCCCCCGCCAGCACCACCCGCTCGACCCCCTCGGACCGCGCCGCCCGCACCGTCTTCTGCACGAGCGCGTCGACCACCGCCCCCTGGAACGCCGCGCACAGGTCGTTCAGCGCCTGCCCCTCCGGCCGCCCCCGCTTCGCCACGTGGCGCGCCACCGCGCTCTTGATGCCCGAGAAGCTGAACTCCAGCGACTCCTTGCGCGCCATCACCGCGGGCACCGCCTCCGCCGCGGCCGCCGCGTCCCCCTCGGCCGCGAGCCGGTCGACCACCGGGCCGCCCGGATACCCGAGGCCGAGCAGCTTCGCCACCTTGTCGAACGCCTCGCCCGCCGCGTCGTCGCGCGTGGCGCCGAGCTCCCGGATCGCGCCGAGCGAAGGCCCGTCCACCCGGTAGATCGCCGTGTGCCCGCCCGAGGCGAGCAGCGCCACGTACGGGAACGCCGGCCGCTCCTCCGGCGCGGGCGCCCCGTCCCGCCGCAGGAACACAGCGAGCAGGTGCCCGACGAGGTGATCCACGCCGACAAGCGGCTTGCCCGCCGCCCACGCCAGCCCCTTCGCGGTCTGCAGGCCGACGAGCAGCGCCCCCGCGAGCCCCGGCCGCGACGTCACCGCCACGCCGTCGAGGTCCGCCGCCGCCACGCCCGCGCGCGCCAGCGCCTCGCGCACGACCGGGACCACCGCGCGCGCATGATCGCGCGCCGCGACCTCGGGCACGACGCCCCCGTACGGCGCGTGCAGCGCCACCTGGCTGCGCACGACGTCCGAGAGGACGTCGCCCTCCTCGGTCACCACCGCCGCCGCCGTCTCATCGCACGATGTCTCGATCCCTAGAACCCGCATGTCCCCGTCCGCCGCGTCAGCCTGAAGTTGCCGAACACCTGCCGCTGCCCCGCCGCGGGCGCCTCGCCCGAAGGGAGCGGCGCCTGACCCGGCCGGAGCAGCCGGACCTCGACCGAATCGTCGGTGCGCAGCGACAGGATCGCCAGCAGCGACTCCGCCTCCGGATCCGACGCGCTGACCGCGTAGATCGCGTTGCGCTCCCGGCCCTCCCCGAACTCCAGCCGCGACAGCGGATCGTGCGCGAGCGCGCCGATCGGCCGGAGCGGCGCGCCGTCGAGGAGGCGCCGCTCGGGCGTGGCGGCGTCGGGCGCCTCGTAGGTCCACAGCGCGCCCGGCGGGTCCGGGCCGTCGAGCGCGTCCGCGTCGAGCGACAGCCGCATCTGCACCCGCGGGCTCAGGCCGGCGCGGAACGCGCCGCCCAGCGTGATCGCGCCGCAGTAGGACTCGCCCTCGGCCGTCGAGAACCGGCTCACGTCGTCGCAGCCGGCCGCCCCGCCCGCGGTGACCGAGCCGGCGAGCGCGAGGGCGATCGGCGCGAGCCGCAGCGCGGGGCGCCGCGGCCCGGGCATGGCGCCGCTGCTCAAGGCGCGGCGCTCCGCATCAGCTCGGCCGCGGCCTGGCGCACGCGCGGCTCGGGGTCGCGCGCCGCGAGCTGCTTGAGCACCGGCGCCGCCGCCGCGCGATCCGCCGCGGCCAGGGCGCGCGCCGCCGCCTCGCGGACCAGGGCGTACGCGTCCGAGCGCGCGGCCGCGCCGAGCGTCTCCGCGACCTGGCCCGGCCTGCCCCCGCCCGCGCCCGGCGCGCCGAGCCGGCCCAGCGCCTCGGCCGCGCGCACGCGGAGCGGCCAGCTCGGCGAGCTCCGCAGCAGCCCCGAGACCGCCGCGATCGTCGGCCCGTGCCGGACCGCGCCGAGCGCCGACAGCGCCGCCCGCCGCACGCTCTCCTCCGGATCGCCGAGCGCGTCGACCACCGCGGCCTGCGCTTCCGGCTCGGGCCGGGTCGCGAGCAGCTCGACAGCGCGCGTGCGCACCTCGATCGCCGGGTGCCGCACGAGCGCCACGAACCCGCCCACGACCGCGGCCGCGATCCCCTCCGCGGCGGCCTCCACCTGCTTCTTCAGCTCCGGGGCGAGCTCTTCCCGCCCGTCCGTGAACGGCGCGAGCCCGGGCGCCGCGCCGCCCCCAGCAGCGGCGCGCTCGCCTCCCGCCCCTGTCGCGCCCGCGCCGCGCGCGACGTCGGCAACGTGGCGCGCGCCGCGCGACAGGATCGCGTCCGCGACGACCAGCGCCCGCTCCGGCGACGTCGCCACCGCGGCGACAGCGGCCCTCTGGAGCGCCGGGCCGAGCGCGACGAGCGCCGCCGCGCGGTCCTCGGGGCCGAACGGATCCGGATCGAGCCCCGCGAGCACGTCCTTCACCGTCAGCGCCCCGTCCGGCACGGGCAGCGGCTCGCGCGTGCGCGGGTACACCCGCCGCGTGAGCGCGACCGCCGCCGACACCGCGGCCGCGCGCAGCCCCTCGTCCGACGAGAACGCGCCGGCCGCGATCGCCTGCGCGGCCCTTCCCGAGGCGAACGCCTCGGCTTCGCCCGTGTCGCCGCCGCCCTTCGGCCCGGCGCCGCTGCCGCCGCCCAGGCGCGCGAGCGTGATCAGCGCCGCGCGGCGGAGCTCCGGCTCGCTCGAGTCGGCCAGCGACATGAACAGCGCGGGCCCCTCGCCGCCGCCCCCGAGCTCGCCCAGCGCTCTCACCGCCGCCGCGCGGGGGATCGAGCCGGCCTCGGGCGCCCTCGCGACGGCGGACAGCGCCGCCGCGTGCTTGCGGTCGTGCGTCAGCCCGAGGCCGACCGCGGCGATCGCCCGCACCTCCGGCGCCGGGGACGACAGGAGCCGCGCGAGCAGCGCCTCCGCCCTGGCCGCGGGCCGGCCGCCGCCCGCCGCGAGCCGCGCCGCGCCCCAGGTCGCCGCGACAGCGACCGCGTCGTTCGGCAGCACGCTCGCGGCCGCGTCCCTCGGCGCGAGCATCTGCTCGTAGCGCTCCAGCATCGCCGGGTCGCGCAGCGCGCCGCACGCGATCATCGCGCGGGCGCGCAGGCCCTTGTCCGCCTGCCCGATCGCGAAGTTGTAGAGCGCCGGCCCGGCGCTCTTGTTCTCGACGTATGCCAGCACCTCGATCGCGATCTTCTGCTGCGACTCCTTCTCGTCGGCGAGCGCGTCGAGCAGCGGCTTCACGGCGCGCGCGCCGATCTTCGCGAGCTCCGCCCGCGCGCCCGCGCTCGCCGCGCGGCCCTCGGCGCGGACCTTCTGCATGAGCGGCAAGGTCATCGCCCCGTACAGCTCCACGAGCAGCCGCCGGTAGAGCGGCTTCTGCGGGTTGCCGACCGCGACCGGCAGGAGCTCGCGCTCGAGCACCTCGAGCGAGCTCCGGCCGAGGTTCACCTGCATCGACATCCGCGCCGCGCGCGCGACGAGCTCCTCGTCGTTCGACGCCCGCACCACCCGCCGGAAGAGCCGGTCGGCCTCGTCGGACTGCCCCGCGGTGAGCAGCAGCTCGGCCAGGTCGAAGTACACCGGGAACAGCCGGTCGTTCTTCGCGAGCGCCTGCCGGTACTCCGCGATGGCGCGCGGGAAGTCCTGCCGCCGCCGGTACATGTCGCCGAGCTTCTGGTGGCCGCTCGCGTCCTCGGGCGACAGCTCGACGGCCCGCGCGGCGTACCGGATCGCGTCGTCGTCGCGGTAGAGCTCCGCGGCGTACTGCGCCATGCGCTGGTAGAACTCGCGGGCGCGCTTCGGGTTCACCTCGACGAGCTTGCCGAGCACGTCGATGGCGCCGAGGAGGTTCTGCTGGAGCACGAGCACGCGCTCCAGCGCGAGCAGCGAGTCCTCGTCGCCGGGCGCGGCCTGGACGAGCCTCCGGAGCGTGGCCTCGGCGTCGGGCAGCCGGTGCAGCTTGCGCTGCACCTCCGCGAGCAGCCGCCCCGCGTCCAGATCGGGCGGGGTCGCGTTGAACCGCGCGCCGAGCGGCGCGACGCGGCCCGGCAGCTCGCGGGTGAGCGACCACAGGCTGACGATGTGCGTCCGCGCCTCGCGCGCGAGCAGCCTGTCGTTGCCCGCGCCCGCGAGGAGCTGCTCCCACAGCTCGCGCGCCTCGGCGTAGCGCGGCCCCGCGTTCCCGAGCGAGCTCGCCGTGCGCTCCAGCGCGATCGCCAGCGCCTTCTTGTAGCGGCTGTTCGCGGGCTCGAGCTGCGCGGCCTCCCGGAGCGAGGCGAGCGCCTCCGCCACCATGTCGTGGTCGAGGTACACCTCGCCGAGGGTGGCCGCGGCGCGCGCCCGGTTCGGCACGACCTGCTTGATGCGCGCCCATGTCTCGAGCGCCTTCTTCTTGTCGCCCGCCTGGAAGTACCTGTCGCCGAGGTCGACGAGGTGGCTCGGATCGCCGCCCCCTGCCGCCGCGAGCCGCTGGAGCACCCGCAGGGCCCGGTCCTTCTCCTCGACCCGCTCGTAGAAGTCGGCGACGGCCGCGAGCGTCTCGGGCTCGCTGGCGACGCGCCCCTCGAGCTGGGTGAGCAGGGCGAGCGCCTTGGGCCGGTCGCCCCGCTGGATGAGCGTCTCGCACAGCTCGAACACGAAGTCCGCGTTGCTCGGGGCCGCCTTGATCAGGAGCTCGTACTCGCGGATCGCCGTGTCGAGATCGCCGGCTGTCTGGAGCAGGTGCACGAGCCGGAGCCGCGTGTCGATGTGCTTCCCCTCGAGCGCGAGCGCCCTCCTGTAGATCGCGATCGCCTTCTCGACGTCGCCGGTCTCCTCGTACAGCGCGCCCAGGGTGGCGAGCCGCTGGAAGTCCTGCCCCCGCTCGGCCTCGAGGATCGCGATGAGCTCCGCGAGCTTCCCCTCGGCGCGGAACGCGTCGGTCATGATGAGCAGGATCTCGGCCCGCACGCCCGCGGCGCCGCCGGCGACGGCGAGCGCCCGCTTCAGCACGGCCATCGCCTCGTCCATCTTCTTCTGCCGGGCGAGCGACTGCCCGAGATCGCGCAGCGCCGGCGCGAGCGCGCGGTTGTCGCCCGCCGCGGCCTTCACGAGCTCGCGGAACTCGGCCTCGGCGCGCGCGTGGTGCCCGCGCGCGGCGAGCTCGCGCCCGAGCTCCGCCTTCACGAAGAGCGAGCCCTGCGCGTTCTTCACGAGCGCGTCGTGCTGCGCCTTGGCCCCCTGGAAATCCGAGAGGTCGAGACAGAGCCCGAGCAGCGTGCGCCGGGTCTGCTCGACGTCCGCGGGCACCTTGAGCAGCGGCAGCGCCTTCTCGTAGTGCGCCCGCGCGCGGGCCTTGTCGCCGCGGTCGGCCTCGAGCTGGGCGAGCGCCATCATCGGCGCCGGGTCCTGCGGCCGGTCGGCGATGGCGGCCTCGTACGTCTTGATGGCGTCGTCGTAGCGCCCGTCCTGCTTGTAGATGCCGGCGAGCACGACCTTCGAGGCCCAGGCGTCGGCGCCGGGCTGCGCCGCGCGGCGCTCGAACTCCTCGACGAGCTTCTTCAGGTTCCCGTCGCGCTCGCGGTAGAGCTGGGCGAGGCGCTGGAGCGGGAACGGCGCGCTCGGCTGGCTCATGACGATGGCCGTGTAGCGGGCGATCAGCGCGTCGCTCGACGGGCCGCTCCGCTTCCCATCGCCGGCCTCGGCCGCGTCGGGCTTCGTCTGCGGCGCGCCGGCGGGCTGCGGCCGTGGTCCAGGCTGCGGCCGCGGCCCTGGCTGCGGCCTGGCGGCGGGGCCCGGCTTGCCGCCGCCGGGCTTCGGGGGCTTCGGCCTGGGCCGCTTGCCGCGGCCGGACGGATCGAAGTCCGCGGCCTCGGCGTGCGGGATCGCGAGCGTCGCGGCCGCGGGGATCAGGACCGCGAGGCAGCCGGCCAGAACGTGGGAACGCACCGGGGTAGGGTAGACCGGCGGTGCGCGGGGGGCCACGCGGAGCGGGGGCGGGGGCTCGACGGGGGGCGCGACCTGCCCCTCCGTCGCGCCGCGCCGCTCGACAGACGTTCAACAGAGCTTGTCGAGGTTGCCGCGCTCACAGCAACATTTGCTGTCTGGAAAGCCCCGAGTTCTGGCTATCCTGGGCCACTGCGATGGGCTCGCGACGCACTGCACGGCGAGCGATGCGGCTCCCTGAGCCGCGGCAGGGGTGGTGCTGATGCTTGCAGGGGACCTCGTCGGCAACCGCTTCGAGATCGAGGGGCACGCCACCGCCGGCGGCATGGCGCAGATCTTCCGCGCCCGCGATCGCCTCACGGGCGAGCCGGTCGCGCTGAAGGTCCTCCAGCGCAGGGGCCTCCAGGAGACGCACCGCTTCCTCCGGGAGGCCCACGCGCTCGCCGCGCTCCGTCACCCCGGCATCGTCGGGTACGTCGCCCACGGCACGACCGAGGGAGGCGACCCCTACCTCGCCATGCAGTGGCTCTCCGGCGAGACCCTGGCCGAGCGCTTCCTCCGCGAGCCGCTCACCGTCCCCGAGAGCCTCGCGCTCGGCGTGCGCATCGCCTCCACCCTCGGCGCCCTCCACCGGCTCGGCATCGTCCACCGCGACCTCAAGCCGAGCAACCTCCTGCTCGTCGGCGGCTCCGTCGACGAGGTCACCCTGCTCGACTTCGGCGTCGCGCACGTCGTCGAGGCCGGCCAGGAGCTCACCATGCCCGGCGTCATGCTCGGCACCCCCGGCTACATGGCCCCCGAGCAGGCGCGCGGCGAGGTCGCCATCGACGCCCGCGCCGACGTCTTCGCCCTCGGCTGCGTCCTCTACCGCTGCCTCACCGGCCGGCCCCCGTTCGTCGGCAACGACAGCCTCTCCGTGCTCGTGAAGGTCCTCCTCGAGGAGCCTCCGCGGCTCCGGGAGCTCCGCGGCGAGATCCCCGCCGCGATCGACGACCTGGTCTTCCGCATGCTCGCGAAGTCCCCGCGCGACCGCCCCCGCGACGGCGCGGCCGTGGCCACCGAGCTCTCGTCGCTCGGCGATCTCGCGCCCGGCTCGCGGCGCGTGCCCTTGCCCCTCGGCGGCCCCACCCCCGAGCTCACGACCGGCGAGCGCCGGATGATCTGCCTCCTCCTCGCCCGCGACGGCGCGCTCGACAGCGACGCGACCCGATCCGAGGGCGAGGACGCGCTGCGGGTGCGCGCGCTCAGCGCCCTGGCCGAGCGCCACCAGGGCCGCCTCGAGATCATCGAGTCGCGCTCGCCCGTCGTCGTGCTGTCCGGCGCCGTCGCGCCGACCGATCTCGCCACCCGCGGCGCGCGCTGCGCGCTGGCCATGCAGGTGCTGCTCGGCGGCGCGCCCGTCGCGCTGGTCTCGGGGCGCACCGAGATCTCCGCCCGCTCCCCGATCGGCAAGCTCATCGACCAGGCCGCCGCGCTCCTCGCCGGCGACGCGGCGCGGCCCGGCGTCGTCCGCATCGACGAGGTCACGGCCGGCCTGCTCGGCGCGCGGTTCGACGTCGGCGCCGACGACGCCGGCCACCTCCTGCGCGGCGAGCGCGACGACCTCGAGGCCGTGCCGCGCCTGCTCGGCAAGCCCACGCCGTGCGTCGGCCGCGACCGCGAGCTGTCCCTCCTCGAGGCGACGTTCGTCCAGTGCATCGAGGAGCAGACGCCGTCCGCGGTGCTGGTCACGGCGCCCGCCGGCCTGGGCAAATCGCGCCTGCGCAGCGAGCTGCTCCGGCGCCTCCGGGCGCGCGGCGAGCCGATGGAGGTCTGGATCGCGCGCGGCGACCCGATGAGCGCCGGCGCCGCCTTCGGCCTGCTCGCGCAGGTGCTCCGGCGCGCGCTCGGCGTCGCCGACGGCGCGCCCGCCGCGGCGGTGCAGCGCAGGATCCGCGAGCGCCTCGCGCGCCACGGCGAGGACGGCGAGCGCATGGCGCCCTTCCTCGGCGAGATCGTGGGGGCGCCCTTCCCGGACGAGGCCAGCGAGGCGCTCCGGGCGGCGCGCCGGAGCTCCATGCTCATGGGCGACCAGCTCCACCTCGTCTGGGAGGAGTTCCTGCGGGCCGAGTGCGCCGCGCAGCCGGTGCTGCTCGTCCTCGAGGACATGCACTGGGGCGATCTGCCCACGGTCGCCATGATCAACAGCGCCCTCCGCAACCTGCGCGACGCGCCGTTCATGGTGCTGGCGCTCGGCCGGCCCGAGGTGCGCGAGATGTTCCCGAAGCTGTGGGCCGGCCGCGGCGTGCAGGAGATCGAGCTCACGGGGCTCTCGCGCCGCGCGAGCGAGCGGCTCGTGCGCCAGGCGCTCGGCAGCGCCGTCCCCGAGGACGCTGTCGCCACGCTGGTCGAGCGCGCCGACGGCAACGCCTTCTTCCTCGAAGAGCAGATCCGCGCGGCCGCCGACGGCCGGGGCGCCGCGCTGCCGGAGACGGTGCTCGCGATGGTGCAGGCGCGGCTCGAGGCGCTCGATCCCGAGGCGCGGCGCGTCCTCCGGGCGGCGAGCGTCTTCGGCCAGAGCTTCCGCTCGCGCGGCGTCGCCGCGCTGCTCGGCGGCGCCGACGCCGAGGTGGCGGATCGGCTCGCCGAGCTCGTCGAGCGCGAGGTCATCGTCCCGAGGCGCCAGCCGGGCCGGGGCGGCGCGCGCGGCGCCGGCCTCCTCTCGTCGACATCCGCGCGCGGGATAGCCGCCGACGCCGACGGCGCGGCCCGCGAGGCGTCGCCGGCCTGCGACGGCGACGCGCTCGAGCAGGGCCCGCCGAGCCAGGCGGGCGCGGACGAGCCCGAGCACAGCTTCCGGCACGGGCTCGTGCGGGAGGCGGCGTACGGGGCGCTCACCGACTACGACCGGCAGCTCGGCCACCGGCTCGCGGGCGAGTGGCTGGAAGGGGAGGGGAAGGGCGACGCGGCGGAGCTCGCCGAGCACTTCGAGCGCGGCGCCGAGCCCGGGCGGGCGGCGGCGTGGTACCGGCGCGCGGCGGAGCAGGCCCTGCGCGGCAACGATCTCCTCGCCGCGATCGGCCACGCCGGGCGCGGCCTCGCGTGCGGCGCGTCCGGCGCCGAGGCGGGCGTGCTGCTCCTCGTCGAGGCCGAGGCCCGCGTATGGCGCGGCGATTTCGCGGCGGCCGAGGAGCGCTCGCTCGCGGCGGCCGCGCTCTTCGAGCCCGGCTCGCCGCCCTGGTACTCCGCGGTCACCGAGGTGATCATGGCCGCCGGCAAGCAGGGCGCCCTCGACCGCGTCGAGTCCTGGGTGACGGCGGCGCGCGGCGCGTCGCCGCAGGGCGGCGCGCTGACCAGGAGGGACATCTGCCTCGTCGAGGGGGCCCTCTGGCTCGTCTTCGGCGGCCGCTACGCCGCCGCGGACGGGATCATCGAGGCGCTCGAGCGCAGCGAGGGGGAGGGCCGGTCGCTCGACGTCGAGGTGCTGGCCAGGCTCTACGAGGCGCGCGCCATCCGCGCGATGACCTCCGGCGACCCCGGCGCCTGCCTCGAGGGCATCGAGGCGGCGCTCGCTGTGTTCGAGCGGAGCGGCGATCGCCGCAACGCCTGCTCGCTGCGGGTGAACCTCGGCGCCATCACCATGGAGCTCGGCGACTACGAGGGGGCCGAGGCCGCGCTCCGCTCCGCGCTGCGCGCGGCGGAGCAGATGGAGCTCACCGATCTCGCCGCGTTTGCCCGCAGCAACCTCGGGAGCGTGAGGATCGCCCGCGGCGACATCGACGAGGCCCGCCGGCTCGAGGCGGAGGCGATCGCGACGTTCCAGCGGCTGGGCGACCCGAGGGCCGAGGGGGTCGCCCGCGCCTACCTGGCGAAGGCGGCGCTGCTCACCGGGGATCTCGCCGCCGCCGAGGACGAGGCCCGCGCCGCGGCCGAGCTGCTGCAGAGCGCGCCGCCGCTGCGCGCCGCGGCGTGGGCCCTCTCCGCGCGCGTGCTGCTCCGGAAGGGCCGCGCCGACGAGGCGCTCGCGCTGTCCGGCGAGGCGCTCTCGCTGCTCGAGTCGCTCGGCGCCGTCGAGGAGGGCGAGTCGCTGATCCGGCTCGTCCGGGCCGAGGCCCTCTTCGCGAGCGGCCAGCGGGCCGAGGCGTTCGCCGCGATCGCGAAGGCGCGCCGCAGCGTGCTCTCCCGCGCCGCGCAGATCTCGAATCCTCGCTACAGGGACCGGTTCCTCTCCGCGCTCGACAACGGCGAGACGCTCGCGCTCGCGGCGCGGTGGCTCGGCGATCACGAATCGACGTAACCCGGTGATCCGCCGCACGTAGGATTCCCTGCTTGCGGCTCTCCCGGAGTCCGCGCGAGGCGCACGAGCGCGCCTGTCCTACCGCGCTTGCGCCGTCCTCACGACGTCACCGCAGGCACAGAATTCTAGGAGTCTGCCTGAAAATTGATTGAGGAAACTCCTGACGCATGTTTCATTCGTGTTGAGGGGGCTATGCGAAATCAACTCGAACTGGCGACCTCGATCCTGGGCCTGCTGAGCGTCTGCTTGCCTGCCTGTGTCGGCGACGCTGAATCTCAGGAGGAGTATGTCGATGAGATTGCGCAAGAGGCGTTCACGAAGAACGCGTTCACGAAGAACGCGCTGAAGGCCAGCGCGCTCACGACAGACAGGCGCGCGACAGAGGCGCTCACCGGCAACCCGCTGACGAACGACGGGATTGCGGGCAGCAGCCATGTCCTGAGCGCGCTGCGCGACCCTCTGGCGCGCGAGTTCCTGACCTACGTGGCGGGCTGCGCGCTCCCGGCGGAGCAAACCGTGCGGGTGTCGCTCGACGGCCAGGAGCATGTGTTCAAGGGGGATGTCGGCCTCGCGCCCGAGTGGGGCAGCGCGCATGGGCAATGCAACGCGCGCTGCCAAGGATGGGTGTCGGCCTGCATGCTGGCCAGGGTCAACTACCTCGGGGAGAGCATCCCCATCTCGATGCGGGGCAGGAACAAGGCCCTCGAGGCGGACGCCGCGGAGCGGGAGAGCTTTCCTCACCGGGAGGGTGCCTATTTCGGCGATCTCTTCGCCCCGGAGCCGCTCCGGTTCGCGTGCAGGTCGCCCGGGTCGACGCTCATCTCCCGCGTGTGCGGCGGGACGGGCGTCGACGCGCCCGGCTGCATCATCGACGTCCTCGGTGAATGCGATGATCTCTGCGGTAGACCGACGGCGGACGGCAGCTTCCCCAACTGCGTCGGTGGCGGCCATACGATGCCGACGACGGTGACGATCTTCCGGCAATGATCTCCCGCCCGTAGCGGCGCGCGCGACGGCTCCCCGCTTTCGTACTAGAGTCGCGCCGCCATGAACCGAAGGCCGACCGCCGTCCTCGCTTGTCTGCTCCTCGCCGCCTGCGCCTCCCCGGAACCCCGGCCGAAGGAGCCCCTCGGCCAGATCCCCGAGGCGACGACCACCGCGAAGCCGGAGTGGCTCCCGTTCCGCGTCCGCGCCGGCAAGAGCGTCGCCGCCGACCCGCGCGAGAAGCACCTCGCCGACCTCCGGCAGCTCACCTTCGGCGGAGAGAACGCCGAGGCGTACTGGTCGCCCGACGGCAAGAAGCTCGTGTTCCAGTCGACCCGCGACGGCAACAAGTGCGACCAGCAGTACGTCATCGACCTGGAGAGCGGCGACGTCCGCCGGGTCTCGAACGGCCAGGGCAAGACGACCTGCGGCTATTTCCTCTTCCCCGCGCCCGCTGTCCCGGCCGACGCGCGCGTCCTCTTCGCCTCCACCCACGCCGCCGGCGAGGCGTGCCCGCCGAAGCCCGATCATTCGCAGGGGTACGTCTGGCCGCTCGACGAGTTCGACATCTACACCGCCAAGATCGACGGCTCGGACCTCCGCCCCCTCATCCAGGGCAAGGGCTACGACGCCGAGGCCACCGTCGCGTTCGACGGCTCGCGCCTCGTGTTCACGAGCAACCGCGACGGGGACATCGAGCTCTACACAGCGAAGCTCGACGGCTCCGACGTCCGGCGCATCACGAGCACGCCCGGTTACGACGGCGGCGCATTTTTCTCTCCTGACAGCACCAAGCTCGTGTGGCGGGCGAGCCGCCCGACCGGCGCGGCGCTCGACGACTACCGCGCGTTGCTCGCCAAGGGGCTCGTGCGCCCGAGCGCGCTCGAGATCTTCGTCGCGAGCGCCGACGGGCAGAACCCGCGCGCTGTGACGAGGAACGGCCGCGCCAACTTCGCGCCCTACTTCCTGCCGGACTCGCGGCGCATCCTCTTCGCCTCGGATTTCAGCACCCCGCAGGGCGCGCGCGGCATGCCGAACTTCGACCTCTACCTGGTCGACTCCGAGGCGCCCCCGTCGGCGGACGGCGTGCCGCCCGTCGAGCGCGTGACCTTCTACGAGGGCTTCGACAGTTTCCCGATGTTCTCGCCGACCGGCGAGCACGTCGTCTTCGCCTCGAACCGGTACGGCGAGAAGCCGGGCGAGACCAACCTGTTCGTGGCCCGCTGGGTCGAATGACAGCGCCGCCGTCGCGGACCCGCGCGCCGGTCGCCCTCGCGTCGGCGTGCGCGCTCGCCGGCTGCTCCGGCGCCCCGGCCCAGCCGTCGCGCCCCGCCGAGGCCGCCGTCCCGTCGGCGGACATCGCGGGCGCCGCCTACACCTCGCCCGCGCGCTGGAGCTACCACCCCGCGGCGCCCGACGCCGCCGTCGCGTGGGCGCCCGCCGGCGCCGGCTGCGTCGTCGTGGCCCAGGGGGGCCAGCGCTGGACGGTGACGCCCGACCCTCAGGCGTCCGCGGCCGCGCCCGCCGCCGCGCCGGCCGCGCGCTGCGCGGGCCAGGGCAGGACGAGCGCCTCGCCTGCGCCCGAGGAGCTCACCGCGATCGTGCGGCGCTCGCCGACCTCGTGGATGTTCGTCGGCGCCAGCGGGGCGATCTACGAGGCCTCCTCGCCGCTCGGCCAGTTCACGCGCACGCTCGCGCCGCCCGAGCCGCTCGCGCAGGTCGCGGGCGCCGGCGGCGCGCTGCTCGGGGTGACCCGGGGCGGCGGCGTGCTCCGCTGGCGCGAGGATCTCGGCTGGAAGCCGGTCCCGCTCGACGGCGCCGCGGGGCAGGGCGGCTCGCCGCCGCCGCGCGCGTTCGGCGTCGCGATGGCCGAGGGGGGCCGGGCGCTCGCGCTCGCGCTGCCCGAGGCGCTGTTCGCGAGCGAGGACGGCGGCGCGACATGGTCGCGCGCGCCGCTCCCGCCCATGGGCCTCTCGCGGGTCGGCGTCCTCGGCGGCGAGCTCCTCGCCGAGGGCCTCCTCGCGTCGGCGGCCTGGGATCCGCGGCGCGCGCCCGCGTTCTCGCGCAGCGCCGCGGTGCTCCCGCGGGCCGACGTCGAGCTCGCCGTCGCGGCCCCGCGCGCCCCGTCCGCCTCCTCGGTGTGGCTCGGGCGGGCGGCGATGGCCGGCGATCGCTACCTCGAGGCGGTCCGGCCCGACGACGCCGGCGCGCCGTGGCGCTTCGCGAGCGGCCCCATCGAGGGCCCGCTCAGGGAGGCGCCCCTGCCGGGCACGGGCGAGTGCGGGAGCATCAAGCTCGGCGCGAACGGCGCGAACGGCCGGCGCATCGTCGCAGTGTGCTCCGAGCCGGACGGCGACCGCATCCTCGCGCGGGTGCTCCGCAGCGAGGACGGCGGCGGCACGTGGTCGCCCGCCGCCACGCTGGAGACGCTGGACATCGACCAGGTCGGCGTCGCGGTGGCGCCCGAGGGCGCGGCGCTCCTGACCGGCGTCTGCAAGCCGAGCGAGGGCGCCGGCGGCTGCAAGCCGACAGCGCCGCTGCTCCTGACCCACGACGGCGCCCAGGACGACGCCCGGGCGACGGTCGCCCTCACGGCGGCCCCCACGCTCAGCGCCCCGGCCGCGCTGCCCGCGTTCTCGGCGGACGGGCGCTCCGCCTACTTCCTCGGCTACCGCGGCAAGGACGAGCGCCTCGCGCTGTTCGTCTCGCACGACGGCGGCGAGACGTTCGCGCCGCGATCGCTCGACGCGACCGCCGCGACGGCGCCGGCGCCGCCGGAAGAGGACGCCGAGGCCGAGGACGCCGAGGGCGGGTCGGGCGACGGCCCCTCGTCCGAGGGGCTCGAGATCGTCGAGGAGAGCGCGCTGCGCCCCGCGGACGACGGCGCCGTCGGCCTCCTGCTCTCGGATCGCGGCGCGCTCACGTACCTGACCGCCGACGAGGACGGCCGGGTGCTCACGGTGGCGGCCCCGCCGGCCGAGGGCGCGGCGCTCTCCGGCTTCGGCCGGCGCGTCGTCGCGCTCGCGACCCGCGCCGCCCCGCGCGCCGGCGCGGAGGACGTCGCGGTGCTCTGGGAATCGCTCGACGGTGGCGTGAGCTGGGCGGAGCTCCCGGAGATGCTGGCGCTCTCGCGCGAGCTCGCCCAGGCCCCGGTCGCGATCGCGTGCGGCGCGAGCGGCTGCCTCTTCGGCGACGTGGCGACCCGCGTCGGCTGGGGCGGCCAAGCCGAGGGCGCGCCGCCGCGCGCCCCGGACCTCGCGCCGCGCGCCCAGCCGGCGGCGCGCACCCCCATCGTCTGCGAGACGCTGCCGTCCTCGAAGTGGACGCGCATCGACAACGTCGACTCGAGCGGCCTCGGCCTGCCCGACGCCGACGAGCTCCTGCGCGGCCGGTCGGTCTGGTCGCTGCTCACGCGCGCGCCGAGCGGCGCCGTCGACGTCGTCTCCGCGATGCTCCCCGAGTCGGGCGCCGGCGAGGCGCGCGTCGTCACGCGCTCGCTCCTGCCCGCTGTGCCTTCGGGGCTCGGCAGGGCGCGGGTCGCGACCAACCTCACCACGCAGATGGAAGGTTACGCCGCGGCCCGCGTGCGGCTCCCCGGCGGCGCGGCGAAGCCGGGCACGCCGATGCGCAACGTCGAGGTCGCCTGGGAGAACTGGATGGATGGCACCTCGGGGCGCGGCGTGATCCCCGACGCCGGCCCGTTCGAGCTCGGCGACGTGAAGGTCGTCCCGGACGCGGCGCGCCAGCCGTCGTCCGGCGCGCGCCCTCAGCCCGGCGCGTCCCCGCGCCGCGCGCCGCCGCCGCCCCCCGAGGATTTCTTCGATCCCGCGCTCCTCTCCGTCTCGATGCGCGGGCTCTTCGTCCGCCCGCACTCCGGCAGCGCGCACTCGGCGCTCACGTTCTTCTACGAGCCCTCCGGCAGGCTCCAGCGCTTCGAGTTCCCGCCCTGGCCCGAGTCGGGCCCCCGCGGCAGCCTCGACGTGCGCGCCGACGCCGTCTTCGCGGACGGCCAGCCTGTCGGCGTGGGCATGGTCCGGCAGGCGTCGAACGGCCCGGTGACCACGATGCTGCTCGCGCATCGCCCGGCGCCGGCGTCTCCCGGCGGGGCCACCCCGCCGGATCCCGGCGCCGCGTGGGCGATCGACGCCGTGACCGTCGCGCCTCCGCCGGGGCGCGATCGCGTCGTGCACACCGACTGGACCTACGCCGGCAAATCGATCGGCGTCACGACGCTCGTCGCCGATCCAGGGCACGGGACGGCGTGGGCGATCTTCCAGCCATTCCGCGGGGATGGAACGCTCGGCCCGGCGCAGTCGATGCCGACGCCGCTCGACCTCGGCGACGTGCCGCGCCCTTGCTCTGCCGCCGAGCGCGCCGCGACCCCGCGCCACGAGGCGCCGCTCTTCCTCGGGAGCGAGGCCCTGTTCCCGGGCACGCGCCACCCCGTCCTGGTCACCGACGCCGCCGGCCCTTCTGGCGCGACCGAGGCGATGGTGCTCCTGACCTCGTCCTCGGTGCTCCACGGCACGCCTGCCGCGCCGTGCGTGGCAGGCTGGGAGGCGAGATCGATCGGGCGGGCTCCTCTCTCGGCGATTGTCCCGGGCGATCTCGCGCGCTCGTGGCTGTTCCGGGCCGCGTCGGGCTCGTCCTCGGCGAGCGGCGTGGCCGTCGAGGTGCGCCCGATGGCGTGCCGCTTCGATCCGGGCGCCAGGGTGCCAGAGGCGGTATGGAACGAGCCTGCCACCGCGCGCCCCGACCGCTGAGCGGTCGGCGGTGATGGGGCCGCAGAGCGGTCGAGCCGATGAGCATGGCGCGGAGCTGTCGATGCGGCGCTCGGCCGCAGACCGCTCCGACGTGATGAATGAAATGCAGCAGATGGTGCGATGAAACAATCCCGGATCCGAGCTCGCGGTAAGCTTCCAACGGCCCTCGTTTGTGCCGCGGTGCTTGCGTTCGTGGTCTTCACGGCGATAGCCTCGCCTGCCTGAAAGGGAGGCGGCATGATCCGGAAGCGACGGCGGTTCGAGCTCAGGAAGACGCTGTTCCTGCTTCCGAACCTGATCACGCTCTCATCGATATTCTGCGGCTTTGACTCGATCCGGCGCTCGGCGACAGCGCAGTCGGAGGACGATTTCTACCGCGCCGCGCTGCTGATCGTCTTCGCGATGTTCTTTGACACGCTCGACGGGCGCGTCGCGCGGATGACGAAGACCCAGAGCGCCTTCGGCCTGCAGATCGACTCGCTGGCCGACATCGTCTCGTTCGGCGTGGCGCCGTCGATGCTCGTGTACCAGTGGACGCTGCACCGCTTCGACCTCGCGGGGCTGCTCGTCTCGTTCTTCTTCACCGCGTGCGGCGCGGTCCGGCTGGCTCGCTTCAACGTCCTCTCGATGGGCGAGGCGGGCAAGCCCACGAAGCCGTCCAAGTACATCGTCGGCCTGCCGATCCCGGGCGCGGCGGGGATCCTTGTGTCGATCGTTGTCGCGAACCACGCCGCCGCCGGCGCGATCGGCGGCGAGCGCTACGCGTCGGCGATCCTCGCGACCACGACGATCCTGTCGCTGCTGATGGTCTCGACCATCCGGTTCCGCTCGTTCAAGGATCTCCGCCTCAACGTCCGGACGGTGCTCTTCGTCGCGTTCGCGGTCGGGTCGAGCGCGGTGATCTCGACGCAGCTCCAGCCGGCGTTCGTGCTCGTGTGGCTGCTCGGCTTCTACGTGCTGCTCGGGATCTTCGAGTCGCTCTGGCACCTGCCGGCGCGCCTCCGCGGCCTGCCGCGGGACTCGGCGCCTCCGCCCAGGGTGCCCCCGGCGGCCTGACGCCCGTCTTCTCCGGCCCGCCCGTCGCCGTCCCACCGCTCGGGCCTGTTTTTGAGTAGACTGGGCGCGATGAAGAACCGCGTGTTCTTTCCGCAGGCCGCGCTCGACGACTGGATCGCGAGCGACCGCGTCGATCTGAACAACGACGAGCTTCTGATCAAGACCGAGGGGCGCCGCTACAAGATCATCGAGGCGATCCGCGTGCTGCGCGAGGTGACCGGCTCGGCCGACATCCACGAGGTCCTCGGCAGGGTCAAGACGCGCGCCTTCCTCCGGGAGCTCGGCGCGGAGATCCTCGAGGGCTCCATGATCATCGGCGACAACGCCTACGACGTGATCCCGGGGTTCATCGGCGCGCCGGTGGGCACGTTCGCCGAGCACCGCAAGGCCGCGCCGGCGGCGACCGCGACCAACAGCAGCCTGACCACCGACGAGGAGCTCCTCGCCGCGTTCCTGACGAGCGACATGTAGCCGTGTCGCATCGCGCCGCGGCGGCGCCGCCGCTGGAGCAGCGCCGGCGGAGGCGACGCGCTGACAGCGGGAGCTCCGGGGCGCTCGGCCTGGCTCTTCTGTGCAGTCGGGCCCGTTCTTACGAGAGTACGCCTCCGCCTCTGCGGCCGGCGGGCCATCCCCGGTGAGGCAGGCTATAACGGGGGCCATGCCCGAGGTCCTCTCCGGGATCAGCTTTGTGCTCGCGCTGCTGTTCTACGGCGTCGCGAGCGCCCTCTTCTTCATCGACGTCGCCGGCAGCCGCTCGCGGCTCCCCTCCGCGACCGATCTCGCTGGGCTCGGCGCGGGGTCGCACCACCATGATCCCGCGGCGCGGCCGAGCGCCGCGGCCGCGCCTCCCTCGCGGCACGCGCCCCTGCTGCTCGGCCTCGGCGCCCTCGGGCACGCGACCTACGTCACGTTCGCCAGCTTCGTCGCGCGGGTCTGCCCGGTCCATTCCGTTCACTTCATGCTCTCGGTCGCGTCCCTCCTCGCGATCGCCGTCTACCTCGTCGCCCGCCGTCGCTTCCGCATCGACGCGCTCGGGCTGCTCATCGGGCCGCTCGGGCTCGCCTTCCTGCTCGGCACCTTCTTCCTCGGAAAGCCGCACCCGGAGCCGAAGCTCAGCCCGCTGTTCATCGCGGCCCACGTCATGGCGAACCTGCTCGGCATCGCCCTCTTCCTGCTCGCCGGCGCCTCCGCCGCGCTCTACCTCGTCCAGGAGAAGCGGCTCAAGAAGAAGCGGCACGTCGAGCGCATGGGCAGCCTCCCGCCGCTCGACACCCTCGACCGCGCCGTCCACCGCTTCCTGATCGCCGGCTTCCCCTTGCTGACGCTCGGCATCGTCACGGGCACGTACTGGGCGCACCAGCTCGAGATGGGCAACACCGAGGAGGTGATGCGCGCCATCTTCGGCTACGCCACCTGGCTCCTCATCGCGCTCGTGTTGCTCCTGCGCGCCGCCGCGGGCTGGCGCGGCCGGCGCGCGGCGTACGGCACCATCGCGGGGCTCGCCTGCGCCGCGGCGGTGCTCGTCATCTATCTCGTCCGCCCCGCCGCGGGGCTCGGAGGCTAGGGGCAGTTGATCTTCGTCGGGCTCTCCCACAAGACCGCGCCCATCGAGGTGCGCGAGCGGCTCGCGATCGGGCGGAGCCAGCTCCCCGAGGTGCTCGCGCGCCTCACCGCCCACCCCGCCATCGCGGAGGCGCTCGTGCTGTCCACGTGCAACCGCGTCGAGGTCTACGCCTCACCGCGTCGGCCGGCGTCGGGCCTCCCCCGCGTCGGGGGCGCGCCGATGTCGCCGCCGTCGCTCGATGACGAGCTCTCGCTCGACAACGAGGCGCTCCGCGCCGCCGTCTCGGTCCTCGTCGGCGTCGGCGGGGACGCCGTCCGCGGCCACCTCGCCGGCCGGGTCGGCAGCGATGCCGTCGTCCACCTCTTCCGCGTCGCCGCCTCGCTCGACTCGATGGTCGTCGGCGAGCCGCAGATCCTCGGCCAGATGAAGGAGGCCATCGAGATCGCCCGCGGCGCGAAGACCCTCGGCGCCCGGCTCGGCCGCGCCGCCCACCGCGCGATCAAGGTCGGCAAGCGCGTGCGCACCGAGACGGCGATCGGCGCCGGCCAGGTCTCGGTCTCCAGCGTCGCCATCGATCTCGCCCGCCAGATCTTCACGGATCTCGCCGGCCGCACGGCGCTGCTCATCGGCGCCGGCGAGATGGCCGAGGCCGCCTCGAAGCTCCTCGTCCGCGCCGGCGCCCGCCTCGTCGTCGTCAACCGGAGCCCGGAGCGCGCCGCCGCGCTCGCCCGCGAGGTCGGCGGCGAGCCCCGCCCCTGGGCCGAGCTCGAGCGCGCCGTTGTCGACGCCGACATCGTCGTCTCGTCGACCTCGAGCCCGAGCTACGTGGTCACGCTCGATCTCGTCCGCCGGGCCCGCAAGGCCAGGAGGGGCAGGAGCCTCTTCCTCATCGACATCGCGGTCCCGCGCGACATCGACCCGGCCGTCAACAAGCTCGACAACGTCTATCTGTACGACGTCGACGACCTCTCGCAGATCGTGGCGCAGTCCGTCGAGGGGCGCGCCGCCGAGGCGGCGCGGGCCGAGGCGATCGTCGTGGACGAGGCGCAGGCGTTCGAGGCGTGGACGCTCGAGCGCGCCCTGACGCCCACGATCGTCGGCCTGCGGTCCCGCACGCGCTCGATCCTCGCCGCCGAGGTCGAGCGCAGCCTCTCCGGCAAGCTCCGGCACCTCGGCCCGGCCGAGCGCCAGGCGCTCGCGCTCATGATCGACGCCGCCACGAACAAGCTGCTCCACGTGCCCACCACCCGCCTCCGCGCGATGGCCGGCGATCCCCGCGTCGCCGAGCACGTCGACTCGCTCCGGGAGCTGTTCGACATCGACGACGCCCTGATCGACAGCGGCGTCACCCGGGCGCTCGCCGAGGGGGAGCTGCGCGACGCCGCGGACGATCGGCGCACGCCGGTGTCCGCCCGCGGGGCGGAGCCGCCCGCCTCCGGCGACCGCAGCGGCGACCCCGCGCTCCGGCAGGCCGGGCCGCGCCCCCACGCCGCGGAGGACAACGGCCACTATGCCCGGCCGTCGGGCGCGCGTCCCCAGCCCGCCGAGGCCAGCGTCCTGGCCGTCGCGAATCCATCGGCGGCCGTGAGCGCGGCTGGGTTAAAAGGAGCGTGACCTACATGGAGCTCACCCTCGCCACGCGCCGATCGGCGCTCGCCCTCGCCCAGTCCCGCGCCTTCGCACGCTCTCTCGAGGCGGCGGTGCCCGGCCTCACCCTCCGCGAGCTCGAGGTGGTGACCTCGGGCGACAGGACCCAGGATCGATCGCTCCAGGACATCGGCGGCAAGGGGCTGTTCATCAAGGAGCTCGAGGAGGCGCTGCTGGATCGGCGCGCCGACTTCGCGGTCCACTCGATCAAGGACGTCCCCGCCGAGATCGCCCGGGCGCTGTGCCTCGCGTGCATCCCCGCGCGGGAGGATCCGCGCGACGTGCTCGTCACCCGGAGCGGCGCCCCGCTCGCGGAGCTGCCGGCGGGGGCCCGGGTGGGCACGTCGAGCCTCCGCCGCGCTGTCGCGCTGCGCGAGGCGCGCCCGGACCTCCAGATCGAGCCGGTCCGCGGCAACGTCGACACCCGGCTCCGCAAGGTGGTCGACGGCGCTTTCGACGCCATCGTGCTGGCGCTCGCCGGCCTGAAGCGGCTCGGCCTCGCGGACCGCGCCACGGAGGTGCTGTCGCCCGAGGTGTCGCTGCCGGCGATCGGCCAGGGCGCGCTCGGCATCGAGTGCCGCACGGACGACAGCGCCGTGCGCGACGTCCTGGCGGCGCTCGCGGACCGCGAGACAACGACCTGCGTCACGGCGGAGCGCGCCGTGATGGCCGCCGTGGAAGGCAGCTGCCGGACCCCGGTGGCCGCCTACGCGGTGCGAGACGGCGACGCGCTCTGGCTGCGCGCGTTCCTCGCCGACCCCGACGGCTCCCGGCTGCGGCGGGCAGAGCGTCGCGTCGCGTGGCCCGGCGACCTGCGCGAGGCAGCGCGCCTCGGCGAGGACCTCGGGGCGGAGCTCAAGCAGGGCTGAGGCGCCCAGCCGAGCTCCGGAGCCCCGACCTCCGGAGCGCCCGGCGCTTTCCACGCCCGCGCGTCCGTGCGAGACGAGGGCCCGCCGGCGGTCTACCGCCGCCCAGCGCTCCATGCCGGGCTACGTCGCCCTCGTCCTCCACGCCCACCTGCCGTACGTGCGGCACCCCGAGCACGCCCGTTCGCTCGAGGAGCGCTGGCTCTTCGAGGCGCTCTGGGAGTGCTACCTCCCCTTGCTCGGCGTCCTCGATCGCCTCGCCGCCGATCGCGTCCTCGCCCCGCTGACCGTCTCCGTCTCGCCGTCGCTCCTCGCGATGCTGCGCGACGAGCTGCTCCTGCGCCGGTTCGAGGATCACCTCCGCCGGCTCACCGCGCTCGCCGCCCGGGTCGAGGCCCGCTTCGCCGGGAGCGGCTTCGCGCCCGCCGCCGCGTTCTACAGCGCGCGGCTCGCCGACGCGGCGAGCGCCTGGGCCGCGCTGGGCGGCGACGTCCCCGGCGCCCTGGTCCGCCACGCCCGTGCCGGCCGCGTCGAGCTCCTCACCACGGCCGCGACGCACGCCTACCTGCCCGGCCTGCTCCCCACGCCGGCGTCGATCCGGGCGCAGCTCCGGCTCGGCCGCCGCGCGTTCGCGGCCCTCACCGGCGCGCCCGAGCCCCGCGGCTTCTGGCTGCCCGAGTGCGCCTACGCGCCGCCCATCGACGCCGAGCTCGCCGCGGCCGGCGTCCGCTTCACCGTGCTCGACGCCCACGCCCTGACGCTCGCCGCGCCGCCCGCGTCCGCCGGCGCCGCCGTCCCCGTCCTCTCGCCGTCGGGCGTCGCGTGCTTCGGGCGCGACCGCGACAGCGCCCGCGAGGTCTGGTCGCGCGACGCCGGCTACCCGGGCCACCCTGCCTACCGCGAGTTCTACCGCGACGTCGGGCTCGACCTGCCCGAGCGCGAACTCGAAGGCGAGATCGGCCCCGACGGCGTCCGGCTCATGACCGGCCTCAAGCTCCACCGCGTGACAGGGCCCGGCGCCGACAAGGCGCCCTACGACCCGGCCCGCGCGTCCGCGCAGGCGCGCGCGCACGCCGCGGAGTTCGTGGCCCGCCGCGAGGCCGCGCTCTCGTCGATCCGCGGCGCCGCCGCCCCGCCCATCCTGGTCGCCCCCTACGACGCCGAGCTCTTCGGTCACTGGTGGCTGGAGGGCCCCGAGTTCCTCGAGCACGCCCTGCGCGGCCTCGCGGCCTCGGCGCGCGCCGTCCCGATCGCGCTCGGCGCCTACCTCGAGCGCCACCCGCCCGCGGAGGTCGTCGAGCCTGCCGCCTCGACGTGGGGCGAGGGCGGGTTCGGCGCGTTCTGGACCGGCCCGAGCGCGGCGCGCCTGTGGCGTCACGCCCACCACGCCGAGCGCGCGGTGCTGGACGCGCTCTCGCGTCGCCGCGACGCGGGAGGCCTGCCCGGCCGCGCGCTGGATCAGGCGATCCGCGAGCTCCTCCTCCTTCAATCGAGCGACTGGGCGTTCATGATGTCCGCGGGCGAGATGGTCTCTTATGCAGGAGCGCGCGCCCGCGCCCACGCGGCCCGAGCACGCCGGCTCGCGGGCCTCGCCCTGCAGCCCTCGGCCGCGGCCGCCGATCTCGCCTGGCTCGACGCCGTCAGCGCGCTCGACCCTTTCCTCGCCGAGCTCACGGGCCCGGCGCTCCGCGACGCCTTCGATCCGTGGCGCTGAGTCGCTCTCCCTCACCCCCACCTCATCCCTGCTCCCACGCGCACAGAGCCTCTCCCCGGGACATGTCATTCCACCCTAATTGAATTATTTTGTGGCGGTATTCTCGCCGTGGCGGCTGACCACCGGCTCCATGCCGCAGCGATCGTCGGATCCGTGGCGGGCGCGAGCGGCTCGTCCGCCCGCCCCCCGGCGCCTCTGGGCCCGTGTTTCAGCGTTTCCGGCGCGTTTTTCGGGAACATGACCGGCCATTCACTTTCCCGTTCCATTGCCGCTCGCGGGGCGAAGCAACCTCGAGGACGCCGCGCAGCACGTTTTCCTCGGGCGGAGCAGCACGAAGTGCGAGGCGGACGTAGACATGGCCCGGAGCACCCCCTTGATGACCGGCCGGTCAGCACCCTACTGTGGTGCCCGCCAGCTTTGCTCCTGGACCGCACCGGCAGGCGCTGGCAAGAACCGGGCGAACTCCCCATGACACATCCTTCTTGCGGACCCGAGCGCCCTATCGCTCGACGGGTTTTCGGCGCTCGTAGCGTCGCCTCGAATCACTCCCGCGCCGCCCTCGTCGCGGCGCTGCTCGCGGCCCTCGCGGTGCCCACGCTGACCGCTTGCCGCAACTCGGACGCGGGCACTCAGCCGGCGCGCGACACCGCGGCGCCCCGCGAGAAGCCCGCCGTGCGCTTCGGGAAGGTCACCACGCGCCCGCTCGCGAAGACGCTCGACGTCAGCGGCACGCTCGTCGCCGACGAGACGAGCGAGGTGGCCACGCAGGTGGCCGGCCTGGTCCTGAGCGTCGCGGTCGACGTGGGCTCCCGGGTCAAGAAGGGCGACCCGCTCGTCGTGCTCGACGCGCGCAACGCCGCGCTCCAGTCGCAGGCGGCCTCCGCCGCCGTCGCGCAGGCCCGCGCCAAGCTCGCGCTGCAGGAAGGGGCGTCGCCGAAGGGGATCGATCCCGACCAGGTGCCCGAGGTCCGCGCCGCGAAGCAGAGCATGGAGCTCGCGAAGTCCGAGGCGGAGCGCGTGAAGCAGCTCTACGACCAGGGCGCCGTCGCGCAGTCGACCTGGGACGCGGCGCGCACGCAGGCGCAGAACGCGGCCGCGCAGTACGACGCCGCGGTCAACGGCATCCGCGCGACGGTCGCGGCGCTCACGTCCGCGCAGGCGCAGGCGGGGCTCGCCTCGAAGTCGGTCGCCGACACGACGGTCCGGGCGCCGTTCGACGGCGCCGTCGCCGAGAAGCGGATCAGCGTCGGCGAGTTCGCGGGCCCGGGCCGCGTCGTCGCGGTCGTGGTCCGCGACAACCCGCTGCGGCTCCGCATCGACGTGCCCGAGTCGGACATCGCGCAGATCGAGGTGGGCAAGGCGGTCAGCGTCTCCGTCGCCGCCTTCCCGGGCCGCCTGTTCCCGGGCGTCGTGAAGCGGATCGGCGCGAGCCTCAAGGAGTCGTCGCGCACGCTCCCCGTCGAGGCCGAGTTCGACAACAGCGAGGGGAAGCTCCGCCCGGGGCTCTTCGCGCAAGGCCAGCTCGCGCTGACCGGCGAGTCAAGAACGGCGATCCTCGTGCCCGAGGCGGCGGTCGGCACCTCCGGGACGAGCGCGCGTGTGTTCGTGCGGGCGGGCGATCGCGTGACCGAGCGGCTGGTCAAGACGGGCCGCAAGATCGAGGGCCTCGTCGAGGTCATCGGCCCGCTCACCGAGGGCGAAGAGGTCGCGATCGACAAGGTGGACCAGCTCGCGGATGGCATCGAGGTCGCTGCGGCGCAGTGAGCCGAGCGCACCGGCGTCTCATTACTGAAGAAAGGTAGCGACCATGCAATGGCTCGCGGCAATCTGCATCCGTAGGCCGGTGTTCGCCTCGGTGATCGTCCTGCTCCTCACGGTGCTCGGGGCGTTCTCCTACTTCGGCCTCGGCGTGGACCGGTTCCCCAAGGTGGAGTTCCCGTTCATCGTCGTGACGACGATCCTCCCCGGCGCGGCGCCCGAGGAGGTGGAGACGGAGATCTCCGACAAGCTCGAGTCCGCGGTCAACACCATCAGCGGCATCGACGAGCTGCGCTCGGTCTCGGTCGAGGGCCTGAGCCAGGTCATGATCTCCTTCCAGCTCGAGAAGGACGTCGACGTGGCCGCGCAGGAGGTCCGGGACAAGGTCGAGGGCGTCCTCGCCGAGCTCCCGGAGGGCATCGAGCCGCCGGTCGTCGGCAAGCTGGACCCGGACGCCGCCCCGATCCTCACGCTCGCCATCTCGTCCCCCAAGGCGAACGTCCGCGAGGTGACCGAGTTCGCCGACAAGACGCTGCGGCGCGAGCTGGAGTCGCTCCCCGGGGTCGGCCAGGTGCTGGTCATCGGCGGCCGCAGCCGCCAGATCAACATCTGGATCGATCCGGAGAGGCTCGAGAAGTACTCGCTGACGGGCGGCGTCGTGGCGCAGGCGCTCGCGAGCCAGAACGTCGAGGTCCCGGCCGGCCGCATCGAGCAAGGGGGCAGGTCGCTCACGCTGCGGACGCGCGGCCGCGTGCAGTCGGTCGAGCAGATGGCGGACATCGTGCTCGCGAACCGCGACGGCTACTCCGTCCGGCTCGGCGACGTCGCGGAGGTCCAGGACGGCATGGCAGAGCAGGAGTCGGCCGGCTTCCGCGGCCTCGACCCGGCCGTGCTCCTCAGCGTCCGCAAGCAGAGCGGGACGAACACCGTCGAGGTCATCGACGGGCTCAAGGCGCGCATCCGCGAGGTCGAGAAGCGCCTCCCCGCGGGCTACCAGATCGTCATCGCGCGCGATCAGTCGGAGTTCATCAAGAACTCCGTCAACGCCGTGAAGGAGCACCTCGTGCTCGGCGCGCTGCTCGCCGCGATCATCGTCGCGCTGTTCCTCGCGAACGCCCGCAGCACGATGATCTCCGCGATCGCCATCCCGACGAGCATCATCTCCACGTTCGCGCTGATGAAGGTGGCGGGCTTCACGCTCAACGGGATCACGCTCCTCGCGCTGACCCTGGCGGTCGGCATCGTGATCGACGACGCGATCGTCGTCCTCGAGAACTGCTACCGCTGGATCGAGGAGAAGGGCTTGAACCCGTGGGAGGCGGCGCTCCAGGGCACGCGGGAGATCGGCCCCGCGGTGCTCGCGACGACGCTCTCGCTGATCGCTGTGTTCGTCCCCGTCGCGTTCATGAGCGGCATCGTCGGCCGCTTCCTGAACTCGTTCGGCCTCACGATGGCGTTCTCGATCCTGGTGTCGCTGATCGTGAGCTTCACCCTGACGCCGATGCTGTCGGCGCGGTGGCTGAAGAAGCCGGAGAAGCACGCCGGCCACAGCTCCAAGGAGTCGCGCTTCTACGGGCCCATCGAGCGCGGCTACATGGCGCTCCTCCGCTGGTCGATGGCGCACCGCTGGGTGATCGTGCTCGCCTCGCTCCTGGCGCTCTTCTCGATCCCGGTGCTGGGCGGCCTCGCGAAGTTCAACTTCCTCCCGACCGAGGACGAGTCGCAGTTCCAGGTCAGCATCCGCGCCCCCGAGGGCGTGAGCCTCGACGGGACGCGCGTCCTCGCCACGCGGCTCGCGTCGGACCTGGAGAAGATCCCGGGCGTGCTCTACACGCTGACGACGATCGGCGACGACCCGCAGAAGACGCCGAACCTCGCCAACATCTACGTGAAGCTCAAGCCCGCGAGCGAGCGCGACCTGTCCCAGCAGGACCTCATCGACCGCGCCCGGCGCGAGCTCAAGCCGAAGTTCGACGCGGAGAAGCTCCGGGCGAACATCGGCCCCGTGCCCGCGTTCTCCGGCGGCCAGAGCGCACAGATCGCCTACCAGGTGCAGGGCCCCGACCTCCAGCGGATCGGCCAGTACTCCGACGCGTTGCTGGAGAAGCTCAAGGCGATGCCGGGCGTCGTCGACCCGGACACGTCGCTGCTCGTCGGCAAGCCGGAGATCCGGGTGATCATCGACCGCAAGAAGGCCGCCGATCTCGGCGTGCAGGTCGGCGACGTGGCCAGCACCCTGCGCCTGCTCGTGGGCGGGTACAAGGTGTCGACCTACAACGAGGGCGGCGAGCAGTACGAGGTGCGCGCGCGCGCGCTGCCGAGCTTCCGCTCGGACAAGGAGGGCCTCGCGAAGATCACGGTGCCCTCGGCCAAGCTCGGCGCGGTCACGCTCGACAACGTGGTGACGTTCGCGGAGGGGACCGGCCCGTCGCGCATCGAGCGCTACAACCGCCAGCGGCAGGTCATGCTCACGGCCAACCTGGAGGCGGGCTACTCGCAGCAGACCGTCGTCCAGGAGCTCGACAAGGCCGTGTCGCAGATGAACCTCGCGTCCGGCTACTCCGCCGGTCCGGTCGGCGCGTCGAAGGAGCTCGTCAAGATGATGAGGAGCTTCCTTGTCGCCCTCCTCCTGTCGCTCGTCTTCATGTACCTGGTGCTCGCCGCGCAGTTCGAGTCGTGGCTGCACCCGATCACGATCCTCCTGTCGCTGCCGCTCACGGTGCCGTTCGCGTTCATCGCGGTCATCATCTTCCGGCAGTCGCTCAACATCTTCTCGCTGCTCGGCATCGTCGTGCTGTTCGGCGTCGTGAAGAAGAACTCGATCCTCCAGATCGACCACACCATCAAGCTGCGCGAGCACGGCCTGCCGCGGGCGCAGGCCATCCTGGAGGCGAACCGCGACAGGCTCCGGCCGATCCTCATGACCACGCTCGCGTTCGTGGCCGGCATGATCCCGCTGGTCGCCTCGAGCGGCGCCGGCTCGGGGACGAACCGCGCGACCGGGTTCGTGATCATCGGCGGGCAGACGCTGGCGCTCCTCCTGACGCTGCTCGCGACCCCGGTCGCCTACTCGCTCTTCGACGATGCCTCGTCGTGGCTGAAGCGGGTCCTGCCCTTCATGCGGGGCAGCGACGACCAGGGGGACCCGCGCGGGGCGGGCGGCGCTGCGCCGCCCGGCGGGGGGCCCGTCGCAGCGGAGCCTCACGGCGCCGCGGCGCGCGTCGCTGTCGCGCACGAGGGCGGCCGGCCGGCGCAGGCCCACCTCGACTGACCGCACCGGCCGGCTTCGCTCCGGGGCCGCGGCGCGCCGCGCCAGGCTCCCGGAGCGACAGCGGCGCGGCGACGCTCACCCGGGGTCGCCGTGCACCTTGCGCAGGATCACATCCAGCAGACCGTCGAACGCGTCGCGCATCGCCCAGGCCTGCGCGGCGTTGTCGTCGAGCACGGCGGCCTTGCGGCGGCCCTCGGCGAGCGCCTGCTTCGGGCCCCTGCACGCGCGGCCGATCCGGCGCTCCATGTCGAGCGCGGCTCCCTCGTAGATGTGATAGCAGGACGCGAAATCTCCCTCGTTGTAGAGCGGCGAGCCGACCTGGATCGCGCCGTCCATCGTCCGCGCCAGCACGAGGAGATCGCCCTCCGTGCAGCCGCGGAGCACCGAGAGCGCGTGGTGGGGGACCGACCGCTTGACGGCCGGGAGCGCGCGCTCCTCCTCGGCCGTCTCGGCCGCGAACGTCGACAGCGGGACGGGATCGGGGCGCACGAGCAGCTTCTTGAGGTAGTCCGCGGGCACGCCGAAGTTGAGGTTCTGCCCCTGCGTCGCGACCGCGGCGGCGACGCCGATCACCTCGCCGCGCTCGTTGAACAGCGGCCCGCCCGACGAGCCTGGCGCGATCGGCGCGGAGATCTGCAGCAGCGTCAGCGCGGGGTCGACAACGCGGACCGCGCTCACGAGGCCGTTCGACACGGTGTCGGCGAGGCCGAGCGGATGGCCGATCGCGACGACCGGATCGCCAGGGCGGACCGCGAGGCTGTCGCCGAGGGGCAGCAGCGGGAGCTTCCGCGGCGCGTGGATCCGGACGATCGCGAGGTCGCGCTCCTCGTCGAACGCGAGCACCTCGAGCACCGGGTGCTCGCTCTCGTCCCAGAGGACGACCTTGAGATCCGGGATCCCGGCGATGACGTGGAAATTCGTCGCGATCCAGCCGTCCTCGCGGATGAGGAAGCCCGCCCCCAGCGAGCCGTCGCCGCGGATCGTGACGACCGCCGGCGTGGCGCGCGCCGCGATCTGGGCGGGCGTCATCACGGCGGCGGGCTGCGACGCGGAAGCCGCCGGCTGGCCGGATGAGCCCGCGCCGCAGCCGAGCGCCGCGAGCGCCGCCGCGGCGACGAGCCCGGAGAGCCGCGGCCAGCCGGGTCGTCGCGGGGGTCGGCGGCGGGAGGGAGGAGCGGCGCAGGGGCGCCGGTCGTCGTCATGGAGCTCGCCTGGCAGGCTGCGGTGATTCATGTCGCTCCCCGGGGCGCCGCTCAGGAGCGAGCACCCACCACCAAGCGTAACGAAGACCCGTCGGATCGTCTCGCGCGCCCGGAGAAAATTGAGGCGTGACCGCATATGCTGTCGCGGTGAGCCAGAACCACGACGCGCGCGATCCGATCTTCGCCCTCAGCGACGAGTTCGTCGCAGCCTTTGCCGCCCAGTGCCCTGCCCATGCCACCCTGGCGGGCCTCCCGTGCGACGACGGCGCGTGGAACGACTGGAGCCCGAGCGGCGCGGCGTCCTGGGCCTCCACGGTCGCGTCCTTCCAGGGGCGGCTCCGGGCGCTGCCGCCTCCTCGCGGACCGGAGGCGCGGTGGGGCCGCCTCGCACGCCGTGTCATGGCCGAATACATGGACGAGCGGCTCGACGATTTCCGCCACGACGAGCACCTGCGCGACCTCAACAACATCGAGTCGGCGTTCCAGCACCTCCGGATGGTCTTCGACCTCATGGACCTCCAGAGCGCCGCCGGCTGGGACGCCGTTGCGTCGCGCCTGGAAGGCCTGCCGCAGGCCTGCGACAGCTACCGTGCGTCCCTGGAGGAAGGGCGCCGGACGGGGAAGGTCGCCGCGCGTCGCCAGGTGCGCGCCGTCATCGAGCAGGCGCGCTACCAGGCGGGCGAGGCGTCGTTCTTCCTCACGCTGCCGGCCGCCTACGAGGCGTCCGGGCTCGCCACGGGCGCTGGCCGCGCGCGCCTCGCCGCCGGCGCCGAGCGGGCGCGCGCCGCGTTCGGCGCCTTCGCCGGCTACCTGGAGCAGACGTACCTGCCCAGCGCCCGCGTCGAGGACGCTGTGGGAGAGGAGCGCTACCTGCGCCACGCGCGCCGCTTCCTCGGCGCGAGCATCGACCCGATGGAGACCTACGCCTGGGGGTGGTCCGAGGTGCACGCGATCGAGGCCCGGATGACCCGCCTCGCCGCCGAGATCCTCCCGGGCGCGTCGCTGCCCGAGGTGATCCAGGTGCTCGAGACGGACCCGGGCCGGTGCGCGCCAGGGCCCGAGGAGTTCCTCCGCGTCATGTCCGAGCGCCAGCGCAAGGCGCTCGCCGAGCTCGACGGCGTCCATTTCGACATTCCCGCGCCCATCCGCCATATCGAGGTGAAGATGGCCCCGCCGGGCGGCGCGCTGGGCGCGTACTACGTACCCCCGAGCGACGGTTTCAAGCGGCCCGGCACCATCTGGTATGCCCCAGGCTCGAAGCGCGTGTTCCCGCTCTACGAGGAGATCACCACGGCGTACCACGAGGGCTTTCCCGGCCATCACCTGCAGTGCGGGCTCCAGGTGTACCTCGATGATCGGCTGAGCCGGCTCCACCGCTTCCTGGTGGTGAACTCCGGTCACGCCGAGGGGTGGGCGCTCTACGCCGAGCAGCTGATGTACGAGCTCGGCTATTTCGAGCGCCCCGATTACGTGCTCGGGATGCTCGCGGGCAAGCTCGCGCGCGCCTACCGCGTCGTCCTCGACATCGGCATGCACCTCGGTCTGCCGATCACCGAGCGCGCCCCGCTCCACGCCGGGGAGCCGTGGCGCTACGAGACCGCCGTCGAGTACCTGCACCGCCGAGCGTTCCTCACGCCGGAGCACGCGCACAGCGAGGCGACGCGCTACCTCGGCTGGCCTGGGCAGGCGATCTGCTACAAGGTCGGCGAGCGGGTCGTCCTGGAGCTGCGCGAGGAGCTTCGGCGCCGGCAGGGCGAGGCCTTCAATCTGAAGGCGTTTCACGCCAGGGTGATCGGCTCCGGATCGGTCGGGCTAGACCACCTGCGCGAGATCGTCCTCGGCGACGACGCGGACGACGCCGCGCCCTGAGCGGCGCTTCGCCCGGCTCCACGGCCGCGCCTTCGCTCCAGCGCGCCGGGGGCCCTGGCCGGCCCTCGCGGCTCGACGCCGGGCCGCGCGCGTGCCAATCGAGGCGGGTGAGCTCTCCTCCAGCGAGCGCAGCGAGCGACGCCCCCGAGGCGCAGCCGAGCGGCTCGGACCTCTGCACCGCGTGCGGCCTGTGCTGCACGGGGCTGCTCTTCGACATCGCGCCGCTCGAAGAGCACGAGCTTCCGCTCGCCGAGAAGCTGCGCCTGCCGCTCGCCTGCAACCAGTACCACGACGCCTTCAGGCTGCCGTGCCCCTGCCATCTCGACCGCAAGTGCACCGTCTACGAGGCGCGCTTCTCGGTGTGCAGCAGCTATGAGTGCGGCCTGCTCCGGCGCTGCAAGGCGGGCGAGGTGCCGCTCGGCGAGGCGCTGTCCCGCGTCGAGCGCGTGGTCCGCCTCGCGGACGCCGTGCGCCGGCGCGTGCCCACGCTGGAGCCTCCCCGCCCGCTCTGGGACGAGGCCCGCGAGCACCTCCGCCGGCGTGACGCCGAGGACGCGTCGCCGGCATGGCGGAGCGAGCGCGCCTCGCTCGTCGCCGCGCTCGACGAGCTCAGGGGCGCGTGCAGGGAAGGGCTCGACCCTTAGATTCGCGGGGCCCCGGGGAGGCCGCCGCAAGGAGGCGGGAGATCGGGAGCGGTGTTTCCTGTCTCGTCGCGATGGGATCGATCCATAGATCGCATCACCGCCCTTCGCGGAGATCTCCCATCGTCCTTCTCCCGTACAACCCGGCAGATCCCGCAGGACAAGGCGGTGCACGGAGACTCCTGTGCTTCGTCCGGGGCAAGCGTGATCCGTCCTCGAACTGGCGCCTCGAGCCTCGCATCGACAGGCTCCTCCCGGCCTCCCGGCGTCTTGCTCCGCGCCGTATAGTTGGCTGATGGAACCGAAGATCCGCCGGATGACCAACAAGTATTCTGCCGTGGCCGCAGTGACGAGCTTCATCACGCAGCCGATCCCCGGCGCAGATGAGTTGATCGTGGTTCCCATTCATTACCACTTTGCCATGTCGCTGACGCGAACCCGGGGCGTGCCGCTCCTCGCCGCCCCGTGGCTCCAGGTCAGCAAGATCATCTGGGGCGGAGCGGCGGTGCGGCTCTTCGCCAACTTCACGCTCGGCCTCGTCCCCGTCGCCGGTCTCTTCTCCAATGCGATCACGGCCGTCGCCCTGACCGAGCTCCTGGCCCGCTACCTCGACGGCGCGCTGAGCGCCCCTGCGTCGCCGCCCGCGGTCTCCGTGAAGACCATCAGGGACGCCGTCGAGGGACCGCTCCGGGCGTGGAGAGCGCCGCGGGTCTGGTCCGGGATCCGTCGCGCTTTCCGGAGAACAGCCCCTGTGTCAGCTCCTGCGGGGTGAGGGGCCCTGTCCCGCTGCCGGGCAGCGCGGAGCTCGCGCCGCCTCGCCACCTCCAGCGGTGACGCGACCCGGGCCCAGGGAACCGGCGGCGCCGGGGCACGCGCACCACACCGCTGCGCGCGGGGAGCGCTCGACGCCGGCCGGCCACGTCGCGCGCCGCGTCCGCAGGGCGCCGCCGGCGCCCCGGCGGGGCCGCCGCCGTCCCCGTGAGCGCGCGGCTGTCTCTCCTGGCGATCGCCGCCCGGATCGAATAGATCCCCGGCCATGCTCTCCGAGACCCGCGAGAAAGTCCTGGACATCAAACGGCGCTTTGAGGCGCTAAGGGGGCATCTTTGACGTCCCTAAGCTCGAACGGATGCTTCAGGACCTGACCCAGACGACGCTGTCGTCGGGGTTCTGGAACGATCAGGAAAAAGCCCAAGTCGTCCTCCGCAAGCGCGCCCAGGTCGAGGCGAAGCTCGAGATGGCGCAGAAGCTCGGTCGCGAGATCGAGGATCTCGCGGAGTACCTCGAGCTCGGCGCCGCCGAGGGCGACGAGGGCGTCATCGCCGACGCCGACGCGCAGGCCGAGGCGATCGCCGCGCGCCTGCGCAAGGCCGAGCTCGATCGCATGCTGGCCGGCCCCGCCGACCGCGGCAACGCCATCGTCAGCATCCACCCGGGCGCCGGCGGCACCGACGCGAAGGACTGGGCGTCCATGCTCCTCCGCATGTACCTGCGCTTCTGCGAGCGCCGGGGCTACAAGACGGAGATCATCGACTACCAGGACGGCGACGAGGCCGGCATCGACGCCGTCACCTTCACGGTGAGCGGCGACGCCGCCTACGGCTATCTCCGGTCCGAGGCCGGCGTCCACCGCCTCGTCCGGATGAGCCCGTTCAACGCCGATCACACGCGTCAGACCGCGTTCGCCGCCGTCGAGGTCACCCCGGACAGCGACGACGAGATCAACATCCAGGTGAATGAGAAGGACATCGAGATCACGACGATGCGCGCCGGCGGCAAGGGCGGGCAGAATGTGAACAAGGTCGAGACAGCCGTTCGCCTGCGGCACATCCCGACCGGCCTCAACATCGTGTGCCGCGCCGAGCGCAGCCAGCACCAGAACCGCGCGATGGCGATGAAGGTCCTCAAGGCGAAGCTCTACGAGATGGAGCTCCAGAAGCGGGAGGCCGAGGTCCAGGCCTACAACGCCGCGAAGAGCGCCATCAACTTCGGCAGCCAGATCAGGAACTACGTCCTCGCGCCCTACCGGCTCGTCAAGGACGTCCGCACCTCCACCGACGCCACCGACGTGGACGCCGTCCTCGACGGCGATCTCGATCGCTTCATCGAGGCCTACCTGCTCGCCGCGGCGGGCGGCTCGCTCCGGAAGGGCGGCGCCGTCGCGGAGGACGACGCTCCGTGAGCCAGCAAAAAGACAAGCCGAACGACAGGAAGACCGAGCGCCTCATGCAGGAGGCCGCCGAGGCCGCGCGCGCCGAGGAGACGCTGATCGCCACCCGCAAGGCGAAGGCGGCGCGCCTCCGCGCCCGCGGCGAGAACCCGTTCGCCAACGACGTCACCGCGGGCGAGCCGCTCACCGAGCTCGCGGCCGTCCGCGCCCGCTTCGACGGCGCGCGGGCCGCGGCCGAGCCCAGGCCCGAGGGCGCGGCGCCGGAGCGGCCCGCCGCGCCGACGGCGGATCGCTACGATCCGGCGCGCGTCGAGCCGCTCCCGTTCCGCGTCGCGGGCCGGGTCCTCTTCGTGCGCTCGTTCGGCGGCGTCACCTTCGTCCGGCTGCGCGACCGCACCGGCGAGCTCCAGCTCTACTGCGAGCAGGGGAGCCTCGCCGACTTCGAGCGGCTCGAGGACGTCGATCTCGGCGATTTCGTCGAGGCCCACGGCGTCGCGATGGCGACGCAGAAGGGCGAGCTCTCGATCCGGGCCGAGCGCCTCCGGCTGCTCACGAAGGCCTACCGCCCGCTGCCGACGAAGACGAGCTTCAAGGACGTCGAGTCGCGCTACCGCATGCGGTACGTCGATCTCGTGGCCAACCCGCACGTCGCGGGGATCTTCCGCGCCCGCACGGCGATCGTCGCCGCGCTCCGCGAGTTCCTCGACGCGCGCGGCTTCCTCGAGGTCGAGACGCCGACGATGCACACGCTCGTCGGCGGCGCGACAGCGAAGCCGTTCAAGACCCACCACAACGCGCTCGACCTCGAGCTCTTCATGCGCATCGCGCCCGAGCTCTTCCTGAAGCGGCTCGTGGTCGGCGGCTTCGAGCGCGTGTACGAGATCGCGCGCTGCTACCGGAACGAGGGGCTGTCGACGCGGCACAACCCCGAGTTCACGATGATCGAGTACTACCAGGCGTACGCGACGTACGAGACCCTGATGGACGCGACCGAGGCGATGCTCCGCCACGTCGACGCCCGCCTCGCCGAGCGGCTCCCGGCCGAGCACGCGGCCTGGGCCGCGCAGCGCCCGTTCTCGCTCGATCGCTTCGCGCGCGTCCCCATGGCCGAGGGGATCGCCCTCGCCCTCGCGAAGTCGGGCCTCCCGGCGGACGTCCCGCAGCGCGTCGCCGCGGACGACGCGCCGATCAAGGAGTGGGCGAAGGCGGCGAAGGCGAGCGGGCGCGAGATCGACTGGGCGAACTTCCGCGCGGGCGCGAAGAAGTGCGAGTCGCCCGGCGAGCTCGTCTTCTGCGCCTACGAGTACGTGCTCGAGCCGTTCCTGACGCGGGACTACCGCACCGAGTCGGGCGACAGGAGCGTCCCCGTCTTCATCATCGACTATCCCTTCGAGGTCTCCCCGCTCGCCCGCAAGAAGGACAGCGACCCTGCGCTGGTCGATCGCTTCGAGCTCTTCATCGACGGGCGCGAGCTCTGCAACGCCTTCAGCGAGCTCAACGATCCCGAGGACCAGGACGCGCGCTTCCGCGCGCAGGTCGCCAAGAAGTCGCGGGGCGAGGAGGAGACGATGGATTACGACGCCGACTACGTCCGCGCCCTGGAGCACGGCCTCCCGCCGACGGCGGGCTTCGGCATGGGGGTCGATCGCCTGACGATGCTCCTCACCGGCGCGACGTCGATCCGTGACGTCATCCTGTTCCCCCTCCTGAGGCCTGAAGCGAGTGCCGCTGATACCTAAGCCCGTCTACATCGCCTTCCTCGTCGCGGTGGCCGTGGTGAGCGTGCTGCTCGTCATCCGCGGCGTCCGCCGCATGAAGACGAGCCTGCCGCGCGCGCTGTTCTGGTGGTTCGGCGGCCTGCTCGGCGTCTCGTTCGGCGTCCTCTCGACGATGGCGGCCCGCCTCCCGGTGACCCGCGGCTCCACGCCCTTCGTCCTCCAGAACGAGCTCATCCGCTTCGGCGCGCTCGGCACCGGGGTCATCTTCCTGCTCATCTCGCTCGCGGCGCTGCTCCCGGTCATCCTCGACGCCATGGAGCGGCGGAGCTTCGTCTCCTACGTGGGCGCGCGCCACGTGCGCGCCACGAAGAGCGGCTTCCTCACGGTCATCTCGGTGCTCTCGATGGCCGGCGTGGCGGTGAGCTCGTGCGCGCTCTGCTCGGTGACGAGCATCATGGGCGGCTTCGGCGCCGATCTGAAGCGCAAGATCCTCGGGAACAACGCGCACATCGTCATCGACGCGACCCGCCCCGGCGGGTTCGGCGACTGGGAGGACACGCTCACGGGGGTCCGCGTCGCGCTCGCCTCGCGCGGCGGCGCCGCGACGCCCGTCGTCGCGGGCGAGGCCATGGGCTCCAGCGCCTCGAACACGGCCGGCTCGCTCGTGCGCGGGATCGATCCCGACTCGATCAGCCAGGTCATCGACCTCGTCAACAACATCGAGGTCGGCAAGTTCGAGTACCTGCGCGATCCCGAGAAGCTGACGAGCTTGCCCCCCGAGGAGGTCATCGGCCGCGGCCCCGGCGGGGAGCCGTACTTCAAGGGGCCTGATTTCCGCCAGCCGACGGACGTCGACCCGTCCGTGCGCGAGTACCTCAAGCAGCAGACCCGCGTGTACCCCGGCGTCATCATCGGCCGTGAGCTCGCGAAGTCGCTCCACGTGCTCGTCGGGGACGAGATCACGCTCCTCTCGCCCATGGGCGAGCTCGGCCCCACCGGCGTGATGCCGCGCTCCCGCAGGTTCCGCGTGGCGGCGATCTTCTACAGCGGCATGTACGAGTACGACGTCACGCACGCGTACGTGCTGATGGAGGAGGCGCAGAAGTTCTTCAGCCTCGAGGGCAAGATCACCCACATCGACATCCGAGTCCCGGATCCCGAGCGGGTGCAGGAGGTCCGCCCGGCCGTCGAGGCCGCGGTCGCCGCGAGCGCTGCGGCGGCGGACGAGGTGCCCGACGGCGGCAAGCCGCCCCCGGCGCTCCGCGTCCGCGACTGGATGGAGATGAACAGGAACCTCTTCAGCGCGCTCAAGCTGGAGAAGATCGCGACCTTCATCATCCTGTCCATCGCCATCGCCGTCGCGAGCTTCTGCATCGTCTGCACGCTGCTCCTCATGGTGACGGAGAAGGGCAAGGAGATCGCGATCCTGAAGGCGCTCGGGGCCTCCGACAACGCCGTGATGCGCGTGTTCATGCTCGAGGGCATCATCATCGGCGCCATCGGCACGGTCTTCGGCGTCGGCACCGCGCTTGCGTGCTGCACGGGCCTGTCCTGGTTCGGCGTCCGGCTCGACCCGGACGTCTATTACATCGACCGGCTGCCCGTGAACGTGAACGGCTCCGACTATGCGATGGTCGCTGTGGCGGCGCTGATCATCTGCACCATCGCCACCCTCTATCCTGCCCGCGCCGCCTCGAAGCTCTCTCCGGTCGACGGGCTTCGTTACGAGTAACCAATCCCATGTCCACTCCGCTCGTCGTCGTCGAAGATCTCCGCAAGACGTTCGTCCACATGGGGCGCGAGCTCCACGTACTCTGCGGCATCGACATCGTCATCAACCAGGGCGAGGTCGTGGCGTTCGTGGGCCCCTCCGGCGCCGGCAAGAGCACGTTCCTCCACTGCATCGGCACGCTGGACCTCCCGACGAGCGGCCGCATCCGCCTGGGCAACGATGAGCTCACCGGCCTCTCGAGCTCGCGCCTCGCGGCGATCCGGAATCGGACGATCGGCTTCGTCTTCCAGTTCCACCACCTGCTCCCCGAGTTCAATGCGGTCGAGAACGTGATGATGCCGGGCCTCATCCAGGGGAAGACCCGCCGCGAGATGGAGCCGCTCGCGCGCTCGCTCCTCGCCGAGGTCGGGCTCGCCGAGCGCGCCACGCACCGCCCGGGCGAGCTATCCGGCGGCGAGCAGCAGCGCGTGGCCCTGGCGCGGGCGCTCGTCCTGTCGCCGAAGCTCCTCCTCGCCGACGAGCCGACCGGAAACCTCGACACGGCGACGAGCGACTCGATCCACCAGCTCTTCTTCGAGATGAACCGAAAGCACGGCACCACGATCGTGGTGGTGACGCACAACCTCAGCTTCGCCGAGTCGATGCCGCGCGTGGTGACCATGCGCGACGGCGCCATCGAGAGCGACCGCATCGGCAGCGACCGCGCCGCGGCCCTCGGCTACCGCGCCGGCTCAGCCGGATAGCCGCTCGCTCAGGAGCTCGGCCGCGCGCAGCGACATCGCCATGATGGTCATCTGCGGGTTCACGCCGAGCGACGAGGGTATCGCGCTCCCGTCGCACACGTAGAGCCCGGCGACGTCGTGCGCCTGGTGGTCCAGCCCGAGGCACGAAGAGCGCGGATCCACCCCGATGCGGCACGTCCCGAGCGGGTGGAACGCGGCGATGTCGAGGTCACCCGCCTTGATCGGCTGCGCCCTCAGCCGCTCCAGGTCACCCGGGCCGTTCACCTCGTCGCAGCCGGCGACGAGCGGCAGGACCCGCCGTGCCCCCGCGGCCAGGAACACCTCGCAGAGCAGCTCGATCCCGCGCTGCATCCTCGCGACGTCCTCCTGGTTCATCGTGTAGAGCACGAGCGGCGTGCCCCCGATCCCGGGCCTCACCTCTCCGCGGCTCGTGTCCTTGATCATGAACCCGAACGTCGCGAGGTGCGGATACTGCTCCATCAGCTCCGTGTAGCGGTGCCCCGTCCACGGCACGGCGAGCGCGGCGACGTCGAACGGGAGCGAGCCTCCCTCGAACATCAGCCCTTCGTCGGCGAAGTGGTCGATCTGGTAGCCCTGCGGGATGCCCTGCCACTGGTCGATCCGCTCGTCGAAGAGCGCCATCACCTTCGAGGCCGGGTGGATCGACAGGTTCTTCCCGAGCATCCCGCTCGCGAGGCACGCGCCGCTCCGGCGCAGGAGCAGCGGCGTCATGAGCGCGCCCCCCGCCACGACGACGGCCTCCGCCCTGACAACGAGCCGCGGCCGCCGCCGTCCCGGCCCGGCTCTGCCCCCGCTGGTCTCGGCCCGCGTGTCGCCGCCGAGGACCGCCGTCGCGCCCCGCGCCCGCCCGGCCACGATGTCGATCGTCCTGACGCGCGCCGCCGTGATGAGCTGCGCGCCGCGCTTCAGCGCCTCGGGCACGTAGCTCACGTCGGTCGAGCGCTTCGCCCCGGTGGGGCAGCCGAAGCAGCAGATCCCCTGGCCGTCGCAGTCCGGCGCGTTCCGCTGGAGCGGCCCGTGCCGCAGGCCGAGCCGCTCCGCGCCGCGCCGGACGATCGGCCCGATCGCCCCGAGGTGCAGCGGGTCGGCCGGGGCGACCTGGAGCATGCGCTCGACGCGCTCGTAATACGGCGCGAGCCCATCGGACGAGAACTCCGCGGGCAGCCCCATCCCGCCTCGCCACGACGCGAAGGTGGTCTCCGGAGCCCGGTAGCACGTACCGGAGTTGATCACCGTGCTCCCGCCGACGGCCCGCCCGGCGAACACAGGGATGCTCACGTTCCCGACCGCCATGTCGAGCCCGTGATCGCGGTACATGTCCCGGTACGCGCGCGCGGGCCGTCCGGTGAAGCTCGCCCGCCGGTGGTAATCGCCCTCCTCGAGCATGAGCACCGCGTGCCCCCGCGACGCGAGCTCGTAGGCGGCGGCCGCGCCGCCGGCCCCTGTGCCGATCACGAGCACCTCGCACTCGAGCTCCAGGTCCTCCTCGACCTCGCGGCCGTTCGTCACCTGCGCCAGCCAGCGGGGCTCCTCGTTGCGCACCGTGGGCAGCTCGTACCGGCAGCCGACGTGCTGGAACATCTCGGGCTGGTCGTAGTGGAGGAACCGGAGCGGCGTGAGCACCGCGCGGAGCAGCGAGCGCAGGGCCCGCGCGCGGCTCTGCTCGAAGCCGCGGAGCACCTCCATCCGCTCCTCCAGCGGCAGCGCCGACAGCGGCCTGAGCCGCGTCGGCACCGGCGCGAGCTCCATGGCCCACAGCGCCGCGCGCAGCCCCTGCGCGAGGTGCGGCGGGATCGACCCGAGCCAGCCCGCGAGGCGTCTGGCGGTGGCCGCGCCCGCGCCCTCGAGGAAGCGGCCGGGCGGCATGGCCGCCTCGGCGAGCGCGGCGGCGATGCGCCTCTCCCGCTCCGAGAGCCCGGGCTCCGCGCCCGCGCCGCCCGCTGCCACCGACGCGCCCTCGGCGCCGCGCTCGTCCTGCTTCGCCGCCCCGGCCCGGAGCTCCCTTCGCTCCAGCGCGGGCCAGCGCCTGAAATCGAGGTCCAGTCCCAGGGCCATCGCCGTTCGAACCTCCTTCGAGACTTCTGTTAATTCTGTAGCAACAGAATCGTCACAAAGCAAGGCGGCCTGAGCCGCGGGCGCTGCGCGTTCCGGACGAAGCGCGCAGGCGCTCCCGGCCGTGATCACGGCATGGGCAGGACCCAGAGCGGCGCGAGGGGGTGCAGGTCGAGGTGCTGCCAGGCGTCCTCGGCGATCGCCAGGCCGCGCGCGCCCTCATCGCGGAAGCTCGCGGTGACCGCGCGGAAGTAGGGGGCGTCGGGGCGCTCGAGCGCGACGATGCCCTTCGGGTCCGACGGGCCCGGCGCGAACGGGCGTCCCGCCTTCGCCCGGCGCGTGTCGCTCACGAGCGAGATCTCGTCCATGCGGGCGGTGAAGTGCGGCCCGCCGTCGAACGGATCGACCCGGTGGGCGTAGCGGAAGCCGATGCGGCGCAGGAGCTTCTCGACCCCTCGGGTCTGCGCGCCCACCTTGCCGATCACGCGCTGCGCGTCGTCCGGCAGCAGCGAGGCGTAGAGGGTCCCCTCCGGGAAGAGCCCTTTGATGAACTCCTTGTTCTTCTTCGAGAGGAGGTCGGCCTCGGCATAGCTCATGTCGGTGAACTTGCGCCCGAGCGCTTCCCAGAGGTGGCTTGTCCCGTCCGGCTCGAGCGGGGGCATCAGCTCAGCGAGGATCTCTTCCTGGAAGAGCTCCGGACGCGCGGCCATGTAGAGGAAGCGAACATAGGAGATCATCGTGCCGAGCCGCTCCGGCCCTTGCCGGTAGCCCGGCATGAGCACGAGTCCCCCGATCTCGGTGGGGCCGTTGTACGAGTAGCCGATGCGCAGCACGGTGTGATGGAAGTGCTTGTCGATCGTGGCCGAGTACTTCTCCTCGTCGAGCACGTCGAAGAAGATGTAAGGGATGCCGCGCCGGCCGAGCTGCGCGATGATCATCGACGTCCCGACGATCGTCCCCTTGCCGCCCTTCGTCAGGTCGACGAGCACGAAGACGTATTGGCGCAGGCGCGGGTCCGTGATCGCCCCGCTGAAGCTCTTGTGGCTCTCGGCGACGATCTCGTGGATTGCGTCACGGTTGTTCGGCAGGTTGACCGAGTTCAGGTGGCGCGCGACATCGAGGAGCTGCTCCTCGTCGCCGGTCACGGCTGCGCGAATTTCGAACGAGATCATCGGCATAAGCCTACGCGTGGCGCTCGCCGTTGGCCATTGCCGCCGGGGGCGGCGCGCGGGGCGTACAACAGAGGTCGCCTCGCGCTCGCCGGCCGCGGCGCTGGCTCGGACTGTGCGGCGCGGCCGCAGGCGGCGCGCGAATCAGCCGAGCTGAGCGCGCAGCGCCTCGTCCATGGCGTCGAGCGGCGGCTCCCGCCCCGTGTACAGCCGGAACTGCTCCGCCGCCTGGTGGAGGAGCATCCTCCCGCCGTGAACAGCGGTCGCGCCGCGCCGCCGCGCCGCCTCCACGAGCTCCGTGATCATCGGCTTGTACACGATGTCCATGACCAGCAGATCCTCCCGGAGCGCCTCCTCCGGGACAGGGCTCCGCGGGTCGACCTCGGCCATGCCGCGCGAGGTGGCGTTCACGAGGATGCCGTGCTCGGGCGAGGAGGCCGCGCCGTCGAGGGGCACCGCCGTCCCGCCGACCGCCGCGGCGAGCTGCCGCGCCTTCTCGAGGTCGCGGTTCGCGATCGTGACCGCCGCGCCGCGCTCCGCGAGCCCGAACGCGACAGCGCGCGCCGCGCCGCCGGCCCCGAGGAGCAGCACCCGCGCGCCCCCGAGCTGCGTCACCTCCTCGAGCGCCCGCACCGCGCCGATCCAGTCGGTGTTGTAGCCCCGGAGCCACCCCTCGTCGTTGACGATCGTGTTCACCGCGCCGATCCGCGCGGCCACGGGGTCGATCTCGTCGAGGAGCGGAATTACCGCCTGCTTGTAGGGCATCGACACACCGAGGCCGCGGATTCCGAGCGCCCGCATCCCGCGCGTCGCGCCTTCAACATCGGTCACCGCAAAAGGGATATAGGTAAAATCGAGCCCGAGCGCGCGGTAGCCGGCGAGGTGCATCGCGGCCCCTGTCGATACCGGATGACGCGACATTGATCCGCAGAGTGTGATGCGGCCCAGAGCCTGGGAGAACGGTGCAGTCGATGAAGTACAGCGGTGCATGCGGCGAAGCTGGCCTGTCTCGAGCGCGGATGCTAGCCCCGCCGGCGATGAGCGAGCCCGGCTCCCCCCCGCCCGCGGCGGAGGTCGCGACAGCGTGCCTCCCGCCCGACAAGGCCGAACTGTTCATACCTCGATCCGATCGCGCGTTCGCGCGGCGCGCCTACCGGACTGTCGCGCCGCTCGCGCGCAGCCTCCTCAAGGTCGTCGCGGCGCTCGTGATCCTCACGATGGGCCGCTCGACGCTCGCGGACCAGTACCACGTGCCCACCGGCTCGATGTGGCCGACGATCGCGCCGGGCGACCGCATCCTCGTCGACAAGGTCGCCTACGGGCTCCGCGTCCCGCTCGTGGAGGGCTACCTGCTCGAGCGCAGCGGGCCCCGCGCCGGCGACGTCGTGCTCTTCGCGGATCCGCGCGGCGGCTCCACCCTCCTCGTCAAGCGGGTGATCGCGCTCGCCGGCCAGACGGTGATGCTCCGGGCAGGCGTGCTGTACGTCGACGGCGCGGCGCAGCCCGTCGAGCAGCTCGGGGACGGCACGCGGGTGGAGCACCTCGGTCGGGTCACGCACGCCGCGGGCGAGCCCGACTTCGCCGCGTTCGGCCCGGTCGTCGTGCCCGCGGACCACCTCTTCGTGATGGGCGACAACCGCGCCGCGTCGCTCGACAGCCGGGTGATGGGCGCGGTGCCGCGGGAGCTCGTCCGAGGCCGCGTGCTCCGGGTCGTCTACCACCACGACGCCGCGGGCTTCGATCTGTCCCGCGCCCTGCTGAGCGTCGACTGAGCGCCCGCCCTCGCTACGCCCCGCCGTTCGCCATCATCGCCCTGAGCTCGTCGCCGCTCAGCGTCTCGACCTCGTAGAGCCGCGCGGCGATGCGCTCGAGCGTCGCGCGGTGCCCGTGGATCATCGCCCGCGCCCGCGCCTCCGCGTCCGCGAGGATCCGCGCGACCTCCGCGTCGACCTCGCGCGCTGTCGCGTCGCTGCACTCCCGCGCCCCCGCGCCGGGCGGCGCGCCCCGCGCCTCGTCGAGGAACGACAGCGGCCGGCGCGGGTCCAGCGCCGAGAGCCCCACCCCGCGGCCCATCCCGAGCTCGCGCACCATGCGCCGCGCGAGATCCATCGCGTTCATGAGGTCGTCCTGCGCGCCGGTCGACAGATCCCCGACGGCCTCTTCCTCGGCGACGCGCCCCCCGAGCAGCACGACAAGCCGGTCGAGGATCTCCTGCCGGCTCCACAGGTAACGGTCCTCGCGCGGCTGCTGCATCGTGTACCCGAGCGCCCCCGGTCCGCGCGGCACAACGGACACCTTGCGCACAGGATCCTGCGTCGGCAGCAGCGTGGCCGTCAGCGCGTGCCCCACCTCGTGGTAGGCGACCACCCGCTTCTCGCGCGCGCCGAGCCGCCTCCCGCGCCGCTCGAGCCCCGCGATCCCGCGCTCGATCGCGGCCTCCATGTCGCTCTGCCCCACCGCGCTCGCCCTGCGCCGCGCCGCGAGCAGCGCCGCCTCGTTGACGATGTTCGCGAGATCGGCGCCGACGAGCCCGGCGGTCTGCGCGGCCATGGCGTCCAGATCCACGCCCGGATCGAGGACCACCTTGCTCCCGTGCACCGCGAGGATCTCCTTCCGCTCGGTGAGATCGGGCCTGTCGATGTGCACTCGGCGGTCGAACCGCCCCGCCCTGAGCAGCGCCGGATCGAGGATCTCGGCGCGGTTCGTCGCGGCGATCACGACGATGGCGGCGCGCGCGTCGAACCCGTCCATCTCGGTCAGGAGCTGGTTGAGCGTCTGCTCGCGCTCGTCGTTGCCGCCGACCGAGCCGCCCAGCCCCCTGGCCTTTCCGACAGCGTCGAGCTCGTCGATGAACACGATGCACGGCCCCCGCTCGCGCGCCTGGGCGAAGAGATCGCGGACGCGCGCGGCGCCGACGCCGACGAACATCTCCACGAACTCCGACCCGCACGCGCTGAAGAAGGGGACGCCCGCCTCTCCCGCGATCGCGCGCGCGAGCAGCGTCTTGCCCGTGCCGGGCGGCCCCACGAGGAGCACCCCCCTGGGCATCCGGCCGCCGAGCTTCTCGTAGCGCTCGGGCGCCTTGAGGAAGTCGACGATCTCGCCGAGCTCGGCCTTCGCCTCGGCGCTGCCGGCGACGTCGCGGAACGTCGCCGTCGACCCCCGCTCCTCGTGGAGCCGCGCCCTGTTCTTGCCGAACGTCGTCGCGGCGGTCGGGACGTTCCCTGCCGCGGTCGCCCGGCGCGAGGCGAGGTAGATCGCCGCGACCAGGCCGGCGATCGGCAGCATCAGCCAGAGGTGCGGCAAGAGCCCTCGCTCGTCAGCGACGCGGGTGTACGGGATGTGGCGCCTGTCGAGGCCGGCGAGCAGCTCCTTCTCGGTCTGCTCGATGCGCCCCGTGCGGTAGCTCCGCTGCGCGTGCGTGCTCGGGCCGGGCACCGTCCGCCCGATGTACACGTCGCCCAGGATCTCGACCTCGGCGAGCTCTCCGCTCTCTGCGAGCGCGCGAAAGCGCGCGTACGGAATGCGCCTGTCGGACGCGACAACCACCTGAAGCAGCAGCGCCGAGCCGAGCACCAGGACGAGAACAATCCAGAGTGACCGCATGCGCCCGCCTCCGCGCGGACAGGCGACCTCGCCGGCAAGCCGGCCCTGCCGCCGCCGTTCGCCCTGCACGGAGCCTGCCAAGGCGGTTCGTGCACCTCCGTGGCAACTCCGGAGCAACTCCGGATCAGGAGGGGCAGGCGGCGTTCGCTCGTCTTCACAGCTTCACAGCACGGCTTCACAGCGCCGAGCGCGCCCGGCGCGGCATGGACGCACGGCGCGAACCGATCAATTCTCGTCGCATGGGGAGAGCTCTTGTCTTGATGGCTGGTCCTGTATCGATGGTGCTGCTCGGGTGCGCGGGGGCTCCGCCGCCTCCGGCCGAGCAGCCCGAGCCCGCGCCGCAGGAGGAGCCCGCGCCGCCCGTGGAGCCCGCGCCGGCGGCCGCCCTGGGCGACGAGGCGCCGGGAGCGGATCCCGCCGCCGCGACGCCGGCGGCGCCGCGGCGCGACGACTCCGTGCCCGACGACTACGCGCTCATGCACGGCGACTGCGTGGAGCTCGGCAAGCAGCTCACGGTGCTCACGCGCACGGAGCAGGTCGCGGCGCTGAGCGCCAAGCTCACGCCGGAGCAGCGCGGCGAGACCGAGAAGAAGATCGACGTGGTCGCGGCCAAGCTGGGCGAGCAGTACTCGCAGATGTGCGAGCAGAACGTCGGCAAGCACGTGGATCCCAGGTCGCTCAAGTGCGCGTTCGACGCGCGGACGGTCAAGGCGTTCGAGGACTGCCTCAACGCCTCGCCGCCGGCCAGGTGAGGCCCCCGCGTCCGGCGCGCCGAGCGCGCGCCGGACGCGCGCAAGATGACGGCGCGCCCGGTGCAGATATAATGGCGGCCAGCATGGACGCCTCGCTCCTCGATGACCCCTGGATCGCCGCTCAGGTCGACGCCGCCGTGGCGCCTTACGTGGGCCGCCTGCCGGCGCACGAGGTCGCGTGGATGCGCGAGCAGCTCGCGGAGGTCCTGGTGCACGACGAGGAGGCGAGCCGCCTGCTGCGGCGCGCGCATCCGCGCGAGGTCGACGAGAGCGGCGAGCGGGCGTTCGGGGTGCTCGGCGCCGCGGAGCGCGCCAGGGCGACGAAGGCGGGATAGCGTGCGCGCTCCGGAAGACCGGCTGGTCGCCGAGGGGATCCACCTTCTCGCCCTGGTCGCGAAGCGCATCGCGCGCCGCCTGGGTCGCCGCATCCCGGTCGAGGACCTCGTCGCGCTCGGGCACCCGGCGCTGATCGACGTGGCGCGGACGTACGATCCGAGCCGGTCCACGTTCGAGGCGTACGCCAAGCGGAAGATCCGGTGGGCGATCTTCGACGGCATCCGGCGGGAGACGCGCTGGCGCTCCGCGGCCGCGCGAGCGAGCGCGCTCGCCGCGTCGGCGCGGTTCGCGGAGGGGCGCGGCCCGGACGCCGACGCCGACGCCGACGCGCCTGCCACGCAGGAGGCCTACGCCGCGCGGCTCAGCGGCCTCCTGGCCGGGCACGCCGCCGCGATGGCGCTCGGCCTGGCCTCGGCCCACGGCGACGTCGCCGCCGTCCCCGACGCCGCGGACAGCCCCGAGGAGTGCGCCTCGCGCGCCCAGCTCGCGCAGGTCGTGCGCGACGCCGTCAGCGAGCTCCCCGAGCGCGAGCGCGCCCTCGTGGAGCGCCACTACTTCGACGGCGAGCGCTTCGACCAGATCGCGCAGGATCTCGGGATCAGCAAGAGCTGGGCGAGCCGGCTGCACGGCCAGGCCATCGAGCGTCTCGGCGAGCGGCTCCGTGCGGCGCGCTGATCGCGCCGCGGGCGCGCCGCCCGAGCCGGCGTCCCACCCGCGATGGCGGCTAGCGCTGCCGGCTCTGGTACGAGCGGATGTACGGGGCCCGCTCCTCGTCGCTGACCGGCTCGTTGCTGATCACCCGGTGGTCGCGCGGCATGAAGTTCACGAGCCGGACCATCATGTGGTCCTTCGCGACGGTCATGTTCCCCTTGCGGCGGAGCTCCGCGGCTTCCTGGAAGGTCTGCACCTTGGGGTCGTAGGCGATCATGTGCAGATCGCGTCCGAACGGCGGGGGCAGGTCTTCCACCTCGACGATCTTGTAGATGCGGATGCCTCCGCTTCTCTCGGCGGCCGCCACGACCGCGCCGACGACCAGATCCTTGCCCGTCGGATCCGAGGCTTCGGGAACAGGGGGCGCGCGGTCGCAGGCCGGCGCGAGCGTCAGGGTGCCGGCGCACACGGCGACGGCGAGCGCGATCGACCTCATGGGCGCTGAATAACATCGCTGCGACCTGGCGCAAGCGTCTCGCCGCGGCGGCGCGGATCTCCGCTCCGCAACGTCTCCCGCCGCCGCGCTGCCTCGTGGTAGACGGCGCCTCCGAGACAGCGGTCGGGAGCGATCCCTGGAGGAATGCGATCATGCGACTCGAGGACACGAAGTTCGTCGTCACAGGCGCCGCCCAGGGGCTGGGTCGCCACTATGCGCTGCGGCTCGCGGAGCTCGGGGGCCAGGTCGCCGCGGGCGACGTGAACGAGGAGGGGCTCGCGTCGCTGGTCGAGGCGGCCCAGGGGTTCCCCGGGAAGATCCACGCGCGCCCGTTCAACGTGGCGGTGGAGGCGGAGGTCGAGGCGTTCGTCCGCTTCGCGCACGAGGCGATGGGCGGCCTGAACGGCCTCGTGAACAACGCCGGCATCCTGCGGGACGGCCTGCTCGTCAAGAAGGACCGCCAGACGGGCGCGGTCGTCAAGCTGAGCGCCGCGCAGTGGCAGGCGGTCATCGACGTCAACCTGACGGGCGCCACGCTCATGGTCCGCGAGGTCGTCGCGAAGATGGTCGAGACCGAGCAGAAGGGCGTCATCGTCAACATCAGCTCCATCGCGCGCCACGGCAACCGCGGCCAGTCGAGCTACACAGCCGCGAAGAGCGCGCTCGCGGCGAACACGAAGACCTGGGCGCTCGAGTTCGCGCCGTTCGGCATCCGCGTCGGCGCCGTCGCGCCCGGCATGATCGAGACGCCCATGACCCAGGGCATGCACCAGAAGGCCCGCGACGCCCTGGTCGCCATGATCCCCGTCGGCCGCATCGGCGTGCCCGAGGACATCTGGCAGGCGGTGCGCTTCGTGATCGAGTGCGAGTACTTCAACGGCCGCTGCATCGACGTCGACGGCGGCCTCACGATGTGACGCCGCCGGCGGCCCTGCCGCCCGCGCCCCTCCGCCACGCTCCCACCAGCACCGCCGACGCGCTCGACCCGAGCGTGGTCCAGACCACGAGACGATCCGTCCGCAGGACGTTCGTGCTTGACGCATCGATATTGAAAGCTATGTTCAATATCATCCGTGGCCGTCAACGTAGCCGGGGGTCTGCATGTACGTCTGCCTCTGTATGGGCGTCTGTGACCGAGAGATTCGCGAAGCGATGAACGAGGGGGCCTGCTCCGTTTCGGAGGTGATGGAATGCACGGGTGCCGGCACGCGGTGCGGCTCCTGCCGGCCGACGATCGCCAAGCTCGTCGGCGATGGTGAGTCCGCTCCCACGCCACGCCGCCTGACGATGGCGCCGGTCTCCAGCGCAGCCTGATTCTCCGCAGGTTGCCCTGCATCGCGCCGGTTTCTCCGGTGAGGCGGCCCGTGTCGCTGCGTATTTCCTTCGAAATTTCTTGCGCACCTGCGTCGACCTTGCGCATTTGACCTGGGCGCTGGCGCTCCAGCCGGCGCGCCCTCGCCTCGAGATGCGGGGCGAGCACGACAGGCACGAGCGCGAGAGGATCCGATGAAGGGTGCGAAAGATATCGTCGACGCGTTGAACGAGGTGCTCGCGGGAGAGCTCGTCGCGATCAACCAGTACTTCCTGCACGCGAAGATGTGCCAGCACTGGGGCTTCGTCACCCTCGCCGCGCACGGGCGGGCCGAGTCGATCGACGAGATGAAGCACGCCGACGCGATCATCGACCGCATCCTCTTCCTGGAGGGGCTGCCGAACCTCCAGCGCCTGGACACGCTTCGCATCGGGCAAAGCGTGCCGGAGCAGCTCAAGAGTGACCTCGAGCTCGAGTACCACGCGGTCAAGCGGCTCAACACGGCGATCGCCCTCTGCCGCGACAAGGGCGATCGGACGACCGAGGAGCTCTTGGCCAAGATCCTCGAGTCCGAGGAGGAGCACATCGACTGGCTCGAGACGCAAATCGGGCTGATCGAGAAGCTCGGGGAGACCGCCTACCTGTCCCAGCAGATCCGCGAGTAGGGCAGGGTAGGGCTCGCCCCCGCTCCGCCGGCGCCCCGCGTGCCTCCTGGCGGCGAGGGCCGTGCTTGACGTACGATACGGTGGACGCATGTCCAAGACGCCGCGGACGACCGCGCTCGCGCGGTGTTGCGCCAGCTCGGCGCGCGTCGGTCGTGATCGTCGCGCCGCTCTCGTCCCACCAGGGGGATGAGGGCGGCGGGGGAAATCCATGTCGAAGATTCTTGTCGTCGATGACCAGCGGAACATGCGGACCACGCTCGCGATGATGCTGCGTGGCGCCGGGTACGACGTCGATGAAGCGGCGGACGGCAGCCAGGGGGCCGACCTGGGCGCCAAGGGCGCCTACGACGCCGTGCTCACCGACCTCCGGATGGGCGGCTTCGACGGCATCGGCGTGCTGCGCGCGGTGAAGGAGTCGAACGCGAACACCGAGGTCATCGTGATGACCGCGTACGGCACCATCGAGAGCGCGGTCGAGGCGATGCGGCTCGGCGCCTTCGACTACATCCAGAAGCCGTTCTCGGAGCAGGAGCTCCTGGTGAAGGTGGAGCGCGCGATCCAGAACCGGAAGCTCACCGGCGAGGTGCAGCTTCTCGCCAGCGAGTTCAAGGAGCGCTACCGGTTCGAGAACATCGTGGGCCGCTCGCAGGCGGTCCGCGAGGTGCTGGGCCGGATCGTGAAGGTCGCCCCGACCGACGCGACGGTGCTCATCACGGGCGAGAGCGGCACCGGCAAGGAGCTGGTCGCCAAGGCCATCCACGCCAACAGCAAGCGCGCGGACCGCCCGTTCGTGCCGGTGAACTGCGCCGCCATCAGCGAGACGCTCCTCGAGAGCGAGCTGTTCGGCCACGCGCGCGGCTCGTTCACGGGCGCTGTCGCGGCGCGGAAGGGGCTGTTCGAGGAGGCCGACGGGGGCACGTTCTTCTTCGACGAGATCGCGGAGACCCCGCTCACCTTCCAGGCGAAGCTGCTCCGCGCCATCCAGGAGAACGAGATCCGCAGGGTGGGCGAGAACAAGCCGATCCAGGTCGACGTGCGCATCATCGCCGCGACGAACCAGGAGCTCCTGACAGCGGTCGCGGAGAAGCGGTTCCGCCAGGACCTCTACTACCGGCTGAACGTCGCGCGCTTCGTGCTCCCGCCGCTCCGCTCGCGGCGCGAGGACATCCCGATCCTCTGGGAGTTCTTCCTGGAGAAGTACAACCGCAAGATGAGCTGCCGCGCGCGCGCCGCCGATGGCGTCGTCGAGGCGCTGACGCAGTACGATTTTCCCGGCAACATCCGCGAGCTCGAGAACATGGTGGAGCAGGCGGTGGCCCTCTCGGGCGGCGGCGTCATTAGCGTCGACGACGTGCTCCCCGCCGCTGTGCAGCCGAAGCGTCCGCACGAGGGCGGCGGCAGGCTGCTCGCCGACGTTGTCGACTGCGCCGAGCGCCAGGCCATCGAGGTCGCGCTGCGGGAGTGCGACGGCAGCCGGGAGCGCGCCGCCGAGGTGCTCGGGATCAGCGCGACAACGCTGTGGCGCAAGATGACGCGCCTGGCCATCACCTATCCCCCGGGCTGAGCCAGCGCCCTCCTCTGTGCCGGGCGGCGCGGCGTGCTCCTCCGGGCGGGCAGCGCGGCCGGCCTGTCAGCCAATCTCAGCAGCGCGTACCCGCAGGGTACAGCGAGTGTGAACCACCCTGCTCCTCAGGCTGCTGCTCGCCGGCCGAGCAACCTGATGCCCACCAGGCTCAGCAACCGCCCGCTGACCCGGGTTCATCCGGCACATACGGCCGGACAGAGCAAACCACCTGACTCAGCAGCAATTCAGGGCAGCTAGCTCACGACGGATTGCATCCCTGCAATGTAGGAGTGTCGGGATTTGCCTTAGTGCAATGAGGCGGCTGATGTAGACTGTGTTCTTCTGTTTCACTCCGGCGTCGGAAACCACAATCCGACGATTCGGTTACTTGGCCCGGCGATTGCTAAACCGGTAGGCGTAATAGATGGCGGCAGCCGCCGCAGGAGGACGCTTAATGGCCCGCATGCTGATCGTGGACGGTGAGAATTCCCAGCGTCGCGCTCTTTCGGCTGGGCTGAGCGTCGAGGGGTTCGACGTCGCGTTCGCGGCCTCGTTCCAGGATGCGCTGCGCATCCTCGGCTCGTCTTCGATCGACGTCGCGATGATCGACCTGATGATGCCGGATCTGAACGGCCTCGAGCTGGCCCGCCATATCCGGCGCGCCTTCCCGAGGGTGCGCGTCGTGCTTTCCAGCGCGTATCACCTCTCCGCGCGCCAGGTCGAGCGCGCCGACTGCGGCGCCGTGGCCTTCGTCCCCAAGCCTTACAAGGTCGGAGAGATCTGTCGTTTCCTCCGCGCCAAGACGAGCGTGCTCACGCCCGCGTCGTGCTAGTAGCGCGGCGTGCGCTGCGAGCTGCTCGACTACGAACTCCCTGAAGCGCTCATCGCGTCGCGGCCCCCCGAGGAGCGGGACGGCGCGAGGCTCCTCCTGATCGATCGCGGCCGCAGCGACCGCGAGATCGAGCACGCCGCGATCCGCGATCTCGACCGGCACGTCGAGCGCGGCGCGCTCGTGGTCGTCAACGACACGAGGGTCGTCCCCGCGCGCCTGTTCGGCAGCAAACGCGGCACGGGCGGGCAGGTGGAGCTCTTCCTGCTGCACCGGCTGGACGAGGCGCCGGCCAGCGGGGGCGACCTCGCCGGCCCTGCGGAGGGCGCGGCGCGGCCCGAGCGCTGGCGTGCCATGGGCCGCGCGTCGAAGCCGATCCGCCCGGGCGCCGTGCTCGATCTCGAGCGCGACGGGGCGCTGGTGGCAGAGGTGCTGGAGCGCGCGGAGGACGGCGTGCTCACGGTGCAGCTCTCCTCGCCCGCAGGGCTGTCCATCGCCGCTGCGATCGACGCGTACGGGCACATCCCGCTCCCTCCCTACATGGGCCGGGGCGACGACGCGTCCGATCGCGAGCGGTACCAGACCATCTTCGCGCGCGTCCCGGGCGCCGTCGCCGCGCCCACCGCGGGCCTGCACCTCTCGCCCGCCCTCGTCGAGCGGCTCCGCGCGAACGGGGTCGAGATCGCGAGCCTCACGCTGCACGTCGGCCTCGGCACGTTCCAGCCGGTCACGGCCGACGACCTCGACGTGCACCCCATGCACGCCGAGGTCTACTCCGTCCCGGAAGCGACCGCCGCCGCGATCGCGCGGGCGCGCGAGCGCCGCGCCCCGGTGGTCGCGGTCGGCACCACCGTCGTGCGGGCGCTGGAGACCGCCGCGGATCCGGCGCGCGCGGGCCTCGTGCGGGCGCAGTCCGGGGAGACGCGCCTCCTCATCCAGCCCGGCTATCACTTCCGCGTCGTCGACGCGCTGCTGACGAACTTCCACCTGCCGCGATCGACGCTGCTCGCGCTGGTGTTCGCCTTCGCCGGCCGCGAGCGCACGCTGCGCGCGTACCGCGCGGCGATCGACGCCGGCTACCGCTTCTACTCCTACGGTGACGCCATGCTGATCCGCGGGGCGAGCGCGCCATGAGCCGCACGCCTGGCTTCTCGTTCACCGAGCTCGCGCGGGACGGTCATGCCCGCACGGGCCTGCTCTCCACGCCGCACGGCGAGGTCCCGACGCCGACGTTCATGCCGGTCGGCACCCAGGGCAGCGTGAAGACGCTGACCCCCGCCGAGGTGGCCGCGACAGGCGCGAGGATCGTCCTCGGCAACACGTACCACCTGTGGCTCCGCCCGGGGCCCGAGCTCGTCGCGCAGCTCGGCGGCCTGCACGCGTTCTCCCGGTGGCCGCACGCGATGCTCACCGACTCCGGGGGCTTCCAGGCCTTCTCGCTCGCCGAGCGGCGCACCCTCGTCGAGGACGGCTTCGTGTTCCGGTCGCACCTCGACGGCGCCCGCAAGGCGCTCACGCCCGAGGTCGCGATGGAGGTGCAGGGGCTGCTCGGGGCCGACATCGCGATGCAGCTCGACGTCTGCCCGCCCGGCGGCGCGCCGCTCCCGGAGGTCGAGGAGGCGTGCCGGCTGACGACGCGCTGGGGGAGGCGCTGCCTCGCCGCCAAGCGCCCCACGCAGGCGCTCTTCGGCATCGTGCAGGGCGGCACCTCGGTCGCCCTGCGCACGGCGCACGCGGAGGAGCTCGGCGCCCTTCCGTTCGACGGGCTCGCCCTGGGCGGCTTCTCCGTGGGCGAGCCGATCGCGATGATGCACGAGGTCGTCGCGCAGATCGCGCCGCGCCTCGACCCTGCGCGCCCGCGCTACCTCATGGGCGTTGGCACGCCGCTCGACCTGATCCACGCGATCGGCGCCGGGGTCGACATGTTCGACTGCGTGCTCCCCACGCGGAACGCCCGCAACGGGCAGGCGCTCACGCAGCACGGCAAGATCGTCATCAAGCAGGCGCGCTACAAGGAAGACCCGTCGCCGCTGGACCCGACGTGCTCCTGCCCGACCTGCGCGGGGGGCTACAGCCGCGCGTACCTGAGGCACCTCTACATGGCGGGCGAGATCCTCGTGCTGCGGCTGTTCACCGAGCACAACCTGCACCTCTACGGCCGCCTCATGCGCGAGGCGCGCGCGGCCATCGCCGAGGGGCGGTATGCGGCGTTCGCCCGCGCGTGGCTCGGCGCGCCCGACGCGAGCGAGTGACCCTACATCATCGCCATGGGCTCCTCCACGGCGCCCGGGGCAGGCGCCGCGGCGCTCTCGCCGGCGAGCGCAACGTCCGCGCTGTCCGGAGGGTTCCGGAGTACGATGAGCGAATGGTGAGAACTGGCCGTCCGCCTCGCGCCGCGCGCAGGTCTCCGCGCGCCACCGGCGGCGCCTCGGCGGCGATCGACAAGGCAGTAGGCTCGAGCCGCCGGTCCAGGAGCCCGAGCCGGTGGCGCCAGCCGAACGGCCGTCTCAGCGCGCGGGTCGCGTGCTTGCCCGCGCATTCCTCGTCCATTAGCCTTCGGACTCGGCCCGCGGAATGACGCAAGACGCCAACAAGAAGCCGCTCGGACGCATCCTCCTGCAGCAAAGGGCGGTCACCCAGCCCCAGCTCGAACAGGCGCTCCTCGACGCGCGTGCGAAGGGGGTCCCCCTCGCCACGAACCTCATCGAGAGCGGCACCGTCTCCGAGGTCGCTGCGCTGAAGGCCCTCTCCGAGCAGAGCGGCGTTCCTGGCATCGACCTCAACCAGGTCTGCATCAAGCTGGGCGACCTCTCGATCCTGCCCCGCGAGATCGCCGCGAAGCACAAGCTCTTGCCCGTGCTCGTGCGCGAGGACCGCATCCTCGTGGCCATGGCCGCGCCCGCCGACAAGAAGGTGATCGACGAGCTCGAGTTCGTCACCGGCAAGCGCGTCTTCCCGTACATCGCGCTCGCGGGCCCCCTCGTGCGGACCATCGCGGCCGCCTACGACATGAAGGAGCAGGGCGAGCCGTTTTACGTCGGCGCGAAGTGCCCCCCCGAGGTGCTGAAGCGCGCCGGCCTCGGCGCCGCCGCGTCGTCCTCGACCGAGGCGCCGCCCGCGCCCACGCCGGCGCCCGCTCCTGCGCAGCCAGCGCGCCGGCCTCCGTCCGCCGTGCCCCCGTCGACGGTGGCCCAGGCGCCTGCTCCGCCTGCGCCCAGCGCCGCCCCGCCAGCGCGGCCCGCGCCGGAGCGCCCGCGCGACGACGCGGAGATCTCGTTCGCCGATCTCACCGACGAGCCGAGCCCGCCCGCGGCTCCTTCGCCGGCGCGCATCTCCTCGGCGGGCCCGCCGCTCGTCGTCGACGACGCCATGCGGAGGGCGGCGGCGGCCGACGAGCTCACGGACACGGATTTCGGCACCGCCGATCGCGATCTGTCCATCGTCGAGTCGCTCCCGGGCGCGGGCAAGGCGCCGCAGGGCGATCAGACCACGATCCTGGTCGTCGACGACGAGCCCGAGATCCGGAAGCTGCTCCGCCGCATCTTCGAGGAGCGCGGGTACCGCGTCGAGGAGGCCGACCGCGGGCTCCTCGCCCTGCGCATGGTCAAGGAGAATCCGCCCGACGTGATGATCCTCGACGCCATGCTGCCCGAGGTGCACGGCTTCGACATCGCCCGCCGCATGAAGGGCACGCAGCGCTACGGCCACATCCCGATCATCATGATCTCGGCCGTGTACCGCGGGTGGCGGTTCGCCGAAGATCTGAAGTCGAGCTACGGCGTCGAGGCCTACATCGAGAAGCCCTTCCGCGTCGCGGACGTCGTCGCCGCCGTGGAGAACGCGCTCCAGGCGCGCTCGATCCGCGGCGATCAGGACCGGATCTCGGCCGAGGCGGAGCGCCTCCTCGCCGCGGGGATCGCGGCGTACCGCGCCGGCGATTTCGACAAGGCCGTGCGGCACCTGCGCGAGGGCACGGCCATCGACCCGCTCGCGTACCGGCTGCACTTCCACCTCGGCCTGCTCTACGGCAAGCAGGGCCAGCTCTACGACGCCATCCAGGAGCTGGAGACCGCCCTGCACATCAACGGCAAGCACTTCCCGGCGCTGAAAAACCTCGCCGTGCTGTACCAGAAGGCCGGGTTCCGCAACAAAGCGATCGAGACGTGGGAGCGCGCCCTGGGCGTCGCGCCCGATGACCCGACGCGGCAATCCATCAAGGAGCACCTGCTCGGGTTGCTCTGACCGCGCCTACCCCATGTCGTTTGGGGTCAAGCTGTCGTAGACTGCGCGGATTCCAACCCGCAGGCGCGTTCCTGGATGAAATTCATCTGCGATAACTGCAAGGCCAAGTACCAGATCGGCGACGAGAAGGTCGCCGGCAAGTCGGTACGGATGCAGTGCCGGCGCTGCGGGCACCTGATTCAGGTCAGCGCGAGCGTCACCGAGAGCTCCGTGGCGCAGGCGCTCCCCGTCGAGCCGCCGCGCGCGGCGGGCGACGACGCGCACCTCGCCCCTTCGAGCGAGGAGGCGCCGGCCGTCGGGACAGGCGCGCCGGCCGCCCGCGCCGCGAGCCCCGCGAGGCCGCCGCCGGCCTCGGTCCAGGGCGCCGCGCCGTCGCCGCCCCGGCCGGCGTCGCAGGCCCTCCCGCGCCCCGGGGGAGCGCCTCGACCTCCGGTCGCCCCGCGCGCTGTGCCCGCGCCCGTCGCGCGGCCGGCGTCGACCGCGTCGAGCCCGCGCCCTGCGACAGCGCCGCAGGCGCCGCCGGAGGCGCGGCCCGCCCCGCCGGCGCCCGCGCGGCCCGCGGCGCCCGCCGCCAGGGGAGCGGATCCCACGCCGTCGCCGCCCGGGGTCGCCGGCGCGTTCAAGCGGACCTTGTCCGATGACCGCCCGCTCGCCAAGGCGCCGACCGCGCGCGCCACGTCGAGCGAGGACTGGTACGTCGGGGTCGGCGGTGTCCCGATCGGCCCGGTGCGGCTCTCCGTCATCCGCGAGAAGGCGCTGGCGGGCGCTGTGGATGGCGACTCGCTCGTCTGGCGCGAGGGGTTCGACGAGTGGCTGCCGCTCAAGAACTTCCCGGAGCTCATCGAGATCGTCACGCAGGCCCAGTCCACCCGGGTGTCCACGCCCGCGCGCCGGACCAGCAGCACGGGCTTCTCGGTCGGTCAGGCCCAGGTCCCCTCCTCGGCGAGGGTCCCCCCGCTGGGCGGGGCCACGCCAGCGCGCCCGGCGGTGCGCGAGCCCGAGCTTCCCGGCGTGAACGAGCAGCCCTCGGCTGTCGCCGGCTCGGTCGCGGCCTTCACGGCGGCGGGGACGCTCGCCGCATCGACCTCACCGGCCACGTCTCCTGGGCGCGTCACGCCGCCCACGCCGGCGGGCAGCGCGCCGGCCGCGTGGCCGGGCGCCTCGGGGGGCGCCGCGGCGGCCCACGCCGCGGGCGCCGCGCCGATCGCGGTGCTCGCCGACCCCTTCTCGACCGCGCCGGCCGGCCACGTCGCCCCCGCGCCGCAGCCCGAGCTGGCGGCGCCCTTCCCGGCCAGCGCCGGTCTTGCCGCGGGCGGCTCGCCGCCTCCGACGGCGCCCGCGGCCGGCCTGGCGGTGGGCGGCTCGCCCTCCGGCGCGGCGCGCACGGGGGGCCTGGCCGCTGTCGTCTCATCGCAGGTGGCGGCGCCGGCGGGCGCGCTCGCTTCTGCGGAGCCCGCCCCCCTGGTGGCCACGCCTGGCAGCCTGGTGGAGACTGTCGCGCCGAGGCGGCGGTCGGGCATGAGCCCGCTCGCCTACGCCTTCATCGCCATGGCAGCGGCGTTCGGCGGCGTCTCCGCCTACGTCCTCCTCTCTCCGAAGCCGCAGCCCGTGCAGGTCGTGACCGTCCCGCAGCTCCAGCCGCCCGACCTGCTGCCGACAGCGGCCCCTCCGCCGCCGCCGAGCGTCGAGCCGGACGCACCTCAGCCGGCCGACTCCGCGTCGGCCAAACCCGAGGTCGCCTCGCCGGGCAAGCCGGGCGGCGCCGCGACCCAGCGCCCCCAGCCCGAAAAGCCGGTCGCCTCGGCGAGCCCTGCGCCGCTCGACCGGTCCGGGTTCGGCGCAGGGGTCCCCGGTCCCTCGTCGGGGCCGGGCACCCAGGGCGCCGGCGCTGGCCTGAGCCAGCTCTCTCAAGGGGAGATCGCCGGCGTCGTCGAGGGGAACCGCCCGAGCGTCCGGCGCCACTGCTGGCAGCCCGCCCTCGACGCGCGCGATCGCAATGCCGCCACCACGGCCCGCGTCTCGGCCTCGGTGGTCATCGGCGCCTCGGGCGCCGTCCAGTCGGTCTCGGCCGCCGGGTCGGAGAAGGACTACCCGGGCCTGTCGAGCTGTATCGCCTCGCGGATCAGGTCCTGGCGGTTCCCCCCCTCGTCGGGCTCCACGCCGGTGACCATCCCGTTCGTGTTCGCCGCCCAGTAAGCGCGCCCCCTGCGACGCCGGCGCAGGGGAGGGGAGGCCGCATCGCCGGGGCGCTGCGCTTTACGCCTGCCCGGGCAGGCGGTAATCGACGCGCTCATGGCAGAGCGCAAAGTCCGAATCCTCGTGGCGAAGCCCGGCCTGGACGGCCACGACCGCGGCGCCAAGGTGGTCGCCCGGGCCCTCCGCGACGCCGGCTTCGAGGTGGTCTACACGGGCCTGCACCAGACGCCGGACATGATCGCCTCCGCCGCGGTGCAGGAGGACGTGGACGCCGTGGGGCTGTCCATCATGTCCGGAGCCCACAACACCCTCTTCCCCGCCGTCATCGAGGCCCTCCGCAAGCAGGGCGCGGAGGACATCGTGGTGTTCGGTGGGGGCATCATCCCGGACGAGGACATCGCTCGCCTCCAGAACGCAGGCGTGAAGGGCGTCTTCACCCCCGGGACCACCCTGAAGAGCATCGTGGAGTGGGTCCAGACCCACGTGACCCCCCACGGCTGACCGCCGGGGCAGCGGCTCTCCCCACTCTCCCCCACCGCACGCATCCCCGGCCGGGCTTTCCCGGGTCGACAGCCGGGGCAGCGGCTCTCCCCACGCTCCTCCACCGCCCGCTCCTCCCACCGGACCTCCCCCGGCCGCCAACCCGCTGAGCCCGTCCGGCCCACCGCGGGGTCCTCCGCCGTCCGGGGTGCGAAAGGCCGCATCCGTCGGCGGCGATCCGCCTTGCTTCATTTCCATCTTGCCAGGCATCCGCCTGACGTGCCGGCGCCCCCCTCGATCCGCTCCCCACTTCCTCCCACGGACCCCGCTGAGCTGCGATCTTGCGGTATTCCCCGCGGTTTTGTCGGGTGCGACTTTGGGCGTATCTGTCCTACATAGGTAGCCACCAGGGTCCAGAAATCTCCCAATCTGTTGACACTCGGCGCCTCCCTCCGTAGCGTGGCGGGGCTTCGTGGGAAGAAGTGGCAGAGAATGTCACGACGCGGTGCGCGCCCGGTGCAGCAACGCGTCAACAAGCCCTCGGCGGGACAGGCCAGCCGCAGCTGGGGTCGATGAGCACGATGTTTCGCGGTCACTTCGAGCACGCGATCGACGCGAAGGGGCGCACGAGCCTCCCTTCGCGTTTTCGCGACGTGCTCGCGGCCGCGAACGACCTGCGCATGGTCATCACCCCGGCCCTCTTCGACCCTTGCCTACATGCCTACCCGATGAAGGCCTGGGAGGAGCTGGAGGCCAAAATTGCAGCATTGCCGCAATTCGATTCCAACGTTGTCGCATTCCGGCGCCGCTACCTGTCCGCGGCCGTCGAGTGCGACCTCGACAAGCAGGGCCGGATCCTCATCCCGCCGTCGCTCCGCGAGCACGCCAGCCTCACCAAGGACGTGCTGTGGGCGGGGATGGGACAGACGATCGAGCTCTGGTCGACGGAGCGGTGGAAGGCCGCTCAGCAGATGAGCGAGGTCGAGCTCCAGAGCTTCAAGACCGCAATCGCGGAGCAGTTCCGCCTATGAACGTTGTCAATGTAGTCCCCATGCACCTTCCCCCCCCGCCGCCCCGCCCGCGCGGCGAGCCGCACGTCACCGTCCTCGGCCGCGAGGTGCTCGCCGCGATCTCGCCGGTCAGCGAGGGCATCTACGTCGACGCCACCCTGGGCGCCGGCGGCCACGCCGAGACGATCCTCGAGACGCCCGGCACCCGGGTCATCGGGATCGACCGCGACGAACGCGCCCTCGCCATCGCGCGCGCCCGGCTCGCCCGGATGGGGGAGCGGGTGACCTACGTCCACGGCGAGTTCTCCGAGATCGAGCGGCACCTCGCCGCCCTCGGCGTCGCCCAGGTGGACGGCCTCGTGGCCGACGTCGGCGTGAGCTCCATGCAGCTCGACGACCCGGCGCGCGGCATGAGCTTCCGCGCCGAGGGGCCGCTCGACATGCGGATGGATTCGAGCCGCGGGGAGACGGCGCTCGAGCTGATCGAGCGGCTCAGCGACGAGGAGCTCGCGGATCTGATCTACCGCTACGGCGAGGAGCGCCGCAGCCGCAGGGTCGCCCGCTGCATCAAGCAGGCGGCCGAGAGCGGCGAGCTCGAGACGACGCTCGACCTGCGGCGCGCCGTGGTGCGCGCCGTGGGGCCGGCGCGCATCGGCGGCGTGGATCCGGCGACGCGCACGTTCCAGGCGCTGCGCATCGCCGTGAACGGAGAGCTCGACGAGCTCGAGGCGCTGCTCGCGGCGGCGCCCCGGATCATCGCGCCCGGCGGCGTGCTCGCCGTCATCGCCTTCCACTCGCTCGAGGACCGCATCGTCAAGCGCGCGCTGCGCGAGCCGGACGTGTGGCAGCCGCTCACGAAGAAGCCGGTGACCGCGGGCGACGACGAGATCGGCGACAACCCGAGGGCCCGCAGCGCGAAGCTCCGCGCCGCGCGGCGCGTCGGCCGACCGGAGGCGCACGCGTGACGCAGCGCCCGTTCCTCGCGCTCTGGACGCTCGCGGTGGCCGCGACGGTGGCGGCGTTCGTCGTGCACCTCGCCTTGCGGGGGCGCACGGTCGACCTCGGCTACCGGCTCGGGCGGGCGCGCGCCGAGCAGGCGCGGCTGCGCGAGGTCAAGCGGGTGCTCTCGCTCGAGGCGGCCAGCTACGAGACCCCGCAGCGCGTGGAGATGGTCGCCCGCACGCTGCTCGGCATGACGCCGCCGCCGCCCGAGCGGGTCATCCCGGTGCGGGGCTACGTGGCGCCCTCGGGCGATCGCGAGGCGGCGAGCGGGGAGACGGGCGGCGCGACGCCGGGCGCTGGGCGGCAGGAATGAAGAACCTCGACCCCAGGCGCGCGCGGTGGATCCGCATCCGCATGGGCCTGCTCTGCGGCCTGATGGCGCTCGGCCTCGGCGGCGTCGTGTCCGGCGCGTACCGCATCGAGGTCGAGGACGGCGACGCCTGGTACGACCTCGCGGAGCGGCAGCGCCAGCGGCGGCTCCACATCACGCCGAAGCGCGGCACGATCTACGACCGGAACGGCGCGCCGCTCGCGGAGAGCGTGGAGGTGCCCAGCGTCTCGGTGGACGCGGTCGAGATGCTCCGCGGCATCGAGGAGAAGTACATCCCGACGCAGATCCAGCAGTACGCCGAGCGCATCGCGCAGGCGCTCTCGCTGCAGGTCGAGGACGTCGCGGAGAAGCTCGGCCGGCGGCGCCGCTTCGCGTGGCTCAAGCGCCGCATCTCCGAGCAGGAGGTCGAGAACATCCGCGCGCTCTCGGATCGGCGGCAGCGCTACCCGGTGCGCGGGCTCGTGATCGAGGGCGAGGGGCGCCGCTTCTACCCGAACCGCGAGCTCGCCGGTCCGCTGCTCGGCTTCGTCGCCACCGACGGCGAGGGCAAGGAGGGGATCGAGCTCAGCCTCGAGCACGAACTGCGCGGCAACGCGTCCGAGGTGCGCGGGCTCCGCGATCGATCGGGCCGGCTCATCTTCTCCGAGGGGATCGAGGACGAGCAGGCGCTCGCCGGGCACAACGTCCACCTGACGATCGACAAGGGCATCCAGTTCACCGCCGAGCGCGAGCTCGAGGCGGCGATGAAGACGTACGAGGCGCTCGGCGGATCGATCGTCGTCGTCGATCCCGAGAACGGCGAGATCCTCGCCATGGCGAGCGCGCCGGGGTTCAACCCGAACGACTACTCGCAGAGCGATCCCGGCTCTCGGCGCAACCGCTGCGTCGTCGATCGCTTCGAGCCCGGGTCCACGATGAAGGTGTTCGCCATCGCGAGCGCGCTCGCGGCGAAGAGCGTCTCCCCGAGCGCGACCATCTACTGCGAGGAGGGGAACATGGCGATCGACAACGTCGTGATCCACGACACGCACGTGCACAAGTGGCTGACGATCCCGCAGATCCTCGGCCAGTCGTCCAACATCGGCACGGCGAAGATCGCACTCGGGCTCGGCGAGCAGCGGCTCTACGAGGGCTTCCGCCGGTTCGGCTTCGGCGATCTGACAGGCGTGCCGCTGCCGGGCGAGTCGGTGGGCGTGCTCAGGCCGCGCGGCCGCCCCTGGGTCCAGGTCGAGACGGCGGCGGCGTCGTTCGGTCAGGGGATCAGCGTGACCACGCTGCAGCTCGCGATGGCCACGGCGGCGATCGCCAACCGCGGGCGGCTGCTCGAGCCCATCCTGGTCAAGCGGATCACCGACGGCACGGGCGTCACGCTGTCGGAGCCCTCGCCGCGCGTGCGCCGCGACGCGGTGCCCGCGCAGATCGCCCGGATGATGTCGGAGATGCTCGTCGCGGTGACCGAGGGGAACGGGACCGGCGTCGAGGCGGCCATCCCGGGGTTCCGCGTGGCGGGCAAGACGGCCACGGCGCAGAAGATCGATCCCGCGACGGGCAAGTACACCGACACCCACTACGTGGCGTCGTTCGCCGGGTTCATCCCGGCCGAGAAGCCGCGCCTCGTCATCGCGGTGGTGCTCGACGAGCCGATGGGCGGCACCTACGCCGGCGGCTCCGTCGCCGCGCCGATCTTCCGGCGGGTCGGCGAGATGGCGCTGCGTTACCTGGGCGTTACCCCGCGCGGGAGCGTGCCGATGAAGCTGTCGGAGATCGGCGAGCAGTCGGGCGAGGACATCGCGGCGAACACCTACCAGGTGCTGAACGAGGCGCGATCCGCGGCGGCGCCGATCTCGACCGCGGTGGTCACGCCGTCCGCGCCGCTGAAGACGGGGGAGCTGCGCGTCCCCGACCTCACCGGCCTGCCGCAGCGCGAGGCGGTGAAGAGCGCCGCCACGCTCGGGCTCGACCCGAGCGTCGAGGGCACGGGCAAGCTCACGCGCCAGGAGCCGCCGCCGGGGACCGTGCTGCCCAAAGGATCGCCCCTGAAGCTCATCTTCGAGCCCCCCACATGACAGAGCGCGACCCCAGAGACGCCGCCGTCGCCGAGACCGAGCTCGCGCTCCGGCTCGGCGATGTCCTGCGCGAGATCCCGGGCGCCGCGCTCTCGCCGGCGGAGGCCGCGGGCCTGCTCGTGACGGGCGTGCACCTCGACTCGCGCAAGGTGGCCGAGGGGGACATCTTCGTCGCGCGGGCGGGGGAGCGCGCGCACGGCGAGCAGTTCATCCCCGAGGCGGTCGCGCGCGGCGCGCGGGCGATCATCCTCGCCCGCGGGAGCGCGGCCGACACGCTCGGCGCCGCCCGCGTCGAGGTGCCCGACGTGCCGCTCGCGCTCGCCCAGGCCGCGGCGGTCGTCTACGGGCACCCGACCTTCACGCTCGAGGTCGTCGGCATCACCGGCACCAACGGCAAGACCACGACCGCACACCTCGTCCAGGCCTGCGTCGATCGGTGCGGCGGGCGGGCCGGGATCGTCGGGACGCTCGGTTACCGCTTCGACGATCTCGACGTCCCCGCGTCACACACGAGCCCCGAGGCGGACGAGCTCGCCCGCGTCGCCGCCGCGATGGTCGAGCGCGGCGCGACGCACCTCGTGATGGAGGTGTCGTCGATCGCGCTCACGGCGAAGCGCGCGGACGCGACCCGCTTCCGGATCGCCGTCTTCACGAACCTCACGCAGGATCACCTCGACTACCACGGCACGATGGAGGCGTACGCCGCGGCGAAGGCGCGCCTGTTCGTGGATCTCGGCCCCGGCGCCGCCGTCATCAACGTCGACGATCCGTTCGGTCGGAGGCTCGTCGAGATGATCGCGCCGGGCGGGCTCTCGCGGCCGGCCGCGTCGACGCTCGCGCGCTACTCGACCGAGGTGGGCGCCGGCCCGGACACGGCGGAGATCGCGCCCATCGAGCTCGCGCACACGGCGAGCGGCATCTTCCTCCGCGCCCGCACGCCCGCCGGCGAGGTCGCCATCCGCTCCCACCTGCTCGGCGCGTACAACGCGTCGAACCTGCTCGCCGCGCTCGCCGTGGCGTACCTGCTCGGGTTCGACGTCGAGGACGCCGCCGCCGCGCTCTCATCGCCGATCCAGGTCGCGGGCCGCCTGGAGCGCTGCGACACGCCGGGCGCCGATGACGTGATCGTGCTCGTCGACTACGCCCACACGCCGGACGCCCTCGCCCGGGTGCTCGCGAGCGTCCGCGCCCTCAGCGAGGGGCGCGTCCTCTGCGTCTTCGGGTGCGGCGGCGACCGCGATCCGCTGAAGCGGCCGCGGATGGGCGAGGCCGTCAGCCGCGGCGCCGACGTCGCCTTCGTGACCAACGACAACCCGCGGAGCGAGGACGCGCGCGCGATCGCCGACGCCATCCTGCCGGGCCTCGCCGCCGGACGCGCGCGCGTCGTCGTCGAGCTCGATCGGGCGCGCGCGATCGAGCGCGCGGTGCTCGAGGCCGAGCCCGGCGATCTCGTCCTCATCGCCGGCAAGGGCCACGAGCCGTACCAGATCATCGGCGGCGTCACGCTGCCGTTCGACGACCGCGACGAGGCGCGCCGCGCGCTCGCCGCCCGCCGCAGCCGATCCCTGGCCGCGCGGCAGTCGCACGGAGGTGCGGCGTGATCTACGAGCTCTTCTACCCGCTCAAGTTCCACTACGGCTGGCTGAGCTGGCTCAACGTCCTGCGTTACATCCCGTTCCGCACGATCATGGCGACGATCACCGCCATGGTGCTGACGTTCGTGCTCGCGCCGTGGTTCATCCGCGAGCTCCGGCGCAAGCAGATCGGGCAGGTGGTCCGCGCCGAGGGGCCGGAGACGCACAAGATCAAGGCGGGCACGCCGACGATGGGCGGCGCGCTCATCCTGCTCTCGCTGCTGCTCCCCACCGTGCTGTGGGCCGATCTCAGGAACCCCTTCGTCCTCGCGACGACGGCCGTCACCGCGGGCTACGGCGTCATCGGCTACCTGGACGACTTCCTCAAGATCAAGCGGCGGAACAGCGGCGGCCTGCCCGGCCGCTACAAGCTCATCGGCCAGGTGCTCATCGGCGGCGCGGCCGTGTCCTACACGTTCCTGCTCGCGTCGAAGCTCCCGCCGGACTGGGCGGAGATCAGGACGCGGCTCTCGATCCCGTTCGTCGCGTTCTCGAAGTACCCGATCGAGCTGCCGCTCTACGCCTACGTCCCGTTCGCCGTGTTCGTCGTCGTCGCGACGTCGAACGCCGTGAACCTCACCGACGGCCTCGACGGGCTCGCGATCGGCCCGGTGATCATCAACGCCGGGACGTACCTCATCCTCGCGTACATCGTCGGCGCGTCGATCGCGAACTTCTCGCTCGCGACCTACCTCGACATCCCGGCGATCGCGTCCGCCGGCGAGCTCTCGGTGTACTGCGGCTCGGTCATCGGCGCCGGGATCGGCTTCCTCTGGTACAACACGTACCCCGCGCAGGTCTTCATGGGGGACGTCGGCTCGCTCGCCCTCGGCGGCGGGCTCGGGATGCTCGCCGTCTTCACCAAGAACGAGCTCCTGTCGATCATCCTCGGGGGGATCTTCTTCATCGAGACGGTCAGCGTCATCACGCAGGTCCTCTCGTTCAAGCTCACCGGCAAGCGCGTCTTCTTGATGGCGCCGATCCACCACCACTACGAGAAGAAGGGGTGGGCGGAGCCCAAGATCATCGTCCGCTTCTGGATCATCTCCATCCTCCTGGCGCTGGTCTCCCTGGCGTCGATGAAGCTGCGCTGAGGGCATGATGGACGTCCGCGGGCGAACAGTGATCGTCGTCGGTCTCGGTCGGAGCGGTGTCGCCGCCGCGCGCCTCCTCGTGGAGCGCGGCGCGCGCGTCATCGCGAACGACGGCGCCCCGCGCGACCGGCTCTCCGCAGCGGCTGCGTCGCTCGAGGCGGAGGGCGTCGCGCTCGCGCCGGGCGGGCACGATCCGGCGCTGTTCGAGGGCGCCGATCTCGTGGTCGTCTCGCCGGGCGTGCCGTCGTTCCCCGCGCTCGACGCCGTCGAGCGCTCCGGGCGCGAGGTCATCGGCGAGCTCGAGCTCGCGTCGCGCTTCGTGTCGGCGCCCATCGTGCTCGTCGGGGGCACCAACGGCAAGAGCACGACGACGGCGCTCACGGGCGCGATGCTCGAGCGCGCCGGCCTCCGCACCTTCGTCGGCGGCAACTTCGGGACCCCGCTCGCCGAGGTCGCGGGCGAGGCGTGGGACGTCCTCGTCCTGGAGATCTCGAGCTTCCAGGCGGAGCGCGTCCCGACGCTGCACGCCCGCGCGCATGCCTTGCTGAACATCACCGACGATCACCTCGACCGCTACCCGAGCTTCGCGGCGTACGCGGACGCGAAGGGCAACCCGTTCGAGCGCATGGCGCCGGAGGACGTCGCCGTCGTCCCGCTCGGCGACGAGCTCGTGGCGCGGCAGGCGGCGCGAGGGCGCGCCCGCGTCGTGACGTTCAGCGCGAGCGATCCACGCGCCGACGTGGCCGTGGCGGGCGGCGCGATCGTCGATCGCGTCGCGGGCGCGAGCTACCCGCTGGAGCGCGTCCGGCTCACGGGCGCGCACAACCTCGCGAACGCCTGCGCCTCGGTGGCGCTGGCCGCGGCGCTCGGCGCTCCCGCCGAGGCGATCGCGGAGGCGCTCGCGCGGTTCGAGGGGCTCGAGCACCGGACCGCGCTCGTCGCCCACGTCGACGGCGTCCGCTATTACGACGACTCCAAGGGGACGAACGTCGGCGCCTCCGTCGCCGCGCTCTCCGGCCTGCGCGAGCAGAAGGCCGTCCTGATCGCGGGTGGGCGCGACAAGCTGGGCGACTACGCGCCGCTCGTGGCCGCGCTGCGCGACCGGGGCCGCGCGCTCGTCGTCCTCGGCGAGGCCGCGGAGCGCATCGCCGCCGCGGCGAGCGGCGTCCTGCCGATCGCGCGGGCGAGCTCGATGGACGAGGCGGTGCTCGCCGCGCGCTCGCTCGCGCAGCCCGGCGACGCGGTGCTGCTCAGCCCTGCGTGCTCCAGCTTCGACATGTTCCGCGACTACAAGGACCGCGGCGACGCCTTCGTCCGCGCAGTCCGCGCGCTCCAGAGGTCGACCGGCGGCTCCGCCGGGGAGGTGGCGTCGTGATGTCGTGGCGCGGCGGGTTCGGGGCGGGCGCCGATGCGCCCAGGAACCGGCACATCGGTCCCCCGGAGCAGCAGAAGGCCGAGCCGGGCGGGGTCGCGGCGGCGGCCGAGGCGTTCTGGAAGGTGCGATCGAGCCCCTCGGGCCCCGTCGACGCCCTGCTCGCGGCCGTCGTCACGGCGCTCATCGGCTTCGGCGTGGTGATGGTCTACAGCGCGAGCGCGGTCGAGGCGACGGTCCGCTACAAGGACGCCCAGTTCTTCCTCAAGCGCCAGGCCGCCTACGCCGTCCTCTCGATCGCCACGATGTGGATCACGAGCCGCATCGATTACCGGCGGCTCAAGGTCCTCACGTACCCGGTGCTCATCGCCGTCACCGGGATGCTCGTCGCGTGCGTGGCGGGCCTCGGCCACAGGGCGGGCAACGCTTACCGGTGGATCGCGCTCGGCCCGGTCCACGTGCAGCCGGCCGAGATGGCGAAGCTCGGCATCGTGCTCTGGCTCGCGTACTCGCTCTCCAAGAAGGCCGATCGCATCAAGTCGTTCTCGGTCGGCTTCCTCCCGCACCTCATCGTGGTCGGGCTCCTGATGCTCCTCTGCCTCAAGCAGCCCGACTTCGGCAGCGCCGTCGTTCTGCTCTTCCTGACCTTCACGCTGCTGTTCGTCGCGGGCGCGCGCGTCCCGTACATCGCCGCGTTCTCCATGCTGCTGGCGCTCGCCGGCGCCGCGCTCGTGCGCTTCAGCGGCTACCGCTACGCGCGCTACCTCGCGTGGATCGACATGGACAACAACCGCGCCGACCTCGCCTACCAGCCGTTCCAGTCGGTCATGAGCTTCGGCTCCGGCGGCGTGTTCGGCCTGGGCCTCGGGCGCGGGCTGCAGGTGCTCTACCTGCCGGAGGCGCACACCGATTTCGTCTCCGCGATCGTCGGCGAGGAGCTCGGCTTCGTCGGCATCGTCGGCCTCTGCGCGGCGTACCTCGTCATCGTCTCGCGCGGCGTGAAGATCGCCCTCGAGGCCGCCGACGACTACGGCAGCTTCATGGCCTTCGGCATCGCGACGCTCTTCGGGGTGCAGGCGATGACGAACCTCGCGGTCGCGATGGCGATCCTCCCGACGAAGGGGCTCACGCTGCCGTTCCTCAGCTACGGCGGCTCGTCGCTGCTCGTGAACGCCGCGGCCGCGGGCATCCTGCTGAGCATCAGCCGATCGCGGACGCTGGTCGCTCCCGATCCGAGAGGCGCGGGGCGTGCGTCGCCCGTCCCGCACGCGCCGAGCGCGTCGGCCCTGGTGGCCGCGTCGGCCGAGGAGGGCGGCGCGTGACGACCGTGCTGATCGCAGGAGGCGGCACCGGCGGCCATGTCTTCCCGATGATCGCGGTGGGCGACGCCGTCCGCGCCGCGGCGCCCGAGGCGCGCGTTGTCTACGTCGGCACCGCGCGCGGCATCGAGGTGCGCGTGATGGGCGAGCGCGGCGACGACCTCGAGCTGCTCCACGTCCTGCCGCTCCGCGGGGGTGGGCTCTCCGGCTTCGTGCGCGGCGCTGCCCGCGCGGGCCGCGTCCTCCCGGAGGCGAGGCGGCTCGTCGAGCGGCTCGACGCCCGCGTTGTGCTCTCGCTCGGAGGCTACGCCGGCGGCCCGGTGTCCCTCGCGGCGCGCTCGCTCGGCGTGCCGGTCGCGATCCTGGAGCCGAACAGCGTCCTCGGGCTGTCGAACCGGCTCCTCTCGCCCCTCGTCGATCGCGCGTACGTCGCGTTCCCTGAGACGGCGCGCGCGCTGCGCCCGAGCGCCGTGCGCCTCTTCGGCGTCCCGCTCCGGCGCGCGTTCGCCCGCGCGCCGTACGCTCCGCGCGAGGGCAGGCTGAGCCTGCTCGTGCTCGGCGGCAGCCAGGGCGCGCTGGCGCTGAACGACGTCGTGCCTCGCGCCATCGCGCAGGGGCGCGAGCGCGGCCTCGATCTCGACGTGGTGCACCAGACGGGCAGGGATCGCGAGGCCGCCGTACGGTCGCTCTACGCCGAGCTCGGGCTCTCCGATCGCGCGCGCGTCGTCCCGTTCATCGACGACGTGGCAGAGGCGCTCGCGGCGGCCGACGTGGTGATCGCCCGCGCGGGCGCGTCGACGCTCGCCGAGCTCTGCGCCGTGGGCCGCCCTTCAATCCTGATTCCGTACCCGTTCGCGGCCGACGACCACCAGATGAAGAACGCGCAGTCCCTCGAGCGGGCTTCCGCCGCGGTGGCCATCGCCCAGGCCGACGCCACCGAGGCGCGCATCGCGGGCGAGCTCGCCCGCCTCGCGGCGGCCCCGGCGCTCCGCGCCCGCATGGCGGACGCCGCGGCGGCGTTCGGAACGCCGGACGCCGCGGCGCGCGTCGCCGCCGATCTGCTCGAGCTCGCGCGCGCTCCGCGCCACCGCGCGCTGCGCTTCCCCATCGGCGGCGCTCGCGCGAAGCGCGCAGCAGAGGAGGCGCCGCGTCGCGCCGCGAGGAGAGGGGCCGCGCCGCCCGGCGCTGCCCTCGGCTGGGAGGAGGCAGGCTGATGTTCCGCGGTCGAGTTCGCCACGTCCACTTCGTCGGCGTCGGGGGCGTCGGGATGAGCGGCCTCGCCGAGATCCTGCGCTCGCTCGAGTTCGAGGTCTCCGGCTCGGACCTCAAGGAGAGCTCGACGACGCGGCGGCTCACGTCGCTCGGCGTCCGGATCGACATCGGCCACCGCGCCGAGAACGTCCGCGGCGTGGACGTCGTCGTCTACTCGAGCGCCATCCGGCCCGACAACCCCGAGCTCACCGAGGCGCGCGCGCTCGGGATCCCGGCGATCGGGCGCGCGGAGATGCTCGCGGAGCTGATGCGCGTGAAGTACGGCGTCGCGATCGCGGGCTCGCACGGCAAGACCACCACGACCTCCCTGGTCGCCACGGTCCTGCGCGCCGCCGGCCTCGACCCCACCGTCGTCGTCGGCGGCAAGATGGCGGCCCTCGGCACGAACGCCCGGCTCGGCGCCGGCGATCTGCTCGTCGCGGAGGCCGACGAGAGCGACGGATCGTTCCTGCGGCTCACGCCGACGATCGCGGTGGTCACCAACATCGATCCCGAGCACCTCGATCACTACGGCACGCACGAGCGCATCAAGGACGCCTTCGTGGAGTTCGCCGCGCGCGTCCCGTTCTACGGGCTCGCCGTGCTTTGCCTCGACCACCCGCACGTCCAGGACCTGCTCCCGCGCATCCCGCGCCGCCACGTGACGTACGGCGTCTCGCCGCAGTCGGACTACTCGGCGCGCGGCATCCAGTTCCGCGGCCTCGAGACGAGCTTCAACGCCTACCGCCGGGACGAGCCGCTCGGCGGCTTCACGGTGAAGATGCCCGGCGCGCACAACGTCCTGAACTGCCTCGCCACGATCGCGGTGGCGGACGAGCTCGAGGTGCCGCTCGACGTCACGAAGCAGGCGCTGGCCACGTTCGGCGGCGTCGCGCGCCGCTTCACCGTCGTCGGCTCGATCGGCGGCATCACGCTCGTCGACGATTACGGCCATCACCCGGCCGAGATCCGCGCCACCGTCGACGCCGCCAGGCGCGCGTTCCCCGGCGAGGATCATCGGATCGTCGTGGCGTTCCAGCCGCACCGCCACACGCGCACGCGCGATCTCTACGACGAGTTCACGCGCGCCTTCAACCAGGCCGACGTGCTGCTCGTGACGGACATCTACGCCGCGGGCGAGCCGCCGATCCCCGGCGTCTCCGCCGAGCGCCTCGTCCAGTCGATCCGCGAGCACGGCCACCACGACGCGCGCTTCGTCGCGGACAAGGCCGACCTCCCCGAGGCGCTCGAGCGGATCGTGCGGCCGGGCGATGTGGTCATCGCGCTCGGCGCGGGCGACGTGAACGCGTGCGTGCGGGATCTCAAGGCGCGGCTCGAGGCCAAGGGGCTGCCGCCCGAGGAGCGCAGCGCATGACCGAGCGCCCCAGCGCCCCGCCGCCGCCGAACCGCCGCCGCGCGCCGTCGTCCTCCGCCGCGGCGCCGTCCAACCGCGCGGCGTCCGCGCGCGCTTCGAAGCCGGAGCCCGTGGCCGCGGTGCCGGCGCCGAAGAACGAGCGCGTGCGCGCGACGACCCCGCCGCACGAGTCGCCGGCCCCGCCCGCGACGAGCGTCTCCGTGCGCCCCCCGCGCCCGCCCGGCAAGGGCGGCTCGCCGGGCGAGGCGCGCCCCGCGCGGCCGCTGTCGCGCCATTTCCGCGCGCTGCAGCTCTTCGCCGGCGCCGCCGTCGTGCTCGTCGCCTCGACCGCTGTCGCGTGGGGCGCGCGTCGCTACATCGTGTCGAGCCCGCGCTTCGCCGTCCGCACCGTGCTCGTCGACGGCGTCCAGCGCCGTACGGCCGAGCAGGTGGCGAGCTCCGGCGGCATCGAGGTGGGCAAGAATATCTTCACGCTCGATCTCGAGCTCGCCAGCGCCTCGATCGCCGCCGATCCATGGATCGAGAAGGCGACCGTCACCCGCACGCTTCCGTCGACCGTCCACGTCAACGTCATCGAGCGGGAGGCGCAGGCCCTTGTCGCGATCGGCGGCGACCTGTACCTCGCGACGCGCGACGGCGAGCTCTTCAAGGAGCTCGCCGAGGACGATCCGGTCGACCTCCCCATCGTCACAGGGATCACCGGTGACCAGGTGGCGCGGGATCGCGCCGGCGTCGTCATCGCGGTCCGGCGCCTGCTCGACGCGGTCGAGGACATGGCGCGCGCGGGCATCGCCCGCCGCTACCCGATCCAGGAGCTCCACATCGAACGGGACGGGTCGGTCGTCGTCACCATCGGCAAGGAGGGGATCGCGCTCCACCTCGGGCAACCGCCCTACCGCGACAAGGTCGGCCAGGCGTCGCGGGTGCTCACCGAGCTCGCCCAGCGGAAGGCGAGCGCGTCGGTGATCTTCCTGGACAACAACGCGCACCCCGAGCGCGTCGTTGTGAGGATGAAATGAGCGCCTCCGCGCGCGTCGCCGTCGCCGGCGTTCGCCGAGCAAAACTTGGCCGGCTCCGCTGGCTCATGGCAGCGTCCTGCCCGCCTGACACGCGCAGGGGGCTCGTCCCCGCATGAGGTGGTGCACGCAATGAAGAGCCGGATGGAGACTTCTGAGATCGTCGTCGGCCTGGACATCGGGACGACCAAGGTCTCGGCGGTCGTGGGCGAGATCGACGCTGATGGGATCACCATCCTCGGGGTGGGCAACGTCCCGTGCCGCGGCCTGCGAAAGGGCGTGGTCAGCAACATCGACTGGACGGTGCGCTCCATCGCCGAGGCCATCGAGGCGGCGCAGACGATGGCCGGCGTCGAGATCCGCACCGTCTATGCCGGCGTCGCGGGCAGCCACATCCGCTGCCAGCAGTCGGACGGCGTCGCCGCGGTCTCGGGCGGCGAGGTCACGCGGGTGGACGTCGAGCGTGTCCTCGAGGGCGCGCGGGCGATCCCCGTCGACGCCGATCGTCAGATCCTCCACGTCCTGCCGCGCGAGTTCACGGTCGACAACCAGGACGGCATCCGCGACCCGGTCGGCATGAGCGGCGTCCGTCTCGGCGTGAAGGTGAACCTGATCACCGCCGCGACCTCGTGCGTGCAGAACGTCGTCCGCTGCGCGGAGCGCTGCGGCCTCACCGTGGCCGACGTGGTACTCGAGCCGCTCGCCAGCGCGGAGGCGGTGCTCTCCGAGGACGAGAAGGAGATCGGCGTCGCCATCATCGACATCGGCGGCGGTACGACCGACCTGCTTCTTTACGTCGACGGCGGCATCGCGCACGCCAGCGTGATCCCGGCGGGCGGCAACAACGTGACCGCGGACATCGCCGCCGGGCTGCGCACGCCGATGGGCGAGGCCGAGCGCCTGAAGCGCAACGCCGGCTGCGCCCTCGGCCGCATGGTCGGCGACGAGGAGGAGATCGAGGTCCCGGGCGTCGGCGGGCACATGCCGCGCAAGTCGGCGCGCCGCGTCCTGTCGGACATCATCGAGCCGCGCGTCGAGGAGATCTTTGCGGTCATCCGCAAGCGGATCGAGGACACCGGGATGCTCGAGCAGCTCTCGGCCGGCGCGGTGCTCACCGGCGGCGGCGTCCTCATGGAGGGCATGACGGAGTTCGCCGAGGAGATCCTCGGAATGCCGGTGCGCCTCGGCGTGCCGGTCGGCGTGCGTGGCATCACGCAGCTCGTTGCCGGCCCGCAGTACGCGACCGGCGTGGGCCTCGTGCAGTACGGCGCCAACGCGCTCGCGCAGGCGCGCGCGCTCACGCCGGTGGCGCTCGACGTCGGCCACGCCGGGCGCGGCGAGAGTCGCCGCGAGAAGGTCCGCGAGCGCGAGTCGCGTCGAGAAATCGTCGAAGAAATGGCGATTGAAAAGAGGTCGAGCGGGAGGTTCTGGAACTGGCTCAGAGCTGCATTCTAGGAATGACGTAGCAAAAGAAAGTTGTTAGAGAATTAGGTTTGAGAGGATCGAAGAGCGCACCGGCGATCCCTCTTGAAGGCGAAGTCAAGAGGGTTTGAAAAACGGCGCTCACAGGGGAAGAGGCGCCCCTCTGAGCACCGTCCGGAGCGAGGACGTCCTCGCGCATTAGGGTTCCGTGCCGCTCGACCTTCGCGGGGGTCGGCGCCGGGCCGAGCGGCTAGCTGTACATCCCCCGGGAGGAGTTCATGAGTTTCTCCATCGAGTTTGCCGACGAACACACCGGGTACGACGCCCGGATCAAGGTCATCGGTTGTGGCGGTTCTGGCGGCAATGCAGTCAACACGATGATCAACTTCGGCCTCGAGGGCGTGGAGTTCATCGTCGTCAACACGGACGCTCAGGCGCTGGGCTCGAGCCTCGCGCCGACCAAGCTCCACATCGGGGCGAGCGTCACGCGCGGCCTCGGCGCCGGCGCCGATCCCGAGAAGGGGCGCAAGGCGGCGCTCGAGGACGTGACCCGCGTGAAGGAGTGCATCCAGGGCGCGGACATGGTGTTCGTCACCGCGGGGATGGGCGGCGGCACCGGCACGGGCGCCGCGCCGGTCATCGCGCAGCTCGCGCGCGAGGAGGGCTGCCTCACCGTCGGTGTCGTGACGAAGCCGTTCTTCTTCGAGGGCAAGCAGCGCTCGCGTCGCGCCGAGCTCGGCCTCGCGATGCTCGCGGAGCACGTCGACACGCTCATCACGATCCCGAACCAGAAGCTCCTCTCGCTGGGCGACGAGGACCTCTCGTTCGTCGAGGCGTTCCGCAAGGCGGACGAGGTCCTCTATCAGGCGATCAAGGGCATCAGCGATCTCATCACGCAGAACGGGATCGTGAACGTCGACTTCGCGGACGTGAAGACGGTCATGTCGAACATGGGCCGCGCGCTCATGGGCACCGGCTGCGCGAAGGGGCAGGGCCGCGCCCGCCTCGCCGCGGAGATGGCCGTCAGCTCGCCGCTGCTCGACGACATCTCGGTCGAGGGCGCGACGGGCGTGCTCATCAACATCGTCGGCGGGCCCGACATGCGGATGCGCGAGATCGAGGAGGCCGCGACGCTCGTGCAGGAGCAGGCGCACGAGGACGCGAACATCATCTTCGGCGCGACGATCGACGAGAACATGGGCGAGATGATCAAGGTCACGGTCATCGCGACCGGCTTCGATCACCTCGTCGCCGAGGTCCCCCACCAGCTCGCGAGCGCCGCGCAGCCCCGCGCGACCGCGCACTCGATCGGCGCGTCGCTCGCCGCCGCGGCCGGCCCGATGTCGGCGCGCTCCGCCTCGAGCGCTCCTCCCATGACGCAGCGCCAGCCGCACCGTCATGAAGAGGTCGCGTACCCGACCACCCGCCGGCCCGCGCCGCAGGTCCAGTCGGCGGGCGGCGGCGGCGGCCCGCGCGATCGCGCGAGCTTCGTCCCCCCGCTCGACTCCGACTGGGACACGCCCGCGTTCCAGCGCCGGGGCCAGTAGCAGCCTCTCGGCCCGCGCGGAAGATCTCGCGAAGCCACGGTCCATCCTGGGCGTTCACGCTGTATTGCGCGTTGACAGGCGCGGGCGAGGACTTATGGTCAGCCGGCGCCTATGCCCCCTGTCGGGCAGGATCGACGCGGCGGTCCATCATTCATGAGTGAAAAGCGCGACTTCTACGAAGTTCTTGGCCTCGCGCGAGACGCGACGCCTGACGACATTCGCAAGGCCTATCGTCAGGCTGCGTTGAAGTACCATCCGGACCGAAACCCCGGCGATGCGTCGGCGGAGTCGCGCTTCAAGGAGGCCACCGAGGCGTACCAGGTCCTCTCCGACGAGGAGAAGCGCCGGCGGTACGATCAGTTCGGGCACGCCGGCCTCGAGGGGATGGGCGCCGGGGCCGACAGCGACATCTTCTCTCACTTCCAGGACATCTTCTCGGAGTTCTTCGGCGGCTTCGGCGGCGGGCAGCGCCGCCGGCGCGGCCCGGCGCGCGGCCAGGACATCCGGGTTCAGCAGCGGCTCTCGCTGCGCGACGCCCTGCTCGGCTGCAAGCGGGAGGTCGTCCTCCGCACGCCGGTCGCGTGCGAAGAGTGCTCCGGCTCGGGCGCGAAGCCGGGGACGAAGCGCAAGCCGTGCGGCACGTGCGGCGGCGCCGGTCAGGTCTCGACCTCACGCGGCTTCGTGATGTTCACCCAGACCTGCCCCGAGTGCTCGGGCGAGGGGTCGGTCATCAAGACGCCGTGCGCCGCCTGCAAGGGGTTCGGCGCGGTCGAGAAGACGCGGAAGGTCGTTGTCAACTTCCCGGCCGGCATCGACGGCGGCCAGCGGTTGCGGGTGCCCGGCCAGGGGATGCCGGGCGCCCAGGGGGCGCCGCCCGGCGATCTGTACGTCGACGTCGATCTCGCCGCCGACGAGCGCTTCGAGCGCGACGGTCTCGACCTCATCACGCGAGCGCCCGTCTCCTTCGTCGACGCGGCGCTCGGCAGCACGGTGAAGATCGACCTGCCAGACGACACGGCGGTCGACGTCGAGATCCCGGCGGGCGTGCAGCCTGGCGAGGTGATCTCGGTGAAGGGCAAGGGGGCGCCCCGCATCGATGGCCGCGGTCGCGGCGCGCTCCAGGTGATCATCCAGGTCGAGGTGCCGAGGAACCTCTCGCCCGCGGCGCAGGAGCTGCTCCGCAAGTTCCAGGACGAGGTCGCGAAGCACCAGCCCTCGGCCAAGGCGGCGACGGCATAGCGTCGCCGGCCTCGGTGACGAAGGTACAGCACCGGCGAGAACAGCGGCCGCGCGCATCACGCTGCGCGGCGGCGAGCGTCCAGCTGTTGCACCGCGGTGCGGTTCGGAGACCGGCGCGCCGAGCGCGTGGTGCCGATCGCGCTCAGCGCGTGGTGCCGATCCAGGCGCCCGCGCACGCGAGGCTGAAGGCGATGGGAGCGAGCGCGGTCGCGAACACGACGGCGACGGGCGCGGCGAGCCCGAGCAGCACCAGCGAGCCCAGGATGGCGAGCGCCGCGGAGGCGGCCGGCTCCAGGACGCTGCCCGTCGACGAGGCCCGGGCGACGAGGTAGCCGGCGAAGGGGAATGCTGCGATCGCCGCCGCGACGAGCAGCAGGAGCGGCGCCGCCGCCGCGGTCGAGGCGTCGCCCCGATCCACCGCGGCGAAATCCACGCCGAAGCGATGGCCGAGCGCGACCGCGAGGGCGAGCGTGGTGGTCATCACCCCGACCGTGACGAGCGCGCCGAAGGCGATCCAGCTCAGCATCAGCGGCCGCTCGGTGCGGCGCAGCGCCTCGCGCATCGTGCCGAGCGACGGCGGCGAGATGTGCGGCAGGAAGCGGCGCTCCCGCCGCTGCGAGCTGTGCGGTGACGCGCTCCGGCGGAGCAGATCGCGCGCGGCCAGGAACGTCACGAAGCCGACGCCGAGGAGCATCGGCGCCGCGATGAAGAGCGCGACCGGCCGGCACGCGAAGACGATGTAGTCGTAGGCGCCGTTGAGCAGCATCGCGGCGAGCCACGCCGCGTTGAAGCGGCGGCCTCCGAGCGGCCGCTTGCGCTCGCGACCGAGCGCGTAGCCCCAGAGCGAGGCGAAGAAGAGGTGCGCCGGCACGGCGAGCGCGGCCCGCACGACGTCGATCGACGACAGCGGCCGGCCCCAGAGGTACATGGCGTTGTGGGCCGACACGAACCCGAGCGCCGCGGCGGCGGCGTAGACCAGCCCGTCGAACGGCTCGTCCACGGTGCGCAGCCGGGCCATCGGCGCGACCGCCGCCACCTTGAGCCCCTGCTCCAGCGGCGCCACGACAACGAAGAGGTAGATCAGCGTGACGGCGTCGAGCGTGCCGGCGACCTTGTCGAGCCCTTGCCAGCGCTGGAGGAAGCCCTCGAGCAGCAGCGCCGGCACGAACGCGATCGCGCCGAGCAGCGCGGTCCCCACCACGAACCGGCGCCTGCCATAGAGCCGCTGGGTCCCGAGGAGGAGCGCGGCCAGTCCTCCGAGCGGCGCGGCGACGGTGGCGAGCCAGATGAGCGCGTCGACTGCGGTCATGGGCAGGAGGGCAGGGGAGGCGACGCTCGCTCGGCGGCCGCTAGAAGTGGAGCCCGGCGACCGCGGTCAGGGCGAGCGCCGAGCCGACGCTGGAGCCCTCGGCCGCGAGCAGATCGGCCTTGGCCTGCTGGGGCGTGGCGGCGGCTTCGCTCCTGATGCGCTCGATCTGCGCGGAGGTGAGCCCCGGCCTGGTGAGCGCCAGGAGCTCCCAGCTCGCGTTCGCGCCGAGCGAGAAGACCGGCGACAGGTACACGTCGAGCCCGCCGGAGATCCGCCCGTAGAAGCCGCGGATCGCGATGGCGTCGGCCGCGCCGCGCACCGCGCTCTTGAAGCTGCCGAGGCCCGCGTACCCGAAGCCCAGGTCGACGTGCGGATCGAGCCTGCCGAGCGGCAGGTGCATGCCGACCTCGCCGCCGGCGCTGAAGAGCTGCCAGTCGTTGAAGAACCCGACCCGCCCGCGCGCGCCCAGCGTGAAGTAGAGGAGCCGGACGCCGACCCCGGCCCCGATGACCCCGCCGTTCGCCGCGCTCGAGATGAACCCGGCCGTGAGCTCGTCCTCGTCGATGTTGAACGTCTGGAGGCCGACGTTCTCGTAGCCTCCCTCGAAGTTCAGCCAGACGATCTCGAGCCCGCGCCCCGAGTCCTCTTGCTTCGCCTCGTCGAGGCGCCGCGCCGTGCCGCCGTCGGGCGAGGCGGGCTCCGGCTCGAGCGTCGTCATCGGGGGAGGCGGCGCCAGCCCTCCGGCTTGCATCGACGGGTCGTAGGGGTTCAGCTGGGCGGGCGCGGCGCCGGGGGTCGAGGCGGCGCCATAGGGCGTGGTCCCCGGGGCCGGCTGACCCTGTTGCGCCGTGGCGAGGGACGCCGTGGTGGCTGCCGTGAGAACCGTGAGGAGACAAAGCGCGCGGCGAGCGATCATTCGTCCTCTTCCTGGATGTTCCCGTCGAGCCCGTCCAGCCGTCCCCTCGACTCCAGGTGCTCGGCATCCTCTGACGAGGAGACCAGTGGGCCAGGCACCCTGTAGCTCCCCTCGAGCCAGCGGCCGAGGTCCACCAGCTTGCACTGCGGCGAGCAGAACGGAAAGGCCGGGTTCTCGGGCCTGGGCCCCGCCGACTTGCGGCACATCGGGCACATTGCGCCTGCCGAAGCTCCCATGCGGCGTAACGTAGCAGTGTCCATCGCGGGCATGTAGCCCGCGCTCGGCGCGCCGAGCCGAGCGCGCGGGAGCGACGTTCGCTCAGCGCGCGGGGACAGCGATGTACCGGGCCGATCCGTTGCGCCGCACCCGGAACAGCAGGTCCTGGCGCCCCGCGGCGCGCAGGCGCTCGGCCAGATCGGCGCCGCCGCGCACCGGCACGCCGTTCAGGTCGAGCACCACGTCGCCCACTTCGAGGTGGCCCGCCGCCGGGCTCTGCGGCGCGATCGACTCGACCCGAGCTCCTTCCGGCGCGTCGCTCGCCAGCACGCCGAGCGGCGGCTGTTCGGCGCCCCTCTCCGCGCCATCGCCTCGCAAGAGCGGCCTCGGACGTTCGTGTGTCGCCGATCGCTCGAGCCTCACGGTGGCGCGCCGATCCGCGCCGCCGCGCTTGTACGTGAGCTTCACCTCCTCTCCGGGCTTCGAGCGGCGGAGCGCGCGCGCGAGCTCGCGCGCGTGCTCGACGCGGCGCCCCTCGAGCGACGTGATCACGTCGCCGGGCTGGAAGCCCAGCCGCGACCCGGGGCTCTCCGGTTCGACCTCCGTGATCAGCGCGCCCATCCGGCCTGGCAGCCGGAGCACCCGCGCGAGGGGCGGGGTCACCTCCTGGAAGGTGATCCCGATGCGCCCCCGGTCCACGCGGCCCGTCTCGCGCAGCTCGGGGAGGATCTCCACGACCTCGTCGATCGGCAGGGCGAAGCTGATGCCGCGGCCGTCGGTGTGGATCGCTGTCGCGATGCCGATCACCTGTCCCGCCGCGTTGAAGAGCGGCCCGCCGCTGTTTCCCGGGTTGATGGCGGCGTCGGTCTGGAGGAAGCCGTCGAGGCTCCCCGTGCCCATGGGCCTCGAGGTCGCGCTGATGATGCCCCGGGTCACCGTCGGCCCGAGCCCGAACGGGTTGCCGAGGACGAGGACGTCGTCTCCTGTCCGGACCGGGGCGCTCGATCCGAGCGACGCGACGCTCAGCGACGCCGCGCCGAGCAGCCTCAGCAGCGCCACGTCGAGCATCGGATCCCGCCCGACCACGCTCGCCTCGAAGGCGCGTTCATCCGAGAGCTGCACCTCGATGTCGAGCGCATCGCCGACAACGTGGTCGCTCGTCAGCACGAGCCCCTCCGCGGCGATCACGAACCCGGATCCGATCGCCCGCTCCACCCGCGGCGCGCCGTCCCGGAAGGGAAACCTCGGGGTCGCGCGCCCGTCCGGCATCGAGGAGACGCGCAGGGTGGCGACCGTCACCACCACGGGCCGAACCCGCTCGATCAGCGCGGGCAGGGGCGGCGCTGTCGCGGCCGGCGGCGCCTCCGCGCGGAGGATCGAGCACGGCGCGCTCGCCTCACGGTGTGACGCAGCGGGCGGTGAGAGCGCGGCCGCCCGGTCGCCGCAGGCGGCGAGCGATGCGGCTCCGAGGAACCCGACACACGCCCATGCGGCAGCGCGGAGCCGTCCCACGCGCCGGACGTAGAGCCTCGATGCGCGACCGCAAGGAGCGCCAGGACGCGCGAGGACCCGCGCTGGCAGGCGCCTCGCGCGCGGGCGGGCGACACGACGGCCCGCCTGGACGATGCGGGGCGCCGGGCGCTCAGCCGGGCGGCGCGCCTCGCGCGACCTCCGTGCGCACCACCTGGACCACGACCTCCACGACGCGGCCGCCGGGCTGGGCGAACGACGCCTTGCCGCGGCCGCCTTCGAAGCGCCACGCCAGGTCGGCCGGAGCGCCCGTCTCCCCGTCCTCCGCCCCGGCGCGGATGACGGCGCTGACCTCCAGGGTCTGCTTCCCCGCCGTCACGGCCCCGCGCGCCACGGCGAACGTCCCGCTCCCGAGCAGCGCGATCGTCCGCTTCGCCAGGTTGCCCAGGTGCCGAGCGAGCGGCTCTTCCCCCTCTGGGCGCCACGACGCGATGTGCCCGGCGTCGTCGATGTCGATCACGATGCGCGCCTTGCCGGCGCTGCCCGGCGGCAGCGTCGCCCAGCTCGGATCCGCCTGGCATGCAGGTGGGATGGCCCTCGTGAAGGCGCGCCCGAGGCTGCGCACCGCGCTGCTGCCGGCCGCCCCGAAATTGCCCTCGCCACCCTCTCCCGCGCCACCGCTCGTCCGCGCGGCCGTGGAGCGCGTCGGGTCGCCGGCCCGCTCGTCGGCCGCGCGCTCCTCGCCCTCTCCTTCGCGCCGGGGCGCCACGCTGGGCCGCGGCGTCGCTCTGGGCCGCGGCGTCGCTCTGGGCCGCGGCGCCGCGGGCGCGGGTGGCGCCGGCGCGCCGTCGGCTTCTGCGCGAGGCGCCGCGGGTGGCTCGGCGGCATCGGCCGGGGCGCGCGTGGCCGGGGCGCTTTCCGACCCGCTGCGATGGTCGACCGGACGCGACGAATCGCCGCTGCCTGGCAGGGCGGCGGTGGTCCCCGTCCAGATATCGATGGGATCGCGCTCCTCCGCCGGCGACGCGGGAGGGGCCGCAGCCTCTCTCCGCGACAGCCCCGCGGACCCCCATGCGCCCAGGTGGACGAGCGCCGAGACGAGGAGCGCCGGCAGCATCGCTCGTTGATCGCGCATCGGCTCGCACTCCGCCCTCGGGTTGCACGAAGGGGCCGCGGCCCCGGTCATTTCGCTGAAGCTCGTTGCCCGTGGCCCGAGGTTCTGCCAGACAGCACCGCGGCTGCAACGTTCCCGAGCGCGCCTTGAAGCTCCTCGCCCTCTCGACCTCGACCCCGCGCGGCAGCGCGGCGCTCCTCGACGCCGCGGACCTGGACGGTCCGGCCCGGACCGCCGCGCCCCCGAGCAGCGGTTCCTCCGCCGGCCTCGCGTCGGCGCCGGACGCAGGCGCGCGCGTGCTCGCGGCGACGACCTATGCCGATCTGCACGGGCACGCCGAGCGCATCTTCGGGGCCATCGACCAGGTGCTCGCCGCGGCGTGCATGCCCGCCGCGGCCGTGGGAGCGCTCGGTTGCGACGTGGGGCCCGGCTCGTTCACCGGGGTCCGGGTGGCGGTCGCGGCGGCCAAGGGCGTGGCGCTCGCGCTGGATGTCCCGACGGCCGGCGTCACCTCGCTCGAGGCGATGGCCGCCGCCGCCTTCGCCGCAGGCGCGGCGAGCCCCGGGGATCTGCTGGTCCCGTTGATCGACGCCAAGAAGGGAGAGGTCTTCCTCGCCGCGTTCGACAGGCCCGCGGCGCCGTCCGAGGTCCCGCCGCGTCACCTGCCGCGCGACGCGGCCTTCGACGCCATCGCCGCGCTCGCCGCGGGGCGCCGGATTGTCGTCGTCGGCGCGGTCGCCGAGGAGATCGAGGCGCTCCGGCCGCTCGCCGTCCGCGGCGAGGCGCTGGATTTTCCCGACGCGGTCTGGATCGGACGCATCGCGATCGGCCGGCTCCGGACCGCCGCCGCGGGCGGCGAGCGCGGTCGAGCGGCCGCCGAGCACGATGCGGCGCTCCTCGAGCCGCTCTACGTGCGCGCGCCGGACGCGAAGCCAGCGGAGCTGGGATACACTCCGCCCCGATGACCAGCTCGCCTGAAGGGGACGGCGTCGCACCCGACGCGGAGCGCGAGGCCTCCAGCGACGCGGAGCCCGCCGCGGCCGCGGACCCCGCGCGCTCTCCCTCCGTCGCCGGAGCGCCCGAGGAGCTCGACGACCTCGCCGGCCGCGCGGAGCCGGCCGAGTCGGTGCCAGATCCCGAGCGGCTCCGGGCCCGGTTCGGCCGTCCCTTCGAGGCGGGCGACGTCATCTTCCGCGAGGGCGAGCCCGGGACGGAGGCGTACCTCCTCGAGGAGGGGCGGGTCCGCCTCATCAAGAAGGTCCGCGGCGCCGAGCGCAGCCTCATGGTCCTCAAGCCGGGCGATCTGTTCGGCGAGTCCGCGCTCCTCGGCGGCGCTGCGCGCTGGTCGACGGCGATCGCGCTGTCCCGCGGCGTCGCGCTCACGCTCGACCAGGGCACGCTGCAGAACCTCGTCGAGCGCAACCCGGCCGTCGCCCTGCGCATCATCAAGCAGCTCGTGGGTCGGCTCCGCGACGCGGAGGACCAGATCGAGATCATGATGCTCACCGACACGCAGTCGAAGGTGGTGAACGCGCTGCTCAAGCTCGCGCAGCAGTCTCGCGCCGCGAGCGGCTCCTCCTCGAACGGCGCCTCGTTCGCGATCTCGCCGATGGAGCTCTCGACCCGCGTCGGCCTCGATGTCGACACCGTGAAGCGCGCCGTGCAGCAGCTCCGCGAGGGGCAGTACCTGCGCGTCGCCGACGAGCGCCTCGAGATCCCCGACATCGACGCGCTGCGGAGGCTGTTCAGCCTGCTCGGACTCAAGGACGAGATCCGCGGCGAACAGTGATGAGCGGGAGCCCCCCCTCCTCTCCATCCTAGGCTGACCTGACGCTTGCGGGAAGCCGAATCGAGATCCCGAGAATGCGCTGCGTCTTCAGGGCGGATTCGCGGGTTGACGTGACCAGCGGCCTGGTTTACTCAGGGGTCCCCGCAGGGCAGGTGACATCCCGTCCTGACGTGTTGCCGCGCTGCGGCATTGCTCAGCAGCGGACTCCAACTCGCACATGACATCGCAGCGACACATGACAGCAGCGACCCGCGCGGGGTGCATCCGCGGCGCGGCTGTCGTCCTGTCGCTCGGGTCTCTGCTGCCGTTCGCGTCGCTCTCGCTCGCCGCGTGCGGCGGCGCGCAGCCTGCGGCGCAGGCGAGCGAGGCGCGGTCGGTCGCGGAGTACGATCTCGCGCGCGACGCCTTCCAGAACGGCCGGCTGCGCGAGGCGCTGGGCCACATCGAGGAGGCGCTCTCGCTCGACGAGGACAACGCCGAGGCGGCCTACCTCGGGGCGGTGATCCTGCTCGGCTTCTGCGCGAGCGACGCGCGCTCGAGCGACTGCCGCTTCGACGGCGCCGAGAAGATGGCGCGGCGGGCCCTCGAGGCGAACCCGGAGATGCGGGACGCGAAGAACACGCTCGGGGTCATCCTCGTGCATCAGGGGCGCTACGACGAGGCGATCGCGGTGCTCAAGCCGCTCACCGAGGACATCCTCTACGCCTCGCCGGAGAAGTCGTGGGGTAACCTGGGCTGGGCGTACCTGCTCAGGGGCAGCAACGACGAGGCGATCGACGCGCTCCGCCGCGCCGTGGCCGCGCAGCCCCTCTTTTGCGTGGGGCAGTACCGCCTCGGCCTCGCCTACGAGAAGCGAGGCGAGCTCGATCTGGCGCGCGAGGCGTTCACCAGGGCGGTCGAGACCGACCAGCCCGAGTGCAGGCGGCTGCAGGACGCGTTCGATGCGCGCGCCCGCGTCGCCGAGAAGAGGGGGCTCCTGGACGAAGCGCGCGCCGACCTCGAGCGGTGCCGCGAGATCGCCGCGACGACGCCGGTCGGGCAGCGCTGCGCTGCACAGTTACAGACGTTGCAGTAAGGCCCATGGCGCCTCTCCCTCCGAGAGGAACTTCAGGGTGCGCTAGGGCTTGAGCAACGGTTCTCGGGGTGAGTAGAGTGACGACCGAATGACGATGGGTGGAATGGGATGGAGTCGATCGGACGCTACCTGAGACGCACGCGTGAGGCCCGAGCCATGAGCGTGGAGGAGGTCGCCCGCGCCACGCGCATCCCCGTGATCTCCATCGAACGGATCGAGGCCGATCACTTCGATGACCTGCCAGGCGAGGTGTTCGTCCGCGGGTTCTTGAAGGCGTATGCTCGCGCCGTCTCGCTCCCGATGGAGGAGGTGCTGGCCCGGTACACGGCCAGCCGCCGCATCGCGCTGGTGACGCCGCTGCCCATCGCAGCGCCCGCGCGCCGCACGCAGAGCAGGCGCTTCGGGGTCGCGATCGCGTTCGTGCTGCTGCTCATCCTGTTCACGCTGGCGCTCAGCATCGTGCTCCGGCCGCGCGGCCACGACATGCCGCCGGAGCTGTCGGAGGGCACCCTTTCGAGGGCTCGTACCTCCCTCTCGACCTGAGGGCCAAATTTTCGCCGCGTGATCGTCGCGGCGCGTGCTGTCACCCTCGAACCTCGCCATGCCTCGATCCGTTCGTCCGCGGACAGAGCGGCTCCGCACCGAGGCGCTCCTGGTCCGGCGTGTGCCTTTCGGTGAGGCCGACCTGCTCGTCGGGCTCTTCACCGAGCAGGGGGGGCTCCTCTCCGCGACCGCGCGCGGCGCGCGCCGCTCGTCCAAGCGCTTCCCGGCGCTCGAGCCGATGCACCTGCTCCGCGTGACCCTGGAGATCCGGCCCGGCGCCGAGCTCGCCCAGCTCACCGAGGCCGCGATCGAGCGCCCGCGCCTGCGGCTCGCGGGGGATCTCGCGCGCCTCGAGGTCGCCGGTCGCGCGCTGCGCTGGGTGCGCGAGATCGCTCCGGCGCACACAGCCGAGCAGGCGGCCTGGCACGAGCTGAACGGGCTCCTCGACCGCCTCGACGGCGCCTCGACGGCGTCCCCGCAGGCGCTGCTCGCGGAGACCGGCCTGCGGCTGCTGATCGCGTTCGGCTGGGGCCTCGAGCTCACGCAGTGCGTCCGGTGCGGGCGCGCCTGTGACGCGACGCAGTCGGCCCAGGTCGACCCGGCGCGCGGCGGCCTCGTGTGCCGGGCGTGCGGGGGCGGACCCCTCTTCTTGCGACCGGAGCCGCGAGAGCGGCTGCTCGCCGCGATGCTCGGCGACGCCCCCGAGATCCCGGAGGAGGATGTCCCGATCGCGCTCGAGCTCGTCGAGGGCGCGCTCACCGCGCACGCGAGCGGGGGCTAGCGCCAGCAGATCCCGCGCGTCATCTCACGCCACGGCTCTCCAGAAGCGGCTCACCGCGCGCGGCGCCTCCGGAGACCCCTCGATCTCCACATACGGCCTGCCGGGCGCGTTGCGCGGGAAAGAGAAGCTGCCGGTGTTCGCGTAGCCGTCGCCGAGCGCCTCCCGGTGCGTGTGGCCGAACACGACGAGCTTCGCGCCGGTCGCCTTCGCCACGTGGCCGGCGCTCTCGGCCAGCCGCTCCGCGACCGTGCCGGCGTACCGGTTGTGGCCATTCGCCCAGCTCACGCCCATCAGCAGCGCGCCGAGCCCGAGCGCCGCGGCTCCGGTCTCCCGCGCGCCGAGCCCGAGCGCCGCGATCCCCGCGCCCATCGACAAGGTCGCGATCACGCGATCGAAATACAGCCGCGTGAACGTGCTCGCCGCGCTCTCGAGCGTCGGCGTGGCCGCGAGGCCGAGGAGCTCGTCGGCCATCGCGCGGGGCACCCCGAGCTCGTGCGCGAAGCGCTCGACGACCGCGGCGCCGACCGTCGCCTCGCCTCGCGCGCGGTAGAGGGGCCCGCTCTTCAGCATCGCGCCGATCGCCGCGTGGAAGTAGCGGTAGATGACATAGGGCGCGCGGGGGCCGTACCAGGTGAACGCGGACAGGAACAGGTGGAGCGGCGTCTGGTCGTTCGCCTGCAGGTAGCGGTGCGCGCCGGTCGGCGCGATGAACTCCTCGACGAAGTGGACGCCGAGGCTGCGCTCGCCGACCACGAGCGGGTGAGCCGGCGCGTTGTCCGGATCGTACAGGTGCCCGTGCTCGATGTGGACCGCCCCGTCGCGGAAGAACCAGGGCGTCGTCCGGATCCGGGCCCGGGCCTCGCCGCTCACGCCGAGCGCCTCCGCCAGTGCCTCGGGGAAATCGGGCGCGCCGACCTCGGCGTCGTGGTTGCCGCCCGAGAGCCAGAGCTCGCCGTCCCGGTCGAGGTGCTCGGCGAGCGCCGCCCGCGCGGTCGGGTGAGCGAACAGCGCCTCGCGCAGCGCGAGCGGCCGGGGCATTCGCGGCGACTCGGACGAGAGGTCGAACAGATCGCCCGCCACGACGACGCGCGCTCCCCGGTGGGCTGCCACGAACCGCGCCAGATCGGCGGTCACGTCGCCCGGCGTCTGGCGCACGAGGTGGAGATCGGCGAGCACGACCGTGCGGCGCTGCGTCATAACCCACCATATTCATCACGTCCGTCCGGGCGCTGCAACTCGCCATCCCCACGTGCGAGCCCGGAGGGACCGGGGGGCAGCAGCCCGTCGAGCTCGGCCCTTGTGCGCCGCGATCACGCCGCTGTCCGGGCTCGACGACCGCACCGCCGCGTCCCATGCAAGCGTGTATGGAAGGCTCGGCACGGACGCGACCTCTGGCCCACCGGGTGCGCGATGGACTGCTCGCGGAGATCGAGCGCGCCCTGCGGGGCAGGGACATCGAGGCGCTCTCCCGGATCTACGCCGAGGACGCCGTCATCGAGGAGGTGAGCAACCGCAATCCTCCGGCCCACCCCAGCGTCACCAGCGGAAGGCAGGCCATCCTGGAGCACCTCAAGAACGAGCTCTTCCGTGATCCCATCTCGGGGTGGGAGCGCCAGCTCGACGCCACGGAGATCGTGGACGGCATCGAGACCGACGAGGGGCTCGCGTTCATGGAGGTGCGGGTCTACGCCGCGGGCGATCGGGTGGTCGCCCAGCACCTGGCCCGCAAGAAGGATGGCCTCATCGGCCACGACCGCGTCGTGGTCGTCTGGGACGCGAAGTGAGCCTTTGCCGGCGAGCCGCCGCGCCGCGTCCGCACGCTGGCGACGGCGGCGCTGTTTGCATGGAGGCGATGTAGAGTGGCGCCGTGACCACCGCCGTCCTCCTGAGCTGCCACGGCACCGTCGAGCGGCTCGATGATCTGCCCGCCTTCCTGTCCAACATTCGCCGCGGCAGGCCCGCACCGCCGGAGCTGATCGACGAGGTGCGGCGCCGCTTCGAGACGATCGGCGGCTCGCCGCTCCTGCGCATCACGCAGGCCCAGGCGGACGCGCTCGCCGCGCGGCTCGGTCTCCCGGTCGCGATCTCGGGGCGGCTCTGGCATCCATATCCGGCGGAGGTGCTCGGCGCGCTCCACGCGGGCGGCGCGCGGCGCGTCGTCTCGCTGCCGCTCGCGCCGCAGTCCGTCGACGTCTACCACGCCGTCGTGCGCGACGCGGCCGCCAGGCTGGACGGGATGGAGGTCCGGTGCGTGCCGGCGTGGGGGCTGGAGCCGGCGCTGATCGACGCCTTCGTCGAGGTGATCGACGAGGCGCTCGCGCGCTTCCCCGAGGAGAGCCGGGCGAACGTGGCGGTCATCCTCTCGGCCCACAGCCTGCCGCAGCGGATCATCGACGGGGGCGATCCGTACGAACGCCAGTTCCGCGCGATGGCCGCCGAGGTGGAGCGCCGCGTCGCGCCGCGCGGGAACCCCGTGCTCGTCGCCTTCCAGAGCCAGGGAATGACCGGCGACGCGTGGCTCGGCCCGGATCTCCGGTCGACGTTCGACCGGCTCGCCGCGGGCGGCGCGCGCGAGGCGCTGATCGCGCCGATCGGCTTCGTCGCGGACCACGTCGAGACCCTCTACGATCTCGACGTGGAGGCGCACGTCCTCGCCCGGGACGCAGGCCTCGCTCGGCTGGAGCGGGCGCCGGCCGTGAACACGCGCCGTCGCTTCATCGACGCCCTGGAGGCGCTCGTCCGGCGCGAGCTCGGGGCGGCCGCGCCGTAGGCGGGCCGGCTCAGCGGCGTATGCCCCTGCTCCTGCCCCCGAGCCGCGAGAAGGCCGCGTTGAGGAGCCCGGGGGCGTGCCTCGCGAGCGACACCCCGAGCTTCGCGTGCCCGGTGATGATGACCTCGGCGCGGCGCGCGACGATGGCGTCCATGATCTGCCGCGCCGCCTTCGGCGTCGGCATGATGAGCCAGGGAGGCACCGGCTCCCGGGCGCCGTCCCGCAGCTCGCCCAGGTTGTCGACCCGACGGATCTCGCTCGCCACGAACCCCGGGGCGACGTGCGTGACCGCGACGCCGTCGGCGTGGAGCTCGCCGCGCAGCGTCTCGGCGAGGGCGCGCACCGCGAACTTGCTCATGCTGTAGGCGCCCATGCCGGGAAACGCGAGGTAGCCGCTCGCGCTGCCCATGAGCGCGACGCCGCCGCGCGACCGCTTGAGCTCCGGCAGCGCGGCCTTGACGGTGCGCAGCGCGCCGAAGACGTTCGTCTCGATCTGCCGGCGGAAATCGTCGAGCGAGAGCTCCTCGACGCGCCCCGCCACGCCGAACCCCGCGTTCGCGATGGCGATGTCGAGGCCGCCGAACGCCTCGCGCGCCTCCTCGACGGCGCGCTCCACGTCGCCGTCGCGCGTGACGTCGCACCGGGCCGCGATCGCCTCGCCGCCGGACGCCCGGACCTCCGCCGCGAGCGCCTCGAGCCGCTCGGTCCGCCGCGCCGCGAGGACGCTCCGGCCGCCGCGCCGGGCGACCTCCCGGGCGAGCGCCTCGCCGATGCCCGACGACGCGCCCGTGATCAGCACGACCTTTCCTGCGAGCTCGCTTTCCATGGACCCCCGCATACCACGATCGCTCGGGGGCCAGCCCTGGCGCGCCCTCTGGCGCTCGCTCATGCTCGGCCCTTCCTCTCTCGGCTAGGATCGGCTTGCCCGGCCCGGCCGGGCGCCGCCCTTCATCAGCGCGGTCACGCAACAGTCACGCGTAGTTACGCAGAGTTACGCACGGTCACGTGCGGTCGCGTACGGGGTGTCATGCGAAGCCACTCGATCCGCCGCTCTCTCTCCGCTCTCCTCGTCGCCGCCGCCTGCGCGGCCCAGGCTCCCGCTTCCGCCGAGCCGCCCGCCTCGCTCGCGCGCGCGGAGGCGCTCCTCACGCAGGGCGACTACGCCGGCGCGGAGAAGGTGCTCGCCGCCCTCCAGGGGGGCGCGGAGCGCGCCCCGGCGCTGATCGCGAAGGCGCGGATCGAGCTGCTCACGGGCCGCTACGACGAGGCCGCGAAGACGGCGAAGGCGGCCGCCGCGATCGGCAAGGAGGCGAGGATCGCCGCCGCGCCGCTCCGGGCCGCGGCGCTCGCGCGCCGCGGGAAGATGGCCGAGGCGATCGCGGCCGCGCGTGAGGTCGAGCGGGAAGACGAGGCGCGCCGCGCGCGGCTCGTGCTCGGCGAGCTCCTGATCCAGTCGGGCAAGCGCGGCGAGGCGCGCGCGCCGCTGATGACGATCATCGACGACTACAACGACGACAAGATCACCGCGAGCGACGCGGAGGGGATGTCGCTTGTCGGGCGCGCCGCGCACCTGCTCCGGAGCGCGCGCGATGCGAACGACGCGTTCAACGCGGCGGAGAAGGTCGGCGGCAAGCAGCGGGTGGAGACGCTGCTCTGGCGATCCGAGCTGTTCCTCGACAAGTACGACCCCGGCCACGGCGGGCAGGTCGTGAAGGAGGCGCTCAAGCTCGCCCCGAAGGACCCGCTGGTCCGCGTCGCCATGGCGCGCGTCAAGCTCGACAGCGCGATGGATTTCGGCGGCGCCGACAGCGAGATCGCGCAGGCGCTCTCCGTGAACCCGAACCTCGCCGAGGCGTATTTCGTGCGCGCCGGTCTCGCGCTCCGCGACATGGACATCGACGCCGCGGACGCCGCGGCGGACCGCGGGCTCAAGGTCAACCCGAACGACCTGGAGCTGCTCTCGATCAAGGCGGCGGCCCGCTTCCTCGCCGACGACACGGCGGGCTTCGACGCCCTCAAGGCGAAGGTGCTCGGCCTGAACCCGGAGTTCTCGCGGTTCTTCCAGATCGTCGGCGAGTTCGCGGAGTGGGAGCACCGCTACGACGACATCGTCAAGATGATGGAGGAGGCGACGAAGGTCGATCCTCACGACGCGAAGGCGTACGCGACGCTCGGGCTGAACCTGATCCGCGCCGGCGACGAGAAGAGCGGACTCGTCGCGCTCCAGAAGGCGTGGGACAAGGACCGCTTCAACGTGCGGGTGTTCAACACCCTGAACCTCTACGAGAAGGACATCGCCACCCAGTACGTGACCGTGGAGGGGCAGACGTTCCGCGTCCGCTATCACAAGCAGGAGAAGCCGATCCTCGAGCGGTACGTGCCGCGCATGCTCGAGGAGGCGTGGGGCTCGATGGTGAAGCGCTACGGCTTCACGCCGAAGGTGCCGGTCTCGATCGAGCTCTACGCGTCGACGGAGAACTTCAGCGTGAGGACGAGCGGCCTGCCGAACGTGGGCATCCAGGGCGTCTGCTTCGGCCAGACGCTGGCGGCGCTGAGCCCGGCGGCGGCGGAGTTCAACTGGGGGAACGTGCTGTGGCACGAGCTCGGGCACGTCTTCGCGATCCAGCTCTCGAAGAACCACGTCCCGCGCTGGTTCACCGAGGGGCTCAGCGAGTACGAGACGATCGTGCGGCGGCCGGAGTGGCACCGCGAGGAAGATCCCGCGCTGTTCGCCGCCCTGAAGGGCGGGAGGATCCCGGCGGTCGAGGGGTTCAACCGGGCCTTCACGCACGTCGACAGCATCGAGGACGTGACGATGGCCTACTTCGCGGCGAGCCAGATCGTTGTCTTCATGGTCGAAGAGTTCGGCTTCCCGAAGGTGGTGTCGATGCTGCCCCGGTGGGCCGCTGGCAAGCGGACGCCGGAGGTCGTGAAGGAGTCCCTCGCCATCGGCACCGAGGAGCTGGATCGGCGTTTCCGCGCGTGGCTGAAGCCCCGCCTCGAGCGCTACGAGAAGCAGTACGTCCCCGACCTGCACGCGCCGCCGCTCGATGAGGCGCGCAAGGCGGCGGTCCGCGCCCCGAAGGACGCGAAGCGGCTCGTCGAGCTCGCGCTCGCGCTGTTCGAGGACGGGCAGCGACAGGAGGGCGAGGCGGTGCTCGCCGAGGCGCTCCGGGTCGACCCGAAGCAGCCCGACGCCGCGTACATCAAGGTGCGGGCGGCGTTCGCCGAGAAGAAGCCCGACGAGGCGGCGAGGCTCCTGAGCAAGATGGTCGCCGACGGCCACGACGGCTACGTCGTGCGGATGAAGCTCGCGGATCTCGCCGAGCTGAAGAAGGACGCGGCGAGGATGAAGGCGAACCTCGAGGCGGCGTCCCGCCTGGATCCGTCGCAGGCCGAGCCGCTCCAGGGGCTCTACGATCTCGCGCGCCGTCAGAAGGACGCCGCGGGGGAGCTCTCGGCGCTGCGCCGGCTCGCGCTGCTCGACCAGCACGATCGCCGGGTCTGGCGGCGGCTCCTCCGGCTGCTCGTGGAGCGCGGCGCGTGGGAGGAGGCGCGCAAGGTCGGCGAGAGCGCGATCTACGTCGACGTGGCCAACCCGGAGATCCACCGGCTCTACGCGCGGGCGCTGGCGCGCACGGGGCGGCACGTGTCGGCGATCTACGAGCTGAACAGCGCGCTGCTGTCCGGGGCGAGGCCCGCGGACGCGGCCGAGATCTACGGGGAGCTCGCCAAGGCCTACGCGAAGATGAAGCGGGACGACTACGCGAAGCAGGCGCTGGAGTTCCAGAAGGCGATGCGGGGGGCGGCGCCGCCGGCGCCGCAGGCGATGCCGGACTGAGGCGCGGGGCGGGGCAGGGCGACGATCCTGGGAGCACGCGCCGGGGGGGGCTCTGCGCGGCGGGGCGCCGGTGGGCGCTCGGCCATCCGCGCCCCGCCGCGCAGAGACCCCCGCCGGCGCTCACGTCGTGCCAGGTCGAATGGACGCCGTGAGCTCGCCGCAAAGTCGGCCCGCGGCTCGGCTGCTCCGCTCCGACCTCCGCGCCCGCTGTACGTCGCGCAGACCTCCCGGGACGCGGCCCCCGCCTACTCGTCCTCGACCTCCCCCTTGTCCCCGCGCAGCCCGAGCGCCTTGCACTTCTTGTAGAGGTGGCTCCGCTCGAGCCCCAGCCCCCGCGCCGTCGCGGCCATCTGCCCTCCGTGATGGCCGAGCGCCTCCTCCAGGATGGCCCGCTCCGCCTCCTCGGCGAGCACCCGGAACGGCACGCCCGGACGGAAGAGCCCCCCCTTGATCGAGGCCTGCTGTCCGCCGAGGCACACCTTCACGTCGCCCTCGTCGATCGTGTCGTCCGGCGTCAGGATCACCAGCCGCTCGATGATGTTGCGCAGCTCCCGCACGTTGCCAGGAAAGCTGTAAGCGACGAGCATCCCCATCCCGCCGCTCGTGAACGCCATCCCGGGCCGATCGTTCGCCTGCGTCGCGATCGCCAGGAAGTGCCGCGCGAGCAGCGGGATGTCCTCGCGCCGCGCCCGGAGCGGCGGCAGCGACAGCGGCAGCACGTTGAGCCGGTCGTGGAGGTCCGGCCGGAACTGCCCCTCGCGGCACGCCGCCTCGATGTCGCGGTTCGTCGCCGCCACGACGCGCACGTCGACCTTGATCGTCTCGTGCCCGCCCACGCGCTCGATCTCCCGCTCCTGCAGCACCCGGAGCAGCTTCGCCTGCATCGCGAGCGGCATGTCCCCGACCTCGTCGAGGAACAGCGTGCCGCCGCTCGCGCGCTCGAATTTTCCCCGTCGCTGCTTCGTCGCGCCGGTGAACGCGCCCGCCTCGTGGCCGAACATCTCGCTCTCGATGAGCTCGCTCGGCACCGCGGCGCAGTTCATCTTCTCCAGCGGCCCGCGCGCGCGCTTCGAGGCGCTGTGGATCGCGCGCGCGACGAGCTCCTTGCCGGTGCCGCGCTCGCCCGTCACGAACACCGTCGCGGTCGCCCTCGCCGCGCGCGCTATCTGCTCGCGCAGCTCGAGCATCGCCCGGCTCTGTCCGATGAGCTCGCCGACCTGACCGGTCTGCGCCCGCAGCGCCTTCGCCTCGGCCTCGGCCCGGACGAGGCGCAGCGTGTTGTCGAGCACGAGCAGCAGCCGATCGGTCGAGAGCGGCTTCTCCAGGAAGTCGATCGCGCCGAGCCGCGTCGCGCGGACAGCGGCGTCGATCGTCGCGTGGCCGCTCATCATGACGACCGGCAGCTCCGATCCTGCGGTGCGTATCCGCTGCAGCAGCTCGACGCCGTCGCCGTCGGGCAACGAGACGTCGAAGAGCGCGATGTCGTAGCTCCGCTTCGCGAGCTTCTCCTCGGCCACCCCGACGCCGCCGGCGACGTCGACCGTGTAGCCCTCCAGCGACAGGGCCTTCTGCAGGGTCGTCAAGATCGCCCGCTCGTCATCGAGCACCAGCACATGTCCGCGAGGCATGCCTGCCACCGTAGCGCGGAACCGCCGCGGCGGATGGCCGCTGGGCCGGGTACGCGCGCCGCCGCCCGACCCCAGCCGCGCGCACCCGGAGGTGAAGGGAAGGCGTCGAGCGCGCGTCGGAACGGGCAAGAAACGAAGGTGACGACCGACGCCGGAGCGCCGCGGCTCCATGAGGGCGAGCGCGACATCGGCGCCGCTTCGGCGCGTCTGTGCGCGGAGAAAGGGGCTCCGGCCCGCGGGCGCTATGATAGCTTTGCGTGGGATGTCTGCCGACGGCCCCGCGACGGCGGAAGGAGATCTGGAGCGCACGCCGTTCGCTCATCTCTTTGTGTATGCCGTCGAGCACCGGCTGACCGGCGCGCTCATCCTGCGGGAGCCCACGGGCGCCGAGCACACGGTGCGCATCGTCCGGGGGGCCCCCGTCAAGATCCGCCCGAGCGACGGCTATGCGCGGTTCGGAGAGATCCTGCTCGAAGAGGGGGTGATCTCCGCCGAGATCCTGGCGGATGCGCTCGCGACGAGGGGCCTCCTCGGCGATGTGCTGCTGCTCTCGGGGTGCCTCGACGCCCCGACGCTCGACTGGCTCGCGCAGGTTCAGTTCGTGCGGCGGATGGTGCGGCTCTTCGACCTGCCGCCGGAGACGAAGTACCGCTACTTCGACGGCCTCGACGCGCTGGCCGACTGGGGCGGCGATCCAGCGAAGGTCGATCCGCTCGCGCTGCTCTGGGCGGGGCTGCGCGAGCACGGCGAGCGCTCGACGCGGCTCCAGCGGACGCTCGAGCGGATCGAGGCGGTGCCCCTCCGGCTGCACCCCGCCCTCGAGCCGGGTCGTTTCGGCCTCACCGAGGGCGAGCTCGCCGTGTTCGGCGTGCTCCAGAGCTCCTCGCCCACGCTCCCGGCGCTCATCAGGTCCGGGATCGCGCCGGAGCCGATCGTGCGCAAGCTCATCTACGCTCTGGCCATCACGCGTTACCTCGATTTCGGAAGAGGCGTGCCGCTCGGCGCGGAGCCCTCGTCGAGCGTGCCGCCCGCCAGCGCGGCGAGCCTGTCGCTCGGGCGCATGCAGCTCCGCGCGACAGTGCATCGCGAGGGCGCCGCCGCGCCGGATCCGGCCGGGGACGGCGAGCGCGCGCCCGTGGTGGGCCGAGGTCGCCGCCGCGATCGCACGTCCTCGGAGCCGTCGCCCTCGTCGACCGTCGCCCCGCGGATGGCTCCGCTCGCCGGAGGCTCGCTCTCCGCCGTGGTGGCGGCCGAGCTCGCCAGCGCCGCCGGGCTCGACGTCGGCCGCGCGGGGCGGGAGCCCTCCGGAGCGGACAGGGACCGCGATGCCTGGGGCTCGTCTGCGCCGGCCGACGACGGCGCCCCCAGCGGCTCGCGGGCCCCCGAGGACCCCTGACGGAACCTCGCCACGGCGAGGCGACAGGTGAGGCGAGCACGCGCCGCGCTGGAAGGCGCGCGCACGCTCCCTTATAGGCCGCCGAGCGATGCCGAAGCCTGCGCCCGCGCAACGCCTGCTCCCCGCGCAGGTCCACCTCCCCTCCGGCAGCGTGGTGCGCCTGTCGGACGCTGCCGCGCGCGCCCACGCGCCGGCCGTCCTGGGCGCCCCCGGAAGCCGCGGCGGCGACGCGCCCCCCCCGATCGGCAGGTGCGCGCGCGACGTGCAGGTCCTCGCCGGCCCGTCGGTCCTGGCCGACGCGCGGGGCGCGCCGCTCGATCCGCTCGGCCTCCCGCTCGCCGACGCCCACGTCCTGCGCGCGCTCCTCGCGTTCGCCGGGGTCGTGCCGGAGGAGCCCGGCGCGTACTCGTGCGAGAACTGCGGCGCCCCGTTCGAGGTCGCTCCGTCGAGCCTGCTGGAGATCGGGCCGTTCACCGACGGAGAGCTCGACGACCCCGAGCTCGATCGCCCGTTCGATTTCGGCGTCTTGCACCCGATCCCGGCGCTGCGCGTCGGGCGCGCCGTGTGCCGCGGCGTGCGGCTCGTGGAGCGGACCGTCGAGGAGGCGATGCCGCTGCTCCGCCTGTCCAGCGAGGGCGCGCTCCGCGTCACGCCGTCGCTGGTCGTGGCCATGGGCATCGCGGTGCTCGGCCGCGAGCGGCGCGCCTCGGTGATCGCCGACGCGCTCGCCGGGGCGCCGGACGAAGCGTGGGCGGCGATCGTCGACCTCTACCATGAGGCGCGCTACCCCGCGCGGCTCTTCGCGGTTCACCGCTGCCAGGCCTGCGGCGCCAGGAACGACCTCGATGTGCCGCTCGAGCGGGAGCTCGCGCGCGCGCCTCTCCGCGCCCCGGAAGCGGATCCGGACGTCCCCGGGCAGGCGGGCTCCGCGGCCGGGGAGGGGCGCGCCTTCCCCGATCTCGACGCCTTCGAGGCGCGCGTCCGTGCGGCGGCGGAGCGCATTTACGAGGCCCGCGGCGTGCGGAACATCGACCTCTTCATCGACGCGGGCGTGCCGGCCTGCGACGACGGAGGCGAGCCGCTGCTCGGCTGCTACACGCCCGGGACGCCCGCGGACGAGCTCGGGATCGCCCGTCCTCCGGAGATCCGGATCTTCTATCGGACGTTTCGAACAGAGGCCCGCGAGGACCCCGGGTTCGACGTCGACGCGGAGATCGACGAGACGATCGACCACGAGGTGACCCACCACCTGCACCACCTCGCCGGCAGCGATCCCCTCGACGACGAGGAGCACGAGCAGATCGAGCGCGAGAACCTGCGCCGGATCGGGCACGCCGAGGCTGCCCGGCGCGCTCGGCGCGGCGCCTTGTCCGACGTCGCCGGCTTCCTCCGCGCGACGTGGCCGGCCTGGCTGATCGCGGCCGCGGGGACGGCCCTCGCGTTGTGCGCGGGCGGACGCTGAGGTCCGGCGCGCGCGGCGCGAGCGCGACGTGCGCTCGCCGCTTTCTTCGAAGCGAGAGGATGAGCTGTCTATACTCCGGGGACAGCCAGAAGATGTGCCGGGGAATACCGGCTCTTCGAGCGCCGCTGTGCTCCTGCCGAGGATCGTGAAGACGAAGAGCTCGCCGGCCTCCAGGGCCGGATCCACCAAAGCGCCACGTCCAGCCAAGCGGGATGGCGGCGCGCAGAACCGCCGGGGAAGTCCGGACGCCGTCGAGAAGCGCCGGGCCGCGCGTCGGTTCAATGAGCTGCTCCTGGGCGGCGGTGGCCGCGCCGGGGACGGCCGTACCGAGCGCCGGCGTCGGCGCCTGCTCGCGGAGCTGGCCGAGGGCGTCTCGCGGCGCGGCAAGCGCGCGCTCAAGCCGATCGACGTGCTGTCGCGCGTCGAGGAGCTCCTCGAGCTGGGCGAGCCGCTCGCCTCGATCCGCAAGGCGTACCCGCCGCCACCCCCGGTCGAGGTGACCGCCGAGCTCGTCGAGGGGCTGAGGCACCTCCACCGCGCCTACGGCTTCTCCGCGGACGTGTACCGGTTCGTCGGGCTCGACGCGCACGCCCTGCGCAAGGCGGGCGTGGTGCGGGGCGGCGACCGGGAGGGGACACCCGACCGGCGCGCCGGCCGAGACGGCGCGCCGCGGCGCAGCTTGACCTTGCCTGCCGGCGCGGGGATAACCCGCTCCGATGCGCGCGAGAACGGTGAAGCTCCTCCTCGCAGCGGCCGCGACCGTGGTCGTGTGCTCGGCGTCGACAGGCCTGTCGCTCCGCGCTGAGGCCCAGCCCTCGGCCGCGGCGGCCGCGGTGGTGGCGCGCGTCGGCGACAAGGTCATCACGGCGGCGGAGGTCGAGCGGAGGATCGCGCAGATCCCGCCGTTTCAGCTCCAGAGCTTCGGCCGCACCCCGGACGAGATCCGGAGGAACTTCGTGAGCCAGGTCCTCGTGCGCGAGCTGCTCCTCGCCCAGGGGGCGGCCGCGCAGAAGCTCACCGAGCGGACCGACGTGCAGGACCGCATCCGCGGCGTCCTTCGCGCCGCCCTGCTGCAGCGGATCCAGGCGGAGGCGAGCTCTCCGGCGACCGACGAGGAGGTCCGCGCCTACTACGAAGCGAACCGGGACAAGTTCAGCGCGCCGCCGATGGTGGCGCTCTGGCGCGTCCTCGTCGCGACGCGGGAGGAGGCCGAGGCGATCCTGGCCGAGCTCAAGAAGGACCCGTCGCCCCAGCGCTTCAAGGACATCGCGCGCGACAGATCGCTCGACAAGGCGACCAGCCTGCGCGGCGGCGATCTCGGGTTCGTGGCGCCCGACGGCAGCACCGCGGAGCCGGGGCTGAAGCTCGCCCCGGGGCTCATGGAGGCTGCCGCCCGGGTGAAGGACGGGGAGCTCGTGCCCGAGCCGGTGGCGGAGGGCGATCGCTTCGCGGTGCTGTGGCGACGGCAGAGCCGCAGGCCGGTGAGCCGCTCGCTGGAGCAAGAGGCGCCGTCGATCCGCCAGATCCTCGCGCACGCCAGGGCCGAGGCGCAGGTGAAGCAGCTCCTCGAGCGCCTGCGGGGGCAGGACGTATCGGGCCATGCGCCCGAGCTCGTCGACCTGATCGACATCACCTCGACGGGCGATCTGCAGCCCCTGCGGCGCCCGGGCACCCTGGCGAGCAGCCGCCGCCCGGGCGCGCCCCCGCCTTCGCCTGTGCCGCGCCAGGACATGCGCTGATCCCGTCCGCCGCCTCGGCACCGGCGCGACCGGTGCCCTCGAGCCACCGGTCGCCTCGCCAGAGCCGCGGGCGGGGTCAGCTCAGGGCGACGACGATCGCGATGGCGGCGAAGCCGGAGGCGATGGTGACCACGAGCGCGGCGATGCTCCCGGCGCGGCGAGCGCGCTCTGCGGCGTCGGGCGGGAGCGCGTAGACGCCCAGCAGCAGCGCCGTGGAGGCCCTGCCCGGTACCCGGAGCGACGCCGACAGGATCTGCTCGGCGCCCTTGAGGCCGCCCGTGATGAGCATGACCAGCGCGCCGAGCGGCCCGGCCATGAGGTCCCAGCCGCACGCGTAGAGCCCGAAGCGGAGCGCGCGCCGGCGCTCCGGCCGCGCGCCCTGGCGGCGTGCGCCGAGCTCGAGGGCGGCCCCGTGCACCGCGTGCGCGAGCACCATCCACACGGTGAGCCCTGGAATCCCGATCGCGAGCCACTGGAGAGCGCTCGCGCGCGCGGCCGGGTTCCGCGCGAGCTCCAGCGTCAGACCCGGCAGCGCGAGCGCCGCGACGGGCAGGAGCGCGACGACCATCGAGAGGATCGCGAGCGTCTCCGCGAGCAGGGCGAACCGCATGGCCGCGAGGACCGCGCCGTCGGGCAGCGCCGCGAAGAAGGTCTCGGCCCCCAGCGTGGTGGCCTTCGAGGTGGCCCAGAGCCGCGACCAGACGCCGCCGAACGGGCGCTCCCAAGGGATGATAGCGACGACCCCCGAGCCCTCGTCGGTCGCCGCGGCGCAGCCGGCGCAATCTGGCTGGCCGCAGCACGCGCAGAGGACCGCCGCGGGAACATCGAACGCCTCGTCGTCCCGCACCGGCTCACGGCGTACGCTGGCAGATCTGTTGGCCATTGCGCACCTCCGAGCAGCGGACAGAGGCCACTCCTACCAAGGTTACGTCGCACCAGCGGGCCTGTCGACCCGGGATGCCTCCGAGCGCGTACATCGTCCGTCGTTCACGCCGCGCCGTTCATCGCCTCGTCGCGTCGTTCGTTCAGCGTCATCCCGCGCGCACGGCGGCGCTTCGTCCCGGCAGGTATGGCATCGGTGTCAGCCCTGGCGCCGATCGTTTCACGATGCCGGAGCGCGGCCGTCGGCCAGCGCCGGCAGCGCCGGCAGCGCCGGCAGCGCCGGCAGCGCGATCAGTGCAGCACCTCGTCGCCCCGGCGCTCCTGTCCCGTGGGGAGGTCGTCGATCCTTCCTCCGAAGAACGCCGCGGTGATCAGCGCGGCGAGCGCGATCGCCCCGGTCGCGTAGAGCCCGTAGCCCCACGTGAAGCGGACCGGACGGAGCAGCGTGCTCGCCGGCATGAACAGCAGGCGCATCGCGACGGTGGTGAGGGCGATCGCCGCGAGGAACGCGACGGCCACGCGGGCGCCGCGCATCTTGTGGATCGATCTCCGCGTCAGCACGAGCGGGATCATCACGAAGAACGCGACCGCGGGGGCCCACATCCACCCGAGCCTGCGGGCGAGGCCAAAGCCGCTGAGATCGCGGATCTCGGGCGCGGTCTCGTGGACCCAGGGCGCGAAGAACGCCGCGAGGCCGGCGACAGCGAGCGCGAGCAGGGCCCCCCGGCCGCGACCGGCGTAGGCCCACGGGAGCGGCTCCCTGTGCGGCGGGAGCGGCTCGTCGGGCTCCTCGTGGAGCGCGTCGTACGAGGGAGGGAGCTTCGAGAGCTCCTCCAGCCGGAGGCCGCAGGCGGGGCACGTACGGGCCTCGTTCGCCTCGAACATTTCCCGGCAGAAGGGGCAGGCGGTGAGCCCGGTCATCGCGGCGGGAGGATAGCGCACGGCGGACGAGCGCGCGGCGAGCGGCGCGCGCGGCCAGGGGACGCAACTCGGGGTTCCACCGGGGCGGGGCATAGCTCATAGTTGCTCCCCATGGGCAAGCGTGATCGGCTCCCGGACGATGAGATCGCCGGTTTCGTCGCTGCTCACCCGGGATGGGTGAGAGCGGGCGAGCGGATCGAGCGGATCTACTCGTTTCCGGATTACGGGACCGGCGTGGGCTTCGCGATGCGGGTCGCCCTCCTGGCCGAGCGCCGCGATCACCACCCGGACATCCTGCTGTCGTGGGGCAAGGTGCGCGTCGCGTGGTCCACGCATGACGCCGGCGGTCTGACGGCGCTCGACCTCGAGATGGCGGGGCTGACCGACCGCCTCCACACGGGCTGAGACGTCGCGCGTGGGCAAGGTGCTGGGGATGCTCCCGAGCGAGCTGCTGCGGCGTCTGGATCTTGGGGTGGAGGGCGACCTGCCGCACCTCGAGGAGGCGCTGACGCACCCGAGCTTCTCGAACGAGCAGCGAGGCGGCCGGCGCGTGGACAACCAGCGCCTCGAGTTCCTGGGCGACGCCGTGCTCGGCCTGTGCGTGACGGAGCTGCTCATGGAGCGCTTCCCGGGGGCGCGGGAGGGCGAGCTCTCGATGATGCGCTCGGCGCTTGTCAACACGGACGCGCTCGCGGCGTGGGCGCGCGGCGTCGAGCTGGGCGCGGCGCTCCGGGTCGGGCGAGGCGCGGAGGTCGCCGGGGAGCGCGACCAGACCAACGTGCTCGCCGACGCCACCGAGGCGCTCGTCGCGGCGCTGTACCTCGATCGCGGCTTCGAGAGCGCGCGCGCGCTGAGCCGGAAGATCGTCGCGAGCCCGCTCGCCCAGCTCGCGAGCGGCAGCATGCTCGGGCGCGACGCGAAGAGCGAGCTGCAGGAGCGCGTGCAGGCGCGCGGCGCCGCGTCGCCGCGCTACCGGCTGATGGGCACGGAGGGGCCGGACCACGACCGCGCGTTCCTGGTCGCCGTCGAGGTCGAGGGCAAGGTCATCGGCACCGGCCGGGGCCGATCGAAGAAGCTGGCGGAGCAGGCGGCCGCGCGCGCCGCGCTCGTGGCGTGCGCCGCGCCGGAGCCTGCGACCCCATGCGATGAACGGGCGACCGCCGAAGCCCTGGAAGGCGCGCCCGAGGGCAGGGGCGCCCCGCCTGCCGGCGGGGCGTCCTCCGAGCTACCCATGAACGACCGAGGACCCAGTCGATGATCCGTCACCTGTTGATTGCCTTCACCTTCACGCTCTGCTCGCTCTTCGTCGCGCTGCCCGCCTGGGCCGGGAGTTACCTCGACAGGGCGAGCCTGATGCTCGACGAGGCGCGCCGGGAGGGCGACATGCTCCTGCCGCGCACGCACGACAAGGAGCTCATCATGGTGGTGCACGCGCTCGCCGAGGCGCGCGCCAAGGTGGCGAGCAAGATGGAGTGCCCTGGATCCGTCTCCAGGGCGCACCCGCACCTCCTGCTCGTGCTCGAGAACAGCGAGCGCGCCGCCGACGCGGCCGCTCAGGGCAACTTCAAGAAGTTCATGGAGCACCTCACCGTGGCGCGGAACGAGGACCGCGCGTTCCGCGCCATCCTCGCCGAGCTCGGCTACGCGCTGCCCGATCTGGGCCCGAAGCGCTGACGCGACCCGGACCACCCGCGGCCCCCCCCGCGCGTCTCAGAACACAGCGCCGGGCGCGTGGGCCCCGGCGCCGCGCGTCTCAGAACACGGCGCCGAGATCGAGCGCGAGGGTCCACTGCGACCCGAGCCCGGCGAACTTGTTCTCGCCGTTGATCTCGTAGTCCGCACCCTGGTTCGCGTCCTCGGGGCTCACGATGTCGGTGATGAAGTGAGCGCCGAACTTCACCATCTGGAAGCGTAGCTGCGCTCCGAAATGGAGCCGGTGGCGCGACATGCGCACGGCGTCGAACACGACGGTGTTGTTGAAGTCGGCCTGGGATCCGCCCGCGCATACGGGCTGGCCGTCGTGGGCGAGCGTCTGGCCGTCCGCGCCTTGCACGGGGTTCGCCGGCGAGTTCAACCCGCGGAAGTTGCAGTAGTTCACGGCGTCGGTGTTCGGGGTGAGATCGATCAACCCCGAGTCGCCGAAGATGTGAATCCACTGGTAGCCGGCGTACGGGGTGACGACCACCGTGCCGCCGATCGGCAGAGGCTTCGAGACCTGCGCGTCGACGCCGGCGACCGTCAGCTGGAACTCCTCGGTCCCGGTGACCGTCCGGACGCTGCCGCCGACGGCGACCTCCGGGAAGATCGCGGGGATCCCTCGGCGGAACCCCTCGAAGAGCGCCCAGCGTACGTCGGCGCCCCCGCTGACGATGTTGGTGTTGGCGAGGAACCCGACGGCGCCGGTGAGCTCGAAGCCGAACGGGAAGCCCTTGCGCACCTTCAGGGAGTAGTGCTGCAGGAACGAGTCCGGGCTCCGGTTCTCGATGGAGAAGTTCCCGGACGCCGGATCCTGCGGCCCCTGCGTGCCGCGCTGCCAGTAGTCCGCTTCGCTGTCAATCTTCGTGTAGGCGGCCTCGATGCCGATCTCGAACCCGCCGTAGCCCGTGGTCCGCGCCGAGTGCATCGCCGACGGCGCGATCGCGAAGCCGTACTGCGCGATGAGCTTCGCGAACGCGGCGTCGTCGGTCTGGCAGCGCTGATAGCGCGACGCGGGGTTGTAGTAGAGGCCGTTGTCCGGCCCCGTGATGCGGCAGGGCACCGCAGCGTCACCGACGCCAGCGACCGGCTCGCGCACAAGCCGTGCGAGCGCCGGATCCATGGAGTCTGCAGACGCCTGCGAGGATGACGCCACCCCCGCGAGGGCAATTGCCGAGGCAATCCAGCACGATGCGCGCATTCCGTGTCTCCGAGGCGGGAGGCTACGTGTCCGCTCGTACAGCCGTCAAGCGAACAGAGGCACCTCCGCCAGCTCCGGCCACGTTTTGCGTGGCGCCGCGTGGGCCGGCTGCCCGAAGGGGCCGCGCCGCGCGGGCCAGTCGGCCAGGACGCGCGCGACCCCTCCTCGGGGCTTGCGTCGCGGAAGGGGGTTGCACCGCGAGGGCGCGTCGCCGAAAGAGAGAGCGTGCTCAAGGATGGTCGCCCCCGGCTCCGCGCGGCGCCGCTCGATCCGCCGTTCCGGATCGTGCTGGTGGAGCCCGAGATCCCGCAGAATACAGGCAACATCGCGCGGCTCGCGGCTGCGACGCAGAGCCCGTTGCACCTGCTCGGGAGGCTGGGGTTCCGCATCGACGAGCGGAGCGTCCGCCGCGCGGGGCTCGACTACTGGCACCTGGTGACGCTCGAGCAGCACCTCGACCTCGCCCACTTTCGCCACCGGCACCCGAACGCGCGGCTGCGCCTGTTCAGCGCGGTGGCGTCGCGGAGCTACCTCGACGCGGACTTCCGGCCGGGCGACGCGCTCGTCTTCGGGAAGGAGAGCGTGGGCCTCGACCCCGACCTCCTCGCCCGCATGCCGGACGACGTCTTCGGGATCCCCACGCTGGGCCCCGTGCGCTCGCTCAACCTGGCCAACGCCGTGTCGATCGTCCTCTACGAGGCGCTCCGCCAGGTGGGCGCGTTCGCGGGCGCAGCGCCGGCGTGAAGGCGCGCTCCTCCGCGAGGTGCGGCGGACGCCGGCGGCCGCGCGCTGTGGACTCCGGCGGGGCGTCGTTCTAAGGGACCGGCGGCATGACGACGCACCGGCAGCGCGCGCGGCACAGCGGACGGGCGGCCGCGCGCCTGCGCTGCGCCGCCGCGGCGGTCGCGCTCTCCGCGGCGCTCGCCGCGTCCGGGTGCAGCAGGCGTCCTCCCAACGGCACGCCGGACGGCGCCGTCCGGGAGCTTGTCGCGCGCCTGCGCCAGCTCCACGGCGATCCGGCCGACGCCAAGGCCGCCTTCGAGCTCCTGTCCCGCCGCGCGCGGGACAACCTGGCGGCGCGCGCGCAGCGCTACAGCGCGGCGACCGGCAAGGCGATCGCCCCCGAAGCGATGATCACGCCTTCCCGCTTCCTCCTGCGCTTCGAGCCGCAGCGGTACGTCGCCCAGATCGCCGGCGCGCATGCCCTCGTGGACGTCGCCGGCCTGCTCCCGGGGGAGCGCGTCCAGGTGCCCTGCGTCTACGAGGAAGCCGGCTGGCGCGTCGATCTCGCGCTGCCTCCGCTCCCTCCCGTACAGAAGCGGCCCGGCAGCGAGCTCTGAGCGGAGCCACCGGCGGGGCAGGGGCGCCGGCCGAGCCCCTCGACGTCGCGCGCCCGACCCGGGCTCCGGCGATCGGACCCACAAAAGCCCGGAGGCCGGCAGTGCCGGCCTCCATCGGCAGCGGCCGCAGGGCCGCTAGCCATGAGGTAACGCCTCAGTTGGCGAGAAAGATCGCCTCGATCTCGGTCTTCACCTGCTCTTCCGTCTGGCCCCGGGCGATCGCGATCTCCTTGACGATCAGCGTCCGGGCGGTGTCGAGCATGCGGCGCTCACCGAACGAGAGTTGCTTGTCCGTCTTCAGGCGGTACAGGTCGCGGAGCACCTCCGCGACGTCGTAAATCGAACCCGTCTTGATCTTGTCCATGAAGCCGCGGTAGCGACGGTTCCATGTCTGGTTGTCGAACGCGATGGTGCGCTCGCGTAGGATGTCGAAGATTTCTCGAATTTCCTGTTCAGAGATGACCTGGCGAAGGCCGACCGCGCTCGCGTTGCTGACTGGAACCATGATCTTTCGATCCGTGTCCAAGATGCGGAGAACATAGAATCGCTGACGGTTGCCAGCGATGTCCTTCTCCTCGATGTTGACCACCTCGGCCACGCCCTGGGCCGGGTAGACGGCTTTGTCGCCCACCTTGAACTGGATCTCCGAACGAGCCTGCATATCGTCTCCTTTGCCTTCCACCCCGCCGTCTCTTTATTTTTCGTCCGCTTCCCGAAATCCTCTCCGGGAAGCGGCCGTTGCACATGCGGTTGAACCTGGACCCGCAGAACCGACACACACCGTCGCGCATTCCGAGAAAAAAACCATGAACCGCGACTCGAGATCGCTGTGCGAGCACAAGCGCGAGCACCACCGCCAAGACCCGCGAGGGGTCGGTGCTCAGGCGTGCACAGTAAATTCTCGAGCAGCGGGGGTGAAAGCGGACGGTTTCGGGCGGAAGGGATTGAGGTTGGGGGAACGGCCCTCTCGAAAAAGGGCCGGTTTGCGCCAGGCGCGCGCACTCTAGTGAGCCAGCACAGAACCGTCAACGAAAATCCCCGAGGCTGACCCATCGTCGCGTGATCATTCTGGTTTTTTCTCAGGATCGGGCGGGGTCACAGTGTGTGTCGGTGGAGGCATCAGCGTGAATGCACGCTGACCCGCCGCTCTAGTTTAGGGCAGAGCGGGCCTCTCCGGGAGAGGTGGCGGACCTGGGCTGGGTGGGATGAGGCGAAAAGGTGGCGGGCACAACGGCCAGGGGAGCTGCGTCCGTCCTGTATGAAAGCGAGCCGGTGGGCTCAGGCGGGGCAAAGCCGCTCGGCCAGCCCCCAGCGGACGCCGCGATCCGAGGCGATGAGGTCGACAGGCGCCCCCGCGGCCCTCGAGGCCCACGCGAGGATCTCCTCGATCAGCACGCTGCCCGCGACGATGACGTCGGCGCGGGCCGGCTCCAGCGCGGGTAGCTGCCTCCGCGCGGCGAGCGGCAGGGCGGCGAGCCGGGACGTGATGGCCACGACCTCGGCCCCGGCGACCTGCGCGCCGTGCACGCGGGCGCCGTCGTAGGGCGCGACGTCGCGCACGAGCGCGGCGAGGGTCGTCACCGTGCCCGCGACGCCGACCAGGGTGGGCGCGCCCGACAGAGGCCCGGCAGGGACCGTCGCCAGGGCTGCCCGGGCATCCGCACGGACGGCCTCGAGCTCCGCCTCGGCCGGGGGGTCCGCGCGGATGTGACGCTCGGTCAGCCGGACGCTGCCGACGTCGAGGCTCACCGCCCGCTCCACCGTGCCGCCGGCGTCGCCGACGATGATCTCCGTGCTGCCGCCCCCCACGTCGAACACGATCCTGGGACCGCGGGCCGGCAGGTTGAGCCCCGTCAGCGCCCCGGCGTACGTGAGCTCCGCCTCCTCCGGCCCGGAGATCACGCGCGGCGCCACGCCGATGAGGTCGCGGGCGCGGGCGATGAACGCCTCGCCGCCGGCGGCGTCGCGCATGGCGCTGGTCCCGACGGCGTCCACCCGCTCGACGCCCAGGGACCTGATCTCCTCGCCGTAGCGGGCGAGGCAGGCGAGCGTCCGCTCCACGGCCTCCGGGGCGAGCGCGCGGGCCGCGTCGACCCCCTGGCCGAGGCGGGTGATCGTCGCGCGCTCGGCGAGCGCGACGAGCTCACCCCCGCGGCGCTCCGCGACGAGCAGGAGGACCGAGTTCGTCCCGATGTCGATGGCCGCGACGCTCATGCTCCAGGCCTCACTGGGTGAGCGTCTTCAGGTCGAGCATCTCCTCGACGTTCGGCAGCACCACGAGCTCGCAGCGCCGGTTGGCTTGCTTGTTCTCCGGGGTGTCGTTGGCCTTCACCGGGTCGGTGTCGCCGTAGCCGGAGGCGCTCCACCGCTCGGGCTTGAGGCCGCCGCCGCCCTTGTCCTGGGGCTGGAGCAGGAACGCGAGCACCTCGCGGGCGCGCATGACGCTGAGCCCCCAGTTGTCCTTGAAGCGACCGCCGGCGAGCGGCGCGTTGTCCGTGTGCCCGGCGACCTGGAACGAGCGCGTCGACAGACCGGCGTCGTTGCGGATGACCTCGGCCACCTTGAGCAGGATGTCCTGGCCCTCCTTCTTCAGCGTCTCCCGGCCCGAGTCGAAGAGGACGTCGCCGGGGAGCTGGATGACCATCCTGTTGTTCCGGACGGTCACGTTGAGCCCGAGCTTGGTCAGGGCCTGGAGCTTGTCCCGCAGCACCTCGAAGCGCTTCTTGATGTCCTCGAGCTGCTGGGCGCGGCGGCGGAAGTCCTCGAGCGCGCGGGCCTGCTGCTCGAGATTCGCGTTCAGGTTGGAGATGTCCACGCCCGCTGCCTTGAGCTGGGACTTGAGCTGCTCGATCCGGGCCGCCGCCTCATCGAGCTCGCTCCTGGCCTTCTTGTTCTGCGCCTGCTCGGCGCTCAGCTGGGTCTTCAGGCCCTCGATCTCGCGGACCTTGGCCTGCATCTCCTCCTCCGAGTAGCCGCATCCGAGCGCCCCCGAGCCGGCAAGGAGCGTTGCGCCCAGCAACAACCACGACGTCGAGCGACGAACCAACATACCTTTCCTCCTAGAGCGGCGCGGCGCCGGCCCATGACGGGCGACCGCCGCGCAGGCGGCGCGACCGTAGCGAGGCGAATGGCGCCGCACAAGGCTCTCTAGAGCCTGCGCAACGCCGGTGCTCCGTGCGACCATGAGCTCCACGGCGCTGTTTGCCGCGCCTTGCAAGCGCGCGTTCGCCGGGGAGAAGCGGAGAGGGCAAAGACAGACATCCGGGATCTTGTCAACGAAAATTCAACGTCCGGCGCGGTCTGGTTCTTTTCACCACGGCCTGATCCGGCGTTTACCCTCGCAACGCTTGCGGACCAGTTTGCCTGGAACACATGGGATACATCGGTTTAGGGCCTGCAAGATTTTCCTTGACCATCACCATGCATGGCAATATACGTCGTGCAACATCTGTTGCCTCGGTCAGGAAATTGTAGTGGCGAGGACGTCGAGCGATGTCCGCCGGGCCGGGGCGAATGCAGGAGGATTTCCAATGGCTGCTAAGAAGACCGCGAAGAAGCCTGCGAAGAAGGTGACGAAGTCGGCCAAGAAGCCGGCCGCCGCGAAGGCCGGTAAGGTCGCGAAGAAGCCGGCGCGGAAGGCAGCGAAGAAGGCCGCCCCGAAGCGCGCCGCCGCCAAGAAGACGCCGAAGCGCGCCGCCGCCAAGAAGCCCGCCGCCAAGAAGGCGGCTCCGAAGCGCAAGGCGAAGGCCGCCGGCAAGCGCGCGGCTGCGCCGAAGAAGGCGGCCTCGCCTCGAGGCGGGCGCGCGGCTGCCAAGCGCGCGCCGGCCAAGGGCGCGGGCACCCGCGGCGCGCGCAAGAGCACGCCGGCCCCGGCGCCTGCGAGCACCGGGCCGTCCGACGAGTCGGAATAAGCCGCCAAAGGCGACGCGCCTCGCGCCGTCCACCCGGTGAGGCGCCGCGAGCAGGCCCGCCGGCCGCGACGAGAAACTCTGTCCTACAGGTCGCTTCTACAGGACGCCCGAGGGTGAGCACGCCGCGGAGCCGGCGCGCTGGTCCAGGCTGGGGGCGCGCGCGGGTTGATGATGTCCCCGCGACCGCGCCGCCGCGCGACGATCGCGACCGACGCGCGCGCGCAGGTCGCCGCGCTGGATCGGCGCGGCGCTGGACCGCCGCGCGGCGCGTACGTTCGCCTGCCTTGCGCCGCCGAACGGCGCGCGCCGGGAGCCGCGCTCGGCGCCTCGGCGCCTCGGTGGTGGAGCGGCGGCGCGGCGCCGAGAGGGGCGCTCAGGTGCGCTCGCCGAGGTAGAGCCGGAGGGCGCGCGCGGCGCCCTTGCGATCGAACGGCACGCCCACGAGGTCCTCGCGCTTCGAGATCTGCTCGAAGAGCTTCATCAGGAACTCGAAGAACGCCTCGCACTCGCGGATGGCGGCGTCGAGCCGCTGGGGGTCGAGCAGGTCGCTGTCCTCGAGCGCCGTCATCGCCGAGACGAACGCGTCGACGCGGGGGTAGTCGCCCACGCGGAGCAGCGGGTAGCCCATCGCCCGGAAGTACGAGAGGAACTCGCGGACGAACGCGAAGCTCGCGATGCCCGTCCACCGGTCGGGCGCGGGGCCGGTTGTGCGCGCCTTGCTCGCGAACGCGCGGGCGATCTGGGCGAACATCCACACGTCGCGGCGGAGGCGATCGCTCGTCGCCCGCCGCGCCGCGTGGTCGTCGAAGACGCGGCCCTCCTCGAGCTTCGCGCCGAGCGATCTGCCGAGGAACAGGATCGCGTTCTGCAGCGCGGGGCGGAGGCCGTGCGACACGGCGCGGAGGCGGAGGCGGTACTCGGACTCGCTCACCAGCGCGTCGGCGGGCGGGAGGTCGTGCTCGAAGGCGCGGCGCATCTCGAGCCGCAGGTTCGCGGCGAGCCCGGTCAGCGCGGCCTTCGTCGAGAGGAGGCGGTGGCCCTCGGCGGCGAGCTCGTCGTGGCGCGCGACGAGCTCGCTCGCGGGCACGCGCAGCAGATCCCGCTCGAAGCTGTCCGCGAGCAGCGCGCCCGCGCGGCGGCGGAGGTAGTTCGAGAGCGCGCGCGCGTCGCTGCGAAGGACGGCGAGCACCAGGTAGCCGCGCCCGGCGACGCGGTGATCCGAGTGGTCGAGCGCGATCGCGTCGAGCAGCCGGAGGTACCGGAGCATCCGGAACAGCGCGAGGAACGTGAGGGCCACGAGGCGGTGCGCATGCTCGCCGGGCACGCGGTGGATCAGCTCGAGCACCTGCGTCGACGCGATGCGATCGAACTCCGGGCGAAACTCGAGCGCGTGGAGCGGGTTGAAGAACGTGCTCTGCGCGATCTCGCGCATCGCCGTCGCGAGGTGCGCGTAGAAGAGCCTGAAGCTGACCCGCGGCAGCCGGAGCAGCCCGCCCGCGACCTCGATGAGGTTCGTGAACCCGTGCCGCAGCACGAAGAGGCTCGACTCCGGCGACTCCTGCGCCATGGTCGCGTGCAGGAGGCGCGTGCGCGCGGTGTCCTCCGGGAGCACCGTCTCCAGGTACCGCTGGAAGACGAAGGCGCGGTCGCGATCGCCGAGCATGGTGCGCGTGAGCTGGACGACGCGCGCCATGCCGTCGCGGGCGTGCTGGAGGTGCTCGTGGAAGTCGTGGCTGACGATCGTCTGGCGACGCCCGGCGCCGGGGTGGTTCCGCGGGTTCGCGAAGCAGGCGACGCCCTTCAGGAGGATCTCGAGCTCGAAGAGCGTCTCGTCCTTCTTGTCGGCCGCGAGCCGCGCGAACCACGCCTCGCGGGCTTGCTGCTGCTCCCGCCGCAGGCCGCGCGTGTCGCGGAGCAGCTCGGCGTAGGCGTTGCGGCCGGGGTGGCCCGAGCCGCGCAGGATCCCCGAAGCGTCGCTCGACACAGACGTGCTCCTCGCCGGCGATGCGCTGCTAGTTGTGTCTCTTGAAATCGAAGGGGTAGGTCAGCACCGTCTCCTTGCCGCTCGGCGAGCGCGCCCACGTGACCGACTTCGCGAGCTCCGCCATGCAGGACTCGATCTGCGGCGCGGTCACGTCGCTCTTGTCGCGCACGATGGTGGCCTCCTCGAAGGTCCCGTCGGGCTTCAGCTTGAGCTGCCAGGTGACCCTGCCCTGCGCGCCCGGGTGCTTGCGCGCGTAGAGGTCGAAGCAGCAGCGGAAGCCGTCGCGCCGCGCCTTGATCGCGTCGACGAGCGGCTGCAGACGATCGCTCGAGCCCGCGTCGGCCGAGGTCATGGCGTTGTTCATCACGACCCCGCCGTCCGGCGGCTCGTTCGTGATCTCGGAGGCGATCGCCTTGCAGTCCTCGACCGTCTCCGGGGTCTTCCCGCGGCTCGCTGGTCTGTCCGCCTGGGCCGGCGCCGCGGCGCCCGGGTTGGGGGCGGCGGGATCAGCGGCGGCCGGCTGCGACGCGGGCGGGGGCGGAGCGCCGGGCGGCGCGCTCTCCGGCGGCGAAGGTGGCGCGGTGCCGCTCGAGCAGGCCACGAACAGGGTCGCGGCGACGAGGACTCCGGTGAACACGGCGCTGGCAGTGGCGCAGGGACGCATGGCGCGCATACTAAACGGTTCGGCAGAGCGGAGGCGAGGTGCCTCGTGTTTTTCTCCCCCTCCCGCCGGCGATCCGAGCTCTCCTCACGGCTGTCGTGAAGATCCCGCTGCTTTTCATGGCCGGCACCGCCCTCGCCGCCCTCGCGCCGGCAGGCTGCGATCCCATCGCCGAGCCGCTGCTTTGCGGGGAGATCCCCGAGGGAGGGTGCCCGGTCGGCCGGGGGGGGACCTGCGACGATGACGCGTGCAGCGCTCTGTACGATTGCAGCGACGGGGCGTGGACGAGGGTCGCGCGCTGCGATCGGCCCGGCGAGCCCGCGCCGGACGCGGGGGCGGGCGGCGGTCTGGAGGACGGCTGCGACGTCGTGACGCTCGATCGCAGCGGCGAGGCGTCGGGCTGCGCGCCCGCGCTTCAGGAGCCGGACTGCCCGGCCGACGCCGCCGAGACGTGCGCGGAGGCAGCGTGCCGGACCGGCTGCGTCGAGTTCTTCCTCTGCACCGAGGAGGGGTGGAGCGCGGTCGCGTACTGCGACGAGCAGGGGCGAATCACCGTGGCGCCGTGAGCCGCCCGCCCTGTCGCCGGCGGCTCCGGGCGGCGTCGCGGTGCGCCTGGCGAGGGGGCGTCAGCCGGCCTTGAGGAAGGGGCTCCACTCGTCGAACGAGTGCGGCAGCCCGAGCAGGATCTGCATGGTCGCCGACCACCGCGGAGGCACCGGCTGGCGGATGAGCCGCATGCTGGCCTCGTCGGGCGTGCGCCAGCCCTTGCGGAGGTTGCACGTGCGGCAGGCGGTCACGAGGTTCTCCCAGGAGTCCTCGCCGCCGCGCGACCGGGGGAGCACGTGGTCGATGTTGAGGTCGCGGACGGGCGGGCGGCGCGCGCAGTACTGACACTGGTGCGCGTCGCGTAGCATCACGTTCTTCCGTGTGAGCCGGATGGTCGGGCGCCGCATGCGATCGTAGCGGCGGAGGTGCAGGACGCGCGGCACGCGGAGCGAGCCGCCGACCACAGGGAGGCCGTCGTCCTTGTCCCGTACGGGCAAGCTCCGCCAGGCCGAGAAATCGTGAAGCTCGCCGGCCTCGTCGATGGCCAGGGCCGCGCCGCCGAAGAGCAGCAGGAAAGCGCGGCGCGCCGTCGTGATCTGAACAGGCTGGAAGAAGCGGTTCACGACGAGGACGGGGAGGTCGAGCGGCTCGGCCTTGCGGTCACGGCGGAACCCAGAAAACTCGTCGCCGAGATCGAGCTCCTCATGCGCAGAGCCCCCCGGGACTGTGGCTACCCCGTCCGGCACGCCCGGGAGTGTAGCAACGAAAGCTCCCGTGAACATCCGGCGCTTTGCGGCAGAAATCCTGCTGTGCTGTGTGTGGGCGCGGCGCGGGAACAGCGCGGGACGAGCTCGTTGCGCCCCCTCGGGGCTCGCCGCAAGCTCGCGCACCCAGCGCGGCCTCCGGGGCGCGGGGCCGGCGAGATGAGGCCGGCTCCCCCCGCGGGCCGGGGGCGCCGCCCGACATTGCGCGGCGAGCGCTTTCGGTCGGGCGCGGGTTTCGCTAAGACCCGTCCATGTCGAGGGACGGCCGCCCCCAGGGCAGCGCCGTCGTGGTGGGGAACCGATCGGATGACAGAGCAGCGCGAAGGAGCGGAGCCAGAGCGGACGACCGGCGCAGAGCCCCCCGCCGGCTCGCCCTGGGATGATCCGATCGAGCGCGCGCCGCTCGTGTTCCTCGATCTCGAGATGACGGGGCTCCGCCCCGAGAGCGACCGCGTCATCGAGGTCTGCGCCGAGCGGATGCGGGGGGATACGTGCGAGGACGCGATCACGTCGCTCGTGCGGCCCGAGCCGGACGTGTTCGGCAACGCGCACGTGCACGGCATCGATCCGCGGGAGCTCGCGGGCGCGCGCACGTTCCCCGAGCTCTGCGATCGCATCGAGCAGGTGATGGAGGGCGCGGTGATCGTCGCCCACGCGGCCGCATGGGATGTCGCGTTCCTCGAGGCCGAGCTCGAGCGGGCAGGCAAGGCGAAGCGCATCCCGCACTACCTCGACACGCTGGTCCTGTCGCGCCGGGCCTTCGCCCTGCCGAGCCACAGCCTCGCCTCGCTGTGCCGGGAGCTCGGCGTGCACCGCGAGCGCGCCCACCGCGCCGAGGACGACGTCCACGCGCTGCGCGCCGTGTTCCGCAAGATCGTGGAGGTCCTCGCCCCGCGGACGCCGCGCGACCTGTGGCACGTCCGGATCGGCGAGCGCCACGCCCGTCCGGCGCTCGTCGCTGCGGCGGTGCGCGCGGCCGAGCACTCCGCCACCGTGCGGATGCGGTACCGCCCGGCGCGCCGGGGGCCGGAGGAGCTCGTGGTACGGGTAACGGGGGTGCGAACGGACCTCGACCCACCCCGGGTTCTCGGCTATCTGCTCCCGTCGCGCAGCCGTCGTGAGCTACGGGCCGATCGCATCCTGGCGATCGAGCCGATCTCGCCGGGAGAGCTCGCCCCGGACGGCACGGCGCGAAGGGCCTGAGATCCACGTGCGAATCCACTCGAACCGTACCGCGCCGACGCGACGCTCCCCTCTTGCTGTTCGCCTCGGCGGCCTGCTTGCCGCGACACTCCTCGCCTCGTGCTCGACCATGATGGGCCCGGAGACGGCCCGTCCGCCGGCGGCGGAGAAGTGGCTCGCCCGCGCTCGGCAGGAGTTCCAGTCCGCCGACGTCGACAACGCGCGCGACGCTGTCGCGAAGGCGCTGACGATCGTCCCGACCGACACCGAGGCGCGGCTGCTCGCGGGGCGCATCGCGCTGGCGCGGCTCGACTACGCCGAGGCGCTGCGCCTCCTCAAGGGGGTCGCCGGCTCCGAGGCGGCCGGGCTCCGCGGGCGCGCGCTCTGGTACAAGGGCGATCTCGACGCCGCCGCGGACGAGCTCGAGGCGATGCTCGACGATCCCGATGTGGTCGACGACTGGGCGAAGTCGATCGCCAAGCTGGCGCGGCGCGGGGCGGGGCGGGCGCCGTTCACGATCTCGGGCGCGCTCCTGGCGGCGATCGAGATGCCCCACGTCAGCCCGGCGGCGCCCTTCTTCGTCGTCGAGGTCGAGATCGACGGCGAGTCGGCGCTCGCCATGGTGTCGACCGGTACGGGCGAGGTGGTCCTCGACAGCAGCACGCGCAAGGAGCCGAGCTGGGTCTCCCTCCGCTTCGGCAAGAAGCTCGAGGTCAACGACGTGCCGGCGCTCACGCAGGACCTGTCGGGCATCTCGAAGCAGATGGGCGCGCCGATCAAGGCGCTGCTCGGGGTGAACCTGCTCCGCCACCTCAACGCCACCATCGACTACAGCGGCCGGCAGTTCGTGGTGCGCAGCTTCTCCCCGCCGGCGCCGCCCGACGCGACGCGCGTCGACCTCGCCTTCATCAAGGGCGGCGGCATGGTGCTGCGGAGCAGCGTCGGCCCCGACAAGACGCTGCAGGGGCCGATGCTCATCGACACGTCGATGACGTTCCCGATCGCGCTCGACAAGGAGGGCTGGAAGAAGGCCGGCTTCGAGGCCGACGGGCTGAAGCGGGTCGAGCAGGATCCGGAGCAGAAGCTGAAGCAGGGCGTCGTGCCGATGCTGCGGCTGGGCGCGCTGGAGATCCCGAAGGTGCCGGGCGTGTACGGGGCGCCGCTCCAGGCGGTCGAGAAGCAGCTCCAGCTCGATCTGGACGGGGTGATCGGCGCGGGGCTGCTCGCCTACTTCCGCATCACCTTCGGCGACGGCGGTCGGCTCATGTGGATCGAGGATGACGTCGCCATGAACAAGGTGCTTCAGGGCAGCGAGCCGGCCCCCGCCAACGAAGGGCAGGCGCCCGCCCCGGCGGGCGAGACCGGCTCACCGGCGCCCCAGGCGCCTGCGCCGCAGGCGCCCGCGCCCCAGACCGCGCCGCCGCCGCCGCCTGCAGCGGCGCCGCCCGCGGGCGCGCCCCGACGGACGCCCGACCGGTGACCGCCATGTCCAAGGAACTGCTGGCGGTCTACGCAGGGAGCTTCGATCCGATCACGTTCGGCCACCTCGACCTGATCCAGCGGGCGTCGAAGCTGTTCGATCAGGTGATCATCGCCGTCGGTCGGCACCCGACGAAGCACCCGCTCTTCACCTACTCGGAGCGGCTGGAGCTCCTGCGCCAGACCACGAGCGAGGTGACGAACGCGCGGATCGACTCGTTCGAGGGGCTGCTCATCCAGTACTGCCAGCGGGTCGGCGCGCGCGTGATCGTCCGCGGCCTGCGCGCGGCGACCGACTTCGAGTACGAGCTGCAGATCGCCCACGCGAACGCGGACATGCTCCCCAGCGTCGATACCGTCTTCCTGCCGACGCGCACCCACTACGGCTTCGTCTCGGCGTCGCTCGTGCGCGAGATCGCGAGCCACGGGGGTGACGTCAGCCACTACGCGCCCGCCGTCGTCTGCGACGCGCTCCGGGCGAAGTTCGCCGCCGCGAGGCCCTGAGCGGCGGCCGTCGTCTTCAGTAGGTCCCGAACGGGGTCGGCATCAGCAGCAGCACGAAGAAGAGCAGCGTCACCACGGCGACCGCCTTGCGCGCCGGCGACAGCTCGCCGGGCTCCGTCGGAGGGTGCTCCCGGCCGCCCACGCGCAGCATCGCGTAGACCACGCCGAACCACGTGAGCCACGGCATCCCGTTCGCGACCGCGGCGCGGAGCGCGTCGGGCAACCCCTCGGCGATGAAGTACCGCGTGAAGTAGGCGACGTTGCCGAGGAAGAGGGCGAGCATCAGGTAGTGCGCGGCGCGGCTGTAGCGGTCCTGCTTCCTGCCGAACAGCGCGTACGCGACGTGCCCCCCGTCGAGCTGGCCGACCGGGAACAGGTTGAGCGCCGTGATCAGCAGCCCGGCCCAGCCGGCCATCGCCGTGGGGCCGAGGAAGACGTCCTGGCCCTCCGGGATCGGGCCGACCGCGAGCCACCTCAGCAGGAGATAGAGCAGGCTCCGCCCCTCCTGCAGCGCGGGGCCCGACGTCGCGTGCACCTCGGAGTGCATCAGGCCCACGAAGAGGACCGGGAGCGCGACAGCGAGGCCGGCCAGCGGCCCGGAGGCGCCGATGTCGAGCAGCGCGTTGCGCGACTTGATCGTCCCCTTCATCGAGATCACCGCGCCCATCGTGCCGAGCGGGCTCACGACGGGGAGCGGGATGAAGTAGGGGAGCGACGCCTCGACCCCGTGCGCGCGCGCCGCGAAGTAGTGCCCGAACTCGTGCGCCAGCAGGATCGCCAGGAACGGCACGGCGAACGGCCACGCCTGCGGCAGCGCCTTCACGAAGGAGAGCACGCTGTCGTCCTCTGGCGTGATCGGAGCCCAGAGGGTGCCGGCGACGAACACCGAGACGACCGTCAGGCAGAAGAGCGCGAGGTTCTTCTTCCAGCGGAGCGGGGCCCGCCGCGGCACGGGCCTGGCGCTCGGCCCCGCGGAGCTCGTCGCCGCTGGAGCGAGCTCGACATCCAGGTCGAGCGTGCTCGGGGAGGAGAATCGACGATCGTCGGTCATGCGCCGCTAAGCGTGGCCGCCTCCTCGCCGCCGCTCAAGCGATCCGCGCACGCTTGCGCTCAGGCCGGTCGCTGGCTGCTCGTCGCGCCGCCGGAGCGCGCGCCGCGCGCAGGCGCCGACGGCATGCCGAGCGGTCCTGCTCCGTGGCCCACGATGACGCACGGGCGGCGTGGCCAGACCCTGTGCGGCGTGGATGACTTCGCGCGTCATCCCCTGCATCGCGAGCCTGGAGGAGCCAGGCGATCCGACTCGAGACGCCGCGGCGGCTGGGCTCTTTCTCGCAGGACATCGCGCGCCCCGTTCGCCTGGCAGTGCGGCCGCAAACCTTTCGGGGGTGCGCCCGCGTCACGACGGCCGGCGCCCTCTTCCTCGGCGCCGCTGCGCGCCTTTGCCCTTTGGCGGGCGCGACTGCGCTACGATCGATCCATGCCTCCTGCTCGCGTCGCCGCCGAAGCGCTCGTGGGCAAAGTCCTCGGCAACAGGTACCGCGTCGTGCAGCTCCTGGGCAGCGGCGGGGTCGGGCACGTCTACCTCGCGGAGCGCATCGGCAGGACGCACGACGCCGCGACCGCGCGCGTCGCTGTCAAGGTCCTGCGGGCGGAGCTCCGCGACGACCCGCTGCTCGTCGCGCGGTTCGAGCGGGAGGCCGCCGCGGCCTCGCGCGTCCGGCACCCCAACGTCCTCTGCGTCGAGGCGATCGAGCGCGCCGGCGACGCGCCGTGCTTCGCGATGGAGCTGCTCGTCGGCCTCGATCTCGCCGATACGTTGACCTTCGCCCGCTCGCTCGTACCCGCGCGCGCGGTCCGGATCGCCGCCGATCTCGCGGCGGGCCTCGAGGCTGCGCACCGCGCTGGCGTGATCCACCGCGACGTGAAGCCGGAGAACGTGTTCCTTGTGCATGCCGCCGACGGGCGCGAGATCGTCAAGCTGCTCGACTTCGGGCTCTCGTTCATCCAGGATCAGGGCGCCGACGCATCGCTGCTTTCCCGCGTCGTCGGGACGCCCGAGTACATGGCGCCCGAGCAGGCGCACGGCGCTCCGGCGGCGCCCACCGCCGACGTCTACTCCCTGGGCATCGTGCTCTACGAGATGCTCGCGGGCCGTGTTCCATTTCAGGGTCCGTACCCGGCCATCGCGGCGAAGCACGGGCGCGAGCCGCCGCCGCCGCTGCACCGGTTGCACCCAGGGCTCCTCATGTCGCGTGAGCTCGACGCTGTCGTGCGCAAGGCGCTCGTGAAGGATCCTCGCGGCAGGTTCCCGGCGATGGCGGAGCTGCGACAGGCGCTTCTCGCGACGCCGGAGGCGAGCGCCGGGGCGCCGTTCGCTGCCCAGCCGGACACCGCCGCGCCGCCGACCTCCGGGATCCGGCACTGGGGCACCAAGCCGTGAAGCCCGCTCGCTCCGGAGACTTCCGTCGACCTCCGTGCGCTCGGCTTTGCTCTCGCGGCGAAGCCCTGCTAGACGGCCGTTAGCATCTCTTGTTCCGGGCGACAGCCGGATCCGTTCGCCAGGCCGCTCCAGGCCGAGGGGAGCGAGCCGGCACGGTTCGGGGGTCCGCGGGCGCGGGCCTCATCAGCGCGGTCGGTTCTCCAGGGGAACTGGAACCCTGCATCGCGCGCCAGTCGCCCTCCACTCCCTCCAGGCTCAGCCTGGCCGCTTTTTCGGTCGTGATTATGGGTCGCGCGACCCCATCTCCTGACAACGGCACAGCGGCGTTTCAAGACGCCGAACTCCCGATTTACGAGAGCCGCAGCGCCCCCGGGGTACGCGCTCCGCCCGAGGGCGAGCTCATGCCGACGGACGCTGGCAACCTCGACGAGGATCCGTTCCGGATCGAGCTCGTCGCTGAGGACATCCCCACCCCGCGCCGCTACCAGGTGGTCTTCGATGAGGCGCGCATCGATCCGGACGTCCAGAAAGTCGTGCGACGCCTCGTCCGCCATGGCTTCCAGGCCTATCTGGTCGGCGGCTGCGTGCGAGATCTGCTGCTCGACCGGCGCCCGAAGGACTTCGACGTCGCCACGAGCGCCCGGCCGGAGGAGGTCCGCGAGCTCTTCCGCAACTCGCGCATCATCGGTCGGCGGTTTCGCCTGGTGCACGTCCTCTTCCAGGGCGGGAAGGTCATCGAGGTGGCGACCTTCCGCCGCAACCCGAAGGAGGACTCCGACGAGGGGAGCGAGCTGCTCATCCGGAGCGACAACGCGTTCGGCGTCGCGCACGAGGACGCCCTCCGCCGCGACTTCCGGATCAACGCGCTCTTCTACGACGTGGAGGCGCGGCAGATCCTCGACTGGGTCGGCGGCATGGATGACGTGCGCCGCCAGGTGGTCCACACGATCGGCGAGCCGGAGACGCGCTTCCGCGAGGATCCGATCCGCATCCTGCGCGCGCTCAAGTTCGCGGGCCGGCTGGGCTTCGCGATCACCCCCGACGTGTACGATGCGGTCGTTTACTGCCGCGACGCGCTCGCCCTCGCGGCGCGCCCGCGCCTCTCCGAGGAGATCCTGCGCCTCCTGCGCGGCGGCCAGGCGCGCCGCACCATCTACCTCGCGTGGGAGACCGGCGTGCTCGACGTGCTCTTGCCGGAGGTCTCGGCGCTGCTCTACGACGACCGGGGCGACGACGGCCCGGGCCAGCGCCTCTGGCGCGTGCTCGACTACGTCGACAGGCGCACCGCCGCGGACCGGCCGCTCGACGACACGGTGCTCTGGACGCTCCTGCTCCTCGAGCCGATGAAGGAGGCATGCGACGGCGTCCGCGATCGCGCTGCGGCTGTGGCCGACTTCCTCGAGCCGCTCATCGACCGGCTGGCCATCTCCCGCCGCTACGCCGACGGCATGCGGCGCATCGTCGCCGTCCTGCCGAGGTTGGCCGGCGGTCGCGCCGGCCGCTTCGCGCGGACCGACATCTTCCAGCCCGCCCTCGACGTGCTCGCGGCCGAGCTGACCGCCCGCGGAGAGTCCACCGAGGCGATCGACCGGCTACGCTCGGCCCCGCAGCCGCGGCGCCACCACGCCGACGCCCCGCAGTACCGGCGCTGACAGGCGATGGACGGTGGTGGCGGCGGATGACCGCGAGCCACGGCGATCGACCGGCCGGCGTGGAACATCGACGGGGTTTCTGGTTTCATAAAGACCCCTGATGTCCCCTCCGGCCGCGCGCCCGCGCCCCGCTCCTCCGCCCGATGTCTCCGCGTCCCGGCGCCGGCGCGGCGGCTGGGCCCGCAGCGCGCTCGTGTTCGCGCTCGCGTGCGCCGTATCGCCGCTCGCCGACGCGCAGGGGTCGCTCCTGCACGAGTTCATCGCGCCCGATCCCGCGGAGGACGTGTCGCTCGCCACGACGACGCTCGACGGAGGGCTCCCGGCGGCGATCCAGACGCCGAGTGGCCTGGCCACCGCGCCGGATCCGCAGCGACCGCCGTCGCCCCAGCAGCAGGTCTACAGCAACGTCGGATCCGACGCGGGACCCGAGGCGTCGTACGAGCCGGATCGAGACACCCGCCGGCCGAACGTCGAGCGCTACGACGATCCGTTCTCCCCCGCGACCGCGCCGTTCAAGCGGCTCCAGGCCTACGACGCGGTGAGGGCGGACTACTCGCTCGTCGTCCGCGAGCGGAGCCTGAAGACCGTGAAGGCGGACGCGACGGTCGCGGCGGGGGACGAGGCGTTCTACGGGGACATCGCGGTCGACCTCGTGCCGAACGAGCCGGTCCGCATCCCGACGGTCGGGCCGGATACGCGGCTCGTGCGGATGCACGTGAACCCCGATACGCCGGTCGTCGTGCTGCGCGATGGCGCGGACAACTGGTTCGTGCGCGGCACGAAGAGCGCGCGCGTCCGGCTCGTCGTGCAGCTCGCGATCGCCCGCGCGACGTTCGGCAGCGAGTTCGCTGACGTCGACTGGGCCAAGCTCGAGCGCTACCGCGCGCCGCAGGAGGCGTCCCACGAGGCGGCGTTCCGGCAGGTCGCCCAGGCGATCGGCATCTCGACAGCGATGCGGCCGCGCGACGTCGTGCAGAAGATGGTCGAGTACTTCCGGTCGTTCGCCCCGTCGGACGACCCGCCCAAGGGGCACGGCGACATCTACCTCGATCTCGCGCTCTCGCGGAAAGGCGTGTGCCGCCATCGCGCCTTCGCGTTCCTCGTCACGGCCCTGCACATCGGGCTCCCCTCGCGGATGGTCGTCAACGAGGCGCACGCCTGGGTCGAGGTCTTCGACGGCTCGCTCTGGCACCGCATCGACCTGGGGGGAGCCGCCCTCAACATGGACCAGGAGATCGATCCGAGCCGCCCGCCCTATGTGCCGCCGCCCGATCCCTACAGCTGGCCGGAGCAGCGCGACTCGGGCCAGGATCTAGCGGACAGGGCCCGCGCCGAGCAGGCGCAGCAGGGGCCCGCGGGCCCGGCCGGCACCGGCAGCAGCCCCGCCGCGCCGCCGCCGCCGCCGCCGGCGCCCACGAGCGATCCGAACGAGCGCGCGGCCGAGCGCACCGACGTGGTCGTGACGGCGCTGGACAAGGACATCCGCCGCGGCTTCCCGCTCCGCCTCCAGGGGCAGGTCAGCAGCAACGGCGCGCCGTGCGCGCACGTCCGCGTCGACGTGATCCTGACGGGGAGCTCGGCGCCGCAGGGCGTGACGGTCGGCTCGCTGTCGACGGACGATCGGGGCCGCTACGACGACGCCGTCATCATTCCCCGCGACGTCGCGCTCGGCGAGTACGACCTCGCGGTGGCGACGCCCGGCGACGCCCGCTGCAAGGCCGGCCGCACGGACACGGCCGCTCCGTGAGCGACGCGCCGATCCGCCCCCTGGAGCCTCCGCGCGTGGCTGTCGGCGCCGTCGTGCTCGAGCGCCGCGCGGACGCGTCCGGCGCGCCGCGCGTGGTCCTCGTCCGGCGCGCGCACCCTCCGCTCGAGGGCTCCTGGTCGCTCCCCGGCGGCCGCGTCGAGCCCGGTGAGCGGCTCGCCGACGCCCTCGCCCGCGAGATCCGCGAGGAGACGGGCCTCGAGATCCGCGTCGGCCCGCTCGTGGAGGTCGTGGAGATCGTCGAGACTCCTTATCATTACGTGATCCTCGATTACCTCTGCGAGGCGGCCGGAGGCGTCCTCTCTCCAGGCGACGACGCCTCCGAGGTGGCCCTCGTGCCTGCCGCCGAGCTGCCGGCCTATGGCCTCACCGACGTCGCGCTCCGCGTGATCCGCCGGGCGCTGGCGATGGCAGCCGCGGGCTGAGACAGCGCGGCTCAGGAAGAGCGCGACCTGGCGCAGCCCGCGCGGACGCGGGATGTGGCGCCGAGAGAGCGACTCTCCACATCGCGCCTCGAGCGCCGAGCAGCAACAGCGTTATTTTACTGCTCTGTCGCCACGACATGCGCCTGCGACAGCCGGGGTGCACGGCATCGGTGTGACCGTGGTCGGTGAAATGTGATGACGGCGGTTACTTCTACGATAGCGGCGGTTCGGCGGAGTGATCGCGCGCGGTGCAAGCGACACCAATACGCGCTGGTCAGTTTGTATACATGCGGTGTGGTGCATTGTGTGGATTGCTTATCTTCTGCAGACGTCGTAAACCGGTCTGTCTATGAGCTCAACGCGAAGAGCGAGAAAGGAGGAACAGAAGGAGGAGCGTCGGAGGTTCATCATCGACGCAGCCTGGCGGCTGTTCCAGGAGACCCCGTATCCCGAGGTCACCATGGCGCAGGTCGCCGAGCGCACCAGGCTCGCAAAAGGTACGCTCTACCTGTATTTCACGACCAAAGAGGAGCTGTTCCTCGCCGTCGTTGATCAAGAGCTCGCGAAGTGGTTCGATGATGTGAATATCCATCTCGCGCATCTCGGCGACTCCCAGGGGGGCGCGGGCGCGCCGCACGCTCGGCCCTCGCGGGGGCGCCGCGGTGGCTCTTCGGCGTCCGGAGAGGACGCGGCCGCCAGCATCGCCTCGATCCTGTCGACGACCCTCGTCGCGCGCGGCGCGATGACGCGGTTGCTCACCATCGTGCACAGCGTCCTCGAGCAGAACGTCAGCTACGAGGCCGCCCTCCGCTTCAAGCTCTCCCTGCTCGCGCACGTCGAGCGCACCGGGGCGCTGCTCGAGCGATGCCTGCCGTCGCTTGCCCCCGGTCAGGGCGGTCCGCTCCTCATCCGCATGTACGCCCTGCTCATCGGGATGCGCCAGGTCTGCGATCCCAGCGACGTGATTCGCGACATCCGCAGCCGGCCGGAGATGGGCCTCTTCCGGATCGACTTCGGCGAGGAGATCCGGGCCTCGTTCGCGATCCTCGTCAGCGGGGCGAGCGCGCCGCCGCCCCCCGTGTCCGAGCGGCTCGGCGCCCCGGTCCTGCGCGAGGTGACCTCAGTGGAGCCGCGCCGCCCGGAGGGGTGAGGGGGGCTTGATCACCACGGATCCCGCGCCGACATCGGCGGCAGGCCATCGGCGAAGGGCTGGTTGAGGATGCGGGCGATCACCGACTTCCACGTGGTCGCGTCGCTGTCGAAGTCCTCGTGCCGCCGCGCCTCGGAGCCGTGGGGAGGAGGCCTCGTGTTGGGCCCCTTGATCCACTCCGCCCTCGGAAACACGGTGGGCCGATCCTCCCTGTCGTCCGTGAGGAGCGCGAGGACGTCGGCGTTCTCCGGATCGAGGAGCCCCGCCTCCATGCCGAGCAGCGAGACGCCGCTCGTCCCGGGCACCCGCGGGCGCCGCTCGAGCGCGTTCGAGACCAGGTAGAGGAGCGACCTTCCGTACACCTCGCAGTGGTCCTGGAGCTCCGCCTCGTCCGTGAGCGTGAACAGGGCGAAGCGGCGGACCATGCCGCTCTTGATCGAGGGCATGTACGTGTCGCGGAACGCGTCGATGGCGCTCGCCGGCGCGAGCAGCGCGAGCGACTCGATGGGGAGCCCGAGCCCGAGCTGGCCTCGCATCGGGCCCCCCTCGATCCGCTTGCCCTTCTCCGAGGTGACGAGCTGCACCAGCGGCGCGAGCAGGAACGTGCCGCTGGAGTGGGCGACCAGGTGGAGCTCGATCCTCGGATCCCTGTCCATCAGCGACGCGAGGCGGCCGATCATCTCGCGGAGACCGCCGTGATCGGCGTCCATCGTCGCGTCGCCCGCGGCGAGCTTCATGCGATCCCACTCGGCCTTGCCGCCCATGCGGCGGACGAGCGGCTCCAGCGCGTCGTCGCGCCGGTCGATCATGAAGCCGAACGCCCGGGGATCGTAGCCGTCATGGCGGCGACCCTCCGTGGCGCGGTGGAGGATCTCGAGCAGGCGCGGGTAGTGGTCGGTCTCCCAGAGGAGCTCGAGGGGGTAGATCTCGTGCCCGAGCAGCTTCGGCCGGAGGCGCGACATCCGGTTGATCGCGTCGATCTGCCGGCGCAGCCCGCCGCCCGCGATGAGAACGAGGCGGCGGCGCCTCCAGCTCTCGGTCGCGCTCATGAAGTCTTCTTCCATGATGATGCGGACGTCCTCCGAGGACGTGCCGTAGGCGCCGCGCTGCTGGAGCTGCCCGTGCATGTCGACGCTGATGAGGTGCGGCCGCAGGCTCGCGAACGTCCGGCTCGCCGACGTGAGCGGGCGCAGCGATCGCGGCTGGTTCAGGCGGATGGGGACGCCGAGGCGACCGACCCACGCGTCGAAGCCGTACTGGAGCCAGTCGTCGTAACAGAGCCGCCCGAAGCCGCTCTTGCCCCAGCCGAGACCCCAGGAGTTCTGGAGCCAGAAGCCCTCCGCGTCATACCCGACGATCGCGAAGGCGTGGCCTCCCCAGGGGGCGATGAAGGGGTTCGTCTTGTCGACCGGCGGGATGATGCCGTTCTTCTGGGTGCCGTAGTACCAGCCGCTGAACGGGATGAGCGCCGAGGCCGCCACGATCCCGACCTCCGCGAGGGCGTTGTGCATCGCCGGGAGGTCCTTGTGGTTCACGCGCTGATACAGGCCGAGCGGGCGCAGCATCGCGTCGGCCGCGCGCTCCGGCGTGAGCGTGCCGTGGAGATCGTCCGGGTCCCACGGCCAGTGCTCGTAGCCGCAGATACCGTGTTTGTGCCAGCCCTTCATGGCGCCCCTCAGGCTGGAGCCCCGCGCGTCGTCCTCGCCCGGGTATTCGTCGTAACGGCGCGCCATCGTGTACACCATGTTCTGGCTCACGAGCCCGCCATCCGGGGACACCTTGCGCTTGCGCAGGAGGTAGTGGGCCACGGTGGCGACCGTGAAGCCGGTGCACCCGTTGTTCCTGCCCTGATCGAGCACGGGCACGCCGTAGTCCATGAAGCGCTCGGGCGGCATGACCGGAGGCACCTCCACCATCGTGGGGCGATAGAGGGTGTCCCGGAAATCGAGGACGTCGGCGCGAGCGTCGGTCGTGATGTCTCCGTAACGCTCGGAGAAACGCTCGGAATCGATCATGGTTTTCCGTCTCGTGAAGTCGCCGAGTGTCGCACGGCCCTCGCTCATGGCAAAGTCGGCGGCGCCTGCGCTGCGGACGAGGCTGCTCGTGGTAGCGTCGCGCGAGGCGGCGCCTTCCGCGCCGGCTGGAGGTGGGATGAGCGGGCAGGGAGGCGCAGCGGCAAGGTGCGAGGGCGCAAGGGGCGGTGTCGAGGCGTCGCTCGAGGCCGAGGTGCTGCGGCGGCTCGTGGCGCTCCGCGGCCGGCTCGGAGGCGAGCTCGGCGCGCTGTTCGACGAGCTCGCCGCGCGCCTCAGGCTCTTCGAGGGCGAGCCGGGCGAGGGCTACTTCTCGCACCCCATGGCGCTCCCGGTGCTCGAGCTGCCGCTCTGGGTCGCGACGCGGTTCGGCGCGCCAGCGCCGGGAGCTGGATCGCAAGGGCTCCCGTCGCTCGCCGTCGATCTCGCCGAGGCGGCGGCGGTCGGGTACCTGCACGTCCGGATCGAGGACGATCTGCTCGACGAAGGGCTGGGCGAGCCCGGCGCGGCGGTGCTCCTGTCCGGGGCGCTGTTCGCCCGACACCAGGCGCTGCTCGCCCGCTCGCTCCCCGGTGGGGGCGCCTTCTGGGATCTCTTCGAGGAGGTGTGGTTCGGGTACGGCCACGCGATGCTCCTCGAACGGCGGCTGCACCGGGGCGGCGGCCCGCGCGACGCCGAGGCGTTCCGCAGGGTGCTCGCCCGCTCTCGCCCGCTCGTGCTCCCGGCGGCCGCGGCGCTGTTCGCGCTGTCGCGGCCCGAGCGCCTCGCCGCCCTCGAGGCGTTCGTCTCCGCGCTCGCCGCGGCGCACCAGCTCTTCGCGGATCTGCTGCACGCCGAGAAGGATCGCGCGATCGGGAATGCGACGTACGTGCTCGCTCGGCTCGGCGCGCAGGTCGAACCGGGCGGCGATGGGCCGCCGCGGCCGGGTGGGGCCGCGCGAGCTGACGGCGCGCCCCCGCGTGATCCGGACGGGCGCGGCGCGACGGCGCTGCGCGCGGCGCTGTTCGCGCGCGGCGGCTTTGACGCCATCCTGGAGGAGGCGCGTTGTGAGCTCGCTCGCGCCGAGGAGGCCGCCGGGGCGCTCGAGCTACCGGAGGCCGTGCGCTTTTGCAAGGAGCGCGCGCAGTACATGACCGAGATCCAGCGGCGGGTATTCCTCGCGTTCTTCAGCGCGCTCGCCGGCGAGCCCGTCGCGAGCGCCGGCGCGCGGCGCTGAGCCGACGCGGCCCGGACGCGAACCCACGCGCCGTGCGCCGCCGCGGCGACCCGATCAACGCGCGAGGATGCGCCTGCTTCCACTTGCTAGCCGTTTGGAGGTCTCCTAGCCTCCGGAGCGAGAAAGCGAGGAGTCGTGACAGCGAAGAAAACAGAGGCAGAGCTCATCGGTCGTGCCGTTGTGGATTCGAGCTTCCGTCAGCAGCTCCTCGCGAGCCCTGAGCGCACCATCGAGGCGGAGGGGTACGACGTCGCACCGGAGACGCTCCAGCGCATCCGGGACGCCGCGACCTCGACGCCCGAAGCGGTCGATGCGGCCATCGCGACCGCGGCGCGCGAGGGTGGAGTCGGTATGTGACGCTGGCCGCTGACGCCGGGGCGACCGCCGCCTGGCCATGGCTCGATCCCGCCGATAAGGGGGTGTGCGAGCGCTCCTGGTCAGCGTTCCTGCGCGCGGGAGCCCTCTGGCGCGGCGACGCGGCGTGGGGGGCGCTCGCGATCGAGCGCAGCGTGGGCGCACCGTCGGGGCGCAGCATCCCCTGGGCTGGCTGGGCCCTGCGGATCTGCGGGCGCGTGTCGTCGCCCGCCGCGGCGTGTGACGCGGCCGTCGCGGTCGCGCTCGTCGCTGCCGGCGGCGTCGACGGCGCCCCCGACGCGCTCGCGCGCGGCGCGCTCGCCGGGCGCCTGCTGGCGCAGCACGCGGAGGAGGCGCGCGTCCACCGCTGGCTCCTCGGCCTGGCCGAGCTCTCGGAAGCGGCGTGGGAGCACAACCCGTTGGTCGCGGGCGCCGCGCTCGCGCGCGGCGAGGCGGGCGGCGCGCGCGAGGCGGTCGCCCTGTGGACGGCGGCTGCGCTCCTGGCGGGCGACGATCCCGCGCCCGCCCGCCGCTTCGGAGAGGCGGTGACAGCGCCGCTCTGGCTGCTCGACGGGCTCGTGCGCCTCTGGCTCGACCCGGCGGTGCCGGACCTCGCGGCGCCGACGCTCACGCCGCTCCTCGCGCTCTGGCTCCGCGACCCGGAGCTCGCCCCTCCGCTGCTCCGCGCCCTCGCGGGCGAGCGCGCGTCCCCCGTGCGCCGGCGCGAGATCCACAGCCTGCTCGCGGCCCGCCCGTACCGGGCCGCCCTCGCCGCGCGGGTGCGGGGCGCGCTCGCGTCGGCGCGCGAGATCGCGGCCAGCGCTCCTCGCGCGCAGCCGAGCGGGCGTGGCCTCGCCGAGGCGCAGCGCGAGTTCGTCGACGCGCTCGGAGAGCGCCTCCGCTTCTTCGAAGGGCTGATGTCCTTCCGCGACGTGATCGGCGCCGGCGCGGCGCTCGGTCCGCCGCGCGCGCAGGGCGACCTCGCGCCGGCCGACGACGCGGGCGCGGACCTGCGGGCGGCGACCGCGTACCTCCTGGAAGCGACTCCCTGGCCGGAGTCCTGGGAAGTGCAGCGCTTCGGCGTGCTCGGATCGCGCGAGCAGCCCGTGGGGCACTGGTTCGTGCGGGCGACGATCCTGATGGCGCTGATCGAGATCGGGGAGGTCGGGCGCGACGTCCGCGCCGACGCCGCGGCGCTGCTCGACGAGATCCCGGCCGGCGAGCTCCGCTACTTCGGCGATTTCCGCGAGCTCCCGCCGGACGCGGACGACCTCGCGATCATCCTCCAGCTCATCGCGGCGACGGGCGCCGCCCGGGAGCGGGCGGAGACGTGGATCGAGGTCATGCTGGCCAACGTGGGCGACGATGGCGTCGTCCCGACCTGGTTCTACCGGGGGCCGGCGGGGCCGACCACGCCGGGCGTGGCGTGGGCCGGCGACGACTGCTCGGCGGTGCGGCTGAACCTGCTCGCGGGGCTGCTCTCGTTCGACGCGACGCGGTTCGCGCGGCTCATCGACGCGAACGCGCGGCGCGTGCTCGACGCCGCCTCGCCGGACGAGATCCAGGGCTCCTGCTTCTATGACGGCCCGTACACGGACCTCGCGTTCCTCCGCTTCGCGCGCCTCTACCGGCAGCACCAGGAGAGATCGCTGGACGCGCCGCGCGCGGCCGAGATCGCCGCGGTCGAGGCCGCGGTCCTGTCGCGCATGCTCGGCGCGCAGCGGCTCGACGGCGGCTTCGGGACGCCGCTCTGCACGGCTGCGTGCCTCGAGGGGGCCGCGATGGCCGCGGCGCCGGACCCGCTGCTGATCGAGCGGGGGCTGCGCAACCTCGGCGAGCGCCAGCTCGTGGACGGCTCCTGGCCGGCCGAGCCGCTCTACCGGACACCGATGAAGCACGGCCGCGAGGGGCACCACCAGGGCAGGGCGCTGACGACGGCGCTCTGCGCGCGCGGGTTCGCTGCGGCGCGGTCTCGGCTGCGGCGCGGAGGGGAGCGGCGCGCATGAGCATCGAGAAATCACCCGAGATCGTGCGGATCATCCAGGCGCAGGAGATGCGCGGCGAGCAGATCGTGAACCACGTCCGGTTCGTGTTCGCGCTGCTCAGCGTCTACACGTTCACGCACGTGTGGACGGTCAACACGCCGGCCGCCAACCAGATCTTCGCGATCCAGATCGGCGGCTACCTCGTCTACTCGCTCCTGCTCTACGCGTTCTTCCGCCTGCGCCCCGACGTCTACGTGAGCTGGCTCAAGTACGTGAGCATCTTCGTCGACCTCGCGCTCCTGACGCTCACGGCGCTGGCGACGGCGAGGAACCACTCCGGGATGATCGAGTACTTCTCGAGCTACCTGGCGACGGTCTACGTGCTCTGGAACCTGATGTCGGGCTTCCGCTACAGCCTCGCGGCGTGCCTGTACTCGGCGGGGCTGTCGGCCCTCTTCAACGCGGTCGTGCTCGCGGCCACGGTCTGGACCGGCGCGATCCCGATCAGCGCGGTGTCCGTCTACGGCCAGAACGCCATCAACATCGCGGACCAGTGCCAGCAGATCCTCTTCGTCGCGCTCCCGGGCGTCGTCGCCGGCATCATCGCCCGCATCTCGCGCAACCTGCTCCTCCGCGCCGAGGTGGAGTCCATGGCCCGCGTCCGGCTCGAGCGCGAGAAGCAGGAGCTCGGCAGGTACCTCTCGAAGGACCTCGTCGACTTCGTCCTCTCCGATCCGGGGCGGCTCAAGCTGGGCGGGACGCGCCGGCACGTCTCGGTGATGTTCACCGACATCCGCAACTTCACCCCGCTCACCGAGTCGGTCGAGCCGGAGGTCGTGGTCTCGTTCCTGAACGAGTACTTCACGGAGATGGTCGAGATCGTGTTCCGGTACGGGGGCACGCTCGACAAGTACATCGGCGACGGCCTGATGGCGGTGTTCGGCGCGCCGCTGTCGGTCGAGGACGCGCCGAAGCGCGCCGTTGTCGCGGCGATCGAGATGGTGCAGGCCCTCGAGCGCATGAACCAGCGGCAGCTCCTCGGCTGCGCCGAGATCAAGATGGGCGTCGGGATCGCGACCGGCACCGTCATCTCCGGCAACATCGGGTCGCTCCAGCGCATGGAGTACACCTGCATCGGGGATACGGTGAACACGGCCTCGCGCCTCGAGCAGTTCAACAAGGAGCTCGGCTCCAAGATCATCATCTGCCAGGCGACGTACGCGACGCTCGACGACTGCATCCCGGCGCAGCCGACCGGCGCCCTGAGCATCCGCGGCAAGAGCCGCCAGGTCCACCCCTACATCGTGGACTACCAGGAGCTCTCGCCGCAGCGCCTCGAGGAGCTCCGGCGAGAGTTCCTCCGGGCGCCCCGCCCCATCGAGTCGATGCCGCCGCGGGCCGAGGTCGCGCGCGCGCCGGCCGCGTGGCGCAGCACCGATCGCGAAGGCGCTCAGTAGCCCCGGGACGTCCCGGGGCGGCGCGTCACGAGGGCGTCGCGCGGAAGCGCCGCACCCGCGCCGAGCCGGGGCCGCCGTCCTGGGTCGACAGGCCGAGCGCCGTGCGCGCGGGCGCGTGCAGGCGCTGGAGGACGCGATCGAGCAGGCGGAGCGCGCCGTCGCTCATCTTCACGCCGCGCGGCGAGCGGTAGCCGAACGCGACGCCGTCCACGACCTTGTAGGCGTTCTCCGTGGGCGAGGCGGGGCGCATCTCGACGACCAGCGCGCCGTCGCGCGTCTTCATGATGACGACGATCTCGCCCGGGCGCGCCGAGGCCTCGACGAACGTCCAGCCGCCGGAGGTCGCCTCCTTGATCCCGAGCTCGAGCACGCGCTGCAGGTCCTGCCCCGCCGGCGCGAGCGTCGTCGCGCCCTCCACCCGGATCTCCCCGCCCGGCGGGACCACGCCGCTCCCGAGCGGCATCGCCGGCCGCCGCATCTCGCGCGGTCCGGGGAACGACCACATGTCCGGCGTGATCTCCCCGCCCTCGCGGTACGCCATCTCGATGAGGCGGCTGCGCTCGCGGGACAGCGCGTCCTCGGACCAGCCGAGGCAGGAGCGCATCATGAGCGTGAACGGGTCGAAGCGGAGCTCGAACGACGCGGGCGCGCGGGTCATGAGGTCGTCCGGGAGGACGAGGCTGTGCAGGATGCGGACCTTGCACGGGAGCTCGCGCGCGCGCTCGAGCGTGCGCCGGAACGTGACGGGACCGTCGCCCGGGAGGCCGAGGAGGATGTCCACCTCGATGTCCGTGAACGTCGAGAGCTCCTCGATCACCTTCGCGAACTTCGACTCGCGGAAGGGGCGCTGCGTGCCGTCGCCGGTGTCCTTGGTGAGCGGCGGCAGCCGCGCGCCGAGGGACACGCGCGCGACGCCGCGGAGGAACTCCAGGTGCTCGTCGTGCGCGTGCTCCGGATCGATCGACGCCATCAGCGCCGCCTGCTTGAAGAAGCCGACCTGCTTCTCCGCGGCCACGAGGTTCCGGAACGCCTCCGCGTTCAGGTTGAGCGGGGCGTCCACGATCTGCACGCCCGGGGCGCCCGCGGCGAGCAGCGCGCTCAGCTCCTCGACGAGGTAGGCCTCCGAGAAGACGCCGGCGCCGGCGTCGCCCGTCGAGACGCCGCAGGTCGGGCAGCTCATGACGCCGCCGCGGCTGAGCTCGAGCGGGACGATGCGATCGGTCGGGAGCAGCTTCATCCGGATCGGCGACGGGAGCTCGTCGGGCGCCACGTGGGGCGCTTCGCCCGTCGAGACCCAGCCATCGGCCGTGGGAACGTGCAGCCCCGGCACGCCGCGCAGCGCCTCGGGGGAGCGATCGCTCAGGCGGACGATGTTCCGGAACGTGAGATCGTTGCCGTGCACGAGGGCGTCGATGCTGGCGGCGGCGTCGCGCCAGGGCGCGAGCGCGAACAGCGCGGGGCGCGCGAGGGGGCCGCAGAGGACGATCGTGCGCCCTGGCCGGTTGCGCTGCAGGTGGCGCGCGACCTCGATGAACGTGGGGAAGGACCAGACGTGCGCGGCGAGGCCGACCACGTCGGCGTCCACGGTCTCGACCTCCGCGACCCACGCGTCGAGATCCCTCGTCTGCGCTTCGATCACCTGGATCGGTACGCCGGCGAGCTCCGGATCGGCGAGCAATGAGGCTTCGACACGACGGATTCCATGGCTGAACGGCGCTCCCCCTCCGTCCGGCATGGTTGGCTCCATCGCGAGTAGCGCGACGCGGCGTTCGCCAGGCATCCATGGGAGTCTACCAGGGTGTCTCCCCTGTCGGGGAGTCCGTTCGCGCTCTCTATTTGCTCGCGCTTCCCGTCCGCCCTCCTTGCATCCGGAGCGCGATCGGGCTTTCATACTGCCAGGGGCGGGAGCGGGGAAAAGGGACGTGCCGGACCGGCGGAAGCGGCGGTCTGCCTCGCTGCGCGCTTCGTCGGCCATGGTCGACGTGGCGCGCCGCGGCGAGCGCTCCGGCGCGCGCGGATCGGCTCGCCCGGGTGATCGTCACGCCGGGCGCATGATCGAGGTTGCCCGCGCTGTGCCGGTCGCTGGCGGGGCGCGCGTCGCATCGGCGTCGCTCCTCCCGGCATGGGAGAGAGCGGCGCGCCGTCCTGGGAACGGCGCTGCTGCCAAGGAGGGGCGAGGGGAGCCATGCCTGGCAAGCACGAGATCCTGGTTGCAGAGGACGACGTTGACACTGCGGCGATGCTGGAGGAGCTCCTGACGCTGGAAGGGTACGAGGTCGAGATGACCGCGACAGCGCGCGCGGCGCTGGACGCGCTCGCGGACCGGCGCTTTCACGCGGTCCTGCTCGACCTGACCATGCCGGGCATGACCACGGACCGGTTCGTCGCCGAGCTCGCGCAGCTCGGCACGCCCTCTCCGCTCATGATCTTCTCGGCCCGCCTGCCGCACGAGATGCAGGCGATCGCCGAGCGGCTGAATGCGGCCGCGCTCATCCCGAAGCCGGTGGACATCGATGTGCTGCTGAGCACCCTCGCGCGGGTGGTGCTCGCCGCCAGGGGCGAGCGGGGTTGACGTTGCCCGGTCGAGCCGCGGCGCCCGGAGTGCCCTTCCGGCGAGCGCCGCGCTGCTGCGCTCCAGCGCGACGGTGGTACGATCACAGGGCATGACGTGGTGAGCGCGGCCGCGCCGCGCCATGCTCACCCTGGCTGGCCGCAGATCGAAGAGAGCGGCTTCGCTGGAGCGCTCCCCTGCTGTAACATCGGGCTCGCTGCCGACGACCGACCACCGCGATGCGTATGCCCGAATTCCTCCTGCGAGCGCCGTCCGGCTCGAACGTCTCCGCCCCCCGCGCGTGTCCGGGGCGTCGGCGGCGCGCTGGTGACGCCGCACGAGCGGGCGCCGCTCCGACACGCCTTCGCGCCCATCACCGCAGAGAGACCTCCATGCGCCTCCTTCCTCGAAGAACGAGCTCGATCAAGCAGCCCCCGAGCAGGGATTCAGGGCTTTCCCTGTTTCGCCGTGACGTCAGGCTTTCGCATAGTGGTTGATGCACCGTGCCTGCAACTCCCTTGAAGAGGATCCTCGTTGTCGATGATGATCCGGATATTCGAGAGACCCTCGCCGAGCTCCTGCAGGAGGAGGGGTACGCCGTGTCCTCGGCCGCCCACGGCGGCGAGGCGCTCTGCGCGCTCCGAACGGATCCGAGGCCTGATCTCATCCTGCTTGACCTCATGATGCCCATCATGGATGGCTGGCAGTTCAGGGCAGAGCAGAAGAAAGACCCGGATCTCGCCTCGATCCCGGTGGTGATCATCTCGGCGACGGGGCGCGACGAGTTCGTGTCCTCGCTCGGCGCGGCGCAGTTCCTGAAGAAGCCGATCAACCTCGAACAGCTCCTCGCCGCGGTCGAACAGCACTGCCGGTGACGGGGCAATGCGGCTGTTCGTCTATGGCACGTTGATGCGCGGCGAGCGCTCGCACGAGCTGCTCGGGCGCGCTCGCTGCCTCGGGCCCGCCTGCACGGCCCGATCGTTCGAGCTCGTCGATCTCGGCGCCTATCCGGCGCTCGTGCGCGGGGGCTCGACCGCGGTCCTCGGTGAGCTCTATGAGCCTGACCCGGAGACGCTCGCCTCGCTCGACCTCTACGAGGGGTGCCCCGACCTCTTCCAGCGGGCGCCGATCGAGCTCGACGGAGGCGCGCTGTGCGAGGCGTACCTGATGCACGAGAGCCAGGCGCGCGGGTGTCCTCGGATCGCCTCCGGGGACTGGCGGACGCGGCAGCAGCGATGAGCGCGTCAGTCGGCGCCGGCGCGGCGCGCTGGACGTAGCCCCGGAGGCGCGGCGTCGTCCTTCTCAACGCCCGTCCTGTCCTCGACGACGAGCAGCAGGGCCGGGAGCTCGCCCTCGTCGGCCTGGAGCCGAAAGGCAGAGATCGACAGCGTCTTTCGCCCCACGCGCGCGAGCACGGCCTCGAAGCGGAAGTCGATCAGCGAGGCGCTGCGGTGGAGCACGTCCCGGAGCCGCTGCTCGATCTGCGGGGTGTTCCAGCCCGCGTCGATGGCCGAGATAGGCAGCCCCTCGAGGTCCCCGAGCGAGATCATGAACATGTCGCAGTAGCGTCGGGTGGCCGTTCGGATCCGGAGCTCGCCATCGAGCAGGAGGAACGGGTGGCGCAGGACCTCGAAGACGGCGGAGATGCGGCCGCGCGCGCCGGCGATCTCGCGCGCGGCGCGCCTCAGCGCGTCGCCCTCCAGCCAGCAGATCACCGCGCCGTCGACCTCGTTTCCGGCGGTCGGGGAGGGGCGCACCCGCATCACGTAGGAGCGGCCGTCGCGATCCTCGACCTGTCGCTCGACGGTGCTCCTCGTGGCGAGCGCCTCGGCGACGATCGGCGCGATGTCGGCCCAGCCCCTCGGCTTCACGTCGAGGATGGACCTGCCCACGTCGCTCGCGGCGAGGCCGAGCAGCCTGTCCGCCGCGCCGGTGAAGCGGCGGATCCTGAGGTCCGCGTCGACCATCACCATCGGGATGTTGACGCTGGCGAGGAGGTCCCGCAGGTCGTCGTTCGCGAAGCCGAGCGCGACGTTGCTGCTGTGGAGCTCCTCGTTGATGGTCGCCAGCTCCTGGTTCGCCGATCGGAGCTCCTCCCGGGAGGCCTCGAGCGCGTCGTTCATCCTGTGCAGCTCGTCGTTGCTCGCGAAGAGCTCCTCGTTCGTCGCCTCGAGCTCATCGATGATCGACTGGAGGTACTCCCTCGTTGTGACGAGCTCCCTCCGGAGCTGGACGATCTCCAGGTCCTTCTGGGGGGCGCCCTGGGGCGGGTCGCTGCCCGCGTCGAGCCTGGCCGCGCCCGAGTCGGAGAAGACGACGAGGAAGCAGCGCCCCTGAGGGAGCCGCACCTTGAGCGGCCACACCTCGATGTCGACGTACCGGAGCTTCTCTCCCAGCCTGACCTTGATCTGCTCCTTCCGCGCCATCGTCCACGAGCTCATCGCCGCGTCGATGGCGGCCCGGAGGCCGAGCAGGAGCCCTTCCCGGGCCATCTTGAAGAGGTGCAGGCTGGCGTCGCCCGGCGCCGGCTCGAGGTAGGGCCCGGTCTTGCCCCGGAACTGGACGATCTGCATGTCCTCGTCGACCACAACGCCGGCAGGGGCGTAGTGCGTCATGACGATGGCGTCCGCCTCGCTGCGCACCGCGTCCATGCCGAGCCCCTCGGAATACCGCTGCTTCTCCGCCATGGGCGCGGGAGCGCTCGGCTGGGCGGGCGCGGCGAGCCCGAGCGAGTAGGCCGCGTCGGGCGCGGCGCGCTTGCAGAAGATCCTGTGGGTCCTGTCCACGATCCCGAACAGGTCGGGCACCGTGCTGATGCTCTCGGACGAGCCGAGGAGCAGGAAGCCCGTCGGCTTGAGGGCGTGGTGGAACGTGTGCAGCAGCCGGCGCTGCAAGCTCGGCTCCAGGTAGATCATCAGGTTGCGGCAGCTGATCAGATCGAGCTTCGAGAGGGGCGGGGCGGTCGTGGCGTCGTGGCGCGAGAAGACGCAGAGATCGCGGACCGATCTGTTGACCTGGAAGCCGCCTTGCACCCGGACGAAGAAGCGGCGCAGCCGGCTGGGCGAGACGTCGACCGACAGGCCCTCGACGTAGATCCCGGCCCGCGCTTGCTCGATGGCGGCCTCGCTCAGGTCGGTGCCGAAGATCTGGACGGCGCTGTCGCTCGCGTCGGCTTCGAGGAACTCGAGCAGCGAGATCGCGAGGGAGTAGACCTCCTCGCCCGTCGAGCACCCCGGCACCCAGACGCGAACAGGGGAGTCGTGCGGCCTGTTGTGCATGAGCACCGGGAGCACATGGGTCTTCAGCGCGGCGAACGCCCCCGGATCGCGGAAGAACGTCGTGACCTTGATCAGGAGATCCTGGTAGAGCGCCTCGATCTCGTCCGGGTGCGCCTGCACCTGATCCAGGTACTCCTGGAGGCTCCCGATCCTGTGGAGCGTCATCCGCCGCTGGATGCGGCGCTTCAGCGTGTTCTTCTTGTAGTGGCTGAAATCCACGCCCACTGTCGCGTGCAGCAACCTGAAGAGCTTGCCGAGGACCGGGTCGACGCCGAGGGACGGGCCCTGCGTGAGCCACGGCGCGAGCGCGTGTCCGGGGCGGCCCATCCTCACGAGCTCCGCCGCGATCTCCTCGACGCCGAGGATGAAATCGACGCCCCCGGCGGCGATGGCGTTGCGCGGGAGCGCGGGTCGGTCGGCCGTGCGCGGGTCCTCCGCGAACGTGACGCCGCCCTCTGCCTTCACGTCCTTCATGCCGACGGCACCGTCGCTCCCGGCGCCGGATAGCGCGACGGCGACCGCGCTCGAGCCCAGCTCGCTCGCGAGCGAGCGCAGGAAGATGTCTGCGGGGCTCGGGCCGCCATCGCCCCTCGGCGCTACCTCGACGGTCACGCCGTCCAGCGTCGCTCGCGCGTCCGGCGGGAGGACCTGGACGTAACCAGGCATGAGCCTCGTCCCGGATCGAAGCTCGGCCACGGGGAGCGGGCTGCTCTGCATGGCGAGCTCGAGGAGCGGAGTCTCCCCGGGATCCGCGTTGTAGATCAGCACGAGGGAGAGGCACGTATCTCGGCTCGGCAGCCGCCGGAGGAGCTCCGCGACGGCGCCGCGCCCGCCGGCCGCAGCGACGACACCGACGACGAGACAGCGCTGCTCGCCCCCGGGGTGCTGCTCGCCCGCTCTGGACGACGCGCCGGCGCCCCGGGACGGCTCGAGCGCGCGCCTCGACGCGGCCGCCCTGCCCGGCAGGTGCGCGGCGTCGCTCTGGGCCGTTGCCCTGAGTTGCGTCCGACGTGACTTCTTGTGTTCGGGCATTGTGGCTGGGACGGTTAGCTCCTTCTCAGGCGCCTTGGAGCGGCAGGGAACTGATGGCGACGAAGCTATGGTTGCGGTGCGCGATCGGTCAACGGGGCGGTCATCGGCTGTTCTCGTGCGCGCTGAGCGCTGGTCATAGCGTCAGACGGACTCAGGCACCTTTCATGAGGCCAGGAGGGCGCAGGGAGAGGAGCGGAGCGGCGGTATGCGCACCTCGCTCCCGTCAGCTCGCGCCTTCGAGGCGCGCGAGGAGCCGTTCGAGCTGCTCCAGGATGTGCGTCGATTGCTCCGACACCGCGCGGGCGGAATCGCTGATCCTGACCAGCGTCATCTCGTCCATCCTCCCGGTAGGCTGGAGTCTGCTCAGGGCTTCCAGCGCGGCGTCGTGGCGCGCTCGGGCGACCCTGGCTGCCGCCATCGCGCGGCGCAGGCGTGTGTGCGGGGGCTCCAGGCTCTCGATACTGGACCACCTCCTCTCTGTCCCGTCGCGCCGGCCTTCGCCGTCCGCGCGGGCCTCGTGGACGGCGGGCGCCGCGGGGGCCTCGTGCGCTTCGAGCAGCGCGGGCGCCTCGCCCCCCCGCAGCGCACGGACCGTCTCGCTCCCCGCGCGGTGCGCTCGCTCCCTGCGCGGGTCGTCCGCGCGAACTCGGATGCTGACGCTGATCTCCCGGTCCGCCGCCGGCTCCGGGCCGCCCTCCGATGCCCCCTCGTCGACGAGCTGCTTCGTCGCGTCGTTGACGAGGAACACCTGATCGGCGTCGTGGAACCGCTCTGCCCGCAGGGCCAGCAGCGCGGAGCGCGCCGCGTCGAGCGAGCGGATGTGCTTCATGAGCGCGAGCCGCCTGCCCCTGAAGCGAACGTAGATGCTGTAGCTGATCTGGGGCGCCATCTGCTTCGCCTCGTGGGCCCGGTCGCGTCATGCCGTGGTCAGCGTTCCTCTGGAGCGATCAACCTTGAGGCTCGGCTCGCCCATGACGTCGGGTCGGAGCAGGCGGTTGACTTGCCGTCCTCGTTCCCGCGGATCCCTCGTCGAGCGCGCGTGGCGCGCAGCCTCGGCGCGTCCTGCTCTGGGCTCACGCCTCCGGCACCGTCGTCAGCAACACCAGGCTCCCGGCCGTCCGCTCGGCCGTCCTGCACGCGGTGCGCACGAGCTGCCACTCTGCCTTCACGAGCTCCGCCATGAGCGATCTGTCGTCACAGAGGGCTTTGCTCAGCGACTCCTCGGCGTCGTCCCCGAAGGAGAGCACGCGTATCGCGATGGCGAGCGCGAAGTCGTTGGTCAGCCGGACGCGCAGATCGACGTCCGGCGTGCAGACGTGGAGCGCTTGCTCGTCGAGAGCGACCTCGATCCTCTCCGCGATCGACCGCTCGGCGTCAGCGCTCCACTGGATCGAGCGGCAGGTCCGCCGGAGCAGCTCCTGGAACAACCGTCTATCGCAACCCAACCGTGTGCTCATGCAGCCCCCTCGACAGCGCCCGTTCCCCGGCGGAGAGCCGCCCAGCGAGCGCCCGCCATCGACCGGAGCGCGCGGCGGCCGGCGTGATGCGGCGGAACGATCAGACCGCCCCCCAAAGCTGCGCGCCTCCGGAGATCGCCCAAGCGGCTCCCTCCGCTCCCCGACCCCACCCCCTGGTTGTCCCGAAGCTGGAGTCCGTTGACAGCTAGCTGTACCTCAGATGGAGCCCGACCGGCCGCTAGGGTGATGAGGAATCGCGCATCAGGGAATTCCTGTACAAGGGCCCTCCTTCTGCGCCGGGCGCTCCAAGCCTCCCCCGGGAAGGTCCTGATTCCGCCAGCGCTGACCCGCCGACTGCGACTCGGCCCAGGGCCGCGGAGGCCGGCGCATGGGCGCGCCGGCGCGCGCGTCAGGTCGCCTTGGCCCTCGAGCGCCTGCGCTCGCCGCCGGCGCGCTCGCCGCTGGCGCGCTCGCCGCCCGAGCCTGCGGCCGAGGCGGCGCCGGCGGTCTGCTGTGCGCTGCGCGGCGGCGCCTCCATGACCGACGGGTCAGCGACGGCGCGCACCTCCGGGGCGAGCAGGCCGTGCGTGAAGAGCTGGAGCACCTGCCCGCACCAGGCGCCGATGTCTGGCCTCGACGGCGCGTCGATCAGCTTGCGCACCAGCCGATCGAAGGCGCCCGAGATGAGCGCGGCGATGACGCTGGACTCGATATCGCGCCGGTAGAGCCCGATATCCATCGCGTACCGGACGCGGCTCTCCACCTGGCGCGCGACGCGCTGGGCGAACTCGTCGATCAGGTAGGCGTAGGGGGCCCCGCCGCCGCCCGCGAGCATCATCTTGAGCAGCGCCCGGTTCTGCCAGCAGAACTCGAGCACCTCGACGTCGTGCGCGAGGACCCGCTTCAGGTACTCGTTGATCGACGCCCGCTCGCTCTCGAAGACGATGGGCGGCGGCTCCACGCACCCGGCCAGGCGCGCGATGAAGGTCTCGACGATCTGCTTGAAGCAGTCGTCCTTGCTCTGGAAGTGCAGGTAGAAGGCGCCCTTCGAGACGCCGGCCCGCTCGGTGATGTCCTCGACCCGCGCCGCGGCGAGGCCGCGCTCGGTGAACGCTGCCTCGGCGGCGCGGAGCAACTCGATCCTGGCGCGGCGATCGGCGAGGCGGGGCATTCTGACTGGTCGGTCAACGTCCGGGGACTGAGCCACTATGGGAAGGCCGTCATGGGCCGTCAAGCCGGCTCGGCCGTGCGCCTCGCGACGCGCCGCGTTCGAACGCCATCGAGCTGCTGGCATGCGCGATGCTCCCGGTGGGCTCGAGGAAACCATGGTGACCGTGGCGAGGCGAAATGCAGCAGGGCGTGACGCCGTGGCCGGAGCGGCGACGGCGGCGGCGCTCGTACCCAGCCATCCTTCCTTGCCGAGCCTGCGCGAGGCCGCCGCGGGCTGCCGGGCGTGCCCGCTGTGGGAGCGCGGCACGCAGACGGTGTTCGGCGAGGGCGCGGCGCGATCCGACGTGCTCCTCGTCGGCGAGCAGCCGGGCGACAAGGAGGACCTGGCCGGCAAGCCGTTCGTGGGCCCGGCGGGGCAGCTCCTCGATCGCGCGCTCGAGGAGGCGGGGATCGATCGACGCCGGGCGTACGTGACCAACGTGGTCAAGCACTTCAAGTGGGAGCCGCGCGGCAAGCGGCGCATCCACAAGAAGCCCGACGCGCGCGAGATCCGCGCGTGCCTCCCCTGGCTCGCCGCGGAGATCGCGGCGGTAGAGCCGCAGATCGTCGTGTGCCTCGGCGCGACGGCGGCGCAGGCGCTGCTCGGGAGCTCGTTCCGGGTCACGCGCGATCGCGGCCGGATCGTCGCCTCGCCGCTCGCGCCGCGCACGCTCGCCACCGTACACCCGGCGTCGATCCTCCGCATGCCGGACGAGGCCTCCAGGCAAGCCGAGCTCTCCCGCTTCATCGACGATCTCACCGCGGTGGCGCGCATGCTCGGCTGAGCGGTCGCCGCCCGGCGCGCTCCGCCTCCTCGCGGCGCGCGCTCGCGATGGAGTAGGATTCGCCCCCGATGACCACAAGCCCACAGCCGGTCCCGGGCGCAGAGCAACGCGCGCCGCCCCCGTCGGCCGAGCACGCCCACGGCGCGAAGAAGATGTGGCCGCTGATGCTCGCGGCGCTCGGGGTCGTCTACGGCGACATCGGGACGAGCCCTCTCTATGCGATGAAGGAGTGCTTCAGCCCGGCGAGCCCGCACCACGTCGCGCTGACGCCGGCCAACGTGCTCGGCGTGCTCTCGCTCATGTTCTGGGCGCTGATGCTGGTGGTGACCATCAAGTACGTGACGTTCATCACGCGGGCCGACAACGAGGGGGCAGGCGGCATCCTCGCGCTCCTCGCGCTCGTGCCGAACAGCGAGCGCAAGGGCGACGGCCGCGGCCTGCTCGTGCTCCTCGTCCTCTTCGGCGCCTCGCTCCTCTACGGCGACGGCGTGATCACGCCCGCGATCTCGGTGCTGTCAGCGGTGGAGGGCCTCGAGGTCGCGACGTCGACCCTGAAGCCCGCGGTCGTGCCGATCACGTGCGCCTTGCTGCTCGCCCTGTTCCTCGTGCAGAAGCGCGGCACGGCCGGGATAGGGACGGTCTTCGGGCCGGTGACGCTCGTCTGGTTCATCGCGCTCGCGCTGCTGGGAGCGAAGGAGATCGTCCACAGCCCGGGCGTGCTCCGGGCCGTCTCGCCGGAGTACGCGGTGAGCTTCTTCATCGAGAACAAGGTGCACGGCTTCCTCATCCTCGGCGCGGTCGTCCTCTGCATCACCGGCGGCGAGGCGCTCTACGCCGACATGGGCCATTTCGGCCGCGAGCCGATCAAGTACACCTGGTACACGATCGTCTGGCCGGGGCTGCTCATCAACTACTTCGGCCAGGGCGCGAAGCTCCTCGAGGACCCGACCGCCGCGGCGAGCCCCTTCTACGCGCTGGTCCCGTCGTGGGCGCTCTACCCCACGGTGGCGATCGCGACAGCGGCGACCGTCGTCGCGTCACAGGCGCTCATCTCCGGGGCCTTCTCGCTGACGCAGCAGGCGGTGCAGCTCGGCTATTTCCCGCGCGTCACGGTGATCCACACGTCCAAGGACGAGGCGGGGCAGATCTACATCCCCGAGGTGAACAGCGGGCTCCTGATCTCGTGCCTCGTGCTCGTGATCACCTTCAAGAACTCGAGCGCGCTCGCGGCCGCCTATGGCATCGCCGTCACGGGGACGATGGGGATCACGACGGTGGTCTATTACGTCGTCACCCGGAAGACGTGGGGATGGCCGCTCTGGAAGTCGCTCCCCCTGGCCGGGCTCTTCCTGGTGATCGATCTCGCGTTCTTCGCGGCGAACAGCGCCAAGTTCTTCCACGGGGGCTGGGTGCCCATCGTGATGGGGGCGGCGACGTTCACGGTGATGACGACCTGGAAGACGGGGCGCAAGCACCTCGCGACCGCGATCAAGTCGGCGATCCTGCCGCTCGACGTGTTCCTCGAGGACGTGAAGCGCACGAAGCCGCACCGGGTGCGCGGGACGGCGGTCTTCATGGCGTCGAGCCCGGAGGGCACGCCGCCGATCCTGCTGCACCACGTGAAGCACAACCAGGTGCTGCACGAGCAGGTGGTGCTCCTCTCGATCCAGGTGCTGAACGTGCCCGAGGTGCCGGCGGAGCGGCGCACGACGGTGATCCCGCGGGGCGAGTGCATCTACCAGGTCACGGCGTGTTACGGCTTCATGCAGACGCCGAACGCCCCCTCGGTGCTGGAAGGGTGCAAGCGGCACGGGCTCATCATCGATCTCGGGAGGACGAGCTACTACCTCGGCAGGGAGACGCTGCTGACGACGGGCAGCTCGAAGATGTCCCGGTGGCGAAAGGCGCTGTTCGCGTTCATCTCGCGAAACGCGCGGCCGGCGACGGCCTATTTCGGGCTGCCGCCGAACCGGGTGGTCGAGCTCGGCATGCAGGTCAATTTCTAGGTAGAGCGCGGCCCGGCGGCGATCAGGGCCCGGTGTACCGGGCGCGCGGCCGCAGCATGTAGCCCGCCTCCCGCTGCTCGAACGCGTGGGCGATCCACCCCGCGGCGCGCCCCACCGCGAAGAGCGCCGCCGCCGCGCCGGCGGGCAAGCCGAGCGCGGCCGCGATCGCGACGAGGCCCACGTCGAGCGACGGCGGATCGTGGCCGGCGTCGCGCAGCGCGTCGACCAGCGCGAGCACGGTGCGCAGCGCCGCGCTCTGCGGCGCGAGCGCGCGGGCCGTGTCGAGCAGCACCTGCGCGCGCGGGTCGCCGTCCGGGTACAGCCGGTGCCCGAAGCCGGCGATGGGCTCGCCGCGGCGCAGCCGCTCGTGGACCGCGGCGGCGGCGCGCTCGGGTCGGCCCGCCTCGGCGACAAGCGCCTCCACCCGGTCGGTGGAGCCGCCGTGCCGCGGGCCGGAGAGCGCCGCGAGCCCCGCGCTGACGCAGGCGTAGAGGTCGGCGCCGGTGGAGGCGGCCACCCGGACAGCGAACGTCGAGGCGTTCAGCTCGTGATCGGCCGACACGAGGAGCGCCCGGTTCACGGCGCGCTCGGCCTTCTTCGACGGGTTCGCGCCGAGGGCGACGAGCAGGCGCCGCGCCGTCCCCTCGGCCTCGAGGGCGGCGGTCGCCTTGCTCGCGTCGCGCCCGAGGCCGACGAGCGCCGCGAGCGATCGCACGAGCGCGCGCGCCCGGGCCCGCTCCGCGTCGCTCGTGGGGATGCGCCCGTCGCCCGACGTCGCGCCCACGTGGCGGGTCGCGTCGTGCGCGCCGATCGCGGGCACCGCGAGCGCGAGCGCGGTGAACGGCGGCGCGCCCTCCGGCAGGAGCGCCGCGAGCTTCGCCGGCCGGACGCTCAGCCGGCCCGGCCGCGCGGCCGGCGCGCCCTCCGCGGGCAGCTCGCCGGTCCACAGGAGCTCGGCCACGTCCTCGAACGGCGCGTCCTCGAGCGCCAGCGCGACCGCCTCCTTGCCCCTGTAAAGGGGGCCGCGCTGCCCGATCGCGGTGAGCGCCGATTCGAGCACCGGCTCGCCCCACCGGAGCGCCTCGGCGGCGACGGGGCCGTGGCCCGCCCGCGCGTCGTGCCGCGCCTTGAGCCGCTCGATGTCCGCCCTGAGGTAGAGCCGCGCGCGCCCTCGCCCGCCGGGCACGCCCCGGAGCACGCCCCGGCTCGCGTACGCGTAGAGCGTCTCCCGCTTCACGCCGAGCAGCTCCGCGGCCTCGGCGCCGGTCACATACGCCGAGGGCCGCTGCTCCGGACCAGGTAGATCAACCATGAGAGCCCATCAACGTCAGATCCATCCTGTCCACCATCGAGGCGTCGTGGGTCGAGGATCGCCGGACGACCTCTGTCCCTCCTAGCACCGCGCTCCTCGGTCCATCTCGGGATTTTTGGCGCGGCGCGCCCCTCGGCCGCTGTCCGAGGCGGCCCTCCGCTCCCCGCGTCCCGAGCCCTGGAGGGGCGCGCCTCATGATCGCATGCCGGGGGCGCCCTCGACGCGCTTCGATAGCGTGCATGGTTGATTGTACAATCAAGATTGATCAACCATTCACGATGCCCAACATGTCCTCGGTGGAGGTGATCGGGATGAAGGACGTGACGGCGCCGCTCGCGAGCGGCCTGGAGGGCGTGGTGGTGGCGGAGACGCGGCTCTCGGAGGTCGAGGGGGAGCGGGGGAGGCTCACCCTCGCCGGGCACGACGTCGAGGCGCTGGCCGGCGACGGCGGGGTGACCTTCGAGGACGTGTGCGGGCTGCTCTGGGGCGGCGCGTTGCCCGCGGCGGCGGAGCGCGAGGCGCTCCGGGGAGCGCTCGCCGAGGGCAGGGTGCGGGCGTTCGCGCTCCTCGGCCGGCTCGGGGGCGCGCTGGAGGCGCGCGACGGCATGGACGCGCTCCGCGCCGCTGTCGCGCACCTCGGGAGCGACGCGCCGCCGGCGGCGATCGCCGGGGCGATCGCGACGTTCGCGGCGGCGTGGGCGCGGCGCGCGGCGGGCGAGGCGCCGGTCGCGCCGGATCCGGCGCTCCGGCTCTCGGCCGACTACCTGCGGATGGCGCGGGGCGCGGCGGCGAGCGAGGCCGAGGCGCGCGAGCTCGACACGTACCTCGTGACGGTCTCGGACCACGGCATGAACGCGTCGACCTTCGCCGCGCGCGTGGTCACCTCGACGGGGTCGGACGCGATCTCGGCCGTTGTCGCCGCGATCGGCGCCCTGAAGGGGCCGCTCCACGGCGGCGCGCCCGGGCCGGTCCTCGACATGCTGGACGCGATCGGCGCGGCGGCGGGCGCGGGGGGCGCGCCGTCGCCCGGGAGCGCCGAGCGGTGGATCCAGGCGGAGCTCGCGGCGGGCCGGCGGATCATGGGCATGGGGCACCGCATCTACCGGGTGCGGGATCCGCGGGCGGCGGTGCTCGAACGGGCGATCGAGCGGCTCGCGCGGACGGCCGGCGGAGCGCGGGGCGCCCGGCTCGCGCTGGCGCGCGCGGTCGAGCGGGCGGCGGAGGCGGCGCTCCGCGCGCGGCACCCGGATCGGCCGCTGCGCGCGAACGTCGAGTTCTACACGGCGGTGTTGCTCGACGCGCTCGGGCTGCCGCGCGCGCTGTTCGCGCCGACCTTCGCGGTGGGCAGGTCCGCCGGCTGGTGCGCGCACATCGACGAGCAGCGGCGCGTGGGGCGGCTGATCCGGCCGAGCTCCCGCTACATCGGGGGCGTCCCCGGGGCGGCCGCTCCGCCGGGGTGACTGCGCAACGGTCGTGGCCGCCCAGACCACTGCCTCGCCGTCCTGGTCATGGTCCCGCCGTCCTGATGGCGGCCTCAGCCGCCCCAGCCTCCATCCCCGCGGTCCTGGCGACGGCCCTCGCCGCCCACCTCAGGGGGATGCCGGTCCCAGGTCGACACGACGCGGGGTGGACTTATTGAAGAAGGACGGCGGGCATTCCCCTCAACCCCGTCGCCCTGCCATCTCGGCCGAGCTCAGATCACCGGCAAGACCGTTCCTCCGCCCACGAAAGGCGAAAGAAGAACACGCCGCGCGCAGGTAGGACGTTGTTCGTCCGGCAAAGTTGGCAGCTTCGCGGGGGTACTGTTATCGTGTTCAGTATGTCGCCCGTCGCTCTTGCCGCTCCTCTCGCCCGGGACCTCCTGCGCCACACCCTCCCCGAGTTCGAAGCGCGCGCCAAGACGCTCCCGCTCACTTTACAGGAAATCAACGACGCGCTCCCGGAAGGGGGTCTCCCGCGCGGGGGTGTTGTCGAGCTCGCCGCGCCGCGGGGGCTCGGGCGATCCACCTCGGTCGCCCTCTCCGCGTGCGCGTCGGCGCAGGCGGAGGCGCGGCTGCGCGGGACGAGCGCGACGTCGGGGGCGTGGTGCGCCTGGATCGACCCGAGCGGCTCGCTGTTCGCGCCGGCGGTCGCGCGGGCGGGGGTCGACCTGAGCCGGCTGCTCGTGGCGCGGCCCCCGCTGGAGATGCTCGCGAAGGTCGCGGTCCGGATGGCGATGAGCCGGGCGTTCGCGGTGCTCGTGATCGATGTGGCCGGGGTCCCCGGGGCCTTCGGCCAGGGCGCGGTGAAGGGGGAGCGGGGCGCGCCCGCGGCGGGGCGCCGCGAGGAGGACCTCGCGCGCTGGGTCAACGTGGTGCGCAAGCTCGCCCTCGCGACCGAGGGGAGCGACGGGACGATCCTGCTCCTCACCGACCGCCAGGCGGCGCGGCCGATGCCTTTGCCGGTCGCGATGCGGCTGGAGCTCGAGCAGGTCGCCGAGGACCGGCTGACGGTCCGCGTCGCCAAGGACCGCCGCGGGCGCGTGACCTCGCCGACGACGGTGGTGCTGGGATCGAAGGTGAAGGCTGAGCGGACGGCGGGCAGCGAGCCCCGGCCCGTCCTGTCGCGGGCGTGAGGGAGGAGGAGCGATGGCGGTGAGGCGCATTGTGGCGATCGTGCTTCCGCAGCTCGCGTGCGAGCTGGTGAAGCAGCGCGGGCCGGTCTCGCCGAGCGGGAAGGCGCCGCTCGCGGTGATCATCGGGGGCGACGAGGAGCGCAGGGCGGCGCTCGCCGCGCGGTCCGAGCGCGAGCCGCCGGCGCCGGTGGCGGTGATCGATGTGGTCGACGACGAGGCGCGGCGGTACGGGGTGAGGCCGGGGCAGAAGGTCGTCGAGGCGGCGGCGCTTGTCGCGCACCTGGCGATCCACCGGGTAACGTTCGCCGAGATCGACGCGGCGCTCGGCCGGGTCGCCGAGGTGGCGCTCGGGCTCGGGGCGACGGCGTCGATCCAGCTCGGCGAGCAGGGCGCGACGCCGCGCGCCGGCGCGCCGCGGCCGTCGCGGGGGGGCCGCGCCGGAGAGCGCGCCGCGAGCGCGGCGCGGAGCCCCTGGGGCGACGGCCCGTACGACACGGTGTGGCTCGACATCACCGGGGCGTCGCACCTCGTGGGCGGCGAGGAGGCGCTGCTCGACGAGCTCGGCGAGCGCGTGGCGGCGCTCGGCCACCGGGCGCGGCTCGCGATCGCGGACGGGCCGCGGCTCGCGCAGGCGCTCGCGCGGTTCGGCGCGCACGCGTCGGACGGCGGGCGCGGGGCCGAGGCCCCGATCGCGCCGCCGGGGAAGGGGGCGCAGGCGATCGGGCCGCTGCCGGTGCAGGCGCTCCCGGTCGAGCGCGACGTGGCGAGCTTCCTCGTCCGGCTCGGCGTGCTCCGCGTCGAGGACCTCGCGCGCCTGCCGCGCGCGCAGGTGGCGGCGCGGCTCGGCCCGCGGACGACCGAGGTGATGGAGCTCCTCGCCGGCCGCGATCCCGTGCCGCTCCTCCCGTACGAGGTGCCCCGGCTGATCGAGGAGGAGGTGCTCTTCGACGAGCCGGTCGAGAACGCCGAGTCGCTCCTGTTCGTGCTGCGCGGCATGACGTCGCGGATCGCGTCGCGGCTCGCCGCGCGCGGCGAGGCGTGCGGGCGGCTCAACGTGGCGATCGCCTACGATCGCTCGATCGCGCGGCTCCGGCTCGGCGATCGCGAGGACGACGACGCCGCGCTCCTCGAGGACGACGAGCGCGGCCCCTCGCTGCGCTTCCACGTCGACATGCCGGTGCCCCTCTCGGACGCGGGCGACCTGCTCCGGCCGATCAAGGCGAAGCTCGAGCGGATCGAGCTCGCGGCGCCCGCGGTGGGCGTCCACCTCATCGCCTCCCGGATCGCGCGCGCCCGCCAGGTGCAGCTCGATCTGTCGCGCGACCGCTCGGTCGATCCCGACAGCCTGCCGGCGCTCCTGGCCGAGCTCTCGGCGGAGATCGGCGCCGAGCGGGTGGGCGTCCTGGAGATCGCCGACGCGCACCGCCCCGAGGCGCGCTCGCGGCTCGCGCCGATCGAGGACGACGCGGCGACGGCGCGATCGTCCGCCGCGTCCCGCGCGCGCGCCGCGGCGGAGCGGTCTGCGGCGGAGCAGGGCGGGAGCGCGGAGGGGGCCGAGCTGCCGTCGCCTGAGCCCGCGCGGCTCCTCGCGCAGCCGATCCCGCTCGGCCGCGTGGGTCGCGGGGCGATCGTGGCGGTCGATCGCCACCTCTACGCGATCGAGCGGCTCTCCTTCGTGATGCGGATCGACGCGGTGGAGTGGTGGACGCCCACGCCGGCCTCGCGCGACTACGCGCGCGCCTGGCTTGTCTCTGGAGCGCCCTCCGGCAGGGCCGCCCAGGGGCGGCTCGGCGAGCTGCGGCCCCGGGACGGCGCGAGCTCGAGCTCCTGCGGCGAGGCGTGGATCTACGTCGACCGCGCGACGGGCGAGGCCTTCCTGCAAGGGTGGTGCGCGTGAGCTCCGGCGCGTCGGTGCCGTTCGTGGAGCTCTGCGGCCGCTCCTGCTTCTCCTTCCTCGAGGGCGCCTCGCACCCCGAGGAGCTCGTGCACCGCGCCAAGGAGCTCGGCCTCGATGGGCTCGCGCTCTGCGATCGCGACGGCATCTACGGCAGCGTCCGCGCGCACACGGCGGCGAAGAAGATCGAGCAGCGGGTGATCGTCGGGGCCGAGCTGACGATCGGCGGGCCGCGCGCGGCCGCCGAGCGCGCCGCGCCGCGCGCGCCGGAGGTCCAGCCGTCGGTGGTCCTGCTGGTCGAGGACAGCGAGGGCTACGCGAACCTCTGCCGCCTGCTCACGATCGCGCACGCCGATTGCGAGAAGGGGACGGCGAGCATCTCTGCGGAGGCGATCGCGGCGGCGCCGCGGGGCCTCACCGCGATCGTGCCGCTCGATCCGCTCGTGCCGGCGGCCGTCAGCGGCCCGCTGCTCGGCGCGCTGCGCGACGCGTTCGGCGAGCGCGCGCTCGTCGCGACCTGGAAGCACCTCGACCGCCGCGACGGCGAGCGGGTCGCGGCGGCGCTCGCGGCGGAGCGGCGCTACGGCGCCTGCGCGGTGGCGACCGCGCGCCCGCTCTACCACCACCCGTCGCGCAAGCCGCTCGCCGACGTGCTCACGTGCATCCGGACCAAGGCCACGCTCGATCAGGCCGGGACGCGGATCGCGCCGAACGCCGAGGCGTACGTGCGGTCCGGCGCGCAGATGGCGGCGCTGTTCCGCGACCATCCGGCGTGGATCGCGCGCACGGTGGAGGTCGCGTCCCGCTGCCGCTTCTCGCTGTCCGAGCTCCGCTACAGCTTCCCGAGCGACGCGCTCTGCATGCCGGGCGAGACGTCGGACCAGGCGCTGCGCCGCCTCACCGAGGAGGGCTGCCGCGACCGCTACCCTGCGGGGACGCCGCCCCAGGTGCGCGCGCAGATCGAGAAGGAGCTCGCCCTGATCGCGAAGCTCGGCGTGGCCCCCTACTTCCTCAGCGTGCAGCAGGTCGTGAAGATCGCCCGCGCGCGGCAGATCCTCTGCCAGGGCCGCGGGAGCGCGGCGAACAGCGCTGTGTGCTTCGCGCTCGGCGTGACCGCCGTGGACCCGGCCCGGTCCAACCTGCTCTTCGAGCGCTTCCTGTCGGAGGAGCGCAACGAGCCGCCGGACATCGACGTCGATTTCGAGCACGAGCGCCGGGAGGAGGTGATCCAGGCGATCTACGAGATGTACGGCCGCGACCGGGCGGCGATGGTCTCGGAGGTGATCGCCTACCGTGGGAAGAGCGCGCTCCGCGAGGTGGGCAAGGCGTTCGGCTTCTCGCCGGACCAGGTCGACAGGCTGAGCGGCCTCGTGCTCCACCACGAGGCGGACATCACCGAGCAGCGGGTGAGCGAGGCCGGCCTCGATCCGGACGACGTGCGCGTCCGGCAGGCGGTGATGATGGCGAGCGCGCTGGAGGGCTTCCCGCGCCACCTCTCGATCCACGTCGGCGGCTTCGTGCTGTCGTCGGAGCCGCTGCACAGGGTGGCCCCGGTCGAGCCCGCGCGGATGGAGGGTCGCACGGTGATCCCGTGGGACAAGGACGATCTCGACGATCTCGGCTTCTTCAAGATCGACGTCCTGGCGCTCGGCATGCTGACGGCGATCCGCAAGGCGCTCGCGTTGATCCATTCGGATCGGTACGCGGCGCTCGGGGGGCCGGTGGTCCACGCGGAGCGCGCGGAGCAGGACGGCGCGCCCGAGGGGGCCTCGGGCGATGCGGAGCGAGGCGCCGCGCCCGCGGCCATCGCAGCCGATGCGGAGCGGGGCGGCGCGTCCGCGGGGCCGTGGGGCCACGCTGGCCGAGGCGCCGCGTTCGATCCGATCGCGGCGCTCGCGCAGATCCCGCCGGAGGACCCTGCTGTCTACGAGGCGATCGGCCGGGCCGACACGGTCGGGGTGTTCCAGATCGAGAGCCGCGCGCAGATGGCGATGCTCCCGCGGCTCAAGCCGAGCAAGTTCTACGATCTGGTGATCGAGGTGGCCATCGTGCGCCCCGGGCCCATCCAGGGCGGGATGGTGCACCCCTACCTGCGCCGGCGCACGGGGCAGGAGCCGCCGGTGTCGCCGCACCCGTGCCTGGACCCGATCCTGGAGCGAACGCTCGGCGTGCCGCTCTTCCAGGAGCAGGTGATGCAGATCGCCATGGTCGGCGCGGGTTACACGCCGGGCGAGGCCGATCAGCTCCGCCGCGACATGGCGGCGTGGAAGAAGCACGGGCGCCTGGAGCGGCACCGCGGGCGGCTCATCCAGGGCTTCGCCGAGCGCGGGATCTCGGCGAAGTTCGGGGAGATGCTCTACCTGCAGATCCAGGGCTTCGGCGAGTACGGCTTCCCGGAGTCGCACGCGGCGAGCTTCGCGCTGCTCGTGTACGCGTCGGCCTGGCTCAAGGTGCACCACCCGGCGGCGTTCACCTGCGCGCTGCTCAACGCCCAGCCGATGGGGTTCTACAGCCCGTCGGCGCTGGTGCAGGACGCGCAACGGCACGGCGTGGAGGTGCGGCCTGTGTGCGTGGTGCAGAGCGCGTGGGACGCGGCCCTCGAGCCCGGCGCCGAGCCCTCGGCGGGCCCTGCGCTGCGGCTCGGCATGCGCCTCGTGAAGGGGCTCGGCGAGGCGGCCGTGGCGGCGATCGTGGCGGCGCGCGAGGACGCGCCGTTCAAGAGCCTCCCGGATCTCGTGCGGCGCGCGGAGCTGAAGAAGAACGAGGTGGAGGCGCTCGCCGAGGCGGGCGCCCTGGCGACGCTGGTACCCGCGCGGCGGGAGGCGCTCTGGCGGGCGCGCGCGCCCCGCGTGGAGGGGCTCTTCGAGAACGTGCCGATCGAGAAGGACAGGGACGTGGGGCTCCCCCCGCTCAGGCCGCTGGAGCAGCTCGCGCTGGACTACGGGCGCGTGGGCCTGTCGCTGCACGACCACCCGATGCGGCACCTGCGGCCGGCGCTGAAGCGGCGCCGCGGAGGCGCGCGCGTGCGGACCGCCGAGGAGATCAGGGCGGCGCGCAACGGAGAGAGCGTGCGCGTCGCCGGGATGGTCGTCGGTCGCCAGCGCCCGGCGACGGCGAGCGGCGTGACGTTCGTGACGCTCGAGGACGAGACCGGCGTGGTCAACGTCATCGTCCAGAAGCAGGTCTTCGCGGATCACTACCAGGTGGCGCGGCACGCCGCGCTCCTGCTCGTCGCCGGGCGGGTCGAGCGGCAGGGCGAGGTGATCCACGTGGTCGCGCGCGAGCTCGAGCGGCTGGAGCTGCCGAGCGGGCAGGACGTCGCGCTCCGATCGCGCGACTATCATTGATCGCGCCCGCCCTCGGCGGCGCAGGGCGCGGCGGACCTCGGCGGCCGAGGAGCGCGCGCGCCAGCGCGACGCGACGACCTGGCCGAGGAGCGCGCGCGCCAGCGCGACGCGACGACCTGGCCGAGGAGCGCGCGCGTCAGCGCGACGCGACGACCTCGTCGAGGAGCGCGCGCGTCAGCGCGACGCGACGACCTCGTCGAGGAGCGCGCGCGTCAGCGCGACGCGACGACCTCGTCGACAAGCGAGAGCAGCGTCGCCGCGTCGAACGGCTTCAGGAGCAGCCGGGCATCGACCTGCTGCAGGAACGCCTTGCTGCGCTCGGTGAAGGCGCCGCCGGTCAGGAACACGACCCGGCGCTGCTGCTCGGGCGCGAGCTCCGCGAGCGAGGCGTAAAAATCCATCCCTGTCATGTCGGGCATCATGAGATCGCACAGGATGGCGTCGTAGCGCTCGCCGGCGCGGATCCGGGCGAGCGCGTCGCGGGCGCTCGCGGTCGCGGTCGTCTGGTGCCGTGGCTCGAGCGTCCCAGCGATCGCCCGCGTGAGCAGCGGCTCGTCGTCGATGATGAGGATCCGCTGCCGCGGCGCCGCCTGCTGCTCGGTCGCGGCGAGCCCGCCGCCCTCGCGCGACCAGCGCGGCGCGCCGTCGCCGGGCGCCGCCGGGGCGCGCGCCTCGCCGGTCCTGGCGGCGGGGAGGACGGCGCGGAACGTGCTCCCCTCGCCGGGGCGGCTCTCCACCTCGATCTGCCCCCCGAGCGCCGTGACGATGGAGTGGCAGATCGCGAGCCCCAGCCCCAGCCCTTCGCCCTCTTCCTTGCTCGTGTAGAACGGGTCGAAGATGCGCCCGAGCGCCTCGGGCGCGATCCCGGCGCCCGTGTCGCGCACCCCGACGACGACCTGCCCCGCGGCGTCGCAGCGCGTCGAGAGCTCGATCTCGTTCTGCTCGGCGAGCCCCTCGGGGATGGCCTGCGCGGCGTTCACGATGAGGTTCAGGAAGACCTGCGCGAGCCGCGGCTCGTTCGCCTCGACCGGCGGCACCTCGTCGAAGCTCCGGACGACGCGGGCGCGGTGCCGGATCTCGTTCATCGCCATGTGGACGCAGGAGTCGAGCACCCGCCGGACATCGACAGGCCCGCGGCGGTCGTCCTCGGCGCGCGAGAAGGTGTGGAGGTCGCGCACGATGAGCCGCACGCGCTCCGCGCCCTCGCGCGCGTCCTCCAGGAGGCTCAGCACCTCGGAGAGCTCGCTCGACGGCGCGCGGCCGTCGCCGTGAGCGCGACCCCAGGGGCCGCTGCGCGAGGCGTTGCTCCGTCGATCGAGCGAGGCGATGCGCCGGATGGCCGCGTCGACGTTCGTGATGACGAAGGCGAGGGGGTTGTTGATCTCGTGGGCGACGCCTGCGGCCAGCGTGCCGACGCTCGCCATGCGGCCGGCGAGGACGAGGCGGGCCTGCGTCTGCGCGAGCGCGTGGCGCGCGGCGGCCTCGCGCGCGGCGCGCTCGCGCGCCACGCGGAGCCGCGCCCGGGCGCCGGCGCCGTCGCCCTCGCCGCCCACGAGCAGGACGTCGCTCGCGCCCGCCGCCAGGATGCCGTCGACGTCCGCGTCGCGCTCGGTGAGCGCGAGGACGATCACCGCCTCGCCGCCGGGCTGCGCCCGCACGCGGCCGCAGAGCGTCGCGGCGCCGGCCGGATCGATCCAGTCGACGGCGAGCACCGGCGGCGGCTCGCGCAGGCACTGCTCGAGCGCGCGCTCCGGGTCCGAGGTGACGCCCACGTCCGGCACATGGCGTCGGATGAGCGCCTCGAGTCGCTCGCTCGCCGCGGCGCGCCCGCGGAGGAGCAGGATAGCGGCCGATTCCGCGCAGCCCATCGACGTCCTCTCAACGTGGGTTCGCAGCCTCTTTACCGCATCTCCACCCCGGCGTGCAGGCAGGTGATCCGTTCCCCCGCGCCTCGCCGCGCCGCCGGCCTTTCCGAGCCGCTCGTCCGTCGCGCGGCTAGCGCGGGCTCGCCGTCGCGTCGTCGTCCGGATCGCCGTCGTCGGCGACCCTCGACGCGCCGTCCGTGAGCGGCGGGTACAGGCTCTCGACGAGCGCCGCGGAGACCCGCTCCTCGAGGCGCGCGTCCATCTGCGCCATCGCCTCGCGGAGCCGGTCGATCTCCGCCGACACGGCCTCCTTGAGCGGCCGGCGCTGCGTCTCCTCCATCCCGGCGAGCGCCGTCAGCGCCTCCCCGAGGCGTTCGCGCGCCGCCTCGGCCGCGCCGCCTGCGCCGTCCGCGTCGGCCTCCCGGACCAGGTGCTCCGCGACGCGCACGCGCCCGCGGTAGCGCACCCGCGTCCGCTCGAGGAAATCCCGGTACGGCTTCACCGCCCCGCTGAGCGCCTGCACGGACGCCGCGAGCGCGCCCGCCTCGCCCCGGAGCGCCTCGCGATCGGCGTCGGCGAGCGACGGGTTGTGCTCGACGTGCGCCTCGAGCGTGGCCAGCACCTCGCGGGCCCAGCGGAGGTGCCGCAACCCCGAGGCGCCGCGGGACAGACGCCGCCTGGCCGCCCGCTCCGCGCCCGATCCGGCGCTCACGCCACCGCCGCGGCCGGCGCCGCCTCGCGCTCCGGGCGCTTCGCCGTCTCGTTGATCCGCACGCTCACGAGCTTCGAGACGCCGGGCTCCTGCATCGTCACGCCGTAGAGCACGTCGACCGACTGCATCGTGCGCTTGATGTGCGTGATCAGGATGAACTGCGAGTGGCTCGTCATGCTCCGGATCGCCTCGTTGTAGCGGGCCACGTTCGCCTCATCGAGCGGCGCGTCGACCTCGTCGAGGATGCAGAACGGCGACGGCTTGAACTGGAAGATCGCGAAGATGAGCGACACGGCGGTGAGGGCCTTCTCGCCGCCGCTCATGAGCTCGATGTTCCCGAGCTTCTTGCCCGGCGGCTGCGCCAGGATCTCGATCCCCGTCTCCAGCATGTCGTCGGGGTTGGTCAGCCTGAGCTCCGCCTGACCGCCGCGGAACATCTTCGGGAAGAGCGTCTTGAAGCGCGCGTTGATGCCGTCGTACGTCGTCTTGAAGAGCCGCTTCGACTCGCGGTTCATCTGGGCGATCGCCTTCTCGAGGTCGTCGAGCGCCTTCTCGAGATCGGCCTTCTGGCTCGAGTAGTACGTGTACCGCTCCTCGGCCTCGGCGTGCTCGCGCACGGCGTCCAGGTTGACGGGGCCCATGCGGTCGAGCAGCTCCGTCAGCTCCTGGATGCGCGCGCGGTGCGAGGCGTCGACCGGCGGCCGCTTGTGGTAGTCGCCGACGACGCGGGCGAGCTCCAGCCCGCGGAAGCGCTCGCGCACCCCCTCGATGAGGTGGTTGTGCTCGACCCGCAGCCGCTCCAGCGCGAGCTCGTGCTTGCGGAGCTGCTCCGTCACCTCGCCGAGCTCCTGGCGCAGCCCGCGCAGATCGGCCTCGCGCCCCGCGTGCGCCTGCCGCGCCTCGTCCAGCGCGCGCCGCGCCTCGGTCAGCGTGGCCTGCGCCGCGTGCGCGTCGGCGACGGCGCGGACGAGCGCCTCGCGCGCGATCACGATCGTGGCCGCGGCCTTCCCGGCGCCGACCGCGCTCTCCGTCCGCTCCTGATCGAGCCGGGCGATGCGGCCGCGGAGCTCGTTGCACGACCGCGCGAGCCGCTCGACCGTGCCCCGCGCCGCCGCCGCGCGCTCGCGCACGCGCGCGAGCTTCACCTTGCGCTCGGTCACGACCGACTGCTGCCCGAGCACCCGCTCGCGCCACTCGGCCGCTACCTGCTCGGCGTGCTCGAGGCCCGCCGCCGCCGCCTCGCGCGCCGCGCGCCCGGCCGCGAGCTTGTCGCGCGCCGCCTGCTGCTCGCTCCCGCCGGCGTCGAGGTTGTCGGCGAGGTCCTCGAGCTCGGAGCGCACCACGCCCTCGCGCTTCTGCGCCGCGGCGAGCTGCTCCTCCGCGCGGCGCAGGTCCTTCTCGGCCGTCACGAGCGCGAGCTCCCCCTCGTGCGCCTCGCTGCGCGCCCGCTCCAGCGCCGTCCCCACCTCGGTGATCCGCAGGCGGAGCTTCTGCTGCGCGTCGAGCAGCGCCGTCACCTCCTCCGACTTGGCCGCGACGAACTCGTGCAGCGCGCGCATCTCGCGCTTCTGCTCGATCATGCCCGCCGCGACAGCGTCGCCCGAGCCGCCGCTCACCACGCCGTCCTCGCGGACGACGGTGCCGTCGAGCGCCACGAGCGTGCTCCCCGCGCCCTCCGCCGCGAGCCGCGCCGCGACCGCGGCCGACTCGACGACCACCGCGTCCCCCACGAGCGCCCGCGCCAGCGCCTCGTCCTCCGGCGCGAACACGAGCCGGTCGACGAGCGGCCCGAGCACGCCCTCGCCGCGCGGCGGCCGCCGCGCCGCGCCGGCCACGAACGCCGGCCGCGCCGCGATCACGCTGGCCCGCCCGCGGTTGTTCTTCGACAGATCCGCGAGCAGCGCGATCCCGCGCTCGGCGTCGCTCACCACCGCGCACTGCAGCCGATCCCCGAGCAGCCCCGCGAACGCCGCCGTCAGATCGGCCGGCGCCTCGATCCTGTCGGCCACGAGCCCGAGCAGCGCCGGGTCCTTCGTCTTGAGGAGGTTCTTCACCCCGGCGCCCACGCCCTCCAGCCGTGCGTGCAGCTCCTCGAGCGCGCGGAGCCGGTTGCGCCGCTGCCCGAGCTCGTTCTTCGCGTGCTCCACGGTGCGGTCGCTCGTGACCGCCTGCTCCCGCAGCGCCTTCATCTCGGCGTCGAGCCGCGACCGCTCCTCCGCGGAGATCCGCTTGCCGTCCGCGAGCTCCGCCACGTTCCGCGTCAGCGACGAGCGCCGCCGCTCGAGCTCCTCGGACTCGTACATGAGCCGCCCGACCTCGTCCTCCAGCTTCGCCCGCCGCTGGCTCATCTCGGTCATGCGCCGGTCGAACCCGGCGAGCGACGCCTCGGCGGCCGCGACCGCCGCGGTGGCCTCGCCGGCCCGCCGCCTCAGCGCCGCCACCTCGTGCTCGGCCGTGCGCTCGCCGTGGCGCAGCTCCTCGAGCCGCTCGTGCTGCTCGAGCGCGAGCTCGCTCTCCCGCGCCTCCTCTTCCTCGACGCCGGCGAGCTGCGCCTCGAGCTGCGCCTTCTCGGTCGTGAGCTCGTCGACCGTCTTCTCGAGCTCGCCCTGCTCCTTGGCCGCGGTGACGAGCCGCTCTTCCAGGTGCCGCAGGCGGTCGCGCGCCCGCGCGATCTCCGCCTCGTGGGTGCGCACCTGGTTGTCGGCAGCGAACGCCTCGTTCTGCGCCTTCTCGGCCCGCTCCTCGCAGGCGAGGGCCTCGAGCCGGGTGACCTCGATCTCGGCCTCGCGCGCGGCGAGCGCCGTCTGGGCCACCTGCGCGCGCTCGGCGTGCTCGGCCCTGCCGATCGACTCGCGCTGCGTGAGCACCGTGATCTCGAGGAGCTTGTGCGACGCCTCGTGGAGCACGAGGTCCTCCAGCTCCTTGCGGTAGTTCACGTACCGCTCGGCCTTCGCCGCCTGGCGCTTCAGGGACGCGAGGTTCCGCTGGATCTCGGAGACGATGTCCCCCACGCGGAGCAGGTTCTGCCGCGTCTGGTCCATCTTCTGCTCGGCCTGCTTCTTCCTGGCCTTGTACTTCGTGATGCCGGCGGCCTCCTCGATGAGCATCCGCCGGTCCTCCGGCCGCGCCGAGACGATGAGCCCGATCTTGCCCTGCTCGACGATCGAGTAGGCCTTCGTGCCGACGCCGGTGCCGAGGAACAGGTCGGTCACGTCCTTGAGCCGGACCTGGGTCTTGTTGATGAGGTACTCGCTCGTCCCGTCGCGGAAGAGCCGCCGCGTCACCGCGATCTCCGCGTAGTCCCGGTACTCGAGCGGGAGCTGCGACGCCGCCGTGGGCTCGCTGTTGTCGAAGGTGAGCGTCACCTCGGCCATCCCGTGCTGGGCGCGGGTGTCGGAGCCGTTGAAGATGACGTCCGACATCGACTTACCGCGGAGGTGCTTCGCGCTCTGCTCGCCGATGGCCCACCGGATCGCGTCGACGATGTTCGACTTGCCGCAGCCGTTCGGACCGACGATGCCCACCACGTCCGTGTCGAAATGGACCACCGTCCGGTCGACGAACGACTTGAACCCGCTGATCTCGAGCTTCCGAATGCGCATGACGTCCCCGGGACCGGCCAGGCGAGCTTAAACGTATCGTCACAGCACGCCACGTACCGTCACGACTGGCACCCCTGGGTTTACGTGCGCTGGCGTCGCGCGGCAAGACTGGAAACCCGTCTCCTCACGCGAGCATCGAGGACCAGGTCTTGCGTAGCGCGGCGGCGCGGTGGCGCGCCGCGATCGAGAACGAGCGATGTCCGTGGCCCAACGCGCGCTCCTGGCAGCCGTCTTGACAGGTGGCTAACGTGGCCATATCCCTCGCGTTGTTTCGAGGAGTAGAAACGCCATGCCCACTTACGAATACGCCTGCACATCCTGCGCGCATGAATGGGAGGCCGAGCAGTCCATCAAGGAGGCCCCGCTGACGGAGTGCCCGACGTGCCATAGCGCGACGGCCCGGCGGCAGATCTCCCGCGGAACGGGCTTCATCCTCAAGGGCGGCGGCTGGTACTCCGACCTCTACGCCTCCGGCTCGAACAAGCCGCCTGCGAAGTCGGACGGCGGGACGGGCAGCTCCTCCGGTTCGGAGGGGACGAGCTCCGACGCCGGCTCGAGCGGCTCCTCGTCCTCGAGCGGCTCCTCGTCGACGAGCAGCACCAAGAGCGACTCCGGCGGGTCGTCCGCCTCCGCGGCGGCCTGACGCCACGGAGGCGATCGGCGACGGCGGGTGTAGCCATCCCTGCGCGGCGCGGCGCCGTGCGGGGAGAGGCCTGCGCTCGCGCCGGGAGTGCTGCGTGTCCACCTGTGCCGGGGGCGGTGCTAGGGTGGCCGGGATGGATGAGAGAAAGCGACTTGAGGAGCTCCGCCGGCAGCTCACGGAGCTGGATCAAGAAATCCTGCGAAGCGTCGAGCGCCGCGCGCGCATCGCGCACGAGCTGGCCAAGCTGAGGACGGGCACGGCCCGGTTCGCCCCCACGGCCGACGCCGCCCACATGCAGGCGCTCGAGCGCGCCGTGACGCCGCCGTTCCCGCTCCGCGCCGTCCGGCCGATCTTCGTCGCCATCGACGCGGCCTCGCGCGCCTACGAGGTCGCTCCCCGGGTCGCGTACCTGGGCGCCGAGGGCGACTACGGCTGGACCGCGGCGCACGATCACTTCGGGGTCGGCGGCGAGTTCGTCCGCGCGGACAGCGCCGTCGCGGCCATCGAGGAGGTCGCGCGCTCGCGCGCGGACTTCGCCGTGGTCCCGTACGAGTCGTTCAAGGAAGGGCCGATCTTCCCGACGATCCAGGGGATCGGCGGCGCCGATCTCAAGGTGGTCGGCGAGCGCCAGCTCGCGCAGGCGCTCGACCTCGTGAACCGGAGCGGCAACCACGCCGACGTCGAGCGGGTCTACTGCTCGCCGCAGGACCACGTGGCCTGCGTGAACTACCTCGAGCTCCAGCACCCGCGCGCCCTGGTGCTCGACGTGCGGTGCCCGCAGGTCGCCTGGGATCTCGCGGCCGAGAACGAGGGCAGCGCCGCCATCGTCCCCCGCGGCTTCACCGGCGGGCAGGAGCTCCGCGTCGCCCGCGAGAACGTCGGCGACGAGGGGGAGCTCCGGATCCGCTACGCGGTGCTCTCGCGGCTCCCCGCGCCGCGCTCGGGCCACGACGTCACGGCGATCCTCTTCAGCGTCCACGACCGGCCCGGCGCGCTCCACGACATCCTCCAGCACTTCAAGGAGCGGAGCTGCAACCTCCGGCGCGTCCACTCCCGCCCTGTGCCCGGCGAGGGCTGGGACTACGTCTTCTACGTCGAGGTCAGCGGCCACACGACCGATCGCGCGCTCGTCGCCGCGCTCGAGGGCGTGAAGCGCGAGACCAAGATGCTGAAGATCATCGGCTCCTTCCCCCTGGAGCGCCCCGACCCGCCGCACGAGCGCGCTGGATGACGAGCGAGATGGTGCGGATGCTGCTTCATTCCCGGGGCGCTGTCGCCCTGCGCCGCGCGGCGGGCGCGATGGTGATCGCGGCGCTCGCTGGTACGTCGATGCTCGTCGGCTGCGGCGGCGCGGACGACAGCCTCGCGCTGGTGGGCGGAGAGAAGATCGACGCGACCGCGATCGATCGCGACCCGCTGGCTGTCCTGCCGAGCGGCGCGGTGATGCTCGGCTATCTCGACGCGGCGGCGCTGTTCGCCTCCGGCCTGGGGGCGGAGGTCAACCAGATCGTCGCGAGCCTGCTCCCGCTCGGTCCGGAGTCGAACTTTGTCCCCTCGCGCGACGTCGTGAAGGTCTACGGCGGCCTGTACGCGATGCAGGGCGCCGACTTCTGCGCGGTCATGCAGGGCAACTTCGACGTCGACGCGATCCGCCGCGCCGCCGATGCCCGGACCGTGACCGTCATCGGCGCGCCGCTCGTGAAGACGCGCTACGCCGACAACGACCTCTTCACGGCCGGCAACGTCGGCTTCGTCGTGCTCACGCCGCACACGATCCTCACGGGCAACGAGACCGGCATGCGCCGGGCCCTCGACCGGCTCCGCTTCAGCAAGCTGCAGCGCTCCGTGCCGTCGTGGATGGTCGAGCTCCTGAACACGAAGAACGCGTCGTTCGCCGTGGCCGGCGATCTCACGAGCCAGCCCGCTGTCGCGTCCGCGGCGGGGCAGCTCCCGTTCCTCTCGGGCCTCCAGTACGTGCGCGTCATCGGCAATTTCCAGCCGCCTGGCGTCAACTTCGCCGGCGCGCTCACGTACACGGACCCGCAGAGCGCCGCGAACGGCGCCGTCGCGCTCCGCAACCTCGAGCAGATCGCGCGGATCGCGACCCTGCTCTCGTCGTGGGGCTTCGGCTACGGCTCCGTCCCTCCGATGCAGGTCGCGCAGCGCGAGAGCGACGTCGCGTTCACGCTGCCGCTCGGCGAGGGGATCGTGCGCATGCTCCTCCGCACGGCCGCCGAGACGGCGAGGAGCGCGGCGCTCGTGCGCTGACTCAGCCCCTGCGGGGCGCCCCGCGCGTGGGCGGCGCGGCGCGGGCGGGATCGTCCGGCCACGCGTGCTTCGGGTAGCGGCGGCGGAGCTCCTTGGCGATCGCCGGGTAATGGCGCGCCCAGAACCCGGACAGGTCGGTCGTGACCTGCACGGGGCGCTGGTTCGGCGCGCACAGGTGCAGCACCACGGGCACCCGCCCGCCGGCGACGCGCGGCCCCTCCGCCATGCCGAAGAAGTCCTGCAGCCGGGACGCGAGCGACGGCGGCGCGTCCGCCGAGTACTCGAGGCGCGCCCGCCGGCCGCCGGGCAGGGCGATCGACTCGGGGGCGAGCTCGGCGAGCGCGCGCGCCTGCGCGGGGCTCAGCGAGCGATGCACGGCGCCCGCCAGGTCCGCGTCGCGGAGCTCGGCGAAGCTCTTCCGCCCGGCGCAGAGCGCATCGAGCGCGGAGAGCACCGCGTCCTCGCCGACGTCCGGCAGCCTGGCGTCCGGGCAGTGCGCGCGAACGAACGCGACCCGCAGGAGCCAGCTCTCGAGCGCGTCGCCCTTCACGAACGCCCGCCACCCCTTCGCCCTCGCCTGCGCGGCGAGCTCGCGCGCCGCCGCCTCCGACAGCGGACCGCCCGCGCCCGTGGTCGGCCGCGCCTCGTCGAGGACGAGGGCGTCGTACGAGAGCCGGCGCACGACATCGACGCGCTCCGCGGCGGCGTTCCACGTCGCCTCCGTCGTGTCGCGGATCGCGTCCGTGAAGAGGTCGAGCAGCCAGTCGGCCTCGATCGCGCTCGCCGCCCGGACGATCGCGCGCGCCGAGCGCCCCTCGCTGCGCTCCTCGATGTCGACGGCGACAACGAGGTCGACGTCCTCGATCACGCTCGCCTCGGAGAGCGCGGCCGTCCCGCCGGCGGCGAGCACGACCTCTCGCCCGCTCCGCCCCGAGGCGTTGGCCGGGCGGCGGAGGCGCCCCACCCGATCGGGGTAGCCGGCGAGGATCGCGATGCGCTGCGCGATCTCGCGCGCCTCCGCCGTCTCCGGAGCCGCCGCGCTCCGGTGGTCGGCGAGCCGCGAGAGCTGCTTGCGCGTCCGCTCCACCGCGAGCGCGCGCGCCGGGTCGATGCCGAGCCACCGCAGCCGGTCCGCCGCGAAGCGCGCGCGGTCCGCCTCGTCGAACGTCTGCAGCGCGGCGAGCAGATCGGAGCTGTGCCGCGCGTCGCGCCTCCGCCCGTGGCCGTCCCGCGGGCCCGCGGGCGCGCCGAGGTCGCGCTCCGCGACGAGCGCCGCGAGGGTGCACCCGTCCTCGGCGATGCCGCGCCGCTCGGCCTCGACGATCATCCGCGCCTGCCGCGGGTGCGCCGGGAAGCGCAGCATCCGTCGCCCCGTCGGCGTCACGCGCCGCCCCTCGTCGAGCGCGCCGAGCCGCACGAGCAGCGCCTCGGCCGCGGCGAGCGCAGCGGCGGGTGGCGCCTCCAGCCACCCGAAGCCCTCGAGGTCCGTGACGCCCGCGGCGCAGAGCTCGAGCGCCGTGTCCGCGAGGTCGAGCCGGCGGATCTCGGGCGCCTCGTGCTCCGGCCGCGCGGTGAGATCTCCGCGCGTGTAGAGCCGGAGGCAGCGGCCGGGTCGCGTGCGCCCGGCGCGCCCCGCGCGCTGCGCCGCGGCGGCGCGGGCGATCGGCGCGACGCGGAGCGTCGGCAAGCCCGACCAGGGCGCGTGCGCGGCCACGCGCGCGAGGCCGCTGTCGACGACCGCCACGACGCCGTCGATGGTGACGGAGGTCTCCGCCACGTTGGTCGAGAGGATGACCTTGCGCCGGTCGGCGGGGCGCACGGCGCGGTCCTGCTCCGCCGGCGACAGCGATCCGTGGAGCGGCAGGAGCAGCAGGCCCTCGCTCTTCGCGAGGGCCGCGCACGCCTCCATCGACCGCCGGATCTCCGCGGAGCCCGGCAGGAACACAAGCACGTCGCCGTCGAGCCCGTCCTCGATGAGCTGCCGCACCGACGAGGCGACGAGGCTCTCGAGCGTCCGGTCGCCCCAGTGCGCCGGCGCGCGGCGATCGCCGGCGGCGTGTGTCGACGCGCTCACCCGGGCCGGCGGCAGGTACTCGATCGCGACGTCGAACATCCGGCCCTCGGCGCGCAGGATCGGGGCCGGCGCGGCCTCGCTCGCCGGCTCGCCGTGCCCACCTCCGGCGGCCGCGGCGAGCTGCGCGGCCTGGCCGCCGAGGAACGCCGCGATCGGCCCGGCGTCGAGCGTGGCGGACATCACGACGAGGCGGAGATCGGGGCGCGCGCCGCGCTGCAGGCGCCGGAGCAGCGCGAGCGCGACGTCGCCCGCGAGGTGCCGCTCGTGGAACTCGTCGAGCACCACGGCGCTCACGCCCCGGAGCTCGCGATCGACCAGGAGCCGCCGCGTCAGGACGCCCTCGGTCACGAACCGGATCCGCGTGGCCGGGCCGGCGGCCTCCTCGAAGCGCATCGTGTAGCCCACGGTCTCGCCGACGCGCCCGCCGAGCTCTTCCGCCACGCGGCGCGCGGACAGGCGCGCCGCGAGCCGCCGCGGCTCGAGCACCAGGATCTCGCCGCGCTCGGCGAAGCCCGCGTCGAGCAGGGCGCGGGGTACGCGCGTCGTCTTGCCCGCGCCGGGCGGCGCCTCGAGCACAACGCTCGGGCGCGCGCGCAGGGTGGCGCAGAGATCGGGGAGGATCGGATCGATCGGCAGCGGCTGCATGGCTTCGGTGCTCTTCCGCGGAGGAGCGCGGCCCCGGAGCCTAGCAATCCTTCGCGCGCGCGGACCTGTGATACGCGTCGGATATCGTGAGCGCCTCCACCGATCCGACCCAGCTCTCCGCGACGGTGCTCTCCGCGCTCCTGGCCGCGCGCGCGATCAGCTCGGAGGAGCTGACGCGGGCGCACCTCGCGCGCATCGACGTGCTCGACCCGCGGCTCCACGCCTTCACCCAGGTGCTGCACGACGAGGCGCTCGCGGCTGCCCGCGGCCTCGACGACGAGCGCCGCCGCGGGGACGTCCGCGGGCCGCTCCACGGGCTCCCGGTCACCGTGAAGGAGTCGCTCGACATGGCCGGCATGGCCTCCACGCTGGGCGTCGCGTCCCGCAGGGACCATCGGGCGAAGGGCGACGCGGCCGTCACCGCGCTGCTCCGCCGCGCGGGGGCCGTGATCCTCGGGCGCACGAACGTCTCGCAGCTCCTCCTGTACAACGAGTCGCGCAATCCCCTGTTCGGCCAGACCGCGAACCCGTGGAGCCTCGACCATAGCCCGGGCGGCTCGTCCGGCGGCGAGGCCGCGGCCATCGCGGCGGGGATGTCGCCGCTCGGCATCGGCACGGACATCGGCGGCAGCATCCGCGTCCCCGCGCATTGCTGCGGGATCGCCGGCCTGAAGCCCACGCTCGACCGCTGGAGCAACCAGGGGAGCAACTCGGCGCTGCTCGGTCAGGAGGCGATCCGCGCGCAGGTCGGGCCGATGGCCAGGAGCGCCCGCGACCTCGCGCTCGTCGTCTCCGAGCTCGAGCCCGCGGCCATGGCCGAGCTCGACGTGCGCGTGCCGCCCTTCCCGATCGTCGAGCCCGCGAGCGTCGAGGTGGCCCGGCTGCGCGTCGGGTTCTACGGCGACGACGGCCTGGTCCCCTCATCGACGGCCGTCGTCCGCGCCGTCCTCAAGGCGGCGTCGGCGCTGCGCGCGCGGGGCGCGACCGTCGTGCCGTTCACGCCGCCTGGCATCGTCGACGCGGTCTACGGGTACTTCGCGGCGCTCTCGGCGGACGGCGGCGCGACGGCGCTTGCGCTCGCGGAGGGCGGCGAGGGGGCGGAGCTCGACGTCTCGCTCCGATCGCTCCGCACGATGGCCACGCTCCCGCCGTTCGCGCGGCGCGCGGCCGCGCGCGTCGCCGGGCTCGCGGGCGAGCGGCGGCTCCAGCGCCTGCTCGAGGTCACCGGGCCGAAGTCCGTCTCCGCGTTCTGGCGCGCCACGCACGCCCTGCGCGAGGCGCGCGCCGCGATCGCGTCGGCGATGCGCGCCGAGGCGCTCGACGTGCTGCTCTGCCCGCCGTACGCGACGCCGGCGCTGCCGCACACCGCGTCGCGCGACTTCGTGCTCGCGGGCAGCCCCGCGATGCTCTGGAACCTCACGCAGTTCCCGGCCGGCGTCGTCCCCGTGACCCGCGTGCGGGCCGAGGAGGCGCGCCGCGAGCGGCCGCGCGACCGGCTGGAGAAGCGGGCCGCCGAGGTCGATGCGAGGAGCGAGGGGCTGCCCGTCGGGGTGCAGGTCGTCGGCTTCCCTTACAGCGAGCACGTGGTGCTCGCCGCCATGATCGCCATCGAGGACGAGCTCGCCGGCGAGCCGGATCGGCCCACAACGCCGGTCGCACCGCCCTCGCTCGCCGGATGACGCGGTGATGGCCGGGCGCCGCGCGGCGTCCGGCGCGGGCAACACGGTGATGCCACGACACGGCCGCCGCGCCGTTTCCCGGCGCGACAACTGTCGACGACCACGGAAGCCCTACAAAGCCGAAAGGTCCGCCGGAGAATCTCTCCGCCGGACCAGTCGGGGCGAGTGGATTCGAACCACCGACCCCTTGACCCCCAGTCAAGTGCGCTAACCAGGCTGCGCTACGCCCCGAGCCACTCCGCCGCCTCGTTTCGGTGCGGAGCGAGGCGCACCGTAGTCGAAGCCCTGCCAATTGCAAGGGTTTCGCGTCGCGCATCGCAGACCCGCTCCGGACGGGGCGTTCCGCGTCGATCGGGGCACGCGAGCGCCGCGGATCGCTCCGCGAGGACGCGCCGTCCTCAGGGCAACGGCGCGGGCGCGCGATCCGAGCGGCGCGACGGGATGGCGCGGAGCGCGGCCGCGAGGCTCTCCGCGGTGCCCTCGGCGACGAGGATCCCGTCGTCGTCCCTGGCCCACGCGACCACATCGCCCGCGTCGCACGCGACGACGGGCACCCCGAGCGCGCGCGCCTCGCGGATCACCGTGGGGGCGGCCTCGTGCGACGAGGGGTGCAGCAGCACGTCCGCCGCGCCGATCCACGCGAGCGCCTCGCGCCGCGGCAGCGCGCCCGTGAAGCGCACCGCCGCGCCGCCCGCGCTGCTCACGCCGTCGGCGGGGCCGCCGCGCCCCGCGAGGCGCTCGAGCGCGGCGCGCTCCGGGCCGTCGCCGACAACGACGAGCCGCAACCCGGGGCCCGCCGCGCGCGCGGCCTCGATCGCGAGCTCGACCCGCTTCGTCGGGATCAGCCGGCATGCCACGACGGCGACGCGCTCGGCCGGGCCCTGCAAGATCTCGCGCCGGAGCGTGTCCGCGCGCTCGGCGACGGGCGGCAGGTCGAACGCGGGCGGCTCGACGCGCGAGGCGCCGAGCAGCGCGCGCGCCTGTTCCGACGCGAGCGCGCCCGCGAGCGCGTCGCGGAGCGCGCCCGCGGCGAAGACGAAGCGCGCTCCGCGACGGAGGAGCGCGCCGACGATCGACGACCGCGCCGCGCGCGGCGCGCGGAGGAGCAGCCGCACGTCGGCGCCGTGCGCGCGCACCTCGAGCGGCGCGCCGGGCGAGGCGAGCAGGAGCGGCCACGCGCAGGGGACGATCCAGTGCGCCACCGCGCGATCGACAGGCCCGATCTGGCGGAGCCGCGCGAGCACCGAGAGCGCGAACGGGCCCGCGGAGAGCAGCCGGAGCGGCGATTCGCGCGCGCGCGCCACAACGCCCGGCCACCCGAACAGCGCGCCGCCGCCCGCCCGATGGACGAACAGCTCGCCATCCCGCGATGGCGCGTCGAGGACCGAGCCCCCGGCGGCGATCACGTGGACCTCGGCCCCGCTCCGCGCGAGCTCCTGCGCGGAAGACCGCACGAAGTGGCCCGAAGGATCGTCGTCGCTGATCGGATAGGACGTCGTGACCACGACGGCGCGCATCGGGAACCTCGGAGGCCGGGGCGCATCGCGAGCGCCGCGCCCGCGTCGCTCGGACGCGCGGCCACGGACGCATCATGCCGCCGCGCGGCGGATCGAGCAGCTCGAACGGCGCGAACAAAATGACAAGACGCAGAGCACGCCGCGGACGCTTGATCCAGCGTCCGCGCGCGTCTTCTGCGTCTTGGCTGTCGCGCTCGGGAGAGGGACGTTCGTCCTAGGCGACCATGTCCATCTTGGACCGCTTCCGGCGGCGGCGCGCGGCCTCGGAGGCCTTCTTACGTCGCTTCACGGACGGCTTCATGTAATGCCGACGCCGCTTCAGCTCGCGGAGGATCCCCTCGGCAGCCATCTTCCTCTTGAGGTGTTTGATGGCGCGCTCGATGCCCTTGTCGCCCACGGCGACCTCGAGCGGTTTGCACTGAATGGCGTCTGTCGGCATGTCTCGAAACGTCCTCTTGCTCGGATAAAAACTTGCCCAGGTGGCGGGCGGAAATGCAAGCCGGCGGGGGGCCGGCAGCGCGGGGCGCGCACTATGGCAGAGGCCCCCCAGCCTCGCAAGAGTCATCCCCGCAGGAAGGAGCGGGGCGCCGCGGCCCGGGGCGCCGGTCGATCGGCCTGGTTTTGCCGGTCCGTCCGGTCTCAAGGCTCGATTATCAGGACTTGCAATTGAGAAACTTTCTAAGTATCTATCTCGCCGTGGCCGCCTCGCGAACACCTGCCGCGAAGGGTTCTGCGTCCCGTCATCCCCGGGGGCGTGCGGCCGGGCTCGGCGGCGAGGGGATGGCGGAGGACGCCAGGGTCGCGTCGATGCTCGCGTGCGTGAGGTCGTCGGGGCTCAAGCTGACGCCGCAGCGCCTGGCGATCGTGCGCGAGCTCGCGGCCGATCCGACCCATCCGACGGCGCAGGAGCTGTTCGAGCGGCTCCGGCCGGCGCTGCCGACGATGAGCTTCGCGACGGTCTACAACACGCTGGACGCGCTCGCGTCCGCGGGGCTCTGCGTCGCGCTGTCGCTGTCGCCCGGCGCGTCGCGCTTCGATCCGAACATGGCGGCGCACCACCACGCGGTCTGCGATCGCTGCGGGCTCGTCCGCGATGTGCCGTGCGAGCCGCGCGATACAGGCGCGCCGGGCGCGTCGTCGACCGAGCGCTCGGGAGAGAGCGTCCCCGCGCAGCTCGCGGCCGCGCCGGGCTTCGAGGTCCGCGCGGTCGAGCGGATCTACAGGGGAATCTGCGCTGCGTGCGCGAAGGGCAGCCAGGGAGACGCCGCCGCGCAGGCGAAGGCGCGAGACGCCGGGCGCGCCGACGCAACCAACCGACTCCGCCGTGCAGGGGCGCGCAGGGCGCGGCGCCCGGAACATGTCTAGCCGGACCGCCGCGCCGGCGCGCTGACAGGCGCGGGCATCAGGGATTCATCGTCCCAGTCGTTCAACCAAGGAGAGCGAACATCATGGCCAACAAGCAGCTCACGGGCACGAAGACTCACCAGAACCTGAAGGACGCGTTCGCCGGGGAGTCCCAGGCGAACCGCCGCTACCTGTACTTCGCAAAGGTCGCCGACGTGGAAGGTCGCCCCGACGTCGCGGGCCTCTTCAAGGACACGGCCGACGGCGAGACGGGCCACGCGCACGGCCACCTCGACTACCTGAAGCAGGCGGGCGACCCGGCGACCGGCCTGCCGATCGGCAACACGGAGAAGAACCTGAAGGCCGCCGTCGCCGGCGAGACCCACGAGTACGAGACGATGTACCCGGGGTTCGCCAAGGAGGCCCGCGAGGAGGGCTTCGAGGACATCGCCGAGTGGTTCGAGACGCTCGCCAAGGCCGAGAAGTCCCACGCGGGGCGCTTCCAGAAGGCGCTGCAGTCGCTCGATTTCTGATCTGGCCCGAGGAGATAGCGCGAGCGTCCCGGATCGCGCCGAGCCGCCGGCGGCTTGATCCGGGGCGCACGCGCCGTCGCCGTCAGGCGCCGGGCAGCGCGGTGAGCCGTCCGTTCGCCAACGAACCCCACGTGATGTTGAGAGGAACCGACCCGTGAGCGTCATCCGACGTGCACCAGACCGTCCACCGGCGACATCGCCGAACGACGAGCGATATCTCGACCCCCGCGACCTCGAGGCAGAGCTGCGGCGGACGTTCCAGATCTGCCACGAATGCCGCATGTGCGTCGGGTACTGCGGCTCGTTCCCCGAGCTCTTCGCCCGCGTCGACAGGGACATCGAGTCCGGCGTCGCCGAGGGGGCCGAGGCCCTCACCTACGAGGACTTCAAGGCGATCGGCGACGAGTGCTGGCAGTGCAAGATCTGTTACATCAAGTGCCCGTACACAGCGGACGAGCACGCTTACGAGCTCCTGGATTTCCCGCGCGTGCTCGCGCGCGAGCGCGCGGTGCGCGCCCAGCGGGAGGGCATCCCGCTGGTGGACAGGATCCTCGGCGAGCCGCAGCTCATCGGCGAGCTGGGCTCCGGCGCCGTCGCGCCGCTCTCGAACCTCGTGCAGGCGAGCCGCCTGCTGCGCAAGGTCCAGGAGAAGGTGACCGGGATCTCGTCGGAGTTCCCGCTGCCGGAGATGGCGCGCAAGCCGTTCTCGTCCTGGTTCGCCGAGCACAGCGCCGCGGCGGACGCCGGCAAGCAGGGTTCCGTGGTGCTCTTCGCGACCTGCTACGGCGAGTTCAACACGCCCGGCGTCCCCGAGGCGGCGGTCCGCGTGCTCGAGCACAACGGCTACGCGGTGCACGTGCCCGGCTGCCCCTCCGCAGAGGAGCCGGAGGACGCCCCCGACGGCGCGCTGACGTGCTGCGGGATGCCGAACCTCGACGGCGGCGATCTCGACGCCTTCATGGCCAAGGTGAAGCAGAACGTCGCGCTCCTGCACCCGCACGTGCGCATGGGGCGGAAGATCATCGTGATCGGCCCGACGTGCGGCTACACGATGAAGAAGGAGTGGCCCGAGTACCTGCAGACGACGGAGGCGCGCGAGGTCGCGGCCGCGACGCTCGACATGATGGAGTTCCTCGTCCTGCTCGGGCGCGAGAAGAAGCTGAACCGCGAGTTCAAGAAGGGCCTCGGCACGATCGCGTACCACGCCGCGTGCCACCTGCGCGCGCAGAAGATCGGCTTCCCCGGCGCCAGGGTGCTCGGCGTCGTCCCCGACACCGAGGTGCGCGTCGTCGAGCAGTGCTCGGCCGTGGACGGCACGTGGGGGATGAAGGCGGCCCACTACGAGACAGGCCGCAAGTACGCGTCGAAGCTCGTGCGCGGCGTCGCGGACGCGGACGTCATCGTCAGCGACTGCACCCTCGCGGGCCTCAGGATGGTGAAGGAGAACGGCGCCAAGGTGCTGCACCCGGTCGAGGCGCTCGCCCACGCGTACGGGCTCGGGCCGAACTCGACCATCGCGCCGAAGTCGTAACCGTCGCTGTCAAGGAGGAGAGCCGTCATGCGTCCCATCGATCGCAACGAGGTGCTCGGGATCGGCGAATACGAGGCGATCCGCGAGCGGTTCCGCAGCCGCATCATCGAGGAGAAGCGTCCACGCCGGGTGCGGATCGGCGACCACCTGACCGCCGTGTTCGAGAACCGGGACTCGGTGCTGTTCCAGATCCAGGAGATGCTCCGCACCGAGCGCATCACGAGCGAGAGCGGCATCCTCCACGAGATCGAGACGTACAACGATCTCATCCCGGCGCCGGGGCAGCTCAGCCTGACGCTCTTCGTCGAGATCCCCGAGCGGGCGCTGCGCGACAAGATGCTCGTCGATCTCGTCGGGCTCGAGGACACCGTGTCGCTCGAGGTCGACGGGGTGACCGCGCGGGCGACAGGCAAGCGCGACGGCTCGATGGAGGACCGCACGACGGCGGTGCACTACCTCAAGGTGGACCTCCCGGCCGAAGCGCAGGCCGCGATCAAGGCGCGGAAGGCGGCGTCGCTCGTCGTCGCGCACCCGCGCTACACGGTGAAGGCGCCGCTCGGGAGGGCGACCGTGGACAGGCTCGCCGAGGATCTCTCCTAGGCCGCAATGGTCTCCCTCGAGCGCCCGATCAAGTTCGAGGACGTCGACGCAGCGGGCATCGTCTTCTTCGCGCGATTCCTCAACTACGCGCACGAGGCGATGGAGCGGTTCTTCGCGCCGCTCGAGGGGGGCTACGCCGGGCTCATCCTCGGGCGGCGAATCGGGCTGCCCGCGGTGCGGGTCGAGGCTGACTACGCGGCGCCGGCGCGTTACGGCGAGGCGCTCCGGATCGAGACGTCGGTCGTCCACATCGGCCGGCGGAGCGCGACGCTCAGGTACCGCATGTTCCGCGCCCATGACGGCGTGCTGTCGGCCGAGCTACGCCACACCGTGGTGACCACCGATCTCGTGAAGATCGCGTCCGTCCCGATGCCGGAGGACGTCCGCGCCCTGCTCGGCGCCCACCTCGATCCCGAGCAGGCGCCTTCCAGCGCCGGTCGCCCGGTGTGAGCGCGCGGCCGCGGCCGCCGCCGCGCCAGCGCGCGCGTCCCACCGACGACCCAAAGCCGCGCTCCCAGCTCGCGCGGCGGGTCGATCTGACCCTCCTGCGCGACCGGGCGCACTACGACACGCTGGTGATGGGCGCCGTCGCGAACGCGCGCGTCTCCGTGTGGATCTCGACCGCCAACGTGAAGGAGCTGCGCGTCGAGGCGCCCGTCGGCTCGCGGGCGCGGGCGCGCGGCCGGTACATGTCGTTCCTCGATCTGCTCGACGCGCTCGCCGCCCGGGGGGTCGAGCTGCGCCTGCTGCACGCCGGCGTCCCGTCGCGCGCCTTCCGCGCCGAGCTCCGCCGCCGCCCCCGGCCGCCGATCGAGATGCGGCGCTGCCCGCGGGTCCACCTGAAGATGATCGCCGTCGACGGCGCGCTCCTGTACCTCGGCTCGGCGAACCTCACCGGCGCCGGGCTCGGGGCGAAGGGCGACGGGCGGCGCAACTTCGAGGCGGGCGTGCTCACCGACGACGACCTCCTGCTCGACGAGATGCAGGCGACGTTCGACGCCATCTGGACCGGCGCCGAATGCAAGGGCTGCCGGCTGCGGCCGCTTTGCCCGGGACCGCTCGATCAGATCGAAAAATCCCGTTGCGGTAGCGGCCGTGATGGCGGATGAGCTGCGCATGAGCACCGCGGCGCTGGACCCCGCTGATCTCGATCGTGTCGCCTTCGCTGCGCTCGCGCGCATCGACAACGGGATGTTGCTCGGGCTCGGCACCGGGCGCACGGCCGAGGCCTTCATCCGGCGGCTCGGGGAGCGCGTCCGCGGCGGGCTGCAGATCCGGGGCGTCGCCACGTCGGAGCGCTCCGCGGCGCTCGCCCGGCGCGAGAACATCCCGATCGTGCCGTTCGAGGAGGTCGAGCGCCTCGACGTCGCTGTCGACGGCGCCGACGAGGTGGCGCCTGATCTCGGCCTCATCAAGGGCCTCGGCGGCGCGCTCCTCCGCGAGCGCGTGGTGGCCTACGAGGCCGCGCGCTTCATCATCCTCGTGACCCCCGAGAAGCTCGTCGAGAAGCTCGGGTCGCGCGTGCCCATCCCGATCGAGGTGGTGCCGTTCGCGAGCTCGTCGGCCGCGCGTCACCTGGTCGCGCTCGGGGGCAAGCCGGAGATCCGCAAGAACGCGGACGGGTACCCGTTCCAGACCGACAACCACAACTGGATCCTTCACACCACGTTCGGCCCGCTCGACGCGCCGGCGGCGCTCGACGCGCGCATCCGCAAGATCCCCGGCGTGGTCGACACGGGTCTGTTCCTCGACATGGCGACCGACGTGCTGGTGGCCGAGGCGGGCGCGGTCCGCGAGCTCCGCCGGCAGCGCTAGCGCCCTGCGGGCCCCCTCGGTCGAGAGGGCAGGCCCGCGGCGCCAGCGCCCGCGCCGCGGCGTCAGCGCTCGTGCCGCTCCAGCCGACGGGCCAGGTCGTCCAGCGCGAGGTTGCCCGGCGCGCCGAGCGACACGCGGGCGCGGAGGCTCGCCGCGGCGTCGCCGGCGGGGAGCGCCGCGATCTCGGCCGCGACCTTGCGGTACGCCTCGCGGAACGGGAGGCCCTGCACGGCCAGCTCGACGGCGCGATCGGTCGCGAAGCACTCCGGCGTGATCGCCCGGGCCATGCGCTCGCGGTCGAACGCGAGCCCCTCGACGAGCCGCGGCAAGAGGCGCGACGTGGCGAGCGCCTCGTCGAGGCCGCGCATCGTGGGGCCCTTCGTGAGCTGGAGATCGCGGTGGTAGCCGGACGGGAGCGCCACGAGCGACTGCACCTCGGCGAGCGCCCCCTGGACGACGGAGCAGGCCGCGCGCATGAGCTCGACCACGTCGGGGTTGCGCTTCTGCGGCATGATCGAGGAGCCGGTGGTGAACGCCTCCGGGAGCCGGATGAACGCGAGCTCGCTCATCGCGAACAGGCTGAGATCCCACGCGAGCCGGCGGATCACCGCGACCACCTGCCACGCGGCCGCGAGGATCTGCGCCTCGATGATGCCGCGCGACGTCTGGGAGGCCAGCGGGTTCACGGCGACGCCGGCGAACCCGAGCTCGCGCGCGACGCCGACGCGATCGAGCGGCAGGTTCACGCCGAACCCGGCGGCGCCGCCGAGCGGGCACCGATCGACGAGCGCCCGCGTCGCCCGCACGACGTCGACCGCGTCGGTGAGCCCCTCGACGAACGACGCGGCCCAGTAGCCGACCGACGACGGAACCGCCCGCTGCAGGTGCGTGTAGCCGGGCATCGGCGTGTCCGCCTCGCGCCGGGCGAGCTCGAGCAACGCGCGGGCGCCGGCCGTCGCCTGCTCGGCGAGCTCGTCCAGGGCGTCGCGCTCGTAGAGGCGCATCGCGACGAGGACCTGGTCGTTGCGGCTCCGGCCCGTGTGCACCTTCTTGCCGGCGTCGCCGATGCGGGCGACCAGCGCTGCCTCGATCGCGCTGTGACCGTCCTCGTCGTCCTCGGTGAGCCGCAGCTCGCCGGCCTCGTTCTGCGCCGCGAGCACCTCGAGCTCGCGGACGAGCGCGTCGCGCTCCGCCTCGCTGAGCACGCCGATGCGCGCGAGCCCGCGGACGTGCGCGATCGTGGCCCGCAGGTCGTAGGCGAGCAGGCGCTGATCGAGCTGCCAGTCGTCGCGCGAGGTGTAACGGAGCATTTGGGCGTCGGTCGCGCCCCCTTTGTCCCAGAGTCGTACGCTCATTCAGTTCTCTCAGCTCTCTCAGCGCTCAAGGCTCTCGTCGACGAGAGCGCGGATCTCGGCAAGCTTCTTCGCCTTGCCCTCATCCAGGGATCGCGGCTTCGCCGCGTCGGCAGCGAGCGCTCGCTCGAGCTCTCGCAGTTCGTCCTCCGCCGTCCGCGCCGGCCGGCGCTTGCCGAGGCCGAGCGCGCGGGCCAGCCAGCTCCTCGACTCGCCGATCGCGTAGTCGTCCGCGGCGATCCGATCCGGCGCGGCCCGCAGCATGCGGACGAGCGCGATGTTGGAGCTGGCCCAGACGGCGGACTCGTCGAAGTGGGCGCGCGGCGTCACGTCGAGGTGCCGCGCGGCGGTCCGGTCCGGCACGTCGTGCAGCCGGCAGTAGACGGCGAGCGCGAGCGCGAGCTCGTCGACCGGCATCTTGGTCGCGGAGTGCACCTGCACGCCGCCGCACCCCTTCGCGTACAGGTACGAGCCGTTGGTCGTGAGGACGCCGAAGCCGAGCAGCACGGCGGTGAGGTCCACGGCGGGCTCGCGGTCCGGCGGCGCGAGCGCGTCGAAGACGTCCGCCTCGCTCAGGAACATGAACGACACAGCGCGCACGAACGCCGTCGTGAGCACCGTGGGGTTGCGGAGCTCGCCCGCGGAGACGGCGACCCGGTACCCGCCGTCGGGGCGCCGGGCGACCCGCTCGAGCTTCGTGTCCAGCGCCATCCCGCCGCACGCGCCGCTCGAGCAGCTCACGGTGCTGGCCTGCCCCTCCGGGGTGACCACCGCGAGCTCCACCGGAAGATCCTGGAGCCCGGCGTGCTCCTGCACCCGCACCATCAGGGCGGCCACCGTCTTCGGCGAGCCGTCGTACGGATCGGGGAAGAACTCGGCCGTCGGCTGCACCAGGCCGCGGACCGGCTCTGCGCCGTGCTGGAGGAGGGCGGCGGTCGTCCGAAGGATCCAGCGGATCTGGGGTTCGTCCGGGAGGTCCATGAGGCTACTTTATGCCACGGGCGCGGGCCGGTCGCGCAGTAGCTTCATCGGCGAGGGGCGCCTGGCGACGGGTTCCGCACCTCGTCGGCTCCTTACCAGCCCCTGGAGCGCACCTGGCCTCGACCTTTCGTTGCGTTTTTTCGTCCATGGCACTTCCTTTTCGACGGCGGTCAACGACCGCGTAAAGTTGTGCCCCCATGACGGAAGAGGCGAAGGACATCTCCGAGAGGAAAGCCGACCACATCGAGCTCTGCGCGACCGGTGACGTCGGATTCCGGGCCAAGACCACGCTTCTGGAGCAGGTCGAGCTGATCCACGACGCGCTGCCGGAGCTGTCCCTCGACGCCATCGACACCTCGGTGCTGCTGCTCGGCAAGCGGCTCCGCGCGCCGCTCCTGATCGCGGCCATGACCGGCGGGACAGAGCGCGCGCAGACGATCAACCGGGAGCTGTCGCAGATCGCCGAGGAGCGCGGGTACGGCTTCGGCCTGGGGAGCCAGCGGGCGATGCTGAACGGCGACGCCTCGGCCACGTACGAGGTCCGCGAGACCGCGCCGACCGCCCTGCTCCTCGGGAACATCGGCGCCGTGCAGGCGCGATCGCTCTCGACCGAGGCGGTCGCCGAGCTCGTCGCCCAGGTCGGCGCCGACGCGCTCTGCGTCCACCTGAACCCCGCGATGGAGCTGGTGCAACCAGGCGGCGATCGCGACTTCGCCGGCGCGCTGGAGGCGATCAGCCGGCTGGCGAACGGCCTCAGCGTGCCGGTCGTCGCGAAGGAGACCGGCTGCGGGATCGGTCCTGGGACGGCGTACCGGCTGGTCCGGGCGGGCGTCCGCAACCTCGACGTCTCCGGCGCCGGCGGCACGTCCTGGGTCGCGGTGGAGACGGCGCGCGCCGGCGGCGCCGCCCGCTCGCTCGGCGAGGCGCTGCGCGAGTGGGGGGTCCCGACAGCGGCCTCGGTGCTCATCGCCCGCACCATCCGTCCGCGCTTCAAGACCGTCATCGCGACAGGGGGGATCACGAGCGGCCTTGACATCGCCCGCGCGCTTGCGCTTGGCGCGCACGCGGCCGGGATCGCGCGGCCGGTGCTGCAGGCCTTCGTCTCGGGGGGGAGGGACGCCGCGGTGCGGTACCTCGAGAACATCGAGACGGAGCTCCGGGCGGTCATGCTCCTCGTCGGAGCGCGCGACGTCGCGTCGCTCCGGAAGACGCCGGTGCTGCTCGGCCGAGAGCTGCGCCAGTGGGCCAAGCTGCTGAAGCAGATGGAGAAGGCGTAAGCAGTGGAGAGGGGGGGAGGTGGGCCGGGGAGGCGGGGAGCCCGTCCCCGAGGTAGGGCCAGCGGGCCCAGCCCGACGTCTGTGACGGCCGCGGTGCGCCGGGCGCTCGCCCTTCCGGGCCCTTCCGGCGGGGAGTCCGGGCGCGGCTGGGGCCCGCGCTCGACGCTTCCGTCCGGTCAGCCCCGCATGATACGGTCCGAAGCTCTGGAGAACCCCGGGATAAAATGACGGAGAAAAAAGGGCGTCAGAGCGATCGTCCCCCCGAGGACCTGAAGAAGGAGCGCGATGCCTTCATTCAGCAGTTCTTCCGAAAGGGGGCGCAGCTGACCGAGGAGCTCCTCCGCGAGAACGAGCGCCTTCGCGACAAGATCACCGAGCTCGAGTCGGAGAACGGCAAGCTCCGCGCGCACCTCGCGAGCGACTCGGCCATCCGCGATCTGCTCCGCAAAATCGAGGAGCTCGAGCAGGAGAAGCGCGACCTCGTGACGCAGTCGGTGCGGATGGTGGCGGCTTCCGACCGCTTCAACAGCCGCTACTCGGAGGCGGAGGGGGAGCTCGCGAACCTCGCGAACCTGTACGTCGCGCTGTCGCAGCTCCACGCGGCACGCAACGTGCGCCACGTCCTGCGCAACCTGAAGGAGCTGCTCGCGCAGTTCCTCGGGGCGGGCGCCTTCTCCGTGTACCTGGCGTCTCCTGATGGTAAGGAGCTCGTCTCGATCGCGAGCGAAGGGGCCGCCGTGGACGAGATCGCGCGCATGCCGGTGACCGAAGGCGTGATCGGCCAGGCGTTCTCGAAGGGGGAGATCTTCTTCGACGAGGCCAAGGACGTCTCCAAGGGGAGCCTCGAGGACCCCGCTGCAGTGATCCCGCTCGACTTCAACGGGCGCACCGTGGGTGTCATCGCGATCTTCAGCACGCTCCCGCAAAAGACGGAGTTCGTGAACGTGGACACCGAGCTCTTCAAGCTCCTCGGGGCCCAGGCCGCCCCCGCCCTCATCAACGCGCGGCTCTTCACCGACGCCGGCCGGAAGGTGCCCGGCGTCCAGGCATTCCTGGACCTGGAGGACTGATCATGGCCGAGTACTCGTGTCTGATCGTTGAAGACTCGCCCATGATGCGGCAGCTCTTGGTCTTCGCGCTGGCGCGCGTGAAGAACCTCCGCGTCACCGAGGCGGATGATGGCGTCGACGGTCTCCGCAAGCTCGCCTCGACCAAGTACGACGTGATCATCACCGACATCAACATGCCGATCATGGACGGGCTCAAGCTCGTCAAGCGCGTGCGCACGGATCCGGTCCACAAGGACACCCCCATCATCATCATCACCACCGAGGGGTCTCAGGAGGATCGCCAGCGCGCGCTGCAGCTCGGCGCGAACGCGTACATCACGAAGCCCATCCAGGCGCCGCAGGTTATCGCCAAGGTGAAGGAGCTCCTCAAGATCGAGTGAGGCGCGCGCCGTCAGGCGCGCGCGCACCGGCCGCCCGAGCAGCGCCCGCGCGGCCTGCTCGGGTAGGCGTCGTGAGCGCGCCGTGGACGCGCGCCGCCCACCGTCGAGCTCCGCGCGATGCTCGCTGTGCTCCCGCGCGAGCCCCGGGCTCAGGTCTTCTGGCCGAACTTCAGGAGCACGCGGTTGCGGCCGGTGCGCTTCGCCTCGTAGAGCGCCTCGTCGGCCGCCGCGATGAGCTCCTGGCCGCTCTGCACCGGGATGTCGGGGTGCGCCGCGACGCCGACGCTGATCGTCGTCGGCACGCGGACGCCCTCGTGCTCGAAGACCGACCCCTCGACGAGGAGCCGCAGCCGCTCGGCGAGGATGCCCGCGTTCTCGAGCGCCACGCCGCGGCACAGGATGCCGAACTCCTCACCGCCGTAGCGCGCGAACACGTCCTCCGTCCGGACCGTGTTGCTCGCGATCTTGGCGATCCTCGCGAGGACGTAGTCGCCGGCGAGGTGCCCGAATGTGTCGTTGATCTTCTTGAAATGATCGACGTCGAACATGAGCAGCGACAGGTGCGCGCTGTGCCGCCGCGCATAGGAGACCTCGGTCTCGAGCCGATCCAGGAAGTACTTCTTGTTGAAGGCCTTCGTGAGGGCGTCGCGCAGCGCGGCATCGTACATCTGCTGCTGAAACGACTCGTCCAGGTAGTCGTGGTAGGTGAACTTGAGGACGGTCGTCGAACCCAGGCGGATCTTGTCGCCGTCTTGCAGGGCGGCGCGCGTCACGTGCTCGCCGTTCACCAGCGTCCCGTTGGAGCTGTTGAGATCCTCGATCAGCACCTGGCTGTCCTTCTGGAGGAGGCGGGCGTGGCGCCTCGAGATGCCGTCGTCGTTCAGCCGGATGGTCGCCCCGGACGCCCGGCCGATCACGATCTCGGCGCCCTCGACCCGGTACATCTCGCCGACGTTCGAGCCGGCGAGCACGATGAGGTAGGCGCGGTCCTTCGGCGAGCGCGCCGGGAGCTCCTTCTGGAGTTCCCCAACGTTGGCCACCCGCGTGGCCTCGAAGTCATCGTCGGGGTGGTAGCTGCCCATGCTCCCTGAGGATGATCCTCAATCCTTGAAACAGGTTCAAGCGCGAGGGCATGGCGCAGGCGATGTTCCGTGTCGGGTAGGATGCGCAACGTGCGTCTGCGCGCATCACGCGCGCCTCTCCCGCCCGCGCGCGCCTCCACGCGCAGGGGTGCCTTGCCGCGCACAGGGTGCCTTGCCGCGCACAGGGTGCCTTGCCGCGCGCAGGGTGCCTTGCCGCGCGCAGGGTGCCTTGCCGCGCGCAGGGTGCCTTGCCGCGCGCAGGCGCCTTCACGCCGCTCTGCCGAGCGGCACCACGACCTGCTCGACCCAGAGCTCGCCCGCCCGGATCTCGACGAACGTCGCGTCGGCGTGCCCCGTGCCAAAGGTGGAGACGGCCCCGCTGCGCACAAGCTCGCCCGAAGGGCGCGCGCCCACGCGCACGCGATCCACGTCCCGCACGTCGCCCCGCATCGAGCACGGCGCCTCGCCCACCGAGCCGACGTTGATGATGCGGACGCCGCCCACCATGCGGTCGAACGGGACATGCGAGCCGCCGCAGATCACGACGTCCGCCGGATCGTCGCCCAGCAGGGAGAGCACCTCCTCGTCCGTCATGTCATGGGAGATCGGCTCCAGCGGGTCCGCAGGGGAGCCGTGCACCAGGACGAGCTCGCCGCCGTCCTCGAGCGGCAGGCGGTACGTCGGGGCGAGCCGCGCCAGCCGGGCAAGGATCAGCTCGCCGAGCTCGGTGCGCGTCTGGGCCAGGCGATCGAGCCGCGCCCGTTCGTGCTCGCTCCGTGGCCTGACGTTGTGGATGTCCAGCGTCGCCAGGGCGCGATCGGATACGCCCTGTACGCACACCGCCTTGGCCTGGGTGAGCCGGCGCCATGTCTCGAGCGGCTTCGGGCCGGGAAAGCAGAGATCTCCGGCGACCAGGAGCTGGGTGTAGCCTCGGCGCTCGGCGGTGGCCAGGACCGCCGCGAGCGCGTCGGCGTGGCCGTGGATATCCGAGACGCAGAGCAATCGCACCCGGCGAGCATAGGATCCGGGAGCGGCTCCGCCAAGGCGCGAGGTGAGGTCGGGGCGCGATAAACTGGCGGTCGGGCGCTGCGGAACCGACGTTCGCGCCCCACGGTCTTGCTAGCCTCCGGCCATGCAACAGGTCTCGAGGCTCCTGGAGATCGCGAACGCGATCGATGAGCAACGCGTGAAGGAGCGCGCGGCGCGGCTGACGCCTCGCCTGCGCCCCGGGACGATGGCCTTCGCGATCGCGGCGCTCCTCACGGCCGCTTACCCCGCGATCGGCGCGGTCATCGAGGCAAATCCGGACATCGCGGAGCGGCTCGCGGCCGAGGGCCACCAGACCGCCCGCGACCGCGCCACGTACCTCGCGCGGCTCCGGGCCCGCGTCGGCGACGTCTCGGACGCCGACCGTGTCCGCCGCGAGCTCCGGCGCGGGGCGCGCGACGAGCGGATCCGCATCGCGCTGCGCGAGCTGCTCCCGCCCTCGGCGGGCGGCGCGGACGTCGACGACACCGCGCGCGAGCTCACCGCGCTCGCCGAGGCCACGATCGAGGTCGCGCTCGCGGAGGCCGTCTCGGCCGTGACCGCGCGGTTCGGGGAGCCGCGCACGGCGACGGGCGCGCGGTCGAAATTCGTCGTCCTCGGGATGGGCAAGCTCGGCGGCGACGAGCTCAACGCGGGGTCCGACGTGGACCTCATCTACCTCTACGACACCGACGAGGGGCAGGTCGGCCCCTCCGGCGATCGCGCCGTCTCGGTCACCCTGCACGACTTCTGGGCGCGCGTCGCGCGCCGCCTCACGTCGACGCTCGAGGAGGTCACGGAGGACGGCTTCGTCTGGCGCGTGGACCTCCGGCTGCGCCCCGAGGGCCGCAGCGGCCCGATCGTCAACTCGCTGGCCGCGGCCGAGCGCTACTACGAGTCGTTCGGCCGCCTCTGGGAGCGCGCCGCGCTGCTCCGCGCCCGCGAGATCGCGGGCGATCTCGACTTCGGCGCGGAGGCGCTCGGGGTGCTCGCCCCGTTCGTCTGGCGGCGCCGGGTCGACCCGCAGCTCGCGGTCGACATGATCGAGCTCGTCGAGCGCGCCCGCGTCGAGCTCTCGCACGACGCCTCGCGCGACCTGAAGCTCGGCCCGGGAGGCATCCGCGAGGCGGAGTTCTTCGTGCAGGCGCTGCAGCTCATCTGGGGAGGGCGCGAGCCACGGGCGCGCGCGCAGGGCATGCTCGACGGCCTGCGGCGCCTGCGCACGCTCGGGTACGTGACCGATCGCGAGGGGCGGGAGCTCGTGGAGGGCTACCTCGCGCTCCGCCGCGCGGAGCACGCCGTCCAGTCCGCGACCGGCGTGCAGACGCACCTGCTCCCCGACAGCGAGGCCGAGATGGAGCGCCTCGCCCGGACGTTGCGCTTCAAGGACGCCGCGGCGTTCCTCGCCGACACCGAGCAGCGCCGGAGCCGGATCAAGGCCCGGCTCCTGTCGCTCCTGCCGAAGGGGAGCTCCCGGCCGTCGCGGTGGATCGAGGCGATGGCCGCGCTCGACCGCGGCGATCGCGACGCCTTCGCCGAGGCGCTCGCGAAGCACGCGGTGCTCGTCCTCGGCGGCCCGGCGGGCGAGCCGGAGGCCGCCGTCAGCGCCGCGGCGGCCGAGGGCGCCGCGGCCGAGGGCGCCGCGCAGCCCGGCGCCGCGCCGCTCGAGCCGGGGGCGCACGCCTCGATGGTCGCGCGCTTCCGCGACGTCGCCGACGACCTCTTCGAGCTCTCGCGGCACCCGGACGGCCTGCTCGGCGCGCGCAGCCGCGAGGCGTCCTCGTCGCTCGCGGAGACGCTGCTCGCCGCGGTCGTGGACGCCGCCGATCCGGAGCAAGCGGCGCGCTTCCTCCGGCTGTGCTTCTCCCGCATCCGGCACTCGTCGGTCTACGCGCGCATGCTCGGCGACGAGCCGCGCGCGCTCCGCAGGCTCGTCGAGGCGCTCGGGTCGAGCGCGTTCATCGGCGACGCCATGGTCAGGTACCCCGAGCTCGTCGACGTCGTCCTGTTCGCGCGCGGCGCGCCGGGCGCCGACGTCATCAGACACACCATCGAGGAGAGCCTCAGCGAGGCCGCGCCGGACGACGATCCCGAGGAGGCGATCATCGCCGCGCTCCGGCGCGCCAAGGCGCGCGTCACGATCGAGGTCGGCCTCGCCGACCTCAGCGGCGAGGTCGGCACGCGCGAGGCGACGCTCGCGCTCTCGGATCTGGCCGACGCGTCGCTGGAGGCCGCGACGCGCTTCGCGCTGGGGACGCCGCCGGGGGAGCCGGTGCGGGGGCTCGCGGTGATCGCGATGGGCAAGCTCGGCGGCCGCGAGATCGGCTACGGGTCCGATCTGGACGTCTTCTTCCTGTTCGACCCGGCGCGCGCGTGGTCCGGCGATCACGGGCCCGGCTCGGATCCAGGCACGTACTACGCGCGGCGCGCCCGGCAGATCATCCGGCTCATCTCCATGTCGCACGCGGCCGGACCGGGCTACGAGCTCGACACGCGCCTGCGCCCGTCGGGCAGCCAGGGGCTGCTCGTCACGTCGATCGACTCGTTCGCGCGCTATCACGGCATCCGCCGCGCGGGCGCGGCGGCGTCGGCGTCCGCGGAGCCCGACTCGTCGCCCGGGGCGCGGCACATCGGCGCGGCGACCTGGGAGCGGCTCGCGTTGATCCGGGCGCGCGCGGCGGCGGGCGATCCCGAGCTCGGGGCGGAGGCGATCGCGATCGCGCACGAGGCCGCGTACCTCCAGGCGGGCGACTTCGATCGGATCGCCGAGGAGATCCACCGGCTGCGGCTCCGCATGGAGCGCGAGCTCTCGCACGAGCGCCGCGGCCGGCGCGACTTCAAGCTCGGGCGGGGCGGCCTCGCGGACATCGAGTTCTCGGTGCAGCTCCTGCAGATGCGCCACGGCGCCGACCCGCGCGTGAGGACCACCGAGACGCTCGCGGCGATCGACGCGCTCGCCTCGGCCGGGTACCTGTCGCCCAAGCACGCCGAGGTCTTCCGGGACGGCCACGCCTTCCTGCGCAAGCTGGAGCAGCGGATCCGCATCGTGCACGCGGACGCCTCGCAGCTCCTCGAGGAGAACGCGCCCGGGGTCCCGCTCCTCGCGCGGCGGACGGGCATCCGGGGCCGCACCGCGGCCGAGTCGGCGCGGGAGCTTCTCGCGCGCTATGGCGCCATCACCGGGCGCGTCCGCGCGGCGTACGAGGCCATCGTCGGGAGCGAGGCGGCGCCGGAGTCGAGCGCGTCCGGCGAGGCGCGCTGACGGTTGCCGTTGACCCTCGCGGGGCGCGGTGGAATGCCAGGCGCGAGACGATGACCACCCAGAGCGAGCATCACGCAGCGTCGGCGGTCGCGCGCCGTTGCAACATCCAGGCAACCTCCCTCGACAGCCTCGTCGGCGCGCACCCGGACGCGCTGCGGCAGCTCTACGAGGCGGGGAAGCCGGCCGATCCCGCGGAGCTCGGCGACGCGCCGCGAGGGCGCCTGCTCGCCCTGCACCCGACGGCCGGGGTTCACATGGCGACGCGCCCGCTGATCACGGCGCTCGCGTCGCGCTGGATGCCCTGGAAAGGCAATGAGTTCGACCACGGGGGCAACTCCGGCACGAACGTGGTCCTCGGGAGCAAGGTGTGGCGCTTCAAGGCGCAGCTCCTGCCCTCGGAGCTCGACGGCGCGCCGACGCTCGCGCTGACCTATGGCGAGAAGGCGTTCGGCAATCCATGGCCCGTGAGCGCCCTCAAGGACGAGCTGCGCGCCGCGGGGCCCGGGTTTGCGATCGGACCGATGCTGCTGAGATGGAACGAGAGCTGGCACGCCGTGCTCTGGTTCGGTCTGACGCGCGCGACCCCGCAGTAGTCAATCGCCCGGCGGCTCCGTTCCGGAAGGCCCAGGGCGCCGCCGCTCTCGCGCTCTCCCTCGCTCGCGACGTACGTGTGCGCTGCCGTCGCGTCCGCGCGCCGCGCGCCCGCGGCCCGTGCGCCGATCCCTCTGTCATCGTCGCTCACACCATGTCGCACGCGCGGAGATCCTCTATCCGACCGTCCGACCTTACGCTGCGCGCGTCCTGCGCGGAGGAGGTAGTTTGGGGTATCAGGGCTTACCCGAATCTACCATCGCTTCATTCCTGCTCCTCGCCGGACATACTTCCCGATTTCTAGGCAGTGGCCTACGATAGACACTGGGCGGCAGCAGGGCACGTTTGCCCGCAGCGCCCGGGAGGCTCGAAATGTTGACTTGGTCGGGCAAGGCGGGAGTCTTGATGGCTGCGATCGCTGTAGCGCCGGGCGTCATGGCTGGCTGCTCCTGCGGCGACACGGGGGGCACGGCGACCACGGCATCCGGCGGCGCGGGGCCTGGCGGCGGACATGGGGTTGGCGGCAACGACTTCGGTATCGGTGGTGGGGTCCTGGTGAACGTCGGGAGCAGCGGCACGGGCGGCGAAGGCCCGTGCGAGGGCCTCGAATGCCAGCAGGTCGACTGCGAGGGCGAGGCGAAGACCACCGTGAGCGGCACGGTCTACGATCCCTCGGGCAAATTGCCCCTTTATAACGTGATCGTCTACGTGCCCAATGCGCCGCTCGACCCGATCACCGACGGCGCGACCTGCGATCAGTGCAGCGCGACGCTCTCGGGCTCCCCGATCGTGACCGCGCTGACCGACACCAAGGGAAACTTCGTCCTGGAGGACGTGCCGGCCGGAGAGGACATCCCGCTCGTCGTCCAGGTGGGCAAGTGGCGGCGCGAGATCGTCCTCCCGGCGGTCGAGGGGTGCAAGGACACGCCGACCGACGCCGGGACCATCCGGCTGCCGCGCAATCAAGACGAGGGGCACATCCCGAAGATCGCCCTCACCACGGGCGGCGCCGATCCGCTCGAGTGCTTGCTGCGCAAGCTCGGGATCTCGGAGAGCGAGTTCACGCCCGAGACCGGGACCGGCCGGATCAACCTGTTTGCGGGCCGCGGCGACGCCGGGCACCCCGTGACCACGCGGTATGGGGACGGCCTGAATCAAGGCGTGGAGTTCACGCCGGCCACGAGCCTCTGGGGGACCGTGGACAGCCTGCGCCAGTACGACATGGTGATCCTCGCCTGCGAGGGCGATCCGTACGTCGCCGACAAGCCCGAGACCGCGCGCCAGGCCTTGTTTGATTACACGTCGCTCGGCGGGCGCGTGTTCGCGTCCCACTGGCACAACGTCTGGCTGAAGCGCGGGCCGGCGCCGTTCCCGGAGACGGCGGTCTGGGACAATTTCAACGAGGACCCGGAGAGCCCGCTCACGGCGCTCGTGGACACCACGCTCCCGAAGGGGCAAGCCCTGGCGGACTGGCTCGTCAACGTCGGGGCGTCGGACGTGCACGGCCAGATCGTGATCAACGGAGCTCAGCACACGGTGAACGACGTGAGCGACGACATCTCGACGCGGTGGATCTACTACGATCAGCCCGAGCCGGCGGGGGTCCAGTACTTCACGTTCAACACGCCCATCGGCGTCCCGGAAGACCAGCAGTGCGGTCGTCTCGTGTTCACCGACATCCACGTCTCCGCGGGCGACCTCACGGGCCCGCCCTTCCCGGAGGGCTGTTCCACGGAGGAGCTGACCCCGCAGGAGAAGGCGCTGCTCTTCATGCTGTTTGACCTGTCGGCGTGCATCGTGCCCGACGACGAGCCGCCGCCGGTCCCGGAGCCCATCCCGCGCTGACGCGCCCCGCGCGCGCCGTGAGCCCGGATCGCCGCCGCCGGTGCGCCAGCTCCGGCGCGGTGCCCCGCGGTTGCACGACGGCCGTCAGACCCCTTCTGATAACCATCGTCTCTTCCCGGAGTCCCCCTGGGAATGACGCTCGCGCGGCGGGCGGGAGCAGGCGCCGCCCCGCCGGCGCGGTGAGCGCCGGCCTCCATCAGGACATGCCTTAACATCGTTCCGGAAGATCCCGCCTCACGCGCGGCTCACGCGAGGCCAGCGCTCGCCATGATGCGCGCCGTGCTGTAGAACGACGCTGCCAGCGCAATTGACGCTCTGCTCCCGCGCACCTCGTTGCGATATCGATCGAGCAGAGGAAATGCACAAGATACACAGGGACACGACAGCTGAGACAAGAGGCTGTCGCGGTGGGAAGCACTACCCGGATACGGAATGTCATCCATGCGTGGCCGCGGGATCCTGCTAGGATGAATCTCGGCCGCAGTGCGGCGCCACATCTCGCGCCTGGGTCGTTGGCTCTCGGCTCGTCCGAAGGAGCATGCCTACGATGGTCCAGCATCCCCCTACGTCAGCGGCCGCATGTCGGGTCCTCGATGGCGGGACTGGCGAGGAGGGGCGTGCGCTCCGGTCGCGCGGAGCGTCGCAGGGCACCGGGCGCACGGAGGCGCTTCCGCTGCAGAGCAGGATGGGGGGGAAGCGCGGAGCGATGGAGGGCGATGAAGTTCAGGTCTTTCCTGCGTCACCGCCGCCGTCCTCGCGCCGGTACCTGATCGGTCGGCGCGGCGACGCGGGCTGCCCGCTCTGCGCGAGGCGCGCGCGAGCGAGATCGGCGACGGCGGGCCTCGGAGGGGCCTCGTATCACTTCCTCACCGCCACGTGGGTGATCCTCATGATCGACGAGCCATTGTCCTCGCCGGCGCCGTCGTGGCCCTGATCGAGCCCCGGCGCGGCGGCGCCCGCTGACGAGCGGCCGGATCGTCCTGGGATGAGAGATGGGAAAGGGGGCGGTGGGCGCTCCGCGACGCGCGGCGCGCCCGACGCTGCGGCTCAGCGGGCCGCCGACCGCCTTCCGGCGGTCGCGCGCTTCTGGCCCGCCCGCTGCGCGCCCGGCTGCGCTGCCCTCGTCCGCTGCGCCCCGCCGCGCCCGGCGGAGGTCCGCGGCTTCGTCGCGCCCGCGCGCTGCGCCGTCGCCCGCTTCGCGCCGGCCGCCTTGCGCGCCGTCTGCCGCGCGCCGCCGGCCGCCGGCCCCGCCGTGCTGCGCGCGCGCCCCGCCGCCCCGCCGGCGGCGTTCCGCTTCCTCGTCGCGGCCGCCTTCTTCGCGGCGGCGCTCCGCAGCCGGCCCGTCTGCCCGGCGCCCGCCTTCTTCGCCGTGCCCTCCGCCTTCTTCGCCGTCCCCGCGGCGCGCCGCGCCCCGCTCGGCCGCGCCCCGGCGCCTGCGCCGGCCTTGCGTGCTCCCTTCTTGGCCTGGGTTCCTCGCCGCGTCGGGCCCGCGGTCTTCCGCGTGCCCCCGGCAGCAGATCGCGTCCGCCGGCCCGACGCCGTCCGACCGGCCTCGCCCTCGGACGTCGCGGTCGAAGCCTGCTCCCGCTCGCCGCGCCCGACCCGCTTGCTCTGCTTGGACGTATCCTTCGCTGTCTCGCCTCTCGGCATTGAGCCCTCCCCCGAGCTCTCTCGACATGAGCTCGCTCGTGGACTCATGGTGCCACAGCGTTTCCTCTTTCCCGGTCGGAAAGTCGGCGGGAAGTACCGGAATCGAAATCAGGAGCCGCTGTAGCCCACCCGGGCGGAAGCGCCTATTGCGCGTCGGGCTCCCCGCACATCGCCTCTGAAGACCGCCGCGGCGCGCTCAGAAATCCCAGTCGAAGCCGACGCGAGCGCCTGTCTTGAGGTTCCACTGGGCGGGGCGCCGGTGGGTCCCCAGCACGTGCTCGACCGCGATCCCGAGGCCGGCCCACGGCATGATGCCGCGCACCCGCAGGGCCGAGACGCCGACCAGCGCGCCGAGCCGCATCCCCGGGCTCACGCGGAGGTCGTCCTGGGTGAAGTACGCGAGCGAGGCGAGCTCACCCTCGTAGTGCCACGTGCGGGCGTGATACCGCAGCACCATCGGCAGCGCGGCGGTGAAGCTGATGGGGAAGCGGGTCTTCGTCGCTGTCTGCTCGAACTGCGCCGTGCCGCCGAACTCGCCGCCGGCCAGGAACGTCCAGCGCTCGTCGAGCCCACGGCCGAGCAGCAGCCGCGCCGACCCGCCCGCGCCGAGCAGGACCCTGCCTTGCGCGGCCTCGAGCGCCCCGAGGCCGCCTCCCTCCAGGTTGAGCGTCGTCCGGTAGGCGTCGGTCTCGCGCCCCCGGAACGCCGGCGAGGGGCGGAGCCAGAACGGGCACTGGCTCGACGTCTCGCACGTCGCGCACGTCTCGCGCGCCTCGCGCGTGTCGCGGCCGTGACCCGCGCGGCGCATCGCCTCGTCGAGGAGCGCGCGCACCCGGGTCGCGAACAGGAGATCCGCGACCTCATCGAGGTCGCCCCCGCGGCGCCGGAACGCCTCCTCCACGGGCCCGCCGCGCTCGTGGATCTGCCGGTCGAGCGCGGCGAGCGCGGCGACGCGCGTCTCCGGGGTCGCCGAGCACACGCTCATCAGCGCGGGCGACATGATCTCGTCGAGCTCGTACCTGTCGATCGTCCAGCCGAGCGACTGCTGCACCTCGACCATCTTCTCGAGATCGACGAGCAGGCCGACCACCGCGAGATCGCGCGGCGGCGCCCCCTCGGCCGGCGTCCCCGGCGGCGCGGCCTGCGCGGACGGCGCCGCGGTCATCGCGACGAGCGCGGCGAGCGCGGCGCCCCGCGCCAGCGCGCAGCCGTATCCCATCGAGCCTCGCACGATCGCGCCTCGCATCGTCCGTCAGGAGCAGGTGCCGCCGCCGCCGTCGGCCGCGCCGCGCGCGTCCCCGTCCCGGCCGCTCCCGCCGCAGACCCGCCCGGCACACGGCCCGGCGCAGCGGTCGCCCGGGGCGGCGCACGGCGCCCCGTCCTGCGCGCGGCCGAGGAGCGGCGTCGCCGGGCTCACGGGTGTCTCGGGGGTGGGAGATCGACCGCTCGGAGAAGCACGTCCACGAGGCTACCACGGGCGCGGTCCGCGACGGGCGGGCGTGACGGTGGGACGGCGGACAGCGCGGGGACGCCGTGACCCGCCGAACGTGCGGACCGGAGACCGCTTCCGATGCTACACTCGCCAGCGTGTCGTTGAAGATCGACCAGGATCACGGGCGCTTCCGTCAGATCGTTCGCGGCCGCATCCGCGAGAACCTCCGCAAGTACATCTCGCAAGGCGAGCTCATCGGGCGGAAGGGGAAGGACCTCGTCTCGATTCCCATCCCCCAGATCGACATCCCGCGCTTCCGCTTCGGCGACAAGCAGCGCGGCGGCGTCGGGCAGGGCGACGGCAACCCCGGCGATCCCGTGGGGGGCTCGGACGACAAGCAGCCCGGGCAAGGGCAGGCGGGCAGCGGCGAGGGCGACCACCTCCTCGAGGTCGACGTCACGCTCGAGGAGCTCGCCAGCATCCTCGGCGAGGAGCTCGAGCTGCCCGACATCCAGGACAAGGGCAAGAGCAAGATCTCGAACGCCCACGACCGCTACTCGGGCATCCGCCGCGTCGGCCCGGAGTCGCTGCGCCACTTCAAGCGGACGTACCGCGAGGCGCTGAAGCGGATGATCTCGAGCGGGACGTTCCGCCCGACGGCGCCCGTCGTCGTCCCGATCCCGGACGACAAGCGGTACCGCTCGTGGAAGACGATCACCGAGCCCGTCGCGAACGCGGTCATCATCTACATGATGGACGTCTCCGGATCGATGGGCGACGAGCAGAAGGAGATCGTGCGCATCGAGTCGTTCTGGATCGACGCGTGGCTGACCCGCCAGTACAAGGGCCTCGAGTCGCGCTTCATCATCCACGACGCGATCGCCCGCGAGGTCGATCGGGACACGTTCTTCCACACGCGCGAGTCCGGCGGCACGATGATCTCGAGCGCCTACAAGCTCTGCTCGCAGATCATCGATAACGACTACCCGCCGGACGAGTGGAACATCTACCCGTTCCACTTCTCGGACGGCGACAACTGGTCGATGGACGACACGCTCTCCTGCGTGGACGTGCTGAAGACGCAGATCTTGCCGCGGGTCAACATGTTCGCCTACGGGCAGGTCGAGAGCCCTTACGGGTCGGGCCAGTTCATCAAGGACCTGAAAGAGCACTTCTCGCAGGACGACCGGGTCGTCGTGAGCGAGATCAGGGACAAGGACGCGATCGTGGGCAGCATCAAGGATTTCCTGGGGAAGGGGAAGTAGAGCGGTATGAGCAAGTTCGCGCTGAACACCGCGCTGCCCCGCTACCTGCGCACCGAAAAGGAGCGCATCGAGAAGATCGCCCGGGACTACGGGCTCGACTTCTTCCCGGTGATCTTCGAGATGCTGACGTACGACCAGATGAACGAGATCGCCGCGTACGGCGGCTTCCCGAGCCGCTACCCGCACTGGCGGTTCGGCATGGAGTACGAGCAGCTCTCGAAGAGCTACGAGTATGGCCTCTCCAAGATCTACGAGATGGTCATCAACAACAACCCCTCGTATGCCTACCTGCTCGAGGGCAACTCGCTCACCGATCAGAAGCTCGTGATGGCGCACGTGTACGCGCACGTCGACTTCTTCAAGAACAACTTCTGCTTCCGCTCCACCGATCTCGACCACCGCGGCCCGATCGTCGACCCCGTGCGGAAGACCGAGAACTACGATCCCGACCGCAAGTGGATCGACAAGATGGCGAACCACGGCGCGCGCGTGGCGCGCCACATCGAGCGCCACGGCATCAACAAGGTCGAGGCGTTCCTCGACCACTGCCTCTCGCTCGAGAACCTCATCGACCCGTGGGCCCCCTTCACCGGCCGCCCGGCGCCCAGGGAGGATGAGGAGCCCACCGAAGAGCCGATGGACACGTACAAGCTGCGGGCGAAGGAGTACATGGACTCCTTCATCAACCCGGAGGAGATCCTCGAGGCGCAGCGGAAGAAGCGGCAGGAGCAGAGGAAGCCCGAGCGCAGGGTCCCGGAGCGCCCCGAGCGGGACGTGCTCAAGTTCCTGCTCGACCACGCGCCGCTCGACCGGTGGGAGCGCGACGTGCTCGAGATCATCCGCGAGGAGACCTACTACTTCGTACCCCAGCGGCAGACGAAGATCATGAACGAGGGGTGGGCCTCGTACTGGCACTCGAAGATGATGACCGAGAAGGTCCTCGATGCCTCGGAGATCATCGATTACGCCGAGAACAACGCCGGCGTCATGGCGACGGCGCCGGGGCGCTTCAACCCGTACAAGGTCGGCGTGGAGCTCTATCGCTACATCGAGGACCGGTGGAACAAGGGCCGCTTCGGCCGCGAGTGGGAGGAGTGCACCGACCTCGACGCGAAGCGCACATGGGACATGCGCCTCGGGCTCGGCCGCGAGAAGATCTTCCAGGTGCGCGCGCTCTACAACGACGTGACCTTCATCGACGAGTTCCTGACGCCGGAGTTCGTGATCGACCAGAAGATGTACACGTTCGGCTTCTCCGGGCGGAACGACAGGTTCGAGATCGAGAGCCGCGAGTTCAAGGAGGTGAAGGAGAAGCTCCTCTTCCAGCTCACGAATTTCGGCGATCCCTACATCCGCGTGGTCGACGCCAACTACGGCAACCGCGGGGAGCTCCTGCTCGAGCACGTGCACGGCGGCTTCGATCTGCGCGCCGATTACGCGCGCGAGACGCTGGTCGCGCTGGTCCGGTGCTGGAAGCGGCCCGTCGGCGTCGCGACCAGGATGGATAACAAGCCTGTGCTGCTCCGGTACGATGGCAAGGAGCACGCGATGACGCCCTACAAATTGTGAGCTCCAACGGATCGATCGGCCGGCTCGCGGCGCTGCTCGCGCTCGCCGGCTGCGCCGCCGCGCCGCCGCCCGCGGAGGCGCCGGCGCGGTCCGCTCCGCTCGACCCGCCGCCGCCTGCGCTGGCGCCGGCGGCGCCCGTCGCGCCGGCGGGGAGCGCCGCCGCGCCGCCGGCGGGGAGCGGGGCGGCGGCGGGACCGCTGGCCGGCTCGGGCGTCCCGCTCGACGCGCCGTCGACCAGCGAGCCTGCCGCGGCGAGCCCGCCGCCGCGCGTCGCGCGCGGCACCGGGACGGCGGCGGACAGGAAGCTCGAGGAGGGCGACGCCGCCTACGCGACAGGCGATTTCGCCGCCGCGGAGAAGGCCTATCGCGCGGCGGCGCAGCTCGACAGGCGAGACGCTGCGGCGATCGTCGGCGCGCAGCGCGCGGCGATCGCCAGGGCGGGGGTGTCCGCGGAGTTCGGCGGCGCGCCGAACGACAGGACGCTGCTCGCCGCGGTTCCGGAGCTGAAGCGCGCGGTGAAGCTCGAGCCGGGCTACGCGCCGGCGCACCTCGAGCTCGGCCGCGCGTACCTCGTCCTCGGCCGCGCCGAGGCGGCGCTCGGCGCGCTCGCGCGGGCGGCGGAGCTCGCCCCGAGCGACGCCGAGGCGCGCTCGGCGCTCGGCGTCGCGCACCTCGCGCTCGGAAACCTGCAGGACGCCGTCCGCGAGCTCGCGCGCTCCGCCGAGCTCGCCCCCGGCGACGCCGAGCGGCAGGCGAACCTCGGGACAGCGCTGCTTGCCGCGGGCAAGACGGCCGACGCGATCCGCGCCTACGAGCGCGCAGCGCGGCTGTCGCCGGCGGACGCGCGCCTGCAAAACGATCTCGGGACGGCGCTCCTCGCCGCGAACGATCCCGCGCGCGCGATCCCGTACCTCGAGGCCGCCGTGGCGCGCGACCCGAGCCGCGCCACGTACCGATCGAACCTCGGGTATGCGCACCACCTCCGCGGCGACCTGCAGAAGGCGACGGCGCTCTACCGCGAGGCGCTGAAGCTGGATGACAAGCTCGGCAGCGCCTGGATCAACCTGGGCAACGCGCTGGCGCAGGCGGGGCAGCTCAGGGACGCGCGCGAAGCGTACGAGAAGGCGCGCGCCGCCGATCCCACGGATCCGCGGGTGAAGGCCGTGATGGAGGAGCTCGACGCGATCGAGCGGCGCGGCGCCGCGCCGCGGTGACGTGGAGGCGCCGGCTGCGCGAGCCGCCTCGGCGGCGCGTGCAGCGCGGGCGCGCGGTCAGGACACGAAGGGCGCTGCGCGCGGGCGGCCATGCGCAGACGCGCCCTGGCGCTGACTACACACGTGGTCTGCGTGGCTGATTGTCAAGCGCAATCGTCGCGGCGTCAGAGCTCGCGTACCACTTGGCCGCTCCCGCCGAAGGCGGGCTCGCCCCGCGATCGGGCGGCGACCAGCAGGAGGACGGTGGCTGCAGGACCATCGGTGTCGTGAGCGATCGCGGACGCGAGACGGCACCCGCCGCCCCAGCGGCGGGCGCTCGCGCGGCGCCGCGCTCGGCGCCGCGCCCCCGAGATGCCGACTCCCGCGCGGAAGGGCCGCATACCGAAACCCGCGTCCGAGAGACGCACTGGACTCCGGTGCGCGACCGGCAGGCGGGTAGGTCAGCGCACGCATCGCCCCGCACTCCCGCGGCGACGTTCGGTACCACACGATGCCTGAGCGCACCCTCGCCCCGCGGCCAGGGGTTGACAGCAGCGATGATCTTTCGATTACCTCTCTCCAGCCGTTCCAAACGACCTGAGGGTCAACCACCACGCGCTCGGCGAGAGTGAGTCGGGAGGATGTGTATTTCAAACCACAGATCGTCGCTGCTGCCGCCGGTGCTCTGTGGACAAAATGTCTGACCGTCGAGACGACTCATGGTGTCGCATCGAGGTAGAAGCTGAGCCCGTTTCGCCCGGATAAACGCGAAACGGTCGGGCGTCGCCGTTGGCTGGACGAGATCGCCTCACACCGGGATCGCTGATCATGCGACCAGTGTCCCCCGAGAAGTGCGATTCGTATTACAAAAATATCGAAGAAGGGTGGCATGCCTTGTGCAGCAGGCCGGGCGGTCGCTGACGTTTCTGCCGTCTGAACTCCCCGATGGCGCTCTCCGGAAACCGCGCGATGCACTCGACGTGGCACCCCGAACCCGGGTAACCTCGTTCGTGCCTCACTCGTCAACCAACCCCCGAGGCTTTGATGTCCGTTTCCAAGCAGGCCGACATAGCCCCGACGTTGCGACCGCCGCCGGCTCCACTGGTGGACGGTATGGTCATCTCTGCGAACTTCTCCGTGGGTGGTTTTAGCAAACGTTGGAACCACTGTCATCAGCTGGCCAACTTCCTTGCGCGATATGCCAGTGCAAACGAGGACGATCCCGAGCGCCATGCCACCCTGTTGTCAACGTTCTTCAATGAGCTGCTCGAAGCCGTCTATCGAAATCACGGGCCAAGCGGCGAAATACAGATACGGTTCCGGAAGAGTCAGAGTCATATCTTCGTCGAGGCCGAGGTTCCGGTAAACGAACAGAGCGCGCAGTTCTACAACCACGCCGTCCAGCTGGTGAATCAGCCCGATCCGATGTCCTGGTATCGAGAGCAGCTCGAAAACGATGTTCCGGACGACGATGCGCAGGCGCTTGGGCTGCTGGAACTCGCGGTTGTATACGGCTCCAAACTCAGCATCACCGAACCCGCGGGCGGGGGCCAGCTTCTGCTGGCCATTCAGTTCCCGTTCACTGAGGTAGACGAATTATGACTGCTTCGATCGGTCGCGAATCCGTCGTGCCGCCTTCCTCGTCGAGCGGCCTCCCATCGTGGCGCTCGCAGGTCACCTTCAGCATGCGCGTCGACCAGACGGATCAGGAGGTCGCGCTGTCAGGCATGCTGCGACCTTTTGGCGCCGATCAGATGAGGGCCATCCGCAGCACGCTGGAGACGGCAGCGAAGAGCGCGCGGGGCGAGCTGTGCTTGGACTTCAAGCGTCTCAAGTACATGAACAACGTCGCGTTCCTCGAGATCAACAGGTTCGTCCGCTGGGCGGTCGAGGCGCGGCCTAACCTCAAGATAAAGCTCATCATTTCGAGCGTCATCCCGTGGGCGATCCGCAAGTTTCAGGTGATCGCGGAGATCTACTCCAACGTCTCGGTTGAGATCTACGACATGGCGTTCTATCCGATCCAGCGGATGCTGGAGGACGCCGAGTTCATCGACGTGCTCCGGCTGCAGGAGCGGATCATCTGGGAGCACGAGCGGAAGATACTGCCGCACCACGGCCTCATGCCAGGGATGAGGATCGCGGACATCGCCTGCGGGCTAGGGTACTTCGCCGTGATGCTCCAGAAGGACTTCAAGCCGGAGTACCTGGTCGGCGTCGATCACTCCCGCCCATCGCTCCGCTACGCCCAGGAGATGGCGAAGCGTCTCGGGATGGAGGACGTGGAGTACCAGTACGGGGATGCCGCGACCCTCCTCCTGCCGGACAACTCGTTCGATTTCGTGGCCTGCCGCCTCGCGCTTCAGGTCTTTCACCAGCCCGAGATGATCATGCAGGAGCTCTATCGCATCTGCAAGCCGGGCGGTCGCATCTACATCACGAACGAGATGATGTCGTGCAACTACGGGTGGCCCGACCACGAGCTCATCCGCGCGACGTACCAGCGCATCCTCGAGCTCGGCAAGATGGTCGGCATGGATCTCGATATAGGGATGAAGACGCGGCAGGTGCTGACGGACGCCGGCCTTGAGGATCTCAAGATCAACCTCATCGACATCACCAACATGAACACCGACTGCTACGACTTCGCCCGGGTGGTGGAGAGCTGGATCAACGGGACGAGCCAGATGGCGGCTACGGCGGGCACCCTCCCGGAGTTTCATCAGGAGATCTCCGCTGGCCTCAAGGTCCACATGGCGACCATCACCAACCCGAAAGGACTGGCGTCGTGGCCCATCTACGCGGGCTCGGGGCGCAAGCCAGTGAAGATGATGTAGGGGGTTTCGTGAGAACCGCAGTCGTTTCGGTGGGAGATACTCATACGTGACCTCGCCTGCTCATGAGACAATGAAGGAGCCGCGGCGGCGTGGCTTCTTCATTGGGCTCAAAAAATTCAACACGAAGTTCATGTTGGTCACCGGGTTCAGCGTGCTGCTCGGTGCCCTCCTGAACGTCCTCGTCGCTCGGCAAGGTCTGCATGAGCTCAGCCAGAAGTCCGCCCGCGAGATAGAAGGCGGGCTGAACGAAGCGAACCGCGAGTACCTGACGAACCACCTCGGCGATACGGCGCAGCAGGTCAACCTGCGGCTGGGCCACGCCTACGCCGATCTCAGGATGCTGGCCGCCATCGTGCAGACGATGGTGGACCAGGGCGACCAGCTCGATGAGCTGCACGCGAAGGTCGCCAGCATGGAGCCGTTTCGCGACAAGCTCGTCCACAACGCGAAGAGCAACTGGTGGCAGAACGGCCCGGATGAGCCGACCGTGGTCGGCGTCTGGGGCTACCTCGGCAAGGACGGCAAGCTCCTTCCCGACGTGCAGCGAGCGGTGGACAGGACCGCGCTGTTCGACCTCTTCCTCCCGTCGTTCCAGAAGTACGGCGCCGACAAGCTCCAGGTCTATTACGCCGGCAGCGCGGAGCAGCCGTTTGTCCGGGTGGCGCCCTACCTCGATATGGGAGGCACGTTCGACAAGCTCTATCCGGGGCACAACGAGAAGAGGTGGTACGACTTCTTCTATCCCGGCCTCGTCGAGAGCTGGAGCGAGTGGCTGAAGGAGCCCAACGGGCTACAGAGCCGCCCCGTTCAGACGACGGTCACGGCGCCCTACGACGACGCGGGCGGCGGCGGCATGATCATGACCGCGTTCCATCCGATCTGGAGCAAGGAGCGCGACAAGTTCGCAGGCGCCCTCGGCCTGGACCTGACCCTCGCACAGCTCGTCGAGTCGATCAAGGACGTCCGGCTGGCGAGCGCCGGCTTCGCCTTCCTGACCCAGGCGGACGGCAACGTGCTCGCCGTGAACGATCTCGGCGTCGCGACGCTGCACCTCCGGGCCGAGGGCGGAGCGGGGCAGAGCGAGGGGGTGGGTGTCCTCCAGCGTCGTCTCAAGGACAGCAGCGACCCCGCCGTCGCGATGATCGCGCTGCCCAGCGACGACAACGTGGACTACCATGAACGGATGATCGCCGGCGAGGCGTACATCATCGCTCTCCAGCGGCTCGCCCCGGTGAACAGCTGGGCTGGTCCGGGCGCGCGGATCGAGTCGCAGCAGTGGACGCTCGGGTTCGTCGTGCCGAAGAAGGAGCTGTACGCCTCGCTCCTCGCCTCCCAGCGCGCCATCGAGGAGAGCCGGACCAGCATCGTCACGAAGCAGATCCTCGTCACGATAATTTCGATCCTCGTGCTGATGCTCGGCGTCTACCTCGTATCTCGCAAGATGACGGGCGCGCTCGTCGCGCTCTCGAGCGGCGCGACGCGGATGCGGGAGGGCGACTACGGCGTTCGCATCGACGTGAACTCGGCGGACGAGATCGGGCAGCTCGGCGTCGCCTTCAACGATATGGCGAGCGAGATCGAGGCCTACACGAACAACCTCGAGGAGCTCGTCGGCGAGCGGACGCGGGCGCTCGAGAAGGCGAACGCGGAGATCAGCGACCTGAACGCGAAGCTCGCGCAGGAGAACATCCGCCTCGGCGCCGAGCTGAACGTCGCGCGCCAGCTCCAGCTCATGGTGCTCCCGGCGCCGAGCGAGCTCCAGGAGATCCCGGGCCTCGACATCGCCGGCTACATGGCCCCGGCCGACGAGGTCGGCGGGGACTACTACGACGTGCTCCGGAGCGACGGGCTCGTCAAGATCGGCATCGGCGACGTCACCGGCCACGGCCTGGAGAGCGGCGTTCTGATGCTGATGGTCCAGACGGCCGTGCGGACCCTGCTCGCGGCCAACGAGCGGGATCCGAAGAAGTTCCTGAGCATCGTCAACAAGGTCATCTACCAGAACATCCAGCGCATCCGCTCGGACAAGAACCTGTCCCTTACCCTGCTCGACTACAGCGACGGCAAGCTCCAGCTCACGGGACAGCACGAGGATCTGATCATCGTCCGGAAGGACGGGACCCTCGATCGCGTCGAGACGATGGGGCTCGGGTTGCCGATCGGCATCGATCTGGATATCAGCGATTTCATCGGCAGCATCGAGGTGGCGCTGGAGGCTGGAGACGTCGTGACGCTCTTCAGCGACGGCATCACCGAGGCGGAGGACTCAGCAGAGGAGCAGTACGGCATCGACCGGCTGTGTCAGGTGATCTCGCGGAACCACGAGAGAAACTCCAAGGAGATCAAAGACGCTATCATCGAGGACGTCTTGGCGCACGTTGGCTACAACAAGATCCATGATGACATTACGGTACTTGTCATTAAGAGGGTATGAGCAAGGGGGAGACTGGGCATTACCATGAGCGAAATCATCGGCGTCTACTCTTTAGACGATTCGTTCAGCGAGCACATGTCGCTGACGTTGTACCCCGACTCGTTCGCGGTGAGATGGAGCCTCTGTAACCTGACGGCGAATTTCATGGCCGAGTACTTCGGCGAGCTCTTCCCGGAGATCGACGGGGAGGACAGGCTCATCAGCCGCGACGAAGTCTCAGGCGCCATAGGTTACGTCCTGAACGAGCTGGTCGAGAACGCCGTCAAGTTCAATCAGCACGGTGACATCACCGTGACGGTCGGCATCGGGCGTGAGGACCTGGTGTGCCTCGTCAGCAACCAGATCACGAACGCCGCTGTCCCCTCGTTGCGCGAGAAGCTCCTCGAGCTCACGCAGGAGGATCCCGGGGAGCTCCTGCGCAGGCAGGCCGAGGCGAACGCCGAGGACGCGGAGAACGCCGGATCGGGGCTCGGTTATCTCATCATCATGAATGATTACGGTGTCAGTCTTGGGTGGAAGCTGGACCCGATCTCAGTCAACAGCTTCAGCATCAAGACGATGGCCAGGATTCCTATTTTGAACGAAAGGTCGAGAATGGAAATCAAAGGTGGCAACTACCGGGTTTGGTACGATCCCTCTGAGGTGGTGGTGTACCTGGAAGGCATCCTTCGTCTTGGTGGCACCACGGAGTACGCCCCCATCGAGGAGCTGCTCGACAAGGTCCTGGCCACGAATCCGCCCACCATCACCCTCGACGTCAGGGCGCTGAACTTCCTGAACAGCTCGGGGATCAACGTCCTCTACAAGTTCGCGATCGCCACCCGGAAGAAGGGCGAGCTCCAGCTCATCGTCCGCGGGTCGAAGTCCATCCCGTGGCAGGGGAAGTCGCTGCCCAACCTCAAGAAGTTCAACCAGAACTTCGAGATGATACTCTGTGATTGAGATCGGATGGGATCTTCCGTCCAACCCGACTCGCGCCCAGGTCGATCCATGACTGCACCCAAGGACCTCAGCTCGATGCACTCCAGAGGCTTCATACAGAAGCAGAACAATCTGGATGCCATCAGGGCGATCGTGAAGGAGCGGCAAGCGTGGAACACACTGCTACGCGACGAGGGGAACTTCACAGACTTCATGGAGCGCTGCAGTGCACTCCTGGAGTACGTCGATAAGCTGAAGCTGGATTTCGACGACCTCTCCCTGGTGCACGAGGCGATCCTGGAGCACGCGACCAGCATCGAGAACGAGCTCGAAGGGTACAACCGGGCCATCGACGACGACCTCGCGGTGGCGCGGCAGGTACAGCGCGCGCTGCTGCCGGAGGCGAGCGGGGCCATCGCGTCGGCGTTCGACATGGCCATCTTCCACAAGCAGCTCGCGCAGGTGGGAGGGGACTACTACGACTTCTTCTATCTCCCCGGCGAGCGCCACGCGATCGGCGTTTACGATATATCAGGTCACGGAGTATCGTCGGCGCTCATCATGGCGTTTCTGAAGGCCCAGTTCGCACACGCCACCAAACGGCTCGACAGCCCGGGGGCGATCGTGGACTGGGTGAACCGGAGCGCCTACTCGTTCCTGCGGGAGGTTCGCCGGTACGCGACGGTGAACTTCGTCATGTTTACGGACCGATTCCTCCGCTACGTGTCGGGCGGAGGCTACGGACTCCTGGTTCGTCGAGGGACGCCTCGCTCGTTCAACCGGGTGAGCAACTTCATCGGTCTGCGCATCAAGCCGTTTCACGAGTTCGAGCTGCCGTTCGAGGAGGATGACGTCCTCGCCTTGTACACAGACGGGATGTTCGAGGCGCAGGACGCGAGCGGGGAGATATATTCCGTGCAACGTCTCAACGAAATCGTCGTCAAGCACAGCGAGGAGCCGGTGCAGGTGATCCTCGATCGGTGCATCGAGGACTACACGCGGTTCCGAGTGGCGGACGCCGACGACATCACACTGATCATCCTGCGAAGGTGCGCCTGATGAAGCCCGAGAAGAATCATTCGCAGACGTCGGTCGGTGCATCGATATACATATCTCCGATCGATCACATCACGGGCGACGTGGCCGGCCTGCTTGCGAACTTTTTGGACGCGCTTCTGGTGAGGTTCTATCCCAGACGGATATGCCAGAAGGTCAACGTGGTCGTCACCGAGCTGGTCACCAACGTGATCCAGCACGGGACCGAGCGCGAGAGCGAGGTGCGACTCGACCTGAGCATCGACCCGGACCGGCTGCTCATCAAGGTTTCCAACCGCGTCACGCCGGAGGAGTACCGAACCGTCAAGGCGGTATTCGACGAGATCTTCGCCGCGGAGGACCCGAGGGAGCTCTTCGCCAGGACGGTGCGCGAGCGGCGCAACGACCGGCGCAGGGGCGGCCTAGGCCTCATTCGGCTGACTGCTGAGAACAAATTCCATCTCTCGACGCAGTACGTCGATGGAATCCTCGTCGTCCAGGCTACTTTCCCTTGAAAAGGCTGCGTATGTTTTCCACGAAAGGTCGCGTATGAAGGCTCTCAGCTATGGAGAAATCACGGATGGCGGGCTGAGCGTCTTTCAGTCGGTCGCCCGGCTCGATGACGACAACCGCCTCGTCCTGACCTTCGAGGGCGCTATCCGGATCGACAACCCGTACCGGTACCTCTCCAGCTACCTCGACGAGCTGGCGCGGGTCCTCCCGCAGCATCCGATCACGTCCACGGTGATGGACTTCGTGAAGATGCGGTTCTGCAACTCGAACGGCTTCTACGTCATCATGGACATCGTGGACGCCGTGTACAACCTGGTGCCCGGGCGGGTGACCGTGCGTCGGATCCTCGACGACGACTGGCAGCACGAGACCCTGCCGATCCTGCTCAACCTGAACGAGGAGCACGTGGCCGCGCGGACGACGTTCGAGGACGTCAAAGAGCCGTGACGCCGTGACGGTGGCGTGGTGGCTGCATAAGGCGACCGGCGATGGAGGCACCTGCGAACCAAGCGGACGTGGAGAGGTTCTTCGCTGTCTGTCCCGATCCGCTCTGCGTTCTGCGGATCGACGGATCGTTCCTGCGCGTGAGCGGCGCCTGGGAGAGCACGCTCGGCCTGGGGGCCGAGGAGCTGATCGGCCGGAACCTCCTGGATCTCGTGCATCAGGACGACCTCACTGCGACCCGGGAGCAGCTGGATCGGCTCCGGCTGGGACCCGTGACGCTCGGGCTGGAGAACCGGTGCCGGAGCAGGAGCGGCATCTACGTCTGGCTATCGTGGTCGCTGCTCTCGGTGCCGGGCGAGGGGCTCATCTACGCCTGGGCGCGCAACGTGGGAAAGCAGAAGCGCCTCGAGCGGGCGCTGATGCAGCGGATCGAGACGAAGATGCTCGTCGCGTCGATCTCGGCCCACTTCATCAACGTGAAGCTCGCGGACATCGACCGCGGCTTCCAGTCGGCGCTCGCGGAGCTCGGCAGGACGCTGCGCGCCGACAGGACGAGCCTGTTCCTGCTCTCGGAGGACGGGCGGCGGTTCTTGAAGACGCACGAGTGGTGCGCTGACGGGGTGCCGTCGCTGCTCGCGGAGCGGGCCGCCGTCTCCAGGGACGAGTATCCGTGGCTGGTCGAGCGGCTGTTCCGCCTCGAGGTGTGCGACGTGCCGCGCGTGGCCGACCTGCCGAAGGAGGCCGCGAGCGAGAAGCGGGCGTTCACCGAGCTCGGGATCGCCTCGCTGGTGCGGATGCCGGCGGCGTACGCGGGCCGGCTCGTGGGCGTCGTGGGGATCGACGCGGTGCGGTCGATCCGGGCGTGGGACAAGGGCGTCCGGGCGCTGCTGCAGGTCGTCGGCGAGATGTTCGCGATCACGCTGGAGCGCATGCGCGCCGAGGAGTCGCTGCGCGACGTGGTCGAGCAGCAGGAGTCGCTGCGCGCGGTGATCGAGCGGCAGGAGTCCGCGATCGAGACGCTGTCGACCCCGATCATCCAGGTCTGGAACAGCGTGCTCGTGCTGCCGCTCGTGGGCAGCATCGATCGGCACCGGGCCTCCGAGATCACGGAGAAGCTGCTGCGCACGATCGTCGAGACGAAGTCGCGCTATGCCATCGTCGAGGTGACGGGGGTCGAGCAGGTCGACTCCACGACGGCGCAGCACCTCATCAGCATGCTGCAGACGATCGAGCTCCTGGGCGCGCAGGGGGTCGTGGCCGGAGTCCAGCCCCAGGTGGCGCAGACGGCGTCGTCGCTCGGGATCGATCTCTCGTCGGTCCAGGTGCACCGCGACCTCCAGGAGGCGCTGCGCTGGTGCATCCGGGAGATCCAGGCGGACGCGCGGCAGGGGAAGCGGCGGCGGCGGCGGTAAGGGCGCGGTCCCGAGGGGATCGGCCCCCGGGGGGAGGGGGCTCGCCGCGCGGCGCCGGGAGGGCTGAGCTCGCCTTGAACGATGTGTCTCCGGCGCGCGTGGTGCGCCGGAGACACATCGCTACTGGGGCTCAGACAACAGTCCTCCCGGCGCCGCGCGGCGAGCCCTCTCCCCGGGGGCTGCGGTCATGGGCGGTTGTGTCCGCTCGGTATGCCCGGGGGCGCTGGCGCTGGCGCTTGACGCGACCTTGCGGAGAGAATATTTCGTACACGAAGCATCGTGACAGCGACCCTGCCGACGCCGGAGAGGCCGGAGATCGACGCGATCGTGGAGATGATCATCTATCTCTACACGGAGTCGCGGCGGCTCACGAAAGGGATGGCGAGCGGATTCGGCCTCACCGGGCCGCAGCTCACCATCCTCAAGCTGCTCGAGTCGTTTCAGGATCTCTCGCTGTCGACGCTCTCGGAGCGGATCCGCGCGCAGAACAGCACGGTGACCGGGATCGTCGACCGGATGGAGCGGGAAGGGCTCGTCCGGCGCGAGCGCTCGAAGGCCGACCGGCGGGTCGTGCACATCCGGCTCAGCGACAAGGGGGCGCGGCTCGCCCGCGAGATCCAGGTCGAGCCGATGGAGATCTTCCGGAGCGCGCTGCTCAGCCTGAGCTCGACCGATCTGCGCGACCTGCTCCGGATCCTGACCAAGCTGCAGAAGCAGGTGGTCGCGCGGGTAGGGCAGGGCGGACAAAGGAAGAGCGACGGCGACGGGACGTGACAAGGGAGGCCGAGGCCATGAGAGAGAAGCCGACGTTCACCGGGGAACCGAGGAATCCGAACGAGCGAGACCCCGATATCTGCGTGGTGACCTGCGCGCTCTCAGGGGTGCTCGCCAGCCGCAAGCAGTGCCCCGCGATCCCGTACACGCCGGTCGAGATCGCCGAGGAGGCGCGGAGGGCCTACGAGGCAGGGGCGGCGGCGGTGCACATCCACGCGCGCAACGACGACGGCTCGCCGACGTTCTCGCCGGCCGTGTTCGCCAGCATCAAGGAAGAGGTGCGGCGGCGCTGTCCGGTCATCCTGAATTTTTCCACCGGCACCATCCTCGAGGACGTCAGCGAGCAGTGCGCGACCCTCCGCGAGAGCCGCCCGGAGATCGCGGCCCTCAACATGGGCACGATGAACTACTCGAAGTACTCGCGCGCCCGGAAGAGCTTCGACTTCGACATGGTGTTTCCCAACACGTACGCGAAGATCGGCAAGCTCCTGTCCGCGATGAACGAGGCCGGGGTGAAGCCGGAGCTCGAGTGCTTCGACACAGGGCACACGCAGGGCGTGTGGCCGCTCATCGACATGGGCCTCCTCAAGCCGCCGCTGCAGTTCTCGTTCATCGTCAACGTGCTGGGCGGCATCCCGGCGCACGTGGAGTCGCTCCAGCTCCAGACCAGGATCATGCCGGCCGGCTCGGAGTGGGAGGTGATCGGGATAAGCCACGGGCAGTGGCGGATGCTGGCGGCGGCGCTCGTGCTGGGCGGCAACGTGCGGTGCGGGCTCGAGGACCACCTCTACCTGCCGAGCGGCGAGATGGCGCGCAGCAACGGCGAGCTGTGCGAGGTCGCGGCGCGCATGGTGCGCGACGTGGGGCGCAGGCCGGCGACCGTCGAGGAAGCGCGGCAGATCCTGGGCCTGCGGGGGGACGACGCGCCGAGCGCGGCGGGAGGGACGGCGTCGTGACGGCGCGCGCGTACACGGTCGTCCAGGCGGCGTCCGCGGGGGGCGTCCTGCGGCTCACGCTGAACAACCCGTGGCGCAAGAACGCGATCGGGCCCGTGATGGTGAACGAGCTCCTCGACGCCCTCGAGGCCGGGATCGCGGACGAGGCGGTGCGCTGCGTGGTGCTGACCGGCGCGGGGGACGCGTTCTGCGCGGGCGGCGACTTCGCGCAGATGGCCGGCGCCGAGGGGGCGCCGCAGGTCGCGCCGAAGGGCGACTACGCGGATCTGCTGCTCGCCTTCGCGAACTCGAGCAAGCCGATCGTGGCGCGGGTGAACGGGCATGCGCTCGGCGGCGGGCTCGGGCTCGTCGCGGCGTCGCACTTCGCCATCGGGGCGCGCGGCGCGAAGCTCGGGACGCCCGAGATCAACGTCGGCCTGTTCCCGATGATGATCATGGCGGTGCTGCAGCGGCACGTGAGCCGCCGCAAGCTGCTGGAGATGATGCTCCTCGGGCAGCGCCTCGACGCCGACGAGGCCGCGGCGTGCGGCCTCCTCAACAGGGCGGTGGAGCCGGGCGCGCTCGACGCGGCGGTCGACGAGGTGACGTCCACGATCGCGGCGAAGAGCCCGATCGCTGTGCGGCTCGGCCTGGAGGCGTTCGCGGCGCAGGACGATCTCGATCTGGAGTCGGCGCTGCCGCTCCTGCGCGGGCGGCTCGCCGGGTGCCTGGCGACGGACGACGCGCGCGAGGGGCTGATGGCCTTCCTGGAGAAGCGGCAGCCCCGCTGGTCGGGCAAGTAGGCGCGCGCGGCGGCGAGGCGCGCAGGATGAGGTGGCCCGTGAACATGCGAGAGCTCGTGAAGGACCTCGAGGCCCGCCGGGAGCAGGTGCGGCGGATGGGCGGCGAGGAGCGGGTGGCGAGGCAGCACGCCCGCGGGAAGATGACGGCGCGGGAGCGGCTCGCGGCGTTCTTCGACGACGGCGTGCATTTCGAGGTCGGGATGCACGGCACGCAGATGGGGCTCGCGGCCGGGCCGGACGGGGGCGACCGGCCGCCGGCCGACGCGGTTGTGTGCGCGTTCGGCAAGGTCGACGGGCGGATGGTGTGCGCGGCGGCGTACGACTTCACCGTGAAGGGCGGCAGCATCGGGCAGACGGGCGAGGAGAAGGTGACCCGCCTGCGGCAGATGGCGCTGCGCGGCCGCTGGCCGATGGTGTGGTTCATCGACTCGGGCGGGGCGCGCATCGACCCCGGGTCGATGCACCCGGACAGCATCTCGCTGTTCGCGGGCTCGGGGCACCTGTTCCGCGAGCAGGTGCACATGAGCGGCGTGGTGCCGCAGGTCGCCGCGATGGTGGGGCCGGGCGCCGCGGGCACCGCGTACATCCCGGGGCTCGCGGACTTCGTGCCGATGGTCAAGGACGTGGGGTCGCTGGCGCTCGGCGGTCCCCCGCTCGTGCGCGCGATGACGGGCGAGGACATCTCCGAGCAGGAGCTCGGCGGCAGCAAGGTGCACACGACGAAGAGCGGCGTGGGCGACGCGGAGTACGCGACCGACGCGGAGTGCCTCGCGGCGGTGAAGCGGTACCTCTCGTTCTTCCCGTCGAGCTGCGACGAGGATCCGCCGCGCCTGGCGGTGACCGATCCGATCGAGCGGCGGGAGGAGTCGCTGCTCGATCTGCTGCCGGAGAACCCGCGGCGCGCCTACGACATGCTGAAGCTCATCGACGCCATCGTCGATCACGGCGAGCGGCTCGACATGAAGCCGCGGTGGGCGCGCTCGATCATCACCTGCCTCGCGCGGATCGGCGGCCAGCCGGTCGGCATCGTGGCGAACCAGCCGAGCCACATGGGCGGCATCCTCGACGTGGACGCGTCCGACAAGGCCGCGCGCTTCATGCAGATCTGCGACGCGTTCAACATCCCGCTCGTGTTCCTGCAGGACGTGCCGGGGTTCATGATCGGCTCGAAGGTCGAGCACGAGGGGATCATCCGCCACGGGGCGAAGATGCTGCACGTGATGGCCGCGGCCACGGTGCCCAAGATCACGGTGGTCGTGCGGAAGGCGTATGGCGCGGGGTATTACGTGATGTGCGGGCGCGCGTACGAGCCGGACCTCATCGTCGGCTGGCCGACCGCGGAGATCAGCGTGATGGGGCCGGAGGGGATGCTCGGGATCGCGGCGAAGAAGATGTTCGGGGATGCGCCGCCGCCCGCGGAGGTGAAGCAGGGCATCGTCGACATGATCCAGAAGAACATCGACGTGATGAAGGTCGCGGGGTGGGGGCTCATCGACGACGTGATCGATCCGCGGGACACACGCAGGGTCATCGCGTGGGGGCTCGAGCTCGCACGGAAGAAGCGCGTGGAGCGGCCGGAGAAGAAGCGGGGGATCCTCCCGGTGTAGGCGGTGCGCGGGGGCGGGCGGAGACGCGGAGAGGGAGAGAGGGAGCGCCGAGCCGCCCGGGCACCCTCCCCGGGGCCTGTCGTGCCGCCGCTGATGGACCAGAGCCGCTGTTTGCGACGGTCAGTCGGCGGCTGCGCCTTGCTCCGCGGGGTCGGGCCTGGGCGTCGGCACGGCACGCGGGGCGGCGGCGTAGAACGGCTCCGGCGCGCTCTTCACGCGGAGGAGCGTCGGAGACTCGGCGGCGACCGTGGCGGTGTAGGCGTCGATGCCGAGGCCCGTGCCAGGCTCGTTCGCGTGCAGCGTGGCCGTGACCTCGTAGAGGCCCTCGCGGGCGAACGTGTTGGCGGGGCAGACCTCCCGGAGGAGGAGCGAGACGTCGGCCGACGCGCCAGGCTTCAACGTCCTGTACAGGTCGCGCGGGATCGCTCCGGTCGGCGGGGACGCCCCGCACACGGTCGTGCCGTTCGGACCGGCGACGTGGAACTCGAGCATCCGCGGCCGGATGGCGACGGTCATGGGGCGCTTGCCGGCATTCCTCGCGCTCACCCGGACGACGATCGAACGAGGGCTCGCCGCGTCGGACCAGGGCTCGCTCTTGAGCTCCAGCCGAGGCGCGTTGGCGTCCACGATGGGCGCGGCCGACGAGCCGGCGCCGCCGGGGGGCTGAGCTGCCTTGTCTCCCGAGGGCTGAGCTGCCTTGTCTCCCGAGGGCTGAGCTGCCTTGTCTCCCGAGGGCTGAGCTGCCTTGTCTCCCGAGCTCGGGGGCGGCTCGGCGCCGTCCGGATGGTCTCCGGCGGCCTCTTTCTTCGCGGGATGGTCGTAGCTCAGCGCGATCGTCGGCGCGGCGAGCCCGGGCGCCGGGGCGAACGCCGGCGGAGCGTCCGTCGACTCCGCGGCGAACGGGGGCGCGGGCGCCTTTCTCGACCACTTAGGCGGCGGGCCCCAGCCGTACCAGGCCCTCACCACCGAGCCGCCGGCGAGCGCGGCTTCGTCCTTGCCGAAGCAGAGCAGGCGCGGATCGAAATGCTCGATGTACGACTGGCCGGGCGCCAGCAGGAGCGCGCGCCGCTCCGGGAAGCCGCTCGGCTTGAGCCCCGCGGGCGCAGCGCAGCGCACCGTCTTCTTCGTGCGCTTGTTCAGCGTGTCGATCTCCAGGCGGAGCAGACGGACGTCCGCCGGGATGCGCATCGGGCGCTCCCCTTCGTTGTCGATCCGCAGCGTCCACGGTCCCTGCGGCGACGGCGCGATGAGCCACACGCGCGCCGGCGCGGGCGGCAGGGGCGGCGGCTCGGGCGCCTTCTTCTTCGCGCCCGCCCTGGGCGCGCCCGCGCTCGGCCTGGGCGCAGCGACGCTGGCGCCCCCAGGCGGCGAAGCAGCGCCGGCCTTCGGCTTCCCCGGCGGCGCGGCGGTGCTCGGCTTCTCTGCCTGCTGCGCAGGGCCCGACCCCTGTTGCGCGAGCGCGGGGCGCGACGCGAGCCCCAGCGCGGCCGCTGCGATCGACGCGGTCGACGTGAACAGACTGGCGATCCGGACGAGACGTTTGCGCATGGAGGATCCGTTCGGGAGCGAACGCTTCCGCTTTCTTTCCGGGGGCGTCAACCTTAGCGTAGCCAGCGAGCCTGGCCCCCTCGGGGGCGCCCGGGCGCCCTCCCATCGCTCGAAGCGTGGTCATGCGCGGCCTGTACGCCATCGTCGACACCGACTCGCTCTCGCGCCGCGGGCTCGATCCGGCGGCGTTCGCCGAGGCCGTCCTCGACGCGCGGCCGGCGGCCATCCAGCTCCGCGACAAGCGGGGCGGGGCGGGGCGCACGCTCGCGCTCCTTCGCGCAATCCAGCCGCTCGCGGCGCGCGCGGGCGTGCCCCTGTTCGCGAACGACCGGGCCGATCTCGCGGTGCTCGCGCGCTGCGACGGCGTGCACGTCGGCCAGGACGATCTCCCCGTGCCGGCGGTGCGCAGGCTGGCGCAACGCGCCGGCGCGTCGCTCCGCGTCGGGCTCTCGACCCACACGCCCGCGCAGCTCGAGGCCGCGCTGCGGGGGCGGCGCGATGACCTCGACGACCTCGATTACGTCGCGGTCGGGCCGATCTTCGCGACCTCGAGCAAGGAGCGCCCGGACGCCGTTGTCGGCCTCGAGGGGCTCGCGTCGCTGCGCGACATGGTCGAGCGGACGCGGCCCGGGCTGCCGCTCGTGGCGATCGGCGGCATCTCGCTGGAGAGGGCGCGCGAGGTGGCCCCGCTCTGCTCCGCCGCGGCGATCATCGCCGCGCTGCTGCCCGAGGAAGGCGCGACAGCGTCGCGCGCCCTCGACGAGGTGAGCGCGCGGGCGCGGGCGCTCACGGAGGCCCTCGCGCAGGCCGGCGCGCCGGCGGCGCCGCCCGGAGAGGGCGCGCGATGAGCCTCACGCTGCTCGCGGCGGCCGCCGCGGCGGTGGCGGCGACGGTGGGCTACATGGCGGCGCGCCGCGAGCGCGAGGCGCAGGCAGGGAGGGGCGGCGAGGAGGAGCCCGGGGCGCCAGCGCGGTCGCCCGAGGACGCGCTCTGGGACGAGCTGCCGCTCGCGCTCGGCGACGTGGTGCTGGCCGGGAGCGAGGAGCGCTGGCTCTCGGGCGCGATCGTGGCGCGGGAGCGAGGCGAGCTCGTCGCCGTGGTGTTCCTCGCGCCCGAGGGGGCGGAGCAGCGGGCCGTGGCGGCGTTCCCCGCGCCGCGGCGCGAGATCCTGTGGCTCGCGCCCGCGGCGGTCGACTCGCCGGAGGAGCCGCCGGCGACGCTCGAGATCGCCGGCATGACCCTGCGGCGGCGGGCACGGCTGCCGGCGGCGCTCGCGCGGCTGGGGCGGGGCGCGCCTCGCGTGGGCGACGCAGGGATCATCGCGCTGTACGACGGGGGCGGGCACGACGCGGCCGTGGTGCTCGCGAGCGAGGGGCGCATCCACGCCTGGGCCGGGCGGCGCATCGAGGACGGCGGCTACGAGCGGCTGGGCGGCGGCGGCGACGGCTGACGCCGGCCCTCGCTGCCTCGCGGCGTGCGTCAGCCGATGACGCTGCGCAGCTCCGCGATCAGCGACGCCATCGCCAGGCTCGGGGAGGCGTTGCGCTCGAGGTGCGTCACGGCGCGGGAGACCGCGGCGTAGCGCTTGGCCGAGAGGCCCGCGCGGCGCGGATCGTCCGCGACAGCGGCGCGCGCCTCGCGCGCGAGCGCGGCGTTGAGCGCGCGCAGGTCGTCCTTGAGGGCGCCCTTGTCGCGATCCACCGACTCCGCGAACGCGACGGCGGGCCCGAGGTCCCGGGCGGCCGCGGCCGCGAGGACGCTCTTCACGAAGGCGTCGCGCGAGGCGGTCTGCTCCTCGTCCGCGAGCTCGAGCGCGGCGGAGGCGCTGCCCGCGGCGAGCTCCACCGCGAGGTCGTGCCGCTCCTCCGGAACGCCTTGAGCGCGGAGGATACCGCGCACGATCGGCTCGGAGAGCGGGGCGAAGCGAACGGGGAGGGTGCGCGAGCGGATCGTGTTGAGCAGCCGGTCGCCGCGCGAGGTGAGCAGGATGAAGTGGGTGCCGGGCCGCGGCTCCTCGAGCGTCTTGAGGAACGCGTTCGCGGCGCCGACGCTGAGGTCCTCGGCGTCGCGGACGATGAAGACACGCGCGCGCCCCTCGTGGGGCGGGTACGAGGCGTGGGCGAGCACGATCGATCGGACCTGGTCGACCGAGATCTCGGTCAGCTCGTCGCGGCTCCGGCCGATGACGGCCGCGGGGTAGAAGTTCTTCGCGACGATCTGCACGTCGGGGTGGAGCGGCGACGCGGGGCGCCCCGGGGAGCGCCCGGCCGCGCGCCGGCAGGCGTCGCACCGGCCGCAGCCGAGCGGGTCGCCCGCGGTGCACACGAGCGCCTGCGAGAGCGCGACGGCCGCGAGCTCCTTGCCGACGCCGGGCGGGCCCTCGAAGCGGTAGGCGTGGTGGACGCGGCCCGCCTGGAGCGCGCGTACGAGGGTGCCGACCGCTGTGTCCTGGCCGAGGATGTGGGAGAACGGCACGGCCCGCTATCTAGCACGACCGGGGCGCAACCTGGTCCCGGATCGCGCCGCGCGCGAGGCCGCTCGGCGCCGCGGGCGGCGCGATCCGCGCGCTCGCTGCGCTCATTGCGGGCGGCGGTGATAGGTTGCCGCGCATGCGCGTCCTCGTGCTCGGCGGCACCCGATTCATGGGTCATTTCCTGGTCTATCGCCTGCTCGCGGCGGGCCATCAGGTCACGCTCCTGAACCGCGGCGTGACGCCCGACGTGTTCGGCGATCGCGTCGCGCGGATCCGGTGCGACCGCACGACCGGCGGCGGCCTCGAGCAGGCGCTCGGGGGCCGCGAGTTCGACGCCGCGGTGGACTTCACCGCGTACACAGCCGCGGACGGCCGCGCGGCGGCGCTGGCGCTCGGCGGCGGGCGCGTCGGCCACTACGTCATGATCAGCACCGGCTCGGTGTACCTCGTCCGCGAGGGGTGCCCGCGGCCGTCGCGCGAGCGCGACGACGACGGCCCGCTGCTCCCGGAGCCCGCGGACGAGGAAGATCGCGCGGCGTGGGCTTACGGCATGAACAAGCGCGGCTGCGAGGAGGCGCTCGCGGCCGCGTGGCGGGGCGACGGCTTCCCCGCGACCGTGCTGCGCATCCCGATGGTGAACGGAGAGCGCGACCCCCACCGCCGCCTCGAGCGGTACATCGCGCGCGTGCTCGACGGCGGCCCGCTGCTCGTCCCGGACGGCGGCGAGCACCCCGTGCGGCACGTGTACAGCGGCGACGTCGTGAGGGCGATCGTGAAGCTCCTGCTCGTGCCCTCGACGTTCGGCCAGGCGTACAACCTCTGCATGGAGGAGACGCCGACGCTCGCGGAGCTGCTCGCGCTCGTCGCCGAGCTGCTCGGCGCGCCGGCGCGGCTCGCGCCGGTCGACCGGGCCGCGCTCCGGGCGCGCGGCATCGACCCGGTCGCGATGTCGCCGTTCAGCGACCCCTGGATGTCGATGCTGGATCCCGCGAAGGCGAGGGCGGAGCTCGGCTTCCAGCACACGCCGCTGCGGCGCTGGCTGGAGACGGTGATCACGTCGCTGCTCGCGAACCCGCCGTCCGATCCGCCGCCGGGCTACGAGCGGCGCGCCGAGGAGCGCGCGCTCGCGGCGGCGCTGCCAGGTGAGGCCAGGGCGGGGGACGCCGACCCGGCGTGAGGTAAGCTGGGCCCGCGGGAAGGCGGGAGGGCCGGGAGGTCGCGCGCCGTCTTCGCGCTTCGCCGTGAACGATCCGGAGGAGGGGAGATCTCGCGATGCAGGATGTAGAGCCCAGGCGGGTCCTGGCGGCCATCGACGCCTTCCTGAGCACGCCGCTCGACGCGGCGCTGTCGCGGCACCGCGAGGTGGATCCGGCGGCCGGCGCGCTCGCGCTGTTCCACGAGGTCGCGGCGACCGTCCCCGCGTACCGCCGCTTCCTCGACGAGCACGGCGTCGATCCGGCGGCTGTCAGGACCCCCGCGGACTTCGCGGCGCTCCCGGTGATCACGAAGCAGAACTACGTGCTCCGGCATCCGATCGCGGACCTGTGCCGCGGCGGGCGCGTCGAGTCCTGCGACATGGTCGCCGTCTCGTCGGGATCGACGGGCAAGCCGACGTTCTGGCCTCGCTCGGTCACGGACGAGCTCCCGGTCGCGCGGCGCTTCGAGCAGGTGTTCCACGACAGCTTCCAGGCCGACGCGCGCCGCACGCTCGCGGTCGTGTGCTTCGCGCTCGGCTCGTGGGTCGGCGGCATGTACACGGCCGCTTGCTGCCGTCACCTCGCGGCGAAGGGGTATCCGATCACGGTCGTCACGCCGGGCAACAACAAGGAGGAGATCTACCGTGTCGTCCTCGATCTGGGGCCGGCGTTCGATCAGGTCGTCCTGCTCGGCTATCCGCCCTTCCTGAAGGACGTGATCGACGCGGGCCGGGCGCGGGGGATCGACTGGGCGCCGCTGCGGATCAAGCTCGTGATGGCGGGGGAGGTGTTCAGCGAGGAGTGGCGGAGCCTGGTCGGCGAGCGCGTCGGGTCCACCTCGCCCTGCCACGACTCGGCATCTCTTTACGGGACGGCGGACGCCGGCGTGCTGGGCAACGAGACGCCGCTGAGCATCGCGATCCGCAGGTTCCTCGCGGGCAACCCGGATGCCGCGCGCGCCCTCTTCGGTCAGGACCGGCTGCCGACGCTTGTGCAGTACGACCCGGCGGTGCGGTTCTTCGAGCAGCGCGAGGGGATGCTCCTCTTCTCGGGCGAGAACGGCGTCCCGCTCATCCGCTATGCGATCCTCGACAGCGGGGGCGTCTACGCGCACGCGGACATGATGGCGGCGCTCGCGCGCTTCGGCTTCGACCCGCGGCGGGAGCTCGACGGGGAGCGCGGCGCCCGCGAGCTGCCGTTCGTCTATGTGTTCGGGCGCTCGGATTTCACTGTGTCGTATTTCGGCGCCAACATCTATCCGGAGAACGTTGTCGTGGGTATCGAGCAGCCCGGCGTGAAGGAGTGGGTGACCGGGAAGTTCGTGCTGGAGGTCCGCGAGGGGGCGGACAGGGATGCGTTCCTGTCGGTGGTGGTCGAGCTCGCGCCGGGAGAGGCGGAGAGCGAGGCGCGGCGCGAGGCGGCGGCGCTGTCGATCGAGGAGCACCTCGTCCGGCTGAACAGCGAGTTCAGGAGCTACGTGCCGGCGGGGAAGCGCGCGCCGCGGGTGACGCTGAGGGCGGCGGGGGATCCGGAGTACTTCCCGCTGGGGGTGAAGCACCGGTACACGCGCAAGCCGGGCGGGTGAGGGCGGCCGGGAGTCGACGAGCCTCGAGGGCGCCGTCATCAGCGAACAACCGGTCGGCCGGCGCATTCATCGACTCCGGGCGACCAGGCGCGCACGTCACGCGTGCGTACGACGCAAGTCATCTCGATACGCTCGCGGGCCTGACCGTGGTCAGTCGGCTTCGCTGAGGATTCACTGCAATGGTGACATCGATCCGCCCCCGCCCCCCGCCGCGCCCCCCAGCGCCTCGCAGAACGCCGCCACATCCGGGAACCGCTCCGACGCCTCGAACTCGATCGCCCGCTCCAGCACCTTCCGCACCGCGTCGCTGCACGGCAGCCGCTCGAGCACCCGCCCCGGATACCGCATCATGATCGGCGGCAGCTCCGCGCCGTGCAGGCAGAACACCGCCGTCATGCCGAGCCCGTACACGTCCGCGCGCGCGTCCGCGTCCTGCGGCCGGTGCATCAGCTCCGGCGCTGCGTACAGGAACGTCCCCAGCGCGCCGCTCCTCGTCCCTCCCGTCGTGTCGCGCGCCCAGACCAGGTCGAAATCCGTGATCCGCGGCAGCCCCTCGCCGTCGAGCAGGATGTTCGCCGGCTTCACGTCCCGGTGCACAAGCCCGCGCCCGTGCGCGAACGAGATCGCGTCGCCCGCGCGGAGGAGCATCGGAATCACCGCCTCCGCCGGCAGCCGCTTCCCGATGACCGCGCTGTACACGTCCTCGCCGTGGACGAGCTCCATCACGAAGTAGTGCCAGCCGCCGTCCTCGCCCTTCGGCTCCAGGATGCGCACCACGCCGGGATGGTCGAGCTCCGCCATCGCCCGCGCCCCCCGGAAGAACCGCTCTCGCCGGCCCTCGTCGCCCGCGAGGTTCGGGTGCAGCACCTTGAGCGCCACCGGCTGGTCGCCCCGCCCCGCGTCGAGCGCGCGCCACACGGTCGCGAACCCCCCGCGGCCGATCCGCTCCAGCAGCAGGTACCGGCCCTCGCTGAGCTCCTCGCCGACGTGGAGCTGGCCGCCTTCCCGGCGCTTGCGCCGGAGGTCGACGATCTCCTGGTCCACCTCCGCGGTGCCCGCGCCCGCGGCCTGCAGCCGCACCCGCCGCTTCTGCGCCGCGGCGATCTGCCTGTCGATCGCGCGGATCGCCTCCTCGGCCTCGCGCAGGGTCACCGCGAGCGCGCTCGCCGGCGCCGCCTTCGCGGGCCCCGCCTCCGGCCGCGCGCTCGCGGCGGCCTCCTCCACCACCGCGCGGATGCCCAGGACCACGTTCTTCCAGGCCTCATCCGGGTTGGCCCAGCTCGTCACCGCCCCGCCGCTCTGCGGCAGCGCCTGGAGCTCCGCCAGGGCGGTGCCCTCCCAGTCGCATGCGCGCACCAGGATCGGCACCACGCGCGCGGCGCCCCGGCGATGCCGCTCCAGCGCGGCGCCGAGCTCCCGCTCGTAGCAGCTGTCCGAGGCGAGGAACGCCTCGCTCACCAGCAGCACCACCACCTCGGCGGCGGAGAGCTCCGCCGCGATCGACCCGTCGCGCGCCGCGCCGGCGCCGACCCGGCCGCGGTGCCATGTGCTCACCAGGCCCTGCCGCTTGAGGGCGGCGAGGTGCGCCTCGAGCGCCTCGAGGTGCGCTCGGTCCACGGGGGCGTAGGAGATGAAGACGTTGACCGCCATGCGCTGAGGGCGTCGCTGCGGCGGCGAGCTCGCTGCGTCTCGGCCGCCCGCTCCGCGCCGACCAGGCTATCAGACGCGGCGCTCCTGCTGACCCTCCGCATGGTACAGAGGAGCCACCGCACGAGCGGAGCAGCGCGGTCGGCCTCGCTTGCCGCCCTCTCTTGCTGGCGCTTGCTGGTAGAAGAGCGCCAAGACCATGACCGATCGTCCTCCCCCGCTCGTCGTCCTCGGCTGCGGCTTCACCGGCGCGGTGGTCGCCGGCCTGCGGACGGCGTCCGGCGGCCGTGTCATCGCGACGACGCGCTCCTCCGAACGCGCGGCCGAGCTCGCGCAGGCGGGCATCGACGTGCGCGTCCTGCCGGAGCTCACGGCGGACGCCGTCGAACGGCTCGTGCCCGACGGCGCGGACGTGCTCGTCGCCTTCCCGCCCGACGGCGCCACGGACGCCGCGGTCGCGCCGTCGCTCGGCCGGGCGCGCGCCGTCGCGTACGTCTCGTCGACAGCCGTCTACGGCGGCGCGACCGGGCGCATCGACGAGGCGACGCCCACCTCGGCCGACGGTCCCCGCGCCGCGGCGCGCCTCGCGGCCGAGGCCGTGTACCGCGAGCGCGGGGCGGTGGTGCTGCGCGCGGCGGGCATCTATGGCCCCGGCCGCGGCCTGCACCAGCGGCTGCTGCGCGGCGACTTCCGCATGACGGGCGAGGGCGACCAGCAGGGAAGGAACGTCGTCTCGCGCATCCACGTCGAGGACCTCGCGCGCCTCGCGCTCGCGGCCCTGGAGCGCGCCGCTCCCGGCGAGGCCTTCCCGGTCGCGGACGACGCGCCCGTGCCGCAGATCGAGGTCGTCCGCTGGCTGTGCGCGCGGCTCGGCCTGGAGCTGCCGGCGGGCGCGCCGCGCGAGGACCTGCACGAGACGCTCCGCCACGACCGCGCCGTGGACAACGCGAAGATCAAGCGCGCCCTCGGCATGACGCTGCTCTATCCGAGCTACCGCGAGGGGTTCGAGGCGTGCCTGGCCGTCGAGGCCCAGGCGCCGTCCCCGGTCGAGGCGGCGCGCGCCCCGCGCGAGCGCGGCTGAGGCATGGGTGGGCTGCGCGCCGCCCGCGCAGCGCCCATCGCCGCCCTCGCTGCTACTCCCCGCGCTCGACGATGCCCTGCGGCGGCTCCTGCTCCTCGGTCGCGTCGAGCTGATCGATCTCGCGGAAGAGCGCGTCCAGATCGAGCGTCAGCCCGTCGCAGCCCGGCACCTCCCGGAGCAGACCCCCGTTCACGCCGAGGCGACGCGCGTAGACCCCGTCGCGCGTGAGCTCGAAGATCTCCAGGGTGCGGAGCTGCGGATCGAGCAGCCAGTACCAGCGCACCCCGAACGCCGCGTACTCTTCCAGCTTCTCGATGCGGTCGCGGCGGCCGTCCCGCGGCGAGGGCGAGACGATCTCGACCATGATGTCCGGCGGGATCGCCACGGCGCCGCGGGCCGGGGGCTTCCGGGAGGTCGGGAGGAACGCCGACACGTCGGATTTGCGCCCGCGCCGCGGCTTGAGCGCGTACTTCACCTCGGAGCCGAAGACGAAGCCGCCGCGCGGGAACAGCCATGCCCGCAGGGTGTGGATGAGCCAGGCGACGGCCAGCTCATGGACGCAATCGGGCATCTCTTCCTCGACGAGCCGGCCATCGATGAGCTCACCGGCCTCGTCTTCCGGCAGCGCTGCCCACTCCGCGACGGACAGGAGGCGGGCTGCCTGGGGCTCCGGGTACGGGCGCTGGCTCACGCCGGGAGGGTACCACCCCGGCGCGCGCTGCGCCTGCTCAGGAGAGAGGGCCCCGCGCTCCGGATGGATCGCGGCGGGGCGCATGCCTCCCGCCGCGCGCGACCCGGGCGACCGGCGCCCGGATGCCCGCCACGTCGCGCGCTACAGGACGCTGGCTCCACGTCGGGTGATCACGATGCCGACGTCCTCGCGTGTCGTGCCGCCGGCGGCGCGCGCGCCGTCCGCGTTGCCGTCGTCACCGACGCTGGACAGCGTGTAGCCCTCGCCGCTCGGGCTCCTGCGGTACACGAGAGGGCCTATCCCACAAATATCCTGCGCGAGCGACCGCAGCGCCTCCGGATAGACGCCGTCCGCATACGCCCGCTCTGCCTCGACGGTCGCGCGCGCCACGAGATACGACGTCCGCAAGGCGCAATCGCGCCCCGCGAGGTCCTGGAGAAGCTCGGCGCTCATCGTGGGGTTGAGCTCCGTGGCGTAAAAGGCGAGGGAGTCGAACGCGATCTCCTGAACCCGCGCGGACTGGGAGACATCACGCTGCGCCTGGCGCGCGATCTGCTCCGCGTCGCGCAGCCACGCGTCCATCCGGGGAAGGGCATGACCGACCAGAATGCTGTCCGAGAGCACCGTCCTGAGCGCAATCGCACCGATGGGTCGCCGCACCTCAGGAGGAAGCTGATCGGGGAGGGCGCCCGTGTCGATCAGGCTCATCACCGCTTTTCGGAGGCGCAGGCGCTCTTTCCGGAGCGCGTCGGCGAGGAGCGGCAGGTTGCGCCCTCGCTCCGCGAGCGCCTGATCCAGATCCGCGAGCTCCGCCGCGTGGAGCCGGGGCGCGCCGGCCACGAGCGCGGCGACGGCGCGGTAGGCGTGCGTCGCGTTTTGCATGCCGACCAGGCCAGCGATGAGCGACCCCGCGGACATGTCCGCGCCGACCTTGGCCACGGTGAGGTAGCGGTCCAGCGCGCCGCGCACATCCCCCCTGGCCGCGAGCTCGTGCCCCTCGATCAGGGCCAGTCGGCTCACGGACATGAACCGCCATTCCGGGCCGTACTCGACCCACGCGCTGTCCTCCGTCAGCTCGTAATGAGAGCACCTCGCCGCCTGCCGGAATGCGTCCATCTCCGGACGGTGCCGCTCGATGTCGGCGAGGAGATCGGGGGACAGCGGCGCGCCCGGTCCAGCCTCGATCGCCCGCTTTATCTTCTCGGGATGAGCCTGCATCTGGATACCCGACAGGCTCGCGTAGCTCGCCCCGCAATGCTGCTGCGCGCTGCCCTCGCCGGCGGGCCGCGAGCGCTCGCGGATCTGCGCGCGCTCCGCGTCCCATTCGGCCTGGGTGGCCTCCCGGTATTCCCGCAGCCGGGATTGACTCCATACCGACGCCCCGGTCCGGACGACCAGGATGAGCGCGGCTGTCGCCGCGAGCCCGACACTGAGACGTTTCAGCCTCCCGCGGAGGCGCCCCTCGCTGTCTGTCATCGAAAGCGAAATGCCCGAGCGCAACACGCCATTCCGCGCCGTTTTGTCAACCGGATCGCGCGGCGCTGCTGGGGCTTTCCTCCACGGCGCAGCGAGGGTGCGGGCCGCGCATCCCCGGGCCGATGTCACGGACGGCGCACGAAAGCGACGCTGCGGCGCCGGGTCGGCGCATGCGCGCGCGTCGGGCGTCGACGCGCGCAAGCGACACGACTACGGTCGCAGCTGGTAAAGGAGCATTGCATGAAGCTTGGTACTTGGACGTTGCTTGTGCTGGCGGCTGCCGCGGTGGGCGCGGGCTGCGGGGATGACGAGGGCGCCGGCGGCGGCGCTGGGACGGGCGGCTCGGGCGCTGCCGGCGCTGGCGGGCAAGGCGGCGGCGCGGGCGGAGGCGGGGCCGGGGCTGGCGGGGAAGGTGGCGCGGGCGAAGGCGGGGCCGGCGGGCAGGTCTCGACGCCGCCGTGCGAGCCGGCGGACCCCACGCTGGCCGACCGCGACGCGGACGAGCTGTACGCGGCGGACGAGATCCCGCGCTTCGACTTCCACCTTCCGGAAGAGCGCTGGGCGGAGCTCAAGGCGAACGCCCGCGACGAGGAGTACGTGGAGGCCGAGGCCTGCTACAAGGGCAAGAGCCTGGGCGTCGTGGGCCTGCGCTTCAAGGGCGGTTACGGCACCCTGGAGATGTGCTTCGACGAGCAGGGAAGGCTCACCTGCCCGAAGCTCAGCATGAAGGTGAAGTTCGACGAGTACGTCGACGGACAGCGCTTCTACGAGCAGAAGCGCCTGAACTTCCATTCCATGATCTGGGACCCCACCAGGCTCCACGAGCGGATCGCCTATGGCCTGTACCGGGAGATGGGCGTTCCGGCCCCGAGGAGCTCGTGGGCCACGTTGCACGTGAACGGCGAGTCGCAAGGGCTCTTCTCGATGGTCGAGGCCGTCGACGGCCCCTTCCTCAAGAGCAATTTCCCCGAGGGGTCGGAGGGCCAGCTCTACAAGGAAGCGTGGCCCGTCACGGACGACGCCAGCTACTACGCGGAGCGCCTCGAGACGAACAAGGACGAGGCGACGCACGAGCGCTTCGTGGCGTTCGCGAGCGACCTCGCGTCCGCCGAGGGCGCGGAGCGCCTCGACGCGCTGTCGCAGTGGGCGGACGTCGAGCAACTGCAGCGGTACATGGCCGTCGACGAGGCCATCATGAACTGGGATGGCGTCACGACCTTCTATGTCGACGACGCGGGCGCCGCGAACAACCACAACTTCTTCATCTACGACGATCCCTCCTCGGGCAAATTCCGCCTCATCCCGTGGGATCTCGACCAGACCCTCAGCCCCAGCACCTATTTCGGCCAGGTGCCGCGCTGGACGGCGGCGCCGTCGACCTGCCCCACGGACCTCCTTGTGTTCATGGGCACGGAGACGGTGCGTCAGCCGAGCTGCGACGGGCTGTTCAGCGCCCTGCTCCAGGACCCGGCGGGGTATCGGGCTGCGCTCCAGGAGCTGCTCGAGGGGCCGTTCAGCGAGGGGCGGATCGAGGAGCAGGTCGACAGGTACGCTGCGCTGATCCGCGCTGCCGTCGAGGAAGACCCGCTCGGGCCGGGCCTCGCCGCCTGGGAGCCGGCGGTCGAGCGGCTCAGGGCGGAGGTGCCGCTCCTGCGAGAGCGCCTGGCGCGCTTCGCCAGCGACACGCCTCTCGTGCCCTTCTCGTTCACCGCGACGGGGATCAACGACTTCGAGGCCGCGGACACGCTCGGGCTGTATGTCGGGACGCTGCTCGCCACCAACGAAGCGTCCGGCGCCGTGCAGTCGCTGACGCAGGAAGATCCGCTGAACGGCGCGCAGAGCCTGCTCCTCCGCTTCGACTTCCGCGACGAGGGGTACGCCTGGGGGCAGTACGTGTACTTCGCGGTGCCCCTCGTCGAGGGCCCCCTCGACGTGACGTCGCTCGAGGGCGTCCGCTTCCGGGCGCGCGCCGACGGGGCGCGCTGGCTGCGCTTCGACGTCGAGAGCCCCGCGCAGAGCGAGGGGATCTCCGGCGTCCGTCACGGGTGGGACGTGCTGCTCAGCGCCGAGCCCCAGCTCATCGAGCTGAAGTTCGCCGACATGGAGCTCCCCGGCTGGGCCATCGACGGCGGCCGCGACCCCGGCGACGACGTGAACGACGTGCTCAGGTCGATCATCGGCCTCTCCTTTGGCCCGGAGATGAACGGCGTCGGCGCGAACGGCTTCCTCGGCCGGGGCGAGGTCGACTCGGGCACCATCGAGATCGACGACGTCGAGCTCTTCGGCCCGACGTCCGTCGATCCGTGACCGGCTGACGCGAGCGCACGGGACGAGCGTCCCGAAGGACCGAGACGCTCAGCGCGTGAGCTTCTGCCTCCGCCCGGGCGACCTCACCGGCGCGCGCCCCCACGGCGGGTGTACAAGTACCGATACATCAAACCGCGCATCGAGCCCTCTCGATGTTCCACTCCTCGAACGCGGCCGTTCCAGAACGCCGCCTTGTGTCGCTCCAGGCATCGCGCACACTCCGGACGTCACGACGCGGAGATACGATGAACAAAAAAGCGCTTATCGATCATCAGTTGTGCCTCGCTGTCTGTGCCGGTGTTGCGTTCAGCCTCTCCACGGCCTGCTCGGGCGCCGACGAGCCGGACGAGCCGGTCGCATCGCACGCGTCCGAGATCGTCGGCGGCGAGCTCGCCGAGGCGAGCCCCTGGGCCGTCCAGGTCTTCGACGTGCGCGGGAGCACGGGCGACTTCTACCAGTGCACCGGCACCCTCGTCGCGGCGCGCTGGGTGCTCACGGCGCAGCACTGCATCGCGGACGAGGGCGAGACGTCGGCGGTTCGCTTCGGCAGCAACACGTACCTCGCGGGCCAGCGCGTCGCTGTCGACGCCGTCGAGGTGCCGTCGGCCGCAGCCGACATCGCGCTGCTCCACCTGACCGAGGACGCCGATGGCCCGTTCGTCCAGCTCGCCGCGGCGACGTCGACAGCGATCGGGAGCGACGCGACGGCCTACGGCTGGGGGAGCGAGGGCACGCCGCTCGTGATGGCGCCGTCGCTCAAGAAGGCGAGCCTCCACATCGACAGCCGGTACTCCGACGAGGAGCTCCTGGCGACCGGCGTGACGGGCTCGGGCTGGAGCGGCGACTCCGGCGGCCCGTGGTTCGTCGACGGGCTTCAGGTCGCCGTGTTCTCGGGCGTGAACGGGCAGGACGGCACGAACCTGCACGCGACGCACCTCGGCGTCGACGTCGCGCGCCACCGCGCGTGGATCGACGCGACGATCGCCGGCGGCCCCACCGTCCACCCGAGCAACCAGGTCGTGCTCCACGATCTCTCCAACTTCTCCGGCATCTCGCAGGGCTTCGGGCTCGGCCACCACAACCTCTGGAACTCGACGATCATCGGCGACAACCGCGCGAGCGCCATCAAGGTCCCCGCTGGGCTCCGGGTCACGGCCTTCATCCACCACGACTTCGGGGGTGAGGTGCGCATCTTCACCTCGGACACGGATCTCGTGGCCGCGGGCTTCAACGACGCGCTCTCGAGCATCGTCGTCTCGAACGCCTCCGACCCGCAGCTGGACGTCGTCACCTTCTACGAGCACGCCAACTTCTCGGGCGAATCGTTCCTGTACGGCGTCGGCTCCGCCGTCTTTCTCGGCGGCCCCTGGGCCAACTGGGACCAGAGAGTCAGCTCCGTCCGCGTCCCCCCCGGCTTCCAGGTGACGCTCTACGACTGGTTCTTGCAATACTCGACCGGGTCGCGCGTCCTCACGACAGACGCGAACCTCGCCGCCCAGAGCTTCGACGACAAGACCCGGAGCTTCCTGATCGAGCGCTTGTAGGGGCGAGCGCGCGCCGGCGCGCTCGCTCTCCCGCGCGCCCTGGCGGCTCCTCAGCGCATCTCACCACCGCCGGGCGCGCGGCGCTGCCCGCGAACCGGCCGGCGGCGCACCCCGCGGCGCAGCCCGAGGCCGGCGGCGAGGAGCAGCGCGGTGAGGCCGCCCGCGGAGGGCGTGTCGGCGCCGAGGCGGCAGCCGCAGCCCGACGACTCGCCGCTGCCCTCGCCACCGCCGCCCGCGCCGGACCCCGTGGCCGGCGCCCCGCCTGCGCCCGACGCGGAGCCCCCGCCCGACGCGGCGTTGCCCGCGCCGGACGACGTGACGGTGTCGAGCCCCGCTCCGACCGACGTGGCGGTGGTGGGCGGCGGCGGCTCGGCGACGCACGCGCCCGCCTCGCACCGCTCGCCCGCGGGGCACGCGACCCCATCGCAGGCGTCGACGCAGCTCCCGTCGCGGCAGTAGGTGCCCGCCTCGCACGCGACGCCCACGCACGCCGTCTCGACGCACCGGCCGGACTCCATGTCGCAGCCCTCGTTCGTGGGACACCCGCGGCAGTCGCACTGGATCACGCAGACGCCCCCCTCGCACACCTGGCCGTCGTTGCACTGGACGCCCTCGCACGGATCGAGGCAGCGCCCGCCGCGGCACACCTGATCGTGCGGGCACACAACGCCGTCGCACGCGCCGCGGCACTCGCCCTGATGGCACACCTCGCCCGCCTCGCACATCACGTCCACGCACGCCCTCTCGACGCACAGGCCCTCGACGCACACGAGCCCGTCCTCGCAGGGGAACTCCGCGGAGCCGCAGCGGTCCACGCAGCGGCCGCGGCTGCACACCTGGTTCTCCGGACAGGGCGCCTCCTCGTCGATCACGTCATCGCAGTCGTTGTCGAGGCCGTCGCACTGCTCTGCCTGGCTTCCGGGCTGCACGAACGGCGTGCAGATCACCGCGCCCTGCGCGTCGCAGTCGGAGATCCCGAGGCGGCAAGCGCCCACGTTCTCGTCGACCTCGCACGGCTGGCCGGCCTCGGGGCAGGTGATCCCCGAGAAGCGGAACAGGAAGTCCTCGTAGTCGAGATCGTTGCCGTTGACCCCCGCGGCGCCCGACGCGTTCCGGAAGTCGAGATCCTCGAACCCCAGGTAGAACGTGTTGAGCAGCTCATTCGACCGGTAGATGAGATCCGAGTACCAGGGTCCCGGGGTCGCGCACGCCGAGCACATCACGTTGAACCGGTGCTCGGTGTAGTGGTACTGCGTGGCATTCTCGTTGCCGGTGCCGTTCGGGTTGGGGATCAGCACGAAGCCGATCAGGCCGCCGGCGTATGCGGGGCTCTCCCGGATCGACACGGCCGTCAGCTCGCGCGTCTCGGCGGGCGGCAGAGCGGTTGAGAACGGAAAGAGGATCTGGATGTCGCTCCCCGGCGCCGCCGTGTTGATGTTGGCGCCGCTGTCCACGGAGATGTAGAGCGGCGGGTCGTCGCTGCTGCGGGTATCGTCGACGTTGTACCAGCCGACGGCGAAGTTGGCGCCGCCCCCCTTGGCGATGTACCTGCCGCTGAACTCGCAGAGCGGCGAGAACACCTGGGGCTCCACAGCGGCGTCGGCGACGACGTCGATCCCCTCGTCGATGTCGTCGTTGTTCTCCGATCCGTTGAGCAGGTCGCTCAACCGATCACGGACCACAGGGACGACGGTGCCGTTCGGTTGCACGACGTCGGCGCGCGCCGCCCCGCTGGCGCCGAGCACCGCCGAGAGGGCCAACGACCACGCAAGAGCAGACGGTTTGCTGAAGATCGACCAGCGCATCGGGGCTTCCTCTCCTGGCATGACGCGACAATCCGGAGTGAAAAGTGGACGCGAACTTCCCTCGCTTGTCCAGGCAGCGCGCGCGCTCGCTCGGCTGCAAAAGCAAAGGAGATGTGGGCGGTCAGCGTACGAGACAGGACTGTGTGTCCTGCCTCCACGTGGGGTGGGGAGGGGCCGATGTCGGATGGATATCTGGCCGATATCGTGGGGAATCGATGGACGAGGTCGATCGGTAGACCCGCGGCGAGGCCTTCAGGGACCTGGCGTCCCGGCGAGGCCTCCAGGCGCTCAGTCTTCGCGCTTGCGCACGATCGCCGCGAGCTCGTTGATCAGCTCGGTGACGCCCTCGCCCGTCGCGGCGCTGACCAGGTGGAGCTTCACCTTCGCCTTCGCGAACCGCGCCTTGAGCTTCGGGTAGGCCTCGCGCACGTCGGTCAGGTCGGCCTTCGTCAGCGCGACGATCTCGGGGCGCTCCGCGAGCGCCGGGCTGAACTTCTTGAGCTCCTTGCGGAGCGCCCGGTAGTCCGCGAGCGGCTCGCGGCCCTCGCCGGGATCGAGCGTCACGAGGTGGAGGAGCACGCGCGTCCGCTCCACGTGCCTCAGGAACTTCATGCCGAGCCCCACCCCCTCGCTCGCCCCCGGGATCAGCCCCGGGATGTCCGCGATCACGAAGCTCGACCCGCCCGACCGCACGCCGCCGCCGATCTCGACCATGCCCAGGATCGGGGTGAGGGTCGTGAACGGGTAGTCGCCGATCTTCGGCCGGGCCGCGGAGACGGCCGCGACGAACGTGCTCTTGCCGGCGTTGGGGAAGCCGAGCAGGCCGACGTCGGCGAGCACCTTCAGCTCGAGGCGCAGCTCGCGCGCCTCGCCGGGCTCCCCCGGCTCCGAGCGCCGGGGCGCCCGGTCGTGCGGCGACTTGAAGTGCAGGTTGCCCCGCCCCCCCTTGCCGCCGCGGGCGACAACGACCCGCTGGCCGTGCTCGGTCAGGTCGGCGAGCAGCTCGCCGCTCTCGGCGTCGAAGATCTGCGTCCCCACGGGGAGCTTCTCGACCCGGTCGCCGCCGGCGCGCCCGTGGCAGTCGCTCCCCATCCCGTGCTCGCCGCGCTCCGCCTCGAGCGTGCGCGCGTACGTGAAGTCGAGTAGCGTGGACAGGCCTTCGTCGCCCACGAAGACGACATCCCCGCCGCGGCCGCCGTCGCCGCCCGCGGGGCCGCCGAACGGGATGTACTTCTCGCGGCGGAATGCGATTGCTCCGTTGCCGCCATCCCCGGCAATGACCTTCAGACGGCACTGATCGACGAACCGCATGACGGCGGCTCATAGCATAAAATTCAGAAAAGACCCCACAGCGGAAGGCGACCCCTCGCGTCGGGTCGCCCGCTGGACCGCTCGACCAGGAGATCCCAGGTGCGCGCTCGAATCCTGATCGTGGACGACAACACGAGCCTGGCCGCAAATCTGCGCGAGGTCCTCGAGGGCGCGCGCGAGCTCGACGTCGAGGTCGCCCTCGCGCCCACGGGCAAGCAGGGGCTCGCGGCGGCCCGCCGCGACGGCTTCGACGTCGCTGTCGTCGACGTCAAGCTCCCGGACGCGAGCGGCCTCGAGCTGATCGCCCCCCTCCGCGCCGCCGCCCCCCACGGCGAGATCGTCCTCGTGACCGGCTTCGCCACGGTCGACACAGCGATGGCAGCGCTCCGCGCCGGCGCCTTCGCCTTCATCCTCAAGTCGTTCCGCCCGGAGGAGCTCATCTCCACGGTGGCCCAGGCGATCGAGAAGATCTCGCTGAAGCGGGAGCGCGAGGAGCTCGAGCGGCGCTACCGGGCGATCGTCGACGCGGCCGACGTGCTCATCCTCGGCCTGGACGCCGAGGGCCGCGTCGCCCTCTTCAACCCGCGCCTGTCCGCGCTGACAGGCGTGGGCGGCGACGCCGCGCTCGGCACGCCGTTCTGCGAGACGCTCGTCGACGAGTCCGAGCAGCGCCGGTTCAACCAGTCGTTCCTTGGCGTCGTCGAGGGCGACGCCGCCGCCGAGGTCGAGGTCGGCGTCCGGGACGCGGTGGGCGCGATCCGCCGGGTCCGCTGGCACCTCTCCGGCGTCCGCAGCGGCGGGCGCGGCGGCAAGACCGACCTCGTGTACGGCATCGGCATCGACGTGACCGAGCGCCGCGCGCTGGAGCGGCGCGCCGCCGACGCCGAGGCCCTCAACGCCATGGCCCCGCTCGCCCTGGGGCTCGCGCACGAGATCCGGAACCCCCTGAACGCCGCGGTCCTGGAGCTCCACCTGCTCAGCCGCGGCATCGACCGCCTCTCCGACGAGGCGATCCGCGAGCCCATGAAGCGGCGCGTCGGCATCGTCGAGGCCGAGATCGCCCGCCTGGGCCGCCTCCTCGGCGAGTTCCTCGAGCTCGCCCGGCCGCGCGCCCCCCACCGCGAGCCCGTCGACCTGGCGCGCGTCGTGCGCGACGTGCTCGACCTCGAGGAGGAGGCGTTCGCGAGCCGCCGCATCGAGGTCGTCCGCGACCTCGGGGACGACTGCTTCGCGCTCGGCGACGTGGAGAAGCTCAAGCAGGTGGTCCTGAACCTCGTCGTCAACGCGCTGGACGTCCTGCCCGACGGCGGGGTCCTGCGCGCGTGCGCGTCGGGGGACGCGACCGAGGTGTGGCTGTCGATCTCGGACACGGGCCCCGGGATCGATCCGACGATCCTCGCCGAGATCTTCGATCCGTTCTTCACCACGAAGGCGGCGGGCACCGGCCTCGGGCTCGCGATCGTCCGGAAGATCGTCGACCAGCACGCGGGCCGGGTGGAGGTGAGCACGCGCGCGGCCGAGGGCACCACGGTCCGCGTGCGGCTCCCCCGCTTCATCGCCGAGCCCGTCACCCGCCCCCCCACCGGCTCGGCCCCGCCCCGGGGCGCCGGCATCTGATGGGGCGGGTGAGCGCCGCTCAGCCGACGATGCGCATGGGGGGCTTGAGCGGCAGGGGGGGCTTGGAGCCGGGGGCGGAGGGGATGGCGGAGGGCGCGGGCTTCGGCGCCGCTTCGCCCTCGAGGGCGGCGAGCGCGACGAAGAGGCGGTCCATGCCGTAGTCGAGGGCCACCTCGCGCTGGAAGACGTGGGCGACCTTGATGAGGCGCAACGACGTCTGCTTGCCGAGATCGATCTCGCGCTCGAGGAACGCCTCGAACGAGCCGTACCCCTTCGCCTGATACAGCTCCTGCTGCTGGATCTCGGCGAGCACCACCCCGATATCGAAGAACCCCTTGTCGAGCCGCTTGCGCAGCGTGCGGATCTTCTGGGTCTGGTTGTGGAGCTCGGCGATCTTCGCCTTGATCTCCTCCGCGCCGCTCGGCACCCGGATGGTCGCGCGCGCGCTGCCGGGGGGCGCCGGCTCGGCGGCCCGAGCCCGCGCCTCGGCGGCGTGCTTCGCGGCGTGCCGGGCGGCCCACGGCGCGGCGCCGCGGAGGCCAAGCTTACGCTTGGAAGCACTTGACGAAGATTTCGAGTCTTCCTTAATTACCGGATTCACGGGTTTCGCAAGCTGAGCTTCTGCGCCCCCCTTGGCGCTCGAAGAGGACTTCTTCTTCGTGCCCGTCGCCTTGTCGGAGCTGCCCTGCTTTGTGATCTTCGGCATGTCGCTGCGTCCCCCGCTGGGTACGAGATCATCGCGGCCCTTCGCCACAAGCGCGCGCCGCCCGCGCGGGGGAAGACCCGCACGGCTGTCAAGTCCAATTGGATCGACAGGTCGTCGCCTTACCAAAAAATCGACCTCCCCGTCCACTAAGTTTCGGGGAGGCTTTTCGCTTTCCCGATGCCAGCATGACCCAAGATCGGCCCGAGAGCCAAAACCAGCGACCATCGCACGCTATGAGGTCTCTCGAAACGTGGGTCACCGGACGAGCGGTGCACGGAGCACGTTGGCCCACAGCACGGCCTCGGAGGGGCTGCCGCGGTGGGCCCGTGAGGGCCGCGTGCGACCCCGTCGGTCGCCGGGCAGTCGTCCCCGTCGTTCGCGACGTCCCATCGCCGGAGCCCCTCCCGCGCGGCCTCCAAGCGCAGGGGGCGGTCGTGGTAGATCGCGGTCCATGAGCTCTCCGCCCGCAGGTCGCGGCCCCGATGACGTCCCCCAGGCCGCGGCTGCTGATGCGCCGCGTCGTGCGAGCGAAGTCCCGCGGGGCCTCGCGAGCAGCCGGATTGCTGTGGTGGTGAACGGCAACGCCAAGAGCGTGACGGCGGAGGTGATCGAGACGCTCGACCAGATCCTCGACACGGGCGACCTGTTCGTGTCGCGGCGCGTGGAGGAGAGCGAGGGCATCGCGCGGATCCTTGTCGACAGGGGCTACGGCACGATCCTCACGGGCGGCGGCGACGGGACGTTCACGGTGGTGGTGACGGCGGTGGTGAACGAGGCGAAGCGGCGCGGGCTGCCGCTGCCGCGGTTCGGGCTGCTGCGCCTCGGGACGGGCAACTCGCTGGCGTGGGTGCTCGGCGCGTCGGGGGGCGCGGGCGCGAAGCCGGGGCTCGCGGTGGACCTCCAGCGGCTGCGCGCCGAGGCCGGCAGCCGGAACCTGCGGCTCGTGGAGGCCGAGGACATCCTGTCTCCGTTCTGCGGCTTCGGGATCGACGCGGTCATGCTGCGCGACTACAACGCGGTCAAGTCGGCGCTCGCGCGGGGCCCGCTGAAGCGGCTCGCGCCGGGGCCGGTGGCGTACGCTGTCGCGGCGACGACGCGGACGATCCCGAGCTACCTGGTGCGGCGCACGCCGCACTGCCGCATCATCAACGAGGGCAATGACGCGATCCGCGTCGGCGAGAAGGGGGCGATCCTCGGCGCGCCGATCAAGAAGGGCGGCGTCATCTACGAGGGGCCGGCGAAGATCGCGGCGCTGTCGACGATCCCCTATTACGGCTTCGGCTTCCGGATGTTCCCCTACGCGGACGACCGCCAGGACCGGATGCAGCTCCGCGTGTCGATGATCTCGCCGTTCACGTTCGTGCGGAACTTCTCGAGCATCTGGAACGGGGAGTTCGACGACCTGGAGACGGTGTTCGACTACTTCGTCGACGAGGTCACGATCGAGATGGACCCGGCGACGAGCTTCCAGATCGGCGGCGACGTCCGCGGGGAGCGCTCGCGCGTGCGGGTGCGGCTGACCGAGCCCATACGGATCGTGGATTTTTACGCGCCGCCGCGGGGGTAGCGGCGAGCTCGTCGCGGGGGGCGGCTCGCGGCGCCGATGGATGCCTGTTCGGGTGACGCCGGGTCATCGCGGTTGACGTGAGGGCGCGAGTCCAGGCTGGGCCAGGGGCCAGTGGCACGCTTTGGCGCTGATGAGACACGCTGGTCCGGGGGCTCGGTGCGATCGGCGCAGGGTGGCACGTTCTCCCGGGTGTGGGCGATCGGTGCACCTTGAAAACTGCTGTCTTTTCAATGACTTCGCAGCCGTCGAGAGGCTGGCGCGGGGCTTGCCAAAGTGATGTGCCATGAACACCGATTCCTTGATGGCTCATTCTGTTTCTGTGAGAGCTCTCTCCTTCTCGCTCCTCCTGGCGGCGGTGTCGTTCGGCGCCGGGTGCGTCGGAGAAGTGACCTCCGTGGAGGGCGAGGGGACCGATGGGAGCGCGCTCGAAGGCGAGGAGGGCGAGGGGAGCGAGGAGGGCGCGGTCGAAGGCGAGGAGGAGGCCGAGTCGGCGTGCAAGATCGGCGATAGCCGGGATTGCACCATGAACGGGGGGGGCGGCTTCGAGCTGTGCGAGGACGTCGAGGGGGTGCCGACCTGGACCGGGTGCCAGTCGAGCAGCAGCAGCACGCCGCTCGTTCTCTCGTTCGATCAGCGGCCGATCGAGTACCTGACAGCGATGACGGGCGCGTTCGATCTGACAGGGCTCGGGGCCACGATCGCCACCGACTGGCCCACCGCGGCGACGCCGTGGCTCGCGATCGATCGGGACGGCAATGGCGCGATCGACGGCGGTGAGGAGCTGTTCGGCTCGGCGACGGTGCTCTCGAGCGGCGCCCGCGCGGACAACGGGTTCACCGCGCTGCGCGAGCTCGACACCGACGGCGACGGCCGGATCACGGCGCGGGACGAGGCGTGGTCGCGGCTCGTGCTCTGGAGCGACAGCGACGCGAACCGCGCCTCGAGCGCGGGCGAGCTCGAGCCGATCGCGTCGCGCGGGCTCGTCGCCATCGAGCTCTCGTACGGGCGCGAGCGGCGCTGCGACGGGCGCGGCAACTGCGAGGTCGAGCGCGCCGCGTTCACATTCTCGGACGGCGCGGTGACGCGGACAGGCGCGGTCGTCGACGTGCACCTGCGGTGGCAGTGAGGCGGCCGCCCGGGGGAGGGCGCCGCCCCGCGATCAGTCGTAATACTCGTTGCCCAGGTGGGTGATGAGGTCCTCCCCCATGAGCCAGCGCATCGTGTTCTTGAGCTTCATCGACTGGATGAAGAGGTCGTGCTCCGGGTACAGCTCCGGCGCCGTCATCGGGCTCTTCCAGTAGAAGCTCAGCCACTCCTGCGTGCCGCGCAGCCCGGCGCGCTGCGCGAGATCCAGGAGGAGCGCCAGGTCGAGCACGATGGGCGCGGCGAGGATCGAGTCGCGGCAGAGGAAGTTGATCTTCATCTGCATCGGGTAGCCGAGCCAGCCGACGAGATCGATGTTGTCCCACCCCTCCTTGGCGTCGCCCCGAGGAGGGTAGTACTCGATACGCACCTTGTGAAAGAGCTTGCCATAGAGCTCGCCGTGCGCGTGCGGCTGGAGGATTTGCTCGAGCACCCCGAGCTTCGAGACCTCCTTGGACTTGAACGACTCGGGGTCGTCGAGCACCTCGCCGTCGCGGTTGCCGAGGATGTTCGTCGAGAACCACCCGGCGACGCCGAGCATCCTCGCCTTGAGCCCCGGGGCGATCACCGTCTTCATGAGCGTCTGGCCGGTCTTGAAGTCCTTGCCGGCGATCGGCACCTCCTGCTTCCGCGCGAGCTCCCAGGCGGCCGGGAAGTCGACCGTCAGGTTCGGGGCGCCGTTCGCGAACGGGATGCGCTCCTTGAGGCACGCCCAGGCGTAGATCTGGGAATTCGAGATCGCCGGGTGATCCTCGGCGAGGCCCGCCTCGAAGCGCGCGACCGAGGCGTGGACCTCGGCGGGCGCGATGTGCACCTCGGTCGAGCCGCACCAGACGGCGACGGCGCGCGCCGCGCCGCTGTCGCGGAGGAAGGCGCGGAGATCCTCCCGGACCTGCTCGACCATCTCGGCCTTGCTCGCGCCCTTCTTCACGTGGTTGCCGTGGAGCCGCCGCACGTAGTGCGGGTAGAACACCGCGGGCATCGGCCGGATCCGCTCGAGCTCGTCGCGGACGGCGTCGAGGTGGCGTCGCTCGAGCACGTCCGCGTGGCGCGCCGACTCGTAGGCGTTGTCGGGGAAGATGTCCCACGCGCCGAACACGAGCTGATCGAGCGTCGCGAGCGGCAGGAAATCCTTGATCCTGGGCGCGCGGTCGTCGGTCCGCCGGCCGAGCCGGATCGTGCCGAGCTGCGTGAGCGACCCGATCGGCGCCGCGAGGCCGCGACGCGCGAGCAGGGTGCCCGCGATTGTCGTCGTGGAGACGGCGCCCAGGCCCGGCAGCAGGACCCCGAGCTTGCCCTCCGCTTTCTTGATCTCTTTCGGCTGCTTCACGTGACGTGTTCCCCCCCGGTCGCGGTCGTGGGCGCTCCTCGGGCAAGGCGGCGCATCCGCCGGTGCCGTGCGCCCGGCGAGCGACGTCGGCCGCGGTCGCGCGGCGCTGCGACCGCCGGGAGCATGAGGCCAGGCGAGCGTGATCACCACGGCGCGACGAGCGCGCGAGGGCGTTTCCTGCGCGCGCCCTTCGCGCGCTTCCGGATTGCCCTTCAGCCCGGGCGCCTCGGACGGCGGCGGTAGGGCGCGAGGCGCGGCGCGCGGCAGGGTCGTCAGGGCGCGGCCGGCGGGTAGCCGGCGGCGGGGGTCATGGCCTCGATCCAGGCGCGGACAGCGGCGACGCCCGCCTCGTCGACGCGGCGGGTCGCGAGCGGCGGCATCTGCTCGGGCGGCGCGCCGGGCGCGTCGCGCCGGGCCATGGCGCGGAGCAAGGTGCTGCGATCCGGATCGAGGGGCCTTATCCGGTAATAGCGCGCCTCGGGCGGCGCCCCGGGCGGGCGGAGCTTCGATGGCTGGTTGATCGCCGTCTGGTAGACGCGCGCGCCGCGCACGTCGCCTACCCGGCCGGAAGCGTCGATGTTGAGGCGCATCTCGAAATGCGTCGCGACGCCGAGCGGGTGGTGGCACGACACGCCGCAGTTGGCGTGGAGCAGGCCGAGGGCGCGCCGCTCCGTCGCGCTCCCGGGCACGTCGAGCGCGCCCGGGCCGGGGAGCGCGCCGCCGGCGGCCGTCGAGAGCAGGCCGCGCTGGACGAGCTCGGCGTAGGTGAGGCCGGTGGCCTCCGGCGCGGCGAGCTGGATCGCCTCGAAGCCGACCGGGTTGTCGGTCTTGCCCGCGTGGCAGCGGATGCAGTCGACCTGCGCGGGGATCGCGTAGCCGTCGGTGCCGGGCACCTGAGGGACGCCGGCCTTCACCTGAAGCGCGCGCGCGCCGTCCTCCGACCAGGCGTAGGTGGCGCGCGTCCAGCGATCCTCCGCTGTCTTCCAGAGGAACCTCGTCTCGATCCGGCGGGGCGCGCCGGCGACGGGCAGCCGGAACTCCTTCCATAGCCGGGTGCCGACGGGGAAGCTCCAGTCGTTCATCCGGGAGACATCGATGGTCGAGCCGGGAGGGAGGTAGATCCAGCGCGTCTTCTCGGCGCCGTCGCTCCAGAGCTCGAAGGCTGGCTTGAACTCGCGGACGCCCGCCGCGATCGTGCGCGCGCCGAAGTCGCTGTACAGGCCGGTGCAGCGGAGATCGTGAGGATCTGTGTCGCCGTCCTTGCAGGGCGGCAGCGCCGGGGGGGCCTCGACCGGGCCGGCGCCGGGGTGATCGCCCGCGCGGGCGCCGCGCGCGGCCGCGGGCGCCTTCATGTCGAGCCTGTCGGGCGCGGGGAGGGGCTCGGTCCGGGGCGTCTCCTTCGCGCTGCAGCCGCCGCTCGCGAGGAGCAGCGACGCGATGGCGGCTTGCCAGAGCCGGCCGCTCATGATGAAGGAAGAGACGGAGGTGTCCGCTTGATCGAGAGACGGATCCCGCGGCGCGCCGTCGGGCGCGCTGCCTGCGTGACGAGAGCGTGCGCGTTCCATCGGACTGCCTGCTGCCTCCTGCTCGCGGGCAGTGTAGCCGCCTGCGAGCGGCGCGTGCAGGTCGCGGGGCCGCCCGACGCATCCCGCGAGGGCGTCGCCGGCCAGGTCGCGGCAGGGGGCGCGGCGGCGCCGGTCACGGCGGCGGGCGCCGGGACGACAGGCGCGGCGTCCGCGGCGCCGCCTGCTGCGCCGGAAGGCGATCCGGCGGCACCGGGCGGCGCGCCCGCGGCGCTGGCCGCGTCCGGCGCGGAGCTCGCTCGCCCGGCGAAGTGCGGCGGCGTTCCGCCGCTGAAGCTCACCCTTGTCGCGAGCGGGCTCGATCAGCCGACGTACGTGGCCGCGCCGCCCGGTGATCCGGCGCGCCTCCTGGTGCTCGAGAAGACGGGGATCATCCGGCTCCTCAAGGACGGCGCCGTCCAGCAGGCGCCGTTCCTCGACGCGCGATCGCGCGTGTTCTTCCCGGCGCCGAACGCCGAGGGCGGGCTGCTCGGGCTCGCGTTCCACCCGGATTACGCGAAGAACGGGCGCTTCTGGATCCACTACTCGTCGGCCCCTCGCGGCAACGTCGTGATCGAGGAGTGGAAGCGCGGGGCGCAGGGCGCCGACGCCGCCCATCCCGAGCCTGTCCGCTCCCTCGTCGACGTGAAGCACGGCGCCTGGAACCACGTCGGCGGCATGCTGGCCTTCGGCAAGGACGGCTTTCTCTACGCCGCGATCGGCGACTCCGCGCGATCGCCGAGCCCGGCGGCGGATCTCACCTCGAAGCTCGGCAAGATCCTCCGCATGGACGTCGATCAGCCCGGCAGGGCGCCGGCGGGCAACATGACGAGCGGCGATCCGATGATCTGGGATTACGGGCTCCGGAACCCGTGGCGCTTCAGCTTCGATCGGCTCACCGGGGACCTGTACATCGGTGATGTCGGCCAGAAGAGCTGGGAGGAGATCCTCGTGGAGCGCCCCGGCCAGGGGAGGAACGATTACGGCTGGGAGGCGATGGAGGGCAGCCATTGCTACCCTCCGGGCTCGGCGTGCAAGCCGCGCGGGGTCCCGCCCGCGGTCGAGCACCCGCGGAGCGAGGCGGGCTCGATCGTCGGCGGCTATGTCTATCGCGGCGCGAAGATCCCGTGCCTGCGCGGTCGCTATGTCTATGGCGATTACGTGACAGGCCGCTTCTTCTCCTTCGTATGGGACGGCAAGGCCGCGACCGATCGCGTCGAGCTCACCTCCGCCCTGAGCCCGAACGGACTCCCTTCCTCGTTCGGCGAGGACGCGGCCGGGGAGATCCATGTGGTGATGTTCAACTCGGGGCGGATCTACCGGATCGACCCGGGTTGAGGCCCCGCAGCGACGTATCGAGGAAATCGAGGACGTCTCGCTGGAGCTGGCGCTGAAACGCCTCGCGATCGAAGCCGGGAGGATCGGTGGCGGGCAGGAAGCCCGGGGTGCGCATGTGGGGAGGAAACGGGCTCAGGAAGGAGAAGTGTCCCGCGTTCTCGACGATCGTGTAGGTGACCTGAGCCCTGTCGGGGACGAGGTCGAGGACGAGCTGCCCTTGCCACCTCGGCGTGATGCGATCGTGCTCCGCCACGAGCAAGAGGATGGGCGCCCGGACGTCCTGCAAGGCGTCGTTGGGGATGAACCAGCTCGCCGCGGGGGTCATCAGGACCAGCGCCTTGACGCGCGGGTCCCTCGTGACCGCGACCCTCTGCCCTGGCCCTGTCCAGGGCTGCCCGCCCGCCACGGCGAGCGCTGTGTAGCCACCCATCGAGTGTCCGACGATCGCGACGTTGTCGCGCTCGAGGTGAGGCCCGATCTCCGCGTCGGAACAGAGGGCATCCATCGTCAGCCGGACGTGGCGAGGTCGATTCTCCAGGTTCTCGGCCGTCTCGGACAGGGATCGATCGTTGCGATTGTCCCCGGGGTGCTCCGGCATGGCGACGATGTACCCGCTCCGCGCGAGGTGGGACGCGAGCGTCCGGTAAGCGAGCGGCGTGCTCCCGCCGCCGTGCGAGATGACGACGAGGGGCGAAGGGCCACCGGGAAGGGGGGCGTCCGGAGCTACCTCGAGCGAGTAAGGCCCCATCGCGACGACCTCGGCGGGGACGTGCGTCGGGTACATCAGCAGGACAGGGAACGAGAGGTCCTTCGTCGCGTCTCGCACGACAAGGCTGCGGCTGCCCACGAATCGATTCATGCGCGTTTCTCCGGAGGTGACGGGGAGAGCAGGAAGATGGCTTCGAGCTCACTGGAGCGGGAGGAAGATGTCCGTGATGGCCTCGTGATCGGGCACCTCCGGGAAGAAGCGCACCCGCTGCAGAAAGAGCGGGAAATCCCGCAGCTCCTCGCCGCTCGCGGGGAGCCATGTCGCGTAGAGGTACTTCACCGCCGCGTAGAGCGCGTCTTCGCACCCGACGTGCCGCAGGACGGCGCAGCGGCCGCCGGGGATCGCCTTCTCGACGACGCCGAACGGGTTGCCTGACACGGGGCGCCGGATGCCCGCGCAGATGTCCGCGCGGTAGGCCTCCGGCGGGGTCTCGGCCGGGTCGTCGTACAGGACGTTGAACGTCGCGCTGGTCCGCGGCGGAAGCCCGTTGTCCTTGCGCCAGGCGATGAGCTGGCGCACCGATTCGAGGATCCGCTTCGGGTCGCCCCGGTGCTCGACGGCGGCGACGCGCGTCTCCTCGAACCGCAGGATCTTCACGTCCTCGGCGCGATGGACGGCCTGCAGGGGGAGGGTCCTTGTCTCTATCAGGCGCAGATGGGTCGCGTGCCAGGGATCCCACCGGGGCTGTTCCCGGAACTCGGAGGGCGTCTGACCGAAGGCCTTCTTGAAGGCGCGAGAGAACGCCTCGGGGCTCTCGTAACCGCTCGCCAGCGCGATGTCGATGATCCGGGCCTGTTCCCGCGCCGGTAAGGCGAGCCGGTACGACGCGCGTCGCAGGCGGACGAGCTTCACGTACTCGTGGACTCCGATCCCGAACAGATCGGAGAACTGCCGTTGAAAGTGGTACTTCGAGAACGCGGCGACGCCGCTCAGCCGCTCGAGCGTCAGGTCCTCGTCCAGGTGCGCGTCGATGTGCTCGAGCACCCTGCGGAACCTGACGATATAGGCGTTCTCGGCGGCTGCGATCAACGCGGGGTCCTCCTCGGCGACGGGCAAGGTAGCGAGGGGCTGTCCGTCATGCCTGACCGAAGTTGCTCAACTTCAGGGCAACGGGCCCGACGAACGCCAGAGGCGATCGAGCGCGGCGCGGGAGCGCGGCGGACCAGGCCGGCCGCGGTGAACCTCGCTTCGTGAAAAATTCGCACGGTACTGGAATCGGCGCCCGGACCGCCGGTGCAGGTCGCCACCGGCGAGACGCCTCAGCCGGCGCGCGCGAGGTCGTCGCGGGCCTGCGCCGTGAGCTCGAACGAGCGCACGCGCGCGGCGTGATCGAAGATCTGCGAGGTCACCATGAGCTCGTCGGCGCGGGTGCGGGCGATGAAGGCCTCCAGGCCGCGCCGCACCGTCTCCGGCGAGCCCACGACCGAGCAGGAGAGCGCCTGCTCGATGCCGGCGCGCTCCAGGGGGCTCAGCTCGCGCTCGAAGCCGTCGATCGGCGGCGGCAAGGGCCCCGGACGGCCGCGGCGCAGGTTGACGAAGGCCTGCAGAAGCGACGTCCACAAGAGGCGGGCCTCCTCGTCGGTGTCGGCCGCGAACACGTTGAACCCGAGCATGACGTACGGCTGCGCGAGCTGCTCCGACGGGCGGAACTCCCTGCGGTACAGCGCGATCGCCTGCATCATCTGGCCCGGCGCGAAGTGCGAGGCGAACGCGTAGGGGAGGCCCAGCGCCGCCGCGAGCTGCGCGCCGAAGAGGCTGGAGCCGAGGATCCAGATCGGCACGTCCAGGCCGGCCCCGGGCACGGCCCGCACGAGCTGATCCGGCTCCGCCGGGCGGAAGTAGCCCATCAGCTCGAGGACGTCCTGGGGGAAGCCGTCGACGTCGCCGGTCAGGGTGCGCCGCAGCGCGCGGGCGGTGACAGGATCGGAGCCTGGCGCGCGCCCGAGGCCGAGATCGATGCGCCCAGGGAAGAGCGACGCCAGCGTGCCAAATTGCTCGGCGATCACGAGCGGCGCGTGGTTCGGCAGCATGATGCCGCCCGCGCCGACGCGGATCGTCGAGGTGCCGCTGGCCACGTGCGCGATCACGATCGAGGTCGCCGCGCTGGCCACGCCGCCCATGTTGTGGTGCTCGGCCAGCCAGTAGCGGCGGTAGCCGAGCCGCTCGGCGCGCCGGGCAAGGTCGAGCGTGTTGCGGAAGGCCTGGGCGGCGTCTCCGCCCTGGACAATCGGAGAGAGGTCGAGAACGGAAAAGGGGATCATGTCGGGCACCTCGCTCGACTGTTGCACGACAAGGACGGTCGCGGGAGCGTCCGGCAACCGGCGCTTGTCGGGGCGTGGACGCCCCTCCGTCCAGCGCTCGCGTCCGTCCGGCGCCCCGCCCGCGGCGATCGAGCCGCCTGGAACGGTCATGACGCGGCCGCGCCCGCTGTACTACGCTCCTCGGGTGCGTCGTTCCGTCTCCTCGCTGCGCCGCCTCCCGCGGGTCCTCGTCGTCGTCGCCGCCTCGGCCGCCGCGCTCGCGCCGCCCGGCGACGCGGCCGCGTTCCTCTGGCCCAACGTGCCGGAGCAGATCGCGCGGGCGCTCACGTCCGGCGATGTGTCGGAGCGCCGGCTCGCCGCGACCCGCGTCGAGGAGCTCGCCCCGGAGACGGCGATCCGGCTCATCCAGAAGGGCATGAGCGACCCGGACGTCGAGGTGCGGCTGCACCTCGCCGGGGCGGCCGTTCGCTTCCGGATGCCCCGCGCGGGAGACCTCGTGATCGAGTGGCTCGGCGAGGGCGACGCGCGCCTGCGGCTCGCGGCCTGCGACGTGATCCGCGCGGCGCCCACGGACCGATCCGTCGTGGCGCTCGGGCGGGTGCTCGGCGATCCCGACCCGCACGTCCGCCTCGCCGCGGCGGCCGCGATGGGCGCAGCAGGGCTCCCGGACGCTGTCTCGCCGCTGCTCGGCCACCTCGACGACACAGCGCCGGAGGTGCGCGCGGAGGTCGTGCGCGCGCTCGGGCGCATCGGGGACACGCGCGCTGTCGTGCCGCTCATCGGCAAGGTGCAGGACTCGGTCCCGGAGGTCCGCCGGGCCACGGCGCGGGCGCTCGGGGAGCTCGGCGACGCGCGGGCCGTCAGCGCGCTGATCCTGGCGCTGCAGGACGCGTCCCAGGACGTCCGCGTCGAGGCGGTGACGGCGCTCGGCCGGCTGCGCTCGGACGACGCGACGTCCGCGATCGCCGATGTGGTCGCGGCGTCGCCGGGAACCCTGGGCGCGTTCGCCGGGTCGCGCCCGGCCGACAGCGGCACCTCGAGCAGCGACGTGCGGGAGGCGGCGCTCCGCGCGCTCGGCCGCATCGGCTCCGACGCCGCGGTGAGGGTGCTGCTCGCGGCGCTCGCGAAGGACGACCCCGCGGCGCCGCGATCGGCGGTCCGCGACGCGCTGGTCAGCGCCGGGAAGCAGAGCGCGACCGTCGCGGCGCTCATCGCCGTGCTCGCGGCAGCGCCGTCGGCGAACACAGCGGCGGGCGCCGCGCTCGTGCTCGGGGAGCTCAAGGCCACCGGAGGGCTCCCCGCGATCGTCCGCGGCATGCAGCGCGGCGTCGTCCCGCTCCGGCACGGGCTCCGCGCCCTGGGGGCGCTCGGCGACCCCGCGGCGCTGCCCAGCGTGCTCGAGCTGCTCGGCGACGCCGACCCCTCGGTCCGCCGCGAGGCGATCCGCGCCGCGACAGCGCTGCTCGATCCGGCGCGGCCCGACGGGCGCGCTGTCGACCCGGCGCGCGCCCTGCTGGTCGACCCGGCCACGCCGCCCGACGAGAAGCTCGCCCTCGTCCAGCTCCTCGGGCGGACCGGCTCGCCGCGCGCGCAGGAGGTGCTGCTGCCGCTCGCGAAGGCCCGCTCCTCGCCGCTCCGCCTCGCCGTCATCGAGGCGCTCGGGGCCGCGCGCGCCGCCGGCAAGCTCGGCGCGTCCGTCGACGCCGCGCTGCTCGAGGCGCTCGACGACGAGTCCGCCGACGTGCGCCTCCGGGCGGCGGTCTCGCTCTCCCGCGTCGCCGGCCCGGGGAGCGCGCGCGCGCTGCTCCAGCGCCTCACCGTCGCCGCCGAGCAGGACCGCGGCGCGCTCGGCATCGCCCTCTCGGGCGCGCTCTCCCGCGTCCCGGACGACGCGAAGGACGGGCGCGACAAGGGCCTCGCGCAGGACGTCGCGGCGGCGATCGCCAGCGCCCCGGACGCGGCGCGCGATGCGCTGATCGAGGGGCTCGGCCGCATGCCCGGGCAGGCCGCGGGCGCCGCGCTCGCCGGGATGGCCGCGGCCGCGCCCATCGACGACCGCCGCAAGATCGCCGAGTCGCTCGCGGGCCACGCCGCGCACGCCGGCGCCACCGCCGCCCTCCGCAAGCTCGCGGGCGACGCGGATCCGGGCGTCCGCGCCAACGCGATCTGGTCGCTGGGCGCCGTGGGCGACAAGGACGCGCTGCCGCTGCTCGCGCCGCTGCTGAAGGACCCCGACGCCGCCGTCGCGGGCAACGCGGCGGGCGCGATCGGCCGCATCGCCGCCCGCGCCGGCCAGCCCGCCCGCGCGGCGGCGGCGCTCTGCGGGGCGCTCTCCGACGCGCGCCCGTACGTGCGCGCCAACGCGCTCGCGGGCCTCACCGTCGCCAGGGCGCGCTGCGACGGCGCGGCGGCCCGCGACCTGCTCGCGCGCGACCCCGCCGAGGCGGCGCGCCTCGCCGCCGCCGACCACCTCGCGCAGGGCGGCGACGACGCCGACCGGCGCGCGCTCGCCCGCTGCGCCAGCGAGGACAGGAACGCCACCGTGGCCATGCGCTGCGCGCGCGCCGTCCCGCCCCGCGCGCCCCCCACGGGCGCCGAGGACGTCGTTGTCTTCGTCGTCCCCTTCGACGCCGGCCGCGACGGCGCGGCCCGCGACGCCCCGGCCCCGCGCGCTCCGTTCGCGCTCGTGCGCGCGGACGGCCTCATGCGCCTCGGCGTCGCCGACCGCCGCGGCGAGCTCTTCGAGCGCGGCGCGCCCCGCGGGCCGATCCGCCTCGCCGTCCCGGCGCCGCTCGTGAAGTGAGCCCGCGCCCGCCGCGCTGAGCCGTTCGCCATGCGCAGCCGACCCGACGTCGAGCTCCGGATGTCCAGGACCGTCCACCCGGGCGACGTCGTCCTGGTGGAGCTCGTGCTCCGCAGCCGCGGCAGGACGCCTGTCGACTCGATCGAGCTCCACCTGGAGGGCATGCAGGTCGCCCGCGTCGAGGAGCGCGTCCTCGTGCCCCCCCACTTCCTCTCGCTCGTCGCCCGCGTCTCCGGGGAGACGACGCTCCCGGACGGCGAGCAGCGCTACCGCGCGAGCTTCCCGCTCCCCGCCGACGCGCCCTGCTCGTACCTCGGCACGCGCGCCGAGATCCGCTACGGCGTCACGCTCACCATCGCGATCCCGTGGTGGCTCGACGTCCAGGAGTCGTACGAGGTGCTCGTCACGCCGCGCCCCGTGACGCGCCCGGCCCGGGCGCCGGCCGCGGGCACCACGGCGCGCGGCGACAGCCCCTTCGTCGAGGTCTCGCTCGACGATCAGGTCTTCGCGCCGGGCGACGAGATCTCCGGGGCGGTGGCGCTCGGCAACGTGCAGGGGCGCGGCGTGCGCGGGATCGAGATCTCGCTCGTCGGCGTCGAGCGCCTCCTCAGCGCCGACCCCGCCGCGACGAACCGCGCGACCGAGGCGCACCGCTTCACCGCCTTCCGCCGCGCCGACAGCCGCGACGAGGGGCGCGAGCTGCCGTTCCGGTTCCGGATCCCCCGCTCGGTCGCGCCCTCGTTCGACGCCGGATGGGTCGCGCTCGTGTGGGGGCTCGAGGTGCGCGTCGAGCTCGCGCGCGGGGACGGCATCGTCCACACGACCCCGCTCGTCCTCGGCGTCTTCGATCGGCCGGCCGGCCTCGGGGCGATGCGCCGGCAGATCGGCTCGGGGAGGTGGCGCGCGGTCTGGGGAGCGGTCGGCGCGCGCCACGGGCTCTCGCTCGACCCGCTGGAGCTGCGCCTCTCGGGCGCGCTCTCCGGCTGCTCCGCGTCCGTGTGGATCGACGCGGGCTCCTCGTCGAGCGGCGCGCTCGTGGGCGAGCTGCGCTGGCCGTCGTGGGGGCTCGACCTGGACGTCGGCGTGAAGCGGTTCCTGCTCGCGCTCTCGTCCGAGGACGAGGAGGGCTTCGGCCGCCGCTACCGCGTGCGCGGGCGCGACCCGGGCCAGGTCCGCGCCGTCATCGCGGGGCCGCTGCGCCGGGCGCTGCTCGCCTTCGACGACGTCCGGCTCGACGATGAGCGCGCGGCGGTCCGGTCCCGCACGCCGGGCCACGACCAGCCCTGGCTCGGCGCGTTCCTCGAGCACCTCGCCGCGCTGGCGGCCGAGATCACCGCCGCGGCCGGGCGCATCCCGCCGCCCACGCCGATGGCGGGGATGCGCCCGGCCTGGGAGCGGTTCGCCGCCGAGCTCCACGGCCGCTTCGAGGTGGGCCGCATGCGCATCCGCGACGCGCAGCTCGACGGCGCCACGTTCCACATCGACACGTGCTTTGAGCGCGGCCCGCACCCCGAGTGCTCCGAGGTCACGCTGGTGCTCGACCCGCCGCTCGACGCCGCGCTCGATCACGACGACCCCGAGCTGCTGCGCGCCGCCTCGCCCGCGGTGCGCGAGGTGGTCAAGCGCCTGCGGGCCCGCGCGCGCGCGCTGCGCATCGCCCCGCACGCGATCGTTGTCACGGTGCCGGCGCCGCTCGAGGACCCCGCGACGCTGCGCGACCTGCTCGGCGCGCAGCTCCACCTGGCGGCGCTCCTGCGCGGCCCACGCGTCGCCGGCCCGTACCGCTGAGCCGCGGTGGGCGGGCGCAGCGGCCAGGCCGCCGGAGCGACGGGGCCGCGCATCCAGGATGGCGCCGGGAATCTCCTTACGCCGCGCGGCGCGCTGGTTTCCTCGCAAATTTCCACACAAAACGCCGGCTGATCCGGGCTAGAGTCCCCTCCCATGCTCGACAAGCTCTCTCGCCAAGAACGCCTCCAGCTCATGCGGTTCATCTGTTCGTTCGCCTGGGCCGACCTCCAGGTGCGCGAGCAGGAGCGCGAGTTCGTGCGCAAGATGATCCTGCGGCTGCAGCTTGACGAGGAGGAGGCCAAGGAGGTGCGCGGCTGGCTCGAGGTGCCGCCGACGGCCGACGACCTGGACCCGATGAAGATCCCCCGCGCGCACCGGCAGCTCTTCCTGGCCGCCGCGCGCGAGATGATCTCGTCCGACGGCGAGATCGGCGAGGAGGAGCGCGAGAGCCTGAGCCTGCTCGAGCAGCTGACGCGCTGATCCGGGCGCGGTGCGCTCGACGGCTGGATGGATCAAGGCGCGACGCGGTGACGCGACGGATGACCGGGTGATGGGTAGAGGACGATGAGCACGATGGCGCAGGGAGGGGCCGGCGAGGGCCGGGCCCCGACGGACATGGGAGCGAGCTCGGCCGAGAGGCCCTGGGTGGGCGTGATCATGGGCGGCAAGAGCGATTACGAGCACCTCGCGGTGACGAGCGAGCTGCTCACGCAGCTCGGCATCCCGCACGAGGTGCGCGTCGTCTCGGCGCACCGCACGCCCGACCGGATGTTCGAGTACGCGACGACGGCCGAGGGCCGCGGGATCGAGGTGATCATCGCCGCCGCGGGCGGCGCCGCCCACCTGCCCGGCATGGTCGCCGCGAAGACGGTGCTGCCTGTCATCGGCGTGCCCATCCCCGCCACGGCGCTGAACGGGATGGACGCGCTGCTCTCGATCGTCCAGATGCCGAAGGGCGTCCCCGTCGCCACGATGGCGATAGGCAAGCCCGGCGCGGCGAACGCTGCCCTGTTCGCGGCGGCGGTTCTGTCCGGCAAGCACCCCGAGCTCCGCGAGCGCCTCGCCGCCTTCCGCAGCGCACAGGAAGCGGCGGTGCTCCGCGACGCGATCCTCGTATAGGTCCTCCAGCAATGCCCATCGCCCCCGGCTCCACCCTCGGTATTCTCGGCGGCGGCCAGCTCGGCCGCATGACGGCGCTCGCCGCCCGCACCCTCGGGTACAAGGTCCACGCCCTCGACCCCGACCCGGACTGCCCGGCCCGTTCGGTGCTCGATCGCTGCATCGTCGCGTCGTTCGACGACGTCGCGCAGGCGGCCGAGCTCGCGTCGCAGTGCGACGTCGTGACCCTCGAGATAGAGAAGATCGCCACGGACGGCCTCGCGGCGGCCGCGCGGTTCGCGCCGGTGCGCCCGTCGGCCGACGTGCTGGCCATGGTGCAGGACCGCGGCGTGCAGAAGAGCTGGCTGTCGCGCAACGGCTTCCCGGTGGGCCCGTTCCGCGAGGTCGCGACGAGCGAGCAGCTCCTCGACGCGACGCGCGCGATGGGCGGGGCGTGCTTCGTGAAGTCGTGCGTCGGCGGGTACGACGGCCGGGGGCAGCTCCGGCTCTCCGGGGGCGCGCGCGACATGGGGAAGGGCGAGGACGGCGCCGGCGACGCCGGGAGCGAGGCCGCGGCGCTCTTCGGGTCGCTGGGCGGCCAGCGCTGCGTGGTCGAGCAGGCGCTCGATCTCGAGGCCGAGCTGTCGGTCCTCGTTGCGCGGAGCCCGAGCGGCAAGCTGGCTGTCTACCCGCCGGCGTTGAACCACCACCGCGACCAGATCCTCGACTGGTCGCTGCTGCCGGGCCCGCTCTCGGCCGCGGTGACGGGGCAGGCGGTGCAGATCGCGCTCGATCTCGCGGTCGGCCTGCGCGTGGAGGGCCTGCTCGTCGTCGAGCTCTTCCTCCTCAAGGACGGCCGCCTGCTCATCAACGAGCTCGCCCCGCGCCCCCACAACAGCTACCACGCGTCCGAGGTCGCCTGCGTGACGAGCCAGTTCGAGCAGGCGGTGCGCGCCGTGTGCGACCTCCCGCTCGGCTCGGTCGAGATCGTCCGCCCGGCCGCGATCGTCAACCTGCTCGGCGACGCGTGGGAGGGCGGCGCGACGCCGGCCTTCGAGGCCGCGCTGGAGATCCCCGGCGTCCGGCTCCACCTCTACGGCAAGCGGGTCGCCCGCCCCGGCCGCAAGATGGGCCACCTCTCGGCCACGGGCCGCACGCCGGAGGAGGCGCTCGTCGCCGCGAAGCTCGCGATGGCCCGCCTCTCGGCGCAGGCCGGGCTGTCGCTCCCCGGTCGCTGAGGGCCGCGACGCGCGGTGGCTGGCGTTCTGCAGCGCATGAGCGGCCGTCCCACCGTCGTCGACGTGCCGCCTCGCTTTCGCGTGGTCACCGGCCCGTGGGACGCGGAGGCCGACGAGCGCACCATCGTCCTCGGTCCAGGGCACGCGTTCGGCGACGGCCGGCACGAGAGCACGCGGATGTGCCTCCAGGCGCTCGCGTCGTTCGCGCCGCGAGGCGGCTTCCGCCTCCTCGACGTCGGGAGCGGCACGGGGATCCTCTCGATCGGCGCCGCGAAGCTCGGCGGCGAGGCGATCGGGATCGACATCGACGCCGCCGCGATCGCGATCGCGGAGGACAACGCGCGGCGGAGCGCGGTGGAAGCTCACGTGAGCTTCGCGACGACGTGGCCGGGCGGGAGGTTCGACATCGTCGTGGCCAACATCCTTCGCGATGTGCTCACGGCGCTGGCCCCCCTGATCGTGGATCGGCTGGCCCCGCAGGGGATGTTGATCCTCTCGGGGCTCGTGTCCACCGACGTTCCGGAGATCGTCGCGCGCTATGCGCCGCTCCTCGCGGGGCGCAGGCCGGAGGTCTTCGAGCGCGACGCGTGGCGCGCGCTCGTGTGGCGCGCGGCCGCCCGACCCCGGAGCGCCGACCCGACACCCAGGAATGAAGAGATGTGAACCACAGAGGCACAGAGGGCACAGAGGAACCACAAAAAAACTCTCTCCCCTCTGTGCCCTCTGTGCCCTCTGTGCCTCTGTGGTTCGTCTTCTCTGGCTTTCAAAGCGGCGTATAAGGACCTGGGGCGTGTCAGGCCACTAGACAATCCCTTGCTCCACCTGAGGGCGTGTCAGGTGCAGCCGTATCGATTGTACTGGAAACAGGCGTAACCCCGGTGAGGGTGAAGCCTACGAGCGGCGCGCCACCGCGACTTCCGGCAGGAGCGCTCCGCGCGCGGCGCCGAGGCCTGTCGCGACGATTCATGGGCCGCCGTCGCGTGACGTTGCAACTGCACACCTGGGGTAACCCTGGTGAGCAAGGGTGTGTGTCCTCACGTGATCTGGCTCGACGTTGCGGCCAGCCTCGACCTTGCCGACAGCGAATCTGGTGCTTCGCTATCGTCTGCGCGCGACGGAGACGTCGCGGCCTCGCCACAAGCGAGCTCAACACAATCCATGTGTCTGCGATGACAGGGCGGTGACCACCGCCCGCGGAGAAGCAAGACGATGAAACGATCCTTCCTGGTGATGGTGGCGTGCGCGGCGGCTGCGCTGGGCAGCGCGTCGTGCGGGGGTTCGGACAAGGGCGGCGGCGCGAGCGACGGCGGCACGGGCGGCGGCGGTACGGGCGGCGGCGGTACGTCGGGGACCGGCTCGCAGCCGGAGTCCGGCCAGTTCTCGGTCGACGCGCAGGGCGGGACCTTCACCGCGGAGGACGGCTTCACCATCGAGGTGCCGCCGGGCGCGGTGAGCGAAACGACCGAGATCACCATCGAGCGCGTCGACGACGCCCCCGAGGGCGCGGTGGGGCCCATGTACATCCTCGGTCCGGAGGGCCTGACGTTCGCCAGCCCGATCACGCTCACGCTGCCGATCACCGTCCAGCTCAAGGCGGAGCTCGGCGAAGACACCGTCCTCGGCGCCCATGGGTTCACCGCACAGGAGGGCTCGGACGAGTTCGCGCGGCTCGCGCGACACGACGTCTCCAGGGAGAGCGTCGTCACGGAGACGGACCGTCTCTCCAGCGTCTACCCCGGGATGATCTTGCCGACCCTCCTGGCGAGCGAGCACCGCTACCCGAGCGCGCTGGCCGCCGACGGATCGTTCCTCTACTTCACCAGCGGCGGCACCGAGGAGGCCGCGACCGGGGACAACAACGACGGCTTCGTCTTCCGCGCGAAGCCGGGCACCGCCGAGGCGGAGGCGATCATCCCCGCCGATCCCGATCCCAAGGCGCTGTGGGTCAACGACGCTCACGTGTACTACGTGAGCGGCGGCGACGATGATCCGGTGATCCCCTCGGCGATCCGGCGCATCGACAAGGCGAGCCTGGAGGTCGAGACGCTGGTCGAGGTCGGCTACCCCTTGAGCCTCATCGGCGACGCGTCGGCCCTGTACTTCGGCGACGGCTTCGGAGAGAGCATCTACACGATGCCGCTCGACGGCGGCGAGCCGGTCGTCCTCGCGCCCGACGCCGGAAGGGCCGCGCACCTCGCGCAGGACGCAGAGAACATCTACTGGACCGGCGGCGCGGCGACCAACAAGGTCTACAGGGTGGCGAAGTCGGGCGGGGACGTGACGGTCATCGCCGAGGGCGAGGCCGAGCCGACCGGGATCGCGGTGGACACGGAGTTCGTCTACTGGGCCAACGCGGGCGACGGCGGCGTGTTCAAGGCCCCCATCGCCGGAGGGCAGAAGACCCTTGTCTATCAGGGGGTCAAGATGGCGGGGCTCTCCCTCCGGGGCTCGACGCTGTTCTCGGCGGACACAGGTGGGAACCGCAGCATCAACGCGCACGATCTCCAGAGCAACAGGACCGTCGTGCTCGCGTTCGACCAGCCCGTCGCCTGGCGCATCCTCGCGCCCGAAGGTGAGGGCGTGTTGTGGTCCAACGCCGGCGATTACCGCTACCAGGGCCAGGTCGCGTTCTACAAGGCTCCTTGATCGCGCGCGTCCCTGCAGCGGCCGCGAGCCCGCGGCCGCTGGGGTGATCGCGACGAACGGTGCCTGTTCGTTCTCACCGCATTCCGCCTCCGTGCGGCCCCGGAGACCGCATCGCGAGCTCTCCTGAGGCTGCTCGCCAGGGCGCTCCGCGCCGCGCGGCCCGGGGGCTCGGCGCATTGACGGCGTGAGACGTCCTCGCGTATCTGTTCGTGTTCGATGCAGATCACCCTCGCGAGAGCCAGGCTGCGCCGCGCGCTGTTCGCCGCGCTGGCGGCGGTCGCGGGCGCCGGGCTCGCCGTCGAGGTGCTCCAGCCCATCTTGCATCTGAACAACCGCAGCGGCGTCGTCCCGCTGCTCTCGCTGAGCTACGAGCAGAATGTGCCCACGTGGTACACATCGTCGCTGCTCCTCGCCTGTTCGCTCACCCTGGCGGTCATCGCCGCCGGTGCCCGCCGCGCGGGTGGGTTCGTGAAGCACTGGTGGGGTCTCTGTGCGGCGTTTCTCTACATCTCGCTCGACGAGGTCGTCGAGATCCACGAGGCGGCGAGCTCCTGGATCGAGCTGGGCGGGGTCCTGTACTTCAGCTGGGTGATCCCGGCGGCCGTGGTGGTGGCCGTGTTCGCGCTCGCGTACCTCCGGTTCCTCGCGCACCTCCCGCGGGACACCCGCAATCGCTTCCTCCTCGCGGGCGGCATCTATGTCACCGGCGCGCTCGTCCTCGAGCTGCCGCTCGGGTACTGGACCGAGCAGGCCGGGAGCGACAACCTCGTGTATGGTCTCATCGATTTCGTCGAGGAGTCGATGGAGATGCTCGGCGTGAATCTCTTCCTGCTCTCGCTCGTCGACCATCTCGGTGCGCAGGGGTGGACGATCGGCTTCTCGCAAGCAGCTCCGGAGCCGCGGCCCGCAGCGGTCGAGCGCTCCGCATGAGCGCGCGGGCCGAGACGGCGCCCCCTGGGCTCCTCGCCGCGGCGGGCAGGGCGGCGTACATCGTCAGCCCCTCGTACGACTGGGCCTTCTTCCTGCTTCCGCCGGTCGCCGCGCTCGCCCTCGGCGCCCTGATCGCCGGGACGCCGTTCACCGACTCGAGGTTCAGGCTCCACGGGGAGAAGGTCACGTGGGCGGGGCTCTTCATCGGCACGCTCATCCACGGCCACCTCGCCGCGGTGCTGCTCCGGAGCCACGGCAACGCCGACATCTTCCGGCAATACAGGCTCCGCTTCGTCGTGGCGCCGGTCGCCGTGTTCGCCGCGATGATGCTCTCCATGTGGGCCGTCGCCGTCGTGTCGGTCCTCGTCGTGTTCTGGGACGTCTACCACTCGGCGCTCCAGACGTTCGGGCTCGGTCGCATCTACGACGCGCGCGCGGGGAACGCGCCGGCGCTCGGCCGAAAGCTGGACCTCTGGCTCAACCTTCTCCTCTATGCCGGCCCGGTCGTGGCCGGCGCGACGATGCTCCTCCACTTCGAGAGCTTCGACGCCTTCGACGACGTGAACGCCGCCTTCTTCACCGCCGTCCCGGCGCTGATGGAGTCGAACCACCGCGCCATCGCCTGGGCCGTCATCGCGGCAGGCACCTTGTTCCTGCTCTATTACGCGCGCGCTTACCGCGCGATGCACCGGCAGGGCTACAGGGTGTCGTTCCCCAAGGTGTGGCTGTTCGTGAGCACGGGGCTCTGCTCGATCTACACGTGGGGGTTCAACCCCTGGGGACAGGCCTTCTTCATCATGAACCTGTTCCACGCCGTGCAGTACCTGGCGCTCGTCTGGTGGTCGGAGGGCGGCCGCCTCCGCCGCCGGCTGCGCCTCGACGCGCGCCGGGCCGGCAAGCCGCTCGCGGTGGCCGTGTTCCTCGTCGGCGTCCTCGCCTACGGCGTCTGGGCGGAGCTCGCGCCGGCGGACGACCGGGCGCTGTGGTCGATCACGCAGACCGTCGCCCTGATGCACTTCTGGTACGACGGGTTCATCTGGTCCGTGACCCGCAAGCAGGTATGAGGCGCACAGCATGTCGGTCGTGAACACATCAGGACGGGTCCACGGGCGCCGCGGCGCCTCGATCGCGCACGCGGCCGACCACGCGCCGCGGCCGCTCTGTTACGATGGCGGCCGGCTCGGACGCGGTGAGTTGACCCCGTGGCTCGAACGCTCGCGATGAGGCTTCAAGGCTCTTCCAAAGAGGGATGTATGCGAATTCAGGGATGTCTCCGATCCATGCTCGTCGCGCTCGCGGTCGCCTCCACCGCGCTCGTCTCGCCTGCCTGCAGCAAGTCGCCGGAGATCACGGCGGAGAGCATCGACGACAACTGGGCGCTGACGGAGCAGCACGAGCCCGGCTCGGTCGTCGTGACAGTGGCCCAGGACGGGCGGGTGACGGCGCTCGTGAAGGACCGCGACGGCAAGCCCATCGAGGACGGCGTGTCGGGCAACGTCACGGTCAAGGTGCCCGGCAAGGACGGAGCCCCCGTGACGGCGGAGCTCGTGCCCGAGCCGAAATCGGGCGGCGTCCTGCTCGCCAAGATCCCGCCGCTCGAGGACGACCTGACCGAGGTGAACTACGAGTTCAAGATCAAGGGCGAGCCGTTCAAGGGGGTGCTGCACGTGCCGCGCGGCGGGACCCGGGAGCTCCAGGAGAACGCCAAGGAGAACGAGGCGCGCAAGCTCGATGGGATGAAGGGCCCGAACGGGGGCGTGCTCCAGCCGGTCGGAGACGACATCGTCGAGATCGTCGCCGACAAGGACTCGGGCGAGATGCGCGTGTACGTGCTGGATCTCAACCTCAAGCCGGCGCCGATCGGCGATCGGGAGATCAAGCTGGCCGTCCACACGCCGTCGGGGCCGGACGTCATCGTGCTCGCGCCCGGGCCCGATCGGCTCTTCTTCACGGGCAAGCTGAGGGTGAAGGTCAACCCGACCAAGATCACGGTGGTGGTCAAGGAGGGCGGGCACACGCGCGTGGTCCTCTGCGGCTACCGGCCGGGCTCGGTGATCGTTGTCGGCCCGAGCGCGCCCGCGATCGCAATCCTGGTGGCCACCGGGTGGGCCGTGAAGGTCAACGTCAAGCCGACCGTGGTGGTGCACGACGACGATGACGACGACGGCCGGGTCATCATCATCCACAAGGGCAAGCACAAGCACAGGCACAAGGGCAAGCACAAGGGGCACTGGCACTGAAAGTGACGAGGGGCGCGCGCGCCGCTGTCTGACGTCGCGTCCGGGCGCGGTAAGGTAGCGGCGCTGCGCGCCCGCGCCTCACCCGACGGAAAGCCCTCACCTCATGACCGAAGCGCCCGAGCTCCCCGATCTCTCGCCCGACGACTGTCACCCCCGGGCGGCCGCTGCCCTGACCGATCCGTTCTTCTGGTCGCTCACCGACGAGACCGCCCCGTTCGGCAACGAGACAGCGCACGAGACCCTCACCGCGTTCCGCGACTTCCGCGACGAGCAGCCGAAGGGCAGCCCCCTCGAGCTCCTCGACGCGCTCCTCGCCCGCTGGGAGGTGGGCAATGACCACTGGGATGCCGTGGACGCGGCCGAGGTCCAGGGCCTCGGCGAGGAGGACGAGTACAGCCTGCTCACGCGCGACGAGGCGATCCTCGCGCTCGCCTTCAGCCAGATCGTCACCGAGGGCAGGCTCGACCCCGAGGTCCGCCGCCGCGCGCTGCTGGCGCTGGCGCGGCAGGCGCTGCCCGCGCTGCTCAGCGCCTTCGAGGGGCGCGCGCTCGATCGGGCGCTGCGGATCGACCGGATGAGGGCGGTCCTCTCCGGCCGGTGGGACTGACACCTCGTCGCCCACGGACGACCTGGGGCCGAGCCGCCGCGAGTTGGCCTTGCCCGGCACGAGCGGCGCGATGAGGCCGTGTCATGGCGCCCCCGCCTCCCGCCCCTGATCCTCCTCGAGGATCTCCACCACCCCGAGCTCCCCGTTGACCCGCACCCGCTGCCCGGTCCGGATCCGCTTCGTCGCCTCGGTCGCGCTCACCACCGCCGGTATCCCGTACTCGCGGGCCACGACCGACCCGTGCGTCATCATCCCGCCGACCTCCATGACGAGCCCCGCGGCGTTGATGAACAGCGGCGTCCACCCCGGATCCGTGAACGGCGCCACCAGGATCTCCCCGCGCAGGAGCGTCTCGCGCGTCGGGTCCAGCACCACGCGCGCGCGCCCCTCCACGACGCCCGCCGACGCCGCGGTCCCCACGATCGCGCCGGCCGGGAAGCCGGCCGCGTCGTGCGCTGCCGGCGGGCACTCGCCCTCGGACGTCATCACCTTGGGTGGGGCCATCCGCTCGAACCGCGCCAGCTCCGCGCGCGCCCTCGCGACAGGGCCTCTCAGGTCCATCGCGGGATCCTCCAGCCCCCGGACGAGCTCCTCGTCGCCGAGGAAGAACACGTCGTCCACGGCGTCGAGCCGCCCGGCCCGCACAAGCTCCTCGCCAGCGGCCATCACCTCGCGCCGGACCAGCTCGAAGAGCTGCATCATCAGGAACTTCGGGTGCTCCCGCAGGGCCATCTGGTGCCGCGCCACCCGGATCAGCCGCGCCGCCGCGAGCGCGCGGACGCCCCCGAAGCGCCCCCGCCGCGCCGCCGCGACGAGCCGCGCCGCCGCCGCCTCGGCCTGCTCGCCGAGCCGCGCGTGGCGCCGCCGCTCCTCGCCGACCTCGCCGTGCGCCAGGTTCCCGACCACGGCGTGCAGGATGAGGCGCGGATCGTCCCGGTAGCGCTTGCGGCGGATGTCGATCTCCCCGGGCCCGCGCATCCCGTAGCGCGCGAGGAAGCCCTCGAGCGCCCGGAGGAACTCCGGCCCCCCGTCCCGCGCGCGCAGCCCGTCGAGCGGCGCCCCTGCGGCCGCCGCGCGCAGCGCCTCGACAAGCGCCGGATGGGGCCGGGCCACGTCCGCGAGGTCCCCGACGGCGTGGTCCATCTCGGTCGTCACGTTGCCCACGAGGCCACGGCCGAGCGCCTCGAGGTCGCCGGGCTGGGCCTGCTCCCGGAGCAGCCGACCGAGCGCCAGGAAGGCCACGGCCCCCGCGCCGACCATCGGCACGGCCCGCCGGAAGCGCCGCGGCGGCACGACCCCGAGCACCTCGCCGAAGGCGCACCGCAGCCGCGCCGGCCCCGCGGGAGCCGCGGCGAGCCGGCTGGCCGCGTCCTGGACCGTGCTGTCGATCAGCGCCTCCATCCGGGGGCGCGCCGCCTCGGGGCGACCGAACAGCAGCCAGCCGGCCATCCTGCCGACGATGGGCGCCGCCCAGCGCAGCACGGCGCCGGTGCGGGCCGCGAGCCCGGGATCGCGGGCCTCTGCCCGGAGCTCGGGCCGCGCCGCCACCTCGCGGACGATGCGGGCGGCGAGGGCGTCGCCGGCCGACAGGAGCCGCGGCAGCACCTTGCCCGCCGCCGGGTGGAGCAGGAGCGGCGTCATGTCGACGTAGAGCCGCCCGCCCGCCTCGACCATGTGGGGGTTCGGGGCGGCGGGGTCGCCCTGCTTGCCGAAGGGGAACAGGCGCCGCCACACCGCCGCGGCCAGCGGGGGCATCGGGTCGGTCATGACCTGCAGGTGGCCGAAGCAGACGTAGACGCGCAGCCGGTCGCGGTCGTCACCGCGCCCCGGCCGCGGGAGCGGGTAGAGCGACGTGATGGGCCGCGACTGGACGACGCTGAACGCGCCGCCCTCGAGGCACCACTCGATGTCCTGGGGCGCGCCGTAGTGCCGCTCGATCGCCGCCCCGAGCCGCGCGAGCGCCTGGATCTGCGCGTCGCCGAGCGCGCGGGCGCGGCGCGCCGGCCCCTCGAGCGGCTCCTCGCGCGTGCCCCCCTCCGGGAGCGGCCGGATCGCGCGCTGCTTGTCCGCGACCACGATCTCGACCTCGCCCGGGCGCCGCTTGTCGAGCTGGTAGCGGTCGGGGGTGACCAGGCCGGAGACGAGCGCCTCGCCGAGCCCGAAGCTCGCCTCGATGGTCATCCGGTGGCGATGCCCGGTCACCGGGTCGGCGGTGAACAGGATGCCGGAGACGTCCGGCATCACCATGCGCTGGACCACGACCGAGAGCATCACCGCGCGGTGCGAGAAGCCGCCCTGGATCCGGTAGAGGATGGCGCGGTCGGTGAAGAGCGAGACCCAGCACGCCCGCACCGCCTGCAGGAGCGCGTCCCGGCCGCGGACGTTCAGGAAGGTGTCCTGCTGGCCGGCGAAGGAGGCTCCGGGCAGATCCTCGGCGGTCGCCGAGGAGCGCACCGCGTAGGCGTGCGCGGCGCCCGCCGCCTCCCAGGCGCGGAGGATCGCGGCCTCGATCTCGGCCGGGATCGCGACATCGAGCAGCCGCCCGCGCACGCGCGCGCCCGCCGCCTGGGCCCGTGGCAGATCGTGCGGATCGAGCCCATCGAGCTGCTCCCAGAGCCAGGCGGCGTCCCCGAAGGCCTCGAGGAAGCGGGCGTAGGCGCCGGTCGTGACGCAGAACCCGGCCGGCACGGGGAATCCGGCGCTCGCCAGCTCGCCGAGGTTGGCCCCCTTGCCGCCGACGCGCGGCAGGTCGCGCGCGCGTATCTCCTCGAAGGGCATCGTCCAGCCGGCATCCTGCTGGCCGGAGCGGGGCGTCGCGGGGGGTTCCATCGGCACCAAGCGCGCTGCATTCATGATCTCCTCCACCCTTCCTGACGCCGGTCACCGGCGCCGAGTTCACCGCGGACGCGTGCGCGACGACGCACGCAGACGACGAGACACGCAGACGACGAGACACGCAGACGACGAGACACGCGGACAACGAGACACGCGCACGACCACGGACTCGACATGAGTCCAGGATTCCTTCCCTGGAGCGCTGGGCCTCCTCTCAGCGCTGCTGCGCCAGGCTCGGCCGACCCGCCTGCATGAGCAGCTCCACGATCTCGTCGACGCGCTCGGGGGGCGGGGGGCGCGGCGGGCCGTCGCCGACGAGCAGCCCTTCCATCAGGACGTGCGTGAGCAGCCCGCCGATCGCCATGCGCGCCGCCGCGTCCAGGCTCGGGAACGACACGAGCCCGCGCGCCTGCCCGTGCTCGAGCAGCCGCCCGAGGCCTCCCAGGATCCGCTTCGGCACGGTCTCGCGGAGCATCTCCCCGAGCCCGGGCATCCGGGGGATCTCGGCGACGACCACCCGGACCAGGCCGATGTAATCGGGCTGCATCAGGGTGGCGAGCACCGCGCGCAGGAAGCCCGCGAGCGCGTCGCGGAACGCCGGCGCGTCCTCGGGCAACGGGGCGACCATGGTGAGCCCCCGCTGGCCGGGCCCGGCGAGGAGTTCCTCGATGACGCTCTGCAGGAGCAGCTCCTTGCTCGGGTAGTGGGCATAGAGCGTCCGCTTCGAGACGCCGGCCTCCGCGGCGATCGCATCGGTGCTCGTCGCGCCCAGGCCGTGCTCGAGGAACAACCGCCGCGCCGCCGCCCTGATCTGCGCCCGCTTCGCCGCCTTGCGCTGCTCGATGGTCGCCATGACGCACGCCCCTGAAGTAAACGAAACCGTACCGTTTACTTTGGGCCGGTGGCGAGGAACGTCAAGGGGACGCGTTCGAGCCGCCCGCGCGCCTCGGCGAGCGCGGGCGACGGGTCAGGGGCCGGCGCGCGCCGCCGCTGCGCCAGCCCTTCGTACGCTCGATCAGCAGAGCTCAGTGCGACCCTGGCGCCGCGGCTCATCCATGAACTCTGTACATCGGTTTGCTTCTTCTTCTCCCAGGCCGCCTTTCGGTGCAGACACCCGGAGAGGTGAGATCGGTTGAACAACAGCTAATCCGGGTCAACGCGCTCTCGCTCCTCGTCGAGCGGCGTTGACGCTCAACGGCGACCGGCCTTACGTGCTCGGTATACCCCCGCAGCGCTCGCGTGCGGAGAGGCCACCTCTTGCCTGAAAAGGTGGATCCATGACGAACCGTGACGTGTCGGACACCCTGGATGCTGTTTCGAGCCCGGCGCCGCCCGACGGGCATGCGGGTGCGAGAGGCCGGGTCCGGCGACGCCTGTTGAGCGCATCCGATGCCTGCGAGAACGAAGCTTCGCCCCACGATCGAGAGCACTTTGCTGCCTCGCCCAGGAGGTTGAACCTGGTCCTGGAGGGAGGCGGCGTCCGGGGCATCGGGCTGGCTGGCGCGGTGGCCGCGCTCGAAGAGGCCCTGGCCACCGAGCAGAAATTCAAGGACACCTACATTGCCTACCTGGCTGGAACCTCCGCGGGAGCCATCGTTGCTGCCCTTCTCGGGGCTGGTTACAGCTCTCACGAGATCGCAGACATCATCGCCGGGCCCGAGATCGCGCGGTTCGCCGATGTCAACGGGCTCAGCAAGGTCCCGGTCGTCGGGCGGCCGATCAGCATGATCTACGGCCTGTTCGCGCACCTGGGCATGTTCGCAGGCGACTACTTCCTGGAGTTCATCCGGAGCAAGTTGCGCGCCAAGGGTGTGAGGACGTTCGGAGATCTGATCATGCCCGGCTGCGAGCGGGAGACGGAGGCATCTCGCAAGTACAGGGTGCACCTGGTCGCCTCCGACATCACGCGCGGGCGCATGCTCGTCCTGCCCGATGACATCAACGTCGAAGAATACGGGGTGGATCCGGACGACCTTGACGTCGCTCTGGCGGTGAGGATGAGCATCAGCGTCCCCTTCGTCTTCCGTCCAGTGCGGCTCACGGGAGACAACGGGGTCGATAGCTATATCGTTGACGGAGGGCTGCTGAGCAACTTCCCTGTTCGCCTCTTTGACGCCGCCGGAACGTCACGCAGAGATACGCTGACCGTCGGGGTTCGCATCCTGCGTGATCGATACCACAGTATCGGTTTCCCGATGGTGACCCGCGCTGCCTATGCCCTCATCTCCACCGCCATCGAGGCGCACGACTTCAGCGACACGTCGAAGGCCGTGGATCTGCTCAAGTGGGCCAGGGTCATCGAGGTCAACACGGAGGCTGTGCCCATCTTCAAGTTCCGCCTGTCGCCGCTCGAGAAAGAGATCCTGTTCAAGGCCGGGTATCGGGTGATGTCTCGCTCGTTGCAGGCCAATTTCCTGGAGACGGCCATGCCGGTGCAGCTTGCCGCAGAGGAGGCCGCGGAGAGAGCGAGGGTTCCGCTGGCGAGGGTAGTCACAGTGCCTGTCTCTCCGCCGTTTCGATGAGGGGCAGCCAGGGACAGGGAAGGAGCATCAACATGAAACGCGCGAACATGCGACTCTCCGTACGGATATCTGCCGTCGCCGCGGTCGCGTGGGCCATGCTCACGTCGGGCCTTCTCGTGGAGGGAACGGCTCATGGCGCTGCCACGCCGGCGATGATGGAGCTGCGACCATGGTGGGATGCGCATCGCGAGGCGAACAACGCTTGCAAGGCACGCCGTGAACGGTTCGTTGGCGGGTTTTACGGTTACGCTTTCGGACAGCCCCAGGCGATCTGCATACCGAAGGGGGAGTCTACGACCGGGGGTGAAGAGCTGGCGCTGTTGTACGTCGCCAATCAAAGCGAGATCGATCGCCACGAGGGTGGGTTCAGAGACCTGACGCAAGTCGAGTGGGCGCGTGCGGCGCGGATAGCGCAGGCCGTTTGCTCGAGCGTGGGTCATACCGCCGGGCTTTTCACAGGCGAGCAAGAGCCCGGGAAGAGCTATTCTCTCGTATGCAAAAGTGGCAGAACGAGGAGGGTCACTGCCAGGAGGAGTGATCTCCGCCAGGATCTCGGTGACCTGAACACGGTGGACTGGTGGAAGCCCATGGTGGTCGCGGCCGGTTATTGCGGGGAAAGATGGATTGGATTCACCGGATTCTTCAACGGGATCCAGACGCAAGACAGCTACGAGATCATCTGCGTGCCTTACTTCAAGTGAAGACGACGAGCCGGCATCACCGCGGCGCGGGGTGCCTCCGCGAGGTCGCGGGAGCACCTTGTGAACAGCGGCGCGCCCCCCGCGTCTCGTCGTCCGCGGCGTACCCGCCGTCCGGGCGATCGATTACGCTGCGCTCATGAACGAATCCCCGGACCTCCTCGATCTCGTCGTCGGCCGCCGCAGCGTTGCGGCGCTCGCCGAGCCCGGTCCGTCCGCCGAGCAGCTCGAGCGGATCTTGCTGGCCGCCGGCGCGGTGCCCGACCACGGACTGCTCCGGCCGTTCCGCTTCGTCGTCGCCGAGGGGGACGGCCGCGCGCGCTTCGGCGACGCGCTCGCCGCGAGCGCGGCCGAGCACGCGCCGGGGATGCCGGAGAAGAAGCTCGACTCGGTCCGCGCGAAGGCGTTCCGGTCCCCGACGATCGTGGCGCTCATCGCGTCGCCGAAGCCCGGCAAGATCGCGCTCTGGGAGCAGAGCGCGACGGCGGCCTGCGCCGGGTACGCGATCGTCCTCGCGGCGCACGCGCTCGGCGTCGGCGCCGTGTGGAAGAGCGTGCCGTTCACGAAGGGGCGCGCGCTCGCGGAGGCGCTCGGCCTCCGCGACGACGAGGAGATGCTCGGCTGGATCCACCTCGGCACGCCCGCGCGGGACGAGCCGCCGGCACCGCGGCCGCCGCTCGCGACCGGGGACATCGCCTCCGTCCTCGAGCCGGGCGGCCTCCGCCCCTGGCGGTGACGGGCGCGTCGCTCCTCGGCTGGCCGTGGACCGCGGCGCGGCCTCTCCTCTTCCCCGGTGTTATCCGGAGAAATGGCTCGCGGCCGCGCCCCGTGCGATGGCGTGGACCAGGTCCTGTCCGGCCGACGTCCCCGGCCGAGATCGACGGAGGAGATCATGTTCCACAACGAAGGCTACGCTCTCTTCATCGGCGTCAACGACTACCGCGTCTTCGATCGATCGACGGGAAACGCCGCGGGGACCAGCGATCTCGAGGGCAGCGTCAACGACGTCGTCACCTTCTGGCACGCGTGCGTCCGGATGGGCATGCGGCCCGAGAACCTGCGCGTCGTCACGAGCCCGCGCGCCGACCTCGCCCGTCTTCCCGGCGCGACAGCGGCGAACCTCGGCGAGGCGACCGAGAAGGGCGTGCGCGAGGCCCTCGGCTGGCTCGCCGACAAGGTCGCGGGCGGCCGCGCGGGGCTCATGACCTACTCGGGACACGGCGCGCACACCCGGGAGAAGGGGCTTCTGCTCTGCCCGAGCGACGTGAGCGGCGCGGGCTTCGAGCGCGCCATCGCCTTCGCGGAGCTCCGCACGCTGCTGGGGAACGCCGAGAACCTCACCGTGGTGCTCGACTGCTGCCACGGGAACGGCGCGGCCGCGGACGCCCGCGGCCGCCGCCCGCTCACGCTGGTCGGGGCAGCGCCGCCCGGCGCGCTCCGCGACGACGACCTGCGCATCGGCGCGCGCGTGCTCGCGGCCTGCAAGCCCGGCGAGGTCACCCAGCAGGCCACCTTCGGCGGCCGCCCCCAGGGCGCGTTCACCTGGGCGATCGGCGCCGTCATCGAGCAGTGGACGGCGGTGGAAGACGGCGGCTGCGTGTACCTCACGCTGAGCTACGGCGAGCTCGTGAGGCGGACGCGGCTCGTGCTCGGCGCGCTCGATCTCGAGGGCACGCCGCAGGTCGTCGGGGAGCCGGGCGTCGAGCGCCTCGCCGTGCTCCAGACAGGGAGCCGGCCGGAGGAGACGAGCCATACGCCGGACGCCGAACGCCAGGTCGGGCAGCTCGACGGCGGCATGAAGAACTACCGTATCTACACGCTGAAGGCGATCCGTAGCCAGGATCCCACGAATCCCATCGTCCTCGCCCAGGTGCTCGTGACAGGGAATTACCCCCCCGCCAAATACAAGGCACAGACCGAGTATTACTGGGTATCGAACAGCGTCCCCAGCGACGCGCAGAGCATCCAGGTCACGGCGGTGGACGGTGGGTCGTTGCCATCAGGGTCCTACAACCTGAGCTGGGGACAGATCACCCCCTGGATCGGGGATCGCATGCCTCAGCAGGGGTCGACCAACTTCATCTACGCCGGCACGAGCGGCGCTCCCACGTTCGGGCTCAACTGGGGCCTCACGTACGACGCCTCGTCGAGCAAGTGGACAGGATCCATCCGCTGGTACGACACCACCGGCGCGAACCTGTTTGGTGGCATCAAGGCCAGCCACATCAACTACACGGCGACGAACAACACCGCACCGCCGGCGGGCCTCACCTACAAGGCCGAGAAGACCTGGACGTGACGGCGCGCTCCGCCGGCGCCCGGGAGCTACCCGAACGACCGCACCAGCCGGATCCCCATGGTGAGCCGCGGGACGTCCGGCCGGTTGCCGAAGCGCGCCGCCGACCGGCTCAGATCGAGCGGGCTGCTCCACGCCCCGCCGCGGACGGCCCTGTACTCGGGATCGCCCGCGGCCGCCGCCTCGATCCGCAGGCGGCCGCCGGCGATTGTCGGCCCCTCGCTCCGCCAGACGTTGATGCACCAGTCCCGCGAGTTGCCTGCCAGGCCGCGAACCCCATAGGGGCTCTCGTCGGCGGGATAGCTGTCCACCGGCACCCGCGCCGGCTGCCCCGCGTGGCTCTCGAGCGCGCAGGCGAAGGTCGCGTCGGCGTGGTCGCCCCAGGGGAAGAACCGGCCGTCCGCGCCCCGCGCCGCCTTCTCGCGCTCGACCTCGTCGGGCAGCCGCCACGGCTGGCCCCGGCGCGCGGCGTACCAGCGCGCGTACGCCATGGCCGCGGCCCAGTCGACAAGCACCACCGGCTGGTCCGGCTCGAGCGGGCACCCCCAGTCGTCCACCGCCAGCGCGAAGCGCCCGCCGTCGGTCCGGGTGAACGCGCGCCGATCGCCGGCCCGGTCCGCCATCCCGAGCTGGACCCCCGGGCAGGCCGCCATCGCCTCGGCCTCCCGGCCCGCGGCGACAAGCTCGTTCAGGAAGACGAGGTACTCGGTGTTCGTCACCGGAAACCGCCGGATCACGAACGCATCGACCCAGACCCGCCTCGCCGGCAGGCCGTCGGCAGCACCTGGATCACCGCCGATCCCGGTGAGGCCCGCGGGCACGTAGACGTCGCCGGGATCGAGCTCCTCCGCGGCTGGCAGCGCGATCGGGGTCGGAGCGCGCTCGCCCGGCGCGCAGCCGTCCCAGTGCGCGCCGCGCTCGATGAGCAGCGGGTAGATCACCTCGGCCCGGCCCGGGGCGCGGATGCGCAGGCGGTAGCGCCCTCGCAGGAGGGGCGCGGCGCGGAGCGGCGTCACGCCGAGCAGGCCCTGGTCCTCGGGCACGAGGCGGCGGCTCTTCAGGGCGAAGCGCTCGACCCGCACCTCGGCGCCGGGCGGATCGGTGACCAGCGAGAGCGCGCCCTCGCCGCGGAGCAGCGCCGCGTACCGGCCCCTGTCGTGGGCGCGGAGCTGCGCCTCGAAGCGCGCCGCGTCGGCGTCGCGGTGCGCGAGCTCGGCGGCGATGAGGTGCTCGCGGTAGCGATCGGCGAGCGCGGCGTGGGCCTCGGGCAGCTCGGGATCCACGGTGAGGGCGCCGTGCACCGCCTCCAGCCATTCGGCCTCGCGCAGCGCCGCGGTCACCTCGAGGTGCGCCGCCTCGTCCTCGCGCTCCCACGACGGCTGCTTCCGCTCCTCGGGGTCGAAGGGCCGGACGCCGGCGAGCAGCGCCTGCGCCTCGGCGCGCTTGTGCCCGGCGGCGGCGCGGAGAGCCTCGATGCCGGGCCCGATCGCGCGCGCCCGGTCGAGCACGGCGAGCGCCTGCTCGCGGCGGCGGGCGCCGTCGAGCCATGTCACGACGTCGCGGGTGAGCGCGCCGGCGTCCGGGTACCGATCGGCGATCGCGCGCCGCATCGCGCGCTCGCAGATCGCGGCGAGCTCGGCGGGGACGGGGACGCGCGCGACCTCGAGGACGGGCGGCGGGGGCCCGGCGAGGACCTGCCGCAGCACGGCGAGGGCGCTCTCCCCGTCGTAGGGCGTGCGGCCGGCGAGCAGCACGTAGAGGATCGCGCCGAGCGCGTAGACGTCGCTCTCGGGGCCGTGCAGGTCGCGCTCCCCGCGGGCCTGCTCGGGCGGCATGAACGAGGGCGTGCCGAGCACGTCGCCGTGCTGCGTGAGCTGCGGGGCCGCGTCGTGGAGCGCGCCGCCGCTGGAGGGCGCGCCGCCGCTGGAGGGCGCGACGCCGCTGGAGGGCGCGCCGCCGCTGGAGGGCGCGTCGCCGCTGGAGGGCGCGCCGCCGCTGGAGGGCGCGACGCCGCCGGGGGGCGCGCCGCCGTGGCTGGGGGGCGCGCTTCCGGCGCGGCGCCCGAGGCCCCAGTCCATCACCAGCACCTCGCCGAACTCGCCGACCATCACGTTCTCGGGCTTGAGGTCGCGGTGCACGACGCCGCGGCTGTGCGCATACGCGACCGCCTGGCCGAGGCGCGCGAAGGCGTCGATGAGGCGGCGGAAGGTCCAGCCCGAGGGGGTCTCCCGGAAGCCGTCCGGCCCAGCGGACGCGTGCAGCTCGTCGAGGACCTCGCCGAGCGTCCGGCCGCGCACCTCGCGCATCGTGAACCAGAGCCGCCCGTCCTCGAACTCGCCGAGATCGTGGACCGCGACGATGCCCGGGTGCTGGAGGTCGGCGGTGAGCTTCGCCTCGGCCAGGAAGCGGGCCCGGCTCTCCGGCGCCCGCGTGAACCGCGCCCGGAGGACCTTCATCGCGAGGACGCGATCGAGCATCGTGTCGCGCACGCGCCGCACCTCGCCGAACGACCCGCCCGCGATCAGCCCGAGGTCGCGGTAGCGCGCCGGGAGCGGCGGCTCCGGCGCGGCGGTCGGGCCCGCCTGGGCGCGCGGCGGCGCTGGATCGCCGTCGCGCCCGCCCCTGCGGCCCGCCTGGCCCGCGCGATCGCGCTCGATGAGCTCCGTCGCGGGCAGCTCGACGAACGTGCGCGTCGCGTCGGCGCGTGACGGGCGCTCCTCCTCGTCGCGCTCCTCCTCGTCGCGCTCGTCGCGCTCCTCGCTCGAGGGCTTGTCCGTGGGCTCGTTCGATGGGGTCAATGTCGTCCTCGCGGTCGTTGTCGCGCGGCCGGCGCCGATGGTAAATTACGAGGGCGCCATGGGGGCACTGAAGCGGGCCGGATTCGACGGCACGATCGCGCTGGGCTCCCGGTGCCTCGTCGGCCGGCACGCCGGGTGCGACCTGCGCCTCGACGATCCGCGGATCTCGGGCGAGCACGCGGGCTTGCGCTGGGTCGATCGCGCCTGGGAGCTCCGTGATCTCGGCAGCAAGAACGGCACGTTCGTGGGCGGCCGGCGGCTCGCTCCGGGCGAGCGCGCCCGGCTCGGCGAGGGGGACGGGTTCACGGTCGGCGGCCCGGAGCACGCCTTCACGCTGATCGACGGCGCCCCTCCGGCGGCGAGCGCGCGGAGCACCCCGGGCGGCCGGGTGCGCGTCGCCTCGGGCGGGCTGCTGGTGCTGCCCGACGAGGAGAACCCGCGGGCGAGCGTTGTCGAGTGCGGCGGCTGGCAGCTCGAGACCGAGGAGGGCGCGCGGCCCGTGCTCGATCGGGAGGTGGTGGTCGTCGACGGCGAGGGCTGGGTGCTGGATCTGCCGAGCGCCGCGGCCGCGACGATGGACGCGGAGGGCGCTGGCCCGCTGCTGGAGACGATCGCGCTGCGCTTCGGCGTGACGCGCGACGAGGAGCACGTCGAGGTGGCGGTCCTCCACCGCGGCGAGCTCACGAAGGTGCCGCCGCGCACGTACCATTACCTCCTGCTGACGCTGGCGAGGAGGCGGCTCGCCGACCGCGATGCGTCGTCGGCCGAGCAGGGCTGGGTCGAGAGCGAGGCGCTTTGTAAAATGCTGGCGACCGACGCGCCGAAGCTCAATGTCGATATCTTTCGGGCGCGCAAGCAGCTCGCGGCGCTGGGGATCCGCGGGGCCGCGGGGGTGATCGCGAGGCGGCCGGGGACCGGAATGATCCGTATCGGCGTGGAGCAGCTGGAGGTGGTGCAGATCTGAAGGGAGCCCCCGTCTCCCCTCTTCCGTCTTCCGTCTCCTGTCTGCGGCCTTCCGTCTTCCGTCTGGCCTCTTCGTGCGCGTGCGCGTGCACGTGCACGTGCACGCTCCGGCGTCTGGCTGGATTTCCCCGGTGGAAGACGCGAAGTGCTTGCTGACACGTATCCTCGCCATGCCCACTGTCGCGGGTGATCGCATGACGGGATAAGCGTGCACGCGCACGCGCACGCGCACGCGCACGCGGAGGCCAGACGCGGACGGGAGACGGCAGAGGGGAGCCGACAGTGAGGAGCCGGCAGACGGAAGAGGAGCTCTCAGAGCGGCTGATAGAGCTGGATCAGGTTCCCACAGGTATCCGAGAGCACCGCGATCATCACCGGACCCATCGGCGTGGGCTCCTTGGTGAACGCGACCTGATGCTCCTTGAGGCGCGCGAACTCGGCCTTGAGATCCTCCACCTCGAACGCCGCGAGCGGGATCCCCTGCGCGAACAACGCCTGCTGGTACGTCTTCGACGCCGGGTTGGCGTTCGGCTCCAGTACGAGCTCCACGTCGTCGGGGCCCTCCGGCGAGACGACAGTGATCCAGCGGTACTCTCCGAGCGGGATGTCGTGCTTCTTCTTGAAGCCGAGCACCTCCGTGTAGAACTTGAGCGCTCGGTCCTGGTCCTCGACCATGATGCTGTTGAGCTTGATCCTCATCGACGATCGCCTCGCTGCGTGGATGGTTCGAAGCCGACTCTGCCCGAACCGCCCGGATCACGCTTCTCGAAAACTGCGAAACGCACCGGCCGGCAGCCGGCCCATCAGGGTGAGACAACCGGGGACGAGCTCCCACGGGAGCCTCCCCGGCACCTGGACCATCGCGCGCACACGCCGCTGGTACGCCGACGGCGGCATGCCGATCCGCTGCGCGAACTGCGCGCTGAAGCTGCCGAGGCTCGAGAACCCGACCTCCATGCACACGTCGGTCACGGAGTGGTGCCCGGCCGCCAGGAGCTGCTTCGCCAGATCGAGGCGCCGCCGGATGCGGTACTGGTGCGGGGTCACGCCGAACACGGCCTCGAACTGCCGGATGAAGTGATAGGGCGAGATCGCCACCTCCCTCGCCACCTCCTCGATCGACAGCCTCGACCCGCGCACCTCGGAGAGCAGATCCCGCGCCCGGCAGAGGTTCCTCAGCGCCACGTGTCCCAGCAGCATCGCCTGGGACCACGATAGAGCCCCGCGGCGGCTGGCTCAAGCGACCCTGCCGGACGGGCGCGCGCGCAGCGAGGCTCGACCCAGGTCGGGCCAGCCGTCCTTCGCGGGCGGCGCGCGCGGCCCGCGCGCCGCTGGCGCGGTGCTCGCGCCTTGTGAGCCCCGCGCCTCCGGGGCGTTATGATCGCCGCCCATGGACACCGCTTCCTTCCTCGACCAGATCGAGCCGCTGACGCACCACGACCGCGTCCGCCGCGCCGTGGAGCTCGGCCGCGCCGCCGCGGGCGGCGACGCCGGCGCCGCGGCGCTCCTCGGCGCGCTCTCGCGCGGCGCTCCGCCCTACGAGCGCCTCCTCGCGCTCGTGGCCGTGTACGGGTCGGGGGACGGCGCGCGCGTCGTCGCCGCCCTGTCGGACCCGTCCCGCACTGTGCGGCAGCGCGCGAGCCGCATGGTCGCCCGCTTCTGCGACGACGCGCAGGCGCTGGAGGCGCTCGGCGTCCTCCTCTCGCGGCGCGCCCTCGTGCGCACCGTGGCCCAGCTCGCGCGGCGGAAGCGCCGCGGGGTCGTCGACGCCTTCCTCGCCGCGCGCATGCAGCAGGGGCGCGATCCGGCGATCGTGGATCTGCTCCCCTTCGGCTCCGAGCCGCTCGCGTCGGCGCACAGGCGCGACATCGACGAGGCGGGCGGCCCGCGCTGCCTCGCGCGGCTCGCCGCGATGCACCCCGCGGCCGCGGCGCGCTGGTTCGGGGAGGCGATCGAGCGCGCCCGAGCCCTCGACGTCCGGCAGCGCTACCGCCTCACCCCGCTGCTCGCCTCGCTGGCCCGGCGCGCCCCCGACGCGGCGATCGGGCTGATCCAGGCCCTCTTCGCGCTCGGCGAGGATCCCTCGTTCCTCGCCGGCCCCCTGCGCGTGCTGGCCCGCGCGCGCCCCGCCGCCACGTTCGACCTCCTCCGGGCCCGCCACGAGAGCGGCCGCCCCGCGCGGCCGCCCGGCGCCTTCGCGGTCGTGCGCTTCGACAGGGGCGCGCGCGACCTCGGCGCCGAGCGCCTCGACTACCTCATCCGCCACGCCTGGGGGGCGCTGAGCGACGGCAAGCGGGGCGCGCGGTGGTTCCTGCGGCTCGGCGCCGACGACAAGAAGGCCGTCCTGCGGGCCTTCCTCGACGGCGGGCGCGGGGGCTTCGGCGCGTTCCTGTTCCGCTACGTGAAGGCCGAGTCGCCCGGGGAGCACGCGATCCGCGAGCGGGCCTTCGCGCGCTGGTCGTGCGCCGCCCAGGCCCCCGACGGCACCATCGCGCCCGAGGTGCTCGAGCTCCTGCCCCGCGACCTGCGCGAGCGCGAGGCGCGGCGGCACCTCTCGGAGTGCTCCGCGCTCGCCGCCAGACCGGAGCGGCGGATGACCTACGCGCGCCTCCTCGGGTTCGCCGAGGCCAGGGCGGTGCTCGCGCCGTTCCTCGGGCACCCGGAGGGCGACGAGCGGGCGAGGGCGCAGGCGCTGCTCCTCGCGACCGTCGCGCACGACAGGGGGGCGCTCCCGGACGCCCTCGCGGCCGTGCGCGCCCGCAAGTTCGAGCAGGATCCGGTGCGGCGGGCGATGCTCGGCGCCCTCGCCGCGCTGCCCGTCGCGCGGTTCGGGCCGGAGCACCTCGAGGCCGCGGGCGCCGTCGTGCAGGACGCGCTCGACGCCGCGGACCTGTCCCAGGCCACGGCCTCGGCGGTGGAGCGGCTCGTGGTGAAGCTGTTCCGCGTCGACGGGCCCTGGGGGGCGCGCTGGCTCGCGAAGATCCTCGCCGCGCGCGGCGCCGTCTCGACGGCGGGGCTCGCGGACGGGCTGACGCGGGCGGAGGCCGAGCGGCTCACCCCGGCGCTCGCGCAGCTCGCCGATCTCTGGTGCACCCGCGAGCGCGCCGCCGCGGTGCTCCTGCTCGCGCAGAGCCTCGGCGCCCGGCTGAAGGTCGTGCCGCCGCTGCTCGAGGCGCTGGAGCGGCTCTCCCGCGAGCTCCCGTTCCTCGGCGTCGCGATCGCGGCGCTGGGCCTGCTGAGCCTCCACGATCGGCCGCGGTTCGCCCGGCTCGTGCCCGCGCTCCTGCGCGACGACAGGAGCTTCGTCCTTGTCGGCGTCGTCGCCCGGCACGTGAGCCGGAGGCGCCAGGACCTCCTGGATCCGCTCCTGGAGGCCCAGCCCATGACAGGCAGGTTCGCGACGGGCCGGACCCACTGGGTTGTCGATTTCGGCGCGGGCCACGGCCGCTGGACGGCGAGGCAGCAAGGGAGGTACGCGGCCAGCCTCCGCGCGCTGCTCGAGGAAGGGACGTGCGACGTCCCCACGCAGCGGTTCGCCGTCTCGACGCTGATCCGGCTCGCCTATGCCGACGCGTCCGCGTTCACCCCGTTCGCCTCGGATCCGCGGCAGCCCGTGCGCGAGATGGCCGTCCGCGGCCTGCCGTGGCTCGACGCCGGCCAGGGCGTGCCCGTGCTGATCGAGTGCCTGGGCGACGATCGCGCGCGCTGGGCCATCTACGCGCTCCGGAAGGCGTTCGCCGAGATGTCCCGGCAGCGGGTGCTCGCGGAGCTCCGGGCGGTGCCGACGACGAAGGTGACCGTGGCCAAGGAGGTCGTGCGCCTGCTCGGCGAGGTGGGCGGCGAGGACGCCTACAGGGACCTGCTCCGGCTCGACACCCCGAAGGCCCACCGCGACGTGCGGATTGCGCTGCTCCGCGCGCTCTGGGACCACCTCGACCGGCCCGAGACATGGGACGTCTTCGCGCGCGCCGTCCAGGATCCCGACTGGATCGTCGCCTCGAAGCTCGCGGACATCCCGCTCGGCAGGCTGTCGACCGACGCCGAGCAGCGCGTTGTCGGCCTGCTCGCCGCGATCCTCGGCCGGGCGGAGCCCGAGGCGCGGCTGGATCTCCTGCGGCGCGCCGCGCACCTGCCGCTCCGCGACGAGAAGCGCGCGCTCTTCGACCGGCTGCTCGGGCACATGGGCGCGGCCGCGCCGGAGGAGGCGGCCGAGGCGCTCGCCGCCGCGCTCGCCCGGATGCAGCCGGGCGAGGTGCGCCGCGTCGTCCAGCGCCTCGGGGAGCTCTCGCCGAGGCGCCGCCACCTCGTGGCGTTCCTTCCCGTGCTCTCGACGCGCCTCGGCGCCTATGCCCCGCCGCACCACCTGGCCGTCGGCGAGGGGCTGCTCGCCGCGCTGAAGCAGGACGCCCTGGCCGCGCCGCAGTACCTCGGGCTCGCGGCGCGCCTCCTCCCGTGGCGGGAGCTCGGGCAGGCGCTCACCGACCTCGGCCGGCAGGATCTGCTGCACCACGACGCGATGGTCGCGGCGATGGCCGCGGTGCACGCGTGCGTGCACCCGTCGCTGCTCGAGCAGGAGCTGCGGGGGAGCAAGGATCCGCGGCTGCGGCGGCTCGCGCTGGAGGCGCTGGTGCAGGCGGCGTCCCCGAAGAACGGCTGGACGGCGGAGCGCCGCGCGCTGCTGGTCGACCGCTATCAGAAGGACCCGTCCCCCGCCGTGGCGGGGCCGGCGGGGTTCGTCACACTGCCGTGACGCCGTTCGCCGCGGCACCATGCGGGCGTTCGCCTGTCCGGCTCCGGCCTCGTCGCGCGCCGAGAGCCGCGGATCGCAAGAGCAGCCGGCTTCTCCGCCTGCTGCCGGGTCTGTCTTCGGGCGCGAGCACGGCGAGCCGCTCATCGTGCAAGAGCACGAAGCGCTCGGCGTCCCTGCGGACACGAGCTTCAAGCAAAACCCCTTCGTCGACGGCGCCCTCGTCCGCTGCACGCCCGAGCCGAGCGCTGCGGAGGACAGCGGCGGGCCGGTGAAGATCGCCCCGCTGCCGGAGAGCCCAATCGACAGGGGCCTTGCCGATCCGAGCCTGCTCGCCCACCTGTTCGTCCACAAGCTCGATGACCACGCGCCCTACTACGGACAGGAGACAGAATCGGAGCTTCACGGCTTCCGCAGCGGCCGCGGCAACATGGCACGCTGGCAGTACGATTGCGGCGGCATCACGATGCGTATCGCCGACGCGATGTGGAGCGACGCGCTCTCTGATCCGGGGGAGAAATGACAATAAAAGTCCGATGATGTCCGAGGCTCGCGGAACGCAGGCCCGCGTGGACGCGCGTCACGTTGCGCGGCCATGGACGTATCGAGCGGACGCACGTCGGCGCTTTCGGCCATGGGCTCGGTGCCCGGAGGTCCGCGGAAGCGGGGCGCTACGCCACGTCGAAGCCGAAGTCCATCTGCCCCGTCGGGTCCCTCGCACGGGCCCGCGGGAGGCTAGCTGTGATAGCCTGACGGCGATGGCCGACGCCAAGGGCAAGTTGCTCGCCGTAGCGTACCGGGTGCTCGAGAGCGAAGGCCCGGCGGCGCTCACGACGCGGCGGGTGTGCGAGGAGGCCGGGGTGACGATGCCGACCCTCTACCACCACTTCGGCAACCGCGACGGGCTCGTGACTGCTGTCCACGCCGTCGCGTTCGAGAAGTTCATGGCGGAGAAACGGGCGCTCACGCCGACAAACGACCCCGTCGCAGATCTCCGCGCGAGCTGCGAGCACGTGCTCGAATTCGTGCAGGCCCACCCCTCCGTCACGGCCGCGGTGATGGCGCGCGGCATCGAGCATCCGTCGATGTTCGAGCCGAGCTACGCCCTGATGCGGCACCGCATCGAGCGTTGCGCCAAGGCGGGCGCCTTGCGCGTGCCGATGGAGCGCGCTGCCGAGCACGTCTGGGCCGTCGTCCAGGGCCTCGTGCTCTGCATCGTCGCGAGCCCTTCCGGCGCACCACCGAGCCGCGCCACCTCGGCGGGGGCGCTCGACGCGCTTTTCCAAGCGATCGCCGACAAACTATAGCATCGCTCTAGACAGTTAATGTAGCGATGCTATAGAGCCTCCTGGAGGGCGCGCGCCGGAGCGGGCCCGAACCGGAGGATTCGTCATGGCCGAGACCGTGTTTGTCACCGGAGGGAGCGGCTTCGTGGGCCGCGCCATCGTCCGCGCGCTCATCGCGCGTGAGTACCGCGTCCGTGCCCTCGCGCGAAGTGCCGCCAGCGCTGCCGAGCTCGCTGCTCTCGGCGCCGAGCCCGTCCGCGGCGACCTCCACGACGCCGCTGCACTCACCGAGGGCTGCGCGGGCGCCGCGATCGTGGCGCACGCGGCCGCGTCCCTCACCTCGGCCCTGCGCTGGGGCGAGCACGCCCGCACCAATGTCGAGGGGACCCGCGGCTTGCTCGCAGCGGCGCGCGCGGCCGGCGTCCGCCGCTTCGTCTACCTCGGGGCTGCGTCGGTCGTCATCGAGGGCTCTCGGCCGAGCGAAGGGGACGAGGACGCTCTGCCGCCCAGGGTCGACCGCTCCTTGCCCTACAGCGCGACGAAAGCGCTCGCCGAGGCGATGGTGCTCGCGGCAGACAGCCCCGCGATGCGCACCGTGAGCCTCCGCCCACCGATGATCTGGGGCCCGGGCGCGCACACCCTTGACCTCATCGCGGAGGCGTTCCGCGCCGGGCGCTTCGCCTACGTCGGCGGGGGCAAACACCTCTACAGCGTCGCCCACGTCGACAATGTCGCCGAAGCGGTGATCTGCGCAGTGCGCAATGACGTCGGCGGGCGCGCGTATTTCGTGACCGACGACGAGGTCACGCCGATGCGCACCTTCTTGACGGAGCTCATGGCGACGCGCGGCGTGGGCGCGAAGGCTTGGTCCGTACCCCTCCCCCTGGCGGTGCTGTTCGGGTGGCTCCTCACCAACCTGTTCGGGTGGTTCGCGCCGCGAAGGCGCCCACCGCTCACCCTCGAGGACGTGCGGCTCCTCGGGCAAACGCTTCACCTCTCGTCCGCTCGGGCGAAGAACGAGATCGGCTACCGCGCGGTACGGAGCCGCGCGGAAGGCCTCGCCGCGCTCCGGGCCCAAAGCAGCGCCGTTCCGTGAGGGCACGTCGCCGGGGGGCAAGTTCCTCTTCAACGGGGAGATCCCCACCCACGACAATGCCTCCGAGCGGGCTCTGCGCCGCGTCGCCAAGGGGCGGCGCAACTGGCTCTTCCACGGCAGCGACGAGCATGCGGTCCGGGCGTCTCGCGCGTCAGCCTTGCTGCCTCCAGCGTTCCTCATGGAGCATCCCTGCCCGTCGTCCAACGGCGGCGTTCCGCCACCGCACCGGACGTGGCGTGGCCGCCGACGTGGCGTGGTCAGCGTGGAGGGGATCGGCGAGCTCGGGGAGCGCGCCGCACCTCAGCGCGCACGCTCGCCGGCGCCGAGCCCTGGCGCACGGCCACTGCCGATGTCCTGAGCGCGACGCCGTCGTTCGTCACGCCGCCGTGAGGCGGCGCGCGGCGGGGGATCGGTCCTTCACTGGCAGGGGCTCTCGCCGATCGCGGCGAGGCACTCTTCCGGGTCGTTGAGCTCGAGCGCGCGGCTGACGTGGAGCAGCCGGCACGCGAGCGTGTCGCCCTCCGCCTCGGCGCTCGCGACGGAGTAGCCGGAGTCGCGGGCCGCTCCCGGCAGCAAGGTGCATTCGGACTCGCACGAGGCCGGGTCCGGGAACGACTCGCCGAGGTACTCGCTGCAGGCCGCGGTGAGCAGCATGCAGTACGACTCGCAGTTGCCCGTCAGGCCCGTCTCCGGGTCGTCGGCGGACCCGCAGTGGCCGTCGCCGCCTGGCCCCGTGTGTGGGCAGTGGGCCGTCGGCGCCAGCATCGCGCTGTAGGCGTGGTACTTGCGGCAGCCCACGGTGTTCTCTTCCCGGTCCTCCGCGCCGCCGGGGGGGAGCGCCCCGCAGACGGAGAGGCACTGCGCCTCGGACTCGTAGACGGCCAGCTCGCCCGTGCACGAGGTCATCACGACCTGGCAGAAGCCCTCGCAGTCCGGCGCGGTCCCTGCCGGCTCGACGCACGGCTCCACCGGCATCAGGCTCGAGTGGTCGCAGTGCTCCTCCGGGTCCACTGTCGCGGAGCTCACGTGCACGAGGCGGCACTGCAGCGTGTCGCCCTCGTGGTTCTCGATGACGTCGAACATGTCGGCGTCCGTGAGCCCCGCGCACATGGCGACGCATTGCTCGTGCGTGGCGAGCTCGGCCATGCACGCGCTGGCCCGCAGCGCGCAGTAGCTCTCGCAGTTGCTCCCGCAGACGCCGGCGCCGCCCGGGCCCGCCGGCGGGCAGTGCACAGCGACCTCGCCTGTGCGCCCCGCGAGCTCCGCCTGGTGGGCGCGGCAGGCGACCGTGTTGTCCACGGGCTCCAGCGGGTCGCCCGGCTCCAGCAGCGCGCACACGCCGTGGCAGGTGGCCACCGTCGAGTAGACCTGGTGCTCGGCGGTGCAGTTCTCCATCACGGTGGCGCAGTACGCCGCGCACTGCTCGCTCACCTCGGTGGGCTCCGGCTGCTCCCCTGGATCGACGTAGGTGCGGTCCTCGATGCCCGCGATCGCGTGGCAGCCGAGCCACGTCGCGGGCGCCAGCGGAGCGAGCAGGATCAGCGACAGGAGCCCTGTCATGCGCCTCATTCGAACGTCCCTCCCACGAGCAGCCCGACGTTGCGCCCGTCCACCATCGGCCCCACCTGGACGCGCGGGGTCTGCCTCGGCGCGACGACGAAAACCAGGACGGCGCCGCCGATCACGGCGGCCGTCCCGAGCCCGAACGCGATGTTCGAGGCGGTGGCGGCGCTGCTGGCCTCGTTGGTCAGCGTGACCCCGCGCGGGTCCTCGCACGTCGCGCCGCCCTTGCAGTAGCCCTTCGCCTCGTCGTTCTTCGAGATCGCCCTGACCCCGAAGAACGTCCCGACGCCGAGCCCCACCACGCCCGCGCCGCCCACGACGAGGCCGATCAGGCGCGTCGTGCCGCCGCCGGACTCCGCGGGCGCCGCGGCGCCGCGCGCGGGCGCGGGCGCCGGCGCGGGGCCCTCCGCGGCGCTGGGCGCCGGCGCGCCGGGCTCGCTCGACGCCGCGCTGAGCGGCTTGAGCGGCGGTATCTTGACGCTCTCCGCGGCGCTGGTGGCCCCGAGCTTCACGGTCGTCTTCCATGTCTCGTGGCCCGGGGCGCTCGCCTCGATCGCGATCTCGCCCGGATCCCGCGGGATCGCGATCCCGAACAGCGGCCGCTCGAGGGCCTTGCCGGCGACGCTCACCGAGAGCCCCTCGATGGCCAGCGCCTCCGGCGCGACGTCGATGGTCAGCTTCGACAGGCCCGGCTCCAGCCGTGCCGCGCGCGCCTGCGCCTTGCGGGCGCGGTCGGCCTGCCCGGCGGCCTGCGACTCCGACATCGCCTGCCGGAACGTCGCCCAGGCGCTCGCGGTGCGGCCGGTCTTCTCGTAACACTCGGCCAGGTAGAGGAGCGTGCCTATCCCCGGATCGATGCGGTGACTCTGCTCCAGCCTCGGGCACGCCTCCTCGTTGCGCCCTTTCTTCATCAGATCGAGCGCCGCGTCGAAGAGCGCCTCTGCCGCGGCCTTCTCGGCGGCGCTCGGCTCCGCCCACGCGGGGAGCGCCCCGGAGATCAACGCCGCGCACAGCCCCAGGCCGGCGCGGCGTGCGATGCATCGCTGATGACGTTTCATTCGTCCCGTACTCTCCTCCAGGCGGACCACGACAGGGCCCGCGGGCTGTTGATCGGCGTCGCGCGCGCCTCGCTCAGCGCCGCCCGCCGAAGTCGCTGATCTCGTTGTCTCGACGCGGCTCCGGGCGCGCTGCCGGGCCCGGCTGCGGGCGCTCGGCGGGCCGCGCCGCGGCGCTCGTGGGCGGAGCGCCCGGCTGGCCGGCGGGCGCCGCGCCCGGCGTCGCTGGCGCGGCCGGCGACCGCGCGCTCGCGCTGGAGGCCGCGGGCGGCGCCGTTGTCGCGCCGGCGGCCGGGTCGGGCGCGCTCGCCCCGGCGGCCGCGTCGGCCGTGGCCGCGCCGGCGGTCGCGTCGGCGGTCGCCTCGGGCGCTGTCGCCTCGGGCGCGGCGGGCTTCGCAGGCTCGGGAGCCGCCGCGCGCGCCGGGCCCTCCGCCGCGGTCCCGGGGGGCAGCTCCGCCGCGCGCGCCGCGGGCTGCTCGCCGCCGGCCGGCGGCCCGGAGCGCAGGAGCAGCACGGCGGCGATCGCGACGGCGGCGAGGGAGGCGCCGCCGGCGAGGGCGATCCCGATCGCCGCGCCCTTGCGTCCTGCGCGCGGGAGCTGGCCTGTGTTGCTCCACGAGTTCACCGTGGGGCCCGTCTCCGCGGCCGAGGCGGGCGACGGCCCGCCCTGCGGCACCGACAGGCGCGCTCCGGCGTCCTGGGCGCCGCCGGGCGCCATGGACACGGGCGCTCCGGCGGCGTGCGCGCCGCCGTGCGACTGGAGGTACGGCGCGGACAGGCGCGCTCCGGCGCCGGGCGCGCTCCCGTGCATCGCGCCGGGCGGCAGGCTGGGCTGGCTCTGAATGCTCGGACGCGACCCGCCGGTGTCCTGGAGCCCGAGCACGCGGCGCGCCCGATCGGCGTGCACGTGGCTCCCGGGGGGGCCGAACGCGAGCAGCGCGGCGGCGAGGTCTCCGACGTTCCTCCACCGCTGCTCGCGCTCCTTGGCGAGGCAGTGCATCACCGCCGCGTCGAGGTCGGGCGGGACGTCGGGGCGGATCTGGGCGACAGTGAAGGGCGACTCGTAGAGCAGGGCGGAGAAGAGCTGAGGAACGGAGTCGCCGTTGTACGGAGTCCGCCCTGTCAGCATCTCGTAGAGGATGACGCCGAGAGACCAGATGTCCGCGCGGGCGTCGACCTCCCTGGCAGAGCGCACCTGCTCGGGAGACATGTAGAGCGGCGAGCCGAGGAGGGTCGCTGTCTTCGTCAAGGACAGCTCGTCGCGCGTGATGCCGAGCAGCGCCTTGGAGATCCCGAAGTCGAGGACCTTCATGATCCGCCCCCCGTCGGGCCGGCGCGCGAGGAACAGGTTCGCCGGCTTGAGATCGCGGTGGACGATGCCGGCGGCGTGCGCCTCGGCCATCGCCTCGAGCACCTGGAGCATGTACCCGACGGACTCCATCACGGGCAGCGGGCCCCGCGCGCGGATCTCCTCCGAGAGGTTGTTCCCGTCCAGGAACTCCATCACCATGTAGGGCAGCCCGGCCTGCAGCGAGCCGACGTCGAGGACGCGCGCCACGTGCTCGCTCTTGATCCTGGCCAGCGCCCGCGCCTCGCGCCGGAACCGCTCTGCAGGGTCGCCGCCGCCGGTGTCGGTGCCGGGCGCGTGCAGGAACTTCATCGCGACGCGCTGATCGAGCTCCAGGTGCCACGCGGCGACGATCATGCCCATCGCACCTGCGCCCACGATCTGCTCCACGCGGTACTTGCCCGCCAGCACATCGCCCACAGCAACGGGAGCCGCCATGGGCCTAGGCTAGCCGAGATCCGGGGGCGCACCTACCTCGGAGAGCGGCATCCTGCGATCCAGACGGAAAGGCGCGTGGATTTTTCTGCCACGATCGAACTGTGTCGTCGGACACCTCGTGGTCGAGCCGGGCGCCGGTGCTGGCGGGGTGCTCACGGGCTCACGAGCGCGATGCCGTCGACGCAGCGCCAGCGCTCGGCCTCGCCCTCCACGGCCCACAGCTCCAGCCGCGCTGCCCACCACGCCTCGCGCGCGAGCGCCAGCACCCGCGGGTCGGCGGCGAGCGCCTCCCGGCGATCGGCCGGCAGGTCGCCGTACACGAGGCTCACGTGCGGGCGAAAGGGGGTCTCGCGCGCGGCGAGCGCGGCCTCGGCCGCGCCGCGCAGGGCCGCGAGCGGCTCGGTCGGCGCGACGTCGAGGAAGACGCACTGGTGGTAGGCGCTCCCTGTCGCGGGGCCCTGCGCCTCGAGCGCGATCGGGCCGCGCGGGCCGAGGCTGCGGAGCTTCGCGGCGAGGTCGCCGCCGTCGCCGCGCAGCCCGCCGAGCAGGGTGAGGTGCGGCGCGAACGCCTGCCCGCCGGTCTCCCGGGCGAGCGCCTCGATGAGCTCCTGCAGCCGCGCGCGCGGCGCCCCGCCGGGGACGAGCCAGAGAGCGAACGCCTTCTCCTGCGCCATCGTGCTCCGCTACCGCTTCACCGGGGCGGCGCGCGGGCTACGCGCGCGCCGCGAGGTGCGGCTCGATGGCGAGGACGGTGGTCTTCATGCGGGTCCTCGAGTCAGAGCGATTTCCAGGACGCCTCGCCCGACGCCAGCTTCGGCGGCTCGATCGACAGGATGTAGTCGACGCGGCGGTTGCGCGGCTCGTCCACCTGGTCGGCGGTCTTCACGATCGGCGACGACTCGCCGAGCCCCTCGTACGCGACGGGGAGCTTCAGGCCGCGGCCCTTGAACCACGCGGCGATGGAGCGGGCGCGCCGCCGCGAGAGCGCGAGGTTGTGCTCGACGCCGCCGACGGTGTCCGTGTGGCCGACGATGAACAGGGTGATCTTGCCGAGCTCCCGGGCCTTCGCCGCCACCTCGGAGATGCGCTGGAGGCTCGCCTCCAGCTTGGGCACCTCGGGGGCGCGGATGACATCGGAGTTGGTCTCGAACTGCACCTCCTCGTGGGGGATGCTCACGTTCCACGGGATGATCGCGATCCCGGCCCAGTAGCCCTCGGTGTCGTGGCCGTACACCTCGATGCGCCCGACGGCCTCGTCGCTCGACGGCGACCACGTCACGACGAGCGGCGTGCCGGCGGCGGCCCCGCTGAACGGCTTCTCCTCCTCGGCGAGGACGGCGCCCGACTGGCCGAGGACCTTGATGCGCACCTTGCTCGCGGCGCGCGACAGCTTGACCTCGATCTGGCGGGCCTTCAGGTCGACCCTGGAGCGATCGATGCTCACCTCCAGCGCGGGCCTGGCCTGGGCTCCCGGCGCGGGCGCGGGGCCGTCGCCCCGCGCGGCGGCGGGGGCGAGCAGGGAGGCGGCGAGGAGCAGGGCCGGGAGATGGCGCATGGAGGACCTCATCGCGGGAGGGTGAGGGAAGTGCGGGAAGACGGGGACGAGTATACCACCGGGCGACCGGCGTCACAGCGATGTGTGCTGCGGTGGCGGGCGCGCGCAGGATCCCGTAGTGTCCGCGGGCGTCGTGAGGTGATCCGGCGGGAATCACGCGGGATTCACGGCGCTCCAGGGCACATGGCGGTTACCATTTTCGACCTCTTCAAGATCGGCATCGGCCCGAGCAGCTCGCACACGGTCGGCCCGATGCGCGCGGCGCGCATGTTCGCTGTGGATCTCGACGAGGCGGGGCTGCTCGGCCGCGTCGCGGCGGTCCAGGTCGAGCTGTTCGGCTCGCTCGGCGCGACCGGACGCGGCCATGGCAGCGACAAGGCGGTGATCCTCGGGCTCCTGGGCGAGACGCCGGACGGCGTCGACGTCGAGCGCGCGGGCGAGATCGTCGACGGCGTGCGGCGGAGCGGCCGCCTGTCCCTGCTCTCGCGGCACGAGATCGGCTTCGAGGTGAAAGGGCATCTCGCGTTCCTGCACAGGAGTCTGCCGTTTCATCCGAACGGCATGCGCTTCACGGCGCTCGACAGGGAGGGCGCGCCGCTGCGGGTGCGCGTGTATTACTCGGTGGGCGGCGGCTTCGTGGTGAACGAGGCCGCGGCGAAGGGCGAGAGTCCGATCGAGGAGGACAGGACGCCGCTGCCGTATCCGTTCCACAGCGCGGCGGAGCTGCTCGCGGCGTGCGCGGCGAGCGGCCTGTCGATCAGCCAGGTCATGCTGGAGAACGAGAAGGTCTTCCGCCCCGAGGCGGAGATCCGGGCGGGGCTGCTGCGGATCTGGGAGGTGATGCAGGCGTGCGTGCAGCGCGGCTTCCGGACCGACGGCGTGCTGCCCGGCGGCCTGAAGGTGACGCGCCGCGCCCCGGCCCTGTACCGCAAGCTCATCGAGAGCCCCGAGGCGGGCCTGCGGGATCCGCTGACGGCGATCGACTGGGTGAGCCTCTACGCGCTCGCTGTGAGCGAGGAGAACGCCGCCGGGGGCCGCGTCGTGACGGCGCCGACCAACGGCGCGGCGGGCATCATCCCGGCGGTCCTGCACTATTACCGGCGCTTCGTGCCGACGTCGACGGACGAGGGCGTCATCCGGTTTCTGCTGACGGCGGGCGCGATCGGCATTCTTTACAAGGAGAACGCGTCGATCAGCGGCGCGGAGGTGGGGTGTCAGGGCGAGGTGGGCTCCGCGTGCTCGATGGCGGCGGGCGCGCTGGCCGAGGGGCTGGGCGGCACGCCGGCGCAGGCGGAGAACGCGGCCGAGATCGCGATGGAGCACAACCTCGGGCTCACGTGCGATCCGGTGGGCGGGCTCGTCCAGGTGCCGTGCATCGAGCGCAACGCAATGGCGGCGATCAAGGCGATCAGCGCGGCGCGCATGGCGCTGCACGGGGACGGCGCGCACTTCGTGAGCCTCGACAAGGTGATCAAGACGATGCGCGACACAGGGGCGGACATGGAGTCGAAGTACAAGGAGACGTCTCGCGGCGGCCTCGCTGTGAACGTCGTCGAGGTGCCGCTCGAGGTCGGGGTCCACCTGCCGGAGTGCTAGCCCCTGCGACGCGCTTCGATGCGCCAGGGAATCACCCGCCGCGAGCGCGCGCCGCGGCCGTGAACCGCGAGTCCATCGGAATCCCGACACACTTGTTACTCCCACGGCTCGACGCCCGGTCCTACATCTCTCACGACCACCAACTGGCACGTCCTGTCGAGGACGGCGCGAACGACGGTGGACATCCGAGGGAGAGAAGAGCGATGACGACGCACATCACCGGGACACGTGAAGAGTGGCTGGCCGCGCGGCGCGAGCTGCTCAAGGCGGAGAAGGAGCTCACGCGGCGCAGCGACGAGCTTTCGCGGCGACGTCAGGAGCTGCCGTGGGTCCGGGTCGACAAGGAGTACCGGTTCGATACGGAGGAAGGCGGCGCCTCGCTGGCAGACCTCTTCCGAGGGCGCTCGCAGCTCCTCGTCTACCATTTCATGTTCGGGCCCGACTACAAGGCGGGCTGTGTATCCTGCTCGGCGATCGCGGACGGGTTCAATGGAATCGCCGTCCACCTGGCGAACCACGACGTCACGCTCTCGGCGGTGTCGCGGGCGCCGCTCGCGAAGCTCCTGGCGTACAAGCGGCGGATGGGGTGGACGTTTCCCTGGGCGTCCTCGGGCGACAGCGGCTTCAACTTCGACTTCAACGTCGCGTTCACCGAGGAGCAACAGCGCGAGGGGACCGTCGACTACAACTTCCAGCGCGCGGGCCACGCGATGGACGCGACGCCGGTCCCGCTGCCGGTCGCCCAGTCCGCGGCCATGACCGGGACCGACGCGCCCACCTACTCGCTCGACAGGCCGGGTTTGAGCGCGTTCGTGCTCGAGGACGGCGTCCTCTACCACACCTATTCCGCCTATGCGCGCGGCATGGATGGTCTCTGGGGCATGTACCAGTGGCTCGACCGCGCACCCAGAGGGCGCAACGAGACGGGCATCTGGTTCCGCCGCCACGATGAGTACGACCAGCGCTGAGCCCGATGGGCGACCGCCTCCTCGGGTTCCTTGTGCGACGCGATGCCCAGGCCGGTGTGCAGCGCTGTCGCGTCCCACGATGTCAGGGCACGAGGAGGTAGCGAACGCCCGGGTCGCCGACGCGCTGGAGGATGATGCTGGCGGGAGAGAAGCTCCTCCACGGTCGTGACACGCTGGCGCGAATCGCGGGGTCGCTCGGCCATGAATCCCAGCACGCGTTCAACACGGCATTCAAGCGCGTCATGGGCATCTCCCCGAGGCGATACGCCCGAGCTGGATCCGAAGGGACGTGGCCTCCAGGCCGCGCTGTATGAGAAAATGGTCGCCACACCACCATCATGCGGCATGAGGTGGGCGTGCACGGGAGGCTCGGGCGGGCCTGCGCTGATTCGTGCGATAGTGTCCACCGCACGCTGGAGACAAGACCATGGACAACGACAAGGCCCAGAACCCCACCCCTTCTTTCACAGATCTGATGGGCGCGATGGCGGCTGTCCATGCCGCGCAGGAACCGTTCTTCCTCGGCCGGCTCGGCGCACACTTCGGCGCCGACGCCCGCGCCCTCCCTGTCGTCGCCGAGGAGTTCCCGCCCTCGGAGCACCCGAACTTCCAGCTCGCGATCGAGACGCACCTCCGTGACGGCGGGTTCACCTCCGAGCTGCTCGGGGTCTCCGGCGGCGACATGTTCCGCGGGGTGAGCCTCCCCGATCTCCTCTCGCCGCCCCCGGCGATGCCCGGGGTCGGCGGAGCGCCGCCCTCGCAGGGGCCCGTGCAGTACCGCAACGTCCGCCTCGACGAGGAGCGCGTCATCGCCTGCGTCGCCAGCGGCCTCTACCTCCTCGGCCGCGGGGACGACCGCTTCGCGCTGCTGGTGCGCGGCCCCAGCGACGGTGGGTTCCGGCGCAGCCAGCTCACCGTCGAGGTGATGGCGAGGGACAACGAGCGCGCCCAGCGCCTCCTCGCCGAGCTCCGCGTCCTGATGCGCCGGCTCAACGTCTACCGCAGCCGCGTCGTCATCCTGAGCGAGGCCACCGACGTCTTCCCGGCCGCGACAAAGATCGAGCTCCACAGCCTCCCGCAGATCGCGCGCGACGCGCTCATCCTGCCCCAGGCGCTGCTCGCGCGGCTCGAGCGGTCGACCATCGGCTTCTCCAGGCACAGGGAGTCCCTGCTCGCCTCGGGGCGACACCTGAAGCGCGGGCTGCTCCTCTACGGGCCCCCGGGCACCGGCAAGACCCTGACAGCGATGTACCTGGCGAGCCAGATGCGGGACCGTACAACCCTGCTCCTCACCGGGCTCGGGGTGAAGCTCCTCAAGGAGGCGTGCGCGATGGCGCGGTCGCTCCAGCCCTCGCTCGTGGTGCTCGAGGACGTCGACATCATCGCCCAGGACCGCGAGAGCCCGGACGCGAGCTGCCGCTCCCCGCTGCTCTTCGATCTCCTCAATCAGATGGACGGCCTCGCGGAGGACACCGACGTGATCTTCCTCTTGACCACCAACCGCCCGCAGGCCCTGGAGCCGGCGCTGGCGACGCGGCCGGGGCGCATCGATCTCGCCGTGGAGATCCCGCTGCCGGACGCCGACTGCCGGCGGCAACTGCTCGCGCTCTACGGGCGCGGCCTCTCGCTCCGGGGCGACGACCTCGCGCCGCTCATCGCGCGGACCGAGGGCGTGAGCGCGGCGTTCATCCGCGAGCTCCTGAGGCGGGCGGCGCTGTTCGCGGCCGACGCCGGGCGCGGCACGGCGGTCGGCGAGGAGCACCTCAAGGAGGCGCTGCACGAGCTCCTCGTCGACGGGGGGCCGCTCACCCGGAGCCTCCTCGGCGCGCAGGCCCACCGCCCCTCGTGATCGCGCGCCAGCCGCGCGCCGACGCGCCCATGACGAAGACGCTCACCTTCTTGCACACATCGCCCGTGCACATCGCCACCTTCGATCGGCTGCTGGCCGAGATGGCCCCGACGATCCCCACGAGGCACGTGGTGGACGAGGACCTCCTGCGCGACGCCCGCGCCTCGGGCCTCACCCCCGAGGTGGCCCGCCGCATCGACAAGGCGATCCTGAGCGCCATGGCCGGCGGCTCCGCCGTGGTCCTCTGCACCTGCTCGACGATCGGCGGGTGCGCCGAGCGCGCCGGCCGGTCGGCCGGCCATCCGGTCCTCCGCGTCGATCGCGCGATGGCGGAGCGCGCCGTCGCCGCAGGCGGGCGCATCCTCGTCGCCGCGACGCTGGCCAGCACCATCGCCCCGACGCGCGAGCTCCTCCTCGAGGTGGCCCACCAGGCCGGGAGGACCCTCGCGATCACCGAGGCGCTCATCGAGGACGCATGGCCGCACTTCGAGCGCGGCGACAACGCGGGCTATCGCCAGGCGATCGCCGCGAGGCTGCGCGACGCGGCGCCCACGGCCGACGCGATCGTCCTGGCGCAGGCATCCATGGCTGACGCCGCCGCCTCGTGCCCCGACCTGCCTGTCCCCGTCCTCAGCAGCCCACGTCCGGGACTCGAGGCCGCCATCCGGGCATACCGCGCTTCGGCGTAGCCTTCATGTCATGTGACGAGCGTTTGATGTGAGCGCTCACATCATCGATGCCAAATCCGCGTGCGGGCGCTCGTCCGGAGCGCCCGGCGGCTTCGCGCCCGGCACGGTGACGCAGCCCCTGCCGCAGCGCGGTATGCCGGCGAATGTGGGGTCATCGCAGGTACCTGTCGCGGCCAATCCCGTGGCGCAGGTGCTCGCACTTTTGGGGTTGACATCGGAAATGTGATCGTTCACAGTCGCCGCATCCTTCAGAGTCATCCTGGTAAGGACGTCATGCGTACCGGGACCCTCGTCATCGGGATCGATCTCGGCACCGACTCCATTCGTTCGGTCATCGACGACGGGCGCGACGGTTTGCTCGCCAGGGCAGCTGTCGCGCCCTAACGGCGCTGGTGCGCAATGTTGTTGCGGCCCGCGCGCGCACCGGCTCCGCCAGCATCCGGTACCTGCACCGGACAGAGGCGTCGATTCGAGCCGGTCGGCCACGGGCCAGGTGGGCAGCGACGTCGCCGCGCGCGCGCGCGGGATCGCGATCATGACAGACCGCTTCGATGCGACCCGGCCTTCTGCAAAAAGCGACGCTAGATCAACAGCTTACCCATGCATAGAAGGGGAATTTCAACATGAACCAGAACCGCTCTTCTCGATGGCTTCGCAGCACGGCTTGGATCGCGCTCGGAATGGCGACGGTCGTTGGCTGCGCTGACGGAGGCGAAGGGGGTGGCGAGGGCGGCGCGGGGGGAGCGGGCAGCACCGGCACCAGCGCCAGCGCAAGCACCAGCACCGGCATCAGCACGAGCGCCAGCACCGGCACGGTCGGCGCCGGCTCGACAAGCGCCAGCACGACAAGCGCCAGCACGACAAGCGCCAGCACCGGCGGATCGAACGAGGGCGGCGGCGGTTCGGACCCCACGAGCAGCGTGTCCACCGGAACCGGCACCCCCGACCCCACGCGGAAGTTCGTCGGCAACATCACGACGCGCGGCGCCGTGCGCGACGGCTTCGCGAAGTACTGGGACCAGATCACGCCCGAGAACGAGGGCAAGTGGGGCTCCGTCGAGAGCAGCCGCGGGAACAAGAACTGGTCCTCGCTCGACAGGATCTACAAGTACGCGCAGGACAACAACATCATCTTCAAGCACCACGTCTTCGTGTGGGGCGCCCAGCAACCCGACTGGGTCGGGCGTCTCTCCGGGACGGAGCAGCAGGCGGCCGTGCGCGACTGGATGAAGTCGTTCTGCGAGCGCTACCCCGCGACGAAGTACATCGACGTCGTCAACGAGCCGCCGCCCCACACGACGCCCTCCTACAAGAACGGCATCGGCGGCGACGGCGCCAGCGGGTGGGACTGGATCGTCAACTCCTTCAAGTGGGCTCGCGAGTTCTGCCCGAACGCGGTCTTGATCCTCAATGACTACAACAACATCGAGTACGAGAACGACCACAACAACTTCATGAGGATCGCGAAGGCGGTCATCGACGCAGGCGCCCCGGTCGACGCGCTCGGCGCGCAGGCGCACGACGCCTACAAGATCAACACCAACACGGTGAAGGGCTACCTCGACAAGATGGCCTCCCTGGGCAAGCCCGTGTACATCACCGAGTACGACATCGGCATCGCGGACGACAACCAGCAGAAGCGGGTGATGGAGGAACAGTTCACGATGTTCTGGAATCACCCCGCGGTCCCGGGCATCACCTTGTGGGGCTACATCGTCGGCACCACCTGGAGGGACAACACCGGCATCCAGCACCCCGACGAGAGGATGCGGCCGGCCATGCAGTGGCTGATGGACTTCCTGGGACGTTGAGACTCACGCCACGCTGATGCGGTGATCGCGGCGAGCTCCCCCGACCGGGGGAGCTCGGGCGCGCCGGGGGGCTGAAGCTCGAGCGCTCCGGATACGTCAAGCCCCGGTTGCGGAACCTGCCCTGGGTGGGCCCGGGTTGGGCCCCTGCCTCCCGAGGGGCTGCCATCCATCGTAGAGCCCCAGCCTCACGCCGGGGGCCGAGCGGCGACACCATCGCTGTTGCTGCAATTGTTCACGTCAAGCGCTGTTTTCTCGCGCACACCGGCACCGCGCACCCCCGTGCGCCGGAGTCCAGGTGTATGTTCCCCCCCATGAATGCGCTTTCCTTGACCGGGTCTCTGGCACGGCTCACGTTGATGGCGGCCCTCGCCGCCGGTTGCTCTGGATCTTCCGACGACGATGGCACCGGCGGCTCGGGGGGATCGGGCGGGCTGCCGGGCGCGAGCGGCTCGACGGGCGGCGGCGCGACAAGCAGCGGCGGTTCGACAACCGGCGGCACCGGCGCGACAGGTGGCAGCACCAGCGGCGCGAGCAGCAGCGGCGGCACCACGTCAGGAACGGGCGGCGGCGGCGCGAGCAGCAGCAGCAGCGGCACGGGCGGCGCCGCGAACCCGGGCTCCGGGCTCGGCAGCGGCACCATGGAGGGCTCCGGCAGATCGAGCGAGCGGTACGAGACGGGCCTCGTTTCGCGCGACGGCACGCCGTACGTGCTCATCACCAACGGCTGGGGCCCCGGCTTCGACAGCCACACCGTCTCCTGGGAAGGCACGTCGTTCACCGTGGAGAGCATGAGCGGCGCGGCCGGCTCGATGGGGCAGCCCGCCTCGTACCCGACCGTCTTTTGCGGCCGCTACTCGGTGATGGAGGTGCCAGACTGCGGCCTGCCGGCGCCGAGCGGCTCCATCACGAGCCTGCGCACCGGCTGGCGCTGGGCAAAGAACGGCAACGAGGGCGAGTACAACGCCGCGTACGACATCTGGATGGGCAACGGCAGGCAGCTCCAGGGCTACCTCATGGTGTGGCTGCGCGATCCGCCGAGCTATCAGCCCGCCGGGCAGCCGAACGCCGCGCACAAGGGCGTGACTGTCGCGAACGTCCCCGGCACGTGGAACATCTGGAACGGCATGGTGAACGGCCTGCCGATCGTGAACTGGGTGCGCGCCGAAGGGAACGACAGCTACGAGATCGAGTTCGACGTGATGGACTTCGTGCGTGACGCGCAGACGCGCGGCCTCAGCGTGCCCGGCGACCAGGTGAACGCGGTCGCCGTCGGCTTCGAGATCTGGGAAGGCCCGATCACGAACCTGCAGAGCGTCGACTTCTACGTTGACGTGGACTGACGTGGACTGACGTGGGCCGAGCTGCGGGTCCACGACTGGCTCGCTCCGGATCACCGAGGATCAAGGCGAGTCGTGGCAGGCGCTCTCCAGCCGTGTCCCGCCCATCCACTGCGTCCGTTTCACGGCCTGACAGCTTCATGGCCTGACAGCGCGTCCTCGCGCGGCGGTGGCCGTCGCGCCCGCAGCCGGCAACTTCTCGATTCTCCCGCCACGAATCCGTGCACGGGACGAAGCAGCTCTCCCAGCCCGCCTGATCGACGCTCCAGGCACGGTGGCGAGGCGACGGGGGCCGCGGCGGTGTCCGCTCGCGCGCGGCCGCCCGCCGGGGTGTCGCGCGCCGCGCTCGACGTGGGCGGGGGCACGCGCGGCGGCTCCGTGGCGTGTCTCGGCGCGCCCACATCCGCCGGTCTGCTGGTAGAGTGGTGAGCTCATGGCACGATCGCCGGCACGACGTAGCCCCTCCCCCGGGCGCCGGGCGAGCGCCCGGCCGACCCCGGCAGGCGCTGCGCCGAGGAGACCCACGTGAGCGCTCGCATCCCGCTTCCGCCGTTCCCCAGAGGCTGGTTCCAAGTCGCCTCCTCGGACGAGCTGTCCACGGGCGGACCGCTCCCGCTCCGGTGCTTCGGGCGGGATCTGGTGCTTTTCCGGACCCAGGACGGCGAGGCCCGCGTCCTCGACGCCCACTGCCCGCACCTGGGCGCCCACCTCGGGATCGGAGGCCGCGTCGAGCAGGGCGGCATCCGGTGTCCATTCCACGGGTGGGTGATCTCCGGCGAGGGCGCGTGCGTGCACATCCCGTACGCGGACACGATCCCTCCGAAGGCGAGGGTCCGCGCCTGGGAGACGCGGGAGCTCGACGGCGCGATCCTTGTCCACCACGCGATCGGCGGCGAGCCCCCTGCCTTCGAGATACCGCCGCTCGCCGAGGCGCGCTCGACGGCGTGGTCGATGGACACGACCCGGCGCTGGAGGATCCGGACGCACGTCCAGGAGACGCTCGAGAACATCGTGGATCCGGCCCATTTCGTCACCGTACACAGCATGCCGGAGGCGCCTCGCACGGAGGTCGAGGTCGAGGGCCATATCATTCGATCCCGGTCGGCGGTGAAGCAGCGAGGGCCGGGCGGGCAGGTGGTCGACGGCACGATCACCTGGGAAGGCCACGGCATGGGCTACGGGACGATCCGCTTCACAGGCATCGTCGAGCTCCTCTTCGTGAACACCGTCACCCCGGTGGACGACGAGCTCGTCGACGTGCGGGTCGCGTTCTGGCTGCGCAAGGACGGCGCGCAGCGCCTGGGCCAGGCCCTGGCCGCGGAGGTGTGCCGGCAGATCGAGGAGGATATCCCGATCTGGGAGAACAAGATCTATCGCCCTCAGCCCGTCCTGTGCGTCGGCGAAAAGACCATCATGACGTTCCGCAAGTGGAGCAGCCAGTTCCTCTGAGCCACGCGGGGCGAGGGCCCGACTCCGAGCCACGCTGACGGACGCGGCGGCGAGCTCGGCGCGCGCGGCGCGCGGCGAGCCGCGCGAAAGCCCGCGATAGATGGAACGAGCCGTCGCAGCGGTCATGTCCGCGCGACGGCGCTCGCGGGCATTGCCGCGCCGCGGCGGCGGGCTCAGCGCCCGAGCCGCCGTCGCGGCCTACATCATGGATGAAGCGAGCCATTGATCCGATATGCCCGCGCGCCGGCATGGACGGCGAGCCGACCTCGTTGTCGGCGCCTTGACCGCGCGTGAGCCAGAAATCATTCTATGGCCGTCGAGCGCTTCTGGCGTGACCGCCCCGCGCTTCGAGCGACGGTAGAGACGGTGGAGCGGTTGGGGGCCGCACCCTGGAAGCAACGGTTTCAGGGGCTCGATCCAGGCAAGCGCCCGCGGGCAGCCAGCGCGCGTGTCGGCGCACGCGCGCACGCGCGCATCGGGCGCGCCGACACGCGCGCTCGCGCCGGAGCCCCGCAAGCTCCGGCGGCGGCCGCAAGGGCGCCGCCGGATTCCCGGTCAACCATTCACGGAAGGTGAAAACAGATGGACATCAAACCCACACAGGCAGAGATCGACAAGCTCGCGACCAAGCTGGATGAGCTCTCGGAGGTGCTCACCGAGACCGAGCGAGGCCTCCTGCTCGCCATCATCAGCATCGCGGGCCAGTCGATCGCGGAGAAGGCGAAGGCGAAGCCGGCGGAGCCGACCGGCCCGACGAGCCTGCCCAGGCTGTCGGACGCCTTCAAGTCGGCGTTCAAGGCGGGCGTCGCGGCCAGGTACGAGTTCGAGGGCGAGGCCGCCGCAAGGGAGGTCTCCGTCGGCGGCGCGACAGTCACCTGGACTAACTAGCCCATGAGCTCGTCGCCCAGGAAACTCGCGAGCGAACCGGCGCCTGGCAACAGGCGACGTCTATCGCTGCTCGACGCGGCCGAGCCGGGGCAGGGAGAGGTCCGGCCCGGGTCACCGGGGGTCCGGGGCGACGTGACAAGGCTGGACGCAGAGACACGGAGATCGCGCGCGTCGTTTCGGGTCGCGCTCGTGACGATGCCGTTCGTGTCGATGACGAGGCCTTCCATCCAGATCGGGCTCCTCAAGGCCATCGGGGAGTCCCACGGGTTCCCGGTGACGACCCACCACCTGAACCTGGATTTCGCGGTCCAGGTAGGCCCGGCCGTGTACGAGCACCTCTGCCGGCATCGAGGGCGCCTGGTCGGCGAATGGCTGTTCTCCCTGGCGGCCTTCGGCGACCGGGCGCCCGATCTCGAGGATCGATTCCTCGAGGACCTCCTGCCCGGCGCCGATGGCCAGCCCGCGGGCTCGCCCGAGTCGCCCGAGCGGCTGCGGTCGATCCGCCATGAGGTGGTGCCCCGCTACCTCGATCACCTGGTCAACGCGGTCGCCTGGGGGGATTTCCGGGTGGTCGGATTCACGTCGACGTTCCAGCAGAACACGGCCTCGTTCGCCCTGGCGAGGCGCATCAAGGAGCGCCACCCGGGCGTCACGCTGATCTTCGGGGGCTCGAACTTCGAGGGCGACATGGGGGTCGAGCTCTGTCGGTCGATCGATTGCGTCGATTACGCCGTGTGCGGCGAGGGCGATCAGGCCTTCCCCGAGCTGCTCCTCGCGCTGCACGACGGGCGCGATCCGGCCGGGGTGCCGAGCGTCGCGTGCCGGCGGGGCGGCGAGGTGGCGAGCCCGCGGCCGCGCCCGCCGTTCGAGCGGCTCGACGAGCTGCCGGTGCCCGAGTACGGCGAGTATTTCGAGCGGGCCGAGGCGCTCGGGCTCCTGCCCCGCGCGGGCCGGCGGGTCGTCGATATCCCCTTCGAGAGCGCCAGGGGCTGCTGGTGGGGGGAGAAGCACCATTGCACGTTCTGCGGGCTGAACGGCTCGACCATGGCGTTCCGCGCCAAATCGCCCGAGCGCGTCGCGAAGGAGCTGGCCGAGCTCGCGCGCCGCCACAGGAGCTTCCAGTTCGAGGCGGTCGACAACATCGTCTCGAACGCGTACCTGAAGACGCTCTTCACCCGCCTCGCCGAGGAGCGGACCGATTACGAGTTCTTCTACGAGGTGAAGTCGAACCTCACCCGGGAGCAGCTCAAGACGCTCGGCGACGCCGGCGTGCGGCGCATCCAGCCGGGGATCGAGTCGCTGAGCAGCCACGTGCTCAAGCTGATGCGCAAGGGGGTGACAGGGATCCAGAACGTGAACACGATGCGCTGGTCCAGGTACTACGGCATCGGGGTCGGCTGGAACCTGATCTGGGGCTTCCCCGGCGAGACAGCGGAGGACTACCGGGAGCAGGCGGAGCTCATCGCGCAGCTCACGCACCTGGAGCCGCCGGGGGGCGCGGGCCCCATCTGGATGGAGCGGTTCAGCCCGATCTACGCGGATCGCGCGTCGTTCCCCGCCGCGTACGTGCGGCCGGAGAAGAGCTACGCGTATGTCTATCCGCAGCACCTCGCGCTCGACAAGGTGGCTTATTTCTTCGACTACCAGCTCGAGGACACGCTGGGCGCGTCCGTGTACGAGGGGCTGTCGAGGGCGGTGACAGCCTGGATCGAGGCGTGGAAGCGGGCGCCGCGGCCGTCGCTCACCTGCTGGTCCTCTCCGGAGCTGCTCCAGATCGAGGACCTGCGCGATCCGGCGCGCGCCGGCACGTACACGTTCGAGGAGCCGCTGGCCTCGCTGTACCTCGCGGCGAGCGATCGCCCGCTGACAGCCGAGAGCATCGCGGCGAAGGCCGGGATCGCCGCGCCGCCGGACGAGGTCGAGGCCGCGCTGGCCGAGTTCTGCGCGAGGGGGCTGATGATGCGAGAGGGCCGGAGCTTCCTGGCGCTCGCGCTGCCGGCGAGCCCGGGGAGATGAGGAGCCGACGATGAGCGTGCACGTGGAAGAATCGCTGCCGCCCGCGGCGCTCGGCCGCGCCCGCGACGCGCTCGCGCGCCTCGCCGAGGGGGAGGGCGGGCCCGGGGGCCCTGGCGACCTCCTGGAGCGGGCGGCGACGCCCGGGCTGCCCGAGGACGTCGCGGTGGCCGGCCGCCCGGTCGTGCTCCGGAGCCAGGCGAGCGCCGCGCTGGCGCTCGGCTCGGAGGCGCGCGCTGCCGCGCTGTGGGCGGCCGCCGAGGGCCTCGACGAGGCCGGGCGCGCGGCGCTCGACGTCCTGCTCCGGCGCGCCCTCGATCCGGTCGAGGCGCTGGCGACCTGGCCGCTGGAGACGCTGTTCACCCCCGACGAGGCGGCGTGGCTCAGGGCCGCCCGGCCGAGCCAGGCGCCGGCGGCGCCCACGCGGCTCCGCTGGGCGCCGGGGCAGGACATGGGCTACGCGGGCTATGCCTGCGCGATCGTCAAGATCACCCGGCTCTGCAACCTGCGCTGCACGTACTGCCACGATTGGCGGGCAGAGACGAACCAGATCATGACGTTCCCCGTGCAGGCCCGGCTCTTCCAGGAGCTCGTCGGGTCCGGGCAGCACGGCACGATCGAGGTCGTGTGGCACGGCGGGGAGCCGACGCTGCTCGGTCAGAGGGCCTTCCTGAGGACGCTCGCGCTGGAGCGCTGGTTCCAGCGCCCCGGACAGCAGATCTTCAATCGCATCCAGACGAACGCCACCACGATGGATGACGCCTGGGTGCAGCTCTTCCTCCGCTATGGAATGCACGTCGGGGTCAGCATCGACGGGCCGCCCGAGCTCCACGATCGCACGCGCCTGCACGTGAGCGGCCGGTCGACGTTCTCGGACGTGCGCCGCGGCCTGCGCCTGCTGCGCGACGCCGGCCTGCTCAAGCACGTCTACCTCGTGATCGGCGGCGCGACGCTCGCCGCGGGCGCGGCGCGGATCGTCCGGTTCCTGCAGGAAGAGGGGCTCACCCGGGTCGGCGTGCTCCCGACCCGCCCCGGCAACGGCGATGGCCATGACGCGGGGCGGCCCGGCGTGGCGTGGGTCGATCGGGCGACGTACGTGCGCTTCCTGCTGGAGCTCGACCGGGCGCGCAGGGCGCAGCCCGAGCCGTGGATCCACGTGCGCGAGCTCGACAGCGCCGCCCGCGCCGCGCGCGGGGAGGTGGCGGGCCATTGCGAGCTGCTCGGCAACTGCGTCGGGGCGTTCTTCTCGATAGAGCCCGACGGCAGCGTCGGCCATTGCGACAAGTTCGTCGGCGACCCCGATTACACGCTCGGCAACGTGCTCACCCAGAGCTTCGACGAGATGCGCGCCGGCCAGCGCGCGCAGGCGCTCGCGGCGGGCAACCGCGCCGCGCAGGAGCAGCAGCGGGGGTGCCGGTATTTCAAGTACTGCCGCGGCTGGTGCCCGCACGAGCGCTACGTCGCCGAGCGCCACGACCCGGGACACGACCCCTCGTGCTGCGGTCTCTCCGAGCTGTTTCAGGTGCTGGAGGAGGAGGCAATCCATGCGAACGGTCCACGTCAATGAGGCTTCCAGGGAGCAGCTCGCCGCGCTGCTCGATCTGAGGCCGGAGGAGGTCGAGGCGCTCGTGCGGGCGCGCCCGTTCCCGGGGCTCGCGGAGCTCCGCCGCGCCCTGCCGTTCCGGGTGGCGCGGGGCGTGCGCGCGCTCGAGATCCCGAAGCTCGACATCAACGCCGCGAGCGAGGAGGAGCTCGCGCGCAAGGCGGGGATCCCGGCGGCGGCCGCCCGCGCGATCCTCGCGGCGCGGCCGCTCTATTTCCTCTCCGAGCTGCGCGGCCTGCCGGAGATCGACGCCGCCGCGCTCGACGCTGTCGCGGCGATCTTCGACGTCCCCGAGCTGGCCTACCGCGACAAGCTCACCGGAAACCGCGTCGCGCTCGCGCCGGACGCGTCCGAGGTCGTGGTGACCTTCCGGGAGAGCGAGGCCGCCGCGCGCGCGCCGAGCCCCATGGCGCTGGGGCTCCGGGAGGACGCGCGCTCGGGGCCGCGCGCGAGCCACCGGCTCTTCCGCGTCCCCGAGACCGAGTCGGCGCCGCAGATCCTGGCGGATCTCAGGCGGGCGCCGGACGTGGAGAAGGTGACGCCCGCGTTCCGAGATCCGTCGGCGAGCCGCCGGTACATGGATCCCGAGCTGTGCGCCGTGCAGTTCGCGGACGGCGTCCCCGAGGCGCGGCAGGCGGAGATCATCGCCGCCGCGGGGTTCGAGATCGCGGAGCGCCACCGCACCCCGGGGCTTTTCACCCTGCGCGTCGTCGACGGAAAGAGGGAGCCGGCGCGGCTCACGCGCGCGATCGAGGGCCTGAACCGCCGGAGCGAGGTGAAGTTCGCCGAGCCCAACTTCATCGGCTTCGACGATCTCGAGGGCGGCGGGGCGGGCGCGCCGGCGAGCGGCGGGCCCGCGGCGGCCTGGAACCTCGCGCTGCTCCGCGCCCCGGACGCGTGGCGCTACGGCGAGGGCTCGCCGGACGTGATCGTCGCCGTGATCGACTCCGGGGTCGACACGTCGCACCCGGCGCTGAAGGACGCGATCCTGCCGCGCGGAGACGACGACGACTGGAACTTCGCGGGCGACGGGGTGCTCGTCCCCGACGACGAGGTCGGGCACGGGACGTTCATCGCCGGCATCCTGGTGGGCAGCGGCGCGCAGTCGATCCAGGGGGTCTGCCGCGGGTGCCGGCTGCTGCCGCTCAAGGTGCCGCTCTCGGGCGAGACGGCGAGCTATGCGCGGCGGCGCGACGCGATCCTCTATGCGCTGAGCCGCGTCCCGGCGGGGAAGCGGCTCGTGATCAGCCTGAGCTGGAAGACAAGCGGCGATGTCGGCCTGATCCGGGACGCCATCGCGACGGCGGTCGAGCGCGGCGCCGTCGTCGTCTGCTCCGCGGGCAACTGGCCCGATCAGGCCGATCAGCCGCATTACCCGTCCGATTACCCGTCGGTGATCTCGGTGGGCGCCGTCGGGCCCGACCTCGCCCGGTGCAGGTATTCGTTCTACGGCAAGGAGGTCGATTTCGGGGCGCCCGGGGGCTCGGGCTCGCACGATCCTGCCGAGAACATCCTCTCCGCGGCGATCGGCGGGGGCGCGCGGTCCGATTTCGGGACCTCCTTCGCGACGCCGCACGTCGCCGGCGTGGCGGCGCTGATCCTGTCCCAGGATCCCGCGCTGTCTCCCGCCGAGGTGCGCGCGATCATGGAGGATTCGGCGACACCCGCGCGCGACCCCGGGCTCGGCGCCGGGCTGATCGACGTCGGCGCCGCCGTGCGCGCCGCCGCCGCGCGCGGCGGGCGCCCGCAGCAGCCCGCGACGCCGGCCGCGCCGCGCCCCGCGCCGGATCGCGCCGAGCGGGATGGCGTGCTCGCCGCCCTGAACGAGAGCGATCCCGAGGAGCTGGCGGCGCGCTTCGGGATCCCGCGCATGACAGCGAGGATCCTCGTCGCGCACCGCCCTATCGAGGATGTCCGGCAGATCCGCGGGACGCTGGGTTTGCCCGACGAGACCTACGCGCAGATCGCGGCGCGCGCCGTGACGGGCCGGGGGCCTGCCGGAGGACATCCGTCGTCGAGCGCGGGGGGATGAGCCATGAAGAGAGAGATCCAGATCCTGGGCTACACCCCGTTCGCGAGGGCGCTCCGGGGCGCGCTCTCCGGGGAGGGCGCGCCGCGCGGCGCGGCGTCGTCCACCGTCGTCCTCGCGTGCCACTGGGAGGACCTCGCCGCGCTGCGGGCGTTCGACAGCCACGCGGAGTCGCCGTGGATCCTGATCGAGGCCGGCGACGAGGGGCAGGCGCTCGTCGGCCCGATGCTGGGCGCCGGCGGGTCGGGCTGCCTCGCGTGCTTCACCGCGCGCCGCCGATCGAACGGGGCGAGGGGGTGCCGGCCTGTCGAGGAGGCGCCCGACGCGCTGGTGGCGCGCGTCGCCGCGGCGGTGCGGCGCTGCCTCGACGGTGACGACGGCGGCGCGGCCGGCGCAGCCCAGATCGAGCTGCTCCCGGACGGCGGGACGCGCCTCCATGACTTCGTCCCGGTCCCCGGGTGCCCGCTGTGTCGAGAGGCGCGCCTGCCCGTGGAGGCGAGCGGCATCGACGCGCTCGTGGGCGAGCGGCTCGGCGTCGTGACGCGGGTCGACGAGATCGCCAGCGGTTTCCCGGGGATCGTGGCGGCCCTGGCGGTCGGGTGCTGCACCGAGCCGCTCGGGTGGAAGCTGGGCGTCCGGGGGCTCAACGACGGGATCGCGGCCGACACGACGATGGCGTCGGCCCGCGCCCGGGCGAGCGGGGAGAGCGTCGAGCGCTACTGCCCCGCGTTCGCGCCCGACGATCTCCCGCTGGCGCGCGCGCGCGATCTCGACGGCCGGTGGCTCGACCCGCGCCGCCTCGCCCCGGGGGAGCCCTTCGACGCCGACGCGCCGCTGCGCTGGGCGCGCGCCACGTCGCTCGCGGACGACGCGCCCGTCTGGGTGCCCGCGGCGTTCGTCTATTTCCCGTACCGCCGCGCGGAGGGCGAGCCCTCGCTCGGCGTGCAGACGACCTGCGGCCTCGCGCTCGGCCGCACGCTCGACGACGCGATCCAGCACGCGCTGGAGGAGCGCGTCGAGCGCGACAGCGTGATGCGCGCGTGGCGCCTCCACCTGCCTGTCGAGCGCGTCGACGTGCGCCCCGTCCCGATCGAGGGGCTCCACCTCTGCCGGCTGCCGTGCGAGAGCGGCCTCGAGGTCGTCGTCTCGCTCCTCGAGCGGCCCGAGCCGCCGTACGCCGCGACAGGCCTCGCGGCGCGCCGATCGCTCGAGGAGGCGGCGCGCGCCGCGTCGCTCGAGACGGTGGTGGTCGACCTCTGGCTGCGGGGGTGGCTCGCCCGCGGCGAGCCGCCGCCCGCGTACCCGCCCCGCACGCTGAGCGACCACCCGCGCGCGCACGCGATCCGGCGGGATCTGATCGCCAGCCGGCAGCGCTGGCTGCGCCCGGACGCCGTCGCGCGACCTCGCCCGCCGGCGCCTGGCTGGCGGCAGATCGCGGCGCGGCTCTCGGACGCGTGCTTCGTCGACCTCACGACGCCGGACGTCGCGCGGGCCGGGCTGCGGGTCGCGCGCGTGATCACGCCCGACCTCGCGCCGCTCGACTGCGACGCGCTGAGGCCGCGCCTCGACGGCGATCCGACCCCGCACCCGATCGGGTGAATGGAGCCGCCATGCAGCTTGTCTTCATCTGCGGCGGGCGGGGCACGCGGCTCGGCGAGCACAAGCCGGCCGGGGTGCCCAAGTCGATGATCGCGCTGGGCGCCGAGCCGCTCGTCGGCCGGCTCATGCGCCAGCTCCTGCCTTACCACGCCTCGAGCGCGCCCCCTGTCTTCGTTGTCGCGGGCGACGACGAGCACGTCGCGCGCTTCGCGCTGTCGCGGTGCCCCGGGGCGGCGATCGTGCGCCAGCCGGCGCCGGACGGCGTCGCCAGCGCGGCGCTCTGCGCGCGGCCCCTCGTGCGCGGGCCGGCGCTTGTCGTCCTCGGCGACCTGGTGCTCGACGGGCGCCTCGCGGAGCCGTGGCCGGCCGCGCCCGCGCTGGCGGTCTGGTCCGGCGGCGACGCCGCGAGCGTGCGGCGCAACTACGGCGTCCGGCTGCGCGGCGAGCTCGTGGAGGAGCTCGCCGAGAAGCCGCCGGACCCCGGCAATCGCGCCTGCGGCCTCGGCCTCTACCTGCTCACCCCCGAGGTCCTCGATCTGTTCGCGCTCGCGCCGATCAACCCGTCCCGGAACGAGCGGGAGATCACCGAGGCCCTCCGCTTCGCGATGCGCCGGGGCGTCCGCTTCTCGGCGCTGCGGTTCGAGGGCCGGTACATCAACATCAACACCCCGGCCGATCTCGCCGCCGCGCGCGCGCTCGACGCGTCCGCGTCGCTGCGCGCCTGACGTGACGCCGGCGCTGCGCGGCGGGCGCTCAGCCCGCCGCGCGCGCGGTCAGCGCGTATGCAGGCAGCCGCGCTGCCTCCTCGAAGACGGCCTCGTACCGCGCGGCCGCGCGCTCCTCGGTGAAGTCGCGGCGCGCCGTCTCCCACGCGGCGCGCCCGATCCGCGCCCGCAGCCCCGGGATCGTCAGCAGGGCGACGCTGCGCGCGGCGAAGTTCGCGACGTCGCGCACGTCGCAGAGCAGGCCGTTATGCCCGTCCCTGATGACCTCGGGGAAGAAGGCCCGGCGCGCCGCGACGGTGGGCGTGCCCTCGGCGAGGCTGTCGAAGAAGCTCCAGTGCCCCGCGCTCTCGAAGATCGGAAACACGGCGGCGTCCACGGCGGCGAGGAGCTCGCGGTAGACGGGGAACGGCTGGATCCTCCGGAACATCAGCTCGTGCTCGGCGACGCCGGCGGTCCGGAGGGCGAAGTCCTTGAAGCTCTCCCCGCCGAGCGCGGCCTGCTCGCTGCCGTAGTGCGTGACCGGCTCGCCGACGACGAGGAACGCCGCCCCGGGCAGCGCGCGGCGGACCTCGCGCGCCGCCTGGACGAAGACGTCGAAGCCGCGCATGGCCTCGAGCGTCCTCCCGAAATAGCCGAGCAGCGGCGCGTCGGCTGGCAGCCCGTGCCGCTGTCGCAGGGCCCTCCGCTCGGCGGCGTCCCTGAGCGGCCCGACGCGGAAGCCCTCCATGCCGACCCGCACGCGCGGCGCGACGTCGCGCGGGAGCAGCCCCGCGGCGTGGCGGGACGGCGTGATGATGAGATCGGAAGCGCGCAGGCTCTGGTCGACGAGGGCGCGGTGCGCCTCGCCGGCCTCGATGTCCTCGCGCGAGGGCGGGAACTCCGGGCGCGCCGTGGCCATCTCCCGGCCGGGCAGCTCGACATGGGAGACGACGGGCGCGCCGAGGACGCGCCGGATCTCGTGCGTGCAGCCGAAGCTCACCTGTCCGAACACAACGTCGAAGCGCTCGCCCCGGAGCGGCTCGATCGCGCTCGCGACCGCCCGCGCCGTGCCCAGGAAGGAGCCGACAGCGCGCTCGGACCGGCTGCCCGAGGTGACGCGGGCCGGCGTGAAGGGGATCGAGCGGAGCCCGGGCGCCTCGCCGGTGCCGTCCGGCGCGACGAGGGTGATCTCGTGTTTACGGCGGAGCACATCGAAGATGCCGGAGAACTGGCTATGACGCGCGAGCGCAATGGCGAGGATCTTCATTCGGCGCCGAGCCTCGCGCGCGGCGCGGAGGCGCGCAATGCCGAAGTCGGCTGCGCGGACATAGTGTGTCCGCGCCGCGCGAGCCGCCGTGAATGGCGAGGTGATGGCGTCTGGATCGATCGCTTTTCGATTGCAACGTCGTCTCGCTCTTCATTGCGATGCGCGACTCGCGATCTCCGCATCTGGCCGATGAGGTGAGCTCCTCCCCATGGCGTCCTGGCAGCGCAATCCGCTGCCTCTCCCCGCGGTCTCCCGCGGGCGCGAGCCGCTCGCCCCCTGTCGCGAACCCCAGCGTTGAGGCAAACTGAGCGAGGTCCCCGCGTGCTTGCTCGCCTCCCCAGCGCATCGCTCTCCGGCATCGGCGGCGTCGGCGGCGTCGGCGTAGGATTCCGCCCCGAGCTCGCCGCCGATCTGCTGTCCGCGCCGGGCGCCGTCGACTTCGTCGAGGTCGTGGCCGAGGCCTGCTTCGCGAGCCCTGCCGCGCGGCGCGAGGCGGCCGCGATCGCCCGCATCTGGCCGGTGGTGCCCCACGGCGTGAAGCTCTCGCTCGGCAGCGCCTCGGGCATCGACCTCGATCGCGCCCGCCGCCTCGGGGCGCTCTGCCGGGAGCTCGCCGCCCCCGTCGTGAGCGAGCACGTCGCCTTCGTGCGCGGCGGCGGCCGGGAGATCGGCCACCTCACCGCGCTGCCGTACACGGTCGAGGCGGCCCGCGTCGTCGCGCGGAACGTCGCCGCGGCCCGGCGGGCGCTCCCGGACATCCCGCTGCTGCTCGAGAACGCCGCGCGCACGCTGCGCTTCCCCGACGACGACCTCGACGAGGGGCGCTTCTACGCCGAGGTCGTCGCCCGCACCGGCTGCGACCTCCTCCTCGACGTCGGCAACGTCTACGCGAACGCCGTCAACGACGGCATCGATCCCACCGCGCTCGTCCGCTCCTACCCGCTCGATCGCGTCGCGATGATCCACATCGCCGGCGGCGCCCGCGAGCACGGCTTCTACTTCGACACGCACGCCCACCCCGTCCCCGAGCCGGTCTTCGCGCTCCTCGCCGCGGTCCTCGAGCGCACCGGGCCGGTCCCGATCCTCCTCGAGCGCGACGGCGACTTCCCCCCGTTCGCGGCGCTCGCGGCCGAGATCGCGACCCTCCGCGACCTCGTCCGGTCCGCGCCGCCCCGCCCCCCGCCGACGGCCGGTCACACAGCGGCATTGCAAATTTCCACCCCCGATCCGGATCCGCCCGCCGGGGCCCCGGCGCTCGCTGCGGCGCAGGCGCACGTGGCCGAGCTGCTCACCGCGCCGCTGGCTCCATCGGCGGACGGCGTGCGGCCGTTCGACGCCGCGGAGGTCGCACGCTCGCGCGGGATCCTGCAGCGCAAGCGCGTGGACGACGCGCTTCCGCTGCTGCCGCGGCTCGCGTCGCACCGCGAGGCCGCCGCGCGCCTCGCGGCCCGGTGCCTCGAGGCGTCGCCGCGGGCCCCGCGCCTCGCCGCGGTGGCCGACGCGCTCCGGATCGCCGCCGCCGCCGGGGCCGACGCGCGGCTCGCGCCCGAGGCGGCCGTGGATCGCCTGCTCCTCCGCGCCCGCTTCGTCGGGCCCGCGGGCGACGGGAGCGTGCGGCCCCGGCTCCTGCCGTTCATTCGGCGAGAACGCCTCCCCGGAGGTCGGGTAATCTGGGCGATCAAGGGGATTGGCTCGAGCGCCGACGTCCGGCTCTTCGGGTCGCGAGGGTAGCGCATGAAAGAAGGAACGATCGCCCAGGGGAGCGCCGTCTCCAGGCTGCCGGCGCCGGTGCAGGCGCGGCTCACTGAGCTCAAGGAGAGCCTCGAGCGGACGCTCGGCGACGAGCTCGCGTGCCTGCTCGTCTACGGCAGCGCGGCGCGCGGCGGTTACCGCGAGGGGCAGAGCGACGTCGATCTGATGGTGGTGCTCAACGAGGCTTCCCGCGAGGGCCTCGACGCGATCGCCAACGCGCTCAGGATCGCGCGCTACGCGGCCCGGATCGAGGCGATGATCCTCACCGTCGCCGAGATCCCGCGCGCCGCGGACGTGTTCCCGCTGCTCTACGACGACATCCGCCGGTGCCACGTGCTCCTCTCCGGGCGCGACCCGTTCTCGGCGCTGGTGATCGACGGCAAGAACCGCCGCCTGCGCGTCGAGCAGGAGCTCCGCGAGGCGCAGATCCGGCTCCGCCGTGCGGTGGTGGACGGGCTGGGCTCGGACGAGGCGCTGCGGGGCGCTGTCTTCCGCAAGGTGAAGCAGATCCGCGGCCCGCTGCACGCCCTGCTCGGCCTGCACGGAATCGATGGGGACGACGACCTCGCGACAGTGCTCGCCGGGGCGGGCAAGCACCTCGGCGTCGACGTGGCCCCGCTCCAGCGGGTCCACGAGGCGCCGGGCGCGGCCTACGAGGCGCTCGCCGCGCTGCTCGCGCGCGCGGTCGACGACGTCGATGGGCTCGAGCACGCGGGGGCGCCGTGATCCACGAGATCTTCGATTTCTTCCCGTTCAACATGGAGTCGGGGCCGGCGTTCCTGCTCTTCTACGGCGCGCTCGCGGCCTCCGGCCTCGTCTTCGCCGTGCTGCTGCGCAACGCGATCGGCGCCTCCCTCGACAGGTCGGCGCAGCCCGGCGGCGCGCCGGCGGCCGCCGCGGCCGCCGCGGGCACGCCGTACCGGTTCCATGCGCAGCCGCCGCAGAGGCAACGGCTCTCGGCGGGCTGGATCCCCCAGCCGGACGAGTACTGGGCGATCGCGTACCTCCGGAACCAGAGCAAGGGCGTCGCCGAGACGCTGATCGCCGTCGCGATGGCCGCGGGCTGGCTCGTCCCCGCGGGCGACGCGAAGGACGCGCCGCAGGCGTTCCAGGTCGCGGCCGGCGCCCCGCCGCGCGACCGGGTGCTCGCGGCGCTCCACAGCGCGCTCTCCTCGAGGGGGGCCGCGGGCGCGACGCTCTCGGTGGCGCAGCTGCGCGCCTCCGCCGACCAGATCGCGCAGCGGTTCGAGCCGGAGCTCCGCGGCGAGCTCGCGGCCGCCGGGATGCTCCGCACGCCCGGGACCGTGAAGACGCTCTCGGCCGTTGTCTGGGCTGTCGGCCTCGCGCTCCTCGGGGTCGGGTTGATCCGCGTCCTTCGCGCGGAGGAGCTCAACCGCCCCCACACGTTCCTCGTGATCGAGATGATCGCGCTCCTGTTCGCCACGTGGTTCGTGGCGATGGCCACGAGCAAGTACAGCAGCCTGAGGGCGAGCTACCTCGCGTGGCTCGACGACTCGACCGTCTCGCTGCGCTCGGACGTCGCCGGCGGTCGCCGCCGGGACGCGGTGGACATCGGCCTGACGGTGGCCGCGGGCGGCGCGGCGATGCTCGCGATGTCGCCGCTCTTCGCGCCGATGGTCTACGCGATGCGCCCGCCCGTGGCGGTCTCGACGGGCGGCGGCTCGTCGGGCGGCTCGAGCTGCAGCTCGTCGAGCTGCGGCGGCGGCGGCGGCTGCGGTGGCGGCGGCGGTTGCGGCGGTGGTGGTGGCTGCGGCGGGTGACGCCTGCTTCGAGGTGCTCGACGCCCTCGGCCTCTGCCGGCTCACCCGGCGCGCGGGCGACCTCGACGGCGCGGTGCCGCTCCGGGTGGCGAAGGCGTGCGTGCCGCTCCTCGAGGGCAACGCGTTCGGGCTCCAGATCACGCTGGCGCGTCCGATCGAGGTGCAGCGGCGGCTCGGCTCGCTGCGCGCCGAGCCCGCGGGGGAGCACCGCGAGGCGCTGCTCCGCGCGCACCGCGCCGCGCTGCCCCGGCTGGTCACGCAGGGCTTCCTGGCGCCCGAGGGGGCGTGGCACCGGGCGCTGCGCGGCGGCATCGCCTGGACGTGCCGGGCGGGGCTCGGCCCGCCGCGCCTGCGGCTGTGGACCGGGCTCCTGGTGCGCCCGGATCCGGGCCTCTGGTTGCGGGTCGCGGGCGCGGCGAACCGCCGGAACGTGCTGATCGACGTGAGCGAGGCGTATCTCGCCGACGACGGTGCCTTCGTGCCGCTTGTTGTCGAGCTGCGCGTCCGCGACGAGGCGCCGCGGGTGCTCCGGCTCGAGGGCGAGATCGGCTGCGTCGCGCCGGTGCTCCCCGACGTGCAGATCGAGGCCTGCGCGCTCGCGGACGCCCCCGAGGTGGGGCGGGCGCACGCGGCGTTCTACGACGCGAGGTACTTCGCGGTGAAGAAGGGCGAGGTGACGCGCAAGTACCGGCGCCTCGTGGGGGGAAAGGCGAGGGCGGGGGAGGGGCGCGCGGGCGCGGGGGGCGCGGAGGAAGGGAGCGTGGAGGAAGGGAGCGCGGGGCCGGCGCGCGCGCGGCTTGTCGTGGCCGGGCCGGGGGCGCCCGAGATCGCCGAGGTCACCGAGGTCACGACCGCGGCGGGGCCGGATCCGGTCCCCTGGCGCGGGGGGGCCCGGCGGCTCCAGTCCATCGTGGTGAGGAACGCTGTGCCGTTCCGCGCGACCTTCGACGGGCACACGCTCGCTGTCGCGCCGGAGGCGCCGCGCCTCGCCGAGGGGGCGGCCGCGGTGGAGCGCACCTTCGCCCGGGTCTTCGGGGAGGATTTCGTCGCCGCGAACCGCGGGGCGCTCTGGTACCTGACGAAGTACTTCACGCCCCACCCGCCGGGCGAGCCGCACTTCTTCGTGAAGCCGTGGGCCTTCACCACGACCCCGCCGGGCTGGTCGAGCCTGCTCGAAGGAATCCACGGCGAGGGCTACGACGTGATGCGCGGGGTGGTCGCGACCGACGTCTTCTTCGCGACCCCGGCGGTGTTCCACGTGCGGCGGATCGGCGCGGCGATCGAGGTGCCCGAGGGCGCGCCGCTGCTCCGCGTCCTGCCCATCCCGCGCGACCTGCTCCGCGCCGGGTTCCGGGAGGCCCGCTTCCTCGATGGATGAGCGGGGCGGGGTGGGAGAAGAGGATTTGAACCACAGAGGCACAGAGGGCACAGAGGAAGAGAGAGGAAGAGAGAGGAAGAGAGAAGAGGGGATGAGCGGGGTGGGGTTTTGATTCGGTGGTTTGTTGGTATGATGGGAATTGAACGTCTCGATATCTCGAGCGCCGCACGCCCATGATCGAGCGATGGATCTGGCCGGGGGCGGAGCGCGGTCCGGTGAGGCTCCATGACGAGCTCGCGGCGCGCGGCTTCGCGGTCCTGCGCGGGGACGAGGGGGCGCTGGCCCCGGAGGAGGCGGCGCGGGCGCCGTGGGGGTTCGCGGAGCGGCTCCTCGGGGCGAGGCCGCTCCTGGTCGAGCGGCAGCCGATCAAGGCGGTGCCAGGGGGCAGGTCGTTCGCCGCGAGCTCCGCGGCGGCGCCGCTCCACACGGACAGCCAGTGCTTCGCGGGCGCGCCGCCGGCGGTGCAGATCATGGCCTGCGTCAGGCCCGCGGAGCGCGGCGGGGGCTGCCTCCTGCTCGACGGCTGGGCGCTGCTCGCGACGATCGAGCGCGACGACCCCGAGCTCTTCCGCGCGCTCTTCACGGTGTACAGGCGCATCCCCTTCGTCTTCGGCGACGTCTTCGGGCCCACCGTGTCGCTCCGCGACGGCGCGCTGGCGCTCACGCACGCGCCGATCGTGCCGCCGGGGGACGCGATCGCGGCGCGCCTGGCGCGCTTCGTCGAGGCGTCGGGGCGCGAGGTGATCGAGCTCTCGCTCGGCGCGGGGGACATCCTGGTGGTCGACAACCGGCGCATGCTCCACGGGCGGCGGGCGTTCGAGGGCGGGGCGCGCGAGTTCGTGCGGCTGCTCGTCTGGACGGGGGCGAAGCTCCCGTCGCCGCGCGCGTACAACGCGCTCGCCGCCCAGGTCGCCGAGGACGCCGCGCGCCGCCTCGCGGCCGCGCCAGAGGCCACGCGCCGGCGGCTCGGCCTCGGCGCGCCGCCGCTGCCCGAGGCCCGCCGCCGCCTCGGGCTGGTCCTGGAGATGCTGCGCGGCGTCCCGCCGGGCGTCCTCGCCGCGCGCGAGCGCATCCCCGAGCCCGAGCTCTACCGCCTCCGCGACGCGGCGCTCGCCGCCGCCGAGGCGGCGCTCGCGGGCGCCGCGGAGGGCGCGGACGACGGCGCGCTGGCCGAGGCGATCGCGCGGACGAGCCGGGGGTGAGCGGCGCGTGAGCCACCCGAGCGGCGATGACGATCCGGAGCCGCGACGGGCGTAGACTTCCCGCGCCATGGAAGACGCGAGCCCCCTGCCGTCGCGCGACGTGTTCCGGCCCCACGCGCTCGACGGGGCGCTGCTCTGGTTCCATCCGCGAACGGGGACGAACGTGCGCTGGGACGGGGCCGCGACGCGCCGGTTGACGAGGCGGGCCCCGCGCGTCGCGCTGTTCGGCATCACCAACCGGTGCAACCTCGCGTGCTCGTTCTGCTCGCGGGACAGGGACGCAGGCAGCGCGTGGACGGTGGACGGGGCCTTCGACGTGCTCTCGGGCCTCGCGCGCCGCGGCCTCCTCGAGGTGGCTTTCGGCGGAGGAGAGCCGCTGGCGTTCGCCGGCTTCGACGAGCTCTTGACGCGCCTCGCCGAACGGACCGGGCTCGCGCTCCACCTCACCACCAACGGCACGTTGCTCACGGAGCGGAGGCTCCGTGCGCTCGCGCCGCACGTCGGAGAGATCCGGGTCTCCGTGTATCAAGACACGCCCTGGGAGGACCGGCTGGAGCTGCTCGCGGCCTCGGGCGTGACGTTCGGCGTGAACGTGCTCGCGACGCCCGCGCTGCTCCCGTCGCTGCCCGCGCTCCTCGCGCGGCTCGCCCGGCTCGGGTGCCGCGACGTGGCGCTGCTCCGGTATGTAGGGCTCGACCCGGACAACCACCTTGACCGGGACGGCGAGCGCCGCCTCGCCGAGATCATCGCCGACAGCCCTGTTCGAGCGCGGCTCTCGGTCTGCTTCGGGGACAGGCTGGAGCCCGTGCCGCGCCTCTTCGACGGGGTGGACGGCGACTGCGGGGCCGGCCTGGACTTCGTGACGATCACCTCGGATCGCACGCTCAAGGCCTGTTCGTTCCAGAAGCGGGGAGCGCCCGTCCGGTCGGCGGACGACGTGCTCGCCGCCTGGTCTGCCGAGCGAGAGCGGCTCCTCGGGCCCGCGCCGCTCCCGGGCTGCGCCAGGCCCGCGCGGCGCAAGGCACAGCTCTCCGACGGTATCCGTATCTGGCAGGGGTTCTCCGGCAACAACAGCGGCGACTGCGTGCTCGTCGGGCGCTTCGAGGAGCTGGAGGACGCCCGTCGCTATATCGACGATCTCTTGCCGGGATGGACTCCGGGCGAGCCGTACGGGGCAGCGTGGCGAACGCTCCTGGAGCGCGAGGGGATCCGCCTGGACGACGAAGAGGTGGCGCCGGGCTCGATCGCGCGCGTCGGGGCGAGCGTGATGCTGCACACCGACATGGCCGTGGGCGACGACTTCCCCTCGCTGCGAGCGCTCCTGTGGAAGCGGGGCGGACGAGCCGTCTATTCGGGCGTCCACGAGCACGATCCGGTGGAGCTCGTGGCGGGCCTGCGGTTCGAGGACGCGGCGTCGCTGGAGGCGGCGGACGTCGCGCTGGCGGTCGACGACATCGCCGTCCTCGAGAGGCGCGGCCTCGACCTGTACGGCCCCGTCCCGATCCGCGGCGCATCGCCCTCCGCCGGAACACCGGATCTGGGACCGCTCCAGGGCACCATCTCGCAGCTCGAGGCGATCGCGGAGAGGCACGGTGCCGTTCTGGCCGCCGAGCTGGCCCCGCTCCCCGGTGAGCCCCACTGGCCTGAGATGCTCGCTGCCCGCCCCCCGCGCGACGATCGCGCGCGACTCTGGGCCTCGTTCCCGGACGCCGGGACGGCCGCCACCATGGCCGATTCGCTCGACGGCAGGGCGGTGATCGCGGACCGCTACCTCATCGCCACGTCGTCGCGGATCCCGGCGCGCTACGGCTTCCGGATCCAGCGTGCCGGCGGGAACGCGGAGTGGATGGACGGCGGCCCGGTCCGGCTCTCCGCCACGTTCTGGCGGCGCTCCCAGGAGACCACGGCGTGCATGGCGCCCGAGGCGCTCAAGGTGGCGTTGCGGCCTTATCTGACAGCCGAGGACGAGCTCGCGACAGACCAGGAATGGATTCGCCCCCGCGCCACGGTGATCACCGGCGAGCCGGGTCGCGTGCTCCCCGCGCTCATCGGCTTTGCGCGCAGCCACGGGCTGGAGATGTGGCTCGACGCCGCGCCCCGTGACCGCATCGTCGCCGTGATCGCGCGCCTGAAGGACGACCTTGCGCGGGCGCAGAGGGCCGCGCGGGCGAAGTAGCGCGCTGTCGCCCGCTGTTCCGCGTTGGTGATCCGCGCCCGCCGGGATACGCTCTCGAGACATGGGGTCTCGTGCTCTCCTCGGAGCGGCCTCGCTGTGCGGGATCGCCCTCGCCTGCGCGTCGTGCCGGCCGGCGGCGGAGCCGCTGCCGGCCCGTGTCCGCATCTCGATCGACGGCGCCGTCATCAGCCCGGCCAAGGCGGACGGCCGTCAATGGGACGGCATGGGCGCTGTCGCGCCGGGGGCGCTCACCGCCATCGGCGGCCTCCTCCGCACGGAGCACCCGGCCGCGGCGGCCGCCAGCGTGGCCGGTTTCGCCGCGGAGGCGGCGGGATCCGGGACCGAGCCGCCGGAGCCCTTCGGCTCGGCGGAGCTGTTCGTGGGCGCGCGATCGCTCGGGAGGCGCACGCTCGATCGATCGGGGCAGCGCGACACGTGCACGCCGGGATGGGACGGCCCGCCGACGTGGCGTCGCGTGCCGCTCACGCCGGACGTCCACCTGAGCGGTGAGCTCATCGACAGGGACCTCATCCACGACGACTTCATCGGCAGGTTCGCGATCAACCACGGTCACCTCGTCGCGGCGCTGCGGGCGCGCACCGTCCATCCGGTCGCGGTCGACAACCAGGCCGCTGGACAGGTGCTGTTCGTCTGGATCGAGGTCTGGCCAGATTAGCCGGCCACCTCCGCCGGCCAGATCCGCCGGCTGAGCGCTGCCCGGACGGGAGAGCTGCGCGCACCTGCCACCCGGAGCACCGCATCGGTGATGCAAACCTGCTCGGCCGGTTCTCCGAAGCCCCCGTCCCGAGGTATGCTGTCGCTCGCCGCCCGTGGGACTCCGGGGCGATTCCCGAGCCCAGTCTGGTAACTGTTTAGGTAACTCGCCCCACCATTCCCCGGGCGGCGCTTCGTATGCCCCCCGCGCTCTCCGCCTGCTTCCACACCGAGCGTGTCGAGCGCGAGGACCTCGTCATGTTCATCAACGCCTGCTTCGCGTGCAGCGGGCAGGCGGAGTTCTACGGATCCTCCGGCGGACAGGTCGTCTCGGTCGAGTTCCTCCACGAGTACATCCTCGGCAACTACAGGCGCCTCTACGCGCGCACGCTCGCCGCCGGCATCAACCACTTCAACCAGGCCCTGATCGCCGTGAACCTCCTCGCGACAGGGGCCGAAACGCCGGCCGCCGATCGGCGCGAGGAGGGGCTGCTCATCGCGGCGGCGCTCCGGGAGCTCCCGCCGCAGCGCGCGCTCCGGGCGCTCCGCGCGCTCCGGGAGCGCCGCGTGAACAACCGCCGCGCGCGCTCCGTCATCCGCGACTACCTCGCTGGCCGGCCGGATCCGGCCTTCGACGCGGTCAAGTACCGCGCGCACGTCCGCGCGCTCGCCACGCACGCGCACCTCCGGCTCCCGGGCGAGCTCGGGCCGTTCCTGTTCGAGCCCGATCGTCGCGCGCCGTTCGAGGCGCCGCTCCTCGAGCGCGCGCGGCAGGCCCGTTACGCGAAGGAGGCGATCTTCGACCTGCCGCTGACCGTCGCCGAGGGGCTCGCCGCGGCCCGCGGCGTCTCGCGCGACGAGCTCCTGCGCCGCGCCGCCCCGCGCATGACCGAGGGCGAGCGCCTGCGGCTCCAGCGCGCCGCCGGGCGCGAGGACGTGGACCTCGCCGTCGACCTCGGCCGCGCCCCGCTCACCCGCGTGGCCCTGTACGCCCTCTCCCTGCCCGAGAAGGCGCGGCGCGACCGCCGCGACGAGCTCCACGCGGCGCTCGAGCGCGCCGCCGCCCGCGCGCTCCGCAAGAGCCCCGCCGCGCTCGGGCGCGTGGCCGCCGTGCTCGACCGGAGCTACTCGGCCTCCGGATCGAGCGAGAAGCGCCGCCGCCCGCTCGCTGTCGCGCTCGGCGTCAGCTACCTGCTCCGCGCTGCCGCCCGCGAGTACCACGCGTTCTGGACCGCGCCGACGCCCGACGAGATCCTCGTCGACGCGCGCGGCCAGACCGACCTCGCCACGCCGCTGCTCGACGCGCTCGCCTTCCAGCCCGACGTCGTTGTCGTCCTCTCGGACGGCTTCGAGAACGACCCGCCGGGCGCCGCCGCCGAGGTCGCGCGCTGCTTCCGCGCGCGGCTCGACCCGGGGCAGCGCACCTCCATCGTCCACATCAACCCCGTGTTCGACAGCGAGCGCTACGCGCCCCGCGGGCTCGGCCCGTCGATCCCGACCGTCGGCCTGCGCGACGCGGAGGACCTGCCCACGGTCCTCGGCTTCGCCCGCTTCGCCGAGGGCACGGCGCCGCTCGCGGAGCTCGAGCGCTACCTCGCGCAGCGCGCGGCCGCGTTGCTTTCGCGGCACGGCCGGCCCTCGGTCGCGGCCGAGCCGGCCGAGGCGCCCGCCGCGGCGCCTGGAGCGACCTGATGGCCAAGGCGCCGGCCCTGCTACGATCGCTCGCGCTCCGGGGTCTCACGGCCACGCACGCCCAGGTCTTCGCGGGCGTGCGCCTCGTCCCGCTCCTCCGGGCCGCGCCGCGGGGCGACCTGCGCATCTCCCGGCGCGGGTACGACGATCCCATGGCGCTCGTCGATCTGGGCGAAGGCGCGCTGTACTGCTCGAGCTACGTGCCGCACGGGCTCGTTGTCGGGTGGACCGAGGACGGCTCGCCCGTCGCGTCCTACGGCGCGGCGCTCGCGGGACCTGCCGAGCGCAACCCGCTCGCCAAGCTGGGCTGCGGCGTCAACCTGCTCCACCGCATGGTCCGGCGCGAGGCGCGCGGCGAGGACCCGGCCGAGCGGAACCGCCTGCGCCTCCTGCCGCAGCACCTCGCCATGGAGGGCTTCCTCGCCCTGCACTTCAACGCGCCCGAGATCGCCTGGTCCGAGTACTCGCGGCGGGCGATCTCGCGCGGACTCGACCCGCGCACGGAGGTGTCGCTCTCCGGCCGGGCGATCCCGAGCCTGGAGGACGCGCTGCGCGTGTTCGAGATCCACGAGGGCCAGAGCGGCCTCCTGCTCTTCGTCGGCGAGCTGCTCGCGTCGGTGTTCGTCGTGTCGCACCCCGACGACTACCGCGCGCTGCACCGCACGCTGATCGAGGACTTCTTCGAGCAGACGCTGCTCCACGCGGCCCGCCACAACGGCGACAGCCAGGCCTTCGCGCACACGTTCGACGCGGCGCAGGTCGGCTCGCTCGACGATCTGCGGGCCGCGCTCGACCGGGCGCGGGCGGAGACCGGCGCGCTGCACCTGGACACGGCCGCGGGCCTCATCGGCCGGCCGATCGCGGCGGAGCGCGTGTACAGGGCGGGGTCGTTCTCGCTGCAGCGGTTCATGACGGAGCTCGAGCCGGCGCTGGACAACCACATCGGCGAGGCGATCGTGCGCGACGACGGCACGCTGGAGTACGCGAAGACCTACCGGCTCTCCGCGGGGCAGGTGCGGCGCGCGCGGCTGCTCCAGCAGCTCGCCGCGCACGGGTGGAACCTGGACGCCACGGCGGCGGCGCTCCGGATCGCGCGCGACCAGCTCCTCCGGCGGATCGACGGGGAGGGGTTCGGGTACCTGATCGCGGAGCACGTCCTCAAGGCGGCGCTGAAGCGGACGCGCTGAGCGCGCTCGCCGAGGCGCTCCCGGCAGCGAGGGAGAAGGGCAGTTTGTTCTGCCGAACAAGCGCGTCTGTTCGCGTTCGACTTTCGACGCACGCTCAATTCAAAGGGCGCCTATCGCCTCTCTCTCCACCCTACCTTTCGGACCGCCACGCCGACCGAGCGCCTGCTCGAGACGAACATGCGGCCGCCGCGCCTGCCGCGTCACATCGGCTCTTGAAGGTCCTTGTAGCTCGGCAGCGCGCCGAAGTTGAACCCGATACCGAAGTTGTAGACGAGCCCCGGGCCCTCGAGGGACTTCATCATCGTGAGCTCGGGGTGGATCGCGAAGCTGTCGGAGGTCCGGAACTGGAAGCCGAGGCTGCCGCGGAGGAGGAGGCCGTCCGAGGCCGATGCCGCCTCGTCGTCGCCCGCGATGTCGCCCGAGGCGAGGCCGTACGTGACACCGGGGGTCACAACGATCGAGAACCAGTCCGCGGGGTTCACGCCGAGCATGACTGGCGCGTGCAGGTAAAGGACGTGCACGGAGACATCGTTGGAACCCACATAGAAGTACTGCAGCCCGGGATCGACGGCGAGGTCGAAGACGCCGCGGACCGGGTTCACCTTGAGATCGACGCCGAACGAGCTGAGGTTGTGGACGTGAGCGCCGATGTCGAGCATGTCCGTCAAGCCGGCCCGGAGCTGGTACGAGGGCAGCGTCGGCAGGAACCCGCTGGTCGTCCTCCGCGTCGACGTGGCCTCGCCGGTGTTCGGATCAACCTCGATGTCCTCGACCGGCGCGATGAACCCGTAGCTCTCGAGCGACACCGAGTGCGCGACCTTGCCGGGCGCCACGGTCCGCGGCGTCCCGTAGGAGTTCGGGTTGGGGCACCCGCAGAGCAGGGAGCCAGCGAGCAGGACGGCCGGAAGCGCGAGGAGACGAGCAGATGGCTTTTGCATAGCCGATCATCCTATCCAGGCAGCACTCCGGATGTCCAGACGTCGCTCGGTGTAGCAGCTTTACGGCACCAGGCCTTCATGCTGGCCCACGGACGCTGATGGCAAGAACACGAGATCGGCGCCGCCGCGCCGCGTTGACAGCGCTGTTGATGCGCGGTTAAGTTGAATCGAATGTTGACGCCTGGGTGCGCGATGCGCGATGCATCGGCGTCTGTCACGATTCCCGGGCGCGTCGCAGGCGCGGTGACGCAGGCGGTCGGACCGCGGAAGAGCCCATGGCTTCGCATCGCCGCCCCCTGCGAGCCGCGGCCGCTGGAGCTGGAGGTGTGCCATGAAGAAGACGATGAAAAGGATGGCTGTCGTTGGTCTGATGACGATCGCGTGCTTCATCGACGCCGATCGAGGCGGCGCCGGGATCGCTCATGCGGAGGGGGCCTCGGAGTCCGCGCGCAGGGGCCGAGACTTCCATGGACGGTACGGGTGGGACGCCTCCGGCTCGCTCGTGGGGCTCGGCAGCTTCGTGGCGAACGGCGTGATCGTGTTCCACCGCGATGGGACGCTGACCGCCACGGAGTCGGGGAGCCTCGAGGGCGAGTATTTCACGGACACCTTCACGGGCACGTGGTCGCTCGACGAGGGCGGCACGGGCACGTTCACCACGATCGACTCGGCCGGGGGCGTCAGCACCTTCGACTGGGTGCTCACCGCCAAGGAGCAGCGGGGTACGGCGATCAGCCGGGACCCGGGGGACGTCACGCTGCTCAGGATGGAACGACAGTAGTCCTGCGCCGGCGCGCGGCGCCCGGCGTCAACCCGCCTCGCCGGCCGACGCAGGCTGGTTTCGCTCGAGCGCCTCGATGCGCTCGATGAACGCGCGCCCCCTGGCCGGATCCGTCATGTACACGAAGGCGGCGAGCCCCTTGAGCTGCGCCAGCGTCTCGCCCTTCCCGGGCCGCCCGAGCTCCCGGTTGCGGATCGCCGCGCGCAGCGCCCGCACCCGCTCGCGCGGGACGCGCGCCGCCGGGGCGGCGTCGCCCGCGTGGTTGACGACGAGGCCCGTCACCTTCTGACGGCTGCCCTTGCGCATCACAACGGTCTTGCTCGGGTGAAGCCGGAACCCCTCCGAGCTCAGGATCTCTCGGATCCCCCGGAGCAGCGCGCCCACCGGCGCGCGCGGCGCGCTGGCTCGCGGCGCGCTGGCCGTCTCCGCCGTCCCCAGCGCGCCGCGCGCGTCGGGCGCGCGCCAGGAGAGCGTGAGATCGTCGGCATACCGCGTGTAGCGAAACCCCAGCTTGCGCGCGAGGCCGGACACGCGCCGGTCGAGGCGCAGGCAGATCGCGTTCGTGATCGCCGGGGAGGTCGGCGCGCCCTGCGGGAGCACGCGCGGGCCGGTGGCCACGTACAGCGTCTGCCCGCGGAACTGGACGACCTCGCGCGGCGCCTCGGTCGAGAGGAGCGCCACGAGCGTCGCCGGCCCCTCGGCCACGCCCGCCTTGCGGAGCAGCCCGCGCACGCGGCGCCACGTGATCGTCGGAAAGAAGTCCTTGATATCCACCTTGACGATCGTGTCCGCGCCCGCGTGCGCGGCGGCGTTCGTGACGATGGAGCGGCTCGCGAGGAAGCCGTGCGCCGCGGCGTGGACCGGGAGCTTCTCGAACAGGTTGCGGAGCGCCCAGCGCTGCGCGCGCTTGAGATCCCGCTTCGGGGACGCGATGGTGCGCGCGCTGCCGTCGCGCTTCGGGATGAGCCACCGCCGGTAATGCGTGCCCGTGTCGACCTCGCGGTGGTAGGCGAGCCAGCGGAGCCGCGGGATCGACAGCCCGAGCGCGGTCGCGAGCTCTCCGGCGCCGGGGAGCTCGGGGAGGCCGTGCGACCGCGCGCGCTCGCTCAGGCCGGGGACATCGAGCCTGTCCGGCTTCGGGCGATCGCCCCAGTGCACGCCCGCGCCTAGGTGGTTGATGTGCGTCGCGAGGTAGGCTTCCCAGGCGAGGCGGCGCAGCGCGCGGCGCTCCTTCGCCTCGACCTTCTTGCGCTCCTTCCACTGGGCGCGCTCCCGGTCCGACATCGCCTTCGGGTCGCCCGTCGCGAGGGCGCCGCGGGCGGTGAGCTCCGCGAGCACCCACGCGTCGATCCCGCCCGCCTCCGCGATCGACTTCCAGCGGGCGACGCGCGCCTCGTGGGCGAGCCGGCGCTCCTCGGCGCTGCCGCCGGCGGCCGCCGCGCCGCCGGCGGCGGGCGACGCCGTGAGGGGGAGGACGACGGGGGCTCGGGCCTGGACGGTCGCGTCGATCTTCGCGGTCATGTCTCGGTGGAGGCGTGGCTGTGCATCACGACGAGCGCGGCCGGTCCCCCGGCGCGGCCGGGATCCCTGTCGCTGCATGCGATCTCATGTCGCCAAGAGAGGCCCCGAGCGCATCACCTTCTTCTCATGGGGCACGGTAGCCTCACCGGTTCTCCGGCTAGACCAGCGCTACGGCGCGGGGAGAAACGGCGTTCGCGAGGTTGTCTCAGCTCTCCCCGCGCCGTAGCGCTGGTCTAGCCGAAGAGAACCAAGAACAGGCTACCTTGCGGAGAGTGACTGGCGGTTCCTCCAGAGCGGCGCGACGCCGCTCCTACGCTCAAGGCGCGGAGGCTGGTGCGCTCAGAACCTCTCCTGGCAACACGACGAGTATCTGACCCTTGACCTCCTCCCCCTGCTTCACGCAGACGACGCGTCGGCGTCGACGAATCCAGACGATGTTAACGCATCGAGGCGCTTGAAATACGCGTCGCGCGCTTCGCCGTCCGTGTCAAACCAAATGCGCTGGTGGCGGGGCGCCTCGGCGCGCGCCCCCCACGACAGGTGCACGACACGGTCGTCCAGCGAGACACGATAGACCACCTCGGCGCCCGAGGCCTCGCGGCGCACATAGGTGCGCGTCTCGGCGCGGATGAGCGATCGGCCCTCGGCCGTCTGGCGCAGGGCGTCCTTCTCGGCGCGCTCGCGGGCGTGGGCGACGCGGAGCGCGATCATGTGCTCGCACGGACCCTCCCGCAGGCCGCTGCGCCGGAACGTGGGGCAGCTGCACCACGCGTCGGAGACGCGGCCCTCGAGGTCCATCGTGAACCGCGGCGAGAAATCGCGGTGCGCCTCGCGGTCCGCGACCTGCCCGTGGATCTCGGTGCCCTCGCCGGCGATCTCGTGCACCTTGGTCGGCCTCACAGCGCCGGGCGCGCCGAGCAGGCGGTGCGCCGCGGCCTCGCGGGGCGAGCTGAAGCGGATCTCGCGCTCGTCGACCGGCTCGGGGAACAGCTCGCGCGGGCGGTAGACGCGGCGCGCGACGTCGTAGAGCACCCGGCCGCGCAGGCACTCGAGCTGGAGCGCCGCGCGGGCGTCCTCGGCGCTGCTGCCGGCCGCGAGCGCGGCGAGCGGGAGCGGACCGCGCTCGCGGAGCAGGGCGAGCTGCCGCCCGGCGAGCGCGTCGAGCGCCGCGCGGGCGCCGCCCTCGCGCGGCATCAGCGCGTCGAACGAGGCGGCGCTGGCCCAGCTGCTGTCGGTCCAGCCCGTGAGCGCGAGGGTCAGCGTCGCGCGGCCGAGATCGAGCACCCAGAAGACAGGCAGCCCCGGGCCGCGGAGCTCGGCGCGCGCGCCCCGCACGTGCGGCAGGAGGCGCGACAGCGCGAGCAGCCGCTGCCGGCCGAACGTCCGGACGACGCGCGGCGGGCCCTCGTACGGCGCGCCGTGGCCCTCGAGGAGGATCTCCCAGGGCTCCAGGATGAGGCGCGGCGGCTTGCCGGGGACGAGCTCGAAGCGCAGGCCGCGCGGGGGCTTCTTCGCCTTGCGGGTGCGGAGCACGAAGAGCGCGTTGTAGAGGTCGATCGGGGCGAGCTCGCAGGAGACCGCGGGGAGCGTGGCCGCCGACTGCACCTGGAGGAAGCCGCGGAGCCACGTCGCCGGGACCTCGAGCGAGCGCTCGATCGACGTTTCGCACGTCTCGCGCCCCCCGCGTGCCGCCGCCGCGCCGTGAGCGGTCGGGCCGGAGGCGCGCGACGCGCCGGCGTCGAGCTCCACCTTCGTGTAGACGCGCAGGCGGTCGATCTGCTCGACGATCCGCGGCGAGAGATCGACGAACGCGGTGCCGTGCGCCGCCTCGCGGCCCTCGAAGAGGTCGCTGGAGAAGGCGAGCCGGGCGTAGGCGCTCTCGTCGCGCGAGAAGACCTCGATCGAGACCTCGTCCGGGTGCACCGTGAGCACCGGATCGAGCGCGCCGGACGCCTTCGCCGGCGAGCCGTCGCCCTGCCCGGCGCTCGCGGCGTCGTCGGCGAAGGCGCTCTCCAGGAAGGCCTTCTGGGCCTCCCAGATCGCCGCGGTCGCCTTCTTGCCCTGCTTCATCAGGTAGGCGAGGTACGCGGCGCGGTCCCTGCCCTTGTACCGGAGGTCGCTCTCCAGGATGGTCGCCAGCGCGGCCATGGCGTCGCGGAAGAGCGCCGCGTCGCGCAGGACGCCGCGCACGCCGACAGGGCCGCGGGCGCTGTCGAGGGAGAGGCGCACGCTCGAGTGGAGCGGGGCAGCGGCGAGCTCGCTCGGCGCGGCGTACCGGAGGTGGATCGGGCGTGCGAGGGCCGCCGTCATGCGTTGGCTCCGTCGGGGGTCTCGGGTTCTGCGGGGGCGCGCGCGCTCGTCGTGCGGCGATCGACCGCCGCCCTGCGCTTCGCGCGGCGGTACGCGCGGTACGCGGCCTTCCGCGCCGCGACGTCGGCCGCCGCCTTGTCGAACGCGATCGCGGCCAGCGCCTCGATCGCGCGCTCGCCGCCGGCGCGGCCGAGCGCCGCGATCGCGTCGAGGCGCGCCGCGGCGTCGCCGCCCGCGCCCTGCGCGAGCGAGATCAGCGGGGCGAGCGCGCCGCGCGCGAGCATCGACGGCAGCGCGAGGCGCCTGCCCGGCTCGCTCGCGGCGAGCGCCGAGAGCGCCTCGGGCGAGGCCGCGCGCGCTGTCGCCTCGAAGGCGACGGGATCGAAGGGGCGCACCGACGCCGCGCGCGCGGCCGAGCCGCCCGGCGCCAGCGCGGCGAGCGCGGCCGCCGCCGCGGCCCGGACGCCGGCGTCCATGTCCGCGAGGGCGGCCGTGAGCGCCTCCGCTGTGTCCTGGGGCCGCGCGCCGCCTGCGGCCGCCTCGGCCGGCGCGAGCGCGCCGAGCGTGCCCAGCGCGCGCGCGGCCTCGCGGCGGACGACGCCCGGGGCGCCGCTGGAGACGAGCAGCGCGCGCAGCGCGGGCGCCATCGCTGTCGCGCCGGCGCGCGCCGCCGCCCAGAGGAGCTCGCGCCACGCCGCGGCCTCGGCGTCGCGCGCGTCGCCGTGCGCCGCCGACCAGCGCTCCGCGGTGCGCTGCGCCGCAGCGGCGAGCGCGCCGGCGAGGGCCCCGCGATCGCCGTCCACCGTCCCGGCGGCGATGAGCCGCGCGGCCTCCTGCCGCGCCGGGGCGCGCTCGTCCGCGAGCATGCGCTCGAGCGCGGCCGCCGGCAGGGGGCCACGGCGGAGCAGGCCCATGGCGAGGCGCTGCCGGAGATCCTCGTCCTTCAGCGACGGGAGCCGCGGCAGGAGCTCGGCCGGATCCGCCTCCGCGGCGAGGTAGCTCGCGGCCGGGCTGGCGATGTCGTCGTACTCGCTGCTGACGGCGAGGAGCTCGACGCGCGTGCGCTGGTCCGGGAAGAGCTTCTCGAGCGCCTTGCGCGCGCCCTTGCGGACCTCGGCGCTTCGCGCGTCGAGCGCGCGGGCGAGCGCGGGCTCGGCCGCGGTGTCGCCGAGGAGGCCGAGCTCGTTCACCGCGACGACGCGGAGCCGGTCGGGCGTGTCCCCGGCGCGCACGAGCTCCTCGAGCAGCACGCGGGCGCGCTCGCCGCCCATCCAGCGCGCGCCCCGCGCCGCCGACTCGCGGAGGTCGATGGCGTCCGCGTGGAGCGCCTGCTCGACGCGCTCCGACGCGCGCCGGCGGAGCTCGGCGCTCGCGAGCTTCGGGGCGATGCGGCCGAGCGCCTCGGTGGCGGCGGCCTGCATGCTGACTTCAACGGGGGCCTCCTTGGTCCCGCCGGCCGCGACCGTCTCGAGCTCGTCCAGCGCGCGGGCGTCGCCGAGCGTGCCGAGCGCGAGCAGCGCCCGCTCCCGCTCTCCGGGCTCGCCCGCGCGCACGACGAGCAGGAGCGGCCGGAGCGCCGCGGCGAGGCCCCGCGCGGCCACGCCCTCCGCGGCCGGCAGCACGAGCTCGCGCGCGCCAGCGCGCAGCACCGCCTCGAGCGGCCCCGAGGGCGCGCCCTTGTCCTTCACGCGCTTCGCGTACGACGTGACGGCCACGACGCGCGTGGGGAGATCGCGATCGGCGAAGAGCGAGGCGAGCAGGTCGTTCTGCGCGGGATCGTCGCCGAGATCGAGCTCGCGCGCCGCGCCGAGGCGGAGCGCCGGGTCCTTCGCGCGCGCGGCGGCGGCGAGGAAGCCGAGCGCGCGCGCCGCGTCGCGCTTCTCGCGCTCGCGCCCCCGGTCGACGATCTCGAGGCACGCCTTGAACGCCGCGCCCCGGACCTCGGCGGCGTCGTCGTCGAAGCGCGCCGCGAGCGCGCCCGTCGCCTCGTGGTTCCGCGTGCTCCCGAGGGCGCGCGCCAGCGCCGCGCGGTCCGCCGGCGCGGCCGCCTCGTCCATGTGCGCCGCGAGCGCCCGCACCGCCGCGTCGCTCGCGAGGGCGACGAGCGCCTCGCGGGCGCGCGCCGACGTCGCGGCCGCGGCGTCGCGCAGGAACGCCGCCAGCACGTCGACGGCGCGATCGTCGCGGCGGCGGGCGAGGAGCTCCGCCGCGCGCAGGCGGAGGTCGTCGTGGTCGCTCTCCATCGCGCGGCACAGGGCCGGCACGATGCGGGGATCGCTCGACGACGCGAGGCGCTCGAGCACGCCGAGGCGCAGGTCGGCGTGCTCGCTGCCGAGCGCCGCGAGGAGCGGATCGAGGCTCCCCTTCGGGCAGAGCCGCTCGAGGAGCTCGAAGGCGTAGCGGCGCACGTCGGGCAGCGGCGAGCTCAGCGCGCGGACGACCTCGGGGCGGGCGTCCGCGCCGCGCGCCGCGATCTCGTCGAGCGCCGCCCGCGCCACGTCGGCGGACGCCGACGCGAGCCCGAGCGCGAGCGGCTCGGGCGCCCCCGCCGGGAAGAGCGCCTTGAGCCCGGCGAAGGCCGCCTTGCGGACGAGGTGGTGCGGATCGTCGAGCGCCCGGACGAGCGGCGGCACCGCCGCCGTGCTGCTGACGTGCCCCCTCACGCAGACGTCGACGATCCTGTCGATGGCGTCCCGGCGGGTGCGGTGCGCCTCGTCGTCGCCCGGCGCGACCTGCCTGAGGAGCCCCATGTACGCGCCGAACGCGAGCCAGCGCAGCCGCTGCTGCTCGCCCTCCGGGACCGCGGCGATGTCCTGCTTGCTGCTCTGCTTCTGCCCGGGCTGCGCGAACGCGAAGAGGCGGCGGAGCCACCCCTTCCTGGGCGTCGTGTCGGTGTCGTCGGACGCGCGCGGCGTCGTGTCCGCCATGACGGGCGCGCCCGCGGGCCGCAGCGCGGCCACCCGCTTCGCCTCGCGGAAGTACTCGACGGGCTTGCGCCGGAGGCGGAGCACCTGCGCGGCCGCGTAGCGCTGCTCCGGGTTGTCGCTGGCGAGCGCCTCGGCGAGGCCGACGAGGATGCGGCCGCGCGCGACCTCGGGCGGCCACTCCTTCATGCCGGAGGGCTTCTCGCCGTCGGCCGCGCGGTCGCGGTCGGCCTGCGCGGCGGCGTCGGGGCGCGGGGGCATCAGCACCTCGATGAGGTGGGCGAGGTACGCCTCCGGGTCGGCGCGGAGCTCCAGCGCGCGCGCCGCGGCGAAGCGCACGTCGGAGCGCTGCGACGAGAGCGCGCTGGTCAGGAGATCCGGCGGATCGCCGCGGCGGAAGGCCCGGAGGTCGCGCGCCAGCACGATCGCGAAGACGATCTCCTGCACCTCGCGCGCGCTGTCCTCGAGGCCCTGCAGCATGCCCCCGTAGCCCTCGGGCCCGAGCGCCGCGAACGACATGATGGTCGCGACGCGGATGGGCGGGTGCTCGTGGCGCAGCGTGCCCGTGAGCACCGGCAGCGCGCGCACGTCGCCGAGGCGCGCGAGCCCGTCGGCGGCCCACGATCGCACAGCGACGTCGGCGTGGCCCATGGCGTCGAGCAGGTGGCCCTCCTCGCCGCGGCGGGCGGCCATCGCGAGCCCGCGCGCCGCCTGCTCGCGCACGTCGGGGTAGTCGTCCTTGAGCAGCTCGGTGGCGAAGTACTTGACGAGGCGCGGCGAGCCGAGCGTCGCCAGCGCTGTCGCGGCGCGGGCGCGCAGGGGGCCGAGGATCTGGATCGGCAGATCCCTGAAGAGGGATTTGTCGGCGAGGAGCGCCCGCATCGGGCTCACGAGCTGCTCGTCGCGCCGCGCGGCGCACAGCTCGGCCGCGCGCACCCGCAGATCGAGGTGGCTCGACTGGAGACCGATGTGGAGCGGCCCCGCCTCGCCGGGCAGGAGCTTGTCGAGCGCCTCGATCGCGGCGGTGCGCGGCCCCGCGTGGTCGTCCTCGAGCAGCCGGATGAGGGCGCTGCGCGAGGCCTCGCTCACCGGCGCGTGCGCGGCCCCGCGCGCGCCGCTCTCCCGGACCGAGGGGTGGATCGACGCCGTGGCGGCGAGGTGCGGCTCCACGGCGGCCTTGCCGCGCAGCTTCACGACAGCGTCGTACGCGGCCTGCGCGACGCCGGCGTCGCGGTCGCCGATCGCCGCGTGCAGCCGCTCCGCGGCCCACGGCGCGCCGCCGTGCGCCTTGAGCTCCTCGACGGCGCGCAGGCGCAGATCGGGGAAGCGCGCGAGCTGGGCGCGGTCGAGCGCCGTCTGCGGGTCCGCGGCGTGCCACGACCAGAGCGTCCGGAACGCCTCGCCGCGGACCTTGGGCGACTCGTCCTCGATCGCGTCGGCGAGCAGCGCCTCGGCCTCGGGGGGCCGCGGGCCCTTGCCCTCGCCGGCGAGCGCCACGAGCCGGTCGAGCCCGCGGACGCGGATGTCCTCCTGCGAGGAGCGGAGCGACGCCTCGGCCACGGCGAGCGGGGCCGACGGCTCGAGCCGCGCGTAGGCGTCGAGCGCGGCGGCGCGCACCGACCCGTCCGCGTCGTCGAGCATCCAGATGAGCCGCTTCTCGGCGCGCGTGTCCCTGAGCTCGGCGAGCGCGGTCGCCGCCTGCCGGCGCAGCGACGGATCCTGCTCGCGCGTGAGCTGCAGCAGCGCGCCGAGGGCGCGCGTGTCGCCGAGCTGCGCGAGCCCGCGGGCGCCGCGCACCGCCGTGTCCGGCGTGCGGCACGCCACGGCGGCGAGCAGCGGCTCGAGGTCGGCCTCGGCGGGCTCGGCCCCGGGGCTCCCCACCCCGGGGATCCGGGCGCGCGTGGCCTGGAGGAGCGCCTCGTCGGCCGCTTGCGCCTTGGTCTTCGCCTCGGGCGCGGGCTGCTCGTCGCCGCCGGCGCCGGCGCGCCGCAGCACCTCGGCCGCGCGCCGGGCGATGTCGAGCGCCGCGCGGCCGAGGTCCTCGTCGCGCGCCTCGAGCGCGTGGGCGAGCGCCCGCCGCTCCAGCACCTTCGCCGCGAAGGCGATGCGGCGCACCTCGGCGTCGTCGTCGTCGAGCGCGCGCGCCGCGATCGGCGCGAACGCCGGCACCGAGAGCCAGCCGCTGAGCGCGGCGCGGACGAGCGCCTCGACCCGGAGGTCGGCCGGGCCGCGCTCGAACGCGGCCCGGAGCGGCTCCGGTCCGTCCGGGTGGAGCTTCTGGAGCTGGTCGAGCGCCGTGAGCCGCACCGACGCGTCGCGGGCGGCGAGCTTGTCGGCGATGAGCCCCGGGATGAGCGGCGAGCTGCCGTGGAGCTTGCCGATCTCGACGAGCGCCCGGCGCTGCACGTCCGCGGCGCGGGCCTCGAGGCCTGCCCGGAGCGGGGTGAGCGGCGCGTCGCGCTCGATCGCGCGGAGCGCCTCGAGCGCGGCCAGGCGGACGGCCGCGTGCTCGTCGTCGAGCGCCTCGCGGAGCTTCACGCGCGCGCCGCGGCGCCCGTGCGCCCCGAGCTCGCGGGCGGCGAGCGCGCGCACCTCGGCGTCGGGGTCCGACCGGAGCGCGCGCAGCGCGGCCTCGAGCGCCTCGGGCTCGTCGAGCGCCGCGAGCGTCTTGACGGCGCTCTCGCGCGCAGGCCGCGCCCCGGAGAGCGCCTGGGCGAGGACGTCGAAGCCGTGCGCGAGCTCGACGGCGCCGTCCGTGGGCGCGCCGGTCGCGTCGATCGGGAAGCGCCACACGGTGCGCCGGTCTCCCGCGGCGAGGACGGCGCCGAGCCCGTCCTTCGCGTCCGCCGCGCCGCGCCCGGCGTGCCCTCGCGACGCCTTGCGCGCGCGGCCGCCCTCCGCGGGCGGCGCGAGCGCGAGCGCGTGGAGCGGCAGCGCGCTCGTCTCCAGCGTGCGCGGCTTGCGCCGGTCCTCGAGCCGGTGGATGCGGATCGCGCCGTCCACGCCCGCGGACACCAGGCGGTCGCCGGCCTCCTTGCCGTCCTCCTGCGGCGACGGGGTGGGGAGGCACAGCAGCGCGCGGACCCCGCCCGCGTGCCCGCTCCCGTCCGCGCCGCGGACCTCGCACTCGACGTCGCCGACGAGGTACCAGAGGCGCACGGTGCCGTCGTCGCCGCCCGACGCGAGCCGCCCGTCGCGCGGCGTGAACGCGAGCGCCGCGACAGGCCCCTCGTGGCCGGGCATGTCGCGCTGCGCGCCGGTCGACAGCGTGATCACGCGGACGATGCCGTCGTCGCCCGCGGCCGCGACAAGCTCGCCGGCGGGATCGAAGGCGACGGCGCGGAGCGGCGCTGTCGAGAGCGCGAAGGACGAGATCTCGGCGGCGGTCCCGGGCGGCGGGGCAGGGGACCCGGCGCCCCCGCCGACGCGCCAGACGCGCAGCGCGCCGTCGACGCCCACGGTCGCGAGGCGCGCGCCGTCCGGCGCCGCCGCGACCGCCGTGACGCCGCCCGGGTGCGCGTCGATCGCCCGCGCCTCGGCCCCGGCGCCCGCGACGAGCCGCAGCGCGCCGTCGGAGCAGGCCGCGGCGAGCAGGTCGCCCGCGAACGCGAGCCCCAGCACGTGCGCCGGCACGTCGATCGAGCGCACCGGCTTGTTCGCCGCGTGATCGAACAGCGTCACCTGGCTCGCGCCGGCGGGGGATCGCGCGGCCGACGTCCCGCGCGCGCCGCCTCCGCTCGCCGGCGCGCGCACCCCGCCCACGGCGAGGAGCCGCGGGCCGACCGCGAGCGCGCGGACCTTCTCGTAGTGGCCGATCGCGTGGCTCATGCGCGCTCCTGTCCGACGCTGGGCGCGGCGAGCCCCTCGATCTCGAGCCCCGGGTGCGCGCGCCGGAGATGCAGGAGCGCCGCCAGGCACGCCTGCCACTCGCCCTTCGCGATCGATCCGGTGAACTCGGCGATCACGGGGGCGACGAGCGCCGCGAACGCGGCGTCCTCGACCGCGAGGTCGCGCACGATCTCGATCACGCGCCGCTTGGCCTCGCTCGCGGAGAGGCGCCTCCGCGGGCCCGCGCCGTCGCCTGGCTCGGGCGACCGTCCCGCGGGGATGCCGGAGAGCACGTACCGCAGGAAGCGCCGGAGCGCCTCGACGTCCTCGAACCGCCCTGCGTCCTCCGGCGGCTCCGCCGTCGGGCCTGCCTCCCCGCGCGCCGCGCGCGGCCGCCAGCCCGGCGGCAGGTCGCGCGGCCGGTGCTTCTCCCAGAGCATCCGCACAGCGAAGAGGCGCACCTCGCGGTCGGCGCTCTGCATCAGCCAGCCGAGGCGCTCCGGGCCGCCGAGGCGCGCGTAGTGCTTCAGGATGAGCGACAGGCCGAGCTCGCGCGCGCTCTTCTTCAGGCTCTCCGTGAGCGCGAAGACCTGCGCGGGATCGAGCTCCTCGACCGTGAGCGTCATCGCCGGATCGGCCGAAGGATCGCCGGCCTTGCGGAGCGCGTCGAAGGCGATGTTGCGCACCTCCTTCGCGTCGCTGTGGGCGAGCTCGTAGACGCGCGTCTGGTAGCCCCACGCCCGGAGCTCCGCGCGCGTGATGAGCGCGGCGAAGCGCCGGACGTCCTCGCGCGGGTCGGAGAGCGCGGGCCAGATCCGCTCGGCGGTGAACGCCGCGCGCTTCAGCGCCTGCTTGAGCTCGAGCTCCTTGGCCTCGCCCTGCTCCGGCCCGAGGACCGGGTGGTGGCAGCGCAGGTACGTCTGCGCGAACGCGCGCATCGGCTCGGGCTCCTTCTCGCCGAGCGCGAGCGCGAACAGCTTCGCGGTGCCCGCCTCGCGGTCGCCGCGGCCGCTCGGGTCCTGCCCCGGGTCGAAGTCCTGCGGCTTCATGTGCGCGAGGAGGTACCGGCGCGCGAAGCCGTTCAGCGTGGGGTCGGCGCGCCGCGCGAGCGCCAGCAGCCAGGGGAGGGTGAGCTGCCGCGGCGTCACGATCTTCGGGTTGCCGAGCACCTCCAGCGCGACAGCGCGCGTCTCGGCGCTGAAGACGAGCCCCTTCAGGCGCTCGACGCTCTCGGCCGTCAGGTCGGGCAGGGCGTCGGCCTTCTGGAGCCATGTCGCGACGGTGCGCCCGATGCTCTTCCGCGTGAGCGCGTCGAGCAGCCACGGCGTCCCGATCGCCGCCACCGGGTACTTGCCGAGCGCGTCCAGCGCCGTCTCCGTCGCGCGGTCGTCGTCCTCGTGGCGCGGGTCGTCGAGCACGCGCACCCAGAACCCCGTCCCGAGCTCGCCGGGGCGGTACCTGGCCTTGAAGTGCGCGGCCGCCCACCGCTTCTGCGCGGGCTCGCCGTAGATCATGTCGATGAGGAAGGGCTCGGGCAGCTCCGCGCGGTCGAAGCTCTCGCCCAGCGCCTTGGCGGCCCAGGCCTCGGTCTCGCCGTGCGTGAGCAGCCGCCCCAGGAGCTCGTGGCCGAGCGCGCGCGGGCTCCTGCCCTGGAGCGCCGCCGCCGCGAACGCGCGCGTGTCCTTGTGCGCGGAGGCGAGCAGGCCGGCGAGGCGCTCCGCGTCGAGATCCGCCGCGTGCGCCCTGGCGTACTCGATCGCGAACGCGCGCGCCTTGGCGCTCGGCGAGTCGAGCAGCGCGAGCGCGGCGTCGTGCAGCCCGAGGCTCCGCAGCTTGCTCTGGTGGAGCTCCGGCGAGCCGAGCAGCGTCTCGATCAGGAAGTCGTGCGCGCTCGCGAGCGGCCGGAAGGCGAGGCGCGCGAGCCACGCGGGCGTCACGCTCCGCAGCGCCTCGGGGAAGTCCTTCCTGAGCCCCTGGATCGCGAACCTGGCGGGCGGATCGGCCTCGCACGTCGACAGGAGGAGCATCAGCGGGTCGGGCGATCGCCGCCACGCCTCGTCGAAGGCGCGGTGCTTCACCATGTCGCTCGGCGGGACGCCGCCGTGGAACGAGCGCCCGTCGTACTTGCCCGCGCGGTGCGCCCAGACGTGGTTCGCGACCCAGAGGTCGCCGAACCGCGTGTCCGGCGCGTAGTGGCGGAGCACCTCGACGGCGAACTGCGGGTAGAGCTCTGGCACGCTGCGGCCGAGCTCGCGCAGGAAGCGCCACGCGCGGCGCCGCATATAGATGAGCGTCCCGCGCGAGACCTCGCGCCGCCCGCCGCGCGCCACCTCGGTGTCGAAGCGGAACGCGAGCACACCGAAGAGCTCCGCGTCGAGGCGCGCCTCGGCGAGCTTGTAGATGCGCTTGAGCCCGCCCCACGCGCCGAAGACAAGGGGCGCGCTCCTGGCGACGTCGCGCAGCGCGCTGCGCCCTGCGTCCGTGCCCTCCTCGTAGATGCGCACGAGCAGGTCGGCGAGCTCGAGCCGCGGCGGCGGGGCGGGATCGAGCTGCGCGAGGAAGCGCTTCCACGCGTCGGTCGCCCGCTCGCGCCGCTGCTCGGGGGTGCGCAGGCCCTGCGCGCTCGCGAGCAGCCGCAGGAACGCCGGGAAGGTCAGCGCGCCCTCGCGGGGCGGCGCCTCCGGGGTGGGCTCCGGCTGATCGAGGTAAGCCTCGATGGTCTCGGCGAGGGAAGGTGAGCCGCTCGCGGCGAGCTGCTTGACGTTCGCGATGTCGATCGGGTTCGGTGAGCTCGCCAAGGCGCCTCCCGCAGCGGATGGCCTGAGAGAATCGCGATCCCGGCGGATCAGGTCAAGCAGAGTCGCTCCGGCGACGGCGGAAGCGTCGCCTCGCGCGACGGATCTCGGTGTCGCTCATTCGCCCACGTCCGCGCCGACGAGACGCCGCGCCGCGCGCTCGGCGCGCAGCTCACGCCGCGCGCATCCGCTGAACGCGCTGCGCGACGTGCGGGTCGCCGCCCGCGTCGAGGCTCGCGAGGTAGTCCTTCAGCGACCGCCCGCTGCGGGCGAGGTGCGCCTCGAGGTGCGGCGAGAGCGCCTTCCATCGCAGCGTCCATCCGGCCTCGGCGCTCATCGAGCCGTGGTGCGGTCGGTCCACGAGCAGCGCGCCGATCCGGAGCCCGAGCTCCGGGTCGCCGAGCTCCTCGAGCTGCCGCTCCAGGAGGGCGAGCGCTCCGGCTGCCGGTGAGGTCGCGGGCGGGGCCTTCCATGTGTCGCGCACCGCGCGCGCGAACGCCGCGGCGTCGAGCTCCGAGAGCAGCTCGATCGCGCGCACGAGCGGCAGCCGGTCGGGCGCGTTCGGCGCGACGACGCGGGCCATGAGCGCGTCCAGCGCGGCCGACAGCGCCGCGTCCGCCGCGGGGTCGAGCCCGCCGAGCGCCTCGAGCGCGCGCCGGGCGCGGCGGACAGCGCGACCGAGGGCCCAGCTCCGCCGGCCGCGCGCGGCCGCGAGCGCGGCGAGCGCGTGGACAGCGGCCTTTCGCTGCGCCTCCGTGGCCTCGCCGGGCCGCACGCGCGGCGGCAGATCGAGCTTCGGCGGCGGGGGCGCGGCCTGCGCGGCGCTGGCCGCTGGCGCGCTGGCGGCGGGCGCGCCGCCGGCGGCGGCGGCCACCTCCTGGTAGCCCTCCCTGAGCTTCTCGGCGATCTTCTTCTCGAGCTCGCGCGACGCGGCCTCCGCCGTGGGGAACGCCTTCTCCTTGCGCTGGCCGGCGGTGCCGAGCCGGCCGTAGACGACGATGAACGTCCTGTCGTCCGCGTCCGCCATCCAGAACTTGGCGCTCGTTCCCTGCACGAACTCGAACCGGCGCATGCCGGCGACGATATCACGACGCGGTGGCGGCGCGCTCGCGCTGCTGCGTGCGCGCGCCACCTCGGGGAGCTCGTCCTCGACGAGGACGCGGGCGAAGTCCTCCTCGCGCCTCAGGAGAGCGGCGGCGCGGGCGGCCGGCGCACCAGCACGAAGGGGGCGACAACGAGCGACAGGAAGCGCAGCTCGAGCTGGAGGGGCCAGCGCGCGAGGTCCTCGGCCGTGGGCTTGGTCAGCTTGCCGCTCGCGATCCAGGCCTGGACCGCGGCCGCGTCGTTCGAGGCCACGGCCTCGCCGACGTCCAGGAGATCGAGATCGGCGTCGACGAGGATGACCGCATCGCGCGCCGCGTGGGCGCGGAGGTCGGTCCAGAAGACCTCCCCGAGCGTGTTGGCGAGCCGTTCGCGCATGGGCGCAGCATAGACCTCGGGCAGCGGCCGCCAAGGTGGCGACGCGCCGCTCGGCGCAGGACGGGCCGGGTGAGCGGCGCGGGGCTCTACCAGCCCATGTTGTGGTGAATCCAGCAGTCGATCTGCTGCCAGCCGGCGGGCGAGCCGAAGTGGCCATTCAGGATATGGCCGGAGCGGGGGACGATCGCGGTCGTGACGCTCTCGGCGCTGGTGTAGAGGGCCGCGTCGGAGTTCACATACGACGCCGGCTGCAGCTCGTCCGTCTCCCCGAACTGGATGAGCACCGGGCTCGTCACGCCCTCGATCCCGGCCAGCGAGGGGTTCCCGGAGACCGCGAGCAGGCTCAGGAACTGACCCCGCGTGTACGTGTCGGCGATCGTGGCGTTGTCGAAGTCGATCACCGCACGATCCGCGTTCGCCGCGTCGTAGAAGATGTCGGTGCGGATCTCCGTCGGGATCGCGATATACGGGGTCTGCAGCAGCGCGGAGATCGCCTCGGGGGACACCGGGATCGGGTGCGGCGTGAAGGCGAATCCGGTGTTGACGAGGACATCCGCGTCATTGTAGGTGCTCTGAACGTACGTGCTGATGATGGCGCCGTTCGAGTGCCCGACGAGGGCGATCTTCCGGAAAGGCGTCTTGAAGACCCCTCCTTGGGTGCGCATCTCCGTGATGACCTGATGCACGCTCTCGGCCGTCTCGGCGAGGTCGAGGAAGTCGCCGTCCGGCCGGCTGCTCTCGCCGGCGCCGAGCACGTCGAGCGCCAGGACGGCATACCCCTCCTTGGCCATATGCTCGACATAGGAGTATTTGCGCCCGCGGAACGACGGGATGTCCCAGTACTCGTGGGTGTAGGTGAGGCCGTGGACAAGCACCTGGAGGGGGCGGTGCTTGTAGGTGCCGCGATAGTAGAGGTAGCCGACGACGTCGTACGTGTTGCCGTCGGAGAGGGTCACCGGGAAGACGAGGCGCTCGACCTTCGTGGGCTGGTGCTTCGACGAGGACGCCTCGGCCTGGCCTGCGGGGAGCGCGGTGGCCGCGAGCGTCGCCGAGAAGAGAACCGTGCTGAGTGTGCGAGTATACAGATTCATCACTTGACCCTCATGGTTGCGGTAGGTGATTGGAGGTGAGGCAACGGCTCTCGAGGTGCGATGCGCGTGGCCTCTTCGCCCCAGCACCGCTTCACGTATTCGCAAACGTTGGACCAGTAAGTATAAACATCGCTCGAGACAGCGCACGTGCGTCGCGCGAGGCCGAATCACAGCATCCGGGAATGCTCCTGGCGTTTGTGTGAACGGCCGGACCCGCGCGGACCGTTGCGCAGCGTGGACGCTCCGCGAATCGTTGCGTCGTGCCGCAATGATTTGCGTAGAACGATGGCCGTATGCCGGAGCCGCCCGCGCAGATCCCGGGGCAGACGCGCTCGCTGCATTGCTGTGGTGGTGTCAAATTGCCGCTGCGCTACACGGCGCCTTGCGATCCGTCAGGGCCAGGAGCCGTCGTCGCAGCCCGGACATGGGCCCGTGGTTCGGTGTGCGATTTTGACGGTCGTGCTGTATTCGTGGCCCCGAGCTTCCAGCCCCGGCCCAGGTCGGCCGCGGCGGCCATGTTGAGCACGTGGCGGCGACCGAAGGCGGAGTCGAACCTCTCCCGGCCGACGTGGCGGACCGCGCGCGAGAGGGTGTAGGAAACGAACCCGCCGAGCCGCCTGGACAGGCGCGGCGCGCGTAGATCTCCAGCCCGTGAGTGCCGCCGCGCTCCTCACGCGTGGCGCGCCGTATCGACGTCGCGCTGGACGTTCGTGCCGTCGCTGCCGTAGGTAGATGGCTGGATGCGCTGACGTGGGCTCGAAGAAGCGAAAACGCAGGTCCTTGGGCGCCCAGGCGCTCATCGCGCTCGCCGTGACCGGGCTCAGCGCTGCGGGGGTCAAGTGCGGCCTCGAGCGCGGGCTCAAGGAGCTCGGCCTGGACCACGGCGACGATCGCCCCTCCAGGCCGTCGCCCTCGCCCGGCCGGTCGTCCAGCAGCCCCCCGCCGGCGAACGGCGCCCCTCCGAAGGGCGCGCCCACCGCGCGGCCGCCCGCGCTGAGCGTCCACCTCGAGCTCGGCGTGCCGGCGCGCACGGGAGCCCAGGCCGCGCGGACCGGGGCAGCGGCGTCCGATGATCACCTGATGATCAAGCCCCAGTACGCCCTCTCCTACAACCGGTCGAGGAACGTGGCGAACTGGGTGAGCTGGCGGCTCGACGCGGCCTCGTTCGGCGACGCGCCCCGCTATCGGGGGAAGTTCCTCGCGGACAGCGCGCTGCCGGACGGATGGTACCGCGTGCAGCACGACGACTACACAGGCTCCGGCTTCGATCGCGGCCACATGGTCCGCTCCGAGGAGCGCACGCGGACCCCCGAGGACAACAAGGCGACGTTCCTCCTCACCAACATCCTGCCGCAGCGGCACGACCTCAACGCCGGTCCGTGGCTCCGGCTCGAGGAGGCGTGCCAGGCGCTCGCGCAGAAGGAGCGGCGCTTGCTGTTCGTGGTCGCCGGCGGCCTCTTCGACGAGCGCGGGCGCTCGACGACGATCGGCAAGGGCGTCGCCGTGCCGGACGCCTTCTTCAAGATCGCGGTTGTCCTCGAGCCGGGGCAGGGGCCGGAGGACATCGGGCCGTCGACCCGGGTCATCGCGGCGGTGATGCCGAACGCGACAGGGATCCTGGAGGAGGGCTGGGGGCAGTACCGGACGACGGTCGACGAGATCGAGCGGCGCGCGGGCTACGATGTCCTGACGGCCGTCCCCGAGGCGGTGCAGCGAGCGCTCGAGGCGCGCACCGACGACGGGCCCACAGGCGGCCGCTGAGCGGCGCGCCCTCCGTCGATCACGTCTCGACGACCTTCGTCTTCACGCCGATCCACGCGCCCGACGGGTGCCGGCCGAGGACGTGGACGTCGATCTCGACGCGCCCCACGCGGTAGACACGGAGATCGGTCAGCTCGCGCTCCAGCAGGTCCACGAGGCGCCTGTACCGCCCCGCCTCGGCCTGCGCCCCCTCGCCGGCCTCCTCGGGCGGCTCGAGCACGGGCGCGAAGAAATCGCCCACCGTGGTGACCTCGACAGCCGTGTCCGCGGCGAGCCCCTCGGCCGCGAGCAACGCGGCCGGCGAGGAAGCGTCGGCGTCCCACCGGGTCGGGTGGAGAGGATGATCGGACTCGCTGGGGAACAGCAGGCCCTGCGCGGCCTCCTGCAGGGAGGCGAGGAGCTCTTCAGGCGACGCGGATTGGGCCTGCATGCGGATCTCCGGGCGGGCTGCACGGGCGAGCCCGTGCTTGCGATGGGGCGGTCATTTTGCTGTGAAGCGGGACGATTGTTCCACCGCGACGCGGGTCATTCCACCGTGAACCCGAAGGTGTACGGCGCCTGCATGGGCACGCTGTCCGGGCCGAGGGCGCTCTTCACCTGGGAGACCATCACCTCGTAGGCGCCCGGCGCGAGCGGCTCCGCCGGCGTGAAGATCAGGCTGCCCGACGCGATCTCGGCCACGGCGCCGGCGACCGGCTCGCCGTCGCGCGCCACCTGCACCGCGGCGTCGTAGCCGCCCGCGTCCGGCGGATCGACGTCGCGCGAGAAGCCGATCTCGATCGCGGGCGCCCCGGCCACGATGCTCCCATCCTCCGGGGCGGTGCCGGCCACCAGCGGATCGCGCCAGTACCGGATCCCCTTCTGCGTGTCGGGGATCGAGCCGTCGTCCCACGCCGTGGAGGTGTTGTCGACGACCTGCCCGCCGCTGCCGATCGGGATCGAGACGGCGCGGTTGTTCGTGCCGGTGATGCTGCCCCACCACTCCACGCGCTCCCAGGTGCCGCGGGCGTACTTGTACTGGAGCTCCGTCCCCTCCGGGATGTCGACCGTCGTCTGCCAGAGCCCGCCGCCCGTGTGCGTCATCGCGACGAGGCCCGGGTTCCACGGGCCGAGCGCGTCGATGCTGCCGGGCACGTAGATCGCGGACATCGCCGGCGTCTCGAGCGGCGCCGAGACCCGGAACGTCACGGCCACCGTCCGGGGGGTCGCCGCCTGGACGATCTCGTTCGACGCCGGCGACTCGGTGCCGTCCGCGTAGACGGCCCGGACGATGTAGGAATAGGTCTGGTTGGCGGTGAGGCCCGTGTCCAGGAACGTCGTGAGGGCGCCGTCCAGCTCCGCGTGCGCCGTGTCGCCGTACAGCCCGCCCGGGAGGTGCCGGTACACGCGGTAGGCGACCGCCTCGGGCACGGGCTCCCACGCGAGCTCGATCGTGTCGGCGCTCGTGCCCGTGGCGCGAAGGTCGGCAGGCGCGTCGACCGGCGGGACGACGGTCACGAGCACCGGCGCCGCGTCGCCGACAGCCACGCTGACCTCGCCGAGCTGGGAGATCTGGATCTCGAAGGCCACCGTCACCGTCGCGTCGGCGTTGATCCGGACGAGGCGCGCGTCGACCGGGGTGCCCTCCACCGCGATGCCGATCGTCTCGCCGCCGACGAGGTTCCCTGTGTTGGTCACCTCGGCCGTCACAAGGACGAAGTCGCCCTGCACGACCTCGGCCGGCACCGTGACGCTCTCGACAGCGTAGCTCGGCGGCCGGTAGCCCTCGACGCTCGCCGTGTCCTCCGGCGTCGCCGGGCGGATGCGGACAGCCTGGCCGCCGCTCGCCTCCATGGCCGCGATCAGCGTGTCGCCGGACGTGACGAGGAACCGGCTGCGGGCGACCAGCTCGGGGCGCGCGTCGTAGTCGGCCTCGGCGTCGTCGGTGTACGTCTCGGCGACGAACGTCCCCTCGCCGAGGAAATCGAGCGGGATCGGGAGCGCGCGGGCGGTGCTGTCCGTGCCGCTCCCGAGGTACCACGCGCTGCCGCTCCGGCGCGCGATCGTCATGTGCTCGCCGATCGAGGCGTTCAGCACGCGCGTCTCGTCCCATGTCACAGGCACCTGCGAGAGGAAGGCGAACTCGGGGCGCCCCTCGTAGTGCTCGGGGATATCGGTCACCATCTGGAGCCCGCTCAGCAGGATGACGTAGAGCGCGAGCTGGTGCGCGCGCGTCGTGTGCACCCGGGCGGGCGGGTTCCCGGCAAACGGGCTCTCGGGGATCTTCTCCGGCGCCCAGAGGACCTCGAAGATCCCGGGGTTGTAGTCGACCGGGCCCCCGAGCATCCGGGTGAACGGCACCGTCAGCGTGTGCGAGGCGGGGTTGCCGTCGCTCCAGGCCTCGTACTCCATGCCGCGCACCCCCTCGCGGCTCATGAAGTTGGGATACGTGCGCTCCTCGCCCGTCGGCTTGATGGGCTCGTGCGCGTCGACCATGATCTGGTGCTCCGCGGCCCGCCTCGCCACCTCGGCGTAATGGTTCACCATGCGCTGGCTGTAATGGTGATAGCCCGGGATGTTCCCGACATACCCCGTCTTGATGGCGTGGATGCCGAGCGATTCGTAGAGCGAGAACGCCTCGTCGAGCTGGGCCTCGAAGCCGTCGACGTTGGCGCCTGTCTCGATGTGGGCGACGAAGCCGACCCCGCGCTCCGCCCCGTACGCGACGACCTCCTCGAGGTCGAAGCGGTCGTTCGACGCTGTGTAATCCATGTCGGTCCACGCGCCGTCCCAGCCCTGGTTCCATCCCTCGGCGAGAACGAACGGGATGCCGTGCTCGCCCGCGAAGTCCATGTAGCGTTGCGTGTTCTCGGTGGTGGCGCCGACGTGCTCGCCGGGCTCCCACGTCGACAGGCCCTTGTGGATCTCCCACCAGACGCCCATGTACTTGCCCGGCCGCAGCCACGACAGATCGCCGTCGCAGATGGCGCACGGATCGTTGAGGTTGAGGATCAGGTGCGACTCGATGAGGCGCCCGGCGCCGGTGCCGATGGTCAGCGTGCGCCACGGCGTCTCGAAGGGCAGCGCGACCCGCGCCTTGACGGCGGTGCTCTCCAGGCCGCTCCGCGCCGGCACGAGCGCGCTCCGGAACGCGTGGGGGACGCCCGGCAGCGCCTCCAGGGTCATGGCGGCGTAGTCGTCGAGATCGGCCTCGTGAAGCGCCACATAGAGGTCCTCCGCGAGCTGGACCGTCATGGGCGTATTCGCGTTGGCGACCGTGCTGAGCGCGCCCCGGTTGTACAGCGACTCGTCGCCCTCGAAATCGGCGCGCGTCCACCAGGCGGTGCCGTCCGAGGCGAAGCGAAACTCGGTGTCCTCGGAGGTGATCGTGAGCTCGCTCAGGCCGCCCTGCTCGGGGATGACGTAGCGGAGGCCCAGCCCGTCGTCGAAGACGCGGAAGACGACGTCGAGGCGCCTCGCCGGGGCGTCCGATTCGAGGTGGACCGTGAGCTCGTTGTAATGCTCACGAATCTCGGAGGCGGCGCCCCACACCGGGTTCCATGTCGAATCCTCGGTCCGACGGTCGGCGCCGGCGACGCGCACGCCGCGGCCGAGCGGCCCGAGATCGCCGAGGTCGAGGCCGAGCGCGGAGTCGGCGAGGATGGCCCTGCCCGCGCGCTCGACCGAATAGGAGGGCACACCGTCCTGCACGTCGAATGTCACGACGATCTCGCCGCCCGGAGACGTGACCCGCTGCTCCGCGCCCGGCTCCCCGCCGCCGCCGCCAAGGCCCCCTGCGCCGCCAAGGCCCCCTGCGCCGCCAAGGCCCCCTGCGCCGCCAAGGCCCCCTGCGCCGCCGCCGAAGCCACCTCCGCCGCCCGGGCCACCCAAACCACCTTCGCCGCCGAGGCCGCCAGCGCCGCCGAGGCCGCCGCCTCCGGCGTTCTGACCGCCCCCGGTGCCGGCGGGAGGACTGTGCTCGTCGTCACCGCAGCCGGCCGTCAGCGGGAGGAGCGACGCAACCAGGCCGAGCCAGGCGACCCGAGAGCGAACCCTTTTCGCGATCGTTGCGCATTCGATGGTCATGGGGCGTCCGTGCGACATGGCGTACCTCCCCGGCGGCGTCAATCGTGAGCCGCCCGCTTGAACGGTGGTAACTTGTTGAAACTACAATGGTTTTATGCTATCAGGGCCCCGCCGCGCAGGTCGCGCTTGACATCTCAGGAACGTTTCGGGGCTGCCTCTCCCCGCAGCCCATGATCGGCGGTGACGCGACGCTTCAATCTGCCTGCTTCCGAACGGGAGAATCCGCTTGCTCCCGGGGCTTTGGCGATGGTACCGGACGCGCCTGCCCCTCGGGTCCGATCCACCCTTCCGCTTTCCGTTGCCGCGTTGCATGCTCGGCGGAAACCCGAGCAAGGAACAAGGATTCAAACTGCCATGTCCAAGATGAAGCTCAAGCCCGGCGTGATCACTGGTTCCGCTCTTCAGGAACTGTTCGAGTACATGAAGAGCGTCGAGTGCGCGCTGCCGGCCGTGAACGTGATCGGCTCGCACAGCACGACCGCCGCCCTCCAGGCGGCGAGGGAGGCCAAGAGCCCCATCATCATCCAGTTCTCGAACGGCGGCGCCCACTTCTTCGCCGGCAAGTTCCTGGACAACAAGGGCGAGAAGGCCGCCGTCGCGGGCGCGATCGCGGGCGCGCACTACGTGCGGAACCTGGCCGAGGCCTACGGCGTGCCGGTCATCCTGCACACGGACCACGCCGCGAAGAAGCTGCTGCCGTGGGTCGACGGCATGCTGGAGTACGGCAAGAAGTTCTTCGAGAAGAACGGAGAGCCCCTGTTCTCCTCGCACATGCTCGACCTGTCCGAGGAGCCGCTCCACGAGAACCTCGAGATCTGCCAGAAGTACCTGCGGCAGATGGCGGCCCTCAAGATGACGCTCGAGATCGAGCTCGGCGTCACGGGCGGCGAGGAGGACGGCGTCGACAACAGCGGCATCGACAACTCCAAGCTGTACACCCAGCCGGCCGAGGTCCTCGCGGCCTACGACGCGCTGAAGCCGATCGGCAACTTCACGGTCGCCGCCTCGTTCGGCAACACGCACGGCGTCTACAAGCCGGGCAACGTGCAGCTCCGGCCGCCCATCCTCAAGAACTCCCAGGACGCGATCCAGAAGGAGCGCAAGACGGGCGCGAAGCCTGTCGACTTCGTGTTCCACGGCGGCTCCGGCTCGTCGCGCGAGGAGATCCGCGAGGCGGTGTCCTACGGCGTCATCAAGATGAACATCGACACGGACACGCAGTGGGCCTTCACGCAGCCCATCAAGAAGTACATGGACGACAAGGGCGCCTACCTGAAGTCGCAGCTCGGCAACCCCGAGGGCGATGACAAGCCCAACAAGAAGTACATCGACCCGCGCGGCTGGCTCCACCTCGGCGAGAAGGGCGTGGCAGCGCGCCTCGTCGAGGCCTGCAAGGACCTGAACTCGTTCGACAAGTTCGACTTCTGATCACGGCGGGGGCGCCGGCCCGCCCCTCCGGGCGGCGCCGGCGCGACCCGCTCCCCCGCGCGAGCCGCCTCGCCGCCCGCGGCGCTGGCTCACGAAGGCGACGGGGGCGCCGCGTGAAGCGAGCGGGTCGTCGCCGTCGCTGCGCGGCGGCGACGGGGTAGCCGGGAGAGCGGCAGTCCGAAGAGCCCGAAGGCGGTGAGCTCGATGCCGAGCACGGGCAGGAACGAGAACCCCGCCAGCTCGCTGGCGAGGAGCTGCACGAGGGCGATCGGGAGCGCGGCCGACAGGAGCGCTGTCCGGTAGGGAATGCCGTGCAGCAGCGCGAGCAGCACGCCGACGATCCCGGCGGTCAGGCAGCCGTCGGCGCCGGGGAGCAGCGCGAGCGCGCTCGGGGTGCGCTGCGCGGCGCGCAGCCACAGCAGGGCGCCGCCCACCAGCAGGACGAGCGCGATCGGCAGATTGCCAGAGGAGCGGAGCGTCATCTTCTGGGTTTGCAAAGCCATGATCCGGGCGCGAGAGCATGGCATGTGCCTGCGGCGGATCCCGGCGCCGAGGGCCGCCGGGCGCGCCGTGCGATGCAGGGGTTGCGCGGCGGCGCATGCGTTGCGCGCCCCGCGCAACGGGCGCCGTCAGGCCGCGGCAGGGCCGTCCGGCGGCTCGGTGGGGCGCTCGCCGGGGCGTCCCGGCTCGAAGGGCGCGAGCCTGATGCCGAGGTTCAGGAGCTTCACGCAATCCTGGTCGCACGTGGGCCGCCCGCCGGGGAGCCGCGAGCACCGCGCGACCTCGACGTGCTCCTCCGAGCGCCCGTCGGTGACCACCAGGCACCGCACCGGAGAACCGGTCCGCGGGCAGACAAGGGTGACGTCCGAGACGCGGTGATGCCGCCGGGCGAGCAGGCGTCTCGTGGAGACGACCAGCGCGAACACGCCCCCGCCGGCCGCCAGCAGCATGATGAGCCAGTCTGCCATGGTAAACCCCCTCCGAGGGGCGCGGCAAACGGCGCGCCATCGGGAACGCCGGGAGAGGGGCAGGCGCGCGGGAGACACGGCCCTGGAAGGTGCAGCGCGTGCGTCTCCGGCGCAGAGCATGCGCGGCTGGCGCTGGATCAGCCGCTGGCGCGGACGCTTCGCGCGGACACGCCATGAGAGAAGAACGGATGGAGGCGCATCGCACGGCGGGAAGTCCCAGGCCGTGTACGGCCCGGACGGGCTCGACAGGCGTCTGCTGCGGTTGGGTCTCTCCTGGCTTGGTGATTGCAGCCGCGCCTTGCATCGGCCGAGAGCCGGGGGAGGAGGGCGCGATGTTTTGTCATCTGGATGCACCGGAGCGGCTGGCGTGGCTGGAGGTCGAGGGCGATGGCGCCAGGCCGCGGCAGGTGCGCTGTCCGCGGAAGGAAGATGAGATGACGGACACCCGCGAGTGCTTCGCCTGCAAGCGCTTCGGGACGCTCGCGATCCACCCGACCGGGAAGAAGGTCTATGTCGTGTGCGAGCCGTTCGCCGAGACGACGGGCGAAGACGTGTAGCGACGCGGTCACGACACGATCGTGAGCCAGGTCCCGGGCCGGGTCCCCAGCGCGCGGCGTCGCCGCGGGCTATCTCCTGTCGTCGCGGTGGCTCACGAGCCGCCGCCACAGGGCGCCGAGGCCGTGGGCGAAGATCGTGCGGTCGTCCTCCTCGTCCTCGATGGCGTCCGGATCGAACGGCAGCGCCTGCGGATCGACGACCGCCAGGGCCGCGCGCTGCGTCTCGTCCGGGGACGGGTGGATCCGGAGCCGCCCGTCGCGCCGGGTCGCGCGGTCGTCGAGCTCGGCTACCAGGTCCGCTCCGCAGGAGAGCTCGTCGAGCCCGAGGTGCTCGGCCATCAGGCCGAGCCTTGCCGCGCAGATCGAGCGGCCGAGCGCGTCGCCTGGATCGTCCGTCTCGAAGGTCGCGTTGAGCTCGGTGTCCACAGCGCAGCTCCGGTTCGTGAGGTTGGCCGAGCCCACGGTGCAGAAGCGGTCGTCGACGATCATCACCTTGGAGTGGATGTAGGTGGCGCGCGGGGGCTCGCCCTCGCCCTCGTGCGCCGGCACCGTGTAATAGATGCCGAGCGCGTGGCCGGTGCCCTCCGCCGCCTTGCGGAGGTCGTCGATGACCTTGGCCTGCGCGAGCCCTACAGCGACCTCTTCTTTCAGCGTCTCGGCGCGCATGTTGAGCACGACGACGACCTGCAGCGGGGAGCCGCCGACCCGGCGCAGGCGCTGGATCAGGGCCTCGCTCACCTCGCGCGAGCTGAAGTACTGGGTCTCGATGTAGATCGACCGCTCGGCGCGGGCGATCGCGTCGAGGTACAGGTCGCATATCTCGCGGCAGCCCTCGGTTCCGGTGGGCGCGCCGCGCGGGTCGGTCCGGCTCAGCGCCACGCGCCCGGACGCGAGCGGGGCCGCGCTCTCCGGCGCGTAGTCGTCGCCGAACGTCGCGCCCTCGGCCGCGGGGAGCTCGATCGGCTCACCGCAGGCGGCGCTCCAGCGCGCCAGGAAGAGGTCCGCGAGGCTCTCGCTCACCTCGCGGCCGTGGAGGTAGGCCTGCACGTCGTGAAAGGGCTTGTGCGGCTCGCCGCGGCTGAGGCGGAGCGGGTTCTTCTCCAGGTGGCGCCGCGTGTCCCAGCGATCGTTGCAGAGGTCGAGCCCCCCGAGGAAGGAGAGCTCGCCGTCGATGACGGCGAACTTCTGGTGATGACAGCCCTTGTCGACATGGTTGCTGTCGAAGCGGAAGCGCAGCCGCTCGCTCGTCGTCCACTCGAAGACGATCTTCTGGAGCCACTCGCGCTCGATCGCGAAGACCACGTGGAAGTCCCATGCGAGGATGTAGATCTGGAGCTCGGGCGTGCGCGCGCACAGGCTGTCCAGGAACTTGAGCAGCGTGACCGGCGCGGGCGCGCCGTCCGCGTCCTCCCCGCGGAGCAGGCAGGCGTCGCTGTCGAACTGCCAGCCCGAGAGCAGGATGTAACGGCGCGCCCGTCGCGCCGCGTCGTAGAAGGCACGGTAGTAATCGGAGCCGTCGATGAGCAGCCCGGCGTTTCGCACCGGCCGCTCGCACCAGACGTTCCGCCCCGGGGAGAGGATGCGCGGCATGCGCCTTCCATACCCAGATCCCCGCGCGGACGCGAACGGGACAGGCCGCCGCGCCGGGATCAGCCCCACACGACGCGGTCGAAGTCCGGATCGATCACCGGTCGCACCGCGTCGGACCAGGCGCGACGCTCCTCGATCTCGTACGCGATGGACTCGTCGGCGCTGGCCTCCTGGACCTCCTCCCATCCGTAGCCGGGGCCCTCGGTCACCCGCAAGACGTGGGTCTGCGTCCAGCGCGCCACCGCCGCGCGCGCCTCGTCCGCGCCGAGCCACGAGAGCGCTGCCCGCACCGAGGCGGATTCCTCGAACGTGGCCGCGTCGTCGAGCGCGAGAAGGAGCTCTCGAAGGCACCACGGCTGGCCGAGCGCAGCGAGCGACGCGGCGACGAGCGTCCGGACCGCGGGGGTGTTCGATCGCAGCCCCCGGCGGAGCGCGGCGAGCGCGTGCGGAGGCGCGTGCTCGAGGAGCAGCAGCGCGAGCTCGCCGAGAAAGGGGTTTCCCCGGTAGCCCGCGACGACCTCGACGCGGGCGAACGCCAGCACCACCTCGACGGCGCGATCGCGCTCGATCCCGCGGCGCAGCAGGTACCGGGCGGCGGCGTGCACGGCGTAGGGATGGTGCTGGGCCGGATCCGCGCGGGCGAGCAGCCGGCCCACCGCCGGGCAGACAGGGTAGTCCGGGTGCGCGTCGAGCCGCTCGATCGCGTGCCCGGAGGTCACGCTCACCGAGGCGTCGATCAACCCCGCGCACGCGTCGACGAACTCCGCCGGCGTGAGGACCGCCTCGAGGGGATCGATGAACGCGCGCGCCGTCGAATCGCGCGCGATCCTCGCGAGCAAGTACCGCTTGTAGGCCGCGCGCTGCGCCGTGGCACGCGCCTCGGAGGCCGCCGACGGCCGCTCGCGGGCGAGCAGGTCGAGGTCGCCGAGGTGCTCCGCCCAGCGAACGCGGCGCTCCGCGTCGGAGAAGTCGATCGAGGCGAGCGCCGCGGCGAGCTCCTCGAGCTCCGGGAGGACGCGGAAGACGTACCCTTTCTCGTCGGGCACGAGCAGCGCCTCCTCCGCGAGCTCGCGGATCGCGGCGGCCATGGCGTCTGCGGTGGGGAGGAAGGCGAGCAGGCGCTTCTCGGGGAGCGCGGGGAGAGGGAGGCTCAGGATGCGCCGGGCGAAGAAGTAGGGATCGATCGTGCGGCCGCCGTCGCCGTGGTCGTCGACGTCGATCGTCTCGCCGTCGGGGGCGGTCAGGCAGAGGCCGATGCCGTGGAAGAAGAACCTCCAGCCCGGCATGCCCGGGACCTCTCCGCGGCCGGAGTCCTCGAGGAGGAGCGCGCGCTGGATCCGGACCAGCCAGCGCTGCCGATCGACTTGCCGCGCGAGCGCCACGAGGAGCCACGCGTGCCACGGGTCAGGGGGCGAGCCGGAGGCGACAGGGCCCCTGGCGAGGGCGGCGCGAACGGCGACGAGGACGGGGTGCACGGCAGCGTCGTGCCGCGGCTGGGCGTGCGCCGCAAGGCCGGGCCGCGCGGGCGTCCGGCGACCGACCTTCGACACGCCAGCGCATCGACGCTGTGCGCGAGGTGCCAGCGGATCGAGCTGCTCGGCGAGCGATCGAGCGGGCTGGTCACGGGCTGGGCGTGGCTCTGTCCCGCAGGTAGAGCGCCTCCACCCGCTGCCGGGCCCACGGGGTCCGTCGCAGGAATTGCAGGCTCGATTTGATGCTGGGATCGTACTTGAAGCAGCGGATGTCGATCATGCGCCCGAGCTGCTCCCAGCCGTGCTGCGCGACCAGGTGCTCGAGGATCATCTGGAGCGTGACGCCGTGGAGAGGATTGTTGGGCTGGGGCTGCGTCATCTCGATGCTCGGGGGGCGATCGCCCCGGAGGGCCGGCGTGAGCCCGCTGTGTAGCACGTCGCGCGGCGCAGCGACGGGATCCCCCCGGCCTCTGGCCGCACCTCAGGCAGGCCCCGCTCGGCGCGGGCGCCGCAGGTCGCGCATCTTCTCCAGCTCGAAGAACCCAGCGAAGGCGATGCCGAGCAGCGGGTAGGGGAACAGGATCGCCATCGTGAGGAGCACGCCGAGGTGGAAGAGCCAGGCGGCGCCGCAGAAGACGACGGCGATGCGCCGGCTGAACAGGGCGAGCGGCGCGCCGAGCTCCATGGCCAGGCTCGCGAGCGCGAGCGGCGGGAACAGGAACCCGTAGCGGACAAGCGCGCCGCCGAGCGGAGAGTGCGTGTCGCCGAGCGCGATCTTCCGCACGTTGTCGTAAGCGACGTAGTTGCGGAGGATGTCGCTGAACGCCCAGTCGAGGCCGCTGTTCCGGAGCTTGGTGACCCCGGCGATGAAGTACGAGGTCACCGTGATCGCGCAGAGCAGCCGGAGCGGCCAGCCATAGCGGCCGTGGGGCGCGGGCGCCGATGAACCGGACCGCGGGCCTGCGTCCGCGCGGCCCGCGGCGCGCGCGTCGAGCGAGTACGCGTCGGCCGCGGCCGCGAGGCCGAGCGCGATGACGTGGAGCACGAGCAGGTTCTCGGTGTGGAAGACCATGCCCCACGAGTTGCGGTAGCTCAGCACCCAGAGCAGCAGCGCGCCGAAGAGCGGACCGGCGACGCGGAACTTGAAGCCGGCCACGAAGGCGGCGCCGGCCGCGATCGCCGCGCCGATGAGGGCGCGCACGGCCCAGAGCGGGAGCGGCGCGGAGAGCACCGAGATCACGCCGATCGGCCTGAAGCCCTCCGGCGGCAGGTGGCCCACCCGCTGGAGGTGCACCGCGCGGACGCACAGGTACACGAGCGCGAAGCCGCCGACCAGGAGCCGCACGATCGCGAGCCGCTCGGCGGGCGCCTCGGCGAAGAAGGCGCGGTCGAGGCGATCGAGGAGCCGCCTCATCGCGCGCCCACCTTGCAGGTCGCGTGGAGCTTCGCGTCGAGCGGGGTCTCCTGCCCGTCGAAGAACGCGATCGCGTCGAAGGTGTCGGTCCGGATCTCGACGGAGACGATGTCGGCGTGGCCGTTCTGCTGGGCGACGCGCGCCGCGATGCCGCGGCAGAGCGCGCGCGCCGCCCGGGCGCCCTGACGGATGCTCTGCGCCAGGGTGGCCCTGGCCTGCAGGACCTCCTCGCTGCCCACGAGGCGCGGCGGGATCGGCCGCCGCCCGCCCCGGGAGTCCACGCCGACGGCGCGCTCGACCGTCGTGCGGGCGTCGTGACGACCCCACGAGAACATCGGGTAGGTCGACAGCGGGAAGCTGTCCACGGGCGGCCGGCGGAGCAGCGGGGCGAGCATGAGGAGCAAGAGCCCCGCGGTCACGGCGTACGCGTACGCCCTGCGGTCGACCCAGCGAGCGCCCGCGCCCGGGTCCGCGCCGCCGCTGGGGCCCGCGCCGCCGCGGGCGACCGAGGCGGGGCCCCTCCTGCCGCCCTCGCCGGCGCTCACAGCGGCCCCGCCACCGGGGCGCTCCGCCCGGGCAAGAGCCCCAGCATCCTGCCGCCGTGGCCGAGCGCGGCCCAGGCGTGCTGTACGTAGTCGATGCGGATCCGCGGCGACGCCATGCTCTCGCTGAAGCCGCCCTCGATGATCTCGTCGCGGCTGCAGGCGAAGCAGGTCGCGGGCGACCACTGCTGCCGCACCAGGAACCCGAGCACCCGCTCCATCAGCGCCCTGTCGCGCGCGAGATCCTCGCCGCGCGCCGCCTTGACCGCCATCGCGGCGGCCAGCGCCTCGCCGAACCCCGCCGTCGCCGTGTTGTGCGGGGGGAGGACGTTGCCGAACCCGTAGCCGCCGACGAGGTCGGGCGCGACATCGCTTTCCTCGTCGAGCACGAGCCGCGACTTGAACGCCACGTAGTCGAGGCAGAACCGCTCGTAGTCGTCGCGGCGGTGACGGCCGAGCGCCGCGCGCGCCGCGAGGCAGTGCCAGTTCTCTTCCATGTACACGAAATCACTGGCGAAATGGTCCCAGTAACGGTTCGCGTAGTAGTCCATCGCCCGGTCGACGGCGGCGCGCACCTCGGCGGCGGGCGGGAGCTCGGGCGCCGGCGCGCGGGCGGCGAGGTCCTCGAGCAGCGCCAGCGCGAGCACCGACTGGCCGCCCTCGTAGAGCTGCGTCGGGCCGAGGACGGGCGCGACGCGCGCGAGATCGAGCTGCGGCGCGAAGCCGCCGTCGTCCCGCTGCGTCGCGAGCACCATGCGGGCGAGCCGGCCGATGAGCGCGTCGTGCGCCCCGGGCGCGTCGGGCGTGTCGCGGACGACGTCGCGGCACGAGAGGAACGCGACGAGGCTCAGCGCCGTGGGGTTGAGGTTCGCGATCGTCCCGCGGGTGTCCGGCGGGTAGAAGAGCGCGCCGACGGGGCCGCCGTCGCCGGACCGGCGCTCCAGCTTCGCGAGCAGCGCGAGCGAGCGCTCCACGGTCGTCCTGAGCGCCGGCGGCGCCGGGGCGCCCTCGGCGCCGGCGCCGAGCTCGCAGAGCGCGAGCGTGGTGCCGGCCTGCCGCGCGATCGAGAAGCCGTCGAACGAGGCGCGCCCGGTGAACGGGTCGACGATGTAGCGGAACATGCCGTCCTTCCGCTGCGCGCCGAGGATGTAACGCTCGGCCGCGGCCGCCGCCTGCTGGACTGTCGCGTCGGTGAGCTCCACCCCGGGCTCGCCGATCCGGGACAGGAGGTGGAGCGCGCCGGCGCTGTCGACCGTGTAGCTCAGCGTCTCGATCCGGAGGAGGCCGCTCCTCAGGGCGCGCTCTTCGGCGCCCGCGCCGGCAGGGCCGCCGGGCGGCTCGGGCTCGCCGAGGGCGCGGCGCAGGACCGCGAGGTCCACGCCGAAGCGGAAGTCGGGGACGCCGGCGAGCGGCGCGTTCGTGTTGAACGCGTCGACCGCGATGAGCTGCCACGGCATGAGGCAGCGCTCGGCGAGGCAGAGGCCGTCGAGCCCGGGGCGCAGCGACAGGCCGACGAGGCCCGGCCCGGGAGAGCCGAGCGGCTGGACGGCCGAGACGACGTCGATCTTGAGGGGGCCGCGCAGCGCGCCGGCGAGCGCGCCGCGCAGCGCGGCCGCGGCGTCCTCGCCGGGCGGGAGCTGGAGGCAGCGGGTGGCGACGCCGGCGCGGCCGCGCTCCTTCGCGCGGGCGAGGTGCGTGACGACGAGGGTGGGGCGGCCGGGCGCCGGGGGCGCGGCGCACGCGGCCGGCGCCGTGGTCATGAGCGGCGGCGCCTTGGCCGGCGCCGCGGGGAGCTCGTCGAAGGACGAGAGCGCCTCGCGCAGCGCGGCCCCGGTGCCGGACGGCGCGCCGCCCGGCACGGGCAGGACGTCGGCCTTGGCGGTGCGGTGGCGGAAGAGCAGCGCGAGCGCGGCCAGCACGATGAGCGCGGAGAGCGCGGCGAGGGCGGCGCGCGCGGCGCGCGGGGGCGAGCGCCGCCGGGGGGGAGCGAGGCCGCCCGTCGAGGCGACGCCCCAGCACGCGAAGGGCAGGGTGAGGAGCGCGACGACCCCCCAGACAGCGAGCAGCGCGGCCGCGATGCCGGCGCCGAGGCCGCGGTTCAGGGAGGCGACGTAGACGGCCGAGGAGAGGAGGCCGTAGCTCAGGAGCGCGAGGTAGCCGAGCGAGAAGAGCGACGTCACCCGGAACGCGCGCGGCGCGAGCGGGTGGGGGAGCAGCGAGAGCACGGCGGTCGCGGCGTGGAGCAGCGCGAGCGCGGCGGTGACAACGGCGAAGAGCGTCCACGACCGGAAGGGGAGGGAGAGCGCGGCCCAAGCGAAGAGGGGGGCGTGGAGGGCGCTGAGCAGGCCGACGGCCCAGCGGCGGGGCGGCGGGGGCGGGGAGGCGGCGCCGGGGGCGGCGCGCGCGGGGGGGGCCGCGGTTTCCGCGGCGCTGTCGGGGAGCGGCCCCGAGGGCGCGGGGGGGTCGGTGGTGGGCGCCTGCATGCTGCGGCGACGCTTATCACGGAGCCGCGTCTGCGCGGCGCTGCGGTCGCTCGGAGGCGCGTGGCGTTGTCGAGGCGCTCGCGCGGGCTCTGCGTGTCAGAAGCCCCGCCAGAGAAACCGGTCGATAATGAGCGGTCCTGGACATCAGTAACAATTCCCATGGGTTTTGCCTGTTTCGCCGCCGAGGGCGGCTCCGATGTAGCCCAACGCGGCGCCTTCCGCCGTCGCGTCGTCGAAGGGGCCGCGTGCGCTCCACAGCCTGCGGCGGCGGTGTCAGCGGCCGGCCTACGCGGACTGGAGCAAGATCGTGCCGCCGATGTCGGGGGTCGACCATGGCGGTGCTCTATACCGACATGGAGAACCGGAGCCTGAAGCGGAACTACCTCTGCCAGGACGAGCCGCGGTAGACGCCGCGGGGGTAGCGGGGGCCGGAAGGTTCGCGGCGGGACGGCTTCGTGAGCGCGGAACCGTGACGGTTTCGGCTCGGCCGCCGCGAGCCGACCTGGGGTCACGGCGCTCCTGACGGGAGCCGCAGGGTCGCCCTATCGTTCTCGAAGGTGTTCCAGCTGAGCAGCCGTCCTTCGGCGGTGATCTGGTACTGCTCGATCCGTCGCGAGCCGCGCGCGCCGATAAGCCAGACGGTACCATCGTGGTGGTCGTCCTCGTCGCCGTAATCGAAACGGACAGCATCGAGGGCGGCGCTCCACGAGCCCGTAGGCGGGATGCTCGACTCCTCATTGGCGGACAGGCGAACCACCGTCGCCCCCATGCGGTGGACGCTCACGCGGGGCGATCCGACCACGTGGGCAGCCGACTCCAGGATCGCCGCGACTTGCTCGAGCGAGGGCGCGAGCACGAGGTCCACGCGCGCCTCGTACACCTCCGGCTGCCGGTAGTGGCGCAGGAGCACGCCGCCCGAAGCGAAGTAGGCCTGATACCCGTCGGTCGCTTCGGAGACGACGGTGAGACCGAGCGACGCCGCGAGGGCGTCGCCCGTCGCGGGGCGGACCTTGACCCGGTATGCGCGATGCGCTTCCGCGGCCGAGAGCAACGCGCGCTGCTCGATGTATTTCTCGATCGAGGCGCTCTTGACGTTAGGCTGGGTGATCACCTCTCCCGCCTCGTTCATGAACAGGCCACAGACCCCCTCGCTGCCGATCGGCACCATCGTGCCGTCGAGATCAAGCGGGTCGTTCTCGTCGCGCATCGGCTCGTCATAGTAGATCCCGAGGGTATCCTCGCCCCACGACAGCCCGCCGTAGACGTGCTCGAAGTCGATGGCCGCAGCGAACAGCGGTCGATGGCACTCGGCCAGTCGGCGGGCGACGCTCTCGCGATCGCGTCCGCTGTCGTCGCGCTCGGCGGAGAGGAGGAACTGCTGAGCGCGAGGGGAAAACAGGTGCAGAGGCAGGGGAGGTCGCATAGGCTGTCCGTCAGCGGAACACGGGCACGTTCTGGATTGTGAACACTTGGGCGATGTTGGGCATGGCCTGCGCGGCGGCCTGCGGCGTCATGACCCGGTTCGACAGTCCCATGTTGCTCAGGGTCGGACCGCAGAAGTCGCACGGTGCCTTGTAGCTCCCCGAGGTCGGGCCGCCCTTGTTCATGGGCACGACGGCGACGACCCCCTGTTGGATCCGGTTCAACATGGTCGCGTTGCCGGGGTTCGGTTGCTTCGCGAGCCAATTGCGATAATCGGTGAGGGCCGCCGGCTCCGCACATTTTCCTCGCTGATCAGGGCTCGCCGTGGAGCCCTGAGGCAGCTGGTCCGCGGGGGGAATGTGGTTCGAGACGTCCGGGTGCACGTTCTGTGGGCTGCCACCAGAGTTGCGCCTCCACGCGTACAGGTTATTGCCGTTGGGGTCCTGCCCCACGAGCCGCTCCGGAGGCCCGTTGTTGGTTATCATGACACACTGACAGGGGACAAGGCCATGCGGGTCCGTCATCGTGTTGGGATCTCGCACATAACGGTACAAGTTGTGTCCGCCACGCAGCGAGATGGGGTCGTGCGACAGGTACCGGCCCGTGTCTGGATCGTAATAGCGAAAGTGATTATAGTGGAGGCCCGTCTCCTCGTCCTCGTACTGACCCGCGAAGCGAACGGCTGTGCGTACCTCGGAACCAGGGGCGGGCAACGTCCTGCCCAGCCCGGATCGTGCGAGCTCGCCCACGACGGCGCCGCGAGCGTCCACGAGGTGCGTCGGCGCTCCGTTCGGATCGTTCACGTAGTGCACCCACTCGCCGGCGGTCGCGCCGCGGGCGTCCCAGCGCACATCGCGGTGAGCGAGCACGACGGGGCCATCTCCCGCTACCCAGTACCTCCGATCGTCGACGACGGGGTTGCCCAGCTCGTCGGCCGAGCGCTTGATTTCCTGTATGACCGCCGCGCCATCCCACAGGAACCTGGTGGTCGAGCGGAGCGCGCCCCGCGCTCCCGGCGCTGGTGCCTCGAACACGCGCTTCTCGAGGCGGCGGCCGAGGGGGTCATAATGGTACTGCACCACCACTCCATCCGGACAGGTGACGCTGCTCAGGCGACCGGCGGGGTTCCAGGTGTATCGGCAGGCCCGCTTCGCGCCGTTATCGCCGGCGACGGACTTCTCGATCAGCTGACCGAGGTCGTCGTACTGGTAGTGTGTCGTGCCGTGCTCGAGGAGGCGGTTGCCTTGCTCGAAAACCGAGCTCGTGCTCCCGACGCGGACGATGTTGCCAGTGGCGTCGTACGCGTAACGATCCTCTCGGCCTCGCTCGCGAACCGCGCAGAGGAGCTGTCCGAGCGCATCCACCTCGTACTGGGTCTGCCCGTGGCGCAGATCCCAGTCCGCCCCTATGTGGCCGTCCAGCGAGTAGTGGTGGACTCGGCGCACGGAGAGCCCTCCTTCCCGCGACCCGACCCACTCGGGGTGGCCTGGCTCGACGGCGGGGGTCGTGAAGGGGCCACGCGCTCGCCGCTCTGCGAGGCGGCCCATCGCGTCGAACACGCTCTCCAGCCGTCCCCCTCCGGGTAAAACCCGCTCGACCTCGCGCCCGTAGACGTCCGAGCGGCTCTCGACCTCGTGCGCCTCACCCAGGAGGTAGCGGCGCACAAAGGCATTGGGCCCCTCCGTCATCGCGATCGCGTGACCGAGCGACGTCATCGTTACGTGCGCGCGACCTTCTCGCCCGCGCGCAACCGAGAGCGCCTCTCCGCGCACGAGCTGCGTCTCGCGCAGGATCCTCCCCGCGGCGTCCCTCTGAAACTGCACCTCCACATCTGGGCCGACCGCCCGAACGAGATCTCCGCACTCATCGTACTCGAGCGCTTCTGTCGTACCGTCGGCGTAGCGTCGCTCAACGACCATGCCGGAGGCGTCGCGGACGAACTCCATGGTCTCCCCCGTCCCGCCGATGACGGCGACGAGCCGCCCCGCGAGATCGCGGCGGTACCTCCTCCGTACGCCGTCGAAGGTCACCTCCGCGACGAGCCGGCCGCTCGCGTCGTGCTCGTAGTGGTGCTTCTCTCCCTTCGGGTTGACGAGCGCCACCGGGAGCCCGTCGAGATCGTAGAGCATGCGCGTGACCCCGCCTGCCTCATCCACGATCTCGCAGAGCTTGTTGTACCCTCCCCACCGGAACGAGCGGACGCGCCCGCTGGGCCAGGTGACCTGCGTCATCTTAGCTTCACCATCGTAGGCGTATCGCGTCACACCGCCCAACTCGTCGTAGGTCGCGACGTGATCGCCCCGGCCTGAATAGGCGAAGCGGACAACCGCGCCGAGAGGATCGGTCACCGACGTCCTGCGCCCCAGCGCGTCGTAGCCGAACCGGGTGATCGCGCCGCTCGACTCGAAGGCCGCGGTCATATTGCCGTGCGCGTCGTAGTCGAAGCGCGTGGAGTGTCCGTGTGAATTGATGATCTCCTTGATAAGTCCACGCTCGTCATGACGATACGACGTAATCGCGCCCGTGGGATCTACGACGAGCTCAGGGTTGCCCCGCTGGTCCCGCTCAATCCGCGTGACGCCGCCCGCAGGATCAACGATCTCGACAGGCAGGCCGTAAGCGCCGCGCGCGATGAAGGTGCTGCGCCCCTTCGGATCGGTGAGCCGCGTGAGCTGACCGCGGTCGTCCAGCTCGTAGAGCGTCGTTCCTCCGAGCTCGTCCGTACGGCTGGTCAGGTGACCCGCGGCGTTGTACGTGCAGCTGATCACGCCTTGCCCCTCAACGCGTTTGTCGAGTAGGCCGTGCTCATTGCCGAAGAACCGTCGCACCCGCGCCGAGTCTGCGACCTCGCTGTACCCGTTGTCGAGGTACTCCATCTTGCAATGACTGATGCCCTTGACCCGTGTCCGGCCGTCCGCCAGCACCTGCGGCAGTCCCTCCGCCAGGCTCGGATCGCGCTCGCCGGGGTACTCGCCCCATGACTCGATGCAGCGCCGGTGCCTGTCGTACACGAAATAAAACGTGAGACCGGCGCGATCCGTGTCCTTCGTGAGCAGGTGTTCTTCATCGTATTCGTAATGTGAGGAGAATCCGTCCGTGTCCCTGCATTCCACGAGGTTCCCGTGACCGTCGTACCGGTACGTCGCGAAGGTGAGCCATGCGCCGCCGGCCACGGCGTTCTTCGTCTCGATCGAGGCGATGCGCCCTTCAGGGGTGGTGTGGACACGGAGGCTCCGCCCGGCGCTGTCCACAATCGATGCGATCTTGCCCTGTTGATATATGATCGTGATTCGATTCTTGTTCCGGTCCTCGATCGCGCTGAGGCGATACCGGAGACCAGGCTCGTCGCGCTCGCAGAAAGTGCGGTACACGTCGTCATTTGCATCGACCACGAACCCCCAGGCCTCTCGGCGGAGCGCCCAGCCAAAGGGGCCCACGACCTCGTCTCCCGGCCGGATCATGGGGAACTCGACGGGCATGCCTTGCTCGTTCCAAACCACGAGACTCCGCCGGCGCACCTCGACCTCCCAGCCGATGGTGTGACCCCAGCCGAAGCCAAGGCCCGTGTCCCGAGCCGCCATGGTCGTGGAGTACATCCGTCGGAAGAGAAGCGGCAGGGGCCCTGGTAGGTGCACGTCCACAGTCGGGTAGGTGAACGCTCGTCCGGTGACGACGTCGACTGGATGCGATGCGTACCCGCATTCGGGATGCTTCTCGTAGTCCGGGGCGCCCTTCCCGCCGCCGCCGGCGCCCTTGCCCCCATTGCTGCCGCCGGCGCTCTGATCGCCGCCCTTCCCGCCGCCGCCCGCGCCGCCGCTTCCTCCGCCGCCCGCGCCGCCGCCCATGACGAAGACGCCGGGGTTCATTCCTGGGATGGCGGGGATATTCGGTACAGGAGCCGTGCGCGCCATGGCGGAATGATCTCAACGGGAGCTGCAGGAGGCAAGCATCTCAGGCGACCACCGGACGGGGCGGGCCTCGGCCGCCTCTGTGCCAGCATGCAGGAGCCTCCTCGCGGCTCGTTTTCCCACCGCTCACCGTGGCGTCCGCGGTTCCGCCATGGCGTCGCTAGGCAGCATCGCGGCGAAAGGGTCGTCGACCGGGAACGCCCTCGCGCTTGCCTCCCCGGCACAGGCCTGCTGCTTGCCGGCGGCACTTTCCCGGATGCTTCCGCGGCGCTTCGGCACGCAACCGCCGCGCGCGGGCGATCTCAGCAGAGCTCGCGAGCGCTGGCGAGCGGCAGGGCTGCGGCAGCGAGTCGACCCGAGCGGCGGGCTCGATGTTCGGCCTAAGCTTGCTCACCCCTCCGGTGCCACCGGCAGCCCGAGCAGCCGACCGAGCGCCTCGTGAACGACCCGGGCCCCCACCTCATCCCCAAGGGCGACGGCGCGGCTCAGGGTGCAGGCGAGCGAGGCGACCACCGCAGCCCGACGCGACGGCTCGGTCACGGCGAGCTCCCCAAGCCGGGGGCTTGGCCCTTGGGCCCGGGTTGGGCCCATGCCTTCTGAGGGGGTGCGATCCGTCGTCATGCCCTCCCCCAATCCCCGGGGAAGTGACGGATCGCACCGGTTCGCCACCGCCGAACAGTCCCGCCAGGATTTTCGCTCGGAGTACGGACGGCATCCTCGACCCCGGGAAGGTGATCGGGCCGCCCGGAGGCTGGAGGGATGGACCTCGAGTGGACGGTGGACGGGGCATTCGAGGCGCTCTCGGGCCTCGCGCGCCGCGGCCTCCTGGAGGTGGCGTTCGGCGGAGGAGAGCCGCTGGCATTTGCCGGCTTCGACGAGCTCTTGACGCGCCTCGCCGAACGGACCGGGCTCGCTCTCTACTTCACCACGAACGTTCACCACGAACGGCACGTTGCTCACGGAGCGGAGGCTCCCTCACGACAACGGCTTCAGCGCGTGACGGGCCTCAATCGGCTCCGGCGAGCAGCCGCTCGATCTCGTGCATCGTCTCGACGTCATCGCCGACCATCGCCTTCATCGACTGGATCCTGCGGCACACGATCGCGGCGATCTTCTCTTCGACGGTACCGTCGGCATAGGCCCAGTAGACCTGCGCAAAACGTCCATCGCGGTGACAGCGGCCCTCGATCTGCGCCATCTGGATCGCCGACCACCGCAGATCGTGGATCACCTCCGAGCGCGGGACCTCGTTGTGCTCGCCCTGGTGGAGCGAGATCCCTTCTTCCACGGTGAAGAGCACGACGCGCGGCTCGCCGCGCTGGAAGCGGAGGCGCTCGGCCTCCTTCTCGCCGGCCGGCATGGCGCCGTGGATCAGCGCGCACGGGACGCGCTCGCTGGCCAGCGCGGCCTGCACGGCCTCGAGCGTCTCCAGGAAGGCGACGGAGACAGCGACCTGATGCCCGTTGTCGAGCAGCTCATTCACGAGCTCCACGGTGCCCGCCACGCGGATGAGCGAGCTCTTCTGCCGCAGGCGCAGCGTCGCGGCGAGCGCCGACCTCGGGTTCGCGCCCTTCGGCACGAGCTCCATCTCCCGGCGGAACGCGGTCCACGCCTGCGCGTAGAGCGCGCGCGCGGAGGCGTCGAGCTCGATGGGGGTGAGGATGCGGTTGATCTCGGGCCAGCCGGCCACGTCCTCCGGGCGGCGCCGCATCCCCACCGCGGGACGGCCGTCGAACAGGAGCGCGCGCACCTTCTCGCAGTCCGCCGGATCGCCGCGCCAGTCCCACCTGCCGAACGCGCCGCGTGTGACCCCGAGCCCCTGGCCTTCGCACCACTGCTCGAAGTCCTTGAGATCCGCGGAGCGGCTCCCTGTCGCGCTCGCCAGGAGCGGCGCGAGATACGATAGCTCCAGCGGGTTCTGCCCCGCGGTGGCCGAGAGCCACAGCACGAACCCTGCGCGTGCGTTGAGCTTCACCGCGAGCTTGGAGCGCGCCGCCGCCGGGTTCTTGCAGCGGTGGCTCTCGTCCCAGATCACCACGTCGAACTCCGCGGCGCTGCCGGCGCGCGCGAGGCCCTTCTTCGATCGGATCCTCCGCCGCGCCTCCGGGGTCACTTCGAAGAGCTTGCCGAGCCGATCATAATTGATGATCACGATCTCTTTGCCAGCGTCGCCCATCGCCTGGACCGTGCGGCGCCAGTGCGCGACGACGGCGAGCGGGCAAACGATCAGCACCGTCGCGACGTCCGGCATCCGGAGGACCGCGTCCCAGGCGGTGATCGTCTTGCCGAGGCCGACGTCGTCGGCGAGGAGGAACCCGGCGCGCCTCTCGGCCTTCGCGGCGGCGATGGCCCGCACGCCGTCCAACTGGTGCGGGCGGAGGACGATCGCCCCCGCGGGGGCGGCCGGCGCGGGCGCTGGGTCGTCGTTGAGCTCGCGCTCGATGCGTCGCTCCCACGAGTACGGCGCGGCGCGGAACGGCGCGAGGGCCGGCGGGAGCGTCTCTGCGCGAGCGACGAACACGCCGTGCTCCGCTTCCCAGCGCGCGCCGCTCGCGGACGCGACAGCGCGCATCGCGAACGGGACGTCGAGCACATGGGCACGCTCCGGCGCCGCACGCGGAGCAGCGACCGCTGGAGCGGTCGCGCCGGCGGCTCTACGGGGGGCCGAGACCGTTCGCTTGGCGCGCATCGTCGTCATGACGGCCCTGATACCAGCGCGGCCGCGCGCTTGCGCAGGAATCGTCCTTCATGGCGAGGGGTCGACCTCCGTCGCGACCGTGAAGTGCTCGCGCCAAGCGTGACGCCTGGGGTGATACAGCGCCACGAGGGGGCCAGTCTTCGGATCGATGGACGCGATGTCAGGCCCCTTCTTCAGATTGCAATGGATACAGCAGAGGCACAGAGTGGCAACATCGTCGGGTCCACGACGTTGCCTCCCGATGATGTGGTCGACTTGATGGGGGACGATTGAAGCTTCTTGAGGAAGCCGGCAGTACTCACACGCGCCCTGGGCGCGCCGTTGTACCGTCTCCCGCACATCGTTCGAGAGCTTCACGAAGCCGCGCGCATCGTCCAGAACTCCTCGGCCTCGAGCTTGAGGAGGCTGAGCCTGTCGTTCAAGCGGACGATCTCTGCGTATTCCCTTTGCTCCTCCGGGGTGAGCGCGCCTTCGGTGCTCTTCTGCGCGAGCTCCTCGACGCGCGGGGCCAGGTCTTTGCTGACGGCATCGAGCGCCGCCTCGAGCTGTTCGAGGGTTCGCCTTTCCATGAGGTTCTCCGTCCGACGTCGGCGCGGAGAGCATGCCGTCCCTCCGCCGTCGCCGTCCGTTGCAACCACGAAGCACCCGGCCCAGCGCTCGACGTCCTCTGTCCGGAAGAGACACTCGATGTAGGCCTTGAGTACCCGCCGGCCTGGATCAGCGAGGCGGACGAGCAGGAGCCCGTAGTGTGTTCCAGGGGCGAACTGCCGCAGATCCGAGAAGTCGAGATCCTGCGTAACCAGAAAACGCTTGTCCGCCTGAGCCGCCGCCCACACGCCGGCGTCTGGCGACCCCTGAAGCCCCTCTTGCTGCACCGAGTCCGCGTCGTGGCCGAGCTGCACAAGCGCCTCGACCAGGGATGTCGGCAGATTCTCGTCCAGTTTGATGCGCATCAGAATCCGACGACCTTGGGCGCCGGTAGGTCTTCCCGGACGGAATCCGCGGCGAACGCGATCACTGCGCGCACGTCGTCCGCGGTCAGGGTCGGGTAGTCGCTGAGGATGTCCTCGATCGCGTCGCCGTCCGACAGGCTGGCGAGCAGCGTGCGGAGCGTGACCCGCGTCCCCTTGATGACCGGCTCGCCCCCGCAGACGAGAGGATCTCGCACGATTCGGTCGCGATGGTTCATGACGTGAACTCTACGACAATTTCGGCTCGGCTTCAGCAGCCTCTGCTGCCGACGTGCGCGCCGACCGCGCATGCCCGCGCGTGACATTGTCCGCTTCTTCCAATTCCCAACCCGGGCGCGTCGCTAGCATCGCGGTCATGAAGATCCTCGTCACCGGAGCGACCGGAAAGGTCGGAAGCCGTCTCGCAAAGCGCCTCGCCCGCCGGGGCGATCATGTCCGCGCCCTCGTGCGCGATCCGGACCGCGCCGCCGAGCTGCGCGAGCACCAGGTCGAGATCGTGAAGGGCGATCTCCTCGACGAAGCCTCGCTCGCGCCCGCGGTGCGCGGCATCGACGCGGTCGTCCACTGCGCCGCCTTCTTCCGCGGCGCCACCCCGGAACAAGCGCACACCGTCAACGACCTCGGCACGCAACGACTCGCGGCCGCCGCCCGCGCCGCGAACGTGAAGCGCTTCGTCTTCACCAGCACCGGGTTGGTCTACGGACCGAGCGGCGGCCGCCTCGCCCGCGAGGGCGACGACTGCGCGCCGCTACCGGGCTACCCCGCGAGCAAGCTCGCCGCCGAACGCGCGCTCCTCGCCCTCGAGGGCCTCGATGTGCGCGTCCTCCGCCTCCCCTTCGTCTACGGCGACGGTGATCCGCACATCGAGGAAGCGATCCCGATGATGCGCGGCTGGGCGCCGTCGCAGCGCATGGCCGTGATTCATCACGCCGACGTCGCGCAGGCTGTCGCGCGCGTGCTCGACACCGCATCGCCTTCGCACCGCATCTACAACGTGGTCGACGACGAAGCCCCCGACGTCGCCACCCTCTTCGCGTCGGTCGGCGCCCCACCGCCCGACGGCTCGGCCGGCGAAGCGGCCCGAGCCTTCGAGGTACTCCTGGACGGCCGCCGCATCCGCGAAGATCTCGGCTTCAAGCCCGAGTTCCCGCGCCTCCAGGATGCGATTGCGGCGGGCGCGTGATGTTCTCCAGTCGTCCAGGTAGGCGGACGCGCATGCCTCGACACGCGCGCCATCGACCATAGTCGGTCAACGAGCGCCCCGGAGCCGGGGACCGGACGCCGGGGGCGCGGCACGACGTGGAGGCGGGCGGCGGGGAGGAGCGGTGAGCGAGACGAGCGGTCAGTTGATGTCGAAGAACTCCTGGCAACAGCCCTGCGTGAGGTGACACACCTCCCTGGGCGCGCCCTCACACGTCCCGACCTCGACTCCCTCGACGAGACACGAGCACATCGTCGTGCCGTCCTCGGACGGCCCGCACTTGACCTCGTGCTTCTTGCTGAGGCACGTGGACGAACACGCGCACTCGTTGCCCTCCAGGCCGTGCGGGTATTCGCACTTCAGGCCGCGGCAGCCGTGAGCGTCGAGGCACGCGGAGTACGCGTCCTTCTCGTCCTGGCAGTCGGCGGGCAACCCCTCCTTACAGGTGGAGGCTTCAGGCAGCCAGCACGAATAGTACGCGACGAGCTCGTCCTCGCACGCGGGGCGGGACAGCGGGATGACCACCAAGCCACAGCTGGCGCCGCAGTCCAGATCCGGCGGATCGCAGCCGTACAGCTTGTGCGACTCACAGATAGCCAAGCACGCCTGCATAGCGCTCGGGCCTTCCGCTTCGCCGCCGCCGCTGCCGCCGCTGCCGCCGTCGCCGACCATGGTGGTCCCGGTGCTGCCGCCGGTGCCGCCGCTGCCGCCGTCGCCGACCATGGTGGTCCCGGTGCTGCCGCCGGTGCCGCCGCTGCCGCCGTCGCCGACCATGGTGGTCCCGGTGCTGCCGCCGGTGCCGCCGCTGCCGCCGTCGCCGACCATGGTGGTCCCGGTGCTGCCGCCGCTGCCGCCGCTGCCGCCGCTGCCGCCACCGCTGCTGCTCGGCCCGCCGCCGCTGTCACTGCACGCCACCACCAGCGTGGACAGGGCCATCATCGACACGAGCCAACCGGTGCGAACTTCACGTTTCATTGCAATCTCCTTGGCTTGTCATCGGTGCATTCGCCGCCATCGGCCACCTTGCCCACGAAGACCGTGGAGCACTCAGGGTGCGAGTCGAACAGAGCGTCGATATCGAGGAAGTCCGCACAGGTGTTCTTCAGTACGGCAATGCAGCGCGCGGCTTTCTCGTACTCCTGGACGGAGGGGGCCGAGTGGCCGGGCAGCTTTCCCGGTCCCATGGGGCGTGCCGCCACCCGCCGCCTGCGACGCAGTTCCGGCGACGCTTGCGCGACGCGGAGCAGGTCGGATGTGGATGCGAGGCGAGCGGCCGATCCGTGATGGGAGCGGCGCCCTCACCTCGCTCGGCGTACACCCATCGACATCGCAACATCGCAACGAGCGTGCCACGGAGATCTGGCCTGTGACGCTCCGGCGCGACGAGGGGGCGCCCGTCCCGGCGGAGCGCGGGAGCGGTCGCCTCGTCGCGTCCGGGGCGCGGGCATCGGCGCGCGATGGCAGTCCTTGCCGCTTTTGCCTCCCGGGGGGCTGGCAAGCCTTGCCATGAAGGCAACGCTTGCCATGCGCACGCCGGTCCAGGGCGAGTCCCACGGCGTGCTCGATCCGGGGCGGCCGCGTCGGCCGTCCTGCGCAGCGCCGTCGGCCGTCCTGCGCAAGCCCCGGCGCCCTCCTGCGCGGCCCCGGCGCCCTCCTGTGCCGCCCGGCGCCCTCCTGCGCGGGCCCGGCGCCCTCCTGCGTGGCCCCCGGCGCCCTCCTGTGCGGTCCCGGCGCCCTCCTGCGCGGCCTCGGCGCCCTCCTGTGCACCGCCGTTGGTGTCCTATGCAACACTCGCCGCCGTCCTACGCGGCCCCGTGCCCCTCCTGCGCGGCCCCGGCGCCCTCCTGCGTGGCCCCCGGCGCCCTCCTGCGCGGCCCCCGGCGCCCTCCTGCGCGGCCTCGGCGCCCTCCTGTGCACCGCCGTTGGTGTCCTATGCAACACTCGCCGCCGTCCTACGCGGTCCCGTGCCCCTCCTGGGCGCCTCCATTGGTGTCCTTTGTTACAACCGTCCGGCTCCTGCGCAGCCCCGGTGGTCTCCCGCGCAGCCCCGGTGGTCTCCTGCGCAGCCCCGTCGCCGTCTCGGGTGCCTTTTGTGGTTGCTGCGCAACCCTTTCTCCCTTCCGGCTCGCCGTCTTCCGTTCCGTCGTCCTGCTACCCGAGCATCGGCCTCGTCGCGCTGCACGCCGGGATGACCGTGCGCGACAGCGAGATCGAGACGTCCGACGGTGGCCAGGGCGGCGACGGCGGCGAGCCGCAGCGAGGCGGACGGCGGGCTCTCGAGCGTCGGCGGCAAGGGGGCTGACGGATTGCCCGGCGGCGCGGAGGACGGGCGCGACGGCGGCCCGGCGCGGTCGGCCGGTGAGACCATCCGGTGCCGTAGTGAAATCTCCAGGGCCGTGCTCCAGGTCCACACGGCAGCATGTGGAGCGCACTCGCCAGGGACCGGCGGCAAAGAAACGAGGGCTGTCATGAGGTGCCGTGCACAGGTGCTGTTTCAGGTGGGCGCGTGGGCGTGGGTCGTCACCGGGATCGGGCACCTCGCGATCACCGCGCTGCTGCTCGGTCGCCCCGCGACGCCCGCCGCGGAGACCGCGGTCCTGGACGCGATGCGGGCGCACCGGATGTCCATGATGGGGCTGTCGCGCGACCTGCTCGGCCTCTTCAGGGAGTTCAGCGTGGTCATGGGCCTGGTGCTCGCGCTTCACGGCGCCGTCTGCGTGCTCGCCGCGCCGGCCCTCGCCGCGCTCGCTGCTGTGGTGGCGCTGAACGCGGCGGTGTCGCTGGCGCTGCTGGCTATCGCCGTCCGCGCGTTTTCGCCGCCGCCGATCGTGATCCTGCTGGTCGCGACGGCGTGCTTCGGCGCGGCGCTCGTGGTGCGCTGAGCGTGCGGGCGAAGATAGCCCATAGCCCAGCGCAGTCGCCACGAGCGGCCAACCGGGAGGGAGCCCTTGCTTTGGCCGGGCCCAGAACGACGACCACCTGTACAGAAGCGCGATCTTTTCGTTCCGGCTCAGGGATCCGAGGAACTCCCGCCGCTTGGACTCAGGAAGAGAGGCCAGCACCTCGGCGGGGGAACGTCCCTCCGGCATGTGGAGGCGCGCCCTCACAAGGGACCCGCGGCCTCCAGGTGCTCGATCCGCATCCTGAGGTCCCGGACCGCTGGCTCCATGTCCTCGACCCGATCCGCGAGCGAGAACTCGGAGCTCAGCAGCGACTGGATCGACTCCCGGGAGACGAACCAGCGGCGGCCGTTCCGGAAACGGAGGGGCGTCCCCCTCTGCCCGGACGCGGCCTCGCAGAGGCGGAGGGCTCGACGACCCCGCTGCCGGCCTCGGTAGCCCAGGAGGTCCGCCAGCTGGGCCATGGTGAGCAAGGGCGCGTCACCGGTCACGAGGCACCTCCTGGAAGGCCTGGAGGGCCGCCTTGAGCTCCTGCCGGGCCTTGTCGCGGAGCTCCAGGAGGGCGGGGTCACGGCGGGCCACGAGGCTGAGGAGCTGCTGCTGCTCGTGGTCCAGGAGCACAAGGCCGGTGACCTCGGAGAGGGCAGCGGCGAACTGCGCGTGGTGCCGGCGGTGGGTCAAGGCCGCCCGAAGGGCCCTGACCTGGCGGGTGGGCAGATGGGAGAGGCGCCGCTGGATGTCCCGGTGCCGGCGCAGGTCGTCGAGGAGCTCATCATCGATGAGGGCCTCGGGATCGTAAACCGCGCCGGAGGCCCCGGACATCATCAAGTTGATGAAGGACCTGAAGTTGGAGCGGGCGCCCGGCGTACTGTTGAATAACCAGTTTAGTTCCGAGCCCTCCGAGGGCGACGATGATGCGGGCCATCTCCGCGGCGGTCATGGGCGGGGTAGAAGGCGATACCATCGGGGATACTTTAGCATGGGATGGGTATAGATTGACCCATCCTGACCAGTGGGTGACGTGCTGACCGGAGCGTGACCTGATGGGAGATCGGTGATCTGACCGGTGGCGGGGATCAGGACCAAGCAGGCTCGTCCTTGACGTGGCGAGGGGGCGGGCTCGAGGTGCTCCTCAGGGGGGAGCACATGAGGCGGCTGCTATGCGTGTTGGGTCTGCTGGGACTCGCGGGGATGGCGACGACGATGGGATGTGGAGCAGCGCCGGAGGCGGACGAACGTGGAGAGCCCAGAGAGCCTATCGACGAGGTTGAGATGGCTGTCTCACTGGACGAGTGCAACCGAGCGTGTCGGAACGGTCAGCAAGCGATGGAGCAATTTTGCTCCCAGCTACCACCGGATCCTCGCTTGAGGGCCGGTTGTTGGGCGGCGGCGAAGGGTAGCTTGGTCGCGTGCCTCGGCTGGTGCTACTGGCACTACGGTACTTGAAGAGAACGTCCGCTTGACACCCTTCGGGAAGGGGCTGCAAGGTGCGTTCTATGCAGGACGACACCCCGCTCGAACCCATCGCAGAACGCCGCCTCTCGGTCGTAGGAGAGCCCGGCCGGATGGTGACCGTGACCATCGGCAAGCCCATGCTGAAGCCGTCCGGCGACTGGGCGTGTCCGGTAGATATTCAGGGACTTCACGAAGCGGTGCGAGATTCGGCCTACGGCGTAGACGCCGTGCAAGCTCTCCAGCTCGCCCTTGAGGGAGCTCGTCAGACCCTCAAGAAGTCTGGACTTGCCGTCACCTGGTGCGACGGAGAGCCCGGAGAGACGGGACTGCCCATCGTCGTGCCGTACATCTTCGGCCGCGCCTTCGACGAAAGGATGGAGCAGCTCATCGACGAGGAGATCCAGACGCTCGTGGACGAGAAGAAGGCGCGCGGGGGGCAGGGAGCGGTGGGGTGAGATCGTCGGCTGAATGATACCGCTGTCAGGGAGAACCGTCTCTTTTGTTCCTCAGCAAACCTGATGAACGAGAAAAGGGCGCGAGGCGCTGCCGGGGACGAGCACGTGACGCGTTATGCCTGGTCGGCGAGCGGCATGCTCACGAAGGTCGAGGGGCCGGGCGGGACGACGGTCGAGCTCACGTACGATGCGTTCGCGCGAAGGATGAAGAAGACCGTGTGGCAGCGGGGAGAGGGCGGTGAGGTGCGCCTCCTGCGCACGACGCGCTTCTGCTGGGACGCGATGACCCTCGCGCACGAGATCGCGTCGACCCCCGAGGGGAAGACCGAGGAGCGCACCTACTGCTTCGATGAGAGCGGGGCTCCGTGGGCTCACCGCGACACGATGCACACCGGGGAGGGGCCGGTCGTGGGGCCGTGGCTCTTTTATTTGAACGAAGCCATGACGGGCTTTCCGGAGCGCCTCGTGGATGCGCGTCCGATGTCTGGTCTCCATCTCGGGCGGAGAGGGCGAAGCGCACGCCTGGAGGGAGCGCCTCGGATGGGAGGACGCGGATGCGCTCCTCGTCGAGGTTGCACCACCTTCCCCCGCGGCGGCGGAGAGCCGAGGCATTCCGAGCTGGGCGGCGGCAGGGGGAGACGGCGGACCGGAGGCGCTCGCCGCGGAGGTCGAGCGTGAGCTCCGGCGCCTCGACGGAGGAGAGGTCGCGCTGGAGGTGCTCTCCCTGCTGGCGCGCGCGCTCTCGCCGCTCGATGCAGAGGATGTCGCGGAGCTCCTGGAGATTGACGACTTTACCGCGCGCGGTCTCCTGCACGTGGTCCTACCGTCCCTCGATCGGATCCTGCGCTGGGATGGGCCGGCGCGCGCGCTGAGGTTCCAGCATGAGGCGCTGCGGGTCGCGTGGGCGCAGCGGAGCGCCGGTCGCGACGAGGCGATCGAGGCGCGTTACCGGGACGCGATCGCGCGATGTACCGCGGAGACCTCCCGCCGCCGGCCGGCCTACTTCCGCCGTCATGCGAGCGCGCACCTCGCGCTCGGCGGCGCTCCCGTCGCCTCGATGCTCGCCTTTGCCGAGCCGGACTGGGTAGCGGCTGCCTCTGCCGAGGCGCTCGCCGATGCCCTCCTCGATCTCCGCCGCCTGCGCGATCGTATCGGAGAGGAGGTGGAGCGCTGCGGCTCCATGCCTCCCTCCCTCGCCGCAGCGCTCGTCCGCTGTGCGGCGGCGCAGGGCGCGGCGGCGACGCTGGGAGACGCGGAGCCCTGGGCGACCCCGGACGCAGACCTCGTGACTCCATGGCTTGAGGCGGACGCGGCGCGCGCGCTGTCCTTGCTCGCCCTCTCTGCGGAGGTCTCGCCGTCCGCCCGAGCCGGGGTCCTTAAGCGAGCGTTCGAGATCGCCGAGAACACGGGCGCGGGGTGGTCAAGCCCCTCGGCGCTGGTCGCCGTGGCGGAGGCGGCGGAGGGCGAGAGGCGCATCCGGGTTGCGCGCTTCGCGCTGGCAGCTGCGCGCCGGTCGGATGAGGGAGATGCGGTCTGGGGGCTCGTCGCGGCGGCGGGCCTGCTCCCCGAAGAGGAAGCCCAGGAGGTCGCGGCAGAGGCCATCGCGCGCGCGGGAGGGGCGCCGCCCGCGCTCGTGCCTGGGCCGAGGGTGAGCGAAGCTTCCGCCGTCGCGCTGGAGCGGGCTTCGCGTTCCCTGCCTGCGCCCCAGCGGATCCGCGTCCTCGCCCGGTTGCTCTCCGCGCTGCCGGCAGAGGCGAGAGTTCGTGCTGCCCAGGAGATCGAACGACGCTGGGCGCCCTGGTGCTTCGAGACCAGGGAGGAAGCCGAGGCCGTGACGCCTTACCTGTCCGAGCCTCTCCTGGAGAGGGCGCTCGAGGAGGTCCCGGTCTGGCCGGTGCATGCTCTCGGTGCACGCCTGGTCTCGGTCGGGCGAGAGGACGAGGCGCGCGCGCTCGTGCTGCGGTGGGCGGGGAGCAGCGCAGGCTACCGGGCGGACGCGTTGCTTCGTCTTGGTGAGGCGCTCCCTCCGGGCCGGCGGCCGGTGGAGGAGGTGCGGGCACTCTTCGAGGAGCTCGCCCCGGAGGAGCGGTGCCATCGGGTCAAGGAGCACCCTTCCGCTTCGGTCGCGCTCCTGGGGGACGAAGCGGCTTTACGAATCGCGGAGGGCTGCGTCGAGCCCTCCGGGAGCTATGCGCGGACTGGCGCGCTGGCGCGGCTTGCAGGGGCGCTCCCTGAATCGATGCGCGCCGAGGCGGCACGGCGTGCGGTGCTTGCCTTCGAGGCAGGAGGCCACGACGCCGACGCGCTCGGCGATCTCTGCGGGGCCGCCCCCTGGATAAGCCCCGCCGATGCGGCGCGGCTGCTTTCGGCGAGCCTGCTGGACGCCTCGGGGACTCCGTCGCTGGCCGGTGTCTTCCAGGGATGGGCGAGCGTGGCGCAGCTCGCCGGCCTCTTCCGTCGAGCCGGAGGGGAGGAGACCGTGCTTGCGGCCGCAGAGGAGGTGGCGCTCGCCGGAAGGTGGCTGCACGGCGCGGGGTGACCCCGTGCGCACACGCTTCGATACCCTGTGCGGCCCCGGTGGGCCTCCTGCGCAGCCCCCGGCGCCCTCCTGTGCGGTCCCGGCGCCCTCCTGCGCGGCCCCCGGCGCCCTCCTGTGCACCGCCGTTGGTGTGCTATGCAACAGTCGCCGCCGTCCTACGCGACCCCCGTGCCCCTCCTGGGCGCCTCCATTGGTGTCCTTTGTTACAACCGTCCGGCTCCTGCGCAGCCCCGGTGGTCTCCTGCGCAGCCCCGGTGGTCTCCCGCGCAGCCCCGTCGCCGTCTCGGGTGCCTTTCTCCCTTCCGGCTCGCCGTCTTCCGTTCCGTCGTCCTGCTACCCGAGCATCGGCCTCGTCGCGCTGCACGCCGGGGTGACCGTGCGCGACAGCGAGATCGAGACGTCCGACGGTGGCCAGGGCGGCGACGGCGGCGAGCCGCAGCGAGGCGGACGGCGGGCTCTCGAGCGTCGGCGGCAAGGGGGCTGACGGATTGCCCGGCGGCGCGGAGGACGGGCGCGACGGCGGCCCGGCGCGGTCGGCCGGTGAGTGCGTATTCCGACGGACGTGACGGCTCGTTCCGGAGCGACGTGACGGCCCAGTCCGGCGTGACGTGGACCGGAGCGTAGCGACGAGCGCGGTCAGGTCTTCGTCTCGGTCACCTCGGGAGCCACCGCCTTCTTCTTTCGCATCGACCCGCCGCGGAGTGTCACCACGTGCGCGTTGTGGACAACGCGGTCACAGATCGCGTCGGCGATACTCACCTCTCCGATGGCTTGGTGCCAACTTTTCGTCGGTATCTGCGAGGTGATCACCGTCGACGATGTATCGTATCTGTCCTCGAGGACCTCGAGCAGATCGCGCCTCTCGACATCGGTCATGGGCGCGAGCAGGAAGTCGTCGAGGACCAGCACCGCGACCTTGGCGAGGCGCGCGAGGGCGTTCGCGTAGGTCCCGTCGGCACGTGCGACCGCGAGCTGCTGGAGCAGGCGCGGCGTACGGATCACGAAGGCGCGAAAGCCCTGCCTGCAGGCGGCCTGCGCGAGCGCGCCGCCGAGAAAGCTCTTGCCGGCTCCGGTCGCTCCCAACACGATCACGTTCTGCTTCGCTCGGACCCACTGGCAGGAGCCCAGCGACCGAGCGAAGGACCTGTCCACGCCACGCCCTGCGTCGCAAGAGAAGTCCTCCATGCACGCGCCTCCCGGCACCCGCGCATCCTTCAGCAGGCGATGCAGCCGCTTGTTCTCGCGTGCGGTCCACTCGCGGTCGACGAGCAGCCCGATCATCTCCTCAGTGGACAGCGGCTCCGTCGGTGGCGCAGCCGCCCTCTCTCGCAGCATCGCCGCCATCGCATTCAGCCTCATCTCGACCAGCTTCTGTATCGTCTCTTCCAAGATCACTCCTCTGCTCCTTGTCGAAGTACTCGGCACCGCGGATGTTCTCGTGCGCCAGGGGCCCCCGGGGCGGCGGCTCGACCAGCGACGCGCGGTCGAGGCCGTTCTTCAGGATCGCGGTCACGCTCTTCGCGGTGGGGCTGCCGATGCGGAGCGCGCGGACGCATGCGGCGTCGACGCGCTCCCGCCCGTACTTGTCCGCGAGCCGGATCACGCCGAGGCACGTCCGGTACCCCGTCTCCGGGTGCGTGCGGCGGCTCATGATCGCTCGCGCGAGCTCGCCGACGTTCGGGCCGATCGTCTCGGCCCATGCGATCACGCGCTCCGGCGGCCACTTGCCGTAGTCGCGATGGGCTCGGGGACGATGCTCGTCGACGATTACCGCCATCCCCTTCCGCCCGTAGCTGCGCGCGTGCGACGCGACGCGCACGCCGCCGTGGAACAGCTCCACGACCGACGCCGTCGCTCGGATGTCCACGCGCTCGCCGACCAGCGTGTACGGTGCGCTGTAGAGGCGGTCGTCGTAGGCAACGCAGTAGTCGATATTCACCTTGGCGTGCTTCCACTCGGCGAGCTCATACCGCTGCGCCGGCAGCGGCCGCATCGCGGGCCTGTCGAGGCTCTCGAACGCCGTGCGCCGGCAGCCGTCGAGCCGCTGGAACGGCCGCGCGTTCAGCCGGTCGAGCAGCAACGCGATGGCGGTGTTGAGCTCGGCGAGGCTGAAGAAGCTCCGGTTTCGGAGCGAGGCGAGGATCCAGCGCTGCGCGATGAGCACGCCGCCCTCGACCTTCGCCTTGTCGCGTGGCTTCCGAGGCCGCGCCGGAATCACCGTCACGCCGTAGTGTTGCGCCATCTCGAGGTAGGTCGGATTGACGTCCGGCTCGTACCGATCCGGCCCGGAGACCGCGCTGCGGAGCTGGTCCGGGACGAGCACCTCGGGCACGCCGCCGAAGTACTCGAACATCCGCACCGTCGAGCCGACGAAGTCGGCGAGCTTCTGCGAGCGTGTCGCCTCGGCATAGGTGTAGTTGCTCGCGCCGAGCACCGCGACGAACAGCTCGATCTCGGTCACCTCGCCGGTCGTTCGCTCGACGAGGTGCGGCTTCCTACCCGAGTAGTCGATGAAGACCTTCTCGCCGGCGCGATGGACCTGGCGCATGACGACGCCGAGCTTCTTCTTCCAGCCCGCGTACAGGTCGCAGAACCGGCTGTACTCGTATGGCCTGAGCGGCGCCTGCGCCGCGCTTGCTTCCCGATACTCGAGCCAGAGCGTCTGCAGCGTGACGCACGGCTTCGACAGCTCGCGGTGAACCCACGGGAAGTCGATGGGTACGCGCGCGGGCGGCTCGTTGCGGCCCACATCGCGGAACAGCTGCGATTCGACCTCCGCGTCCGTCATCTCTCGGGCGACCTCCCACGTCAGCCCGGCCTTCGCCGCCCGCGCCAGGTAGCCGCTCACCGTGCTCTCGCCGATGCACGCCGCCGCCGCGATCTCCGTTCGACTGCGCCGGCACTCGAACTTGAGCCTCAAAATCTCTCGAACCTTCCGCATCGATAGCCGCTCCGACATCGCGCCCATGTACGCGATGAGGCTGCGACCGCGAGCGCCGCGTACGGGCCGTCACCCCCGCCGGAACGGCCCGTCACGCCCCTCGGAACGAGCCGTCACGTGCGTCGGAACGAGCCGTCACGCGCGTCGGAACGAGCCGTCAGGTGTGTCGGAACACCCCGTCGGGTGGCCCGGAACGCCCCGTCACGTCCCCGCGGAACGAGCCGTCACGTGCGCTCGGAATCGGTCGTCACGTCGGCCCGGAATACGCATGAGACCATCCGGTGCCGTAGTGAAATCTCCAGGGCCGTGCTCCAGGTCCACACGGCAGCATGTGGAGCGCACGCGCCAGGGACCGGCGGCAAAGAAACGAGGGCTGTCATGAGGTGCCGTGCACAGGTGCTGTTTCAGGTGGGCGCGTGGGCGTGGGTCGTCACCGGGATCGGGCACCTCGCGATCACCGCGCTGCTGCTCGGTCGCCCCGCGCCGCCCGCCGCGGAGACCGCGGTCCTCGGCGCGATGCGGGCGCACCGGATGACCATGATGGGGCTGTCGCGCGACCTGCTCGGCCTCTTCAGGGGGTTCAGCGTGGCCATGGGCCTGGTGGTCGCGCTGCACGGCGCCGTCTGCGTGCTCGCCGCGCCCGCCCTCGCCGCGCTCCCTGCTGTGGTGGCGCTGAACGCGGCGGTGTCGCTGGCGCTGCTGGCCATCGCCGTCCGCGCGTTTCCGCCGCCGCCCATCGTGACCATGCTGGTCGCGACGGCGTGCTTCGGCGCGGCGCTCGTGGTGCGCTGAGCGGGCGGGCGAAGAGAGCCCATAGCCCATCGCAGTCGCCACGAGCGGCCCGCCGGACGAACCGTTGCGGGATCGCTCGTTGAGGTTCTGGCGGACTGCGCCGCTGTCGCGACGCGGCGGCCCGCAGGCTGGGGCGTGAACGCGGTCCCTTCGGCGCGGCGCCTCCGGCTGCCCGTCCGCCCCATGTTCCGAACCTGCCCACAGAGGCGCATGCTCCTGGGCCATGAAGTCGGACACCGAGCAGAGCTGGAGGGAGCGAGTAGAGCAGTTTCGAGCGAGCGGTAAGACCAGCGGTGGCTTCGCGAAGCAGCAACGCTATCGCGGCGCTAAAACTCATTTCGGACGATCCCCGACAGCAATTCGACTTACAATCGCGCTCACACCAATCCGCGGCTTCATGGTCGCACGTGGTTCTGCAGGTCCCGCGTCGTGCCGTACGGTGTCAAGTTGTTTGAAGCCAACTCTCACATCGAATGCACCTGCCTTGTAACCTCCCAGCCTGGCCGAAATATCGGATTGGAGTTCGCAATCAAGCTGACGACACTTCAGCACCCCGAATTCGCCATCAGGTTGAGACCGCAAGAAAGGGCCGGTACTATTGTTTCGAGTACGGGTCTTGGAAATATCCAAAAAGAAGGCATCGATTTTACTTCTAATGCCGACAAGTGCAAAATAGCAGTCCACCTTCGGGTGGTGATATGAGATAGAGGCCAATCTCACAAGATCCCAAAGAACGAAAGAAGGAGAAGGCACAGAATCGCCGCACCATTTTAGTTCGAGAACTGCCAATGGCATGCCCTCCCACCTGCGGCGTCCCGGCGCCACTTCATCAAGGACAGCGACGTCCACGCGAGGATGATCACCTCTTCCACTGCGTAGAAGCGTCGGGTGCTTCATCTCCGTGAGGACAGTCTTCCCGGGGTATAATGCAGCCAGGATTTCGCTTGCAGGCTTCACCAGGTAGCTCTCGGAGAATGCATAGCCACGTCCGCAGGTAAAATCGTACTGCGCAAAAGAAGACAGACCGACAGCGAGATTTACGACCTTTCCTGCCACGTGCTACTCCACATCATAATGGGACAACTGGGCTGCCTGTGTTACCGCAAAGCCGAGCAGGGAGAGGCTCGGCCTATCGAACGAGAGGCGTACAGCCATTGACAATCGGTCGCTTTGGAAGCTCCACTGCACCTCCTTCCCCCTATCATCCGTTGCGCTGCGTGCCGGGCATGGCCTCGATCAGCGCACGAACGTAGGCGGCCGCCGCCATGGCTGCGTAGCGTTTCCAAGCGTCTGTCTGGAGGTGCTTGGTCCGAACATCGCAATAGTCACAGATCCCTCGAACCACCAGGTATCCCGCTTTTTCAAATTCCCATGTAGCATCCGCGACTCCGTATCCCTCCATCTCCACAGCCTTGACCTTGTGTTGATCCCGCAACTGATCTCGCTTTCTGAAATCTCCTTGCACGACGTTCGCAGAAGCGATGGGGCCAAGAAAGACGCGGGGTCTCGCCTCCGCGACAGCTGGGTGCTCCACGTGGCCGCTTTTCGCATCGAGGAGCACGTCGGTTGAGGGATTGGGGATGGTCAATGACCGCGCCGCGAGACCATTGCGGAGGTGCGCGTCCCACGGCCGCTGCCCGGACAGCTTATCCTGCTCGAGCATCTGCACGGCCTCGAGAAGTCTTGCGCTCGGCGGCCGCGGCGCGTGTCGCTCTTCGAATACCCGCCCCTTCTGTTTTCCGAAGTCATACTGGACCACGCCCTTTCGATTGGAGATGACTACATCGCCGAGTCGCACGTGCTCCTGCGGGTCGGCGGGGTTCGGTACGCCACCAGCGATCCCGCACATGATGATCGCGTCGAGTTCGTCGAAGTCCATGAGCATCTTCGATGCGCGGGAGGCCGCGGAGGTGTTCCCCATGTCCATTGTCTGAGCGATGACCACTTGATGGATGCCCTGACGGACCGACAGAATGTCTCCCAGCAGGTACTCGCGGCCGCCGCCGGACCCCGGGGCGCGGTAACGGTTCTCGTTAGAGATCATGGCCCTCATTGCGTCAAACTCTTCCGGAAGAGCAACGATGATCCCGATGGTCGGCAGTGGCATTTTCATACTCCTTTTGCCTGGCGGCGACGGCAGCAGCTTCGCGTAAGCTGCCAGCCTATCCTCGTCATTCTGTTCGATGGTTACGCTGAAGCGACGAATCATCTCCTCCGGCGTGCAGCCGGCTGCCGCCGCCAATGCCTTGATATTCCCGATGGCCTCCTCCGAGAGGCTGTGCGTCCCGCTTCTCTCGACCTCCAACGCAACCCGTTGTAGCTCCTGCAAACCGCTGAGCACCTCAGGCAGGCTTTCGCCTGCTTCGTAATGCCGAATGACCTCTTCAAAGCTCTCCCGACCTACCTTCCTGGCCAGCACGGGGCCAAGGCGTAGTTTGACTACTTGGTCGGCGACGCCGGCGATGGTTTGCCCCGTCCGCTCGTATCCGGGCAACGCTGCCGAGCGGTACCGGACCTCACTATAACACTCTGCTAGCCGGACGACCGACCGGTCGAAGTTCGTCCACCTCGCAGCGTTCGCCACTTCTTTCGCGGCGGCCTCGAGAGCCGAAGCGACAACCTCACACCGGTGCGCGATTTGAGACGCGGCCGGGCTACGGTCCATACGGAAAATTTGCTCGGCTCGCCGTCCGCCCATCTCGCGCAGTTCGCTGACAAGGTGACCGACTCGCACGGCGGCCGCTTCACGGTTGAACTCGATGCCATCGAATTGCAGGACTGCGTCGATCATGAGCCGGAACAGCGAGGCGTCCGGACGAACCTCCTCGGACTCCCCGGCCACCTCAAAGGCAGCCTTCGCCGAGGCCAGCGAGGCAATCAGACCCGCGTGACTGTCCGCGAGCAGAGCGTCGGCCAACTTCAGCATTGCGATCTGCTGCCGTGCCTCAGCCCGGACGGCGATGTCGTCGCTGCCAGCGAGCGCGAACAGCTTGATCCGCAGTGCCGGCTCATTCTCCCTGTCGCAGAGCAGGCCGATCGCTTTGAGACCCGCCATCAGCAGCGGGCGCGGGTCTTCGGTTCTCAACCGGAGCAGGTAGCGGGTCACTCCCACCCGCGCTGCAGCGTTCCGCAGGCCGAGCAGAGAAAGCGTCCCGAGCAGCGACGGGGCTAGGAAGGCGTGCCGCCGCCGCGCCTCGAAGGCCCGCTCAAGGGACTCCACCGCCTCTACATCGTCGGCCGAGGCGGTGTATGCCAGCGCGATTGCCGCGGAGTGGACGCTCAGGTCGGACTTGGCCGAGGCCAACGCTCTCATGGCCACGGCGGTCGCCGACGGATCGGGTGGCGACGCGAGTATTTGGGCGGCCAGTTCATCGATCACATCGTCAACGTCGGCGTCAGCGGCCGAGTCGAGTCTTGTCACCCAATCCTGCCACTCCGACATGCTGGGCCTTCGTTGACTTCGGGCTATTAAAAGGCGAACTTCTTCCCGGTCGTGCCGACAGTGCGGTGACCGTAAACCTTGTTGGCCAGGGTGGCTTGCCGAAACTCCGGCCTTGTGGTGAAGCAGAGGATCTGAACTCGGTCCGAGTATTCATCCTCGATTCGCTTCAGCGCGGTGGCAGAGGCCTGAAGGTCGGTCGGCACCATCTCAGCCGTTCCGAGCTGATCTAGCATCAGGAAGCCCGGGTGTCGCCCTACCCCGGCCTCACATCCGAGTCGCATCATGGCCAGAAACAGCGCAAGCTTCGCACGGTATCGCTCGCCCGGGTTCATGATCTTCGAGAATGCGATAGGTTCGCCGTTCTTGGTCAGCTTCACCACCCCAGTTGGGTAGCACTTTATCCCCGATATTTGGTCTGCGCGAAGAGCCTTGATGACTTCCTTTGCTAGGTCGTTCAGGCGGTCCTCGATTTCCTGGTTCCTCTTCTCGGCCTCCTCCTTCAATACGAGCAGAACCTTATCAATAATCTTCGCTTTTCGATCATGATCCTCCGAACTCCCGCCTCCGCCAAGGCTCCGTTCGACGTCCGCGATCTCCTGAGTGATCCCGCCAATCTCCTCGTGCAACCGTCCGCGGCGCTCGGCCTCCTCGGGCGTGGGTAGCCCCTTCGAGACGCCCTCTTTGATGGTGGTGCGGAGCGTGTCGCTCAATGATCGCAGCCCTTCGGCCTTTCTCCGAGCGGTGACGAGTTCGCGATTCACCTCCCCGATCCGCACTTTCAGGGCAGCGGCCTGCTGGTCGTAATCCCTCGCGGCCGCTTCAAGAGGGACCGCCACGTCTTCACCGGCCGATGGAACCGGCCGCACGCAGAGCCTGCACTGGTGGCTCTCCTTCTCCCGCTGCATTGCCTCTGGAGTGATACTCTGCACGCAGTTGGGGCAGATTTTTACATCCAGCCCGGTTAGCTCGCGGCTCAGGTCGATCTGTTCGCGAAGGCGGCGGGCGGTGGCCGTGCACTGCTGCATCTGGGAGGTGAGCGTTTTCAACTGCTCCTCGATCTCAGCAACCTCAGCACTGCCCTCAACGAACTTGCCCTGTGCCTCGACGAGCTGCGCCGCCAGGTTGCCCCCCGTGATTACCTCCAGCCGGCGGGCCTGCTCCGCGTCGAGCGCTGCCACCTGCTCACGGAGCGCCGTTCGCCGCTTGAGCAACTCCGCCTTCTTGACGGCCATCTGGCTGGCCTGCTCTTCGGTGAACTCTTTCCGCTTCCGGATGGCGGCGGACTCCATGCTGAGCTGGTTCAGAGGTTCACTCAGGTGCAGGCCCAGGAAGGCGGAGAAGAGAAGCTGGTCCTGGTTGGCGTACTCCGGTTTGCACAGCAGATAGGTATGGTTGTCGTCGGGGATGCGGAGGGCCTGAAAATAGGTCAACCAGCTCGCCCACACCTTGATGCTGCCCCCGTCCCTCGTAGGGAGGGCTTGGTTCCAACCGAGCGAAGCAAGACCAAACTCGCGCACGAAGAACGACTCAAGCGCCTGCTGCACCTCCGTATCGCCGCGGTGGTAGAACCCCTTCGCCGCGCCGGGCTTGGGCACCTTCTCTATTGGACAGTCGTGATCGCCCGGCGCGAGCCTCCCGTGTAGACCGTCCTCCCGCCTAGCGAGAAGAATGGTATAGGCTCGGTCATCCAGGCTGAATTGAAGCCAGATGTCCGTGATCCACCGTCGGACCTCCTGATCGTACTCTTCGTCATTACCGGTCAGGGCGAACTTGATCGTCTTCAGGACTGACGATTTTCCAACGAGATTGTCCTCGATGACAAGGACGTTCACCCCCGTCTGAAAGGGCTGCTCGTAATCAATGGGAGAGTTGACGCCGTCGAGAGTCTTCGTCCCTTTGAACTTCAGCCGACGGATCAACAACCGCGGCACCTTTCGGTTCGGCTGGATCTTGGCGAGGTCGAGCCCGGTGACGACCTTCCGCACCTCGTCGCGCTGGATCTCGTCCCGCGACCTCGCCGCGAAGCGGCCGAGCACTCGCTCCGTGATGTCGTCGATGTTGAGCGGCGCGTCGGACGGTACGGTGGAAGCCTCGTCCTTTTTCTTTGCGGTCTTAGCCAACGGGTGCCTCCAGCGGTTCATCGAATACATGCCGGAAGTTCTCTGCAATCTCCTCGGCAGTGAGATCAGGGATGTACTCGTTCAGGTTCGCTTCCCGATAGCGAGCGTGCCGGTATTGCCTGGCCTTGATGTCGGCGGCGCTGATGTGGCCCATGAACCGGTGGATCTGCTCGATCCGATCAGCGTACCACTTAGCGTGCGGCACATTCTCGATCAGCCGTGCGGCAACGGCTTGGCCGGCTTGTGTAAGGAAGTAGTGCTTCCACGGCGCGGCAGTGCCTCGCAGCTCGAATTTAACGAAGACGAGCTCCCTCGCCCACCACCAAGCCTCGACATCATCACGCCGTTCGTACGCACCCCGCCAGAACTTACGGAAGGGGATCGTCTGAAGTTCCGGCTCACGGTCGCCGTGGATTTTGCGGATGGTGGCGGTGATCAGCTCCCGATCCGAAGCGGCGGGGTCGCCAGCCTGATGAAGCTCCGTCAGCTCATAGATAAAGTAGGCGGGGTAGCGGAGGAGGAAGTCCAACTTCTGAAGGTAGTATTCCGAGGCGAAATGCGCGACGAACGGTTCGGTGGGTGCGCAGGCGGGCGGGAACGTCTGCTCGCTTGCCGGCCGGGCAAAGCGGGTAAGGATAAGAAGGAGGCGTGCCGCATCGACCTCCAGAAATCCTTCAGGTTGGATCCCATGCACGAACTGCGGGGCGATTGCCATCGGATCCTCTGCTGCTGCAAATCTTGGTCCGTGTCAAGTATTCCGTAAACGCCGACGCTATAGCAAGCCTACTGCGCGCGCCCTTCGAACTCAATCACATCCAGGAGATGAGGGACGGCCGGATCGCGTATCGGACGGAGACGCCGCGCCGGGAAGTTCGAAGGCGATCTGTTCGCGACCAGCCTCGAACTGCAGTCGGACCCATCGCTGAGTTAGCCAGCCTTCACGTCTCCTACATAGTATTCCAGTTGGCGCATGTACCGATCGAGCTTCTTGAGGACATAATCCGCTACGACGTAAGGCTCGCGTGCCGAAGTGTAACAGAGTTCCACGCAGATGAGCCGATTGTCCGGCGTGTCGACGCGAATGTCCGGCGTAATGTTCGGGATCCATGGATGCGCCTTTTCACTCTCAACAACATAGTCCTTCGGAAGAACGTCACGAAGCACGTTCGCCAATGCGTGGTTGATATGGCGATCATTCCCGGTACCCGAGGCATATTTGGAAATCTCGTTGAAGGCTTTCTCCGCAGTCTCAGCGGCTCGTGCTGCGGGACCACTCTTTCGCTTACCAGGTGGAGACTGCTGACCCATCAGGAGCCGGTGGAGCGGAGACGTCTTGATATGCTTTTGCGCCGAAGACTGCTTCGCCCATCGGTCCGGTACGCCGACGGTCGACAAATTGAGCGTCTTGGCCTTGTCCTGTGCGTATGCCGCGAAGGTAGACACGATTGCGTTCGTCGGCATGTACATTATTCGAGTCCTGAGTGCCCCGGAAATGGCAAGCTGAAGACGCTTAGGATTCCAATCGGCAGCGCGTTGACTGTTTGGAATGTACTCCCATAGCTTGCTGTGAAATGCCGTCCAGACTTCCTCGAGTTGCTCGCTCCGCCTCGAAAACTGCCCGATGACAGACTCGGCATCAGGATAGGCGAAAATCGTCCATACTTCGGTCGGTTTCGGGATTTTGGCCTGCAGATCCTCCAGATATCCGCTTTGGTTGCGCCATTGTTCCACGACTGCGTCCAGATATGAGCGAAGGGTGGGCGTTGGATGAACCGCTCTGGATGCGATCTCCTCCAGCCCTGCCTCAGTCAGACCGAACTCCTCAAGGGTTTGCCCATCATTGAGGACGGCAATGGTATTCTTTGCGATCGACACAAACGCGGTCTGTGCCGGCCCGTGGAAGGTAAGGATCTCTCTTCCGGGAAAGAACACGGTTCCGGAAACGGCAGACGCGTAATCAAGCATCTTTCGGGCGTCCTCAAGATCCGTTACTGGCCAGATGATGAAAAGTGGGCTCGTTCGGAGGAGGCCGTTCAGGGAGCGAAAGAAAGCTCGAACCTTCCCCTCATCCTGGCCTTCCAGATCTTCGAGGTAGTTGATCGCGACGGCGGTTACGCGCCCCGAGCCGCGAACGCGCTCTGCGAGCATCTGAAGCTGACGAATGAGCTCGTCAAGAAGCTGCTCCTGCTGCATTCGCGCGCAGTCAATCTGTTGGAGGTCGGAAACTCCGACATGGGTTCGCCAAGTTAGAGATTCAATGAAGGTCGACTTCCCGGTTCCAGGCGGCCCGTAGAGGAGTACTGCGCGTCCGGACGTTCCGCGCAGCTGCGTCGTCATTTGGGTTAGATCGCGTTCGGTGTCCTCAATGGGTCGAACGAACTCCATCAACTTTGCTGCATACACAGCGCCGGTAGACGCCAGATAACTCTTGATGTCCTCGTAGGTCGACGGCAGCACCAACGTCTTCATGTCTCTCCTTCGTATGCCGGCGAACGCAATGGCGCACTTCGATCGACGGCAAATCATGGTGCGCCGCGGAAAAGGACAGCACGACCGGCCGGTCTTGCTCCCCGCTCGGGCCGACACCGCGGCGCAACGGCACCAGAAGGAACTGGCGGCTGGCCGCGGCGAGGTTGACCTGCCCCACGCTCTGCGAGCGAAGATGCCAGGAGCAGCCACGAACCTCGCCTGGCAGTACCTCTTCCCCGCCTCTCGCCCTTGCACCGGTCCAGCGACTGGTCGATAGGTCCTCTACTACCTGCACGAATTGACAGTGCAAAGGCCCGTGCACGATGCCGGACGCGCGGTGGGGCTCACCAAGCGCGCGACATGCGATACCCTCCGCCACAGCTTCGCGACCCACCTGCTCGAGGCGGGCACCGACAACCGGACGGTTCAGACATTGCTCGGCCAGAAGGATTTGCGGACCACGATGATCTACACCCACATCCTCGACCGCGGCCCTCTCGGCGTGATCAGTCCTCTCGACCGCTGACCGCCGCTTCCGCGTGGAACGCCTTGAACTCCGACCCAACCCCCACGTGCCAACCCCACGCATCGTGGAAAGGGAGCGTAGCCGACGGCTGCCCCACCTTGTCAAGGAGGCCAGCGCAGGACCGTGCGGTCTCTACACCGGGCGAAGGCGCGAGCGGGTCCTTGATGCTCTACCCCCTGCGAAGCGAAGAAGTGGCCCAGCAACGGCCCGGCCAGTCATCGGCTGGGCCCTCAAGTTGCTGCGGCCTGTAGAGTTCGCCGCTACGCGGTGCAGCGTCTGCGCAAAGCACGCGCCAGTTCTGCGTCGTGGCGAGGAGCACCGGCGATAGCCGCGGGCGGTCGACTGCGGGCAGCGAGGCACGGCCGTCAAGCGCCGGCGGGACGCTTGCGCGGCCTCCCGCGTGTCGTCTCCGGCATCGCGGCCGGCCGGAACAGTGTTGCTGGCGCCACGCCGAGGGCGTTGGCGATCGCCACAAGAGCCGCGACGCTGACGTTGGTCTTGGCGCGTTCGAGGCGATGGAGGAGGCCAGGGCTCACGTCCGCCGCTGCCGCCAGCTCGTCTTGGGTGAGCCCTCGCTTGACCCGAAGCCGCTGCACGTTCGCCGCGATGTACCGAAAGACTGTTTCAGTTTCGATGGGTTCCATCGCCACGGGCTGAACCTGGGCAGGCGAAAAATAGACGTGGATGGCGACTTTCCTTGACTCGGATCGCGCCTCGTACGTACCCTGAACAAAACACAAAGTGCCCCCGCGACGGCTGGCACCGTCCGGAGGCGTGGCCGAACCCCGCGCAAACGAGGTCCGACATGGAAACCGTACGTCTACGCCCTGACCAGGGCCAAGAGATCGATCCGTCCTCCCGTCTCCGCCCCCGTCCCGCTCCCGCTGCTCGCAGCCGGCTCGCTCGCCCGTCCAAACCCCTTCATCCCCAGCCCCCGCACCCCGCCGTCTACCTCGACCCCACCGCGCTCCTCGAACAGCGCCCGCTCATCCGCAGCACCCTCCGCGCCCGCGGCGTCCTCCCTGCCGATCTCGACGACCTCACCCAGGACACCCTCCTCGGCGCCTGGCGCAGCCTGCGCGCCGGCCGCTTCCGCCCGTCCCCCGCTCTCGCTCCCGCCGACGCCCTCCGCCGCTGGCTCGCCGGCATCGCCTCCCGCCAGGCCTCGCACTACCGCGCCAAGGCCCACCGCCGCCACGAGCTCCCCGCGGTCGACCCGGACCGCCTCTCCGCCTTCGCCGTCCCCTCTCCCGAGGCCCGCCTCGTCGCCCGCGGCCTCCTCCGCGCCTTCCACCGTCTCCGCCCCGAGCTGCGCGAGATCCTGTCGCTCGCCGCCACCGGCCTTTCCTCGCTCGAGATCGCCGCCTCCCTCTCGCTCCCGCGCCCCACGGTCGCCACCCGCCTCCGCCTCGCGCGCCGCCTCTTCGCCCGCGCCCTCACCCGCTCTCGGAGGTGGCCCCGATGCGCCCGATGAGCCGCGCCCCCGTCGACGCCCCCGCCGAGACGGCGGCCGATCTCCCGACCGCGACCGAGGCCGCCCTCCTCGAGATGGTGCTCGGCCTGCCCGGCGTCGGCCCGCGCATCCTCGGCACGGCCGCTCTCCCCTCCCTCGGCCGCCTCTCGCCCGCGGCGCTCGCCGAGCGCACCCAGATCGCCCTCTTCGACGCGACCCGGCTCGCCGCCGCCTTCGAGCTCGGCCGCCGCTACCACGCCGCCCGCGCACGCCGGGGCGCGCTCCTCACCGACGCCGCCCGCGTGGCGCGGTACTTCGGCCCGAGGCTCGCCTCCCTGGTCCACGAGGAGCTCTGGATCGCCGCCCTCGACACCCACGGCCGCGTCCGCGAGACGCGCCTGCTCGCCCGCGGCTCCGACGACGCCCTCTACGTCGGCCGCTCCACCGTCCTGCGCGCGGCGCTGGACATGGCCGCCCACAGCTTCGTCCTGGCCCACAACCACCCCAGCGGCGACCCGACGCCGACCCACGAGGACGAAGCGATGACCCTGGAGCTGCGCCACCTCTCCGAGGAGCTGCACGTCCCGCTCAAGGCCCACGTCATCGTCACGCCCAGCGGCCGCTACGCCGCCGTCCACGAGTAGACCCTCGCCCACGTGCAGCACCCCTGCGCATCCGGCCCTCCAGCGCACCGTCCCAGCCGGGAGCTCCGCAAGCCTCCGGTGGCGACACGAGGATTGGGAGCGCGTAAGGCAACCGACCCAGGGCCTAGCCTGAGCTGGGTCGGGTCGCTCCAGCGCCGCCCTGAGCTGGGTCGGCTCGCTCCACCGCCGCCCTGCGGACCTATGCCCGTGCACGCCTGCACCCTCCTCAACGCGTTTCTGAGGAGACTCATCCGGACCCACCGCCTCCCCTCCGACTGCTGCCCGGCCCCGACGTAGCGCTGCCGCGCGCCGGCCCCACCAGCAAACCGGGACCTGGGTCATCAAACCGCGCTTGCAGCTGGCCACGCCCTCCGAGTACGAGGTAGTCTTCGCCGCGATGCGGCCCCTGGTCACAGTCCGCGCCAAGAACTTCCGCAGCCTCCGGGATGTGAAGGTGGAGCTACAGCCGTTGAACGTCCTCGTCGGACCCAACGCTAGCGGCAAGTCGAACTTCCTGGACCTTATCGCGTTCCTCGGCGATGCCGTTCGAGAGGATCTCCGTCCGGCCATCACGAAGCGTGGTGGCTTCGAGCAGGTCGCTTTCCGAGGCGGAGCGCGTCAGGCACAGGCGCGCACGGTCGAGATCACGGTCGAGGCGATTGTCACCCGATATGCGAGCGACAGGGCACGCGACGCGTACACGCTACGCTTCAGCCAAGGCAAGGCATGGAAACGGCCGGGTGGGAGAACCATGGCCACCCTCCGTCGCGACGAGGAGTTCCGATTCAAAAGGACCCAAGGCAGCGGCCGCCGGCTGACCATCAACGGGACCGAATTCACCATCTACGACACCTCGACGGACACTCCGCGGAAGGGCAAGCCAAGATCAGAGAACCTGCTCCAAAAGGAGTCGCTCGGCCTGTCCACACTGCCGCGTCTGGCGTCGGATCGGGGCGGCGAGCAGGTGGGCAAGATTGCCGACCTGTTCTCGACCTTTCGTGTCTTCGACATCAACGTGCCGGCTGCTCGGTTGCCTTCAGCGCTCGAACGCGGCGAGAAGCTCCAGCCCGACGCCGCGAACCTCGCAGCCTTCCTGCACAAGCTATCCGGCGACGCTGGCACCTTCCGCGATCTCGTGGACGACGCGCGCGCGATGATCCCCGGCCTCGAGCACATCCACTTCCGCCCTGTAGGCGGCCCCGAGGAGGCCATCGCCGTGGAGCTGGAAGAGCGCGCGCTGCGCGATCGCACCTCGCTGGCTGACGCGTCGTATGGATCGATCCGGGCGCTCGCGCTTCTGGCGATGCTCTACGACCCAGCCCCTCCGCGCCTCACCTGCATCGAGGAGATCGATCACGGGCTCCACCCCTACGTCTTCGACCGACTGGTTGAAAGGCTGCGTGACGCATCATCACGAACACAGTTCCTCGTGGTCACACACTCGCCGGCTCTCGTGAACCGGCTGCGCGCCTCCGAGCTCATCGTTTGCGAGCGACATCGGGAGAGCGGCGAGACGTTGATCCCTGCCGCGGATCCGGAGGAGGTCCGGAAGATTGAGAAAAAGCTAGCAGGGAAGATGGGGCTCGGCGAGCTCTGGTTCAGCGGAACGCTGGGGGGCACGCCTTGAGTCGGCGCCCCCGGGAGCAGCCCAGGCGCGGCGGCAAGAGGGCCCCGAAGCTGCCGTCGATTGTGCTGGTCTTCGGGGAAGACGAGAACGACCGAGAGAGCATCAAGATGCTGCTCGGAGCGCTCTCCCCGGATCTGGCGAGGCGCGTGCAGACGCGTCGACATCCGCTGGTGCTGATCAAGGGCGCACGGCCCGAGGAGGTGCCGGACCGAGCACAGCGCATCGCGGATGCCGTCGACGCCGAGCGAGTACGCGCCGAGGTGCGCTGCGTCTTCGCCCACGAGGACTGCGATGACGTCGAGCCTGCCCACGAGCACGTGGCCGCGCAGATCGAGTCGGCCCTGCGGGCGGTGGGCTGCGATGCCCACGCGGTCGCGCCCGCATGGGAGATGGAGGCGTGGTGGTTCTTGTGGCCCGACGCAGTGAAAGCCGCGAACCCGAGCTGGCGCAGCCCGAACGATTATGTCGGAAAGAACGTCGGGATGATCCGGGATGCCAAGGAGGAGCTCAAGCGGCGCGTGGTGCCGCGCGGCGTCAAGAGCGGCCAGCACGGGTTCCGTGGATATCGCGAGTCCGACGCACCCCGGATCGCCGCCGAAGTGGGCAAACTGGGTCTGGCCAACGCCCCGCAGGCCAGCAGTCGCTCGTACGATCGCTTTCGCCAGAGCGTGTGGACCTGCAGCGCGGGCGCTCTCCCAGCTGCCGTAGACGCTCATTCTTCGGACAGCAACCCTCATAGCGATCCCCAAAGAGCCCGTATGCGCGGCTCCGAGAAGCCCTCGGCGGATGAGTCTTCGATAAACACTCCAGCGACCACCCAACACCGACCCGCGAGGACGAGGCGATGACCCTGGAGCTGCGCCACCTCGGCTCGGAGCTGGAAGTCCCGCTCACCGCCCACGTCATCGTCACCCCCAGCGGCCGCTACGCCGCCGTCCACGAGTAGGTCTCCTCGCGGGGCGTCCCGCCCCTGCGCATCCAGCCGCCAGCCTCCCGCGCACCGCCCCAGCCGGCAGCCCCGCCGCGCGTTCGCTCTCGTCATCGCGGCTGGCCGGGGAGGGGAGGAGCCGGGGTGCTCCGCGTGTTAGGCTCGACGGCGAAGCGGGCTTGCCTCCCGCGTCCACCCCAGCGCGATGTCGACCGCCACCGTCACCCTCGCTCTCCCCGAAGCGCTCTACCAGCGCCTCCGGGGGACTGCGCTCGCGACCCGACAGCCGCTCGAAGCCGTGATGCTGCGGGCGCTGAGCCTCGGCAGCCCTCCCGCCTGGGACGACGCGCCCCCGGAGTTCCAGGTCGACCTCGCCTGCCTGGACAAGATGGACGACCAGGCGCTCTGGGAGATCGCAAACAGCCACAGGTCCGAAGCAGAGCTCGCGCGCTACGACGAGCTGCTCGACCGGAACACCCAGGGGCTCCTCACGCCGGCGGAGCGCATCGAGCTCGAGCGTCTTCGCCACGAGAGCGACCTGTTCATGCTCCGCAAGGCGCACGCTGCGGCGCTCCTGCGATGGCGCGGGCACGCCGTCGCTTCTCCGTAGCGCGCCCTCCACGCGATGGAAGACGGATTGCGGTGTCAACCTACGTCTCCGAGCTGCTCCGTTCTCGTATCGAGGAGGCCGATCGGCGCCGCTGTCAAACCTGCCTGACGAGCGAGGCCAATAGCGGAATTCCCCTGACCTGCGATCACATCACGCCGGTCTCGAAGGGCGGCCGACCTCGTTCGAGAACGTATGCCTCGCATGCCGCCCTTGTAACGAGTTCAAGGCAGGCGCCACGGAGTCGGCCGACCCGCTGACAGGAGAGGTCGTGCCGCTCTTCAACCCGCGCCTCCATCGCTGGAGCGATCACTTCACGTGGAGCGTCGACGCAACCAGGGTAGAGGGCGTGACTCGGAGCTGCACGTCCCGCTCACCGCCCACGTCATCGTCACCCCCAGCGGCCGCTACGCCGCCGTCCACGAGGTTGCCCTCGCGGCGCGCTGCGCCCCGCCGCCTGCGCGCTGCGCCCCATCCGCATCCAGCAGCCAGCCTTCAGCGGACCGCCTTGACCGGGAGCTCCGCGAGCTCCGGCAGACGCACGACGAGCTGGACCACGTGGAGCCACCGGCTGTGGCCTGGTCACCCCAACCTCGGTCGGTCACGGCGCCTCGGGCGTGACGTCCTTCAGGTGGAGCGTGCCGGCGTCCTCCGCGAGCAGCGCCGCCACGTCGTCCAGGATGCCCCAACCCCGGGCAGCGCCGTTTTGCGCATTCGCGCCGTCTGCTCGGGCCTCCGCGGCGGCGAGAGCATCACGCCCAGCATGTCGGCCACCTCGCGGGGGATCGGCGGCCTGGCCGGCCTGGTGCTGCTCGACCTCGTAGAGGACTCGAGTGCTTCTTCGTCGTCGTTCGGGGGGCCGCGGACTCCCCCTGGCGGCTTCAAGGTCGATGATGGCTTCGTCAGCATGGAAGGATGGGTCGGCCATCATTCCATGCTGAAACGGCCATCGTCGAAGCCCGCGGGGTCAACCCTGGAGCATCGCTCGGCCAGCTCTCAGCATGGGTTCAGCGACATCGCGAACGCCCTGACGGTGTGCTGCGGGCGCGAAGCGCCAACAGGCACCAGGGCCAGGTTAGCCCGCTGTACCTTCGCCTCGAACGCGTTTCTTCCAGACAGACGGGCTACGCCGCTGATGGAGTACGGCGAGGATGACCACCGCCCGCTCGTTTTCTTCACCACGGAGCAGGAAGTAGACCGCATAGGGGAACCGCTTGAGCAGCGCGCGCCGGACACCACCCCGCCCGACATCGGGGAACTGCGACGGGAGGTCGCTGATCCGGCGCACGATGTGCCGTAGCTCATCGACGAACTGTCCGCCCAGCCCGTCCTCCTCGCCCTCGTACCAGTCCGCTGCCTCCCGGATGTCCAGCTCGGCAGACGGGAGAACGAGGAGCCGGCTCATCGACGCGTTGCGAGGTGCGTACGGAGGTCGGCCTCGACCTGTTCCCAGGAGCGGCCGGCATCCGGTGCGGCCTCGTACTCGGCGAGCCGGCGATCGATCTCGGCCTTGTGCCACTCGGGTACCGGCACCTCGTCCTCCCTCGCCGCGATCCGCTCCCAGAGCGCCTGGACGTACTCGATCTGCTCGTGCACGGTGAGGTCGTCGAAGCCGGGCGGCGGGCCCTGGATGGCTCGTTGCATGAGACGCAAGATACCACGAGGTACCGCGACGACACAGCACACGGCCCTCGCGGTCGAGAACGAGCGGCGCGCCGTCCCTCTAGCCGAGCCGGGGCCGCGGTGACCGCAAGCGCCGCCTGCGACTACAGCGACGCTCTAGCTCGGCGGCTCCGGCTCGGTGGGGATCTCGCGTCGGAGTGCAGCGGCGCTCGACGCCCACGGCCGCCTCCGCGAGACGCGCCTGCTCGCCCGCGGCTCCGACGACGCGCTCTACGTCGGCCGCTCCACCGTTCTGCGCACGGCGCTGGACATGGCCGCCCACAGCTTGGCACAGCCCGCGGCGATGCGGGGGCTCGTCCGTCGCGTCCGTGCGTGATACGTTCGACCGAGGATGGTCGATCCCGAAGCGGCACCTCCGGTCTACAATGAGGACGGCGTCGACCTCACGCTCATCCGCTGGATGCTGAGCCTCACGCCGGCAGATCGGGTCGCCACCCTCCAGGCCCACATCGATTTCGTCACGCTCGCCCGTGAGAGCAGGCGCGCGCGAGAACCGCATGCATGCTCCGACGAAGATCGTTGAACTCCCCGGGGTGCTCCCAAGGACGGAACATGGCAACTCGACAGATTGTGGTTGATGTGCCCGAGAAGGTGCTCCTTGCCGAGAAGATGGACGAAGCTGAGTTCGCGCGAGAGCTCCGCACCCTCGCTGCGGTCAAGCTGTACGAGCTGGGACGGCTCTCGTCAGGCCGCGCTGCGGAGCTCGCCGGAATGGCGCGGGTCGAATTTCTGTTGAGCCTGGGCCGCTACAAGGTCTTCCCTCTCGACGCCGAGCTCCGCTCGCTGGAGGCAGCGGTTGGCTGAGGCGATCAGCAATACCTAGCCCCTGCTCTACCTTCACCGCATCGGTGCCATGGACTGGCTCGCCGAGATGTTCAAAGACGTCTGGGTCCCCAGCGCTGTGGATCGTGAGTTGAAGGAGGGGCGACGCGAGGGGTATGAGGTCCCCACGCTGAGCACCTATGGGTGGCTGAGCATCGTCGACCCCCGATCCATGCCATCGGAATGGCTCGCGCTCGACCTGGGGGCAGGAGAGCTTGCAGCCATGGCCCTGGCTCTGGAGAATCCATCCCGTGTTATTCTCCTAGACGACGCGCTGGCACGACGCACGGCTCAAGCGGCAGGTCTGGTCGTCTGGGGAACGCTCAAGATCGTGCTGGAGGCGAAGTCTCGATGGATAACACACAGCGTCGGGCCGTGGGTCGACAAGCTTGCCGATGCCGGCATGTGGCTATCTGGTGAGATCCGCCAGAGAATCCTGTCGCTGGCTGGGGAAAGGGATGAGCCGCCGCCTTGATGAATCCTCGATCGCCGAAGCGCTGACGAGCCCAAGGCCAACCTCCGCCTCACGCACCGCCTCTTCGCCCGCGCCGAGAGCTCCTTGCCACGGAGGCGGTCGAGCTTGCTCTGGTCATCCTGGGTCCAGCTCATGACAGCAGCGACGCGCTCACCCCGCGGGCCCTGCATCCGGGACCGGCACGCGGCCGATCGCGTAAGGCAGGATTCGCGCGATGTTGCGCGCATCGTCGATCCCGCGGTGGTGTGTCCCGTGGAGCGGGAGTCCGAGCCGCTCGAGCGCGCTCGCCATGCCGTAGCGCTGCGTCACCCCGAGCGTCGCGGAGAAGCGCTTCTTGATGTTCATGTGCCCCTGCAGCGGCAGGGGCACGCCCCAGCGGGCCGCGTCGAGCTCGAGCTGCTTGCGGTCGTAATCGCCCCACGAGCAGAAGAGCGCCTCCCGCTGGCCGACGAAGCGCCCGAGCGCCGCGATGGCCTCGGGGAACGTGGGCGCGGCGTCGACGTCTGCTTGCGTGATCGTGGTGAGCTTCGTGCAGAACTCCGTGAGCTTCGGCCGGATGACCGGGCGCACGAAGGTGGCAAAGTCGCTCACGGGCGCGAGCGTCGCACCGTCCACGAGGACCGCGCCGATCTCGATGATCTCCATGATGCGCTCGGGGATACGGCCCTCCTCGTCGCACGTCGCCTCCAGATCGATCACCAGGAAAAATGCAGGTTCCTTTCCCATGTCCGTCCTCCTTTCTGCTGGACCTTGATACGATCCGCGCGACGAACATGCCCGGACACGAAACCGGACAGGCCGCTCCCGCAGGCTTTTCCTGGGACGATTACGTCGCCTGGCTCGTCGCGCAGCACGGCTCCTTGACCGCTGTCGCCGAGCGGCTCTCCTCCCTGCGGGGCTACGAGGACGGCGTCACCTCGATCGAGCGCGCCCTGCGCCGGCTGCGGACGCGTGGCCAGCGGGACGGCGGGACCTGGGGGGCGCGCGCGCTCGCGGCCTTCGGCTTGCCGGACGCGCTCACCGAGCGCGCCCGCTGGATGGGCGCCTATCACTCGCGGTTCACCGACCTGCCCCTGCCCCTCGCCCAGGACCTCTTGCGCCTCTGGGATCGACCGCCGGTGAGCGAGGATCCGACATCCCACGTCTTCCTCGCCCTCGCCCACGCCACGTGCGTGCTGCGCGGCGACGACCGCGAGGCCGGAAAGACGCACCTCGCCCGCATCCGGCCGCTGCTCGGAAAGGCCCCGCCCGAGGCGCGGGTGGAGGCTCTGCTCACGGAGGCCTTCCTGGCGAGCCGTGATGACGTCGCGCGCGTGGCCGGCCTGCTCGACGAGATCGAGCCGCTCTTCGAGCTGCCGATACCCGCCCACGACCGAGCCTGCCTGTTCGCCCGGTGGATCGATCAACGCGCGTTCGAGCGGAACCGCTCCTGGGGCGGCAAGCAGCCGGATCCGGCGGCTGCGGAGGCGCTTTACCGGCGCATCCCGGAGGACGGTCCGGCCTTCGCGCGGGCGCGGCGGGCGAACGGGCTGGCGTATGCGCGGTGGAAGCAGGGTTTCCCCGAGGAAGGCGCGGCGCTCGCGCGGGAGGCGTGCCGGCACGCGGGGGACGGCGGGCACCTGCGGATGCGCGCGATGGGGCTGAACATGCTGGCGCGAATCGTGGGCGGCGAGGAGGGCGCGGAGGCGAGGCGGCGGGCGATGGCGATCGCGAACGAGCTCGAGGACGAGGTGCTCAGGCTGCGGTTCGAGCGGCGAGCGGGAAACAAGGGCCGAGGTGGGTAGGGGGCCAAACGCCTTGGCGAAGGCAAGTGCCCACTCGCCCAAAGAACAGGCGTTTGCGGGACCGCGCCGGGACCTCGCCGCCGCTGCGGCTCAGGGCGGCCCGCGCGGCGCCGTGCAGATCGGGCGGCCGATGAGGTCGAGCGCCTCGCCGGCGCGGGGACGCCTGGCGGAGCGGGACGCCGCGCCGGGAGGGCGACGCGCGGGGGCGCCGGGGCATCGGACGCTGCATGGCCACGCCCGATCCGAACGCGCGGCGAGCGGCGCCGGCCGGCTTCGGCCGCGCGCTCGCGGCGCTGCTCCTCGCCGCGCCGCTCCTCGGGGCGGGCTGCGGCCGGCCATCGACCCGCGTGCCCTCCGCGCGCCAGATAGAGCCGCGCGTGCGGGCCGTCCTGGAAGCGTACGTCGCCGCTGCGCGCCCGGCGCCGCCGGCCGCGGGATCGGTCCCGCTGCTGCTCGTCGCGGACGCGGGGGGTAGCGCGCCATCGCCGCCCGTCGCGCCCGCGAAGCGACCGCCGGGAGCGCCGCCGCCGCCGGAGATCGCCGTGTCGGCGGCCGTGCCGTTCGCGCCGGGCGCGCTGCGCGACGTCCAGCTCCTCCGCCTGCGCGACGGGCGCGGCGCGGCGGTCCCGCTCCGCGCGAGGCCGCTCGCGGTCTGGCCCGGGGGCCGCTCGATCCGCAGCGCGCTCATCGCCTTCCGCGCCGCGCTCTCGCCGGGCGAGCGCGCGATCTACACGCTGGAGTACGGCGCTCCAGCGCCTCTCTCACCGGGCGCGCCGGGGCAGCGCGCCGACGCGCCGGGGCAGCGCGCCGACGCGCCGGGGCAGCGCGCCGGGACGCCCGCCACCCAGGGCACGCCCGCCACGCCCGGCGCCGTGCTCGACGAGGCGCTCCTCCCCAACCCCGACGGCCCGATCGCCGCGGTGCTGCCGCCGTCGTGGTACGCGGCGAGCCTGGTGTGCGGGCCGCAGCTGCCCGCCATGGACGACCGCCGGTTCCCCGGGTTCGAGAGCGGCATCGAGCGCGGGCTCGCCCGCATGACGCCCGCGTACGACGCGTACGGCGTGAGCTGCTCGGGCGCGCACCGCACGTACTACGACGGCCCGCACGCGCTCTACCAGCGCTTCCTCCGGAACGGGGACGCCGCCCGCTACAGGCGCGCGCGCGCCGAGGCGATCTGGTACCGGCAGCACGAGCTCAGGTTCTCGCCCGACCGACGGCTCGCGATCCACGTGTGCGAGACGGAGGACTGGAGCCCGGCGAGGCCGCTGTCGTGGCACACCCTCCGGCGCATGCTCGGCCAGGGGATGCTCGACGACTACCTGCTCACCGGCGACCCGGCGGCGAAGGAGGCGGTCCTCGCCATGGGCGAGGCGCTCCGGCTGAACCTCTCCACGCTCACGGGCGGGAAGGGGGACGCGCTGCGCGCGACCGAGCGCAACATGGCCTGGGCCATGATGACCCTGGCGAGCACCTACGCGCTCGACCCCAGGCCGGACGTGCTCGCGGCGCTGCGCGGGCTCGCGGATCGCACCGTGGCATGGCAGCAGCAGGGCGCGTCGGGCGCGTTCGAGCACGACCTCCACCGCGCCGATCCGTCGGAGTGTGAGCGCGGGCCGCGCGGCGGCTCGCCGTTCATGACCGCGCTGCTCGTCGACGCGCTCATGGAGTACCACGCGCTCACCGGCGATCCGCGCGTCCGCCACGTGGTCGCGCGCGCGGCGGGCTGGCTGGAAGAGCGCGCGATCACCTCGGACAGGCGCGCCTTCCGCTACCTCTGGGGCTGCGAGACCGACGCGTACGACGACAGCGGCACCGCCGACCTCAACCTGCTGATCGTGCCCGCGTTCGGCGCCGCCTACGCGCTGACGCGCGATCCACGGTGGATCGACGTGGGCGACGCGCTCGCCGACGCCGGCGTGAAGGCGATGTGGGTGAAGCAGCCCAAGCACTGGAACCAGGCGATGCGCGGGTTCGGGCGCTACCTCGGGTACCGGGCGCTGCTCCCCGGTCCCCCCGCGGCCGCGCAGCGGTCCCTCGAGCGCTGAAGCGCGCTGAGGCGCGCCGAAGCGCGCCGAGGCGACCCGCGCAGCGTCAGAGGCGCGGCGCGCCGTCGCCGGCCTGCTTCAGCGCGTAGCCGATGCCGCTCTTGAGCGTCCCCTTCGTCACGACAGCGCCGAGATCGACGCCCAGGTCGATGAGCGTCTGCGCCAGCTCGGCGCGGATGCCGGTGATCACCGTCCTCGCCCCGAGCAGGCGCAGCGCCGCCGCCGTGCTCATCAGCGTGCTCGCGACCTCGGAGTCGAGCACCGTCACGCCGGTGACGTCGAGGATGACCACCTGCGCGCGGTTCGCCTGGACGCCGTTCAGCGCCGCCTCGAGCGCCTGCTGCGCCCTGGTGGAGTCGATCGTGCCGATGAGCGGCATCACCATGATGTGATCGGTGATCGGGATGAGCGGCGTAGAGAGCTCCGCCAGCCGGGCGTCCTGCGCCTGGATGATCTCCGCCTGGAGCGCCGCGCGCGCCTCCTCGGCCCGCGCCCGCTCCGCGAGCTCCATCTCCAGGCGCTCGTTCGTCCGGCGGAGCTCCTCGGTCTGGCGCGCGACCTCGGTCTCCAGGCGCTCGTTCGACCTGCGCAGCGCCGACGCCATCTCCGCCTGCTGCGCGTAGAGCAGGGCGTTCTTCACGGCGATCGCCGCCTGGGAGGCGAGCAGCCCGAGCGTCTCGAGCTGCGCCGGGAGCAGCGGCTCCGGCGTCGCGTCGCCCTCGATGTAGAGCACCCCGATGAGCTCGCCCTGGCACATCATGGCCAGGCCGAGGATCGACAGCGGCGCCTTCCCCTCGAGGTACCGCGCGCTCCCGAGGCGCGCCTCGCGGCTCGTGTCCCCGAGGAAGACGGGCCCCCGCGTCCTCGCGACCTCCTCGACGACCGACACAGCGAGGTCGGCGTCCGGGCGGACAGGCGTCGCGAGCCCCAGCCGGACGGCGTCCGGATCCCGCGTGATCGACGCCTCGACGACCAGCCCGGACGCGCGCGAGAGGACGAGGACGCACCGCTGCGCGCTGGCGTGCTCGAGCGTGATCCGCAGCAGCCGGTCGAGCACGCCGTCGAGGACGACCTCGCCCGAGACCGCCTGGGCCGCGCGGATCACCGTCGCCATCTGGGCCTGCGCCTGCGTGAGCCCCGCGAGCGCGCGCTCGAGCTGGGCCGTGCGGTCGGCGACGCGCCGCTCGAGGTCGTGCGTGAGCTGCTGCAGCGCCGACTCCGCGGCGAGGCGCTCCTCCACCTGCGCCGCGAGGCTCTTCGTGAGCTTCCTCAGCTTCGTGTGCACCCGGACGCGCGCGAGCAGCTCCTCGTCCAGGAACGGCTTGGCGAGGTAGTCGACCGCGCCCAGGTTCAGGCCCTTCACCCGATCCGAGGACAGATCGGTGCTCGCCGTCATGAAGATGACAGGGATCGCGCTCGTGGAAGGGTCGCCCTTCAGCCGGCGGCAGGTCTCGAATCCATCGATCCCATCCATCTTCACGTCGAGCAGGATGAGATCGGGCATCCCTTCCTTCGCGAGCCGGATCGCGCGCACGCCGTCCACCGCCACCGCGACCTCGAAGCCCGAGCCCGTCAGGGTGTCGGACAGGAGCCCGAGGTTCCTCGGGTTGTCATCCACGATCAATATCGTTCCGGCTTCACTGGCATCCATCATCCACCCTCCAGGACGCGCGTGCACGCACCTCCACCACAGCCGATGTCGTCATGGCGTCTCAGGGATCCCCGGCGCATCGCCGTCAGCGTGCGCCGCTGATCAGCGGCGCGGTGATGGCCCGACGGCGAGTCTCCTCCATGTTGGGCAACATACCATGAACCCCGCGCGCGCCGCGACGCCGTACGACCGGACCGCCGCATTTTGCGGGTAGACCGCTCCACGCCGCGGGCACCCGGCCGCCCGTGGAGATTTTGTGTAGGTGAACCGGTGCCGATGTAGGTCGCGCGGGGCGACGTGCGTAAGAGCTGGTGCGACTGTAATTCAACATTGTAATCTGGCCGGGTTGCGACTAGCTTCTATCCTCCGCGCCTCTCGCGCTCTCGTTCCTTTGAATCCTCTCGAGCAGACCCGGATGCGCCTGCGGGCGTCTCCACAGCATTCACCTCTCGACGCAATCTCAACAGCCCACCGGAGGAATCATGTTTGGCCTAGAAAGCGCCCCGCGGTCGCTCGAAGATTTTGCGGTGCCCACCGGCACGGCGGCGCCTATCACATCGGCTTCCGAACCGCTGGCGTCCCTCGCGATCGTCGTCCAGGCGCACCCCGAGAACACCGATCTCGTCAGGATCGGCGGCTCGGGGCTGACCCTGACGTCCGGCAACGTGCTTGCGCCGGGTCAGTCGATGACATTCCCGATCGGCCGCGCGCGCAACATCTACGCCCTCGCTGCGTCCAGCGGACAGCGCCTCTGCACCAACGTGATCTGAAAGGGGATATCGTGCAAAGCCTGATCTCCGAGCCGCCTATCCAGAACGCGCTTGCGCAGCTTGGCCCCGATCTGCCGGCCTATTCTGACCTCAATTCGCTGGTGTCGAGACGGCTCCACGCGACCGCGTGGAAGACGAGCGCATGGACTCGCGCTCCTCGCGTTCTCCAGCTCCACGAGCCGTCCGGACATTCCGGGCTCGGGCGTCGATTCTGGGTCAATTACGATGGCCTCGCGCCGGACGGCGGCTATCTGCAAAGACCCTGGACGTGTCCGCCTGGCGTGACAAGCGTGGCGCTCGAGCTCGACGGCGTACAGCTCCCAGGCGGCGCCCCGTCCTCGCCCGCCTTCGCGCTGCAGCTCCTGGATAGCCCGAGAGCGAACATACTTCACACAACGTCGTTTACGCCCGGCGCATCGTCTGTCAATCTGGCCACGCCTGCCATCGCGGTGACACCGGGGACGCAGTACTGGGTCCGCCTGGCGGTGTGCGTCGCCGGACAGGCCACCTTTCTCTGCGACGGGATCAGGGTGCGCCCGGTCGCAGCGACGGGCATCTTCGGCCGGCCGTTCGTCCGGATCGACGCCCATCCGAGCCTGATGCACGACTCGGCCGAGGTCCGCTACGAAGATCCAGCCTTGTGGCCGAATCCTCGTTTCGCGATGCACAGCAGCCATTCGAGCCTCCGATTGCGGACCTCGGCCAGCACGCTCGCGGTGGAGCTGTACGACACGGCAAACCGGGGTCTCGGCGATCGCGGTAGGCCCTCGGTGTTCGTGGACGGCGAGCCGCTCGACCCTCCGCTGCCCGTCACGCGCGATCGGGTGAGCTACCACGAGCTCGCCATCCCCCGCGGACGGCGTGCCGACCGCGAGGTCGTGGCGCACTCCGGCCCGCAGCTCTACACAGCCCTCCCCGCGCCCGCGCGAGAGCATCGGGGCACCTACCTCTCTGCGCTCTACCTGCCCGCCGATGCGCGGATTGACATCCAGCGCCCGCCCGCCCCGCGCCCGGACATCATCCTGGGAGACTCCAAGGGGACCGGCTATTACAGCTCCCATGTTGGCAGCAATTCACTGCATTACCAGCTCGAGGAGCGCGGGATGCGGGTCATCACCTACGCCGCGGGCGGCTGGTATCTGCGCTCCGAGACGGGCTCTGCTCTGACCGTCGCGGCGTGCATGCCGCTCGCGCGCGCCATCGTGCGCCACAGCCCGGCGCGGCTATGGCTCCAGATCGGCCGCAACGACCTTGCCGGCCAGTACTTCACAAATATTCAGAACCTCGCGACGCAGCTCGGCAATCTGTGCGACGCGTGCCACCAGCTCTTGCCCGACCTTCAGATCATCGTTCCGACCATCACCCGGGAAACCAATGAGCCGGACGTGACCGGCGGCACATGGCAGGACTTCCGCGCTTTGCAGCGCGCGCTCGCCACCGGGCGAGACTACGTGACCATCCAGGACTGGGCTACGGCCTGGACCAAGAGCGAGGCGCCGCAGTTCACGTCCGACGGCGTGCACCCGAACGATCGAGGATACGAGCACACGGTCGCGATGGCGATCGGGGAGCCGCACCCCTATTCTCCGAAGCGGATCGCCTCGCTCCGCGGATGGTGGGAGGCGGATACAGGGCTCGGCGGCGGCGCGATGTCGACGGTCACGGCGAGCGGCAACACGCCGCCTACCGTCAACGTCACAGGCACCGCGACGCGAGCGTTTCGGCTGCGCGTGGAGGTGACCACGGCGGGGACGCCGCCGAGCTCGCGGCTCCGCTGGACGATCGATGAGGGCCGCTACTGGGAGGAGATCGATGTTCCGCTCGGGGCGAGCGTGCCGCTCGGCGGAACGGGGCTTTCGCTCTCGATGGCCACCGGCGTCGGCTACGCCAATAACGTGGTCTATACCTGGGACGTCCGCCCGGCGAGCTGGCTCGACCTCTCCGGGAACGGCAATGATCTGTCGGTGGAGCACGCGGGCTTCGCTGGACAGTACAACCCGACGGCGCTCAACAACCAGCCTGGGATCCTCTGGACGCCGAACCAGGGGATGCGGCTGCTCGGGCTGAATATCACCGCGCCCTATGCGGTGGCCGTCGTCGCGACGCTCGGCACGATGACGCCGATTCGCTCGCTCATCGGGCGTCAGACGGCGGCCGAGGGGGTCATCCTGTATTCCTCGAGCGCCACGAGGATGTCTGTGGCCGATGGGCCCAGCCAGATCAACGCGGATGGCGTGGTGGCGAAGGTTCCCCACGTCTATGTCGCGATCGTCGACGGGGCGAACAGCAGGCTGTATGTGGACGGCGCGGTGGCCGCGAGCGGAACGCTCAGCAACTTCCCCCTCACGGGGCTGTGGTTCGGGCTTGACCGCGTGGCCGGTTGGGGATCGGACGGCCACCACCTCGCTGCGGCGCTCTTTGCTGCGCGACCGACAGACGACGAGATCGCCTGTCTCACGGCGCGGTGGCGGCAGAAGTATCGCTTTTGACGGCGGGCGCCGCCAACGTTGCCGCTGGGGAATCGAAAGGTACGGGCCGAGCCGCGCTGCTCCGGTGCATGACGCGCGGCGAGGCGAACGGGCTGCCGGCGCGGGGCCGGGGCGGGCCGACGGGACGGGGGGGCCGACGCGCGCGGCGTGAGCCGGCCCCCGAGCGGGGGACGCTACCCCGCCGGCCGGAGCCGGAACGCGCCGCACTCGGGGTGCTCGATGCGGCCGGCGAAGAGCGAGCCGTCGAGCGCGAGGTCGCCCTTCATGCTCACCGTGACGTAGTTGGGAGGCCGCTCGATCCAGGCGCCGGGCGAGAACGAGGCGGTGCGCGTCTCGGCGTCGTAGCGGCCGAGCATGAGGTATTTGCCGGAGACGCCGGACGCGGCGTGATGGAAGTCGAAGATGGCCTTGATCCTGTCGTCCTTGACCCGGAGGATCCGGAACGTCATCTGGGTCGTGCCCTGCGGACAGTCGTAATCGCCGATCCAGGTCCGCGTCCGCTCGAACGGGCTGTCGCCGCGGGGCTCGTCAGGCACCCAGCCGTCGGTCGCCACGGGGGCCGTCGGGGGCGGATCGTGGAGGACGATGTAGACCGTCTCGGCGGCGGCCGGCGGCTCCGGGGCGCGGGGCTCGCCGAGGCCGGGCGCGGGGCCGCAGGCGGCCAGCAGGAGGGCCGCGCAGGGGGCGCAGCGCAGGGCAGAGCGCCGTCGGAGGGAGGGGGCGTTCGCGGTACCCATGCGGGGGAGGGTACCACAGGGACCGCGCGGGGAGGCGGCGCGGGGGGACGACGTGGCGCTGGCCGGGCGGGGGAGGCCGCTCGGTCGCGGTGGGCCGCTCGGCGGCGCCGTGCGCGTGCGTCGACGCGCGGCCTGCACGCCTATCGCTGGTCTCGGGATGCTTGATACCTGGTGAGCCGCGTGACGGATCGATGCCAGATCGACATCGATGCTTGCAGTTCTATCCGAGCGCCGCCGCCGCGCGGGCCGCCCGGATCCACGGCCGTCTCATCGATCGTCACGCTACCGAGTCGGTAGGATATCACTTATCGATTCTGCCAATTTGCGCTTGTTCTGCTGCGCCTCCTCCACGGCCTTCCTCGCCCAGTCCGCCCGCGCGCGGGCGCGCTCGGCCTCGACCTTGACGCGCTGCAGGTCCTTCACCGCGTCCTCGTGCCTCCGCTCGGCCTCTATGCGCTGCTCCTCGCTGTCCTTCGGCGTCGGCCTCCTGGAAAGAGGAGAGGCCGGCGAACGGGCACTCGTCGGCGCCGAGGTGGATCTCCCGGCGTCCGGGCAGGAGGGGCAAGAGCTCGGCCAGGAGCTCCTCGGCGGAGGCGTAGCGCTCGGCTTTGCTCTTCCGCAGGCAGCGATCGATGAGCGCGCCGATCTCGGGGTGGCGCGCGCCGACCTCGGGCATGGGCTCGTCGAGCGCCGGCACGCCGAGGAGGTCCATCCTGCTGCACGGCGCGAGCGGGTGCGCGCCGAGCACGAGCTCGTGCAGCAGGATGCCCACCGCCCAGATATCGCTGGACGGGTCGATCTCCCTTCCTCGCCACTGCTCGGGGGACATGTACGGCAGCGTGCCGATCATCCCTCCGTCGCGGGTGAGGCGCGTGTCACCCGCGCCAGAGCCCTCGGCCGCGCGCCTCGCCTCGTCGTCGCGCAGCTTGGCGATGCCGAAATCGACCACCTTCATCGCGCCGGACGCCTCCAGCATGATGTTCTCGGGCTTGAGATCGCGATGGACGATGCCGGACGCGTGCGCTCTCGCGAGCGCGCGCACGACGGGGACGATCATGTCGACCGCCAGGCTGGGCGGGAGCGGCGCCGTCGACACCTCCGCGCCGGCGCCCACGGGCCTGCGCTGCTCCATCCAGGCGCGGAGGCTCTGACCCTCGATGTACTCGAGCACCATGTACGGGTATCCGTCGTGCTCGTTCACCTCGTAAATCGTCACGATGTGTTCGTGCTTGCAGCGCGCGGTTGTCTGCGCCTCGACAAGGAAGCGCTGGACCCCGAGGCTGCTCAGCCGGGTGAGGAGCTTGATCGCGACGAGGCGGGCGAGCCGCGTGTCGCGGGCGAGGAACACAACGCCCATTCCGCCCTGGCCGAGCTCGCGCAGGAGCTCGTAGTGGCCGATGCGGGTGCCGGCCGACGGCGCCGGCCTGGCCTGCGACTGCACGAGCGACGGCGGGGCGGCCGTCGCGGTTGTCGAGCGATCCGCCTCCTCGCGCGCGCCCGTGGCCACGCCGCCGGCCTTGACCATCACCCCATGGGGCAGCGTGGCGCCCGAGGGCGCTGCGGCCGCAGGCGCCTTGTTCGCGTAGGCAGCGTCCTTACCCAAGTCGCTGCTTATCGCTGGACGTCCCGCAAACGTGATGGACCGCGCAGGAATTCGACGGAGCGGCTCCCCGCTAGTGAATGTGGCGGACATCTCCCCTCCTTCTGTGCAAGACGACCGAAGATCAACGGCTGAGTCGCTCCTTCAATGCAGCCACATGGACGAAAGAGATTACTTTTGTCGGACAATGTGTGACACGTTTCCACGCAGGCCCGCGTCGAGGCGGCGCGCCCGGCCAGATCGTCGACCGCGAGCAGGGTTGCGACGTAGTCCGGAGTCTCTGGATGGCGCTCAGGGCCTTGCTTTCAGGGCTCTCCCGAGGCCGCGGGCGCCTGGCCGATGTGAGCGAGCGCTGGCATCGGGGCCGAGGCCGCTGTCTCGGAGCTCCTGGTGTCCGACGCGTGGTCGGCGCGCTGGGGGGTGGATTCAACCAGATGGTTGCGTTTCATCGTCCCAGACGGCCTCGATCGAGGACTCGTGGGTTGGTTGAGCTGTGGCAGATAGCATCGACTGGTCGTTGAATATCAGAAAGCGCGCCTCCACGTTTCCGATCCGCAGATGATCGCGATGTCTCAGGCCGTCTGCGAGCTTTACTTTGCGTCCGTTGATGGTCGTCCCGTGCCTCGAGCGCAGATCGTGCACAAAGAAGCCGCCCTCGTGGAGGAATATGATGCAATGAAGCCTGGACACGCTCGGGTGAATCAGCGTGATGTTGCTCCTGCTCGAGCGGCCGATGGTGTTGAACTCTCTCAGCTGGATGGTGCTCGGTCTTTTGTGGTTCGCTATCTCGAGAGCTGCACGTTCGTGAGGTCGACATCGCTCGGACCTGTTGTCGTACTTGTCGATGAACGGCGGGGTGAGGTCCGTGGTGTCCTCTTCGAGCGTACTGCGGATGATGGCCGCCAGCTTGGCCCATGCGTCGTCCGGGTTGGTCCAGGCGGAGATGGGGTTGTCAGATTCCTTGTGCAGGGCGTGAGGGAGATGCCCGAACGGGGCGTGTCGCCAGTCGCAGGAACGGACGACGGCTACAAGGATCTTTGTGTGGCTCGCCAGCGCGCCATAGATCTCGTTGCTGTAGCATTCGTTCGTGGAGATGTAGTCTGCGCTGACCAGTACGAGCAGTATATCGGCGCGGTGTATCGCCGCTCTGAGCTCTGCGCTGCGGTCGCTGCCGGGGGCGATCTGTCCCGCGTGCCATACGTCGACTCCATCCCGGATCAGCGGCGTAAGATGCTTGTGGAGCTGTAACATGTATGGCTCGTCAGCGGGCGCATACAAGATGCCAACGCGGTACATGGTCGAAATGTAGCATGGTTTGACGCGGCCGAACACAACGTGGCTGCTCGCCGACGTGAGTCACTCCGGAGATGACGTGCGGTCTCAGGAGAAGGGGAGCCTCCGGTTCCTCCGGCAGGCAGCGCGCCGGCCTCCGCGCACGCGGCGAGCAGTTGTTGGCTTGTTCCGCTCTGGACGTAGGTAGGTCGCCCGGATCCCGCCTGCCGCCAGGCTGCCTGCTGCGAGGCATACGAGCTCCACCACGAGGCGGTGGGCAAAGAGAGGGGCATGGGGGCTCAGCAAGAGCGGCGTTGTCCCCTCGCGCGGCGGTCGAGGTGCGTGCCCTCCGGAGCTGGTAACCGTTACATGAACCCCGTGTTCCGAGCGCGCGCCTCAGGGCGCATGCTCTGGGCCATGAAGACAGACCCAGGGCAGAGCTGGCGCGAGCGGGTGGAGCAACTCTGGGCATCGACCGCCTCGCGCTCGCCGCCTCCTCCCCACCTCCGCCGCTACGCCCCCAGGAGCAGCGCCCGCAGCGCCTCCGCTTCCCCCTTGGCCCGCGCGACGAACGGCACGAGCCCCACGATGCACCCGACCGGCACCTCCCGGACCAGGATCACCCCGTTCTGGCTGCGGAACACGCCGATCCCCTTTACCCTCAGCCGCGTCGGGCTGATCTCGAGCATCACGTCGACCTTCGCCCGCTTGCCCACCGCGCTGTCGAGCGCGTCGGTGCAGTGCACGTGCGTGCGCGCCGCCGGCCGGATCCCCTCGCGCGCGATGCCCCGGACCGCGCCCACGCTCGTGCCGTGCCAGATCGGCGCGTCGCCGAGGACCTCCTCCCACGACGCCTCGAGGCCGGCGAGCGTCACCGGCATCCCCTCGCGCGAGTGTCCCTGCGAGGCGCGCATCCTGTCGCCCCGGATCTCGAGGCGGTTCTTCGTGTTGTTCTCCACCGCCTCGTCCAGCCGCGAGCGCGGCATCCCGAGCGCCTTGAGCACGTCGTCCACGGCCACCCAGCCGGCGGCGTCCATGGCGATGCCCATCGAGGGCGCCCCGTGGCGGAGCAGCCAGGAGAGCTTCTTGCTCGTGTCGGTCATGTGATCGCGGCCCATCGTCAATCTCCGTCCTTTCCGCACGGAGAGCATAGACACCGCACTATCATCCGGAAGCGGTATTTCTGGATAGGCTATCGCGTTTCGCGATAGTCTGCCTCCCGCCATGCTCAACCTCGACTGGCTCGGCGCCTTCGTGGTCTTCACCGAGCACCTCAACTTCACGCGCGCGGCGCGGGCGCTCCACATCTCGCAGCCGGCGCTCCACGGCCAGATCGGCAAGCTCGGCGAGGCGCTCGGCGTCACGCTCTACCAGCGGCGCGGGCAGCGGCTCGAGCTCACGGCCGACGGCAAGCGCGTGGCCGCCTTCGGGCGCGAGGTGGGCGAGCGGACGCGGTCGTTCCTCGACGTGCTCCGCAACGGCGAGAGCCGCGAGCCGGTGGTGCTCTGCGCCGGCGAGGGCTCGTACCTCTACCTGCTCGGCGAGGGGATCCGCGCCTTCACCGCGCGCGCCGCCGCCCCGCTCCGGCTGCTCACGCGCGACCGCGACGCCACGCTCGACGCGGTGGCGACGGGCGAGGCGCACCTCGGCGTCGCGCCGCTCGAGGGCACCCCGGACGGGCTCGCCGCCGACCGCCTCACCGAGGTCGAGCAGGTCCTCGTCGTCCCCGACGCGCACCCGCTCGCCCGCAAGCGTCGAATCAAGCTGCGCGACCTCGAGGGCGCGCGCCTCGTCGTCCCAGGCCCCTCGCGGCCCCACCGGGCGCTGCTCGCGCAGGCGCTGCTCTCGGCGGGCGTCCGCTGGGAGCCGGCCGTCGAGGCGAACGGCTGGGAGCTGATGCTCCACTTCGTCCGGCTCGGCGTCGGCGTCGCGGTGGTCAACGCCTGCTGCCGCCTCCCGCGCGGCCTCGTCGCGCGCCCCATGCCCGAGCTGCCGCGCAAGGTCTTCCATGTCGTCCACCGCCGCGGGGGCGAGCTCCAGGGCGCGCCCGCGGAGCTCCGCGACACGCTGCTCGCGCACGGCGCGGCCTGGCAGCGGACCCGGCAGCGGCCTCGATAGCTCAAAGGAGAGCTCATAAAGAACGAAGGCGGGAAGGGGAGGCTCCTCGAGCCCCGCTCCCCGCCTCCTTCGTGGTCACATCCGACCACCGCCGCCGAGCCCCTGCACAGGGGCTTCAGGCGCTCAGGCCGCCTTCCTGGACTTCGACTTTCCCTGCTTCGCCTTGCTGCTTCCCATGTCGTCGGGGCGGCTCACCAGCTTGGAGAAGTAGCTCGGCTCGCCGCTCGCCTTGGCCTGCTGGTACACGAAGGCGAGGTTCGACTCCTCGAACTTGGTGAAGAAGTCGTCCCACGAGATCTCCTCGAGGGAATCCTCCCCGCTGAACCCCGGGAAGTCGATCCGGAGCACGCCGGGCTCTCCGCCCTTCTCGGTGCGCTTCACCGCCGCCGGGTGGCCGCCGCGCGCCTCCACCCATTCGCGGATCTCGTCGTGATCGATCGTCATGTGCGACGCGTGGTCGTCCCCGGCCCCCTTCGCGGCGGCCTGCTTCCCGCTGGACTTCTTCCGCTCGCCGCCGCCGGACTCGTCGTCGAGATCCATCTGGACCTCGACCTCGACGTCCAGCTCGCCGTCATCGCCCTTCGCCTTCGCGCCCTTGGCGCTGCTCGCCTTCGCCTTGCTGCCCTTCGCCGCGTCCGACCTGGGCCTGGCCTTCTGGACCATGTCGTCGGGGCGGCTCACCAGCTTGGAGAAGTTGCTCGGCTGCCCGTCCGCCGTCTTCTCCTGGTACACGAGGGCGAGGTTCGACTCCTCGAACTTGGCGAAGAAGTCGTCCCACGAGATCTCCTCGAGGCTGCCTTCCCCGCTGTACCCCGGGAAATCAATGCGCAGGATCCCGGGCTCCCCGTCCTTCTCGGTGCTCTTCACCGTCGCCGGGCGGCCTCCGCGCGACTCGGCCCACTGGCGGATCTCGTCGTGATCGATGGTCGTCTTCGATGAACTGGCCGACATGGTCACCCTCCTGTGCTCGTACGTCGATTTTCGCCGGGAGCGGCAACCCGCGTGCCAGAGGGCCATGCGATGATCCGGGCAGCAGATGGTCGAGCCCAGCCCTGAGGGGGTCTTTCACGGACAGCGACTACGGCGCCGGGGGAGCCCGTTCCGTCGCCATGCACCGCGGCCGCGCGCGATCTGCGCGCGTGAGCCACGGGGCGAGGCCATGACCCAGGTGGAGACAAGGGAGCTCTTCTGTGGTCGAGGACAGGCGCGCTGAGGCAATCTGCCTCGTCTGCGGCGAAATGCTGCCGGCCTGAGCCAGATCTCACCGGGGACGACCGCTGGCCCTCTCGTTGCCTGTCGCTCAAGGCCGACTCTTCGCCTGCGGGGCGCCTGCTGCCGTGCCCGCCGGCCGGGCCGCGTCGATGCCGTATCCCGGGATCCCCCCGGGTCCAGACATCCACGAGCGCCCTCCGGGATAACGTGAAGGAGGAATGAAGCGTCCGTCCTCTGTGGAGGGGCAAGACCGGTCGTGTCGAATCGCCACGGGGAGTTTGCTTGACCAGCTCGCCAGCCGAGCTTTAGCCATTTCCGCGGGAGGCTGCGCGATGCGCAGAGCGCGATGACCATGCAACCAGACAGACTACAGAGCACCCCCTCACGGAGGCACGCCCGATCGCTGCGCCGCGGGCGAGGAATCGTTGCGCTCGCCTCGAGCGCTTCGGTGCTCGCGCTCGGGTGCGTGCTGGAGCTCGGCGCCCCCGGGGCGACGGGGAGCGGCGGCGAAGCGGCGAGCGTCGGAGTCGGCGGCAGCGGACCCGCGAGCGTCGGAGTCGGGGGTAGCGATACGGCGACCGCCGGCGCCGGCGATGCCGGGGGCGGCGGCGCGGCGAGCGCCTCTTCCGCGGGCGGCGGCGGCTGCGCCGACGGGGCGACGGACCGCTCCGGCGCGCGCAGCGCCGCCGCGTGCCAGCCGGTCGTGCTGGCCGAGGCCGCCGGCAATCCGCTCGCCATCGCGGTGGACGCGACCCACGTCTACTGGACCCACGAGGACGCGGGCGCGATCATGAGAGCGCCCATCGCGGGAGGGGCGCCGGTCCTCGTCGCCGAGAGCTGCCCGACGTCCGGGCTCGCGGTGAGCGAGACGGGCGTTTACTGGACCTGCTCTCCCTATGCCGGCGTCGAGCACGACGTGCCCACCGGGGTCTACACCGCGCCCCTGGGCGGGGGGACGCCGGCGCTGCTCTCCACCGCAGGGCTGGAAGATCCGGTGGGCCTCGCGCTGGACGCGACAAGCATCTACGTGGGCGACAACTACGCGGTGATGAAGCTTCCGATCCTGGGAGGGGCCGCGGAAGAGCTCGCCCGGGGCAGCGGCTCCCGTCGCATCAAGGTCGACGAGACGCACGTCTACTGGACCAACGCGGACGCGAGCTCCCTCCGGAAGGCGCCGATCGCGGGGGGCGCGTCCGTGGCGCTCGCCACCGGATACTTCGAGTCCCACGAGGTAGCGCTCGACGCGACTTACGTGTACTGGACCACCCCCGGCGAGGGCCCGAGCGTGGGCTCCGTGAACAGCGTGCCGAAAGAGGGGGGCACCCCTGTGGCGCTCGCGACGGACCAGGCGTCGCCGTATTACATCGCGCTCGACGAGACGCATGTGTACTGGGTCAACGTGGGCGCAGGCGAGATCAGGAGAGTGCCTGTCGGCGGCGGTGAGTCGGCGGTGGTGATCTCGGGCGTCGCGCCGAACGATCTGGCCGTCGACAGCGCCAGCATCTACTGGACGGATCGGAGCGGCCTCGTGATGAAGCTCGCCAAGTAGGCGCGCCGCGAGCGCAGGAGAGGGCCGATGACCCGAGGGGCAGCACGGGTCCCTCTCTCGCGGCGCGGCGCCGCCGGGCGCAGCGGATGGCGGCGGCGCGGCGCGCCAGGGCGGCCATTCGCTGCGCGATCGCCGGGCGGGTGCTACCTAGAATCGAGCGCAGCGATGCCCGCTGCCGAGGCCGAGACGAGACCGTGGCGTACCCTCTGCTCCTCCGAGTTGCTGTGCTCGCCGCCGCCACGGCGACCACCACAGCGGCGGCCGCGCGCCCCCCCCGGCCCGCACCCGCCGCCTCGGAGGCGCTCGCGTCAGCGCCCGCGGTCCCTTCCGCGCGCTCGTCTCGCGCAGCGCCCGCGGTCCCTTCCGCGCGTTCGTCTCGCGCAGCGCCCGCCCCGCCGGCCGCGCGCTCGCGCCGGCCGGCGCGCCTCACCGCGCCCGCGCCCCCGCCGTTGCCCGCGCCGGGCGCCTCTGCCGCGCCGCTGCCCGCCCTGCCGGCCGCCCCGCCTCCCGCGGTCTTGCCCGAGCCCGCGTCCTGGCGTGCGCTCGTCGTCGGGGGCGGTCCGCGGCCGCCGATGAACCAGGTGGCCATCGAAGGACACATCCGGTACTTCCAGTCGCTGCTCCCGGCCGCGGTGGAGCGGCGGGTCCTCTTCGCCGACGGGCGCCGGGGCACGCGGAGCGTGCAGTTCCTCGACGGCCACCGCATGCGCTACCGCGCGCCCAGGCTGCCGCGCATCGACGGGGCGACAACCCGCGCCGGCCTCGATGCTGTGTGGCGAAAGTTCGCCGCCGCGCGCCCGGGCGACCCGCTGCTGCTGTACTTCGCCGGCCACGGGAGCCCGGCCCCGGGGCGCGACCTCGACAACAACGTGTTCGACCTCTGGGGCGGCGGCGCGCTGTCCGTGCGCGATCTCGCCGCGCGCATGGACGACCTGCCCGACGAGACGCCCGTCGTCCTCGTCATGGCCCAGTGCTTCTCCGGATCGTTCGCGAACCTCCTCTTCGAGGGCGGCAGACCCGACGGCGAGCTGGTGGATCGCGACGTCGTTGGGTTCTTCGCGGCGACAAGGGACCGCCCCGCCTCGGGCTGCACGCCCGAGATCAACGAGGCCGACTACACCGACTTCAGCAGCTTCTTCTTCGCCGCCCTCTCGGGCGTCGATCGCCTCGGCAAGCGCGTGGACGGCGCCGATTACGATCAGAACCGGTTCGTGGGCATGAACGAGGCGTACGCGTACGCCCTCCTCCACCAGGCGACGAGCGACGTGCCTGTGGCGACGTCCGATGTGTTCCTGCGGCGGTTCGTGAACAAGCCGGATCACGAGACCATGGCGACGCCCTATGCCAGGATCCTCTCCTGGGCGACCCCGGCGGAGCGGGCCGCCCTCGAGGGGCTCTCGGACGCGCTGGGCCTCCGCGGCGAGCACAGGCTGCGCGCGGCCTACGACCTCGAGTTCGGGCCCGGATCGGGCAGGCGGGACGTCGAGGACGTGACGTCGGCGCACCGCCTGCGGTTCATCCGGCTCGCGAAGAGCGTGGTGCTGGCGAGGACGCTGCGGCAGAGCGGAGACCGCGCGCGGATCGAGCGCTTCGAGCGGCTGCGCGCCGCGGAGGCGCGCAATCCGCTCGCCGAGGCCAGGGCGGCGAGCCAGGCGCGGCAGGACACCCGGCGGCGCGCCGCGCGCTGACGCCGGGTCTCCGTGCGGCGCCGCGCCCGCGCGGCGGCGCGCCCGCGGTCACGGCGATCGCCGGAGCCGCTGCGTGAGCGCCTCGACGACGAAGTCGCGAAACGCCGCGACGCGGTGGGGCAGGTAGCGCGCGGAGGGATACACCAGGTGCAGCGGCGCCCCCGAGGCCACGTGCGACGGCAACACGCGCACGAGGCGACCGCGCGCGACCTCGCGGGCGCACATGAAGCTCGGGAGGAGGCCGACGCCGACGCCCGCCAGCACAGCGCGCCGCGCGAAGCTCAGCTCGTCGACCGCGAGCGGGCCCTGGACCTCCACCGTCTCGTCCCCCGCGGGCCCTTGCAGCGTCCACGCGGCGCGGTCGGGCCTCTCGCGAAAGAGGACGCACCGGTGCGCCGCGAGATCTCCCAGGCGCGCGGGGACCCCGGCGCGCTCGAGGTAGCGGGGCGAGGCGTACAGCGCGTCCTCCACCTGCCCGATCTTCCGCGCGATGAGCGAGCCGTCGCGGATCGGCCCGGCCCGCAGCGCCAGATCGAAGCCCTCCTCCACGAGATCCACGACGCGCCCCGTGAGCGCGACGTCGACCCGGACGGCCGGGTGGCGCCGCACGAACCGCGCGACAGCCGGCTCGAGCATCGCGATCCCGACGTCGACGGGCGCCGTGACGCGGACGGTGCCGCGCACAACGGCCTCCAGATCGGCCACCATCGCGGCGGCCTCCTCGAGGCTCGCGACGCCGCGCGACGCCCGCTCGTAGAACGCCGCGCCCGCCTCGGTGAGCCGCACGCTGCGCGTCGAGCGGTGCAGCAGGCGCGCCCCGAGCGCCTCCTCGAGGAGCGCGACCGACCGGCTGACCGAGGACTTCGGCAGCCCGAGGACCCTCGCCGCCGCGGTGAAGCCCTGCTCGTCGACGACGCGCACGAAGACGGCGATCCGGTTGAGGTCCATTGTTCGTCTCAGGAGAACAGCCCGTTCTCGGACGGCTGTCTAGTGCGTCGAGGAGCAACGATGCATGCTCTCCGTGTGACACACGGCCGGCGCGCCCCGGAAGCCCGAGGCGCGGCGGTCCCCGACCCCCTTTCGAGAAAGGACGACCCGCCATGAACACAACGACCAGCACCACCACCCCGAGCGCGATCCCGTCCCAGGCCGCCCGGTGGACGATCGACGCGACGCACTCGAGCGTCTCGTTCTCCGTACGTCACATGATGATCTCGAACGTGCGCGGCGAGCTCGGCGGCGTCGCCGGCGAGGTCACCTACGATCCGCGGCGCCTCGAGGCGTCGAAGCTCTCCGCCACGATCGACGCGGCGTCGATCCACACGCGCGAAGAGAGCCGCGACGCGCACCTCCGGAGCGCCGACTTCCTCGACGTCGCGCGGTACCCGACGATCACCTTCGTCGCCACGAGCGTCCGCCGTGACGGCGACGGGCTCGATATCGTCGGTGACCTGACGATCCGCGGCGTCTCGCGCGAGGTGACGCTCGCTGTCAGCGAGCTGTCGGGCGAGCACACCGACCCTTACGGCAATCGCCGGCTCGGGGCGACCGCCACGACGAAGATCCGCCGCAGCGATTTCGGGATGAGCTTCAACGCCATCCTCGAGACGGGCGGCGTCCTCGTGGGCGACGAGATCGCGATCGCCCTCGATATCCAGCTCATCAGGCAGGGGTGAGCGCGCGGCCGAGAGCGGGGCGCCAGCGCGCCCCGGGGCTCACTGGCACAGGGCGGTGTCGACGAAGTCGAGGACGTCCATGTACGCCTTCTCGGCGGTCTCCTCGCCGTGGACGGCGCCCGGCAGGATCGTGATCGCGACGGTGACGGCGCGGCCGTCGTCGGAGACGCCGCCGCGGGTGTGGTAGCCGAAGATGTCGCCGCCGTGGCCCCAGACGAGGCCGCCGCAGCTCAGCGGGGTGGTGAACAGGCCGAGCCCATACCGGGCGCCGGGCCACATATCGGGGGCCTCGACGGTGGTGCGCATCTCCTCGAGCTGCGCCGGATCGAGGAGCTCGCCGCCGAACAGCGCGGTGAAGAACCGGTTGAGATCGCTCGGGGTCGCGATGATCTCGCCGGCGGCCCATCCCCAGGACGGGTCGAGCTCGGTGGCGTCGTACAGCGGCTGATCCGGCCCGTCCGCGTGATAGCCCCTGGGGTGGCACCCCCGGATGCCCTCCTCGCCGACGTCGGGGAGATAGGTGTTGCGCAGCCCGAGGCGGTCGATGATCCGGCGCTTGATCTCCTCGTTCAGGGGGCGTCCGGTGACCTTCTCGATGAGCATGCCGGCGAGCGTGTAGTTGGTGTTGCTGTAGTCCCACCGATCCCCGGGCGGGAACTGCGTCCCCTCGGCCAGCGCGAGGTCGAGCAGATCGCGGGGGCTGAAGTGCCTGTGCCGGACAGGGAGGAAGCCCTCCTGCAGGATCAACCCGTCGTAATCGGCGAGCCCGCTCATGTGCTGCAGGAGCTGCCGCACCGTGATGTCGTTGCCGTCGATGCCCTCGCCGCGGACCAGGTTCGGCAGGTACGTCTCGATGGGCGCGTCGAGATCGACCTTGCCCTCGCCGACGAGCTGCAGGACGACAACGGCGGTGTAGGCCTTGCTGTTGCTCCCGATGCGCACGAGGCCGTCGACAGGCACCTCCGCCTTGGCCTCGATGTCGCCGAAACCGGCGGTGTAGTGGCGCGTCTGCCCGTCGACCTCCTGGACGGCGGCGAGGACGGCGGGGAACCTGTCGTCGCGCACAAGGCTGTCCGCGGCCTGCTGGACGGGGTCGTCCGGATCGGTGTTGGCCGCCTCCGTGGAACCCGCGCACGCTCCCGGCGGCGTGCCGCCGCCGCCGCCGCCGCTCTCGTCCTTGCCGCCGCTGCCGCCCTCGCCGCCGCCGCTGTCGTCCTTGCCGCCGCTGCCTGCATCGGCGCCGCCGCCTCCGTCGCCGCTCTCGCCGCCGCCGCCGCCGCCGCCGCCGCTGCCGGCATCGGTGTTCGCCGGCGCCCCATCGTCGTCGGAGCAGCCTGCGAGCAGGGTCGAGGAGCCGAGCAGCGCGGAGACGAGGGCCATCGAGGCGATGTTGCGCAAGCCCGCGGCGGCCGCGCGGGCGACTCGTGTTCTCGGAGAGGTGAAACGGTGATGCAGAGAGGTCATGATCGGCTCCTGAGGTTGTGCGGGCGCCCTCGGCTCACCGCTTCGCGCCGGCGACGCGTGGCGCCAGGCATCGTCGCGCGGTCTGGAGGGCGCCGCTGGTTCGTGGCTCTGTTCCCGGACTCGTGAGGATCGTTCAACCCTTCAGACACTCTTCTCTTCGAACCGCTGTTGCGAACCACGCGAGCACCGCTGTCGCGATCAACGCCCGCGGGGACGCGCCCCGGGCTCACGGGCACAGGGCTGTATCGACGAGGGCGAGGACGCCGGCGTAGGCGTCATAGGCCTGCTCCCTGGTCTCAACGCTGGGCACGGCGGAGGGCAGCGCCGTGACGGCGACGGTGACGGCGCGGCCGTCCTCGGTGACGCCGCCGGCGGTCTCGTAGCCGAAGATGTCGCCGCCGTGGCCCCAGACGACGCCTCCGCAGCCCAGCGGGGTGCTGCTCAGGCCGAGCCCGTACGCGTAGCCGGGCCACATGCTCGAGGCGTCGACGGTCGTGCGCATCTCCTCGAGCTGCGCCGGCTCGAGGAGCTCGCCGCCGAGCAAGGCGGAGAAGAAGCGGTTGAGGTCGCCCGGGGTCGAGATCATGTCGCCGGAGGCGCCGGCGATGGACGGGTCGAGCTCGGTGACGTCGACCAGCGGAGCTCCGAAGCTGTCCGCGTGATAACCCCTGGGATGGCATTCCCGGATGCTCTGGTCGCCGACGCCGGGGACATAGGTGTGGCGAAGCCCGATGCGCTGGATGACCCGCTCGGTGATCTCCTCGGCCAGCGGGCGGCCGGTGACCTTCTCCACGAGCAAGCCGGCGACGATGTAATTGGTGTTGCTGTACGCCCACTGTTCGCCGGGGGGGAAGTCCTCCGCCTGCGTCAGCGCCAGATCGAGCAGCGTGCGGGGGTCGAAATAGGTGTGCTGGACCTTGGCGAGCCCGTCGCCCAGGAGCAAGCCAACGAAATCGGGCAGCCCGCTGGTGTGCTGCAGGATCTGCCGCACCGTGATGTCGTTGCCGTCGATGCCGTCGCCGCGGACCAGGTCCGGCAGGTACGTCTCGATGGACGCGTCGAGGTCGACCTTGCCCTCGCCGACGAGCTGCAGCACGACAACCGCGGTGAACGGCTTGGTGTTGCTCCCGATGCGCACCTGCCCGTCGACAGGCACCTTCTCCTGGGTCTCGAGATCCGCGACGCCGGCAATGTAGTGACGGTTGTTCCCGTCGAGATCCTGGACGGCGGCCAGGACCGCGGGGAACTTGAGGTCGCGCACCAGGTGGTCCGCGCCCTGCTGCACGGGGTCGTCGGGGTCGGTGTTGGCCTCCGCCGTGGAACCGACGCAATCGCCCGGCGGCGTGCCTGTGTCGCCGCCGCCGCTCTCGCCCTCACCGCCGCTGCCGCCCGCGCCGCCCGTGCTGCCGCCCTCACCGCCGCTGCCGCCCGTGCCGCCGCCCACGCCGCTGCTGGTGGCCGTGCTCGCCGGCGACCCGTCGTCGTCGGAGCAGCCCGCGAGCAGGGCAGAGGACCCGAGCAGCGCGGAGACGAGGACCAGCGAGAGGGCGCCTCGCCAGCGCGCCGGCGCTGCGCCGGAAGGCCGTGTTCTCGGAGACGTGAAGCGGTGGTGCAGAGAGTTCATGAACTGCTCCTGGTGGTGTGCGGGCGCCCTCGGATCATCCCCGGCCAGCCGGCGGCTCGCGCCGCCGAGCTTCGTCACGAGTCGTCGAGAGCGCTGTTCGTTGTCGGGCCTCTGTTCCCGGACTCATGAGGATCGTTCATGCTCCGAGGCGAATTCGCTCCGGAGCGCCGCCGCGGATCATGCGAGCACGGCCGCCGTTGCGGGCTCCGTGTCGTGATGGCGTCGAGCGAGCTTCCCTCCGCGGCGGCAACGCCATCACGGCCACGCCGACGCGCGGGCAAGGCGCCGCCAAGGCGCGCTCAGCCGCCGGCGCCCGCGCGCGATTCCACACCTCGACGCTGCGCTGCACGGAACCGTGCCGCTCACCGACTTGATGCCCGCCACCCGGGCGATCCTTCGAACTATTTTGCTGAGGCGTCGGCGAGCCGTTCGCTGGGTCGCCGGCGCCGATGCGTGAGGAGCTGTCTCGAGCGTTCCAGGGCGGCAAAAATACCGTCACGTTGAAGTCGTCGAGCGCGTCCTGCTGCTGGCACCACGTACCGCGCGCCGCGTGCTCGCCGCCGCCGCGCCGGTCCGCGATGGTACGCCCGCGGAGCCACCGCTCTCGCCGTGGATCGGTCGCCGCGTCGGCCCGGAGACGTACGCCGGGAACGACGGGGGCATGCGCGGGGGGCTCTGGTTGCTGCCCGGGGACCCGACGGGCGTCCACCTCCTGTCATGTATCGTCAACGCGTTCTCATCCGTGCCGGCCCGACGGAGCGCGACGATCGGCCGCCAGAACTCGTAATTGTATTTCGTGTCCCAGGTGGCGATGCCGGCGTCGGCCATCGCGATGTGGACCAGGGCGAAGTATCGGGCGTTCTCGATCTCCGAGTTGCTCTTCTGGACAGCGACGGCCCGCGCGATCTGGTTGTACAGCCGAGGCACATCCCCGATGCGCCGTGCGCCGTCATACGACCAGAAGATCCCGATGACGGTCTGTTCCGGAGTGCGCAGGGTCGGGGTGATCGCGCCGTCGCCACCCAGCGAGAAGACCTCGTAGAAGCTCAACGCGTACGCCGCGCTCCACCGCGGCGGCGGCGGAGACCGGAACTCGTCCCCGCCGGCCAGGGCGGTCGATCGATGAGTACCTTCTTGTGTTCAGATCTAGAGTATCAGACCGATCTGGCGAGCGCGACCGGAGCGACATGTTGGGTCATGAGCTCCTTTGGACATGTATGTGATGGGCGCAAGCTCGGAGCGTGGACGGTGTCCATCGGTGGCCGCCCAGCCCTCGGCATGAGCACGCCTTCCCGGTCCGCAGGCGTACTGTCCAGGCCCACGCGGAGGCCGATTCCGAGAGCACGCGACGGCTCGTTCCGAGAGGACGTGACGGGGCGTCCGGGCCACCCGACGGGGAAGCCGCTGATGGCGAACCGCGGGATCAGCGGCGGCCCTGGGAGCAAGTTCATCGAGGCGCCGCCGCGCATGTCGACCGGCGCCGCATCGCTGGTTGCGGCATCGCTTGTCGCGGGCCTCTCGTTGTCGCGTTGGTGCGGTGGTTTTGTGGCGCTACTTCCTCTCGAACGATTCCTCGTGGCTCATCGTCACATCGTCCCGCGTCAGCGACGACATGACGCTCTCGTAGCTCCTGAGCAGCATGCGCGCCGAGACAGCGTCTGCAGGATCTCCGACCAGGAGGTCCTTGCTGGCGTCGTCCCACACGTCAGGGCCTCGATCCGAGGCCACCGGGATGGTCCTCTCCCGCCGGTTGTACTTGACCCGTTCCAGCTTGGTGTTCGGCACCCTGACCCTCTCCAGATCGACCTTCAAGGTCGATATCGACCTGTAGAAGCGCTCCGAGAAGCACCGCTGGGTCTGGCACATGGTCCTGACCACCTCGTAGGCTCCCAGCGTCCACAGCCACATCAAGTCCGAGGCGCGCATCCTCGCCTCGTGGGAGAAGCCGCCTTCGCCGGAGGCGCACGCGTCGAGCTTCTCGTGGATCTCGTTCGCGATCGACAGCAAGACCTGGTGTCGACCGGACAGGTAGATCGAGAATGCCGCCAGGGGGTGCTGCGTGGACATCGCTTGCTCTTCGAGCGATCAGGAGGGGGCGTCGGGGGTAAGGAAATCGACGGGCGTTCAGAGGCAGCGGGGAGCGGGGAAGGTGATCCTCACATTCCGGATCTCCTGGCGCGCGAACGCCGCGCCCGTGGCGGCGCCGAATCCATAGAAGAACCTCGATCCGACGGGGAAGCCGCTGATGGCGAACGGCTGGATCTGGAGCTCGCCGTCGACGCTCACGCTCACCTCGCCCGCGTCGAACTCGATCCGGGCCGCATGGAACTCGCCGTCGCCGAGCGCGACGCTGCTCTCCGCCTGGCCCAGCGAGCTGAGGACGCCCTCCTCGCACGGCCGGGCGAGATCGTCCACGCCCACGTGGTTGTCGCTCGAATCTGCGCAATCGAAGTTGTTGTAGGTATCGAACTCGACGCCGTAGCCGTCGAGCCCGGCCATGCCGAGGCCGCCGCCGGGCTCGCCGACGACCGTCTCTCCCGACGTCTGGAGCATGAAGCCCACGCCGTCGCCGCTGCGGAGGCGGAACTCGAATGTGGCGACGAAGGAGTCGGCGGCGATGGGATTCCGGTAGACGAGGGTGCCGGCCTGCAGGCGCCTGGGCTCGGTGAGCACGCCGGTCAGCGTGTCCGGATCCCAGAAGGCAGTCCCGTTGAAGGACCATCCCTCCGGCGGCGAGGTCATGTCCGCGGTGAGGCTCGCCGCGCAGGTGGTCCCCTCCGGGCACGTGCTCTCGTCGATCTGCCCATTGCAGTCGTTGTCGACGAGGTCGCACGCCTCGGGCGCCGGTTTCCTGTCGCCGGCGCACGGACCCCAGACCCCCCGGGAGCAGACCTGCACGCCGGCCTGGCACGCGCCGACGTCCTCGGTGCCCGGGGGGCCCGAGTAGCAGCGCCGTTCCTGCCCCTCCACGCACGCGCAGCCTTCATCGACGACACGGTCGCAGTCGTTGTCGCGGCCGTCGCAGACCTCCGGCGCAGGCACGCAGCCGACGTCCACCTCCTCGGCGCCGGCCCCTTCGAGGATGTCGCTCCGGCCTCCGCACATCGACGCGCCGGCGGCGAGCGCCGGGAGAAGGAGGAGCGCCTTCAAGCGCGTCCGCCGGACTGCGTCCGCCGCTGCGTGTGAAGAGGAGATCGGCTGTGACGCTTGCATGAGCTCTCGATGCTGCGCGCGACAAGCGATCGCGCCGGTGATAGGGAGCACCCTCGCGCGCCAGTCCTTGCTGGGCCTCAGTGTACCCGATCCAGAGAAGCGCGTCTCCAGGCGTCCAGCGCGGGTGGAGGTCGAGCCGCCGGAGGCGATCGTTGGCATCGCGGCGGAAGGCGCCCACGGGAGCAAACTCTCGCAGTTGAGGCGTCTCAACCGGGCTATCCTGCGCGCCCGTCGCGGAACCACGCAGGAGTCATCCATGAAACGATCACGCTCAGAGAATCTTCGCAACCTCGGCATCTTCGTCGGCCTCGGCCTGTCGCTCGCCGTCGCCGGCTGCGGCGACGACGACACCGGCGGCAGCAGCGGCACGACCAGCAGCAGCTCCGTCACCACCAGCAGCGCCAGCAGCAGCAGCAGCAGCGCCGGCGGCGGCGGTACGGGGGGCAGCGACGGCGCCGGCGGCACCGGCGGCGCCGGCGGCACCGGCGGCGGTGGCAGCGGCGGAGGCGGCGGCGACAGCAGCGCGACGCCCTCGCTCAGCTTCTTCGTGTCGAGCACGGGGAGCACGACCGCGAACCTCGGCGGGCTCGAGGGCGCGGATCGCAGGTGCCAGGAGCTGGCCGCCGCGGTCGGCGCCGGCGCGCGGACATGGCGCGCCTACCTCAGCGTCGAGAAGGGCCCGGACGACCAGCCGGTGCACGCCAGAGACCGGATCGGCGCGGGCCCCTGGTACAACGCAAAGCTCGAGCTGGTGGCGGCGAACCTCGATGAGCTGCACACCAGGTTCGGCGATCACACGGCGTTCCTCGACGAGAAGGGCGCGATGGTGCCGGGCCAGTGGCCGGACTCCCCCACACCGAACCAGCACGATATCCTCACCGGCACCAACCGGGACGGCACCCTCAAGGTCGGTCAAACGTGCGGGGACTGGACGTCCGAGTCCACGAGCCTGACCGCCTGGGTCGGTCATTCCGACGGGATGGGCCCCATGCAAAGCACGGCCGACATGTACCGGCCGTGGAACTCGGTGCACGCCAATGGTAGCTGCGCCGACACGGCCCCGGCGGGCGGCAACGGCCGCGTCTACTGCTTCGCCGCGGATTGAGCGAGCGCGCGAGCACGCGGGCGCACGCCGCGCCCGCGCCCGCGCGCGTCACGCCGCGCTGGCCTCGTCCCGCAGCATCGCGAACAGGTCCGTCACGCCGGGGTCGATCCCCATCTGCGTGAGCAGCGTGGTCACCTGGCCGCGGTGGTGGGTCTGGTGGTTGAAGAAATGGCCCACGAGCTGCCAGAGCGGATACGTGAGGACCGCACCGTTCCGCATCTTGAAGGTCAGGTCGCTCGAGAGCGCGAGCTCATCGATCTTGTGTATCCACGCGAGGATGTCCGCGTCGGTCCCGGCGCGCTCGCGGGTGAGATCGGCGAAGTCCGCGTAGAGCTCCTGCGCGAGCGAGGTGATCTCGACGGCCTTGCCGCTCGCGCCCCGGGAGGTGAAGCGCGCGACGTCACCGGTGAAGCGCCCCATCCACGTCCGGTCGGCGAGCAGGATGTGGTTCAGCGTGCCGTGGATCGATCGGAAAAAGGCCCCCCGATCGCGCTTGCGCTCGACGTCGTCGAGCTTGCCGACGACATCGAAGATCTTGTCGTTCATCCACCGATTGTAGCGAGCCATTGCGCGGTATTGCTCGATCCAGCTCATGAGTCGATCCTCGTTTGAAGGTCGGCGCGCACCCTACCACGCGCGTGCGTGCCGGTCGATCGCGGCGGGCGGCCGGCGCGGCCGCGGCGCGCCACGCCGCCGACCGGCGCTCGAGCGACGCAGCGCGCCCCGGGCGACTCAGACGTACCGCCGAGATCGCGCGCAGCCGCCGAGATCGCGCTTGCTCCTGCCGCTATGGCGGACTATTGTCCTCGATAGCAGACGCGTGGTGCTCGGGGGGACCTCTCTTGCGGAGGCGTCCTGGCCGAGCTCCACCTCCTCTCATGGAAGGAGCCATGATGGTCAGCCTTGCGCTCGATTCAGCCGCTCTGGCGGAGACGTACGATCGCGTCAGCGATCGGCAGTTCAACCATGGAAAGCTGCTGATCGAAGATCTCCAGGTATCCCCGGGTGAGCGCGTCCTCGACGTCGGGTGCGGGACCGGTCGGCTCGGCGCCCATGTGGCCGAGCTGGTCGGCCCCTCGGGCGAGGTGGTCGGCGTCGATCCGCTGCCGCTCCGCGTCGCGCTGGCGAACAAGCGCGGGTCGAGCTTCCGCGCCGCCGTTGGCCGGGCCGAGGATCTTTCGCAGTTCGCCGACGGGAGCTTCGATGTCGTCTTCCTGAACAGCGTGCTCCACTGGCTACCCGAGAAGCTCGGCCCGCTCCGCGAGGCGCGCCGCGTGCTCCAGCGGGGAGGGCGCCTCGGCATCAGCTCGGCCGCCAGGGAGCGCCCGCACGAGGTCGAGCGGGTGCTCGAGCACGTGCTTTCCTCTCTTGGCCTGAGCGGCACCGCGGAGGCGTCCGGCAGCACGCCCCACAAGGTGACCTCCGATGAGCTGACGAGCCTCCTCGTGCAGGCCGGCTTTCCGCAGCCGAGGCTCCAGATCCGCACCTTCACGGATCACTTCACGGACACGGAGGACGTGCTCGCGTTCAACCTGGCCAGCTCGTTTGGCAACTTCCTGTCCAACTTCGCCCCTGCCGACGCCGAGCGGGTCAGGGCAGCGCTCGAGGCCGAGCTCGAGCGCCGCCGCACGCCGGAGGGGATCCGGCTCCAGCGGCACCTGATCTTCGCCGTGGCGCGCGCGGACGGCTGACCGGCCGCGGGATCGTCACGAGAGGAAGAGGGACGAACCACAGAGGCACAGAGGGCACAGAGGGGAGAAAGAGAGATGGAGAATGAGGCTCTGTCATCCCTCTCGTCCCTCTCTCCCTCTCGTCCCTCTCTCCCTCTCGTCCCTCTCTCCCTCTCTCCCTCTCGCCTCTGTGCCCTCTGTGCCTCTGTGGTTCATCTTCTCTTCTCATGAAGGCATGGGCTCCGCGTACGCGGCAACGCACCAGCCCGGATCACCCCGCCGGCAACCCGCGGTGTCGGAATCCTGCCGCCCCCCCCGGCGCGGCGAGGAAGATGCGCCGCCGCGCGTCCGTAGCAACAGGCAGAAGGTACTTGACATGAAAACCCCGATCTACCGCGCGTTTGCCCTGTTGCTCCTGTCCTCGTCGATCCTGCCCGCCTGCGCCGCCGTGGAGCTCAACCCCGGTGCAGAGAAGATCATCGTCACCAAGCAGCCTGCCCCCCAGGGGTGCCGGTTCCTCGGGACGGTGATCGGTGAGCAGGGCGGCTCGATCTCCGGCAAGTTCACCAGCAACGCCAACCTGCAGGAGGGCGCGGTGAACGACATGAAGAACAAGGCCCACGACCTCGGCGGCAACTATGTGGTGCTGGAGAACACGAACGCCGGAAACACCCTCTCCGGCGATCGAGACAGCATCTCCGGCCAGCAGACCGACGTCACCCACATGGGCAACACGTACAGCTGCCCTCCCCAGCTCGTCGGCCTGCTGTGAGGCGACTCGACCCCCGTTGAGCGGCGCGCGGCGATGTCCCGCAACGCGGCGCGCGGCGGCTCATCCAACGTCGACGAAGCGCAGGTGGAGCGTCGTCCGGCGGCCGTCCGCCGGGCGAACCCGGCCTGCCCGGGCCGTCGAGCGGACTCCACGGCCGGGCGCGGTCGCTGCCGCGCTTCGCGACGCGCGGAGGGAGCCGGCACAGGGGGAGAGACCATGGAGATGTCGTTGTCCAAGCGTACGGCCGCGGAGTTTCTCGGGACGTTCTGGCTCGTGCTCGGCGGCTGCGGCAGCGCCGTGCTGGCGGCCGCGTACCCCGGGCTGGGGATCGGCTTCCTGGGCGTGGCGCTCGCGTTCGGGCTCGCCATGCTGACGATGGGGTACGCGGTGGGCCACATCTCGGGCGCTCACTTCAACCCCGCCGTCACGATCGGCCAGCTCGCCGGCGGGCGCTTCCCCGCGAGAGACGTCCTGCCGTACCTCCTCGCCCAGGTCGGCGGCGCCATCGTCGCCGCGGGGATCCTCTACACCATCGCCAGCGGCGCCGCCGGGTTCACGCTGGCCGGCGGCTTCGCCTCGAACGGCTACGGCGCGCACTCGCCCGGCGGCTACTCGCTCTTCGCGAGCCTCGTGGCCGAGATCGTCCTGACGTTCGGCTTCGTGATGGTCGTCCTCGGCGCGACCGATCTCCGCGCCCCGATCGGGTTCGCGCCGATCGCCATCGGGCTCGCGTTCACGCTCGTTCACCTCATCGGGATCCCGGTCACGAACGTCTCGGTGAACCCGGCGCGCTCGACCGGTCCTGCCCTGTTCGTCGGCGGGTGGGCGCTGTCGCAGCTCTGGCTGTTCTGGCTCGCCCCGCTCCTCGGCGGCGCGCTCGCGGGGGTGCTCTACCCGCTCCTCGTGGGCGCGAGGCCGACCCGCGCCGTCGCCGTGCCGCGCTCCACTGTGTGAGGGCGGGGCGCAGGGCAGGCCGCGCCTGAGGGCTCGGCCTCCGGGCCGAGCCGGTCCCACGCGAGCTTGGCCGTGAGCACGAGCCCGAGCACGACAACGAACCAGCGCACCTTCTTCGGCGCGATGCGCCGGGCGACCACGGCGCCGGCGAACGAGCCGACCACCGCCGCCGCCATCATGATCGCCGTGGCGACCCCGTCGACGGCGCCGGCGAACACGAAGGCGATCGCGGCGACCCCGTTGATCAGGCTGGCGAGCACCGTCTTGATCGCGTTCATCCGGTGGATGTCCACGTTGCCCGCGAACGAGGACAGGAGCGCCAGCATCATGATGCCGATGCCCGCGCCGAAATAGCCGCCGTACACGCTCACGAGGAACTGGAGCAGGAACACGAGCCACGGCCGCGAGGGCAGGGCGAACTCCTCCATCACGCCCGCGTCGGCCACAACGCCCGCGTCGGCCCGCGCCGAGGGCTTCGCGGGGCGCAGGTTCTGCCAGAACAGGAGCAGCGTCGCCAGGAGCACGAGCCCGGGCACCGCGGCGTCGAACACGCGCTGCGGCGTCACGAGCAGGAGCGCCGAGCCGACCATGCCGCCGAGCAGCGACGGCAACAGCAGCACGCGGAGCACGCGGTAGTCCCGGGAGAGCTCGCGGCGGTACGCCCACGCCGACGCGAGCGACGCGGGCGTGAGCGCCACGGCGTTCGTCGCGTTCGCCGCGAGCGGGGCCAGCCCGGCCGCGATCGCCGCGGGGAACGACACGAGCGTCCCGCCCCCGGCCACCGCGTTGATGACGCCGGCCACGGCGGCGCCGCCGGCGAGGAGCGCTGCGCTCGTCAGATCCACGGCGCGCGACATGGCCCGAGCGCGGCCGCGCTGTCAACCGCGGGCCACGCCGCGCTTGAGGGCGGCGGCGCCGCGCTCCTACGATGGCCGCGCCGCCGATCTCGGCGGCCGCTTCTCCCCGGAAAGCCGAGCGCCATGCAGCGATCTCTCCCGCTCCTCCCCGCCGCGCTGCTCTCGGCGCTGTCGTTCGTCGCGGTCCCGGGGGCGGCCGCCGGCGAGGGGCCGCCGGCTCGCGCGCACGTCTGGGTGGCCGACGACGGCACGCGCGTGCGCAGGGAGGACGTCGGCCTGCCGCTCTCGCGCGGCGAGGGGAACGCGCTCTTCCGGCCCGGCGAGCCGATCCGGCTCGGCGCGCTGCGCGGGGAGGTCGTCGCGTTCCAGGTGATCGTCGAGGCCGGCGCGGAGCCCGTGCGCGGCGTCACGGTCGAGGTCTCCGGCCTCGGCCCCGCGGCCGGCGCCGGCACGCCCGCGAAGCCGGCGGCGCCCGCGAAGGAGCCCGCGGCGCCGGCGCAGCAGCCGCAGGCGCCGGGAGAGCCGCCCGCGCAGGCGATCCGGATCGACCGCTTCGTCGAGCACCACGTCGAGATCAAGCTGCGCTCGCGCAACGACCGCAGGCCCATGGAGTCGCTCGGGTGGAGTCCGGCGGCGCGGCCGCCCGACGACGGGCACCTCGGCTTCCTCCCCGACGCGCTCATCCCGATCGAGCTCGCGCCGCCGTGGGCGCCCTATCCGCTCGAGGTGGGCGCTCGCGAGACCCGGGCCGTCTGGATCGACATCCACGTCCCGGAGGGCTCCGCCCCCGGCGCCCACGAGGGCAAGGTGGTGGTCGGCTCGGCCTCGCACGGCGCGCTCGCGTCGCTCGATCTGCGGCTCGACGTCGCGCCGGCGACGCTGCCGTACGGCGCCGTCGACTTCATCGCGTTCTACGAGGCCAGCGAGGTCGCCGAGCGGGTCGGCGACGGCCCCGCCGTCGAGCAGCAGCTCTGGCAGCTCCTCCACGAGCACCACGTCGACGGCTTCGCGTCGGTCCGGAGCCCCGCCGAGGTGGAGCGGCTGCGCGCGGCCATCGACGGCTCGCTCTACACGGAGGCGCGCGGCTACCGCGGGCCCGGCGCGGGCGTCCCGCCGGCCGCGGTGGCGCTCGGCGCGTACGGCGGCTTCGGCGATCCCCGGGAGGAGACCCTCCGCCGCGTCGAGGCCGTCGCCGAGCTCCTCCCGCCGGCGGTGGACGACGTGATGCTGTACGCCGTCGACGAGCAGTGCGAGAGCCCTCGCGGGCCCGGGTGGCGCCGGCTCGTCCGCGGCTCGCGCCTGTCGTCGCGCATCCTCGTGGGGCACTCGTGCGGCGAGGTCGACCCCGTGAAGCAGGACGTCGATCTCGTGCTCACCCCGGCCAACCGCTTCGACTCCGTGTGGGCGCGGGCCGCGCGCGAGGCCGGCAAGCGGCTCTGGGTGTACAACGGCGCGCTGCCGCGGACAGGCACCTTCATGATCGACGCGCCGCTCACGGGGCTCATGGCCGACGGCTGGATCGCGGCCTCGCACGAGGTGGGCCGCTGGTTCCTCTGGGAGACGGCGTTCTGGCACGACGGCAACCGCGGCGGCAAAGGGCCGGTCGACCCGTTCACTGTCGCCGAGAACTTCCACAACCAGGACGGCGACGCCTGCCTCGGCGACGGCATGCTGCTCTATCCCGGGACGCAGCGCGGGAAGTTCGCGTCCCGCTCCCTCGGCTTCGCCGGCGTGCTCCCCTCGATGCGCCTGAAGAGCCTGCGCCGCGGCATCCAGGACGCCGGCTACATCGCCCTGGCGAGGTCGGCGTCGCCCGAGGCCGCGGACGCGATCGTGAAGGAGGTGATCCCGGCCGCGCTCGACGAGGCGCGCGACACCTCGCCCGCCGCCTGGAGCAGCGAGGGCGCCCCGTTCTTCCGGGGCCGGGCCGCGCTGCGCGCCCTGATCCCCGCGGGCGCGTCGCTCGACCCTGCCGCCGTCCGCCGCGTGCTCGCCGACGCGGCGGTGGCGCGGCGCGCGCTCGTCCCGCTCGCGGGCGCGCAGGGCGCATCGGGCGGGCGCGACGGGCCCGCCGAGCCCGGGCCGCTGGCCCGGTGGCGCCCGACGGGGCTGCTCCTCGCCGTGGCCGCGCTCGGCGCCGCGGCGGTCGCCCTCGCGCTCGCGCTCTACCGCCGAGGGAGGCGCCGGGGGAGGCCGGGGCGCGGCGCGCAGGGGCGATGAGCCGGGCGACCGCCCCGCCTCCGCGGCGCCTGCTACGCTCGCGCCCTTCATGCAGAGCCCAGCCGACGGCCAGCGCCCCCGCCGAGCGCACCTCAGACGCCTCCTCAGCCTCGCCCGCCCGGAGGTCGGCAAGCTCGCGCTCGGCACCCTGTTCCTGGCCATCGGCAGCGGCATCAGCCTCCTGGTCCCCCAGGCGATCCGGAAGATCATCGACGACGCCCTCGGCCCGGGCAGCAGCGTCGACGCGATCGACGGCGCGGCGCTCTGGCTGGCGCTGCTCATCGTGGTCCAGGCCGTGGCCGTCGCGCTCCGGTACGTCCTCTTCTCGACCGCCGGCGAGCGCGTCGTGGCGCGGCTGCGGGCGCAGCTCTTCGAGCACCTGATCCGGCAGGAGATCGCGTTCTTCGACGACCACAGGACCGGCGAGCTGACGAACCGCCTCGCGTCGGACACGACCGTCCTGCAGAGCGCCGTCAGCGTGAACGTCTCGATGGCCCTGCGCTACGCCGCGTCCGTGATCGGCGGCGTCGCCTTCCTCTTCTACACGTCGCCGCGGCTCACCCTGCTCATGCTCGCCGTTGTGCCCGTCGTGGCGATCGGCTCGGTCGCCTACGGCCGCAGGGTCCGCCGGCTCTCCCGGAGCGTGCAGGACGCGCTCGCCCGCGCCAGCGAGGTCGCCGAGGAGGCGCTCTCCGGCGTCCGCACAGTCCGCGCCTTCGCCGGCGAGAAGCGCGAGACCGAGCGCTACGCCGGCCGCGTCTCCGAGTCGTTCGAGCTCGCCCGGCGGCGCATCCGCGCGTCGGGGAGCTTCATGGGCATCGTGACCTTCGCGGGCTACAGCGCCGCCGCCCTCGTCCTCTGGTACGGCGGCCACCTCGTCGTCGCCGGCCGCATGACCCTCGGCGGGCTCACCTCGTTCCTCGTCTACACGATCGTCGTCGCCTTCGCGCTCGGCGGCCTCAGCGACCTCTGGGCCGACTTCATGAAGGCCACCGGCGCCGCCGAGCGCATCTTCGACCTCCTCGACCGCGAGCCCGCCATGGTCGACGCCGGCGGCGTCCAGCCCCACGCCGTCCAGGGGAGCCTCGATCTCCAGCGCGTGCGGTTCAGCTACCCGACCCGCCGGGACGTGCCCGTGCTCAAGGGCATCGACCTCTCCGTGCGCCCCGGAGAGGTGATTGCCCTGGTCGGCCCTTCCGGGGCCGGCAAATCGACGATCGCCTCGCTGCTCCTGCGGCTCTACGACCCCGACGACGGGCGCATTCTCCTCGACGGGCGCGATCTCCGCGAGCTGGCGCCGACATGGCTCCGCCGGCAGATTGGCATCGTCGCGCAAGAGCCTCTCCTCTTCGCCACGAGCGTGGCCGACAACATCCGTTACGGGCGGGAGAACGCGACCGACGAGGAGGTCGAGGCCGCCGCGCGCGCGGCCAACGCGCACGATTTCATCCTGAGGTTCCCCGCGGGGTATCAGACGCTCGTCGGCGAGCGCGGGGTGCAGCTCTCCGGCGGGCAGAAGCAGCGCGTGGCGATCGCCCGCGCGATGCTCAAGGACCCCAGGATCCTCGTGCTCGACGAGGCGACGAGCGCGCTCGACGCCGAGAGCGAGCACCTCGTGAAGGGGGCGCTCGACGCGCTGATGAAGGGGAGGACGACGTTGATCATCGCCCACCGGCTCTCGACGGTGATGGGCGCCGACCGCGTGCTCGTGATGGACGGGGGTACGATCGTGCAGAGCGGCGCGCACGCGGCGCTCATCGTCCAGGACGGTCTCTATCGCCGGCTGGTCGAGCGGCAGTTCGTGAGCGCGGACCTCAGGACGATTGCTGGATGATGAGCTGCTGCGTGGACCTGCGCTCGCCCACGATGGAGACCGCCGTCTCCGAGGCGAGCCCCGCCGCGCCCTGCGACGTGCGGCGGAGCGTGCCGAGCAGCGCAATCCAGCCGCGCTCGCTTGTCGTGAGGGCGCGCGCGCTGATGCCGTCCATGCGGGTCAGCGCCTTGCGGGCGACCCGGAACACGCTGCGATCGATGCCCTCGATCAGGTCGAGCGTGGCGCCGAGCCGCTCCTGCGTCTCGGTGCGCACGTCCTCAAGGAAGCCGAAGCTCGCGCGCACCACCTCCTCGACGACCCCGAGGCTGCCGTCTACCCAGGTGTAGATCAGGCCCTCTCGCGGGTCGCCGACCTGCCCGCGATCGGAACCGTTGCTGCCGGCCATGCCCTGGCCGGAGATGCTCTCGTCCATCTCGAACCCCCTCCTTCCATCGTTGTTGGCAGGCAACTCGCCTGCTGCGAGCTCACTATCAACAACCGACGTCTCGGATCGGTTATCACAGGGCAACAAGAGCGTGAACTCTTTCTTTTATGCGCGTCCTCCTTTTCTCCGGCTCTCCGGAGTCTCCCCATCCCGCGCGAGGGCCCTTGGGTCGATGCCCGCCCGGGGGTGCTGCTGAATCTGCCGGCTTCCAGTGAAAGCGCGCGATAAACGACCTTCGCGTCGGTAAAGTAAGCTAGATGCCGCAGGAAGAACCTTAGTCCTTGGCAGGCTCGTCCCGGCTCGCTACGGTCTCGCCGTGCCCGCGAGGCCCACGAAGCCCACGAGGGCCGCGCGATTCATGATGGGAACCACCTTGTCAACAATCCTGGCCGCGTCCTGCGCCTCCAGCGCGCCGCGCGACCAGCCGCCGCCCGCGTCGCGGGCTCATGAGCTCCTGGCCTTCTCGCTGCATGAAGGCGACATTCGCAATCACTTCTTCCGTCGTGGCCATATCGCCGCTCATCTCCTGGTGACCTCGGGGGCGTCGCCGCGGCTGATCGTCGCGTTTCCGGCGGGGAACATGGGGATCGCTGTGTGGTTCGACGCGCCGCCGGCGCCTGTCGATCTCTCGGTCGAGGGGGGCCTCTCGGGCGTGGAGCGGCCCGACGGGATGCGCGGGGTCTCGGCGCTCCTCGTCAGCGCGGCGCCGGCGCTGCGCGTGCACCAGCTGGTGCTCGGGAGCGTCCGCACGATCCGCGACGTCGGCCGCGACGCCGAGCTCCCGGCCTGGCTGCGCAGCGACGTCGAGGCCGGCGCCGGTCCGGGCGGCGGGTCGATCGCCGCGCGGCGCACCACGGTGGACGGCGAGCACCACCTCGAGCTGCTCGTCGAGGCCGAGGACGGCACGACGGCCACGCTCGGGGCCGACGGGCAGATCGAGCTCGCGGCGGGGCCGCGGGGCCTGCGCGTCCGGGTGACGGCGCTCTCGGACGAGGCGCCGCTCACGCCGGTGCCCCTCGACGCGATCGTGAACGAGCGCGCCGCCGACGAGCCGCGCCACCGGCAGGCGCTCGCCTTTCTCACCTACCGCGAGAAGCTGCTGGCCGGGTCGTGGCGCTTCCTCACGTACTTCGGCCGGGACACGCTGCTCGCTGTCCGGATGCTCCTGCCCGTGCTGGAGCCGGACGTCGTCGAGGCGGGGATCGGCTCGGTCCTCGATCGCCTGAGCCCGGCGGGGGAGGTCGCGCACGAGGAGGCGATCGGCGAGTACGCGGCGCTCCTGCGCCTGGCCGCGGGCGGCGGCGGGCAGGCGGCCCAGGGCAGCGGCGGGGCGCTGCGCGAGCCCATCCACGATTACAAGATGATCGACGACGACTTCCTCCTCGCGCCTGTCGCCGCCGAGTACCTGCTCGGCGCGCCCGGACGGGAGCGCGCGGCGGCGTTCATGGCGCGCCGCACGCCGGGCGGCGAGACGTACGCGCAGGCGCTCGCGCGGAACGTGTCGCTCGTGCTCCGCCTCGCCGCGCCGTTCGCCGAGACGGGGGATCCGAGGGCGCTGATCGCGCTCAAGCCCGGCGAATCGGTGGGCGAGTGGCGCGACAGCGAGGAGGGGCTCGCGTTCGGCCGGATCCCGTACAACGTGAACGTCGCGCTCGTGCCCGCCGCCCTGCGCGCGTCGGCGCGGCTGCTCGCGAGCCCGCTGCTCGGCGCGGACGACGAGGGCGCCCGCCGGGCGGAGCGGCTCGCGCGCGCGTGGAAGGACGTCGGCGTGTTCTTCCGGGTGGAGCTGCCGGAGGCCGAGGCGCGGCGGCGCGTCGCGGCCTATGCGGCGTCGCTGGGCGTCGACCCGGCGCCGGCGCTCGCGTCGCTCGCGGGGACGCTCTCGTTTCCGGCGCTCGCGCTCGACGGGGAGGGCAAGCCCATCCCGGTCATGCACTCCGACGACAGCTTCGTCCTGCTCTTCACGGATCCGTCGCCGGGCGCCCTCGAGGAGATCGCCGGCCGCCTGATCCGCCCGTTCCCGGCCGGCCTGCGGACGCCGGTGGGCATCCTTGTCGCGAACCCGGCGTTCGCGCCGGACCCGGCGGTCCAGGGGCTGTTCACCGCCAGCCATTACCACGGCACGGTCACCTGGTCGTGGCAGCAGGCGATGCTCGCCGCCGGCATCGACAGGCAGCTCGCGCGCGGCGATCTGTCGTCGACCCGCGCGCGCGGAGCGCTCGAGCAGGCGCGGAGCGCGCTCTGGGAGGTGATCCACGCCTCGCGGGAGGCGAGCACGTGGGAGCTCTGGAGCTGGGCCGTCGAGGGCGGGCGCTACAAGCTGGTGCCGTTCGGCGCCGCGAGGTCGCACCACGACGAGTCGAACGCGGTGCAGCTCTGGAGCACGGTGTACCTCGCGGTGCGGCCGTGAGCGGCGCGCGGGCGCGATGAGCGGGCGCGCCGCGGGGCGCCCGCGCGGCGCCGGCGGGCGCCCGCTCAGATCAGCGTCGTCAGCGCGCCGCGCAGGAAGTCGCGCGCGACGACGACGTCGTGGACCTCGTCCGGGCCGTCGGCGATGCGCGCGGCCCGGGCGAAGCGGTACCAGAGCGAGAACGGCAGATCCTCGCTGTACCCGAGCGCGCCGTGCATCTGGATCGCGTCGTCGAGCACCTGGCAGAGGAGCCGCGCGACGTGGTTCTTCGCCATCGAGGAGTAGGGGCGCGCCTCCTTCTCCTTGCCTTGCTCGAGCATCGCCGCGCAGTGCAGCGTCATCAGGTTGCCGGCGTGGAGGCCGGACGCCGCGTCGGCGATCTTCTTCTGGATCATCTGGTGGTGCGCGAGCGCCTTGCCGAAGCTCTCCCGCGTGAGGACGTAGTCGCGGCACATCGCGAGCGCGCGGTCGGCCCAGCCGAGCCAGCGCATGCAGTGCGTGAGGCGCGCCGGCACGAGGCGCCGCTGTGCGAGGAGGAACCCCTCGCCGACGCCGCCGAGCACCGCGTCGTCGCCGACGCGCACGGCGTGGAAGCGGAGCTCGGCCTCGCGGTGCGCGAGCATCGGCGGGCTCATCACGGGGACGTCGCGCACGTGCTCGACGCCCTCGGCGTGGCGATCGACGACGAACATCGTCGCGCCGGTGCGCGGATCGTCGGACGTCCGCGCCATCACGATGAGGAACGCCGCGTCGCCGCCGCCGGTCGTGTACCACTTGTGGCCGTCGATCACCCACCCGCCGTCGACCCGTGCCGCCTTCGTGCGCAGGTTCGACGGATCGGCGCCGGCGCCGGGGGCGGGCTCGGTCATCGAGAAGCCGCTCGTGATCTCGGCCCGGGCGAGCGGCGCGAGGTACCTCGCGCGGATCGCGGGCGATCCCGCCTTGAGCAGCAGATCCATGTTGCCCTGGTCCGGCGCGTCGCAGTTGAAGCAGGCCGCGCCGAGCGGGGAGCGGCCCATCTCGCGGAAGAGCGCGCACATGCCCATGATCCCGAGCCCCAGCCCGCCGTGCTCCACGGGCAGGTGCGGCACGAAGAGCCCCTCGGCCCGCGCGCGCTCGCGGAGCGCCGTCAACGTGTCCTTCCGTCGCCCGCGGTCCTCGTCGAGGATCGACGCCTCGCTCGGGATCACGTGCGCGTCGACGAACGCGCGCACGCGGCCGCGGAGATCGGCCAGATCGGGGGGCAGATCGAAGGAGATCGTCACCGCGGCAGTATAGGAGGCCCGAGGGGGCGCGTGATAGCGTCGGACGCGCGATGGCCCTCACCCCGCCGACCAACGCACGCGCGCCCCGCGAGGCGCACCGGATCGACGAGGCCGCCCTCGGGCGCTGGCTCGCCGAGCACGTCGAGGGCTGCGCGGGCGCCGCGCTGACCGTCGCCCAGTTCAGGGGTGGTCAGTCGAACCCGACGTACTGGCTGGGCGTCGAGGGCGGGGCGGGCGGAGATCTCGAGCTCGTCCTCCGAAAGAAGCCGCCCGGCCAGCTCCTTCCGTCCGCGCACGCCGTCGAGCGCGAGTACCGGATCCTGCGCGCCCTCCGCGCCACGGAGGTGCCCGTTCCGGAGGCGCTCGCCCTCTGCGAGGACGGCTCGGTGGTCGGCACGCCGTTCTTCATCATGCGGTATGCCGCCGGACGGATCTTCTGGGATCCGACCTTGCCCGAGCTCGGGGCTCCCGAGGAGCGCCGCGCGATCTACGCGGAGTACATCCGTGTCCTCGCGGCGCTCCATCGCGTCGATCACGCCGCGGTGGGGCTCGCGAACTACGGCAAGGCCGGCGCCTTCGTCGCGCGGCAGGTCGAGCGCTGGTCGAAGCAGTACGAGGCCTCGCGCACGGGCGAGGTGCCGGCGATGGAGGCGCTCATGCGCTGGCTTTCCGCGAACGTCCCGGCGCGCGACGAGACGACGCTCGTCCACGGCGACTACCGGATCGACAACCTCGTCTTCTCGTCCGGTCCTCGGCCCGAGGCGATCGCGACGCTCGACTGGGAGCTCTCGACGCTCGGGCATCCGTCGAGCGATCTCGCGTACGCCTGCATGGGCTACCACCTCGACCTCCCCGGCCGCGGCGGCCTCGCCGGGGTCGACGTCGCGTCGCTCGGGATCCCGACCGAGGACGAGATGGTCGCCGCCTACTGCGAGCTCACCGGCCGCGACGGCATCGAGGCGTGGCCGTACTTCATGGCCTTCGGCATCTTCCGCCTCGCCGCGATCGCCCAGGGCGTCTACAGGCGCAGCCTGCAGGGCAACGCGAGCTCGGACGACGCGGGCGGGTACGGCGCGGCCGTGACGGTGCTCTCCGAGCTCGCCTGCGGGATCGCGGGGATCTCTCCGCGCTAGCGCCTCGTCAGGCCGCGAGGGCCTCGGGGTGGCGCCTTCGCCACCAGGCGAGGCGAAGGCGCGTCACGGCCGCGAAGAGGCGCATGGCCAGGCTGCCGGACGGGGGCAGCGGCTGCACCCGGGTGTTCTGGAACGACGCCACCCGCCAGCGCCCGTCCTCGCCCCGCACCACCACCAGCGTTTGCCGCGACAGCCGACCCGCGGGCGCCTGCTGCTGCCAGGGCCACAGCACAGCGCCGGTGCTGACGACCACGGCCGTGTCGGGGCCGAGGAAGCGCACGCGCTCGATCTCGCCGGCCAGGCGGGTGCCGGCGAGCACGCCGGCGAAGAGCTCCTCGTGCACCCTGCGGTTCTCCTCGCGGCCGCGCAGCCACGAGCCGTCGAACGTCACGTAGTCCGAGTCGGGCGTGTAGAGCGCGTCGACGGCGCTCGCGCCCTCGCGCGCCCACGCCTCGCACAGGGCCTCGAACATGCGACGAATGGCCGCCTCGTCGGTCGAACGATCCATGGTAACCCTCCTGCCAAGTAACTCTGTTAGTAAGTAAGATAATTACTGCGGCTTGTCAACCCGGCGGCGGCCCGGCTAGAGTGCGGGCGGGTCGAGGCGAGCGGCGATGGCCGGGAAACGGGCGAGCGCGAAGGAGGTGAGCGAGCTGGTCGACAGCCTGGGCGACCGGCTGGGCCGCGAGCTGAGCACCCAGTCGGTGCTCTTTCACCAGGCGATCGCCGAGCGCCTTGGGCTGAAGGGCACCGACCACAAGTACCTCGACGTCCTGCGGCGGGCGGCCGAGGCGGGGCCGGTCACGCCGGGCGACCTGGTGCAGCTCACGGGGCTGACCTCGGGGGGGGTGACGGGGGTGCTCGACAGGCTGGAGGCGGCGGGGTTCGTGCGCCGCGTGAAGCACCCGAGCGATCGGCGGCAGCTCGTGATCGAGCCCGTCACCGAGCGCTACGCCGAGATCGGCGCGGTCTTCGCGCCGTTCCGCGAGCGCTGGGCGGTGCTCTGCGCGCGCTACTCGCTCGCCGAGCTGCGGCTCATCTGCGACTTCTTCGAGCAGGCGACCGCGCTGATGGCCGAGGAGATCGCCCGCATGCAGGCCCCGCCCGGGCCCGGAGCCGCCCCGGCGGGCGCCGCGCCGCGCGCCGGCGCGGGCGCCGCGCGCGCCGCCAGGGCCGCGAAGGCGCGCCCGCGCCGGGCCCTCTGAAGCGCTCGCGGGGGGCAGGCGCGTGGGGATACGCCGCCGCGCGCCCGCCGCTAGCTGTCAGTCCTCTGCGCCACCGCCGACCCCGGCGCCGCCCGCGCCACCGTCGCCCGGGGCTCCACCGCCCGCACCGGCGCCCCCGGCTCCGCCTTCGCCCGGGTCTCCGCCGGCGCCGCCGACACCGACGCCGCCCGGGTCTCGGCCGCCGGCACCGGCGCCGCCCGCGCCGACTCCGACCCAGCCGCAGTCCTGGGGATAGCCGCACCAGCCGCCGCAATCGACAAGGGGGGGCATGCAGAGCTGCGGCTGCTCGCGGTTCATCTCCAGCTCCACCGGCAGGACCTCGAGGTGCTCGGTGATCCAGGCGTCCAGCAGCTCGTAGCGGTCCTCATCGCCCGGGCGGAGCATGCCCTCGTCCGACAGCTGCTCGTAGATCTCCTTCAGCACCCCATTCGGGTCCACCGCGCCGAAGTCCTCGATCACGCCCTCGCACGCCGCGATCGTGTCGGCCCAGCAGGCCGGGTCGCTCTGGCATCCGCGCGCCAGCGAGTTCGAGCCGGGCAGCGGGACCTGCGGATACCAGCTCTGCCCCAGGCTGATGTCGACCGAGTACGGCAGGTACTGGAACAGGCCGTCGGCCCGCTCGACCAGCACGACGTTGTTGCTGTTGTGGAGCGCGTCGTCTCCGGTGCCGAGCGCCCACGACAGGCACTGAAAGCGGTGGAAGGCGGGCCAGTCGATCCAGTCCGCGAGCGCCGCCTTGAAGCCCTCGCCGTGCGGCGTCGCGATGATCGCCTCCTCGAGCTCCTTGGCGCGGGTGTTGTCGCACTCCTTGAGCTGGCAATTCCCTGGATCGTCGAAGACGCTGACGCCCATCGGGACCACGTCGATCGGGCGCGGGATCCCGCCCCCCGGCATGTTGCCGGCGAAATCTCCGACGAACTCCCACATGTTGGCGCAGCCGCCGCCGAGCTTGCTCTCGCTGCGCTGGCAGAACGCCTTCTTGTAACGCTCGACAACGATGTAGGGAATGGACACCTCCGCGCCCCAGACGTTGCTCGATACCCAGGCGTAGCTGGCCAGGGGGGCCGGATAACCGAGGCGAGCATAGAGCTCGAGCGTGAGGCGCTCGCGGAAGATGCTGCCGACCTGGCCGTTGTTGAAGCGCACGTGCTCGAAGCCGCCGAGCCGCTGCTTCTCGACGAACTCGTCCGCGTCGATGTTGAGGTTGGGGATGGAGCGCTTCGTCCACGGCCGATGCGTCGACTGCCCGACGACCCCCACCTGGACCTTGCCGTAGTCGGCCGTCTTGCCCTCGGGGCCGGCCGTCGTCACCCACAGATGATCCACGTAGGTGGCGTCCTCCCCGGTCGGTGAGTAGATGTCTCCGAAGTCTCGTATGGGGATCCCGACGCCGCCGTTCCCTTCGTTCATCATCTCGAGCTGCTCTTCCGAGACAGCGAACCAGTAGCGGTTCCCGACGGTGCCGAAGACGTCGAGCGCGAGCTCGGCCACCTCGGTGTCCGCAACGGGCGCTCCCGGGTACGCCTCTCCGGGCGCGCCGCCGTCCCCGCCGGCGCCGCCGTCTCCGCCGGTCCCTCCGGGCTCGCCGGCGCCGCCGGCGCCGCCGTCCCCGATCGTGTAATAGTAGTTATAGTGGTTGTCCGGCGCGTCGGCGCAGCCCGCCAGGAAGGCGGTAGACGGGACGGCGAGGAGGGCGAGCAGGGAGACCGCTCGCGTGCGGGACGACCAGGGACGAACAGAACGAGGAGACGGTAGCTGATTGGACATGCGCGTGACCTTTCCGCGACACGCCCATTGCAATAAGCGTACCGTCCACGTCAAAAATGTAAACCGCCCTGGCGCCGATGCCCTGGAGCCCGATCCGCCGTGCAGGCCCGGTGAGGTCGTGAGGAGCTCACCCCTTTCCCCCCGGAGGGTGGACTCGCGGTCGGCGCCCGTCATGACACGGGGATCAGAGCCTGGCACAGGCTCCTGGATCCGCGTCGTCTGTGCCAGCGTGGAGGCGGCGTCACCCTCCGCCGAGCCGCGGAGCGCGTGTTTGCGGCGTCCGGCGTCGCCGGCGGGACGCGGGCGGACTACATGTCCTGGACCACCGCTGCCGCCTGCTTCAGCGCGCGGGCGTCGCGCAGCGGCGAGTTGCCGAACATGCGGGAATACTCGCGGCTGAACTGCGAGGCGCTCGCGTAGCCGACGCGGAACGCCGAGGCCTCTGCGCCCACGCCCTCTTCGACCATCAGGCGGCGCGCCTCGAGCAGGCGCAGGCGCTTCTGGTACTGGAGCGGGCTCATCGCGGTGGCCTCCTTGAACCGCTTGAAGAACGCCGCCCGGCTCATCCCCGCGGCGCGCGCGAGCGCGGCGATATCGACGTCCTCGTCGAGCGATGTCTGCAGGTGATAGACCGCCTCGGCGATGCGGTGCGCCTGGCTGCCCGCGCGCACGAGCTGGCGGATCGCCGGGCCGTCGGGGCCTTTCAGCAGGTGAAAGATCAGCTCCTTCCTCACGAGCGGCGCGAGCACTGTCGCGTCGTCGGGCGTCACGAGCAGCGCGCCCAGCCGGATCGCGGCGTCGAGCATGCGGTCGCTCGCCTTGCCGATGAAGATCGCGCGCCCCGGGTGATCGATGTCGTCCGGCCGCGCGCTGTCGAGCTGCGCCGCGACCTCGCGCAGCGCGGCCGCATCGAAGTCCATCTTCAGGCACAGAAGCGGCTGCGCCGGCGACACGCCCGCGACCCGGCTCGTCACCGGCAGGTCGATCGGGCTGACGATGTAGTGCGGCTCGCGCTCGCGATAGACCTGCCCCTCGAGCAGGATCTCCTTCGTGCCCTGTACGACGATGCAGAACGAAGCGCGCCAGTGCCGCTTCGCGCGTTGCTGAGGGCGAGATACTTTGATGCAAGAAATTCCGGGCACCGGCGAGGCGTGCACGCCGTCGCTGGGGCACCATCGTTCGATGATTTCCTTCAATTTGTCGCGCCCGGGGATCACGGCGGCAGCCTAGCCCCGCGTAGACGATCGGGCAAGAACTGGAGACGGCCGTGTATTTCGCGCGCGCCGCGCCGGTGCCATGGTGGATCGCGAACCAGGGAGTGGATCGCGAACCAAGGAGAGGTTTTCCATGCGTATCTTCCTCACGGGAGCCAGCGGCTTCATCGGCTCCGCCGTCGTCCCCGAGCTCGTCCGCGCCGGCCATCGCGTGCTCGGCCTCGCGCGCTCGGACGCGTCCGCCGAGAAGCTCGCCGCCGCCGGCGTCGACGTGCACCGCGGCTCGCTCACGGATCACGACAGCCTGCGCCGCGGCGCCGCCGCCTGCGACGGGGTGATCCACTGCGCGTTCTCCCACGACGACTTCAACGATTACGCCGGTAACTGCGAGAAGGACCGGGGCGCGATCGAGGCGATCGGCAGCGCGCTCGCGGGCTCCGGGCGCCCGCTCGTCATCACCTGCGGCAGCGCGCGCTTCACGCCGGGCCGCGTCCTCACCGAGGACGAGACGCCCGACGCGTCGACAGGTGGCCTGCGGGCCGCCTCCGAGCAGCTCGCCTTCTCGTTCGCGAGCCGCGGCGTGCGCGTGTCCGCGCTGCGGCTGCCGCCATCGGTCCACGGCGACGGCGACCACGGGTTCGTCCCCATGCTGATCGAGATCGCGCGCAGGACAGGGCGCTCCGGGTACATCGGTGACGGCGAGAACCGGTGGCCCGCTGTGCACCGGCTCGACGCCGCGCGGCTGTTCGTCCTCGCGCTCGAGAAGGCACCTGCCGGCGCGCGACTCCACGCGGTCGCCGACGAGGGCATCCCGACCCGCGACATCGCCGGCGTGATCGGTCGCAAGCTCGGCCTGCCGGTCGCGCCGGTCCCGAAGGAGCACTTCGGCTGGCTCGGCGCGTTCTTCGCGCTCGACACCCCCGCGTCGAGCGCGCTGACGCAGGCGCGGTTCGGCTGGAAGCCCGAGCAGGCGGGCCTGCTCGCCGACCTCGAGCACGGCACGTACTTCGCGCGCGCCTAGGCCAGAGCGCCGATCACGTTGGAGCCCCGACGAAAATCAAGGCTCCGTTCCGATCGCGCTGCCGCTCACGCCGCTGCAGCTACCGTTCGTCGCGGCGATCGCCCCGCCCGGCCCATGGCGAGGGCGCGCGCCGCGCGCCGATGTCACGGGTTGGGCGTCGCCCCCCACGGCGGCGCGCACGGAGCGCCCGCGGCGAGGGGCATGGAGATGCACGTCGTGAAGAACAAGCAGAGGAGTCTCCGGTTCTGGACAGGGTGCTCGCGCGCTGCCGCGCTCGGCGCGCTCACCCTTCTCGGTTTGCAGCCCGCCTGCGGCGACGGCGGGGACGCGAGCGGCGCAGGCGCTGCGAGCGGCACCAGCGTCGGCACGGCGGGTGGCGGCGGAGGCGGCTCGGGCGGTTCAGGCGGGTCGGCGGGACAGGGAGGTGGCGCGCCCGCCTCAGCGCCGAACCCCCTGGCGGCGCCGCTTGTCGACGCGCTGACGCGAGCGCTGTCCGACGGCGACGAAGCGACGCTGGCGGCGCACCTCGGGCCGAAGGCGTTCTACGTCGACGCGCGGGGGCGGAGCGACGCGGCCGACGCGCCCCGGGCGCTGCTCGACGGCGGGCCCTGGATCCTCGAATCCGGGGTCGACTCACACAACGACGTGTTCCGCGTGCAGGTGCGGCGAAACGACGAGGTGAGCGTGCTGTTCGGCGCCGTCGGGGAAGAGGGGTTGGCCTCCTGGCTCGCGCTCGCCGCGCCGCCGCCCTCCGATCCGGCGTCGACATCGCCGGTGGTCCGTGCGTACCAGCAGGCGTGGATGGCAGGGGAGGAGGGGCGCGCGGCGCTCATCGAGCAGTGCTGGGCGGACGGCGCGCGCTACGTCGATCCGACAGCCGACGTCACGGGGCGGCCCGGCCTCGACGGAACCATCGCGGCGTTCCAGTCGGCTTTACCGGATGCGACCCTCGTACCGGCCAGCGGGGCGCTCGAGGCGCACGGCCTCGTGCACTTTCTCTGGCGCATCGAGGGCGCTGGCATGCCCCCGCTCGACGGGATGGATGTGGGCTTCGTCGACGAAGCGGGCGCTCTGACGTTGATTGCAGGGTTCTTCGGCCCTCTCTCGCCGCCTTGAGCGCTGCGCGCCATGGCCACGAGATCCGAGCTCTGCTGCCCGTCGAGCCAGCGGGTTGTCCTCGTCAGCGAGGGCTGCACTGCACGACGCAGATGGCCGAGGCGCCCTTCGCGCGCGCGCTCGCCTCGCACGAGCGCTTCGCTTGCTGCGACGCCATGAAGCGGTCTTTCCCGCCGCCGTTGCCGAACACCATCTGGTAGTTGCAGGCGCCCGCGAAGCCGCAGACGCGCACGGACGCGCTCGCCGTGCACCACCAGGACGCCCCGCCCGTCGCGCTTCCGCTGCTCGATCCCTCGGCCGCGGCGCCGTCGCCCGGGGAGGTCCGCCGCCCGCCCGTCGCGGCGGCGGGCGCCTCGCGGGCCTCGTCGTCGCTGTCGGGCGCCAGGGCAGCGCCCGCAGCGCGGTCGCCGCTGGACGGGTCAGCGGCCGCCACCTCGTCGCCCTCCAGGTCGGGGCGAAGCGGGGTGTTCGTCTGCAGGGGAGGGGGCGCGGGTGAGGCGCCGTTCACCGTCTTCACGCCGGAAGGCTCGCTCTCCTCGGCCTCGACGGCGGCGTGCTCCGGCGTCGCGCTCGTCATCATGTAGGCCACGCCGCCGAGCACGACGAGGGCGCCAACGCCGAGCGCGAACATCCCGCCCACGACGGCGAGCACGATCACGAGCGGCGACACGCCCGGCTTCGGGCGCTGCGGAGGGGGCGGCGGCGGAGGGTAGTAGTGAGGCGGCGGCTGCTGAGGAGTGTGAGGCGGTGGCTGGGGACGGTACTGAGGATGCCCGGGACCGAACATCCCGCAGTCGTAGCGCAGTTGCGCCTTCCGCGCTGCGTGAGACAATCGCCCACGCTGTCGGTGAATGCGTGATCCCGCAGCGAGCGAGATCGCCGGCTCACCGGGATGCCGCCAGCGCGCGGCGCCGCGCGCGCAGGGGAACCAGGGGGTCGGCGGAAGGCCTCTGTCGTGTAGCCCGTCTCCGCCGACGGCCATCAACCCTTCATCCGGGCGCCCCTGCCGACGCGCGGTGGCGCTCCGCGCTTCTCCTGGAGAAGAACGCCGCCAGCGACGGCTGCTCCCCGTCGGCAGCAAGCCCCTCGCTCTCCCCCAGCGCGACGTCCGGCCGCACCCCCGTCGCCTGGATCGACTCTCCGCCCGGCAGGAGCACCATGGCCGCCCCTGCGAGCACAGCGCGCCCGTCGTCGGGATCGGCCGCGACCTTCAGCGCCGTCCCCTTGCCGTAGGTGCGCTCCCCGGCGACGATCGCCCGCCCGTGCCACTGCAGGCAGCCGGCGAACAGCTCGGCCGCCGACGCCGTGCCGCGGTCCACCAGGATCCACAGCGGCGCGCGGCACGGATCCCGGTGGCTCGACCGGTACACTGTCTCGTCGCCGTCCGCGTCGATCGCCCGCCCGAGGACGCTCCCCGGCTCCAGGAAATCGCCAGCGAGCTCCAGGAACGCCGTGAGCTCCCCGCCGGGGTTGTCGCGCAGATCCAGGACGAGCGTCTCCAGCCCTTCCGCCTCGAGCGCCCTCACCGCCGTGTGGACCCGGGCCGGCACGTCCAGCGAGAAATGGCGAATGCGCACGTACCCGACCCCCGGCCCGATCCTGGCGCTATCGACGACGGGCGACGCGCTCCCGCACGGGTGGAGCGACGCGACGAGCGCGTCGAGATCGGCCAGGAGCGGCGCGCCGGCGGGCCGGGCGACCGCCTCGCTCCCCCCGTTGTAGGTGATGAAGACGTTGGTCACGCTCGGCAGCACCTGGATGCCGATGAAGCAGTTGAAGTTGTTGCCGACCCTCGGGCAGAGGAGCGATGTCGAGGGGAAGAAGTTGATGAAGACCCGCACGTTGCCGAAGACGTACCGCCCTTGCCCCATGAACGTCGGGTGCAGCGTGCCCAGCTGATCGCCCGCCGTCATGATCGCGAACGCGGCCATGTGCAGCGCGGCCATCATCGAGAACCACACGTTGAACGAGAAAGGGAAATTCATCCCGTTCGGGTGCATGTTCGGGAAGGGGAACAGCCCGAACACAGGAGACAGGCACACGTCCGGAAAACCGGCGCTCAGGCCGGCACCCTTGTTGTTCGCAGGGAGCATCGCGCTGGCCTCCTAGCCCAAGAGGATCTGCTTGCCGTTCACCGTGACCGTCTCCTCGGTCAGGATCGTGGCGTTCTTCGCCTTTGTGAACGACGTCTTCTCCACGACCGTGTGCGACTCGCTCGCCTGCACGCTCAGGAGCGCGCTCACCCGCTGGTACACCGACGTGAACTTCTGGACCACGGCGTCGGCCACCATCCGGATCTTGCCCGCCTGCACGTCGAGCTCCGGCCCCCGGATCTCGACCCCCCGGTCTCCGGACAGCGAGAGCGCGCCCTCCCTGGCGTGCACCGCCACATCGCCCTGGAGCGACAGGACCGTCCGCCCCCGCCCGTGCAGCACGCCGATCGCGTAGTAGCTCTCCCCGCGGCCGATCACGAGCAGCGTGTCGCCGAGCGCAGGCTCGTACGGCAGCGCGAGCGCCATCGCGACGGCGACCGGCTGGCCGCCCGGCAGCTCCACGGCGACGGCGCCCGCTTCCAGCGCGGTGACGCGGGCCGGGCCCAGGTACTCCCCCGGCAGCGCCGCGACGTCGCCGGCCTGGCCCGCGCCGCCCGGCGCGGCGGCCCTCGCCAGGCCGATCTTGGGCACGTCCGCGCCGCGCGCTCGCCTGTCGAGATCCTCGCCGCCCGGCGCGTCCACCCGCGCGGCGGCCCCGCCGTCGCTCTCCTTCATGGCTCCCATCGACATGGCTCCTCCTCTACGAGCGCCGCTCGGGCGGCATCCAGGCCTCGGCTTCCAGCCGATCGACGTCCGTGCGCCTCGCCGTGGCGAGGTTGGCGTCGAGATACAGTGTCTTCTCGTCGCGGACGTGGTGCAGGTTCGCCCAGTGCAGGTCCGCGCCGCTGAAGTCGGCGCCCGAGATGTCCGCGTGCGACAGATCGGCGTAGTGCGCCTTCACGCCCACGAACAGCGCGCCGGCCGCGCGGATCTCGTGCATCACCGTCTCCCGGATGTCGGCCCCCGCGAGGTTCGCGCCGGTGAGATCGGCCTTCATGAAGAGCGCGTTGCGGAGCATCGCCTTCGTCAGCCCGGCGCCGGCGAGCACGGCCTCGCCGAAGAAGGCGGTCTTCGCCATCGCGCCCGACAGCGAGGCCTGCCGCAGGTTCGCGCGCCTGAAGTTCGAGTTCGTCAGGATGGCGCCGTCGAGCCGCGTCCGCTCCAGGTTGCACTCGGTGAAGTCGCAGTTCGACAGGTTGCACCCCGACAGGTCCATCCCCGAGAGGTCCCCGAGCGCGAAGAAGCACCGGGAGATGGTCAGTCCAGCGAGCGACGTGCGGGTCAGGTCCACGCCGGAGAAGTCCACGCAATCGAAGATCGCCTTGTCGAAGCGGATGCCCTCCACGCGCGCGGACCTGAGCGTCGCCTGCGAGACGAGCGCGCGCGTCAGGTCGGCGCCCGTCAGGTTCGCCCCCTCCAGCACGCAGCGCACGATCCTCGACCCGGACAGGTTCGCGCCGGAGAGATCGGCCTCGGTGAAGACAACCATCTCGAGGTCCTTGCCCGACAGATCCGCGCCCGGCAGCCGCGCCCTGTACATCATGCACGACCTGAGCGTCGCGCCCCGGAAGTCCGCGCCGGTGAGATCGCAGTTCGCGAGCGTCGTCTGGTCGAGCGTCGCGCCCCGGAAGCTCGCGCCCCGGAGGTTCGCGCCCTGGAGCGACGACAGCGTGAGGTTCGCGTTCTCGAAGCTCACCCCCGCGAAGTCCATCTCCTCCAGCGCCGCGCCCGCGAGGTCCGCCCCGGAGAGGTCGAGCCGGCCGAGCCGCGCGCCGTCGAACACCGTCTTCGTCAGCTTCTTCGGGAGCACGGCGTCCCGGAGATCGGCCTTCAGGAACACCACCGTGTCGAGCTCGGCGCCCGAGAGATCGGCCCGCCGGAAGTCCGCTTCGGCGAACGACGAGCCCTCGATCCGCGCCCCCGAGAGCGACGCGTCCACGAGGCTCGCCCGCGTGAACGAGCTCTGCGACACCATCGCGCCGTCGAGCGCCGCGCCCGACAGGTCGGCGAGGTCGAGCCGCGCGCTGGCGATGACCGCCCCGGAGAGCTCCGCGCCGGCCAGCCGCGACTCCGCGAGGTTCGCCCCCTTGATCTGCGCGCCGGTCAGGTTCGCGCCGGCGAGCCGGCCCCGCACAAGGTTGGCGCCCGTGAGGTTCGCGCCGGACAGGTTCGCGCCCGAGAGATCGCTCTCGACGACGACGGCCCCCTCCAGGTCGGCGCCCGACAGGTCCGCGCCGCCGAGCGCGCACCAGGCGAGCTCCGCGCCGCGGAGATCGGCGCCCGACAGATCCGCGCCGTCCAGCCGCAGGCGGCCGAGCTTCGCGCCGCGCAGCCGGGCCTTGCGGAGGCCGGCGCCCCGCAGGTCCATCTCGCCGATCGTCCTGCCGTCGAGCGGCTCCCCCGCCTCGACCAGCGCCTTCAGCTCGTCCGGGGTCATCGATCCCGCTCCAGGGTCGACTTCTTCAGGTTCGCCCCCCGGAAATCACAGCCGGATCCCGAGGTCTGGTAGAGTTTTGCATCGTAGAGGTTCGCGTCGACGAACTTCGCCTCCGGGACCCGCGCCCTGAGCAGATCCGCGTCGAAGAGGTTCGCCCGCGTGAAGTCGGCGCGCGTGAGGTCGGCCCTGTCGAACCGGGCGCCCCGCATGTTGGCCCCGAAGAAGCTCGCGCCCTCGGCCGTGGCCTCCGTGAAGTGGGCGCTCGTCAGCACGGCGAGGCTGAGATCCGCGCCGGTGAGGGTCGCGCCCAGCCACACGCTCCCTTCGCCCCGCGCGCGCGCGAACACCGCCTGGGTCAGGTCGGAGCCGGCGAAGCTCGTGCCGTCGAGGGTGGCGCCCGCGAACGTCGCCGAGGTCGCCCTCACCTTCGAGATGAAGCACCGCGTGAGCGAGGCCTGCGACAGGTCCGCGCGCTCGAGCACCGTGCCCTCCAGGAAGGCGACCGTCCACGCCGCCCCGCGCGCGACGGCCCCCGTCATGTCCGCCCTCGAGAAGACGAGCTGCGACCCCTTTGTGCCCGAGAGATCGGCCTCCATGAGCCGCGCGCCGTCGAACGAGGTGCTCTCCAGCGTGGCGCCGCGGAAGACGGCGCGCTCTGCCCAGGCGCTCTGCAGGGTGGCGAGGCTCAGGTCCGCGTCCGTGAAGTCGGCCTCCCTCACGTCGGCGTCGAAAAGCACCGCCTGCTTCAGGATCGCGCGCGTGAGCTTGGCCCCCCGGAGGTTGGCGCCCGTGAGGATGGCGCCGGTCAGGTCCGCGCCGGTCAGGTCGCGGCCGCTCAGGTCCTGCTCGCTCAGGTCCTGGTCGCGCAGGTCGCTCCCCGGCCCGATCTCCCCGGGCGGCCGCGGCGGGGCCGTGGAGAGGCCCATCGAGGCGAGCTTCGGATCCCCGGCGAGCTTGTCCCACGCCGCGAGCCCCGGGACCGGCGTCCCGCGCGCGATAGCGAGCGCCTTCGCCTCCTCCACGGCCCGCGCGACGCGCCGGAAGGCCGTCCGGAGCGCCGCGTCCGTCACCATGGGCGACGCGCCGGCGTGCAGCGGCGGCAGGGCCTGCGATGCCTTCGGCAGGTGGCGCAGCGCCTCGGCGATCACGCCGCCGAGGACCTTCCCCCCCGGCACCGCGACGCCCGCGAGCGCCGCCATCGCCCGGCGGATCCTTTCCTGCTGCGGCTTCGCGACGTCACCGAGCCGCGCCTTGAGCAGCGACGACAGCGGGTCGAGCCCCGCCGCGTCCGCCGGCGGCGCCGCGTCGTCGCCCTTCTGTTGCAGCGCCTGCAGCGCCCGCCATTCCTCCTTGAGCTCCGGCGTGAGCTGCTCCTCGATCTCGAGCGGATCGGCCTCGAAGCGCGCGAGGATCTCCCGGTAGTGCGCCTCGGGCAGCGCCGGCCCGTCGAGCGGCTCGGAGGCGACGAGCGTCGTGACGCGCGAGAGGTCGTCGTCGGTCACCTCCGTGAGGCCGCGCCACGTGAGGAACAGGGACCCCTTGTCCAGGTCAGCGAGCAGCGTGTCGAGGTGCATCGGCACCTCCCGGAACCCGCGCTCCGCGTCGTTCGCGAACACGCGGATCCGGAGGCCCGGCAGCTTCGACCGGAAGACCTCCGCGTCGGGGTGGAGGTTCTGGAACAGGAGATCCTCGTCGCCGCGCAGGTACGGGAGCCACTGGTCGGGCCGGGCCGCGTTGAAGAACGTCCAGTCGAAGTCGTCGGCGTAGTACGGCGCTCGCTTCTCGCGGTACGCCTTGCCGTAGTTCTTCCCGACCTTCGCGCGCCGATCGGGCCGGTTCGGCGACAGGGGCCCGAACCCCGCGGGCGCCGGCCGATCCGAGCGCGACAGCAGCAGATCGTCCGCGCCCTCGACGTTGGGGAGCTCGCGCGTCCCGTGGCCCCTGCCCACCGGGTTCAGCGGGTGCCCGGGCCCCCCGAAGCTGCGCCGATCGCCGAGGGGCATCCGGTCGAACGGCACCGCGTCGCTCATGGCGGGCCCGAGCAGGCCATCCATCCACACGCGGTCGCCGACAACGCGCAGGATCTTCGACCAGGACCCGACGCCGAACCGCACCGGGCACTCGGTCATGCGCGCCTTGCCCGGCGTGTGGCACGTGCCCAGCAGCATCACGTCGGCGTGCGGCTTGAAGTCCACGAGATCGCTCGGATACAGGCACTCGCCGGTCTGGTCGTGATCGTCGTCGTGGAACACGTCGCCGCGCAGCGTCTCCTGCGCGAGCACCGGGTGGCCCTCGGGCAGGGAGAGCGGCGCTCCGGGCGTGAGGAGGAACTTCGCCCGGACGATCAGCGTCATCTCCGGCTGGGGCGGCCTCCGCGAGGTGACCTTGCTGCCGAAGAGGAACGGGGTGAGGTTCTTGTTTGCCATCCGTGGGGTTCGCCGCGCGTGCGCGTCACATGAGGTGGACTGCCGCGATGTTCGTGCGGACGGGCACGACCTTGCTCCGGTCCAGGGTGATCTTCACCTTCTCCGGGCCCATCGAGAGCTTGGGCCCCACGCTGGCCTCGAGCGTCGCGGCGACGGTGACGGACGCCTCCAGGCCGACAGTGGCGCTGACCGTGCCGCCGACCGTGCAGGTCACCTCCCCGCCGAGCGTCGCCTCGATCATCGCCCCCACGACGACCTCGTTGACCATGCCGAGGTTGATCGTCGTCTCGATCCCGTCGACAACGGTCTTGCTGTCGCCCTTCGTGTACGAGTCCGCGTCCCCGTACATCTCGCTCTTGGTGTCGGCGTGCGTCTCGGAGATGATCCTTGTCGCCTTCGTCTTGCTCTTGATGATGTCGGCCTCGGTGGTGTCCTCGATGGTCCCGGCGACCTGGGTCGACGTCGTGATCGACCCCGCCTTCATGGCCGACTTCGACTCCGCCTTGACCGTCGTCTCGTCGGTCATCGACGTGGCGTTCGTTTTCGACACCATCGTGTCCGCCCAGGTCTCGTTGGAGATCGAGGGCACCGGCAGCTTCGCCGATCCGGTATAGGACGAGATGCTCTTGGCCCACGTCCTGTCGACGATCGTGGGGTTCTCGCCGAGGACGCCCGACTGGGGCAGCCCCCAGGGGTCCGTGATCTCGTCCAGGTTGCGCGGCGGGCTGTCGTGTCCGGTGCGGCTCTCCAGCTTGCTGCCGTGATGCACCTCGAAGGCATCGCCGTGGTAGGTGGTGTGCACCTCGCCCTTCACTGTCTTCTCGCGCAGGCGCTTCTCGCCGCGGGGGCCCTGGATGAAGTCGAATTCGCCCGACCCCTGGAAGGTGATGCTCTTCTCGTTGATCTGCCCGTCCTCCGCCTTCCAGCCGCTCTCGAACTCGCGGCGTCCGAGCACGGTCATCTTGTAGGTGCCCCCGATGACCTCGATCTTGTCGCCCCGCGTGGTCGTGACCCGGTTGCCGTCGGTGTGGTCGCGCCAGGAATAGTCGTCGCCCTCGGCCGCGCCGACGCGCAGGAAGGACGACATGCCTTCGCCGAAATCAGGCACATGGAGGATACCGTACTTGCCATCGCCGGCCATGGGAGCTCCGTATCCGGTGGCGCGTGGAGCGTGGTGCTCGCGCCCTCACACGAAGAGGGTGAACGCCGAGATGTTCCTGCTCGCGAGCGCGATCTCCGTCTTGCTCCCGTGGAGCTCGACGCCCGCCGGGCTGATCTCGTGCTTGGGGCCGACGGAGACCTCGATGCTCGCTGTCATGCTGAGATCCACCTTGGCTCCGATGGTCACGTCCACCGTGCCGCCGATCGTGCAGGTCACCTCGCCGCCCAGCGTCGCCTCGACCATCGCCCCGAGGACGACCTCGTTGACCATGCCGAGGTTGATCGTCGTCTCGATCCCGTCGACAACGGTCTTGCTGTCGCCCTTGGTGTACGAGTCCGCGTCCCCGTACATCTCGTCCTTTGTGTCGGCGCGGGTCTCGGAGATGATCTTGGTCGCCTTCGTCTTGCTCTTGATGATGTCGGCCTCGGTCGTGTCCTCCATGGTCCCGACGACCTTGGTGGAGGACGTGATCGAGTCGGCTTTCATCGTCGATTTCGACTCCGCCTTGACCGTCGTCTCGTCGGTCATCGAGGTGGCGTTCGTCTTCGTCACCATCACTTCCGCCCAGGTCTCGTCCGTGATCGACGGCACCGGCAGCTTCTCCGAGCCGGTATAGGACGAGATGCTCTTGGCCCACGTCCTGTCGACGATCGTGGGGTTCTCCGTCGGGATCGCCTGGGGCGAGGGCGGGTTCTTGTCGTCGATGAAGTCGTCGGTGACATTCAGCGTGGGGAACGTGTCCGTGCCTGTCTGGCTCTCCTTGATCTTTCCGTAGTAATAGTCGTAGACGTCGCCGTGGTAGAGGGTGTGCACCTCGCCCTTGATGGTCGTCTCGACCACCTTCCACGTCCCGCCGTAGTTCTGCACCCACTCGATGGTGGTGCCGCCGCCGAACGTCTCGCTGACCTCGGTGACGTGCCCTCCCGACACGTCCCAGCCCGCCTGGTGCTCCCCGCGGCCGAGGATGAGCAGGCGGTAGTTCCCCCCGATCACCTCGACCTTGTCGCCGGCGGTCGTCGAGATGCGGTTGCCGTCCGTGTGATCGCGCCAGCCGCCCTTCGTGTGCAGCTTCGCTGTCTCGGCCTTTCGCTCGCCCACGGGCACGAAATTCGGCGAGCCGTCCCGCTTGCGGTCGTCGTCGGTGAAGGTCTGAATCCGCTCGGCGAGGTCGTCACCCGGGTTCTCGCCGAGGGGCGCCGCGGCCCCGAGGCGCAGGTAGGACGGTTCCCCACCGTTGAGATCCGGTACTTCGAGGAGCGCGAACTTGCCTCCGGACACAGTGCCTCCGTATCGAGCGAGGACAACGACGCACGGCGTCGCCCCGCGGCTGTTGCCCTATCCTAGGTCACCGAGAGCTGGCCGTCCAAGCACAAAACCGCGCGTCTTGCTCGCCTCGCGGGCATGCGCGATCGCGGGAGCGCGCCTCACGAGGCCGCGGCGGGGATCTGGGCGGTCGACTCGGCCGCCTGGTGCGCGACGGCCCACACGAACTCCGGCAGGAGCGCGAGGGAGTGCGGGTCCTGCGTGACGCCGATCAGGCCGCTGATGAACTCCATGGGGTGCTCGCGGCGGCTCCTGTCGATGAAGCGGAGCTGGGCGCTCGTCAGCCCGGGCGGGATCTCGGAGAGGCCGGGCCCCTGCGGGTTTCCGAGCCCTCCGAGCGCGTCGCTCCGGGCCTCCGCGGCCAGGTAGCGCTCGTGCCACGCCTCGATATAGGGGTTCGGCGCGAAGTAGTCGTTGGGCCAGGCGCGCAGGTAGGGAAACAGCACGTGGATCCACCCGGTGAGCTCATCGGCCGAGTTCTCGTACCGGAAAAAGGCGCGCCAGAACTTCGGGTCGGCGCGCCCCTCCGCCGACGCGGCGATCTGGTCGAGCACGGGCAGGAGCGCGCGCGTCCAGCGATCTTGCCCGAAGGAGCCGAGGGTCGCCGCGCGCTGGCGCACCCAGCGCCAGTCGTCGGACGTGCCGAGCAGGTAGACGCGCGGGATGCCGCGCAGCGGGTACACCATGTCGCCCGGGAACGGCGGCTCCCAGTCGTGGTGCGGCGCGAGCGGCGTTGTGACCGTGAGCTCCGACGCGACCCGCTCGACCGGCCCCGTGGTGGAGAAATTGGCTGTCACGAGCTCCCGCAGCCCGCCGATACGCGCCGAAACCTGCCTGGAAAAATCCGGAAACAATGCGGGCCACGGGTTCACGCCGCCGAGGGTGAAGTCGGGCCGATCGACGACGAGCTCGAACTCGTGATCCTCGGGGAGGAAGCGGCGCCGCTGCTCCTCGCTCGCGGCGAGGTGGAGCGTGAAGCCGCGCGCCAGGCAGAACCAGATCACGTCGGGCGAGAGGACGAGGGGATAGCGCAGGGTGAAGGCGGTATAGGCGGCCTGGACGAGCGGGTGCAGGTCGGTGCGCCCCACGAGCGGCAGGCGGTGGCGGTAGGTGGCCTCGATCGGCGCGACAAGCAGGCCCTGTATCGCGGCCTCGCTCTGGAATTCCGGCAACGGCGCCGTCGCGGGCTCGACATCAGCAACGACGATCGTCGTAACGTTCATGACCCCTCGTCCTCCTGGCGCGGCCCGGCGCCCTCGTGACAGGGCGCCGCCCTTCGTACACGAGCGTGCCGCGCGCGACAACCTGCGGCGCCGGGCCGCCGATCCCGGTGGCGTTGCGTCGAACGAAGCGTCCAGGGGCGTCGCTCTTCGACGCCCTCGCCGAGGCGGATGTGGCGCGATGGCCGCGCGGCTGCGGAGGGATCCGCGCGCCGGTCGTCTCCTCGGGGCCATGGTCCCGTGGTAGCGTGACTTTTCGAGAACAGAGGACGCCCGCGCGCCGCGCCGCGGCGGTGTTGCGCGGCGCTGGTGGATGATGCACGACTACGATGACGCCAGCTCGCGGCCGCAGCGGGTCGCCCCGGAGGAGGAGCGCAGCAGATGACTTCACGCCAGCCGAGTTCGTACGTGGCGAGCGCGCCGGCCAACCCGAAAGCGGCCCTGCGGATCGACTATCTCAAGAAGGTGTATGGGCTCTTCACGGCGAGCCTGGTCCTTTCCTCCATCGGCGCGATGTGCGCGCTCTACATCGGGGCGCCGGACGTGGAGGAGGGGGGCGCGATGCCGCCGCTGGTCGAGCTCTTCGCCGCGCACCCGATCCTCTCGATGGGGATCGTGTTCGGCGTGATGTTCGGCGCCCGCGCGGTGCGCCGCGTCCCCGGCGTCAACGTCGTCGCGCTCTTCGGGATGGCGGCCCTCCTCGGCGTCACCACGGCGCCGGCGCTCTACATGGCCCAGGTCGCCGCGGGCCTCGGCGGCACCCTGTCGTCGGCGCCGGTGCGGGACACCTTCATCCTGACGGTCCTCACGTTCGGCAGCCTCACGCTGGGCGTCCTGCTCACGAAGGAGGACCTGTCGTTCCTGGCCAGCGGGCTGGTGATGGGCGCCATGGTCGTCCTCGGCGCCATGCTGCTCAACGTCCTTCTCGGCAGCTCGCTCCTCGGACTGGCGATCGCCAGCGTCTCCGTGCTCGTGTTCGGCGGGTACGTCCTGTACAACACGTCGCGCCTCCTCCACTCGAACGAGGAGGACCCGGTGGGCGGCGCGCTCGACCTCTACCTCAACTTCATCAACCTCTTCTCGTCGATCCTGCAGATCCTCTCGGGCCGCCACTTCTGACGCGCGCGCGCTCGTGCACCCGGATCGCCCCCGGGCTCCTCTCGCGCCCGGGGCGGACGCTGGTGGACAGCTTGACGCCCCTTTTCCGGTGGGTAAGAACGGGCCGACCATGAGTCGCCCGCTCCGCGTCGCTGCGCTTGCCCTCTCCCTGTCGCCGCTCGTCACCGCTTCTTTCACCGTCTCTTGCAGCAAGCCCGCCGAGGGGACGCCCGCGGCTGCGGCGCCGCCCGTCGAGCTCGCCGCGCCGGCGAACGTCAAGCGGGTGGATATCGCCGTCAACGACAGCGGCTTCTCCCCGTCGACGATCGAGCTGAAGAAGGGAGAGCCGGTCGTGCTCCGCTTCACGCGGACGACGAAGAGCGAGTGTCTGAAGGCGATCGCGATTCCCGATCTGAAGATCGAGAAGGACCTGCCGCTGAACACGCAGGTCGAGGTGGCCGTCACCCCGGAGAAGGAGGGGAAGATGGTGCTTCAGTGCTGGATGGCGATGATCAAGGCGACCATCAACGTGGTCGGCTCGTGACGAGGGCGCGCCCTCGTCCGGGGCGCGCCGCTGTCAGAGGATGAGCCAGAGCTCGGCGTCGTAGCGCTTGGCGCCGGCCGCCGCGTCCCGCGTCCCGCGGCGCGTGCCCGAGGCGGGCACCTCCGCGCTGACCGGCTCGCCGGGCGGCCGCGTGGACGGCGCGCCGGCGTGGGGAACGTCGATGCCCGAGGCGGCGCAGCGGGCCACGGCGAAGCGAAGCATCTCGCGCACGTCGCTCGCGGTCAGCATGCCGCGCGTGCGGTGGCGCGCGATCGCGGCCGCGCGGTCGACGCACGCGACGCAGGGCGCCGCCTCGGACCTGAACCGGAAGAGCAGCGTCCCCTCGGGCCACCCGAGCGCCGTCGCCTCGACGCTCACCACGACGAACTCGCCGTCACGGACCACCTGCGTCGCGGCCGCGCTCGCGCTGTCCTCGCCGCCGCCCGCCGCCCCGCCCCGCAGCAGAAACCAGTAACGATCCATGAGGCGCTCGACGTCGCGCGGCTCACCGTGAGCGATGATGTCTGTCATCCATGACCTCCGACGTCTCAATGTGAGACCTTGTCCCGGGTCCGGCGACGCCAGGGAGAGTCAGGAAATGTCCCTTCAGACGGACAATGTCCGGGCGGCCTCTGCCGCGGCGCGGCGCTGTCTCGAGGCGGTCCGGGGGAGGCGCGCGACAGCCGTGGAAGTGTGAGGTGGATCACGAACGGAGCGGTAAGTTTCGCTTCCCTTTGGGGGCTCCGTGAGTAAGCTCTGCGCCCCCAACGCGCCCGGCGGAAAACCGCCCCGGTTCTTCGCTCCGAACCGGCTCTCAGCGAGGCGCGCCGAGGGGATCGTCCGCGCGGCGCGCCGCGCGGGGCCACGGTTCGAGCCACCCCAGACGGAGCGAGAAGGCAGTCGCATCATGAATCAGCATCCCGGCATCATCGGCAAGAAGATCGGCATGACGCAGATCTTCAGCGAGACGGGCGAGGTCCTGCGTTGCACGGTCGTGCAGGCGGGCTGCGTCGTCATCGGCAAGCGCACCCTCGAGAAGGACGGCTACAGCGCCCTCATCCTCGGCCTCGGCGAGCGCGCCGAGCGGCACACCAACAAGCCGCTCGCCGGCGCGTTCAAGAAGTCGGGGCAGACGCCGAAGCGCATCGTGCGCGAGCTGCGCTGCAGCCCCGAGCACGCGGCGAAGTACGAGCTCGGGCAGACGCTCAAGGTCGACGAGATCTTCGAGGTCGGCCAGCGCGTTGACGCGCAGGGCCGCTCGCGCGGCCGCGGCTTCAGCGGCGTCATCCGCCGGTGGAGCTTCGCCGGCGCGGTGAGCTCGCACGGCACCCACGAGTACTTCCGCCACGGCGGCTCGATCGGTACGAACATGACCCCCGGCCGCACGCTGCCCGGCCTGAAGATGCCCGGCCACTACGGCGACGAGACGGTGAGCGCGCTCAACCTCAAGATCGCGAAGCTCCTCCCCGAGGACAACCTGATCCTCATCGAGGGCCCGGTCCCCGGCCCGAAGAACCAGGTCGTCACGATCCGCGGCGCCGTGAAGAAGCGCGGCGGCAAGGGGCTCCCCACGCCGGTGCAGCCGACCAAGAAGAAGGGCGGCTGATCCGGGCCGCTCGGCGGAGAGCGCGCGCGCGCCTGTGAGGGCGAACGAGCGCGCGCCTCCCGCCGGCGGAGCCTTTCGGTGATCTCGTGCCGCAGAAGCCCAGGAACCCCTACAAGCGCCCGGACGCCTTCACGAAGGCGGCGAAGGCGCAGGGCTATCCGGCGCGCAGCGTCTTCAAGCTCGAGGAGATCGATCGCCGGGTGCGGCTGCTCCGCCCTGGCCAGCGCGTGCTCGATCTGGGCGCCGCGCCCGGCTCGTGGTCGATGTACGCCGCGCAGCGGATCGGCGCGTCGGGCAAGCTGCTCGCTGTCGATCTCTCGCCGATCTCGGCGGCGTTCGGCCCGCAGGCGACGGTGGTGCAGGGCGACGCGCTCTCGCTGACGAACGAGGCGCTCGCGCAGTTCGCCCCGTACGACGTCGTGCTGTCGGACATGGCGCCCGCGACGAGCGGCAGCAAGATCGCCGACCAGGCGCGGAGCTACGAGCTGTTCATGCGCGCCGTGGCCGTTGCCGAGGCGCTGCTCGCGCCGGGCGGCGCGTTCGTCGGCAAGATCTTCATGAGCGAGGACTTCGTGAAGGCCCGCGACGCGCTGCGGAACCTGTGTGAGGAGGTCCGGAGCATCCGGCCCGAGGGAACGCGCGCGAACAGCGTGGAGCTGTTCCTGGTGGGGCTGCGAAGGAAGGCGCCGGCGAAGGCGGGGTAGGGGAGCGGCTCCCTGGAGGCAGGATGATCCGAGCCGGCCAGGACGCGACGAAGAGAGAAGAACAAGAGAGCAGAAGAGAAGAGCCCTCTTCTGAGTCTCTCCTTCTCCTCCTCTGTTCTTCTGGCGCCCTGCCGGTGGACGCCCTCGGACCCCGGTAAACCCCTCAGAACGCGTTGTGCCCCGTGAGCGCGTTCCCGAGGATCAGGCAATGCACCTCGTCGGTGCCCTCGTACGTGTACACGCTCTCGAGGTTGAGCATGTGCCGGACGACCGGGTAATCGAGCAAGATCCCGTTCGCGCCGAGCACGCTGCGCGCGGTCCTCGCGATCTTGAGCGCCCAGCCGACGTTGTTCCGCTTGCACAGCGAGACCTGCACCGGGCTGATGCCGCCGGCGTCCTTCAGCCGCGCGAAGTGCAGCGCCATGATCTGCCCCTTCGCGATCTCGGTCGCCATCTCGACGAGCTCGGCCTGGATGAGCTGCCGCGACGCGATCGGCTGGCCGAACTGCGTGCGCTCGCGCGCATAGGAGACCGCTGTCTCGTAGCAGGCGCGCGCGGCGCCGAGCGCGCCCCACGCGATGCCGAAGCGCGCCTGGGTCAGGCAGCCGAGCGGGCCCTTCAGGCCCACCACCCCGGGCAGCATGTTCTCCTCGGGGACGCGCACCTCGTTCAGGACGATCTCGCCTGTCGGGCTCGCGCGCAGGCTCATCTTGCCGTGGATGAGCGGCGTCTCCAGCCCCTCCATCCCCCGCTCCACCACGAAGCCGCGGATCGACTCGGGCCCCCCGTCATCCACCTTGGCCCACACAACGCAGAGGTCCGCGATCGGCGCGCTCGTGATCCACATCTTCGTGCCCGTGAGCACGTACGAGCTCCCGTCCTTGCGGGCGCGCGTCTTCATCGAGCTCGGATCCGAGCCGCTGTCAGGCTCCGTCAGCCCGAAGCAGCCGATCAGCTCGGCCGCGGCCATCTTCGGCAGCCAGCGCTGCTTCTGCGCCTCGGAGCCGTACTTCCAGATCGGGAACATCGCCAGCGAGCCCTGCACGCTGACGAAGCTGCGCAGGCCGCTGTCGCCGTACTCGAGCTCCTGCAGCGCGAGGCCGTAAGCGACCGAGTTCATGCCGGCGCAGCCGTAGCCCGTCAGCGAGCCCCCGAGCAGGCCGAGCGCAGCGATCTCGGGGATCAGGTCGGTCGCGAACGCCTCGCGGGCGAACAGGTCCGCCGCGCGCGGCAGGTAGCGCTCGCGCACGAAGCGACGGACGGAGTCGCGGACCATGCGCTCCTCGTCGGAGAGCAGCGGGTCGATCGCCATGAGCTGATCGAGCGAGACGGGCTCCTGCGCAGCGGCCATGGGCACAGCCTGTAGCGTGCCTTCGCGCGGCGCGGAAGGGGCGGCGCCGGCGGGCGCGGCCGGCCCCACGGGCGGCCAGCTCACGGGCGGCCAGCTCACGGTCGGATCGAGACGAGGGTGCCCTTCCGTAGCGAGAGCGCGCCGTGCCAGGCGGCCGGCACCTCGGGCGTCGTCCACTCGAACAGCCAGGCGGCGTCGAGCGGCGCGAGGTTCACGCAGCCGTGGCTGCGCGGGGTGCCGAACTCGTCGTGCCAGTACGCGGCGTGGAACGCGAACCCCTCGGTGAAGTACTGGACGAACGGCACGTCGCGGAAGTCGAACGGATCCTCGTCCTCCTCGTCGCCGTCCATCGTGACCGTGACGTGCTTCGTGTGGATGCGGAACAGGCCCTGGATGGTCGAGCGCGTTGTCTTCGGGTCGCCGAGGCCGTCCGCGCCCGTCGAGACCAGGGTCACGTAGACAGGGCGCGAGCCCTCGTAGGCGACGAGGCTCTGCTGGTTGATCGAGACGTCGATCCACTTCCGCCCGCGCACCGCCCACGCGGGCGCCCTGGGGAGCGGATCGACGCGCACGACGTCGTCGGCGCGGACGAGCGAGCCGTCGCGCGCCTCGAGATGGTCGATGCCGCCGACACGGCGGGAGGCGCCGGACAGCGGGAGCGCCTCGCGGAAGCGGAGCGGGGCGCGGGTGAGGCCGCCGCGCTCGCCCGGGACGAGGCGCGTGGCGTGGCGGCGCTTCGCGAAGGCCACGGGGAGCGCGACGTCCTCGGCGAGCCGGAGCCCCGAGAACGCGCTCGGCCGGATGACGCGGGTGCGGTCGAGCGGCAGGACGGTGAGGTCGGTGGTCAGGCCGAAGCGGCGGCCGTCGTGATCGAAGGTCGAGAGCAGCGCGAAGCCGGAGCGCGTGCGGGCGCGGCCGAGGACGAGCGCGTCGGGCGAGCGGCGATCGCCGGCGAGCCCGGGCGCCGGCCGGCCATAGAGCAGGACCGAGGGGGTCGCGTCGGGGGGCGGCGGCGCGACGAAGTCGGGCGCGCGCGCGGCGGTGGCGGCGCGGAGCAGGTGCGCGCCGAGGTCGGGCTCCGCGGTGCGCTGCTCGTCCTCGCTGGGCAGGCGCGCGTAGAGCGGCGGGGTGGGGGAGCGCGACATCACGTACGTGTAGGGCAGGCCGTTGAGCCAGGCGGCGAGCTCTGCCTCCGGCGCGGCGGGGAGGGCAGCGGGCGCTGCGTCTGCCGCGGCGGGGAGGGCCGCGGGCGCCGCGTCTGTCGCGGTGGGGAGGGCTCCGAGGCGCGCGTGTGGGGCTGCGGGCGCGGCCTCGCCGCGGAGATCCAGCGAGGCGAGCTCGGCGCGCGGGGCTGCGGCCTCGCCGCGGGGGGCCGATGGCGCGGGCGAGGCGGCCTGGGCGAAGAACCGGCGGATGGCGCGGCGCGACGAGGCTTCCACCGCGAGGTCGTGGATGTTGAGCGTGGCGCTGGCGCCGATGCAGACGTAGCCGCTAGGCTCGATGCGGTACCAGCCCCCGGCGCACGACTCCCTGCCGGATGGCTCCGGCCGGCGCGCGACAACGGCGCCGGCGCGCAGGTAGCCGATGCGCCGGCTGGTCCAGCGCGGCTCGGCGAAGATCCAGGTCTCCCTGGCGATGCTCGCGAGCTCGTGCACCTCCTCTTTCGGCGTCAGCGGGGCGGCCGGCGGCGGATCGAGCCGGGGGAGCTCGTCGGAGCCGTCGTCGACGAGCTGCGGCGGCAGCACCGGCAAGGCGAGCGGGTCGACGCCTGGCGCCGCGAGATCCGCGGCTGGATCCGTCGTGGCGCTCGCCGTCGCATCCATCGCGGCGCTCACGCCGGGGGGCGCCGCAGGCCCTGCAGGATCCGCGGCGGTCGCCGGGCCTGCGAGCGAGGGAGCTGGGGCCGCGAGGGGGGGCTCCGCCGCGCTGGCCGGCGCGGTGACGGCCGAGGCAGGGGCGGGGGCGGGGGACGTCGCGGCCGGCTCGGAGGCAGGGCGCGGGCAGCTCACGTTGAGCGTGGAGAGCGCAATCGTCGGCAGCAGGAGAAAGCCTCGCACGCGCATACGGACGCGCGTAACAGGGGGCGCGGACGAGGGCCAAGTTCGAGGAGGCCTCCTGTTCGTTGTCCTGCTCTCAGCGCCGGTGTTCTCCGCCTTCAGCCGGCGACCGCCGCCCGCTCGCGCCCGCGCACAGCGGGCCCTGCTTCAGCTCAGAGGTCGCGCGCGCACATGGCGGTGACGTAGTAGCGCCGCGTGGTGTTCGCGTAGGCAACCTGGTAGTCCGTCGTCTGCTTGAACGCGGCGGCGAGGAAGCTGCCGCCGTGCATGAAGCGCATGCTGGAGCGGTTGTCGAGCCGCGAGCAGTCGTTGCAGGGCGTCAGAAGCTGGTAGATGTCGGCGCCGTCGCGGGTGGACTTGTACGCGTTGCCGGCGAGATCCAGGTGACCCCAGCGCCCGGCGCCGTGGGGGAAGCTGCCGACGTCCGTGATGTCCGTGTGCGCGCAGGGATACTGCCTCGAGTCCGTGGGGTAGTTCGTGATGCAGCTGTTCGCGGGGGTTCCGTCGCCCGCCGGGGTTCCGTCGCCCTGGCAGCACCAGGACCCGTCCTGGAGCGTGATGTCGGAGACGCTGGCGCCGCCCCACGGATAGATGCGCTGCTCGTCGCCGCCGGCGGAGGCGTAGTTCATCTCCGCCTGGGTGGGCAGCCGGCCGCCGTCCCACGCGCAGAACCCGAACAGCTCGAACCACGTCGCGCAGACGATGGGCTTCTTCTCCTTGGCTCCGGGGGTGTCGCTCCAGGTCGGCCAGCCGTACGGATCGCAGATGAGCGCAGTCCGGAGCGCGCTCGTGTCGGCGGCGAGCTGCGAGTTCCACGACGGGTCCCAGCCGCTGTTGGGGATCTTGGGGTGAGCGCCCGAGCCGGCCGCCGGCGGGTTCGCCTGCGTCGGGCCGCCGGTCTGCTCGATATACTGACGGAAGCGCCCGACCGTGATGGTGTACTTGTCGAGGTTAAAGTCGCTGATCGTCGCCGGAAGTGCCGGGTTGTTGAGCCGGTTGAACGTGCCGCCGGGCACCCGGAGCGTCGCACAGCACTCGTCGTTCCCGTCGACGCCGCAGTTGGCGCCGGCTCCCGGCGTGTTGCTGTTGCAGCTTATCGGCAGGCCAGACCCCCCGCCTCCACTTCCGCCGCCCTCGCCGCCAGCGCCCCCCTCGCCGCCGGCGCCGCCTGCGTCCCCCTCTCCGCCAGAGCTCGACGTCGTCGTTGTCGTGGAGCTTGTGCTGGAGGCGGTGGTGGAGCTTGTGCTGGAGGCGGTGGTGGAGCTTGTGCTGGAGGCGGTGGTGGAGCTTGTGCTGGAGGCGGTGGTGGAGCTTGTGCTGGAGGCGGTGGTGGAGCTGGTGCTGGAGGCGGTGGTGGAGCTTGTGCTGGAGGCGGTGGTGGAGCTTGTGCTGGAGTTGCTCGTCGTGCTGGTCGAGCCGGGCCCCGTGGCGCTGTCATAGCAAACGTGGAGGGACGGACGCCTCTCCTGCGCGTTCTCGCTCGTCCGGATGTGCGTGCGATTCGCGGTCTGCTCGAAGAGCACCCCGTTGTTCGGCGCGGCGCCGCTCACCCAGCTCTGCACGAGCGCCGTGAGGCTGAGCGTGTGCTCTCCGTAAATGTACCCCTCGCTCGCCTTCAGGGTCCCCACGACCTCGGGATCCCAGGCCGCTGAGTGCGAGTTCCACGTCACCGTGCTCTCATCCCACGCCGTCGTGACCCGGTGTGCGCGCATCACCTCGGGGACCGCGGCGCCCATGTGAAGGGAGAGGTCCGCGGAGACGACGATGGCGTCTCCGGGGATCGACGAGAGATCGAACGCGATCAGCGCGTGCATGCGCGCCCCGTTGCTCTCACCGGCGTACATGTCGCCTCCGATGAGCGTGGCGTCCGCATGGCTGGTATGGATGAGCGCGTCCCTGACCACGCCCGTATCCCCGGTGCGCTGTAGCGTCACGCAGACAGTCGCCGCCTGCTCCGCCTCGTTGATGAGCTCGCCACCGGCGTCCTGCGCGTCGACGCACCCTGCGAGCGCCGCGCCGGCGGAGGCGGCGAGCGAGGCGAGGAGCAGATGCCGAGACCCTCTCACGAACGTCCGATTGCTCATGACGCTCTTCGATCCGCGTCGCCGGCGAGCTCAGCCATCGCGGGCGCTCGTGATGCCGTCGCGCAGGAGCGCCATGATGCGCGCCTGCAAAGAGCCACACCTGCCTGCACGCCGTGAAGGATCATCCTCATCAGGTCAGCCGTCGGATCGTTCTACCGTCAGAGCCGCGCGGCAGCGCGCGAGCCAAACGATATCGTTCTACGGCTTCGAACGGAGTGCGTCAATCGATGATCGATGTTTGCTGTCGAAAACCTGTTGATTGATCGTGGTGCCGGTGCAAGTCGAGCGCCGTGGCGAGATGTCTGGCGATGTCGTTCACGTTTCCGCGCCCGCGTCCGCCGATGACGCGGAGCGCGCGGAGCGGTGGTGCATTTTGTCACTCAATCAAATCCTGGATGGATGGATGGCGCCCGAGCAGAGATGCCTGCTTTGGCCTACATGATTGTCTGCGCGTCTGGCTTCGCGTCGCCGGAGATCCAGCACCACCCCGCCGCCGCGCAGGAACGCTGCACAGTCGCCCCCGATCGTGCGCCTGGAGCAGCGGCTCGCGGCGGGCGGCGTCCTCGGCGCGGCGCTCAGGAAGCACGGCATCTCGGCTTGACCGTGATGCGGCCCGGCGATGGCCGGGGCCGGCGGCGCCGGACGCGAGCTGAAGAGCTCGGTCCAGCGCGCTTTCCCCGCTTCAGCTCACAGATCGCGCGCGCACATGGCGGTGACGTAGTAGCGGCGATCGTCGCCCTTATAGGAGGCCTGGAAGTCCGTCGTCTGCTTGTACCCGGCGGCCAGGAAGCTGCCGCCGTGCATGAAGCGCGCGTTGGAGTTGTTGTCGAGCCGCGAGCAGTCGTTGCAGGGCACCAGCAGCTGATAGATGTCCGAGCCGTCGCGGGTGGCCTTGTACGCGTTGCCGGCCAGGTCCATGTGGCCCCAGCGCCCGGCGCCGTTCGGGAATTTGCCGACCTCGGTCAGGTCCGACGGGCTGCACGGGTAGAGCGAGGGATACCCCGTCTTGCAGGCGCCCGCGACGGTGCCGTCGCCCTGGCAGCACCACGAGGCGTCATCGAGCTCGATGTCCTCGACGCTCGCGCCGCCCCAGGGGTAGATGCGCTGCTGGTTGCCGCCGGCAGACACGTAGTTGATCTCCGCCTGGGTCGGCAGCCGGCCGCCATCCCACGCGCAGAACGCGAACAGCTCGTACCACGTCGCGCAGACGATCGGCTTCTTCTCCTCGGCTCCCGGGGTGTTGCTCCACGACGGCCAGTCCCACTGCTCGCAGATGAGCGCTGTCTTGAGCGCGCTCGTGTCGGCCGTGAGCTTCGAGTTCCACGACGGGTCCCAGCCGCTGTTCGGGATCTTCGGGTGGGCGCCTCCGCCGACGGGCGGCGGGTTGGCCTGCGTCGGGCCGCCGGTCCGCTCGATGTACTGCCGGAAGCGCCCCACCGTGATCATGTACTTGTCGAGATAGAAGTCGCTGACAGTGGCCGGCAGGCTCGAGAGGTTGAGCCGGTTGAACGTGCCCCCGGGGACCGGGAGCGTCGAGCAGCAGTCATCGCTCCCGTTCACGCCGCAGTTGGCGCCTGCGCCCGGCGTGTTGGTGCTGCAGCTGATCGGCAGGCCAGGCACGCCGCCGCCACCGCCTCCGCCCGCGCCGCCCGCGCCGCCCGCGCCGCCCGCGCCGCCCGCGCCGCCCGCGCCGCCGGAGCCCGACGTCGAGGTGCTCGTCGTGGTGGCGCTCGAGCTCGAGGCTGCCGTGGTGGCGCTCGAGCTCGAGGCTGCCGTGGTGGCGCTCGAGGTGCTCGACGCCGACGTGGAGCTGGAGGTGCTCGACGTCGACGTGCTGCCGCTCGTCGAGGTGGCCGAACCGGAGCCCGTCGCGCTGTCGTAGCAGACGTAGAGATCCGGTCGCTTCTCCTTCGCGTCTTCCGGCATCTCGCTCGTCCTGATGTGGGTGCGGCCCGAGGACTGCACGAACATCATCCCGAGGTTCGGATGGACACCGCTCACCCAGTCCTGCACGAGCCCCGTGACGCTGAACGTGCGAGAGACGTTATAAACGCTGGTGGCGCCAGGCGTGAAGGAGGTCTCGACCGTGGGGCTGAACGCCGTCGAGAGAGCGCTCCACTGACCCGAGGCATCGGCCTCCTTCCACGTCCACGTGGAGCTGGCCCCGGCGGGCGGTTGTACCCGGTGTACGTTGACCGCCTCGGGGCCGCCGGAGCCGATGAAGACGGTGACGTCCGCCGACACGATGGTGGCGTCGTCGGGGATCGCGGAGAGGTCGAACTGCAGCAAGGAACGCTGCTTGTACAGGGTCCCGCTGACATCCTTCACGCCCGCATACGCGTCGGTGCCGTTGTGCGAAGTGTCGGTGTATTCGTAGATCAAGACGTCTTTGACGACGCTCGTCCCCACGCCGCGCTGGATATGAACACAGGTCGTCACCGCCTGCTGCGCATCACCGATCTGCTCGTCCCCCGCGTCGTACGCGTCGACGCACCCGGCGAGCGCCGCGCCGGAAGCGGCGACGAGGGAGGCCAGGAGAAGATGCCGAGACCCGCCAACGACAGTGCGATTCCTCATGATACTCTCCGATCCGCGTCGCCAGGCGAGCACCGCCCGCGAGGCCACATGTGATGCCCCTGTGCAGGAGCGCCAAAGCGCGCTCCTGCCAAACCCATCATCCACCTGCGCGCCGCCTCACCTCTCAACAGGTCAGCGGTCGGATCGTCTTGGCTTCGATCGGCACGCGAGGAAAACGATACCGTTTTACGTCTTCAAACGGAACGCGTCAATCGCGAACCGAAAATTGTTGTGAAAAGCCTCGTGGTGCTGAGTTGTGAGTCGGCGCAAACTGACCAGTGTTGCACGCTTCGCCGGCGGTTGTCTAGCCCCCTGCGCGCCCGTCCTGCGCTGTTCGCGATGTCGCGCTCTCGCGGCGCGGCGCGCTGGGCGGATATTTGCCGACTGGCTGCGCGTGAGCGGGGACGACGGAGCAGAATCGCTTGATTCCGCCTACCTGACTGCCTGCCCGACCACCAGGCCCACTCAGCTTCTCAGCCTGGCTCGGCCCGCTCTGCCTGCGCAGGCGCCATCGTCTGCGCAGCTTTCTGGCGTGCTCGGTCGGCTGGATTACCTGCCGGTGCCCTGTCCAGACGGGGAGTCCGGAACGACGGCTCGGGAGAGGCCCTCTTCGACCTCCGTGACGATCATCGTCGCGAGGAGGTCGAGCAGCGTGCGGCCCTCGTCCTCGGTGGCCTCGCGTGGAGCGCCGGTGTAGGCATCGGCCATGCCGAGGGCGCGGAAGCTCTTCGCCCCCGCCCGGATGCCCTCCGATAGGCTCACGCCGAGGTCCGGCAGGCCGAGGGCGATGTCCTTCCGGACGAGCGCGGAGGCCGCGGCGAGGACGAGGGAGGTCTCGTAACGTCCCGCGTGGCAGGCGCCGCTCCGGAACTCGGCGGAGAGGGTCCGCGCCCAGCGGCGCGCGAGCGGGCAGGCCACGGAGGCGCGGCCCGCGGGCAGGTCGCCGATGGCGGCGCGCACAGCGCGGTCGTGCTCCGGCTCGAGGTGGTTGTTGATGAAGCAGACGTGCGACAGGCCCGCCGACAGGTACGCCTCGGCGACGGCGCGCAGGAAGGCGGTGAGCGCGGGCGCCGGGATCGAGATCGCGCCCGCGAAGCCCGCGGCGAAGTCGGTCACGCCGTAGCCGACGGGCGGCGCGAGGAGCGCGGCGACGCCCCGCTCCCACAGCCGCCGGCCTGCCAGCTCGGCCGCGGCCTCGCCGATGAGCGTGTCCGTGCCGAGCGGCAGGTGCGGGCCGTGCGGCTCCACCGACCCGACCGGCACGAGCGCGACGCACGGCGCGCCGGCCGACAGGAGCGCGGCGAGCTCTGCCGTCGTGAGCTCGGCGAGGCGGGGCGCGGCCTGCACGTCCGCGTCCTCTAGAGCCCCGCCGGGTTCTCGCCGGCGGCCTCGCGCTGGCGGAGGACCCTGCGGTCGACCTTCCCGCGGTCGTTCCTGGGGACGTCGTCGACGAAGACGATCCACCGCGGGTACTTGTGCTTGCTCAGCCGGTCCTTCACGAAGGCCTTCAGCTCCGCGGCGAGCGTGGCCCGCCCCTCGTCGGTGGCGACGCGGCCGCGCGCGTCGTCGCGCACGGCGATGAACGCCTTCGGCTTCACGAGGCCCGCCTCCTCGGCGCCGATCACAGCGGCGAGGCCGACCGCCGGGTGCCCGGCCAGGCACTCCTCGACCTCGACGGGCGCGACCCAGACGCCGCCCACCTTGAGCAGCTCGTCGGCGCGCCCGCTGAACCAGAGGTAACCCTCGGCGTCCATGCGGAAGAGATCCCCGGTGCGGCACCAGTGGCCGTGGAACGTGCTCCAGCTCTTCTCGCGATCCTGGAAGTAGCCGATCGCGACCGAGTCGCCCTTCACCCACAGCACGCCTGTCTCGTCAGGGGCGAGCTCGGGCGCGCCCGCGCCTGCCGCGTCCGAGGGGAGGATCTTGAGCGTGTACCCCTCCACGGCGCGGCCGAGCGACCCGGGGCGCACGTCGCCGGGGCGGTTCGTGCAGTAGATGTGGAACATCTCGGCGGAGCCGATGCCGTCGTAGACGTCGGCGTGGAACCGCGCGCGGAAGCGCTCGAGGAGCGCAGACGGGAGCGCCTCGCCGGCGGAGAGGTGGAAGCGGACGCTGGAGAGGTCGAGGCGCGGCGCGCCGCGCGCCGCGAGGGCGTCGTCGTGGTCGAGCAGCTTGCCCATCATGGTCGGGACGTTCGTGACCACCGTGGGGCGGTAGCGCTCGATGAACTGCGCGAGCGACTCCGGCGTCGGCCTCTCGACGAAGAGGCCGGCCGTCGCGCCGACGGCGAAGGGGAACATCAGGTTGGTGCCGGTGGCGTAGCCGAAGAAGAGGCGCGGCACCGAGACGGTGATGTCGTCCCGGCGGTAGCCCACGGTCGCCTTGGCGTAACGCTCGGTGTTGAAGGCGAAGTCGCGGTGCGTGTGGATCGCCGCCTTGCTCCTGCCTGTCGAGCCGGACGTGAACAGCCAGATGGCGACGTCGTCGCGCCGCGTGGGGCGGGGGCCCTGCAGCGCGCTCTTCGGCGCGAGCGCGACGCGGCCCTGCGCGAGCGCGTCGCGGAGCGAGATGCCCCGCACCGGGTCGAGGGCCGGCGGGACGGGGAGCTCGGCCTCGAGGTCGCCGCCGGTCGGGACCTCCGGGACGAGGACGAGGGTCCGGAGATCCGCGGCGGCGAGCGCGTCCATGATCGACTCGGCCACGCGCGGGATGGTGACGACCGCCACGGCGCGCGTGTACTCGACGAGGTACGCGATGTCGGCCGCGGGCGCCTCGGGGTTGCCCATCGCCACGACGGCGCCGTGGCTCAGCGCCGCGAAGAACGCCCACACGAACGCGGGCGAGTCGTGCAGGACGATGAGCACCCGCTGCTCGGCCGCGACGTCCTCGAGCGCGAGGTGCGCGCGCAGCGTGCGGACCTTGTCGGCGACGTCGGCGTAGGTGTGCCGCTGATCGCCGAAGAGCAGGGCGACCTTGTCGCCGAGGCCCTCGCGCAGCCGGTCGAACAGGTAGTAGTCGGCGAGGTTGAAGTCCTCGGGGAATGTGGGTGGGTTCATTGTCACGCTTGCTCTCGCCTCCACGGCGGCGCCGTGAGCCGCCGCCTCCCTCCGTCGGTCGTCGCGACGCCCGGCGCGTCGAGGCCCTGGCGGTCCCAGAGCTGGCACGTCACGGGCCGGTGGCGCTGATCGAGCGCCTCGCAGTAGTTCGAGTAGATGCACCGGCGGACCTCGCCGCCGCGGCCGAGGCGCAGCTTCAGGAACCAGTCGGGATCGGCCAGCGTCTGCCGCGCGGCGCCGATCAGGTCGGCGTCGCCGCGCGCGAGGATCGCCTCGGCCTGCGCGAACGTGCAGATCCCGCCCGCCACCACGACCGGCGTCTCGAGGCCGGCCTCGCGCACGGCGCGCCGGATCTGCGCCTGCTTCGGGATCTGGCGCCCGAACGGCCCCGCCGCGTCCGAGAGCGCCGTCGGCATGCACTCGTACCCGCTCGGGCCCGTGTAGGGGTACGCCGCCTCGCCGACCTTGGGCTGCTTCGCGTCCTCGAACTTGCCGCCCGTCGAGAGCGAGAGGAAATCCATGCCGGCGCGCGCGAAGGCGAGCGCGAAGAACGCCGCGTCGTCGACCCGGTTGCCCCCCGCGATGACGTCGTCGCAGAGGAAGCGGCAGCCCACCGTGAAGCGGGGCGACACAGCGGCGCGCACGGCCGCGTAGACCTCGAGCGGCAGGCGCGCGCGGCGCTCGCGGTCGCCGCCGTAGCCGTCCGGCCGGGTGTTCAGCGCGGAGAGGAACGACGCCATGGTGTAGGCGTGCGCGTAGTGGAGCTCGACGCCGTCGAAGCCCGCCTCGCGCGCCCGCGCTGCGGCGGCGGCGAACAGGCCGGGCAGCGCGCGCGGCAGGTCGCGGATGTGGGGGAGCGCGACGTCGGTGACGCGCTCGCGCTCGCCGAAGCGCAGCGCCTCGAGCTCGCGCGGCGCGAGCACGGCCGACAGCCGCTCGTCGTCGAGCGCGACGAGCCGCTCGCGCACCTCGACCTCGGGCGCGCCGAGGAGCCCCGGCTCCCCGAGCGCCTCGGAGAGCGCGCGCCTGTGCGCGCCGGTGATCGCCAGAAACTCCCGGAGGAACCGGTCCCGCGGCGGGCGCCTGCGGATGCGCAGGAAGTCGATGAGCTGGAGGAACACGCGCGTCCGGCCGCCGCTCCGGGCGCGGACCGTCCGGACGAGCTCGCGGAGCCCCGGGATGAACCGGTCGTGGCCGGCGCGGAGCAGCGGCCCGCTCGGCACGTCGCGGATGCCGGTCGCCTCGACGACGAGCGCGCCGGGCTGGCCGTCGGCGAAGCGGCCGTACCAGTCGAGGACGTCCTGCGTGACGAGCCCGTCGTCCGTCGCGCGCCACGGGACCATCGCCGGCACCCACGAGCGCTCGGCGAGCTCGAGGCCGGAGGCGAGGCGGAGCGGCGAGAAGAGGCGCGCGCGCGCCGCCTCGCCCGCTGTCGGGGGCGCGTCGGGGGGCGGCGCGTGGCGGATCCGCTCCGGGGGCTTCCACATCGCTACCGGGCCTCACCCCGCGCGCGCTCGTCCGCCGGGGTCTCCGCGGCCGCGCGCTCGAGGATCCCCTTCGCGATGATGAGCTTCTGGATCTCCGTCGTGCCCTCGTAGATGCGCAGCGGCCGGATCTCGCGGTAGAGCCGCTCCACCTCGGTCCCCTCGATGACGCCCATGCCCCCGTGGAGCTGGACGGCGCGGTCGATGATCCGCTGCGCCGCCTCGGTGGCGAACATCTTCGCCATGGCCGCCTCGGTCGAGACGCGCGCCGCCGCGCCGGCCGCCGTGTCGCGCTTGTGGGCCGCGCGGGCGACGAGGAGGCGCGCCGCGTCGAGCTCGGTCGCCATCTCGGCGAGGTACGCGCGCACCATCTGCTGCTCGGACAGGGGCGCGCCGAACTGCCTGCGCCGCGTGACGTGCGCGATGGCCTCGCGGAGGGCGCGCGCGGCCATGCCGTTCGCCGCCGCGCCGACCGAGATCCGGAAGGCGTCGAGCGTCTGCATCGCGAGCTTGAAGCCGCCGCCCACCTCGCCGAGGCGCGCGCTGTCCGGCACGCGGCAGCCCTGGAAGCGGACCCGGCCGATCGGGTGCGGGACCGACATCGGCAGCGGCTCCGAGGAGACGCCGGGCGCGCCGCTGTCGACGAGGAACGCGGTGATCGCGGCGCGCCCCGCGCCCCGCGCCCCGCCGCCGCCCTCGGGGGCCCCGGTCGCGCGCGCGAAGACCACGAGGTGGTGCGCGAGCGGCACGTTCGAGATCAGCACCTTCTCGCCGTCGAGCACCCACCCGTCGCCGTCGCGGCGGGCCTCCGTCCTCAGCGAGGCGACGTCGCTGCCCGCCTCGGGCTCGGTCAGCGCGAAGGCCCCGACGCGCCGCCCCGACAGCACCTCGGGCAGGATCGCGCGGCGCTGCGCGTCGCTGCCGGCCAGCACGACCGGGTACGAGCCGAGCCCCTGCACCGCGAAGATCGCGTCGGCGAGCGGGGAGACCTGGCCGAGCGCCTCGCGGACGAGCACCAGGGCGCGCACGTCGATCGCGGTCGGATCCGCGGCGCGGCCGGGGCTCGTGGGCGCGCCGCCGAGCGCCTCGGGGACGAGGTGCGCGTAGAGCCCGAGCGGCTCGCCCAGGCAGCGCGCCACGGCGGCGGCGTCGCGCGCTCCGGCGAGCGGCGCGAGCGGCGCGAGCGCCTCGGGCGTCAGCCGCGCGGCGAGGGCCGCGTGGCGCTCCTCGAAGAAGACAGGGAGCTCGGCCGAGGAGAGCGCGAGCGTCGTCATGAGCGGGGCGTCAACGGGCCGGTGGACCGCGGGGTGGGGGGCGCGTCGGCCCCGGCGGCGGGCGGCGCCGCGGCGTCGCCCAGGTCGGCGCCCTCGAAGCGCGGCGGGCGCTTCGCCTTGCTCGCCTCGTAGGCCTCGCGGAAGTCGGGGTGCGCCATGCAGAGCGCCTGCGCCTGCGCCTCGGCCTCGATCGCGGCGGAGAGCGGCATCGTGCGCTCGCTCTCCAGCATCTGCTTGGTGATGGCGTGCGCGAACGCCGGCCCGCGCGCGAGGCGCGCGGCCCACCCGCGCGCGGCCTCCAGCGCCTCGCTGTCGGGCACGACGCGGTTCACGAGGCCGATGCGGAGCGCCTCGTCGGCGCCGACGAGATCGCCGAAGAAGAGCAGCTCGGCGGCGCGCCCGTGGCCGACGATGCGCGGCAGGAGGTACGACGCCCCCATGTCCGCGCCGGACAGGCCGACCTTCGGGAAGATGAATCCGAAGCGGGCGCTCGCCGCGGCGATGCGCAGGTCGCAGGCGGCGGCGATCACCGCGCCGGCGCCGACGGCGACGCCGTTGACGGCCGCGACGACCGGGCGCCGCAGCTCGCAGATGCTCTGGATCAGCGCGCCGGTGACGCGGGTGAACTCGAGCAGCCCCCGCGCGTCGCGCGAGAACAGCTCGGCGATGATCCCCTCGACGTCGCCCCCCGAGCAGAAGCCGCGCCCCTGGCCGGTGAGCACGACCGCGCGCGCGGCCGAGCGCTCGAGCGAGCGGAAGGTGGCGGTGAGCTCGCCGTAGACCTCGAAGGTGAGGGAGTTCAGCCGGTCGGGGCGGCTCAGCGTGATCTCCGCGACGCCGCGGCTTATCTCGAGCTGGAACGAGCGGGGGCTGAGGGTCATGGGGCCTCTCGGTTCGGTGCGGTGCTGGTTCGATCGACGCGCCTCGGGGGCGCGTCGCGCGCGGTCAGGGCTTGGTCCGCGTGCGCCGCGGCGGGCTCCGCGCGCCGCGCTCCGCGTGGGCGCGGGCGCTGCCGGGGCGGGACGGGGCCGGCATGTCCGGCTCGCGCAGCGTGGTGCGCAGCTTGTCGAGCAGCCGCGTCAGGGTGGAGATCTCGGCCTGGCTGAGCCCGGAGAACACCCTCGCGACGCGCGCGGCGTGGCGCCGCTCGGCGTCGCGGAACGCGCGCTGGCCCTTCGCGGTCAGGTGGACCCGCCACGCGCGGCGGTCGCTCGGGTCGGCGCGCCGCTCGACCATGCCGTCGCGCGCGGCGCGGTCGACGAGCCCGGTGAGGTTGCCCGCCGTGACGAGCATGCTGCGGGAGAGCGACGCGAGCGTCTGCCCGTCGCTGCGCACGAGGTTCGCCAGCAGGTCGAAGCGCGGGAGGGTCATCTCGTGCTCCAGGTCCTCGCGGATCGCGGCGAGCGCGCGCTTGTGGACCGCGAGGATGCGCACCCAGGCGCGGACGGCCGCCTGATCGCCGCGCGCGCTCTCGGGGGAGGGGGCCACGGCGAGCGGCCGCCGCGCCGGCGCCCCGCGCCTCACGGGGCGCCCTCGTCCACGCCGGGCGCCTGCGCGTCCCCGGGCGCCGCCGCGACCCCGCCGGCCGCGTCGAGCGCCGCGACGGCCTCGATCTCGACGAGCGCGCGCGGCTCGAGGAGCCCCGCGACGCCGACGAGGGCCATCGCCGGGAAGCGCTTGCCGAACCGCGCGCGCCACGCGGCGCCGATCGCGCGGCGCGCGCCCCGGTACGCCTCGAGGTCGGTCACGTAGACCGTCATCCGCGCGACGTCGCCCGGCCCGCCGCCCGCGGCCGCGACGACGGCGAGCACGTTGTCGAGCGCCTGCGCGAACTGCTCGACCAGATCGTCGCTCCGGATCTGCCCCGACGCGGCGTCCCACCCGATCTGCCCCGCGACGTGCAGCGTCCTGCCGCGCGTCACGACGCCGTTCGCGTAGCCGCTCGGCGCCGCCCACCCGGCGGGCTGGACGATCTCGAGGCCGCCGCTCACCGCATCACCGCCCCGCCGTCGACCGAGATGGCCTGGCCGTGGATGCTGCGCGCCTCGTCGCTGCAGAGCATCGACACGACGAGCGCGACCTCCTCGGGCTCGACCATGCGGCCCTGGGGCGACATCGCCTCGAGCGAGCGCCGCGCCGCGTCCTCGCCCCGCCCCGTCTTCTCGGCGATGCGCGCGATCGCCTCGTCGGCCATGCGCGTGTTCACCCACCCGGGGCAGACGCAGTTGATTGTCACCGGCGTCCGGGCGATCTCCAGCGCGATCGTCCGGGTCATCCCGATCATGGCGTGCTTCGACGCGCAGTACGCGATCGAGTAGGCGAACCCGATGAGCCCCGCGGTGGAGGCGACGTTGACAACGCGCCCGAACCCGCGCGCGATCATCTTCGGGACGAGGGCGCGGCACAGCACGAAGGGGCCGGTCGCGTTGACCGCGAACATGCGGTCCCACATCGCGTCCGTGGTCCTGTCGAACGGCGCGCTCTCGGCCGCGCCCGCGTTGTTGACGAGCACGTCGATGGGCCCGATCTGGCCCTCGAGCGCGGCGAGCGCCGCCAGCGCGCCCTCGCGATCGCCCACGTCGAGCCGGACGGCGACGCCGCCGACGGCCGCCGCGGTCTCGTCGATCTCGGCCTGCGTGCGGCCGGCGACGGCGACGCGCGCGCCGTCACGCGCGAGCCGCTCGGCGATCGCGCGGCCGACGCCGCGACCTCCGCCCGTGACGAGCGCGAGCTTTCCTTCCAGCGACATGCGGAGCACCTAAATCATATATATATGAAGCACACGCCGAAGTCACCCCTCGACGACGCCCGGCGCGGCGTCCGCCCGGCGACCGGACGCGCTCGGCCGTCCTGCGCGGAGCGCCGCGTCGCGTCTGTCCGGCCGCTCCGGCGCGCGCGTACCCTGTCGATCTCGGCGAGCGCGTGCGCCACCATCTCGCGATGCGTTCCTCCTTCGCCGCGCGGATGGCCGCGGCATCGTCGCTCGTCGCGGGGCTCGGCTGCGGCGACGCGGGGCCGGGCGTCGCGTCGATCTGGGTCTCGCCTGCGCAGGGCGAGCTCCGCGGAGAGCGGTTCTTCGACGCGCCGTGGCCGAGCGATCTGCGCCGCGAGGGCGGCGCGGTGCGGCTCGACGGCTACCACAACCCGCGGCGGCTCAGGATCCTCGACGAGTACGTCCGCGAGATGGACGCTGTCCTCGACGGCTTCTCCCCGTCGGCGGCGGGGTTCCTGCGCTTCGCGGGGCCGATCGACGTCGCCTCGCTCCCGTCGACGCCGGCGCTCGCCGTGAGCCCGCTCGGGGCGGTGCAGCTCATCGACGTCGACCCGGGCTCGCCGGCGCGCGGCGAGCGGCGCCCCATCTCGGTCCACTTCCGCCGCGAGCCGGGCGTGTACTGGCCCGCGAACACCCTCGCCTTCATGCCCGTGATGGGCTTCCCGCTGCGGCCGCGGACCCGGTACGCGCTCGTTGTCACGGACGCGCTGCGCGCCGAGGGCGGCGGCCCCGTCGAGGCGGGCCCGGCGCTGCGCCAGGCGCTCGGGATCGACCCGGCCGGCGCCGAGGTGGAGGTCGCCCGGGAGGCGCTCGCTCCGGCGGTGGACGAGATCGAGGCCGCGGGCGTGGACCGGGGGCGCATCGTCCACCTCGCGGTGTTCACCACGTCCGACCCGACAGCGGAGCTCTTCGCGCTGCGCGATCACCTGCGCGCGAACGTCCCGCCCCCCGAGGCGCGGCCGGCGCTCTGGCGGCTCGTGAACCACCAGCGGACGTGGGACGAGTACGCCGGCGTCTACGGGCCCTCGCCGAGCTACCAGGTGGGCCGGGCGCCGTACGCGAGCCACGCGGACGGCGGCGGCTTCGCGACCAAGAACGGCGAGCCGGTGATCTCCGGCTACTTCGACCTGCGCTTCTCGATCACGGTCCCGTCCGCGAGCCGCTGCCCCATGCCCGAGGCCGGCTACCCGGTCGTGCTCTACGCCCACGGGACCGGCGGCGATTACCGGTCCTACGTCCGCAGCCACACAGGCCTGCAGCTCGCGCAGCGGTGCCTCGCGGTCATGGGCGTCGATCAGATCTTCCACGGCGCGCGCCCGGAGGCGCCGCTGGATGCGGCGCAGACCGGGGTCCTGTTCTACAACGTGCAGAACGTGGTCGCGGCGCGGACGAACGCGCGCCAGTCGGCGCTCGACGAGGTGCAGCGGGCGCGCCTCTTCACCGAGTCGCGCATGACGGTGCCCGCCGGCGTCTCCAGCACCGGGGAGGAGATCCGGTTCGATCCGTCGAAGATCGTGTTCTTCGGGCACTCCCAGGGCGGGCTCAACGGCCCGCTCTACCTCGCGGCGGACGACTCGGCGAGGGGCGGCGTGCTCTCCGGGGCGTCGGCCGTCATGTCGGTCACGCTGCTCGAGAAGACGAACCCGCCGCCGAGCATCGCGGCGCTGGTCAAGTCGGTCTTCCTCGGGCTGATGGACGGGGAAGACGCCGAGGTGAACGAGTTCCACCCGGCGATCTCGCTCGCGCAGTCGATCGTCGACGTGGTCGATCCGATCCACTACGCTGCGCGCCTGTTCGTCGCGCCCCGCGACGGCTTTGCGCCGAAGAGCATCTACATGACCGAGGGAATCAACCCGGATGGCAGCGGCGACTCCTACGCGCCGCCGCGCGGCATCGAGATGCACGCGCTGGCGATGGGCTTGCCGCTTCAATCGCCCGCGCAGCGCCCGATCCGGGAGTACGGCTTCGGCGGCCCTCGGCCGGTCGAGGTGCCGCCCGGGGGGCTCGCGGGCAACCTCGCCGGCGGCCGCGCCTCCGGCGTGCTCGCGCAGTGGCCGATCGCCGAGGGGAGCGACGGTCACTTCGTTGTCTTCGACGTGCCCGCGGCGGCCGCCCAGGCCCACGGGTTCCTCGAGAGCCTCGCGGCCGCGCCCTGCGGGCGGGTGCCGGCGCCATGAGCGCGGGGGGCGATCTCGCGTCGCGCGTGGCGGCGCTGCTCGCGCGCGACGGCGTGGAGGCGCGGCCCGCGTCGACGGGCGCGGGCGCGTGGCCTCCGGGGCTCGTCGAGCCGCCGGACGTCGCGGCGCTCTACGCGGCGGCGGACGGCCTCGCGCTCCCGGACGGCACGCTGATCCTGCCGCGCGGCGACGTCGCGCGGGCGACGGCGTGGCTCGTGGAGGAGCGCTCGCTCGACTGGGCGCACGACCTCGTGATCGTCGGCGAGCGGGAGGATCTCGTGATCGTGCTCGATCTCGACGTCGCGGGCGAGCGCGCCGGGGGCGGCGTGCTGGAGGTGCCGACCGACGGGCTCGCCTCGTTCCAGCGCGTCGCGCGCACGGTGGTCGGCTACCTGGAGCGGCGCCTCGGCGTCGCGGGGGCCGAGCCCGCGTCGCCCGAGGTGCGGGCGCGCGAGGCGGCGGCGCGCCGCGATCTCCCGGCGCTCGCCGAGGCGCTCGCGGAGGCGATGTACCCGGGCGCGGAGCGGCAGACGGCGCACGCGGCGCTCACGCTGGGCGCGCTGCTGTCGGAGCGCGGGGACGAGGGGGCGATCGACGCCTTCGCGCGCTCGGTCGAGGCGCGGGTCGCTGCCGCGCCGCGGGGGGCGGCGGGGCCGGAGCGCCTCGCGGCGTGGCGCGCGTGCGAGATCGCGGCGCGGGAGGCGGGGGCGGAGGCGATCGCCGCGGCCTGCGCGGCGCGGGCGCGGGGCGGGGGGTAGGCGAGGCCCCTGTCCCGGGCGACAGCGCTCTCAGAACACGCGCCCCAGCCCGTCGAGCGCAGCGACGCGGTACGCCTCGGCCATGGTGGGGTAGTTGAAGGTCGTGTTCACGAAATAGCGAATCGTGTTGTTCGGCGCCGGCTGCGACATGATCGCCTGCCCGATGTGGATGATCTCCGCCGCGTTCTCGCCGAAGCAGTGGATGCCGAGCAGCGCGAGCGTCTCGCGGTGGAAGATCAGCTTCAGCATCCCGACCTGCTGGCCCGTGATCTGCGCGCGGGCGAGCGTCTTGAACGTCGACTTGCCCACTTCATAGGGCACCTTCTCCTCCGTGAGCTCCCGCTCGCTCTTGCCCAGCGACGAGATCTCCGGCGTCGTGTAGATGCCCGTGGGGATGTCCCGGACCAGCTTGTGCTCGGCCTGGCCGCAGATGTGGCTCGCCGCGAACCGGCCCTGGTCGTAGCTCGCGCTGGCGAGCGCCGGGAAGCCGACGACGTCGCCGACCGCGTAGATGTGCGGCTGGCTCGTCTGGAAGGTCTCGTTCACCTCGAGCTGGCCGCGCTTGTTCGCCGTGATGCCGACGTTCTCCAGGCCGAGATCGGCCGTGTTGCCCGTCCTGCCGTTCGCCCAGAGGAAGACCTCGCTCTTGAGCTTCTTCCCGCTCTTCAGCGACACCACGACCCCCTCCTTCGTGGCCTCGACCCGCTCGTGCTCCTCGCCGTTCAGCACGCGGATGCCGGTGTCGCAGAAGTGGTAGCCGAGCGCGTCGGTGATCTCGTCGTCGAGGAACTCCAGCAGCTTGGCGCGGGTGTTCACGAGGTTCACCGAGACCTGCATGTTGCGCAGCATCGACGCGTACTCGCAGCCGATGACGCCCGCCCCGTAGATCGTGATGCTCCGGGGGGTGTGATCCATGCGCAGCAGCGTGTCGCTGTCGAAGATGCGCGGGTGGTTGAAGTCCACGTCGTCCGGCCGGTACGGGCGGGAGCCGGTCGCGACGACGAAGCTGTCGGCCGTGAAGCGCCGGCGCTGGCTCCCGTCGGTCTCCACCTCGATCGTGCGCGGGTCGACGAACCTGGCCTGCCCCGGGATGAGCCGGACGTTGTTGTGATCGTAGAAGCCCTCGCGCAGATCGACCTGCTCGTCGATGACGTGGTTCGCGGTCGCGAGGAGCTCGGCGAACGGGTACTCCGGGACCACATCCATCCGCTTGTAGATGGGGCTCTGGTTGATCATGTTCATGTGGTAAATCGCGCGGCGGAGCGCCTTGCTCGGGATCGTGCCCCAGTGGGTGCAGCCCCCGCCGACCCGCGTGTAGCGCTCGATCGCCGCGACCGATTTGCCGCTCTTCGCGGCCGTCATGGCGGCGCCCTCGCCGCCCGGCCCCGTTCCGATGATGATGAGATCGAAGTGAGGGGTGGTCACCATCGCGTGTCTCTCCTCCGGCCAACGTCCAGCGAGCGCCGCGCGCGTCGCCCGCGCCGGCAGGAGGCTACTCGAACTGGAGCGGCTCGTCGTCGTCGCCGACGCCGAGCATCTCGAGGATCTGGCGTACCTCCATCGCCGTCTCGACCTCCGGGCCCGCGTCGAGGAAGCCCTGGAGGTGCTTGCGGGCGAGCGCGCGGTTCCCGCGGGCCGCGTAGGCGAGCCCCATCGCGTGCATCGCCTCGCCGTCCTTCGGGAAGCGGCGGAGCGCCTCCTTCGCCTGCGCGATCGCGCCCTCGGTGTCGCCGAGCCGCCGGAGCGTGTGCGACAGCGCCACCCGCGCGCCGAGGAAGCTCGGCGCGATCCGCACGGAGGCGCGGTAGGCGTCGCGCGCCGGCTCGAGCTCGCCGATCTCGTAGAGCGCGTGACCCAGCAGGTTGAACGCGTACGGGTTCGACGGCGAGGTCTTGATCACGTCGCGCAGCGCGATGAGCGCCGCCTGGAACTGCTCCTCCTGCAGGAGCTCGGCCGCCTCTTCGACGGCCTCCCAGTGGGCGGCGTCCACCGATTCGTCCACCACAGCTCTGAGCACCATGGCCCGCAGTCTAGTCAGAATCCGCGCGCCGTCCCGGCCCCCTTCGTGGTACCGCCCGGGCCGTGAGGCGCCCGCCGCGGACCAGGCTGCTCTTGTGGCACGCGAGCGCCGCGCTCCCCGTCCTCGGCGCCGCCGCGGCGTTCTACGGCCCCGCGCTGGCCAGGACGGGCGGCGTCTGGCCGGCGCCGCTCGATGACGTCTACATCCACTTCGGGTTCGCCCGCGCCGCGGCCCTGGGCCACCCGCTCTCGTGGATACCGGGCAACGGCTACTCGTCCGGCGGCACCAGCCTGACGTACCCGCTCGTCCTCGCGCCCGGGTACCTGCTCGGCTTCCGCGGCCCCTGGCTCGGCCTCTTCGCCGCGCTGCTCGCGTGCGCCGCGCTCCTCGACCTCTGCCGCTCGCTCCGGCGGCTCCTCGAGCCGCGCGGCCCTGGCGCCGCCTCGTCGCGCTGGGTCGCGTGGGTCGCGCCGCTCTTCGTCGTGGCGGTGCCGCTGCTCGACTGGAGCTGGTTCTCCGGCATGGAGGTCGCGCTGCTCGGCGCCGTGCTGGGCCGCGCGCTCGTCGCTGTGCGGCGCGCGGAGCTCGCCCCGCCGGCGCGGCGCCCGGCCGCGCAGCGCCGCGCGGGGCTCCTCGTCGCGCTGCTCGTCGCGACGCGCCCCGAGGCCGTCGCGCTCGCGGCGCCGCTCGCCGTCGCGGTAGCCCACGCGGCGGGCTCGCTCAGCGCGGCCGCGGCGCTCGCGCGCGCGTCCCTGCCCACGGCGCTGCTGCTCGGCGCGAACGCCGCTGCGAACCGCGCGTTCACGGGGGAGTGGGGCGCCGCGGGGGCCGTGCGCAAGCTCATCCTCTCGAACCCGTACCCCGCGCCGCTCGAGAAGGCGGTGGAGGTGATCAAGAACCTCGCCGCGCTGCGGGTGCAGGCGCTGGAAAGCGCGCTCGGCGGCCCGTCCTTCGCGCTCCTCCTGCCGCTGCTCGGCCTCGTCGCGGCGCTCGACAGGCGCTCGCGGCGCCTCGCCGTGCCGCTCCTGATCGGCGCCTACGGCTCGCTGCTGCTCGTCGCGCTCAACGCGACGGCGCGCTACCAGAACCTCCGCTACGCCGCCCCGGCGCTCGCGATGCTGCTCGTCGCCGCGGCCCTCGGGACCGAGGCGCTCGCGCGGCGGGGCCGGCTCGCGGCGGGGGTCGCCGCGGCCCTCGCGCTCGCGGCCCTCGCCGCGCCGTCCGCGTGGTTCGCGCGGCAGATCGACCATTTCGCCCGCGCCTCGGCGAACATCGCCGGGCAGCACGTCGAGGTCGCGCGGCGGCTGGCCGCGCGCGTGCCGCGGCCGCGGCGGGTGCTCCTCGGCGACGCGGGCGCGATCCCGTACCTCTCGGGGATCCCGGCCATCGACGGGCTCGGGCTCGGCGGCTACAGGGGGATGCCGTTCGCGCGGGCCTCGGTGCACGGGGTGCCCGCCGTGGTCGAGCTCATCGAGCGGCTCGACGCCGCCGATCGGCCTGACGTCTTCGCCCTGTACCCATCCTGGTGGGGCGGGCTCGCGGACGTCTTCGGCCGGCGCGTCGACGCGGTGAAGATCGACGACAACGTGATGTGCGCCGCGGACGAGAAGGTGATCTACGAGGCGGACTGGTCGGCGCTCGCGCCGCCCGGCGAGCGCCGCGACGGGGCCATCGACGAGGTGGACGTCGCGGACCTGATCGACGAGCGGGCGCACCGCTATGCCTTCTCGACGCCGCGCGGCGGCTGGGTCATCGGCGCCGTGCTGCGGGACGGCGAGGCCGACGCGGGCGGCGCGCCGCGGTTCGACGCGGGCAGGCTGATCCCGGAGGGGCGCGAGCAGTCGTTCGCGATCGGGCCGATCGCCCGCGGCCCTGCCGTGCTCGCGCTGCGCACCGACGGGGGCGGACCGATCGCGCTCGGCGTCGCTGTCGGGCGCGCGGCCGAGGGCGAGGTGCGCGTCGAGGTGCCCGAGCGCCCGGCGGACCGCTGGTCCGAGATCCGGGTGCCCCTGCGCGAGGTCGCGCCGGGAGAGCTCGTCCGGATCCGCTCGCTCCAGGGCACGTTCCGCAGCTTCCATGTCTGGCTGCTGAGGCCGTGATCGCCCGCGCTGCGCGGCGCCGCGCCACCGATGCAGCGCCCGGAGCCGCCGGACCTCCGTCCACGTCGTCGCCTCGGCCGCCCGCGACACAGCGCGTCGGGAGGGCGCGAGGACGTCGCGCGGCGGAACCATGGTAAGAGCCCCGCGTGGTGAAGTGGTTGCGTGCGGCGGCCATCGCGGCGACCGGCAGGGAGGTGGCCTCGTTTGCGAGGCAGGCGGTCCTCTTGCCGTACGACACCCTCGCGCCGGTGGTCCCCGCCGGCGCGCGCGACGGCGACGATGTCGTCATCATCCTGCACGGGCTCTTTGCGTCGGCCGGCGTCCTCCGGCCGTTGCGGACGGCGATCGAGCGTCACGCCTCCGTGTCGCGCGCGTCCCGGTCTCCTGGCCGGCCGGGCTCGTCGCGGGCCGAGCCTCCGGCGTCGTCGGTCCACACGGCGACGATGTCGTACGCGCCCGGGCCTGGCGTCGAGGTGCTGTCCGCGCGCCTCGCCGCCCTGGTCTCGACGCTCCCGGACGGCGCGCGCTTGCACCTCGTCGGCCACAGCATGGGCGGCATCGTGTGCCGCTTCTTCGCCCAGGAGGTCGGCGACCCGCGGGTCGTGCAGACCATCTCGATGGCGAGCCCGTTCGGCGGCATCCCGCGCGCTGCGCTGCTCGGCTTCGGCGGCGCGCGCGATCTCGACGCGTCGAGCCCGGTCCTCCGGCGCGTCCTCCTCGGGACGGCGCGGTCGAGCGTCCCGCACCTGTCGATCATCGCGGGCGCTGACACGCTGGTCCGCTCGCCCATCGCGCATGCGCTGCCTGGCGGCGAGGTCCGCGTGATGGAGGCGCGCGGGCACAACACGCTCCTCTTCGACCCCGAGGTGGCGACCCTCGTGGGGCGTCGGATCGTCGAGCGGCGGGGCATCGTACGCTGACGGCGCGCTGATCCCGCGCCGACCTATCCTCGCTCGGCGCTTCGTGGTAGCTCGCTCCGCGTGCGCTCGCCGATCGCCATTCTCGTCGCCCTCGCGGGTTTGCTCGCCCCGCTCGCCTGGTCATCGCCCTCGCGCGCGGACACCTCCGCGTGGTCCTTCTTCGGCGCCGGCGCTGTCGGCTGGAAGCAGGGGGACAGCGATCTCGTCTTCGACGGCGCGCTGTCGCTCGACGTCGGCGTCGGCACCACGCCCGACGCGCCCGTCATCTTCGGCGGCCTCGTGCGCGCGACCCCGCTCCTCGACAGCGGGATCGATCTCGCGTTGCTCGCCCGGGTCGCGACCCGCGGGTTCCAGGCCGGCCAGCTAGGTCTGGCCGTCGACGCCGGCGGTTACCATCGCTTCTGGGGCCCTGGTTCCACCGGCGTTGCCGGCGCGCTCACGCTGGGCGCTCCGCTCGGCATCAGCCTGTCGCTCCAGGGCAGCTACGGCACCGACAACGCCATGTCGTTCGGCGCCATCGCGGGCATCGACGTGCTGCGGCTCACCGTGTACCGCCAGTCGCTCCTGCAGCACTGGCCAAACCCGTTCCCCGCGCAAGGCCGCGACGTCGCCTCGCGCTGAGCCGTCCTCGGCCGCGCGACGAAGACGCTCGCCGGGGGCCGGGCAGCTCGGCACCACCCCTCGCCCCCAGCGACGCCCGCGTCAGCTCAGGGCGTGTACCCCGCCAGCGCCCCCACGAGCCGGTCGAGGTCCGCGCGGCCATGCCGCTCGGTCACCGCGACGAGGAGCTCGTCCCTCCGCCGCGGATCGATCCGCCCGAGATCCAGCCCCGCGATGATCCCCTGCTCGGCCAGCGCCCGCGTGAGCTTCCCCGCATCCCCCCCGCGGACCTTGACGACGAACTCGTGGAACGTCGGCGCCGCCATCGGCAGCGCGTACCCGTCGAGCCGCGCGATCTCCCGCTTGAGGTGCTCGGTCTTCGCGAGGCACTGCCTCGCCGCCTCCACGAACCCGCGCTTGCCCAGCATGCACATCCGCATCGTGACAGCCGTCGCGCACAGCCCGCTGTTCGTGCAGATGTTGCTCGTCGCGCGCTCGCGGCGGATGTGCTGCTCGCGCGTCGCGAGCGTCAGCACGTACCCGCGCGTCCCGTGCTTGTCGACCGTCTCGCCCACCAGCCTGCCCGGCACCTGCTGCAGGTACTTGCGGTCGTTCCGGCACGCGAACAGCCCGACGTTGGGCCCGCCGTACTGCGGCGGCAGCCCGAGCGGCTGGCCCTCCGCCACAGCGATGTCCGCGCCGAGCGCGCCCGGCGACTCGAGCAGCGCGAGCGCATACGGATCCAGCGTGACCGTGATCAGCAGCGCGCCCTTCTGGTGGCACGCCTCGGCCACCCGCCGGATGTCGCCCACCCCCCCGAAGAAATTCGGGTAGCCGACCACCACGCAGGCCGTCGTCTCGTCGATCGCCCGCGTCAGCGCGTCCACGTCCGCCGTGCCGTCGCCGCCGACGTCCACGCGGACCAGCGACGCCTTGCCGGTCCCGATGCCGTGCACGTACGTCTCGACCGTGCCGACGTAGTCCGGGTGCACGCCCCCGGACAGCACCGTGCGCTCGCGCCCCGTCAGGCGGCGCGCCATCAGCACCGCCTCCGCGAGCGCGCTCGCGCCGTCGTACATCGACGCGTTCGCGACCGGCAGCCCCAGGATCTCGCTCACGATCGTCTGGAACTCGAAGATCACCTGGAGCGTGCCCTGGGAGACCTCGGGCTGGTACGGCGTGTAGGCGGTGTAGAACTCGCTGCGGAGCAGGAGCTGATCGGCCGCCGGCGGGAAATGGTGCTCGTAGGCGCCGGCCCCCAGGAACGAGAGCATCCGCCCGGCGCGGTTCTTCTGCGCGAGCTCCTCGAGGTGCCTCATGAGCGAGGCCTCATCCAGGGGCGGATCCATCGAGAGCGGGCGGGTGAGGCGCGCCTCCTTCGGGATCGCGCTGTAGAGCTCCTCGAGCGACGACAGGCCGACGGCCTGCAGCATCTCGCTGATTTCCTCGGGCGTATGGGGCAGGTAACGCATGGTCTTGTGCAGCGGGAAGGGGGATGCGGGAAGTGTGGCGAAGGCGCGCGGCGCTCAGTGCGCCGCGGTCTTCAGGATCTCAGCGTACGCGGCGGGCTCCAGGAGCGCGCCGAGCTCGCCCTGGTCCGAGGGCGTGACCTCGATCATCCAGGCCTTGCCGTAGCAGTCCTCGTTCACGAGCTCCGGGCGGTTCTCGAGGTCGGAGTTCACGCGCGCGACCTTGCCGCTCACCGGCGCGAACAGGTCGCTCAGCGTCTTGACGCTCTCGATCGTGCCGAAGGCCGTGCCCGCGGTGATCGTGTCGCCGGGCTTCACGTCGAGGTTGACCAGCGTGATGTCGCCGAGCTGATCGACCGCGAAGGCGGTGATCCCGATCACGACCTGGTCGTTCTCCTGCTTGGCCCACTCGTGATCCTTCGTGTACCGCCGGTCCGTTCGGACATCATCGCTCGCCATGTGACTTCTTCTCCCTTTACCAACCTGGGTCTCTGGTCGCCTCGCCGCCGCTCGGCCGACCCGCGCGCGCCTGCGCGACCACGGCCGCGCGCGGGTCAGGCCCGCTTGTAAAATGGGGTCTTGACCACGACCGCCTCGACCGAGCGCCCGCGGCAGTCGACCTGGAACGTGGTCCCGACGGTGGCCATCGGCGCCGGCAGGTAGCCGAGCCCGAGGTTCTTGCCGACTGTCGGCCCGGGGCTGCCGCTCGTGCAGACGCCGACCTTCGCGCCGCTGGCGTCGAGCAGCGGGTAGCCGTGGCGCGCGATGCCGCGCCCCACCATCTCGAAGCCGATCAGCTTGCGCGAGGGCCCCTCCTCCTTGACGCGCTGGAGCGCGGCGCGCCCGACGAAGTCGCCCTTGTCGAGCTTCACCACCCAGCCGAGGCCCGCCTCGATCGGGTTCGTCGTCTCGTCGATGTCGTTGCCGTAGAGCGACAGGCGCGCCTCGAGGCGGAGCGTGTCGCGCGCGCCGAGGCCCGTCGCCTCGAGGCCGAGCGGGCCGCCGAGCTCGACCAGCGCGCGCCAGAGCCGCTGCGCGTCGGACGGGGAGCAGAAGATCTCGATCCCGTCCTCGCCGGTGTAGCCGGTGCGGGCCACGGTGCAGCGGACGCCCGCGATCGTCGCGTCGCGGAAGTGGAACGACGGCAGCTCGCGCAGCGCCGCGCCGTCGCCGCCCGCGAGCGCGGCGATGTCGAGCGCCTTCGGCCCCTGGAGCGCCATCATCGCGGTGCGGTCCGAGGCGTCCTCGAAGCTGCAGTGGTTCTGCGCCGCGCTCCGGAAGTGGGCGGCGATCTTGTCGCGGTTCGACGCGTTGCAGACGATGAGCCACTGCCGCGCTTCGATCCGGTAAACGATGAGATCATCGAGGATCGTGCCGGCCTCGTTGCACGCGCACGTGTAGAGCGCGTGACCGTCCTCCAGCTTCTTGACGTCGTTCGTGACGAGGTAATCGACCACCTGCCCGGCGTGCTCGCCGCTCAGGATTATCTCGCCCATGTGCGAGACGTCGAAGAGCCCGGCGGCGGTGCGCACGGCCCGGTGCTCCTCGGTCACGCCTTTGTACTGGACCGGCATCTCCCAGCCGGCGAACGGGACCATGCGGCCGCCGAGCTTGATGTGCTCGTCGTAGAGCGGGGTCCTTCGGAGCGGAGCGGTGGGGAGCGGCTTGGTCGACACGGGCGCGATCTACTTCGAAAGGTCGAGGATGTCGACTGGCGCGGGCCCGTCTCGCGACGCCGGACGTCGAGCCCGCCGCCCGCGCGGCGCGTCGCCGTCGCGCTCACTCGAGGCGGGTGGGATCGAGCACCTTGCCGTCCGGCGTGAGCCCGTTGCGGCGCCAGCGCTCCTCGACGGACAGGCCCCGCTCGGGGGGCGGCCGCGTCTCGTCGCGGACGACGAGCTCCGAGACGTGCGCGCGCGAGACCACCTCGATCCGGATCATCCGCTGAGGCGCGCTCTTCACTGTCGCGCGCGAGAAGATCGTCTTCGCCGGCCCGGTCTCGACGTTGCCCGCGAGCACGCGCGTGCGCACGTAGTTCGCCACCCGCTCGGCCGGGATTTCCCCGACCGCGAAGACAGCGTCGGGGAAGCGCGCGCGCACCTTCATGCGCCGCGGGATGGGCAACCCGAACGCCTGCTCGACGCCCTCGGCGAGCTCGCCCGGCAGCGCCTGGTCGACCGGCGGCCTCCGCGCCGAGGCCTCGCTCGACGGCGGCGCCGGCGCCGGCGCGCCCGCGTCGCTGCGGCAGGCGAGCGCGGCGCACGCGCACGCGACGCACGCGGCGAGCGCCGCGGCGCCGCGCGGCAGGCCGGCGCGCTTCATTCGATGATCGTCGCCCACGAGTCGATCTTAACGATCCTGCGCGGCGCCTGCAGCGACCTCGTGCTCGTGCGCGTCTCGGCCCCCTGGGCGTCCTGCTGGCCCGCGGCGCCGGTGTGGAACACGAGCTGGTACTCGGGCGGGCTCGACTGGCTGACGATGGTCTGCGTGCCGAAGTACGGATCGGAGTAGGTCTCCGTCTCGATGCACGTCGGCTTCTGGGTGACGGCCACGCCGAAGACGACCGTGCCCGGCGCCTGATCCTCGAAGTGCTGGGGCGGCGCCAGCGGATCGATCACGAGGCAAGCGTTCGGGTACGCGGCCGGGTTCCCCGCCTGGCCGCGCAGGTAGTCGACGCCCCAGATCGAGCCGAACCCGTCCGCGCACGCGTAGGTCCCGGGCGCGGCGGGCGTGAACGTCGCGAAGTACGCGCAGCCGTTGAAGAGCGAGATCGGCCCGGTCACGCGCTTGCCGTCCGTGAAGGGGACGACCCAGTTCTCGGTGAAGCGGACGCCGTTCGTGACCGGCCGCTCGGTGATCGACCAGGCCCGCGTCTCGACGGTGCCCGCGGTGAACGCCTCCTGATCGCCGGTGGAGAACAGGACGACCGTGTTGCCGAGCGGATCGGTGCTCACGACAGGCGTCGTCTGGATCGGCTGGCTGCTCGCCGCTGTGTCGCTCTCGAACGAGTACGCGTCCCAGGCGAGGCTCACGGTCCAGTTGTCCGGGTTGGGGCTCGCCAGGCGGACGTGCCAGAGCGTGCCATCGGCGTCGCCGACGTAGATGCGCTCCGCGACCTCGCCGACGCCCGACGGGAACGGCACGGGCACGCCGGTGATCGGCGAGTCGAAGTCGACAACCTCGGTCCGCGACGAGAGCCCGGCCGGCCCCTCGTCGGCGTGGCCCCGGAACGTGCGGAGCACCTCGCCGGTGTCGAGCCGGACGATCGTGAGCGAGCGCGCCGCGCCGACCTGGCCGTTGGTGCTCGCGGTGCCCCAGCACCGGACCGAGTCGCGGACCGACAGGTTGCCCGTCGGCTGGAAGTACGGGTGCGTCGCGCTCTTGCGGGGGCACGCGCTCTGGTTCGGGTCGAGCGGGGCCGAGCCGCCGGGCAGGATGGCGACAGCGACCTCGCGGAACCCGCTGCCGGCCTCGAGCGTCACTGTCGCGATCGCCGGCGTCGGCGTCGTCTCGCCGAACAGGTCGTTGCCGCTGTCGTCCGTGGAGAGCTGCCAGAGGAACCGCGGCTCCCGCGGGTCCGTGATGTCGAGCGCGTAGTAGAAGCCGCCGCCCGCGCCGCCGCCGGCGAGCAGCACGGTGTTCCAGGTCGACGAGCCGGCGGCCGCCTGCGCGCCCGTGCGCTCGAAGACGACGTTCTTCACGACGGGCGCGCCGTCGAGCAGGATGGATTGCTGGTTGAACGTCTGGAGGAGCCGCGGGAGCACGTGGGGCGGCAGGAACGACCAGAGCTCGTTGTTCTGGACGCGATCCACCTTGAGCGGGTCGGCCGCTGTCGCCGCCGTCACCTGGAAGGCGTGGAGCTGCCCGTCGGTCGTGGCGGCGTAGAGCATGAGCGGCCGGTTCGCGTGATCCGGGTCCTCCGCGAAGAGCCTGTAGGACTCGTCGGGGATGGTGTCGCGCGGCGGCCCCACGACGACCGGGGTCGAGTGGTAGATGCTGCCGAGCTCGTTGCCGTCTCGGGACGGGACGTCCGAGGGCATCGGCTCGCCGATCTCCCACGCGACGAGGCGCTCGGCGCACTGCGTGGCGGTGTTCACCCGCAGCCCGCCCGAGCACTGCGGGGGGACGGTGCCCGCGCTGGGATCGAGCTTGAGCGCGCGCGCCGCCTGGGAGAGCTCGTTCGCGAACAACGACGCCGGCGCCGGCGCGCCGCCGCCGGTCACCGTGCCCGTGTAGCTCCCGAGGCCGTCCGTGGCCACTGTCGCGGGGCGGATGCTCCGCTGCGACCAGATGTTCTGCGCGCCGTCGGCCTCGCCGATCACGGTGAAGAACCTCCGGGGCCGCGAGAGGTCGTTCGAGTTGACGTTGGCCGCGAAGTCGTCGCCCTTGCTGGGGTCGATGTCCTCGAGCTGCGTCGTCATCACGCCGTTCACCGCCTCGCACACGAAGCGCTTTCGCTCGAGGTTGCCGCTCCACATCGAGCCGTCCGGCGGCGGGCTGAACGACGAGCCGAACTGGTAGGCGACGCCCGCGGCGTCGCTGCCTGTGTCCGCGGTCGTGGCCGCGTTGGCGAAGACGGGGATGGTGCGGCTCGTCGAGTTCGAGGCGATGCGCGCGAAGATCTGCGACATCACCGCGGAGAGCTCGTTGGCGTCGTCCGGGAAGTAGCCGCGGTCGGTCCCGCCCTCGATCGCGATGCGCGACAGCGTGCAGCACGCCTTGAGCGCGTTCGAGGCGCTGTCGCAGCGCCCGCCGGGCAGGAAATCGCCGCTGGAGAGCGTCGCGCAGTTGAAGCTCGGATCGCTGAGCTCCTGCCGCGCCCGGGTGGTGAGGCCGAACCCGACGGTATAGGTCTGCACGCGCCGGTTCGGGTTCACGTGGGTGTTGAGCGCGTGGGCGACGACGTGCGGCTCCTCGTAGGGGCAGCCCGTCCCTTCCGGGCCGGGGCCTGGCCCCTGCGCGCAGGTAGGGCGCAGGTCGAGGTTCGGCTCGCCGTCGGAGATGAGCACGATCGAGGTCTTGCGGCAGCCGCCGCTGATGTACGGGTCGTCGCGCGGGCCGAGCGGCCGGCCTTGCCAGATCGAGGCCTCGTTGAGGATGTAGTCGCGCGCGTCGGTCAACATCCCGGCGAGCGGCGTCGCGCCGTAGGGGCGCGTCGCGATCAGCGCGTCCTGGATGCGCTGGTTCGTCGCGCGGACCTCGGTGATGTCCGCCGTGTAGGACGGGAAGGGGACGAGCGGCCCCTCCCAGAGCGGCGCGGCCGGGTTCTTGGCGCCGACCTCCATGTCCTCGACAGCGCAGTCGGGCGGGTTGCCCCGCGCCGGGTACCCTGCGCCGCTCTGGAACTCGAGGAAGTAGCTCCACATCCCCGCCATGCCGCCCACGGGATCGGGCGTGCCTCCGCTGAGCCCGGTCCTCGCGTCGGGGAGCGTGTCGAACGTCATGAGCGAGAACCGGATCCTGTCGCCGTAGACGTCGAGCAGGCCGGACGTGGCTTGATCCCACCCCATCCCCGCCGCGCAGGGCTGGGTCGCGTCGTCGAACGGGTGCTCTCGCAGCGTGTTGTAGTCCGCCCCGGGGCCCTTCGTGCAGCCGCGGGAGAGCAGGCGATGGAACGGAATGTAGTAGTTCCTGTCGTAGGGCGGCTCTGAATTGAGGCTGAACTCGTCGACGAACTCGGAGCTCGTGCGCGGCTGCGCGTAGCACGAGAAGTCCGTGATCGGCCCGGTGAGCGACTCGACGAGCTTCGCCCAGCGGCTCTTCAGGCCCTCGTTGGCAGGCGCGTTGAGCGGGTTGCAGTCCGGCTCGCCGCCCGCCACCGTCTTTTCCATCGATCCCGACGTGTCGACGAGCAGGAGGACGTTGGGGAGCGGCGGCTCGACATCCATGGCCTGCCCGCGCGCGCGGGGGGCGAGGAGGCCGACCGTCGCCGCGGAGCCCATCGTGACAAGCACCTTCGTCAGGTTTCGCATCGTGCGCTCCGGTTCGTCGCCTTCACTTGCAGAGGACATGGGCCACGAGGGACAGGGCTTCCTGGCTGCCTGCCGTGGCGATGACCTCGTCTTCACCGACCGGGTCGCCAGGATCCGGCCAGGCGATGAGCCGCCCGTTCATGGCGACCGTGCAATAGTCCACATCCACCTGGTTCTGATCGGTCCGGGAGGTGCCTTCGTGGTTCCCCAGCGCCGGCTGTATCTTGTCGGTCACCTCCACCTCGAAGCTCCATCGGACGTCCTTGCGACCGAGGCTTCCTGGCGCGTCGGGCGCGTCGAGCTCGAGGAGGCCTTCCGCCGCGTTGCGCTGGAGCTCGCGGGAGTTGATCGTCCAGCAGCTGGCGGGGGTGCCCAGGCAGTTCTCCCCCGTGGCGAGCCCGCCGTTCAGGCCGCCCTTCTGCTCGATCTCGGCGAGCGCGAGCTGCATTGCATACTCCGCGAGGTAGTGAGTCTGCGTCATCCGACGCGCATGGCCGCTGGCGATGGTCGACAGCGTGGCGGCGTGCGCCGCGAACAGGCCGATGGCGGTGAGCATCGTGATGACCAGCACGACGATGAACACGGCGGCGCCCCGCTCGCGGGATCGCCGAAGGGACCGGGCGATGCTTGCGTTCTTCATCTTGGTTCTGCCAGGTTCGGGAGCGCGACATCGGCGTAGAGCGTGCGCATCCGGGCGAACACCGGAGGGGCTCCCGCCGGCACCGTGTCTGCCAGGGTGTTGACCCCGGAGACGATGCCGGGGATCAGGAACCTGAGCCTGCGGCCGTCGGTGCCCACGGGGAAGCCGACGTCGCGGTCGGGCGCCCGGGTGCGGGTCGAGAGCCGGATCTGGACCGAGCGCACGTCCTCCGGCCTGGCGAGAGGCTGGTTGTTCGCGGCGGCGATGGTGTACACGTTCGCGTTGTCGGTCGCGGTGATCGGATACCGCGTGATCTGCGGGGTGATCTTCTGCTGGGCCGTGTCCGCCTGCAATGCGGAGATCCCGAACTTGAGATCGACGGCGTACTCCGCGATGACCTCGAGCGTCTCGGGCCTCTCTTGATCCTCGTCGTCGAGCTCGATCCGCACGAGCTCGGTGCGCCCGTTGTCGCCGGTGAGCGCCGGCGTGATGGGCGTCACGAGCGAGCTATAGGACGTCGCCTTTCCGACAAGGCTCCGGATGTCGTAGCGGACGCGGGAGATGACGCTCACCCACGCGTGCGCGCCGCTGAGGGGGAGGCCGCACTCTGGCTCGACATCCCGCGTCGTCACCCCGGGAGGGGACTTGAGGAAGACGAGGTTCCCGGGCTCCATGCGGTCGATGACGGCATACAGGTGCTTCTGATTCGGCCGGCTGATCCGCAGGAAGCGCCCTCCCTGGAAGATGTCCTCCAGCCCCTGTCCGCCGCCTTGCGCGCGCTGGATCGTGCGCCTCGTGGCGGCGCTGTCGAGGAGCCGGATGTACCAGGAGCCGTTGTCGTTGACGACGCGCGACTCGAACACCTCGGTGCTGTTCAGGCTGCCGCCGATGATGATCGCGTCCGGCCACATGCTGTTGACGATGCTCTGGCCGAGCTCCGAGGGGTGGAGGAACACCGACCCCTGGCGCTGTATCGTGACGCCCGCGAGCAGCCTCAGGCCGGTCGGCGTGATCGGCGGGGCGCCGCAGCGCTGGTTGTCGTTCGGCGACTGGATGTTGCCGGTCGACAGATAGGCGGCGCGCTGCAGATCCGTCGCGAGCCGGTTCAGCCCGATCGTCGCGGCGAGGTGCGAGGCGGAGGCCCTCGCCTCGTTCTGAAAGAAGCGGGTCGCGTTCTTCGAGAGCAGGAAGGCCGCCAGCGACACGACGAGGCCGGCGGCCATGGCGACGAGCAGCTCCACGAGCGTGAAGCCTCGCTGTCCTGAGGCGCGCGGGCGCGCGGGGGAAGTGTGTCGGTCTCGCATCGCTGTCACTGCTCGCTCGTGTTCCGACGGACGGCGGTCGTGACGTAGACCGCGCCGAAGCGCTCCGGCTCCGCGTCGACGATGACCGGGGCGACCCCGCAGTCGATCGGGTTGCCGTTGCGCTCCCAGACGACGCGGATCTCCGCCCGGATGAGGGTGGGCCAGCGCCGCGTGCCCGTCGTGGCGTCGGTGAACTGGGTGAAGCGGACATGCGTGCAGAACGCGGGCTGCGACGGGTCGCCCCCGTGGATGTCGGTCCCGAACACGTCCGCGACCGGCGCCCCGAGCGCGGGGATCGGCGTGGGCGCGACCTTGGCGGGGAACGGGGAGGTGGCCATGAGGCTGAGCCAGTCCGTGTCGCTGTCGCGGTCCGGGACCCCGCCGGGATCGTTCCACTGGAGCGCGTCCACCCGCAGCCGCTCCGCCCAGGTCATGGCGATGTTGTTGGCCATCGTGAGGTTGCGCGCGTTCGTGTTGCTGATGAGCGTCGCCTTCTGCAGCGCGAGCACCCCGGTGGCGCCGATCGAGAGCACGCCGAGCGCCGCCATGACCTCGATGAGCGTGTAGCCGCGGCTCGCCGGCCGCCTCGCGCGCGCCGCGCTCACAGGCCGAGCCTCGCGACGCCGTTCGGCGGGACGAAGACCGAGCGCGGGAGGCCGGTCCTCGTGTTGGTCACGTTGACGCGGAGCGCGCCGAGCAGCGGCCCGAACCCGGCGCCGAAGTTGTAGCGGACGAACGTCCTCCCCCGCGCCGTGAAGCACACGTCGGCGCTGTCTTGCACGGCGCCGTCGGGAGGGGTGGGATCGCGGAGCTCCACCGCGGCCAGCTCGGTGCCCGTGACGTTGAACCGCGTGACAAGCTCGGTCTCGGTCGGGTCCATCCAGTTGAGCACGCTGAGGCAGCTCTTCGAGATCAGCGAGCCCGCCACGATGCCCTCGATGCGCGCCTGCCTCACCTCGAACTCGCCCGTCGAGGCCGTCCACCGCACGAGGACCGCCGTCCCGCGCCCGATCGCCTGGTGGCGCGCGAGGCGGTAGATGCCGCTGATCTCCATGGCGGTGCGGTTCACGCGGCGATCGCGCATCGCGTTCACGAAGCTCGGCGACGCCGTGGCCGCGAGGATGCCGATCAGGACGACCACCGCGAGCAGCTCCGGGAGGGTGAAGCCGCGCGCGCCGCGCCGGCGCCGCGCGCGCCCTCCCCGAGCGCAGGCCCGCAGGCCGCCGGGATCACGAAGAGGCGAACAGGAAGAGGAACGCACCGAATGCCGGGCAAAGGCAAGCCGCGTGCCCTGTTCGATTCGCGCCAAGTTGTGGAATTTCATGGGGAATCTCTCAAAGAACCGCGCGGCGGGCGCTAACGATTGCGGCGCTATGAAAAAAGGTGCAAGGCGAACGGGCCATGCGATTCCCGCCGGAAAGGTGTTCATCGAGAGTCCTGTTGGCCCACAGCGCGTCTCCCGCGGGGCGCACGCTCGGCGTGCTGCTCGCGGGGGCGCTCACGGCCGCGCTGGCCGCGGGCTGCGGCAAGAAGGAGGAGGAGCGCATGGGCGCGCCGCCCCCGCCTGCGCCGGCCGCCAAGCCGGCGGCGTGCGCGGGCGGAGGGGGGACGATCGGCGACGCGGCGAGCGCGCCGTTCTTCCCGCGCACGATCGGCGGGTTCTGCCTCGACCCGAACGGCGCCGAGAAGACGTTCGGAGAATCGGCCTCCCTGCCGCTCGACAGCATCTGCGACATGTTCGACGGCGAGTGCGAGATCTACAAGGGATTCGGCGTGCGGCGGGTGGTCGAGGCGCGGTACGTGAGCGGCGCCGGTGGCTCCGCGACAGTCGACGTCCACCTCTCGAAGTTCGGGTCCACCGAGGGCGCCTACGGGATGTTCACGAAGCGCACCGTGGGCGACGGCGACCCCGCCGACGAGGCGACGCCGCGCCCCATCGAGGGCGGCGGCGCGGCCGCGATGGGGGTGGGCAACGCGTACCTCTGGCGCGGGCAGTACCTCGCCGAGATCACGTACAACGACGAGGCGCTGGCCGAGGCGGCGCTCAAATCGTTGAGCGAGAAGGTCCTGCCCGGGCTCGTGAAGGAGATGGGCGCGAAGCTGCCCGGCGAGCCGGCGCTGCCCCCGGCCGCGGCGACGCTGCCCAAGGACAACATGATCCCGCTCGGGGTCCGGTACGAGACGAAGGACGTGCTCGGCGTCGACGGCGCGGGGCCGGGCGCGTTCGGCTACTACAAGGAGGTCGACAAGCGCTACCGGGTGCTCGCGGTCGTGCGCGGCGACGTCGACCAGGCCAAGGACGTGCTGTCGACGCTGGCGAAGCTGCCGGGCGCGTCCCGGGAGAAGGGCATCGGCGACGGCGCGGTGCGCCTGATGCACAAGGAGGGCGACACCCCCGCCACCGAGTGGATCTTCGCCCGCGCGGACAAGACCGTCTACGGCGTCGGCGACGAGGCCCGCGTGCTCCGCAGCGGCATGACCGCCGACGAGCACGCCAAGGTGACGCTGACCAAGGAAGAGAAGTCGGCGCGGCTGAAGAAGCTCGTCACCGCGCCGGCGCCCTGAGCGCCGCGGTCGCTGTCCAGGGAGAGAGCGATCGGCGCGGCGGCACGTCGCCGCGCCGGCGCCTGCGCGCCGCGGGGGACGAGCGGGGCGCAGGGGGCGCTGCGAGGCGCCGCGCGGTCGCCTGGCGCCGCGAGGCGCCCGCGATCACTGCGTGCGGAGGATGACGTGGAAGCCGAACGGCGTCTCGACGAGGTCGCTCACCTCGCCGACCTTGATCTTCTCGAGGCCCACCTGGAACTCCGGGACCATCGCGCCCTTCGGGAACTTGCCGAGGTCGCCGCCCCGCTTGTCCGCGCCCGGCTCGTCCGAGTACTCCTTCACGATGTCCGCGAACTTGCTCGGGTCGGCCTTGGCCTTCTTCATGGCCTCGGTCGCGCGGGCCTGGGCCTCTTCCTTCGTGCGCTCGATGGTCGGGGGCGCGCGGCGGCTCCCCTTGTACATGACGAGCAGGTGCTTCGCGCCGAACATCTCCCGGGGCGCCTGCGCTGACTGCGCCGGGCGGGGCGTCGGCTTGGGCGCGGGCGCGGGCGACGCGGCGACGGCGTGCTCGTGCTCGTCCGGCGCCGGAGCGACAGGGGCCGCGAGGCGAGAGAGCGGCGTCTTGTTGAACATGCCGAAGAAGCCGAGGAGCCCGATCAGCACGAGCGCGCTGAGCACCGCGTGCGGCGTCCACCAGTACGGATCCTCCGGCTCGACGCCGTCGTCGTCGTCGTCATCGTCGCGGCCGTGGACCGCGGTGGCCTTCGCCTCCTCCTCCCCGTCGTCGTTGTCCTCGTCGGTCGACCCGTCCTCGTCCTCGAGGTCCTCGTCGTCCCTGGCCCTGTCCTTCTCGGTCTTCTTGCTCATATCGCTTCCCTGATCCGGGCCTCGGGCCTTAGCACGCGGCCGCGCCGGCCGTCAGCCGATCTCCGCCCAGGCGCTCGTGAGCACCGGGTCGGGTCGCCCCTTGACCGACGTGACCACCGCGACCTTGCCGCCCTCCAGCGCGTAGCCGCGCGTGACGAGCGTGTCACCGGGCCACACAGGCTTGCGGAACTGCGCGCCGTAGGCCCGCAGCTTGCTCGCGTCGCCGCCGGCCGCCTTCTGGATGATCGCGCGCGCCGCGAAGCCGTACGTGCAGAGGCCGTGCAGGATGGGCCCCTGGGTGAAGCTCGCCTTCGCCGCGACCTCGGGGTCGGCGTGGAGCGGGTTCTCGTCGCCCGAGAGCCGGTAGAGCAGCGCCTGCTCGGGCGAGGTCGCCTGCTCGACCTCCCAGTCGGGCTCGCGGTTCTTCGGCACGGGGGCCTCCGACTCGGCGTGCGGCGGGCGCGGCCCGCCGAAGCCGCCGACGCCGCGCACGATGATCGACCACACCGTGTCGAAGAGCGGCTCGCCCTCGAGCGTCGTCTTCGTCTCGATGATCACCTGCGCGAACTTCTTGAGGTCGTAGATGCCCGACAGGGTGGCGGTCGTGAACAGCGTCCCGCTCGCCGGGAGCGGGCGGTGCACCCGCAGCGTCTGCCCGCCGTGCACGATGAGCGGCAGCTCGGCGCCTGCCACCTCGAGCGCCTCGAACACAGTGCCCTGGGTCGGGATGACGCCGAACGTCGGGTAGACCTTCATGCCGCCCGGCGTGCCCTCGTAGAGGTACTCGAGCTCGTCGCGCCGGGCGCCGATGCCGAGCGCGTAGGTGGCCAGGGTCTTCCAGGTGAAGGTGAAGGCGCTGGGCTGGGTCGTGTGGCCGACCTTCGAGAGATTCAGCGGCATCGGGGGCTCCTCGCTGGGTGGGAACGGCCGAGGAGGCGTACAGACCTGGCGATGTCGCGTCAACTGCCGCGCTCTGGCGCCGCGCGCTGGCGGCGGCCGTTGCCTGCCCGCGCGATCCGCGCGCTCTGCGGCGGTCGCGTCGCGCGCGTCCGTCGCGGCGCGCGCGGCGTCAGAGCGCGACGCGGTAGGCGATCAGGACGCCGATGTTGAACATGTCGACGCGCTCGGAGAGGGAGGCGCGATCGCCGGTGGGCGAGACCTTGCGCTGCTCCGGGAGGAACCAGCTCGAGTAGCGGATGTGGCTCCCGAAGCTCCAGTTGTCGGCGAAGGTCCACTCGCCGCCGATCGCGAGGCCCACGGCGACGCCCTCGGTGCCGATCGTCGCGGCCCTGGGCCCGACGTAGGCGGTGTCCGAGTACGGGTCGCGGTCGGCCTCGACCGACCAGGAGTCGTTGACGACGACGCCGCCGAGCGTCGCGCCCCCCCACCACTCCCACGTCTCCGTGCGGATGCCGTAGTAGCGGAACACCCCGTCGAGCATGAAGTAGCGGCGCGCGTGATCGCGCTCGAGCTCGGGCGCGCCGCGCGCTGCCTCGGTGCTCAGCGTCGCGGCCCAGAAGATGCCCGCGCCGAAGCCGATGTCGCCCCAGCGGTAGAGGTTGTGGATGCCGAAGGAGACGCTCGTCTCGCCCTGCTCGCAGGTGTCAGGGGACAGCGAGACGGGGCAGACGTCGGCGCCGGGGAGCGTCATCACGCCGCCGCTCATCTCGACCATGGTGTAGGGGCGGTCCTGCTCGCGCGCGGCGGCGGCCCGGCGGGCGGCCCGGCTCTCGTCGGCGCGACCGGGCGCCGCGACGAGGAGCACCGCGACCGCAGCGCCGCACGCGGCGCCGCGCGTCGGTCGGGCTCTCTCGCGGCGCGGCGGTGACGCACGGTCGCCCTCCCCAGCGCGATCGTTGGTGGGCGCTCGCGACGTGGGGTACCAACCGCCTGGATTCACCTTCGATGGATTATAGCCACGGACCCGTCGAGGAGGGGAGCGGTGACAGGGACTCCGTGGGCAGGGGCGGCGGCGAGGGGGGCAAGGCGGGGGCGGGGGCGCTGGCCGGCGGCGAGGCGGCGCCGTCCCTTGGCGAGCCCGCGCCCCCGGGCGGCGCCGGCGCGTTCCTGAGGGCCGGCGCCGGCGGGGCAGGCGCGCCCCTGGGGGCGGCCGCGGGCGGCTGGCCCGCGGGGGCGCCGGGGGTCGCGCCGCGGGCCTCGGCCGGCGCGGGCCGGCGCGGCGGCCTGCGGTCGGGGGCCGCGGTCGGGGACGACGAGCCCTCGGGGGAGACCTGCGGGGGCGGCGCCGGGGCGGCGTCGGGAGGGCCGCTCGAGAGCTCGAGGACGAGGTGCTGGGCGGTGGTGAGCTCCGGGTGCAGCTCGACGGCGAGCTTCGCCAGCCGGATCGCGCCGGCCCTGTCGCCGGCATACTTGCGCCCGAGGGCGTCGGTGACGATGCGCTCGGACGACTCGCGCCGGAGCTCGGCGAGCCGCGGGTCCCTCGGCCACCGCGCGAGCGCCTGCGAGAGGAGGTCCTTCACGTTCTCGCCCGGGGGGGCGTCCCACGCGTGCCTCCCCATGCAGTCGCGCGCGCGCTCGATGTGCGCGTCCAGCGAGTCGCTCGCGGCCGGCCCGCCGAACGCGCCGAGGTGCCGCCCGCCGAGGAACACGACGAGACCCAGCGCACCGGCGCACGCGAGGAGGGCGGCGGCGCGGGCGATCACGGCGCGACGCGGGAGCGGCCGCGCCGCGGACTCGACGCCCTGCATTGTCGACGGCACCGGCGCGGAGTCGCGCGAGGGCTCGATGCCGAGGCCGATCGCCGTCCGCGCGGGATGTTCGGGCAAGGGGGTGGACCAGGAAGGCGCCGCGGCGCCGCCGGGCGCTGCGCCGCCGGGTCTCGACGAGCGCTCTGCGCTGCCGAAGGAGGAGCGCTCCACGCCGCTGGATCTCGACGAGCGCTCTGCGCCGCCGAAGGCCGAGTGATCTCCGCTGCCGAACGACGCGCGCTCTGCGGCGCCGAAGGCGGCGTGCTCTCCGCTGCGGAAGGCGGCGTGGTCTCCGCTGCCGAAGGAGGAGCGCTCCACGCCGCTCGATCTGGGCGAGGAGGAGCGCTCGGCGCCGCTGGAGGAGGAGCGCTCTTCCTCCGGGCCATGCGCCGCCAGGTCCCCGTAGCGGTCGATCTCGACGCGCGGGGGGAGCGACCCGAGATCGCTGATGTGCGCGCTCTCCAGCGTGGGCGCGGCGATGCCGCCGATCTGGGCGGCGAGCGCCGGGGAGAGGTCGAGCGACTTGGTGCGCGATTTCGAGGCGAGCTTCATGACCGCGCTGGCGCGCAGGAGCCCGGGCTGGGCGGCGATCTCGTCGGGATCGAGGCCGCTCGCGCGCACGGCGAGGGCGAGGTCGCGGCCGAGGGCGCGCGCGTCGGGGGCGCGCTCCGAGGGCCTCTTCGCGAGGTTGTGCATCACGACCTGCGCGATCGGCGCGGGCACGTAGCTCGAGCGCGCGATGCTGCGCAGGTCCGCCGGCGGGGCGTGCGTGTGCTGGACGAGCAGCGCGACGGGCGAGTCGCCCTCGAACGGCGCGCGCCCCGCGAGGCACTGGTAGAGCATCGTCGCGATGGAGTAGACGTCCGCCGGCGGCCCGACGCGCTGCCCCTCGGCGCCCTCGGGCGAGATGTACTTGGCGGTGCCGAAGATGAGCCCGGCCTGGGTGGTCATCGCCTTGTCGGCCCAGTCGAGGCGGGCGATGCCGAAGTCGAGCACTTTCACGTAGTCCGGGTCCTCGCCGCGGCGGACGAGCATGATGTTCTCGGGCTTGAGATCCCGGTGGACGATGCCCTGCGCGTGCGCCTCGCCGACCGCGTCGCAGATCTGGAGGATGATGTGGAGCGCCCTCGGGAGCGGGAGCGCCTCGCTCTCGCCCCCCGCGCCCGCCGCGGCGAGGGCAGAGAGGAGCGAGATGCCGTCGAGGTGCTCCATGACGAGGTAGAGCTCGCCGCCGATCCGGGGGTCGGCCGTGGCGGGGACGCTCCCGGTCATGAGCACCTGGACGACGTTCGGGTGGACGAGGCGGCTCGCGATCTTGGCCTCGCGGTGGAAGCGGCTCACGAGCTCGGCGTTGGTGCTCAGCTCGCGGTGGAGGATCTTGACGGCCACGTCGCGCTCGATCCCTGCCTGGAAGGCGCGGTAGACGCGGCCCATCGAGCCGATGCCGATGAGGTGGCGGAGCTCGATCTGCCCGCCGAGCGTGAGGCCGACGTAGGGATCGCGCTCGGCGGCGCCGAAGGCGGGGCTCTTGCGCGAGCTCGCGAGCGGGGTGCCGTCGCGGGGGCAATAGAGGACGCCCGCGTCGTAGCGCTCACCGCACGAGGGGCAGCTCTTCGCGGGGGACGGCTTCATCGACAGCGCTGATGCTAGCACCGCTCCCGCCATAAATTGTCGGACGGAGCGGCGTTTTGGCGCGTCGCGGCGCCGGGGCACGCTCCGGAATGGACCGACCGGCGCCTTGCGATTACGGTCGCCGCGTGAGCGGTTCCAAGGCGGGCGCGGCAAGGGCGCGCGGCGGCAAAGGGCGCGGCAACGCGGGCGCCGCTCCTGCGCCCGCTGGCCGCGGGGCGGCGGCGCCCCGGGCCCGCGAGGCGCCCACGCCGCCCCGCGAGGTGCGCGAGGCGTCGTCGGCGGCCGGCGAGGCGGCCGGCGACGACGCGGGGCCGCGCGAGGGCGAGTACGTCATCTCGCTCCCCACGTTCGAGGGGCCGCTCGACCTGCTGCTGCACCTCATCCAGCAGCACGAGCTGGACATCCTCGACATCCCCGTGAGCTTCGTCACGGAGAAGTACCTCGAGTACCTGAAGATCATGCGCTCGCTGTCGATCGACCTCGCGAGCGAGTACCTCGTGATGGCGGCGACGCTGGCGCACATCAAGTCGAAGATGCTGCTGCCGAGCGTGCCTGCGGGGCAGGACGACGACGGGATGCCCGGCGAGGAGGAGGATCCGCGCGCCGAGCTCGTCCGGCGGCTCCTGGAGTACCAGAAGTACAAGGTCGCCGCGGGCGAGCTGGCCGAGCGCGGCACGCTGGGGCGCGACGTGTTCACGCGCGGCATGAGCGAGAGCGAGGTGCCGAAGGGCCCGGCGCCGTTCGCGTCGTCGTCGATCTTCGGCCTGCTGGACGCCTTCGAGCGGGTGCTGAAGCGGACGAACGTCCAGATCGATCACGAGGTCGTCTTCGATCGCATCAGCATCACGGATCGCATCGTCGAGCTCACGGAGAAGCTCTCGGCGCGGCGGGCGATGCGCTTCGAGGATCTGCTGCTCGACAGCGTCTCGAAGGGGGGCGTCATCCCTCGCTTCGAGGTCGTGATCACGTTCCTTGCCGTGCTCGAGATGTGCAAGCTGAGGCTCATCCGGGTCCACCAGACGGACCCGCTGGCGCCGATCCACATCCTGCTCTCGGTGGCGGAGGGCGAGCCCCCGGTGGAGTTCGACCCAGAGGACGGCGCGCCCACGGCGGAGCGGCACGAGATGGCCGGGAGCGAGGGGGCGGGAGCGCCGCCTGCCGGCGCACCGGCGGAGCCTGAGGCTGCCGAGATCGCGGAAGCGGAGGCCGAGAGCGGCGAGCCGGCGGAGCCTGAGCTGGCCGAGAGCGCGGAGGCCGAGGAAGCGGAAGCCGAGAGCGGCGAGCCGGCGGAGCCTGAGCTGGCCGAGAGCGCGGAAGCTGCGGAAGCGGAAGCTGAGAGCGGCGAGCCGGCGGGGCCTGAGCTGGCCGAGAGCGCGGAAGCTGCAGAAGCAGAAAGCGGCGAGCCGGCGGGGCCCGAGGTCGCTGAAGCCACGGAAGCGGAAGCCGAGAGCGGCGCGCCGGCGGAGCCTGAGCTGGCCGAGCCATCTGTGGATCCGAGCGGCGAACCCGCGCCCCCGGAGCTCGCCGGGGCGGTGGAGGAGACGGACAGCGCGCACGACGTCGCAGGCGACGAGCCAGCGAGGGAAGCGGATGCCGGCGCCGCCGCTCTGGCCCCGCTGGAGGAGCCGAGCCGTGATGCGGTCGCGGAGACGAGCGACCTGTCGGCCCCGGAGGACGTCGCGGCGCCGCCGGACGCGGTGGATGAAGTAGACGCAGGGAGTGGCCGTGACGGTGGCTGATGCCGCGGCGAAGCGGCGGCGCGTTTCGAAGACGGCAGGACAGAGCGCATCGGCGCGGCTGAGGGCGGCGGCGCACGCGTGGCTGGGCGGGGCGAAGCGGCCGCGGGCGGCGAAGAAGGAGCCGCGCGCGCCCAAGGCGGCAGGGCAGGGCGCTCCGGCCAGGGCGAGCGCACAGCGCGCATCGGCGCGGCTGAGGGTGGCGGCGCACGCGTGGCTGGGCGGGGCGAAGCGGCCGCGGGCGGCGAAGAAGGAGCCGCGCGCGCCCAAGGCGGCAGGGCAGGGCGCTCCGGCCAGGGCGAGCGCACAGCGCGTATCGGCGCGGCTGAGGGCGGCGGCGCACGCGTGGCTGAGCGGGGCGAAGCGGCCGCGGGCGGCGAAGAAGGAGCCGCGCGCGCCGAAGCCTCCGGGGCAGGGCGCCCCGGCCAGGGCGAGCGGACGCGGCACGCCGGCGCGGCTGAGGGCGGCGGCGCACGCGTGGCTGAGCGGGGCGAAGCGGCCGCGGGCGGTGAAGAAGGAGCCGCGCGCGCCGAGGGGGGCACGGCAAGATCCGGTCGCTCGCTTCCGCGCCGTCGCGTGGGCCCAGCTCGGTGACCCGGCGCGGCGCGCCTCGGCTCCGGCCCGCAGCGCGACGGCGGCCGCGCAGGTGCCGGGGCTGTCCGCGGTCGCGCGCAAGCACCTGAAGGGGGTCCTGGAGGCGCTCATCTTCGTCGCGGAGCGACCGGTGCCGGCCCGCGAGCTCGCGCGCTCGGCGAACGCAGAGCACCGCGTCGTGCGAGAGCTGCTGGCCGAGCTCGTCGCGGAGTACGACGGGCGAGGGTTCCGGCTGGACGAGGTCGCCGGCGGGTACGTCTTTCGAACGAGCCCCGCGTTCGCGCCGTTCGTCCGCGAGGTGACCGAGCAGAAGCCGATCAAGATGTCCCGCGCCCAGACCGAGACGCTCGCGATCGTGGCGTACCGGCAGCCGATCACGCGGCCCGAGGTCGACGAGATCCGCGGCGTCGATTCCGGCGCCGCGCTGAAGTCGCTCCTGGAGCGCGATCTCGTGAGGATCCTGGGCAAGAAGGACGAGCCCGGGCGACCGATGCTCTACGGAACGACGGCGCAGTTCCTCGAGTTTTTCGGCCTGAAGGCGCTCGGCGAGCTGCCGACCTTGCGCGAGTTCACCGAGCTGACCGAGGAATCTCGTCGCGCCTACGAGCGTGAGCTCGGCGAAGAGCCGCCGGACGCTACGGTGATGACGTCGGAACAGGAGAGCTTCGCCGGCGCGGAAGGTACGATCCGGACGAGTGTCACCGGCGCAGGAGAGACGTCAGCGGAAGACGTCGGCGTGTCGCCTACAGCGCCGCGGGAGGGAGATGTGGCCATGGAAGCAATGGAGGACGAGGTGCGTGTGGAGAGTCCGATCCCTGGCGTGCATGCCGAGCCTGGCGCGCAGGACGCCGTCCGAGACGCGAACGCGCTCGAGGAGGACGAGGTGCGCAGCGCGGAGGACGAGGACGAAGAGGACGAGGACGACGAGGACGACGAGGACGACGAGGACGAGGACGAGGACGAAGAAGAGAGCGACGAGGACGAAGAAGAGAGCGACGAGGACGAAGAAGACGGCGACGAGGACGACGAGGACGAAGAGGAAGACGACGAAGAGGACGACGACGACGACGAGGATGAGGATGAGGACGACGACGAAGACGACGAGGAGGACGAAGACGACTGAGTCGTCGCCGCCCTCTGACCTTCGAGCGCGTCGGCCCGCCGCTCACGATGGCGGCGCGTCGGTCGGATCCGGATAGGCCTCCGCCAGCTTCAGCGCCGCGCTCCTCAGCTCCGGGTGGGAGAGGAGCTTGCGGAAGAGCCGCCAGAGCTCGGGGTCGGCGAGCACCTGGAGCGGCGAGGCGTTCGCCTGCTTCTTCTTCTTGCGCGGGATCGCCTCCGGACCCTTGCGCCGCAGCTCCTCCATCATCCCGACGAAGCGCTTCGTCGGAAAGAGATCGCCGTGCTCCCAGGCGAGCACCGTCTCCTGCTCGATGCCCAGCGCTCCGGCGAGCTCGCGGGCCGTGCAGCCAAGATCCTGCCGGAGCTTCTTGATGTCCTCGGGGGCCATGCGAGGCGAGGGTAGCGGCCTCCGAAAAAAAAGCGACGTCGAGGCAACCGGCGGCGAGCCCCCGCCGAACTCCGCGTCATGACCCATCGTCCCCTGACTCGCCCCTCGCGCGCGCCGCGCGCCGCCCACGTCCTGCCGCTCGCGCTCGCGCCGCTCGTGGCCTCCCCCCTGTCCTGCGCGCCGGAGCTCGCGGCTCCCCCTCGCCTCGATGGCGACGAGGTCACCGCCACCGCCGGCGACGCGGACATGATCCCCGAGCTCCAGATCGAGCCCGCTGCGCCGCTGGATGCAGCGCCCCCGGTGCTGCGGCTGCGGGTGCGCCTCCCGGTCGCCGCCGCCGGGAGCGTCGATCCCGGTCGGGCGCTGATCGTCCGGGGGAAGATCGGCGCCGCGCACATGCGGCAGATAGAGCAAGGCGACCTGTCGAACGCGCTCGCGGAGCGCGTGGTCCCGTCGATCGCGTGGCTGAACGAGGCGCCCGCGGGAGATCCCTTGCTCACCGTGGCGCCGCTCGCCCCGCTCGCGCCCGGAGAGACGTACGCCGTGGCCAGCGGCAGCCCCGCCTTCTCGCACCACATCCAGGTCGCTGCCGAGGGCTCACCCCCCGTGCTCCCACGCCTCTGGCCGCCGCCCGACGCCGGCGCGAGCCTCACCTTCGGCGTTTGGTGCGGCGATGCGCCCCTCCCCGAGATGGCCGCCGCAGCGGCGCTGGCCCCGGGCGGACCGGCCGGCGAGCTGCGCCGCGGCGCCGTCGACGGCATCGGCGCGCGCTGCGTGCGCTTCGAAGGGGGGCCGGCGCCCGCTGCGACCGGCCAGACGGACGAGCTGCGCCTCGTTGGCCCACCCATCGCTTTCGCCGGTGATCCAGGTGTGGTGAGCCTCGACCCGCGTCCGTTTTCGATGGAATCGGAGCCCTTCCCTGCCGCAGCGATCGCCTGCGCGCTCGACGAAGTCCCCATGGGGCCGGGCTGCGCTCACGTCGCCGACGATCGAATTCGCGTCCGTTCGGCGGACGCGCCGCTCCTCTGGGCGATCGCGGGCGAGGGGCTCGATGAAGTCCTCGCGGTGCTGCCGGGCGAGCTGTTCGTCCTCGCCCCCTTGCCGCCCCTCACGGCCGTCCAGCTCGCCGTGGCCACCATCGACAATGCTGGGCTGGTGGAGAGACGGGCGTTCTCAGCCATGACGCGTGCGCCCATGCCCCACGTGGTTATCAATGAGGTGCTGGCGAATCCTGTAGGGGCTGAGCCGTCTCAGGAGTGGGTAGAGCTCTACAACGATGGAGGCGTCCCAGCCGACCTCACAGGGTATGTGCTCGCCGATGTGGGCGGAGAGACCGAATTGCCCTCCATCTCCCTGAATCCAGGCGTGTACGCGCTGGTCGTCAACGAGGGCTATGTCGCTGAAGATGAGCTCGACCCTCCGGCTCCTCCCGAGACGCTGCTGCTCCGCGTTCCAAAACTTGGCAACCATGGGCTGTCGAACTCGGGAGAACCGCTCAAATTGAAGGATGGAGGAGGTGCAGTGACGTCCAGGTCGCCCGCTTTGCCGGAGCCGAAAGCGGGGATGAGCCTGGCGCGTGTGGGGCCGCGCGCCCCCGATGGTTCGGCCGGCTCGTTCGTGACCGGGTGGCCGACACCCGGTCGCGTGAACATAATGAACCAGGAGATCCCCTGAAGACGGGGGAGTCTGCCTCCGCGCGGGGCGTTCTCTCCAAGGGGCCGAGAAAATTCGAGCAAAGCGGGTGACGGACCCGTCCGTGAGAGCTAGGTTTCAATCGAGTAGACAGACGGGTGGGGGGGGCCGCCACCTGAGGAGACGCTGCCGCGCTGTGAACGCGAGCTGTGCGGCAGGTGCCTTTCGCGTGGAGTTCGGCGATGGCTGGTGTTCGTGAAAAGCTGTTGACGGCATCGGACCTCGCAGCCTTGTGCGAGGTCGACTTGAAGACAATCCATAACTGGGTAGATCGGGGGAGGATTGCCCATTTCCGTACGCCGGGGAGACACTTGCGCTTCAAGGCGGCGGATGTGGCCGAGTTCCTCCGCGCATGGGGCTATTCGGTGCCCCGGGAGCTCGCGAAGGCGACCTCCAAGTCGATGATGGTCATCGGCACGAAGGACACGATGACCCACGCGGCGCGTTCCCTCGGGGAAGGCGTGCCCATCCGGCACGCCAGCCACCCGTACGACGCGCTGATCTTCGCGGGGGCGGACCCCGCGGACGTGTACATCATCGACGTGCGGGCTGTGTCCAGCGACGTGGACGTCACCTCCCTCTTCGAGGCGCTCCACCGAGCGAACTCGCAGGGGACGTTCGTCGCGCTGTCGGACGAGCCCATCAGCCTGCCCACCTTCGTGGGCCGGATCGGGCGCAACGACGCGCAGCAGCTCAAGGCATTCCTGATGCCTGAAGCGGCCGCGCAGGCAGGGGCGCCCCTCCAGGCGGCAGCCGGCGCGGGCTCGGAAGAGCCGCCGCGCAGCCTGGCCGCTGGCGGGTCCTCGCGCTGAGCGAGGACCCGGCCGTCCACGCCCGGCAGATAGGTCGGGCGGGGGCGGTCGCGGGCGGCTGCGGGGCGATCCGCCACGAGCCGCAGCACTGCCGAGCGACCCGCTGCGGACGGAGTCCCCCCCTCCCGCAGCGCAACCCGGGGCCGGTTGACAAGGTCGCTCGCAGCCCTGCTGCAGAGCCCGTCCTCCCGCAGCCAACCCGTCTTTCGGATCCTGGAGAACACACGAGCCCGAGGAGCACACGCTCCTCGGACGGAAGCAGCTCAGCTTCCAGCGATGGTCATGGCGGAGACGCGGAAGGTCGGCGCCGCCGTTGCCGTCCGGAGATCCAGGTCGTCGCCGACGGCGTCGATCCGCTGCAGGAGCTCGTCGAGGTTCAGGGAGATCGTGACCTCGCTCACGGGGTGAGTGAGCTGGCCGTTCTCGATCCAGAAGCCGGACGCGCCCCGCGAGAAGTCGCCGGTCACGGCGTTGAAGCCGAAGCCCATCATCTCGGTGACGTACAGCCCGCGCGGCGTGGCGCGGACGATGTCCGCTGCCGGCGTGGCGGTGGGCTGCAGGATGAAGTTCGACGTCGACGGGCCCACACCGCCGCCCGCGCCACGCGCCGCGCTGCCGGTCGGCGCGCGCTTGAGCTTCCGGCCGCTGTAGCTGTCGCAGAGGTAGGTCTTCAGGATGCCCTGCTCGACAACGACGTTGCGCCGGGCCAGCAGCCCCTCGCCGTCGAACGGGCGCGAGCCGGGCGCGCGCGGGATCAGCGGGTCGTCGACCACAGTGATGAGATCGCTGGCGACGCGCGTCCCCTCGCGGCCGACGAGGTAGCTCGACTTGCGCCAGATCGAGCTGCCCATGAGGCAGGAGCCGAGCAGCCCCAGCATCGAGCGGGCGGCGTCCGGGTCGAAGACGACCGGCGCCTCGCAGGTCGGCACCTTGCGGGCGCCGAGCTTGCGCAGCGTCCGGCGGGTTGCCTCGCGGCCGACGGCGTCCGGGGCGTCGAGATCGGCGAGGTGGCGCCGCGCGCTGAAGTGGAAGCCGCGGCGCTTCTTGTCGCCGCTGTCGTCGGCGACCGGGGAGACAACGAGCGACGCGTACGAGCCCGCGTAGCCGCCGCGGAAGCCGCCGGACAGGACCAGGGCGAAGGCGCTCGCGGTCCGGGAGAACGTCGCGCCGTCGCTGTTCGTGATGCGGGGATCGGCGTCGCGCGCGGCCTGCTCGCCGCGGCGCGCGATGTCGATGGCCTGCGCGGCCGTGACCGAGCCGCCGGACGGATCGTAGAGCTCGAGCGCGGGGAAGGGGCCGCTGGAGATGAGCTCCGGAGCGGCAGGGCCGGCGAACTCGTCCTCCTGGGAGATGTCGGCGAGCTCGAGCGCGTCCGCCACGAACCGGTCGATGCCGCGCGGCGTGAGATCGGACGTCGAGGTCAGCGCGACGCGCTGCTTCTTGATGATCCGCATGCCGAGGCTCTTGTGGACGGCCTCCTCGACGAGCTCGGGCTCGCCGAGCCGCACCTTCGTGGAGAGCTCGGACCCGGAACGGGCGATCGCCTCCGCGACGTCGGCGCCGCCCTTCCTGGCGCGCGTCACGACCTGGTCGGCCAGCTCCATCAGTTCTTCGATCTGCTGATCCACGCGGGCTCGTTCGGACATGGGGCGACAGGGTGGTGGAGCGCGGTGGCTCCGTCAACGCGGCGGGAGACCCGCGGCGCCCGGCCGGACGCGTCTCAGCCCGGCCGGTTGGACCGCCCCCCCTTGCCGAGGCCGAGCCGGCGCTCGGGGCGCGTCGAGGCGGGCCGGGGCGGATCGACCACCCGCGCCGGCTCGCTCGGGACGGCGCGGGGGCGCGGCGGCCCGGCCTTCTCCGCGCCGCCCGGCGGCTCGCGCCGGAGGAGGGCGCTCACGGTGACCGCGAAGCCGGCGGCGAGCATGGTGTACATCCAGAGGAGCGCATAGCCGAGCGGACCGCCGGCGACCGGGTGGACGCCGAAGTCGCCCTCGACCTGCCGGTAGGTTCCGTCGAGCGCGAGGCGCCGCGAGAGGGCGAGGACCGCGACGAGCGCGATCGCGATCGGCGCGCCGCCGAACACGGCCAGCGCGCGCACGGCGCCCTGCGCTGTGGGCCTGCCGCCGGCGCTCGAGGCGAAGCGGTGGGCGGCGGCGAACCCGGCGGGCACGGAGGCGGCGTCGAGCAGGAGCAGCAGGAGGTCGACCGCGGACGGGATCCGGCGGGTGTCGACGAGGTACGCGAAGCTCCAGTCGGGCGCGAACACGAGGAAGTAGGCGCAGACAGGCGCGAAGACGAGGACGGCGAACAGAGAGACGAGGGCGAGCGGCCGATCGCGCGGGCCCGGCGAGAGCCGGGGCTCCGCCGCGCGCAGCGCGCCAGGGCGGTGAGGGGCTGCGGCGCTGAACCAGGCGAGCAGCGCGCCGAGGGCAAAGCCGACGAGGGGAGCGACGAAGGCGGGCACGCGGCGCGGAAAGTAGCCCCGTCGCCCCCTCCTGCGCAAAGAGCCTGGACCGGTTTGCGCGGCGCGCGCGATCCGCAGGCAAGGAGGAGCATGGGCAGAGACGCGCGCAGGGGGCGCCGGAGGCGCACGAGGGCGCCCTCACGACCATGGCGGCGGTGGCGGCGGGCGAGGCGGAACGTTTGCGGTGGGGGCGCTGCCGCGCTAAGCGGCTGCGCACATGGATCCGCGCCTCGTCCGAGAGCTGCTGGAGCGCGTCCGTAACGGAGAGGCCGGCATCGAGGAGGCGCTCGAGGCGCTCCGGGGGCTACCTTTCCGGGACCTGGGCGTCGCGACAGTCGACCACCACCGCGCGCTCCGGCAGGGCGTGCCCGAGGTGATCTTCGGCGAAGGGAAGACGCCCGAGCAGATCGCCCTGATCGCCCAGGAGATCTCGGGGGCCGGGCAGAATGTGCTCGTGACCCGGGTCGACGCCGCGAAGGGCGCGGCGGTCGCGTCGCTCTTGCCCGCGTTTCGTTATGTTCCCCTCGCGCGCACCGGGAGCGTCGAGGTCGCGCCGACGCCGAAGCGCGCCGCGGGGCCGGTCGCCGTCGTGACCGCGGGCACGAGCGATCTCCCGGTCGCCGAGGAGGCGATCGAGACGCTGCGGGCCGTGGGGCTCGAATCGATGCGGCTGTACGACGTGGGGGTCGCGGGGCTGCATCGCTTCCTCCATCGCGTCGAGGAGCTGCGCAAGGCGTCCGCCGTGATCGTCGTCGCGGGCATGGAGGGCGCGCTGCCGAGCGTGGTCGGCGGGCTCGTGGCGGCGCCCGTCGTGGCGGTCCCGACCTCGGTCGGCTACGGCACGGCGCTGGGCGGCTTCACCGCGCTCTTCTCGATGCTCACGTCGTGCGCCTCCGGCGTCGCCGTGGTCAACATCGACAGCGGCTTCGGCGCCGCGATGGTGGTCCATCGCATGCTGCCGAAGGCGTGAGCGCAGGACGAGCGCGACCGCGGGAGCGCCGCGACGGGTCGACGCCCGTTGAACGGAGCAGGCGAGACATGGGACACGATCACGACCACGAGCATGCGCACGGGCACGACCATGACGCGCACGGGCATGCGCACGAGCACGGGCATGCGCACGAGCACGGGCATGCGCACGAGCACGGGCATGCGCACGGGCACGGGCACGACCACGCACACGGGCATGACCACGCGCACGGGCATTCCCATGGGCACGATCACGCGCACGGGCACGATCACGCGCACGACCACCCGCAGGAGCACGACCACCCGCGCGCGCCGCTCCTCGAGGAGGGCGCGGGCGCCGGCATGGTCCTGTTCTTCGATGCGTTCAGCGGCATCGCGGGCGACATGACGATCGCCGCGCTGCTCGATCTCGGGGTGCCCCTCCTCGTCATCGAGCGCGCCGTCGCCGCGCTGCCCCTCGACGGCTTTCACCTCCACCGCGGGCACGCGCACAGGAGCGGCATCGTGGCGACGTCGTTCGACGTGCACGTCGAGGCGCCCCAGCCGGAGCGCACCTACGGATCGATCGACGCCATGCTCGCCGCGGCGCCGCTCGATCCGCCCGTCGCCGCGCTGGCGCGCCGGATCTTCCGGCGCCTCGGCGAAGCAGAGGCCGCCGTGCACCGGATCCGCCTGGAAGACGTGCACTTCCACGAGGTCGGCGCCGTCGACGCGATCGTCGACATCGTGGGCACCGCCGCGGCCATCGCGCACATCGGGGCGGAGGTCGTCGGATCGCCGCTGCCCATGGGGCGCGGGTTCGTGAAGGCGCGGCACGGGATCCTCCCGCTGCCGCCGCCCGCCGCTGTCGCGTGCCTGCGCGGCGTCCCTACCTACGGCGTCGAGATCGACGCCGAGCTGGTCACGCCCACGGGCGCGGCGATCATCGCCACGCTGGCGAGCCGGTTCGAGCGCTGGCCGACGTTCGCGCCCGAGCGGATCGGCTTCGGCGCCGGCACGCGGGAGCTGCCCGACCGCCCCAACCTGCTGCGGGTCGTGCTCGGGACGCGCTCGGGCGGGGAGGAGAGCCTCGGCAGCGCGTCGCACGTGATCGTGGAGGCGAACGTCGACGACCTCACGGGCGAGGTGGCAGGGCACGCGATCGAGGCGCTGCTCGCGGCAGGCGCGCTCGACGCGTGGGCGGCGCCGATCACGATGAAGAAGGGCCGCCCCGCGCTGACGATCGCGGCGCTCGCGGCGGCCCCCCAGGCCGACGCGGTCGCGACGGCGTTGCTCCGCGAGACGACGAGCATCGGGCTCCGGAAGATCCCGGTCGCGCGCACCGAGCGCCCGCGGCGGATCACGACGGTGAAGACCGCCTACGGCGCCATCCGGGTGAAGATCAGCGAGGGGCCGTTCGGGCCGCCGCAGATCAAGCCGGAGTTCGACGACTGCGCCGCGGCGGCGAGGACGCACGGCGTGCCCGTGCGCGAGGTCGTCTCGGCGGCGCTCGCGGCCGCCAAGGGGTGACGCCAGGCGCGCGCGCCGCTCGTGTCATGGCGCGGCGCGCGCCACCCGCGTGACGGCGCCGCGCGCCGCGCTCCACGCGCGGCGCCGAGCGCGCCGCAGGCTCAGTCCGGGCGCTCGATCGGCAGCGCCTCGGCCTCCCACGAGAGGAAGCCGCCCTCGAGGAACGCGACGGGGACGCCCTCCTCCGCGAGCTTCGAGGCCATCTCCTTCGACTTGTCGCCGGAGCGACAGTAGAGGACCGGCGCGCCCGGGAGCATGTGGAGCTCGGCGAGCCGCCCCTCGATCTCCTCGAGCGGGAGGTGCACTGCGCCGGGGATGCGAGCGCGGCCGTACGCGCTGGTCTCGCGCGTGTCGACGGCGATCACCTGGCCCTCGTTGACGAGCTGCGCCAGCTCGACCGCCCGGATGGCGCCCTCGGCGCGCGGGAGGAACGGCTCGAGCATCTCGCGGAACTGCTTGCGGTTGAGGACGCCCTGCTCCGCGGCCACCGGGCGGCCCCGGTGGAAGACCATGAACGTCGGGACGGCCTGGACGCGCAGGGTGGTGGCGATGCGCTTCGACCGATCGATGTCGACCTTGACCACCTTGGCCTTGCCTTCGAGCTCGCGCGCGATGGCCTCGACCTCGGGCGCGACCGTTTTGCACGGCCCGCACCAGGCGGCGGTGAAATCGATGAGCACGGGCAACTCGCTGCGGAGCACCTCGCGCTCGAACTCCTGCTCGCTGATCTCGGGAACAGCCATGGCGGGCGAATTCATAGCGGGCCTTCCCAGCGAGATCGAGTGGCGCGAGGCCCCCGCCGCCCAGATCGCGGAGACGAGGGCTGTTTCGGCGGATTTCCGGGGCGTCTCCGGGACGACCTCGGGCCGCCGGGGGCGACGAAGGCCGCGCCGGCCGCGGCCGGGCGGCGGGCGCCTCGCCCGCGCGCCCTCAGCGCGGCGTCCGCGTGCGCACGGTGCGCGCGTCGACGGCGTCGCGCAGCGCGTCGGCGATGAGGTACGAGCCGCCGACCGTCGCCAGGAGGAGGAGGCCCGGGAACACGAGCAGCCGGATCTCGCTCGGGTGCCGCGCCGCCTGGCCCAGCGTCTCGCCCCACGAGGCCACGCGGGTGGGCGCGCCCATCCCGAGGAACGAGATCGCCGCCTCGAGCAGCACCACGGACGCCACGCCGAGGACCGAGCTGACGATCGCCGGGCCGAGCGCGTTCGGGAGGATGTGGCGGTAGAAGACGCGCAGCCGGGTGCTGCCGAGCGCGCGCGCGGCCATCACGTACTCCTCGCTCGACGCGCGCAGCACCTCGGCGCGCACGAGGCGCGCGATCTCCGCCCAGCGGACGAAGGCGACAGCGAGCACCAGCGACAGCGCGGACGGCTCGCGCTCGATCGCGCGCACGATGGCCACGACGAGGATCGCCGGGAAAGTGTCGACCGTCTCGACGAGGCGGACGAGGGCGTCGTTCCAGGAGCCGCGCAGCGTGCCGGCGAGCCCGCCGAGCACGACGCCGAGGAACATGCCCACGAGGACCGCGCTCAGCGACAGGCCGAGCGCGGTGCGCGCGCCGTAGATCAGCCGCGCGGCGAGATCGCGGCTCTCGAAATCCGTGCCGAGCGGGTGGTCGGCCGAGGGCGACGCGTTCGGGCCGGCGTCGGTGCGCTGCTCCGGGCCGTAGCGGATGGGCGGCCAGATCACGAAGCCGCCGTCGAAGCGCGCCCTGAGCTCGCCCTCGGTGAGCGACTCGAGCGTCCCGGCCTCGGTGATCGCCGGGAGGATCTCGGCGCCCTCCGGCCCGAAGCGGGCGATCGGCGCGGGCGCGGCGATCAGCTCGGCGAAGATCGCGAGCAGCGCGAGCACGCCGAGCAGGACGGTGCCGGCGGCGACGCGCTTGCTGCCGACCATCCGGCGGAGGAACGCCGCTGCGTGCGTCACGCCTCGCCCCTCCGGGAGAGCACCGCCGGGCCGAGCCGCGGGTCGACGAGCACGTAGGCGAGATCGGTCGCGATCACGCCGAGCGCGGCGATGCCCGCGGCGCCGATCGAGATCGCCATGAGCCAGCTCACGTCGCGCGCCTGCACGGCGAGCAGGGTGAGCTCGCCGAGCCCGTGCAGCTCGAAGACGCGCTCCACGACGAACGCGCCGCCGAGCGCCATCGGCGGCTCCAGGACGGCGAGCGTCACGACAGGGAGCACGGCGTTGCGCAGCCCGTGCACGGCGATGGCGCGCGCCGGGCCGGCGCCGCGCGCCCGCGCCGCCCGGACGAAGTCCTGCGTGAGGACCGCGACGAGCGCGGCGCGCTGCTGCCGCGTCGGCGCGGCGATGAGCGACAGCGCGATGAGGCACGTCGGCAGGAGCAGCGACCGCGCGCCGCCCGAGAGCAGCGCGGCGGCCACGGCGACGACGGCGGTCGGCAGGACGGCGAGCGTGAGCACGGCGGCCGCGAGCGCGCTGTCGCCCCGCCGGCCGCCCGAGGCGGCGCTCAGCGCGCCGAGCGGGACGGCCACCGCGTAGGCGAGCGCGATCGCGCCGAACACGAGCGTGAGCGTGACCGGCGCGCGCCGCGCGAGCTCGTCGAGCACCGGCTCGCCTGTCGCCGCGACGCCGAGGCGGTGGGTGACAGCGCCGAGCGCCCACTTGCCGTAGCGGGTCTCGAGCACCGTGGCGGCGAGCCGCGTCGGGCCGGTGAACACCTCGAAATCGCTGCGGTACACGTTCCAGAAGGACTTCCACCGCGTGACGCACGCGCGCGCCTCCGCGAGGTCGTCGCCCGGGGCGATGCGGTCGTCGATCTCCGCGATGTGCGCCGCGACGTCGACGAGGGCGCGCGCCTGCTCCAGCGTCGCGGCGTCGCGCGGCGGCTGGAGCGCGGCGATCACCGGCTGCAGGGCGAACGTGTCGAGCTCGATCACCTCGGCGGCGCGCGACGAGGAGCCGTAGCGGACGAGCCGCCGCACCGCGCTCCGGACCGACGCGCTCCGGAACTCGATGCCGCGGTCGTCCCAGAAGCGCGTCCAGAAGGCGACCGCGTGCGCCGGATCGGCGGCCTCCTCGGCCCGCGGCAGGCCCATCCGCGCGGCGACGGGCGCGAGCGCGAGCGCGACGCGGGTGCGCGGCTCGGGCGCGAGCGCGTCGAGCGGCAGGATGTGCGGCAGCGCGGCGCCGCCGAGGCGCCGCAGCTCGTCGGCCGCGGCGCCCGCGCCCTCGCCGCCGGCCGCGATGGCCTGCGCGGCATCGAGGGCGCGCAGGCGCACGTCGCGCGGATCCAGGTTGATGAAGCGCGGGAGGTCGAGGAAGCGCTCGCGGCGGAGCCGCGCGAGCTCCGCGCTGGAGAGCGAGGTCGCGAGGAGCGGGTCGTCCGTGGGATCCGGGACGAACGAGAGGACGAAGAAGGTCAGCAGCGAGACGCCGACGAGGGTGGGCAGCGTCCAGAGGAGCCGGCGGAGCGCGTGGCGGAGCATCTCTAAGCTGGCCCGGGGTCAGCGCAGGATGGCGTCGAGCAGGTCGATGCGCATCCCGAACTTGTAGGGGGAGGCCTTCACCACCTCCGTCTTCTGGCCAGAGATCGTCTCGTCGTTGCCCTCGAGGTACCCGCCCGCGTTGATGCCGATGACCTTGCCCTGACCGTTGAAGATGGGGCTCCCGTTCATGCCGCTCGTGCTGCGGGCGTCGTGCTGGATCAGCCAGGCCTCGGCGAAGGCCGCGGGCCGCCCGTTCGCGCCGGTGATCCGGCCGATGTTGGCGGCCAGGAAGGTGGCGACGGGGTTCGCGGCGTCGGTGAGGCGCTCCGGGAAGCCGATCAGGTAGACGTCGTCGCCGGCGCCGGCGGCGGCGAGCTCCTCCCGGGTCGCGAGCTCCAGCACGGCGGCGGCGCGCCCGGCGATCGACACGACGCCGATGTCCGGGGTGAGCTGATCCGCGCTGTCGCGGTGCTGCGGGTGCGTCCGCATGCTGGTCACGGCGAAGCTTACCTGGCCCCGGCCCTCGTTCTCGAGCGCCACGATCGAGCCGCCGCGGCGCTTCGCCGCGGTGATGCAGTGCGCGTTCGTCGCGAGCACCGAGGGCCGCACCGCGAACGCCGTGCAGAACCCCTCGCGCCCGGACGCGAGCATGAAGATGCCCTTCCGGGACCGATCGTGGAGGTTGCGCCCGAAGTTGGCGTTGGACGGGTGGAGCGTCCCGAGGCGCCGCTCGATCTCCTTGCGCCGCGGATCCTCCGGCGGGAGGCGCGCGAGCTCGGCGCGGAGCTGGGCGATCTCGTCGTGGGAGGAGCGGTTGTAGACGATGAGCGCGGCGAGGCTCGCGAGCGCGACGACGAGGAGCAGGGCGAGGATGTACGTCGTGCGACGCTGGCCGGCGGTCGCGGCGTGCACCTCCTTGTGGAGCATGGCGTTGATCTCGACGGTGCCGCGCGGCTTCGCGCGCCCCGTGGCCGCCGAGACGGCCGAGGAGATCAGCATGGCGATCGTCCGCTCGCCGACCCGGCGCGCGCCGGCCGGCGGCGCCGCCGGCACGTGCCCGGGGTGCGCGACGGCGGGCGCGGCGTGGGCAGCGGCGGGCGCGGGGTGGCCCGCTGCGTGAGCGGCGGGCGCGGCGCCGTGCGCGGGGTAGCCCGCGGCAGGCGCGGCGTGCGCGGGGTAGCCCGCGGGCGCCGCATACGCTGCGGGCGCCGGATACGCTGCGGGCGCGGGGTAGCCGGGGGACGCCGGGTACGCCGCGGGCGGCGCGGGATGGGCGGCGGCGTGCGCGGAGTGCGCCGGCGACGCGTGCGTCTGCGGAGGGGCCGGCGCGCGGCGCTCGACCAGCTCGATCCGCACCCGCGGCCCCTTCGCGCCGAACGTGATCTCGTCGCCCGAGGCGATCGGGTGTCGCTTGATCCGCTGCCCGCCCGCGTAGGTCCCGTTGCGGCTGTCGAGGTCGTAGAGCACCCAGCCCGCCGCCTCGAGGCGCGCCTCCGCGTGGTGGCTGCTCGCGTCGCGATCGTGGTTCGGGTCGAACACGACGTCGTTGTCCGGCGCGCGACCGAAGCGCACCACGCGCCTGTCATGGAGCGCCACGGATCCGGCGTGGGTCCCGAATGTGTGCACGACGCGCAGCATCACGGCGCGGGGACCCCCTGGAGCAGATCGATGCGCATCCCGATCCGGAACGGTGAGCTCTGCGTCACCTTCGTCTTGCGCCCGTCGATCGTGACGTCGTCCTCGTCGTCGATGTGCGCGGCGTGGATGCCGATCACGTGCCCGTACTGGTTGAAGATGGGGCTCCCGCTGTTGCCCCCGCGCGTCACCGCGTCGTGCTGGATGAGCGCCGCGCGATCCGGCGTCGTCGCCTCGCCGTCGAGGCCGGTCACCCGCCCGATGCGGCCCTCCAGGAACGTCGCCGAGGGGCTCAGCGGATCCATCAGGCGGCCGGGGAAGCCGATGACGTACGCGTCGTCGCCCGGCCCGATCGCGCGCAGCTCGGCGTCGTTCGCGAGCGTCACCGCGCGCGGCGCCCTGCCGTCGATGCGCAGCAGGGCGACGTCCGGCGAGCCGGCGCCGCCCTCGCCGGACCTGTATGCCGGGTGGGCCGACATCGCGACGATGCGGAAGCGCGTCTTCCCCATGGAGTCGTTCTGCGTGGCGATCGAGGTGCCGCCGCGCGCGCGGCAGTCGCGGACGCAGTGGGCGTTCGTGGCGAGCAGATCGGGCGCGACGGCGAACGCCGAGCAGCAACCGCCGATGCGGTTGTCCACCATGTAGCCCATCACGTAGAGCGCGTTCCTGTTCTGCTCGAAGATGGCGCGGCCCGAGAGCACCTGCTCGGGGATCGCGCCCGACGGCCGCGCCGCGGGCGCGCGCCCGAGGCCGACCTCGGCCGCCAGCGCGTCCGCCGCCCGGCGCGACCGGTACGCGACCACGCCCGCCACCGCCACCGCCACGAGCGCCGCCGCGACGCCGAGCCCGAGGAGCAGGTTGTGGCGCGCCACCCGGCGCCGCGCCTCGTCCGCCTTGGCGCGCACGAGCGCGACCGCCTTCTCCTCGCGCTGCATCGCCTGCACCACCGCATCCCTGACGATGCGCTGCGCTGTCTCGACGTCGACGCGGCCGTGCGCGTCCGGGCGGCGCGGCGGCGCCCCTTCCTGCTCGACGGCCGGGATCTGCGGACCCCGCTTGTCGTTGCTGCGCGGCATGACGATGGAAGGCGCGCGTGTGCGCCGGGCGCGCCCTAGCGAAGCAGGTAGTAGCCGGCGATGGTAACGCACGCGACGGCGCTCACGATCATCAAGATCACGAGCCACTGCGGCGCGCCGTCGGTCGGGATCAGGATCGGCTCGTCGCCCTGGACGGGCGCGCGGGCGCTCCGCTCGTCCAGGCCGTCGTCCGGCGTCAGGACCGACACGACGCGGTCGTACTCGCCGCCGTCCTCGTCCATGTCGCTGTCCGCGTTGCTCATCCACGACTTCGGCGAGGGGGGGCGCTGCGAGATCTTCTTCTCGTCGAGCTCCTTCACCTTGCGCGCCGGCTCGGACGCGGTGGCGTTCTGCGCCAGGAGGTGCTCGGGCAGCTGGTACTTCTGGTAGCGGAGATCCTCGATGTCCTCGATCTCCGCCGCGGCGAGCCCGTCGCCGTCGAACTTCGCGACCACCACGGTGATGTTGTCGTGGCCGCCGGCCTGGTTGGCCCGGTCCGTCAGCACCTTGCAGGCCTCGATCGGATCGTCGACGGTCCGCAGCACCTCGCGGATCTCCTCGTTCCGCACCATGCCGGAGAGCCCGTCGGAGCAGAGCATCAGCGTGTCGCCGCGCTTGAGCTCCACGTACGTGAGGTCGACCTGCACCGAGTCCGCCGTGCCGAGCGCCTGGAGGATGATGTTGTTGTGCTCGAACGTCTCGGCCTCCTCCTCCGTGAGCTGGCCGGCCTCGATGAGCTGGTTCACGAGCGACTGGTCGCGCGTCACCTGCACGAGCCGATCGCCGCGCAGGATGTACGCGCGGCTGTCGCCGACCTGGCCGAGGAACAGGTGGTCGTCCATGAGCGCGGCGATCGTCGACGTGGTCCCCATCCCGCGCCGCGTCCGGTCGAGCTTCGCCTCGCTGAAGATCCTGAGCCCGGCGGCCTCGATCGACTGCACGAGCCGCGCCGCGAGCTCGTCGTGGTCCAGCGGGGGGCCGCCGGCGCTCATCCGCTGGTAGATGATGTCGACCGCGAGCTGGCTCGCGACCTCGCCGGCCGCGGCGCCGCCCATGCCGTCGCACACGCCGAGCAGCGCGCCCCGCTCGCCGACGACCTGGTAGCGGTCCATCTCCATCAGGCCGCGGCTCGCCTTCGTGAGGTCCGCGACGATGAAGTTGTCCTCGTTGTGCTCGCGGACCTGGCCCACGTCGGTGCGGCCGAACAGCTGCAGCACGACCTCGGCGCGACGCGGCTCATCCGGCGCTGCAGCCTCGCTGTCCATGTCCTCGGGGCGCAGCGCGCCCTCCGCTGGCTCGTCACCCGCGGCCGCGGCCGAGCCGCCGCTGCGGGCGGCCTTCGCGGCGGGCGTCTCGTCGAGCGCGCCGCCGTCGTGCGAGGACGCGGTCGCCGCCCTGGCGCCGCGCGCCGGCGCGAACGCGGCCGGCGCGTCGGGCGTCACGGCGTCCGCGAGGTCGTCCGACCTCGCCGCGATTCCGTCCGCGTCCTCACCGCGCATCCCGCCCGCGGTGAGCCGCACCTGCGGCGGCGGAGGGAGCTTCCTCCCGACCTTGTCGGGGCCCTGGGCGCTTGGCGCCTTCATGGATTTCACAGCGATGCCAGCCTTCTGCTCGCGCGCGGCGCTCGTGGCCGGACGCATCTTGGGCGGCGGGGGCGGCTTCCAGTTCACGGGCTTGCCTGCTTCCACAGACCCCGCCTTGCCGGACTCGAGCGACGCGGCGCCGAGCGGGGAGTCACCAAGGGCCTTGCCCGCGTTGCCGCTCGAGTCGGCCCCCACCGACGCCGCGCCGGGGAGCCCCTCGACTTCCAGCGCCTCGGTAGGCGTTTCGCGCGTTTCGCGGACGGTGTGGTCGCTCATCGGGTGAGATCCACGCGGAACAGGTGCTGCCCGATGCGCACGAAATCGCGATCCACGAGGCTGACTTCCTCCCGGATCGCGACGTAGGTCCCGTTCGACGACTCCAGGTCCGTGAGCGTGAACTCGCCGGTGGCCGGGTTCCTCCGGATGGCTGCGTGGCGTCGCGAGAGGAACGGATCGGCCGTGAACACGATGTCTCCCGTCTCCCGTCCGATCACCGTTTCATCCCGGTAGAGGTGGTACACGTCCCGCGTCACGCCCTCCACCGTCCGCTGGCAGAGTCGCGCCCGCCGGTGGATGGCGGGCGAGCCAAACAGCAACGTTCCATGCTGGATCGCATGGCCGAGGCCTCGCTCCCCGTCGTTCACGGTCTGAAACTGTAACACCTCGAGCCCCAGGAGAAGCAAGTCGCCATCTCGGAGGGGGTGCGTCTTCCTGATGCGCAGGTAAATGCGGTTGACGCTGCCCAGGTCACGGAGAACCCAGGAACCGCCCTGCGGAACGATCCGCGCGTGCCGCGGCGAGACGTACAGGTCGTCCTCGAGGAGGATGTCCCCCTCGTTGCGGCCGATGTCGATCTGCGGGCCCGCGAGCGGGAAGCTCTTCCCCTCGGTCCCGTCTTCGACGATCACGATGAGCTTGCCCTCGGGCGCCCGGGTCGGCCGGGTGTCGGCCGGGACCCACGCGGGCGGCCGGACCGAGTAGGATGCCCGCAGGGGCGCGAGCGGTATCTGGGAGGGCGGCGGCGTGCTGCCCGTCTCGGTCGAGCCCGGCCTCGGGCCGTCCGGCGGCATCCGCGGCGGCTCACGCCCCGCCTCCGGGACGCTCGACGGCGCGGACGGGCGGTCGACGAGGGCCCTTGCGGGGCGCTCCGAGGTCGACCGCTCGGCGTCGAGCGGCGCCCCGCAGTATTTGCAGAACCGCGTGCCCGCCAGGCACTGTCCGTGGCAGCGCGCGCACTCGACGGGCGGGGCGGGCGCCTGGCGCGACGAGGCGATGTCGACCACCGGCGAGCCGACGATCTTGTCGGGGGGTCCCCCGCCGGTCGCGAGAGGGGGCGGCCGCGGGGGAGGCAAGGCGACGGGCGGCAGCGGAGGAGGGGGCGGCTTGCCCGCCGGAGAGCCGCCGGCGCCCTGCCGCTGCGCATCCCCGGCGCCGGAGCGATCGTCGCGCGGCGGCGGCGCGGCGGCCGGCGAGGGCGCGAGTCGGGGCGCTGTGTCCTGGAGCTCTCGCGCTGTCGTCCCGGGCTGCTCGATCGGCGGGGGCGCGGGACGCAGCGCGGCGTCCGGCGGGGGCGCGGGCCGGGGCGCTGTGTCCTGGAGCCCTCGCGCTGTCGTCCCGAGCTGCTCGAGGGGCGGGGGCGCCACGTACGGCGCGCCGGCGGAGAGCGCGGCGTCCGGCTCGCTGCCCCTGGCCTTCCCGGGCGCCGGGTCGGTCGACTGCGGGGGGCCCGACGGGGCGGCGCCGTCCTTCTTGTGGAGCGGCGCGCCGCACGTCACGCAGAAGCGGTAGCCCGGCGGGTTGTCCGCCTCGCAGCTCGCGCAGGGCATTCCCACCAGCGCGTCGGTGATCGTCGGTGTGGCGGGGGGCACGGGCGCGGCGACCCGGTCCGTGACGACACGCGGATCTTGCAGGGCCGGCGCCATCTGGATGGCGCTGCCCAGCGCGCCCGTGGCCGAGCCGTCGCGCGCAGGGCGGGAGGTCACCTCCGCGCGGCCGTGCACCGCCTGCATCGCGGGCTCCGTCCTGGCCGAGCTGATCGGGCTGAACGAGAACACCGGCGCCTCCGGGCGCAGCCGCCCCGGGGCGTTGCGCGCGCCCGGCGCCCGGCTGGCCACGCGCGCGTCGTTCGCCGGCGGCTCCTCGGTTTGCGCACGCGCCGACACGGCCGGGAGCGACACCTGCGGCAAGCCGCTCGGGGGCGTCGGCGGGGCGACGCGCGCCTCGCGAGCCTTGAGCCTCCGGCCGCAATCCTGACAGAACGTCAGATCGCCAGCGTTGTCGCGACCGCACACATCGCAGATCACGCTGCCGAGGGGACCGCGGAGCGACGGTCGAGTCAAGTAGCCGGTGCGTTCTCTCGAGCAGGCGGGGGAGCCGCTCAGCGCCTTCCGAGCTCGGTCCGCACCTCGAGCAGGAGCTCGAACCCGACGAACTGCGCGATGGCGGTGGCCCGCTCGTAGTTGGCCGTGTCCTTCCAGCCCGCGAGCAGCACCGGCCGGTACACGCAGCTCACGCCGAGCACCGCGCGGCGCGACACCTCCAGCTCGACGCCGACGCCGCCGAAGATGAGCGCGCCCCCCGTCTCGGCGCCCCACTCGTTACCGTAGATGACGCCGCCGATCCCGGCGGAAAAGTACGGGGCCGCTCGGTAGCCGATGTCCGGCAGGTACCTCATCTCGGCCCGGAGCTGCTGGAAGATTCCAAGCCGGTAGAGGTTGCTCGAGTCCATCTTGGTGAACTGGTACGCCCCGCCGAAGTACCAGGGGCCCGGCGAGCGGTAGCCGCTGCGGATCGCGAGCCCGCCGCCGCTGCCCAGGATGCACGAGTACAGGGGGCCCGACCGCGGGCAGGCGGCGCCGGCGTCGAGGCTGATCTCCGCCGCGAGCGCAACGCCATACTGCGCGTACTCGACGTGCAGCGGCGGCGGCCGGGCGGCGAGCTCGACGCGCGGCCTGACAGGCGGCAGCGGCGGCGCGGAGACGGCCTCCTCGTCCTGCGCTTCCAGCGCGGCGCCCGGCGTGGTCGAGGCGGCCTCGCCGTCGGTCGCGCGAGCCGCGGCGGCGTCGGTGGAGGAGCCGTCGGGAGCGCGCGGCGCGGCGGAGCGGAGGGTGCCCTCGACCTTGTCATCGCCGTCGGGCGGCGCGGCCGCGGCTGTCGTCGAGGACAGCAGGGCGCCGGCCGCGATGGCCGCGACCGCGAGCGCGCCGGGCGGAGGTCGTAAACGCACGAGTTGCTTGAGATACGCGAGAGATCTGCCGCGGGCAACGCTCCTCGGCGGCGCGGGCGGCGGGCTCAGGGCGCGGCCGTCCGGGTCTCCTCGGCGCCGTCGGGAAGGCCCTTGGAAAAGAGGGGGTGAGGAGGGGGGCGTCGAGGGCGGCGAGCGATCTCTTGAAGCTCGACCCCATACGCCGCTTGACGGCAGATGCGAGGGTCGCCTAAACGAAGCCACCTTCATGGAGATTCACCTCGACAAGCGTGCCGTAAAGCAGATCCGCCTCTCTGCGGCGGATGCCGTTGAGGAAGGCGACACCGAAGCGCTGCGCGAGGACGTCCTCGAGGCGTTCTCGGAAGAGCAGGTCGAAGAGATCGAGCGTCGCCTGGACAGCGGTGATTTTTTTGAGTTCTTGACCGACGTGCTCGATGAGTGGGGGGGCGACGACGTGGACGAGCTCTTCGAGCTCCTCGAGACGCAGCTCGGCGACATCGGCATCGACCTCAAGTACGAGCCGCGCGAGGACGACGACGAGCTCGACGAGGCCGACGATGACGACCTCGCCGACGACGACGACGAGGAGGGCGACGACGACGACGCCGAGCTCGAGCCCGCGGCCGACGAGGACGACTGAGCGTGTGCGGTCCGCCGCGGCGGCGACGCGCCGCCACGGCGGCGCGTGCGCGACGCTCCGGCGTCAGGGATCCTTCCCGCCGTCGAGCTCGCGAAGGATGTAGTCGGCGCACGGGCGCTTCGCTTCCGGCTCGGGGAGCGACGGGCAGATGGCGCGCGCGCAGCGCGCGTAGCGCGAGTCGGGGAGCTCCCGGGTGATCAGGGCCGCGGTGGCGCACGCCTCCTCGGTCCGGCCGTCCTCGCGCCACAGCTTCGCCTCGGCCCAGAGCGCGTCGTCGCGCAGGATGGACGCGGGGTGGTCGGTGTAGAGCTTGCGCAGCTCGCGGCGCGCGGCCGCGCGATCGCCGAGCGCGTCGCGGTAGAGGCGCGCGATCTCGAGCTGCGCGTCGTCGAACTTGCCGCGGTCGTAGCTGCCGGTGACGGCGGACTCGCGCGCCGCGAGCATCTCCCGCAGGTAGCCGATCGCCTCCCCGGGGCGGCCGAGCGCGGCCGCGAGCTCCGCCGCGCGGAAGAGCGCGTCGTCCGTCAGGTTGCCCGCGGGGTACGGGTGCGCGCGCGCGGCGGCGACGAGCGCGCGCAGCGCGCCCTCGCGATCGCCGCTCCGCTCGAGCAGGAGCGCGGTGTGGTAGGCGACGTCCTGATCGAGCGCCGTGCCGCGGAGCGCAGGGCCGTGCTGCCGTAGCCACGCGAGCGCGCCGCCCGCGCCGGCGCGCTCCTCCTCGCGGCGGATGAGCCGCTTCAGCGCGTTGCGCGCGAGCCCGTGCGACGGGTGGCGCCGCGTCGCAGCGAGCAGCTTCGCGTGGCCCGCGTCCGGGTCCCCGTGCTCGATCTCGAGGTCGGCGAGCTCGAACTCCGCGCGCTCGGAGCGCGGCCCGGCCGGCGAGTCGGCGAGCAGCCGCTCGTACGACGCGCGCGCCTCGCTCCAGGCCTCCGCCCGCTCGAAGGAGCGCGCCTCCAGGAGCCGCGCCTCGTCGCGATCCTTCACGCGAGCGGCGCGCGACGCGGCGCCGTCGAACGAGCGGGCCGCCTCGCGGTAGCGCCCCGCGTGGTAGGCGCGCTCGCCCGCGGCCATCGCGGCGAGGTAGGCGTCGCCGCGCGCCGGCGCGCACGCGGGGCCGAGCAGCGCGGCGATCGCGAGGGCGAGCGCCGCCGCGGAGGCGTTCGCGGCGCGGCTCATGCGCGCGCGCCGGCGCCGTCGCGACAGCGCGGCTGCGAGAGGACCTCGGCGAGCGCCTCGGCGAGGGCGCTCGCCGCCGGCGCGACCTGCTCGGGCGCGACGTCGAGGTGGGTCACGGCGCGGACGGTGCTCCTGCCGGACGCGCTGACGAGCACGCCGCGGCGCCGCGCGGCGTCGACGAGCCGCTCGGCCGGGGCGCCGGGCGTGTCGATGTAGAGGATGTTGGTCTCGGGCTCCTCGATCGCCGCGGCCGCCGCGCCCTTCGCGTGCGCGACCGCGCGCAGGGCCCGCGCGATGGCGCGCGCGGCCTCGTGGTCCTCGGCGATGCGGCCCCGGTGGTGCGCGAGCGCGTGCAGCGCGGCGGCCGCGAGCACGCCGGCCTGCCGCATCCCGCCGCCGAGCATCTTCCGGAAGCGGAGCGCGGCGCGCACCGCGTCGGCGCCGCCGCACAGCGCGGAGCCGACCGGGGCGCCGAGCCCCTTCGAGAAGCAGACGCTCACCGTGTCGAACGGCGCCGCGAGCTCGGCGACGGTCCGGCCGGAGGCGACCGCCGCGTTCCAGATGCGCGCCCCGTCGAGGTGGAGCGCGAGCCCGTGCGCGCGCGCGACCTCGGCGATCGCGAGCACGTCGTCCTGCGGGAAGACCCGGCCGCCCGCGCGGTTGTGCGTGTTCTCGATCGCGACGACGCGCGTGCGCGGCAGGTAGTACTGCGGCGGCTTGATCGCGTCCTCCACGTCCGCCGCCGTGAACAGGCCGCCGCGGCCGGCGAAGACGAACTGCACGCCGCTCCACGCGGGCGCGGCGCCGCTCTCGTAGAACGCGCAGTGCGCGCCCTCGCCCGCGATCACCTCGTCGCCGCGCTGCGTGTGGCAGAGGAGCGCGATCTGGTTGCCCATCGTCCCGCTCGGCACGAACAGCGCGGCCTCCTTGCCCGTGAGCTCCGCGGCGCGCTCCTCGAGCCGGCGTACGGTCGGGTCCTCCCGGTACACGTCGTCGCCGACCTCGGCCGCCGCCATGGCCGCGCGCATGGCCGCGGTCGGTCGGGTCACGGTGTCGGAGCGGAGATCGATCATCGCTTGCATGCTGAAACCTCGGCTGTCGGCCCCGGCCGACACGTTAGCACCGCGCCCTCGCCCCTACGCGGGGCTCGCCGCCGCGAGCGCCGGGAAGCGCTCGGCCATCCGCCACGCGATGCGCGTCGCCATCGCCATGATCGGCACCTGCGAGTTCACGCCGATGCTCGTCGGGAGGATGGATCCGTCGGCCACGAACAGCCCCGGCAGCTCGAAGCACTCGCCGCTCTGGTCGACGATCCCGCGGCGCGGGTCGTTCGCCACGCGCGCGCTCCCGAGCGGGTGGAACGCCATGCACTCGATGCGGCGCGCGTCCACGGGGGCGCGCTCGGCCGCGCGCGCGGCGTCCATGGACGTGATCGGCGGCGCGCCGAGCAGCGCGGTGTAGACCTCGCGCGCGCCGGCGGCGAGCGCCATCTCGCTGAGGATCGTGATGGCGCGGCGGAGCCGCGCGAGGTCGCGCGGCGCCATCGCGTACGTGACGACCGGCTCCCGGCCGAGGCCGCGGCGAACGCGGCCGCCGCCCTCGTCGTGGATCATGGCGCCGAAGACGGCGCAGCGCGGGAGCGCGCGGACGCGCCGCCGCAGCGCGGGCCCGACGCCGGGGAGGCCCGCCGCGAGCACGTTGACCGCCGAGTACACGCCGACGAGCTTGATGCCCTCGGGGTCGAAGTGGTCGGAGTACACGCTCTGGAGCGCGCCGTCCCAGCCGTTCAGGGTGTCGTCGAACCGCGCGACGACGCGCACCGCCGGGTGCAGCGTCACGCCGTGGCCGAGCGCGCCGCTCGACCGGAACGCGCCCGCGGTGCCGAGGAGCAGCGGCGTGTGCAGCGTGCCGCACGCGGCGACCACGACCTTCGCGCGCACCCGGAACCGGCGCGGCGGCGCGCCCGGCTCGCCGCCGAGCAGCCGCCCCTCGACGCCGGCGGCGCGCCCGCGCTCCACGGTGATCCGCTCGACCAGCGCGTCGGCGACGACGCGCGCGCCGCGCGCGGTGGCGGACGGCAGGTAGGCGACGTCGACCGAGCGCTTGGCCCCGGCGGGGCAGGTGAAGTTGCACCGGCCGTTCCCCTCGCACGCGTCGCCTGTGTTGCGGCGGAGCGGGCGCATCGGGATGCCGAGCCGCGCCGCCCCCTCGACGAAGCGCGCCGTGGACGCCGAGCGCAGCGCCTCGGGGACCTCGCGCACGTGGAGCCGCTCCTCGACGCTCTCGTACGCCGCCTCGAGCGCGCGCTCCGACAGCTCGTCGAGGCCGAGCTCGCGCACCCACCGCGCGTGGACGCCGCCGGGGATGCGGAAGCAGACCCCGCCGGTCACGACCGACGAGCCGCCGACGGCGCGCCCCAGGGTGAGGGAGATGATCGGCGTCTGCCCCACGCCGAACGCGGTGAGCATGCCGCCGTCGCGGAACAGCCGCCGCAGCGACTCGCTGGGCTTCCAGCGCTGGTAGTCGTCGGGGCGGTGGTAGGGGCCCTCCTCCAGCACGATCACGCGGCGCCCGGCCTCGGCGAGCAGCGCCGCGACGACCGCGCCGCCGGCGCCGGAGCCGACCACGACGACGTCGCACGCCTCGTCGAACCCCGCCGGCAGGTCGCGCCCGCTGACGATCGGCTCGCCCGACGCGATCGCGCCGCTCACGCCGCCCCCTCCGCGCCCGGCGCGTCGGCGGGCTGCGCGCGCGCGCCGTCGCGCGGCGTCGCGAGCGGCGCGTCCGCGGCGGCGCGGAGCGCGGGCAGCCTGCGCCGCGCGGCGGTGCTCTCGCGGTCGAGGCCGGTGAGCGCGAGCTCCGTTCCCTCCTCGAACGCCGGGATGCACAGCGGCACCTTGAAGGCGACGAGCAGCATCGCGAGGAGCCCGAAGCGGCTCGACTCCAGCGCCTCGAGGTAGGCGAGCCGCCGGCCGAGCGGGAGCCGGCTCATCCGGCTGACGGCGCCGATCACGAAGAGCGGCAGGATCTCGAGGCAGACGGCCAGCAGCGCGAAGCCGCGCCGCGTCTCGGGGCTGCCCTGCCCGAGCGAGAGATCCAGCGCCGCGACAGCGCGCTCGCAGACGCCGGCGCCGGGCGGGACGAGCTCCCCGCGCTCGTCCTCGTCGCAGAGCATCGCCTCGGCCGCGGACCACACGACGCGGCGCGTCCACGGCGCGAGCCCTCGCCCGGGGCGCTCCAGCCGATCGAACCCTCGCGCGGCGGGCCCGCGCGCGCTCTCACCAGCGTCCTGCATGGCCACGAGATCGTAGCTCGAATCGACCCGGCGCCGAGCGCCAAGGGAGCGCGCGTGGCGGCCGGGTGACCCCTGGCGCTGGCCTCGGCCACGCGGCGGGGGACGCCTCGCGGATCGGCTCGCCAGCGCGCCGCTGCATTCCCGCGCGCCGCTCCGTGTCCCGGCGCGCCGTCGCCCTCGCTCGCCGGGCGCGCTCCGCGGCGGCCATGGTGACGGGCGCGCTCCGCGGAAGCCACGGCGAGACGTTCGCGCGTGGTTGCACAACGACACGCTGACGGTTCGCCGTGTTGCGTCGGAGCGCCCGCGTCGAGCAGCGCGGGAGCGCGCTGCGCGGCGGCGCGCGCGGGCTGTCCGTCGCGGATCCGGTTCTGGTATGCAGCAGAGCAGCCAGGGGGACAGGGAGGAACGATGGCGGAGCGATCGCTGCAGCACCGGGATCCTGACAGCAAAGACGACGAGACGCTGAGGAGAGAGGCGCGCGTGCACCTCGCGAGCGAGCCTGCGCTGCAGCTCGTCGCCGAGCTGGTGGCGCGGCTGCGGGAGCTCGACCTGCCCTGGTGGACGCCGGTCAAGCTGCGCGAGCGCTTCGGCGCTGTCGAGCGGATGGGCTGGTTCCGCGAGCGGAGCGACATCCGCCAGCAGATCACGACGTCCCTCACCGGCCTCTCGCCGCGGGCCGCGCGCCGCAAGACGCCGGACTTCCAGGGCGCGCTCATCGACTCCGTCATCGACGAGGGCGACATCACCCCGCGCGCGTTCGAGGCCGCCTTCGACCCGCGCGACCTCGCCGTCTACGGCCCGGCCGGCGGGTACTGGCAGTTCTTCCGGGAGTCGATGCCGTGGGACGAGGACACGCCGCAGCACCAGGAGATCGTCGCCTGGCTGCTCAAGGCGCTGCTCGCGGACCGGAGCCCGTTCGAGGGCATCGGGAGGACGCCGATCCTGACGCCGTGGGACGTGCGCACGGCGATCGACGGCCGGCTCTGGCAGACCCGGATCCCCCTCGAGGTCCGCGTCGCGATCGACAACGCGCGGCTCAAGCAGGAGCGCGAGCGCCCGGGCGTGCCGTTCCACGCCGACGGCGAGCTCGCGATCGCCGGGCCGGACGTCATCGCCGCGAACATCCCGCCGCGCGAGATCCTCCCCGTGGTGCAGCTCGCGCAGAAGGCGATGCGCTTCGACGTGTCGCGCGCAGCGCCGAAGGCGGACGCGCCCAAGGCGGCGCCCGCGGAGCTGTCCTCCGGCCGCAACGGCGCGACAGCGTCGACAGCGTCGACAGCGACGGCGGCCAGCGCGCCGGCGTCGGGCCCCGCGTCGTCCGGGGGCGCGACAGCGTCGAAGCCGGCGGCGTCGGCTCCCGCGGCGCCGGGCGGCGCGACAGCGTCGACGGCGACGGCGGCCGGCGCGTCGGTGTCGGGCCCCGCCTCCTCCGGCAGCACGCCCGCGTCGGCTCCCATCTCGATCTCGGCCGGCGGCGCGCCCGACCTCGGCTCGGCTGGCAAGCCCGCCGCTCCGGCCGGGGCTCCGTCCGGCGCCGCGAGCTCGCCGCCCGGGGGGCTCCCTTCCTCGGTGAGCAGCCCGCCGAGCGCCTCTGCCGCGACGCCGAGGGCCGCCGGGAACGTCACGCCGCCGAGCGCCATCGTCACGAGGCCGCCGTCCGCGGCGGGCGCCGCTGCGGCGGGCGCCTCACCGGGGGGCGAGCCCGCGCGCGGCAGGCTCCCGAGCGACCCGGGCGTGCTGTCGGCAACGCGCGCGTCGACGCCGCCCCCGCCGCCGGCAGCGCGCGCGTCGACGCCGCCCGCGCCCCCTGTCGTGGCGCGCGCGTCGACGCCGCCCCCGCCGCCGGCGGCGCGCGCGTCGACGCCGCCTGCATCAACGCCGTCCTCGCCGAGCGCCGCGCCGGCCGCGGCCGGGGTCGAGTCGCTCGACGACCTCGAAGAGGAGGACGGCGACGGCGACGAGGACACCGGAGCGGAGAGCGAGCGCACGAACCCGTGGGCTGTCGCGGGCGCCGAGAAGAAGCTCGACGCCGAGCTGGACGGCCTCGACGCGCTGGAGCTGCCCGAGAGCGGAAAGCCGTCCGACAGGACGTAGCGCGCCGCTCCGTCGCGGGCGCCCCTCCATCGCGGCGTCGCTCGCTCGCCGCGCCGCCTGGCTCGCTCGCGGCGCGTCGCTCCATCGCGGCGCCGCATCCGCCGCCTTCACTCTTCTTCACGCGCGCTCCCGCACATCCTTCACACGCCCTGCGCAGCTTCGTCGTGGCTCTGGGCCGCGCGTCTGCGGCCCGGGCCCTGGCAGTCCGGGGCCGCGCGTCTGCGGCGCCGGCGCTGCCGCCGGGGTCGCGCTCGCGTTCGGAGGAACCGAGGCCGCGCGCACTTGCCCCGTGCACGGATCGACAGCGGAGACGCTCACGGAGGGTATTCATCATGTTGGGATTCCTGGTTGGAACGGCCTGTCTGATCGGCCTGATCGCAGTGGTGCGGCGCGGTGGCCGTTACGATTGCGGCGGCGCTCCCTGGGGCGCCGGCCCCTGGGGCGCCGGGCCGCACGTCCACCGCCGGCGCGGCTTCGGCGGCTTCGGCCTCCGGCGGCGCTTCTTCCTGTCGTTCCTCTTCGACCGGCTCGGCACCACCCCGTCGCAGGAGAAGGTGATCGTCTCGGCCATCGACGAGCTCCGCGCCGCCGCCGACGCGCAGCGGGGCGAGATCCGCGGCACGCGCGTGGACGTCGCCGCCGCGGTGCGGAGCCCGAGCTTCGACGAGACCCGCCTCGGCGAGCTCTTCGCGCGGCACGACGCCGCGATCGAGTCGCTGCGCCGGGCCTCGGTCGGCGCGCTCGGGAAGATCCACGCCGTGCTCGACGACCGGCAGCGCGAGCAGCTCGCCGATCTCATCGAGATCGGGCCGCCCGCGTTCCGCGATCTGTGGTCGGGCAGGGCCGGGTGGCGCGGCCATCACGCCGATCCCTACAGGACCCACGGCGAGTGGGCGTGAAGGAGGCATCGAGACCATCATGAGACGCCAGATCACCATCACGCTGCTCGTGCTCGGCACCGTCCTCGGCTTCGCCTCCGGCTTCTCCTCGCTGCGTTGCCGGACCGAGGCCCGCCGCGACGCCTTCCAGCGGCACGTCGCGTCCCTCTGCGTGGACGCCGCGCGGCAGGCAGAGCGCTCCGAGCGCGCCGATCGCCGATCGCCGCGGGGCGACTCGCCCGCGCAATCCGGACCGTCAGAGGCCGACACCGGCGCGGGCCGCTGAGCTATAAACACGGGGAGCGGCGGCCGCGCGCTGCCGCCCCTGCACCCGGGTCCCCTCCATGGCGCTGCGGCTCCTGCTCATCGACGACGACACCAGGCTCCACGGCTTGCTCGCGAGCTACCTCGAGCAGAACGGCTTCACGGTGACCGTCGCGAGCGACGGCGCGCGCGGCCTCGCGGCCCTCGCCGCGGGCACCTTCGACGCCGTCCTGCTCGACGTGATGATGCCCGGCATGGACGGCATCGAGGTCGTGCGCCGCATCCGGCAGAAGAGCTCGATGCCGATCCTCATGCTCACCGCCCGGGGCGACGAGGCCGATCGCGTGGTCGGCCTCGAGATCGGCGCCGACGACTACATCGCGAAGCCGTTCAGCCCGCGCGAGCTGCTCGCGCGCCTCCGGGCCGTGCTCCGGCGCGCCACGCCCGACGCCGCCGGCGAGCGGATCGTGGCCGGCGACATCGCGATCGACGTGCCCGGCCGCGTGGTCACCGTGGCGGGCAAGCCCGCGGAGCTCACCGGCATCGAGTTCGACATCCTCGTCGCCCTCGCGCGGCGCGCCGGCCGCGTCGTCGCCCGCGAGGCGCTCCTCGAGGAGGCCGGCCGCGGCGACGTCAACGTCGGCGGGCGGACGGTCGACGTGCACATCTCGCACCTGCGGCAGAAGCTCGCCGACGACCCCAGGTCGCCGAAGCTCATCAAGACAGTGCGCGGGGTCGGCTACGTGCTCGCCAAGGACCGCGCGTGAAGGGCTACCGGTCCTGGCTCTGCGAGAACGGGCGGAAGGTCTCGATCGGCCGCTTCGTCAACGCGCGGCTGCACCGACGGATCTTCATGTGGTTCGGCGCGACAATCCTGATCACCGCGGTCGCCGCGATCGCGACGACCGGCGCCATCGATCGCGTCGGCAACTCCGGCTGGCGGCGCGAGCACGCCCGCGCCCAGTCGTTCGTGGGCCACCAGTTCCAGCGCGTCTGGGGCGATCCGGTGGCCCGCGACGCCCTCGCCCGCGTGATCGCCGAGGATTTCGACACCGATCTGGAGCTGTTCGACGCGACGGGGCGGAGGCTCGCGCGGTACGGCCAGCCCTGCCGGGTGCAGGCGCTGAGCGCGCAGGTCCGCGGCGATGCCGGTCCGCTCGGCACCGTGCTCCTCTGCCCCGGGCGCGGCCGCTCCGGCGCGTCGCTCCGCCTGGCGCTGCCTCTGCTCGCGGTGGCCATCGTCCTGTGGGCGGCCTCCGGTCTCATCTCGCGCCGCCTCGCCCGCCCCCTGGTCGATCTCGCCCACGTCGCCCACGAGATCGGCACCGGCAAGCTGTCGAGCCGCGTCCGGCTCGACCGCCACGGGCAGGGCGAGGTCAGCGTCGTCGCCGAGGCGGTCAACGACATGGCCGCGCGCATCGAGCGCCAGCTCGCCGACCAGCGCGAGCTCCTCGCCGCCGTGTCGCACGAGCTCCGCACGCCGCTCGCGCGGATCCGCCTGCTCACCGAGATGGCCCGCGGGGGCGGCGGGACGAGCGCGCCCGTGCTCGACGATCTCGACCGCGAGGTCATGGAGATCGACGCGCTCGTCGGCGATCTCCTGGCCAGCTCGCGCCTCGATTTCGCGGCCCTCACCCTGGCCCGCCTCGACCCGGCCGAGACAGCGGTCCGCGCGGTGGAGCGCGCCGGGCTGGATCCCACGCTGCTCGAGGTCGTCGAGGGGACGCCGGCGTTCCAGGCGGACGCGACGCTGCTCGCGCGCGCCCTCGCCAACCTGCTCGAGAACGCGCGCGCGCACGGGGGCGGGGCGGATCGGGTGCGGGTCCGTCCCGGCGGTCCGCGCAGCGTCGTCTTCGAGGTCGAGGACCGCGGGCCCGGGTTCGCGGAGGGCGAGGAGGCGCGCATCTTCGAGCCGTTCTTCCGGCGCGAGCGGGCGCAAGGCAGCGACGGCGGCGCCGAGCGCGGCTCGCTCGGCCTCGGCCTGACGCTGTGCAAGCGCATCGCCGAGGCGCACGGGGGCCGCGCGTTCGCCGAGCGCCGCGAGGGCGGCGGGGCGCGCGTGGGCATCGAGCTCGCCCTGCGTCCGCCCGCCGGCGACGCGCGATCGAGGAGCGCTCCTCGCCGCGCGTAGCCCGCGGCGGGGTCGCTCCCGCTCGACAGCGCGGCGGGGGCGTTCCCGCTTGACCGCGCGGCGGCGCGGGTGCGACCCTCCCTGGGCTCGCGACCATGCGAATCCTCCTCTGCGAAGATCAGGACGCGATCCGGCGCATGATCGAGGCGCTGGTCGCCGCGAGCGGCCATGAGGTCATCGGCGTCGGCACCGCCCGCGAGGCGGTGGAGCTCGCCTTGACCGAGCCGTTCGACGTGCTGCTGCTCGACCTGATGCTCCCCGGGAGCATGGACGGCTTCGAGGTCTGCGCCCGCCTCCGCGCGGATCCCGGCACCTCCAGCCTGCCGATCGTCGTGATCAGCGCCCTCGACGACGTCGCGTCGCGCGCCCGCGCCGAGACGCTCGGCGCGACCGCCTACTACGCGAAGCCGTTCCGGCCCCTCGAGCTCCTGGAGTACATCGGCGGGCTCAAGGCCGCGCGGCGGGGCTGAGGCGCCGCGATCGCCGGCCGGCCGGCCGGCGCAAGAGCGCGCTGGAACATGGCGCGGGATTTGGCTACACCCCGCCGTCATGCACACTCGGTGGCGCGGGATCACGGCTTCGACGTTCGCGGCGGTCGCTCTGGCGGGGCTCGTCGCGGGGTGCGAGGGGGACAAGAGCAAGGCGCAGGTCGCCGCCGACGCGAACGCGCTCGACGCAGGCCCGCCGCAGCCGGTGCTCGGCGGCAAGCTCGGCGCGGAGCTCGCGGCGGCGGCGTCGGGCGCGCCCGCCGAAGGGCGGCCCGCGCCGGGCGGCGGCCCGACGGACGGCCCGCCGGAGAACGGCGTGTTCTCGCCGCAGGCCGCGGCCGCCGCGCTCCCGAAGGACATGCCCTACAAGATCGAGGTCGTCGATGAGGGCAGCGAGCCAAGGGCCCGGCTCGCCCCGAAGATCGACCCGAAATCCGAGCAAAAGCTGAACATCACGCTGGGGCTGCGCATGGGCGGGCCGCAGGGGATGCCGAACCTCGACCTCGGCGTGAGCCTCAAGGCGGAGAAGCCGGCGGACAAACCCAAGGAGGGCGCGGGCGCGGCCGCTCCCGCGGCGAGCGCGGCGCCGACGAAGGTGATCGCGAAGGTCACGTCGGCGACGCTCGCGTCGATGTCGATCGGCGGCCCGCCGAAGGAGCTCGGGGACGCGCTCGCGAAGCTGAAGGGGAGCGCGCTGCACTACGACCTCTCGCCGGCGAACGTGGTCAGCAACCACAAGATCGAGCTGGCCAAGGGCGCCGATCCGGGGCTCCAGCCGCTCCTCGCCGCGCTCGGGGAGGCGATCACGCTCGTCACGCCGCCGCTCCCGGACAAGCCGGTCGGCGCGGGGGCCTACTGGATGGTCACCGACCGCGCCGTTGCGTCGGGCGCGCAGCTCCCGGTGCTGCGGTACCGGGTCTTCAAGGTCGAGAAGGTGGAGGGCGACGTCATCTCGCTCAGCGTCGACACGCGTCAGTACGCGGAAGGCGCAGATCTCAAGCTGCCGGGCCCGAACGGCGAGGTCACGCTGACCATCGACAGGCTCGAGTCCTCGGGCAAGGGCACGCTCGCCTGGTCGCCGTCGAGCTTCGCGCCGGGCACCGCCGACGCCTCGCAGCGGCTCCAGGCGCTGCTCGTGCCGCCCGGCGCCGGCGGCCAGCCGGGCGCCCAGCGCAGCGTGGCCCAGGTGGAGCTCACGGCGAAGTTCGCTGCGCCGGCGGCTCCGTAGCGCCGGCCGCCGCGACGGCGGCGACGGCGGCGACAGCGCCGCAGCGCCGGCCGCCCGGGGGTGCCTACGCCGGCGCCGCCCCCGGGCTCAGCCCGGCGGCCCGGCGCGTCGGGCTGTGTGAGCGCGCCGCGCTCGCCGCTGTGCACCCGGCGCGGGCGCTCGCTCCTCGATTTGAATCCCCTGCGCCTGCACCGCTGCCCGCGACGAGGGCGTGCGTCCTGGTCGCTGGTCGCCACGCTGGAAGATCCGGACAACCGCGGCGCGCCCCGGAGCGGCGCGGCCTCGCAGCGCGCGTTGGCTAATCCCGTGCATGAGCCCCCGTGCGGGGAGGCGTGACGGCCGTCCGACCCGGCTGACAGATCGGGCAAGCAGGCGGAGCCACGGTGCAGACGGAATGACCTACGGGTGCGCGCGAAACACGCACGGGTGCAGCCTCGAGGCCTACCTCGAGGAGCCAGGCCTCACCGAGGGGCAGCGGCGGCGGCTCCGGCTGTTCCAGACGGTGGAGACGGACGTGAGCGATCGCGTGGAGGAGCTGTGCACATGCAGCGCGCTCGACGTGACCGACGCGGCGATCCTCGTCGTGTCCCCGGCGGCGCGCCGGCTGTTCTTCCGCGGTGTCGCGTCGACCCGCGCGGATCCGCCGGGCGCGAGCATCGTCCTCGGCCATCGGGCGCGGCTGTACGCGTTCCTCCATGCCGTGCTGCCGCCGGCGGAGGAGGCGCCGTGCGATCCCTACGCCGACCTGCTCGATCCGTCTCCGCCCCAGTGCGTCCGCGTGCTGATCCTCGACGAGGACTCGCTCACGGTCCTCAACTACGGCGCGTTCGTCGTGGTGAGCCTCGACCGCAGCGAGATGCCGAACGCGTAGCGACTTCCCCGCGCGCTGCTGCTCGGAAGCTCAGAAGCGCACGGTGAGGCCGCGCGGGCCGAGCGCGGCGCGCGGCGGGGCCTTCCTGGCCGGCGCGCCGGCGGGGTCGCGATCGAGGAGCAGCACGAGCACGCCGGCGCTGGCCGCGAGGATGCCCGCGCCCGCGACGAGGTCGCCCGCGAGCGCCTGGGCGCGCGCGGCGTCGGCGGCGTCCCCGTCCCGCGTCGGCGCGTCCGACGCGCTCGCGACCCCGAGCAGCCCGATCGCCGCGCCGGCCGCGACGGTTGTCAGCCCGCCGGCGAGCAGCGCGATCGGCACGACGCGGCTCGTGGCGGCGTCGGGCGCCGCGCTCGCGGCGGCGCCGCCCAGCGGGGCGCTCGCCCTCGGGGCCCGCGGCCGCGCGGGCGCCGACGCGGCCTCGCGCACGAGGCTCAGCACGACGACGACGCGGCTCCCCGGCGCCGCGAAGAGGCTTCGCCGCGCCTCGCGGTAGCCCGGCGCGCTCGCGGCGACCGTGTGGCTCCCCGGGTTGAGCGGCCGCGGTCGATCGAGCGCCGCCGCGGGCACGACGCCGCCGTCGATCTTGACCTCGAGCCCGGCGACGTCGGCCGGGGACAGCCTGAGCTCCAGCGCCGCGACCTGGAGCTCGAGGTCGTGCACCGCCTGCCGCGCGAGCGGCTCGTACTCCTTCGTCGCGGGCGCGGACGGCTCGATCAGGAAGGCGCGGAAGCTCTCCAGCGCCTCGACGAGCTGCCCCGTCTGCTGCTGCGCCACCCCGAGGCTGTAGAGGGTGATCGGCGCGCGCTTGATCGCGAGGGAGCGCTCGTACCGCTCCCGCGCCTGCTCCCAGCGGCCCTGCCCCGCGAGCTCGGAGCCCTCGATGAAGATCTCGCGCGCGATCGCGACGTCGGCCGCGCTCTGCGCGGCGGCCGGCGCCGGCGCGCAGAGGACCCCCGCCGCCGCGACGAGGAGGGCGAGGGCGCCCGCGAGCGCGCGGCGATGTCGACGCGGCGTCACGGCCTGAACCGCTCCCCGTCGGGCGTGAGCGCGGGCCCGTTCAGCCCGGACCAGAGGATGAGCTCCGTCCCCGTCCAGACCCCCACGCCGTAGCTGTGCGTCCGAGCGGCGGCCGGCATGTCCGCGGCCCACCCGCCGCCCAGCGGGTCGTACAGCTTCCCGTCTCTCCTTGTCATCGCGCTGCTCCACCCGCCCGCGATGAGCGCGCGCGTCCCGGTCCAGCCCGTCCAGCCTGTGCGCCGCTCGATGCGGCTGCGCTCCGAGGGGGGCTTTGCGTTGGCGATCGGGCTCCACGCGCCGGTCGCCGGGTCGTAGCTCGCGCCGTCGTCGAGGGTGTCGCCGCGCTCGTTCAGGCCGCCCCAGACGAGGAGCTGGTTGCCCATCCACACAGCGAACGCGTCGCGCCGCGCGCTCGGCGCGCCCGCGCCGGGCAGCGTCCGCCACGCGTCGGTCGTGGGGTTGTAGGCGTGCCCCTCGCTCGTCGGAGCGCGGCCCGTCTGCCCGCCGAAGAGGTAGAGCTCCGTGCCCGACCAGGCCCACGCGACGCCGTCGCGCGCAGGGGCGGCGCCGGCGCTCGCGGTCGGCGTCCACGCGTCGGCGACCGGGTCGTAGAGCGCGCCGCCGGCCACGGGGACGCCGCCCGCGTGCCCTCCCCAGATCAGCAGGCGCGTCCCGGTCCACACGGCGATCGGCGCCCGCCGCGGGGTGGGGGCGTTCGCGGTGCTCATCGCGCGCCAGGCGCCCGACGCCGGGTCGTAGGCGCCGCCGGTGGACAGGCCGGACGCGCTCACGAACGAGCCGCCGCCCCACACGAGCACCCGGGAGCCTGTCCACGCAGCGGAGGCGAGCACGCGCGGCGTGGGGGCGCCGTCGCGGCCGAGCGACGACCACCTGTCGTGCGCCGGATCGTAGATCGCCCCGTCGTCCACGTCGCCGGTCGCCGTGCGGCCGCCCCACACGAAGAGCGCGCTCCCGACCCAGGTCGCGGCGGCCAGCTGTCGCGGCGCGGGCGCGCTGGTCTTCGTCATGGGCACCCACTGGGGCGTGCACGCGCCGTCCTTGCAGGTGCGCCCGCTCAGGCACGCGTTCCCGCACGCGCCGCAGTGGTCGGTCGAGCCCAGGCTGACGCACGCCCCGTCGCAGGCCACGAGGCCGGTGGCGCAGGGCGGGATGCACGCGCCGCCGGAGCAGATCTCGCCGTCGCCGCAGTCGGCGCTGGTGCAGCACTGGCGGCACGCGACCAGGCTGCAGCACTGCTCGCCGGCGGCGCAGCCCGCGCTCCGGCACGCCGCGCCGCCCTCGACGCACACGTCCGTCGTGCAGCCGTCGCCGTCCGAGCAGTCCGCGTCCGAGCAGCAGGCGCGGCAGGCGTCGCCGCAGTCGTGCGGCGTGAACCCCTCGCACGCGCACGCGCCCTCGACGCACGCGGCGCCCGGCTTGCAGGCGACGCCGCAGGCGCCGCAGTGCAGCGGATCGCGGGCGATCTCGGTCTCGCAACCCGGGGCGGCCGGGTCGCAGTCGGCGAAGCCCGCGTCGCAGGCCAGCGCGCCGCCCTCGCAGTGCTGGTGCGGCCCCGCCGCGACGCCGCACGCGCCGCAGTGGCTCGCGCTGCGCTGCGTGTCGACGCACGACAAGCCACACGTCGTGAGGTGCTCGGCGCACGCGACGGCGCACGTCGCCCCGTCGCAGTACGGCGTCGCCGGATCGCAAGGCGCTTCGCAGGCGCCGCAGGTCGCCGGGTCGGTGCCGCTGGACTCGCAGCCGGGCACGCCGTCGCAGTCGAGGAGCCCGTCCGCGCAGGCGCAGCCGCCGGGCAGATCGCAGGTCATACCGGTCGCGCAGGCGTCATCGCAGCCCTTGCAGTGCGCGCTCGTGCCGAGCGGGGCCTCGCAGCCGTCGTCGGGCGAGCCGTTGCAGTCGCCGTACCCCGGCTTGCACCCGCACGCGCCCGCCTGGCACTCCATGTTGGGCCCGCAGGTGACGCCGCAGGCGCCGCAGTGCGCCGCGTTCGAGGAGCCGTCGATCTCGCACCCCGTGTCGTCGCGGTCGTCGCAGTCGAGCAGCGGCGGCGCGCAGGCGCACTGGCCCGCGTCGCAGACGGCGCCCGAGGGGCACCGGAGGGAGCAGCCGCCGCAGCGCTCGGGATCGCTGGTGAGGTCGACCTCGCAGCCGTTCGTCACGATGTTCCCGTCGCAGTTGTCGAAGCCGAAGACGCACTCGGACGAGCAGTGGCCGCCAACGCAGAGCGTGTTCGGGCACGGCGCGCCGCACGCGCCGCAGTGCGACGGGTCGTTCAGCACGCTGGTGCACGACCCGCCGCAGCACGCCTCGCCGGCGCCGCAGGCGTTGCCGCAGGCGCCGCAGTGCGCCGCGTCGACGCTCGGGTCGACGCACGCGCCGCCGCAGCAGGCGCCCGCCGGGCAGTCCGGCGCGCAGCCGCCGCCGGGGCCGGCGGTCTCGGACGGCTTGTCGGAGAGGGCGCTGTCCGCGAGCAGCGAGCAGGCGCCGGTGAGCACGGCGAGCGCGAGCAGCAGCGGCCAGCGCGCGGCGAGCGAGGCCTCGCGATGTCGCTTCCCGCGCGTGGAGCTCTCCTGGGCGGGCATCGACTTCAGAAGTTGGGCCGGGCCGGGACCGGCAGGGCGGCGCCAGACGTCTTCGGGCTCGTCCGCGGGGTCGCGGCGCGCCGCGAGCCGGTGGGCCGCGGGGGCGTCGCGGCCTCCTTGTCGCCGGCGTCCGCGCCGCCGCCGACCGCCGGCTCGCTGCGCGGCTCGCTGGCGGCGCGCTGATGGCCGTCGGGCTGCCGCGCGGCGGCGCGCTGCGGGGCCGCGGCCGGGGTGACGACGGGCGGCGACGCCGCGGCCGAGGCGGGGGGCGTCGCGTCCCGCGGCGCTGCGGGCTGTGCCGCCGGCGGGGCCTCCGCGCCGCTGTCGCGCGCGGGCACGGCGCGCTGGGAGAAGAGCGCGAGGCCGAGCGCGCCGAGCACCGCGATCGCCGCCACCGCGAGCACCGCGACGAGCCACAGCCCGCCGGTAGGGCGCGCGATGTCCTGGCGCGCGATGTCCTGGCGCGCCGCGTCCAGGCGGGCCACGTCCTCGCTCGCGAGCGTCTCCTGGCCCGCGCTGCCCCTCGGCGCCCGCGTGGCCGGCCGCTCGGAGAGCGGCCGCTGCCCCCCCTCGCTCAGCCAGTGCACGGCGATCGAGGTGCCGGTCACGTCCTCCTCGACGCCTTGCTCGGTCGCCCACAGCGCGAGCGCCACGCCCATGTCGCGCATGGTCCGCCAGCGACCGGAGCGCTCCTTCGCGAGCCCGCGCGCGATGATGCTCCACAGCGTCGCGTCGCCGGCGCCGAGCTCGGTGATCGGCGTCGCGTCCTTGACGAGGATCGCGGCCACGAGATCGTGGTAGTTGCCGCCCTGGAACGGCTTCTGGCCCGTGATCGTCTCGTAGAGCACGACAGAGAAGGCCCAGACGTCGGTCTGCCCGTCGACGTCGGTGATGCCGCGCGCCTGCTCGGGAGACATGTAGTCGGGGCTGCCGAGCACCGTGCCCGCCATGGTCACGTCGCCGCCCGCTGTCTCGCTCCACACCTTCGCGATGCCGAAGTCGACGATCTTGGGGGTGATGTCGCCGCGGTCGTTCTTCACGAGGAAGATGTTCTCGGGCTTGAGATCGCGGTGGACGATCCTGCGGTCGTGCGCGGCGGCGAGGGCGCTCGCGATCGGCAGGAGGATGCGGAGCGCCGCCGTGGGCGCGAAGCGCTTCCGCCGCTCGATCGCCTCGACGAGCTGCTCTCCCCGGAGGACCTCCATCACGATGTACGGATCGCGGTGATCGGACTCCCCGAAGTCGAGCACCCGGACGATCGACGGGTGATCGATGCGCGCGGCCGCGCGCGCCTCCTGCGCGAGGCGCAGCGTCGCCTCGGTCGAGTTGACCTCGCGGCGGATGAACTTGATCGCCACGTCGATGTGCAGGACGTCGTTGTGGGCCAGCCACACCATGCCCATGCCGCCTTCACCGAGGACGTAGCGCAGCCGGTACTTGCCGCCGATCACGTCGCCCTCGCGGTAGATGCGCCGTGTCGACCGCGAGGGCGACGGGTGCGGCGGCTCGAACGACGCGAGCGGCGGCGACTGGGGGGACGGATCGAACGACTCCGTGTCGATCGCGTCGGGGGCGCTCGCGCGCGGGAACGCCGCGGAAGAAGGGGAGTAGCGGCTCCCGTCCTCAGCCCGCAGGGTCGAGCCCGTCGATGGGGCGGGCGCGGAGGTTGAGCGCGGCGGCATGGAGCGAGCGTATTCTATCCGTGCCCGCCCCCTACAGCCATGGTCTCGCGCGGTGGATCCGCGCGCGCTCTCAACGTATGTGGCCAGCGCAACGGCGCGCGCGGTCACCCCGACGGCGCGCGGCCTCCGCGAGCGGGCGCGTCGTCGCCCGGGGCACACACGTCGCGCAACGTGCGAGGGCCTCGCACGGGCCGGTGGCCGGACTTGTGCTCCACGAGGATCCTCACGCGGGGCCCGATGCGCACCGTGAGCGGACCCCTGTGCTCATGGACGTCACCGTCGCACACGTAGTGGACCACGCCTGACCGGGCCTCGAGCACCGCGCGCCGCGCGATCTTCTCGAAGGTGTGCTCCTCGCCCATCGGCCGCGCCCGCCAGACGTCGCGCAGCTTCCTGACGAAGCCGAGCGCGGTGGTGTGGATGCCTAGCATGTGGAAGCTCTCCGGGAGCTCGTCGTAGCGGTGAAACGGACGGAACCCGAGGCCGATCTGGTCCACGGTGCCGGCGGCGACGGAGAGGTAGTCGCGGTCGGGGAACGTCGAGCCGTCCTCGAAGTGCACGCGGCCCTGCCAGCGCGCGGCGACCTGGGTGTCGGTGTTGAGGAGCACGGCGGCGCTCGCGCGGGCCAGGACCTTCGCGGCCCAGGTCGCGCTCCGCTCCTCGCTGCGGTTGTACTCGGCGATGAACCCGTGGACGCAGCCGGTGCCGAAGATGAAGCCGTAGTGGGCGCCGATCTGCATCACGTGGCGCTCGACGCAGCGCAGCGGGTGGCGGCCGCGGTCGGTGTAGCGTGCGATGAGCCCGGCGAGCAGGCCGTCGGGGCGCCCGCGCGGGACGCCGACGGCGTTGGCCACTGTGTTCATCGTGCCGCCGCGCAGGAAGGCGATCGGCGGCAGCGGCTCGTCCTCGTAGACGCCGAGGAAGCCGGTGATGGCGACGTGGTTCGTGCCGTCGCCGCCCGAGATGCCGAGCACGTCGATGTCGAGCTTCCGGAAGTCCTCGGCGATGCGGGCGAGGTCCTCCCGGGTGCGCGCGGTGCGGACGACGCCGTGGTCGCCCAGCGTGCGCGCGAGCCGGAACGCGGCGCGGGGATCGCTCAGGTTCTGGCGCGAGCGGGGGTTGATGATGACGCCGATGCCGCCCATCTAGCGCCGTCCTTTCGGCGTCTTCCACCGCGGGTTGATGTGGACCCGCATGACGTCCGCCATCAGGCCGAGGTGGGCGCAGTGGTCGGGCTTGTCGTTGCCCGTGTACCCGCGGACGTGGAAGTCACCGCGGTCGTAGCGCTGGATCATGTCGAGGCCGAGCACGTCGCGCCGGGAGGCCCCCCTCGGCTTGCCCCGGAGCTGCTTCACGATGAAGTCCGCCGTCTCCGAGGTGGACGCGTAGCCGGGCGGCAGGATGGAGGAGTGGCTCATGAACATGAACGCCTCGCCCGCCGCGGCGCGCCGCGCGAACGCGATGAACGGCTCGATCTGCGCGACCTTGAGCTTGCGCTGCTGCTCGTCGGCGTACCCCGCGTGCAGCGAGTCGAGCAGCACCAGCGCGTCGACGCGCTTGCCGGCCGGCTGCCGCAGGATCTGCTCGACGGCGCCGTAGCCCGCGCTCCACGACGAGAGGCCGAGCTTCCGGACGTACGCCTTCTTCTTGCCGGTCTTCTTCGCCACGGCGCGCTCGATGCTGTCGAGCAGGTTCTCGAACACGTACGGCGCCGAGAACGCGCTCGTGTAGGCGCCGGAGCCGATCCCGAGATCGATGCCGACGAGGACGGCGCCCTCGGCCGTCTTGACGAACTCCTTCCGGAGCGCCTCGTGGCCGTGGAAGTGGATGATGAGGTCGAAGCCGCCGCGCTTGGTGACCCCGCCGCGGTGCGGCATGATCATCTGCCCGATCGAGGGCGCGCGGGACCACCGGTCGTAGACGCCCCAGCCCGGGTCGGGCGTCATGCACGGGTTGATGTCGCCGCGGCGCTTCTTCGAAGGGGCGGAGCGGCTGCTCGTCGCGCCGGGCCTCTCGCGCCGCGCCGGGCTTCGCTCGGCGCGATCGCCCCCGGCCCTGGAGGGCGATGCCTCTGCGCCGGCGGCGTCCGTCGCCGCCGCGTGGTCGACCTGCTGAGGGCTCTCGACCTGCTGAGGGCTCTCGGCCTGGGGCTGGTCGCCCTGCGGAGGGCCGTCGGTCTGCGGCGGGCTGGCCGGCGGGGCGGCCTGCGCTGCGGGCGGAGGCTCCGGCGGCGCGCTGGCCTGCGGGGCGGCCGTGTCCTGCGCCGCTGCAGGGGGCGTGGCGAGCCACCAGGTGGCGGCGAGCAGCGGGAGGAACGCCCAGCGCCCGAGGGCCTGCAGAGGATGTCTCATGTCGGGTTGGCCTCCATTCCATGGAACGGCGTGTGGATCGAGCGCTCGGTGCGAGGGCGCCGCCTCCGCCCCTCCGCCGCGGCGCTCCGCGCGAGCCGGGCGCGGCGCAGGGGGCCGGCGGCGCTCCCCGCGCTGGCCGGCGTCACCGCGGCGGCGGCTTGCCCTGGTGGAGGGCGGCGCCCGCGTCGGCGGCGGCGAGGATGCGCTCCTCGGCCTGCGAGGCGAGCTTCTCGACGGCCGCGGCGGCGTCGGTGGGGGGCAGCGAGCGGAGGAACTGGATGAACTCCGGCTCGAGGCCGGGCTTGACCCCGCTCAGGACGAGCACGATCGGGATGGCGGGCTTCTCGACGTCGGCGAGCTCGGTGGCGCGGGCGCGCCAGCGGCTCGCCCCGATCGCGAGGCGGAATGCCCACTGCGCGCCGAGGCCGATGAGGAGGCCGGTCATGACGCCGGCGACGAAGAGATCGGCGTCCTTGGGGGCGAGGAGGGCGGCGGAGAGCCCGCCGATGGCCGCGCCGATCACGATGCCGGGCTCACCGCTGTTGTGCGCGGCTGCGGTCTTCAGGATCTCCGCGGCTTGCATGCCCGGGCGCCCGCTGCGCACCGCGTCGCGCAGCGGCAGCAGGGTGGCGAGGCGGCGCATCGAGGCGGCCCGCACGCCCAGGTAGCTGATGAGCAGCGCGCAGACGGTCAGCCCGACGCCGACGCTCACGGCGACGCGCCGCGAGAAGACCCCTTGCGGCAGCGGCTCGCGGACCATCGCGGTGAGCGCGCGCTCCCGATCGCGCTCGGCGGTCGCCTTGTACGCGGCCTCGGCGTCCTTCGTGGCCTGCGCGACCTTGTCGGCGGGGATGTCGCCGAGCAGCGAGAGGAGCTGCTTCGCCGCCTCGAACTGCTCGGTCTCCGCGGCGCCGGGCGGCGTGATCGCGGCAGCCCTGGCGATGGCGTCCCAGGCGGGGATCGCGCTCACCCGCGCCCCCAGGAGCGCGTCGGTCGCCTCGCGGCAGCCCGCCAGGATCTTGGCCTGCTTGTAGACCGGCTGGGCGGAGGCCCACGCGAGCTGCTTGTCGGGCTCGTTGGGCTTCGGCGGCGGCGGGTTGCGCAGCGCGCGTGTCCTCGTTGTCGTCGTCGGCGCGCCGCCCCCGGCGCCGGCGCCGGGCTTCTCGGGGTCGGACATGCGCGCCGCGTCCGCGAGCTTCTTGAACACCTCGATCTCGGCGATGAGCTTCTCGCCCGCGAGGGCACAGGCGCGCGCGGGGGCGATGCGGGCCTCGGACTCCTCCGCCTGGCGCCGGGCGCCCGGGTCGGGGATGAGCCTGCCCTCCACGGTCACGAGCTGGAGGACCGCTGCGGCGATGCACAGGACGAGGATGGCCGACGCGATGAAGGTGGCGCGGACCTCCTCGCGCCGGGTGTACTCGTTCACGCTCGCTCCCTCGGAAAGACCGGAGATGGGCAGGCCGCCTGCCAGATCGGCGCGAGGGCGGCGCGGGCGAGCGCGGACGCACGGCCGGTCCGGCACGGAGCGCCGCGATCGGCGTCGCGGCCGTTACGGCAGGGGGACACCGAGAGAGCGCGAGCCCGTCGCATGCAGTTCACCGTTAAACCAGATGCCGGACCGATACCACAGCGTCGCTCGCGATGGAGCGCGCAGCGTCCTCGCGCCCACGTCCACGCTGCCCGGCGCGGCTGTCTGCGCGCTCGCTCCAACGCGCGCGCGTCCTGGAACTTGCTCCGCCCCGGGGCGCTTCGTGTAAGGGTGCGTGGACGCACGTAAAGGCACGTAATCGCGCGTAAAGGCGTGGAGAAGCGCGGAGAAGGCGTGGAGGCTGTCGTCACATCCCACAAGCCCGTCGAACCCGCTGTCCCGGCGCGCGCCGCGCTGCCCGAGCAGGCGGAGGCCGCGAGCGGCGGCGCTCCGGAGGCGACGCGCGGCGCGGCGGCGGCGCCCGGCGAGCCGTCGCGAGGAGCGAGCCGGGGCCTGTGGATCTCGTCGACCTACTTCGCCGAGGGGCTGCCCTACGCGATCGCGCACAAGGTGGCGGGGGAGTTCTTCACGGCCGCGGGGGCGAGCCTGGAGATCATCGGCCTCGTGTCGCTCTACGGGCTCCCATGGAACCTCAAGTTCCTCTGGAGCCCGCTCGTCGACCTCCACGGCAGCTCGCGGCGCTGGCTCGTGGGCGCCGAGATCGCGCTCGCTGTGATCCTCCTCGGGCTTGCCGCGGCGGCGGACAGCGGCGCGCTCGGTCTGGTCGCGGCGCTGTTCGGCCTGGTCGCCGTCGCGGCGGCGACGCACGACATCGCTGTCGACGGCTTCTATCTGCAGGCGCTCGACAAGGACGCGCAGGCTGCCTTCTCCGGGCTGCGGGTCGGGGCTTACCGGCTCGCGCTGCTCGCGGGCGCGCTGCTGGTCGCGTTCGCCGGGTGGGCGAGCTTCGGCGCGTCCTTCGCGGTGGCGGCGGTCGGGCTCGCGCTGCTCGCGGGCGCCCACGCGGTGCGGCTGCCGCGGCCGGCCGCCGCGGCGCCGGCGCGGACCGACGCGGGCGCTGCGCCGCCGGGCGCTGCTGCCGCGCCGGGCGCCGCTGCCGCGCCAGCGGCCGCCGCGGGCGGCGCGGTCGGTCTGCTGCGTTACGTCGAGCCGTTCCGGGTGTTCCTGCGCCAGCCGCGGATCGCGTCGAGCCTGGCGTTCATCCTCTGCTACAGGGCCGGCGACGCGCTCATGTTCGCCATGTCGTCGCCGCTGCTCAAGAGCCTCGGCCTCGACACGGCGGCGCGGGGCAACGTGGGCGGGGTCGGGACGGTCGCCTCGATCGCCGGCTCGACGCTCGGCGGCGTGCTCATCAAGCGGTGGGGGCTGGCGCGGACCATCTTCCCGATCGCGCTCGTGCAGAGCCTGGCGATCCTGCTCTACGTGGCGCTGGCGTGGTCGCGGCCGACGCTCCCGTGGATCGTCGCGCTCGTCACGCTCGAGCAGTTCGTCGCCGGCGTCGGCACGGCGGTGCTCGTTGTGTTCCTGATGCGGCGCTGCGTGGACGGATACAAGTCGTCGCATTTCGCGATCGGGTCGGCGCTCATGTCGGTGTCCGCGACGTTCGCCGGCAGCGTCAGCGGGTACCTGGCCTCCAGCGTGGGGTTCACCGCGTTCTTCGCGATCGCCTTCGCGGCGTCGATCCCGGGGGTCGTCCTGTCGCGCTGGGTGCCGCGGGACTAGCGCCCCCGGCTGGTCGAGCCCGCTTGCGTCCTGTGGGCCGTCGGCGCAACCCTCGCCTCCATGCAAACCCACGCGCGTCACGCGCCGCTCCCGCGCGCCGCCCGGCCGATCGTGGCGGCCGTAGCGGCGGCGCTCTCGCTCTCCGGGCCGGCCGCCACGCCCGCCGCCGCCCAGCCGCCCGCTGCTCAACCGAAGGCCGCGCCGGCGGCCGCTCCGCAGGCAGCGCCCGCCGCGGCGGCTCCCAAGGCCGCGCCCGCCACGCCCGCCGCCGCACCCCCGCCGCACCTCGACGTCCCCTTCACGAAGTACGCCCTCAAGAACGGCCTCACCGTGATCCTCCACGAGGACCACGCCCTGCCGATCGTCGCCCTGAACCTCATGGTCAAGGTCGGCTCGCGGTTCGAGGAGCCGGGCCGCACCGGGTTCGCGCACCTGTTCGAGCACCTCATGTTCATGGGCACGCGCCGCGTCCCCACGAAGCAGTTCGACGCGTGGATGGAGGCGGAGGGCGGCTCGAACAACGCGTGGACGAGCGAGGACCGGACCGCGTACCACGAGTCGGCGCCGGCCCACGCGCTGCGGCTCCTGCTCTGGCTCGAGGCCGACAGGTTCTCGTCGCTCGCGGACAGCATGGACCTCGCGAAGCTCAACACCCAGCGCGACGTCGTCCGGAACGAGCGCCGCCAGACGAGCGAGAACGAGCCCTACGGCAAGGTCGACCTCATCCTGCCCTCGCTGATGTACCCGAAAGGGCACCCCTACCATCACCCGGTGATCGGCTCGCACGAGGACCTCCAGGCCGCGACGGTCGACGACGTGAAGGCGTTCTTCCGGCGGTGGTACGTGCCGAACAACGTCTCCCTCGTGGTCGCCGGCGACTTCGATCCGCAGGAGGCGCGCGACGTCATCGAGCGGTACTTCGGCGGCATCCCGGGGCAGCCCGTCCCCGTGCCGACGACGCCCGCGCCGGTGAAGCTGAACGGCGTCGTGCGCGAGACGATCGAGGACGACGTGAACCTCCCCAAGGTGGTGATGGCCTGGCACAGCCCCGCGCGCTTCGCGCCCGGCGACGCCGAGCTCGACCTCCTCGCCACGACGCTCGAGCAGGGCAAGGCGAGCCGCCTGTACAAGGCGCTCGTCTACGACAAGGAGCTCGCCCAGGAGGTGAGCGCGCTCCAGAGCTCCGGCGACCTCGGCTCGACGTTCACCGTCGAGGCGATCGCGCGGCCGGGCGTGCCGCTCGAGAAGCTCGAGGCCGCCATCGACGCCGAGCTCGCCAGGGTGCGCGACGCCAAGCTGAGCCGCGAGGAGCTCGACCGGGCCAAGAACCAGTACGAGACCGCGTTCGTGACGGCGCTCGAGTCGGTCGCCGGGCGGGCCTCGCTGCTCAACCGGTACGAGACGTGGACGGGCCAGCCCGGGTTCGTGGAGCAGGACCTGAAGCGCTACCGCGACGCGACGGCCGAGTCGATCCAGGCCCAGGCGAAGAGCACGCTCGACCCGAACGCGCGGGTGATCCTCCGCGTCGTGCCGAAGGGCAGCGACCCGACGAAGAAGGCGGTGACGAAATGAGAGCGAGGCACGCAGGTGCGATCATCGCGCTGCTCGCCGCGGCCGCCGGCTGCGGGCCGAAGGCGCCGGCGCAGCCCACGGCCAGGACCGAGGCGCCGCGCCCCGAGGCCCCGGCGGCGGCCGCCCCGCAGGCGGACCCGCTCGGGCCGCGGCCGGAGCTGCCGAAGCCGAAGCCGTTCGCGCCGCCGGCGCCGGTGGTGATCGACGGGCCGAACGGCACGAAGGTGTGGCTGCTCGAGCGCCACACGCTCCCGATCGTGTCCGTGTCCGTCACCGTCGCGTCGGGATCGGCGGACGATCCGAAGGGGCAGGCGGGGCTCGCCCACATCACGGCGAGCATGCTCGACGAGGGCGCCGGGCAGCGGAGCGCGGTCGAGCTGTCGAGCGCGATCAACGATCTCGGCGCGACGCTCTCGGTCGGGGCGCGCGCCGACGGGAGCGTCGCGTCCCTCGCCGTGCTGAAGAAGAACTTCGCCAAGGCGTTCTCGATCCTCGCCGACGTCGTCGCGCGCCCGCGGTTCGAGGCGAAGGAGTGGCAGCGCGTCAGCGCGCTCTGGCAGAACGACCTCAGGAAGCGCGGCGACGACCCGACGCGCGTCTCGTCGCTGGTCTCGACGGCGGCGCTCTTCGGGCCGGGGACGCCGTACGGCCACCCCGTCGAGGGCCTGCTCGCGGACGCGAAGACGATCGGGCTCCCGGCCGTGAAGGCGTTCTACAAGGCGGCGTGGCGCCCGGATCGCGCGGTGATCTCCGTGGTCGGGGACATCACCCGGGACGAGGTGATGCAGGCGATCTCGCGCGACCTCGGCGCGTGGTCCGCCAAGGGCGCGCCGGCAGCCCCCGCGTCGGCGGCGAAGGGCGCCTCGCCCGGCGCGCAGCCGGGGAAGGGAGCGACCGACGGCGCGCCTGCCGCCGCGCCGTCGTGGAAGCCGCCGCGGCTGGTGCTCGTCGACCGGCCGGGCGCGCCGCAGTCGGTGATCGCCTTCGTGCGGGAGGGGGTCGCCGCGGGCGATGCGCGGCGGCCGTTGCTCCAGCTCGTCAACACAGCGCTCGGCGGCTCGTTCACGTCGCGCTTGAACCAGAACCTGCGCGAGGACCACGGCTGGTCCTACGGCGCGGCCTCGGCGTTCACCGAGACGCGGCGCCAGGGCGCCTTCGTCGCCCGGGCGTCCGTGGTCGCCGAGGCGACAGGGCCCGCGCTGAAGGAGATGCTCGGCGAGCTCGCCAGGATGGCAGACTCCGGGCTGACCCGGGACGAGCTCGCCAAGGTGCAGGCGCAGGACCGGGCCGACCTCGTCTCGGCCTACGAGACAGCGAACCGCACCGCCCTCCGTTACGCGACGCTGGCGCGGCTCGGGCTGCCGGAGACGTTCGATGCCGCGGCGAGCCAGTCGCGACAGCAGGCCACGCTCGCGGGGCTCGCGGAGCTCGCGCGGGCGGTGGACCCGAAGAGCGCGACAATCGTCGTGGTGGGTCCGCAGCAGGAGATCCTGCCGCAGCTCAAGGCGATCGGCCTCGGCGAGCCGGAGGCGTGGGACGTCGAGGGGCAGCCGATCCAGGCGAAGAAGGCGCCCTGAGCGGCGCGCGCCCGCGCCGCGCGCTCCTCCTGCTGCGCGGACAGCGGGAGGAGCGGCCGCCGGCGCCGCGCCTTCAGGGCACCGTCGGCTCGAAGTCGAGCGGGTTGGTGGGCGCGCCCTCGTGCAGGATGCCGTCGCCGAACCAGTACACGTAGCGAGGCTCCTGGGCCCCGTCGAGGTAGGCCTCCAGCCGGACGACGGCGCCCTCGGTCGTGGTGAACGCCATCGCGTCGATGTCCGAGCCGGTCTCGGCGTGGAAGTGCGCGACGCCCTCGTCGACGAGGCGCGTCGCGTCCGTCTTCTCGACGTCGATCCCCTCGATGTCGAAGAGCTCGGACGACGTGTCCACCGAGGCGTAGAGATCGAAGCTGCAGGCGACCTGGGACTGGTTTGTGTCGCAGGTCGTCCACAGCGTCCACGTCCCGCCGGCCGCGTACTCGACGAAGATGCCGACCCCTTCGCCCGGCGCGCTGCTCAGGAGGGCGTCCGTGTCGATGGCGACGCGCATCGGATCGTTCGTGGGAGGCGGCGGGGGGGTGCTGTCCCCGTCGTCGCCGTCGTCCCAGTCGTCGTCGTGGTCGTGGTCGTGGTGGTGGTCGCGGCCGTCCTCGTCGACGACGATGCAGCCGCTCAGCGCGAGGGACGCCGCGACGAGAAGGGACGACCACAGTCCCAGTGAACGAAGCTTCACAAAGTCAGCGGAGAACGTCATCGGATCTGCTCCTGCTCGTGAACGTCGCAAGACGTGGGCCAAGCGCTACCGCGATCGCGGCCGGCTCGGCGCCGGCGCCGCCCTCCCCGGCCCCGACGGGAGGTGGATCCTGGGACGAGACGGGACGGACGGCGCGCTCGGGGCCACGCGCGGCCTCGACGGCGGGCTGAGCTGCGGCGCCGGCGCGGCCCGCGGCAGCGACCGGGACTCCGGCGGCGAGACCGACGGCGGCCGCTGCGGCGCGGCGCGCGGCGCGGGCGGCGCAGTGACGACGCGCGGCGTCGGGGCCGTCCGCGGCTCCGGGGAAGCCGCAGGGGGTGCGGCGGCCCGCGAGGGGCGGTGCGGCTCGCGCGCGCCGGCGCGGGGCACGGCGCCCGCGCCGGACAGGCCCCGCTCCGGGAGAGCGGGCCTGGCGACCGGGGCCGGCGCCTCGCCGCCGGGCGACCTCGGGGTGCGCAGCGAGGGCCTCGCGCGCCTGTCGCCGGCCGCGGGGGCAGGGGGCGCCGTCAGGCGGCGCGCCGACGGGGGTCCGAGGCGCGCGCTCGACGCCGGGCTCTTGCCCGCGTAGGCGAGGGCGCGCGGGTCGGGCCGGGCGCGCTGCCTCGGCGCGGACGCCGAGGGAACGCCGGCCTCGGCGAGCGAGGGCGACGCGGGGCGGTAGCTGCCGGGGCGGATCCCGTGGGCCGAGCCCGAGCGACCCGCGCCGCCCGGGCGGGCCTCGCTGTGGCCCGGCCTGCCCGCGGTCGGCCGCGCCGGCCTGTACGTGTGCGAGTGCGCGGCGATGCGCCGGACGACGCCGCGGTCGCGGACGATGTGCGTGTGGACGTGGCGGTGGAACACGTGCGTCGTCGGGCAGAAGACGTACGCCGCCGGGGGAACGGTCCACAGCGAGACGGCGACGCCGCCGGTCCAGGTGTAGGTGGGCGGCATCGGGGCCCAGCCGACGTAGCCGTGGTCGCCGACGCGCCACACGACCCACGCCGGGGCGTACACCCGTCCCGGGATCCACGACCAGCCGTGCGCGGAGATCCAGACCCATCGGCCGTAGTGGAACGGGATGTGGCCCCACGCGTAGTCGCTGACCCACATCCACTCGCCGTCCTCGGTCAGCGACCAGCGCCCCGCGGTCTGGTACGGCGCGAAATCGGGGCCGACGACGACAGCGGAAGGCACCCAGACCCTGCCGTAGCTCGGGTCGTCGATCCAGGTGCCGTAGGGGGCGAGCGGCTCGTGGAACTCGACCAGGGCGCTCGGGTCGGTGTCCTCGTACGCGTCCACCTCGATCTCGGCGCTCACGCCGACCTCCACCTGGACCGGCTGGGTCTCGGTGGGCTGTGAAGGCGCGGTCTCACCGGCGCTGGCAGGGGCGTCGCTCGTGTAGCCCTGCGGCAGGCCCTGGGCCGCGGCGGTTGACGGCGCGGCGAGCAGCGCGGCGAGCAGCGGCAGCGCGCCTCCGAGCCGGCGGAGCCGGGCCCTGAACGGGCTCTGCGCCGCGGCGGGCGCGGGGGACAGCGGAGAAGAGGGCTGCGGAAGCGGCATCGGGAGCATGATGGGTCCTTCTCGAGGGGGATGCCAGGGAGAGGTCGGGCCGGCCTCGGGCGCCCTGGGACGGCTCTCGCACGTCCGTCAGACGTTGCCCCGCGGCGCGCAGTGCAGCCTGCGCGCACAACCAGCCTCCGCTGGAATGCAAACGACGTTCCGGTGCCCCGCTCCGGCGCCACGCGGCGCGGCGCGGCGCGCGCCGTCAGTCGAGATCGCTGTCGTCGAGCGCCGGCTTCGGCGCCGCGTCGCCCGCCGCGGGCAGCTCCCGGGGGCGCAGCGAGGGCGGCGCCTTCGGCAGGAGCGAGAGCCGCGCGTGCGCGTCGGCCAGCTTGCGATCGGCCTCGCGCAGGCGACGGTTCAGCACCCGGATCACCGCGTCGGCGATCTCGGTCGTCTCCCGCACCGCCTCGTGGAAGTCCTCGGCGGAGACCCGGAGCAGCTCCGCGTCCTCGGTGACCACGGCGGTCGAGGCCCGCGGCTCGCTGTCGAACAGCGACATCTCGCCGAAGACGTCGTGCGGGCCGAGGCGGGCGATCTCGCGGCCGTCGAGCGTGAGCCGCACCTCGCCCGAGATGATCGAGTAGAGCGCGCCGCCGGGCTCCCCCTGGCGGAAGATGACGTCGCCGCGGAGCAGCGAGACGACGAGCGAGCCGCGCGCCAGCGCCACGAGATCGTCGCCGGCGACGCGCGAGAAGAGCGGGACACGCTGGAGGAACAGGACCTTCTCGATCGTGGTGTACATCTCGTCCTCGGGGTCGATGCCGGTGCCGCCGGTGACCGCCCAGTATCGTGCGTAACGCGCCACCGCGGGATCGGCATCGGCGCGCAAGGCGGCCAGGCGCTCGCGGGCGCCTGGCGGGTGGGTCACGGCGATCGCGATCGCGGCCGCCTCGCGGACGAGCGGATCGGGAGCGTGGCTCGCGGCGAGCGCGTCCTCGGCGGCGCCGAGGATCGCGTGCTGCGCGACAGCGTTCAGCGCGAGCGCGGCGCTGTAGGGCTCGCCGCGAGCGATCTCGCGGCGGATCCAGGCCACGACGCTGGCCTCCGGCGGCATGGGCCTCGTCGGGAAGGCGACGGAGAGCTCGAGCAGGCGGTCGACCAGGGCGACGAGGCGCTCGCGGAGCGGGCGGTCGAGGAGCGACTCCAGCACCTCGAAGGCGTTGGCCCGCAGCGCGGGGTCCGGGCCGAAGACGTGGGTGCGCACGAGGGCGACGACCTCGCGCGGGTAGGCGAGCTCGCACAGGCGGAGCACCCGGATGAGCCCCTTGCGCAGCCGGCGGAGCAGGTGCTGATCGAGCAGCGGGCTCGCGACGCGGGGGCGCACGGCGATGTAGGCCTCGCGCATGCGGACGTGATCGACCGTCTCGTCGTCGATGCAGGCGCGGATGACCCGGAGGGGGGCCGGCGGCGCGCGCAGCGCGAGGCGCAGGCGCGAGGCGGACGCGAGCACCTTCTGGCGAAGGGCCTCGTCCGGGTGGGCGATGTGGGCGAGCAGCGCGTCGAGCGCGCCCTGGCTGGAGAGCCGCGCGAGCACCCGCGGGATCGCGAGGCGCGCGGCGCGCTGCGTGCCGTCGTCGTCGAGGCGCGCCGCGAGCTCGGGGATGGCGGCGTCGCCGAGCACCTCGATCGCCCGGGCCGCGGCCGACGCGAGGGGGCGCTCGGCGAGCGCGTCCGCGAGCATCGGGAGCAGGCGCGGATCGGCGACGCTCGAGGAGGCGCGCACGGCCGCGCGGCGGACGGCGGGGTCGGGATCGCCGAGGAGGCGCGCGAGCGCGCGCTGGAGAGACGCGCGGCCGGCGAGGCCGAGGACGCGGGCGGCAGCGACGCGATCGCGGGGGGACGGGCTCTCGAGGAGCGCGCGCAGCCGCGGCGCGCCCTCGAGCATGCCGTCGAGGCCGCAGTGGCGCAGGAGCGCGGCGATCGCGGCGAGCCGGAGCTCCTCGTCGCCGGAGACGCCCTTGTCGTCCGGGGCGTCGCTGTCGCTCGAGGCGCGGCTGTCGCCGGGGGCTTTCCTGGACGCGACCCGGGGCGCGGCGCCCTCCCGCGCGAGCGCGAGCAGCTCGTCGTGCGCGTCCTCCCGCAGCAGCGAGGCGAGGACGTCGACGGCGGCGACGCGGACGGCGGTGCTGTGGTCGTGGACCGCCGCGCGCGCGATCTCGGGGCCCTCGTCGTGCCCGAGCTCGGCCGCGAGGCGCACCGCCAGCGCGCGCACCCTGGCCGAGCCGTGGCGCGCGAGCGCGGGGACGGCCTCGCGCACGAGCGCGGGGTCGAGCTGCCGGAGCTGGTCGACCGCGAAGAGCACCTGCACCATGGCGCGGCTGTAGAGCGCCTCGCGGAGGATCGCGCGCGTCTGGGGGCCGTAGACGACGCTGTCCGGGTCGATCTGCCGGCGCATCAAGGTCCGGCGCATGGCCTCGAAGTAGCCGCGCCGCACGAGCGGGACGAGGGCGATGGTGACGGCGCAGAGCGGGAGGGAGTAGAGGCCGAGCCACGCGGCCTCGTCGACGAGCGCGGGGCCCGCCGCCGCGGCGGGCGGGAGGGTGAGCAGGATCAGCGCGCCGAGGCCGTAGCCGAGGGGCTTGGCGATCGCGGAGACGAGCGTCCTCACCCGCTCCCGGAGCGCCGGCGGGAACGGGTAGAAGAGGATCTGCATCGTCGCGTCGTGGAGGGTGAACTGGAGCGCGTTGTCGCTCAGCTTGAGGATGGAGGCGACGACGAGGGTCGGGCTCGCGAGCAGCGCGGCCGTGCTCGCGGTGAACGCGGCCGGCATGGCGAGCAGCCCGCCGAGCACGCCGTGGCGCCGCAGGATCCGGGGCGTCACGCCGAGCTGCAGGATGAGGCCGAGCACGCCGACCGCGCCGTAGAGGAAGCCCATGAAGCGGGCGAGATCGTCGCGGTCGGGGTAGGCGGTGAGGGCGATCGCCTTGAACTGGTAGTCGCCGACCGTGAGGACGCCGAAGAGGAGGAAGGTCAGGAGCGCGACCGTGAGGGCGTAGCGCGAGCGCCACACTTCCATGCGGGGGAGGCGGGCCTCGATGAGCTCCTCGGCGCCGGACGGGGGCCGATCCAGCGGGTGCCGGCGCGCGAGCTGCGTCGTGAGCGACGCCATGGCGAGCAGCGCGGCGATGAGCACGAAGAGCAGGTTCTCGGTGCCGATCCACGTGACGATGCCGCCGGTCGCGAAGCCGCAGGCGACGGTGCCGACGACGCGCCCGCTGCCGATCAGGCCGAAGAGGCGCTTGGCGCTGCGGGGGTCGTGCAGGTCCTGGGCGAGGGCCCAGACGAGGACGCCGGTGAAGTTCGCGATGATCTCGGACCAGATGTAGAAGACGAGGTAGGCGGCGCGGATCTCCTGGCCGATGAGGACGCGCAGCAGCGCGAAGGTGACCGCGCCGAAGAGGGCGAAGGCGACGCACAGGCGGGCGCGCGGCATGCGGCGGGCGATGCGGTCGTAGGCGAGCGCGGCGACGGCGGAGGCGGCGCCGTACACGATCCACATCGGCGCGATCCAGGTGACGGGGAACCTGGTGAGGAAGAGCGCGTCGCGCGCCGAGCGGCCGACGACGAAGATGAGGGCGGCGAGGAAGAGGAGGCAGAAGAGCAGCGCGGTCCGGTGCAGCTCGACGCGGGTGAGGGGGACGCCGAGGACGGCGGTGTCGGCCTCGGGGGCGGCGCTGCTCGGATGCACCCGGCTGGGCCGGATCGACGTCGGGCGCACCGACGGCGCGGACGCGGGCGCAGGCGCAGGAGCGCTGTCCTTGCGCGGATCGAGCTGCCCGGGGCGCACCGCCTCGGCGGCGGAGGCGCGCCCCTTCGCGCTCGGCTCCAGGGGAGCGGCGTCGGTTGGATCCACCTGTCTCAAGCTAGCCGAGCCCTCTCCTCTGGCGCGTGTCGAAGGCCACGCGACACGTCCGACGCCTGCACCTCGGTGCGCCGGTCCGCTCGCCTAGCGCTGCACGGCGCCGCTGACAACTTGTCAGGAACGGACACCGACGATGGCCAGCTCGTCACACCGCGCCGCTTCGAGGTGACCTCTACGGACTTCCGGCGCGGCCTCCGACGGGGACACCGCGCTGGTTTCCGTGCCGTTTGAAGGGCTGTGCGGGGCATTTGCGGCGTGGTACGAGCTGTGCTGAAAGGACGCGCACATGGACACGACAAGGTTTCTCGTGCGGCTCCGGCCGCGAGGGCGGCGGCTCCTCCCGCGGCTGTGCGCGGCGGCCTTCGCGGTGGCGGCGCTCGCCGGGGGCGCGCGCCAGGCCGCGGCGACGGTGACCATCAGCAAGGACGTGGAGCGCACCAAGACCGAGCGGCAGGACGCTGAGTTCCCGCTGTGGATCAGCCGCCAGGACTGCATCGAGGACAACGATCTGGCGTTCACGCTGACGCTGCAGGGCTTCTCGACCAACGACACGCTCGCCGTCTGGGTCAGCGAGTCGCTGGACTGCACCCTGTATTCGAACCGCGACACCGGCACGCGGTGCCGGGAGGTGCTGAGTGTATCCAACCTCGATGACACGATGCCCATCACGCTGCCCGTGAAGCAGATCGCGGCGGCGCTCGGCGCGGAGGGCTGCGACAGCACGAGGACCAGCACCGGCGCCGTCCCGGTGACCATCTACTTCATGCGGCTCCAATCGCTGGACGCGGACGCGACGGACGTCGCGAAGTGGGAGCAGACCAAGATGGATCTTCAGGGCCCGAAGCCGCCGACCGGGATCGAGGCGCGCGCCGGCGATGGGCGGCTCCTCGTCGATTTCACGCAGAACGAGGACGAGGACGTGCTCGGCTATTATTTCTACTGTGATGAGGGCGGGCAGTCCTCGGCCGGCGCGGGCGACGGCGGCGGGAGCGGTGGCCAGGGCACGGCGGGAGGACCAGGCAGCTCGGGGTGCCAGTCCTCGCTCCTGGTTCCGGGAGAGATCCCGGACGTCGGGGACCAGTGTGGCAAGGTGGGGAAGGCCAACCGTGGCGCGGCAGAGGGCCTCACGAATGGCAGCTCCTATGTCGTCGGCGTGGCGGCCTATGATGCCGTCGGGAACGCCGGGCCGCTCTCGGCGCTCGCCTGTGGGACGCCGATCGAGGTCGACGGCTTCTTCGAGAGGTACCGAGATGCCGGCGGGCAAGCTGGAGGGGGCTTCTGCAGCGTCGAGGGGCCGGTCGGGGCGGGCCGATGGGTCTCGTGGCCGCTCGGCGCCGTCGCGGCCGGCGCGGCGCTGGGGTTGTGGCGCAGGAGCCGTCGGCGCCGCGCGCGCCCCGTCACGCAGGAGAGCGCATGAACCGTCATCTCCGTCATCCGGCCGCGGCGTGCCTCGCCGGCAGCGCGGCGCTCCTCATCGCCTCCGTCGCGGGCGCGCAGTCCACCCGCTCGACGAGCGACTGGCGGCAGTCCGATCGCTCGAGCATCCAGCAGGAAGAGCGCTATGCCTCGCCGCAGAGCTTCGCGTTCGAGCTCCGCTTCGGCCCGTACTCTCCCGAGGTCGACGAGGATCCCGCCAGCGGGGGCTCCTTCGAGGAGACGTTCGGGGACGGCCAGCGGTTCTATTTCGGGATGGAGTTCGACTGGCTGCCGCTCCGGATCCCGTTCGTCGGCACGGTCGGTCCGGGGCTCGGCCTGGGGATCACGTCGGCGTCGGCGAACGCCTTCGAGGCGGGCAGCGACGTGAGGGCCGAGGCGGAGGAGACCTCGCTCACCATCATGCCCCTGCACCTGTCGGCCGTCGTCCGTGTCGATGAGCTGATGCGCCGGACGGGCATTCCGATCGTGCCTTACGCGAAGGCGGGTGTCGGCATGGGGCTATGGTACTCCGTGTCGGGCCCTCGGCTGGCGAGGCAGGACGGCGTTCGCGCGCAGGGGATCACCTGGGGCACGCACCTCGCCGCCGGCGGGATGCTCGCGCTCAACTGGCTGGATCGCCGCGCGTCTTCCCAGCTCGATGAGTCGACGGGCATCAACCATACGTACCTGTTCGGCGAGTGGATGTACGCGAACCTGGACGGGTTCGGCTCGCGCCCGCAGATGCACGTCGGGACGTCGACGTGGATCGCGGGGTTGGCGCTCGATATGTGAGATGGAGAGCGTCGTCGGCGCGGTGGAAGAGCGGCGCCGGCGCGGCGGAGGGCGGCGCCGGCGCGAGGAGCGATGGGGGCGGGGCGCCGGAGGCGGAGCTGGCGATGAAGGTGAAGGCCGGGCGGTGGGCGCTGGACGCGCCGCGCCCGGCTGGCTTCACATCTCGCCGCTCTCCAGCGAGGTGCCGCCGTCGTCCTCTTCGATGACGGTGGTCCCCCGCGGCCGTGCCGTTGTGGGGCGGCGCGGGGGGCTGTCGCTGTCGAAGGCCTTGACGGTCTCCTGGGAAGGCGGCCCGAAGATGGGCATGACGAGCTCGCGCGCGGTGCCCTCGCGCTCGTAGGCGATCTTGAGCTCGTTCGCGCTGGCCAGGGCGCGATAGGCCGCGAACAGGTCGTCGGGGCGCTCGAGCGGCGTGCCGTTCACCTGGGTGACGACGTCGCCGGGCTTGAGCTCGAGGGCGCTCCAGTCCGGGGGCAGCGCGAGGATCTTCCAGCCGATGAAGGCGCCTGCCCGGACGACCTCCTCGACCGGCACGCGCCGCAGGATCCACGGCGGCCCCTGCATCAGCACCCGCTCCACGTCGGCGCGGGCGAGCTGCCCAGCGGGCGCCGCCTGCCTGGCCGGGGCCGCGCTCTTTGCAGGCGGCGCGGGGGCCGCCGCCGGACCGGACGCCTGCTGACCGCCGCACCCTGCGAGGACGGCCAGGGAGAGGCATGCGCCGAGCATGAGCTTTCCGTGCGTCGACATCGGGGGGACTATGCGCGGCGGACCCGAGGGGGCCAAGTAAGATGCAGGTGAAGCGGGGGCGCTGAGACGCGCGCGGCAGGGCCGGTGAGCGGAGCGCGCAGAGCCCGGGTGAGGGGGCGGCAGGGCCGGTGAGCGAGCGGCCATGGCCGGTGAAGGGCGAGCCGGAACGCCCGTAGGGCTCGAGGGGTGACGGAGTTCGTCGGAAAAGGGTCGGGGAGGCGGGATTTGAACCCGCGACAACGAGCACCCAAAGCTCGTGCACTACCGGACTGTGCGACTCCCCGGGCTTGGCGTCCGCGAGCGGGACCATAGACGAGGTGTCCTGCCGGGGCAAGACGGGTCGCGGCGGCGGCCGAGCGCCCGGGGCCGGCGAGGCGCGTACAGGAGGCTTTTCAGGTGCGTCCTCGCGAGAAAGGCGCTGAGATGAGCGCGCTGTATGAGCGAGACGCTGCCGTCGCTGGCGGTCCATCACCTGGCCGTTGTCGTGCGCGATCTGGGGCGGGCCGAGGCCTTCTACGCGGGCGTCCTCGGGTTGCCGGTGGTGCGGCGCTGGACGGATGAGGCAGGAGCGCCGCGGTCGGTGTGGCTCGAGCTCGGGGGCGGGGCGTTTCTGGCCGTGGAACGGGCAGCGGCCGACGGGCCGACGCGCGCGGACGAGGCGCCAGGCTGGCACTGCGTCGCCCTCGGGATCGCCCCGGCCGAGCGGGAGGCGTGGCGCCGCCGGCTGGCAGCGCGGGGCGTGGCCATCGAGCGGGAGAGCGCTTATTCGATGTATGCGCGCGATCCCGAGGGCAACCTGGTGGCGCTGAGCCATTACCCGCACCTCGAGGCGGGGGCGGGCTGAGGGGTCCCGGTGCGGAGCCGGGGGCAGGCAGGGCGCCGGCGTGCGCGCGCGGGGAGGCCGGGGGGGCGCGGCCCGCATGTGCAGTGCGCGTGGAGCGCGGTGATGAGAAGATGGAAGGTCGGGCGGCGAGCCAGCGCGCTGGAAGCTGCCCGAGGTCCAGCGCGTCGAAAAGGGGAACGATCGAGCCGGAGGTTTCAAGATGCCGCGTTCAACGCCCGATTCCATGTCGCCTGATGGTCCTGTGCCGCTCGCGCTCCCGTTCGGGGCCATCGGGCTCGTGGGCGGCTGGCTCACGGCGGACAGCTTCCACCTCCAGCCGCCGTACGAGGCGCCGCGCTTCCTGCTCGCGGGCGTGACGCCCATCACGGCGGCGCTGCTGGGCAGCTACCTGACGAAGCGGATCGGAGGCGTCGGGAGCGGGGGAGCGGCGACCTCGAGCGCGGGGGCGGGAGCCGTCGAAGCCGCGCCGGCGGTGGGCGCGGGGTGGATGGAGGGGCCGGGACGGTGGACCCGACGGGGGCCGATCGTGGCGAGCCTGCTCGCTGTGTGGGCCATCGGCGTGGCCGGCGTCGTGAACGGCATGACCATCGGGCTCATGGTGGGGCCGGCAGGGATGATCATCGGCGCGGCGTTCGGCGCCGTCTTCTCGCTGCCGTTCATCCCGGCGCTCGCTGTCGTGCTGCTCGCAGCGAACCGCGTCGGGAGGGCGCGCGCGGGCTCGATCGTGGCGAGCGCCGACCGGCGCGCCGTGTGGGCCGCGACGGCGGCGGTGATCGCCGTGGCCGCGCTGGGCGCGCGGGCGCTCTTCGGGGCGCCGGCGGCGCCCGAGCTGGGGCGCGTCGTGGCAGGGATCGGGCTCGCGGCGGTGGGCGCGCTGCTCGTGGTCGACGCGGTGGCGATGGCGAGGGTGCTGGCGCTGCCGCGGAGGCCGATGGGGGCAGGAGCGGGGGGAGGGCGGGGCGGTTCCGGGGAGGTCGAGGTCGAGGTGGAAGCGACGGGGGAGGCGGGGGGAAAGCGGAGCGGGATGGGCGTGGGGATGGGGGAGAGGGTCGACCTCGGCCTGGGGGACGAGGTGCACGTCGAGGTGGTGCGGCCGACCCACGCCTACCGGGGGGCACGGCAGATCGCCCGGATCGTGCGGGGCGACCGCGAGCGCGCCGTGGCGGCGCTGCGGGCAGGGCTGGCGCGGGGCGGGATCGCGCTGGCGATCGGGGCGGCGCTCTGGGTGGAGCCGTGGAGGTGATCGGGGCGCGCGAGGCGGGCGGAGATGCCAGGGGGCTGGCGGAAGAGCGGGCTGGACGAGAAATGGCCGGGGATCTGTCTTGATGCGTGGAGCGAGGTGTGCCAGGGTCCGGCGCCCGTAGCGGCTGTACGCCCCTGCCCCCGTAGCTCAGTGGATAGAGCAGCGGTTTCCTAAACCGAAGGTCGCAAGTTCAATTCTTGCCGGGGGTGCTCGAAATCCTTCAGGATTTTGGCGCTGTACCAGAGGCGGGGTAGCCACCGGGCAGGTGGGACCGCGGCCTCGCGAATGCCTGATGCGTGGCGTGGACCGCAGCGCGCGGCGCCGACGCGACGAGGTGGTGGTCAGCGAGCGACGGGGGCTGCGCGGACTGCCGGAAGGACCGCAGGCCGATGCGCCAGCCGGCCGCGAGCGAAGAGGCGCGCGGGGGATGGAGGCCGCGCGTGCGCAGCGGGCGGGATCCGTGGCGCAGCCTGGGGAACGGGGCTCAGCGCATCAGGGATGATGTTGCCGTGATACTGGAATAATCTAGCTGGGCCGCTTGGGGAGGCGAGCGGGTTGAGATTCAATTCTGTCGACGGGTCTCGGCAGGCCCCGGGTTGAAATTCAATTCTGGCCGGAGGCTATCGAGAGGCTCCGATTTGAATTTTCAATTCTGCTGGTAGGTCTCGGCAGGCCCAGAGTTGAATTTCAATTCTGGCCTGGGGCTATCGCGCGAACCCCCTTTGCTCGATGAGCTCGACGGCAGATCGCGCCATCGCGATGTCCGTATCCCGTGCTGTCGTCAACAAGGTCCGGAACTCCACGAGATCCTGGGGAACGTCCACGGCGGTGGCCGGGCGGTTACGTCCGGTGCATTGAACCGCGCTTGAACCGGCGGCGCCGCTCCGCCTCGACCAGGCCCGCCGGCGTGATATTGTTGGCTGCGTCACATTTTATTCGCGCCGTCTTCCTCCAGGCTGCGTGAGCAGTCCACCGTCTCCCGGCGCCGCTGCCTCACTCCTCTCTCCGGTGGCGCCCCTCTCCGGCGACGATGGGCGCCTGGTGGGTCGATCGACGCGTCGCGCCTACAAGCGAAGCTCCATCGTGCCGGACGCTGGCCGTGGAGCTCCGGCCACGCGGCGCGCTGACCCCCGATGAGATCCTCTCGTATCGATACAGCCATGCTTCGCTCGACTTCGGTGCTTGCTCATCCCGTTTGACAGAAAGAACGCACGGCCCTCGCAAAGAAGGAGCAACGTATGCTGTCGACGCAGCGGCTTGTAAGAGCCTGGATCGGCGCCTCGCTCGCGCTCGCCGCCGCCCCGGCCTGGGCGGCCTTGCCCCCTGTCGGATTCGGCGGTTCCTGGTCTGCGTGGGGCTATCACCCTCCCCCAGGGGAGAGCGCCGCGTACCCGGATGCCTGCAGCCTCGATGCGCCGTACAACGAGCCGCCGTTCACGGCAGACGAGGATACCGGCAAGAGCTGCCCCAGCTACGCTACAGAGTCGCCGCGATGCACGGGTCCTTTCTGCCCCGCCCGCGGCGTGTGCGATGGGGCCGTCGTGCTGCACGAGGACATGAACTCCTGCCAGCGAGAGGGCTGCTGCCTGCCAGGGTCCGTCGGCGTCGGGGGCGTGGTCAATGTCGTACCCTACCTGGCACGGCCGGCGGAATGGCCGTTCTCCGCCGACGCTTCCGTGGACCACAGCGTCAACGTCGACGACAGCCCAGGCCTCGCGCAGGCCATCGAGTGTGCAGCGTCGCTGCCATACTACAGGCGTACAGTGCGCTTCCCTGCCGGGCGGTACGTGCTGCGCACACCGCTGAGACCCCAGCACGACGCGCTGACCCTGGAGGGGCCGGAGCTGTCTCCGGACACCCGCCCAGGCGATCCAGAGACAGCGACCCTGGTGGCGATCCCCTGCAACCCCGAGCAGCTCCCCGGGGCGATCCAGGTCCACAAGGCCGCCAGGATCGGTGACGGCATCGACGAGGTCTGGGGGCTCTGGATCCGCAATCTGCAGATCGAGCTCACCGAGGGGCCACGAAAGACGGCGAACAGCGGTATCCAGCTCAACAACTGCTCGGATTGCGAGGTGGAGAACGTCATCATGCGGTACGCCCCCCTCGCGCCTCAGCTGCCTTCTTGCAAGCCGGCCAACCTGGATGGGATCGCCTTCGCCCTCGGATCCGGGGGCGTCATCCGGAACGTGATCGTGGACGGCGTACCGAAGGGCGGCATTTACCTGTCCTCGATCGCCGGATACCACGACACGCCCCCGATCCTCGTGGAGAACTGCGAGGTCAAGAACATCGACGGGCCGATCGCGGCGGCCGCGATCAAGATCATCACCGCCAATGTGACCGTGCGGAACTGCGAGGTCCACCATAGCCTCTTGCATTCCGTGGACGGCTCCTCGGCGCTCCACAACGGGCACGGCCTGTGGATCGCCACCCAGGTCAGCTTCGCACCCGGCGTCCCGAGCGCCGTGCCCGCGAACGTCCTCGTCCAGGACAGCTACTTCCACCACAACGGCGGCGCCGGCGTCGTCATGGCCAGCGCCGTCGAGCAGGATCGCCCGACGGGGATCCGGCTCGAGAGGGTCAGGTCTGCCTACAACGGGAACTATGGCGTGCACATCCAGGCAGGCACCGGCGTGCAGCTCCGGGACCTCTGGTCCTGGGGCAACGGCCTCTACGGCATGTACCTGAGCTCGGGGACGTCGCTCCCCGCGAGCTCGGTCCGCGTCGGAAGCGTGATCCTGGAGAGGCCGGTCGTCTTCAACAACAGCCTACGCGCGACGTCGGGCTCCTACCCGGGTATCAAGATCGACGCGAGCGACGTCACGATCTACGGGGGCGAGGTCGCGCGCTGTGACGCCTCGCGCGGGAGGCAGTCGAGCTCCATCCAGCAGCAATGCTGGCTGTCGGGCCCGACAGGCGCGCAGGTCCTTTTTCACCCGGAGGGCAACGTCGTCTGGGGCGTGGGCAGGCACACAACGAGCGCGCCGGAGCTGCTGGCGTGCCCTCATGAATGAGCCGCGCCGGGCGGGCCGCTCGCGACCCGGCACGTAGCCCCGGGCCGCCGTCGCATCACCTCCCGCGGACGCTCTCCACCAGGTGGTCCACGAGGGCGCGGGCAGCGGCCGCCAGGCACCTTGCTCCGCGGCACGTCGAGCAGATCCACGTGCCGCACCTGCGGGGAGCTCCGCATGAAGCGCATCGGCGAGGGGGGAACTACGGAGCGGCCACGGCCACGTCGCACGTGAACGGCGAGAACGCGTCGTACGACCCGACGAGCACCGTGTAGACGCCGCTGTCCGGGCAGACGAAGGGAGCCTGCGGGCACCGGCCGCACGTGTCGTCGACCGTGGTGAGCGCCTCGGCCTGGGTGCAGCCCGACACGCCGTCGCACACCCGGATCATCGGATCGTCCCCGCAGGCGCCGGTCGCGCAGCCGCAGCCCACCGTGATCGGCGCGCCGGGCGTGCAGGGGACGCCGTCGAACCCGGGCGCGATCGACCAGCCGCAGTCGCGGTCCGGGCCCCCGGAAAACGACGGGCACGCCGCGAGCGGGTCCCCGGGGGTCGTCGGGACGTCCTCCGGGATGGTGACCGGGACCTCGACCGTGTTGTTGTCGTAATCGCTCTCCGGCAGCGTGCGATCATGGTTGATCGCGATGCGGAGCAGGTAGTCGCCCGCTGCCACGCCGGTGATGTCGACCCACTGGCAGTCGAGGCTGGCGTGGTACACGTCGCTCCAGCCGCGCTGGATGCCCTGGAAGCCGCAGTGGTAGCGCGGCGCGGTCGGCGCGCCCGGGACGCCCACGGGCGAGCTGTCGAGCAGGCAGAACGCCTGCTTGTGGCCGGTCGCGACGACCGAGCCGGTCGCGTCGAGGAGCTCGTACAGCGCGTAGCCATTGAAGTGATAGTGAGCGTGGCAGGCGGAGAACTCGAAGCCGGAGACGAGGGTCGGGTCGCCGAGGATCATGTCCGCGTCGCCGATGTTGGGGGTCTCCGTCGAGAAGCGCATCAGGCGGCGATCGCCCGCCGAGCCCACGCAGCCCTCCACGATCGCGCAGCTGTCCGCCGGGAAGACCTCGTGGCCGATGCTCAGGCTGAACTGCGCCGCGTCCGCGGAGACCGTCAGGTCGGGCAGCGGGCACGTCGCGCCCGGCTCGAGCCGGGCGCAGGTGCCCATGAAGCCGCCGAGGCAGCAGGTCTCGTCCGCCGCGCAGTCGCTGTCCGACGCGCACAGCGCCGACGCAGCCGGCTGCTCCTCGACCTCGATCACGATGTCGAACGAGCCTTGATCGAGGCTCACGTCGTCCGCCCCGGCGCGGAAGCGCAGCGCGACCGTGGTGCGCTGATCCGGGAACACGTCGAACCACTGGGGGTTCGGCGAGATGAGCTGCGCGTCCACCGGCTCCGCCGTGCTGTCCGGGTTCAGGCGCTCGAGGCGCCAGCCCTCCTGGAGCCATGTGTAATAGCTGCCGACCGGCACGTCCGCGCTCAGGCGGATCCGGTCCGGGTCATCCTCGGTGTTGAAGAAGATCGTGCTCTGGGGGCCCTGGACCGTCACGACCCCGTCGCGCAGCCGGTACATGGCCCCGGAGGCCGCCTGGCCGACCAGGCTCATCTCGACCTGTCCGGTCTCCTCCTTCGCCGCCTCCTCTCCCACACATCCCACGAGAGCGATCATCCCAAAGAGCGCAACCTGTGTAAGCTTCATGCGACCCGCAGTCCTCCTCGTCCTCCGCCTCAGGACACTTGATGCCGTCACGGCACCGGCTCCTTCACGGAAAGATCCCGGTACGCCTGAACTTCTCAGGACATCACATGTCCCCGGTACTGTCCATGGGGCCACGGCGCGCCGAGGGCGCTTGATCGGCGCGCCGCTGGCGTTCGCTCGACATGCCGCTGGCGATCCATCTACCTACCCACGTGCCGCTTACGTGCCGCGGGCGCTCGATCTGCGTGCCGTGGGCGCCCGTCGCGAGACGAGATCGTGCTTTCCGCCGCGAGACGAGATCGTGCTTTTGTGGTGTCTACTTGACAGTTGATGTGTCGCGATGCAGGATGCTCTTCGTGACGACGTACAAGCTCGACGAGCTCGCTGTCGAGGCGGGCGTGGCGCCGCGCACGGTGCGGTATTACGTGCAGCGCGGCCTCTTGCCGGCCCCGGAGTTCCGCGGGAAGGACACCGCCTACGGGCGCGAGCACCTCGCCCGGCTCCGCGCGATCAGGGTGCTCCAGCAGGCGCACCTGCCGCTCGAGGAGATCCAGGCGCGCCTCGCGGGCGCGGGCGTGGACGAGATCGAGCGCATCGCCAAGGCGGCGCCGCCCCGCGCGGCGGCGGCGCCCTGTCCCGGCCCGGACGCCGCGCCGCCGGCTCCGGGCGGCGGCGCGGCGCGCGGCGAGCGCTGGGAGCGGGTCGAGATCGCCGACGGGGTGGAGCTCCACGTGCGGAGCGACGCGCCGGAGCGCTCGCGGCGCATCGCCCTCGATATCGAGTCTCGTTACGCAACCCTTGCCCCGAAAGGCTCGCGATGAACCCGTCCACCGATGTGTCGCACCCGGCGCCGATGTCGTGTCTACGCTCCTCCGAGGGTCGCCCTGTCCCGCTGCTCGGCGTCTCGCTGTCGGGCGACGTCATGGGCGGCGCGGCGCGGCTTGTCGTGCGCCAGCGCTACAGGAACGAGGAGCGCCGGCCGATCGAGGCGATCTACACCTTCCCGCTGCCCAGCGAGGCGAGCATCGCCGGGTTCGCCATGGAGTGCGCCGGCCGCAGGCTCGAGGGGGAGGTCAAGGAGCGGGAAGAGGCGTTCCGGGCCTACGACGAGGCGATCTCCACGGGGCACGGCGCCGCGCTGCTCGACGAGGAGCGGCGCAACGTGTTCACGGCGAGCGTCGGCAACCTCCTGCCCGGGGAGGAGACGGTCGTGGAGGTCGCGTTCGTGCAGGCGCTGAAGGCCGACGAGGGGGCGCTGCGGCTCATGGTCCCGACCCTCGTCGCGCCCCGGTACATCCCGGGCGCGCCGCAGGGGGACAGGACGGGGCACGGCGTCCAGGAGCCGACGGACGCGGTGCCCGACGCGGACCGGATCTCCCCGGAGATCGCGCGGGTCGACTACGGCATCACCGTGGACATCGTCTTCGATCTGGGGCGCGAGGTCGCGATCGAGAGCCCGTCGCACGCCATCGAGGTGCGCCGGGAGGAGGGCCACCGACAGCGCGTCTCGCTGCGGAACGACAGGGCGGCGCTGGACCGGGACATCGTGCTGCTCGCCGCGGGCGCGCCGGGCGTGCAGGCAGGGCTTGTCTGCGACAGGCGCCCCGGCGAGGAGGGGACGTTCGCGCTCACCGTCGTGCCGGATCTGTTCGACGCGAAGCGGGCGGCAGCCCGGCGCGACGTCGTGTTCGTCGTCGACGTGTCGGGCTCGATGCAGGGCGAGAGCATCGACCAGGCGAAGCGCGCGCTGCGGCTGTGCCTCCGGCACCTCGCCGAGGGGGACCGGTTCGGGGTGATCGCTTTCTCCAACGATTTCCGCGCGATGGATCCGGCGCTCGCGCCGTTCACGCAGCGGACCCTCGAGCGCGCGGACGCGTTCGTCGCGGGCCTCGCGGCGCACGGGGGGACCGAGATGCTGGGGCCGCTGCTCGCGGCCGCGGGCATGCTCGGCGACGCGGAGCGGGACCGCTTGATCGTCCTGCTGACGGACGGTCAGGTGGGCAACGAGGCGGAGATCGTCGACAGCGTCGCCGAGGCGGGCAAGGGGGTGCGGGTCTACACGTTCGGCATCGGGACGAACGTGAGCGAGCTGCTCGTGAACGACCTCGCGCGGAGGACGCAGGGGGCCGCGGAGCTCATCCACCCCGGCGAGCGCATCGACGAGAAGGTGACGGCGCAGTTCGCGCGGGCGACGGCGGTCCGGGTCGCGGGCGTCACGGCGCGCTTCGAGGGCGTCGACGTGGGCGAGCTCGCGCCGGCAGAGCCGCCGGCGCTCGTGGACGGCGAGCCGTGGGTGCTCCACGGCCGCTACGGCGCGCCGGGGGTGGGGCGCCTCCAGCTCCGCGGGAGCCTGCGCGGGGAGAGCTTCTACCTCGAGGTGCCGGTCGAGCTCGCGGCGGAGGCGTCGCGGCCGGGGCTCGAGGCGCTGTGGGCGGGCGCGCGGGTCCGGGAGCTGGAGGAGTCGGAGCGAGGGCTGTCCGGCAAGCGCGCGGAGGCGATGCACAAGCGCATCGTGGAGCTCGCGGTGCGGCACCGGGTGGCGTCGAAGCACGCGTCGTTCGTGGTGATCGAGCGGCGCACGGGCGACCGGCGGGCGCACGGGCAGCCCGAGGCGAGGCCGGTGCCGGTGAGCGCCCCGGCGGGGTGGGGGATGTCCAGCCGGCCGGTGGCGCCGATGGCGGCGTTCGCCGCGATGGCGGCGCCGATGGCGGGCGGGCCGCCGGTTGCCGCGCGCGCGCGGGCTGCCTCGCCTGTGGTGAGGGCCTCGGCGCCTGCGGCCGCGCGCGGGCCGTCGTCGGCCGCCGGCGGTCTCTGGTCGCGCGCCAAGGAGCTCTTCCAGCCGAGCGCGGGGCCGGGGTCCGCGGAGGGCTCGGCCGGCGCGGCGCGCGCCCCGGCGCCGATGGGCGGCGCGGCGCCCGGAGGACCCGCGGGGCCGCAGCGCTGGCCCGCAGCGGCGCCCGCCGCTGCGCCGGCGCCCGCCGCTGCCCCGGCGCCGAGCGCCGCGCCTGCGGCGACCCAGGGCGCAGGGGTGCAGGTGGGCGGCCTCGGGCGCGTCTTCGAGGAGCAGCTCGCGTCCGGGCTCTGGGAGCGCGGGGAGCCCACCGATCTCGGGCGGCTCACCAGCACGGCGCTGTGCCTCGCGACGTGCCACGAGCAGGGCATCGACTCGGCCCACCCCATCTACGGCGCGCAGGTGGCCAAGGCGGTCGAGGCGCTCTGCGCGCTGGCCGCGTCGCTCCTCCAGGGCGGCGGCGCGGACCGCGAGGTGGCCGCGGCGCTCTCGGCGGCCTACCTGGTGGCGAGCGGGCGGCGGCTGCGGGCGCGGGTCCACGACATCGCGTCCGCCGCGGTGTCCGAGGCGGTGCGCGCGGTCGCGGGGGAGCTCGGGGACGCGGGGGCGCTCAGGAGAAGAGTCGAGGCGCTGCGCGGCGCCTGACGGGCGCGCCGCGGCGGGAAGGCCGCGGCGGCGCGCGGGTCACCCTCAGGGGTACGTGTCGTCCGCGCCCTTCGCGCCGGCCGCCGGGGGTGCCGCGCCAGCCGGGCGTGCCCCGCCGGCCGGGCGTGTCGCGCCGGTCGGGGGTGCCGCGCCGGCCGGGGGTGCCGCGCCGGCCGGACGGGCGTCGCCGGCCGGGCCTTCCACGAACTGCGCCGTCCCCTCGACAACGATCTCGAGGCGCGGATCCGCCGGCTGCGCGGGCGCACCGCCGCCCGCGTCGGCAGGCGGCAGGTCGGCGAAGGCCGCGAGGCTCAGGCGCGCGAGCGGCAGGCCAGCCTCCTTGGGCTGCGCCAGGAAGAGCAGGACGGCGCGCGCCTGGGCGACCGTCACGTCCCAGCCGTTGCGCCACGCCACGCTGGGCGCGCCGCTCGTCGTGTGGCCGACGACCTGATAGCCGAGGCCCTTGAGCGGCTCGTTGGCGCGGATGATCGCGGCGATGTCCCGCAGCGTCTTCTCACCCGCCGGGGAGAGCGCGTCGCGGTTGCCCTTGAACAGGACGCGGGTCGGGATCGAGATGACGACGCGGCCGTCGCGCGGCGCGACCGCGACCTCGCCGGCGGCCACCGGAAGGAACGCCCGCAGGACGCCGCTGTCGCGCTCGGGCGACGGGCGCGCCACGGCCGCGTCGCCGCGCGGAAGCCCCGTGCTGACGTCGAGGCCCTCCGCGCCCAGCGGATCCTCCCGCGGCGGCGCCGCGGCGCCCGCGCGCGCGACCTCCTCCTCGAGCTGACGGACGCGCTGCTGGGTCATCTGGAGGTCGCGCTGGAGGCGCTCGGACCTGTCGAGCTGGGCCTGCCACTCGAACTCGGTGTACCCGCACCCGACGAGGAGCGCGGGCGCGAGCAGCGCGGCCAGGCGGCGTCCGACGCCCGCGGCCCGGGGGAGGGAAGGGAGGGGGACAGGACGGTGGGGGAGCGAAGGAGCGACCTCGGCGCTTCCCTTCTCGCTCGCCGCCACACCCACAGCAGGCAATTGCACTTGGCAGGCTCCTTTTCGCCGGATCATCCGGATCCATCCTCCTCGCGCCGGTGCGCTGAGCGGCGGGAGCCTATCCGAGCGGTCCTGGTCCCACAAGGCGTGCGCTGGGGCCGAGGCAAGGCCCGGGACGCCCGCGAGCGCGGGCGGACGCGCTCGGCACAGCCCCGGTTCCTCTCAGGTTGCCCGCGCACCGCGATCACGGCGCGGGCAAGCTGACCGAACGGGTGCCCGGACCGGGGGACGCGCCCGCCGAGGCCCGCTCAAGGCGTCCCGCCGGCCTGCCACGCAGGTGAGGCCGCCTGCGACGGGGCGTCGTGACCGGCGCCGTCCGGCAGGGAGATCTGACACGCCTTGCGGTGGTGTTCCATCTCGGCGGAGATCAGCCGCACCAGCTCCGTTGAGAGGACGATGGCCTCCCGAGAGCCGTAGCCGTGCTTTCCCAGCTCCCGGACGATCGACTTGGCCATGATCCTCATCGCTGCGTCGACCTCTCCTGGGGGCCTCGACGTCGACGTCGAGAAGAAGACCGCGGTCGTATGGGCGACGGCGCGCGGTTCATGGCCGTTCTCTGGCCGGACGTGCAGTAGACGCGCGGGTTCCGGAGTCGCCTCGGTCGTGGTGAGTCGTCGATCGATGGCGTGGGTTCCCCGATCCTCGGCCGGCTCGGGGGCCGTCGTCCTCGTCATACTGTTCGAGTGCCACGACGCGGTGGATCTATCGCTCACGTGAGTCTCCATCCTTTTTCTACGGTTTGCCTCGCCTCCGTCCCTCGTCTCCGCCCGCAATCGCGGCTGTCGCCCTCGCCATCCATGACGGAGCTCGACTGCCCTGCGTCGCGTGACGAAGAGGACGGCCAGTGCAGGGACGTTCATGCCTGCCGCATAGACCAGGGTGGCAGGACGCCGCATTGGCTCAGGCGCGACGATAGCAGGCTCGGATAAAATGGCATTCATTCATCCATCCGTGTCCGCGCTCGATGCCAAAGGAGCCCCGCCGCCCAGGCCGCACAGGCCCTTCTGGGCCGCTGCCATGTTTCATCGAGTTTTCGCCGACGCAAGGGCTCCGGGGCCGCGATCGCGCCGGCGTCAGGCGTGAGGCGAGCGCGCGTTCAGGTCTCGAGTGGAAGGCAAGAGTCAATTCAAAGGCTGCTCGTCCAAGACTGCCTCCCAGCGGCGCGCCCTCGAACTGGCCGTGTGGGGCGGCTCGCCTGCGCCGTGGGAGACGGGCCCGCCCGAGTCAAACCAGCGTGTCCCGCGCGTTTACGTTGGACGATCCGCGGCCGCCCGCGCCGCAGATCCGGCGCTCGGGCCGAGCCGCGAGGAGCTCCGCCGTCGGGCACGGACAGGCGAGACAGGCTGTCCTCGTTCGAGCTCGAGTTTTGCCGATTTGTGCATCTTCCATTGACGTTGTTTATTTCCTGAGGTAGTCGATGGAATAACGGCGGGCCGACGCTGGAGCGCCGCGAGGGCTCAGGTGAGCTCTCGCGCCTCGTAGAGCGGGCAGCGCGAGATGTTGATGCCCTGCCTGCGCTCTGAGTTGCTCCATGATGCCATCCGCTACAGCTTGGCTGGCGCCATGTTGGGTATCTGAGTTCGTCATTAAATGGAGGGGGAGTATGGCCACCTTGTGCAGGCCGGAAGTCGCGGTTCCGGAGTACATTGTCACGAAGGAAGATACGCTGAAGCTCGCAGAGCGGCTGCACGCGGGAAACCCGCAGCTGAAGCTGGTCTTGCGGCTCATCACGAGCACCGGAGTTCAGAAGCGGCATATCGTACAGCCGCTCGAGCAGACGCTCGAGCATCCTGGCTTCGAGATCAGAAACAAGGTATTCGAGCGCGAGGCCAAGCGCCGGGTGCCTCCGGTGGTGCGGCGGGCGCTGGCCAATGCGGAGCTGACGGCGCAGGACATCGACGCCATCATCTTCGTCTCGTGCACCGGCTTCATGATGCCGTCTATGACGGCCTATCTGGTGAACACCATGGGCTTCCGCCACGACACGCGGCAGATCCCCATGGCGCAGCTCGGCTGCGCTGCCGGCGCCGCGGCCATCAGCCGCGCGCACGACTTCTGCGCGGCTCACCCCGGAGCCAACGTGCTCATCGTCGCCTGCGAGTTCTGCTCTCTGTGCTACCAGCCGACCGACGATGACGTCGGATCGCTCCTGTCCGACGGGCTGTTCGGGGACGCCGTGGGCGCCGCGGTCGTCCGGGGCAGCGGAGGCACCGGCGTCCGGCTAGAGCGGAACGCGGCGTATCTCATCCCGGATACCGAGGAGTGGATCTCATACGCTGTGAGGAGTACAGGATTTCATTTTCAGCTCGACAAACGAGTTCCCGGGACTATGAAGCCCCTTGCCCCCGTGCTGCGGGAGCTCGTCGCTCGTCACGGCTGGAACGTGGGCAGTCTTGACTTCTACATCATCCATGCCGGCGGGCCGCGCATTCTCAACGATCTCTGCAGGTATCTGGAGGTGCCCCCGGAGTCATTCCGGTACAGCAGGGCCACGCTGACGGAGTACGGCAACATCGCGAGCGCGGTGGTGCTCGACTCCCTCGGACGTATGTTCGCGGACAAGCCGATGCTCGAGGGCGCGAAGGGGGTCATCGCAGGTTTCGGGCCCGGGATCACGGCGGAGATGGCCGTCGGTTCCTGGGTGACTGATCGCAGTCAACGCAAGGACGGCGCGCGTCCCACCGCCGTCGCGTGACGCTCGTGAGAACAGGAGGGGATGCTTCAATGAGTGCACCGAAGAATGCTCCGTCGCTGACGTTCAATCTTGGCGGCGGTCTCCCGGTGAACCGGATGGGTTACGGCGCCATGTACCTGACCGGGCCCGGCTACTGGGGACCGCCGGCCGACCCGGAGGCCGCCATCCGGCTGCTGCGCCGCGCGGTCGACCTCGGCGTCAACTTCATCGACACCGCCGACGCCTACGGTCCGGACACCAACGAGCAGATCATCCGCCGCGCCCTCCACCCCTACCCCAAGGGGCTGGTGATCACCACGAAGGGCGGGCTGCTGCGGTCCGGGCCCCAGGACTGGACGCGCCGAGGCCAGGAGTACATCGTGCCCTGCGGGCGCCCGGCGTACCTGCGCCAGCAGGTGGAGATGAGCCTGCGCAACCTCGGGGTCGAGCGCATCGAGCTCTATCAGCTCCACCGCATCGATCCGGCAGTGCCGCTGGCCGAACAGCTCGGCGAGCTCGCCCGGCTCCGGGAGCAGGGCAAGATCCACCATATCGGCCTCTCCGGGCAGCCGGAGGTCACCGTGGAGCAGCTCTCCAAGGCGCGCGAGATCACCGAGATCGCCGCCGTGGAGAACCTCTACAACGTCGCGGACCGCACCGGCGAGCAGGCCCTGCGCTACGCCGAGGAGCACGGCATCGCCTTCATCCCGTGGTTCCCCATGGGACACGGCGACCTCGCCAAGCCCGGCAGCGTCCTCTCCGCGTTCGCCCAGAAGCGCGGCGTCACGCCCGCCCAGCTGGCCCTCGCCTGGCTGCTGCACAAGTCCCCGAATATCCTCGCGATCCCCGGCACCTCGTCCCTCAACCACCTGGAAGAGAACTGCCGCGCCGCCACCATCTCGCTCGACGAGCGCGAGATGGCCGCCCTCGCGGACGTCGCCGCGACCGTGAAGACATGGCGTCCCTCGGTCGACCGCCCCGAGGCCGCGCGCGCGAAGGAGATGCCATGAGCTTCGAGAGACACCCCGCCTGCACGCACGCGAACGCCCAGAAGCTGCGCGCCATCTATGCCGATCTGACGCGCATCGGAGAGTTCGCGGCCGACGACATGGTGCTCTACACCGCCTCGCGGGACCTCCGCGGCGATCGCGGGGCCGGCCGCGTCGTCGGCAAGCAGGCGGCCGTCGCCCACGAGCGCGAGCTCATCCGGTTGACTGGCGGTACCCTGGTGATGGACGTGCACGAGATCGTGGCCAACGACCAGTTCGGCGCCGTCCTCGGCGTGCTGCGGGCACACCTCCGCGGGGCGAGCCTCGCGATGCCGTTCTGCGGCATGTGGCGCTTCCGCGAGGGGCTGATCACCCACCACTGGGAGAACGCCCACGACCCGGCCGCCACGGAGGCCTTCCTCCTCGGCACGACCGGCGGCGCGGCCGCCTGAGCTCCCCCCGCCGCCCGGCCGGGCGACCCTGGTCCTGCGGCGAGGCGCGCCCGGCTCAGCGCGGGCGCAAGGCCGCGCCGACCCCCTGACGACGCGAACGACGCGAACGACGCGGCCACGCTGCCTCGGAGGCCATCGAGGCCATCCGCGAGGCGTACAAAGCTCGATACCAACCAGGAATCGGTGCTCCGGATCGACGAGGCGGTCTGCGGCGCCTCCCGACGGCGGACCGCCGCCTGCGGCGGTCGAGCGACAGGCGTGTCGCCGATGAGCTGGCCGTGACCGCCGGCGGCGAGGACTGACGGCTCTCTGCGTGTGTTCAGAACAGCGCAGGTCCTGGCGCCATGCGTTGCGCCGAATCGCGAAGATTCTTGACTTGAGGGGAATAGGGGTACAAACCCTATGGCGACGAGCCTCGGCCGACGGCTGCGCTGCGCCCGTGCACATCCGCCGGCTTGCGTTACGGACATGGCGCGCGAGCGACATGCGTTCGAAGCGAGCGCTCTTGTAGACCACACGGGGGTAGGGGGATTCCTGTGCTGATGAGGCATTTCTGGCGTCTCGGTTGGGCCGTGACGACGATGGCTGTTCTTGGGTGCGCCGACGCCGAAGCGCCTCCTGCGGAGGAGGAGAGCGTGGCGCAGAGCGAGGAGGCGTTGAGTGACGATATTCATGTTCCTGCCTCGGGGAGGACCGTATTCGCGGACGTCGTGGCGATAGATCAAGTGTTCGTCTATGACCGCCATGGCGCGTTCAACCCCTCGGGTATGCTGTACGCCCTCCGACGGGATGTCGTGGCCGCCGATCCGTCGAAGCCAGTCGGACCGGGCAACGCCGCGCTGCGGCCGGGCAAGCGCCCGAGGCCCCTCGTCCTGCGGGTCAACGCCGGCGACAATCTCTCCATCTCATTCACCAACTGGCTCACACCGGCGATCGGCTCCCTGCCGGCCTCCGCTCCCGCGACCCGGAGCGCCTCGATTCACGTGGTCGGGCTCCAGATCAGGAACATCGACGCGCTCGGAGGCAACGTCGGGCAGAACGCGAGCTCGCTGTGCGAGCCGGGCGAGACGCGCACCTACGAGCTCTTCGCCGGCCGCGAGGGCACGTTCCTCATGCATAGCGCGGGCGCCATGGCCGGCGCGGACGGCGGCGGCGGGCCGGCGCGGCAGATCGCCCATGGGCTGTACGGCGCCGTCCACGTCGAGCCGCCGGGCGCGGTCGCCTACCGCTCGCAGGTGACGGCCGAGGAGCTCGCGTCCGCGTCCATCCGGCCGGCGAACCCGAACGGCACGCCGCGTATCAACTACGAGGCTGTCGACACGTTCGGCGTCCCGATCCTGAAGATCATCAACGACGCCGACGAGATCGTTCACGGGGATCTCAACGCCATCATCGCGGGCTTCGACGAGACCGAGGCGGGGACGCCCATCTCCAAGGACGAGCACGCCTTCCGCGAGTTCACGGTGATGTTCCACGACATCCTGGGCGTCGTTCAGGCGTTCCCGGAGCTCGCGGATCCGCGCTACGGAGGCGCGCGCAGCGGCTTCGGCATCAACTACGGTTCGGCCGGCCTGGGCGCCGCCGTCATCGCGAACCGCAAGCGGATCGGCCCGAGCAGGGACTGCGCGGAGTGCAAGTTCGAGGAGTTCTTCCTGAGCTCGTGGGCGAACGGAGACCCGGCGCTGGTCGTCGAGCGCGACGAGGCCGGCAACGCCGTCCGGGCCCTCTATCCAGACGACCCCTCGAACGTGTCCCACAGCTACCTTGGAGATGCGGTCCGCATCCGGAACCTCCACGCCGGCCCCAGCGAGACGCACGTCTTCCACGCCCACGGCCACCAGTGGCTCCGGTCGCCGAGCAACGACAGGAGCGCATACCTCGACTCGCAGACGATCGGGCCGAAGGCGGCCTTCACCTACCACATCGCATACGGCGGAAGCGGCAACCGCAACCTCACCGCGGGAGACGCCATCTACCACTGCCACCTGTATCCCCACTTCGTGGCGGGCATGTGGGGACTCTGGCGCACCCATGACGTCTTCGAGGCGGGCACGCCGGACCGCGCGCTCCCGGACGGCGAGATCGCGGGCGGGACGTCCCAGCCTGCGGTCGTGCCCCTCCCCGGGGCCGCGCTGGCGCCGATGCCGACCTACGCGCCGACGTCGGTCACCTTGCCCGGCGGCCGGACCGAGGTGGTCCCGGCCACGCCGGGCTATCCGTTCTTCATCGCCGCGAAGCCCGGGCACCGGCCGTCGCAGCCGCCGCTCGACATGGAGCACGACGGCGGGCTGCCGCGCCACATCATCACGAGCGCCCCGCCGGAAGCCGTGGAGCGCGGCGCCGCCGGCCTCTTCGACGTGCAGATCCACGAGGCCGAAGTGAAGCTGCTGCCGCAGAGGGGCACCCCGGCGGAGATCGCGGCCAGCCGCTTCCACGCGGGCGAGCTCCCGGGCGCCGTGCGCGCGACGACGCGGTACGGCTTCCCCGCCAAGGGCTATCCGTCCTTCACCACGAGCGGCAAGCCGGCGCTCTTCCTCGTGAACGGCCAGCCGCCCGCCCCGGGCGCCCCCTTCGCGGACCCGTGCCCGAAGCACGCGCTGGTGCGCACCTACCGCGCGGCCTACGTCGAGATCGACGCCGCGGTGAACCGCGCCGGCTGGCACGACCCGCGGATGCGGACGACGGTCCTCGAGGAGGACGTCGCGGCCACGCTCGACGGCACGCGGGCGCCGGAGCCGATGTTCGTCCGCGCGAGGTCCGGCGAGTGCGTCGCCTTCCACGCGACGAACCTCATCCCGGAGGTGCTCCCGGCGGACGCCTTCCAGACGCGCACGCCGACGGACGTCATCGGCCAGCACATCCACCTCGTGAAGTTCGACATCACCTCGTCGGACGGCGGGGCGAACGGGTTCAACTACGAGGACGGGGCGCTCTCGCCGCACGAGGTGCTGGCGCGCATCGAGGCGGCCAACCGGCTCGGCGGCGCCCGCGCCGCCGACGGCACGCTCGACGAGGCGGGCGCCCGCGTGCGGCTCGAGGCGAGGAGGCACCCGCGCCTGCGCGACGCGCCGCTCGGGGCGCAGACCACGATCCAGCGCTGGTGGGCCGATCCGCTCGTGGACCGAGCCGGCCGGGACCGCGCGCTCAGCACGGCCTTCACCCACGATCACTTCTCGGCCTCGTCGCACCAGCAACACGGTCTCTACGGGGGCCTCGTCATCGAGCCGGCCGGATCGATCTGGCGCGACCCGGAGACGGGAGAGCTCTTCGGCGGGCGCGACGACGGCGGGCCGACGAGCTACCGCGCCGACATCCTGTTCCCGGCCGGCGACCGCAGGACGCCGTTCCGCGAGTTCAACCTGAGCATCGCCGATTACGCCACCATCTACGACGAGTGTGGCAAACCGGTGAACCCGCCGAACCAGGCGACGGCGGCGCTGCCTCTGGCGATCACCCACGCGGGCGTCGCCGTCGACGCGGTCTCCTGGCGCGACTCCGGGGTGGGGCTCATCAACTACCGAGTCGAACCGATGCCGCTGCGGCTCGCCGAGCGCAACTGCGCGACAGGCGAGGTCGTCCCGAAGAGCGGCCCCGCCGGCGACATGCACAACGTCTTCAGCTCGAGCGTGCACGGCGACCCCGCGACGCCGGTGCTCCGCGTTTACGAGGGGGATCGCGCGGTGATCCGCCTGAGCCAGGGCGCGCAGGCGGAGCAGCACGTGTTCTCCGTGCACGGGAAGAAGTGGCTGCAGGAGGCCTTCGACCCGGACAGCGGCTACTCGAGCGGGCAGGTCCTCGGCGTCTCGGAGCAGATGGACCTCGCGCTCGAGCCGGCGCCCATCTTCAAGAAGAACGAGTCCGGCGGCGCCGACTACCTGTACAACAGCGCGGCGACCGACGCCCTCTTCGCGGGCGCGTGGGGCATCCTGCGCGTCCACGGCGAGCGGACCGATCTCCTGCCGATCCCCGGCGCGTCGCTGCCGGCGATCGCGAGGGACCTCGAGGTGTGCCCGAAGGGCGCGCCGAAGCGGAAGTATGTCGTCCACGCGATCTCGGCGAGGGACCTGCTCGACGGTCGCCTCACCTACAACGCGGCGCACGGGCTCTACGACCCGGACGCCATCGTGTTCGTCGACGAGCGCGATCTGAGCGCGGTCCGGTCGGGCAAGGCCGCGGTCGAGCCGCTCATCCTGCGCGCGGCGGCCGGGGAGTGCGTCGAGGTCACGCTCGTCAACGATCTGCCCGAGGATCCGCCGAAGACGCCTCACTGGAACTACAACTCTCCCATCGTCGACGGGTTCAACGTCAACCAGGTGAGGACCTCGAACCGCGTCTCCGTGTACCCGCAGCTCGTGGCCTATGACGTCGTGGCGACCGACGGCGCGCACGTGGGCCAGAACCCCGACCGGACGGTCGCGCCAGGGGAGGAGCGGCAGTACACGTGGTATGCCGGCGACGTCTCGTTGACGGCCGCGGGCGAGGTCCGCTGGCGACCCATCGAGCTCGGCGCCGTGAACCTGAAGGACATGGCGGACGTGGTGAACCACCCGATGCACGGCGCGGTCGGCGCGCTCATCGTCGAGCCGGAGGGCGCCGAGTGGATCACGAGCCGGGGCACGCGCGCGCTCGCCCAGGTGAAGTACCGGGACGCGACCGGCGCCGAGAAGTGGTTCCGCGAGATCGTGCTCCTGCTCCACGACGAGGTGGCCCTGCACGCGGACGAGCCGGCATTCCAGTGCGCCGCGGCCCTGGGCTGCGGCACGGCCCTCGCGAACGTCGTGAGCGGCGTCGATCCGGACACCACCGGTCACAAGGCGTTCAACTACCGCACCGAGCCGCTCTGGGCGCGGCTCGGGGTGAAGCCGGAGACGCGGCTCGGTACCCTCTCGGACCTCGATCTCAGCGACATCTTCAGCTCGGCGGCCCATGGCGACCCGGAGACGCCGATCTTCAAGATGGGAGTCCATGAACACCTGCGCGTCCGCGTGCTGCAGCCCTCGGGGCACCGGCGCCAGCACTCCTTCGGCCTCTGGGGCATGGAGTGGGCGCAGAACGCGTGGGCAGAGGGCTCGGAGTCCCGGTACATGGGCCGGAACAGAAAGGCCTACGCCATCAGCGCGCAGAGCGGTATCGGCCCCATGACCGCGTGGAACATCAACCCCTACTTCAGGGCGGGCGGCAAGTACGCCGTCCCCGGGGATCGCCTCTACCTCGATCAGGCGAACGCCACGCTCGCCGACGGGCTCTGGGGGATCGTGCGGCTCACGCGGTGAGAGGAAGGGGGGAGCCTCCGATGAGACGGACCTGGACGGGCACACACGGACTCTGGCTCTCGCTGGCGTGGCTCGGCGCCTCTCCGGCGCTCGGCTGCGGCCGGGTCGAGGCGCTCCTCGCCTCGCGGAGCGAGGGCGCCGGGCCGCCGGCGCAGGCAGCGGCGCCGCCCGCGCCGGCGGAGCCCGCTCCAGGGCCGGCGCTGGCGGCGGCTCCCCTCCCGTCGAGCCGGATCGAGCGCGATGGGCTCTCCATCGCGTTCGCCCTGCGCTCGCTGGGGCGGGGCGAGGGCGCCGGCGGCGGCCCGGCGCCCGCGCCGGAGGCGGCCGGCGCCACGGCCGGCTCCGAGGTCCTGGCGGAGTTCACCATCACCGACGCCGCCACGGGCGCGCCGGTGACCGGGCTCTCGCCGCTCGGGTGGATGTCGCGCCGCGCCGGGACGGCCGGGGGCGCGGCTCCGGCCGGCGTCGACGGCGGCGCGGTGGACGCGGCGCCGGACGATGAGGACTGCCAGGGGAAGATCAAGAGCTTCATGGCAGGGCTCCTGGCGGTGCGCCCGGAGGTGGACATGAACGCCTACCTCCTCTGGACGCTCAACGAGGACAGCACCGTCTCGGCCATCAACCCGCAGATCGCCCTCGGCAGGACGAAGCTCCGGAGCGCCGTCAGCCTCGCGGGGCCCGGCGCCTCGTTCGCCCTGCACCCCGACCGGGAGAGCCTCTACGTCACCCTCCGGGGCGGGCGCGGCCTCGCCGTCATCGACACGCGGCAGGGGCTCGTTCGCTCGAACGTTCCGGTCGGCGACGACCCGTCATGCGTAGCGGTCGCACCGGACGGGCGTACCGTCTGGGTGGGCAACGACGGGGACGGGACCGTGAGCGTGATCGACGCGCGCTCGACGGACGTGCTGAAGACGCTCGCGGTGGGCCCGGGCCACCACGAGATCGCCTTCTCGGGCGGCGGCCGCGCCGCCTGGATCACGAGCCAGCGAGGGGAGTCGGTGGTCGTGGTGGACGGCGCCACGCTCGAGCCGCTCGGCGAGATCGCGGTGGGCGAGGGGGTCGTCGCCATCGCGGCGAGCGACGCCTCGGGTGTGGTCTATGCCGCGAACGCCGCGCGCGGCGAGGTGGTCGTCCTCGACGCCGCGCGGCGCGACGTCGCCGGGCGCATCGCCCTGAAGCCGGGGCTCGGCGCGCTCCAGTTCGAGCCGCGCGGGCGGTTCGCGTTCGCGCTGAACCCGGCCGCGAACGAGGTCGCTGTCCTCGACGGCGCGACGGGCGCGGTGGCGCACACGCTCACCGGGTTCGCGGCGCCGGACGCGGTGACGTTCACCGACGCCTTCGCCTACGTCCGCAACCGGGGGGCGGCGAAGATCTCGCTCATTGATCGGGCGGCCATCGGCGGCCCGAAGGCCCCGCCGCTCATCGACGTCGCGGTCGGCCAGGACGCGCCGTCCGCCGCGGGGGGGCGTCCCGGGCCGACCGCGCTCGCCATGCCCATCGCCCCGATGCCCGAGGGCAACGGCGCCGTGGTCGCGAGCCCGGCCGACAGGATGCTCTACGTGTACGTGGAGGGTATGATGGCCCCGATCGGCACCTTGCCGAGCTATGGCCGCGAGCCGCGATCGATCCTCGTCGAGGACCGATCGCTCAAGGAGGTGCGGCCCGGCGTGTACGCGACCCCGGTGCGCCTCGGCGCGGAGGGGCTCTACGACGTCGAGCTCCTCCTCGACCGCCCGCGGGCGGCGGTGTGCCTCGAGGCCGCCGTGGCGCCCGCGCGCTGCGCCCCGGGCGAGGGCTCTGGCTGCGGGGGCGACCCCGCGCCGGGCATCGAGCTCGCGCCGCTGTTCCAGCCGGATCTGCGGCTCGAGGCGGGCGAGCCCGCGACGCTCCGCTTCCGCGCGACCGCTGCGGGGGCGGCCCCTGCACTTGATGCCAAGGAGGTGGAGGTCATGATCATCCGGTTTCCGGCTGGGTATCGCTGGAGCGGCGCGCCGAAGGCGGAGGGCGACGGCATCTTTTCCGTCGCGTTCACGCCGCCCGTGGGGGGCCAGTACCGCTTCCTCGCCGCCGCGCCGGGGCGCGGCGCGCCCTTCGGCGCGCTCCCGTTCGTCCCGCTGCGGGTGTCGTCCCGGCGCGACGCGGGCGCGGCCGCGGGAGGTGCGCGGTGAGGCCCGGCGCGGCCCTCGCCGCGGCGGCCTTCTCGCTCGCGGTCGCCTCGTTCGCGCGCTTCACGCCCGCGGACGGCAAGGCGCCGCCGCGGGTCGAGCGGATGAAGGTCGGGGGCGCCTCTCGGGAGGACGACGCCGCGGCGGCGAAGTACTTCACCAACACCGAGCTCATCGATCAGCACGGCCGCGCGCACCGCTTCTACGACGGGCTCCTGCGGGGCCGGAAGGTGCTCATCAACTTCGCCTTCACCTCGTGCAAGGGCGCCTGCCCCACGATGACGGCGAACCTCGCGCGCGTGCAGGCGCTGCTCCGGGCGCGCGGCGAGCGCGTGACGATGCTGACGATCACGGTCGACCCCGAGAACGACACGCCGGACGCGCTGAAGCAGTACGCCGCGAAGTTCAAGGCGGGCGAGGGCTGGTACTTCCTGACCGGCGCGCCCGCGAACGTCGCCGAGGTGCTGCGGCGCCTGGGCGGCCAGGTGCGGCGGCCGGAGGACCACATGATGACGCTGCTCGTCGGCGACACGTCGACCGGCGTGTGGCTGAAGACGCTCGCCACCGAGCCGCCCGAGACCCTCGCGCACGTCGCGCAGCACCTCAACGACCCGCAGTGAGGCCGACATGAGCGCTCTCTCCCTGCCTGTGTGGAAAGCCCTGCTCCTCGCCGGAGCGCTCGCCGCCACCTCGTGCGACCGCGGGGGCGAGCGCCCCGGCGACGCCTCTCCTGGGCCAGGTGTGCCCCCCGGCCTCGACGGCGCGGCGGCGGTGCGCGTCGCGCCGTCGCCCGGCGTCGCGGTGCTGGACGAGGAGCTCGTGGATCAGGCGGGCCAGCCGGTCCGTCTCCGCGAGCTCGCGAAGGATCGCGTGCTCGTCGTCAACTTCATCTTCACGACGTGCACGACGATCTGCTCGCCCATGACGGCCATCTTCGGCCGGCTCCAGGCCGAGCTGGGCGACGCGCTGGAGCGGGACGTCCGGCTGGTCTCCATCTCGCTGGACCCTGCGATGGACACGCCGGAGCGGCTGAACCATTACGCGGAGAAGTTCGGCCGGCGGCCGGGCTGGTCGTTCCTGACGGGCGGCCGCGAGCGCGTGAACCGGGTGCTCGAGGCGCTCGGTGGACGCGCGCCGATCAAGGAGCGGCACACGCCGATCACGCTCATCGGGCGCGAGGCCGAGGGCCGCTGGGTGCGCGTCGAGGGCATCGCCTCGCCGGGGCGCCTCGCCGAGGAGGTCCGGGCGTTCCTCGCGCGGGGGCCTGCGGCGCGGAGGGCGGGCGGTGGCTAGCCCGCGGCGGCGCCTGGGCCCGCTGCTGGCTGCAGCGCCCGCGATCGGCCTCTGCGTGGTCGCGCTGCGGGCGCTGGGCGGGGGCGATGGCGCGCCCGCGGCGCGCGCTGGGGCGGGCGAGGCGGAATGCGCCGAGCTCACGCCGTCTGCCCAGCGCGGCAAGCGCATCTACCAGCGCGGCTCAACGTCGGACGGCCGGGCCGTCGAGGGGGCGATCGTCGGCGGCGCTGCGGCGCTCTCCGGCCGCGAGGCCGCCTGCGCCGGCTGCCACGGCGCGAGCGGGCAGGGGACATCCGAGGGGGGCGTCACGGCGCCGCCGCTCGCGGCCGATCGGCGCCTCGCGTCCAGCGGCGCGCAGGGGCGTGGCGCGACGACCTCCGCGGCGCTCGTCGCGGCGATCCGGGACGGGCAGGGGCCCGACGGGCGATGGCTGAGCCCGGTGATGCCGCGCTTCCACCTGGCCGATGCGGATCTGGTGGATCTCGTCGCGTACCTCGGCTGCGTCGGGCGCGATCTGGATCCGGGCGTCGCAGCGGGCTCGGTGGTGCTGGGCGCCGCGCTTCCGCTGACCGGGCCGGCCGCCGCTGTGGGCGTGGCCGTGCGCGACGTGCTGTCGGCGGCGTTCGCCGAGGTCAACGCCCAGGGAGGCATCTACCAGCGGAGACTCGAGCTGCGCGCGGAGGACAGCGGCGGGTCGGCGGGCGAGGCCGGGGCGACGGCGCGCCTCCTGGACGGGGGCGTGCTGGCGCTCGTGGGGAGCGTCTTTGGCGGTGATCCAGCGCTGCGAGCGCGCCTCGAGGAGGAGCGGGTGCCGCTCGTGGGGCCCGTGGCGGGCTCCGCCGGGTTGCCCGGCGGCGCGGGCGCGGGCGCACCCGGGTTGGCGGGCGGAGCTCCTGATCTTGCGCAGCGAGCCGTCGGAGCCGGCGCGGACGGCGGGGACGGCATGGTGTTCGAGGTGTGGCCGGGGCCGGACGTGCTGGCCCGGGTGGCGGTCAAGCACTTCGCCGGCGCTCCTGCGAACGCGGCTGCGGCGCCTCTGGTCGTGCACACGCGGGACCGCGCCGGCCAGGCCTGGCTGTCGGGCGCGCGCGCGGAGGCCTCTCGCCGCGACCTCCCTGCGCCGGCGGCGCTGTCCTTCGAGCCGGGTCGCCTCTCGTCGCGCGACCTCGTCGGCGCGGCGCAGGCGCACGGGGCGCGGGCGGTCCTCTTCTGGGGCCCTGCCGCGGACCTCGCGAGCGCCCGGGCGGCGCTGGACGACGCCGGCTCGGCCGCGCCGGTCTACGCCTCGCTGGCCTCGGTCGCCGAGGTCGCCGAGCACGCCGGGGGGCTCTCCCGCCGCCTCCCCGGCCGCGTGCTGTTCCTGTACGCCGGCCCCATGGGCGAGCGGGAGCGGGCGTCGGTCGACGCGCTGCGGGCGTTCCTGCGCCGTGCCGGCGTGGCGCCGGGACCGCTCGCGGTGCAGGCGAGCGCCTACGTCGCGGCGCAGGTCCTGATCGAGGCGCTGAAGCGCGCCGGCGCGCACGTCACGCGGGAGGGGCTGATCGCGGCGCTCGAGCAGCTACGAGGCTTCGACGCGGGCCCGGCCCCGCCCGTGACCTTCGCCCGGAACCGCCGGACCGGCGTCCTGGGGGCGAGCCTCGTGCGGATCGACCCGGCCTCGGACGCCCTCGTGCGCGCGTCGGCGTGGATCGAGGTGGTCCCTTAGACAGGCTCCGCCCGCGGAGCCGCTGGCCTCTTCGCCTCGCTCGGACCGGCGCGCGCGCTTCGATGGATGCGTAAGGAATGAAATATTCCGCCGTGTCTGTCGTGCTGGGGGGCGCTGAGGCCGGTCCGTGGGGCCCCGCAGGTGCTACCAGGCTCAGCGCGGGCGCAGGACCGCGCCGACCGCGTGACGGAACAGCCCCGGCGCGAGCGCGAGCGCGGACAGCACGCCGTCGCGGAGGCGCGGGCGCCGGGCCACGAAGAGCACCGCGCGCGTCGCGATCGCGTAGCGCAGGAACTCCCGCCGGAAGACGCGCGCGTACGCGGCGAGCGGGGCCGCGCCGCCGCCGCGCAGCGCCGCGTCGAGCGCGGTCGACAGCGCCGCGGCGCTGACGAGCGCGAGCGAGATCCCCTCGCCGGTGATCGCGTCGATGTAGCCGGCCGCGTCGCCGACAAGCGCGAAGCGGTCGTCGTGGAGCCGCGCCGACGCCCGCTCGAGCGGGCCGCTGCCCCGCGGCGTCGAGTCGGCAGGCACCCCCGCGACCCGCTCGGCCAGCGCCGGGAAGCGGCGCACGAGCCGCTCGGCCGACGCGCGGCCCTCGAGCCTGTCGCCGTCCCACAGGAACGCGACGCCGACGCGCTCGGGCCCCGCGGGCGTGACGTACGCCTCGACGCCGTCCGCGAGGTGCACCTCGACGAACGTCGACCACGGCGCGCACCGGAAGTGCTGGCGCAGCCCGAGCCGGCGCGGCCCCGAGGGCGGCGCGTCCCAGCCGAGCGCGCGGCGCACGCGGGAGCCGAGCCCGTCCGCGCCGACAACGTAGCGCGCCTCGACGACCCGCCGCCGCGTGACGAGCCGCGCGCCGCCGTCCGCCCGCTCGATCCGGAGCACAGGCTCGCCCGCGGAGAGCCGCGCGCCGGCGGCCCGCGCCCGCGCCGCGAGCGCCGCGGACAGCGCCGTACGGCGTACGCCGAGCCCCCCGGGCGCCGGCAGCGGCGCCTCGACGCGCAGGCCGTCCGCGCGGAGGTACCGGATGCCCTCGATCGGCGCCCGCTCGGCCGGATCGAGCTCGGACAGCGCGCCGAGCTCCGCGAGCGCGCGGCAGCCCTCGGGCATCACGCCCTCGCCGCACGCCTTGTCGATCGGCCACGCCGCCTGGTCGAGGACGATCACGTCGTGGCCCCGCCGCGCGCAGCCGATCGCGACAGCGAGGCCCGCCGGCCCGCCGCCGACAACGGCGATGTCGCACAGCGCGCTCACGGCGCCGCGGGCCGCTCGGGCGCGGCGCGGCGGCCCGGCACGAGCCGCGGCAGGCCGCCCATCTGCGCCGCGTACCCGGGCCCGAGCGCCTCCTCCTCAGCGCGGATGCGCACCTGAAGCACGGCGGCGTTGAGCGCGCTGAAGACGAGCGCTGTCAGCCAGGCGCCGTGGATGAGCGGGATGGCGACCATCTCGACGATCACGGCCGCGTAGTTCGGGTGGCGCAGGTAGCGGTACGGCCCGCCGGACACCGGCCGCGCGCCCGGCACGACGATGATCCGCACGTTCCACTGCTCCCCGAGCGTGGCGATGACCCAGTACCGCATCGCCTGCGCGAGCAGCGCGGCGGCGAGCGCGGCGAAGCCGAGCAGGCCGGGGAACGGCCGGTCGAGCGCGCCGACCTCGAGCGCGCACGCCGCGAGGAAGGCGGTGTGCATCAGCGCCATGACCCGGAAGTGCCGCTGGCCGACCTCGACGCCGCCCCTCTCGAAGGCGCGGCGCGCGTTGCGGCGCGAGATGACGAGCTCGGCCAGCCGCTCGAGCGCGACGGCGCCCAGGAAGGCGAGGTACAGGAGCTCCGAGGTCACCATCGGAGGAGCGCGATCTCCGAGCAGAAGCCCGGGCCGAACGCCATCATCACGCCGTGATCCCCGGGCCGGGCGTCCGCCGCGTCCAGGAAGTCGCGCAGCACGAACAGCACCGACGCAGACGACACGTTGCCGATCTCGCGCAGCGAGCGCCACGAGCGGGCGAGCGCATCCTCGGGCAGCTCGAGCGTCTCGGCGACCGCCTCGAGCACCTTCGGCCCGCCTGTGTGGACGATCCAGTGGCGGACGTCGCCCCGCGACAGGCGGTGGCGCGCGAGGAACGCGTCGACGTCGCGCCGCACGTGCTCCCGCACGAGCGCCGGCACGCCCGCGGAGAGGACGACGCGAAAGCCGGTGTCGACGACGTCCCAGCCCATGATGTGCTCGGTCTCGGGGTAGAAGACGGCCTGCGCGTCGAGCACCGCGGCGCCGCCCGTCCGGCCGCCCTTGCGGGCGACCTGCGCGCCGCGCGCCACGACGGCGGCGGCGCCGTCGGCGAAGAGCTGCGCGGCGATCACGTTCGCCGCCGAGGTGTCGTCGCGCTGCAGCGTGAGCGAGCAGAGCTCGACCGAGAGCAGGAGCGACGTGTGCTGCGGGAAGGCGCGCAGCGTGTCGGTGACGCGCCCCACCCCGGCCACGCCGGCCACGCACCCGAGGCCGAAGATCGGGGTGCGCTTGATGTCGGGCCGGAAGCCGAGCCGGTTGACGAGCCGCGCGTCGAGGCTGGGCGCCGAGATGCCGGTCACCGAGACGAAGACGATGTGGTCGACGTCCTCGGGCCCGAGGCCCGCCCGCTCGAGCGCGTCGCGGCAGGCGCGCTCGCCGAGCTCGATCGCGCACGCGTTCCAGCGGCGGTTCTGCTCGGCGAACGTCGAGGGCGCGTAGTAATCGTCGATCGGCAGCGCGAGGTGGCGCCCCCGCACCTCGATCGACCGCCGGACCCGCTCCACGAGCGCGAGCGCGTCGCCCTTGCCGGCCCAGAGCCGGCGCAGCCCCGCGCAGGTCTCCTCCTGCGTGGCGTAGTGCGGCGGCAGCGCCGTTCCCACCGCGGCGATCGTCGGGGCAAACGGCATCTCCGTGGGTGTTAGGCTCATAATGGACGGCAGTCTCGCACCGGGGCATGCGGCCGGCCATGGTGATCTCGCGCGCGCGCCGTCGACGCTTCACCGAACCTTGTGCGCGGGGCGCGCGATTCGCTGTTGATCCGTGCCGGCCGCTGCGCCAGAGGTCTCCCGGGAATGGCGGGCCCGGGCGCCGGCGCTCGCCGCACAGCAGACATGGCTCAAGGTTACCTCTTCCTGATCATCGCCCTCCTGTTCAACGCGACCGCGAACATCCTCATGAAGCTGGCGTCGCGGCGCGTCCCTGCGATGGAAGGGCTCTCGCTCGTCCAGAAGGGGCTCGCGCTCGCGACGAACTACCACCTCATGCTCGGGCTCGTGCTCTTCGCCTCGAACATACTGTTCTACGTGCTCGCCCTGAAGCGCATCAACCTGTCGGTCGCCTACCCGATCATGTCGTCGGGAGGATTCCTGATCATCTCCGTCTTTTCCGTCTACTACCTACGTGAAACCCTGACGACGCTGCAGATTGGCGGCATCGTGATGATCGCGGCGGGGATCGCGATGGTCGCGTACAACATGAGCTAGCGCCGGGGTGCCCGTGCCGGGCCGCGCGCGCGGAGCGCCGACGATGACGTAGACCTCGCCGTCGTGCGCCACGACGCCGTGCTCCCGGCGCGGGCCGACGAGGTAGCAGGAAAACGACGCCCTCCGGTGCGCTTTTGCGCGAAGGACGACGGAGCGGGCCGGCATCCACCCGGCGAGCGTCGAGCGGCGACGCAGGGGCCAGCCGAGCCTCGAAGGTCGAGGCTCGCCGGCGACGCCTCCTCGCGCCGCCTGTCTCCGGGCGCATTTGTAAATACTATTTACCTTGTGGATCGGCTCGCCGAGTGCGCGGAGGATCCGCGCGTCGTGGCCGGGCTCGTCTCCCAGGACATCTGCGCGGGCGCGGGCGTCTTCTTCCACGAGACGTTCGAGGGCAACGGCCGCACCTGCGGCTCCTGCCACCCCGTGGACAACAACACGACGCTCGACGTGCAGTTCGTCAGGGCCCTCGACCAGAATCGCCCCGATGACCCGCTCTTCGTCTTCCGGCAGGTGCCGGAGCTCGCCGAGCTCGAGACATCGGACCTCCTGGACGACGCGGCCATCCTCGAGAACGTGGACGGCTTCATCGATTCGAGCCACCGGTTCGTCTCGCGCGGGGTGAACCACATCCTCTCGTTGAGCACCAGCATCGGCGCCCTTCAACCTGTCTCCCGCCGCCCTGGAGCTCGAGCAGCGCTTCGGGACGCCGCTCGACCTCGCGCCGCTCGACTCCAACGCCATCTCCCGGTTCCTGCGCGCGCTGAACGCCGCCTTCAACGTCGACATCGCGAAGCAGCGGCTGGACGCGGCGCGGGTGCTCGTCGACCGCTTCGCGAACACGCGCGCCGACGTGCAGGCGCGGCTGATGGAGCTCGCCCGCGTCGAGATCGACGACGCCATCGACGTGATGGCGCCGATGACGCTGTACCCCGCCGCGTCACAGCAGCTCGACCTCGCGCGCGCCGAGATCGCCCAGGGCCTCACGGCAGGCTCGGCGAGCGAGCGCCGCGACCGCATCGCGAACGCCACCTCGCTCGTGACGACCGCCCGGGCCCAGTTCGGTCAGAACATCACGTTCGTGCTCGGCCAGGGCAACCTGATGTACTGAGCGCGACGGCGGCCGTGATAGGCTGCCGGGCGCGCTGCCCCGGCGCCCGACAGCCATCGTCTCGGAGGAAGCCTCCATGCCCAGCCGAACGCTCGCGTGTCCCCTCCTCGCCGTGATCCTCGCGACCGCCGGGTGCGACAGCGCCGCGGACGACGCGGGGCCCGCGCCCGGCGCCGGCGTCACCTGCGACAGCGGGGATAGGATGATCCGGACCGAGCTCTTCTTCGGCATGGATCGGTTCGAGGAGCCCTCGGTCACGCCGGAAGAGTGGCAGGCGTTCGTCGATACGGTCGTGACGCCGCGGTTCAAGGAGGGGCTGACGCAGTTCGACGTCGACGGCCAGTACCTCGCGTCGACCGATGAGCTGATCCGGGAGGACAGCCGGCTGATCATGCTCCTCCACGACGGCGGCCAGGCCGCCCACGACAGCATCGAGGCGATCCGCGAGGAGTACAAGATGCGCTTCGATCAGGAGTCCGTGCTGCGGATCGACGAGGCCGTCTGCATCGATTTCTGACGGGTGGCCGCCCGGGGCATCCGCTTGCCTCGACTCTGCATCTGCAACGCAGCGCAAAGATTCTTGACCTGACAGGACCGAGCAGACAAAGCTCCAGGCCTGCTGGCCAGTCCCGGCATGCGGCATCGCCGGCGCGCGGCGCGCGGCGCCCGCCCATAGCCCGGCTGGAGGGTGGCGCTCGGACGGCAGCCGTCCGATGCGGCCGGGCAGGGATCTGCGGTGAGGCCGATATGCGCTCTCTCTCGTCTTCCGTGTCGAATGCTTTGCTCCTCGCCGGCGCGCTCGCCGTCGCCTCGTGCGGCCGCGCGAGCGGGCCTCCGGGCGACGGCGACGCCAGCGGGACGCCCGCGCCCGAGGGGCCGGGCGGCGCTGCGGCGGTGCGCTCGGCGCCGGCGCCGGACGTCGCGGTGCCGGACGAGGAGCTCGTGGACCAGGACGGCGCGCCGGTCCGCCTGCGCGAGCTCGCGAAGGACCGCGTGCTCGTCGTCAACTTCATCTTCACCGCCTGCACGACGATCTGCTCGCCGATGACGGCGATCTTCGGCCGGCTCCAGGGCGAGCTCGGCGACGCGCTGGAGCGGGACGTGCGGCTCGTCTCCATCTCGCTCGACCCGGCGACGGACACGCCGGAGCGGCTGAAGCGTTATGCGGACAAGTTCGGCCGGCGGCCGGGCTGGGTGTTCCTGACGGGCAGCCGCGAGCGCGTCAGGCGGGTGCTCGACGCGCTGGGCGGGCGCGCGCCGATCAAGGAGCAGCACACCCCGGTGACGCTCATCGGCCGCGAGGCGGAGGGGCGCTGGACGCGCGTGGACGGCATCGCGCCGCCAGCGCGCCTCGCCGAGGAGGTCCGCGCCTTCCTGGCGCGAGGGCAGACGGCGCAGCGCGCCAGCGGCGGTTAGCCGCAACAGCGACGCTCCATCCAGCATTTACCCACGCGCGAAGAGACGCCTTCTCCGCAGCTTGCGGGCTCAACGTACATCGCCGCCACGACCAGGCGTGACACGGGGGCGCTCGAACCGCGCCGACGAGGTGACGAACATCGCCATCGACCACGTCGACGCCGAGGGAACGAGCTCCCACGGCGTCGAGACCTACGGCGTCGACGGCCTCCGCATCGGCACTGTGATCGCCCGCGGCACAGGGGAATGCGGCCTCCTCCTCAACGACGCGTCGCGGCGGCCCCCCTCCGCGCCGTCCGCGTACATCAGAACAGCACCGGCAGCTCGCGGAACCCGCGCATCCCGGCGGAGCCCGTCCAGCGCAGCCCTTCGGCCGGCGCCGCGAGGCGCAGCCCGGGGAAGCGCCGGAACAGGGTCTCGAAGGCGATCTCCCCCTCGAGGCGCGCCAGGGGTGCCCCGATGCACAGGTGAATCCCCCTGCCGAAGGCGATGTGGCGGTGGGCGTCGGCGCGCGAGATATCGTAGGTGTCGGGATCCTCGAAGCGCTCCGGATCCCGGTTGGCCGAGCCGAGGCCGATGACCACCTGCGCCCCCTTCGGGATCGTCGTCCCGCCGATCTCGGTGTCCTCCCTGGCCGTGCGCACGGTGCCCGGGTAATCGATAGGCCCCCAGTAGCGGAGCGTCTCCTCGACCACCCCTCGCGCCAGCCCGGGATCCGCCTTCAGGCGAGCGAGCTGCTCCGGGTGGGTCAGGAGCGCGGCGACGCCGTTGCCGATGAGGTTCACCGTCGTCACGTGCCCGGCGAAGTAGAGGACGAACACCATCGAGAGGAGCTCTTCCTCGCTGAGCGTATCGCCGTCCTCTTGCGCGTGGACCATCTGGCTTATCATGTCGTCCGCCGGCGCGAGCCGCTTCCGCTCGAACAGATCGCCGAGATAGCCGCTGAACGCCGCGATTTTCTTGCGGGTCTGCTCCATGACCTCGGGGTTGCGGAAGCCGTCGGCGCGGAGCTCCGCCCATTGCCGGACGACCGCGCGGTCCTCCTCCGGGATGCCGAGCATGTCGCTGATCACCGTCACCGGCAGCGGGTACGCGAACGCCTTGATTAGATCCATCCGCCGCTCCGGGGTCGCCTCGCCGCGCGCGGCCGCCTCCCGCTCGGCCTCGTCGAGCAGATCGTCGGCGATGCGCTGGATGCGCGGCCTGAGCGCCTCCAGCGCGCGGGCGTTGAAGCTCGGCTGGACGAGCTTGCGCAGCCGCGTGTGATCGGGCGGATCGCGCACGAGGAGCGAGTGCGCGATCGGCCGGAACTCCACCAGCATCGGCGGCAGCTTCTCGCGCTGCTCCGGCGTCAGCGTCACGTAGGGATCGGACGAGAGGCGATCGTCGACCAGCGCGGCCGCCGCGTCCTCGTAACGGTTCACGAAGAGCACCTCGCGAACGGAGCGATCGCCCTGGCGCGCGCTGTTCTCCTCGTCGTCGTGCCGGAGGGTGGGGTAATGGCGGGCGCGCACGATCGGCCCCTTGGCCCGCATCTCCGCGTAGACGTCGTAGGCCCTGACCAGAAACTCCGGATCGGACCTGTCCAGCACCACGGAGTCCAGCACGGGCACCTCGTTCGGGGCGCCCTCGGCGTCCTCCTTGTCCCCGCGCTGCGAGAGCGTTCCCGTCGTCTCCAGTCCATCCGCCGATCTCGCCGTCATGGTTCCTCCCTGTTCTCTCTCAGTCCGTGTCTTCCGCGCCCGATCCGCCGTCCGCGGACCCGGGCGTGCGCGTCTCCAGCGCGGCGAGCGCGCGCTCCAGCAGGTCCAGCGCGCGGCGCAGCCCTTCCAGCTCGGGCGCGCCGGCGGCCGCAAGCTCGACCGCGAGGCTCTCGGCCAGCGCCAGCTCGGCCGTGCGGCTCACGGCCAGACCGCTCTCCGTCAGCGCCAGCCACAGCCTCCGCCGACCGTCCGGGTCCGCCTCGCGCCACACGTGCCCCTGCCGCACGAGCCGGTCGACCATCCCCGCGACCACGGCCGGCGTGACCCGCAGCCGCCGCGCCAACGCCCCGGGCGACGTCCGCCCCTCCCGGATCCCGATCAGCGCCCCGAGCTGCCGCAGGCTCAGCTCCTGCCCCGGCCGGCTCGCCTGCACGCTCGCCGCCGCCCAGTGGTGCAGCCGGTGGCTGAGCCGCAGCGCCCGCTGGGCGTGGTCGACCGGCTGGCCCGCCGTGGTCACCCTGCTCCTCCATGCCGTGTATGGCAACTCACATCGCGAAGTGTACTTAGTAAAATAGTTGCCAAGCAAATGATTTGTGCCTCTCGAACGGGGGCGCGAGGTCGTGCTCGGCTGGGCTCCATCGGCATCTGACACACGGGGCCATGCGCGCTGTCCGGCGTAGTCCACACGAAGGGGGACCCAATGTCCGTGTGCATCACCGATGTCATCGCCCGCGACATCCGCTTTCCGACCTCGCGCTCTCTCGCCGGCTCGGACGCCATGAACCCGAGGCCGGACTACTCGGCGGCCTACGTCGTGCTCGAGACCGACGGCCCGGAGCGGCTCGAGGGGCATGGCCTGACCTTCACGATCGGCCGTGGAAACGAGCTCTGCGTGGCGGCGATCGACGCGCTCCGCCCCGTGCTCGTGGGCAGGCGCGTCGACGCCATGACGGCCGACATGGGCGCCTTCTGGGGCGAGATCACCGGCGACAGCCAGCTCCGCTGGGTCGGCCCGGAGAAGGGGATCATCCACCTGGCGACGGCCGCCGTCGTCAACGCCGCCTGGGATCTGTGGGCGAAGACCGCGGGCAAACCGCTCTGGAAGCTGCTCGTGGACATGACCCCGGAGGAGCTCGTCCGCTGCGTCAGCTTCCGCTACATCACGGATGTGCTGCGCCCCGAGGAGGCGCTCGAGATCCTCCGCCGGAACGCGCCCACCCGCGCAGCGCGGGAGGACGAGATGCGGCAGCGCGGCTTTCCGGCGTACACGACCTCGGCAGGGTGGATCGGCTATTCCGACGACAAGCTGCGCCAGCTCTGCCGCGAGGCGCTCGCGCGCGGCTTCTCGCATTTCAAGATCAAGGTCGGCGCGAGCATCGATGACGACGTCCGCCGGGCGCAGATCATCCGGGAGGAGATCGGGGCGCAGCGCCGGCTCATGATGGATGCCAACCAGGTGTGGGACGTGGGCCAGGCGATCGCCAGCATGCAGCGCCTCGCCGCGTTCGATCCGTGGTGGATCGAGGAGCCCACGAGCCCCGACGACATCCTCGGCCACGCCGCGATCGCCAGGGCGATCGCGCCGATCGGCGTGGCGACGGGGGAGCACACCCACAATCGCGTCATGTTCAAGCAGATGTTCCAGGCGGACGCGATCCGGTTCTGCCAGGTGGACGGCGCGCGGCTGGGCGGCGTCAACGAGGTGCTCGCCGTGCTGCTCATGGCGGCCAAGTTCGGCGTCCCGGTCTGCCCTCACACCGGGGGGGTCGGCCTCTCCGAGATCATGCAGCACATCTCGCTCTTCGACTACATCTGCGTGAGCGCGTCGCTCGAGGACCGCATCCTGGAGTATGTCGATCACCTCCACGAGCATTTCGTCGATCCGGTCGTCCTCCAGGCCGGCCGGTACATGCCGCCCACCGCGCCGGGATTCAGCATCACCCTGCGGCCCGAGTCGCTCCAGCGGTTCGAGTTTCCGACAGGCGCGGCGTGGGCGAAGTGAGGCAGGCTGACGAAGTGCCGTGTCCTCGGGCCGGCCTCAATGCGCCGTGGTCTCGACCGAGCAGGTGAGCACGAGGCCAAGGGAAGAATTTAACCACAGAGGGCACAGAGGGCACAGAGGAGAGAGATAGAGATTTTTTTCTCTCTCTCTTCCTCTGTGCCCTCTGTGCCTCTGTGGTTCCTTCTCTCATGAACCAGGGATCACCCGAGGCGACCCGGCGCTAGCCCTCTCCGCGCTCCCGCTCTTCCTCCGCTGCGCGCGCCTCGTTCAGCGCGAAGAGCCGGTCGATCACCTGGTCCTCGAACGCGCCCGCCGCCTGCCGCTCGCCCGGCGTGGCCGGCGCGGCGTACGGGGGGACCTCGATGTCGTCGAACCCGTACGCGGCGAGGACGGCGCTGTCGATCTCCTCGTGGAGGCGGCGGAGCTCGACGACGCCGGGGCGCGCGCAGGCAGGGTCCTTGAGGAGGTTGTACATCGCGGTCAGGCCCTCTCCGAGCTCGGTCATCAGCCGGGCGCGCGCCGCATAGAGGCGCTCGCCGGCGGCCTCGAGGGGGCCGCCCGGGCCGAGGTGCTCCGGGCGAGGGAAGGGGAACGTCTCCACGCAGTCCGACGGCGCGTACCGGAGGCCCTCTCCCATCGTCGAGGAGAGCAGGCGCGCCCACGCCTCGTGCGCGCGCGACTGGAGCACCGCGAAGCGCGCGTGATCCTCGATGGCGAAGACGCAGAGCTGGTCCGAGAACGTCCGATCCACGGGCTGGAACGCGAAGCAGAGGTGCTTCGTCACCCGCGCCGCGACAAGGCACCGCCGGAGCGGCGCCAGCCTGCGCCGGAGCTCCGGGCGCGGGTTCGCGAACTGCCACCAGCGCGCCTTGTGGCCCGCGTCCACCCCCGTGCTCCTCAGGCGATCGCGCTCCGGCTTCACCCGGCTCCGGACGATCGCCAGGAGCGCGGGCCACCGGCCGGACTCCTCGAGCCCGCGCTCGCCGAAGTCGATCACGCAGCGGTGCGGGCTGTGCGACGGGGAGGAGTTGACCTCCTCGCCGCCGAGGAACGGCCGGAGCACCTCGCCCGCCGCCGGATCGGCCGCGCGCAGCGCCCGCCCCTCGCCCTCGGCGAGGACGAAGCCCCCGCCGCGCAGGAAGCAGCCGATGAAGCACAGATCCTGGCTCGCCCGCAGCGGGCGCGGGTCGGGCCGCTCCGGCATGGCGCGCAGGTGGGAGTTGATGTGGCGCACAGGGCGGCCGTCGAGGCGGGGCGGCGGCACGCCGTCGCGCGGCGACATGCCCAGGGCGAGGTGGACGACGGCGACGTGGACCGCGGCGTCCCCGGGCCACGGGGCGCTGCGGACCGCGTTGTAGATGATCGCCCGCCCGCCCTCGACGAGCGGCTGGAGCCCCGATCGCCGGGTGTCGCCCTGCGCGATCGTGTTCGTGGCGATGAGCCCCACCGTCCCGCGGCGCCCGAGCAGCGCGGCCGCGCGGCGGAAGAAGTGGGCCGCCATGTCGGTGTTCCTCGTGGCGCCGTGCAGCGCCTCGAGCCACGCGGCGTAGACGTCGCCGTGATCCGTCGAGATCCGCTTGCCCCCGAGGAACGGCGGATTCCCGACGAACGCGTCGAGCCGCCCCGAGCGCGGCCCCGGAGCGCCGCCCGGCGGCTCGCCGCCCGCGCGCGGCTCCTCGAACACCTCCGGGAACTCCAGCGCCCAGTGGAACGCCGGCAGCGGCGGCGATCCCCCGGGCGCGCCCTCCCGGAGCGCCCGCTGCATCGCCAGGAGCTCCTCCGGCGGCGGCTCCCCGCCGCTGAGCCACGCGCTCGCGAGCCTCGCCCGGCGGTCGCGCTCCCGCTGACGGTCCCGGTCCCTCCCGTGCGCGAAGAACGCGCCCACAACGAGATCGCCGAGGAGCCGCGCCCGGCCGATCGCCTCCTCCGCCTCCTGCACCAGGCGCGCCGCGTCGCCCTCCGCGCCGCCGGCGCCGTCCGCGAGCTGCCGCCGCAGCCGGAGCGCCGCGTCGACCGCCGCGTCGACCGCCTCGCGGAACGGCGACGCCGGCGCGGCGGGCTCCCAGTGAAAGGCGCGGAGCTGGGCGAGATCGAGCCCCACCAGCGAGTCGCCGTGGCGGAGGGCGTGATCGACGAACGTGAACGGCTCGCCCGTGGCGCGCGTCACGAGCCAGAGCGACAGCGCCGCCAGGCTCACCGCGAACGGGTTCTTGTCGGCGCCGTACAGGCAGCGCTGCGCCACGAGCCGCCGCGCCTGGCTCACGACGTCCTCGCCGGCCGCGGCGCCGGCGAGCCGCCGCGCCGCCGCCGCGTCGCCGCGCGCGGCCTCGAGGGTCCAGGCGGCCACCACCCGGTCGGCCAGGTACCGGCACGCCTCCATGAGAAAGGCGCCGGACCCCATCGCGGGATCGCAGATGGCGAGCCCGAGGAGCCGCTCCGAGGGCGGCGCTTCCCCCATCTGCCGGACGAGGGGCTCGAGCGCGCGCGCGACGATCGGCGCCGACAGGCTCCTCGGGGTATAATGGGAGCTCGTCCGCCGCCGCTCGGCGCCCGGCTGGAGGTACAGCCGCCCCGCCTCGAGCACCTCGGCGTCCCGCGCGCGCAGCGGCCCGAGCGCCTCGAGGAGGTCGCCCGCTGTCGTCGCGGCGGCGAGCGCCTCGACGAGGGTCCGCGCCTCCCGCCGCGAGAGCCCCGCCCGCTCGGCGACCCACGCCGCCCGCCGCGTCCCCGGCTGCGCGAGCGCGTCGGCCGCGCTCACCCAGACCTTGTCCGGCCGGAGGCACACGGTCGTCCCGGCGGCGCGCTCGACCCGGTAGCCCATGAGCGCCTCGTAGAGCCCGCCGAGCTGCTCGACGTCAAGCGTCCGGTACGACAGCGGCCGCCCGTCGAGCACGAGGAGCTTCTCGAGCACCGCGTGGACCGTGCCGTCGTCCACCGACGGCGCCCGCTCCAGGAACGGGTAGCGCTCCGGGTCGAAGAGCTGCCCGCCCCGCGCCGGCAGGGTCAGCTCGGGGCCGCGCACCCCGCGGTGCACGGCGCGGAACAGCGCGAGCAGCCGCGCCCACGCGCCGAAGCGCCGCCGCAGCGCGGCAGGGCGCGCGGCGCGCTCCGCCTCGAGCTCGCGGAAGAGCGGGTGCACGCCGAGGACGGGCAGCAGCCCGCGATCCTCCGCGTGGAGCAGGAACACGATCCGGAGGAGCGCGGTGAGCAGCCCGCCGTGGAGGTGCTCCGGGCCGCGGGCGAAGGCGTCCTCGAGCGCGCCCGCCCCGTCGCGCCGGGCCGCGTCCTCGAAGCCGCGGAGCAGCGCGCCGAGCGCGTCGAAGGCCTGATCCGCGAGCGCGCCGGCGACGTCTGCCTGCCGCTCCCTGCTGTCGCGGAGGACGGGCTGATCCATGCCGAGCTCCGGAGTGTACCCGAGCCCCGCCCGGTCCGCGCCGGTGCTGTCCGAGGGAGGGGCGCGCCGCTGCTCGACGGTCAACGACGGATGTTGAGCGCGTAAGGACCGGCTTCGTGGTCGTAGCCGTCGACCTGGATGAGGATGCTCTGCCCCGCCTCGAGCGACACGGTGAGCTCCGACGTGACAGGGAACCATTCGCCCACCGGGAGCGCGTCGTCGCTGCACGCGATCTCCTCCTCCTCCTCGCCCGAGCAGCCCCGGTCGAAGACGGCGAGGACCGTGTCGTACGCGGAGTCGTGCGTGTCGAACGTGTAGGTCCCCGCCTCGGGCGCGGTGAACGAATAGAGGACCTCGGGCGCGTCGGCTCCGCCGCAGCTCGCGCTCCGCTTGTCCAGGCTCCCCCGGGTCGTCCCCGTCGCTGTCTGCGGGACGACGGACCCGAGCTCGATCGGCGCCTCGCACGTGCCGGAGCCGTCGAACTGGGCCACGTTGAGCATGTAGTCGCCCTCGTCGCCGTTGCTGTCGACGCTGAGCACGACGGTCTGCTCGGCCTCGAGCCAGACGATCATCCGCGAGGTTGTGCCGTCGTTGGCGCAGGCGAGCTCGGGGCCTCCGCAGCCGTCCTCGCGCACGGACAGCACCGTCTCGATGGTGGAGCCTGCTGTGTCGAAGACGTAGTATCCCTCCGCGGGGGCCGTGAATCGATAGGTCGCCTCACCGCCGACGCTCCAGCCGCACCCGGGGGTGAGCAGATCGGGATAGCCCTCGTTGCTGCCCGTCACCGTCTGCGGGACGGTGCTGCCGAGATCGATGAACGGGCACGGCGGCGCCTCCTGCTGGGCGACGTTCAGCGTGTACTCGCCGCTCGCGTAGGTGCTGTCCACGGAGACGATCACTGTCTGATCGGCGGAGAGGAGCAGGCTCACCTGCGAGTGGGTCAGCTCTCCCGTCGGGTCCACGTTGTCGTTGCACCGGAGCGAGCGGCCGGCGCACGAGCCGTCCCGCACGTCCACGATCGTGTCGAACGCCGAGCCCTCCGTGTCGAAGGTGTAGAGGCCGTCGGCCGGGGCGGTGAAGCGATAGGTCGCCTCGGGCCCCCCGGAGTAGCCGCAGCTCGGCGCGAGCACGTCGATGAACCCGGCGGTCGTGCCCGTGACCGTCTGCGGGGCCGTCGAGCCGAGGTCGATCAGGGGGCACGCTATCTCGCTGATCTCGAGCTGGTAATCCCCCGTGCTGCTGTATGTGTCCAGCACGACGACCACGGTCTCGCCGGCCGTGAGAGGGGTCGTGATCCGGGCAGGGGAGAGCTCGCTGTCGGCGCACGTGACGACCTCGCCGGCGCAGGAGCCGCGGCGCACCTCCAGCAGGACGGGGAAGGTCGACCCCTCGGTGTCGAACATGTACACGCCGTCGCGCGGCGCGGTGAAGCCGTAGGTCGCCTCGCCGCCGGTCGAGAAGGCGTAGCAGGCCGACAGCGCGTTGAGGAGACCCTCGTTGCTCCCCGTCACCGTCTGCGGGACCGTCGAGCCGAGATCTTCGCCCGGGCACGGAGGGGCCTTGAAGATGTCCAGCGTGAAGCGGGCCAGCGGGCTGCCCGGGCCCGACACGGCGACGAGCACCGTTTGCTCGGCCTCGAGGTCCACCCTCGTGTTCGACTGGCCGTAGCCGTGCTGGCAGCCGAGCGAATCGCCGTCGCAGGTGCCGCCCTTGAGGACATCGATGACGACCTCCTCCGGGACACGCGCGCTGAAGACGTAGGCGCCCGCCTCGGGGGCCGTGAACGTGTACGTGGCGTCCGGGCTCGAGCTGAAGTCGCAGTCGGAGTACACCGAGTCATCGAGCCCCACGGTCGAGCCCGTCGACGTCTGCGGGACGACGGGCTCGAGGGCGGTCGGCGCGCACTCGACCACACCTGGCTGGGTCACGCGGAGGGTGAAGTCGCCCTCCGCGCCGCTCGCGCCGCTCACCACGACGAGGATGGACTCCCCCTCGAGCAGATCGAGGGTGATCTGCGACTGGATGCCCTCGCCGTCGTCGTTGCAGGCCAGCTCGGCGCAGGTGCCCGCCGCGAGCGCCGCGAGCGTCGTGTCGAAGGGCGCCTCGAAGGTGTCGAAGAAGTACGTCCCCGTCGTGGGGGCGGTGAACAGGAACGTCTGATCGGCCGTGCCCGGCGCCGCGCAGCTCGGCAAACGGCTGTCGTCGGCGCCGCGCGTGGTGCCGCTCACCCGCTGGGGGACCGTGGATCCGATGTCCTCGGAGGGCTCCGTGCTGCACCCGCAGGAGCCGGCCTCGCACGGTTGCCCGGGATCGCAGGCGTGATCGCAGCGACCGCAGTGCTGCGGATCCGCGTCGAGGTCGACGCAGGCGTCGGCGCACTCGGTGAAGCCCTCCCGGCACATCGGCTGGCACCGCCCGCCGGCGCAAGCGCGGCCCGGGTCGCATGCCTCGCCGCACTTGCCGCAATGGTCCGGGTCGGTGCGCGTGTCGACGCAGGCGCCGTCGCACACTTTCACGTGGCGGGTCTCGTCGCACGCCGACGGATCGCCGCCCGCGCCGTCGTCGCCGCCCGGGCCGCCGCCGCCTTGCGGGACGCCATCGCTGCCGCCGACCCCGACTCCCTGCGACGGCCGCTCCTCGCAGGCGCCGGCGACGCACAGCTCGCCGGACGAACATTCATTGCCGCAGGAGCCGCAGTTGTCGCGATCGGAGCGCAGCGCCACGCAAACGCCGCCGCAGTTCGAGTAGGGAGCATCGCAGATCGGCTCCGGCGCCACGTCGCTGGAGCACGCGGACGTCACCGCCAGGACGGCGGCGGGCAGCCAGGAGACGGCCGGTGAGAGCGCGTACCTGAAGCGAAATCCGTCTCTGGTCATGGGCGTCCCTTTGCGGCATGCGCCGTGGAGACGCATGGGCGGGCGGAAAATGCAAGCGCCTCTCCGACGTTCAGCTCCCGAGTTCCGCGCTGGTGGTTGATGGGGAAGCTCGTCACGGCCGCTCATCCGACCCGGCCATCGAGGCCTCGCCGCGCCGGCGGGCGAGGGCCAGAGGGCGTTTCAGCCGGGTGGGCTGTTGCGGGATCGTGCCCCACCTCGGGAAGCCAGGTCAAGGCGCTCGGGCGCGCCGGAGCGAGCCCGACTGAGGCGCTTTCTTGCTCGTCCTGCGGGGACAACCGCTGCGCGCCTTGCTAGAACCGCGCGCCTATGATGCGGTCCGCGCGCCCTGAAGTCCTCGCCCCGGCCGGCGACCGCGCCGCCCTCGAAGCGGCCGTGCGCGGCGGCGCCGATGCCGTCTACTTCGGCCTCCGGGGCGGCGCCTCCGGCGCCTCGGCGGCGCCCTCGCCCTTCAACGCCCGCGCCCGGGCCGCGAACTTCGACGCGGCGGAGCTCGCGGAGACGATGCGCTTCCTCCACGCCCACGGCGTGAAGGGCTACGTCACCCTGAACACGCTCGTGTTCGACGACGAGCTCCCGGCCGTCCGCGCCGCGATCGAGGCCTGCGCCGCGGCCGGCGCCGACGCGATCATCGTCCAGGACCTCGGGGTGATGCGCATCGCGCGGGCGATCGCGCCCGGGCTCCCGATCCACGCCTCCACGCAGATGACCTGCACCGACGCGGCCGGCGTCGAGCTCGCGCGCTCGCTCGGCGCCGCGCGCGTCATCCTCGCCCGGGAGCTCTCGCTCGACGACATCGCGGCCATCCGCCGGGCGACGGACGTCGAGCTCGAGGTCTTCGTGCACGGGGCGCTCTGCATCGCCTACTCGGGGCAGTGCCTGACGAGCGAGGCCATCGGCGGCCGCAGCGCCAACCGCGGCGCGTGCGCCCAGGCCTGCCGCCTGCCGTACCGGCTCGTCGTGGACGGCGCGCTCCGCGACCTCGGCGACGCGGCCTACCTGCTCTCGCCGGAGGACCTCGACGCCACCGACGTCATCCCGGACCTCGTCGCCCTCGGCGTCGCCTCGGTGAAGATCGAGGGCCGCCTGAAGGGCCCCGAGTACGTCGGCGCCACAGCGCGGCTCTACCGGGCCGCGATCGACGCGGCGCTCGGCGAGGGGGCCGTTCCGGGGCCCGCGGATCGCGAGGCGGCGCTCCAGGCGTTCTCGCGCGGCTCGGGGCCCGGCTTCCTGCGCGGCGTCGACCACCAGCGCCTCGTCGACGGCCGCACCTGCGACCACCGCGGCCTCGAGGTGGGCGAGGCGCGCGGCGCCGGGCGCCGGCGCGGCCACGAGGTCGTGGTCGTGCGCGCCGCCCGGCCGCTCGCGCGCGGCGAGGGGATCCTCGTGGAGGGCAGCTTCGCCGGCGAGGGCGAGATCGGCGGTCGCATCTGGGGGCTGTGGATCGACGGCCGCGAGGTCGAGCGCGCGCCGGCGGGCGGCGACGTCGATGTGTGGCTCGGCCCTGACAGGCGCCTGCCGGACGACGTGCTGCGCGGGACCCGGTCGCTGCGCGGGCGCCGCGTCTTCCGCACGAGCGACCCCGCGGCGGCGCGCGAGGTCCGCGAGGCGCTCGATCGCGCCCCGCGCCGCGTGGCGATCGACGTCCGCCTGGAGGGCCGCCTCGGCGAGCGCCCGCGGCTCTCGGCGGTGGCCGACGGCGGCGCGGCGGCCGCTGTCGAGGTCGACGCCCCGCTCGGCCGCGCGGATCGGTCGCCGCTCGACGAGGCCACGCTGCGCAGGCAGCTCGACAGGCTCGGGGACACGCCGTTCGTGCTGCGCGGCGTCGGGCTGTCGCTCGACGGGCCGGCGCTCGTGCCGCCGTCGGCGCTGAACCGCGCCCGCCGGGCGCTCGTCGCGGCGCTCCTCGAGGCGTCGCACAGGGCGCACCCGTGCGCTGCCGCGCCGGCCGAGGACCTCGTCGCCGGGGCTGTCCCCCCGGCTGTCGAGCCCCCGCCGCCCGGCCTCTTCGTGCTGTGCCGCAACGTGGCCCAGGCGCGCGCGGCGCTCGGCGCGGGCGCGAGCGGCGTGTACCTCGATTTCCTGGAGATGGTCGGCCTCGGCGCCGCGGCGCGCGAGCTCATCGCGGCCGGCGCCTCGGTGGCTGTCGCGCCCCCGCGGATCCGCAAGCCGGGCGAGGAGAAGATCGACAGGTACCTGCTCTCGCTCGGGCCGGCCGCGATCCTGGTCCGCAGCCTCGGCGCGCTGCTCGACACAACGCCGGGCGTGCCCCGGATCGGCGATTTTTCGCTGAACGTCACGAACAAGCTGGCCGCGCGCGAGGTCCTCTCGCGGGGGCTCGCGGCGTTCACGCCGTCGTTCGACCTCGACGCCGCGCAGCTCGAGGCGCTGCTCGACTCGCCGTTCGCGCCGTTCGCCGAGGTGGTTGTGCACCACCCGATGCCGCTCTTCCACATGGAGCATTGCGTCATCGCGGCGGTGCTCTCGGAGGGCAAGGATCACCGCACCTGCGGCCGGCCGTGCGAGGAGCACGCGCTGTCGTTGCGGGATCGGGCGGGGATGGATCACCCGCTCGAGGCGGACGTGGGGTGTCGGAACACTGTGTTTCACGCGGCGCCGCAGAGCGCGGCGCACCTCGTGCCGAGGCTGGCGCAGGGCGGTGTGCGGCGGTTCCGGATCGAGCTCGTGCGCGAGGACGCCGAGGGGGCGCGGCGGGTGGTGGAGGCGTACAGGCGGCTGCTCGCCGGGGAGGTGGCGCCGGCGGAGGTCGCGCGCGGGCTGCGGGCCGAGGGGAGCTATGGAGTGGTGAGGGGGTCGCTGCGGGTGCTGCAGGCCTGAGCGGGGGAGGGATCAGGGCCGCTCGCAGAATCCTGAATGATAAGGAAAATTGTGAACCGCCATGCCTGAGGCTGGGATAAGATCCCCCGGGAGGCGATGAACGAGCAGCAGAAGACCGTGGCGCTCGAGGCGGAGGTGGTTGCGTTGCGGAAGGAAGTGCAGCGCCTGCGCTCCCGCAATGCCGAGCTGGAGGCCGACCGCGGCCTCCCGGGGCGCTTGCTCGACGCGCTGCCCAGCCTCGTTTACGTCCTCGATCTCGACGAGCGGCGGTACATCTACTGGAACCGGGAGTTCGGCGAGCTCGCCGGCGGGGGCGGCGGCGGGGCGGCGGGCCCGCTCCGCGGCGACGGCGCATCGTCGATGTTCCATCCGGACGATATCGATCGCATCGAGGAGTACCGGGCGCGCATGGCCGCCGGGGACAGCGGGCAGCAGGCGACGGTGGAGTACCGCGCGCGCGGCCGCGACGGCGGCTGGCGCTGGTTCCTCGAGCGAGGCGTCGCGCTCGACAGCGGACCGGAGGGGTCGGGGCGCCGGTTGCTGGGATCGGCGCACGACATCACGGCGCGCAAGCATACGGAGCAGATGCTCGAGAGGAGCGAGAGCCTGCTCCATGGATTCCTCGAATACACGCCGTCCATGATGGTCGCGGTGGACGTCGAGGGCCGGCTCCTGCTCGTGAACCGCGAAATCGAGTCCTATTACAGGATGAGCCGCGAGGAATTGCTCGGAAAGGTCGTCTATGACCTCCTCCCGCCGGCGGCGTCCGCCTCGATACGAAAGGCCAATGACGAGACCGCGGCCGCCGGGCGGCCCGCCGCGTCCGAGCACGTGCTCGTCTATCCCGACGGTCCGCGCACGTACCTGTCGACCAAGTTCCCCATCCGCGACGCCGAGGGGAAGCTCTACGCGGTCGGGACGGTCTCGGTGGACATCAGCCGGACCAAGCAGGCCGAGGCCGAGCGCGCGGAGATGCAGCGGCAGCTCATCGAGATGCAGCAGGCGACGATCCAGGAGCTCATCACGCCGCTCTTGCCCCTGGCGCGCGGCGTCGTCGCGATGCCGATCGTCGGGAGCGTCGACCCCGCGCGCGCCGAGCAGATCCTGACGACGCTGCTTGAAGGGGTCGCCTCCCAGAAAGCCAAGATCGCTATCCTCGACATCACCGGGGTGAAGGACGTGGACGCGCGGGTGGCGCGGTCGCTCGTCGACGCGGCGCGGGCCGCGGGGCTGCTCGGCACCCGGGTCGTGCTCACCGGGATCAAGCCGCAGATCGCGCAGACGCTCACGACGCTGGGCGCCGATCTGAGCGGCATCGTGACCAAAGGGACCCTGCAGAGCGGCATTGCCTATGCGCTCGGCGGCCGGCGCCGCTGGTAACCGCTGCTGACCGCGCGCGCCCACTGCAGAACCGGGTGTACGCGCGTGCGCACAAGGGCTCCGCGGAATCTGCGGAGATCGCGAGCATCGCGGTATAGCGGTGCTCCGGCGCCCAGTTCGGTGTACAATGGTAATGACATGCGTCCGCGCCCGTGACGGGCGCGCGCGGCGCTGTCGGTACAACGTGCGATGTAGCCCAGGAGGTTGTCGATGAAGCCTGGAGTGATGCCGTTACGGGGCGCGATCGTGGTGACCATGGCCGCCAGCCTGATCGGAGGCGCGGCGCTGGCCCGCGGCGTGCCGATGCTGGGGGCGTACGATCCGGTGCCCGATCCATCGCCGTGGGGCCCTGACGACGAGGCGGGCGCCTCCAACACGCAGACGCCCGACAAGGTCCTCGACGGCAAGCGCCTGATCAAGGAGGGCAAGGTCTATCGCCTGGGCCACGTCTACGAGCCAGGGATGTCGACGTTCCCCGGCAACCAGGGGCTCTCCGTGGAGGCCGGGCCGATGACGCTGCTGGGGCAGCAGGTCACGAACTCCGAGGTGATGCACGGGGAGTTCGGCCAGATGGGGACGCAGTTCGACGCGCTGGGGCATTTCGGCTACATCCCGCCCGGGAGCGTCGACCCCGCCGACGCGCTGTTCTACAACCAGTTCACGGGCGCCGAGGTCATGACGGAAGACGGGCTCGCGCACCTCGGCGTCGAGCACGTGAAGCCCCTCGTCACGCGCGGCGTGCTCCTCGACGTGAAGCGCCACGCGAACGGCGGGGAGACGCTCGCGTGGGGCCAGGAGATCACGCTGGCCATGGTGATGAAGACGCTGCGCGCGCAGAAGATGGACGCGCGCGACATCGGCGCGGGCGACGTCGTGCTGATCTTCACGGGCTGGGAGGAGAACTGGGAGCTCGGCAGCGAGGGGTATTACACGCAGCCGGGCGTGGGGTTGGCCCAGCCGGGGATCGGTCTCGAGGTCGCAAAGTGGCTCTCGTCCAGGGGAATCGCCTGCGTCGGGTCGGACAACTTCGGCATCGAGGTCACCCCGCCGAAGCCTCCGGTCGCGCCCGGCCTGATCTTCCCGGTCCACCATCACCTGCTCGTGAAGAGTGGAATCTTCATGCACGAGGCGATGGTGCTCTCGGAGCTGGCCGCGGATCTGGCCGCAGAGCTCGAGGAGCGGCCGCGCGGCCACAGGAGCCCTTACGAGTTCTTCTACGTCTACAGCCCGCTGCCCCTCCGGGGCGCGTCCGGATCGCCCGGGATCCCGCTCGCGATCCGGTGAGCGGAGCGGAACGCGAGGATGAGCGCGATCACCGCGCCCGCGACCTCGTGAAAGCCAACCGGCCTCGAGCGGCCCCGGGAGCTGGCGCGGACGCCCTGGACGCGGGAGACTCGACGTCCGACCGGGCAGCGCAGACCACGGTGGCTCTGTGCGCCTGAGTCGCCTGGAGCTGCAGCTTGACGTTCCCGTCCCCCATCGTCCTGTTCTGGGTGGCCTCGGTCCTCGCCTGGATCGTCGTCGTGGCGGCGGGCAGGCGCCGCCGCGGCCGGTTCTACGCGCGCTTCGTCGGCGTGCTGCTCGGCATCCACACCCTGATCGCGTGCGCGCTCTTCCGCCACGTCGGCCCGCTCGCGCCTGTGTTCGCGTACCTCCACGGCGCTGTGTACCTGCACTTCCTCCTGCTCTCGCACCCTCGCATGCGCCCGGTCGCCTACCGCGCGCTGGTGAGCATCCCCGCGTCCTACTTCGTGGCGGCGACCTTCCTGTCGTTCCCGTGGGCCATCGCGGTCGGGCTCGGGGCGACGCCGTACGGCCTCTGGGTGCCGTTCGCCCTGGCGGGGATCGGCATCCTCCAGTCGCTCACCGCGCGCCGCGAGGAGGTCGAGCTCGTCGTCGACCGCGCCCGCGTCGAGGGGCTGCGCCGCCACCCGCTGCCGCGCGAGCAGGTGCCCGGCGCGCGCCGCCCCCTCCGCATCGTCCAGATCACCGACCCCCACCTCGGTCCATTCATGTCCGTCGCGCGGCTCCGCGGCATCTGCGAGCGCGCTGTGGCGCGAGATCCCGATCTCGTGGTGCTCACCGGCGACTACCTGACCATGGAGTCGCAGGGCACAGCGGAGCACCTCGCCGAGGCGCTGTCGCCGCTCCGCGCCCTCGAGGGCCGGGTGTTCGCGTGTCACGGCAACCATGATCACGAGGCGCCCCGCCACGTCGCGACAGCGCTCGCCCGGGCGGGCGCGCGCCTGCTCGTGGACGACGCGGCGCTCGTCGAGACCGCCGCGGGGCCGGTGCAGATCCTCGGGATGGACTTCCACTACCGCGACCGCGCGCAGCGCATGGCCGATGTCTGCGCCCGGCACCCGCGCGTCCCCGGCGCGCTCCGGCTCATCCTGCTCCACGATCCAGGGGCGTTCCGCCACCTCGGCGAGGGGGAGGGAGACCTCGTGCTGGCGGGCCACACCCACGGCGGGCAGGTCGGCATCGTCAGCCTCGGCGGCACCTGGACCGCCATGCGGCTCTTCGTGACGATGCCCGATCACGGCCTGTGGGCCCGCGGCCCGGACAGGCTCTACGTGCACCGCGGGACTGGCCACTACGGCTTCCCCCTCCGGCTCGGCGTGCCCGCCGAGGAGAGCGTCCTCAAGGTCCACCTCGCCGCGGACGGCGCGTGAAGGCCGAGCGTCGTTATACTGGCCGCCCGGCTGCCGCCGGGAGGAGGTCTTGTTCATGCGCCGAGGGTTCGTTCTGCTGTGCGCTTCCGCGCTCATCGCGTGTGGTTCGGGGGGCGGTGATGACGGCCCCGGCGGAGGCGGAAGCGGCGCCGGCGCCGGCGCAGGCGGGAGCGGAAGCGGCACCGGCGCAGGCGGAAGCGGCACCGGCGCAGGCGGAAGCGGCGCAGGCGGGAGCGGCGCGGGGCTCGCTCGCGCGTTTCGCCACGGCGTGAACCTCGGCCACCGCAACGCGGCCTGGGGCGACGACAAGGAGGCGACCCTCGCGGCGCGCGCGGGCGCCCGCAGCCTCCGCGTCAAGCTCCCGGCGGCCCACCTCGCGACGTGGGGAGTCGACATCGAGCTCGGCGATATCCAGACGTACGCGTCCCTGGGGATGGCCGATCACATCGGGTTCCTCATCGGCTCCGAGTCGGTGGACATGACCGTGGCGCCGCCCGGCGCGGCCGACTGGGAGAGCGAGCATTACATCCCGAAGAGCCTCCACGAGCCGATCTTCTTGCCCGACGGCACGGTGAACCCGGGCAACACGTGGGCGTCGTACGTGTACCGGACCGTCGACACGTACAAGCCCTGGATCCACCTGTGGCACGTGTGGAACGAGCCCGACTGGGTGGCCGACTGGAGCGTCACCCGCACGTGGGAGACCGAGCCGCCCAGCGCCGCCGATCTCCCCCGGTTCAACGGCTCGATCTTCGACTACGTACGGATGCTGCGCGTCACGAAGGAGGCCGCGCGCCGGGCCGACCCGGACGCGCGGATCGCGACGGGGGGAATCGGCTATCCGTCGTTCCTCTCCGCGATCCTGCGTTACACCGACAACCCCGACGGCGGCGCCGTCACGCCGGAGTATCCGGAGAAGGGCGGCGCCTACATCGACGTCGTCGACTTCCACTATTATCCCATCTTCAGCCCGAAGAGCTCGGACGCGTCCGTCGACGAGCTCCTCGCCACGAAAGACGCCTTGGCCGAGGTGCTCGCCGGCGCCGGCGTCGAGGTGCAAGGGTGGAACGTCTCGGAGAGCGGCGCGCCGCTCGCGCCGACGCCTGATTACCCGGACGTGGGGAGCCCGGAGTATGCGCGCAACTACCTCCTCAAGGTGATGATCATGGCGCACGCGCACGGCATCGGCGGCGTCGACTGGTTCATCCTCTCGAACGGCGAGGAGGGGAGCGACGACGTGTTCGCGCACATGGGGCTCTACGACGACCTCGGCGCCCTCACCAGCGTGGATCAGGCGACCAAGACCGATCTCGGCGAGGCCTACACCACCCTCACCGAGGTGCTCTCCGGGGCGTCGTACGACGCCGGCGCGACGAGGGAGCTCGCGCTGCCTGCGGGCGCGCGGGGCGCCGTCTTCCGGAAGGGCGGCGAGCGCCGGATCGCCCTCTGGGCCGTGACGCCGGGCGACACGGAGGAGGCGCGCGCGAGCGTCGAGCTCGCGACAGCGACGGGGTTCGAGGTCCGCGCCTGGGACGGCGCGAAGGCACCCCTGGATGCGAGCGGCGGCAAGGTGACGCTCGACCTCTCGGGCAGCCCGGTGCTGCTGGTCGAGCGGTGACCGCCGGCGCGGCGCCGGTCGACCTGGCACTTCGCGCCGCGACGGCTGAGCGCGCCTCGCTCCCGCGACGCGCCGCGCGTGAGCCGAGTTGCCCCCTCAGGAATCGATAGCTGAGCTCGCCGCTCTCGCGGCGTGGCTCAGGGATCCCCTCATTGTGCAGCCCTTTTCAGCGGGGAAATTGAACAGGGCGGAGACAGGGAGTATCTGAAGATCTTCCTCCCCGCCTCCCCGCCTCCCTGTGAATTCTCCGAAGAATTCGAGGGGATGCCTCGGGTGTCGTGGAGCAGCGCTCTCTCGGCGTGAGCGCGGTCCATCGCGGCGAGGCGCGCCGCGGCCTCGTCACGACAGCGCAGGTCGCGAGGCCGCCGACCGTCGTGACAGGCTCGCTGAGCGAGCGCCGACCGCGGGATTCTGGGGGGGTCCTGCGCCGAGGGAGGCGCGCGAAGGGGCAGGCGCGGGCCGGCGTGCGGCCGCGGGAGCGGGCTCAGGCCTTCTCGAGGAACTTGCGGACCTGGGACTCGATCGCGCTTCCGGGGACGAGGAACGGCTTGTCCGTGATGTCCACCGAGAAGCTCTGCGCGGAGACGGCATAGGTCCCCTTCACGGTCCCCGCCGGCGTGGGCACCGTGAAGTCGCCCTTGCCCTCGTTACCGCTGAACTTCCCGCCGGCCTTCTCGATGGCATCCTTGGCTTTCGTGACGATATCTTGAGATGAACCGCTGAAGGGGACCGAGAAGCTGTGCTTGGCCATGTCGTCTCCTGGGGTGCTCGGCCGCGATCCTTGTGCGACGCGAGGCTGAGCAGAGCCTAATGCGACTCCGCCACGGGCACCAGCGCGAATCGACAGCGCCGGCGGCGGCGCGCTCGCGTGGTCCTCTGTGGAGACATCATGACGGCGCGCGGCGCGCCGGAGGGCACGTGAGGCGGACGGGCCAGGGGCCGCCCCGGCGCGCGCCAGCGGGGCATCGGCAGGGCCGCGCCCGACGCGCGGCCGCTCCGGCGACGGCAGGCGATTGACGTGACCGAGGCTCCCGCGCGGCGCGGGCGGCGCGCAACCGCCGGCGGCGCCCCGAAACCACCCGGATTCTGCGCGCCGGCGAGGATTGCGCTTGACAATCTCGACGGAGGTCCCGCTTTTATGCGTCGATTGCCCCCAGCCGTGAACCGAGGACTCATGAACGACCCCCTTCTCAAGCAGTCGATCCTCCGCCGGACGGGCCGCGTGTCCGCGCTCGCGCTCGGCGCGCTCGGCCTGCTCGCGCTGAGCGCCGGATGCGCGACGTCGCAGGGCCCCGGAGCGGAGGCCGCCCCTTCCGGCCCGAGCCCCGGCGCGGGCGCCGAGCCCGTGCAGACCAACCTGCTCAAGGCCTCCGACTTCGACGACAACAAGAGCCTGCCGTGGACCACGTCGTTCACGGCGCCGGGCGCCGGCAGCGCCGAGGTGAAGAACGGCGCCTATTGCGTGACGGTGACGAACAAGGGGTCCAACAACTGGGACGCCCAGTTCCGCCACCGGGAGATGGTGATCCAGAAGGGGCACAGCTACACCCTCCAGTACAAGGCCTGGGCGTCCTCGCCCACGAAGGCGCGCCCGAAGGTCGGCATGGCCGGGCCGCCTTACGAGGAATACTGGTCGGACACCGTGGTGCTCGAGACATCGCCGAAGACCTTCACCGGCAAGTTCTCGATGGCGAAGGCCGACGACCCCACGGCGGAGCTCGCCTTCCACATCGGCGGCGAGATGGCGTCGGCCAAGGAGCCGTTCGAGGTCTGCATCGACGACATCCGCCTCGATGATCCGGAGTTCCGCTCCAGCGCGCCCGCGGGCGACGCGGCGGCGGCGCCGAAGATCGCCGTGAATCAGGTCGGGTATCTGCCGGGCGCGACCAAGATCGCCAGCGTGAGCAACGCGGCGACGGCGCCGCTCGCGTGGGAGCTGCTCGACGCCTCCGGCCAGGCGGTCTCGCGCGGCCAGACCAGGGTGTTCGGCAAGGACGGCGCGTCCGGCGATCACGTCCACCTTGTCGATTTCACGGCCTTCAACGCGCCGGGCCAGGGCTACGTGCTCAAGGTGGGTGACGAGAAGAGCTTCCCGTTCGACATCGGGGCCGGCATCTACCAGACGCTCAAGTACGACGCGCTCGCGTACTTCTACCACAACCGGAGCGGCATCGAGATCAAGATGCCGTATGCGGGCAAGCCCGAGCTCGCGCGTCCGGCCGGGCACCTCCAGGACAAGAGCACGAAGTGCCTCCAGGGCAGCGGCTGCGACCATGCGCTCGACGCGTCCCGCGGCTGGTACGACGCCGGCGATCACGGCAAGTACGTGGTCAACGGCGGCATCTCGGTGTGGACGCTGCTCAACTGGTACGAGCGCACGAAGCACCTCGGCGCCTCGAGCGCCGATTTCGCGGACGGCAAGCTGAGCATCCCCGAGAGCAAGAACGGCGTGCCCGACCTCCTCGACGAGGCGCGCTGGGAGCTCGAGTTCCTGATGGGCATGCAGGTGCCGGAAGGCAAGCCGCTCGCCGGCATGGTCCACCACAAGATGCATGACGACGCGTGGACCGGCCTCGGCCTCGCGCCGCACGAGGACAAGATGACGCGCTCGCTGCACAAGCCGAGCACGGCGGCGACGCTCAACGTCGCTGCGGTGGGCGCGCAGTGCGCGCGCATCTGGAAGCCGGTGGACGCGGCGTTCTCGGCGAGGTGCCTGAAGTCCGCCGAGCGCGCCTGGGCCGCGGCGAAGCAGAACCCGGCCCTCTACGCGCCTCCCGGCGGCGACAAGGGCGGCGGGCCGTACGACGACACCGACGTCAAGGACGAGTTCTACTGGGCCGCGGCGGAGCTCTTCCTCACGACGGGCAAGCCGGAGTACAAGCAGTATGTCCAGTCGTCTCCGCTCAACGCGCGGTTCCCGACGGAGGTCGACGGGGTGGCCTCGTCGATGAACTGGAAGGTCACGGACGCGCTCGGCCAGATCTCGATGGCGATCGTGCCTGGCAACGTCGATGCGGCCTGGCAGCAGCAGCTCCGCGGCCGCATCGTCAAGGCCGCCGACCGGTACCTCGCCATCGCGGACAAGGAGGGCTACCGGACGCTTGTCGCGCCGACGCCGGCGGGCAAGTACGAGTGGGGCTCGAACTCCTTCGTGCTGAACAACATGCTCGTGGTCGCGCTCGCCCACGACGTCACGAAGCAGCAGAAGTACCTCGACGGCGTGGTGCTCGGCATGGACTACCTGCTCGGGCGCAACCCGCTCGGGCAATCGTACGTGACGGGGTACGGCGACAGGCCGCTCGAGAACCCGCACCACCGCTTCTGGGCCCACCAGGCGAACAGCAAGTACCCCAAGGCGCCGCCCGGCGCCGTATCCGGCGGCCCGAACTCGTCGCTCCAGGATCCCCATGTCCAGAGCGCCGGCCTGAAGGGGTGCGTCGCCCAGCGGTGCTTCGTGGATCACATCGAGGCCTGGAGCGTCAACGAGATCACGATCAACTGGAACGCGCCGCTCGCGTGGGTGACGGGCTTCCTGGACGAGAAGGCGAAGAAGTAAGGAGCAGGGGCGCGCGGCGGCGACCCGGCCGCCGCGCGCCCGAGCTCGCCCACCCGCACCCCAGCTCACGCCGCGCCGCATCGTCGACGTCGCTCGCGGCGAACCGCTCGAGCGCCCGCCGGCGACCCTTCCCGGTCGTTGACACGCCGGAGTCAAGCCTTAACAATCGATGAAGGCCGCTGGGACTGGCGCTGCGGCGCCGCCGCTGCGGCGAGGAGCGCCTGGAGAGGGCGGTGAACAGAACAAGCCGCCTCCTCTTCAGGTCGCTCGGTTGCCTCCGCGGCGCGCTCCCGGACGAGCGCGCCGAGCGCGTAGCCGGGTTGCGTGTCGGCTCCTCGAAAGAGAAGGTTGACAGTCTCGCGGCGGGATCCTATAGTAGATCCTCGCGAAATCGGCGGAGCCGGAGAGCGCCGAGAGCTTCCTGGTTCACGAAAAAACGTGAATGTGGACGCGTGAATGTGCGTGAACGCGACTGAGTGCGAAAGTACAAAGTCCGGAACCACGGAAGCTCGTAGCTCTCCAAACCGCCCGGTCGGTCTCTCGAAAGAGAAGGTTGACAGCTTCGTGACGGGACCCTAGAGTAGGTCCCCCCCCCCCGGATCGGCAGAGTCGGAGAGCGCATACGGTCCGAGCGGTCTGAGCAATCAGGCCTCTTCGGCGAGTCGGCGGCCAGGTGTCAACCACCGGGCGGCCACACATGACAGGCCTCTCCTAGCTGCGATCCACCGATGACCACCGATGGCGGTGGTCATCACAGTCGGTCTCCTCGAAAGAGGGGGTTGACACCTTCGCGAAGGTCTCCTACAAGAGGCCCTCGCGAATC
>NZ_CP150371.1:2632500-3217500 GCF_051519835.1 Sorangium sp. So ce176
GGAAGCCGGCCTCAAGACCAGGTGTCCCGGACCGCAAGGTCCCTAAAGACCCCTCGTAGACCACGAGGTTGATAGGCCGGGTGTGGAAGCCGAGCAATCGGAGGAGCTAACCGGTACTAATAGGTCGTGCGGCTTGACCATACTCCATGGAACGTGACGAGCATCGCGCCCGGAGCTCGGGTGTGAGCAGCGCTGCGCAGCGAGCGAGAGACGCTTCAGAACGACAACGCGGTGGGAAGCACCGCGAACAGAGAGCCTGCATGGCGGACGTCATGCGGGCTCTTTTGCTTTTGTCCGCGCGTCGCCGGCCCCGCGGAGCTGCCCTGCCCGAGGCGACCCTGTTCTTCTTCTTCGCGCGGCGCGGGGGCCCCGCCGGGCTCGCCCGAGGCTCGACCTTGCCGGGACGCCGCGCTCCCACGAGGGCCCCGCCCCCGGGAGGCCTCTGCTGCGCAGCTTTACCACGCCGGTTCCAGATGTACGGCGCGCTGCGGTTGCGATTATGTTCGCCGCATGCGGCCTCCGATGAAGCGGCCCACGCGGGCGGCGCAGCGCGTCCATCCGCGTGGAGTATCCGAGCGCCTCGAGCCTCTGCACGCGGCTCGCCTCGATGGCGTGAACCTTCCGGCGAACCGAGCGCGCCAGGCACCGTGCCGGGCGCCATGACAACGCACATAGAGACCACGTTGCCCGGCGAGGAGCCCGCCGAGCTGCCCGCCGGCGCATCGGCAGGGCAGGGCGCGGCGGCGGACGCGACGGATCGCCTCCCTTCTGTGCCGCGTACGGCGGCGCGCAGGCTCGTCTCGGCGTGCTTCTGGATCACGATGGCGCTCTGCCTCGCGCTGATGGCGTGCAAGACGGCGGCGCGCTTCGACCTGACCACGCTCTGGGACGACGCGTACATGTTCCAGCGCTACGCGCACAACATCCTCGCCGGGCACGGCGTCTCGTGGAACCCGGACGGGCCGCCGGCCTACGGGCTCACCTCGCTCGCCTTCATCGTCGTCGCCGTGCCGTTCCACCTCGTCACCGGCGGCAACACGAGCCTCGCCGCGATGCTTCAGAGCTTCATCTGGGGCCCGGCGCTGCTCGTCCTGCTCGTCCTGCTCGTCCTGCGCGCGGCGGGCGACGGGAAGGTCGCGCGGCTGTCCTGCTTCTCGCTTGTCGCGTTCTGCGTCGCCCGTTCCACGCTGACCGACCACTTCGTGAGCGGCATGGACACGTCGTTCGGCCTCTGCTTCCTCACCGCCTACCTGCTCCTCGCGCTGCGGCTGCTCGGCGACGCCCGGATCGCCGGCGGGGTGGCGCTCGGCGCCTTCGGCGGGCTCGCCTTCTCGGTGCGGCCGGAGCTCACGGCCTACGCCGTCCTCGTCCCGCTCGCGCTCGTCGCGCTCGAGCGCGACAGCGCCCGCCGGCGCTTCGGGCTCGCCGCCCTCGCCGCGACGGCGGGCGTCCTCGCCCTCCATCTCGTGGCCGCCAAGCTGTACTTCGGCTCGCCCCTCCCGCTCCCGTTCTACGCCAAGTCGACGAACCTCTACGGATCAGGGATCCTCCGCGCCTACCGCGGCCGGCCGACCATCGATCTCCTCGACTGGCTCGACTTCTTCTGGCCGCTCTTCGCCGTCATCGCCCTCGACGTGCTCGTGGGCCTCGGCGCGCGCCAGGCGGCCTCCGGCGCGCCGGCGGGGGAGGGGCAGAGGACCGGCCCCCGGGCGTGGTGGGCGGCGTCCACGGCGCTCGACAAGGGGATCCTCGCCGCGACGCTCCTGTGCCTCGCCTACTCGTGGTTGTTCGTCGTCCCGATCATGGGGTTTGCGCAGCGGTTCTATTACGCGCCGCTGCCAGGCCTCATCTACCTCGCTTGCCGGAGCGCTGTCCGGCTCGCGCGGACGCTCTCCGACGCCCTCGGGCAGCCCTCGCCGGCCGCCCTGCCCGTGGCCGGCGTCGCCGCGCTGGCGATCCTCTGGCTCCACCTCTCCACGCCGCTCGCCACGGCAGGCAAGGACCTCGCGGGCGCCGTCGCGGGGAACCGGCTCGGACACTTCAACATCGTCAAGCACGGCAACACCTCGGGACCGCAGAGCTACTGGTTCGCGATCGATCGCGTCTCGACGCTCCCCGACGACCTCGTCATCGCCACGACCGAGGTCGGGATGCTCGGCGCGATGAACCTCGAGAAGACGATCATCGACATGGCCGGCCTCAACGACCGGCGCTTCGCGCTCGAGCCGTTCTCCGCGGAGAGGTTCTTCGCGGCCTACAAGCCCGACCTCATCTACATGCCACACCCGCATTACGTGAAGATGATCGAGGAGCTGGAGGCCCACCCGGAGATGTCCCGCTACGTCGTCTACTCGAAGAAGAAGCTCGGGACGTCGCAGTTCGGCATCGCCGTCCGGCGCGAGAGCCGGTACTTCGAGCGGCTGCAGCAGATCGTGAAGGAGAAGGCGAGCTCGAAGTCGAAGTGACGCCCCGCTGCGCGAGGGCGATGGCGTCGAGGCCGAGCGACGCCTGCGGGTGAGGCAGTCTGGGGACGAGGCGTGGCGGCGCGCCCCATACGGCAGGCGCGATCGCGCGCCGCGCGCCGGATGCGCCGCGCCCGCCCGGTGGCATGCCCGCTGCACCAGCTTCTCCGAGGAGAGCTGAAACCATGGAATTTCCGGTGCGGCGAGAAATGTTCACTCGGCCCGAAAACAACGGGTGGGTGCGCACCCTGGCCAGGTTTGGGTTTGCGGCCAAGGGCGTCGTCTACGTGCTCATCGGCGCGCTGTCGCTCCAGGCTGCCTTCAGCGGCGGCGGGACGGCCGGCGGGCGCGAGGCGGTCGGGCTCCTCGGCGAGCAGCCGTTCGGGCAAGCGTTGCTGTTCCTCGTGGGGATAGGGCTGCTCGGGTATGCGCTGTGGCGAGAGGTCCTCGCCCTCAAGGACCCGGGCCACGTCGGGAACGACGCCAAGGGCGCGACCGAGCGCGTGGGCTGGGCCGTGAGCGGCGTCATCTCGGCGGGGCTCGCGCTGACGGCGTTCCAGCTCGCGCTGGGCCAGGACACAGGCGGCGACGGGTCCCGGACCTGGGTCGGCAAGGTGATGGAGCAGCCGTTCGGGGGCGTCCTCGTCGGCGTCGCGGGGCTCGTGGTGATCGGCGTCGCCGTCCAGCAGCTCCGCAAGGCGATGAAGTCCCGCTTCGCGAGGGACCTCAGCACGGAGGGCATGAGCCCTCCGGAGCGCACCTGGGTGTTCCGCATGGCCCGCGTCGGGCTCGTCTCCCGCGGCGTCGTCTTCGGCATCATCGGCGCCGCGCTGATCAAGGCCGCGCTCGCCCACGATCCGGGCGAGTCGAAGGGCGTCCGCGAGGCGCTCTCGACAGTGGCCGACTCGCCCTTCGGGACGGCGCTGCTCGTGCTCGTCGCCGCCGGCCTGTGCGCGTACGGCGTGTACATGTTCTTTTGCACGAAGTACTCGAAGCTGGCACACCCCGCGGCGTAGCGCGGCGGGCGCGCGCCCTGAAGACGCCTGTCCGGCGGAGGTCGCGCCATGAGGACCGAGGTCAGGAGGCTCTATGTCCTGCTCTGCGGCTACGAGATCCTCGAGAAGACGGTCTCGACGCGCGACAGCGGGGGGCGCTTCGTCCTCGCCGAGCCGGTCTCGGCCTACCTGCTCGAGACGGCGCGGGGGCACGTGCTCGTCGACGCGGGGCTGAACAGCGCGATCGTCCGCGACCCGGCGCTGCGCGAGGAGCACTACACGAAGCAGGGGATTCGCCCGCCGGTCATCCTCCCGGAGCACGAGCTCGGCCACCAGCTCGCGCAGATCGGGGTGCGACCCGACGACGTCCGTCACGTCATCTTGACGCACATGCACCTCGACCACGCCGGGAACCTCGGGATGTTCCGCCACGCGCGCATCTCGGTGCAGCGCGCGGAGCACGCGTTTGCTTTCAGCCCGGCGCACGGGCCCGCCTGGTTCGAGCGCGACTACGACCTTCCTGGCCTGCGCTGGGACCTCGTCGAGGGGGACTGGGAGGCGCTGCCCGGCGTCGAGGTCGTCCTCACGCGCGGCCACACTCCAGGCCACCAGTCCGTCGTCGTCGCGCTGGAGGAGACAGGCAACGTCGTGCTCGTCGGCGACGCGGGCGACCTCGTCGAGAACTTCGCCGACGAGATCCTCCCCGGCGAGAGCGTCGATGACGCGGCCGCGCTCGCCAGCATCCGCCGCCTCAAGCAGATCGCGCGAGAGCGGGGCGCGAGGCTCCTCCTCGGCCACGATCCGCAGCTCATCCAGAAGGTGCGGTTGCTGCCGGAGTCATACGCCTGACGGGGGAGCGTCGCCCGGGCGCCCTGCCCGCGGGCGGCGCCGCGGCGCCCGGCGCGCGCCCCCGGCGGTGCGTGCTTCACGCGATCCGCCTCCTCTGGTAGCCTCGCCCCAGACCGCGGCGCCGGCCGCACTGGAGCGCTACGTGAACTGCCCGAAATGCACCGCCTCGATGGATGTCATCACCTTCGGCGGGATCGACGTCGACCGATGCACCGCGTGCGGCGGTATCTGGTTCGACAGCCACGAGAAGGAGTCGCTCAAGACGATCGAGGGCTCCCAGCAGATCGACACCGGCGATCCCTCGGTGGGGCGGAAGAACAACGACATCCGGCGGGTGCCGTGTCCCCGCTGCACCACCCCGATGGTGCGGATGGTCGACCCGCAGCAGCCGCACATCTGGTACGAGACCTGTAGCGTGTGCGGCGGCGTCTACCTCGATGCCGGCGAGTTCCGCGATTACAAGGAGCACACGGTGGGCGACTTCTTCCGCAGCCTGTTCGTGCGGCCGCGCGGCTGACGGGGCGCCGCCGCGCGCTGTCAGCCGCGCGGCGGACTGGCACCCACGCCGGCCGGCGCAGCTCAGCCGGGGGGCGCCCGCTCGGCGACCTCCGCGGACGAGCCGCGCTCGGCGGGGACCTCGGGGAACGTCGCCAGGAGCTCGCCGGCGCGGAAGACCCACAGCGTGCCGGGCGTCGCCTTGCTCCAGAGCTCGTCGCGCGTGAGCGGCTCGGTGGCCACGACGGCCATGCGCGCTTCGGGGCCCATGCCCTGGACGTCGTTGAAGTTCACCTTGAGGTCCGCGTCCACGAGCGTCGCCTCGCCGAAGGGGGCGTGGCGGAGGATGCAGGACAGGTTGTCGCCGCAGCGGGCGTAGAGGTGCTCGCCGTCCGCGAACAGGAAGTTGAAGACTCCATCGCTGCCGAGCTCGTTCCCGAGCTCGTAGAGCGTTCGTCCGAGCTCGCGCCCGTCGCTCGGGTACTGCGCGCCGTAGGCGCTCCGGAGCTCCTCGAGGATGACGCAGAACGCATGTTCGCTGTCCGTGTCGCCGATGGGCGTCTCGAGGTGGAGCTGTCGATCCCTGACCGTGGGCAGGGTGCCGTTGTGCGCGAACACGATGTGCCGGCGGTGGAGCACCCGCATGAAAGGGTGCGTGTTCTTCAGCGCCGCGCCCCCGCGCGTCATCTTGCGCACGTGGGCGATGGAGAGCGCCGTGTGGATCGGGTTCTCGCGGATGAACCGGGCGAGGGGGCTCGAGAACGCGGGGTCAGGCTCGAGGAACGTCCGCGCGAACAGCCCGTCATAGAGCGAGACGCCCCAGCCGTCCGCGTGCGGTCCTGTCTGCCCGCCGCGGAGCGCGAGCCCCGTGAACGAGAACACGATGTCCGTCGGCACGTTCGAGACCATGCCAAGGAGCTCACACATCGCCTGCACCCTCCTTCTGCGCGAGCGCGTCGTCGACGATCAAGAGCCCGGTGACGCCGCCGCCCGCGCAGACGTTGCTCACCGCCGAGGCCGAGAGCCGCACCATCGCGCCTTCCATGCGGCCGGCGAACACGAAGGGGCAGAGATCGAAGTAGACCTCTTCCTCCACGATGCCGTCGCGGAACGTCGGCATGCGCTCGGTGCGCGAGGAGCTGCGCTCCTGCACGATCGCGCGCTGCGCCTCGCCGCCGAGGACTGCCTCCCTCCACGCGTCGGGCGGCGTCTGCCACCCGAGCAGGACGCCCTTGCCGCCGTACTCGTCGTTCGGCTTCAGCACGAAGCTCTCCTGCTCACCCAGGACGAGCTCGACGAGATCCACCTCGCGGCCCTTCCATTCGGCCCTACCTGCCTTCACCCGGCGCGTCCAGGGGACGTGCGCCGCGATGGCCGCGCGCTGCCCGGGCGAGAACAGGCCCGAGAACTCGGGGTCGCTGAGGACCGCGAACGCCGCCTTCTTGTTGAGGGGCTTCGTGCGGAACGAGTTCGCGACATGGGCCGCGCGGTCCCGGTACGCGCGGACGAGCGGGTGATCGACGCCGCGCCGCCCGATGAGCTCCTGCGTGATCACCCGGCGGTAGACGAGATCGATCGGCTCTCCCCCGGCGGACAGCCGGACGCCGTCGTACTCGAGCTGGTCCGGATCGAGGATCATCGTCCGGTGCCCTTCGGCCGAGAGCAGGTCCGCGAGCACCTTGAACTCGGCAGCCGTGTCGACCGTGGCCCAGTCGACGATCGCTATCGTGGGCCGCGGCTCGCGCCCGCCCCACGCGGCGTACCCCTCGCGCAGCGCGCGGATCAGCCCGCGGTGCGGCGCGGGCGTGCGCAGGCCCGGCCGGCTCCGGAAGGGCGCCATGTGGGGGAGGTCCATCAACGTCTGCTCGATGAGGAGCTGATCGGTGATGCCAGCGGGGGAGTCGGCGTTGAGCTCGATGAAGGAAAAGCCGCCCTCGGTCACCAGCATGTCGAGGCGCCCGACCGTGAGGAACGGGCCGTCGCCGGGATCCAGGGCCGCGAGGGCGCGCTCGTCCGCCGACAACCCCAGCTCGTCGGCCAGGGCGGCATCCACGAGCGCGCGCCGCGCGACGCGCTCGAGCGCGGCGGCGACCCGCTCGGCGGCGCCGGCGACCGCGGCGTAGTCCTGCTCCGTGATGAGATAGGGCCGCAGGTGGCGGCACAGCGCGCGCGTCCCGTGCACGAGCCCGATCTCCCGCTGCCCGTCGAGGAACGACGCGAACCGCGCCGCATCCATCGCGCCGGGCGCGGCGAGCTGCGCGTCGAGCTGCTCCGCGAGGGCCGTCGTCATGTCCCGGTTCATGACCACCTCACGTCGCGCCCGCGCCGGGGATCGCCCAGGCGTGCACGGGTTGTCCGGAGTCGACCTCGGCCATGTACCGCTCCAGCATCCTCCGGAGCGCCTCGGCTCGCGGCGCCCCGCGCGCCTCCATCGCCTCCATCGTGCGGAGCTGCCATACGGCCCCGGTGACGCCCCTGGCGACGCGCCGCTCGAAGATCTCCAGGAACCGGCGGGCCTCTGCCCCGTCCACCCCGGCGGCGAGCAGCCCCTCCTCGACCTGCGGCAGGAGCGAGAGGAGGAGATCGCGCGCGCGGATCCCCCTGGGCGGCGCCCCCGGCGCGGTCGGCCAGACCAGCTCGGCGTCGAGGCCGAACTGCGCTGCATGGTAGAAGTTCCTCGCGGCGAGGCCGAAGGGGAACGACGGCAGCAGCTCGGAGACGGAGGGCGCGAGCGCAAGGATGCCTCCGAGGAGGAAGCTGCCGTTCGCGAGCATGTCGTCGAGGGTCGGGCCCGACGGCAGGGCGCGGAGCTCGATCCGCAGGTGGCCGTCGCCCGCAGGGTCGTAGACCGGTCGATTCCAGTTCCAGACCGTGCCGTGGTGCAGGCGGAGCTCGTGGAGCTGGGGCACGCCGCCGGCCCGCGCGCACGCGAGGACGTCCTCGTCGCAGCACACGGGGAGGATGGGCTCGTGCAGCGCGACGCTCTCCATGAACAGCTCCGCGGCGCCGTCGCGCACCCAGCCGGTGCCGAAGCCGATGCGGGCCGGCTTCTTCCAGTCCGTGTCGGGGTCCGGCGGGCGGTCGTCGCCGGCCTGCTTGAACACAGCGACCCGCGTCTCGTGCCACAGCCGGTGGCCGAGGAAGATGGGCGAGTTGCCGGACGCCGCGAGCACGGGCGCTGTCATCATCATGGCCGCGTTGAACAGCCGCGCGAAGGCGTCGGGCGCCGCCCGGAGGTGGACCTGGAACGCTGTGTTCGCCGCTTCCATCGCGGGGTCGTCCGACATCAGCTCGAGCGGCTCGGCCCCGTCGATCCGGATGTGGAACGGCGCCTTGCGCAGCCGCGTGAGCCCCGCGGCGAGCGCGCGATACCGGGGCAGGTTCGTGATCGTCCCCGGGTTGAAGTCCTGCCGCTGGAAGGTCGGCAGGATGCTGACCGGGACCACGCGCGCCCCCCGCGCCGCGGCGCGCAGGCGGATAGCCTCGGCCGTCGCGCGCATCTGCTCGCGCAGCGCCGAGAACGGCCGGCCCGCGAGCGGCACCGCCTGCGTGCTGAGCTCGATGTCGAACGCGCCCATCTCGGGCGTGATCATCGGGCTCGCCTCCGCGCTGGCGATCTCCGGCCCGATCGGCACGGGGCGCGCCTCGCGGTCGACGAGGAACATCTCGAGCTCGGTGCCGATCGTCGTCTCGCCCAGGCCGAACCCCGGCCGGCTGAGCACCATCTCGAGCGCCGTGAGGTTCTGCTGGAGGCGCGCTTTGAACAGCCCGTAATCGACGGTCCTGAAATGATCTTGCTGGATCTCGATGCCCAAGGGACCTCCCGCTGCGATCCCGGCGAGAGCTGAGCCGCTGTTCGAACCAGGCTCCGGCCGTGGGCTGGAGCGCGCGCCGCCGAGATCGTGATCTTCCTGCCAGGGGTCGCGCACTGCAAAGGCAGGGCCACGAGCGGCGAGCTCGTCGAGGGCCGCGCAGCGGAGGAGGTTGGTTCCTGGTGATGCGGTTCCCTGCGTCCGTCGCGCTCGACCGGTGTGGCGCGCTGGCGGCCTGTGGCAGAACGCCGCGTGGATCGCTGCTGGCCGGTGTCACCGCTGTTTCGGGCCGGCGCAGCGGCGTGAGGTCACTGCTCGGCGCGCGGGACGCGCTCGACGGTGCATTGTCCCGCCGAGCAGCGGGCGATCGAGTCCTCCTTCGGCGCCATGCACTTCGCGACCGGGCAGCTCTCGGCCGCGCAGCTCCGGGCGCGCCACGCCTTGTGCGCCGCGAGCGCGTCGCGGTGGAACGCCTGGTTGCACGGCGGGCAGAGCTGGTCGCAGCACTGCTCGGGGCGGGCGCAGGACACAACGCAGTCGGCGTCGGCGGCGCATCGAGGCTGCGACGCGGCGCCGCTGCCGTCCAGGGCCGCGGAGCCTGTCGGCGCGGGGGCGCCGGACGTGGGCGCGACGGGCGTGGGCGACGTGGTGGTCGTGGGCGCCGGCGCCTGCGCCGGGGCTTCGCTGCGACAGCCGGCGAGAGCGGGGAGGGCGACGAGCACGAGCGAGCGAGAGAGCGACGAGGTCTTCATGCCGGCCATCATGGCACAAGCGCGCCGTGGGCCAGCTCCTGGTCGGCGCGCAACAGGGGCTTCTTGCCCCCGGCCGCCCGCGCCCCGGCCGGGAGACCGGTCGCTGAGGGCCGGCTAATAAAACGACAGCGGCTGTCCCGTGGCCTCCACGACCGCCATCCACAGATCGTCCGTCGGCCCCACCTGCTTGCGCATGCGGACGGCGAGGGGCATGGGCACGTGCACGAAGCGGCCGTGCCACCTGCCGATCAGCATCTCGGTGTTGCCCGCCATCGCGGCGTGGACCGCGTTCCGGGCCATGTTCCAGCAATACACGCTGTCCGAGGGGGACGCGGGGACGCTGCGGATATGATAGCTCGGGTCCAGGTACTTCAGCGTCGCCTCGACGCCGCGCGCCTTGAAGTGGGCGTTGATGCGATCGCGCAGGAAGAGGCCGATGTCCTTCAGCCGGACGTTGCCGCTGAGATCCGTCGCCATCGGCTCGGCGCTCGAGGTGCAGTGCTCTTGCAGGGCGCCCTCGGCCACGACGATCACGGCGTTGCCGTGGCGGGCCAGCCGGCGCTCGAGGTGCGCGAGCAGGCCGCACGGGCCGTCGAGCTCCGCGTGGACCTCGGGGATGAGGACCACGTCCACGTCCGCCGACGCGAGCGCCGCGGAGCACGCGATGAAGCCCGAGTGCCGGCCCATCAGCTTGACGAGGCCGATGCCGTTCTTCGCCCCCGAGGCCTCCACGTGCGCGCTGCGGATGACGTCCACGGCGGCGGCGAAGGCGCTCTCGAAGCCGAAGCTGCGGTCGATGAACTGGATGTCGTTGTCGATTGTCTTCGGCACGCCGATGACCCCGATGGGCAGGCGGCGCTCCTCGATGGCCCGGACGAGCGACATCGCGCCCCGGATGGTGCCGTCTCCGCCGACGACGAAGAGCACGTTGATGCCCATGGCCTCGAGCGTGTCCGCCATCTGGTGCGGGTCCTGGTTGCCGCGGGACGTGCCGAGGACGGTGCCCCCCATGCGGTGGATCTCCTCGACGCTGCGCGGGTCGAGGCGCATGGGGGCGTGCCCGAAGCGCGCGACCAGCCCCTCGTAGCCGTAGCGAAAGCCGAAGATCTCCTGCACGCCGTAGCTGGCCGCCATCGTGAGCACGAGCCCGCGGATGACGTTGTTCACGCCGGGGCACAGGCCGCCGCATGTCACGATGCCGGCGCGCATCTCCCGCGGGTCCCAGAACACGCGGTTGCGCGGCCCGGCCAGCTCGAACGCCGGCGGCCGCGGGCCGGAGGCGCCCGCCAGGACGGCGGAAAGGCGATCGTCGAACAGCACCTTGTCGGCCTCCCCGACGTACACCGTGGCCTTCTCGCCGAGCTTCTCGGCGACGGGCGAGGGGTACCGGCAGGGGCCCAGATCCTTGATGGCGAGATCGGCAGAGGTCACCACGTGGAATGCCTCCGTGGACGGGGACGCGGCCCCGCGGCGCGAGCCGCCGCGGGACCCAGGCATTGTCATCCGGCGCCGGTTTCGTCCTCTTTTCCGGGGCGAGACGCTGTCGTAACGCCCTGACCGCCCCGCCGGGCCGCGCGACTCGACGCGTCGTCGCGCGACGAGGTCGCGCGCCAGCACGAGGACGGCGACGCCTTCGTGCTGGTCGCGGGCGAGGAGCCGGTGGCGTGCGCGTACTTCGACGCGCCTACGAGGCGCTCGGCTTCAGGCTGATCGGGGAATACGGGCTCCGCCTGTTCGGCGGAGCCTGAGCGGGCGCGGCGCGCGGAGCGAGGTCGCTAGTTGCACGAGCCCAGATCGGCCCACTCGGCCGGGCACCACGACGCCGGACTGCTGGGCGGGCAGTCCGGGTTGGACCACCAGATCTGCTGCGTCGCCCTCCACAGATGGCCGCCCTGGACCACCCGGGTGTCGGTCGCGTACACCTGCCCCGACGCCCACGCCGGAAGGTCTCTGCAAGTGACGTCATGGAGGCGGCCCTGGGGGATCGGCTCCCGGACCTGGCTCGGGCTCGACCAGTACAGCTTGCTCTGCGCGCCCCCACCGGAGTCGAAGTACTCGACCTTCAGGTCGTAGCGCTGGCTCGCCACGAGCGAGAGGGTGACGCTGTCCTCCGTCGGGCTGTGCGGCGTCCAGTTGTCGATGACCAGCGTGCCGTCGACCCAGACGCGCACCCCGTCGTCGGACCGGGTCGTGAGCGTGTAGGTCTCCGAGTAGCGCGGCTCGAACTTGCCGGTCCAGCGCACGGAGAAGTTGTCGACCGGGATGCCGCTCGCGGGCGAGCCCTCACCCCAGTCGAAGTTCAGCCCCGGGTCGGTGCGGACGACCGGCGTGCCCGAGAGGCTGGTGTTCGCGAAGTACTCGCCGCGGAGGCCGTTGCCGTTGCCGTCCGGCGGCGGGGTGCAGGCCTCCCAGGTGGAGGGCGACGCGGTGAGGTTGCGGTTCTGGTAGGCGTAAGGCGCGAGCTGGTTGAACGACCAGGTGCTCGCGCCCGACATCGTTTGCCAGACGCCCGCCGTCGTCTTCCGCTCCTGGCGGAGCATCTTGATCGGCTCGTCGCAGGATATCTGCGGCGTGACGTAGCCGTCGGAGGCCCAGTGCTCGACGTCGTGCGTGTACATCTCGACGGTCCCGGGCGCGTCCTCGGCCAGGAACTGCCAGCCGGTGCCGTCCTTCATGTCGACGTGGAGGCAGATCTGGGTGCCGCTCACGTCCGCCACGTGCGTCGGCGTGCACCGCTCGTACTTGAAGACGACCTGCTGACCTGGCTGCAGATCGCCGAGGTTGCCGCCGAGGGTCCCGCCGCAGGTGCCCCCGGAGCTCCACTGGGTGTTGCAGTTCGGGTGGTTCCCCACGACGCCGTTGTCGTCGCCGAAGTAGTAGACGAACCAGCCCTCCGGCGTGTGGTAGAGGCCCGACTCGATGTTGTAGTACCACTGGCCCACCGCGGTCCAGGCGGTGCTCTCGTTCAGGAGCTCGGGCACTTCCCACTCGATGATCCAGCCGCGCGTGTCATCGATGTTGCCCGTGTAGCTGCTCGTGAGGTCGTAGCTGCCCCACGCCAGGGTAGCGACCCCGAGGGGTTCCTCGTCCGCCCCGGCGACGCAGCCGCTCGGGCCGAGCGCCCCGAGGAGCAGGAGAGCGGCAGAGGCGCCCAGCCGGGCGGCGCGCGACGCGCGGAAGGAGCTGGCATGTGTCGGAAAAGCGCTATCGTTCGGCATCGAACCTTCCCTGAGAGACGCTCCGCGCTGCGCGCGAGGGGCGGCGGCGCGGGCGTGAGGTTTGAGGAAGCACGCCGGACCAGCCGCGAGGGCCAGCGCGTCCGCCGCGTCATCCGGGCGTGCTCGCGCGGGGCTCTCGCGTGGCTCGACTGGCGGTATCTAGCCGACGGAGTTGCGCCTTCCAGTGCATAGGCAGCATGCGCTCCATGCAGCGCATGCATCTACGGGCGATGGCGTCGAGTCCGGGGAACAGAGGGCACAGAGGGCACAGAGGGCACAGAGGAGAGAAAAAGAAACTCTTTCTCTCTCTCTCTCCTCTGTGCCCTCTGTGCCTCTGTGGTTCAAATTCTCTCCCATCATCTTTCCCACAAAGGAGCCAGGGACGCCCTGCGTCGCTCAGCGCGCCACGCTAGAACTCGACCATCAGCCCCACCGAGGGATAGATGATGAAGCTGTCGAGATCCACGGCGACCGCCCGCTCCCCGAGCACGGAGAGCTCGCCGCCCGTGAAGATCTCCGCGAGCGTCAGCTCGAAGCCGAAGAACACGTGTTTGTAGCCGAGCGCGACGCCGGCCTGGCCGCCCACGTAGAGCCCGGTGCCGGAGAACGAGGCGATCTCATGCTCGCCCGGGTAACCGGTGAAGGCGGGCAGGTCCACGGTGAGGCCGGCGTCGAACGTCGTGAACATCAGGCGAGGACCGCCCCAGACCCGGTACCACGTGCCCGCCGTCCCGATCTGGATCGGCAGGTCGATCTGCCATCGCGTGAAGTCCTCGAGCTCGACGATGCCCAGGATGCTCACGACCGGGAACCCCACCACGTAGCGCCCGACCCCGACGCCGGCCGTCAGATCGACGCCGTCCTTGTCGCGCTTCAGGAGCTGATAGCGGGTGCCCAGGCGAAACGCGCTGCCTGTGTAGCGGAGGTTGAGCTCCCAGCGGTCGAGCGCGGTGTAGCCGACCCCGATGTGCGGCGTCACCGAGGGCGGGTTCAGCGCGAGCGCGCCGCCCGCCTCGAAGAGCGTCTGTCGCTCGCCGTCGGACAGCTCCCGGGACTCCGCCACGTCTGCCAGCACGAGGCCGGCGTCGATGAGCGATGCGATCGCGCCGGTCGGGATCGAGACGTCGAGCCCGAGCTCGGCCTGGACATGGCCCTTCTCGGCCACGTGGGCCGGCTGGAACGTGGAGAGGGCCGGCGCGCAGCCGCACGTCCAGAGGGCGAGGAGCGCGAAGGCGAGCTGGCGCATGGCGCCCCCACGCTACCACGCGTCGCCGGGCGAAAGGCCGCGCTCGCCGGATGCCCAGGCGAGGCGGCAGACTGTCGGGCTCAGCCTCGCGCCTTCTTCACGCCGATGTCCCATGGAGCGGGGGTACGGGGCCGCAAGCCCCGCGGCAGCCCGGTGTGCGCCGCGGCCGAGGCGCCTTCCGGGCGCCACGCCGATCCGGTAGTGCTGGCCCGACTCCGCCCGCGCATGCCCTCTTCGACAAGGCCTCCGTCCGTCGCCCAGCGCCTCGAGCGCGCCCTCGAGGTGCTGGTGCCCGCGCTCGACATCGTCGAGGCGCGCGTCGACGAGGGCGCGCCGCCGGCCTGGTGCGAGGCGCGGGGGTGGACGGGCTTCCTCCTCTCGCTGTCCGACGGCGATCTCGCCCGCTGCGAGGCCGAGGGGCTCGCGGCGTGCATCGACGGGCTCGACGGCGCGCCGCCGACCCTCGCGGCCCTGGCGCGCGCCGCGGATGAGGCCGCGAGGCTGCCCCGGCGCCCGGTCCGGCCCCTCCCGCCGGCGTCCCTGGACGAGCTGAGGGCGGTCCCGGCGCGCAAGCGGCTCCAGCTCGAGGCCCTGCTCGGCGCCGTGGCGCCGATGGCCGCCCGCGCCCGCCGCCTCGTGGACGTGGGCGCGGGGCACGGGCACTTCACCCGCCTGGCCGCCGCGCGCTTCGACCGCGACGCGATCGGCCTGGAGCGCGAGCCCGACCGCGTGGCGACAGCCTCCGCGCTGGCCGCGGGCGGCCGGGCGCGTTTCGTCGCGTTCGACGCCTGCCAGGAGGCGCTCGCCTTCGCCCCGGACGACCTGCCGGTCGGCCTGCACGCGTGCGGCGAGCTCGGGGACCGCATGGTGACAGCGGCGGCCGAGGCGCCGTGCGACCTCGCGCTTGTGTCGTGCTGCTTGCAGAAGATCGGGGCGCCGGCCCGCGCCCCGCTCTCGGCCGCGGGCAGGGCGGCGGGGCTCGTCCTGAGGCGCGAGGCGCTGGGCCTCACCAACCTCACGCCGCGCCGCGCCGGCGTCGAGGCCAGCCTGGACGAGGAGCTCGCGGCGCGCGAGCGGCGGCACGCGCTGCTCTCGCTGCTCCGCGGCCGCGGGCTCGACGTCGCCCTGGGCGAGGAGATGCGCGGGATCAACCGGCGGCGCGCGCACGGCGGCCTGCGCGAGCTCGCCGCGCGCGCCCTCGCGCTGCGCGGCCTGGCCCCGGCGACCGAGGCCGAGCTCCGCGCGCGCGAGGCGGCGGCGCGCGCGGCGTTCGGCCGCATGCGCCGGCTCACGCTGCCGCGCTACCTCCTGGCCCGGCTCACCGAGGTCGCTGTCTCGCTCGAGCGCGCGATGGCCCTGTTCGAGCGGGGCCACGAGGTCGAGGCGGCCGTCGTCTTCGAGCCCGAGGTGACGCCGCGCAACATCGCGATCTTCGCGAGCGCGCGGCCGGGAGGGCTCGGGGGCTGATCGGCGCGCATGTGCGCGAAATCACAGGATATTTCCCTGTCTGCGCCCCTGCGCCTTGGCGCCCCTGCGTCGCGATTTCTCCCCCGATCGCCTCGGCCATGAGCGCCTGGAGGCGCCCGGCCTACGGGGTGCTGACGGTGATCTCGCCGAGGAAGGTCCGGCCGTTCTGGCGGCTCGTGGATGAGCGGTAGGTCTCGGCGACCGGGTAGTCGTACCGCGCGTCCATCGCGTTGTAGAGGCCGAACACGTAGCGGGTGTGAAAGCGGCGGATCTCCCCGGAGATCGTGAGATCCGCGACGATCGCCGTCCCCGTCGCGGCGTCCCCGTCGCGGGGGATCCGCCGCGGGGCCTCCACGTTGAGCCGCAAACCGGCCGAGAGGAGCCGGTCGACCGCCGGGATGACGCCGCGGAACGACGCGAGGTGCTCCGGGACGTTGATGAGCCGCTCCCCGCCCGCGCGCTGGGCGCGCTGGTAGCCGTAGTTCGCCGACAGCATCCACCCCTGCCGCCACTCGCGGCGCAGCTCGACGTCGGCCCCGGCCACGATCGCCGCCGACCTGCTGTTCTGGTAACGCGCCACCCCGGGGCTGTCCTCGGTGACGCTGATGAGATCCGAGGCGCGGCTCGCGTGGATCGCGCCGAGCGCGACCCACGCGTCGCCGAGGCGCTGCGAGTACTCGATCTCGCCCGAGAGGATCGACTCCGGCGAGAGCTTGAGGCCCCGAGCGGGGTCGACGGCGGCCACCTGCGTCTCGCCGTCCGCGTAGAACTGCTCGGAGATGCTCGGGGCGCGGAAGGCGCGCCCGCCCATGATCTTCAGGACCCCTCCGGGCGCGGGCCGGATGATGATCGCCGCGCGCGGGACCACGATGGGCTCGAAATCGCTGTAGGCGTCCACGCGCGCGCCCGCCGACAGGCGCAGCCACGGGGCGGGCGAGCCGTCGGCGATCAGGTAGCCGGCCGCGAAGGCGTAGGTCGCGCGCTTGTCCAGGATCACGGCGGGAGGGTCCTGGCGGATGTTGTGCAGCGTCGCCTCCGGGTGCGCCTGTGCCTCGCCGCCCGCCGTGAGCCGGAGCCCGGAGAGCGGCGTCCACGCCGCCCGCGCCTCCAGGCCCATCCAGGTGCCGTACTGGTTCTCCGAAATCAGCTCGTCGAACGCGTAGTAGCCGTGCCACACGAAGCGGTTCACGTGGCCGCGCACCATGAGCTGCAGGTCGGGCGCGAGCTGCGGCTCGAAGCGCACCTCGGCCATCATGTGCGTGTCCTCGTACCTCGTCCTGAGATCGTTGAGCCGCGTGCCCACGTAGCCGATCGGCACGAGCTGCTCGCGCGTGTGGACCATCCACTGCGCGGTCAGCGGCCCGTACCAGGCGCGCCCGTACGTGCCGCCGGCCCGGAAGGCCTCTGTGGACTCGGCGATCTGCGTGCGCGGGCCGTCGCCGGGCTCCCTCAGCGCGACCGGGACGTCGAACCCGTCGGAGCGGGCCGCGGAGACGCTCGCCCGCACGCCCGCGTCCTTGCCGGCGTTGTAGTGGAACCCGGCGCGCGCGTGGCCCACGCTGTCGTAGTAGGCGCCGACCGCCGCGTGCGCGGAGGTGGGCTCGTCGCGCCCGCGCGGGACGAGGTTGACGATGCCGGAGAGCGCGCCCGTGCCGTAGAGCAGCGAGCCCGGGCCGCGGACGACCTCGATGTGATCGACGTCGTGCAGGTCGTCGCGCGCGTCCGAGCCCACGAACGAGGCGTTCAGCGTGTTGTCGTTCGTCGAGTGCCCGTCCGAGAGCACGAGGAGCCGGTTGCCGTAGTCGAGCGGCTCGCCGAGCCCGCGGATCCCGGCCGAGTAGACGACATGGTCGTTCGAGAGGTAGACGCCGCGCGTGCCGCGCAGCGCCTCGGCGATGGTCGGGTACCCGAAGGCGCGCAGCTCCTCCTGATCGATGACGCTGACCGAGGCGGGCGCGTCCTCCATGCGCTCGAGGACGCGCGAGGCCGACGACACCTCCCGGAGCGGCTCCATCGTGAGGTCGCGCAGCTCCGCCTGCTGGCCCGCCGTCACCTCGAGGGTCCGCTCGACGGGCGCGAAGCCCCGCAGGCTGACGCGGACGCGGCGCCGGCCCACCGGGACGCCCTGGATCACGGACGGCGTGAAGCCCATGGGCCGGCCGTCGATCTCGACGAGCGCGTTGGGCTCGCCGTCGCGCACGAGGATCGAGCCCGTGAGCGGGCTGAGCGTCGCCGTGACGGGCACAGTCTCGTGCGCGTTGACTGTCAGCGTCTGCGGCGCCGCCTGGTAGCCCGGGCGCGCGAAGTAGAGCACGTGGCGGCCCGGCGGCAGGTCGATGTCGCAGGGGGCTGTGCAGGCGGGCGGCGCGCCCTCGCTGTCGACGTGCACCGTGGCCTCGCTCGCGCCGCGCACGTCCACCCGCACCGCGCCGACGATGCGGCGGAGCACGACGAGCACCTCCTTGGTCTGCCCGAGCTTCACCTCGAGGTCGTCGACCGTCATCGTCTCGTGGCCCGCGAGCTCGACAAGGATCCGGTAGCGCCCCTCGGCCAGGGCGAGCCGGCGCGGCGTCTTGCCCCGCACGCCGAGGTCCTTGCGGTCGACGTAGATCCGGGCGTCCGGCGGCGACGTGGCGATGTGCAGCACGGCCACGCGCGGCGCGATCCGCTCGAGCGCGGCCCGGACCTCGGCGATGATCTGCGCGTCGGTCTCGCCCTCGAGCGCGTCGTCGTAGTACCGGTGCGCGTCCGCGAAGCGGCCCAGCTCCTCGTACGTGAGCGCGATGTTGAAGACCACGTTGCGGTTCGGCACGAGCCGGTTCGACGCGAGGAAATGCTCGAGGGCGGCGTGGAACTGCCCCTTCTTGAAGAGATCGCGGGCCAGGTCGAAGTGGAGATCGGCCTCGTCGGCCTGGCCCTCGCCGTCGGCGCGGGCGACGGAGGCCTGCAGCAGGGCGCCCACGAGCAGGGGCACCGCGGCGAGCCGCCACCGGCGGGCGCGCGGGGGCCGGCCGGCGCGCGTGTTCGAGGGCTCTCGACGCATGCCGCTAGCGGCGCTCGCGCAGGCGCGCCGATCTCGCCGGCGCCGGCTCGCCGCTGGCGGCGGGCTCGGTGGCGGCCGCGGGCTCGCCGCTGGTCGCCGGCAGCGCCGGGCGCGTGCGGGCCGGCCTCGACGACCCCGCGGGCGCGAGCGCCGCGCCGGCCGCAGCGAACCCGCTCGCCGCGACGGCCGCGGGGGGCATGATGGCCGAGGACGGCGGGAGGAACGAGGGCCCAGGATCGGCGCCCGCGGGCGCGGCAGGAGGGTCCGGCGCCGGCGCGACCGGCGAGGCCACCTCGCCGGCGGGCGGCGCGCCCGCGACAGGCGCCGTCGTGCGCCCCAGCCAGGCGAGCGCCGCCGTGCCCCCGAGGATCACAAGGAGCGCTGCCGCGACCGCGTGCCGCCGCCCATGCCGCCCGCGCGCCTCGGCACCGCGGCCGCGCTCGCGCGGCTCGGACGGCGCGGCGGCTGACGCCTGCAGCGCTTCCGGGCGCGTCGCCGTGGTGGAGAACGGGTCGGCCGCGGTCGTCGCTGCCGGCGCGGGGGCGGCCGCGGTCACCAGCGCGATCGTCGCGTTCGGGGCAGGGGCAGGCGCGGACGCGCGCGCGGGCGGCGGCGACGGCGACCGCGCCGTCGCCGGCGCGACGTCGGCCGCGGACGCCTGCGTGGGCGGCGACGACGGCGTGGGCCTGCTCGGCCGCTCGAGCGCGACGCACCGGGACGCAGGCGCGGCGTCGCGCGGTCCGGTCAGCGTCTGGGCGTCCTCGTCGACGGCCCTCGGGCGGCCCGGCGACGGCAGCGCGTCCGCTGTCTCGCCCCCCATGGCCCTGCGCAGGATGCGGGCCGCCTTCCGGCGCGCGGGCTCCGACCCCAGCGGCTCGAGCAGCGCGACAAGCTCCGCGACCGTCTGGGGCCGGCGGTCCGGGTTCTTCTCCAGGCACATCAGGATGACGTACTCGAGCTCGACCGGGATCTCGGGCCGGTGCGCGCGCGGCGGCACGGGAGGGTCGGTCACGATGCTCACGAAGAGCGCCGACACGGACTCGGTCTCGAACGGCAGCCGCCCGGTCAGGAGCTGGTAGAGCGTCATGCCGAGCGCCCAGATGTCGCTGCGGGCGTCCACCGTCCGGGTGCTGCGGATGTGCTCCGGCGACATGTAGCGGGGCGAGCCGAGCACCACCGACGACGCTGTCAGCTTGGCGTTCGCGCCGAGGACGCCGGCGTCCGACGCCTTCGAGATGCCGAAATCGAGCACCTTGATCACGGCCGAGCCGTCCTTGCTGCTCGCGAGGAAGAGGTTGCCGGGCTTGAGGTCGCGGTGGACGATCCCGAGCGCGTGCGCCTCGGCGAGGGCCTCGCAGGCCTCGATCACGTAGCTCACCGCCTGCTCCGCGGGCAGGGGGCCGCGCGTCTCCAGGAGCGCCTCGAGGTCGATGCCGTCCAGGTACTCCATCACGAAGTACGGCAGCTCCTCGTCGGTGTGCCCCACGTCGATGACGCGCGCGATGTGCTCGCTGGCGATGGCGGCCGCGGCCTGCGCCTCGCGGAAGAAGCGCTCGACGGCGCCGGGGGTGGTGCGCCCCTCGGGGAGCAGGAACTTCAGCGCGACCCGGTGGCGCAGCGACACGTGGTGCGCCGCGACGACGAGGCCCATGCCACCGCGCCCGATCACCCGCTCGACGCGGTACTTGCCGCCGATGATGTCCCCGATGCGCGGAATCCTGCGCCACGAAGCCGGTTCCGCCGCTTCCCAGCCTGCTTGGGCCATCGACCGATGAGTATACACCAGCCCCCTGGCCCTCCGGCACAATCTCGCCCCCGATCCCACCCGCGCCGGCGCCGTGTGCGACATGTCCGCTCTCACCCCCACCCTCGCTGTCGGCCGGCGCGCCAGGCGAGCGTTTGCGCCGCGCGCTCACGGGAGACGCGCGCCGAGCGCCGCGCGCCGCTGCGCGTTGCTATGCTGGCGGGTCGCCCTCGGAGAGGTCTCATCATGCATGAATTCACCGCGACAGGCCCGCTCGTCGGCGGCGTCCTCATCGGACTCGCCGCGTCCCTGCTCCTCCTCTTCAACGGGAGAGTCGCCGGCGTCAGCGGCGTGCTCGGAGGGCTCCTGTTTCCGTCCCGGAGCCCTGGAGACGCCGCCTGGCGCGCGGCCTTCCTGGCTGGCCTCCTCCTCGGCGGCCTCGCGCTCGCGGCCGCGCACCGCGGCGCCTTCCCGTCCGTCGACGGCGCTCGCTCGCTCGGCCTCGTTGTCGTCGCGGGGCTGCTCGTCGGTTACGGCGCGCGGCTCGGCAACGGGTGCACGAGCGGCCATGGAGTCTGCGGCCTGAGCCGCCTGTCGGTCCGATCGCTCTGCGCCACGATGACGTTCATGGCGACCGCGGCCCTCACCGTCTACGTCAGCCTGCATGTGCTCGGGGCGGCGCGATGAGGCAAGTCGCGCTCGCGCTGCTCGCCGGCGCGCTGTTCGCCGTGGGGCTCGGCGTCTCCGGCATGACCCAGCCGTCCAGGGTCATCGGCTTCCTCGACGTGGCCGGCGACTGGGACCCGAGCCTCGCGTTCGTGATGGTGGGCGCGATCTCGGTGCACTTTCTCGCCTACCGCGTCCTTCGCTGGCAGGAGGGTCGAAAGCGCGCCGGGGCCGCCAGCGCGCCGCGCTTTCCCCTGCTGGCCGACCGCATGGACGTCCCGGCCCGCACCGGCCTCGACGCGCGCCTCTTCGCCGGGGCCGCGCTGTTCGGCGTCGGCTGGGGCCTCGCGGGGTATTGCCCCGGGCCGGCGCTCGTCTCGCTCGCGACCGGCTCGCGCGCCGTCGTCGCCTTCGTCGCGGCCATGGCGGCCGGCATGGCGATCGAGCGCTTCACCAGGGCGAGGAATCACGAGGAGTCAGGGCCAGAGGAATCAGGGCCAGAGGAATCAGGGCCTGAGGAGCGAGGAGGCCCAGCGCCAGCGCGACGCCGCTGACCGCGACCGCGGCGACGCCGCGCGTTCGAGCCAGGCCGCCCTTGCGGCGTAACTGTGCGCCATGTAATGCTCGAAACCAGGTGCCCGATGCTGGCCGCGGTCGTCCGCGGCCAGGTCGACGAGAGGCTTCGGCCTTCACCAATGCTGGGAGAGCGCGCCATGAGGATGTCACTCGGCCCCTTTCTGGGGGCGGCTGTCGGTCTTTGTCTGCTATCGGCCTGTGTCGACCCGGACGGCTCGACAGGGCTCGCGGCCAGCGAGGCCGCCACGGAGAGCGAGCTCGGGGCGGCCACCGAGGAAAAGTCATTCGAGGTCTGGGCCGTCGATCAGTCCAACACGAACGGACTGACGTACGGCGGCACTGTGTACATTTACAATGGCCAGGGCCTCATGGGCGCCTCCGGGGTGAATCCGGCCGCCGCGGAGGTCATCGACCTCGGGGGCGAGACGGCGGCGCTGTGCTTCGCGCAGACCGGCGCCAATCCGGTGCGGCCGCACATGCTCTTCTTCAACGCCGCGCACACCCACGCGGTGCTGTCCTTCGTGGCCAGCGGCCATGTCGCGATCTTCGACGCCGAGACCCGCGCGCCTGTCGCGTGCCTCCGCTCCTCGCCGGGCGCGGACGGGGCGCGGCAGGCCCACGCCGCGGTGCCGGCGCCGGACGACTCGTACATCCTCGTCGCCAACCAGAACGGCAAGCTGCTCGAGCGCATCGCGACGGACTACGCCGCAGGCACGTTCGCGTGGGATCACGACGCGACGCTCGACCTGACGAGGTGCATCGCGCCCAGCGGGGATCCCTGCCAGTTCCCGCACATCCGGCCCGACAACGCGCCCATCTGCCCGATCATCGACGCCTCCGGCACCTACGGCTTCATCACGCTGCGCGGAGGCGGCCTGTTCGTCGTCGACCCCACGGCGACGCCGATACAGATCGTGGGCGAGTACGACGCGACCACGGTGCACGGCAACGGCTGCGGCGGCGTCGAGGCCGGAGGCTCGATGTTCATCGACTCCGGCGGGGGGACGGCGGCGAACCTGGACCAGTTCGACCTGTACCGGTTCCCGCTCACCGGCTACGCGGCGACCAACGCGGCCAACACCCCGCCGCCCGAGGTGGTGTTCACCGACGCCTCGCCCGACAGGGACGCCCACGGCACGCTGCTGACGAAGCACGCCGGCTCCGTCTGGGTGCTGGACCGGATCCGGGGCGTGGCCGAGGTGTTCGACGTCGCGACGAACGCGCGTACGGGGACGGTCGACCTGAAGGGCCCGTACTCGAGCGATCCCGCGCCCGACCTGATGGACATGTCGCCCTCGGGCAACCGCATCTTCGTGACCTTGCGCGGTCCGACGCCGCTGAGCGGCGACCCGCACGCGTCGGTGGGCAGCACGCCCGGCGTCGGGGTCATCCACGTGACCGCGCACGGGCGCAGTGGCAAGCTCAAGGCCATCACGCCGATCACCAACAAGGATGGCTCCGGCGTGGAGCGGGCCGATCCGCACGCGATCCGGGTGCGCCGGCTCTGATGGCGCCGCGGCGGTCGGGGCGCGGACGAGCCCCGTGCCTGGCCAGCGCGACGGCCGCCCGGGCGCGCGCTACTTGCGGTGCTCGCCCTGCTCGACGGCGGCCGCGCCCTCCTTCGTCTCCCAGAGCCGCGCGGCGATCGCTTCCTTGATCCACGCGAGGTGTCGGGCCTCGTCTCCGCGATTGCGCTCGACGACGGCGCGCGCCTCGCCCGGGAGCTCCAGCTTGAGCGCGGCTTCGTACATGTGATTCGACAGCTCCTCGTTGCCGAGCATCGAGAGGAGCGCGCTCCGGTCGCCTCGGCTCGCGATCGCGGTGAACCCCTCGATCAAGAACCCCTTCAGATCGCGCTTGATCTTCGGCTCCTCGCCGCCCGCGCGGACGATCTCGGCGAGATCGTTGATGTGCTGCTGGTGGTCGTCCTGGAAGCCCTTGAGCTTCCGGCGGATCTCGGAGACCTCGCAGGCGTCGAGCGCCTGCTGGTACGCGAGCACCGCGTCGGCGTCGAGCTGGATGAGGTCGTTCAGCTTGTTGACGGCAGTCTTGTTCATGCGGGCGCCTCCCGCGAGGCAGGATGAGGCCTGCCGCAGAGGAGGCCTACCGGGCAGTTCCTGAATCTGCGCGGGCGCCGCGGAGCGAGCACAACCAGATGTCGTGAGCGGCGTGCACGGGAGTCAGAGCCGTTGTGTACCGGGCGGAAGGCGCCGGGGCGCGAGAGGCCCGTGATCTGGATGGGGAGGACGGCGGCGCGGCTATCCGGATCGCCGGAACAGGCCGAGCAGCCGGCGGAGCAGCCCGGGTTTCTTGGCCGGAGCGCTCGCCGTCGCCTGCTCCTGGCTGCGGCGCGTGGACCTGGGCGCGGCGTCGGCGGGCGCCGCCGCGGCAGCGTCGCGGCGCTTGCTCGCGGAGGCGGAAGGCTTGCTGTTCGCGGCGTCGCGGGGCTTGCTCGCGGAGGCGGAAGGCTTGCTGTTCGCAGCGTCGCGAGGCTTGTTGTTCGCGGCGTCGCGGGCTGTGTCTGCGCCTTGCTCCACGGTGCGCTCCGCCGCCCCGTCCGGCGCGGGCCTCGCTGCCTTCTTGCCGGACCGCGCCTGGACCTTGGCCTTCATCGCCTCCTTGGCGGTGAGCGCCGGCTTCTTCTTTTTCGGGAACGCGGCGCTCGGCGGAGGCACCCACGCGGTCTGCCGGCGCGGCTCGGGGGCCGCCGTCGTCTCCGGTTCCTGGGGAGGCGGCGGAGCCGGCGCCGCGCCTTGCGCCTCGGCGCGCTGCGGCTGTCGGGACGCCTTGCGGGAGGCGCTGGGCGCTCCGGCGGCAGGGGCGGCCTTCGCCTCGGCGGGCGCCGCAGCCGTGCCTCCTGCATCGCTCCGGGCGGGGGCCCCTGCGTCGTGCGCGCGACGCTCCCGCGAGGCGGCGTCCGGCGCGGCTCGCGGTCCGTGCGCGCGGGCCTGGGAGGCGCCGCCGGCGCCCTCGGCGCCTGCCCGGCCGTGCTGCGCCGCCCCCTCCCGCGGCGCCCTGGTCCGTTCCGTCGAGCGCCGCTCGGCAGCTCCACCGTCGCGCGCCTCGCGCTCGGCGGCTCGTCCCTCGCGTGCTCCGCGCTCGGCGGGCCCGCTGTCGTGCGTCCGGCGCTCGCTCGCTCCGCGCCCGGCGGGACCGCGCTCGCGCGCCCCACGGTCGCCCGGTCCACGCTCCCCCGAGGTCGCCGGGCGTCGCGCCGGGACCTCCTGCGCGGGCGGCGGCGTGCGCGGCCGCCTCATGTCGATGACCCTCCGCGGCCGCGGCCCAGCGGGCGCTGCGGCGGGGGGCGCCGCGTCGGAGGTCGCCGCGCCAGCGGGCGTCGCCCCGGCCGCTGCGCCCTCCGCCGCCGCCGTGGCGTCGCTGGACGAGGCCTCCGCGCCGCCCTCGGCCGCCTCACCGGCGGCGTCCGTCGCCGCCTGGCGCGGCGCGCGCTCGCCGCCGGGCTCCGCGCGCTCCGGCTGCCCCTCCTCGTTGTCCGCTGTGTTTTGCTCGACCATGGGCCTGCTCCATAGCGTTGTCCGGGGCGCCGCGAAACCGGATCCCTCGCCCGCTCGGATCGAGATCGAGGCCGAGGCGCGCTCGGCTCATGCCCATCATGGACGCGCGTGCTCGCGCGCGAGCGCCTGGAAGCCCTCCTCCACGCGCTCGATCCGATCCTCCCTCGCGCCGCCGGCGATGGGAGCGGAAGAACGTCCGCCGCGGAGCTCAGAGAGCTGCTGCGAAGGGGGACGGGATCAGGAGGGACCGCGCGATGGATCTCCCGTTCCGGGAGCACGGGCCGAGGGGGCTGGAGAAGGTGCGATCCAACCATGAGCGGGAGCTCGCCGCCCGCTGATCTCTCGCGCTTCCTGCGAGCGACAGTGAGCCCCGGAACCGCCCTGGCCTTCAGCGCGCGCCGGCGACCGCGCGCCACCAGGGGGTCGGCGCGTCGACGTGCTCGGGCTCGATGGCCGCCCCGATCTGCGGCGTCACGACGCGCGCGCCGCGCTCGGCCGCCAGGGAGAGCAGCGTCTCGGCCGGCTCGTCCCAGTCGTGGAGGGCGAGGTTGAAGGTGCCCCAGTGGACCGGCAGCAGCGTGCCGCCGCCGAGCATCTGGAACGCGGTCAGCGCGTTCTCGGGGCCGAGGTGGATCGCCCCCCACGCGGGGTGGTACGCGCCTACCTCGAGCATCACCAGGTCGAACGGGCCGTGTCTCCTGCCGATGTCCGCGAACTCGGGGGTCAGCCCGGTGTCGCCGGAGAAGAAGACCTTGCGCCGCCCTGCCTCGATGACCCAGGAAGCCCAGAGCGTCTTGTTGCCGCTCGTCGGCCCGCGACCCGAGAAGTGCTGCGCCGGCGTCGCGGTGAAGCGAAGGCCGCCCACCTCCGCGCGCTCATGCCAGTCGAGCTCGGTGATCCGCGCGGGGTCGACGCCCAGCGCCTCGAGGTGCGCCCCCACGCCGAGCCCCGTGACGATCGGGACGCGCATGCGGGCCAGCGCCTCGATGGTGGGCGCGCAGAGGTGATCGAAGTGGTCGTGCGACAGCAGGACGGCGTCGAGCGGCGGCAGCTCCTCGAGCGCCGCCGGGACGGGGTGGAACCGCGCTGGGCCTGCGAACGAGACGGGGGAGGCGCGCTCGCCGAACACCGGATCGGTGAGGACGCGGCGGCCGTCGATCTCGATCAGCACGGTGCTGTGGCCGAGCCACGTGACCCGCAGGCCTGTCGCGCTCCGTCGCGCCCATGTCTCGTGAGGCCGCGCGAGCGGCAGCGGACCGGGCGGCGCCCGCCGGCCGCGACGGAAGAAGTACTCGCCGATCACGGGCAGCGTACCGCCCTTCATCGCCGGGCCGGCGCCAGACGGGTTCTCGAACCTGCCGCCCCTGAACTGAGCGGACGCGCGCGCCCGCTCGATCCGGAGCCCCTTGCGACGCTGGGAATCGTTCATGAGGGGACGACCTCCTGCCGGGCGCGGCGCCTGGCGAGCCAGAGTCCGAACGTGACGGTGACAAGAGCGGCGCCCATGCCGACCCACGCCGACGGAGGGGCGTCGCGCAGGGCGTTGAAGAGCCGTTGACCGAAGTACGCAGTGGCCAGCAAGGGGAGGGTATAGCCGGCCAGCGAGCCCCAGAAATGGGTGGAGAAGCGCACCCCGGAGACGCCGAAGAACACGTGGAGCATCGGCGGCATCCAGAGCACGAGGCGGAGCATGAACACAGTGAAGAACGCCCGCCGCCTGAGCGCCTCGTCATAGGCGCGGAAGCGCGCCGGCACCCGCTTCGATACCCAGTCGCGGGCGACGAAGCGAGCGAAGGAGAAGCCAACGACGCTCGCCGCCATGGTGCCGGCCATCGAGAGCGCGAACGCCACCGGCCAGGGCCAGATGAGCGGCGCGGCCAGGATGAACACCGTACCCGGCACGCCGAACGGCTGGAGCGCGGCGTACGCCGCCACGAACGCGACATACCCCCACGGCCCGAGCTCCACGAGCGCCTGCTTGACCTGCGCGGGCTCGCCGAAGATCTCGAGCAGACCCGCGCGCTGGGCCACGGCGAGGAGCGCGATCACCGCGGCGACGGCGCCGATCTTCGCGCCCCGGAGGGCGCCGCCGGCCGCCGCCGAGCCGGTCATGGGCGCGGGCGACGAGGTCCCGGCCGGCTCGCCGGGGGAAGCGGCCGCGCCGCCGGGCAGGAGCGCGACTTCGGGCAGAGGATCCGGCGGGCGCACGACACGAGCTTTACGACCAGTGACCAGTTTGTCAAGTGGCGAGTTGACAGGATGGACCTGTTATGTCAAATCTGGTCACCGTGCACGAAACGAGCGCCGCCGACAGGCCCGCCGACGAGCGCCGCCGCAAGCTGATGGACGCGGCGCTGACGGTGTTCCTGCGCTTCGGCTTCCGGAAGACGTCGATGGACGAGGTCGCGCGCGCCGCGAACGTCTCGCGACAGGGCCTCTACCTCCACTTCGCCACGAAGGAGGAGCTCTTTCGCGCGTCGGTGGCGTACTTCCTCGACTCCTCCCTGGCCGCGGTGACGACCGCGCTCGCCGCCGCGGAGCGCCCCCTGGAGGAGCGGCTCGTGGCCGCGTTCGACACGTGGACCGGCCGGTTCGTGGGCGCGTTCGGGGCCGACGCGGCGGATCTCGCGGCCGTCACGAAGGATCTCGTGGGCCCTCTGGCCTCCGAGCGTGAGGGGCAGTTCGTCGAGGCCGTGGAGGACGCCCTGCGCGCCTCCGGGCTCGTGGCCGCCTACACGCCGGCGGGCGTCACCGGGCGCCAGCTCGCGGACACCCTGTACGCCTCGGCGCGCGGCCTGAAGCACAGCGCCGCGACGCGCGAGGACTTCGTCGAGGCCATGTCCGTCGCCGTGCGGGTGATTTGCCTGCCGCAGCAGCAAGGGCGAGAAAAGCGGGCGAAGCCAGGGCGGCCACGCTGAGCCGCCGCGTTCACTCCGCGGCCTGCGCCTCGACGTCCGCGCAGCAGCGGAAGCCGACCTCGTAGCCGTAGTCGTCTTCCTTGTGGAAGGTCGTCATCGGACGGCACTGGCTCCGGATCGGACCCCACCAGCCGCCCTTGAGCCCGCTGCGGTAGGGGGCCTTCTGATCGGTGCGCACCACCCACTCGTTGGCGTTGCCGTTCAGATCGAAGACGCCTGCCCACGAGGCGCACGCCGCGCGTGAGCCGGCCGGCTCGCGGCCGTCCAGGCGCGAAAGCTCGGCGGCGCACCGCTCGTTCTGCTGGCACGCCTGGTAGTGGAGCAGCCGCTGCGAGTGGTCCGGAAAGCGGTAGTCGCGGTCCTGATTGCACGTCTCGGCGTTCCGCTCGTAGCCGTAAACGTAAGGCAACATCTCGGGGCCCTCGCAGGCGAAGTTGAACTCGGCCTCGGTGCACAGCCGCTTGCCCTGCGCCTCGCACATGTCGGCGGCCTGCTCCCACGAGGTCAGCGTGCGCGGCAGCTCGCCCGGGACGTTCGGGTACTCGTACCGGTCCATACAGTACGAGAGACTCTCGGTCTTCTTGGCGACGCACCGCGACGGCTCACGGAAGCGCAGGCACCGCGCGGCCACGCCCGGCTCGCCGTGGCGCTTCGTCCATTCGGGGTGGTACTCGAGGCATTCTTGCACCACCGCGGGGCAATACTCGCCCTCCACCCGCACCATCCCGCCGGGGCAGCCCTCGGTCGCGCCGGGCAGGTCGACAGGCGCGTCAGTCGCACCGGGCTCGGTGACCGGCGCCTCGGTCGCGCCGGGCTCGGTGACCGGTGCCTCGGTCGCGCCGGGCTCGGTGACCGGCGCCTCGATCGCGCCGGGCTCGGTGACCGGCGCCTCGGTCGCCGTGGGGTCGTCCAGCGTGGGATCGGCCAGCGGCCCGCCGTTCTCCGCCTGCGACGACGCGACCTGCTGAGGGCCGGTCCTCTCGCCCGGAACCTCGCGCATGTCGACGGTCCGGGGGTCGCCTTCTTCCGTGTCCGACTGGCTGCCGCAGCTCGAGGCCGCAACGCCAAACAGCGTGATTAGTACCGTGAATCCCAGGGTTCGCACGTTAACCTCTTCCCACGTTGACCTACATCGGCATACATGCGTGGGCCAAGAACTGAACCGAGCTCGCCTTGATCGTCCCGCGAGCGTCGGGAGCTGATTGGAGCGATTGCAAGATCTCGGCCCAATGCCGCGTCCGGTGACGTCGGGACATAAGGCTGCTTTTCGAGGCGTCGTCCCGGCCACGTGGCCGCCGACTGGCCACGATGGCCGGCCAGCGCGCGGCCGCCTCGGTGCGCCGCCACGCGCGCGAAATGCGCGCGAGCCCTGCGTCTTTGTGCGCGGCTGGGTGGCCGGGGCTCGTCGCGCGGCGTGCGTTCATGCGCTGCGCCAGCGAGCCGGAGCTCGACGCGCTGCGCGGCGCGGAGGACCGAGCGGCGGCTGGACTGATGCGCTGTGGGTCGGGTTCTCGCCCGGGAGCTGATCGCCCTGCCGCGCCGGCGTGGCCGGTCGGCCACGCCCCGGCGGCTCGGGGTTCCGGCAAGCCGGCCTGGCGCTCAGCCCTGGCCGGCTTGCCCCGCCATCCGGCTACTCGCCCAGGTAGGGGACGAGGTTGACGCTCTCGCGGTCGATCTGGTGAATCCCGTAGCGACCGGCCGCGAAGATGACCTCTTCCCCGCTGACAACGAACCGCTCGGGCCAGCCCCAGAGGGGGAAGAACGCCTGCGCCTTCGGCGCCTCGGGCTGCTCGAGGGAGATCGCCAGCGCGCCGCCGGGCACCTCGAAGAAGGCGCGCATGTCGGCGGTGTTGCGCAGCGACGCCCACGACGCCATGCGGACGGTCGAGAGCATCTCGAACTCGGGGACCGCGGGGTCCTCGTTCTCCGTCTCCGGCGGCGGAGGCGGCGCCTCCCCGGCGGCCCACGGCCCGAGCGTCGTCAGCTTCTGGTTGGGATCCCAGCCGTAGTACCACCCGTAGGCCGGCTGCCAGATCAGGCCGTGGGTCAGGACGGGCAGCCCGCGCCCGTCGATGGAGATCGTGTTGACCCGGCGGTTCGGGAAGCGCTGGTACTCCTTCAAGTACGCGAGCCCCTCGTGCAGCTCGAGCCGCGCGATCGCCGTCTCGATGAACTGGTCGCCCCACACCCGGTCACTCGAGTAGATCGACGTGCCCTGGATCGCGAGGATCTCGCCGGGCACGTTGATCCCCGGATCGATCGCGGGCTGCGACGGATCGGTCAGGTTGAGGTGCGTGAGGAAGTACTGCGTGTGCGGGCGCGGGTCGTCCGGCGCCCCCATCGAGCGCTTGATGTTGAAGTAGAGCTCGCCGTTGTCGTTGAGCACGTTGACCGTCTCGCTGTCGTCCGGCAGCGCGACGGCCGGCGCGAGGGTCGGGTTGTCCGGGTCGGAGAGATCGACCACGTTGATCTCGATCTGCGCCCAGCTCCGGCGCGGCACGTACTCGTAGCAGTACGTCGAGGTGACGTTCGGGATGTCGTTCCGACCGATCTCGATCGGCGTGCAGGTCGTGTCGGCGCCGGCGTGGTCGGTGCACTCGGCGAACCCGCCGTTGCAGTACTCGTCGACGCCGATCTTGCGGCACATCCGCTCTCCGGCGACGTACGTGCAGCCCTCCTGCCCGAAGCAGCCCGGCTGGCCGATCGCGCTCGTCCGGCAGCCCCAGCCGACCCCGAGGTCCTCGCTGTGGCCAATGACGCGCAGGAAGGCGAGGGCGTCGCGCGCGGGGTGCACGGTCGAGAACCACCTCGATCCGGCGCTGTAGGTGGCGATCGAGGGCAGGTCGCTCGTGTCGAGCGTGCCCGCGGGCCGCGGCGCCGTCGGATCGGATAGGTCGAGCACCTCGACGTGCGTCACCTTGCCGACCCAGTTCTCGAAGGTGGTGGTGAGGGACACGAGCAGGTCCCCTACCTGGTAGATCTGGGCGTTGATCGGCAGCTCGAAGCTGGCCACCGGCTCCACGAGCTGGGTGAGCCCCGTGCTCGGGACGACCTCCGCCTTGAGCGTCCGGCTCTCGGGCGGGTTCCAGTAGAGATCGTAAGGCACCTTGATGCGCACGCGGTGATCGCCGAACGCGAGGACGCGCACGTAGTCCGGGGCGAGCTCGAGCCGCCCGAGCTTGTCCGGGGTGTCGAGCGCGTCCTGATCGTAGAGGGAGAGCTCCTCGTCGGACACGTTCGCCGTGACCTCGTCTCCCGCGCGGAACGTGCGGCGCACGGGGGTGCCGTGCTCCATCACGCCGCGGCGGGTCAACGTGGTGCCCGAGAAGGTGAAGATCTGCACGCCGGAGAACGGCCGCCAGTAGTTGTCGACGTTCCTGCTCGCGGAGAACGGGAGGAGCACGAGGCCCGTCTCGGCCTCTCCTGTCGGCGCCACCGCGTCCACGGCGTTGTCGAGCACGGTGAACGCGCGGTGGTCCCAGTCGGCCTCGGACCAGCTCCAGCCCTCGGCGCCGCTGTCGACGTTCGCGCGCGCGAGCAGGGGCGTCGGGTTGGTGAGGTCGGTGATGTCGTAGAGGCTGGCCGCGAGCTGGCGGCCGTTCGCGTCGTCCACGCCGATCCCGATGAGGCGGGTCGCGCCGAGGACGGGGCGGAAGAAGTTGTTCCACCCGGACACGATGAACTCGCTCTGCTCGGTGACGTTCCCGTCCGGATCGATGGAGAAGGCGTGGAACGGGTCCTGCTGCCTGTACGTGACCGCGAAGGCCCGGTCGTCGAGGAAGACGGCGCCATAGAGCGACTGCTCGGCGCCGAAGTCCTCGCTGTCGATCGGCGTGGGGTTCTCGGGGTCGGTCGCGTCCCACGTCTCGAGGTAGCTGGGCGTTCCGTCGGACCACCGCGGACCGGAGAAGACGCGCAGCATGTTGTCGCGGAAGTCCATGTGGAACTGGGAGCGCACGTAGCCCGCCGCGTTGACGCTGCCGCGCTCCACCATGGACCCGTCGCGGCTCGAGATGTCGATGATCGAGATCTCGCTGGGCTCCCCCGACCAGCCGAAGTTGTTGCGCGCCACGAGGAGCACGTCCGCCTCGGCGTGGATGGCGGTCACCGTGTCCCCGAGCTCGATCTCGTTGCGCTCGATCAGCGCGTCGACGCCGACATCGAAGCTCCTGACCAGGGTCTTGTTGACCCACTGGAAATGTCCGGGGGTGATCTCGACGAGCTCCGATCCGTTCGAGGCGACGTAGAGCGAGCTCGCTGTCTCGCCGCGGGCGAGGCGGCTGGTCGTGATGGCCCCCGTGACGGGGTATTGCGACAGGAGCTTCGGCGCGGTGCGATCGGTGATGTCGATGAAAAGGACGGTTGCGCCCGTCCGCCGCTCCACGGTGAGGCCGTCGGCCTTGAGCTGGTAGCCGGCCCAGTCGTTCAGGAGCACGACAGCGCGATCGCCGACGACGTACATCTCGACCGGGGTGCCGGCGATCTGCATCTGGCCGAGGAACTTCGGGCTCGACGGGTCCTGGATGTCGATGACCTGGAGGCCGCGCCAGGGGTTGAGGTTGAGGAGCTGCCCGTTGCCGAGGACGCGGTAGATGTCGCCCTCCTCGAGCTCGCGGCCGGCCTCTTCCTCCTCCTCTTCTTCTTCCTCCTCCTCCTCCTCCTCTTCTTCCTCCTCCTCGCCGAGGTAGCCCTCGGTGAAGGGATCGTCGGCCGACACGAACTCGGTTGGCCCCTCGGGCGTCTCTGGATCGGGGTCGGGGTCGGGGTCGGGGTCGGGGTCGGGGTCGGTGTCGGGGTCGGGGGGGTTTTCGTTCTCTTCGTCGTCCGGTCCCGGATCCGGCGGGATCTGCTCCTCCTCCTGGGGCTCGGGTTGGTTCTCGTTCCCGCATCCCTGTCCCAACAGCAACAGGAGCGCGGCCATCACGCTGGCCTGCGCTGACAGCACGCCTCTGAATAGCGTTCTCTTCGCCACGGACTACTCCTCCCTAGTACCTCGCGCGAGGTACGGAGCCTGCGCACATCGATGTGTCCTACACGGTTCAGCCGCGGTCAGAACGTCCCGGTCCAAGGACGACGGCCCCGAGTCCCCGGTGAGCGGTCGAAGGCGCGTCCGGCACGGCGCAGCCCGCGATCGGTCGGTCCTCGCGGTATCCCGCTACCGTGGACCGTGAAGTTGCATCGAGCGGATTATCCACCTTCTGGATGGCCTGCTCAATGCGGAACGCGCTGAAGGAACGAGAGGGAATGCGGTTCTTCGCGCGACATACCGCAGTCGCGCTGGTCGGAGCGGAGCGCCGGTTGCTCACACGGGGACCCGTCTGCCTACAGCGCGGGCGGTGCTCGCGCGCCGGCCCAGGCTCGACAAGGCCGGCTCCCGCGTTCCTGCGCCGGCCTGGCCTGTTTCGTTGCATGGGCAGGCCGGTCCACTGCAAGATGCGCCGACGCACGACAGCGCGCGCCGCCCGGCGTGGCCTTCCTGGCAGCATCCGGCGCCACCCGAGCCGCGCGCTCGACGTTCAACTTCACTTCCGGAGGCCGCGGCGACAGCGATGACCAACGAACCGACCTTCATCGAAAACCCCGTGCTCCGGGGCTTTCATCCGGACCCCTCCATCCTCCGGGTGGGGGAGGACTACTATCTTGCCACCTCCACCTTCGAGTGGTTTCCGGGCGTGCGGCTCCACCACAGCCGCGACCTCCGCCACTGGAGGCCCATCGGCCATGCCCTGGACCGCCGCTCCCAGCTCGATCTGCTCGGCAACCCGCGCTCAGGGGGCGTCTGGGCGCCTTGCCTCACGCACGCGCGCGGCGTGTTCTATCTGGTCTATACCGACGTCAAATGCTGGGGCCGCGGCTTCGTGGACGCGCACAACTACGTCGTCACCGCCAGCCGCATCGAGGGGCCGTGGTCCGAGCCCATCGCGCTGAACCGCGGCGGCTTCGATCCCTCGCTGTTCCACGACGACGACGGGCGGATGTGGCTCGCCAACATGGTGTGGGACCACCGCCCCGGCAACGACCAGTTCCCCGGCATCGTGCTGCAGGAGTTCGACCTGCAGCAGCGCCGGCTCGTCGGCGAGCGCCGCTGGATCTTCCGCGGCAGCGGCCTCGGCCTCACCGAGGGGCCGCACCTCTACCGGCGCGGGGACCACTACTACCTCCTCCTCGCCCAGGGCGGCACCGCCTACGAGCACGCCGCGACCCTGGCGCGCTCCCGCCGCATCGAGGGGCCCTATGAGGTCGACCCGAACACCCCGCTCCTGACGTCCCGCCACGACCCGAGCCTCGAGCTGCAGAAGGCCGGGCACGGCTGCCTCGTCGAGACCTCGACAGGGGAGTGGTACCTCGCCCACCTGTGCGGGAGGCCGCTCCCGGGCGAGCGCCGCTGCTGCATCCTCGGGCGCGAGACGGCCCTCCAGCGGGTGCGCTGGACCGACGACGGATGGCTCGCGCTCGACGGGGCAGACAGCCCGCGCTCGCCCGCCGTCCGCGTGCCGGCGCCCAGGCTGCCGGCCGACCCTGTCGAGGCGCCGCCGGTGCGGGACGACTTCGACAGGGGGTCGCTCGGCGTCCACTACCAGACGCTGCGCGACGTGCCCGACGAGAGCTGGGTGTCGCTGCGCGAGCGCCCCGGCCACCTGCGCGTCCGCGGCCGCGAGTCGCCGCAGTCGCTGCACCGGCAGAGCGTCGTCGGGCGCCGCATCCAGTCCATCCGGTGCCGCGTCGAGACCTGCCTCGAGTTCGAGCCGACCTCGTTCCAGCAGATGGCCGGGCTCATGTGCATGTACGACGACGAGAACTTCTTCTACGCGCTGCTCAGCCACGACGAGCAAGTCGGGCGCTCGGTCGCGCTCCTGGGCAGCGAGCTCGGGAAGCTGACATGGCTCGCGCGGCCGCTCGCCTTCTCGGCCCCGCGCCTCCACCTCCGCTTCGAGCTCTCCGGCAAGGATCTCCAGTTCTCGTGCTCGCAGGACGGAGCGCGCTTCGACCCGCTCGGGCCGGCGCTGGACGCGTCGCTCCTGTCGGACGAGCGCACCTCGCTCGGCATCGGCTTCACCGGCGCCTTCGCCGCGCTGTGCGCGCACGACCTCACCGGCCAGAGCCTGCCCGCCGACTTCGATCACCTCGACTACGAGGAGCTCCCGCAGGGCCGCTGAGCGCGGCCGCCTGCTCGACCCGCCGTCGCCGCCGTCGTTGCCTCGCCCGGCGCCCTCGTCAGGAGGCCGCTTCGGCGTCCGGCGGCGGCGACACCGGGAGCGCCACGAAGAACGTCGCGCCCTTCGAGAGCACGCTCTCCACCCAGATGCGCCCGCCGTGGCCCTCGACGATGCGCTGCGCGATGGCGAGCCCGAGGCCGGTCGAGCGCTCGCCGCCGGTGCTGACCGTCCTGGCCCGACCGAACGGCCGGAAGAGCTTGCCGATGTCCTCCGGCGCGATCCCGGGCCCCTCGTCCTGGACCGACACGATCACCTCGCCGCCGTCGCCGTTCCCGCCGTCCGGGGCGCCGGCGCTCTGGACCCGGACGCGGATGGCCGTGCCGGGAGGGGAGTAGTGGATCGCGTTGCTGATGAGGTTGTTGAGCACCTGCTCCAGCTTGTGGACGTCCACGTCGACCCGCGGGACGCTCTCGTCGCTCTCGACGACGAGCTTCATGCTCTTCTGCCCCGCGAGCACCATGTTGAGCGCCACGTTCGACTCGACGAGCTGGATGAGATCCGTGCTCTTCCGGTCGAGGTTCAGCTTGCCGAGCTCGATCATCGACACGTCGAGCAGGTCGTTGATGAGCGAGAGCATGAACTTGCTCGAGCTCCGGATCATCTCGATGATCTCGACGCCGCCCTCCCGGAGCAGCGAGGTCGGCTCCCCGCGCCGCTGCGTCATCAGCATGAAGTCGCTGTAGCCCAGGATGACGCCGAGCGGGTTCCTGAGATCGTGGGCCGCCATGCCGACGAAGCGGTTCTTCTCCTCGTTGAGCCGGACAAGCTCCGCGTTCTTCGCCGCGAGCTCCTCGTGCATCTGGAGGAGCTGTCGGTTGCTCTCCTCGAGCGTGTCGGCGTACTGCTTGAGCTTGAGCTGGCTCCGCTTGTGCTCGATGGCGTAGCGGATCGTGCGCTCGAGGATCTGCGCGTCGAACCGCCCCTTCACCAGGTAATCCGCCGCGCCCGCGCTCATCGCGGCCATGTCGATCGCCTCGTCGCCGACGCCGGTCAGCATGATGATCGGGATCGCGCAGCCGAGGTGGTTCGCCTCGTGCACGACGTCGAGCCCGGTGCGGGCGTCGAGGCGGAAGTCGAGGAGGCAGACGTCGTAGCCGCCGGCGAGCAGCGCCTCGATCGCCTCGTCCGAGGTGCTCAGCCACGTCACGTCGTAGCGGGTCCGGGATACCTCGCGGAGGAGCCGGCGCGTGACGAGATGATCGACCTCGTCGTCATCCACCAGAAGGATCTTGATCTCGCTGTCGTTCATCGGGAGCCTCGACATCACCGACCCCGCGGAGCCCCGTCGCGCTCGCGCCGGGCCGCCCCGCGCCACGCCGCCCGCCGCGGGGCCGTGGCCGTGGTCATGGTCGTCGCCCTAGTAATCATTGCCGGCGCTTCTGCTCGTCCACGACACCCACGAACGCGCGCGCCAGGGTGATGAGCTGCCCCGCGTCGAACGGCTTGACGAGGAACGCCGAGGCGCCGAGGCGCGACAGGCACTGCCAGTCGGCCGCGCCGCCGGTCCCGGTCGCCACGATGATCGGAAAATCTCCGCCCTTCGGCAGCTTCCTCACCGCCGCGGTGAGGGCGATGCCGTCCAGGCCGGGCATGTCGAGGTCGAACACGCCGAGCGACGGGGGGTTCGCCTCGATCGCGGCCAGCGCCGCGCTGCCGTCGGGCGCTGTCTCGATGATCGCGCCCGGCAGCGCCTGCGCGAGGACGCTGACGAGGAAGGCCCGGAACGACGGGCTGTCGTCCGCGACCATCACGCGCGTCGAGCGCGCGTACGTCGGCACGGCGCTGCGCGCGTCGAGCAGCGCCTCGCGCAGCGCCTCGGCGCTCGCCGTGCGCTGGTCCGGCTCCTTGGCCAGCGCCGCGAGCACCGGCGCGTCGAACGACGACGGGAGGTCGAGGCAGAGCTCGCTCGGCGGGATCGGCGGCTGATAAGCGTGCTGCATGACCAGATCGATCGTGCTCGTGCTCTGGAATGGCAGGCGGCCGGCGAGCAGGTAGTAGGCGACAACCCCGAGCGCGTAGACGTCGATCCGCGGCAGGAGCGCCGGGTCGAGCTGCCGGCCCAGCGCGACCTCGGGCGCCAGGTACGCCGGGGTGCCTGAGAAGGCGAGCTCGATCCGATCGCCGCGCGGGATCCGCTTCGCGAGGCCGAGATCGGCCACGACGACGCGGAGGGCGTGGCCGACCAGGATGTTGCTCGGCTTGACGTCGCGGTGCGCGATGCCCGAGGTGTGGATCGCCGAGACGCCGAGGCAGGCCTGGTCGAGGATGCTCAGCGCCTCGTCGAGGCCGAGCCGGCCGCCCTTGCTGTGGACGTAGGTGTCGAGCGTGACGCCGGGCACGTACTGCATGACGAAGTACGGCGCGTTCTCGTACTCCCCGAACGCGTAGATCTCGACAACGTTCGGGTGGTGCACGCGCGCCATCGCCCGCGCCTCCGCGAGCAGCCGGGCCTGCATCTGCGCGTTGTCGAGCTGCTCGGGGCGGAGCAGCTTGATGGCCACGTCCCGCTGGAGCTGGTCGTCGCGCGCCAGCAGGATGACGCCCATCGCGCCTTCTCCGAGACGTCCGAGGATGCGATAGACGCCACCAAGGATTGTGCCGTCGGGAGGCACCTGAACATGGCCTCCTCCCTCGTGCATGCTCGACCGCGTGGCCGCCAGGGCCAGGTCCTCGTCGCTCAGCGTCGAGCTCTCGGCGTAGCGATCGACCGGCGACCCGACGCGCACGGGGGACCGGTCGCGCACGACCGTGTCCACGCCTTGCAGCGTATCCGCGACGTCGGGCACGAGCGGCGCCGGTGGATCACCGCCGTTCTCGCTTCCGGAGCTGAAGCCAGGCGGGCCGCCCGCCGCGTCTGCCATGGTGCGCATGATACGTGCCCTGCTCATGCCTATCAATGACGAGCGACACGCATCGCCGATGCGAAGCGTCGTGCACGCGGCTGTCGGAGGACATGTCGCAGGAGCGTCACGGCGAACGGGCACTGCTGAGCACGCGAGCGCGCCGAGTCAAGCGCGATGTCGAGTTTGTGTCGGGAGGATGCACGGCTCAGCGCGCCTGGTTCTGTGAGCTGCGCAGCGTTTGCGCGCGCGGCGCGGCCCACGAGCCATCGGTCGGTCAGCGTTCAGGGCGCGCCGATCCCCGCGAGGTACGCCTTCGCGAGATGGCTGTTGTCGTTCTGGGATGGGTGGAAGTCGCGGCGCACATACTCGCGGATTCCGCGGAGGAACACGTCCTTCACGATGGCACGCGGCCTGTGGAAGGGGAGGCGCTCGCCCGGCTCGTCGCGGCGGGGGATCTCCTGGAGCAGCAGGACGAGCAGGGCGGCGAGCCAGAACATCGAGAGCGTGATCGTGGCGACCGCGAAGCCGAGCATGCGGAGGGCGTAGCTCGGGTTGACCACCTTGAGCACGTCGAAGGCCACGGTCTTGTGCTCGATCTCCTCGGCGGCGTGCCAGAGCAGGAGCGCGCGCGCCGTCGGGTGGGCCAGGTCGAGCGTCCCCGCCTGGAGCGCGTCCTCCGCGAGGATCGCGGTGTAGTGCTCGAGCGCCGCGGTGACCGAGAGCCGCAGCTCGTGAGAGCAAAGGCGCTCGATGCCGTCGTAGGCGACCTTCTCGTAGGCGCGGAGGAAGCCGTCGATCGCGTAGCCCTGCCCGCGGAGCAGATCGAAGAACCGCTCGTGCGCCTTCGCGTGGTGGCTCTCCTGGCCGAAGAACGCCTTCATCTGGGCGCGCAGCGCCGGGTCGTCGATCCGGTCGGCGTAGCGCGCGACGCTCCGGATGAAGAAGCGCTCGCCCGCGGGGAACAGGAGGTTGACCGCGTTGGCGACGTGGGTCGGCACCGCCGCCCCGCCGAGCCAGCGGCGCGTGAGGCCCTGCTCGAACGGCACGGGCGGCTTGCGCGGTCTGAGGGACGGCTGCTCGGTGACCATCGTGCTCTCCTTCCTCCCGAGGTGCTTGCTCCCGAGGCGCCTCCGGCGCGCTCCGCGACGCCGGCGGAGCCCTCCCGGGCGCGCCGGAGCGCCGCCCAGAGCGCGGGCACAGGGAGCATCCATACCAGTTATTGAACCAGAGTCAATAGTGTTGAACCTGGGTCAATTGCGGCCCGGGCTCGGCTGCGCCGGCGGAGCGGCTTGCGGCGCGGCGGCCGGCTGCGAGGGCGTAGGTCTCCAGCCGGTCGACCAGCCCGACATCGTGCGTCGGCAGTCGCTCGGCGATGAGGGGGCGCACCGCGAGCAGCCCAGGGAGCCCCCCGAGCGCCTGGGACACCGCGCGGGGGATATCGATGTTGATGGGGAGGAGCGCTTCCTGACCCAGCGCGCCGAGCTCAGGCGCGATCCTGTCGAACGCCGCCGCCGCCTGGGGCGGTGCAGCGGGCTTCTTGGGGTTGGCTTTTTCTTGAGCGGAGCAGAAGGCCTGGCCATGAGGGGAACACCTCTCGTTGATGTCCGACGCGGAGAGGCGGAGAGCTCGCTATCGTGCCCTTTGTCCCCCACGCTGGATTCGATATGACCGTCCGGCGCGCGCCGGGCGGTCAGCCTCGGCGACAGGCTGAAGCTGACCGGGGTGACGGTCGCGGTGGGCAAGGCCGGTAACGGAGGCGCCGGGGCGGCGGGGCAGAATGGAGCTGCCGGCGGCAATGGTGCTGTCGGCGGGTTTGCATCAGCGACCCCACCCAGCAAAGCCGGGTGCGACGGCGGAATGGGTGGCGCAGGCGGCCCAGGAGGGGCCGGGGGTGGCGGCCGGGGCGGCTATGCCGTAGGCGTAGCGCATGCGGTGACGCCCAGCGAAGCGCCGGCGGTGCAGCTCGCCGCGGGCACACCCGGCACCGGCGGCAACGCCGGCCCCGGAGGCGCACCGGGGGACGCCGGAGCGCCGGGGAGCGAAGGGAGCTGATGGGACTTCGCGACGCAGTCGCCGTGTGGAGGGTGAAGCGATGAAGTCCCCGATCGAGACGCCGGCCGGCCTGCTCCCGTGGGTGGATCCGGTGTGGAGCTCGACCGCGCCGGAGGCGCGGAAGGAGCAGCTTGCGCGGCTCGCCCGGGCCAAGGCGCGCGGCTCGCTTCTGCTGCGGATAGCGCGAGGCGCGGACGTGCGGGCGGAGCTCGCACAGATTGCGGCCAAGGCGGACGCGCTGGAGGGCGAGGTCACCGAGGCGTGGGCGAGCGCGGCGCTGGTGGAGGGCGCAGGCGAAAGGCGCACGTCGCGGGTCGGCGCAGCGGCCTTGGTGCTGGCGGTCCTGTGCGGCGTGGCGCTCGCGATCCTGCGGCTGCGCGGATGAAGCGATGTAGCGGCGTGACAGGCTCACGGGTTGTAGCGGCGGCCGGTGAGGTAGCTCGCGACGGCCAGCTCCACGGGGCGGAACAGGGGGGTGGGCAGGGCGTCGAGCGGGTACCAGCCCCAGCCGGCGATCTTGTGGGGCTCGCGCTCCTCCGGCTCGCCCTCGAACTCGTCGGCGAGGAGCTGGATGTCCACGTAGTGCTTGCCGTAGGCGACGATGTTGCTGAGGCACAGGAAGGAGAGCCTCGTGACGACAAGGCCGCTCTCCTCGCGCACCTCGCGGATCGCGCAGTCCTCGAACGACTCGCCGAGCTCGAGGTGGCCCCCGCACCAGGAGTAGCTGCCGTCGCCGTGGCTGCCGCGCCGCCGCGCGAGCAGCACGCGGCCGTCGCGCACCAGCATGACGCCCACGCCCACCTGCGGCCGCTCCGCGGCGCTCCCTCCGACGATCGCTCCTCCCACAGGACACCTCCCGCGCGGCGGAACAAGCGCGCGCGAGAGCGCCCTCTACCACGGCGGCGCCGCGCGGATCTGCCGCCCGCCCCGCGAGGCGCCGCCGCTCGCCCGGGCGCAAGGGCCGGATCCGATTGACTTCTCAGTGAACGCGCGTACCGTGCCAGTCCCTATGGATGCGACCTTGCCGTGGGAGCTGAACCCCGCCCTCGACCAGAGCCGGCTCCTCCTCCTGGCGCAGACCGCGTTCGACGTCCGCAACAAGGCGTTCAGAGAGGCGAACCGCGAAGAGGGGGATACGAGCTGGGGAATCGGCTGCAAGGCGCACGAGCGGTTCGGTCACGCCCTCTGCCGGCTCTCGGAGAGCGGCAACCACCCCTGGCTCACTGTCTACCGCGACGGGCTGTACCTGATGCCGCACATCGAGGGGGTCGCGGTGCGCGTGTACCGCGGCCCCGCCGACAAGCCCTCTCAGCGGCACCTCGAGGCCGCCCGCAGCGAGCACAATCGCCGCTCGGAGCCGCGCCAGATGGCGTTCTCGTTCATGGGGCAGGAGATCGAGCCGGACGGCCCGTGGTTCTGGATGATGGCGATCGAGACGGACGTCGAGGGGCGCGCGCTCCGCGCCGTGTTCTTCCAGGCCAACGAGGCCGGCGGCACCCGGAACGCGTGGGAGGCCCCTGTCGAGCGCCTCGCCGACGCGCCGGCGCTCGCGTCGACGCCCGCGCCGGCGCCCGAGCCCAGGGACAAGCCCGCTCGCCCGCCTCGACCGCGCGCGGCCCCGGGCGCTCCGGGGAAAGGCACGCTCGCGTCGCGCGAAGGACGACCGCTGTTCCAGGCGCAGACCGTGCCCCTGCCGCTCCTGTCCCAGCCGAGCTGACGGCCGCCGACGGCGGGCGGATCAGGCAGATCCTGGCGGGAAAGGGGGGTCGGAGGGGGAGCAGACGTCACACAGGCATTCCCATCGCCCGGCAGAGCGCGTTGAACTCCTCCGTGAAGCGCCCGTCCTTGCCGCGCAGCACGAGCGGCGGCTCGTCGCGGGGCGGCGCCGCCTCGGCGGCGCGGCGCAGCGCATAGACCGAGAACAGCGCCGTCTTGCCCTCCTTCGGGACGACATCGCGCCACGCCTCGAGCGCGAGCCCCGCGGCCGCCGCGGCGGCCTCGACCCGCCCCCGCTGCCGCGCCGCCGCGCAGGCCACGAACGGCGCGCCGGGCGCGAGCAGCCGCGCCGCCGTGAGGCAGTAGTCCTCCACGCCGCCGCGGTGCTCGAAGCGGCACGGCCCGCGCTGGAGATGAGGGGACTCGATGCCCGTGCCGACAGGCAGGTACGGCGGCGTGCCCGTCACGAGATCCGCGGGCCCCAGCCCCTCGATCGGCGCAGGATCGCGCAGGTCCCCCCACCGCACCTCGCAGCGCGCGTCGAGGCCGTTCCACCCGACCGAGCGCCGCGCCATCGCCGCGCTCACCTCCTGCGCCTCCACGCCCGCGCAGCGCGCGTCCGGGAAGCGCCACGCGGTGAACAGCAGCACCGTGCCGATGCCGCACCCGAGGTCGACCGCGCGGCGCGGGGGCGCGTGCGCGACCCGCTCCGCCGCGAACCACGCTGTCACGAGGTCGTCGGCCGACCAGCGGTGGCCGTCGAGCCGCTGGAGGATGCGGAAGTCGCCCGAGAGGTAGCAGAGGTCCTCGCCGGGGCCGGGCCACACCTCCGGGCGATCCGGCGGCGTCGCGGGCCGCGGCCCGGGGGCGACCCAGCCAGGCGGCCGGCGCGCGGGCCGCACGACCCCGCCGCCCGGCGCGGGGGACTGCTGGACGTCGAGCGGCACGGCAGGCGGAGCGATCATCGGACCCCATGTACCACGCCGCCGCGGCGTCAGGGATCCCTGCACGCCTCGAGGAACTCGGGGTCATCACAGAAGAGGCACGGGGTGGTCTCGCAGTCGAGCGCAGGACACGACTCGGGGCACCCCGGGTCGTCCGGGTCGCAGTTGATGATCTGCCAGGTGAGCGAGCTCATGTCCTCCGGATCGGCCGGGCAGTAACACTGGTTGAAGGCGTGCGACGCCATCATCGTGACGGTGTGGCACTCCCGATCCGGCGTCACCCCGTCGGTCGGGAGACTCGCCGTATCGAGGTCCCACGGGAGCGTGAAGGAGCGCTGTCCGCCGGCGATCGTCCCCGCCCCGACGACCGACCTCGGGGGCTGGAGCCTTCGATACGGGCTCCCGCCGAGGCTGCGCCTGCCGTAATCAATGTAGAGGGCGACCCACACGGGATCGCCGTTGTCCTCGGACAGCACCGACGCGGTGAAAGCCCTGCCGAAGCTCGGATCGACCATGTGGATGGGGATGTGCTGCGGCGGGAAGATCGCGCTGAGCACCGGCGCGCTCTTCGAGGGGTGATCGTACTCCGGCGGCGAGATCACGAGGCAGCCCGAGGCCGACGCGGCGAGCGCCGCCGCCGCGAGCGAGCGCGCGAGGACGGCGACGAAGCGCGGGCGCGCCGCGAGGGCGGCGGCGCGGACAGGGGGATGGCAGGGGGGAGCGATCATGGTGGCGCGGTGCGGGGGGCCGAGGGACGCGGGCCCGAGCCCGGACGCCGGAACTGTATCCGCTCGGGCGGCGCGCGGTGCATCTAGCTGCATTTGGACGGCCTCGGCGGAAGCGGCGCGCGGCGCGCGGTGCGCGGCGTCGAGGACGCGCGGCACCGTCGCGCCGCGAGGTCACTTGCGCGTGCCGGCCGGCGCGCTGTCCAGCCCGTAGACGACCTTCACCTGCGTGCTGAACTGCACCTCGCCGGGCGCGACGGGGGTGCCCGCGTCGCCGTAGGCAGCGGAGGCCATGGACATGCGGGCGTGGACGGGGCCCGAGTCGACGATCTCGCTGATCGCGACGACGCGGCCCAGCGCGACGCCCTGGAGCCTGGCGAGCGCCTCGGCGCGCGCCCGCGCGTCCGCGATCGCCTTCTCGCGCGCCTGCGCCTCGAGCGGGTCGGTCTTGTCGAGGTCGAACGAGACGCCCCACACGTTGTTCGCGCCGGCGGAGGTGACGGCGTCGAGCACCGCCCCGACCTGGTCGAGGTTGCGGATGACGGCCGTCACCGTGTTGCTCACCCGGTAGAAGTGCGCCGGCGGAGCGGGCTGGGGCGGCGCGAGGTCGGGCGGCGGCGGGGCCTTCGCCGCGGGCGGCGGCGTCGGCTTGGGCCCGCGCGTGGCGGGCGCGGCGGGCGCGGCGGGCGCGGCGGCGGCCTGCGCGGCGGGCGCGGGCGCCGCCGCGGAGGCCGCCATGGGCTGCGCGTAGGCGGTCGGCGCCCACGGCGGCACGTCGGGCTGCCGCACGAGCTGGATGGAGTAGTTGCTGGTCTGGATGTCCTTCTCCGCGATGCCGGCCTTCCTGAGCGCCGCGAAGATCTCGTTCATGCGCGCGGCGGCCGCCTTCGTCGCCTCCGCGACCGTGGGCGCCATGACCTCGATGCCGAGCTGGGTGCGGGCGACGTCCGGCTTCGCGCTGACCTCGCCCCGGCCGACGACCGTGATGGTGTTGACCTCCGGGCTCACGGCCTGGGGCGTCGCCTGGGGCGCGCAGGCGGCGAGCAGGGGCGCGGTCGACAGCAAAAACCCGGCGAGACATAGCCGGCGCGACAGAGAGCTCTGGTTCTTCATGCCCGTGCAACGCGCGACGCCCGCGCCGGCTTACAGGGCGCGGCGCGGGTCGGCGCGGTCGACCCGCGCGACGCCTGCAGGGGCCGCCTCGCTGCCCTCGGCAAGTTGCGCCACGGCGCGCCGGGTGCGCTATGGTCGTTCACGTGCTCACAATACCCAGCGATGAAGAGGCCCTCGGAGGTCTGCAGGGGGCCACGATCGGCAGCGACCTCTCGTCGAGCATCGGCTATCGGATCGTGTCGCGCGCCGGGTCCGGGGCGATGTTCGTCTCGTACTACGCGGTCCGCACCGCGCCCGAGGGCGAGACCCCTGTCGTGGTCAAGATGCTCCGGCCTTCGCTCTTCAGGCAGCTAGGTCCGTCCGCGGCGGTGATCGTGAAGAAGGAGGCGGTGTCCCTCGGCCGCCTCAACGAGCAGGTCCCTCCGACGCCCTTCGTTGTCCGGCTCATCGACACCGGCACGTTCGCGGTGCGGCGCGGCACGAAGACGCTCGATCTCCCGTGGATCACGATCGAGTACGTGCACGGCGGCGTCCAGGGCGTGACGCTCCGCCAGCGGGTTCAGGGGACGATCCAGGCCACGGGCCACGCGTTCGATCCGGCGCGCGCGACGCGCGCGATCGAGTGCATCTCGAGCGGGCTGTCGGCGGTGCACGACGTGGGCGTCATCCACCGGCAGCTCACGCCGGAGAGCATCCTTTGCTGCGGGTCGGGCGACGAGGAGCTGTTCAAGATCAGCGACTTCGGCCTGGCGCGGCCGCGGGGCATCCGCGAGACGATCATGGCCGGCGTCGTCGGCAACGCGGGGGTCGTGCCGCCGGAGATGCTGTCCGCCGATCCGAGCACCATCGGGCCGTGGACCGACATCTTCAACCTCGCGTGCGTCATCTTCTTCGTGCTCACGGGCGAGGAGTACATCGTCGCGGAGTCGCAGGCGCAGGCGCTCATGGCGGCGATGGCGCGCACGCGCCGGAGCATCCTCGAGACGAGGTGGCTGCACCCCGCGCTGCGCGGGAACGACCAGGCGTGCAAGTCGATCGACTTCGCGCTCCGCTGGGCGTCGGCGGGCGAGGCGCAGGAGCGCCTCCAGGAGGCCGTGGCCGTGGCCGCGATGCTCTCGCCGTACCTCCGCCCCGCGTCGCCGGTCTCGGCGCTGGAGCAGCGGCTCGTCGCCAACGCGAGCGAGCAGCGCGCGCGCGCCCCGGAGGAGATGGCCCCCATGACCATCCCGTCCACGCACGTGAAGTCGCCGGCGCAGCTCAAGGGGGAGCTCGGCCAGACGATGCTCTCGCCGCGCCAGCCGAGGGGCGCCGACCGCCCGAGCCCGGACCGCGCGATCGAGGCCGAGCTCGTCAGCGTGCAGCCGCCGCGCGCCCTGCGGGAGGCGCCGCAGCGGGGGTCGACGATCGTCGAGCGGTGGACGTGGAGCGTGCTCCACCACCCGAGCCTCGACTCGGTCATCCGGAGCGTGGCCTGGGACGGCTACGGCCGGTGCCTCGCGGCGGCGACGGGCGGGCTGCTGTTCTGGAACGGGACGGGCTGGAGCGAGGCGTCGTCCGGCGGGCTGCCGAGCCCGCAGGGCGTGCGCTTCGCGCACCGGATCGGGCCCGGCCGCTGGCTGCTCGGGGGCGACGCCTCGACGCTCGCTGTGTACACGACCGGCGGCGTCACGGGCGTCTTCCAGCTCCCGGGCGAGCCGCAGAGCCACGTGGCGCTGAGCGGCGACCTCGAGGACATGGGCATCCTCGTCTCGACGACCCAGAACGACCCGCGGCCGCTCCTGCACGCGTTCATCGCGAAGCGGTGGCTGCGGCCGATGCCGGCCGAGGGCGTCGCGCTCCTCGCGGCTGTCGCGCGCGTCGAGGACGAGCGGTGGATGCTCGTCGGCCGGTCGACGGCGGGCGAGGGGCTTGTCGCGCTCTACGCCCCGCTCGACTGGCACCTGGAGCGCATCCCCGCGCCGCCCGCGCGGGCCTTCGTCGCGTGCGCGGGGCGGCCCGATCTGGGGCTCGGCATCGCTGTCGGCGCGGAGGGGAGCGTCGTCTGGCGGTACGGGCAGAGCGTCTTCACCGAGAACATCGAGCCGCGGCGCGCCCTGTCGGCGGCGACGATCGACAGCGAGGGCCGCGCCTGGGCGGGGAGCGCCGGGCGCATCTGGGTGCGGCGCGGCGGCGTCCCGCCGATGGCCGGGGCGTGGGAGTGCGTCTGGGAGAACGACGCCTGGGTCGGCCCTGTCGTGTCGCTGTTCGTCGACTCGGAGGTCGTCGTCGCCATCACGGCGGACGGGGGGATCATCGAGGGGCGCGTCACCGGCTGACGTGCTCGCCCGTCCGCTGCACGTCGCGCGGGCCGCCGCGCGCCCGGGCCCCGTGCGCCGCTGAGCCGGCCCTACCGGGCGTCCGGGGGCGCGTGGTACCGCGCGACGACGATCGTGATGTCGTCGTCCGGGCTAGGGCACCAGCCGTCGACGTCCCGCAGGATCCGGTCGCGGATGGCGTCCACGGGCTCGGCCTGGGCGGCCTCGATGGCGGCGCAGAGCCGCTCGATCCCGAACTGCTCCCGGTGGACGTTGCGCGCCTCCGTCACCCCGTCGCTGTAGAGCACGAGGACGTCCCCGTCCTCGAGGACGAGCTCGGCGTCGCGCGTCATCGCGTCGATGGAGGGCAGGACGCCGACCCAGACGCCGGAGCTCGGGATGCAGGCGCAGCGCCGCGTGCTCGCGCGGCACACGATGATGTCGTCGTGCGCGCCCGCGAAGGTCACGCGCCCGCCGCGCTCGTAGCGGAGCAGGACCAGGGTCGCGTGCTCGTCGCGCTTCAGGCGACAGCGGATGTTGTCGTGGAGCGTCTGGTTGAGCGCCGAGATGATCTCGGCGGGGCTCATGGCCTCCGCCCTGCGCGCCATCGCCGCGACCATGCTCTGGATCATCAGCATGACAAGGCCCGCCGCGAGGCCGTGCCCCGCGACGTCGCCGATCCCGATCCAGCCGCCCTCCGGCGTCCCGATGACGTCGTAGTAGTCGCCGCCCACCTCGGCCGCGGGCCTCATGAACGCGCAGAGATCGAGCCCCTCGATCGCGAGGCGCGGCGGCACCAGCTTGGTCTGGATGTGCTGCGCGACCACGCTCTCCTGGCGGCGCTGCTCCTGCTCGAGCCGCTCGCGTATCTCCACCTGCCGGACGATCTCCCGGTGCATCGCCACGGCCTTCAGCGCGGAGCCGAGCTGGAGGCGCAAGGTGTCGTAGACCACCTCGTTGGCCCCGCTGCCGAGCGCCGCGATGCCGTAATGCTCCGTCTCCCCGAAGGTGATCGGCATCGCGAACACGCTCCAGCGCTCGGCGGCGCCGAGGAAGCCGGGCGGGGCGAGGCTGCGCGCCGGGAAGCTCCCGCGCGGCGGCTCCACGTCGCGGCCGTCCTCCATCAGGAAGAGCGACCTCAGGGTGGCGCGCTTCGGATCGTCGTAGAGCGACACGGCGGCGCGCGTGAGCGACAGGCCGGGCAGCTCCGCCGCCAGCGTGCGCCGGAGCAGGGGCAGGCTCAGGCACGTCGACAGGCACCTCCCCGTCCAGCTCAGGTGGACCGAGGCGAGCTCCAGGTGGAGCCGCCGCTCCGCCTCCGCGCGCGTGGAGGCGTGGGCGATCAGCGCGCGGCACGCGTGCCAGAGCCGCTCGACGTCGTCGTGCTGCGCGCCCGCGCACGCCCGGCGGAGCCGCGCGCGGAGCAGCGTGACAACGCCCTGGAACTGGTCGAGGGCGGCGCCCTCGCGCGCCGCGTCGTCGAGCACGCGCTTCAGCGCCTGCAGGAAGCGACCCTGCTCCCCCGCGAGCTCCTCCTCGAGCGCCGAGAGCAGCTCGCCGGGCCAGGCCCTCGGCGGCGCGCCAGGGAAGAGCACGGCGCTCGCGAGCGCGCGCTCCACGTCGTCGCGCTGATCGCCGAGCGTGGGCGGCCCGTGCGCGGCCGGCGCCGCCGCGAACCCGCGCGCCGACGCGCGCGGGAGCGTCTCGTAGTAGCCGCAGCCGCACGACTCGCGGCGCGTGAGCTCGACGGGGAGGAGGCTGCAGTCCGGGACGCGCTCGCCGCGGATCATGCGGACGACCTTCGCGACCGCGAGCGCCCCGAGCTGCTTGATCGGCTGGCGGATGGTCGTGAGCGACGGCTTCGTGACGCGCGAGACGGCGACGTCGTCGAACCCGCACACGAGGACGTCGCCCGGGACGTCGAGGCCGTGGGCCTTGATCTCGTCCATCGCGCCGAGGGCCATGTTGTCGTTCCCGGCGATGACCCCGTCGAAGTCGACCCTGCGCGCGAGGAGCTCGCGCATCGCGCGGCGGCCGCCCTCGATCAGGAAATCGCCGAGCACGAAGAGCCGCTCGTCGTAGGGGATCGAGCGCGCCGCGAGCACCCTCCTGTACGCGTCGGCGCGCAGCGTCGCCTCCTCGTTGCTCGGCGGCCCGCTGATGTACGCGACGCGCTGGCAGGCGTGGTGATCGAGCATGTGCGCGACGATCGTCTCGGCCCCGCGCGCGTTGTCGACGATGACGCTCGGGACGCCGTCCAGCGCGAGCCCCACGCTGCACATGGGCAGGGGCGCGTACGACCGGCAGAACGCGTGGGTGCGCTCGGCGCCGAGGTGGTTCGTGAGCGCCGACGAGACGATCACCAGGCCGTCGACCGTCTCCGCGCTGATGAGCGGGTAGATGCTGGTCGTCGCCATCATCGAATAGCCCGGGCGAGCGTGCGTATCGCCGAAGGCGACGAGCAGGTTGACGTCGTGCTCCTCGGCGGCGCGCTCGACCCCGAAGCGCACCTCGGACTGGTATTCGCCGGTGAGATAATCGGTCAAGAGCGCGATCGTTGGGCGCTTCGCCGCCATGGATGTCGCGCTCAGTGCACCTTCTCGTCGATCGACACCATGCTCGGGGACATGCGCTCGAGGGCCGTCAGGCTCCGCCGCTGCCACGCGAGCCGCGCGTCCGTCACGAAGCGGACCTCGCACTTGAGGCCCTGGGCGGCGACGCCGCAGATGAAGGCGATGAACGCCTTCAGGCAGCTCGAGTTCAGGAAGTAGAGGGCCCGTATATCGAACTCGACGGCGGCCAGGGAGAGGCGCCTCACCTCCTCCTGGACCTCCTTGCAATAGCCGCCGAGCGGCGCGGCCGCCGCCATATCGCCGGTCCCGGTCAGCTTGATGCTGAGGCGGTCTCCGAGGAGCGCAGGCTCGATGCCGAAGCTGTCCGTGACGACGTGATCAACCCTTAAGCTGCTCATTCGTCCTCCACCGCTCGAGCGGCGCGTGCGCGATGATCGTGAGCTCGTTGCCCTCGATCTTGTAATCGACGTCGAGCCCCCCCTCGGCGCGGACGCGGGCGAGCCCCAGGCCGGAGACTCCCTCGATCAGCGCCGTCCCGGTGATGAGCTCGTCGTAGTGCTTCAGCGGGTCGCTCGCGGTCTTGAGGTCGAGCAGGCGCTTCTCGACCTCCCTCAGGCGCTCCGGGGACGCCTCGTTGCGCGCGCGGATCTTCATGATGTGCGACCGCTCGTCCTCCTCGAGCGCGAGCTCGAGGCTCACGCGAGGGCCGGTGGAGTACTTGGTGATGTTCTCGGCGAGCTCGTGCGCGGCCATGTAGAACCGCGAGCTCACGTTCGCGTCGTCCAGGACCGCGCCGCAGAAGCTGGACACCAGCCGCAGCACCGCCGTCGCCAGGCGCTCGCTCGGAAAGAAGGTGATGCAGAGGAACAGCGATGCACCCTGCGTCGGTTCGGGAGATGACACAACCTGTTACCCTACGCCGCTCACGCGCTGGATCCAACCACTACTTCCGCGGGCGGCGTGATCTCGGCGCTCATGTAGGGTGGTGTCCATCGACAACGCGGGAGCGCCTGGGTGTCCGTCGCGTCGTGGTGTGTGTAACGCGATGCGTTATTGTGAGCTCGCTGGCACGCTCGTTGATGTGATCACGATGCCCATCGACGGTGAAGTGTGTCGTGGATCCGGCGCAGCGCCGAGCGCCTCGCTCACAACCGCCGTCCGCCGCGGGGGAGGAACCCCTGTGGTCAACCCCACAAGGAGGTTATCGCTGTATGGAACGACGGTCCCTTGCGCCCGGGCGATCGCGCCGCGGCCCCCATCGATCGACGGTGATCTCGGCCGTTCATCCCCTCGTGAGGCGCGGCGTCCTCGCCGGCGCCGCCGCCGCGGCCCTCGGCTGCAGCGGCGGGCCCGGCGCGGAGCGCGGAGCCGGCGACGACGGCGACGTCGAGGCGGGTGAGCCGCCCGCGCTCGGGGCCGCCTCTCTGGCGCTCTCGAGCGACGGCAAGGTGTGTGTCACCCTTCAGCGCGGGACGCGCGGCACGGTGAGAGATGCGACACTGTGGCAAAACGCTGCGGCCTGGAACGACTCCACCTCTCCGAACCTCTCGACTGGATTCGTCTCGCGCGCGGGCCACCGCCGGTCCGTCGTGCAGTTCGACCTCTCTCTCGTGCCCGCCGGCGCGACGGTCGTGTCTGCCACGCTGGGCTTCCACCAGACTCACAAGCTGGAGAGCAGCGAGCTCAGCGTCCACCGCGTCACGGTGCCGTGGGACGAGCGGACCGTCTCGTGGCGGAGCCTCGGCGACGGCGGCTTCGACGCGGAGAGCGTGGCGACGATCGCGGCCGAGGCGGGGGTCGGCGCCCGCGCGACGGACGTGTCGCCGCTCGTGCAGACGTGGGTGCTCGGGACAGCGGAGAACCACGGCGTGCTCCTCGACGAGGCGCCCGCGCGCCTCACCAACCTGAGGAGCAGCGAGATCGAGCGCGCGGAGGAGCGCCCCCGGCTCGAGGTCTGCTACGTGACCTGCTCGGACGGCGTGATGAACGGCCACGAGGCGGGCGTCGACTGCGGAGGCCCGCACTGCGCCCCCTGCGTCGGCGCGACGACGGGGGCGTCGAGCGCCGCGACGTCGAGCGCCGCGACGTCGAGCGCCGCGACGTCGAGCTCGACGGGCGCCTGGAGCGCGGCGGACGGTCCGTGCGTCGACCCCGACGCGCTGCCGCCCGACCCGTCGCCGCCCGAGCGGCTCTCCGAGACCGGGCTCTACGCGGACATCGCGACCCGGTCGCGCGCGGCGAACACGCTCGAGTTTCGCCCCGCGTACGAGCTCTGGTCGGACGGGGCGAGCAAGCGGCGCTTCGTGTACCTGCCCCGCTGCTCCACCGTCGACACGAGCGACATGGACCACTGGTCGCTGCCGGTGGGGACGCGCTTCTGGAAGGAGTTCCGCGCCGAGGGCGTGGCCGTGGAGACGCGGCTCATCCACCGGTTCGGGCCCGGGATCGACGACTGGCTGTTCGCCGCGTACGCGTGGGACCCGTCGAGGAACGACGCGTTCCTGGTCGAGGAGGGCGTCGAGGACGCGCGCGGCACCCGGCACGACATCCCGCGGACCGCGGACTGCTGGGAGTGCCACGGCAAGCTCCCGGAGCGGATCCTCGGCTTCAGCGCGCTGCAGCTCAGCCATGACGGACCGGGCGAGACCATGGCGTCGCTGAGCCGCGCCGGGTGGCTCACCGTCCCGAGGCCGCGCGGGGTCCGCCCGCCGGGCGACGCCGAGGCCGCCGCCGCGCTCGGCTACCTGCACGCGAACTGCGGCAACTGCCACAACAGCACCGGGGTCGCGACGCTGCGGACGCGCCTGCTCGCCGCGAACACGACGGTGGAGAGCACCGACACGTACACGACCGGCGTGGGCGTGACGCCCAGCTTCTGGGAGTCCGGCGTGGTCCACCGGATCACGGCAGGAGACCCCGCGTCGAGCGCCGTCGTGCGCCGGATGGCGCACCGAGGCACGAGGGCGCAGATGCCGTCGATCGGGTCGGACGCCGTCGACGCGGCGGGGCTCGCGGCGGTCAGCGCCTGGATCGACGGGCTGCGACCGCCGGCCGGGGCGGCGGGCGGCGGGAGCAGCGGCGCGGCGATGAGCAGCGCGAGCGCGAGCAGCGCGAGCGCGAGCAGCGGCGCTGGCGCGGGCGGCGCGGACCCTGGCACCGGCAGCTCGAGCTCCGGCGCGGGAGGCGCGGGAGGCGCGGGCGGCGCGAGCCCCGGCGGCGGCTCCGGCGGCGCGTGCTCCGGGGTGCCCCGCCTGAAGCTCACGCAGATCGCTTCCGGCCTGGAGGCGCCCCTCTTCCTCACGAGCCCGCCGGGCGACAGGTCGAGGATGTTCGTCCTCGAAAAGGACGGGGTCGTCCGCCTCATCAAGGACGGCGTCCTCCAGGCCACGCCGTTCCTCGACATCCGGGGCGGGACCTCGTGCCCGCCGTCGCGCCCCGCGAGCGCGCACCCGCTCGTGTGCACGCCCAGCCCGACCGCGGAGGGCGGGCTGCTCGGGATGGCGTTCCACCCCAGTTACGCCAGCAACGGCCGCTTCTGGCTGTTCTACACCGCCGCGCCCAGCGGCAACGTCACGATCGCCGAGCTCCGCCGCTCGGCCTCGAACCCCGACGTCGCCGACACGTCGGCGGCGAGCCTGCCCGTCCGGAAGCTCCTCGACGCGCGGCACGGCGGCTGGAACCACGCCGGCGGCACGCTCGCCTTCGGGCCGGACGGCCACCTCTACGCCTCCGTCGGCGACGCGGCCGTCACCCCGTACTCGACCTCGCCGGCGAAGGACCTCTCGTCGCCGCTCGGCAAGATCCTACGGATCAACGTGGACACAGGGCTCGGCCCGTCCGGCAACCTCACCGGCGAGGGCGTGAACCCGCTCGTCTGGGACCACGGCCTGCGCAACCCGTGGCGCTTCAGCTTCGACCGGCGCACGGGCGACCTCTACATCGCCGACGTGGGGCAGAACGCGTGGGAGGAGCTCAACATCGAGCCGGCCGGCACCGGGCGGCGCAACTACGGCTGGCCGACGATGGAGGGCAACCACTGCGTCGCCGCGGGGTGCTCCCGGGTCGGCGTCGCGCCCGCCGTGGAGCACAGCCACTCGAGCGGAGAGGGCGGCTCGATCACCGGCGGATACGTCTACCGCGGCGCCGCGATCCCGTGCCTCCAGGGAAGGTACGTCTACGGCGATTACGGGACGCACCGCTTCTGGACGCTGCGGTGGGACGGCGCGACGGTGCGCGATCACGTGGAGATCACGGCCGACCTCGCGTCGAGCCTGCCGGCGGCCTCCTTCGGCGAGGACGCGGCCGGCGAGCTCCACGTCGTCATGCTCACGGGGGAGGTGTTCCGCATCGACCCGAGGTGATCCGGCGAGCGCCGGGGCTCGCCGGGGCGCGCCGCGCCGGGCCGCGCGGGGCCGCGCGGGCGCCGCGCTGCCGGCCTACCCCGCGAGCTGCCCGTAGCCCGACCGGAGCTTCGCGAACCGCGGGTGCCAGGCCCGGCTCTCGGCGAGCAGCGGCGCGGTGCGCGCGAGGAGCAGCGCCACGTCGTCGGGTCGGCCGGCGTCGAGCAGCGCGCGCGCGCGCCAGTAGAGCAGCTCGACCCGCTGGTCGGCGCTCAGGCCGCTGCCCATCTCGCCGCCTGGCTCCCCCTCCTCGCGCAGCGTCGCCCGCGTGCGCGCGCCCTCCATGCTGTGCCTCGGGTCGCGCACGGCGAGCTGCATCACGCCGAGCAGGGCCTGGGCATAGTGCGGGAGATCCGCGACCGCCCCCTGCGCCCGGAGCCACCGGAGCTGCCGGCTCGCCTCCGCGTGCTCGTCGCGCATCGCGTGGATCCGCGCGAGCAGGAGCGCGCTGCCGTAGACCGGCCGATCCTTGAACTGCTCGTCGAGCGAGCGCACCTGCCGCACGAGCGGCAGCGCCTCGTCCTCGCGCCCCCAGAGGTAGAGCAGCTCCGCGAGCTTGATCGTCGCCTCGCGCTCCGCCCAGGCGTTGGCCTCCTCGCGGGCGAGCTGGACAGCGCGCCGCAGGTCGGTCATCCCGCGATCCGGCGCGTCGAGGGCCGGCCAGAGCTCCGCGCGGCGGACGAGCGCCGCGCAGAGGTGGACCCGGTCGCCGCGCTCCTCGCAGCAGCGCACCGCCTCGTCGAAGCGCTGCTCGGCCTCGTCGAGGTGGCCGCACCGCGCGAGGACGCAGGCGAGGAGCGTCAGGCCGGTCACGTGCGTGTCGTGGTCGGCCTCGCGGACGATCTCCACGCCGCGCGAGAGCCGCTCGAGGGCGTCCTCCAGGTTGCCCTTGCGGAACGACGAGCGGCCGGCCGCGATCTCGAAGCGCGCGGCGAGCGCGGCGAGCGCGGCGTCCGCAGGGCCCTCGCGGGGGTCGAGCAGCGGGATCACCTCCTCGACGCGCGCCGCCGACTCCTCCCAGGCGCCGGCCCAGTCGAGCGCCGTCGCCTCCTCGAGCAGCGCCTCCGCGATCATCCGCGGGTCCTTCATCGTCCGGGCGAGCGCGCCCGCCGAGCGGAGATCGTCGAGCGCGTCGCCGGTGCGCAGGACGCGGTAGCGCACGCGCGCGCGGCCGAGCAGCGCGAGGTAGCGCTGGCGCTGATCGTCGCCGTCCGCCCAGAGGAGCGCGGACGAGTAGTGCCCCTCCGCGACGGCGTTGTTGTGCCGGTCGCGCTGGAGACCGCCGAGGATCAGGTACGCGTGCGCCGCGCGCGCGCGCGCCCCGGAGGCCGCGGCGTGGCGCGCGATCGGCTCGAGCAGCTCCGGCGCCCGCGGCTGCGCCTCGGCCAGCGACTCCCAGACGGCGAGCGCGTGCCGGTGCACCCGGGCGCGCTGCTCTTCCGGGAGGAGCGCGTAGATCGCCTCCTGCAGGAGCGCGCTCCGGAACGCGTAGCGCGCCCCGCCGCACGGCGTGTCCTCGCGCCGCGCGGCCTCCTGCGCGCCGCGCGGCGCGAGGATCCCCCGCGCGGCGAGCGCGCGCAGGCTGCCCGGGACGTCGACGCGCGGCGCCTCCGCGTCCTCGCGCTCGAGCGAGCGCTGCGCGGCCGCCGCCACGTCCTCCGAGAGCTCGAAGCCGAGCACCGCGCACAGCGTCGCGCACGAGGCGAGCTCCGGCGGGAGCGCCTCGAGCTGCCGCGCCGCGAACCACTGCCAGGCCGGCGACGGCGGGAGCTTCTCGAGGTCGGCGGTCGCGAGCTGGTAGCTGTTCGACCGCGCCCGCAGCCGCACGAAGCCCCCGCGCTTCAGCGCCCGGGTGAGCTCCACGAGGCAGCGGGGGTTGTAGCCGGCCCACGCGCAGATGCGCCGGAGCGCGGCGCTCGGCGGGGGCTCCGCGGGCCGGAGGAGCTCGGCGCAGAGGAGGAGCCCGGCGGCGTCGTCGAGCGGCAGGAGCGCGACGTGATCGCGCGCACTCGTGCGGGCGCTCAGCGCGTGGCGCCGCGCCGCGAGCTCGGGCGCGCCGGCGAGGAGCACCCAGAGCGGGAGCCGGGCCTCGCGGCGCGTCGCCAGGTCGAGCGCGTCGAGCGTGAAGCCGTCGGCGAGGTGCGCGTCGTCGAGGATCACGACGACCGGCCGCTCCGTCGCCCGGCGGCGGAGCCCCTCGGCCAGCGCGCGGATCACGCTGCCGCGGCGCGCGACGGGCCGCGGCCGGTCGGCGGAGCTCGCCGGCCAGCCCATGCAGGCGGCCACGGCGGGCCACACCTCGGCGCCGAGCGGGTCGCCGAGCCGCTCGACGCAGAGCGCGCGCGGGTCGCCCGGCGGGGCGCCGTCGCCGACGCCGAGCACCGCGGCGAGCAGGGCGGCCGCTGTCTGCGCGGAGCGGCCGCTCCCCGGCGGCGCGGGCCCGGCGCGCGCGGGGAGCTCCGGCTCGGCGCGCAGGGAGATCACGAGCGCGCCGGGGTGCGCGAGGCGGGTGCCCTCGGCGAGCTCCTCGGCGAGCCGCGACTTGCCGGCGCCGCGCTCGCCGACGAGCGCGCAGAGGCCGGGCCCGAGGCCCGCGAGGGCGCGCTCGCGGCTCTCGTCGAGGGCGCTCAGGGTGTCGCCGCGCCCGACGAGCGGCGGCGCGGCGCGCGCGGCGTCGCGATCGTCGGGCGGCAGGGGCGCCTCCTGCGCGAAGAAGTAGCGGCCGTCCTCGCTCGCCGCGACGACGTCGAAGCCGGGGTGGGCGGTCACGAGCTCGGCGCTGAGCGCGATCCCGCGCCACGGCCCGGCGGGGAGCCACGACTCGGGCCGCTCCACGGCCAGCCCGGCGACGACCTGGACGCTGTCCGCGTCGCGCGCCTCACGTCGAAGCTTCAGCGGCGCGACGTGGATCGCGAGGGGCGCGCCGACGGACGCGACGATCTCGCGCCCGGCGAGCAGCGCGCGCTCCGCGGCCGCCTCCTTCGGTCCGGGGAAGATCGCGACGAAGCGGTAGCCGCGCTGCCGCGCGAGGTGCCCCCGGTGCCGAGCAACGGCGGCGCGGACCTCGGCCTCGGCGCCGCGGGCCTCAAGGGCGAGCACCACGGTGTCGTGCCGGTCCGAGGAGATCGAGGCCGCGTCGTCCCCCGCGGGCGCGGCGACCGCGCCGGCCGGGCCGAGCGCCGCCGCGCCCGCCGACGCGAGCGCGGCCCGCAGCGAGACGGCGTCGCGAGGGCGGAGCGCCCGCTCCTTGGCGAGGCAGGCGAGGACGAGGTCCTCGACGGGCGGGGGGACGGGCGCGAGCTCGCCCGGCCGGGTCGGCTGCCGGCTCAGGTGGCCCTGCGCGACGCTCGCGCGGTCGCCCGAGAACGGCGCGCGCAGCGTGAGCAGCTCGAAGAGGAGCGCGCCGAAGGCGTAGAGGTCCGCGCGCGCGTCGATCGGCTCGCCCCGGAGCCGCTCGGGCGAGGCGTACTCGGGCGCGCCGAGCATGGCGCCGAGCGTGGTGAGGGCGCTGTCCGCGGGGTGGCACACGACGCCGCGCTCGCGCTGCGACAGGCCGAAGTCGAGGAGCCGCACGCCGCCGCCGGGCTCGAGGAAGACGTTCTCGGGCGCGAGGTCGAGGTGGACGAGGCCGCGCTCGTGCACCGCCTGGAGGCAGCCCAGGACGGCGAGCGCGACGTCGAGGGCGGCGCGCAGGTCGAGCGCGGCGGACAGGCCCTCGAGGCGGGTGGCCAGCGTCTCGCCGTCGAGCCGCTCCATGGCGATGTACGCGCGGCCGTCCTCGAGCACGCCGTTCTGGAGCAGGCGCGGCGAGACCGGGGGGCCGAGCTGCTCGAGCGCCCACGTCTCGCAGCGGAATCGCTCGCGCGCGAGCAGCGCGTGGGCCCTGCTGATCTTCAGCACCGCGGGCGCGCCGTCGTCGAGCCGCGTCGCGTCCCAGAGGATCGAGAACGAGCCGGTCGCGAGCGGCTGGCCGACGCGGAAGCCCGCGAGGGACGGCGGCGCCTCGGCGTCGAGATCGAGCGGCGCGGCGTGGCGCGGCGCCGTGGCGCCGTCCGCTGAGCAGACGGCGAGGGCTGCGAGTCGGCGATGACAGGATGGGCAGCGCGGCAAGAAGACCTCTGATGGCTCGGATGGGCCCCGGCTCGAGAGGTGGCCGATATTACCGGGGTTCCGGTCGTGATGAGTGCGAAAAGCCGACGTCGTGCCGCATCGACTTACGCCCATAGCAAAAGCGCGTCGCGCTTGTCGCGCTGTCACGCGCGACATCGTGGGCGTCGTGTCGACAGAGGAGGACAGCGGCAGCTGTCGTGTGCGCGCGCCGCGCCGCGGAGATCGCCTCGCGCGGGCCGGCGCGGCGCCGCGCGGAGGCCGGGGTATCGGTCGAACACCCACGCTGGCACCCCGGAGAGGCAGAGTCCGCCCGTATGCCACCGCCGCGCCTGCTCGTCGGCTGCTTCCGGCTGAGCACACGGGGCCTGGAGCCGTGGTGTATGCTGCGCCGACCGGCCGGAGGGTTGGATGATCCATCGACAGACGGGCGAGATCGAGCTCTCATCCGGGGCTCGCATCGGCCCCTCGTATTCGGAAGCGCAGTTCCTGTCGTCGCCGCTGGCGCGGATGGCCAACGCCCTGAGCCAGGCGCAGCCGTGGAGCGGATACAGGACGTCGCGCCAGCGCATCGGCTTCCGGACCTTCCGGATGACGCTGCACTTCTGCAGCGGGAAGCTCGCGTCGGTCGAGCTCTTCGAGGTGGGCGCGGAGTCCAAGGCGTTCTGGAACGACTGGTCCGAAAAGGAGGAGGCGGAGCGCAAGGCGAGCCACGATGCCTGGCTGGAGTCGATCCTCGGCGCGCCGCCCTACGAGTACCCGTGGGGGAAGGTCACGTCCGAGCACGACCCGCGGGGCGGCTACAGCAGCATCGTCGTGCGCTTCGGCCCGCCGGCCGAGGCCCAGGCCGCCCGCTGAGCCGGGGCTGCGCCGGGAGCCCCTCCCGGCGCGCTACAGCGCCCGGCGGTAGCGGACCTCCGGCAGGCTGCCCGCGCCGACGCGCGCCGGCCGCCGCGCGCCGTCGCGGGTGAAGCCGGAGAGCTCGTAGAAGCGGCGCGCCCGGGTGTTCCCTTCGAGGACCCAGATCGTCATGGTCCGGTGGCGGCGCCGCGCGAGATCGGCCTGCGCTGTGTCGAGCAGCGCGGCGCCGAGCCCGCGGCCCCACGCGGCGGGCAGCAGGTAGAGGGTGTAAAGCTCGCCGACGTCGAGCGGTTCGTCGTCGTCGCGCGTCGGTCCGGCGCTCGCGAAGCCGAGCGCGGCGTCCTCCGCGTGCAGGGTCCAGGCGCGCGTGCCGGTCGCGGCGCCGCGGCTCAGGATGCGCCGCCAGCTCGCCTCGCGCGCCTGCGTGGAGAGGGCGTTGAGATCGGACGCCGGCACGAGGCCGAGGTAGGCCGCACGCCAGGAGTCGACCTCGACGCGCGCGATGGTGGCGGCGTCTTCCGGCTGCGCCCGGCGGATGACCGCCCTTGTGATCCGCTCCGACATGGTGCCTCGCGCCCCAGGGTGCATGGCGCCGCGGCGCGACGCCATGCCGTCGTGGGGTCCGGCGCGCCCGCCGGCTCGAGCCTGCATGACCGGCGTGATGGGGTGAGCCCGAGAATGTCCGTCCAGCGGCGCCTGACGCCGCATTCATCCCGCTGCTCCTTCGTCTGCCGGCGCTGCCCCCCTAAGGTCCAGGCGTGTGCGGCGACGCGAGCGGACGCCGCAACCGAAGCTGAGGAGGCAAGCATGCTGTGCCGGGAGATCATGACGAGGGAAGTCCAGTGCATCATGGCCGACGACACGATCCGGACGGCCGCGCGCAAGATGCGCGACGCGAACGTCGGCTTCCTCCCTGTCTGCGACGAGGCCTGGCGGGTGCTCGGGACGCTGACCGATCGCGACCTCGCCATCCGGGTGCTGGCCGACAACCGTCCGCTGAGCACGCGGGCGGGCGACGTGATGACCCCCGAGGTGATCGCGTGCCGGCCGGACGACGACGTGCTGCGCGCGGAGCAGCTCATGGGGCATCACCACAAGTCGCGCGTCCTGTGCACCGAGGCGGACGGCCGGCTGGTGGGCGTCATCAGCCTGTCGGACATCGCGCAGCGCGAGGACGACAGGAACACCGCGCAGACGGTCCGCCGGGTGACAGAGCAGCGGGAGGCCGCCCACGGGGCCCGGGCGTAGCCGCAGCGCGCTCGCGGGCCCCACGGCCGCGACGGCGTGCAGCTCGGCACCCTCGCCGCCCTGGCGGCCTCAGCCGATCGCCTCGGCGGTGAGCAGGCGTGTCCTCCGCCCCGAGGCGAGCGTGAGGTGCTGTCCCCAGCTCGTCTGGTGCGGCATGTCCCCGTCCACGATCTCGCTCGCCCGGATCTCGAACCCCGCGGCGCTGTAGGCGGGGCGCAGCGCGTCCTCCACCCACGCGTCCGTCAGCTCGGGGAGCCCGAGCCGCGCCGCGTACGGCCTGTCGTCGAAGACGCTCTGGTTCAGCAGCGCGATGAGCTCGCCGCCGGGCCGGACGAGGCGGCGCAGGGCCTCGAGCACCGGGGCCTCGGGGAGCACGAGGGCCGAGAGCAGCGACGCCCAGGGGAAGTTCAGCGTGAGGGTGTGCGCGAGCCCGGTGAGCTCCTCGGGCAGCGCCTGCACCGACGCGACGACGAAGAGCGCGTTCGGCCGGCCGCCCCGGGAGGGCTTGCGGCCGGCGCGCCACGACACCTCGCGCATCCGCTCGCCCGCGGGGTCGACCCCGATGCAGTACGTGTCGGGGTGCGCGCCCGCCTGCCTGTACACGAAGCGCCCGTCGCCCGTGCCCACGTCGATGAGGACGCGCGCGTGGCCCTCGAGCTTCGCCTCGAGATCCGCCCGCGTCCACGCGAGCGACGCCTTGCCGAGCTGCACGATCATCGTCGCCTCGCGCGCCGCGCTCCCCGTCTCCCCGTCTCCCCGCTCAGGTCAGCGCGCCCCGGCCGCGCGGGCGGGCGCCTCGGTGGCCTGGCCGCTCGCCGCCGCGAGCTCCCGGCAGGCGATCGCCCGCGCGAGGTCGTCGCTCGCCTCGCGGAGCATCCGGACCAGCATGGGCAGCCGCGGCGCGCCGCCCGGGCTCTGCTGGAGCAGCGCGAGCTGCGCCTCGGCGCGGCGGAGGAGGTCCCGATCGACGCGGTACGAGGGGAACAGGTGCGTGAAATACGCGGACGCGAGCTCGTGCGTCCGCGTCTCGAAGACCTGCTGCACCCGCTCGAAGAACGCCTCCACGTAGGGCTCGAGCAGCGCGCGCTGGAACGACCAGTTGAAGCCCGACATCGCCGCGCCGGTCTGGTGCAGCGAGCCGTACCCGCCCTCGTGGAAGCGCTCCCACGCCTCGGCCTTCGCCGCGGGATCCGGCCGCGCCGTCTCGGCGCGCAGCGCGGCGCGCTGGCCGCGGTCGGACGGGTCGCGCTTGCGCTCGGCGGCGAGGCGCTCGTCCGCGCTCTCCATCCCGCGCGCGACCCACTTCACGGCGACGGTCCAGCGCATCTCCTGGTCGATCTCGAGCCCCTCCACCTCGAGCTCTCCGTCGACGAGGCGCGCGGCCAGGGCGAGGTCCGGCGCGGAGTAGGCCGCGTTGAGCAGCGCCCGCGCCCAGACGATCTGCGCGTCGCCGCGCGGCGCCGCCCGGAGCGCCGTGAGGGCGAGGCCCGTGAACGCGCTCGCCTCGGCGTCGCGCATCGGGTCGGGCACGTAGCGCGCGAGCGCGGTCACCGCGTTCGTGAGCACGGGCTCGAGCAGCGACAGGTCCGGCTCGGCGGGCAGCTTGTCCCTCACGAGCGCGAGGTAGGCGGGGGAGGCGAGCTTCTGGTCGCGCACCATGCTCCAGAGCGACGCCCAGAGGAGCTGGCGCAGGAGCGGATCGTCCACGCGGCCCATGTGCTCGCGCACGAACGCGAGCGAGCCCGGGTCGAGCGCGATCTTCGCGAACGTGAGGTCGTTGTGGTTCGGGAACACGAAGAGCGGCGCCCGCTGCCCGCGCGCGGCCGCGACCTCGGTCGCCGCGCCGTCGATCTCGGCGGGCACGGAGTCGACGACGAGCGCGCCGTCCTCCTCGCGCGCGAGCGCGACGTCGATGCGGTGCGGCCGCAGGGTGGGGTAGCCCTCGGGCGCCGTCTGCAGCACGCGGAGGCGGCCGATGCGGTCGCCGTCGGGCTCCCACTCGGCCGTCAGCGTGTTGAGCGACGCCTGCTCCAGCCAGACGCGCGACCAGGCGCCGAGGTCGCGGCCGGAGCCCTCCTCGAGCGCGGACAGGAACTCGCGCAGCGTCGCGTTGCCGTACTGGTAGCGCTTGAAGTACCGGCGCATCCCGTCGCGGAAGGCCGGCAGGCCGATCGTCGCGACGAGCTGCTTCATCGCGGCCGCCCCCTTGCCGTACGTGATGCCGTCGAAGTTCAGGAACGTGTGCTCGGTGTCCGCGAGCTCCCCGGCGATGGGGTGCGTCGTCACGAGCTGGTCCTGCCGGTAGGCCCAGCTCTTGATGACGTTGAACGCCTTCCACGCGGAGGGCTGGAACCGGGTCGCCTGCTCGATGGCGAGGAAGGCCATGTACGTGGCGAAGCTCTCGTTGAGCCAGAGGTCGTTCCACCACCGCATGGTGACGAGGTTGCCGAACCACATGTGGGCCATCTCGTGGAGGAACACCTCGGCGCGCGTGAGGCGCTGGTGGTCCGTCGGCGGGTCCCGGAAGATCATCCGCTCGCTGTGGGTCACGGCGCCGACGTTCTCCATGGCGCCGGCGTTGAACTCCGGGACGAAGACCTGGTCGTACTTGGTGAACGGGTAGGGGTAGTCGAAGAAGTCGGGGTAGAAGTCGAAGCCCTGCTTCGTGATCGTGAAGAGCTCGTCGGGGTCGAGGTGCCGCGCGAGCGATCTGCGACAGTAGAGCCCGAGGGGGATGCCGCGGTGCTCGTCGCGGACGCCGCTGTAGGGGCCGGCGATCAGCGCGAAGACGTACGTGCTGAACCGGGTGGTCTCCTCGAACACGCGCGTCGTGCGCCCCGGGCCCGCGGCGAACGTGCGCGTGACGCGGGCGTTGCCGATGATCTCCCAGTCCTCGGGCGCGGCGACGGACAGCCGGTAGCTCGCCTTGATGTCCGGCTGGTCGAAGCAGGGGAAGAGGCGGTGGGCGCTGAACGGCTCGAGGTCGGTGTAGAGGTAGTCCTCGCCGTCCTCCGGGTCGCGGAAGTGGTGGAAGCCGTCGCCTGTGTGGTCGTAGTCGTTCTCGTAGACGACGCGCACGCGCGTCTCCGGATCGAGCAGCTTGCCCGGGAGCCGGATGCGGCAGTCGGTCCATTCGGGCTCGACCTCGACGCCGTTGATCTCGAGCCGCTCGATGCGCCGGCCGCGGAAGTCGATGAAGGTGTCGCCGCGGCCGCGGACGTCGAAGTAGGCGATCGCCTCGCCGCGGTAGCCGTTCCCTCCGCGGGAGAGGTCGAGCGAGAGCTCGTAGCGCGCGCTGCCGATGCGCGCAGCGCGCTCCTCGGCCTCCCGCTGGGTGAGCACGTCCCGTCCAGGGCCACCGGTCTTCTCCGCCATCATGCGGGCACACCCTAGGCCGAACGGCCGGAGGGAGGCCAGCGCATCTGTGCCATTGTCTCGATCGCCGCCCGGCGCGGGGCGCTGGAGGATGGGCGGTTTGCGGGCGAGCGGGCGAGGGATGCGGGAAGGAGGGGCGAGGGCGCCGTCCTGCGCGAACGCGGTCGTCGACCGTGGTTGGTTGGCCGGGGCGGCGCCGTGGCGTGTCGGGGAACGGTCCCGTGGCGGCCGGCGCTCACCGGTGCCGCCTGCGCACCCGAGGTTGCGCGGGCGGCGCAGGTGACCCGGGCCGTGCAGGTGACGGGCCGTGCAGGCGACCCGGAGGAAGCAGCGCGCCCTTGCCTGTGCCAGGCGGGCGTGCTCTGTGCCGGGAGGGGGGCCGGCACTGGCTCAACCGCAATGCATTGCGGCACACCGGGGTCCGGACCCCTCGAGAACGTCCAGCCGGGCGTCCCAGCGGGTCGATCTGGCGCTGGGCGTGCTCTGGAACGAGCGGAGCAAGGAGGAGCTCGAGGACCGCGCCGCCCGCTACGCGTCGCTCGGGATCCCCGCGTACGTCGTCTTCGATCGTCGGCGCCGCCGGTTGCGCGGCTTCCGGCTCGTCCAGGGCAGCGCGTGCTACCAGCCCATCGCCCGTCAGGAGGGCCGGCTCACGAGCGCTGTGCTCGGCCTGGACCTGGGCCTGGAGGGGGACCGGCTGCGCTCCTACCATGCGCTGGCCCGGCTGCAGGAGCCGCACGAGGTGCTCGCGAGGCTCGGCACGACGGTGGACGACCTCGCGAGGCGCAGCCAGCGTCACTTCAGTCGGTCGGAGGTCGCATCAGGGGAAGTTGAGCGGCCCCCACAGCGTGCCGCAAACACCACCCGAGTAGTTGATGCGGTCCACGTATCCATACCCCGTGACTCCTGAGTCGGGACAGTCGTATCGATTCGTCGCGGTCGCGGTCGCGTTCTGGGACGGCGAGCCGGGACCCCAATCCCCCCGGTCGTGCTGCACCGGAGCGTCGCCGTCGAGCAGAATCCCTGGAGATGACTCGTGACGCACTGGACCCCCGTCGCGACCTTGTCGCTGGGGCAATCGGTCGTCCAGACGTGGTTCGTCGTGGACGATGGACCGGGCGTACAATAGATCCGGAATTTGGCGCGAGCCGAATCGCTCTCCCAGCCAGTCGCTCCAGCTCGTCGACAAGCGGGAGGACAACACCGATCTCGCCAAGGCGCGCACGAACGTGGAGGACATCATCAACGCCCACCCGGACCTCAACGTCGTGGGCGCAGACGCCGAGGGCGCCGGCGATCCCTCCGGTCTGCACGGCCTCCCGGGCGATCCGCATCCCGAGCTCGATGTCGAACCGGCTCTCGGCCGGCGGCTGCAGGTCCAAGGGCGTGCGCGTGCCCGAAACCGCCGCACGGAACGCCTCGATGCGCTCGCGGCTGTTGATGGCGCTGAGCCAGAACGTCTGCGCGCCGATCTTGCCTCCGCCCGGGCGCAGCCGGGCCATCATCTCCGCGGCGAGCCGCCCCGCCGCCACGTTGTCGGTGCCGATGTAGGCCGAGCGCGGCTGCCCTCGGCGGGCGGCGTGTCGATCGTGACCACCGGGATCCCGGCCTCGGCCGCACGACGGATCGCCGGCTCGAGGACCTCCGGGGTGATCGGCGCCACGGCGATACCGTTCACGCCTCGGTCGATGGCGTCCTCGAGGATCCCGCGCTGCTCGACGGCGCTGTGGGCGGGGCGTTACGGACGTCCACGTGGATACCGACGCTCCGCCCCGCGGTGAGGGCGCCGTCACGGACGTTGTTCCAGAACGACAACGGCGATCGGTGCGGGACGTGGTAGATGCGGATCTCGCGGGCCGCGGCGTCGCCGCGCGCGCCCCCGGAGGGAGCGTCGCTCAGCAGGACGAGGTGCACGGAGCGCCATTGCGGCCCGAGCTGCACGCTCTTGATGCCTTTCGAGATCATCTCGACGAGCTCATGCGTGCTGGTCCGCGCGGCCACCGCGTTCAGCACCTCCTCGAGCACGCGCACCTCCTGGGCCGACCGCGCCTTGTCGTTGTAGAGCTCTCGCCGCGCCGGCGCCGCGCCGGCGCCGCGCCGGCGCTCGCGGCCAGCGCGGAGCCGCGCCCAGCCCTCGGCGGAAGGCGCCTGCCCGTCCGGCTGCTCGACGGCGAGCACGCCGATCGTCTGTCCCTGCACGTGCACCGGGGTGAGGACCACGACCGCGCCGGCGGGCACGAGGTGCAGCGCCGACGCGCCCGGCAGGTGCTCGCGGTACCAGTCGGCGGCCGCCATCACCCGAGCGCTGTCCGCGGATTCAGGCGTCGGGAGCGTCGAGAGCGTCGGGAGCGTCGAGAGCGTCGCGAGCACGGTGGCCGGCCCCGCGCCGCCGACGGCCTCCTGCGGGCTCGCCAGCACGCCAGCGAGGCCGACAGAGGCCTCGTAGACCAGCAGCTCCCCGTCCCTGGCCACGAGGCTCCCGCGCTGCGCGGAGGGCACGGCGCCCACGCTCCCTGCGGCTCCGCCGGTTCCGGCCGGCGGGCCAGGCGCCGCGCGCGACACCCCGCGATCGGTCGATCGCGCTCAAGGGGATCCCTCATCGGGATCGACGTCGGGAGCATAGCAGCTCGAAGCACCGTCTCTGCTCGTCTTGCACACCTCGTCCGGGAAGCACCAGTAATAGGTCACACCGGACGTCGTGCCGCAGTACCGGACCCCATGTACCCCGTCCTCGATCACAGGGCCCTATCCTCCGAACGACCGCCTGCTCTCCACCGTGCTCTTCTACCCGGCCAGCGCCGCCAAGTACGCGCCGAGCACGGGGATCGAATCCACCCTCGCCCTCGACGATCCCTCGATCGAGAACTACTTCGTCCTGTGCACCCTCCCCGACGCCACCTTCGGGGACCCCGCGACCCTCACGAAGCTGGCCGAGGCCGCCTTCTCCTATCCGGTCGACACCACCGTCACCTACGCCTACGACCAGGCCACCCAGACGGCGACGGCGACCTACCGGATCTCCACCGTCAATGTGCTGGGAGGGCCGGTCAAGAGCGTCAATGGCCTGATGCCCCACCATTACGGGCCCATCTCCTGACACGAGGGCGAGGCGGTCCTCGAGGCGGGGCCCGAGCCCGTCCAGAACGGCGCCCAGCAGACCATGGAGTTCCTCACGATCCGCGGCAAGCTGAGGGTGTACGACGCGGGCCAGGGCCGGGCGAGCCCTGGAGTCGATCGCCGCCGCCGACACGGAGCGGTAGAGTGGTCGTCCGGGACAGAGCAGCGGATTCGTCGGTCTCTCAGCGACTCAGTATCTCATCCGACCGTAGCCGTGGGCCACCACAGCCGGCACGGAGCGGCTTCGTCCAATTCATAGATTTGTGCCCAGAGCACGCGAAGGTTGAAGGGCAACAGGACGACCGCGGCGAGCGTCTACGCTTGCGGCGGAGGCGTGAGTAGAATAGAAGAACGAACAGTTCACCTCGCTGGAGCCGAGTGGACCCGCGGCACGTCACGCGGCCGAGCTCCTGTCTCGCTGCAAACGCTCTGTCAACAAAGAATCATGGACTCTCGGGGCAGGCGAGGGGGTCGCAGTGCTGCCCGGAAGGATGATTTGTCGGGCGCCATGCCGCGGTCCGCTCTCCTTCTTGCCTTCATCATTTGAACCCAGCACGCGAAAGGCATGATCATGGCAATTCCCACCACGCAATGCAGCGTCCAGATCCAGATCTGGGTCGATACCAATGCCATCCAGAATGGCAGCGCGCGCGGCGTGTACCTCGTCGACAACCGGGTCACCAGCGGCAGCCAGAACGAGGGCTCCGCGAACCTGGTGACCGCGTGCACGCAGAACTCCTCTATCTGCTGGCAGGTCCTTACGGTGAGCCCGTGCACTGCGTCGAGCGTGCAGATCCAGTCGATCGGCAACTCGCAGGCATGGGGCGCGAGCGGTCAGCCGCAGATCGCGCCGGACAACCCCAACGCGTTCACGGGCCAGGCGCAGGCCGCGGGCTCTTCCTCTTACCAGCTCTCCATCAACGTGATCGCGGGCGGCGGCTCCGGGACCACGGTGATCCTGAACCCCAGCGTGAGCGTGCAGGCGACAACCGTAAGGACTGCGGCGTGACTCGCCGAGCGGAAGCAGGAGGACCATCATGAACGAGAGGAAGCCGCAACAGCCCTACGTCCGCGTCGTCAAGCCCCGGAGCGCCACGCCGTGCCCGCAGACGGCGATCTCGATCGCCGTCGACACGTCATACGTCATCTCGCAGGGCGGCCGGAACATCGGCACCGGCATCTACATGTTCGACAACCAGCGCAACAACGGGAGCACCGGCCAGGGGGCGCTCGAGCTCTCGACGGTCGCCAACGCCGGTGATCTCGTCGGCTTCGAGGTCGTCCCGATCAACCCGAACACGGGAGACACCGTCGTCATCAGCGGCTTCAACGTCTCGGCGGGGAACGTGTTCGGCAACCAGGGCTACCCGATCCCCGATTCCAAGGACCCGTCCTTCTGGATCGGGCAGGCCGTCAACGCCGGCCAGCAGACCTACCAGATCCAGATCCTGGTCACGAGCGGCGGGATCCGGCCGACCAAGTACTACGTGAGCTGGGATCCATTCATCACTGCGCGCTGACGCGCTCGGCTGGGTAGCGCCGCTGCGCCGCAACCCCGCGCGACGAGAGGGTCGAGCGCGGTGATCCGGCGCAGCGGCGGTGGGGATTCGCGCGCCCTCGCCGCGCGTGCGCCTGTCGGCAAGACCATGAACAAGGGGTGAGAAGAGTGAAAGCGACGCAGGCTCCGCCGAGCCTCCCGAACCAGTACCTGGTCTACACCGGCTACCAGGGGCCGGACCAGCCGGAGGTGAGCCAGACATGGCTGCTCCCGCCGGCTTCGGTCTATGGCGGGAAGACCCCTCAGCAGCCGCTGAGTATTCCCTATCTCTACACGGGGAACGGCAATCCATCCACGCTCGGCGTATCGAACGACGACTTCGTGATCGCCGCGAGCTGGAGCGGGTCGCCGACGCGCACGAACGTCAACGTCACCCTCCAGCTCACGGGCAAGAACGCCTGGAGCACCGGGGCCGCCGCGCGCGCCGCGCTCCGCAAGAACTTCCTCGCCTTCCTGGCGAAGATCGAGGCCTCGTTCGAGATCGGGTCGTCGCCGCTCCTGATCCCGGGCGCGACGTCGATCCTCGCCGCGGCCCTCGTGCAATACATGCCGCTCCCCGCCGGCGAGACGTTGCTCTACGCGTGCGGGCTCGAGTCGGGGATGGGCACCGGCGCACCGCCCGCGGTCGACGTGATGCCCGGGATGCGGCTCCGCTCCGAGCCCTCGGTGCGACAATACCTTGCCCCTCCGACGCAGGCGTTCTCGGGGTACGTCTCGACAGGGACGCTCGCGTGGGAGGTCGCGGCGAGCACCGTTTCGGGCTCCCGCGTGCAGGCGTTCGATGCGTTCTGGGGCGCCGTCGCCTCCCCGCAGATCACCCCGCCGCCCGGGTCGCCCGGGCCGATCTACGGCCTCTTGGATCTCGCGCTCGCGAACAGCGGTTACAAGTACCACCGGCTCGTCTATCCGCAGAGCGTGATCGCGGGCAGCGCGCCGGGCAGCCTCGACGCGGCGACCAGCGCGACCCTCACCGGCGCCAACACGCTCGCCGACCTCCGCTCAAGCCCTCCGTACTCCGCGAGCTTCTTCGGCCGTGACGTGGTGATCCCGGAGATATGCGTCTTCCTCGGGGTCTCGAGCGCGACGTTGCAGCCCATCTGGGTGCCGCTCGGGACGACGGTGAACAACCTGCTCGAGCGCTTCACCCGCTGGAAGCCGCTCTCGACGAGCAGCGCGCAGAACGCCCTGCGCCTGACGCGCCCCGCGTACTCCTCGCAGCAGCTCGGCTCGCTCGCCGGCGTGTCGGTCGCGTTCGCGCCGGCGGGTGCGGCCATCACCGATCTGCGCGCGCTCGATCTCCCGCTCTGGCCGGGCGATGGGCTGCTCCTGAATCTGCCGGTGCCGGTGGGCGCGTGATGCTCCGCTATCTGCGCTTCACAGCGATCCCGGAGCTGTACGCAGCCTCGGACGACGGACAGCCGCCGCCGGCCGGGAGCGTCACGCGCTGGTTCCTCCTCCCGAAGGGCGCTGGCGCGCCTGCGACCCTCGATCTTTCCCAGACATGGGCGCTCACGGGGACATACATTTTCCTGGAGACGCCGCTCCCCGCGGGCGGCGAGGCGGCGTTCGCCGGCGCGGCGTGGGGGTTCCTGGACGATCCTGCGTTCCGGACTCCGCGCATCGCGTGGTTCCCGAGCGGCGTTCCGACCGGCGGCGCGGTCGACGGGTACGCGCTCTCGACGTCGCCGCTCGATCCGTCGGTCACCGGGCGCGCGCTGGTCGTCACCCATCGCAACTACGCGCTCGTCGTCGGCACGGGCACGCCGCTCGGGCTGGACTCGTCCGCCCCGGCGTTCACGCTGACGCAGACCGCCGCGGTGTCGATCGCGCTCACCACCGAGCTCGGCGCCACGACGCTGCGCGGCGCTGGCTCGATATCCATTCCCCTCACCGGGGCCGACGCGGGGTCGCTGCAATTCCAGCTCTCGCTCGGCGCGACCGGCGGCGTCTCCGACCTCACCCACCTCGACGTCGGGCTGCGCGCCTATTACGCGACGCCCGGCTCCTCGACGGACGGCGGCGTTTCCGGGCTGGTCACCTCGCTCGGCTACCCCGTCTTCGATCCCGAAGAGGCGCCCACGCTGGGTGTGTCGCTCGCGCCCTTCAGCGTGGCGGAGGGGCGCAGCTATTTCACCTTCATCGCGGGCGTGAAGGCGCTGCGGTCGTGCTACGCGACCGTCACCGGCTATCGCGCGCTCCTGACGCCGTATCCCGACGGCGCGGGCCCCTCGGGGTCGCCGGCGCGCCTCGTCTTCGCGCCGCGGCCGAGCGCGCTGCCGCCGTCGCCCGACGACCTGTACACCCTGGTCCCCAAGGGCGATTTCGCGCTCGCGGCGGAGGGGCCCTCGAATGATCCCCGGGCGGCGGGCGTGGTGCCGGCGGTGGCCGTGACCTCGCCCAACGATCGGCTGATGTGCGGGCTCTCCGGCGTCGAGTACGTCGGGCTCGGCGCCGGGGCGAACGCGCTCTCGTTTTTCACCGGGAGCCCCGCGTACGCGCGCGGGTTCGATCCCGCGTCGAGCGTCCAGGCGCCGACGACGCTCACGACCGACGCGACGACCGCCTGGGCGCTCCCGAGCGCGCCGGGCTCGGCGCCGCTCACGTACTACGCGCAGCCCGACGGCGCGGTGCTCCATCAACCGTCGAGCGGCACGACGTTCGACCCGCTCGTCTACCTCGAGGTCGCCGCGAACGCGCTGCCGGCCGCCGTCGCGGCGACGGCCGCCGTGCCGATCCTCCCGTACGCCGGCCTCTCGGCCGGCGATCCCGATCTCGACGCGTTCCTTGCGCTCGAGGCCAAGGTCCTGAGCCCGAACCGGCGGGCGGCGATCGCGAGGGAAGGCGGCCCGCCGCCCGCCGCCGCCGCGCACCCGCAGTTCGCCGCGACGGCCGCGACCGGGGCCGGATTCGCGGGCGTGACGCCGCAGGGGCTCCTGGCGATCTTCGCCGACACCACGCTGCAGACGATGGACGAGCTCGTCCTCGCCCAGATGCCGGACGCATCGCGCTTCTCGCTCCGCGATCTGCCGAACGGGACGCCGCTCCGCACCGCGATCGCGTCGAACCAGCTCTTCCTGATCGCGAGCAACCCGGCCGCGATAGGGCCTCACCTCTCGGCCGATCCGGCGCAGAACCGCATCCTGATCGAGGGCTGGACGTTCGATCTCGATCCGTCGACCTGGCTCACCACGGGGCCGCCGGGGCTCCGGGGGACGACGCTGATCTTCAAGTTCGCCGACGGGCGGCTCGTCGATCTGGCGAAGGACACCGGCGCCTGGGCGAAGGCCGGCGCGGGCGCCGCGCCGTTCAACGTCGACGACGAGGCGACGTCGACCCGCGTCGGGACGCTGATCCAGCGGGCGATCGACGCCTACGACGGCGGCAAGGGCGCCGCGGAGTTCGCGACGTTCGTCGCCGCCGTGACCGATCCGTCGTGGCAGGGCATCCTGATCCTCAACGCCGAGGCGCCGCTCGAGGCGCTGCCCGATGCGTGCAAGGGGCTCGCGGCCGGCATCGATCCCGCGCTTTTCCACGCCCACCACGTCGGGATCAACACCGCGAAGATCGCGTCGACCAGCCCCATCTCCATCGAGGCGTCGTCGATGTTCGCGCTGATACGCTACGCGGCGCCGCGCGCCCCGGTCGTGCCGAACGGCGCCGCCTACCAGTTCCAGGTCGACCTCATCGAGGTGCTCTTCGAGAGCTCGGCGATCAGCGAGTTCTCGAGCAAGATCGAGCTGCTCGTCGCGGAGCTCTTCGGCGACGCGGTCGATCTGCCGGCCGCGGACCGGATCGTGTACCTGTACGGCGTCCTCCAGCGCCAGACGGTCGCGGGGAAGGTCTACGACACCTACCTCTTCCGGACGGCGCAGAACCAGCCGCGCGTGTTCCCCCTGGTGAAGGGGAGCGTCTTCCGGCAGATCCAGATCAGCAGCGCCCAGTTCGTCACCCAGCTCGACACCGGCGGCGGGCTCACCCACACCTACTTCGCGCTCGCCGGCGTGCTCGATTTCGCGGAGCTCGAGGGGCTCGACGTCTTCTCGTTCGGCGGCTCGACGGCGAGCGACGTCGCGGGGCTCTCGTACAGCAAGCTCCTCGTGCGCATGACCTTTGACCCGGCGGTGCAGCACAGCAGCGTGTTCGCCTTCGACGCGACCGGCATCGCCTTCGACCCGTCGAGCAGCACCGCGCGCCCGGACAGCCTCTATCTGCATTTCCCGATCAAGGTCTCGGCCTTCATCCAGGCCGACAGCGTCTCGTCGCCGGGCGGGCTCGGTTACCTCGGCGTCCAGAGCCCGCTCGCGCAGAGCGCGCTCGCGTACCCGTGGTTCGGGCTGGTGTTCGATCTCGACCTCGGGTCGCCCGGCGCGCTCGCCGCGAGGGTGGGATTCACCGCGCAGCTCCTCGCGGCGTGGAGCCCGTCGTCGGGCGCGTACAAGGTCTTCATCGGCCTGAAGCTCCCCGGCAGCGACGGGGGGAAAGGCACCATCAGCATCGAGGGCGTGTTGAACCTCGGGTTCCGCGCCATCGTCCTCGGAAAGAACGGTGCCTCGACGTATTACCTGCTGCTCAACGCGCTGACGCTCAGGTTGCTGGGCCTGTCCTTCCCGCCCGACGGGCAGATCGACATGGCGCTCTTCGGCAACCCCGACGACGAGCACGACTCGAGCCTGGGGTGGTACGCAGCCTACACCAAGGATCAGGCGCAGAAGCCGGGCGGGGCAAGGGCCGCGCGGGCGCTTCCGCGGAGGAGGGCGTCGTGAAGATCCTCGTCTGGAACATCCAGTTCTTCACAAAGCGCCGGATCGATGACGACTCGGGCAGCACGGTCAAGCAGCGCGCGGCGAACGCGGAGCGGACCCTGGCGAACCTCCTGTACATCACCAGTACGGTCGAGCAGGCGCAGCCGGACGTAGTCGTGGTGATCGAGCCGCAGGCGACGCAAGGGACGCTCCGCACGCTCGCCACGGGAGGCGGGCCCGACGGCCTCCTCTACCTGCTCGCGCAGCTCCGCGAGTGGATGGACGGCGCAGAGTGGGACTGGTGCCTCGTCCCTCCCCAGAGAATGAACCCTCGCGATGATCTCAAAAGCAGGACCTACACCGAGTGCGTCGGCGTCTTCTGGCGCAATGCGACGATGGCCTTCACCGGGCCATGGCACTGGACGGTGAACGGCTCCCGTGAAACGACCATGGGTGTGGCGGTGAACTACCCTGCTCCGTGGGACGCCGCGGTGCCGGCGGGGACGACCTGGGCGGGGCAGCCCGAATTCCAGCGTCCGGGCGCCTACGCGCCGATCACGTTTCCGGACGTCTACAGTCGACGGCCGTTTCTCACCCAGTTCCAGGAGCGCGCGGCGCCGAACCGGACGTTGAGGCTCTACTCGGTCCACACGACGCCGGCCACCGCGCGCGACGCCTGCGCGCACATGCGCGACATCACCGGCGCGCGCCCGCAAGCGAACCAGATCACCGTCCTCGCGGGCGATTTCAACCTGGACCAGAACAAGCTGAACACCGCCGGCTCCTCCACGCTCCAGGCGTTCAACGACCTGATGTTGACCCTGTACAAGCCACCGGTCCTCAGGCAGACCTTCCTCACCACGACGTACCGCGCGACCCGCGTGAAGCCTCGCACCAAGGCGAGCTGGGCGGACTATGCGACGAAACAGGTGCTCGACTATGCCCTGGTCGGCTACGGGACCGGCGCGAGGCCGCCGGGGTTCCAGCCCAGCGTCGAGGTCGTCGACCGCGTCGCCGGCACGCCGTCCCCGCCGTTCACCTCGGACATGGGTGTCCGGCTCGCCACGTATCCGACCCTTCCAGGCGCGGACGCCACTCACCTGGATCCTCTCGAGATCTTCCGGCAGCGATGGAACTACGGGCACATCGCTCAACCCCAGCGCACGCGCCGACAGGATGACGCGCCGACCGACGGCACCAGCGATCACCTCCCCATTCTCGTGACGGTTTGAGCGGAGCGGCAGCCATGATGACATCGAAACAGCTCGCCGATCTGCTGCGGCAGCAGGCGACGGCGAGCGTGGGCCGGATCACGCTGAACGACGCCGTCCTCGGGACGAGCGGCCTCGACGCGCTGGTGAGGCGCGATCTCCTGCGCGCCGGCGGATCGCTGCTCCTGCAGGTCGATCCGGCGACGATCCCGGCCGATCCGCCCGCCGGCGGGTTCTCGCTCGACGCCGCGGTCCCCGCGGGATCCGCCGGCTTCCTCAACCTGGATGACCGGCGCGCCGCGATCGCCTTCGCGGTGGGCAGCACCATCGACCTCGCGCTCACCATCGCGGCGCGCACCACGCGATCCGGCGCCACCGCGCCGTGGGTGTTCAGCACGAGCTTCCCCGAGCTCGCGGTTCAACCGTACGACGAACTCGATCTCGCGGCGCCCCAGCTCGACTTCGCCACGAGCGGGCAGAAGGGCCTCTCCTTCGACGGCCAGCTCGCGCTGACAGGGATCTTCGCGGCGCTCGCGTCGCTGATGAAGCTCTCCAGCACGTTCCCGCTCACGGGCGCGCTCACCCGTGACGCGCAGGGAAACCTGAGCTTCACCCTCGAGGCCGACCTCGGCCTGCCGGCGTTCGGGATCGGACCGATCATCACCCTCCAGAGCCCGCGCGCCGGGGTGGCGTTCGCGCGCACTGTCGGCGACGACGGCACCGTCGACATGCTCGTCCAGCTCTACCTCGCCGCCACCGCCGCGTTCGGCGCCGAGGGCGGGACGCAGGTGATCGTCGACATCCGCTCGGCGATGCCGGTGGTGAACAGGACGTCGCCGATCCTGCAGCTCTCCGTGATGCCCAAGGACTTCTCGACCAGCCTGAGCAACCTCGGCTCGCTCGTCGCCGGCAAGACCTGGGACGACTTCTTCCAGGGGCCCGCCGCCGAGCTGAAGCCGTATTTCGACACGTTCGGCTTCCTCGGCTACTCGATGACGTTCTCGACGGGCGGGAAGGTGACGGCCCTCGCGCTCAGCGTCGGCACGCTGAAGCCCTGGACGCTGTGGGGCGACTACACGCTCACCCTCGACGGCACCTGGAGCGTGCTCTTCCTGAGCGGCACCTCAGTGCAGACCCTCTCGCTGCACGCCGGCTTCGACTACGAACAAAAGATGCGGTTCGACGTCACCGTCGAGCTGCCGAGCCTGCGCATCAGCGGCCGCCAGAGCGGCGCGCCGATCATGCTCTCCCTGAAGGACGTCGCCGACAAGCTCTTCGACGGCGGCATCTCCGTCCCCGAGGACCTGCTCCGGATCGCGGTCAGCGACTTCTCCATCGACATCGACAAGGCCGCCAGGACGTTCGGCATCGGCGCCGGCGTCGACGCGAGCTTCTCGCTCTTCGGCGCGCAGATCCTGGCGCTCCGGCAGATGGCGATCCACGTCACCGTCGACGCCTCCGGGGCGACCAAGAAGTACACCGCGGCGCTCGACGGACAGATCAGCCTAGGGCCGATCACCGCGCAGGTCGACGCCGTCCTCAGCAACGATCCGACGGTCGGCACCGTCTTCACCATGCACCTCGTCGACGAGACGGTCGGGTCGATGCTCGGGCACCTCATCCACCTCGTCGACCCAACGTACGACGTCTCGTTCAGCGCGCCATGGGACAAGCTCCTCGACATTCGCCTCGACGCCTTCGTCCTCAAGGTCGATGTCACCAACAAGGTCGTCTCGCTCGCTTACGAGGCCTCGATCGATCTCGGCTTCCTCTCGATCACCGAGCTCGCGCTCTCGTGGAAGAAAAACCCGACCGGGCCGAGCACGACGCGGATCGAGATCTCGGGGACCTTCCTCGGCGTGCGCTTCGGGACGGGATCGTCGAATCCCAAGCTCTCGTGGGATCCGGTCAACGAGAACCCGCCGGCGGTCCCGGGGGCGGGCGACAAGATGTTCGATCTGCGCTATGTCGGGATCGGCCAGCACGTCTCCTTCGACCCGGCGTGGAAGCCGCAGAACGTCGAGGAGGTCATCGACAAGATGGAGAAGCTCGCGTTGCCCGCGGGCGGCTCGAACCTCCCCAACCTCACATCGAAGGACGGCCTGCGCTTCGCCAAGGACAGCGGGTGGCTCGTCGGCGCCGACTTCACCATCCTGCAGACCCTGAAGCTCGCCTTCGTCTTCAACGACCCGAACCTCTACGGCATCCTCATCGCGCTCTCGGGGGAGCGCGCCAAGAGCTTCGCGGGGCTGAAGTTCGAGATCCTCTATCGCAAGGTCACCGACACCATCGGCGTCTATCACATCGAGCTCAAGCTGCCCGACGCGATGCGGCACCTCGAGTTTGGCGAGGTGTCGCTGACGCTGCCGGTGGTCGTGCTCGACATCTACACGAACGGCAATTTCCGGGTCGATCTCGGCTTCCCCAAGGGGCTCGATTTCTCGAACTCGTTCTGCCTGCAGGTCTTCCCCTTCATCGGCTACGGCGGCTTCTACTTCGCGCTGCTCGACGGGGACACCTCGAGCCGGGTGCCGAGGATCACGAACGGCCGCTTCAGCCCGGTGATCGAGCTCGGGATCGCGCTCTCGGTCGGCGTGGGCAAGACCATCGACGAGGGCATCCTCGCGGGCGGGCTCTCGGTCACCGTCGTCGGCGTCCTGCAGGGCGCGATCGGGTGGTTCGACCCGACCGACGCGGCGACGCCCAGGGACGAGTATTACTGGCTCCAGGGCACGATCGCGATCACCGGCCGCCTCTACGGGTCGATCAACTTCGCCATCGTCCAGGCCAGCATCTCCATCACCGCGTACGCGAGCGTCACGCTCGTCATCGAGGCGCACCAGCCGATTTACATCTCGCTGTCGGTGGGCGTCTCCGTCGAGGTGAGCATCAAGATCGTCTTCTTCACGATCCACTGCTCCTTCCAGGCGACGATCAGCGCCTCATTCACGATCGGCGCGGCGTCGCCGACGCCGTGGATCCTCGCGCAGCCCTCGGGGAGCGCGAGCCGGCAGCTCTTCGCGCACCGCGGAACGGTGCACGCGCCGCAGCGCCGCTTCTTCGCCGGGCTCGCGCGCCACGAGCGCCTCGCGCGCATGGCGGCGCGGCTCGCGGCCGGCGATGTGACGCTGGCCTGGAGCGCGCGCACGGTCTTCGCGAGCCCCCGCGCCGTCCCGCTGCACGCGATGCCCGCCTTCACCAGGGCCGGCGAGGGCGTGGCGATGGTCCTGCTGCTCGGGATCGAGGACGGGATCCCCGCGCGCGCGGCGTCGCTCGCCGCGCCCCTCGCCGCGACGGCGGGGCCGGGCGTCGGCGACGTGCTCGAGGGGCTCGTGCGCTGGGCGATCGCCAACGCGCGCGCCAGCCTGGGCAAGCCCGCCGACGACGGCCGGGTCGACGCGGACGACGTGGCCCTCGCGAACCGGGCGCTCGCGGACGACGCGGCGCTGGCCTCGGCGATCGACTACACGGCGTACCTCGCGGATTTCCTCGATCGCAACTACCGCTTCTCGCTGAGCGCGCCGCAGGCGGGCGACGGCGGCGACACCGGGGTCGGCGTGTTCCCGATGCCGCCGGTGCTGAAGGTGACGGCCGGCGGGGCGCCGCCGATCGATTTCGCGCGCTTCAACTCGCTCGATGAGACGACGCTCGAGAAGATGCGGGCGTACTTCGCGCTGCTCGCCGTCGATTACGAGAAGTTCGTCGCGCAGCAGGGCGGCGCCTCGGGGCCGAGCGCGCTCGCGGCGGTCGAGGGCACGACCCCGATCGCGCAGGTCGTGCTGGAGCAGTACTTCGCCATGCTCCTCCGCGCGGCGGTCAAGGCGGCCGGCGACGTACTGCACGGCTACGCGTTCTCGTACGCCGACTCGACGCGGCCGTTCGGCCTGGCCGAGATCCGCGCGCAGCTCGGCGCCCCCGGGCTCTCCGCGATCGCGGTGGTCCCCGCAAACCGCGACAAGCCCGTGCTGGCGCCGGCCGCGCCGCTCGCGCTCGACGGCGTGCACCACCAGGTCAAGCTCGGCGAGAGCTTCGCGTCGATCGCCGCGACGTTCAACGCCGTGCTCCCGGCGGGCGCGCAGGTCACCGCGCGGCAGATCGCCGCACAGAACGCGGGCGCGGCGGGGGTGCTGAGGAGCGGGGCCTCGGTGACGTTCGCCTCGCTGTCGTGGACCACGCTCCCGGGCGAGACGCTGAACCTCGTGCTCGCGCGGCTCGCCGTGCGCGCGGCCGCCGCGCCGTTCGTGCAGGGGTTCCCGGGCCTGCAGCCGCTCGCCCAGAAGATCCTCGCGCTCCCCGAGAACGCGGGGCTCTTCCCGGCCGGCACCGATCCCATCGCGGCGCTCAACCTGCCGATCGATCCGGCGCGGCACCCGCAGCTCGCGATGCCGCCGGGCGCGGCCTTCGCGGCGTACGCGGCCGTGGCCGGGGACACGCTGCTCCGCGTCGCGGCGGCGTCGATCGCGATCCAGCAGAACCTCGTCGACCTCATCGGCATGGTGGCGTGGGTGCTCGCGCACAACACCCTCACGGTCACCGATCCGAGCGCGCCGCAGCCGCCGGGGACCACGATCGCGCTCCCGCCGACGGCGCACGCGATCGAGGCCGGCGAGACGGCCTCGTCGCTCGCCACCCGCCTGCTGACCGATCTCGACGCGGTGATCGCCGCGCTCCTCGCCGTCGCGCCCGAGGCGAACCTGCTCGCGCCGCAGGCCCTGGCGGCGTTGCCGCCGCTCTCCTACGAGGTCCGCGCGAACGACACGTTCGCGTCGATCGCCGCCCTCTTCAACCTGACGCTCGAGGCGCTCGAGGCGGCCATCGACGGCGCCGGCGCGCTCGCGATCTTCGCTCCCGACGCGGCGGTCACCGTCGCCGACATCACCGAGATGGCGCTCGATCCGCTGGTGGCGGGGCTCGCCGCGACGCAGTGGACGACGCTGGCGCCGATGGCCTCGCGCTTCCTGCTGGCGGGCCTGCGCCTGCCGGATCCGAGCGACGGCGCGTTCGAGCGGCTGACGCTCGCCGAGATGCGCGATCCGGCCAGGCTGGGCGCCATCGCCACCCTCCCGCTCTATGCGCTCACTGGGCAGCAGATCGTCATCGCCTCGCCGCCGCCGGCTGGCTACACGGTCGCGTTCGATCAGAGCGCCGCGGCGCAGTGGCTGTCGCTCCCCGGCACGCTCGGCTTCGAGCTCACGAAGGAGCAGATCGCGGTGATCGGCGAGATCGCGGGCGCGGCGTTCGCGCCGCCCGTGGAGCTCTCCGCGCTGCCGCTGCTCCGCCTGGCCGCGGCGCGGTCCACGCTGCAGCGGCACATCGCGTGGCAGCCCGCGGCCCTGCCGGACGGCGCGGTGTTCAACCCGGCGAAGCTCGGCAACGTCGCGGGCAACCCCGCGCTGTGGGTGTTCCCCGATCCGCTCGTGGCGCGGATCGAGGCCGACGGCGCGCAGCAGGCGCCTTACACGGTCGCGATCGGCACGCACCAGCGCGCGGACGGGATGACCGTGACCTACGCGAAGGGGTTCGCGTGGGCGACGCTGCTGCGATTCTCGGTGCAGCAGCTCCCGGCGGAGGAGGCCGCGTCGGAGACGGCGGCGACGATCGTCTCCGTCGTCGGGACCGACCACGACGGGATCGCGCTGCTCGACGCGATCGACGCGCAGCTCGCGCGCGACGACGCCACGCTGTACCTGCTCTACCCGCCGAGCCCGGCCGGCGGGGCCGGGGCCGGCCTGCTCTCCGATCAGCTCGGCCCCGCGACCGCGCTGGTGCAGACCAACCTCTCCACGCTCAGCCACAGCGGCGCGGCGGCGCGGCCCCTGCGCAACCGGTTCCTCGTCCGCGACGACGGCGCGGCCATGCACGTCGCCCCGATCACCAGCGCCGGCGCGTTCCTGCGGCTCATCCGCGACGCCTCCATCGTGCGCAGTGGCGGCTATTGCCTGCGCTACGTGAACGCGAACGGCGGCGTCGGCCTGCCGGGGACGTTGTTCACGAACGGCCCCGTCGCGGAGCTGGCCCTGCTCGTGGTGCTCGACTCGCAGAACACGGCGCACCCGCCGATGCTGCCGTTCAACAACTGCGCGATCGTCGGCGATAACATCGACGCGGCGAGCAGCAACGTGTTCGTCGAGTCGGCGACCTGGCTCGTCACCGCGCCGAGCTCGCTCGCCGACGCGGCGGCGTACGCGGCAGCGCGGTTCGGGCTCACGCTCGACGCGGGCGCGGTGGCCACGCTCAACGCCGACGTGCCGCAGCTCCTCCGGCCTGGCGCGACGGTCGAGATCCCGGACGGCGCGGGCGGCGGCAAGGCGGACGCGGTGCGCATCGACGACACGCTCGCCACGCTCGCGGGTCGCAACGGCCTCACGCCCGCGGCGCTCGCGGCGTTCGGCGGCAACGCCGCGGCGCCGATCCTCGCGCCGACCGAGCTCGTCCAGCTCTACCCCGGCGCGCTCACGCGCGCCGCGGCGATCCCCGCGGGGAGCGCGGGATTCCAGCTCACGCGCGCGAACCCCGATCCGGGCAACGCGCGCGCGCTGACCGAGATGGATGGCGCGACGATCGTCGACGAGCTCTTCCACATGCTCGGCCACCGCATCGTCCCGAACCTCGCGGGCGATCCCGACTTCCTGAAGAGCGGCGAGGGGATCCCGGTCGGGCCGGCGCAGAGCAGCCCGACCGAGGGCGGCGGGGCCCCGCCGCCGGACGCGCCGAACACGCGCTGGGACTACCACCAGGCGATCGCGATCGCGCCCTTCGCGCTCGGCCGCCACGGCAGCGCGAGCCCGGCGCTGCCCGCGGCGGCTGAGAGCCCGTACGCCGGCGTCGATCCGAGCGCGGGCGTCACGTTCGCTTTCGCCTTCCAGGATCCGTTCGGCAACACGCTGCCCGTGCCGGGGAGCGGCTCGCTGACCCAGCCGGTGCGCTACTTCGACGATCTTGTCGGGCTCGGGCATTGGCCGTCGTGCGCGGCCGGGTACTCGCTCGCCGGGGGCAGCGGGGTGCGCCCCTCGATCGGGCTACGCCTCTCGATGCAGACGGAGCGGTACCTGCCGACCGCGGCGCTCTCGAGCGCGCGGGCCGCGCAGAACGTCGGGACCGACCTCGCGACGTACCTGCGCGTGTACTACCAGATCGCGCAGCCCGACGTCGGCTTTACGCTCACCACGACGCTCGAGGGCGGCGGCGCGCCGACCGCGCACGATCTGCCCATCGAGCCCTTCCGCGACTTCGTGGCGGGGGCGTGGGTGGTGCTCGACGCGCTCCGCGCCACGCAGCCGGTGGTCTTCGCGCCCTCGAACGCGGCGACGACGATCGGCTCCGTCGCCGACACGTACGGGATCGCGCTCTCGGACCTGTTCGCGGCGAACGGCGAGGCCCTCTACGCGACGGTCTTCGGCGGCGCCGCGCTCTCCATCCCCGCGCTCCACACCACCGTGGCGGGCGACTCGCTGGCCTCGATCGCCGCGGCGAACACCCTCGATCCCGTGATGCTCGCCCGGCAGAATCCGTGGGCAGCGCTCTCCACGACGGTCGTCCTCGCGGCGCCCGCGCGGACGGTGCAGGCGGGCGCGGACGACTCGCTCGCGACCCTCGCCGCCGCGACGCAGGCGTCGGTGGCCGGCATCGCTCGGGCGAACCCGACCGCGCCCCTCGCCGACGGGCTCTCCATCGCCGTCGCGGGCGTCGCGGTGACGACGAGCGGCGACGATTTCACCTCGCTGGTGAAGAAATTCGGCGATCTCGGCCTGTCGGTGACGATCGGCGAGATCGCGCTCGCGAACCAGACCACGGCCGGACTCTTCCGCGCGCCGGCGACGCTGACGATCGACGATCTCACCCCGCTGCCCGGCGACTCGCTCGGGGCGCTGCAGGAGCGCTTCGGCTTCACCATCGCCGCGCTCGCCGCCGCCAACCTGGGCCTCGCCGATCTCTACGCCGCCGGCACGTCGCTCGTCCTCGGCCCAGGCTCGGCCGCGTCCCCGAGCGGCGACGGGGTGACGATCGCCCAGTTCGCCGCGCAGCACGGCGTGTCGCCGGGCGCGCTCGGGCGCGCGCTCTACCTCGATCTCCAGCCGGCGACGCCGTCCGCGGTCAACCAGGGCGCGATCTTCGTCTCCACGGCGAAGCTCACCATCCCGGCGACGGTGACGAACGGCGGGGCCGACCGCCACGCGCCCTACCGCGCCCTCGCGACCGACGCCGATTTCGCGACGATCGCGGCGAAGTTTGCCGGTGGCACCCCCGCCGCGCTCGGCACGCTGAACGTCGACCGCCCCGGCCTCCTCGCCGCGGGGATCACGTTGCGAGACGCGGCGACCGGGAAGACGGTCCAGACCGACGCCAGCTCGACCTTCGCGTCGCTCGTGGCCGCGTTCGCGGCGATCGGCGTGACGGTCACGCCCGAGAGCCTCGCGCGCGACAGCGCGTCCACGCCGAGCCTGGCGCGCGAGGGCGGGCTGTGGCTGTGTCCGCCGATGATCGCGATCGCCCAGGAAGGCGGCGCGCCGGACACGCTGGCGCGGATCGCCGCGCGCTACGGGCTCATCGCGCCGGACGGCGCCCCGGACGCCGCCCGCGTCGCGCGCGCCAACGCCGCCGTGCTCGGGTTCGTCGCGCCGGGCGTGTCGCTCTCCTTCGGCGGCGTCACCCTGGTGACCCTCGCCGACGACACGCTCAACGCGCTGCTCGGGCGCTTCACCCGGCCGGGCGCGCCGGCGCCTTCGATCGACGATCTCGCGTCGGCGATCGCCCGCATCGCGCTCGTCCCGGCGGGCGCGCTGGTGCTCCCCGTCGCCGTCGAGAGCGCGGTGAGCGCGACGATCGCGCCGTCGTTCGCCGGCCCGATGGTCCGCCTCGGCGTCACGGTGACCGAGGCGCGCACGCCGGCGTGGATCGCCGATGCCTTCCAGGACGTCGCCAGCGTCGCGACCAGCGCCTTCGAGGTGCCGCCCGACACCGGCGCCCGCGACGCGGGGGCGAGCACCCTGTCGCTCGACGCGTTCGCGACCGCCGTCGAGGCGGCGCTCCCCGGCGCGCGCGTGGCGACCGGCGCTCCGCCGACCGAGGCCGACGACGCGAGCGACCGGACCTTGTGGCTCGTCAACTTTGCCGGCCCGAGCGGCCCGCAGATCGCCTTCCAGCTCCGCGACGCGACCGCTCTGCGCTCCTTCGCGATCCCGCCGCTCTCGACGTCGCTCGTGTCGGGGACGGCGCAGGTGACGCCCTACGTCTCCGGCGCGGGCCTGACCGGCACGCCGCTGCCGATCGTGTTCGCCTCGATCGACCTCGACGTGTGGGGCGCCTCGTTCCTCGCGGCGATGGACACGATGCTCTCGCCCGTCCACGCGGTCCCTGCGAGCGAGGTGTCGCTGGACGATATCGAGCGCATCGTCGCGGCCAAGCAGACCCTCGCGCAGGCGATCGCCGGCCGCGTCCAGTACGTCATGCACGGCGGCGGCCCGGGCGAGTATGGCGACCCGGATCCGCGCCGCGCCGCCGCGATCGCGGCGATGGAGCAGGCGCTGCTCGTCACGCTCTCGAGCGCGTACTCGGTCACCAGCCTCGTGCAGGCCGCGGTCGACGTCTCCTCCGGGTACACCGATCCCGTTACCGCTCCGCGCCTCTCCGGGAAGGCGACGCTCACGCAGCCGGCGTCGAGCACGCCCGTCCGGAACGCGTCGCTCTCGACCGCGAAGGTGCCGCTCGCCCGGACGGCGACGGCCGATCCCGCGCCGTTGACGTTCCTCCTGACCGTGCGATCGGCGGCCGAGCAGCGCAGCGCGACGGTCGATCTCGACTACGCGGTGGGCGAGATCGAGGTGCCGTCGGGGGCACCGGATCCCGACGGGTACCAGTCGTCGCGGTGGCTCACGCTCGTCCACCCGATCGCGGACGATCGCGGGAAGATCGCCGGCGCCACGCTTCCGATCCCGTTGCGCGCGTACCCGCTGCCGCCGACGCTCGTGTCGCAGACCGCGACCGCGTCGTACGACGCCCCGTCCATCGTCGATCAGCTCGTGCGCTGGGACGCGGAGGCGGTGTATTCGCACCAGGACGCTGCTCAGGATACCGGACGGCTGCGGTTCTCGATCGGGGTCGAGCTCGGCACGGGCGAGCGCGGGACTGCGCTGACGGGCGATGATGTCATCTTCGCGGCCCTCGCCCAGTTCGTCTCGGTCTACCCGGCGCTGCAGCGCGATCTGGCGCTGCTGGCCACGCGCGCTCCCGGCGCGCCGCCCGACCCCGTGGTCCAGAACGCCGTGGCGGCGTTCGCCACCATCGCCTCTGCGGTGGCCGCGGCGTGGCCATCGGATGCGGTCGTGCCCAGGCCGCCCGCGCGTCGCTCGGCGGTGCGCGAGAGCGGTGAGATCGCCCCTGGAACGTACACCTACACGCTCCTTCATCCCGACGATGGCTCCGGAGACCTCGTCGAGCTCGACCTCGTCGCCGAGGCCGAGAACCCCATGCCGCTCTGGCCCCAGCTCGCCGTCGACACCGGCGATGGCCAGGGGCTCCGCCCGCTCCAGTTCGTGTCGTCCTCGGGCGCGACGGGCGCCTACCGGTACCCGCCGAGCGTCCCGAAGGGGATCTCGCTCGTGTACCAGGTCGGCCTGCCGAAGCTCGACGTGGTGATGATCCCCTGCGTCGAGACGGGGGTCGGGGTCCAGCGCAACGCCGACCTGATCGAGGGGGAGGCGACGTGCGAGCTCTTCGTCTACAGCACGCCGTACACGAGCTTCTCCTCGTCGCTCGTGCCGCTCCTGGTGGTCCCCTCGGATTTCGACGTCGGCCGCGGCCCGGTCGGCGGTCTGAAGGCCGCGCTGCAGTCGTTCCTCGCCGCGCTGCTCGCGCGCTCGGCGGCGCCTGCAGAGAGCACGCGCGTGCTCCGGCTCGCCGCCAGCTATGGATACGAGCTGACGCGACCCGTGGCTGCGACCGCGGTGCGCGGCCGCGCCTCGAGCGTCGGGGGCGCGGGCAGCATCGCCACGCACCTCCCGGTCGCCCTCGTGCCGAGCGTCGAGCTCGTCATCAACGGCGACGGCGGGGCGCAGATCGACGGCTTCGCGGCGAACCTGGCCGGCTTCGTGGCGGACTGGGATCGCACCGTGCAGCCGTCGCACACGAACGCTGCGGTGTTCTTCGACGTCAGCCTCTTCTCCGGGGCTGAGGGGTCCGGCGACACACCGCTGCTCGCGGTGCGCTCGGTGCGCTATGGGCTTGTTGACACGGAGCGCGCGTGAGCAAGCGGGATCTCTGACCCGCGATACGCAGCTCCTCGACGGCTGCCTGCACGCCCTGCGCGGGGCGGCTCAACGCGCGGGCGGCCTGCGGCGCCACGCGAGAGTGGCGGCGATCCCCGCGAGCGCGAAGGTCGCCTGGAGCAAGTGGACGAGCACCGAGATCGCGATCGCGGAGCTCGCGGTGAGCCCGAGCAGCGGGGCGGCGAGCGCGAAGGCGCCGTCCGTCGCGCCGATCTGGGCCGGGATGAGGTCGCCGAGCGCCGTGCCGGCCGCGCCCACGCCGTACGCGGCGAGCGCGCGGAGGGGGCCGCCCTCGGCGCCGACAGCGGCGAGGAGCACGGCGTACTCGGCCGCCTGGAGCGCGCGGCTCGCTACGTGGGCGGCGAAGGGGCGGGCCGGCACGGGCGGGCGCTCGCGGACGGCCTCCTGGAAGGCGGCCGTGGCGTGGCCGACGCGGGCGAACCGCCGGGCGAACCAGGCGAAGGCGGCGCGCTGCCGCGCCGCGTAGGCGACGCCGAGGCCGCTCGCGGCCAGGAGCGCGGCGTGCGCGAGGACGCCGAGGGCGAGCGGGGAGGCGCCGCCGCCGATCCGCCAGATGGCCAGGGCGGCGAGGAGCGACAGCGGGCTCGCCGAGAGGAGCGCGAGCGACTGGTTCGCCACGGCGATCGCGGCCGCGCGCGGGGCACCGACGTGGGGAGAGAGCAGCGCCGCCTTGACCGCCTCGCCCGTGGCGCGGCCGGCCGGCATCAGCGCCATCACGGGGTAGGAGACGACGTGGATGCGCAGGAGCTCCGCCGGCGGGACGCTCCGCCGCGGGCAGAGCGCGCCCGTCGCGAGCGTCTCGCAGCCGACGCGCGCCGCCTCCAGCGCGGCGAGGAGCGGCAGGAGCGGCGCGGCGCGCGCCACCGCGTCGAGCATCTCCGCCGCGCCGACGTGCCGGATGAGCGCGACCAGGGCGGCGAGGCCAACGACGCCGAGCGCCGCGTGGAGCAGCGCCCGGCGCCGCGCGCGCCTGGCGGCGTCGCTCCGGGCGGCCGGCGCACCGGCGGTGAAGGGCGCGCCCTCGCCGCCGCCCGGGCGCCCGGCGTCGCCGCCGGGGCATCCCTCTGCCGCTCGGGCCGGAGGCAAGTCAGCCATGGGAAATGCCTGCACTGCGAGGCGCGTGCCGGCGGCGTGTGCGCGCGGCGTGCGCATGCGGCGGGACGCTTCGCGCAGGGCTCGCGCCCTGGGCGTGCCGCGCGGCGCGTCCGGCTCGGTGCCCCGGTGCCGCGATGTCGCGATGTCGCAATATCGCGATGTCGCGACGTCGCGATGAGCCCCTGTCGGCCGCCGTGGCCCACGAGCCCCAGAGCCCGTGCGCCGCACGAAGAAGAGCGCGCCGGATACGCGACGTCAGGAGCATGCCCTTTTCGTTCCCTCGACAGAGATCCGTGAAAGACTGCGTTCAATTCCATGACTTGCTTGCGTGTCGAATCGATGAAGGGTGGGAAGCTGTCCTCTGTCGGGCGCGGCGCCCTGGCCGCGCTGCTGATCGCCTCCGCCGCGGGCAGCCCGGTCGCGTGCGGCTCGGCTGCGGACGAGCGCGCGCCCGCCGACGGCGCGCAGGGCGGCGGCGCCTCGAGCGGAGGCGACTCGGGCGGCGGCGCGTCGGGCGAGGGCGGCGCGGACACCGCTCTTCCCGAGATCCCGCCGGCTGCTCCGGAGATCGTCGCGCAGCGCCTGACCAGGTTCCTGTGGAACGACGGGGCGCTCGCCGGCGAGATCCGCGCGCGCCTCGGCGCTCCGGTGCAGGCGCAGGCCGCCCAGGACCTCGCGCGCGAGATGCTCGAGGATCCGCGCGCCAGAGACGGCGTGGGGCGCTTCTTCCACTGGTGGCTGCGCTCGAAGCTGCTGAGGGCCTTCACGCCCGAGGGCGAGCCCGTCGACGACCCGCTGCTCGCGTCGATGCGCGAGGAGGTCGCGGCCTACGGGAGCGCGGTCGTCCTCGATGAGGACGGCACCCTGGATACGCTGATGTTCGCCCCGTACACCTTCGTCGACGCGCGCCTCGCGGAGCACTACGGGATGAGCGGCGTCGAGGGCGAGGAGCCCACGCGCGTGCCGTACGGCTCACCGAACCGGATGGGGCTCTTCACGAGCGCCGCCATCATGACGACGTTCCGGAGCGCCTACCCCGTCTCCTGGCCCGTGAGGCGAGGCTGGCTCGTCCGCTCTGCGCTGCTCTGCACGGAGCTCCCCGACGGTTCGCCGGCCGAGGAGCCCGTGCTCGGTCGCTCGATCCGCGAGCAGATGATCGAGGTGACTTCCCCGATGACCTGCGACGGGTGCCACGCCCTGCTCAACCCGCCGGGGTTCGCCTTTCTGCGGTTCGACAGCATGGGGCGCGAGCTCGCGGACGACGGCGGCGAGCCGTTCGACACCTCCGGCTGGGTGACCGGCGTGTCGGGCGAGCCCAGATACGGGGATGTCCGCGAGCTTCTCGAGATATTGAAGGAGCTCCCTGAGGTCCACGCCTGCATCGCGCAGGTGGCGCTGCACTACGCGACCGATCCTCTGTCGGCCGCCAAGGCGAGCGCTCCGGCGGCGCTGGGGCCGCGCATCGAGGCGCTGGCGGAGGCCTTCGCCAGCTCGGGGCGCGACCTGCGTGAGCTGCTCATCGCCGTTGTCGGGACGCCCGAGTTCCTCGGCGAGCCGGAGCTCACGTGGGGCGCTCCGGATCCGGACGAGCAACCGTGAGCGACAGGGGGCGCCCGCGCGGGCGCTGCCCGAGCGCCCGCAGGCGCCCGCGGGCGTGACCCCCGGCGCTCACGCCGCGTCGAGCGGGGCGTGGAGGCGCGTGCCGGGCACCACGATGCCCCCGCGGTCGCCCGGGGTCAGCGCGCCGAAGCGCTCGCGGAACACGGGCGGCAGCGGCCGCGCGCCGGGCGGCGCGAGCCAGAGGCGGAGCAGGTGCCGCTTGCGATCGGGCTCGGGCCAGTCCTCGAAGGCCGTGCGGTCGTGGAGCAGCGTGTGGTTGTGCACGAGCTGGATGTCGCCAGGGCGGAGCTCCATGGTCATGTGGAGCGCAGGGTCGTTGGCGAGGGCGTCGAGCAGGTCGAGCGCCTCGACCTGCCGCGCCGTGAGCGGCGGGACGCCCGGAAAGCGGCGCGCCGACGCGATGTACTGCCGCTGGTAGATGGCGGACAGGAGCCCAGCGTGCCAGTTGAACACCGGGATGCGGAAATAAGGCCTCTCGCCCGCGGGCACCTCGCCCCGGCGATCGGTCTCGATCGGCGCGAACAGCGCCTCGACGAGGTCCGGGCGCGCCCGCCGCAGCTCGTTGTACAGCGTGACCGAGCTGACAAGCGCCGACAGCCCGCCCGCCCTCGCTGTGCGGAGGCAGAGCAGCGCCACGACGTCGCACGAGTCGGTGTGGAACGTCTGCCGCTCGCGCGTCTGGTAGATGCGCACGCTCGGGTCCTGGCTCGACAGGCCGAGGTCCTTCACGTGACCGAGGACGTGCCCGCGCGCGTTCTGCGAGCGCGCGCTCCCGAGGTGGCTGCCGATGCCGAGGAACGCGATCGCGGCCGCGCGGGCGTCGACGCGATCGGGGGGATCGAGCCAGCGCCCGCGCAGGCCGCGGAGCACGGCGAAGCCGCGGCCGTCGAGCACCTCGGCGAGCGCGCGGCGGAGGCGCCCGGCGAGCGACGGCAGGGGGAAGTCCTCGCAGCGGAGGCTCGCCGGGTCCTTGCCCGTCCCGGCGAAGCGGCGGACGGCGGCCTCGACCTCCTCGATCTCCGCGGGCGTGAGGTGCTCGATCCAGCCCTCGCCCTGGGCCATCGCGGGGCCGTACCAGGCCGCGGGGCCGTCGATCCACGGGGGGATATGCGAGAGGTGGACAGTCTGCGCTGTGTCTTCGGAGCTCATCGTCTCGCCTCCGGTCGCGACGCGCGAGGCGCCTCTGCCGGAGGCGCGCGCCGGAGGGCACGTCTATCGCAGCGCGGGCCTGGGCGCACGCGCTGCGCGCCAGCGGCCCGGCGCTGTCACCCCTTGGGCTTGCCGTTCGCGTCCCACTCCGCCCAGAAGCGCTCGAGGCCGAGGTCCTTGAGCGCCCGGTTCAGGAAGCGCCTGTCGGTCCAGGGCTCGACCTCGAAGGTGTTCCTGATGAGGCCGAACTTCTTCGAGTCGGCCACCGCCGACCTGTAACGGGCGATGACGTACTCGTCGAGCAGGGGGCTCGCGTTCTGCTTCATGTCCTCGCCCTGCTGGGCTTCCTTGTAGTTCGCGAACGGCGTCCCCGACTTCGACCAGAGCTGGAAGGCCTGGATGCGGTTCTTCTCGTCGGCCACCCACGACGCGGACTTGACAGCGAGCGTGATGATCCGCTGCACGACGTCGGGATGCTCGTTGATGAAGTCCTCTCGCGCGACGATGCCCGAGTTGCTCGGGTAGGCCGGCGAGTCCCCCTTCGTCGTGTAGACGATCTTGGCGATCCCCTGGTCCCGCAGGGAGAGGTAGTCGGTGCCGCCGAACACCGCGTCGATGTCCTTCGTGGCGATCGCCGCCTTGGCCGTGGCCGCGTCCATGCTGATGGCGCGGACGTCCCGCTCGGTCAGGCCGTGGCCCTCGAGGATCCGGTTCGCGGAGAGCTGCGTTGCTGTGCCCTTCTGGAAGGCCACCCGCTTGCCGCGCAGGTCCTTGACCCCGCTGATGGGCGAGTCGGAGGGCACCACCAGGTAGGCGTGGCCGCGCCGGCTGGCGCTGGCGAGGAGGCGTGTCTTCAAGCCGCTCGCCCGGCCGACGACCGAGGGCAGGTGTCCGTGCGTCCAGATGTCGAGCAGGCCATTCGCGACGGCCTCGTTGACGGCCGGGCCGGCGCCGCGGAAGAAGTTCCACTTGACCTCGATGCCGTCCTTCTTGAACTCCTCGGCCAGGCTGCCCTGGAGGTGCAGCAAGGAGAAGAAGCTGCCGCCGGTGACGGGGCGATTGCCCACGCCGACGCCGGGCACGCCGACACGGATCACGCTCGGCCCAGCAGCGTGGGCTCTGCCTGCGAGGAGAGCTCCGGATACAGCGGCCGCAGCGCCCCCCAAGAACTGACGTCTATGCATGGAGCGCCCGTCATGCAGCGGGCGTGCCGCTCTCCCGAGAGCCCTCGATTTCCGCGGCTGGCGCGGCGCGCTGCTGCTCCGCGAGCACCGGATCCGCAGCGCGATGCTGCTGGCGCCGCAAGCGCGAGGCGCGCGCCGCTTTGCCTGGAGCGAGCGGCGCCGGGCGAGGTAGGGTGCCGCGATGTCGATGCCCGATCTGGCGCGCGTGGGCGCCTTCCTGGAGGAGGTCGCGCACGAGGACATGCTGCCGTTCTGGCGGCGAATCGCCCAGGCGGAGGTGACGCCGAAGGCGACGGCCCTCGACCCTGGCGACGTGGTGACGACCGTGGATCTCGCGGTGGAGCGGCGCATCTCGCAGGGGCTGCGCGCGCTCCTGCCCGGGTCGGCGGCGGTCGGCGAGGAGGCCGCGCACGCCGATCCGCGGCTGCTCGACGCGCTCGGCGGCGGCGGCTGGTGCTGGCTCATCGATCCGCTCGACGGGACGCGCAACTTCGTCGAGGGCAACGACCGCTTCGGGATCATGGTGGCGCTGCTGAGGGCCTCGGAGCCGCGCGCGGCCTGGATTCACCTGCCGGCGCGGCGACAGACCTTCTTCGCCGAGGAGGGGGCCGGCGCCTTCCTGAACGGCGCGCGCTTCCTCGCCGACGCCGCGGACGGGGCGGAGGCGCCGGCGGGGACGATCTACACGCGCTTCATGCCGGGTGAGGTGGGCGCGGAGATCGAGGCCCGCGCGGCAGGCGCCTACCGGCCGGCGCAGGGCGCGGGCTGCTCCTGCGTCGATTACCCGAGCGTCGCGCGAGGCGAGACGGACTTCTGTGTCTACTACCGCCTCTTGCCCTGGGACCACGCGCCCGGAGCCCTGATCGTCCGCGAGGCGAACGGCGTGGTCGAGCACCTCGACGGGACGCGCTATTCAGCGATGAGCAGGAGCCAGGTGACGATCGTCGCCCGGAGCCGGGATGTCGCCGACCGGATGAGACGAGCGCTCTCCGCCCGTCCCGGTCAATCGCAGCGGCAGTAGAGGCACCCGGGGTGATGGGGGCCGGTGCCACAATATCCAGCCCACCCGGTATTGCTGCACGTGCAGGGGTCATGAGGGCGGAGACAGTTGTCCAGCCTGCACGCCTGGTCTGGCGCCTCGCTCTGCGGATCGACGCCCGGGGCGTCTGCCGATGCGTTGTTTTCCGGAGCCTCGCCGATCGCCGGGCTGTTCGCCGCTGGCTCATCCACCTGCGCTGCGCTGCCGGCGCCGATCGACCCGATGGCGGATAACAGCGCGACAATCGACATGAACCAGCGAGTTTTCATGGTCAGTCCCCCCGGGGTGCATTCGAATTGCTGCTCGTCGGCGCGTGCGGCAGCAAATGTCGACAAAACGCATCATTCAACGACGAGAACGACGAGCGCGCCGTTGATGCCCGAGTCCAAGATGGCCTGGATCCTCGCTGGCGGCAAGCGGCCGCGCCGGCGCGGAGCGGTTGTCCGCGGGTCGGATCGAGAGGGCAAGTCGGGGTCTGCCGGGAAGAAGCGAAAGACCGGTCCTCGACCGCTCCTCGCGTGTCAGCGAACCTGGCGGAGCGCGGCGCCCGGGCGTGACCCTGAGCGGCGCTCGGAGCGGCCTACGATCTCGTCCGATCGGAGGCGGCGCGCGCGGCCGACGCGCGCAGCGCCGCGTCCGCGCTGAAGACCGCGAGCCCGGTCCAGATGCAGGCGAAGCTCACGGCCTGCGTGGCCGTGAACGGCTCGCCATAGACCAGCACGGCCAGCAGGAACTGGCCGCTCGGCGCGAGGTACTGGAGAAAGCCGAGGGTGGTCAGCGACAGGCGGCGCGCCGCGTTCGTGAACCAGACGAGCGGCAGCGCGGTGATGATGCCCGTCGCGGCGAGGAGGAGGTCGGTGCGAACGTCGACGTGGCCCATGGCGCCGGCGTCCCGGGCGTGGAGGGTGGCCAGGTAGGCCGCGCCGAGGGGGGCGATGAACAGCGTCTCGAGGGTGGAGCCAGGGAGCGAGTTGACGGCGGCGACCTTCCGCAGGAGGCCATAGACACCGAACGTCCCCGCCAGGGCCAGCGCGATCCAGGGGACCGCGCCAGCGCGCACGGCGAGGTGCACGACGCCCACGGCGGCGAGGCCGAGCGCGATCCACTGCGCCGGGCGGAGCCGCTCGCGCAGGAAGATCATGCCGAGGAGCACGCTGAGCAGCGGGTTGATGAAGTAGCCGAGGCTCGCGTCGAGCACGCGCCCCACCGAGACGGCGTAGATGAAGAGGACCCAGTTCGCCGAGACGAGCGCGCCGGTCGCCGCCATGGCCCCGACGACGCGCCGGTCAGAGAGCGCCGCGCCGAGCGCGCGGAGCTGCCCCGTGGCGAGCGTGAGGGCCGCGAAGGCGAGCAGGCTCCACACCGTGCGGTGGGCCAGGATCTCGACCGGACCGACGTGGCGGAGCTGCTTCCAGAAGACGGGGACGATGCCCCAGGCGCTGTAGGCCGCGACGCCGTACACGACGCCGAGGGCGGCCTCTCGGCGGCTGTCGCGGGGGGTCTCGGGGGTGAGCATCGGCGGTTGGGCGCTTCGGAGGTGCGATGCTCGCGGCTCGATTCGACGCGGCCGTGACGCGGCGCCGCTCGCGTCTGGCTGGCGGCGAAGATGTCGAACCTTGTCCGGGATTTCAAGCTCTTCCTTCGCGCGCGGCGCCGCGGGCGCGGCCGCCGGGATCGCGGTCCCGGCGGCGACACGGGAGCTCCGGCGGCGACACGGGAGGTCGCTCCCGGAGCGACGTCCACCGCCGGATACGCCGACTCGCGCGCTCGCCCGATACTCGCCGTGCTCGCGGCCGCCACCGCGCAGCGCGTGCGCGTCGCTCGACGCCCAGCGCTCGCCGGCCCGTCGGGGGACGCGCGCCGCCGCGCCGCCGCGCCGCCGCGCCGCCGCGCCGGATCGCGGGGGATACCGCGCTCGCCGCCCCGGCGCGGGGCGCGCCGAGCTCGCCGCCGCGCCGCGGGATCCGTGTGGCACCCGCGTTGCTGGCGCGGAGCGCGGCGCCCCGATCGGCGCCGAGCACAGCGAGGTAGGAATGCGAAGTATCTACTCTGTGGCAGCGGTCTGTGCAGTGGCGCTGGTCGCCTGCATGGATCATGGGGCCGACGGAACACAACCGGGAGAAACAGGGCCTGGAGAGGCAAAGCCCGAGGAGATGGGGTTCGTCACCGTCCAGTGGTCGATCGAGGACAGGACCGAGGCCGGCCAGTGCAAGACGTACGGCGCGCAGGCGGTCGAGCTGTTGCTCATCAACACGAAGAACAACGAGGTCACGAGGCAGGTCGTCCCGTGCGAGCGGTTCGACACGAGCGTGCAGGTCATCGCCGATGACTACGTCGGGACGATCACGCTCCTCGACGACAACGGCAAGGCGGTCAGCGAGCCGCTCCCGGTGGGGCCGTTCGAGGTCTCCGGGACCGAGCAGACGACGCGCCGGGTCAGCTTCCCCGCCGCCGACCAGCAGCGGGAGCGCGGCACGCACCGCGACCGCGGCGCCCAGCGCGACCGCGAGTCGCAGCGCGACCGCGAGTCGCAGCGCGACCGCGACAGACCACGACGGTAGCGCGCCTCCAGCTCCTGCCGCCGGCGCGAGCCCCGAGCGAGCCCGACCGCGCGCTCGCCCGCCGCGGCCCCACCCGACCACCGAGCCGGGCCGGCGCGCCGTCACGCCGGCGAGGGCGCTCGGTCCCCCGGCGCCGCGCCGGAGAGCCCCCGACCTTCCACCAGCTTCAGGAGCTTCTCCTTCGTTGTCAGCCCCACGTGGCGCGCCACCTCCTTGCCCGCGTCCAGCGCGATGACCGTCGGGAACGCGCGGACGTTGAAGCGGCGGGCGAGCGCCGGGGAGCGGTCGCCGTCCACCGCCACCACCTTCAGGCGGCCTGCGCCCTCCTCCGCCAGCTTGTGCAGGATGGGCGCGAGCGCGCGGCACGGCGGGCACCACGTCGCGGTGAATTCGATGAGGACAGGCACCCCGGCCTCCAGCACCTCGGCGTCGAAGCGCAGCTCGTCGATCTCGTGGACAGGGTTCGTGGACATCGCGTGATCCTCCATGCCTGCCCAGGTCTCGAGATCGGCATCCATTACAACGCTCGGCGCTGTAATGTGGGCGAGGCTCGAGACCTGACCTCCGTAGACCATGGACGCCATCAACGACGCTGACGACATTCTGAGCCATGTGTCGCACCTTGTGCGCTCGGAGCGCTCGGCGCTCGCCGCGCTGGCGCGCGCGGAGGGGGTGACGCCCGAGGACGCCGTCGACTGCGTGCAGGAGGGGCTCTGCACGCTGCTCACCCTGGCGCAGCAGCGGGGCGCGCTCCCGGAGGACGCCGGCGCGTGGGGGGGCGTGCTGGCGGCGATGGTGCGCAACGCCGCGCGCAACCGGCGGCGCCGTCACTTCCGCGCCCGGCCGCACGAGGACGTCGACGCGCACCCGGAGGCCGCGGGCGATTCCCCGGCGACCGACGAGGCGATCGCGCGCGCCGAGGAGCACGTGCGCCTGCGGGCGTGCGTCGAGGAGCTCTGCGAGATCCAGAAGGCCGTCGTGACGCTGCGCATGCTCGAGGAGCAGCCGGGGGAGGACGTGGCGCGGGCGCTCGGCATCTCCGCCGGCCACGTCGCGGTCCTCCTGCACCGCGCGAAGCTCGCGCTGCGCGCCTGCATGACGTCGCCGTCGTGACCGCGCCAGGCTCGCGCTGCGCGCCTGCGTGACGTCGCCGTCCCGACAGCGCGCTGCGCCGCCTCGGCGCTGCGCCGCCTCGGCGCTGCGCCGCCTCGAGCGCGCGCCGCGGGGGCGCCCGGGTCTGCTATGTCTCCGGCGAGACGCCATGAGCTCCCCACCGCCTGCCTTGCACATCCTTGCGCCCGACGAGCCGCCCGCGTTCGAGGTGGTCAACCCCGAGGGCCCCTCCAGCGCGTTCCTGCTCTGCGACCACGCCTCCAACGCGGTCCCGCGGAGCCTCCCCGTGCTCGCCCTGCAGGAGGAAGCGCTCCGCGAGCACACCGGCTGGGACATCGGCGCGGCGCTCCTCTCGCGCCGCCTCTCCGCGCTCCTCGACGCGCCGCTCGTGCTCTCCGGCTACTCCCGCCTGGTCATCGACTGCAACCGGCCGCTGGGCGCGCCGAGCTCCATCCCCGAGGTGAGCTGCGGCGTGCCCATCCCCGGCAACACCATCGACGCCGCCGAGGCCAGGGCGCGCGCCGACGCGTGCTTCTGGCCCTACCACAACGCGATCACAGCGCTCCTCGACGCGCGGCGCGACCGCCGGCAGAGCACGGCGATCCTGAGCGTCCACAGCTTCACGCCCTCGATGCCCGGCCAGGACCGGCCCTGGCAGGCGGCCGTCCTCTACGGGCGCGACCGGCGGCTCGCCGCGCCGTTCATCGAGCTCCTGCGGCGCGAGCCCGGGCTCTGCGTCGGGGACAACGAGCCGTACCACGTGAGCGCGGGCGGCGATTACGGCATCCCCGTGCACGGCGAGGCGCGCGGCCTGCCGTGCGTGCTGCTCGAGATCCGCCAGGACGGCCTGCTCAGCGCCGAGGGCGTGGAGGCCTGGGCGCAGCGCCTGGCGGCGATCTACAGGGAGATCGAGGCGCGGGGTCTCGCCGGCGGCGCGTGAGCACGCCGCGGGGCAGGCCGTCCCGTGGACGGCCTGCCCGGACGGCTCCGGGGGAGCCCGGAGCGCGCGTTCGTGGAGGCCCGCTGCGCCCGGCCACTCCAGCAGCGGCCAGACGTCGGCCTCGGCGCGCTGACAGAAGACCGGATCGGCGTGCCCGTACCCGGGGACCACGCCGGAGCGGACACCGGTGTTCCCGGCCCCCTCGATGAGCTGCGCGCCCCGCGGGGGATCGCCTCTTCCGAGCTCGGTGCTGACCCACGGGAGGCGGCCGGCCGCGCGACGCACAGAGGTGCGCCGGCCCCTGCGCCGCGCCTGGAAGCGGCCTGTCGGCGACCATTGACAAAAAAAGTTGTCAAGGTTAGGTAGGGTCACGTGCTTGACGTTGACGTGATCGACGATCCGGCCGCGGCCACGGCGGCGCTCGAGCCTGTCAGGAACCGGCTGCTGTCGGAGCTGGCCGCGCCGGCCTCCGCCGCCACGCTCGCCACGCGCCTCGGGATCGCGCGCCAGAAGATCAACTACCACCTGCGCGCCCTCGAGGCGCACGGGCTCGTGCGGGTCGCCGGGACGCGAAAGTGGGGCGGCCTGACGGAGCGGCTGCTTGTCGCGAGCGCGGCTTCGTACGTCGTGTCGCCCCGCGCGCTGGGGCCTGTCGCCGCGGATCCGCAGCGCACGGCAGACCGCCTCTCCGCGAGCTACCTCATCGCCCTGGGCGCCCGTGTCGTGCGGGAGGTCAGCGACCTCCTGCGGTTGTCGCGGGAGGCCGACAAGCACCTGGCCACCCTGTCGATCGACACCGAGGTTCGCTTCCGGTCTCCGGCGGAGCGCGCCGCGTTCACCGGCGAGCTCACCCGCGCCGTGACGTCGCTCGTCGCGCGCTACCACGATGAATCAGCGCCCGGCGGGCGGCCGCATCGCCTGGTGATCGTCGCTCACCCCACACCGAACGAGACACCCAGAAAGGAGCCATCATGCCAGTGAGAAAAGACGCGTCCGGACGCCGGTCCGTGCAAGCCGAGGTCGAGGTCCCGGGCAGCCCCGAAGAGGTGTGGGAGGCCATCGCGACCGGGCCCGGGATCTCATCGTGGTTCGTGCCGAGCGAGGTGGAGGAGCGCGAGGGCGGCACCACCGTCTCTCACTTCGGCCCGGGCTCGAGCATGGACTCCGTCTCGAAGATCACTGCCTGGGATCCGCCTCGCCGGTTCACCGCCGAGAGCCCGGAGGACATGGGGCCGGGCACCCCGAGTGTCGCGACGGAGTGGATCGTCGAGGCGCAGTCCGGCGGGACGTGCGTCGTGCGCGTCGTGCATAGCTGGTTCGCGAGCACCGACGACTGGGACAAGCAGTTCGAGGGGCACGAGCACGGCTGGGTGGCCTTCTTCCGGCTCCTGCGGCTCTACCTGGAGCATTTCCGCGGCCAACCCTGCGTGCCATTCCAGTTGATGGGGGCCGGACCCGCGCCGGCTGCAACGACGTGGGACGCGCTTGTCGGCCCGCTCGGGCTCGCGGGCGCCGCCGCGGGGCAGCGGGTCAGCACGGCCGCCGGCGCGCCGCCCCTCGCCGGCGTTGTCGAGCGGATCGGATCGAGCGAACACCCGGAGCTGCTCCTCCGCGTCGAGGAGCCGGCGCCGGGCATCGCGCACCTGTTCGCGCTGCCCATGGCGGGGCAGGTCTTCCTGCCGATCCGCGTCTATCTTTATGGCGACGAGGCCAAGGCCGCAGCCGCGCGCGCCGAGCCGGCGTGGCAGGCCTGGATGGCCGAGCGGTTCCCGGCGCAGTAGGTCGGCTCAGCGCGCGCGACAGGGCTGCGTCGCTAGGGGGGCTCGGTGGCCGCGGCGATGATCTTCTTCACCTCCGCCAGCATCTCGTCCGTCTCGGCGTGCTGCGACCGCTCGGCGAAGTACGCCGACAGCCTCTCCGAGCCCGGCTGGATCCGGGCGCTCTCCTCGCGCACCACGACGCGGAAGACAGGCCGGTCGGCGCTGCCGGCGAGATCGACGCTCCCGTCGGTGGGGAGCGCGTCGCGCTTGTAGATCGCGACCCGCGCGTCCCGGAACAGCTCACGGAGGCCCGAGAGCTGCTCCGGGCTCAGCGCGCCGCCGAGCGCCGCCTTCCCCTTGTACCCCTCGAACGTCCCGCTCAGGTCGATCCAGAGGACTGTCTGCTCGCCGGCGCCGCGGTTCACCTCGAGCTGCGCCCAGGGCGCCGGCGGGATGTCCGAGCCGCGATGGCCAGCGCACCCCGCCACGCACAGCGCGCCCCACAGGCAGCCGGCGAGGGCCGCCCTCCTAGCACGTGATGATCTTGCCGCCATTGCTCGTGATGTTGAAGCACGGGTCGACGTCGAACATGGTGTTCAAGATCCGGTTCGCCTCGTCCCTCGCGAAGTCCTTCATCGTCGATGAGCTGTGCTGCGCGTCCGCCTCGGCGGCATACCACCACAGCCACAGGACCTGGTAGCCGGCCGCGCCCCTCCCGCTCGGCGACGCGAACCCCGAGCAGCCGTCCAGGTACTTCTCGTCGCACGAATCGCTCTTCGCTGGGCACGCGTTGCTGCCGTCGTTGCCGTTGTGACCGCACCAGTCCGCGTGGCGCGCCTCGTGGATCAGCGTGCCGGCGCGCTCCACCACGTTCTCGTTGAAGAAGAACGGCATGTAGAGCTCGGTGTAGTTGTCCACGAACGTCCCCCAGACGGTGTAAGCCCGGTTCTTCCCGTCGCCGCACCGCGCGTCCAGCTCGTCGATCTCGCGCATGGCGTAGTTGCCGCCCCAGCGCAGGATATTCCCCTTGAAGTCGTTCGTCTTTGTCGGCTGGTTGGGCGACGCGTAGCTGAGGAGCTGGATCGCCTGGAACGTGCGCGCCAGCGGCCTCTTCAGGTCGCAGGGGGCTTCCCAGCCGAAGCCGCCGTCCCAGTCCCCCTTGTCGAAATCGTAGGCGTCCCAGAAGAAGTCGACCCACGGCTGCGTGCACCAGAAGCTCTTCTGCACGGCGGGCTCGGTGTTCCGGATGGTGTCGCACGTCTGGGCGCGGGCCTCGGAGGAGAGGCCAAGGAGCAGGCAGAGCGCAAGCGTCGCTTTGATCGTCGTTCGCATGGTCAATCCCTCATCGATCAGCGGTGGCAGCAGTGGCCGGGGTGTCGAGCCGAGGCGTCACACGGAATTCACGAGAGCCGGGCGTGTCCGGCTGCACCGGTCGACCGGCGTTCGGGTTCAGGTCGGTGGTGTCGGCGACGTCCTCGGCGAGCGCCGTCCGCCCGTCGACGAACCGGAGGCCGCCGACGTCGATGCCGAGCGCGTAGAGGCTCGCCGCCGCCGGCCTGCGCAGGAGGCCGCCGAGCGCGTGGATGGCCCGCAGCTCGGCGGCGGCGCCGAGCTTCTCGAGCCCGGCGACGGCGCGCAGGCGGACGCGGACCTCGTCCGCGAAGAGCTCCTCGTCGGCGCCGGGCTCGGGGAGCGGAGATCTCGCGATCGCGTCGAGCGAGGAGATGCCCTCGCGGAACCCGAGGGCGCCGAGCAGGTGCGCCGCGCGCCACCGCATCTCGCCGGGCCGCGCCGGCTCCTCCGGATCGGGCGGCGCCGACAGCGACCAGGCGCGGTAGGCCGCGACCGCCCCGGAGACGACAGCCGGGCCGACCGCCCTGAGCTCCCGGAGCGACACCTCGTAGGTGCGCTCGTCCCCGAGCTCTCCCATCAGCGCGAGGTGCTTGTTCACCATCGCCCGGATGCAGTCCCTGTCGCACTCGAGCGACTGCGACTCCACCCCCGTGTCCTCCGCCGGGTCTGGCTCGGCGGGCGCAGCGCAGCCCGCGATCAAGGAGAGGAAGACGAGCGTCAATGATGCTCTGCTGGATGTCAATCTCATGTTTTTACCTCTGGTTGCGTTCATGTGAAGACGATCCTCGCGCCTCGACGGCCCCCTCGGCGGCAGCGCGCAGACAGGCCTGCACGCGGGGCGCGCCCGGGAGAGCCCGGGAGAGGGGGAGATCGGGACGTCAACGGGGCTCCCTCGATGCCCGTTGCGGTCATGGTGGAAGTCGCTGGTTCAGCGACTCAGGTGGCTCGAGCAGCTCGACGTACTGACCAGCGCGAGCAGCGCGACCGCCTTGAGCTACCGAATTGCAACTTCAGGTCCATGCTCTGCAAGCGGCGCTGGCCGGCCAGGCATGGCGCGGGTCGCGACGGCGATCGGCGCGAGATGGTCGATATGGGCCGGGGAAAGAAGGGGTTTGCTCGCGGGACGAGCGCCGGTGTGGAGCGAGGCTCGGAGGATGCCGGGAGCCCGGCGCGGTCGCTCCCGTCGGCCGCTGGGGGCCATGACCTCCATGTGTGGAGGCTGGCGCCTCCAGCAACGCGCCGGTCCTTGCGCACATCTTCCGGAAAGGTGCCCTTCGCTCGCGCGCCCCTGAGCCCCTGCTCCTTACGCGGTACCGTCCAGATTGGTTTCGTTCCGCTTCCACCGGCACCCCGGGCTGGTGTTCCATGGAACGGTCCGCCCACCCTCGCGCGAGCTCGATCCTGTGCCCCCTGCTGCATCGCCCAACTTCTTCTTTCTCGCCCACCACGACCCGCGCCTCGTCGTTCTCGGAACGCAGGCGGAGCGCTACTTCGCCGACGACCCGAACACCTGCCTGGTGAAGCTGCGGCAGTTCGGCGAGATCCTCGCGCAGCGCGCCGCCGCGCGGCTCGGGCTCTACGCGTCGCCCGAGGACAACCAGGCCACGCTGATCAACCGCCTCCGCGAGCGGGGCGCGCTCGACGCGACGACGCGGCAGCTCTTCCACGACCTGCGCGTCGCCGGCAACAAGGCGACCCACGAGATCCGCGGCGACCACCGCGAGGCGCTGCACCAGCTCAAGATGGCGCGCGAGCTCGCCGTCTGGTTCCAGCGCTCGTTCGGGAACGACAGGAAGTTCGACCCCGGCCCCTTCGTGCCGCCCCCCGACCCGGCGAAGGAGGACGCCGCGCTCGCCACCGAGCTCGAGCGCCTGCGCGCAGAGCTGGCCAGGAGCAAGGTCGACATCGAGGCCGTCCGCGCCGCCGCCGACGAGGAGGGGAAGAAGCGCCTCACCGCCGAGGAGCGCGCCCGGAAGGCGGCCGAGGACGGGGCGCTCTGGGAGGCCCTCGCCACCGAGGCCGAGCAGAAGCGGGCGAAGGACGTCGAGGCCTTCGAGCGCCAGAAGGCGCAGCTCGCCGCCGAGCTCGCCGCCCTCCAGGAGCAGGCAGCGGCGGCACCGCCCGCCGCCATCCAGGCCGTGGTCGAGCGCGCCGCCGAGGCGGCGCAGGCGATCCTCCTCGACGAGGCCGCCACCCGCCGGATCATCGACGCGCAGCTCCGCAACGCGGGCTGGGAGGCCGACTCCGAGCACCTGGACTACCGGCGGGGGACGAGGCCGCAGAAGGGGAAGAACCTCGCCATCGCCGAGTGGCCGACGGAGACGGGCCCTGTCGATTATGTGCTGTTCGTTGGACTCGAGGCGTTCGCGGTCGTCGAGGCCAAGAAGATGAGCGTGGACGTGGCCAACGTCCTCAAACAGCAGACGGTCCGCTACAGCCGCGGTCTCACGCTCGAGGGCGACGCCAGGTTCGCGGGCGGTCCGTGGGACAAGGGGCACAAGGTGCCGTTCCTCTTCGCGACCAACGGGCGGGCATATCTCAAGCAGATCGAGACCAAGAGTGGCATCTGGTTCCGCGACGCGCGGCGTTCAACCAACCTCGCGCGCCCGCTCGAGGGCTGGTACACGCCCGAGGGGCTCGTCGCGCTCTTCAAGCAGGACATCGCCGCCGCCCACGCCCGGCTGGACAGCGAGCCCACGGGCTACCTCGACCTCCGCGACTACCAGATCCGCGCCATCCGGGCCGTGGAGACGGCGATCGAGGGCGGGAAGCGGGCGTGCCTCGTGGCGATGGCCACGGGGACGGGGAAGACGCGCACGGCCATCGGGCTCGTCTACCGGCTGATCAAGACCCAGCGGTTCCGGCGCATCCTCTTCCTCGTCGACAGGAGCGCGCTCGGCGAGCAGACGGTGGACGCGCTCAAGGACGTGCGGCTCGAGAACCTGCAGACGTTCGCGGAGATCTACAACATCAAGGGGCTCGAGGACGCGCGGCCCGACGCGGGCACCAAGCTGCATGTCGCGACCATCCAGGGCATGGTCAAGCGCGTCCTCCTCTCGAAGGAGGACGAGGAGAAGAAAGAGGCCGACGTGCCGCCGGTCGACCAGTACGACTGCATCGTCGTCGACGAGTGCCATCGCGGGTACACCCTCGACCAGGAGATGAGCGACGTCGAGCTGCGCTTCCGCAGCGACGACGACTACGTCTCCAGGTACCGGCGCGTCCTCGATCACTTCGACGCGGTGAAGATCGGCCTCACGGCCACGCCCGCGGCGCACACCAAGGAGATCTTCGGCGATCCGGTCTTCCTCTACTCGTACAGGGAGGCGGTGATCGACGGCTGCCTCGTCGATCACGAGCCGCCGGTGACCATCGTCACCGAGCTCGCGAGGAAGGGGATGATCTGGAAGCAGGGCGAGACGATGCGGCTCTTCAACCCGCGCACGGCGGCCGAGGAGCTCGTCGACGTCAAGGACGAGGTGAAGGTCGACATCGACGGCTTCAACAGCAAGGTGATCACCCGGAGCTTCAACGAGGTCGTGTGCGCCGAGCTCGCCCGGCACATCGACCCCACGCTCCCGGGCAAGACGCTGATCTTCTGCGTCAACGACGCCCACGCCGATCTTGTGGTCTCGCTGCTGGAGGCGGCGTTCCACGAGCGGTACGGCGACGTCGACGAGGGCACGGTGGCCAAGATCACCGGCCATCCCAGCGTCGATCGCCCGCTCCAGCTCATCCGGCACTTCAAGAACGAGCGTCTCCCCAGCGTGGCCGTCACCGTGGATCTGCTCACCACCGGCATCGACGTCCCGAAGATCTGCAATCTCGTCTTTCTGCGTCAGGTCAAGAGCCGCATCCTGTACGAGCAGATGATGGGCCGGGCCACGCGTCTGTGCCCGGAGATCGAGAAGGCGAGCTTTCGCATCTTCGACGCCGTGGCGCTCTACGAGAACTTCGAGCGGCTCACCTCGATGACGCCGGTGGTGAACGACGTGAGCCTCTCGTTCGAGGAGCTCGTGAAGGAGCTCCGGACGCAGAAGGACGCCGAAGTGCGGGCCGTGGTGCTGGAGCAGCTCATCGCGAAGCTCCAGCGCAAGCGGCAGGTGCTGAAGGGCGAGCGCCTCGCGCGGTTCGAGAACGTCGCGGGGACGTCGCCGGCCGAGCTTGCACGCCGGCTCAAGGCGGGGACGCCGGACGCGGCGGCGGAGTACTTCGCGCAGCACGGGTATCTCGTCGCGGTCCTGGACGAGAGGCTCGCGGCTGGCCGGCCGCTGATGGTCTCGGACCACGCCGACCGGGTGATCGAGGTGGGCCGCGGCTACGGCAATGCGCCGCGGCCGGACGATTACCTGGAGAGCTTCGCGGCCTACGTCCGCGACCACCTCAACACGCACCCGGCGCTCGTCCTCGTGACGCAGCGCCCGCGCGATCTGACGCGGGAGCAGCTCCGGGAGCTCAAGCTCGCGCTCGACGGGGCGGGCTACAGCGAGTCGGTGCTGCGGAGCGCGTGGCGGGACAAGACGAACGCCGACATCGCCGCGTCGATCATGGGCTTCATCCGGCGGGCGGCGCTCGGCGACCCGCTGGTGCCCTACGGCGAGCGGGTGGACAGGGCGGTGGCGAAGATCGCCCAGAGCCGCGCGTGGACGCCGGTGCAGCGCCGCTGGCTGGAGCGCATCGGCAAGCAGATCAAGGCCGACGAGGTGGTGGACCGGGCGGCGCTCGATCGCGGGCAGTTCCAGGCCGACGGCGGCTTCCAGCGGATCGACAAGATCTTCGACGGGCAGCTCGAGCAGGTGCTGGGCGATCTGAAGGAGGCGATCTGGGAGAGGGCGGCGGGCTGACTGTGATACGGAGGGCGCGCCGACAATGACCACCGCCGATATCGTCCGCAAGCTCTGGGATCTGTGCCACGTCCTCCGGGACGACGGCATCACCTACCACGAGTACCTCACCGAGCTGACGTACCTGCTCTTCCTCAAGATGGCGAAGGAGACGAGCACGGAGAAGGAGCTGCCCAAGGGGTATCGCTGGGACGATCTCTCGGGCAAGACGGGGATCGGGCTGCTCACCTTCTACCGCGCCACGCTGCTCCACCTGGGCACCGAGGCGTCGGGGCGCGTTCAGGGGATCTTCGTCAACGCCAAGACGTCGATCAAGCAGCCGAGGAACCTGGAGACGCTGGTGAAGGAGATCGAGCGGCTCGACTGGTACTCGGCGCGCGAGGAGGGCCTCGGCAACATGTACGAGGACCTGCTCCAGCGGAACGCGAGCGAGAAGAAGTCGGGCGCCGGGCAGTACTTCACGCCGCGGCCGCTCATCGACTGCATGGTGCGGCTGGTCCAGCCCAAGGCGGGGGAGCTTGTGCAGGACCCGGCGGCGGGGACGGCGGGGTTTCTGATCGCGGCGGACCGGTACATCAAGGCGGCGACCGACAACCTCTACGACCTGCCCGCGCGCGAGCAGGAGTTCCAGAAGAAGAAGGCGTTCTACGGCGTCGAGCTGGTGGAGGACGCGCACCGGCTGGCGCTGATGAACCTGATGCTGCACGGCATCGAGGCGAACCTGGTGCGCGGGGACACGCTCGCGTCGGACGGCGAGCGGCTGCTGGATGCGGATGTGATCCTGACGAACCCGCCCTTCGGGACGAAGAAGGGGGGCGGGCTGCCGTCGCGGAAGGACTTCACGTATCCGACCTCGAACAAGCAGCTCGCGTTCTTGCAGCACATCTACCGCGGGCTGAAGCCGGGCGGGCGGGCCGCGGTGGTGCTGCCGGACAACGTGCTGTTCGAGGAGAACACAGGGGCGCAGATCCGGGCCGATCTGATGGACAAGTGCGATCTGCACACGATCCTGCGGCTGCCGACGGGGATCTTCTACGCGCAGGGGGTGAAGACGAACGTGCTGTTCTTCACGCGCGGGGAGGAGCGGAAGGACAAGGGGAACACCAAGGCGGTGTGGGTCTATGACCTGCGGGCGAACATGCCCTCGTTCGGGAAGCGGACGCCGCTCGGGGAGAATCACTTCGCGGAGTTCGAGAAGGCGTTCGGGGGCGATCCGTACGGGAAGAGCCGGCGGAAGGACCAGGGGGCGGAGGGGCGGTTCCGGAGGTTCACGCGGGAGGAGATCAAGGCACGGGGGGATAACCTCGACATCGCCTGGCTCAAGGACGAGAGCGTCCATGGGGCGGATGATCTGCCGGAGCCGGAAGAGATCGCGGCGGAGATCCTGGAGAAGCTGCGGATCGCGATGCAGGAGATGGAGGGGCTGCAGGCTGAGCTCGATGGGGAAGCATATGAATAGCCTTCCCGCAGGGTGGACAAGAATCAAAATTGAAGAGCTTGCGGCTTCCAAGCGATATTCGCTCGCAATTGGTCCGTTCGGAAGCAGTCTGAAGGTTGTGGATTATCGCGACAGCGGAATTCCACTTGTGTTTGTGCGTGAAATACGCGGTGAGTCTTTTGGGGGGCCAAAAACTAGATATGTGCTCTCTGAGAAGGCTGCTGAGCTTTCGGCTCACGCCGTCTATCCTGGCGATCTCTTGGTAACCAAGATGGGCGACCCGCCAGGGGATACGGCCATCTACCCGGAAGACCGACCGTCCGGGATCATCACAGCAGACTGCATCAAGATGACCGTCGGGACGGCAGCAAGTTCCTTGTTTCTCAAATACTGGCTTCGGTGCGCTCCTGTCCGCGATCGAATTCTAGACGAGACAAAGGGTGTGGCCCAGCAAAAGCTCAGTCTTGAGCGGTTTCGCAAGATCGAAATTGAGCTTCCACCAATAGGTGAACAGCGCCGCATCCTCACCAAGCTCGAAGCCCTCACCTCCAAGAGCCGCCGCGCCAAGGAGGCGCTCGACGCCATCCCCGCGCTCCTCGAGCGCTTCCGCCAGTCCGTGCTCGCAGCCGCCTTCCGCGGCGATCTCACGGCAGACTGGCGGGAGAAGAACCCCGACGTGGAGCCGGCCGAGGAGCTGCTCAAGCGGATCCGCGCCGAGCGGCGGCGGCGGTGGGAGGAGGCGGAGCTCGCCAAGATGCGGGCGAAGGGGAAGGTACCGGGGGACGATCGCTGGAAGGAGAAGTACGAGGAGCCGGCGCCGGTGGATGCGAGCGAGCTGCCGGAGCTGCCGGAGGGCTGGGCGTGGGCCACATGGGCTCAGGTCGGTCTCTGCCAAAATGGGCGTCCCTTTCCTTCGTCAGAGTACACTTCATCCGGCATCAAGCTGCTCCGACCCGGTAATCTGCACGTCGATGGTCGATTGGAATGGACGCCAGATAATACAAAGTGTCTTCCGGAGCGATGGACAGAGGAGAACTCGGACCACGTCATTCGAGCCGATGAGCTGGTGATGAACCTCACCGCGCAATCGCTCAAGGACGAATTTTTGGGCAGGGTTTGCTTGTCGTCACCAGGGGAGCGATGCCTCTTGAACCAGCGGTTGGCCCGCCTCACCCCGCTGATGATGTCTGCTCGCTTTTGCCTATGGCTGTTCAAATCACCACTTGTTCGCGCCTACATCGATGAGCTGAATACGGGCTCGCTCATCCAGCATATGTTCACGTCTCAAGTGAATCGGTTCGTGCTGCCTATCCCGCCTGCGGATGAGCAGATTGAGATCGCGATCCGAATCGATGCAATGCTTGATGCGGCGAACCGCGTACGACTACTCATGGGCGAAGGTGGTGCTCGGTTGTCAAATCTGGATCGCGCCATCCTCGCCAAAGCCTTCCGCGGCGAGCTCGTCCCGCAGGACCCGAACGACGAGCCCGCCTCCGTCCTCCTCGAACGCCTCCGCGCCGAGCGCGAGCAGAACCGCCAGCCCACCAAGGGCGCCGGCCGCCGCCGCGCCGCCGAATCCCCGCCCCCTGTCGCTTCCAACCCCACCGCTCTACAGAGGAAACCCGATGCAAGCCGCCGAAGCCAAGCTGCAGCGCGTTCTCGAGGGTAGCAAGCAGTTCCTGGTGCCGCACTACCAGCGCCCGTACTCCTGGCAGCCGGAGCAGTGGGAGGCGCTGTGGCGCGACATCGTGGTGCTGCTCGAGGAGGAGAATCCGCAGCCGCACTTCCTGGGATCGATCGTCACCTCCCCGGCCAAGTCCGTCCCCGAGGGCGTCGAGAAGCGGCTCCTGATCGACGGGCAGCAGCGCCTGACCACGCTGCTGATTCTGTTCGCCCTGCTGCGCGATCAGGCGCGCCTCGGCGGCCTCGACAAGCTCGCATCGCAGATCGAGGACCTGTACCTCACCAACCGGTATGAGAGCGGGAACGACTACTTCAAGCTCCTGCCCACGCAAGGCGAGGACCCGAGCCTGAGCGATCGCGAGAACTTCATGCGCATCGTCCGTGGCGAGGGGCCGAACGTGAAGACCGGCATCGGGCTCGCGTACCAGTTCTTCCAGAACAAGCTGCGGAAGGCCGACGCGCCCGGCCTGGAGGCGGTGCACCGGATCGTGATCAGCAAGCTGACCCTGGTCAGCATCATCCTCGACGAGCAGGACAACCCGCACCGCATCTTCGAGAGCCTGAACGGCAAGGGGCGCCCGCTCTCGCAGGCGGATCTCATCCGCAACTACTTCTTCATGCGGATCGACGCCCACGAGCACGAAAAGACCTACGTCGAGCTCTGGCGGCCGATGCAGAAGCGGCTCGGCGACGAGGTGGTCACGCCCTTCGTTCGGCACTACCTCATGCGCGAGGGACCGATCGTCCGCGAGACCGACGTGTACTCCGCCCTCAAGGCGCGGGTGGACGAGGACCGCTCGAAGGGGCCGCTCGATCACCTCCGGCGGCTCGACAGGTTCTCGCAGTACTACACCCTCCTCCTCCGGCCTCAGCACGAGCCGAACACGCAGTTGCGGGACCGGCTGGTGCGGCTGAACCGCCTCGAGGTCACGGTTGCGTATCCCTTCCTGCTGAACGTTTACGGTGACTACGCCCGTGGTGCCCTGTCGGAGGCTGACGTCATCGACCTGCTCGAAACGCTCGAGAGCTTCCTGGTTCGCCGGTTCGTGTGCGCCGTACCCACCCACGGGCTAAACAAGATCTTCACGCCACTCTACGCGCAGGCGTCCGCGGAGCCGAAGTTCGTCGAGGCCGTGCGCAAAATCCTCGCGGGCAAGGGGTACCCGAGGGACGAAGATTTCCGCGACCGGCTCGAGTCCGCGCGCCTCTACGGCGCGGGCGACCGGCGCGAGAAGACGAAGCTCCTGCTCGAGCGGCTGGAAGCGTCGTTCTGGCACAAGGAGCACGTAGTCACGGCCGGGCTCACGATCGAGCACGTGATGCCGCAATCGTTGACGGACGAGTGGCAGGCGGACCTCGGGCCGACGTGGGAGGAAGATCACGAGCAGCTCCTGCACACGCTGGGGAACTTGACGCTCACGGGCTACAACTCGGAGCTCGACAACGATCGGTTCTCGGACAAGAAGAAGCTCTACGCGGAGAGCCACCTCGAGCTGAACAAGTACTTCGCCACGGTCGAGCACTGGACCGCGGCGGAGATCGACAAGCGCGCCGAGGCCCTAGCCGAGCGTGCCCTCGCGGTGTGGCCCTACTACGGTCCGGTCCACGTGCCGGCCGGCGCGACGGACAAGTCCCCGGTCACGGGGACGATCCCGCAGACGGTCCAGGTGCGCGGGCGCAACTACCCGGTCAGGGCGTGGGTGGAGGTGGCTGTGGTGACCATGGAGGCCATCGCGAGCCTCGGGGATGAGGAGTTCGAGCGGGTCGCGACTGAGCTACCGAAGTTTGTGAGCCGGGACGCCACGTCGTTCCGCAAGTGGAGCCGGCTGAAGACGCTGTCGAACGGGGCGTACATGGAGACCAACTTGTCCGCCGCGGCGTTCCATCGATTCTGTGTACAGGCGACGCAGCTCGCTGGTCTCGGCTCCGACGAGTGGCGGGTGCGCTACGCGCCCCGCGCCGTGGCGGAGGCGGGGATGGCGGGCGGAGCTGAGCACCGCAACGAGGTGGGTTCCCGATGACATGGCCCCGGTCGGTGTAGGCTCACCAACCCAGGCTTGACCGCCAGCAAGCATGCTGCCCGACGCGCTGGGGGCACAGGCGGTCGCCTCGCCGAGCTCGGCGCAGGCGTGCCTGGCGCTGAGGCAACCATGGGCGAGCCCAGCGACCGCTCTCCGGCCTCCGTGGTTGGCGATCCCGGACGACCTGTCAGGAGCGGCGACGTCGATGAGGCCGCGGCTTCAAGGTACCGAGATATCGATTGCGGGGAACCCGATCCACTCCTCTTCGAGCCACGAGAGCCGGCCAGCGGCTTCATACCTGGAGAGCATCGTCGGGATCAGGTAGAGCGCGCCATACAGCGCCTGAAACGCATCGATCCCGGCTCCGTGAGACTTGTCGGTGTCCCCCGCCCCTGTGACTTCCACGTCAGCCTCCCAGCAGAGGACGGCTGGCCTGTACTCGGGCGCCCAGACTCGTACCCGGATACTTTCCTGGATCCCGCTGGGTCGCGTCAGTGTGATGCTGCGTTCCGCGATCGGGCCCGTCATGCTCGTCCAGCTAGCGCACTCGTCGGTGCTGTCAAGTGCCCGAGCTCAGCAGGACCTCAGGCACTTCGCCTGCCCCTTGTTGCGCGCCTGTTCACAGATGCTTCGCAGGAGCACGGGCGCGCGCTCCTCGCAATAAAGCTCCCATCGAGTCGAGAGCGCGAAGCATGCGGTGGGGCAACTGGAACGGCACTTTCCTTTGCCTGCGGCTCGCCCTTGCATGTGCTCCGAGTAGCACCGGACTGTCGCCGCGGGCGTCAACAGCGCGGCTCCGTTCGCCGCTCCACACATGAGCTGCCAGATGTCGGCCCCATCGTCGACCGCATCTTCGCACCTGCCTCGTGTGGCTCGAGATTCGATTGGTTCGCCCGTGGCGTGAATCTCCTCGTCAGGGGCGGTCTCCGGCAGTTCGGGCGCAGTCTCCGATGGCGGCGCTGGTTCGAGCGCGCACGAGACGACGGAGCAGCAGATGACGACGGTGGTGATGGCGTCGAATGTTCGCATGCCAGGGCTGTTGCGATTGGCGTGCCTGGTTGAAGGTGTGCTGCTGTGAGGCACGCCGGCAGCTCTGTGCCTGGTCCGGTCGTGGCAGGGGCCAGGAGCAGATGCGCGTGTTGCTGCGTCAGTTTGTCTCTATCGGCGCTGGGTCGGCTCTCGTGTCTTTGCCGACCTTCGGTCGGTCGGCAATTGATGGATGAGCAGAGAACATATCGCCATCTCGCTGATGGTGCGTGAGCGGGCCGCAGCGCTGCGCCGGCGGGTCGAGCAACGCCGTGTTGCCGCGGACCGCGAAGGTCCAGGTGCAGCCGTCGGTGGCGGCGGCGGTGTGCGGTCCGGTGCGCTCGAGCTAGCCGTCCTGGCGATCCTCGCCGCCGCGCGCCCACCTCGTCCGGCCTCGCGCCGGGTGTTCGTGTGCCAGATCGGGCCAGCCCTCTCGCCGGATGTCAGGGTTCGCTCGCGCGCGGCGTGCGGCGCCTCGGCCTCGCCGCGCGTGCCGCCTCGGAGCCCAGGAGCCCTCGATCGGGCGCCGGCGCGGCACGGCGAGTGCTCGGCGGAGCGGCATGATGCGAACCCTACGAACCTGCGCTCCGCTCTTCGCCCTGGCCCTGACCGCGACCCTCGGTTGCCAGACCTCCTCCACCGACCCGCCGAACGAGGACCCGAACCCCGATCCGGGGGACGAGGTGTGCCACGACACGCCCGGATGTGTGGTCGCCTCCGACAAACAGCGCATCTCGACCCCGGACGTGCCTGCGGACGACCAGGCCGCGCTCGTCTCGGGCAACTCCGCGTTCGCGCTCGACCTCTACCAGCAGCTCCGCGCGGAGCCGGGCAACGTCTTCTACTCGCCCTACAGCATCTCGACGGCGCTCGCGATGACGTGGGCCGGCGCGAAGGGCGACACCGAGACGGCCATGGCCGGCACGCTGCACTTCGACCTCGGGCAAGACAAGCTCCACCCGGCGTTCAACTGGATCGACCAGGAGCTCGAGAGCCGCGGTCAGGGCGCCCAGGGCGCCGACGGGAAGGGCTTCCGCCTCAACGTCGTGAACGCGCTCTGGGGACAGATCGGCTATCCGTTCGAGACCGCCTTCCTGGACACGCTCGGGCTGAACTACGGCGCCGGAATGCACGTCGTCGACTTCATTGGCCAGCCGCAGGAGTCGGTCGATCTCGTCAACGGCTGGGTCAGCGAGCAGACCGAGGGCAAGATCGAGGAGCTGGTGCCCGTCGAGGCGATCACCCCCGAGACGGTGCTGATCCTCACGAACGCCATCTACTTCAACGCGGCGTGGCGCACCCCGTTCGAGACCACCGCGACCGAGGACGGCCAGTTCGCGACGGCCGACGGGACCGACGTGACAGTGCCCCTGATGCACGGCAGCCTGGAGATACCGTACGCCGAGGGCGACGGCTACCAGGCGGTCGCCATGCCCTACGACGGGGACGAGCTGTCGATGGTGATCATCCTGCCGGAGGCGGGCACGCTCGACGCGTTCGAGGCGTCGCTCGACGCGGCGAAGGTCGACGGCATCGTCGGCGCGATGAGCGAGCACCTTGTCGACACAACGATGCCGAAGTTCAAGTTCGAATACAAGCTGAGCCTCAAGAACACGCTGGAGGCGATGGGGATGGAGGTCGCGTTCACGCCCGGCGCCGCCGACTTCACCGGGATCAACAGCCAGGGACAGCCCTTCATCCAGGACGTCATCCACAAGGCGTTCGTCGGCGTGAACGAGGCCGGCACCGAGGCGGCGGCGGCGACCGCGGTCATCGTCGGCGACGAGTCGGCGCCCTCGCCGGCGTCGCTCGCGCTCGTGAATCCCTTCCTGTTCCTCATCCGCGACAACGCGACAGGCAGCATCCTGTTCGTCGGCCGCATCGCCGACCCCAGCGCGAGCTGAGCACCGCGTCCCGCTCCACGACGGGGCCCTCCACCATCCCCCTCGCCACGTGCGTGCTTTCTGCGGCCTGATGGCCGACGATGGCTCATCAGAAAGCAACCTTGAGCTTGGCCTCGTGCGAAGCTGCTTCGTCGGCAGCCTCGGTCTCCGGATACCAGCCCAGCTCAATCTCCTGGACCGCGCGAGCAAGCATCCTCGCCATGACGTAGGTGTCTCCGATGGTGCTGGCCTGCCAGGATGTCACGTCGTGGTTGCCGAGTCGGTGCAGAAATATTCGGTGGCCGACAGTGAAGAATACACGGGCCCAGAACTTCTTCTCGTCCAGCGAGGGAAACACCTCGTCGAGGTCGAGATCGACCCCGGGCCACATGTTCGCCTCGAAGCTCCGGAGGGTTGCCAGGCTGGCGCGGTCGCTCTCCGTGGATGCCGTTTCGGATCCGACCTGGATCGCGAACGCGACGATGGAGCACAGCCGAGCGTTCGAAACATGGATGAACTGTTCGCCGATGGAGATGCAGGACGACATGATGGTGTTCTTCTCCGTGCATGACGACCTGCCGGTCTGCCGCGGCGCGCAGCGCTGCCGGCAGCAGCGGCTTGTCGGGCGCGAGATAGAGAAAGAGAGAGTACACAGGGAGGCGGGGAGGCGGGGAGGAGAGAGAGCGCAGACAAGGGTGGGAGGCGAGACATGGGGACCATCGTTCGAGCTCGCTCGGGGCCGGCTGGCGTTGTCGTCGAGGAGAAGCTCGTGCTGGAACTCAAGACCGTCGATCACCTGCTGCCAGTCCATGAAGCTCAGGTGCTCACGTACCCAACCCGAAGCAGCCGGCGCTGAGGCTGCTCGTTCGAACGACTGATCCCGGCTCTCGCCTCCCCGCCTCCCTGTTCAATTTTCCGCTGAGAAGGGCCGCAAAAATGAAGCAGCAGCGGCGATAGCACTGTTCCACTCCTCGAACGCCGCCGTTTCAGCTCGCTGTCTGGCGTCGCATACCGTGTCGCCGCATACTCTGGACGTGATCCCGGCGCGGTGCGGGGCGGGCGGGATGCGCCTGTCCCCGGACGCACCAAGGAGTCCCCGCGCCCGGCCACGCGCTTGGTCCGGAAACATAACTCATCCTAGCAAAACATTGGCGAACAAATGAAACACATCTCGCACACGATGCTCATGCGCGCCCTGATCTGCGGCCTTGTCGTCGGAGGCGTCTCGCTGAGCGCACCCGCCGAAGCTCAGGCGGTGGAGTACGGAGTCTACGAAGGTGAAACTTGCCCCGCAGGCTACGCGCCTTTGACCCCAGTCGACGCCTTCTGGACGTTTGCCTTCAGCTGCAATGAGCTCCCCTATTCAGGGGTCTTTCGCATCGCAGACGGGTCTTCGATCGATGGTCCGTGGAACAACTGCCAGCAGCACGCTGACGATACCCGCGAGCTGGACTACATACTCTGCAAGCCCAACTACGAGCTCTTCGAGATCGGCGGGACCACCTTTGCGGTCGTGAGAGGCGGAGAGCAGTGCCTGGAGGGCTTCGAGCTCGCGGATTTCGCCACCGTCTCCGCCAACTCGGCGGAGATCTGCTCGCACGTCGGGCTCTGGAACATCGCGAGGATCGGTGGAGGCGGATCCATCGACGGTGCAGGTTACGAGTGCAACGTCCGCGCGACCGACCCTCGCTCGCTCGGTGACGCCATCTGCGTGGAAAGCGATTGACGCTCGAGCCGCCGGTCGCTGCGTAGCCTCATCGGGGCGCGGCGCGACGCCTGCGCCAGGCAGCAGAACGTCGACGGCTCGGTCGGCACCACGTCGCCGAGCGGCTCGCCGCCGCTCGGCGCACAGCCGTCGGGATCCACGGCGACGATCTCCGCGGGCTTGCTGCCGACGCCGACGCCGGGCGGCGTGACCCCGCAGAACGGCGTCGTCGAGCTCACGACGGCCGACACGAGCACGTCCGCGCCCGCGCCGTCGCTGTGGACCCGGTGCACGCGACGGAGACGCGCCCGGGAAGTGAAGGGCTGAAGCGGATCTACGCGGCCTTCGCCGGCTTCGGGTTCAGCTCGAGGAAGCGGCGCTGGTAGGCGTACGAGCGAAAGCGGATCTGCAGCGGCGGCTCGTTGCCGCTCTTGATCTCGAGCTTCGCGCCGTCGTCGTGCTCGGCGCAGTGCGGGATGCGCAGCGTGTAGGTCGTGCCGCCGCCGGTGCGCACCGCGATGCTCCCGAGCGCGAGCCCGGCCGCGGCGACGGCCACGTTGGTCCCGGTCTGGCCGTCGTCCGCCTTCGCCTCGATGCCGCGAGTCGCCGGCCTCGCGCACACGCAGCAGCCTTGCGGCCAGCAGATCGTCTCGCTCGCCACCGGCACCGGAAAGCCCGGCGTCGGGTGGACGTAGTCGCCGGCGAGCACGGTGAGGACGCGCTTGTCGACGAGGTACGCGGCCTGGCACTTGTCGCAGAACGCCGGCTCTTCGGTGTGGTTGAGCTCGATCTCCGCGAGCGTCGCCTGGCAGCGCGGGCACGTCGCGGTGCCGGCCAGGTCCCTGGCGACGAGGAGCGACCCGAACGCGAACACAGCGAACCCGAGGCCGCCGACGAGGCAGAGCAGCCACAGCAGGCCGGATTGGTCGAGCATCGCGCGGAAACAGAGGAACGAGAGGCCGACGAGCACCGCCGTGATGACGGCGTACTTGATGGTGGAGCCGGTGTTGCGGGTCACGGTGGACGTCATGAGCGCGATTTTAGCGCCGGTTGACCCGTGAGCGCGCGCCGAACGCTGTCGCGGAAAGAGGGTAGGAGGGCAGGAGGGAAGGAGGGAAGGAGGGTAGGAGGGTAGCGCCTCCAAGCGCCTTCAGGCGGTGCGGTACCATCCTGCCCCACATGCCCCACCGGCCTGGCCTTGAGGTGCATGCCGAGCCCTGGAGCACCGGCCGGGGATCGGCATCAAGAGAGCGGGTTGAAGCAGCAGCGGCGCGGTCCTGTTCTTCTGGGCGCCGCTCCCACCCGCTCCCGAAACGATCGCGCTTCGCTTCTCCTGAGCCACCAACCTATCACGCGAAGCGTACTGAATAGATGGGCGGCAGGTTGTTGGCGACCGCCGTCCAACCCTCTCCGCCGTCATCGCTCACGTAGAGGTTGCCCGTGGTGGTGCCGAAAGCCACAGCGCCGTCCTTGTTGGCGAGCGCGTGGCGGTAGATGACGTCGTAGGCTTGCTCCTGGGGCAAACCGCGGCGGAGCTGCTTCCATGTCTCACCGCCGTCCGTCGTGCGAGCCACGAAGAGCGCGCCATCGACGGTCATTCGCTGCATGTCCGACTTGCCGGGCACGACCCACGCCGTGCGTCCGTGCTTCGCGTCCGCGGTGATGGGGAAGCCGAAATGAACGCCTTGTTCCGGGCGGCTCACCTTGCGCCAGCTCTTTGCGCCGTCGCTGCTGTAGTAGATACCAACGTGATTCTGCTGCCAGATATGGTCGGGGTCGCCCTCGCATTGCTCGATGTAATGCGTGTCGTGGCCCCACTGGGCGTCTGGCTCGGGCGTGTGATCGAGCTGCATGCCCTTGTTGCGCGGTTGCCAGACCTCTCCCCCGTCCTCTGTCTCGATGACGCCGGCCGTGGACACGGCCACGAGCATTCGCTTCGGGTTGCGCGGGTCCACCACGATGGAGTGGATGCCCGGGGCGAACTCGCCACCCTCGGAGGCCGGCGTGCCAAACCATTTCGTCTCGCCTTTGCCCTCGCCGGTGAAGAGGTCGCCGCCGCGTGATTCGTGGTTCCAGAGCGGCCGGTTGAGCTCGAAGGAGCCGCCGCCGTCGCGGCTGACGAACAAGCCACCAGGGATGGTGCCCACGTAGACCGCGCCGCCGGGGCCGAAGCCGATGATCCAGAGCTTCTGTACCGTGGCCGGGCGCGTGACGATCTTGATGCCGACACCGAAGTCGCTGCCTGCGTCTTCGTACATGTCCTGGCCGATGTAGCGAGCGCCCTCGGGATACTTGATCTGGGTGGGGTTGTCATTCCAGGTCTCGCCTTCGTCCGTGGAGACGGACAGCTTGGCTCCCCAATGACCGAAGCCGAGCAGCGCCCAGAGCTTGCCCGTGTAGGGATCGCGCGCGACGTAGTTGACGCCGCCGCCGGCGTGGCCCGCGAGGCGCGGCTTCCACGTGCCGTTCTGTCTCTCGACGATAAACGTGCCTTTACGCGTGCCCAACAGGATACGGCTTGCCATTTCAGCCTCCGCTCAGCGCTTGCAGAATGTGGACCTCGTCGTCGGCAGCGACTGCGTCCGTGAGCCCCTTGCGGTCGCGGATCATCTGCTTGCCGACGAAGATGTTGACGTGCGTCCGCAAGCGGCCGCGCTCGTCGCAGATGTAGAAGCCGATGCCGGGCGCGAGCCTCTCCAGGGCCGCCACGACCTCACCTGCTGTCGACGCCTCGACCACGATGGTTTGACCTTCGAGGTGCGGGAAGAAGGTGTAGAGATGGCGCGTCAGGTGGACAGACGGCATGGCGGCTTGCCATACTCCAGGCGTTGTTGGGTGTCAATTCGTTTTACGTCGACTGGGCGGTAGAAGGGGGCGTGCAGCTCCGAGGAGAGGTGGCGCAGCTCCAGGGTCATTGCGTCGTCCTCGCGGTCTTGCCCCACCAGGTAGACCACATCATCGGAAGGTAACATCGTGGTTCGGGTGATGTGGGCGACCTGGGCGCCCGCGCCGGATCGAGTTGCCGGAGGGTGAGCGTGGCGCGGGCGAGGCGTCATGTGCGGCGGGCGGCCGGGACCTCGTAGGCGAAGGAGCCGCGCTCATCGAGGTGGTAGGCGAGGACGTCACGGTCGATCTTCCGCCCGCCGGCGCTCGTGAACATGCGCCGGGGAAAGACGCGCACGCGGGCCTGCGCGGCGCCTGGGAGCAGCTCGAAGCGGCCGGCGCTGAAGCCATGGAGGCGGGTCACGCCGCGGCCGCCGGGGCCGTCGTGCTCCTCGAGACCGAAGAGGGAGGCGCCCTGCAGGGCGTGACGCGCGTGGCCGCCGCCGTGGGCGGTCGAGGTGGCGGCGCCCTCGTGCATGTGGCCGAAGAAGTGGGCGGCGAAGCGACCGGCCGGGTCGACCTCCTGACGGAACTCCTGGCGTGCCTGCGGGTGGAGCCACTCGGGCGGGTGGTGGGTGAGCAGCAGGTTGATGTGGTGGCGCTGCAACCAGTCGGGGGCGTCCTCGTCACAGACGACGTGGAGCTGGCGCGGGTCCACGGCGAGGCGCCCCTGGTAGTCGCCGCCGGTGAGCTGCAGGAAGGCCGAGTTGAGACCGATGACGCCAAGCTCGAGGCCGTGGAGCGACAGCGAGTACGAGCTGTCGCCCGGCAGAAGGCCGAGCTTCCGGCGATCGAGGACGTGCCATCGGCAGGAATCGACCCAATCGGTGTAGGGCTTGAAGACCTTCGCGAGGCGCTCGCGGTAGCCGAGGTCGCTCTTCTCGTCGAACACCTGGTCGCGCAGGCGCGGGCTTTCGTGCCACTGCGAGAGGGCGAGCACGTACGGATCGAGGTCGCTCTTGGGGCGCTCCAGGTCGTGGTTGCCGGGCACGGTGATCAGCCGCGGCTGCGAGCCGAGCTGGTCGAAGCGCCGCCACAGCCTGTCGAGGGTAGCGTCGAGCTTCTTGAACTCGTCTTCCTTGCCGCACTGGGTCAGGTCCCCGGTGAACAGCACGAGGTCCCACGGGCCGCACAGGTCGTGCAGGCGCGCGAGGTCGTCGAACAGCGTGGCCATGACGTTCGGCCACAGCCAGCTCGTGCCGCCCATGCCCTGATGGAGGTCGGTGAGGTGCAGCCAGCCGACCGAGGCGGGACGCGCGGGCGTGGACGGCGCTGGCCGCGGGGCGCTCGGGTCCTTCTCGGGAGGGCGGGTCGAGCGCGACAGCCTGGCCGAGGCGTCGAGACCCCGAGCGGCCAGGCCGACGGTCGTGGCGTCGCGTCCGGCGGTCGGCCGCGCGGGCTCCGGCGCGGGGGTCGCGGCCGGGGATTCATCGAGCTCGCCCGCGTCCGAGTCCGCTGCCTCTCCGGCGAGCTGGGCCCCCTGCCAGAGCAGCACGTCGGCGCCGTGCGGCGAGATCGTGTGTTCCTCGAGGAGCCTGCGGACGCGTGCGCTGTAGTCGAGGTACCCGGTCGGCCTGCCGAGCGCGATGGGCGGGCCGCCGTCGATCGCGGCGAGCCCCCGCGCCATCGTGTCGGTCGCCGGCGGGAAGCGCATGGGATCCCGGGTGTGCAGGATCATCGACGGGAACAGCCAGCCGCCGCCCGGCAGGCTGCGCCCGCGGCGGAGCGCGACAAGGTGCTCGGCGAGCCAGGCGTCGTCGGCTTGCCATAAAGAAGGCACCGCCGCGTTCACGCCGTCGAGCGCGGCGACCAGCAGGTTCGCGTTGTTGCCGACCAGGCCGGTGGCGAAGCGATTGTTCACCTCGCGGCCATCGACGTGGTCGGCGTTGAAGAGCTGGAGCAGGCGCCGGAGGCCGGTCTCGTCGAGCTGCCCGAGGGAGCCCTCGATCAGCTTGCGCGCTCGCGCGAGCGCGTCCTCCCGCCGGGCGATGCGCTCCGGGTGCAGCCGGGCCTGCGTCTGTCGCAACACCTGCTGGCGATCGAGCATGGGCTGCGACTATATCCCAGCGCGGCTCCCGTCGGCCGCCTCGCGCGAACGGGCGTCGCCCTGGCCGGGCGAGGCCCGCTTCCAGGCGCTGAAGATCGCCGCCCTCGGGCACCCCGACGCGGGTATCCGAGAGCCGCGAGGGGAGGTTTCGGTGGGCGCTCGACCGCGCGCCCGCAGGCTGTGGCGTGAAGGCGGCCCCTTCGATGCATAGACAAGCTGTTGAGCGCCTACGCGCCGTCGCTCGTGCCCTGAGGGGGCGTCGACCGGACCAGCAGTTCGTGCAGCAGCCACAGGCCCGCGGCCGTGACCACCGCGAGCGTCCCGATCGACGGGAGCCCCACACGCGCGGCGAGCACGCCGCCGAGGCTCGGCAGGACCGCGCCGCCGACCATGGCCGCGCTCGCCTGGAATCCGATCGCGTGCATCGTGTAGGGGCCGAGCCGGGCCGGGGTGCGGGACATCAACGTCGGGTAGATCGGCGCGAGGCCGAGCCCCGCCAGCATGAGCCCCGCGGCCCCTGGCCAGGCCGGGCCGACCGCGAACAGCACGCATCCGAGCAGCGCCGTGAGCGTGGCCATGCGGAGGAGCCGGTCCGCGCCCACCCGATCGACCACCAGGCCGAGCACGACGCGCCCGACGCCGATGCTGCCCCAGTAGGCGCCCGCCCACACCCCGGCCGTCTCCGGCGCGACGCCGCGCGCCTCGGTGTTGAGCGTGAAGCTCCACTGCCCGAGCATCACCTCGAGGCCCGTGTAGAGGAAGAACACCGCGATCTGGAGCCACACGCGGCGCTGCCGCAGCGCCGCGGCGAGCGGGACGGGGACGCCCGGCGCCTCCTGCGGGCCTCCAGCGGCCGCCGCCCGCGCGCGGAACGATCCCTTGACCACGGCAAAGGCCGTGGTCAGGAGCAACATGATCGCGCCGATGATCGCGTAGCCCGAGCGCCATGAGCCGGTGGTCGCGAGCGCCGCCGTCGCGATGAGCGGCCCCAGCGCCGCGCCGACGCAGTAGCACGCGTGAAGCCAGTTCACGTGGCGCGCGGAGAAGTTGCTCGCCGCGTAGGCGTTGAGCCCCGCGTCGATCGCGCCCGAGCCGAGCCCGGCGACAAGCCCGCAGAGGATCAGCAGCGGCCAGGCCGGCGTCGTCGCGTAACCGAGCATGGCGACCGTGATGAGCCCGCTGCTCAGCGTCAGCAGCTTGCCCACGCCGAGCCGGTCCACGAGCTTCCCCGCCGCGATGCTGGAGGAGAAGTACCCAACGCCCGTCCCGACAAGGAGCGCGCCGAGCGCGCTTTGCGGGAGCGCGAACGCGGTGCGCAGCGAGGGCCACGCGACGCCGAGCACCGCGTCGGGCAGGCCGAGGCTCACGAACCCGACGTAGGTGAGGATCAGGAGCGGCGGCACGCGGGCGACCTCGTCCCAGGCTCCCCGCCGGCCTCCGCGTCGCCGGAGCCGAACCGAACGTCCCTGTCGCCCGCGCGCTTCAGGAAGGCGCCCGGCGTGAGCCCGACGAGCTCCCGGAAGTCGGCGATGAGGTGCGCCTGGTCGTAATAGCCCGCGTCTGCGGCGATGCGCGCCCAGTCCTTCGAGGTCGCCGCCATCCGCACGGCGCGCTGCAGGCGCACAATCCGCGCGAACTCCTTCGGCCCGATGCCGACGCTCTCCGTGAAGGCGCGGCGAAGATGCCGCGCCGTGACGCCGAGCCGCTCCGCCACGCTCTCCACCCGGACCTCGTCTCCTTCGAGCAAGCGAACCGCGCGGCGAGCGAGCCGCGCCGACGCCGGTTCGAACGTCGGGTGGGTGCGAAGGGCGATCGCGCGGGAGAGCCGGTCAAGCACCTCTGGCAGGCTTCGCGCCGCAAGGAGCTCGAGGCAGAGGTCGCTGCCCGAACGGCCCCAGACGTCTTCCAGCGGGACGATCTGGTCCGTCAGCGCGTTCGCTGCCACGCCCAGCAGCGGCGCCGACCAGCCAGGCTTGAACTGAAGCATCACCGCCCGCGCGACGCCGGTTGCGTCCTTGAAATGCGCCCGCGTTCGCGGGCCCACGACGAACAGATCCCCTCTCCGACCCCCCTCGATCATGCGAAAGACAAGGGTCGTCCTTCCGTCGGGCAGCTGCTCGACGTGACATGCGCGCCCAGCGACTGGCTCGATGGTGCGAACATCCTCGACGAAGCGGGAGAGCGAGAACGTCAAGGCGGCAGAGGCCATCGTGCTCGGCACCCTCGTGGTCTAGCGCGTCCACTGCGGCCGTTCAAGCTGAGCGGAATCCACCCTGAAAATGTCCGGTCCTTCCAATCGGAAGGCGGCGGCGGGAGGTACGAAGGGGGTGGAGGTACAACGTGAGCAACCGAGACTTTTCAGACCACATCCTTGTCGCCACCGGGGCGAGCGGGGGTGTCGGCGAGGCCGTCAACCCCGCAGCCGTCATCCCCAGCGCGCCCACGCCGGTCCTCTCGGTCAGCCCGATCGTGCTGCCAGCCCCCGGCCGCGCCGTCGATCTCCAGGTGCGCGCCTCCGCGCCCGTGACCGGAAGCGAGCTGCCCATCATCCTGCTCTCGCACGGCCACGGCTACTCCAACCACCTCTCCTCGTTGAACGGCTACGCCCCGCTCGCCAACCACTGGGCGGCACACGGCTTCGTCGTGATCCAGCCCACCCATCTCGACTCGAAGACGCTCACCCTCGATCGCGATGACCCCGATGCGCCTCTGTACTGGCGAGCGCGGGCCGAGGACATGAAGCGCATCCTCGACCAGCTCGACGCGATCGAGGGCGCCGTCGCTGGGCTCGCCGGGCGCCTGGACCGGAGCAAGGTGGCCGTCGTCGGGCACTCGATGGGCGGGCACACAGCGAGCCTGCTGCTGGGCGCGCGGCACAGGGATCCCCACGACGGAACGGAAGTGAACCTCGCCGAGCCCCGGATCAAGGCGGGGGTGCTGCTCGCCGCGCCCGGCAGAGGCGACGCCCTCAGCAAGTCAGCAGCCGAGAGCTACCCCTTCTTCTCGACCATCGACTTCTCCACGATGACGACGCCCGCGCTCGTGGTCGCCGGCGACAAGGACGACTCTCGCCACCTGACGGTCGCAGGCGCCGACTGGCACGCCGATCCCTACTTCCTCTCCCCGAGCCCGAAATCCCTGGTCACCCTGTTCGACGCAGGGCACGGGCTGGGCGGCGTCTCGGGATATGACGTCGCCGAGACCACGGACGAGAACCCCGAGCGAGTGGCTGCCGTCCAGCGCCTCACCTGGGCCTACCTCCGCAGCGCGCTCTACCCCGGAGACTCCGCGTGGCAGGAAGCGCAAGACGCGCTGACCGGCGTGGCCAACCCGCTCGGACGGGTCGAGTCCAGATAAGCGAAGGAGGCCCATCCGTCGCAGACCAGCAGCACGAGGTGGCCCCCCTCGACCGCGAAGAGAGCGCCAGGCGGATGGCAGCTAGCTGAGGGCCCTCCCCGAGGCGACGAGGGCCGCCGCCGCCCCGAAATATTTACTTGCGTGAATATACACGGTGGTGCATATTGAGCCCATGCCCAGCTCGGAATTGTTCGAAGTGCTGGCCGATCCGACGCGGCGTCTCCTCGTGGAGGCGCTGCTCGACGGCGAGCGCGCGGTCGGTGAGCTCGTCGAGATCGTCTCGATCCAGCAGTCCGGCGTCTCGCGCCATCTGCGGATCCTCGGGGAGGCCGGGTTCGTCGCGGTGCGGGCGGAGGGAACGAGGCGCCTCTATTCGCTGCGCCCGGAGCCTTTCCGACAGCTCGACGACTGGGTGGGGCGCTATCGGTCGCTCTGGGAGAAGCGCCTGGATCGGTTCGGCGAGGCGCTCGAGGCGAGACGAGCGGCGCGGAAGAGTGGGACCACGAAAGGACGAAGTGAATGAACGTTACAGCCAAGAAAGCCAGCATCCTCATCGAACGCACCTACCCGGCCTCGGTCTCCGAGCTCTGGGAGCTCTGGGCCACCAAGGACGGCTTCGAATCGTGGTGGGGTCCCGAGGGATTCCGGGTCGAGGTGCATGCGATCGAGCCGAAGGAGAACGGGCTTCTCCACTACACGATGATCGCCGACTCCCAGGAGATGATCGAGGCCATGAAGCGCGGCGGGCAGCCGACGTCCCACGAGGTGCGCGCCCGCTTCAGCGCTTTCTCGCCGCAGAAGGCGCTCACCATCACGAGCATCGTCGACTTTCTCCCGGGCGTCGAGGCCTACGAGAGCCACATCGAAGTCCTCTTGACCCCGCTCGCGCACGGCGCGCACATGACCGTGACGCTGCACGCGATGCACGATCCCGAGACCACGGAGATGCAGAGGGCCGGCTTCACCAGCCAGCTCGGCAAGCTCGACAGACGCTACATGAAGTGAGCGTTCCCCGAGAGGGTCCTGGCGCCGCCGACGGCGGCGCTGCCCCGTCTACCCGGGCGAGAGGCTCGTCGCCGGGCGCGAGGCCGCCCGCGCGGCGCTGTGGCCGGCGGCGTGATTGTCGGCCATGATGTCCACGTGTTGTATGTCCGCCACGTGCCGGGTCCGCCGCTCTCGGCGCACGTCGCCGAGCTCTGGTGCCTTTCGGCTGCTCCGCCCCGCGCCGCCGAGCGCATCCTGCCCTCCGGTACCCTCCAGCTCGTCATCAACCTCGATGAGGACGCGCTCCGCATCCACGACGGCCCCGCCATTCGCCGCCATTCCGGCGCCGTCGTGTCGGGCGCGTACCAGTCCTCCTTCGGCGTCGATACACGCCAGCACGCGTCGATGGTCGGGGTCCACTTCCGCCCTGGCGGCGCGTGGCCGTTCCTCGGCGCGCCGCCCGGCGCGCTGACCGACACGCACGCCGACCTCGCGGAGCTCTGGGGGCAGCGAGCGGCGGAGCTCCGCGAGCGCCTGTGCGCGGCGCCGGATCCGCGCGCTCGCTTCGCGCTGCTCGAGCGCGCGCTGCTCGAACGCCTCTCGCGTGCGCGCCCCGGTCATCCCCTGGTGCCGCACGCGATCGCGGCGCTCGAGGGGGGCGAGCGCCGGGTCGCCGACGTCGCGGCCACGCTCGGCATCAGCCACCGCCGGCTCATCGACGTGTTCACCGCCGAGACCGGCCTCGCCCCGAAGGCCTTCGCCCGGATCACACGCTTTCGGCGGGCGCTCGCGCGGGCCGAGGCGGAGCGCGATCCGGACTGGGCCCGGCTCGCCGCCGCGTCAGGGTTCTGCGATCAATCGCACCTGATCCGCGAGTTCGTTGCCCTCTCCGGTGATTCGCCGACCGCGCTCATCACCGCGTCCTCCCGCGAACGCGTCAAGCTGCACCACATCGCCATCGCCGCGTCGGCCGCGCCGGAGGGAGGGCGGGGAAGGGGCCGGCGACAGGCGCGACCTCGAGGTGCCCTGACCCGGTGACCGTGAAGGATCGGCGCGGCGCCGGGACGCACCCCGGCGCGATCGGCAACAAGCCGGGCCGCTTCCAATTCGTCCAAGACCGGGGGGCCCGCCGGGCGTAGATGTGGATCATGACGCAACGCTCGCTGCAAGTTGACACAGAGGTCGGCGATCCCGGGAAGAAGTGCAATGCAGCTCCGCGGGCGGCCCCACGGCCGCGCGAGACCGTCAGGGGGATCGGGGCAAGGAAGCGCTTCGCCGCCGCGGCCGCCCTGCTCGGGGGGGTCGGGCTCGCCGCACCGGCGGCCGCGCAAGGGGTCATCGGCACCGGCTCCGGGCGAGCCGGGGCCACCGTGGCCGTGGTGGTGGGGCTGATCGGCGTGATCCTCGGTGGGCTGGCGCTGGCCCGATCCGTCGGTCGTATCGGCACCGGCAACGGGCGTGACGGGGCCATCGCGGCCCTGGTGTTTGGGCCGGTCGGCATGTTCCTCGCGGGGCTGCACCTGGCCACCTCCACCGGGGGTGTCGGTACTGGCAATGGGCGAGGCGGGGCGATCGTGGCCCTGGTGCTGGGGCTGATCGGCGCCGTCCTCGGTCGGATGGCACTGGCCCGCTCTCCCCGCAGCGGCTGACCCGGGGACGCCACCGCCAGCGGCTCGGTCGGCCCGAATTGACAGACCTGGCTCACGTTGCTCCGCTACCCGCATGGGCCGCGAGGACCCCTCACCGTGCGAGCAGCTGCGCCGGAGCCTGGATGCCGCGACGCCAGGGCGGTCGCCCCGCGCGGCGGTCTCGTCCCACCCGCTCGGCGCAGCCGAGATGATGAGGATCGACGGTGGACCGCTGCGGTCGGTGCACGCGCCGCGCTCCGGGACCGGCGGAGGGCACGCTGTCCTGCTTCAGCTCGAGGGAGGCTGCGTCATCGAGCAGCCGGCGGGCGCCTGCGAGCTCACGCCCGGCTCGATGGTGATCCTCGACGACTCGAAACGTACGGTGCGCACGGTGACCGGCAGCAGCGACGCGCAGCGGTGGCTCTTCGCGCGCGTTCCATCGCGCACCTTCGGAGGTGGCATGTTCGAGCGCGCGTCGCTCCGCGTCATGACGCGGGACAACGCCGTCGATCGGCTGCTGCACGACCTCCTGTTGAACCTCTGGTCCTCGGCGCCCTACATCGACGGCGTGCAGCAGGCGGCGGGTCTGGCGGCGCTCGACGCCTCGGCGAGGATGTCGTCCGCGGCGCAGGACGCGCGGAGGACCGCGCGCGTCCATGTCCGGGTCGAGCGTGCCATCGAGCTCATCGAGCGTGAGCTGGCGGATCCGGACCTGACGGCCGAGCGGGTGGCCTCCGCGCAACGCGTCAGCCGACGGCACCTCGATGGGCTGTTCGCCGCGAGCGGCTCGAGCGTCGAGGCCTGGATCCGAGAGAGGCGACTGCAGCGGGCCGCGGAGGCGCTGGAGCTCGGCAGCCCGGACACGAAGCTCCTCGCAGTCGCGGTCGAGAGTGGGTTTTCCAGCCAGAGCCACTTCTCGCGCGCGTTCGCCCGTCGCTTCGGCATGACGCCCAGCGCGTGGCGCAAACGCTCCTCGCGCGTCTGACGACGCCGCGGCGGAGCTCGGCGGCGGCGAGCGCGGCGCCGCGAAGCCGTGGCGCTAGCCTAGGGGCGGCTCGCGCGCGGGTCTGCGGCGCGGTACATCCTGTTCAGGACGCGAAGGCTCAAGAGCAGCGGGACGCTGACAAGGGCGACGACGAGGGCGGCCATCGTGAAGGCGCGCGTGCCCGACGTGACGTTGCCGAAGGCGCCGATGTTGAACGTGACGACCGGCGGCACGAGGATGGCCGCGCCGAACATCGTCACCGCCACGGTCCGCACGGCGTCCACGGTCGCGTGGCGCACGGCCCGCGCCGCCCCGAGCGCGACGCCGATCGTCATGGCGCCGAGGAGCCCGATCGGGACGCGCGCCAGCGTTCGATAGGCGTCGGGACCGAAGAGCCGCGCCGGCATCACGAAGCACGCGAGGCCGAGCGCGAAGCTCGCCGCGCCGAGCGCGCCGATCACGACGCGGATCCAGGCGGGGGCCCGCGCGGGCGTCATGCATCCTCCAGGACGAAGTCGAAGATCGCGACAGGAGGCCCCGAGGCGGTCTGTCGGAGCTCGGCCACGAGCCTCGGATTGAACAGGAGGTCGCGCGCGTGGCTCTCCGCGTCCTCCGGGAAGTAGATCTGCGTCGTCAGGAGCCTCGTCCTCGCCCCCTGCGCCTTGACATGGATATGAGGGGACCGGACCATGCCGAGGATCAGGTACCCCTTCGGGAAGACCGTGGTCACCTCGAACTCGCCGCCGGGGCCGGTGAACTGGTGGCCGCGGTATCCGTAGTCGACGTTATCGTACAGCGCGTCCTCGTCGGTTTGCCAGAGGTCGATGACGGCCCCCGGGATCGGGCGGCAGCGCACGTCGAGCACGCGACCGCGCAGCACGAGCTCGCGGCCCCGATGGCCTGGGCGCCGGAAGTCCGTCTTGAGCGGCGTGTTCGGGGCGTAGAAGGGCCCCTCCTCCGACGGGTCTGTCGCGGGCTGGTCCACGCACGCGGGCGTGGGCGCGAGCGCGACGGCGGGCGGCGCCGGCAGGTCATAGACGAGGGGCTGCGCGACGAGCTGCTTCGATGCAAGGCCGCCAAGGCCGAGCGCCGCGAGCCCGAGGCCGCCGAGGCCGGCCATCAGGACATCGCGGCGCGTGGGTATGCCATCGTCACGCGTCGGGATCGTCGAAATTTTCGCGCCTTCCTTCATTGCAAAGCTCCTTGCCCCGGAACGGGTCGTCGAAGCATGCGGCAGGCGGAGTGCGGAAGTTTGCCCGAGGTGGAAGTGAAGGCTTGCCCGAGGTGGAAGCGAAGCCAAGGGGGCGAGGGCCAATCGCTGCTGCTCCCGGCGACCACCCATCCGGGCGAGGTGGGGCTGCCGCTCCAGCGCCACATCGAGTCGGCGATCTGATACGTTCGACGAATGAACCTGCGTCGCGCGATACCGTACTTCTGTCCGCTGGCCCTGCTCGCCGCGTGCACGAACGAACAGCGCCCTGACGTGGGCACTGGCGGCGGCACCGGGACCTCCGAGAGCTCCGGCAGCACGAGCGCAGCGACAGGGACCAGCGCGGGCACCGGCGGCGGTGACGGCACCGGCGGCGGTGACGGCACCGGCGGCGGTGACGGCAGCGGCGACAGCGGCGAGGAGCAGCTCCTGGAACCCGAGGAGGTCCCGGTGCTGGAGAACATCGTGTTCTACGACGGCTACGCCGCGACGGTCGACGAACCGATCCCGGACGGCGTGATCCGCCACGACAACTCGCTTGTTGCGACCAGGCTGACCGACGAGCTGCTCGCCAGGATCCAGACCACCCTGAAGGTCCGCGTGGTCGTGGGAGCGCGTTGCGACAACTACGACCGAGTCGGCTCGGTCAACCTGGCGCTGGTCCCCAAGGGGGCCCAGACCTACGATACGGGCGAGGTCGACCGGATCGAGGTCGCACGGTTCGTCACGCCCTTCATGAACATGAACAGGCAGCCGACGACGGTCCCCTACGAATGGGAGGCCAGCAACCTCGTGCCGATCTTGAAGGATCCCGACCTCCTGGCCGACCACGATCTCTGGTTCGAGCTGAGCATCTTCGGCGTGCCTTACGCCGCGAACGACGAGGTCGCCGGTTGCGCCGGTCGCAATGACACGCAGCTCGGATCGCTGCTGTTGTATACCGACAGCGCGCAGGAGGCCCAGGACTTCAGCGTCCTGTTGCCGCTGGCGATCGGCGAAGACTTCAACAATCACGCCATGGGCGCCAGCGACAAGGTCGGCACGACCCGCAAGACCGTCAGGTTCGAGCTGCCGGCAGATACACAGAATGCGCAGCTCGTGCTGATCACGTCGAACCACGGCGCCAACCAGGGCGGCGAGGAGTATATTCGCCGCGACCATTACGTATACGTCGACGGCAAGCTGGCCTTGCAGTACAAGCCCGGGCGCACGTCGTGCGAGCCGTTTCGCAGGTACAACACCCAGAGCAACGGCATCTACGGGCCGTCCCCGCGGTCGGACGAAGCATGGCAGTCGTTCAGCAACTGGTGCCCGGGCGACGTGATCGACACCCGGATCGTCCCGTGGGGGGCCGCGAGCGCCGGCATGCACGAATTCGTGATCGACGTCCCTGACGCGACGTTCGCCGGCGGCGAGGGCAATTTCCCGTTCTCGCTCTACGTGCAGGCTCGGTGAACACGTCCCTTTGACACGCTCGACAACTCGTGTCGGGACGCGCGTCGACGGGCTCGATGGCAGGCGCCTTGCGCACGGGCGCCGGCGCCGGGCGGCGCCGCGCCCGTGCGCTTCGAGCTCATAGCGTCTCCAGGTACGCGACCAGATCGTCGATCTGGGCCGGCGTGAGCGCCGAGGTGACGCCGTGCAGGTCGCCTCCGCCGCACGGCCCGAAGCGGTCGTGGAGCGTCGCGGCGCAGCCGTCGTGCATGTAGGGGGCCCGCGCCGCGAGCCCGCGCAGCGACGGCACCTGGTAGGGCTTGCCCGTGCCCACGTCCATTGTCTCGCCGTTCGTCAACCGCTCGCCGGAATGACACGTGGCGCACGCCAGGGTCGGGTCGTTGAAGAGCACCTCGCCGCGCGCGACGGCGGCCTCGTCCGCCGGCTTCGACCGGGGCAAGTGCTCGATTGTGTCGATCCACGCCGCGTACGCCGCGACCTCCTCGGGGAACTGGGAAAAGCCGCCCATCCGGCGCTGGAACACTTCCTCGACGAGGGCGCCGAAGTCCGCCAGCTCCCCCCCCCAGTGCAGCGGCGCCGTCGCGAGCACGCCGCCTGCGACAGTCTGCGTGCGGCGCCACCCGGTGGACGCGAAGTGCCAGCCCCGGCCGTCCTCGTGCCCCTCCGGGTGGCAGGAAGCGCACGCCAAGGTCAAGGTCTGGGACCAGTCGCCATGATGAAAGAAGTGATGGGCGTCGTCGAGCCGGCTCTCGCCAGGAATCTCGATCAGGTTGATCGGCTCGCCGCTCAGGGCCGCGAGGCGCACGATGCCCGGCGGCTGTCGGAGCTGCACGAGCAGGTTTCCCTCTGCGTCGTAGCCGACGGCGATGGGATCGCCGCTCATCTCGACGTCGAGCACACGCTGGTCAGCGGAGGCCGAGCAGGTGTCGAACGCGTCGCGCCGCTCGAGCGTCACGAGCGGCGTCTCGAGAACGCTCTTGCTGCCCGCCTGCAGGATCGCGGCGTTGAGCCCATCCGGCGAAACAGCGATGTCGACCGGGAGCACGCCCGTCCCGATGCCCCCCACGTCGGACCTTGAAGGGGTGGGCGGCGATCCGGGCTCGCCGGGACGCGGGCGCATCACGGTCACCGCCGAGTGGAGTATCCTCTGTTGACAATTCTTGCCGTAATAGCTGCCGGGCTGCGTATCGTCGATGGGGTTGACGACGCCGCGCTGGTGCACCATGGCGACGCCGCCCCCGGGCAGCGAGAGCGTCCTCCACGCCACGCCCGGCATGAACTCGAGCTCGACGCCGCTGTTCGCCCGGGGGGCGGAATGAAAGAAGACAGGTGGCTTGATGCGCTCGGCCACCGTCCCGTCCTCCGTGACGACAAGGAGCTCGGCGGACCGGAAACGGCTCACCAGGAGCGAGTCCCCCTGGACGATGACGTCGCGCAGGTCGCGGTCCAGGCGAAGCTCGCGGACGGGCGGGGCCGCGACGTCGGAGGAGAGCGTCACGAGCTCGCCGCCCGCGCAGGCCACGTGGAGGAGGCCTGTCGAGGCGTCGTGGGCGAGCCCGCGAGGCGCGGGGCAGACGGGCCTGCGGTGCATCTCCCTGGTCGCCAGGTCGATCGTGACCACCGCGCCGCCCCGGCGGAGCGCCACATGAGCGACGCCGGCGGTCCCCTCGGTCACGCGCCCTGGCTCGTCGCCCTTCTCCAGAGGGAGAATGTGGACGTCGTCGGCGAAGAGGTCGATGATCGATATCCTGTCGCGATCCGGATCCGCAGCGACGGCCAGCGTCTTGTCGGCGGTCACGAGGAGCGTTCCGCCGCTCACCGGGGGAGGCGGCACCGCAGAGACACGGGGAGGCGGACCTGTCCACGAGCCGCCCTCCGGATACTCGAATTCTTCCAGGGGGTCGGAGTCATCGTACAGCGTGCACCCAGCGACGGTCGCAAACACGGCGGCGAGCGCGGCGAGCCGCGCCCCGGTTCGAGCGTTCATCGTACCTCCTGCAGACGGCGCCGCCATGCAAGGAAGCTGCCCGGGTCGTGGCCTCGCGCTCCGGACGACGGATCTCGTCGACATGGGGGCGGAACCCGTGCGCTCGCGGGCTCGTCCGGAGGCGCGTCCGTCCAGCGGCCGATCGAGCTCAGGGAGATCCCTCGTCGGGATCGACATCGGGAGCATAGCAGTCCGAGAAACCGTCTCTGCCCGTCTTGCACACCTCGTCCTGGAAGCACCAGTAATAGTCCACACCGGACGTCGTGCCGCAGTACCGGACCCCATGTGTGCCGTCGTCGTTGACGACGCACGCTTGCTGACCGAGCTCGGAGCAGTCGGTGACCACGGTGTCCGGCTGGAACCAGCACCTCGGTCGAGCCCCGGGGCCGGTCTGGCACGCGAACGGGCGCGCTGCTTCCTCGCTCGCATCGCTGTACTCGCCGTACGGCGGCACGAGCCCCGGGATCCCGGTCCCCGTCGCCTTCACGCTGCACACGGCTCCCGCCACCAGCGTGTCGAGGCGGCACTGGGACTCAGGATGGCCCTCCTTCGTCACCGCGACCTCGGTCGTGTCCGGTGTGTCGAATCGCGGGTAGACGAGCTCCCTGGGCGCCTGCAGCACGGCCTGCTCCTCGTAGAACCGCCCCGTCTGCAGGCTGGCGAGCAGGATCCGGCCGCAGAGCTGCTGGCTCGCCAGGTCGCTGGTTGCCGCGGTGCAACGCTCGCGCGCGGAAGGGTCGAGCTCGGCGAACGCCGCGGCGTTGGCCTCGGTTTCATTCGCCCACAGCCGCGGCAAGCAGTCCTTGGTGGCAAAGTAGTCGGACTGCCCCTCGGAGGAGATCGACGTGCCCAGCGCGCTGTCCACGCGGCGGGAGGTCTTGAACGGGAACCCGCCGATGAAGTGCCCCATCTCGTGGCACATCGTGAGCGCGAACACCTCCGGCGTCATGCTCGAGACAGTGAGGTATCCCTTGCTCACTTCAACTGTCCAGTCCTCGCCGGCGTTGAGCAGCACATGGGCGCTGACCGCATCGCTGTCCCAGTCGATTCTCCACGATATATTGTGGGTACCTGCCGGATTCGCGGCCGCGGCGTGGTCCTGGTAGAGCGCGACAACGCGATCGAGGATGGCCTCCGCCTCCTCACGCGTCGGCGGGCGCTCCCCCGAGAGCGGCGCGCCATCGACAGCGCCTCCGAGGGTGGCGGCGGAATTGCCGTCCGTCCCATCGGTGGAGACGTCATTCACCTGTCCGATGCACGCCGAAAGGAGAACGGATGAAGCAAGAATGGTGTAAAATTTCATGATAAACTCCGTCGAGCTGGATCGCCGGACGAAACCGGACGGAGCCAGTCAGTCGACGTCGGTGCAGCGCCAGGCGCGCCGCGGAGCCCTGCTGATACAAGGCGACGAGGAGCGACGACGCGATGCGACCGACATCGGCTGCCTGGCGGCGGGAGCTTCTGTTCGGTGCTCTTGATGCCGCCGCGGGGCTCGATCCTTCAAATTACTTTGCTGTGGCCTGCGACGTCCGCCAGGCCTGGGCTCCCTACGGCCGCCCGGCGCACGCTTCGTCGCTGTCCCACCGGGGGCGCACAAGCCGCTCGCCGGTCGCAACCATGCCTCGCGCGTCGGTCACCACCCCCCTGATCCGGAGCGGTTGGCCGATGGCACAAGCTGGCTCACCGAGCACGGCCGGCCATCCGATGAACTCGCACCGGCCGTCCTCGAGCTCCGTGAGCTCGATCCTCCCCCGGCTCGTCGTCGCCGAGGAGGGGTCGCCGATCACTGTCGTCGTGACCTCGAGCTCCACGCCCTCGGGCTCCAGGCCGAGCGTCCGGACGCTGGTCCACAGGTGCCAGCCGCCCTGGGCGCCATGGGCGAGCTCGACCTCCTGGCCGTCGGCCAACGGCTCGAACTGCCACTCGCCGGTGCCGAGCTCGGCGACGCCCTGCGCCTGCGGCTCGTCCCCGCCGGCGCAGCCAGGAGCGAGCGCAACGAGCACGACGAGACAGGCGGCGGACGTCGCGCAGGCCACGGCGCGGGCTCCTACGAGCGCCGGCGGCGTCGCACGGCGAGCAGCATCCCGAGCAGCGCGCCGCCGAGGCCGCCGGCGCTGCCAGCGTGGCCGCCGGCGTTGCAGCCTCCAGACGCGGCCTGGACGGCGGGCGGCGGGACATCGACAGGTCGGCCACCCGGCAGCGAATCGGGCAGCGGCGGGACGCGCCGGTCGTAGAAGGACGCGGGGACGGGCTCGTCGGGAAGCACGCAGGTCGTCTCCCGGCTGCCGTCGGCGGCGATCGCGCCGACCGCCACATGACCCGCCGAACAGCGGCAGGTCGGCGTCATGTTCATGGGCACGCACTCGCCGTTCGGGCCGCAATCGAACGTCGCACAAGGATCCGCGAGCGGCGGCGCGTCCGGAAGCGCCCGGTCACCCGGGTTGAGGAACGACATGCGGAGGTCCTGGCAGGTCACCATCGGCTGACCCGACGGATCGAACGTCGTGCGCGCTGTCGTCCCTGGCACGCACGCGCAGGCGGCCACAGGCTGGGCGCCGCCCGCGACCTCGACGACGCGGCACAGGCCGCCTGCGCCGCACGCCGCGAAGTCGCACGGCGACGCGGCGGCGCTCTCGGCGTTCGGAGCGCCCCCGCACATGTCGCGGCCCTCGACGTACCGCGGGAGCACGCGGACGTTCGATACATCGGGACCGTCGGTGCGCCGGAAGATCGGATCGACTGTCATCTCCTCGGGCGACAGGCGGGTATAGAGCCGGGTGATCGTCGCGTTGCCCTCCAGGAGCGGCAGCAGCGCGTCGCGCGCCTCCACCTGCGCCTCGTCCGAGCTCATCGTGTTGCGGACCTGCTCGGCGATGCTGGCCGTCGGTCCGCTCATCTCCGTGACGAAGCCGCGACCGCCGGCCTCGTCCACGCCGCGCGCGACGAGCGCCGTCCAGTTCGTCTGCAACGGCCAGTCGTACAGCCTCCAGACGATCTTGTCGTCGTCGATCTCGACGTCCGGCCAGTTGGCCGGCCCGTAGCGCCGGTCGCCGAGGATCATCACGGTGATGCCCATCTCCGGCTCGGCCGCGATCGCCGTCAGCCGGATCGGGATCGACGGCGACCCCGACGGAAGCGTGAAGCGGAACGGCTGGATGTCGCTGACCTCGGCGTCCGGCTGGAGCCGCAGCGCGAGGAACTTCATCCCCTCGCTCGTATAGATGCGGATGTACGGCGCCATCGCGTCGTTGACGCGGAACCCGTTGCCGCGGAGCCAGTCGACGAGCGCCGCGGGATCGGTCGACTCGATCACGGCCACGTCGTACGGCCCTACCTCTTCCCGGAGGTGCACCGTGACGCCGCCGTCGTCGACGCCGCCGTCGCTCGCGGTCGGCCCCGCGCCGGCGAACACGGGGAGGTCGCAGCTCGGGTCGTCGGGCCACTGGAACTGCGGGCCCGTCGCTGCATCGAGGGCGGTGAGCGCGAGCTGCGGGAACACAGCGAGGCTGTCCGCCGCCGGCACCTCGGCGAGCGGAACCACCCAGGCGAAGTCCGGCGCCGCGCCCGCATACTGGATCTGCGTCACCATCGTGACCGAGCCGTCCTGGTTCGTCGCGAACAGGATCCGCTCTGCGGTCTGGTCCACCGGCTGTCGTCCGCAAAAGAATCCACCGCACGCCTCGACGGGTCGTGGCGCCGTCGCCAGCGCCGCCGCCGCCATCACCGTAGCCGCCCACAGCTTGCGCATCGTCCAAGACCTCCTCGCCCGACTGGCCGGGCGAACGCCCCCAGGCAAACCCAGTGCCACGATCGAAAGGAAGGCGATTCCTGGGTACAACGCCGCGGGGGACCGACCCAGGTTGGGCGCCCGCGGCTCCACCAAGCTACCTGCCGCGGACCCGCAAATGCAAGCCGACCGCTGGCCGCCACCGGCGTCCTCTCCCAGGCGACACCCCGTCGAGGAGCGGCGTGGTCTGCCCCTCAGGTCCTGTCCGGTCCGCCGGACGTCGACATCAAGTCGTCAACGAACCGGCGCATCAGGCGCACCAGGTCGTTGAAGTCCTCCTCACTCCACCTGGCGAGGATGGGGGCCGCAATTCTCTGACGAGCGGCGTCCAAGGCGTCCGTCATCTGCCGCCCCTTGTCGGTGATCACCGCCTCATGGATGCGGCGATCGGCTGGGCTGGGCCGACGTTCGATCAGCCCCAGGCTCTCGAGCTTTGCTACCTGGCGGCTGACGGTCGTGTAATCCCGCCCGGCTCGCTCCGAGAGCTCGACAACGCCGATCGGCCCGTAGCGCTCGATCCCCACCAGCAGCGGAAAGAGGGCTCGATCCAGGGAGATGCCCGCCTCCGCGAGCAGCGCCAGATCGCGCTGCGGCTGATTCATGAGCGCCACCAGATCGACCATGGCTCCGTGGAGCTCGCGGAGCTTCTTTTTTGTAGTCCGTGTATTTTGCACAAATTCTCTTGACGCTCCGGCGGGCGTAACTATATGCATAGTACACATATTCGAAACGCGGTCCAAGAAAAAGCGGAGCTCGCCGTGGAATCACATTGTTCGACGGATGTCCTGATCGTTGGCGCAGGTGCTGCCGGGTTGACCCTGGCCATTGAGCTCGCCCGCCGGGGCGTTGCGTTCCGGCTCATCGACAGGCTGGACGGGCCGTTTCGCGGCTCGCGCGGCAAGGGGATCCAGCCGCGCAGCCAGGAGGTGTTCGAGGACCTGGGCATCCTCGACCGCGTCGTCGCGGCTGGCGGCCTGTACCCGCCCCAGCGGGAGTATCGCGACGATGGAGGCCACGAGGAGTCGCAGATCATGGAGCCTCAGGATCCGACACCTGGCGAGCCCTATCATCTGGCGCTCCTCGTGCCCCAGTTCCTGACCGAAGCCGCGATGCGCGAGCGCCTGGCGGAGCTCGGGAGCTACCCGGAGTTCGGCCGAGAGCTGAAGGGCTTCGAGCAGGATGGCGAGGGCGTCGACGCCCGCATCGCTGGACCGGCGGGCGAGGAGACCGTCCGTGCCCGCTACCTCGTCGGCGCGGACGGCGGCCGCAGCGTCGTACGGAACGCGCTCGCGATCGGCTTTCCCGGCAAGACCCTGGGGGTGCGCGCCGTCGTCGCCGATGTCGTCCTGGATGGGCTCAGCAGGGACGCCTGGCATCAATTCAAGCCAGGGCCGATGGAAAAGCAGGTATCGCTGTGCCCGCTCATGGGCACCGACATGTTCCAGGTGCTGGCGCCGATTCCTCTGGAGGGCGATGTCGATCTCTCCCCGGAAGGCCTCACAGCGATGGTCGCGGGCCGCACGGGCCGAGGCGACATCGTGATCCGCTCTGTCTCCTGGGCCTCGGCTTATACAATGAACGCGCGCCTCGCCGACCGTTACCGGGACGGGCGCGTCTTGCTCGCCGGCGATGCCGCGCATATCCACCCGCCGACGGGTGGGCAGGGCCTCAATACGAGCGTGCAGGACGCCTACAACCTCGGCTGGAAGCTCGCCGCCGTCCTGGCAGGCGCGCCGGACGCGCTGCTCGCGACCTACGAGGAGGAGCGCCGGCCGATCGCCGCGGAGATGCTCGGCCTGACGACGAAGCTGCTGGAGGCGGCCAAGCGAGGCGTCATGCGCCGCGGGCGCGAGGTGCATCAGCTCGATCTGGGATACAGGGGGTCGTCGCTGGCCATGGAAGCGCCGAAGCGCAGCGGCGGCATCCGCGCGGGCGACAGGGCGCCGGACGCGCCCGTCCGCGGCGTGGCGGGGATGCCGACACGGCTCTTCAAGCTCTTTCAGGGGCCGCACTGGACCTTGCTGGGTTACGGGCTCGACCGGCTCTCGGCCGTCGAGCCGCGCCCCGGGCTCCACATCCACGCCGTCGGGCCGCGCGGCGACATCGTCGATGAGGGCGGCCATCTCCGCGCGGCCTATGGCGTGTCGCCCGGCGACTGGGCGCTCGTCCGGCCCGACGGCTATATCGGCGCCATCGTGTCGTCCGAGCATGCGCCGGCCCTGGAGGCCTACCTTGCCAGCGTCGGCCTCCGATCTCGAGGCTGACGAGGACGAGGGCGCTCTCGCCGCGCAGCGGGCACGCCGCGCTCCGCCATGAGGCTACTTCACCACCTCGCCCGACTTCAGATCGAGCGTCAGCTCGCGCAGGATCTCCGGGTCGGCGCAGACGACGTTGGGGCTCGAGCCCTGCACCTCCTTGCGGATGAGCGCGGAGAGCTTCTGGCCCATGTCGAAGCTCGGTACGAGCGCGGCGAAGAACCTCCGGCCGCCGTCGCGGGTCACAGCGAAGCGCGCGCTCGCGAACTCGGTGTGCCCCTTGAGGGCCTTGCGGGTGAGGGGGAAGTCGTAGTCGTCGGGGGTGATCTTGCTGAAGGTGTAGAGAACGACAAGGTTGCGCGGGCAGGTCGGACCCCCCGGCTTGACGAGCTGACGCTGCGAGGACATCGGCGCCTGTCCAGGCGCCTTGTCGAGCGGCACGGTCGCGCCGGCGGGCGCGCCGGAGCGCTCGCCGGGCTTGCCGTGGCGCAGGAGCGCCCCGCCCGCCGCGATCCACAGGGTGCCGTCGCTCGCCGTCGCCAGGTCGTGGGCCTTGACGCCCTCGGGCAGGGGGGTGCGCTCCCACGTCTCCCCGCGGCGCGCGAACACAGCGCCGTCGCTCAGCACCCAGAGCGTCCCGTCGCCGGCGACGGCGGCGTCGGCGACGCCTGCCCCGGGGCTCGGCCCCTCGACCTCCTTCCATGTCGCGCCGTCGAAGCGCGACGCGAACCCGTCGAAGATCCAGGCGTCGTTCGCCGCGCCCGCGAGGACCTGCGGCGGGGCGCCGCCGTGGTCCTCCCGCTTCGCGAGATCGAGCCCGAGGATCGCCGAGGTCCTCGCGCCGGGCTGCCATAGCTCCAGCGACGGCTCGCCCGCGCAGCTCCGCCCGTAGCTGAGGACCTTGCCGTCGCCGGTCGAGCCCACAGCGTGCGGGAGCACCGCCGTGCGCTGGGTGGGCATGTCGAAGCCTTCGATCGAGCACTCCTTCTTCACCGAGGGGGTGAGCTTCAGCCCGGGCTTCGGCCCGCGCACGGCCACGAACTGCGACTCGTGGAACGGCGCCATCACCGGGGCCTGCAGCGCGACGACCGAGGCCCCGATCTTCGCCAGCCCCACGAACGCGTTCCCGTGCTTCTCGTGGCGCTGCTGCCAGCCCCGCGGCCCCAGCGTCCAGAGCTCGGCGATGCCGGTCCGCCCCGTGTCCCCCGTGGCGATGACGTCGATGGAGTCGGGCCAGCGCCCCACCACGCCGGCCACCTGGCGCAGGCCGGACGGCAGGCGCAGCGACTTCTGGACCTCGATCGTGCCGTCCGGCAGCAGCACGCCGAGCGGGTAGCCCCACCAGCCGTCGGCCTCGTCCTGGATGCTGACGCCGCCGGCGAGGAGCATCGCGCCCTCGATGGGCAGGAGGCGCACCTCGTCGAAGGGCGCGCGGGCCACCGGGATGAACGGCGAGGCCGGCGCCGCCGGCGCGGAGGCCGCGGGCGCTGGCTGCGCCGCCTGGACGGTGTCGCCGGCCGGCGCCGGCGCGCTCGACGGGGGCGCGCCCGCGCCCGCCGGCTCCGGCGGCGGCGCGGCGCCGCAGCCAGCGAGGGTCATCCACAGCACGCCCGCTCCCATCGATCTTCCGCGCATCGGTGCTCGTCCTCCTCCGGTCGTTCCCTCGTCGCTCGCCCGGACGCCCCCGCGTTTACGGCGCGAGCCTCCCGGACGCCACCGTGATCTCGCCCTCCACGACGGCGTCGCGCTCGTCCACGCCCACGGGGTGCGCGACGCGCTGGTACGCGACCCGCCAGGCGATCTCCCGGCCCTCTCCGGCGGGCCCCACCTCGAGCGCGACCGTCACCGGCGCCGCGTGCACGCGATCGTCGGCGGTGAGGCGCCGCCCGACCTGGCCCGGCCTCGTCGCGACGTGGCGCGCGAGGAACCTGTCCGCCTGCCCCAGCACCATGTCGTCGGGCCCGAGCGCCTCGGCGCTGATCTCCAGGCGCCGGAAGAGGTCTCCGGTCGGGAACGCGTGCCCCGCGTTCGCGGGCGCGAGGGTGATCTCCACCGCCGTGGCCGAGGTGCGCCGGGCCGACACCGAGACCGCGCTGCGCACGAAGGCCGGGTCGCGCGATCCCATGAAGACGTGGCTGCGCCGGCCCGCCGCGCCCGCGGGCATGTGGCAGTCGGCGCAGGGCCGGTCCGCGGCCGGCGAGCGCCGGTGCTCGGTGAGGGTCGACTGCATGAGGTGCTCGGGCCTGCGGCTGCCGCGCGCGGTGGGGAAGGGGAACTCGTGGCAGGAGGCGCAGGCGGCCGCGCCGGCGAAGCGGGCGTCGCGCACGACGGGGTGCGGCGCGGCGGGCGGCGGCCCGGGGCGGGTCCAGGGCGCGGCGAGCACGCCGGCCGAGGCGTCGGCCGACGAGGCGGCGGTGACGTGGCATGTCACGCAGCCGACGCCGAGGGCGCCCACGGCCTCGGGCTCGGGCTCCGTCGGCACGGCCTCGGGCGCGTGGCAGCCGCGGCAGAACGGCATGGGCTCGTCGGCGAACGCCCGGCGGTAGGCCGGCTCGGTGTCGGCGCTGCGGTGCAGCGAGGCGCGCCACTCCCGCGCCACCTCGTCGTGGCAGCCCTCGCAGGCGCGGTTCGCTGCCACGGCCGCGTGCAGGCGGCCCCGCGCCGGCGTGGGCAGCGCCGGCGTGGGCAGCGCCGGCCGCGGCGGCTGCGCTGCGCCGGGCGCGGCAGCGGCCTGCGGGGCGGGCGGCGCGCCGGCGCGATCCGGCCGGTCCGGCGCGGCGGCGCACGCGCCCCCGGACCCGAGCAGCAGACCCACGAGCAGCCAAGCGCCCCGCACGCGACCTCTCCGCCGCGTACATCGAGCGCGGCGCGGCGTCACCTCCCGCGGGCCCCGGGCGCGCGCGCCGCGCGGCGCCGAGCCGGCGTGACGTGCGCCTCCGGCGCGCTCGCGGGCGCGACAGGAGCGCCCGCGCGGCGCAGAGGCGCAGGCGCCTCGCGGGGCGCGCGATCAGTGCGTCGTCGCGCCGCCGAGCGTGGGGACCGGCGCGTCGCCCTCCACCGCGAGCGCGGCCGAGGTCGTCGGCGTGGACGGCGTGGGGCACGTGTCCCCGTCCGCGTGCGCCGCGAGGAACGCCTCGAGGACGCCCTCGCGGTGCGGGAGGAAGAAATCGGTGAGCGCCCTGGAGAGATCCCCGTCCTCCCTGACGTGGACGAACCGGAGCTCATCCCCCTGCTCCTCCTCGGGCCACGTCACGCCGTTGCCGAGCGAGTCGCCGGCGCTCAGCTGGTGGCACCCGGCGCACGACTGGGTGGTGGCGCGGTTGGCCACGTCCGCGGGCGTGAAGATGGCGTCCCGCCCGAGGCGCACGAGCTCGTCCTGGATCCGGTCGCGCAGCTCGAGGTTCGGCAGCGAGTTGAACTCCGGCAATAGCTGGTTCAGGTAGTCGTTGCTGTCGTCGATGGCGCTCTGGCCCGCGTTGTAGAGGGCCTCCCTCGAGCTCGTGAGCCTGATGTCGTTGATGTCGGTGCTGAGGGTCGTGAGCCTGTCCACCGACTCGAGGAAGTCGTCCATGAACCACGAGTAGCGGAAGTCGTTCGGATCGAAGTTCGTGCTGAACAGCGGGCCGAAGGGGTTCTCCTTCACCGTGACCGGCTTGAGGAAGAGCCGATCCCCGCCGTCGACCCTTGCGATCTTGAACTCGCGGAGGTGCCAGATCTGGCCGGGCTGGACCTGCCCGGGGGCGCCGGCGTTGCCCATGAACTGGTTGGTGCGGATCTGGCCCGTGCCGCGGCTTCCTCCGGGGCCGTGGACCGCGTCGGCGAAGTTGTCCGGATGGAGCACCGGACCGAAGCCGGCGTCGACAAGGCCGACGGTGAAGAACGTCTCGAGCTCGTTGGCGCGATCGGCGGCGTCCAGGGTCGAGAGGCGCGCCCAGTGCTCGGCGACAGGGAGGCATGCGGCGATGCCGCACTCGGGGTGGGGATTCGGGAGCTGGGCCTCCAGGATGAACAGGTTGCGGTCGGCGACGCCGGCCGACTTCTTGGCGTAGACGATCCGGTACTCGCCGCAGTGCGAGCCGTCCCGCGGCGCCAGATCGAAGCGGTTCACGACAGCGATCGGCTCCACGAAGTCCGGCGAATTCGGGTCGAACGGATCGCTCGTGGCGAGGCGCCCCTCCCGCCGGCCGCACGCGATCCGGTAGCCGTTGATCGCGGGGATCCCCTCGCTGTTGGTCTGGTCGTCGCAATGGATGGCGTCGGGGAACTGAGCCGCAGTGGACACGTTGAAGAAGTCCCACCAGCGCCGGTAGAGATCGAGGGCAGTCTGTTCATCCAGGGTCCCCGCTCTCATGAGGAGCTGATTGAGGACGAACTGGAGCGGGAACCGGGTCATGGCCTGCGGGTCGGTGACCTTCGTGAGGATGAGCGAGCGCAGCGGGTCGATGTCCAGCGGGGCCGACAGCGCCTGCCGGCGCTCCGCGGAGCGCTCCTCCGGGTCGATGTCGGCGACCTCGCCGGGCGCGCCCGCGTCGCCGCAAGCGGCCAGAGAGGCGGACGCCGCGACGCACATGACCGCGGCGGCGAAGGGGAACCTGGAGGCATAACGAAGATGCATTGTCGCTCCTGTGGCGCAGGGCGGACCGGGGTCGCTCCGAAGCGGCTCGCGCTCCATCGCAGCGCTGGCCCGTCGCGCTGTACCTGCCAGGCTGCCTGCGCCGGGCGAACCCCGGCCGTGACAGCCTGCTGTCAGGGCGCCATGGCAACCTGCGTGCCGCCCCGCGGCCCGAGGGCGCTTCCGACGAAAGCAGGCGGCGCGACGCACCGAGCGCGGCGAAAGAGCGGCTGCCGCCCCATCGAGCTCGCGCAGGTCGCGGCGCGCGGATGGCAATCCTTGCCGTCGTGGCAAAGATTGCCATCACAGAAATGTAGCGGCATGGCAATCCTTGCCGTTGCGCCATCCCCTCGAATTCTTCGGAAAATTCACAGGCGCCGCGACCCGACCCACGTTGCGCTGAGCCGCGCCTTCACTCGAGGCGGCGGCCTCGCGACGCCTGCCGGGAGGCAGGCGGGGCGCCGATGACCTTGACGAGCTGAGCGCGCAGCCAGCGATGGCCGGGATCGTCGTGCACGCGCTCGTGCCATACGGCAGAAACGCGGTCCAGCCCGAGCTCGACGGGAGGCCGGGCCGCGCGGCGGAGGGCTGATCGAGCTCGTGCGCGCAGCGGTGCTCGCCGCGAGCCCGCACAACACGATGGCGTTCCGGTTGGGCCATGCGGTGCGAGCGGGCGTGCCCGGGCTCCGTCGCGCTGCGGAGGACGTGATCCGCGCGAGCTGAGCGCCCGCGGGATCTTCTTCAGGGATGGTGAGCGGCAGGTGATGGCGGCTGTCTCATGACGATGCCCGCGCGCCGCCGTCCTGGGAGCAAGGCGGTTCGAGAGCGAGCCGCTCTAGGGCAGATTGGCAGAGCGGATATTCCAGCTTCTGTCCGTGCAGAAGCGGCAGCTCGCGCCGACGAGCATGCCCTTGCCGGTGGCCGATTCGTCGCCCTTGAGCCACCAGTTGAGCCACGCCAGGTTGACCTGCGTGAACTCGCCGCCGTTCCGGGACCACAGATCGCCCCCATGATCCGCGCCGACCTTGGCGAACATCATGACCGGGATATCACCCCGGGCGGCGATGTTCTCGAAGTCTCTCGCGCCGTTGTCGTCCGCGCCCAGGCTATCCTCGGTGCCGGTGACGATCAATACGGGGGTGTGGATCGACTTGTAGAACGCCTGATTCACCGAGAAGGAGCCGCTGCTTGTGTGTCCCCAGGTCGTCATCCTGGGATCTGCGGCGGTCCCCGCCGCCATCAAGCCGCCGCAGGAGAAGCCGTTCGCGGCGACCTTCGTCGTCTCGATATGCCTGTAGTAGGCGCTGCAAGGCTTCTCGTTCTCGGCGATCACCCAGTCGATGTAGGCGAGCAGCACCTCGCCTCCGCCGCCGAGCTCGCGGTTGGGCTCCCTGTTTTCCGGTGTGCCGTCCGCCACCACGAAGTAGCCATGCGAGGCGATCTCGGCCATGGCCGCTTCCGTCGCGAGCCCGTCTCGCGAACATCCGCCCTCTCCCCAGACGAAGATCGGATACTTGGTGTCCCCACCGAGATCCGCCGGGCGAAAGATGGTGCCCTGGTTGATGCCCGGGTCTGAGTTCGTCTCGACGACAACCTGATGAGGGCCGCTCCCCGACACGCTTCGACCTGTCGGTCGTGACGCGGTGCACGTGCCGGTGAACGTACCGCCGCCGTCGCCCGAGCCCCCGGTCCCGCTTGCCATATCCCCGCCGCCGGCAGGCGCTCCTCCGCCCGCGGCGCCAGAGCCGGAGGCCTCAGCCCCTCCGGTTGTGGCTTGTGAGCTGCCCGAGCCCGTAGGCAGAGGCCCTCCGGTGGAGGCCGCCTGCTCGCCGCCCGAGCCGCTCACGTTCGCTCCTGTGCCCGCCGAGGCTCCGCCGCTTCCCGCGAGGTTGCCGTCGTCAATCGAGCCGCCGCAAGCGCCGACAATCATGCCCAGCGCGGCCCAGGTGAAAGCCCAACTCAATCTGGTTCTCATAGCGACTCCATGGTACATCGAGCGAGCGAAGCGAGAGGCGCTGTCCGCGTCTCTCCACCATTGATGCGTCACGAGGCGAGGCACATGTACACGGGTCTTCAGGTGCCCCATGGACCCTGGCGGCACGCCGTCGATCGCTCAAGCAAGAGGATGGTCCTTGGCGCCAATGTGAGCGCTCACATCGTCGATGTCAATTCCAATCGACTGGCCTGCGACTGTCCTCTCGATCTCCAGCGAGGACGAGGCTGGCGGGCCTGCTTCGGAGCGCCGAGTCGAGCGAGGGTTCGTTCGGAGCGCCGCGTTCAGAGGGGTGGGCGCAGGAGCGCGATCTTCGCCGGGCCGCTCGACTGGCTCGAGGCGATGCGGTCATTGACGTGTGTGTGCGTTCACAGACCCGAGCGGATCGTGCAGCGCTTCGACGCGGAGGAGCCCGGCGGCGCTGACGGGACGGCGGGAGCCGCCGGCACGCTGTGCTCCGGGGCCGTGGCTCGGGGGTTGAGCGCGCATTGCGTCCGTCGCTTCCCGCCGCGGGAGATCGCGGCGCCAGCGGCAGAACCCATGCGACGATTTTCACTGCCGCGGTAGATATTGGGCCTCGGTGCGTCCGAGACGTGGCCGCCAGGCGCCATCCGACGGCAAGGCGAGCGGGTCGCGGACACCTACGGCAGCTCGCGGATCACGCGGGCGGGGACACCCGCCACGAAGCTGTTCGCGGGAACATCGTGCGTCACCACGGCGCCCGCCGCCACGACGGAGCTCTCGCCGATCGTCACACCAGCCAGGATCGTGGCGGCTGCCGAGATCCAGACGTTCTTCTTGAGGACGATGGGCTTCGCCAGGGCGCGAGCCCGCCGTTCGGCGGGCTCGACGGGATGGTACGATGTGATGAGGTTTACCTTCGGTCCGAGCATCACGTCATCGCCGATGTCGATTCCTCCGATGTCCATCAGGTGGCAGCACTGGTTGATGAAGACGTTCTTGCCGACGCGGATGTTGACGCCTTGGTCCGTATAGAAGGGAGGAATCAGCGAGAAGCTCGGGTCGACCGGCGTGCCCGTCAGCTCGCTGAACTTTCTCCGGATCTCGTCGGCGTCGTCGAAGGAGAGCTTGTTGATCTCCCAGGCGAGCCTCATGGCGCGTCCGATGTTCGTGATCATGCGCTCGGACTCGCTTGAGCCAATCTCGATCACCCGGGGGGCAAATGCAGCGTCATTTCCGGTCGTCATTTCTTGCTTCCCTTCTCGGTTCGTCCGCAGGCGCTCGGGGGAAGCGCCCCTCGGACACGGAGCACGATGCCGGGGCGGGGTCGGCCGATCAAACAACTGCTTTTCGTGGATGAACAACCGCCGGTTGTGCCGCGCCGGTAAGGCCGACACATCGTGAGCGCCGCCCGCCCGGCGCTGGGCGGGGCGCGCGCCTGCGGTCCGCCCGCTCGAGCGCTTCGTGACGGTTGCCGCTCGCCCGAGCGAGCTGTTACCTTGCGCGCCCGCCGAGGGCGCGAAGGTGACTCCACGTGGATCTCGAGAGCGTACGCACGTTCGTCGCCGTCGCCGACACGGGGCAATTTCAAGAGGCTGCGATCCGTCTGACGATCACGCAGCAGGCGGCCTCGAAGCGTGTGGCTGCGCTCGAGGCGACGCTGGGCGTCCGGCTCTTCGCGCGTACTCCGCGAGGAGCTCGGCTCACCCTGGACGGGCAAGCATTCCTGCCGCATGCACGGGAGCTCCTCGCGGCGGAAGAGCGAGCCGTGAACGCGGTGCGTCCTGAGCGCCGCCCGTTGCGGGTCGACGTGATTCACCCGCAGCTCGGTCCCGCGCGGCTGGTCCGCGAGTTCCACGCCGTGCATCCCGAGGTCGAGCTCCACGTCGTCACGCACATCTTCGATGTCCAGAGCGCATTGACTGCGTTGAGGTCGGGGGCCATCGACGCCACATTTCGCGCGGTGACGCAGGCGGAGCAGCTTGGCATGGATATCAAATCTGCCCGTGTCCTCGATGATCCCGTGGAGCTGCTCACGGGTCACGCTCACGTCCTGGCGGCGGCGACGGCGGTCAGCCCTGCCGATCTCGCCGGCCACAGGATCTGGATGCCTGGCAACGTGCCAGGAGCCGAGTGGTCGCGGTACTACGACGAGCTCTCTGCGCGCTTCGGCGTTGCGATCGACACGGTCGGACCGAACTTCGGCATCGACGCGATCCTGGAGGAAGTCGCGGCGTCATCGACGGTCGCGACGCTGGTGGGGGAGCACATCCGGTTGGTGTGGCCCTCCGAATACAGGCTCCGCCGTATCCCGGTTCGTGATCCCATGCTGGTCTATCCACATTCCTTGCTCTGGCGAGACGACGACGCGCACCCGGCGCTCCCGAAGCTCCGCCAGTACCTCCGGTCTCGAAGGGAAACGTACCGACGCCCGCAAGCGTGGACCCCTGGCTGGGCGCTTCGATGAGGGGCGCGGTGGATCCGCCGTCCAGAAACGCTCCGTCAGGGAACGCTCGTCGGGTCGGCCGGGTCGCTGCCCGCGTCCCGCTCGTCACCGTCGCGGAAGCCGTCGCCGTCGCGATCGATGCCGATCCGCTCCCCCGATCCGGGCGGCACGCACGTGTACGTCAGCTCGCCGCGGGGCCCCCTGGGGAGCTGGCGGAGCTCGGTGTCCCATCGCCGCGGCTCGCGCGCGCGGTCGGGCTCGAACCGGCCATTCCCGATGTACAGAAAGCCCAGCTCCTCGCCGTGGGACCAGCCCTTCACCACGAGATCGCAGTCGCCGGCGTTGGCGCGCGCGATGAGCAGCGCGATGCGCGGGCTGGCCACCGCCGCGTTCGATGACGTGAGCGTGATCTGCTGGCCGACGATCGGCTTCAGGTTCGACTCCAGCGCGAGCATGTACGCCGCCACCTGGTGCTTCAGGAGGTCCCCCTCGGGGCCGATGGGGAAGCCGCCGGGGTTCTCCGGGATCTGGACGAAATCGGAGAACGAGTTGAAGCGGAAGAGCGTATCGACCCCGCCGTCGTGGAGGAAACCGAAGCCGCGGACCTGGTCGCCCATGGGGGCGTTGGAGCCGCCGAACGGGAACACGAACGACTCGGCCATGCCGAACATCCCGATCTTCTGGTACTGATTGCGCAGGTGCGGGACCTTGAAGACCTGGGACTCGTTGGCGTTGGCCGATCCGCCGTCGCTGCCGAAGAAGCCAGGCGCGAGGTCGTCCGGGTTGGCGTCGGGGTCGACGTCGTGGCACCCGATGCACGATTCGCCGAGGATGCTCGAGACGGGCCCCCCGAAGAAATAGCGCCCCGCGCGCTGATCGGGCGTCAGCGAGTCGTCGAGCGCCCGGATGGGGTTGGGCGGATAGGTGACCTGGAGGATGAAGTCCGCGAAGGCATTCATGTCCTCCTCTGAGATCGGCTCGTCGCGTCCGAGCAAGTCGACGAACGACGCCCGGAACTTCTGGAACGCCGCCCGCTCGTCGAACACCCCGCTGTCGGGCTGGGAGGTGGGCGCTTCATGGCCGCCGGTCCGGTCGCCGCGCCAGTGCATCGGCCCGTGGTTGGCCATGCCGCGCAGGCTCTGCGTCGTCATCGGCCCCTTCATCGGATGGAGGGTCGGGTCCTGGCCGAAGAGATCGGTGCAGAACGGCCCCGGGTTCACCAGCGCGGTGCCGTCCGGGTTGCCGAGATCCCACGCGAGGCTGTCGAAGTCGCCGAAGATATGGCAGCTCGCGCACGATGAGTCGCCGTGGCTCGAGCCGAGCGACGCGTCGTAGAGGAAGCGGCGCCCCCGGACGACGCTCGGAGGCTCGGGGTTGTGCATCGGCACGTGCGCGACCTCGCGCCGGGTCCGCGTGTTGATGACCGAGATCGCGTTGTCGAAGCGCGTGAGCACGTAGAGCCGGTGCCTGCCCTCGTCGAGCACGAGGCCGGTCGGGCCGCCCCCGGGGACGTGGATCTGGCTCGACCGGCTCGGCACGAACGTGCCCTTCTCGAGCTGCCGGGTGTCGAAGACGCCGATCTTGTCCGAGCCGAGCGCCGCGACATACAGGGTCGCGCCGTCGCGCGTGACGGCCATGCCCGTCGGCTGCGCGAGGCTCTTCGCGTTCTCGCCGTTCGCGACAGGCGCGCAGCAGGCGTCGTAGTCGATGTGCTTGTTGAGGTGCCTCGGGACGACGCCGCCCGGGCCGAGGACGGTGATCCGGCTCTCGTGCAGGTGGCCCCGCACGCTGTGGCCAGCGAAGAGGCCCGGCCCCTCGAAGCGCTCCTCGTTGCGGGCGTCGGTGTTCGACACATAGACCTTCCCGCTCACCGGGTTCACGACCATGTTGAACAGGATGGTCCCCACGCCCGTGAAGAAGCCGCCCGGCCCGTCCACCTGGCGCGGCGGATTGGCAAGCGCGTCGATCACGAAGACGTCCTTGTCGGGCAGCGAGAAGCGCACAGCGCTGTCCCAGTCACGACCGAGCTCGTCGACCCAGTGGGCCCCGTCGAACTTGAGGATGAGCCCGACCTCCGGCTGGGGAATGCCCTCGAAATTGGTGTTGGGCCAGGGCAATCCACCCTCGGCCTCGCCGCCGTTCGGCACGAGGCTCTCGTCGATGCTCGTCGTGCGGTTCCCCGAGTGGAAGGCGGCGGCATAGACGCGGCTGCCGTCCGGCGTCACCGCGAGCGCGCGCGGCGTATCGCTGAAGAGCGTCACGATGGAGAGCGGCGTGCCGCCGAGCGACGTCCCGAGGTGGTCGGCGTCGAACACCCAGACGTCCGCCCGCCCGACGCCGGGCGTCGTGAGCTGCGGATCGAAGGGGATGTTCTGGCCGCGGTGGGCCGTCGTGATGAAGGCGCGCGAGCGCCCCCGCCCGGCGAACACGATGTCGCGCGGCTCGTCACCCACGAGCAGCGTGCGGACGACGCGCGCCTTGTCCTCGTCTCGAACGTCGACGACGCTCACGCTGTCGGACAGGTGGTTCACCACCCAGACTTCGTCGTCACCCCGGGTGGCCACGGCGACCGGCTCGAGGCCCACGGGCACAGACGCCTTGAGCCGCAGACGATCCGCCTGGACGCGGAAGATCTCCAGCCGGTTGTCGGGCGTGTTCACCGCGAAGAGCAGCTTGCCGTCCCTTGACAGGGCCATCGGGCGGACCTGGCCCGACTCGAAGGTCGTGAACGGCGTGGCGGCCGCCGCGGGGAGAGCGGCAGCGAGAAGAGCGGCTGTAGCACCGGTGCATACAGCCAAGAAGCGGCGCAGGCAGCATGCGGGCAGCATTTTTTGAACGTACGTGAAGTGTTATTTTCTACAACGAAAAACGCGCGATCGCGTAGTGCCGCTCACGAGGCGCCGCTATCGAGATGCCGGCCGACGAATTCTTCAATGGCTTCCAGCCGGAAGTCCCGCGCGAGCTTGCGCAGGTGCCTGGTGAACGGCGCGTTCCCGGGGCTCGCCTGATCGAGCCTGTCGGCGTATTTCTGGATCTGGTTGACGAGCCCTTTGCGCGCAAGATCGCGCAAGGCCTTGAGATCCTCGACGGGGGGCAGGGGGACATCCGCGGGGGCGACCGCAGGGATCACCCCCGGGTCGGGGCTGGGCTCCGCCTCCTGGCGCGCGCCGTCCTGCCGCTCGTGGATCCACGCCAGCGAGAGGTGCCGCTGGATCTTCTCGAGGAGCTCATCCATTTGCAGCGGCTTGGCGATGAAGTCGTTGGCCCCTGCTTCCAGGCTCTTGTCCTGGTCGGTGACGAACGCGCTGGCGGACGACGCGATGAGGATCGTCCCCGCGCGCTCTGGCATCTTCCGGACGCGGCGCATCATCTCCCAGCCGTCGAGCACGGGCATCGCGATGTCGGTGATGATCAGGTCGAACGCCTCGCTCGCGATCCTGTCGAGGCCCTCCTGGCCGTCTCTCGCCTCCGTCAGCGCGAACCCGAGGGGCTCCAGCATGTTGACGATCACGGCGCGGTTCTCCCGCTTGTCGTCCACCACGAGGAGCCTCCGCCGCGCGCCCTCGTAGCCGACGATACGACCGTGCTCCGTGAGCCTCGCATTGTCGATCCAGTTCGGCGCCTCGGCGAGCGTCACGTCCATCCAGAAGACGCTGCCCTTGTCGAGCTCGCTTCTGACGTGGATGGAGCTGCCCATCAGCGCGACGATCCGCTGGCTGATGGCCAGCCCGAGCCCGGTGCCCTCGCCGTGACGCTTCTTGTCGCCGACCTGCCTGAAGGGCAGGAAGATCTGGTCGAGGTGCTCGGCGCGGATCCCGCTGCCCGTGTCCTCGATCTCGAAGCGAATCGTGCGCTTCCCGGTCCGCGATTCGCGGCCCGCGCCGTCCTCCGGGAGGCCCTCGGCCGCGCCGTCCTGCACCTCCGTGACAGTGAAGGTGACGCGGCCCTGCTCGGTGAACTTGATGGCGTTGCCGAGCAGGTTGAGCAGGACCTGGCGCATGCGCCGCTGGTCGGCGCGCACGCCCGCCGGCAGCGCGGGGCCGGGCTTGTAGATGAACTCGATCCCCTTCTGCTCCGCCCGGATCCGGCAGATCTCGACCGTCGCGCGCAGGAACGACGGGAAGTCGAAATCGTTGGGGTGGAGATCCATCGTCCGCGACTCGATCTTCGCCAGATCGAGGACGTCGTTGATGAGGGTGAGCAGGTGGGCGCCGGACTCGGAGATGACGTCGACGCCGCGCTGGTCCTGCTCACCGAGGCGCGTGGAGCGCCTCAGGATCTGGGCGTACCCGAGGATGCCGTTCAGCGGCGTCCGCAGCTCGTGGCTCATGTTGGCGAGGAAGTCGCTCTTCGCCCGGTTGGCCGCGTCCGCGGCGACCTTGGCGTCCTTGAGCTCGGCGGTGCGCTGCTCGACGCGCTGCTCGAGCTCCTCGTTCGTCTTCTCCAGGGCGGCGAACGACGCGCGGAGCTGCTGCGCCATGGCGTTGAGCGCGTCGCCGATGTGCACGAACTCCCGGGTGCCCGACGCCTCGAAGCGCTGATCGAGGTCGCCGCCCCGGATGCGCTCCGCCGCCGTGACCAGCTTCCGCACGGAGGGCAAGGTCACGCGCATGATCACGAGCACGGGCAGCGCCACGATCGCCAGGATCGAGACCGCCGCGATCAGCCAGTAGTTCCAGTACAGCCCCTTCACCGACGAGAGGAGCGCCGCGCGGGGCACGTCGGTGAGCAGGTACCAGTCCGGCGCCGCGAGCCGCGCGGCCACGATCACGCGCTCATCGTGGCTGCCGACCACGCGCGCCCCGCCGTCGCCCGCGCCCTTCGCCGCCTCGAAGGCGCGCTTCAGCTCCGCGTCGCCCACGGAGTCGACCGTCAGCGTCCCTTTGCTCTCGTGGATCCCGCGCTGGTGCACGCTCGACACGAGCAGCGTTCCATCGCCCCTCACGAGGGCGTTCTCCGTCCCCGGGTAGAGCGAGAGCTCCTGGAAGCTCGCCATTACCTCGTCGACAGTGACGTCGTGCCCGGCGCTGCCCGCGAAGACCCCACGGCGGAAGAACGGCGCCACGACGCTCACCATCCACTGGCGCGCCGCCGGGTCGTAGCTCGTCGGCGTCCAGCGCGGCTTCCCCTCGGGGTTGTTCGCCGGGAGCACGAGCGTCATCCACTCGGAGCTGACGAAATCGACGGTCGTGTCGACCTGGTCGATGTAGTTCGTGTAGCTGGGCCAGTACATCACGAGCCCGTTCCGGCCGGGGATGACCCAGGTGTCGATGGGCTCACCCGGAGCCCCCGCCGAGTACAGCTCGGTCACGCGCTTCGCCTCCAGCAGGAAGAGCTTCTCCCTGTCGTCGAGCGGGTAGCCCGCCGGCAGCCAGACGACGGCGTCTCGACCGACAGTGAAGCCCGCCTTGCGCGACGCGAGCCCGCCGTCGGGCGCGGGCCCGACCAGGGCGTCGAACCGCTCCGGGGAGCCCACGAGATCTTCCTCGAGCGCCCTGCTGAGGATGCGGCCGAACCGGGCGGCGCTCGCCTCCGCCTCGATCAGGCGGTCGTTCATGCGGCGGGTCCACTCGTCGTGCGTGCGCGTGTGGACCCCCAGCTCGTTCGTCAGGATCGCGCGCTCGATGGCCCACGCGGCGATCCAGAGCCCCGGGCCCACGAACACGAGCAGCGCGAAGACGAGCGGCCCTGCAACCCAGAAAGACAAGCTTGGTGCCGCGCGCAGCCGCGCCCCGTCCCGCCCCGCCCGTTCGGTCATGATGCAGGCCATCGTACACGACCGGCCGACCTGCCCTCTTTTGAATCGCAGCGCCTCGGGGGAGCACGCGGCGCGGGGCCGCGCGGGCCGCGCGGAAGGGGACGGTTTGAGGCAGCTTGTCCCATCCGTGGCCGCCTGCCGCGGGCGCGCCCCGGGGATGCGGAGGAGATGGCAAACCGCCATGCGGCGCGCTGCACGCAAACAGAGGGAGATTCGTGGAGTTTCCGGCGCGCGAACGCGACGGCACCGTTCATGTATCAGCGCCTCCTCGCGGCGCGCTCGGCCCTCGGGCCGGCGCCCATTCAACCGAACGAAGGAGGTACAGATGAACCGTGCGAGCAATCCGAGCTGGTGGGATGAGCACAAGACGTCCGGGTGGGAGCGCGTGAAGGAAGCGCTGCGCCGCGACTGGGAGCAGACCAAGGCGGACTTCACCAACAACAAGGGGGAGGAGCTCAACCAGGACGTCGACGACACGGTGAAGCAGGCGCTCGGAAAGCAGCCGATCCCGCCGCCCCACGTGCCGAACAGCGGCTGGGACGACGTGGAGCCCGGGCTGCGCTACGGCTGGGGCGCGGCGGGCCAGTACAGCGAGCACAGCGACTGGGACGACAGGGTCGAGAGCAAGCTCAGGGAGGAGTGGAACGACATGAAGAGCGGGCGCACCTGGGACCAGGCCAGGGGCGCGGTGCGGCGCGGCTGGGAGTCGGCGCGGCGCAAGGCGTCCTGAGCCGCGCGGCGGACGCGCCGGCGGTCCTCTCCGGGATCACCGGCCGGAGGACGGGAGCAGCGCCTTGAGCGCGTCGTGCAGGCGGCGGTAGGTCACGAGCTCGCCGCACGGCACGCCCTCCTGCACGAGATCCCGGGCGACCTCAGGGCCGATGCCGGCGAGCACGCAGGCGCTGCCGAGGAGCCGCACCGCCGTCGCCACGCGCAGGAAGAGGGCGAGGGCGCTCGCCTCCATCCGGTCGAGCCCGGTGACGTCGATGACCACCGCGCGCGCCCGCCTGGCCGTCACGGCGGCGAGGAGGCGATCCATCAGGTGGGCGCACCGCTCCTCGTCGACGGCGCCGATCACGGGGACGCAGAGGATCCGGCTCCATACCTCGAGGATGGGCGTGGACAGGGCGCGCATCACGGCGCGCTGGTGCTCGATGAGCGTCAGCTTCTCGGTGATCTCCCGCTCGTGCGCGAGCTCGCGCGTCCGGGCGAGCTCCTCCTCGGCGCGGGCGCGCGCGAGCGCCTGCGCCGCCGCCGGCAGGAGGCGGCGCAGGAGGCTGACATGGCGCGCGTCGAAGAAGGCGCGGGCCGGATGGACGAGCGCGAGCAGCGCCCGCAGCGCGCCGGCCTGGAGCGGCGCGTGCAGCGCGGAGCCGTAGCCCCGGAGGATGGGCTCCGGCTGGCGCTGCCACTCGGGGAGCTGGCCGATGTCGAAGCTGGCCACAGGCCGGCCCGCGAGCGCGCGCGTGAACGCGGGCCCGGCCTCCCACACGGTCCCGGACAGGCGCGGATCGGTCGAGACAAGGACGCGGCCCTCCGCCCCTTCCGCGAAGGCGATCACGAGCCCGGCGGCGGCGCCGAGCCGCTGCGCGGTCGCCTCGACGACGCGGGCCAGCGTCTCCGCGAAGGTCCCCGGCTCCGTGAAGAGCAGGAGCGCCTCCGCCAGCCCCTCTGCCTCCAGCCGGAGCGCCCGCTCCTCTTCGCGCGCGCGCTCCAGCTCGGCGATCGTCTCGCGGGCAGCTTCGTCCTCCATCACATCTCAGTGCCCGAGCAGGATGACGCCGATGGAGAGGTTCGCGTGCTGGTTCTTGCCCCGGATGAAGCACCCCTGTTCGCCGAAGGTGAACCTGCCGAGGAACGGTGTCGCCCCGAGCGACGCGATCACCCCCTGGGCGACGCGCTCGATGTCGTCGCGCACGGCGAGCATGCACCCGGCGCAGAAGATCACGAGCGCGCCCTGCGCGCGGAACGAGGGCGGCGCGGCCTCCAGCGCGGCGTCGACGACGGAGCGGACCCGGCCGATCAGGCTCTCCCGCGATCCGTGCATGAGCACGAGCTCGTCTCCCTCGTTGATGTTCGCGCTGAGCGTCATGGAGTTGTCCTTCTCCACGGTGCTCGGGTGGATGAGAAGGAACTGGGGGACCTTGCCGATCCAGCCCGAGGGCCGCCCGAGGGGGCGGAGCGCGCTCTGCTCCAGGATCGATCCGCCGCCGAGCTGCGCGGAGATCAGCCCGCCGGTCCAGCGGTTGTAGACCTCGGCGGCCGGCAGCCCGTCGATCTCGGGCAGGCGCCTGCCCGCGGCGCGGGTCACGCGGCAGCGGTGCTCGCTGGGGACGTAGCCGCTGCTGAATGCATAGGAGATCTCCCCTGACGGGTAGAGGGCGGACAGCAGCACGGCGCCCTCGTGGGCCCGCCCGCGCTCCATCTGCGATTGCCTCCCGTCGAGGGAGTTCGCCGCCGACGAGCCGCCGAACACAGGCACGTTGGGCCCGACCACGTCCTCGATGCCGAGCAGGACGTCCTCCTCCGCGCCTGTCTGCGCGGTGAGCCAGAGCAGGGCCGGGAGCTCGCCGGCCCGCCCGGCGTCGTCGATGGCGCGCTGTGCCGCGCGCGCGCCGGCCGCCCGCGGGGCGTCGCCGAGCCGCTCGGCCGCGACGCCGTAGGAGCCCTCCGCGTCGGCGACCCCGAGCAGGGCGAGGCCGGGGCCGGGCGCGCCATGGACGCCGGCGCCGGTCATGACGGACAGGCACGAGCTCGAGCCGTGGATACGCACCGACGGCGGCAGCGCCGCGGTGGCGCGCGCGAGCTCGCCGACGTCGTAGGGCTCGGTGTAGCTCAGGAACACGTGATCGGGCTCCGCGCCCAGGCTCGCGCGGAGCGCGGACATGGCCTCGCCGAACGCCGCGCTCGCCGCCGCCGCGGTGGATGCCGAGGTGGCGAGCTTCATGCGCTCCGCTCTCCCGTGCTCTCGATCCGATCCGCCGGGTGTGGCGCGCTGCCTGGCGAGCTCAGCAGGATGTGTGTCGTGAACATGAATTTCCCCTTCATCGGCGTCCTGTTCTCCACTGGCCGGGATCGAGGCAATCTCAGCGTTTATACACGAGATCACGCCGCAACGCCCCTGCGCTCGCTCACCCGACGAAGAGGTGACGTGCGTAGCCGTAGACGTACGCCGTGATCAGCAGGGCCGCGGCCACGTCGAGCAGGAAGCCCGTCTTGATCATCGCCGGGAGGCGCACGTAGCCGCTGCCGAACACGATCGCGTTGGGCGGCGTGCCGGCGGGCAGCATGAAGTCGCACGACGCGGCGATCGTGGACGCGAACAGCACGCCGAGATCGCGGGGGAGCACGTTGAGCGCGACGTTGACGGTGGCTGTGTTGGAGGCGAGCGCCGAGAGGGCGATCGTGCCGGCGCTGGCGAGGCCGAGCTGCGCGAGCAGCGGCGCGTCCGCGATGACAGCGAGCTGCGCGGCCATCCACGCGGAGAGCCCGCCCCCCTCGATGCCGGCCGCCATCGCGAAGCTGCCGCCGAGAAGGACGAGCGTGCCCCAGGGCATCCGCCGCAGCGAGGCGAGCGAGAGGGCGCGCATGGCGAGCAGGCTGAGCGCCGCGAGGAGCGCCACGCCCGCCTCGACGTGCTTGCCCTGCACCTTGAAGGTGGCCGCGGCGTCCGACCCGAGCGCGGCGGCGAGGCCCCGGAGCGCGGCCTGCAGGTGCGGCGCGATCGCGGCGCGCAGCGGGTCGCCGAGGATCCAGAGCGCGCTGGCCGCCGCGAAGACCGCGGCGACCTTCTTCTCGCCGCGGCTCATCGGGCCCATCGCCGCGAGCTCGCGGTCGAGCACGTCGCGCGCGTGGCCGGCGGCGAGCCCGTCCCGCCTGCCCACGCGCCACAGGGCGAGCCAGAGCAGCGGGACGAACAGGACAACGAACGGCAGGGCGAGCGCCATGTACTGCAGGAAGCCGACGTCGCGGTGCAGCTTCTCCGCGAGGAAGCCGCAGAAGATGGAGTTCACGCCGGTGCCGATCTTCGTGCCGATGCCCCCGACGTTGGAGGCGTAGGCCACCGCCAGCATGATCGCCGTGCCGAAGTGCGAGAGCCGGCGCCCGCCGGCGGCCGACTCGAGCTGCGCGAGCAGGGCGAGGCCGATAGGGACCATCATCACGGCTGTCGCGGTGTTGGAGATCCAGAGGGAGATGGAGCTCGTGGCGATCAGCATGCCGAGCAGGAGCCGCTTCGGATCGGCGCCGATCGCCCGCATGATGTGGAGCGCCACCCGCCGGTGCAGGCTCCACTGCTCCATGGCCGCGCCGATCGCCATGCCGCCGAGGAACAGGAAGATGTAGGCGTCGAGGAACGGCGCGACGGCGCGGGCCGCGTCGCCCGCGGGCCCGCGGCCGAACACGCCGAGCAGCGGGAAGAGCACGAGCGGCAAGCACGCGGTGAGCGCGATGGGGAGGACCTCGAAGAGCCACCACAGCGCCATCCACGCCGCGACGGCGGCCGCGTACGCAGGGCGGTGGCCGTGGCCGGGGATGGCGTGGAGCCCGCTCGGGATCAGCGCGATCGCGAGGGCGGCGGCCGGGCCCGACGCGATGCCGAGCCAGCGCAGCGGGCTCACCCGGGGAGCGGGCGCGCGGCCGCGGCGCGGCGCGCCCGACGGCGTGGCGGGAGGGTCGGGCTGGCGCTGCATGCGCGCCTCTATCGCACAGGCGCCTCGCCCTTGCGGAGCTCGTCGTACCAGCGCGCGTAGGCCGTTGACGCGACGAGGCGCCGGTTCTCGTCGGGCGCGCCGTCCGCCCACCACGGCGGACCTCGCTCGCCCAGGGCGATCTTCGCCGCGTGCACGCGGCGGCGGGCCTCCCGCAGCGCCCGCTCGTCGTCCGCGCGCAGCGCGCGCCCGACCTCGCGCCGCGCCGCCATGAGCTCCGCGACGAGGCGCTCGCGCGCGTCCTCCGGCAGCGCCGGGTTGGCCCGACGCCACAGGCGCCCGCGCACGATCAGGTAGCGACCGTCGGGCGTCACGAGCGGCGCCGGCGCGGCGTCCGCGGGGCGCCGCGAGGCGCGCTGCGGGGTGCTTCCAGCGCGCTGCGAGGCGCTTTCGGCGCGCTGCGCGGCGGTCGCGGGGCGACGTGAGGCGTTCGTGCGGGGGCTCATGCGGCCATGCTCCAGCAAATTCTCAAGCAAATCCCGGGCGCGCCGCGGGCCGGGCCTGGCACGGCGTTCGCCTGTCGACGGCCACCGAGGGGTGCAAAGGAGAACGCGCGATGAAGGTACTGGTGACCGGCGGCACAGGGGTGGTGGGCCCGGAGGTGGTGCGGCGACTCCTGAGGAGGGGGCACAGCGTCCGGCTCCTGTCGCGCCACGCGAGCGACGATCGCAAGGCGTTCGAGGGCGACGTCGAGGCGTTCGACGGCGACATCGGCGACGCCGCGTCGGTGCACGGCGCCGCCGAGGGGTGCGACGCGGTCGTCCACCTCGCGGCGGTCGTCGCGGAGCGGCCGCCGGAGGTCACGTTCGAGCGCGTCAACGTCGAGGGCACGCGCAACCTCGTCGCCGAGGCCGAGCGGGCGCGCGTCCTGCGCTTCGTCCACGTCTCGTCGCTCGGCGCCGATCGGGGCGAGTCGGACTACCACCGGTCGAAGAAGCAGGGCGAGGACATCGCCCGCACCTTCTCGCGCGAGTGGATCATCGTTCGCCCCGGCAACGTGTTCGGCCCGGGCGACGAGCAGATCTCGCTCCTGCTCAAGATGATGCGGACGATGCCTGTCGTGCCCCTGGTCGGCAAGGGCGACGATCCGTTCCAGCCGGTCTGGTGCGAGGACTGCGGCGAGGCGCTCGCCGTCGCGGCCGAGCGCGCCGACCTCGCGGGGCGCGAGCTCGACCTGGCGGGCCCTGAGGTGACGTCGATGAACCAGGTGCTCGACCGCTTCGAGGCCATGACCGGCAGGCACCCGACCCGGCTCCCGCTGCCGGCGTGGATCGAGTCGACCGGGGCGAAGCTCGCGGCGAAGTTCGGCATCGAGACGCCGGTCAACGCCGACCAGATCACGATGGTGACCGAGGGCAACGTCATCCCCGAGGGCCGCGAGAACGCCCTCGACGTGCTCGGCGTCAAGGCGACGCCGCTCGACGAGGCGCTGGGCAAGCTCGGCGACTCGCTGCCCGAGCGGCTGCCGTCCGAGGGCATCGGCCCGATGCACCGCAAGCTGTACAGCGCGGTGATCCGCGGCTCGCGCCTCGACGCGGAGGGGCTGATCGCGCTGCTGCGCGACGAGTTCCCGTCGCTGGCGCCGCGCGAGACGGTCGTTGTCGGCGCCGAGCCCGAGAGCCCGACGCGCATCGCGCCGGGCGCGACGCTCACGATGGCGCTGCCGCTGCGCGGGCACGTCCAGGTGCGCGTCGAGGAGGTAGCGCCCCGCGCGATCACCCTCGCCACGCTCGAGGGCCACCCGCTCGCGGGCGCCGTGCGCTTCATGGCCGAGCCCGCGGGCGACGGGGCGGTCCGCTTCGAGGTGCAGACGTGGAACCGCGCGTCGACGCTGGCGGATCTGCTGGTGATGGAGACGCTGGGCGGCGCGATCCAGACGTGCACGTGGACGTCGCTGGTCGAGACGGTGATCGAGCGCAGCGGCGGCCGCGCGGAGAAGGGGGTCGAGGTGACGCGCGACGACCCGGACGACCAGGAGGGCAAGGCCTTCGAGCGCTGGCTGGAGGGGCTCATCCTCCGCCGCGTGCGGCGCGACGACGCCCCCGCGCCCGCGATGGCCGCGGGGTGAGGGCCTGCGCGCCGCCTGCGCGCCCGCCGGTGTCGCTTCGTGCCCCGATCGTGGCGAGGGTCGGGGCAACCCGCCACGCCGGGGTCCGAGCTCGCCCGCCGGGTGTGCTAGTGCAGGGCGCCCCGCCCGCGCGTCGCGCGCGGCTTGCGCTGGGCAGAGCGAGCCACCGTGTCCCAACCCCTCGTCATCAACGATGAGCTGACCGTCCCTGTCGCCCTCCTGAGCTGGAGCGCCGTGCGCGCGTCGGGCCCCGGCGGTCAGAACGTCAACAAGGTCGCCTCGAAGGTCGAGCTGCGCCTCGACTTCGCGGCGTGGCCGGAGCTCGCCGCGGACGCGAAGGCGCGGCTGCGCGCGATCGCCCGCGGGCGGCTCGACGCCGAGGGACGCCTGCTGATCGTGAGCCAGCTCACGCGCGACCAGCAGCGCAACCTGGACGACGCGCGCGAGAAGCTGCGCGCGCTGCTGCTGCGGGCGCTCGAGCCGCCGGTGCTGCGGAGGCCGACGCGGCCGACGCGGGCGTCGAAGGCGCGGCGGCTCGACGAGAAGCGGCGGACGGGCGAGAAGAAGCAGGTGCGCCGCGGCGGCCACGCCGAGTGACGCGGGGCGCGGAGGGGCCGCGAGCTCCCTCAGCGCTGGCGCCGGGAGCCCGCGACGACCTCGGACGCCGTCGCTGCGGTGGCCTCGCGCTTGAGCCATCGTCGCAGCTTGCGCACGTCGTCGCAGCCGGCGATCGCGCGCGCCACCCCGGCCGGTACGTCGATCCCGCGCGATCGCAGCACGGTGGTGATGGCCTGCTGCGCCATCCTGAGCTCACCGATCGCTGCGCCGCGGGCCTCCTCGATGGCCTCGCGGCGGGCCGCTCTGCGGGCCTCGCGTGCGGCGAGCGCCTCCACGAGCGCGGGCACACGCTTGTCCAGCAGCGCGCGGGCCACGGCGTCGTCCGAGGACGCGGCGTCGAAGAACGATTGAATCGGCAGGGGGCGCACGAGGCACGGGTCCTCGATGGCCGCGTTCTTCGGGAGGGGCTGCCAGCCGTCGGTCTCGCGCGACCACTCCAGCACCCGGCGCTGCTCCACCAGGATGCAGAACACCCGCCGCACGCCGCGCCGGATGAGCCGGCGCGCCTTGTCGGTCGGGACGGCGAGGGCCTGCTTCTCGCAGACCTCGAACGCCATCTCCTCCAGCCGCCGGCGGCCTCCGCGGTCGGGCTTCTGCGCGAAGATGCTGGCGTCGGGTGCGTGATCGCTGGCCTCGTCGGTCCGGGTGAGCATGTCGACGGCGCCGCGGTAGCCCTTCGCGACGTGCGCGCCGAGCACGTAGGTCAGATCGAAGTGCTGGGTTGCCTGCGGCGGCTCGGCCGGGGCGGCGAAGAGCTCGGCGCCGTCGAGGTACTCCACCCGCGTCTCGGGCGGGGCGAGCCGGTCGTCCACGTGCGGCAGGCGAGCGCGCGTTCTACGGCCCGAGGTCGACAGCGCGCGGATCGTGCGACCGGAGCCGTCGACGCCCGGGACGAGGGGGGCGCGATCGCGCTTGGGCATTGGCCGCAACATAGCGCGGCGAGCGCCCGGTAGCGATCGGTGCGCAGGCTGCGCGCGCGACGTCGCGCTTACGCCGGAGCGGGCCGGATCATTCGTGCGCCTTCAGGTAGCCCATCTCGTGAAGGCCCATCCACCCGACCTCCGGGTCCGTGCAGGCGCCCTCCCTGAGCTGCGCGACGAAGGCCTCGATCGGCTTCTCGATCACGTCGATGAACTCGGTCTCATCCAGCGATTGCGCCCCGCGACGCGCGCACTCCACGGCGAGGAACGCGTGGCGCTCGATCGTCGAGTAGGCGCACTCGAGCGGGCGGCCGAGCGGCAGGAGCCGCCCGGCGACATACCCCGTCTCCTCGAGCAGCTCGCGCGCGGCCGCCTCCTCCGGGGTCTCGCCCGGCTCGACGCCGCCGCCGGGGAGCTCGTCGAGGATCCGGTCCGGCCCCGGCCTGTACTGGCGCGCCAGGATCACGCGATTCTCCAGTGAAATCGGGAGGATGCAGACGACCCGCCCCTCCTTCTTGAGCGAGAACGTGCGCACCTGCCCGTCCGGAAGCTCGAAGGTGACGTCCTCGATCCTCCGCCACGGCGAGTGCTGGATCACGCGCCGCTCCAATGCCTTCCACCGCACGACCGCCATGAAGAACCACCTCCGAGCCCGGGCGCTCCGGAGCGTCCGCGGCGAGTCCGGAGGGGCATGGGTAACCCATGGCGAGCACGGCCAAAAGGCGCAACGGCGGGCAGCCCGAAAGGCGTGCGGCCCGGCGCCTCTCCGGGCCGCGGGGGGCGTCGCCCGGCGGGCGGCGACGCCCCGCGGCCCGAGCGATCAGCCGCCCCTCTCGCAGCTCTTGAGCCCGTCCATGCTCTCGGCGCCCACGATACACTTCATCTGCTTGACGTACTTGAGCCGTCCGAACTCGGGGGGTTGCATCCGCTTCACGCACGCGGCCTGATCCCACACCTTCTGTGCGCTGGCCCCTGTCTCCTTGGTCGCCAGCTCGCCCATGTGCTCACAGACCGCCTCCGGGGCGGGCGCGCGCAACCAGCCGGCCCAGAACACCACGGCCGCAACGACGACGAGGCCCACGAGGGCTCCGAGGATCTTCAACACCGTCTTCACGTGATCGTCTCTCTCTTTCGCGGCGACCGCACCCGGGTTCGCCGAATATTCAATGATATCCAGAATATCCTCAAAATCCAGATCCGTTCTGGACGATCTGTCGTGTTCCAGAGGTGGTTTGGCGTCGCGGTTGACGTCTCTGGCCCTCACTGTGTTGCGTGGTCTGCGACTGTTACCCACCTCCTCATCTCCCGTCGAACCGGCGCTCCTGCGTGAGCGCGGATGTGCGCGCAGGGCCTCGTGGGTACGCGCCGGCCTCGCCGGTACGCGCCGGCCTCGCGGGGCGGCGCCCCTGCCTCGCGGGGCAGCGCCCCTGCCTGTCCGGCGCCCGCCGCCCTGGCAACCGGCGTTGCGGGGTCGCGGCGCGCTCTCGTGAACACGAGCGCGAAATCGGATACGACGGTGGGCCGAGCGTCATGCGCCCCACCGGCTGCATCAAGGCCCTCCGGCTCTGCGTCCTCATCGCGTCGCGCGCGGGCGTCGACCCGCGCGAGGCCCTCGCCGTGGCCGAGGTCGATCCCGCCCTGCTCGAGGACCCCACCGCCCGCGTTCCGCACGACACGGTCGCCCGCGCGTGGACCCGCATCCCCGAGCTCGCGCGCGACCCCGCGTTCGGCCTGCACGCGGCCGAGCTGCTCGTCGGCCAGCTCTTCGATGTCGTCGATTTCGTCACCGCCCAGTGCGCCACGGTGCGGGAGGCGATCGGCTGCGTGCTGCGCTACCAGCGCCTCATCCACGACGCCCTGGACGTGCGCCTCACGGTGGACGGCGCGCGCGCCCGCATCTCGCAGCGTTTCGCCGGCGCAGTCGCGCCGCCCCAGCTATCGAGCTTCATCCTGGGCCTGTGGGTCCTGCGCGCGCGCGACCTCACCGGCGTGCCGTTCGCGCCGCACCGGGTCACCTTCGCCCACCCCGCCCCGGCCGATCGCGGCGAGTACGACCGCCTCCTCGGCGTGCCGCTCGTCTTCGGCGCGGACGAGAACGCTGTCCTGTTCGACGCCGCGTTCCTTGATACCCCCACGCAGCGCGCGGATCCGGCCCTCGGCGCCGTCCTCCGCCGGCACGCCGACGAGCTGCTCGCCCGCCTCCCGGCCGAGCCCAGCGTGCGCGGCGCGCTCGAGCGCCACCTCGTCGAGGCGCTGGGGCGCGGCGTCCCCGACGTCGCCGCCGCGGCGCGCGCCCTCGGCATGAGCGCGCGGACCTTGCAACGGAGGCTCGGCGACGAGGGCGAGAGCTACAAGAGCGTCCTCGACGAGGCGCGCCGCAAGCTCGCCGTGGCCCACATGCGCGAGCGCGGCCGCACCATCTCCGAGGTCGCGTTCCTCCTGGGCTTCTCCGAGGTGAGCGCCTTCTCGCGCGCCTTCCGCCGCTGGACCGGGCACAGCCCCGCCGCGTACCGCCGCTCCGCCTGACGAGCGCATCGACGGGCGCGAGCTGCTCGGGGTCGGTCAGGAGACGGGCCGGAGGGGGCGCTCTGCACGGGGAACGTCGGACACGGCGAACGTGCGCATGATCTCCAGGGTTATCATGCGGCCCCGCGCCCGCGGCGTGGCTCCTGGCCCACGCAGTGTCGAGTCTACGCGCGGCTCGCGTCGACCTCGCGCAGCCGCCCGGTGCGGACGTCGTAGATGAACCCGCGGACGGGGATGTCCTTTCGCACGAGCGGCGAGCTCCGGTAGATCGCGATGTCGTCGCGGACCGACGCGTCCAGGTCCGAGAACGGCAGGAACGACACGTGATCAGCGTCGGCGGAGAGGGTCTGCCTCAGCCGTCGACGGATGACCTCATCGGTGAACGTGAGCATCCCGCAGTCCGTGTGGTGGACGATGACCACCGCCTCCGTGCCGAGCAGGGTCTGGCTGATGGCGATGCTCCTCAGCGCCTCCACGACGCGCCCACCCGCGTTGCGGATGACGTGGGCGTCACCCTCTTCGAGCCCAAGCGCGCGCGCCGGGTCGAGGCGCGCGTCCATGCACGCGACGATCGCGACCTTGCGGCCCGGCGGCAGGGGCAAAGAACCCTTGGTGAACGCGGCCGCGTAGGCCTCGTTGGCGTGGAGCAGCTCGTCGATGACGCTCATGCATCCATTGTCCACGACCCGGGGGGGATCGTGTCAAGCAGAACGTCCGTTATAGCGGATGTCGGCGCACGCGAGGCGCAGGCGGACAGAAAGCTCCGCGGTCAGGAACGGGACTGGAGGATTCGCGCCGCTCGCTACCTCACCCCGGGCTGCGGGTATCCTTTCGGCGACCGTCGGGGGAACGTCGTGCTGACCGTGGCCTGACGGCGCGCCCGGTCAACTCATTGGCGCCGCCGGTCAAGGACGGGACGCGCGTTCGTCCTCATTCTTGCTGGCATGACCTACATCATTCCGAGCCAGGAGCAGGCGCGCGCGGGACTGCGCGCCATCAAGGTCGTCCTCACCTCGGCCGGCCCCCTCGACGGGCCTCGCCGCGCCGCCATCGCCGCCGTGCAGCGGCACCTCCTCCACACGGAACTCGACGTCGACGCGCTCGCCCCGATCGCGCCCGAGGAGCTCGCGCGCGCGGTCAGGGACCCCGCGCTCCGCGAGCAGCTCGTCAACGGCCTGTGCGCCATGACGCTGTGCGGCGAGCGCATCGACGAGCGCGAGCTGATCGAGGTCGAGCGCTTTGCCGTGGCGCTGGGGGCCCGCCCCGACGCGGTCCGCCAGATCCATCGCCTCCACGAGCGGCGGCTGCTGCTCCTGCGCATCGACATCGCCCGCAACGCGCTGCTCGGCAAGAGCGTGCGGCGCATGCTGGACGAGGGCGGTGTTTACGGCCTTGCCAGGAACCTCGCGAGCTTCGCCGGACTCGCGGAGAACGAGCCCGTCGCCGCGCGCTATCGCTCCCTCGAGGGGTACAGGGAGGGCACCCTCGGCAAGGCGCTCTTCACCTTCTATCGAGCGAACGGCTTCGCTTTCCCCGGCGAGAAGCGCGGCGTGCCCGAGGGCGTGCTCACCCACGATCTCAGCCACATCCTCGCGGGCTACGGCACGGACCTGCGCGGCGAGGCGATGACGATCGCCTTTCAGGCCGGGTATCGCCGCGAGAACCCGTTCGGCATCCTCGTGTTCCTGCTCGTCCAGCTCCAGCAAGGGGTCCAGCTCACGGTGCTCGCGCCCGCGCAGCAGGGGATGCTCGCGACGCCGGGGCTCGCCGACGACATCGTGCGATCGTTCGTTCGAGGCACGAGGATGAACATCGACCTGATGGACGACTGGGACTTCTGGTCGGTCATGACGGTGGATGTCGACGAGCTGCGCCACCGTTACGGCGTGCTCCCCCTGGCGGCCGCGGCCTGACCCGCCTTATCCGCCAAAGCCCCCGGCCGCCGTCTTCGAGAACGACGCGCCGCCCTGGCTGGCGCGCACCGCCGACTGGGAGAACAGCGCGAACGCCTTGCGGATGTCGGCCGCGTCGCTCTTCGGCGTCAGGATCCAGCGGTCCTCGATCCCCATGTCGCGGAAGACGGCCTGGAAATCGGTGTTCCCGTCGTGGATGCCGATCGCCGCCACGATGTGGGACTCGGCCCGCCGCATGTCGCGGACGAGCGCGCACACGTCCTTCGCCTTGGCCCACGTCGAGCCCGCGTCGGCGCCGTCGGAGATGATCAGCGTGACCGTGCGCGCCGGGACGCCGCTCAGCGCGAACTCCTGCGCCTTCGCGATCACCGTGCCGAGGAGCACCACCGTCTGGTCGTAGAGCGGCGTGCCGAGCTGGGGATCGTAGTTCTTCGTGTCCATCTTCACCGCCTGTCCGATCGGGCAATACGGATACAGCACCGTCCCGTTCAGATAACGATTGTGCGCCAGGATGGAGTCGCGCTGCCTGGAGTCGGCGAGGGCGCTCACCACGAGGTTGTGCCCGTCCCGCACCGCCCGGGCGTTGCCGGCGAACTTGATGGATCCCGAGTCGTCGGGCATCACCGTGACCAGCACCACCTCTGACGACGCGACGTCGTCCACCTGCACGCCGAAGCCTGCCTGGATCTGGGCGCCGATGTCGGTGATGTGCAGCGCCTGCATCGCCTCGGGCGAGAGCGCGCCCTCGTCCCGCGCCGCCTCGAAGAGCTGCTCGATGTCGAGCGAGCCACCGCGATCCGGCCTGTTCCCGTCGTCCTTGCTCATGTTCATCGAAACCTCCACGGTCACACGTTTCAAGCGCGCGAAATCAGGGGCGGCCGGCGCTGGTCGCGCGTTCGCCGGCGCTCTTCCATGGCTCGATGAGAGGAAGAGAAGAGATTTGAACCACAGAGGCACAGAGGGCACAGAGGGGAGAAGGAGAGAAGGTATTTATCTCTATCTATCTCTTCTCTTTGTCTCTCTCTCTCTCTCTCTCTCTCTCTATCTCTCTCTCTCTCTCTCTTCCTCTGTGCCCTCTGTGCCTCTGTGGTTCAAATTTTCTTTTCTCTTCTTCACCTCACCGAGCCTGCCAGCACCGCGCTAGACGAGCCACCGTGCGATGGGGTCGGTGCTCTTCACCAGGTTCATCCCGGCCGCGGCGAAGCGGCTCAGCGCCTTGTCCGCCTCGGCGGTGAAGTCGGCGAGGAAGCCGCCCTTGCCGTCGGGCACCGTGACCGGCGACATGCAGTCGGTCATGACGTAGATCTTCTTCGCGAGCGCGCGATCGGTCAGCGCGATCTCCGTCAGGATGTCCTCGATCGAGCTGCGCACGCAGTGGCTCGCCGCCTGGCCGGCGATGATCACCGCGTCCGCGTGGAGCAGCGTCTTCAGGAAGAGCGTGCTCCGCTGCGCCAGCGGCTGGCCGTCGTGCCGCGTGAGCACCTCGGGCTGCATCACCGAATAGTTCTCGGTGAGCGGGTTGCCGCCCTTGACCTCCACCCACGACTGCACCCCGCGCGCGAACGCGTGGAACATCCGCGCCTCGTGCACGACCCCCGCGAGCGCGTGCCCGTCGCTGCCGAGGATGCAGTGCGGCGGCCACAGGTAGAGCTTGTACTTGCCCGCCTTCTCGAGCTCCTCGCAGTAGTACCGGACCTGCTTCATGAGCCACGGATAGCTGCCGCCGCAGAGCCACCGCGCCACGGCCGGGTTCGGGCGCACCTCGCCCGCGTCGATCTGCGCCGTCGTGATCTCGCGGTGCGCCGAGAGCGGCCGGTCCTCGCGATCCACCCAGAAGGCCGGGAAGAAGATCTGGTATGCAAAGTGGGTGTCCATCGTGACCGTGACGTTCGTGATCGACCCGAGGTTCCTGTAGATGAACTCCGCGACGCGGCGGCTGTCGTCGACAGCGCCCGTGCCGCTCCTGCCCGCGACGTAGAGCGAGCCCTGCGGGAAGCAGAAATCCTTCTGCACGTCGATGAGCAGGAGGTGGACGTTCTGCGCGTCGGCGGCCGAGGGCTTCACGCCGTGCGCCTTCCGCCACCCGGCGGCCGCGCCGTGGAGCGCCTCCTCGTTCGGGTGATAACCCCACCGCTCGGCGTTCTTCGGATCATAGAAGGCGGGCAGCGGGAGCTCTGTCGTTTTCATTGTCTCTCTCCTCTCGAACGGCCCGCGCGTGCGGGCCTGAAGAACAGCCGTGGATTCACGAGATGCGAAGCAACGTGATCGCCTGCGCGTCGACGACGAACAGCCCCTCGGGGCCGACGAGCAGCCGGGAAGCCTGGGTGACGAACGGCTCGGTGCCGGGGAACTGCCGCGCCTCGACGAGCGCTCCCCCCCGGACCTCGACGCGGACGACGCCGCTGTCGGTCGCCGAGAGCAGGAACCCCGACGCCGCGCACTTGCCGGTGAGCGCCCCGAGCCACGAGCCGCCCCCCGCGTCGCCGTCGGCGGCGGCCTCGACCTCGCCGTCCTCGCGCACGACAACGCACCGGTGCACCGTGCGCCCGGCCTGCTCGGCGGCGAGGAATAGCCACGCGCGCGCGCGGTCCGAGGGGCCGCGCGAGCGCCCGCCGGCGCCTCCCCCGGTGCCCGCGTCGAACACGCACGTGGCCGCGGTGAGCTTGCCGCCGGGAAAAGGCAGCTTGACCGTGTCCTTGAGGCCAGGCCGCTCGGCGTCGAAGACGAACGCGATCGAGACGCTCCCGGCGCGGTAGAAGCCGAGCCCGAACCGGGGGCCGACCCAGAACATCGTCTGCCCCTCGAGGACATCGCCCACCGCGACGGAGCCCGCCTCGCCCGAGAGCGCGGCCGCGCCCGGCCTGCCGCTGCGCAGGAGCTGGCCGCCGCGCGCCCAGTAGCGGGCCCGCGCGTTGACGGCGAAGATCGGCCTCGTCCCGAGGCAATCCACCTGGATCCGCTCCGGCGCGGCGCCCGGCGAGAGCACCACGAGCTCGCCGCCGCGGCCGATCAGCGTCGCCTCGCCCTGCACAGCGAAGCGCATCGCCGGGTGGGGCGCGCCGGACAGGACGACCGACCCGTCCTCCCGCAAGAAGCGCCCGCCCTCGTGCAGCAGGGCAGAGAGCCCGCCGGCGCCGACGGACGCGGCAAGGATCACCCCGCGCGTGCTCAGGATCCGCGTCGCGAGCACCTCGCCGTGCACCACGGTGGACGACCTCACGGCGGCCGGCGCGGCGGAAGCGCAGGTCGGGCAGGCGGCGCGCGCGTGCTCGACGCCGCACGAAGGGCACCTCGTCCAGGCGAGCGCGTCGAGCAGCCGGCGCGGGAACACGCCGCGCTCGTCCTTGACGAAGACGCGGTACAGCGCGTCGAGCAGGTCGTCGGGCAGGACGCGGTACGGGATCGCCGGCTTCGGATACCGCACCTCGCTGTCGAACACGGTGATGCGGCGGAGCGGCCTCGCGCTCTCGGGCACCCGCGCCGCCGCGGACCGCGGCCGGAAGACGCCGCCATACGGCCCGACGCAGAGCAGGCTCTGCATGACCATGACGGCGAACGCGTACCAGTCCGAGCCGCGCGCGTAGGGCCGCGCCAGCACCGGGCGGGGGAGGGAAGGGTCGCAGAGCAGCGGATCGACGAAGCGCTCGGTGAACACCTGACAGAGGAACGGGCCGAACTGGAAGCTGTCGGCGTCGATGACGAACGCCTCGCCGCCGGCGACAAGCACGTTGAGATCGTTGAAGTCGCCGATCACCACGCCCCTGTCGTGGATCGCCGCGACCGTGCGGTGGAGCCGCGCGAGCACCCCGGAGACGGCGGCCGCCGAGAGCCCGCCGTGGCGCATCGACGGCTCGCCGTAGCGCAGGAGCGGCTCCGCGCCGCGCACGAGGCGCATGGCGTAACCCACGATGCGCTTCTTCGACCTGTCGGTCGCGAGCTCGGCGGGCGCGATCACCTGGTCGGGGAGCGCCGCCGGGAACGCGCGCAGCTTGTCCTGGTGGCGCTCGATGCGGGCCTCGGCGGCGCGCTGCTCGGCGTCCTGACCGGCGTAGTCCGGGTGATCGGGCGTCTTCCAGACCTTGAGCGCGCGGCCGTTGCCGAGGTCGAACACGTCCGCCTCTCCGCCCTTGCCGATCGAGGCCCGAGGATCGAGCTTTATCCGCTTCGCACCGAGATATGCGTCCACCTTCGCCTCCTTCGGGCGCAAGAAAATGCCGCGCTGTCCTTCGCCGAGCCGCGCGCGGCGCGCGTCAATCGCGCTGCCGCCGGGATCTCCGCACCACCACCAGCGTCGTGTCGTCGCGGAGCAGCCCGCCCTCGCGCTCCATGCGCTCTTCCTTCCACATGGGCCGCGCCACCGGTCGATTGATGAGCGCGAGCCGCCGCCTCACCGCGTCGGGGTTCCGGAAATACCGATCGTCCTCCCAGAACCTCGACAGCGGGCCGACCTCGCCGCCGCCGCCCGGGATCTGCCGCGCTGACGACTCCAGCAGATCGACGGCGCCGTCGGTCCCGAGCAGGGCAGCCCGGAGCGCGCTCGCCGGGAACGCGCGGTGCACGGTGAAGCGCGGCGCCTCGCCGCCGGGCGGGCGATCGAGCAGGCCATAGCCGAGGTACGGGGGCTCGTTCCCCGGGAAGGGGCCGAGCCGCAGGAGGTCGTCGCCGAGCGCGATGAGGCCGTCGCCGAGGGAGAAAACGCACGCCCTGTCGCCGGAGATCGCGAGGCCGACCACGGTGAACAGGAAGAAGGTCGACACGACCTCGGCGAGGCGCCCGCCCATGCCGCCGGCCACCGCCCGGAGCGGCGCGAGCGCGCCGCGCCGCACCTCTTCCCACGTCTCCGGCGACTCGATGTCTCCGCCGCGCCCGAGCGCGCCGAGCACCTGCTCGGTCACGATCCTCGCCCCGAGCGCCGCGCCCACCTCGCTGCGCGCGCCGCTGCCGCAGCCGTCGCACACAACCGCGGCAAGGCAGCCGCCCTCGGTCCGGAAGGCATAGGCGTCCTGGTTGGGCCGCCCCGCCGCGAGGTGGTCGGTCCCTGTCACCGTGCCGCCGGCGACCTCGAAGGCCGCGCCGCCACCCATGTCAGCCAAGAAAGCGACCTCGCGAGGCATGGAGTTCCCTTCTGCGCCCGCGCGCGGTGAGCGCCCGGCCGTTCGTGTAACCTACACACCAAGCTTAGTGTCGGTTGTACACTTGTCAACCCGGCCGGAGTCGGGCCGGCCGCCCTCGCCGGGCCAGCCAGGCCACGCGGCGCGGGCGCAGGTCGAAGGGATGTGGCGCCCGGGGGCCGCCGGGCCGCGGCGGACGCCTAGATTTCGAAGCTGAAGCCGTCCTTCTCGAGCCGCTCGTACTTCCGCCGGTCGAACCGGTAGAGCCGCGCCGCGCGGTGGGCGACGTCCTGCTCCACCTCGTCGAGCTCGACGAGCAGCCCGGTGGCGAGCGCCTTCTTGCGGAAGTTGCGCTTGTCGAGCGGGCGCTCGAGGATCGCCTCGTAGAGCCGCTGGAGCTGCGACAGCGTGAACTTCGGCGGGAGGAGCTCGAACCCGATCGGCCGGTACCGCACCTTGCCCTTGAGCCGCTCCAGCGCGGCCGCGAGGATCTCGTCGTGATCGAAGGCGAGCGCCGGCGTGTCGTCCACCGCGAACCACGCAGCCTCGCGGGCGTCGGTCGCCGCCTTGACCCGGTGATCCCCGAGCTTGACCAGCGCGTAGTACGCGACCGAGACGACGCGCTCGCGCGGGTCGCGCCCGAGGGCGCCGAACGTGTAGAGCTGCTCCAGGAACACCCCCGAGAGCCCCGTCTCCTCGGCGAGCTCCCGCCGCGCGGCGTCGTCCAGCGCCTCGTCGACGCGCACGAAGCCGCCCGGGAGCGCCCACCTGCCGCGGAACGGCTCGAGCTCCCGCCGGATGAGCAGGACCTTGAGGTCCCCGTCGTCGAGGCCGAACACGACGCAATCCACCGTCAGCGCCGGCCGCGGGTGCTCGTACGAGACAGACATGCGATCCTCCATCGGTGTATCTTGTACACGAAGATCGGTGTCGGTTGTACACCTGACGGATCCGCGGCGCGCGGTGACGGACGGGCGCCTGGGGTGCTGGTCGTGCGCGCGTCGACGAGCCAGGCGGGCTCAGGCTCGCTCCGCGAGGCGGCGCGATGTTTCACGCCGCGCGCTCGCGAAAGGGTCCGCGGAGATCGGCAAACTCTCGACGCGCAGCGCGCGCTCGCGGTAGAAGATCTCCATGACGGGCGCTGGCGAGCAGACGGCGGGCGACGAGATCCAGAATGAGCCCGCGGAGGAGCCCGGAGAGGCGGAGCTGCTGCTCCGCGCCGTCCTCGATCACCTCCCGATCAGCGTGGCCAGGTACGACCGCGGGGGCGTCTTCACCTTCCAGGACGGAAAGGGGCTCGGGGCCGCCGGCATGGAGCCGGGGCAGCTCGTCGGCGCGAACGTGCTCGAGCTCTATGCGGAGCACGACGAGGCCGTGGAGGGCCTGCGGCGGGGGTTCGCGGGAGAACCCTCGCACCGGGTCTACGAGGCGCACGGCGTCGTCTTCGAGACATGGCACATCCCGGTGCGCGACCAGCGCGGGCAGCCCGATGGGCTCATCACCGTCACCCTGGACGCCACCGAGGCGAGGCTGCGAGAGCAGGAGCTCCAGATAAAGATCGATATGATCGAGAAGCAGCAGCGGGTCATCCGCGACCTGTCGACGCCGATCATCGAGGTATGGGACAAGGTGCTGACGCTGCCGATGGTGGGGGTGGTGGACAGCCTGCGGATCTCCGAGGTGATGGACAACCTGCTCAACGCGATCGTGAACAAGGACGCGCGGTTCGCGATCCTCGATCTCACGGGGGTGGACGCGGTGGACACGGGGACGGCCGGGTACCTGATCGAGATGATCAACGCGATCCGTCTGCTGGGGGCGGAGGGGATCATCACGGGGATCCGGTCGAACGTGGCGCAGACGATGGTCGCGCTGGGGCTCGACCTGTCCGGCGTGACGACGGTGGGCAACCTGCGCGCGGGCCTGAAGCTCTGCATGCGGCGCATGGCCGCGGCGGGCGAGGGCGGCGGCGGCGCGCCGGCGGCGAAATAAGCGCTCGTAGCGGTCCTCTGGCGAGCACGGGAGCCGCGGAGGAGGCGAGTGCGTTGCTCGCGCAGGGAGCGCGAGGCGAGATCAACGATGCGGTGCGAACTTTCCTCCGGCGGTTCACGAAACGATCCGGCGGAGGTCGACAGACCTCGACGAGCGGCACGCGCGCGGGGTAGAAGGCTTCCATGACGGGGGGCGGTACGTCGATGTCGATGACGGGTGCGGAGATCGAGAATGAGCCCGAGGCGAAGCTCGGAGAAGCAGAGCTGCTCCTCCGGGCCCTCCTCGACAACCTGCCGGTCGCGGTGTGCAGGTACGATCGCGAGGGCATCTTCAGGTTCCACGATGGCAAGGGGCTGGAGGTCTCCGGCATCAAGCCGGGGGAGCACCTCGGCAAGAGCGTCCACGAGCTCTACGCGGGCGTGCCGGAGGCCTTGGAGGCCATCCAGCAGGCGCTCGCGGGGGAGGCGTCGCACACGGTCACCGAGGCGCACGGCCTCACCTGGGAGACATGGTTCGTCCCCGTGCGCTACGACGGGGAGCCCGGCGCTGTCAGCATCACCATGGATGCCACCGCGGCGAGGCTGCGAGAGCAAGAGCTCCGGAACAAGCTGGAGCTGATCGAGAAGCAGCAGCGGGTCATCCGCGACCTGTCGACGCCGATCATCGAGGTATGGGACAAGGTGCTGACGCTGCCGATGGTGGGGGTGGTGGACAGCCTGCGGATCTCCGAGGTGATGGACAACCTGCTCAACGCGGTCGTGAACAAGGACGCTCGGTTCGCGATCCTCGATCTCACCGGCGTGGACGCTGTCGACACGCGGACGGCCGGGTACCTGATCGAGATGATCAACGCGATCCGTCTGCTGGGGGCGGAGGGGATCATCACGGGGATCCGGTCGAACGTGGCGCAGACGATGATCGCGCTGGGGCTCGACCTGTCCGGCGTGACGACGGTGGGCAACCTGCGCGCCGGCCTGAAGCTCTGCATGCGGCGCATGGCCGCGGCGGGCGAGGGCGGCGGCGTCGCGCCGGCGGCGAAATAGGCGATCGCACAGCTCCTCTGCCAGGGGCGGAGACCCGAGGGGCCGAGGCGTCGGGAGATGGCGAGTGTGCCGCCTGCCGCGGGGAGGCGCCAGACGGGCTCAGCCATGCTGTGGGGTATTATCCTCAGTGGGCTCACGAGATCTCCCGGCGGAGGGCGTCGAGCCCTCGACGAGCAGCACGCGCGCGCGGTAGAAGGCTTCCATGATGGGGGCAGGGAAGCCGTCGACGGGCGCGGAGATCGAGAATGAGCCCGAGGCGAAGCTCGGAGAGGCAGAGCTGCTCCTCCGGGCCCTCCTCGACAACCTGCCGGTCGCGGTGTGCAGGTACGATCGCGAGGGCATCTTCAGGTTCCACGACGGCAAGGGGCTGGAGGTCTCCGGCATCAAGCCGGGGGAGCACCTTGGCAAGAGCGTCCACGAGCTCTACGCGGGCGTGCCGGAGGCGGTGCAGGCCGTTCGGCAGGCGATCGAGGGGGAGGCGTCGCACACGGTCACCGAGGCGCACGGCGTCACCTGGGAGACATGGGTCATCCCCGTGCGCCACGGCGGGGAGCCCGGCGCTGTCAGCGTCACCCTGGACGCCACCGCGGCGAGGCTGCGAGAGCAGGAGCTCCGGAACAAGCTGGAGCTGATCGAGAAGCAGCAGCGGGTCATCCGCGACCTGTCGACGCCGATCATCGAGGTATGGGACAAGGTGCTGACGCTGCCGATGGTGGGGGTGGTGGACAGCCTGCGGATCTCCGAGGTGATGGACAACCTGCTCAACGCGGTCGTGAACAAGGACGCTCGGTTCGCGATCCTCGATCTCACCGGCGTGGACGCTGTCGACACGCGGACGGCCGGGTACCTGATCGAGATGATCAACGCGATCCGTCTGCTGGGGGCGGAGGGGATCATCACGGGGATCCGGTCGAACGTGGCGCAGACGATGGTCGCGCTGGGGCTCGACCTGTCCGGCGTGACGACGGTGGGCAACCTGCGCGCGGGCCTGAAGCTCTGCATGCGGCGCATGGCCGCGGCGGGCGAGGGCGGCGGCGCGCCGGCGGCGAAATAGGCGGTCGTACGGCCGCGGATCAGCGGTGGATCACGAGGCGGGTCGACGGGTCCTTGCGCGTGACCTGGACGGCGTACCACCCCTCGGGTACGGCCGGCTCGGTCCAGTGGAATAGCCACTTCGCGTCCACCGGCGAGAGGTTCACGCACCCACCGCTCTGCCCGTCGCCCCAGTTGTTGTGCCAGTACGCGGCGTGCAGGAGGTACTTGCTGAAGAAGTGCTGGCTCCACGGCACCTCCGCCTCGATCCAGTCGTCGGCGTCGACGTGGGGCGTGATCAGCGTCTTCGTGACCCACTTGCGGTTGATGCTGTACTGGCCGAGCGGGGTCGTCGAGGGCGGCACGAACGGCTCGGCCTCCTCGGTCCTCTCCGGATCCTCGGCCCCGTTGCGCCCGGCCGAGATCAGCGTCGCGAAGACGGGCCGGTCGCCCTCGTAGGCGATGAGCCAGCCCTCGAGCGCGGCGATCTCGATCCACGTGCTCCTCGGCCCCTCAGCCACCGCCTCGGGCGCGCCGCCGCCGAGCTGGATGGGACGCCCCCACGGGTTCCGCGATTTCCGCGGCTTCACGACCACCGCGTCGCGATCGAGCACCCAGTGCCCGTCGTCGCGGGTCTCGAGGTAGGTGCGCTTGCCGACCTGCCTCGATTTGCCCGTCAGCCCGACCCTGTCGAGGCGCTCCCACACGGCGTCCGTCTTCTCGAGCTGGTTCTCCTCGGTGAGGCGGTACTTGGGGCGCGGCTTGCGACGGAAGAACGCGATGGGGAGGCGCACCTCGGAGGTGAGGTGCACGCCCTGGAAGGTGGCGGCCTCGTACGGCTTGACCTTGTCCTTCGGCACGAACGTGAGATCGGACGCCCAGAGCCACGTCGCCCCGCCAGCCTCGACCTCCCTCGTCCACGCGACCGACGACCGCGGGCGGACCTGCATGTGCCGCTTGTCGTGCATCCCCGAGGGCCACTCCGGGGTCTCGATGCCCTCCACCTTGAAGAGGCGCTTGAGCCCGAGCGACTCGCCGTAGCGGTACGGCAACGGCTGATCCGCGAGCGGGGCGTGGGCGGCCAGCGTCTGGAGCATGGGATCGGCCGCGTCGAGCGTGGCGCGCTCGCCGTCGACGCAGACGTAGCCGCGCGGCTCGACGGCGTAGAACGCCGGGCAGTCGCCCGCGCCCCGGAGGGGCTCGGCGCTCTTCAGCCGGACCGAGCTGCCGATCGTGAGCTGGCCGATCCACTGGGACTTCGGCCGCGGGGCCGCCCGGATCATCACCTCGCGGCTCTTCGAGTACACGCGGGCGGCCGCCGCCGGCGCCGCCGGCTCCCCTGCGGCCACGGCGGGCACGGCGGCGGCGGCCGGAGCCGCCGGCGAGGGCGCCCGAGCGACAGCCGGCGCGACGGCGCCGGCCGGGCGCGCGCCCTCCGGCTCCGCGACCGCCACGCCGGCGCTCCCCGCCGGGCCGGCGCTCGATCCGGCGTCGCGTCGCGACGGCGTGCACCCGACGAGCCACAGGACGCCGAGGGCAGCGGTACACAGGCGGCCGGACATAGGCGCGTCACCCTAGCACGTTCAGCGTGTCTGGCGGAATGACCTGCAAAGCTGGAACCGGGCGTCGGGGCGCGTGCGGGCGCGAGCCGGGCACGACAGGGCTGCGACGACCGGCGCCCCGGGATTTCGATCGCCGAGGGTGTCACGCTCGGCCCTGCTCGCGCCTAGAGCCGAGGAAGGCAGGCGACGACAGCCGGCCGGACCGGAACAAGAGAAGAAAAGGAGAACGCCCATGCGTCGTTGGCTCAAGGTGACCCTGATCGCAGCCGTCCTCGGAATCCCCACGGCGGCCTACGCGGGTACGCAGCTCGCGGGCGGCTGTCCGTGCGCGGATTGCCCCTGCCCGGACTGCCCCTGCGGCTGAGGACCATCGCCGTTGGAACCGCGCGCGCGATCGCTGCTCAACGCGTCGATGAGACGCCTGGCTGACGGCGATCGCGCGGCGTTCGATCCCGTCTATACGGCCCTGTGGCCGGCGATCAGCGCGTTTTGCCGCCGCATGCTCGGGGGCGAGGCGGACGCCGAGGACGCGGCGCAGCTGGCGTGCCTCAAGGTCTTCGACCGCGCCAGCTCGTTCGATCCCGAGGCGGACGCGCTCACCTGGGCGCTCGCGATCGCGGCGTGGGAGTGCCGCACGGCGCGGCGGCGGCGGTCGCGGTCCAGGGAAGCGCCGGACGAGCTCTTCCCGTCGATCGCGGCCGACGCGCCCACGCCCGAGGACGCGGCGATCGCCCGCGATCTCGACGACGCGGCGCGCGAGGTGCTCGGCACGCTGGCCGAGGCGGATCGCGAGACGCTGCGGGCGACCGTGCTGGAGGGCGATCGCGACCCCTCGCTGTCGGGCGCGGCGTTCCGCAAGCGTCGCGAGCGCGCATTTGCCCGCCTCCGGGAGGCGTGGAGGAGGATCTATGGAACCTGAGGCGCTCGTGGGCCTGAAGGAGAGGGCCTATCGCGCGTACGAGCGCGGGAAGGCGCGACAGGCCGCCTGGGCGGCGTCCCCGACGATCGCGATCGCGCTCGTGGCGGCGCTGATGAGCGACCGTCCGCTCACCACCGCGATCATCGGCGCGGTGCTCTACGTCGCGGCGGCGCTGCTCTCCTGGCGAGGGCGGCAGCTCGGGCGGGGCGTGCTCCCGGGCGTCGCGGCGGGGCTCGTGCCGTTCGCGGCGGCGCACGCGGCGCGCGTCTACGGTCACCTGTGCACGCCGGAAGGGTGCGTGTCGATCTGCGTCCCCGCGTGCCTGGCGGGCGGCGTCGCCGCGGGCGTGCTGCTCGCGCGCGCGCTGCGCCGGTCCGAGCGGCTCGGGGCCTCGTGGGCGTCGGCGTGCGGCGTCGCCGCCCTGACGGGCGCGCTCGGCTGCGCCTGCGTCGGCTTCGGCGGCGTGGTCGCGCTCGCGGCCGGGCTGCTCGCCGGCACCGCGCCGCTCGCGCTCCGCCCCGCGCGCGGCGGCGCGTGACGTCGCCGTCTCCGATCACGGCTCGATGCGGCACCTCGCGCTGCACCCGTCGCCGCCCGTCGTGTTGCCGTCGTCGCACGTCTCGAGCCCCCCGACGTCGCCGTCGCCGCACTCGACAGCGGGATCGATCAACGTGCGGCGCAGCTTCAGGTCGTCGCGCAGGGCGTTCACGTTCGCGGTGAACTCGCTCAGGTCCGCCCGGGTCGCCTCGCCCGCGCTGGCGTTGCCGATCACCCGCGCCGCCTGATCGACGACAGCGAGCAAGGCGGCCTCGTCCCAGGCCTCGCTCGCGAGGCGGGCGAGCTCCGCGCGGAAGCGCTCGTCGAGCGCCGGGATCGCGCGGATCCGGCCCGGGAGCACGGCGACGGGCGCCGTCTCGGTGTCGAACCACGGGTCTTCCAGGATTCGATCCATCCCGTGGGGCATGAACACGAAGCGCCCGTCGATCGGGTTCTCGTAAAGATAGTAGTTGTTCGCCCTGTACGCGTAGCCGTCCCAGTGGCCCATCAGCGCCTCGAGGGCGTAGGTCGTGATGTACCGATCCAGGTCGAGGTGCCGGCTCGCCTGCGCGGCGAGCTGCTCGTCCGGCGCGCCCCGGATGACGTCGGCGAGCGCGCTGAGCTCGGCCGCGCCGTCGTCGTCCCCCCCGTCGAGCTCCACGGCGTCGATGTCCTCGACGAAGTCGCCGCAGCACGGGCCCTCGTAGAGCGCGCCCTCGTCGTTCACCTCGCCGAAATGGCGCCTCAGGAACCGCTTGTCGATCGCCTCGGTGACGACGTAGATCCCCTTGTCGACGCCGTTCAGCGTCACCACCGCGTGCACGCTGCGCGCCGAGGGCAACCCGGCGCGGGCGTGCAGCTCCTCGCCGACCTGCTCGCGCATGAACGTCGGGTCCTGCTTGGCGTTGTTCAGCAGGAGCTTCTTGAGCCCGTGCAGGTCCGCCTTCTCGTCGAACTCGTCGAACTTGAGGCTGAAGCTCGGCTTCTTCGAGAGCTCCACGAGCGCGTTGCCCTTCTGCCGGATGCCGGCGCCGGTGACGACCTCGCCGTCGTAGGTCACGGTGCACGGCACGCGCTCGTCGAGGTCCGTCGCGAGCTGGTTCAGGTGCGCGTCGTCGACAGCGATCTCGACCCTGTGGAGCACCGACCGGTCGAACACCACCGCGGATTTGGCCCCCTCGTCGACCGGACAGCCGCTCTGGCTCGCCACGACGAGGGGAAGGGAGAGGAGGGGGAGAGCGCCACGGTTTCTCATGCTTCCCGGCTTACCAGGCGGCCTCTGTCGGCGCCACGCGCGGAGGGACGCCTGCGTCAGGGCGTCAGGGCGTCAGGGCGAAGCAGTAGATCCCGCCGTAGCCGCCGCCGGATCCCACGCCGGTCGCGCCCTGCGCCGGTCCCCCCGCGTCCACGAGGTTGACGCTCGGCGAGCACCCCGCCGCGTCGTGGGCCGATATCCAGTGGGCCATGTTGAAGTCGCCCCCGCCGCCGCCGAAGTTCCTCGGCCACGAGTGGCCGAGGCGCGGCTTCCCGGAGCTCCTGTCGCCTGACGCGCTCGTCCAGTCGTTGCACGTCGCCGTCGGGCCGGACAGCCGGCCTTGCTGGTTGCTCCCGGTCATGGTGTCGTGGTTGTCGACCTTGGGCTGGCTCGGATCGGGCTGCTGGTTCGGGACGCCGTCCTCGTTCGGCAGATCATCGCCGATCGCCTCGTCCGCCCCGCTGGGACGCTCGCCGATCAGCTCGTCCTTGTTGCTGGCGACCAGCCGCCCGAGCCTGTCGTACCAGGGCCCCTCGCCGATCCGGTCGATCGCGTCGACCTGCTTGCCGTCCTCTCCTGCCGCGGCGCTCAGGAACGCGCGCCACGTCTTGCTCCCCGCGCCCGGCATGCTCTTCTCGGCGATCGTCGCGCAGATCTTGTCCGCACCGCGGAGACCGGCGCCCTGGCCCGTCTCGCCGAAGCGGAGATCGCCCCCGAAGCCGTCCTGGGAGCCCGACAGCTCCCGCATGGCCGCGAGGCTGGTCACGAAGAAGCTGAACGGCTCCGTCGTCCCGCCGCCGGTGGAGCTGCTGCTGGCTGTCGCGGAGCCGCCGCCGGAGGTCGCGGAGCCGCCGCTTGTCGCGGAGCCGCCGCTTGTCGCGGAGCCGCCGCTTGTCGCGGAGCCGCCGCTTGTCGCGGAGCCGCCGCTTGTCGCGGAGCCGCCGCCGGTGGTCGCGGCGCCGCCGGAGCTCGACGACGCGCCGGTCGCGCCGTCGCTCGAGGCGCCCAACTCCCCGCTGGAGCAGCCGAGCACGGGCGAGAACAGCGCGATGGTGAGAGGGAGCCACAGGGAGCGATAAGCGAAGGTCATGGTGTCGGTTTCCTTGTCGTGATCAAGCCAGGTTGTTCGTCGCGCCGTGTCCGGCGAGGCTCATTGGCAGGTGAGATCCCTCTGGTGGGCCTGCCCCTCTCTACACTGCGAGCTAGTGTATCATCATTCCCGGCGTACCAGGCGACCTCCGTCGGCGCCACGGGGGCTGTCGAGCGTGATCTGGAACGCCTGACCGGGGGCGAGCGCCACCGGCGTGTCGAACGCGATCGTGACAACGCGGCCCCATGCGGACACCTTCGGCGTCGGCCAGCAGTGCAGCGGGAGCGCGGAGACGAGCGGGCCCACCGCCACGATCGTGCCCGGGATCGGGTCGCCGAGCTGGCCGCGGACGCGGAGCTCGGCGGTGTCCCCTTCGCGCAGGCCGAGCGAGGCGCGCTCGGGGACGCAGGCGACAGCGCGCGCGCCCGCGCCCGCGCTCACGGGCTGCTGCAGGCGCTCGCCGGACGGGGCGACAGCGAAGCCGAAGACCCGCCCGCTCGGGCTGATGTCCAAGTGGAGCCACAGGGCGGCCCCGAGCGTGAGCGCCAGGACGATCGCGGGGCCGGCATGCTGGAGCGCGAGCGCCGCGCGCAGTCGCCTCACGGCGCCCCGGCGGCCGCCCCGCGGCCGGGGTAGGGGCGCGCTTGCTTGATGTAGAGCGTCGGCGGCTCGCCCGGGCTCGCGTCGTCGTCGTACTTGAACTCCACATCCATCGCATACCAGCCGTTGTTGCCCGACGCGGGCCCGTACGCGGGGGAGAACCGCTCATGGATGGCGTCGAGCGCCACGCCGAGCTGATGGATCTGCGCCGCCGAGAGGACCGTCTGGCCCTCCGGCATGAGGCTCGAGTGGGTGAGGTACGTGACAGGCTGGTTCGGCTGGTTGAAGAAATAGAGGAACTCGTCGTTCGTCACGCCGGCGGGCGGGGCCACGACCTCCACGTCGCCGCCCGTCTGCACGTTGGCGTAGAAGGCGGGCTGGATCCCGGTGGGGTCGAACGGGTTGTTGGTCAGGGCCACGCCGTTCGCCTCCTCGTCGGGGAAGTTGTGGTGCACGAGCAAGGCCATCCCGATGGTCCTGTGATCGATGCCGTAATAGGTGCGCTCATCGAAGGTCCGGAGCTTCCAGGCGCTCGCGTACGTCTTGCGGATGGCGTCGAGGACGTCCTCCCAGTCGGTCGGATCGCCGGTGTTCGAGTCGTAGCAGCCGGCGCACGGGAACCCGTCGAGATCCTCGCTGTTCGTGCTGGTGCGGAAGCGTATCGGGTGCCCGGCATACTCCGCCTCGATCTTCGCCTTGAGGAGCTCCTGGAGCTCGGCGTCGACGGGCGCGCTCTTCATGGCGTCGCGGAGCGTCTTCAGCCCCTTGTCGCGGACCGCCGGGTCGGTGTTGAACTGCGGATCGGCGAGCAGCGCCTCGATCTGCTCGTAGAAGCCGTTCTGCTTCATGAACAGGTCGTAGTAGTAGACCGGGATCGAGAACGCCTTCTGGATCGGGACCTCGGGGATCCTCGCCAGGATGGAGTAGTGGGCCGACTTGCCGCCGAAGGCGAGGACGGCCTTCTTGATCGCGTCCCGGAGCGGCTCGCCGTCCGGCGGATCGGGGGTCACCTCCTCGATGTCGCGCAGATCGGTGACCGTCAGATCCAGCTCGGGGAGCGTGACGGGCTCGGGCTTGTGCGCCTCCCAGAACGCCTCGGCCTCCGCCTCGGTGACCTCGCGGACGCTCCAGGACGACGGCCCCGCGGTGAGCTCGACCAGCTTGTCCTTCAGCGCGAGCAGCTCCGGGAGGTTCATCGCGTTGCGCAGCCCCATGTTGGGCGTGCGCCGGTTCTGGGAGAGCACGTTCACGTGCGAGAGCGGCGTCTGGAACTCCTCGGTGATGATCCCCTGGACGACCGAGATGTCGTTGGGCGCCTCGTCGAGGACAACGATGTCCTGGTGGGAGAGGTACTCGTCGGCGAGATCCGCCACCTTCGCGAAGTGGAGCCGCCCCATCGCCGTGCCGAGCGAGAGCGGCTGGTAGTCGATCCCGGCGTAGAGATCGCCGGTGCTGACAACGGGGATGTCGGAGGGGAGCTTCTGCGCCTCGACCGCCACGGCCTCCGACGTGGGGTGGAAGGCGAGCTTCGATCCGAAGAACGAGGCCCCCTGCACCGCCTTGAACAGGGTGGTGATCATGTCCGCAGACGCGGTGTCGTAGGGCGAGAGCTCGAGCGCCCACACGTCCGGGCCCTGGTAATGCGTCACCGCGCCGAGGACGAAGCGGCGATCCGGCGTGAAGTACTCGGTCGCGTTGAACTCGGAGAGGGGGGGGACGTACGGCAGCGCGTCGCCGGAGAGGTGCGATGACACGAAGTCGTAGTGGATCTGGTAAAGCACGCTGTTCTGGAAATACAGCGCGTCTTGATCGGCGCGATCCAGGACCACCTTGACCGAGCGCGCGCCGGGCAGGCTGGCGTCGACGGGCGCCGACGCGAGCGCCTCGAAGTCCGCTGTGCACCCCACGCGCTTCAGGAACTCCGTCGACCCGTCCTCGCTCGCACCTTGGCAGACCTCTTCGATTGCGCCGAGATCGTCGGACGAGCCGCCGCACGCGCCCGGCAGCGCCGCTGCGAGCAGGGCGAGCGCGAGGATGGACGTGATGCGATTGCGTTGAACCATGAATCCTCCTGAGACAAGCAAGCTGATCGAGGGGGGGACGCGGCGGTACGCCTGCGTCAGGGCGTCAGGGCGAAGCAGTAGATCCCGCCGTAACCGCCGCCGGATCCGACCGTGGGCACGTCGAGCTGCGGCGGCCCCATCTCCACGAGGCTCACGCCCGGCGCGCACCCCGACTCGTCGAGGGACGACATCCAGTTGGCCATGTTGAAATCGCCGCCGGGGCCGCCGGGGCCGCCGGGGCCGCCGGTGCCGCTGGTGCCGCCGGGGAAGCCGGGGAAGCCGGTGCCGCCGCCTTCTCCGAATCCTCCTCCGAAGTCCCTCGGCCACGAGTGTCCGACGCGCGGCCTCCCCTCGACGTTCCTGTCGCCCTCCGCGGACGTCCAGTCCTTGCACGTCGCGGTCGCGCTGTAGAGCTTGCCCTCGTCGTTGGTCCCCGTCAGGATATCGTGGTTGTCGACCTCGGGCTGGCTCGGATCGGGCTGGTGGTTGGGGACGCCGTCCTCGTTCGGCAGATCGTCGATGATCGCCTCGTCGGCCGCGCTGGGACGATCGTTGAGCAGCTCCGCCTTGTTGTTGGCGACCAGCCGGCCGAGCCGATCGTACCAGGGCCCCTCGCCGATCCGGTCGATCGCGTCGACTTGCTTGCCGTCCTCTCCTGCCACCGCGCTCAGGAACGCGCGCCACCCCTTGCTCCCCGCGCCCGGCATGCTCTTCTCGGCGATCGCCGCGCAGATCTTGTCCGCGCCGCGGAGACCGGCGCCCGGGCCCGTCTCGCCGAAGCGGAGATCGCCCCCGAAGCCTTCCTGCGAGCCCGACAGCTCCTGCATCGCGACGAGGCTGGTCACGAAGAAGCTGAATTTCTCGGTCGTGGCGCCGCCGCCGGTGGTTGTCGTGGCGCCGCCGCCGGTGGTTGTCGTGGCGCCGCCGCCGGTGGTTGTCGTGGCGCCGCCGCCGGTGGTTGTCGTGGCGCCGCCGCCGGTGCTCGACGACGTGCTGGTCGCTCCGTTGTTCGAGACCTCCGGGTCCGAGCCGGAGCAGCCGACGACGGGCGAGAGCAGCGCGAGGGCGAGGGGCAGCAAGGAGAGGGAGCGGTGTGCGATGGCCATGGTCTTTGGTTCCTTATTTTCTATTAAGCTGGGCTGTTCGTCGCACCGGGGGCCGGCGAGGCTCATTGGCAGGTGAGATCGGGCTGGCAGGTCTGGCCCTCGGGGCACTGCGAGGTGTCGTTGCACGAGGTGAGCCCCGCGATCACGACCGACTGCTCGATCTGGGACGAGATGACGAGATCGATCCGGCCGTGCGAGATCGTCGTGGCGCCCACGGCCCTGCGTGTGACGATGATCGTCGGGAAGCCCGCGACGCCGAGGTCGAGCAGCTGCGTGACGAGCGACGCCGGGAGGTCGAGCGAGCCGGTGTCCTCGGCGGAGCACTCGATCATCCCCTTCGTGCCCCCGTGATGGCTGATATCGAGCTTCACGTGGACCTCCGAGATGCCGGCCTGCCCCGGCGGGGCCCAGGTGAGCTGCACGTCCTGATCGGGCTCGAGGCGGATCGTGTCGTTCAGGAGCTGCATGGGGCTCACGCCCTTCGACTCCACCGTGAAGGCGCTGAAGAAATCGCCGCTCGCCTCCAGGCGAACCGTCTGTCCCTCGTCGGCGGGCGGATAACCGAGCTTCACGCCGGCGGGCGGCTGGTAGTTGTTCGCCGTGGGTTTCATGACGAAGGACGCCTCTCCCGACTCGAGGTTCAGGCCGAGCACCGTCACGTCTCCGGCGCTGTGCGCGCCCGGGTAGGCCTGGCACGTGTCGTCCTCCACGCAGACGGCGCTCCCGCCGCAGGGCTGGTCGCAGAACGGGACGCGCGGCTTGAGGAGCCGGCAGCTCCCTTCCTCGGCCGCGAGCTCCCAGATGATCTGGGAGGGCGTGGTCCCGTCGTAGATCTTGCCGAGCACCGCGGTGGTCCCGGTCGCCTCCGGCGCGCCTTCCTGCGAGGGCGCGGCAGGCGACGAGCGCACCTGAAAGGCGCCGATGAGGCGCGTGGGGTCGCCCTCCCCGGTCGCGCCGCCCGACCCCCCGGACCCGTCGGGTTGATCGGGGGCCGGGGTGTTGTCGCTCGTCGTTGTCGAGCAGCTGGCAGACAGGAGGCTCAAGACCCCGCCGAGGGCGCAGACGCGCCACTCGCCGCGGGAAAGGAATTTTACGATTCGACGATCTTTTTGCGACATCTCGGTGGCCAGGTGGTGGCCTCGCGAGATCGCGGGTCAAAATTTTTTGCGGGCGGCGCACCGGCGCGCCGCGCCGGCGATCTCGGGATCTCGGGCCTCGCGGGCCCTCGCGCTCACCCGCCGCCGAGCTCGGACAGGCGCGCGCGCAGCCGCGGCGCGTGGACGCTCGCGCCATGGCGGGCGAGGAAGTCGGCGATGGCCGCGCGCTCGTCGGCCGTGCGCCCGAGCCGGCGCAGGCACTGGATCCGCCCGACGCGGGCCTCGGCGGCGAGGGAGCCGCCGCCGCCGGCGAGGTAGCGCTCGAAATGGCCGAGCGCCGCCGCCGTCTTGCCCTGGTGGAGCGCGAGCTGCCCGAGCGACACGAGCGCCGCCCGCGCCTCGGGGCTGGACGGGTGCTGCGCGAGCAGGTCGCGGTACGCGGCGCTCGCCTCGGCGCTCTTCCCCTGCGCGAGCCGGGACTGGGCGCGCAGGAGCAGCGCCTCGGCGCTCATCGCGGGCTCCTCCGCGCGCGGCCTGGGCGGCTGCGGCGCGCGCCCCGTGACCTCGGCGGCGCCGGTGGCCGCGGGCGCGCTCTCCGGCGGGCCTGGCGGCGGCTCGCTCGCCGGCGCGCCGGTGGCCGCGGGCGCGCTCTCCGGCGGGCCTGGCGGCGGCTCGCTCGCCGGCGCGCCCGGGTCGGGCGCCGGCGCTCCCGGCGCGGACGGGGGGACGCTCGGGACCTCCTGCACCGCGCCGCCCGGATCGAGCGCCTCGCTGCGGCCCGGCGTGGGCGGGGGCGCCTGCGCGGGCCCGTCGACCAGCTCCGCCGCGAGCGCGGCAAGGAGGGTCGCCGCGGCGGCCACGCCCACGATCGACGCTGCGAACCCGCGCCGCAGCGCCGGCCGCGGCGCCGCGCGAGGCCGCGCCACGCTCGCGGGCGCGGGCTCGACCGAGGCGCGCGCGAGCACCCGCTGGAGCATGACGGCGTCGCTGAGCTCGTGGCCGTCGGCGCGCGGGTCGCCGAGCTTGCCGATCGCGGCCCACAGCGGCGCCTCGGCGCGCAGCGCGGGGTCGTCCGCCTCGGCGCGGCGGAGGAGCTCTGCGTCCCCTGCGCCGATCGGCTCGCCGCGCGCCTCGGCGGCGAGGATGGCGGGCAGGCGGTCCAGGTCGATCTCGGACTTCTGCGTACCTGTCATGCTGTCCTCTTGCGGCCGACGGCCATGTCCTGGCGCACCTGCTTGCGGAGCGCGCCGATCCCGAGGCGGAGCCTGCTCTTCACCGTGTCGGGGCTGACGTCGGTCATGCCAGCGATCTCGTCGATGGAGTAGTCGAGCGCGTGGTGCAGGATGATCACGTCGCGCTGCGCCTCGGGCAGCGCGTCGAGGTACGCGCGCGCCTCGCGCGGGAGGGCCTCGAACGGGGGCTGGTGGGGCGCCTGGGCGACCTCCTCGTCGATCGCGCTCTCCGGGGCGACCGGCGCGCCCTCCCGGCGCTGCTGCTTGACGTACCGGAGGACGGTCCGCACGGCGATGCGCCTGGCCCAGGCCTCGACGGCGGCCTCGCCGCGGTAGGTCGAGGCGCTCTCGAGGATCGCGAGCAGGGCGAGCTGCGCGGCGTCGTCCGCGTCGGCCGAGCTGCGGAGGAACGCGCGCGCGATCCGGCGCACCCGCGACATCACCTGCGTCATGAGCCAGGCCTGGGCCGCGGTGTCCCCCGCGCCGGCGCGGCGCATCCGCTCGAGGTCGAGCGGCACGGTCGTCACGGAGGCCGAGGGGGCCGCGGGGGGGAGGGGGCGCGTCATGGCGCTGGCCAGGCGCAGCTCGGGCATCGGCCCGAGGCTCGCGCGAAGCGCTCGTGAGTGCTCAGCGTCCATCGCCGTGACCTGGTGCGGCGTCTCGGCCGAACCGGGTCAATTTTCTTTCTGCGTCGGCTCACGCGGCGCGGGCGCTCACCGCCTGACCCCACCCGCCGCTGCGGGCGGCGCTGGCAGGGCGAGCCCGAGCTCCAGCCCGAGGCCCGCGACGACCCGCACCGGGTGGGGCTGGAGCGCGAGGCTCGGGTGCACGGAGCCGTCGGGCTGCGTCAGGAGGAAGTCCACGCCCAGCATCGCCTTGAGGCGAAGCCGCTCGCTGAGCGGATACCCGAGCTCCGCGACAGGCGCGACGCTGACGAGCACGTCGGTCTGGGTCTCCAGCGGCGGCAGCTCCTGGGGCGCCATCCGCGGCCATGTCGTCGGCGGCGGCCACCGGGGGTACGGGTACGGCGGGGGGTACGGGTGCCGCGGGTACGGGTACGGCGGGGGATACGGGTACGGCGGGGGCGGGTACGGCGGGGCCGCCTGCGGCTGCCGCGCGGGCGGCGTCGCGTCGCCCTGCGGGACGCGCTGGACGACATCGACGCTGGCGCGCGCCCCGAGCTGCAGGTCGATGCCGAGCGGCAGGCGCAGCCGGATCTGACCGGTGGTTGTCACCGGGTGGCGCGCGAGCTCGAACCCGGACTCCTCGTCGCCGATCGTGGTCGCGGGCATCAGCTCGTAGCCCAGGCCGACGACGGCGCCGTCCACCGGCGCCCAGGAGGCACGGAGCGCCGCGGCGCTCTGCCAGGGCGCCTCGCCGCTGAAGTTCGCGCCTGTATAACCGGCGAGGACCGCGATCGCGGGCAGCCGGACCGGCGCGCGGAGGGCCCCAGGCTGGGCCGCGGGCGGCCGCGGGCGCGGCGGCGCGGGCGCGGCGAGGGGCGCGGCGAGGGGCGCGCCCGGCGCGACGACGGGCGCAGCCGCTGGCTCGGGCGGCGCCACTGCACCCGCCTCGGCCGCGGCGACGTTCACCTCGGTCAGCGCGGCGACGTGCCCCTCGCGGAGCTCCTCGGCGACCGCGCCGGCGATGTTGGCGAGCGACTCGAGCGCCGTCGCTGTCTGTCCGGGCGCGACCGGGATGCGGCGGCCGTAGATCTGATCGCCGTCGCGCTCGACCACGTAGAGGGCGAGCTCGCCCCTCGATCCGGCGTCGACCCAGAGCACGCCCCGCGCGTCCCAGGCCTCGGCGAGCGCGCGGGCGTCGGGGAGGAGCCTTTGCAGCGCGGGCCGCGACGCGCCGGAACGGACGATCTGGAGGCGAATTCCGAGGGGACGGATGTGGGCCGCGACAAGCTCGATGGCCTGCGTGTCGATGCGGTCGGCGCCCGCGGACGCGGCGAGGACGATCACCGGCCCGCGGGCGGCGCGGGGCTCGTCCGCCGCGGCCGGGAGGGCGAGGAGCGCGCAGGCGACGGCGCTCGCGGCCGTTCGGGCAGCGCGGAGGGCGAGCGCGGACGACGCAGCCGGCACAGGCCCTGAAACTTACCAGCGTTTCCGCGGGGGCACCATCCCTACCTCCCGCCTCGGGACTGGCCCTCGTCGCTCGAGAGAGCCGTCGAAGCGGAACCGTTGTTGAAGCAGGCGAGGAGTTTTCCTCTCTGTCTGTCCGCCGTCGTGGGGGTCGAGGGCGGTTTGCGCGCTGGTCCCGTCGACGAGGAGCGCACCCGTCTCCACGGTCGCGCTCGCTTCAAGCGGACGGCGCTGTAGGCTGCGCGAATGCCGGAAGCCGCGCGCAAGCGCATCCTGCTGGTCCTCCTCATCGTGGCAGTCGTTCCCGTCGGCCTCCTCGCGCGGTTCCACGGCGGCCCGGCCTGGCTGCGCAACAGCGCGGGTGCGGTGCTCTACGAGGTCGTGTGGATCGCCGCGGCGCAATTCGCGTGGATCTCCGCCCGTACCCACCGGCTGGCGCTCGCGGTGCTCGCCGCCACGTGCGCGATCGAGCTGCTGCAGCTCAGCGACGCGCCCTGGCTGTGGGCCGCGCGCAGCACCGTGCCGGGGCGGCTCCTGCTCGGCGGAAATGGCGGGTTCGACCCGATGGACTTTCCGCTGTATGGCCTCGGCTGCGCCCTCGGGTATGCGCTCTGCCGGCCGCTCCGGGCCTCGCCATGAGCCACCGCATCGCAGCGGCGGCGAGGCGCGGGGTCGCGATGTGCGCGGTTGCGACGTGCGCCGGGAGGGGCCAGGCTGGCGCTCGCACAATCCAGGAGAACGGAGGCGACGTCCATGACCGAGGCTCACCACACCGGCGGCTGCCTGTGCGGCGCGATCCGCTACCGCGCGCGCGGCGCGCCCTCGAGCACCAACCTCTGCTACTGCAGCCAGTGCCGGCGACAGAGCGGCTCACCCATGCCGGCGTTCGCCACCTTCGCTGACGAGCGCTTCGAGCTGCTCTCCGGCTCGCCGGCGACCTATCGCTCCTCCAGCATCGCTGTCCGCCAGTTCTGCTCGACCTGCGGATCCGCGCTGTTCTGGCGCCGCGACGGGGCGCGGGAGATCGATATCTTCCTGGGCTCGATGGACAGGCCCAGCGATCTGCCGCCCCCGTCCTTCCAGATCTGGACCGCGCACCGCGTCCCCTGGCTGCCGCCCATCCAGGGGGCCGCCGACTACCGCGGGAGCAAGACGGGCAGCCAGAGCTGACACCGCGCCTCCGCGCCCCCGGAAGGCCCCGGGGGCGGGCGCCTCGGCGAGCCCTGGCGCCGGCGCTCCTCAGGCGCCCTCGCCGCCCTCGCCGCCCTGGCCACCGCCGGCCGTCCGTTTGGCCTCTTCCTCGGCGATCTTGGTGCGCACCTCGTCCATGTCGAGCGAGCGCACCTTCTCGATCACCTGATCGAGCGCCGACGCCGGCAGCGAGCCTGCCTGCGCGAAGAGGAGGACCTTCTCGCGAAAGATGAAGAGCGTCGGGATGGATCGGATGTTGAACGCCTGGGCCAGATCCTGCTGCTCGTCGGTGTTGATCTTCGCGAACACGAGGTCCGGGTGCTTCTCGGAGGCCTTCTCGAAGACGGGCGCGAAGACCCGGCATGGGCCGCACCAGGGCGCCCACCAGTCGATGAGGACGATGTCGTTCGAGTCGACCGTCTGCTCGAAGTTCGCCGTGCTGAGCTCTGTGGTACTCATCCGCGGAGCATAGCCTCGAAGCCCACCCCTGTCGCCGAGGCGCCGGCCCGGGAATTCAAGGCTGAGTCCGCCCTGCCTCGAGCGGCTCCATCGAGAGCGGGCGCGCCGGGCGGAGTGCGATGTGCGGCCGTCCCGAGCTGCGGCCGCGTCGGGTGAAGGTTCTCGAGGCTCCTCGGCGGAATGAGGTCGCCCTGGCGGTCAATCGAGAGCCGCGTCCTCCAGCGTCAATCCTGTGAAGAAAGGTGAAGCTCGTCGTCAGGAGGTGCGGTCTCGACCAGGGAGCGCAAGATGGCGCCGCCCGACCTCGCGTTGGCGAGCGTGACGCCATGGACGTTGGCGCCCGTGAGGTCCGCTTCGCGCAGGTCGGCGCCGTCGACGTTGGCGCCCGTGAGCCGCGCTCCCTTGAGCTTCGCGGCGTGCAGGATGGCGCCGGCGAGGTTGGCGCGCGCGAAGCTCGATCGCGGGATGTCCGCCTTGCTCCCGTTGATGCCGGCGAGGCTCGCCCTGTCGAAGACGGCCTCGGTGAGGCGCGCTCGCCGCAGGTCGGCGCCGTCCAGCGACGCGCCGTCGAAGCGCGCGTTGGCGCCTCGGGTCGAGGTGAGGTCCGCGCCGTCGAGGATCGCCGAGCAGAGCTGCGCGTCGTCCAGCGTGGCGCGGGAGAGATCGGCGCGCGTCAGGTCGGCCGCGTGGAGGCGCGCGGCTGTCAGGTCCGCGCCGCTCAGGTTGGCACTCGCCAGGCGCGCCGAGGCGAAGTTGCACCGGGCGAGCGAGGCGCCGGCGAGGTTCATGCGCTCGAGCGAGGCGCCGCTCCAGTCGATGCCCTCGAGGTCAGCGCCCGCGAGCTCCAGGTCGTGGAGCGGCTGGCCGCTCTTCAGGCGGGCGATCACCTCCGCGCGCAGGCCGCGGGCCGCCGGCTCGTCGGTGGGCGGCGCGTCGGAGGGGGTGGCGGCGCTCGCGGGGGCGCGACTCGGGGGCGCCGGAACGAGCGCTTCTGCGGCGAGCGAGCGCGGGCCCTCTGCGGCAGGGTCGGTGTCGTCGAGCGTCGCAGGCGGGGGCACCGTCGCAGGCGGGGGCACCGTCGCAGGCGGCGGCTGCGCGGCAGCGCCTGTGTCATCGCGCGGCGCGGGCGGCGGCGGCACCGTCGCAGGCGGCTGCACGACAGGGTGCGTCTCGTCGAGCCCGGCGAGCGGGGGTGGCAGCACCGGGGGGAGCGGCTCGGACGAGGAGGCATCGGCCCCGGCGCGCGCAAAGGGCATCGCGAACGGCACCGATCCAGGCGGCGGCTCGGGGCGCGGCGGCGGCTCGGGGGCGGGCAAGAAGGGCAGGGGAGGCGCCGGGGCCAGCGGCGCCGCCTGCTGCGTGACGGCGCTCCAGTGCGGCTCCTGGGGCTCCTGGTGCGGCTCCCGGCGCTGCACGAAGGGCAGGGCAGGCGTCGCGTGGAGCTGCGGCACCTGCTGCGTGACAGCGCTCCAGTGCGGCTCCTGGGGCTCCTGGTGCGGCTCCTGGCGCTGCACGAAGGGCAGGGCAGGCGTCGCGTGGAGCCGCGTCACCTGCTGCGTGACGACGCTCCAGTGCCCGGCCGGGATCTCCACGCCCGGGTCGACAGGCGCGCTCGCCGCGTCGGCGATCACGACAGGGGCGAGCGGCCGAGCGACGCCCGGCGCGAGCCCGCCATGCACGGCCGCGGTGCCAGGCTCGCCCTCGATCGCAGCGCGCGTGTCGCTCTGGGTCGCTGGCTCGTGCCCGGTGAGCCCCGGCGCTGGAGCCGAGGGAGGCGGCCCCTGCGCTGACGTCGAGGGAGGCGGCCCCTGCGCAGACGTCGAGGAAGGGGGCGGAGCAGGGGCTGCCGCCGAGGGCCAGAGGAGGGGCCACCCCGGCAGCTCGACGCCCGCGACAACGCGCAAGCGCGCCGGCGCGTCGTCGGGCAGCAGCGCGACGTTTCCGCGCCAGATCACCGAGCAGAGCAGGCGGTCCGCGTCGATTGTCAGCGTGTCCGCGACGAGCTCGATCGGCTGCGCGTGCTCCTCCCCTCCCGCCCCGGTCCGATAGAGCCGCGCGAGCCCGCGCGCCGAGGGCAGGCTGGACCGGATCCACGGACAGCGGGGGTGCAGCCCCTGGAGGAGAATCCACTCGTCGCCGCGGAGGAACTCGATCTGCTGGTCCGCCGGAGCGGCGTGGAAATAGCGAAAGTCGAAGCTGCCATCCAGCTCCGGGGCCGGAGGCTCGATCGCCCGATCGCGCGCGAGGAGGCCGCTCCTCGGGGCCCAGTGCCTCGCGATCGGCCCGAAGCCCGCCGGCCTCGCGGGATCGGCCGGATCGACGATGTTCGGCAGCGCCGCCCCGGCGCCCACGCCGACAGGGTTCGCGTCGATGTGCGGCCCGCCGTACGCGCGCTCGTACACGAGCGGCATGAGGCTGAAAGGACGCGGGCTCGGGGCCTCGCGCGTCCAGTCGCCGTGGACGTGGAGCACCTTGTCGAGGAGCCAGCGATCCTCGCGGAAGAGCGCGATCCGCACCGACAGCGCCGCCGCGGTCGTGCCCGCGGGCGCGGCCGCGTGCCCGCGCAGCAGGACCCCTGCGCTCGGCAGGTAAGGCGCTGTCTCACACGCCTCCTCCAGGCTGCCGCACCCGTCTCGCGGCCGATCGGCGCAGACCAGCTCCGCCGGGGCGGCGAGCTCCGCGCTCCGGTCGGGGACGAGCGCGAACGTGGCCTTGACGATGACAGTGAGCCGCTCTGCGCCCTGCATGCGCCACAGCACGGCCCCGCAAGAGGCCGGCGTCAGCGCGACGACGGGGAGAGGCCAGGGCGTTCGCACGGCGTAACCTCGACTGGCCCGCGCGCCTTCACCGCCGCGGAGGGCTCTCGACGGCCGACGATACGCGGCGCGCCCCGCGGACGCAAGCGCGCGAGTCGACGGTGAGGGCGACTCGCATCGAGACCCTCGAACACTGCGCCATGACGCTGTGACCATCTTCCAGCGAGCAACGCATGTAGGGCGCTCGCGGGCGCGGTGTGAAGACCCGCAATGGACGAGACCGCCGCGAGCGTCGATGTCGCGTCGTGGGCAGTGCGCGCCGGGAATCCCAGCCACGGAGGCGCATCGGGCCTACGTTGTTGATCTCTCTCCTCTGTGCCTCTCGACACGGGCCGCTCGGCCTGCGATCGTCGCCGGCGATGGACAGGACCGAGCGCCTCTTCGCGCTCATGGCCGCGCTCCGGCGCCACCGGCGCCCGGTCACCGCGGCGCAGCTCGCGGAGGAGCAGGGCGTCTCGGTGCGCACGATCTACCGCGACGTGCAGACGCTGATCCGGCTCGGCGCGCCGATCGACGGCGAGGCGGGCGTCGGCTACGTCCTGCGGCCCGGCTTCTTCCTGCCTCCGCTGATGTTCACCGCGGAGGAGCTCGAGGCGCTCGTCCTCGGCGCGCGCTGGGTCGGCTCCGATGCGAAGGGAGCGCGCGCTCGCGATGCGCTATCGGAGCGAGTCGGGGAGCAGCACCGAGCGCGACGTCTGGCCTGTGCAGATCGCGTACTACGAGGGCAAGCAGATCATCGCGGCGTGGTGCTGCCTGCGCGCGTCGTTCCGGCACTTCCGCGCCGAGCGCATCGCCAGCCTCGCGCTCACCGCGCGGCCCTACGGCAAGCCCCGCCGGACGCTGACGAAGGAGTGGCGTCAGGCCTGGGAGCGCGAGGGCGGCGCGCCGGCGTGAGGCCGGCCAGGGCGCGGCGCGATCGCGTCGCGCGCGCTGCTGCCACGGGTTGTCGCCGCAGCAGGCCGCGAGATCAAGCTCGTCGAGCTGACGGAGCAGCAGGCGCGGGAGCGGTGGGCGGCGGCAGGGTTCTCGCCGGAGGCCATCGAGTTCTTCGTCGAGGTCTACGGGAACACGCCGAAGATCGGCACCACCGTCGTCCCGACGGTCGAGCAGGTGACAGGGCGGCCGGCCCGCACGTTCGCGCAATGGGCGGCGGAGCACGCGGCGGCGTTCGCGGCGTAGGGTGAGCAGCTCTCTCGAGTCCAGCCCTCTCCGCGAAAGGAGAGAGGCTGGACATCCCAGCGCTGGACTGCGCGGAGTCCGCTGAAACCGACGTGCGGGTCCAGCGCTGGATTGCGCGGAGTCCGCTGAAACCAACGTGCCCGCGCTCAGCGCTGGATTGTGCGGAGTCCGCTCTGAGCGGCTCGGACGGTCAGCTTGCCGTGGTCAGAGGTCGACTTCATAGACTCACGCGGAGCCCCGTGATGGGGTTTCCGTGCTGCCGGACTGTCGATTCACCCTGGAGAAGCGAGCCATGAAAGACATCCATCCTCCGAGAGATGAGCTCAGGACCACGGGCCGCAAGCTCGTCGTCCTCAGCCCGACCGTGAACATCGCCGCCATGGCGAGCGCGCTGGAAGCCGTCGGCATGGAGGTGGTCATGGCCTCCCAGTACGGCGGCGCCGTGCCGCCGGACAAGATGCTCACGGCCGACGCGGTCGTGTTCGACAGGCTCCAGACGATGGTCGTCGCCGACCCGTCACCGGCGGCCCTCGCCGTCATGGCCGAGCTCCAGGCGCGGGGCGTCATCCTCTCCGTGGAGGACGAGGGGTACGTTCACGCCATCTCCGCGCCCGCCCTGCAGTCCTCGCAGCGAGAGTACCTCGATGGCTATCGGGCCGGCGTGAACGGGCTCATCGATCATCTCCTCTCCGGCGGCGCGCCTGCGGCAACAGAGGGGCACACGGGCGTCCCCTCCGGGCGCGGCGAGTCCTCGGGCGGCGTCCGCGAGGAGAGGCAGGGCCGGGGGCGCCACGAACCAGGGACCAGGCCGCTCGATCAGGGGAGCGTGACATGGGGTCTCGACGCGATCGGCATCGAGGCCTCCCCGTTCACGGGGCGCGGGGTCCGGGTCGCCGTCCTCGATACGGGGCTCGATCTGAACCATCCGGACTTCAGGGGTCGGAAGGTCGTCCATCTGTCCTTCGTGCCCGGAGAGACGGTCCAGGACCAGGCCGGTCACGGCACCCACACGGCCGGCACCGCCTGTGGGCCGCATGCCTCGGCGCAGGGGCCGCGCTACGGCGTCGCGTACGAGGCCGACCTGTACATTGGCAAGGTCCTGTCCAACCAGGGCTCCGGCGCGGATGGCTGGATCATGAACGGGATCAACTGGGCCCTCGTGAACGGGTGCCGGGTCATCTCGATGTCCCTCGGCAGCCAGCGGCCTCCCGTGGAGGCGTACCGGGCGGCCGGCGAGCGCGCGCTGAACCAGGGCGCGATCATCGTCGCGGCCGCGGGCAACGCCAGCCATCGCTCCCGGGGCGACATCCAGTATACCGGCGCGCCGGCGAACTCCGGGACGATCCTCTCGGTCGCGGCGCTCGACAGCAGCCTGCGGGTCGCGGATTTCTCGAACGGCGGCAAGATCGATATCGCGGCGCCAGGCGTCGGCGTGCACTCCTCGTGGCCGCTGCCGCAGGGCTACAACACCATCAGCGGCACCAGCATGGCGACCCCGCACGTGGCGGGCGTCCTCGCGCTGCTCATGCAGGCGGATCCGCACGCGAGCGCCCCGGATATCTGGCGGCGCCTGCAGAGGATGGGGCGCAGGCTCAACGCGCCCGCCTCGGACGTCGGCTTTGGCCTGGTGCAGGCGCCGGTGTCCGCGAGGACGGAGCAGGAGGAGCCGATCGGGAAGCAGAAGGCGTCGGCCCGCTCCTCGCCGCCCGCGCAGAGCGAGGGCCCCATCGTGGAGAGGGGTGGAGTCCAGATCCCCTCGCCGCGAGAGTCCGACACCCGGTAATCCATCCAGAACACGAGCCCACCTCGGGCCGAGGCGGCCGTCATGGCGAGTCCAGGCGGGAGGCGCCCGCCGGCGGGCGCCTTCTGCCATGACCGCGCCATCGCGCTCGCCCATGCCACGCAACAGGGAGAAGCGAGCCATGAAAGACATCCATCCTCCGAGAGATGAGCACAGGACCACGGGCCGCAAGCTCGTCGTGCTCAGCCCAACCGTGAACATTCCCGCCATGACGAGCGCGCTCTCGGCGGTCGGCATGGACGTGGTGGTGGCCTCCGAGCGCGGCGGCGCCGTGCCGCCGGAGACGATGGCCACGGCCGACGCGATCGTGTTCGACAGGCTGCACATGATGGTCGTCGCCGAGCCCTCGGTGGCGGCCCTCGCTGTCATGAACGAGCTCCAGGCGCGGGGCATCCTCCTTTCCGTGGAGGACGAGGGGTTCGTTTACCCGCTCTCAGCGCCCGGGCCGGCCGGGCAGGGGGACGCGACCTGGGGTCTCGGCGCGATCGGCGTCGAACAGTCCCCGTTCGCCGGGCGCGGGATCCGGGTCGCCATCCTCGCGGCGGGCTTCGATCCGAGCCATCCGGACTTCCAGGGCCGGAAGGTCGTCCACCGGTCCTTCGTGCCGGGCGAGACGGCGCAGGACGCTAGCGGCGTCGGCACCCACGCGGCCGGCATCGCCTGCGGGCCGCGGACTCCATCGCAGGGGCCGCGCTACGGCGTCGCGCACGAGGCCGAGCTCTACATCGCCAAGGTCCTTTCCGACCAGGGCTCCGGCGCGGACGGCTGGATCATGAACGGGATCCACTGGGCCCTCGAGAACGGGTGTCGTGTCCTCTTGCTGCCCCTCGGGAGCGCGCGGCCCCCCGTGGAGGCGTACCGGGCGATCGGCGAGCGCGCCCTGGCGCAAGGCGCGATCCTCGTCGGCGTGGCGGGCCATGGCAGCCATCGGGCCCGAGGCGATATCCAGCCTACCGGCTCGCCGGCGAACGTCGTGACGATCCTCGCGGTCGGGGCGGTCGACAGCAGCCTCCAGGTCGCGGATTTCTCGAATGGCGGCAAGATCGACGTCGTGGGGCCGGGCGTCGACGTGCTGTCCTCATGGCCGCTGCCGCGAGCCTACAATACCCTCAGCGGCACCAGCGCGGCGGCGGCGCACGTGGCGGGCGTCCTCGCGCTGCTCATGGAGGCCGATCCGCACGCGAGCGCCCTGGAGATCTGGCGGCGCATGCTGGCGACGGCGCGCCAGCTCAACGCGCCAGCCTCGGATGTCGGCTCCGGCCTCGTGCAAGCGCCGGTGTCCGCGACGACGGCGCCGTGAAGGCCATCTCCAGCCAGAGCGCCGATCAGCTTGAAACGCCCACGAATGAAGAGATTTGAACCACAGAGGGCACAGAGGGCACAGAGGGGAGAGAAGATAGAAATTTCTTTATCTCTTCTCTTCCCTCTGTGCCCTCTGTGCCTCTGTGGTTCGTTTTTTTTCTCAGGGTTTCAACGTGTTCGGTGTCATCGACACGACGCTCCCCCTCGCCGCCTGTCACAGCGCGCTGGACCCGCGTCACGCCGGCGGCAAGACACGTACGGGATAGGCCAGCGTCACCTTCGGACCGCGCTCGGCCTGGATGTCGACCAGGAGCGCCCAGCGGATCTCGTTGCTCGCCGCGAGGAAGGAGTGCATCGCCTGCTCGGGCAGGTCCGCCGTGATCTCCTGGCACCAGGCGCTCCCACGCTCGATGTCGAGGTCCTCCGCCAGGAGCAGCACCCGCTCCGAGAGGAGGTGCGTCTCGGACTGGGGGTCGGAGCCGCTCTGGTACTGGACCCGCTCCTCGCAGACGAGCGTGACGCGCGCGCAGCGCACGCGCCGCCGCCCGCGCAGGACAAGGCGGGCGCGCAGCGGGGCCCCGAGGACCAGCGGCTCCTCCGCGAGCTCGATGGCGAGGTCCCGGCTCACGAGCCGGACGTGGCCGACAAGGAACCACCAGACCATCCAGGCGCCGACGGCAAGGCCGAGCGCCGCGAGCAGCGATACGCGCCCACGCTCCTCCAGCGAGATGGCCAGAGCGTAGAGCGAGACGGCGGCGATGACGATCGCCACCTTGGCGCGAGGGCTCATCGGGCCGACGGGCGCCGTGTCGGGCAGGAGCCGCACGGGCAGGTGCGCGCCCGGCGCCGTGCGCACGTCGGGCAGCGGCAGCCGATCGAGCACGGCGCGGTAGCGCTCGAGGGGGCCGCCGGAGCCGCCGCTCCGGTAAGGACCGCGGGCGGCGAGCGGCGCGGCGGGCTCGGTGGAGGGGGATCTCTTCGAGCGACGGAGGGCGGCGAGCAGCTTCATCGGGGGGCGGGGACCTCAGCGCACGGTGATGGGCTGGTCATAGATAAGATCGTCCTTCATGAGCCCGGCGGAGCACCGCACCCGGACCAGCCAGCGAATCTCGATCAGGTCGCCGCTGTAGCTGCGCGGCAGGAGCGGCAGCCGCGCCCGGAACGAGAAGCCCTCCGCGGGCGCCTCCTGCTGGCCCTCGGTGAGCACCTCGGCGTGCGCGACGCCCGTGTCGGTGCTGCCCCTGCCCTCGGTCAGCCAGAGGACCGACAGCTCGACCCGGGGCACCGGGCGGCCCGGGAGCGTTGTGAGGCGCACGACCCCGGCGAGCTCCTCGCCGGCCTCGTACGACGCGCGGCCCCCGGCGAGGTCGATGGTGGCGCAGGCGCTCACGGCGCGCCCCCGGCGGGCGCGATCGCCGCGCCGTCGCGCTCGCCCAGCCACGCGCGGGCGAGGGCGAGGGTGCGCGCGTGCTCGGGCACGTTCTCCAGGAAGCCCGCCCGCCACGCGGGGTTCGCGATCCGCGACGTGCGATCCAGCAGCCGCTCGCGGGCGGTCGCGATCGCGACGCGGGCCTCCCCGTGCGCGCCGCACGCCTCGAGGGCCTCCGCCCGCACCAGGTCGATCTGCGACTCGCCCTCCTCGAGGTGGCCCTGCGCGGCGATGATCGGGGCGGCGAGCTCCGCGGCCCGGTTCGCCACCTCGAGCGCCTCGGCGGCGCGCCCCGCGGCGAGCAGCACCCCCGCCAGGACGCCCGTCGCGCACGGGATGAGCGGCGGGACGTCGGCGAGCAGCTCGCAGCCGCGGCGCGCCACGGCCTCGGCCCGATCGAGGTCCCCCGCGACCCGGAACACCTCCGCGAGGTAGACGTAGGTGCCGCCCTCCATGCGCCGGTCGCCTGCCGCCACGAACGACTGGAGCGCCTCGTCGAGCAGCGCCCGCGCCTCGTCGATCTCGCCGAGCTGGAGGAGCGTGCGGCCGAGGTTCTCCTTCGCGAAGGCCGCCATGAACAGCAGGCCGAGCCGCCCCGTGTCGGCCAGCGCGGCGCGGAGCTGGCGCGCGGCGTCGGCGTAGGCGCCGAGCTCGTTGCAGAAATGACCGGCGTTGATGCGCGCCCCGCAGGCGCCGCGCACGTCGCCCGCCGCCTCGAAGCAGCGCACCGCCGCCTCGCAGAGCTCCCCGGCGGCGCCGACGTCCCCGGCCAGAATAGCGCGGTGCGTGCGCAGCCGCAGGATGGGCGCGCTGACGGTCGGGTCGTGCTGGAAGCGCCCGAACGACGCGTCGATGCGCGACGTCAGCGCGTCCGTCTCCTCGCACTGGCCCTGCATGTAGAGCAGCATCAGCGCCGTCTGCGCCATGACGCTGAGCTCGGGCCCGGTCACCGCCGCGGCCGACCACCGCGCGCACAGCGTCCTGGAGAGCGCGACGACGGCGTCCCCGCGCCCCACGTGGTGGGAGGCCCAGAGCGCGACGCCCGCCGCGCGGCACCACGACGCGCTCCCCTCGGTCAGCGCCTGCATCGCCCTCGTCGCGTGCAGCTCGGCCGCCGCGCTCTCGCCCCGGAAGCGGTGCGCCTCCGCCTGGACGGCCTCGACCTCCCCGAGCGCCTCGCCGGCCGCGCCGCACGCGACCGCTCGCTCGGCGCGCTCGATCACCGCCACGTAGTCGTTGCCGCCGAGCGCCTGCTCGGCCGCCCGCCGGTAGCCGCCGATCGCGCGCTCGAGGTCGCCGCCGCGCTCGAAGTGCGTGGCGAGGACCATGGCGTCGGTCTCGCCGGCGTCGGCGAGCCACGCGCCCGCGAGGCGGTGGCCGAGCTGCCGGTCCCCCTCGGTCAGCATCTCGTAGGCCGCGTCGCGCACGAGCGCGTGCCGGAAGGCGTACGCCACCTCGCCCTGGAACGTCGACTCGTGCAGGCGCGTGACGAGCTCGCTCCGCGCGAGCTCCGCCAGGCAGGCGTCGAGGTGCGCCTCGTCCGCCTCGGCCCCGAGCAGCGCGCCCGCAGCGCCGCGCCAGAACACGCTCCCGAACACGCTGCCCGCGCGCAGCACCCGCCGCGCGTCCGGCGCGAGCCCCTCCAGGCGCGACTGCATCATCGCGAGCACCGTCTCGGGGACGCCGCCGCCGTGGCCCTCGGCCTCGGCGCGCACGAGCTCCTCGAGGAAGAACGCGTTGCCCCCGGCGCGGTCGACGATCTGCGCGACGACCGCGGCGTCGACCGCGCCGAGCGCCTCGCCGACGAGCTTCTCGCACGTGCGGCGCGACAGCCCGACGAGCCGCAGATCCGTCAGCGCGCGCTTGCTCCAGAGGTCCGGGAAGGACTCGCGCACCTCGGGGCGCGCGAGCGCGAGCACCATCAGCCGCTCGCCCTCGAGGAGCCGGAGCGCCGCGTCGACGTACTCGACCGTCGGCCGGTCGCCCCAGTGAAGGTCCTCCAGCACGAGCAGGACCGGCCGCGCCCGGCACTCGGCGCGCGCGAGCTCCACCCACGCGGCCTGCATCTGGTCGCCCATGACCTTCGCGTCCTGCCGCGCCGCCCGGAGCAGCACGCTCGCCTCCGACGGGAAGGGCGTGCCCGCCATCTCGCCAAGGAACTCCGTGACGGCCTGCCGCAGCGGCTGCGCCACGTGCTCCGCCACGCGCGCCGCGAGCTTGCGCTGCCGCGCCTCGAGCGGCTCGCCGTCGAGCAGCCGCGCCGCGCGCCGGACGACCTGGCCGAGCATGCCGAACGGCGCGCCCATCCGCATCGGGTCGCCGCGCGCGATCCAGAGCTCGAGCGGCTCGCCGCGCGCGGCCAGGCGCCGCGCGAGCTCGTGGCGCAGGCGCGATTTGCCGACCCCCGCGTCCGCCGTGACCAGCACCGCGCGGGCCTCCGACTCGGCGACGCACTCGTCGAACGTCGACTGCAAGAGGAGCAGCTCGCGCTCCCGCCCCGCGCACCGCGTCGGCCTGCCGAGCAGCTTGCGGGCCTCGTCCGCGGGCTCGAGCTCGCCGATGAGCGCGAGCGTCGCGCGGTCGAGCGAGACCTCGAAGCGATCGCCCAGGAGGTCCGCCGTCATCCGGTCGAGGAGGACGGGGGACGCGGCCTCCGCGCAGCCGGGCGCGCCGGCGGCCGCGCGATCGGACAGCGTGCGCGGGGACAGGGTGCGGGCGGCCGCGCGATCGGCCAGCGTGGCGGCGGCCCTCCGATCGGCCGGCGCGCGATCGGCCGCGCCGTCGGCCAGCGTGGCGGCGGCCTTGGGATCGTACAGCGCGCCGGCGGCCGCGCGCGCGCTCGTGCTCCCCGCGAGCAGCGCGCTCGCGCGATCGATGACCTGGCCCATCGGCTGCGTCTTCTCGAGCTCGTCCCACCCGGTCGAGAGCGCCACGTGCGTGCCGGGCAGGAGGTCGCGCAGGGCCATGGCGCAGCGGGCCGCGTTCACGGCGAGGTCGGTCGGCGAGCCCGCGGCGGTGATCACGGCCGCGAGGGAGCCGTCCCGCAGCAGCTCGAGCTGCGCGCCGTGCCGGGCGGCGACCTGCCGGAGCGCGTGCGACGTCCTGTAGAGCGTGCTGAGCCGCGGGGCGTTGCTGATCGAGGCGGTCGCGGCGTGCGAGTCGGCGCTGGCGGGCGCGCGGTCGGCCGTGCCGGGCGCGTGCGCGAGGATGACGCTGACGAGGCGCCGCTCGCGGCGCGTCAGGCCGGGCACCGAGGCGGGCGGGCGCGAGGACGACTCGGCGATGAACGTCGCGAGCGCGCGCAGCTCGTCGAGCGCCTCCCTCGCGTCGGGGCGCCTGTCCGGCTGCTTGACGAGCAGCCGCGCCACGAAGGCGTCGAGCTCCGCGGGCAACCCGGGCGCGAGCGCGCTCAGCCGCGGGGGCTCCTCGAAGACCACCCTGGCCAGCATGGCGAGCGGGTGCGCCGCGGCGAAGGGCGGCCGGCCCGCCAGGCAGGCGAACAGGACGCACCCGAGCGCGTAGACGTCCGCGCGGGCGTCGACCTCGCCCTCGCCGATCACCTGCTCCGGCGCCATGAACGACGGCGTGCCCACCGTCGCCCCGGTGCGCGTCAGCGCCGTCGTCGCGTCGGCGAGCCGCGCTAGGCCGAGGTCGACGATCGTGGCCCGCTCGATCTCGCCGCCCGGCAGGAAGATGTTCTGGGGCTTGATGTCGCGGTGGATGATGCCCTGCGCGTGCGCGAACGCGAGCCCCTCGGCCACGCGGATCAGCGCCTTGATCGCGGCCGCCGGCTCCAGCCGGCCGCGGGCGAGCCGCGCCGCGAGGTCCTCGCCCTCGAGCCACTCCATGGCGAGGTAGAGCTCCCCGTCCGGCGTCTGCCCGTGCGCGATGTAGCGGACGATGCACGGGTGCGCGAGGGCGGCCAGCGCGCGCGCCTCGCGGGCGAACCGGCTGCGCTTGTCGTCTGTCGGCTCCCGGAGGACCTTGATGGCCACCGGCGCGCCGCTCTCGACGTCGCGCGCCCGGTAGACGGTGCCGAGGCCGCCCTTCCCCGCCTGCCGCTCGATGAGATAACGCGCCCCCAGCCTCTCCCCCGGCGTCATGGCGCCGAGTATCTCACGGAACCCGCGCGCGTCCGTGAGCGACGAGCTGAGCCGGAGCGCACGAGGTAGGTCCTCGTCGCATGGCCGGGGCTGAGCGCGCCTGCGGGCCGGACCGATCGAGCTCTTGCCCGCGCGCAACTCCTGCGTTCGCGCGAGGGGCGGTCGCGGGCCCCCGTCGGCCGGGGGGTCGCTCAGCTGCGTTCCGCGTCGCCGCCCGCCGTGCTCTCGCCTGCGGCGCGGGCCTCGCGGAAGGCCGCGTCGTGGCGCCACGCCTCCCGCGCGGCCTCGCCGTCGCTCAGGCCGTGCGCCACCCCGGCCGCGGCGATCGCGCTCCGGAAGCGCGCGCCGGCGCGACGGTACTCGATCAACACAAGGATCAGGCAGAGCGCGACGAACAGCACCGTGCCGGCGCTCGGCGACGGCTGCGACCAGGCGAGCCAGCCGATGGCCACAGCGAGCAGCGCGCTGCAGAGCCCCCACGACTCGCCGCGCTCGCCGCGCACGTCCTCCGCGGCGCGGGCCAGCGCGCTCGCCGCTGCGGGTGGCGGCTCGGCCGCCTTCTCGGAAGGCCCCGGCGCCGTTGTGCCACGAACGACCGGCGCGCCGCCGCGTGCCATGAGCGGTCCCGACGACGCGCCGCTACAGCTCCCTGACGCGCCGAGATGTGTTGAGCTCATACAAGCCCCTTTCTGGGTTCGCCGTCCGACCCTACACTCCCGCTGGCTTGCACGCCGCGCGCCATCGCTGGATCCTGCGCGTGGACGTCATTCCGAGGACCGCGGCAGAATCGTTCGCGCAGCGGTCGCGCCGGACACGCAATCGATGCGCCCCGATCAAACCTCGGCGTTACAGCGGCGAACTCGGCAGGTGTGCTCACGACCCCTGTGATCCTGCGCACAGGTCACTGTCGCATGTCGCATGTCCGGCGCCGTCGACTCGTGAGGAAGGCCACCTTGCTGAGCGCGTCGCTTCCAGTGCGGCTGGCGCATCGTCTGCGCCTGACGCGCAGTCCGTGCGCCGATCCTTCTCACCGGGCGGCGCTGCGCGGGGAGGAGGACCGGCGCTTGCCGGGCGGGGGCGGCGGGGGCGGCGGGGGCGCAGACACGTGCCCCGCGCGGTCCGCGAGGACGGGGCGCGCCAAGCAAACCGCGCGCCGCGGGGCCGTCACGGGTAGGCGTACGGCGCGTCGAGCCCGAGCGGGAAGCCGAGCTGCCAGTAAGCGAGCAGAAAGAGGCTCCACGCGACGAGGAATGTGATGGAGTAGGGGATCATCAGCGCCATGAGCGTGCCGATACCGGTGCTCTTCACGTACCTCTGGCAGAAGACCACCACGAGGGGGAAGTACACCATGAGCGGCGTGACGATGTTCGTTGTCGAGTCGCCGACGCGGTAGGCCGCCTGGGTGAGCTCCGGCGAGATGCCGAGCGACATGAGCATGGGCACGAAGATCGGGGCGAGCAGCGCCCATTTCGCGGACGCGGAGCCGATCAGCAGGTTCACCATCGCGGTGAGGAGGATGATGCCCACGATGGTCACCGTGCTCGGGAGCGCCAGGGCCTGCAGCCCCGCGGCGCCCTTGAGCGCCAGGAGCGCGCCCAGGTTCGACTTGTTGAACAGATAGATGAACTGCGCGGCGAAGAAGGCCATCACCAGGTAATAGGCCATCGTGCTCATCGTCTTGCTCATCCCGCCGATCACGTCGCGGTGGCTCGTGAAGGTGCCGGACGCATAGCCATAGACGAGCCCCGGGACGAGGAAGAAGAGGAAGATGAGCGGCACGATCGCGCTCATCAGGGGCGCGGCGCTGACCGTGAGCTGGCCGGTCGGCGCGCGCAGCGGCGACGACGGCGGCGCGCAGGCGGCGACGAGCAGGGCGACGCAGAGCGCCATCGCCCCGAGGCCTGCCCAGAGCGCGCGCGCCTCGCGGGGCGTGAGGTCCGCCATGCGCCGGTCCTGCTCCGGGGCGGCGTCGACGGGTATCCGGGCGACGCGCGGCTCGATCACCCTGTCGGTGATGTACCAGCCGAGGCCGATGATCAGCAGCGACGAGGCGCTGCAGAAGAACCAGTTGCAGAGCGGGTTGACCGTGCGCTTCGGGTCGAGGATGCCGGCGCCGGCCTGCGTCAGGCCCTGCAGCAGCGGGTCGAGGCTGGAGGGGATGAAGTTGGCGCTGAAGCCGCCCGCGACCCCCGCGAACGCGGCGGAGATGCCGGCGAGCGGGTGCCGGCCTGCCGCCTGGAAGATGACCGCGCCGAGCGGGATGACGAGCACGTAGCCCGCGTCGGCCGCCGTGTGGCTGACGATGGCGACGAGGATCAGCATCGGCGTGAGCAGCGCTCTCGGCGTGATCGTGAGGAGCTTCTTCAGTCCGGCGTTGATGAACCCCGAGTGCTCGGCGATGCCGACCCCGAGCAGGGCCACGAGCACGACGCCGAGCGGGTGGAAGCCCGTGAAGGTCGGGACCATGCTCGAGAGGAACTCGGTGATGGCCTTGCCCGAGAGCTGGCTCTGGACCTGGAGCGGCTGCTTCGTCCGCGGGTCGATCTCGCTGAACTGGAGCGGCGCGAGGGCCGCGGACACGACCATGACCGCGGCGGCGAGCAGGACGAAGAGCACGGCCGGATCGGGGAGCCTGTTGCCGGCCCGCTCGAGGGCGTCGAGGGCGCGCGCAGCCCGGCCGCGCCGCGCTCCGGGCGCGGGCGAGGGGAGCTCGGGTTGATTGCTGGACATACGCTCATCGTAAGCCGAACGCGCGCGGAGCGGCGCGGCCGGGGAGCTTCACGCGCGCGATTTCGGGGGTGGGGTTGGTGTGGAGGGTCGATGGTCGTCGAGCGCCGCGCGCGGCTCCGGCGCCCGCGCGGGCGGCCTCAGGCCGCCTTGCGGGCCTCGTCGGCCTCGAGCTCGCGGACGATCGGGAGGACCTTCTTCCCGAACTGCTCCACCTCCTCGAGGTAATGCAGGAACCCGGTCAGCACGAGATCGACCCCGGCCGCCTGATAGGCGACGATCCGCCGCGCGATCTGCTCGGGCGTGCCGACGAGGCCTGTGCGGAACCCGTCGTTGTACTGCACGAGGTCCTCGAAGCTGGAGCTGGCCCACATGCCCTCGCGCTCGGGCGACGCCCGGCCGGCCTGCCGCACGGCGTCGCCGAAGCCGTTCACCGCCTCCACGTCCGCGTGAGCGATGATGTCGCGCAGGACCTGCCGCGCCTCCTCCTCCGTGTCGCGGGCGATGACGAAGGCGTTCAGGCCGAACTTCACCCGGCGCCCCGCGCGCGCGGCGAGCTCGCTGATCTCGGTCACCTGGGCGCGGGCGCCCTCGATGGAGTTGCCGTTCATGAAGTACCAGTCCGACACGCGCGCGGCCATCTGCCGCGCCGCCTTCGAGTTCCCTCCCTGGAAGATCTCGGGGTGCGGCTTCTGCGACGGCTTCGGCTTCAGCGTGAAGTCGTTGATCCGGTAGAAGTCGCCCCGCAGCGAGAAGTGGTCCTCGGTCCAGATGCCCCGGAGCGCCCGGATGAACTCCTCCGAGCGCCTGTATCGCTCGTCGTGCTCGAGCCACGGCTCGCCGAGCGCCGTGAACTCCCCCTTGAACCAGCCGCTCACGACGTTGACGGCGAACCGCCCGCCCGACAGATCGTCGGCCGTCGCGCCGAGCTTCGCGAGCACCCCGGGGTGCCACAGCCCCGGGTGGACGGCCGCGATCACCCGGAGCCGCTCTGTCGCGAGCAGCAGCGCGAGGCTGAACGACGTCGACTCGTGCTGGTACTCGGCGCCGTAGCTCGCCATGTAGCGGACCTGGCTGAGCGCGTACTCGAAGCCGCTGTCCTCCGCGAGCCGCGCGAGCTTCCTGTTGTAGTCGATACCCCAGTGCGTCCGCTGCTCGATCTTGCTCACCACGAGGCCGCCGCTGACGTTCGGCACCCAGTACGCGAACTTCACCGGGGCGCGCCCGGCGGGCGCGATCGACGTGGGCGGCGTGATGCTTTCGTTGTTGCTCATGATCTGGTTCTTCCCTCTGTGCCCGCGCGGGCTCACTCCCCGCCGGCCTCGAAGAGCTCGAGCGGCAATCCGACGAGCGACTTGCCGATCCACTCGCGCGCGATGTTGTTGGACGGCCCCATGGCGATCGCCGCGCGCGCGTCGCGGAAGGCGCGCTCGAGCGGGCCGCGGCGGTAGCCGTAGCCGCCGCTCACGTCGAGCGCGACGCGCGCCACCTTGTTGGCCACCTCCGCGGCGTGGACCTTGAACTCGGTGAGCGGCATGAGCAGCTCGCCCTGGGGCTTGCCCGCGGCCTGGAGCGCGTCGAGCTGCTCGGCCAGCGTCGCCTGCCAGGGGCGGAGGCTCTCGACGAGGACCTTGGCCTCCCCGAGCTGCTGGCGCAGGACCTGGTAGTCGGCGAGGCGCCGATCGACGTCGCGGTGCACCGTGCCGAGCGCGTACTCGGTCACGGACGCGAGCGCGCCCCGCGCGACCCCGTGCCACGCGGCGCCGAGCCCGATGAGGTACACCGGCGAGACGCCGTGATAGATGATGTCCTTGCCCTGGCCCTCCGCGCCGAGCCGGTCGCGGCGCGGCACAGGCACGTTCGTGTAGCGGATCGGCCCGCTGTGGTTGCCGTGCACCCCGAGGGCGTCCCAGCGGCCCGCCTCGATGCCCGGCCGCGTCCCGTCGACGATGAAGAAGGTGATGTCGGTCGGCCCCTTCGCGCCCGGCGTGCGCGTCTGGAGGACGTAGTAATCGGCCTTCCCGGCGCTGGTCGTGAACGATTTGTCGGCGGAGATCAGGTAATCGTCCCCGTCGCGCTTCGCCTCGCTGAAATTGAACCACCAGTGGCCGCCCGACGCCTTCTCGCTCGTCGAGTAGGTGCCGACGAGCCCGCGCCGCGCGGGCCTGAGCCACCGCTCCTTCTGGTCGTCGCTACCATAGAGCGCGATCGTCTGCGCCGCCCCGGTGTGCATGACATAGACGAGCGCTGTCGACGCGCAGGCGCGCCCGATCTCCTCGGCCGCGACCGCGAACGCCCCGTGGCCCAGCCCGAGCCCGCCGAGCTCCTCGGGCAGGAGCACTCCATTCCACCCCTCGCGCGCGAGCGCGTCGAGGTTCTCGCGCGGGAAGATCCCCTCGCGATCGACCCGATCGGCGTTCGGCGCGATCGCGGCGGCGACGATCGCCCTCACGCTCTCGCGGATCGCAGCTTCATCTCGTCTGGCCATCTCCATCTCCTCGCAGCGGCGCACGCGCGCCGATCGCTCTTGCCTCGTCCCCGCGCTCCACTCAGGAGTAGAAGCTCGGCTCCGGGATCGCGCCGTTCAGCGCGTAGGCGCCGAGCTCGCGCGATTTGTGATCGACAGGGTCGTGGAGCGTGTGTGTGCGCAGGTTCCGCCAGAACCGGTCCATCCCGGCGCCGGCGGTCGTCGCGCTCGCCCCCATGACCTCGAACATGCCATTCGTGATCTCCAGCCCCGCGCGCGACGTCGCCACCTTCGCCGAGGCGATCGCGATCGCGCACGCGCCGCGCTGCTCGGGGCTGAGCCGGTCGCCCTCCTCCCACGCCGCCTGGAACGCCGCCCCGGCGCGGTCGGCGAGCAGCCGCGCGGCCTCGAGCCCGAGCCACATGTCGCCGTACCGGAGGAGGACATAGGGATCCTCGGTCGCCGGCGTCCCCTTGGCCGCGACCGAGGGCCGCCGCCGCGCGCGCGTGTACCGTCGCGCCTCCTCGAGGGCCCCTTCGGCGATGCCGAGGTACACGTTCACGAGCACGAGCTGGGCGAGGCAGGGGCGCAGCGAGGCGAACGTCGAGCCGAGCGGCCCCGGCGTCGTGAGGAGCTCGTCGGCCCGCACCTCGACGTCGTCGAGCTCGACGGTGCCGCTGTCGGTTTGCCGCTGCCCCATGTTGTCCCAGTCGCCGAGCACCCGGATCCCTGGCCGCCCTGTCGGGACGGCGGCGACAACGAGCCTCGACGTCGCTTCGTCGATCGCCGACACGATGAGCATGTCCGAGTCGCTCGCCCCGGAGCAGAAGCTCTTCGCGCCGCGCACGACGAGGGCGTCGCCGCGGCGCACGAGGCGCGCGCGCGTGTCGAGCGGGTTCAGCGCGTTCCCCCAGAACCAGCGCTTCGCGACGGTGTCCGCCTGGAGCCGGCTCGCCTGGTCCGCGCTCCCGAACAGCCTCAGCGTCGCGAGCATCAGGTGGTGAAAGCCGAACACGTGGGCGATGGCGCTGTCGGCGCGCGCGATGCGCCGGACCGCCTCGAGCACGACCGGCCAGGGCGCTCCCCAGCCGCCCAGGTCCGCCGGCGCCGAGAGCGCCAGGAGCCCGCTCCGCCGCAGCCGATCGCGCTCCTCCCTGGGGGTGCCGCCCCGCCTGTCCCGCTCCACGGCCGTCGCGGCGAAGGCCCGCGAGAGCTCGTCGGCGATCTCCAGCGCGCTGCTCGGCGCCGGGGGCGCCTGTCCATTGCTTACGTGAGCCGCTTCGCCCTGCATGCCTCGGCCTCGATCGACATGCGACGTCGCGGCGCCGCGCGTGCGTGGCACGTCGCTGGCACGTGTCGTCGGCACGTGTCGTTGGACCGCGCGGTTGGGCACGACTCATGCCATGGCCATCCCCTCGCGTTGCCCGTGCAGATTGGCTGAGCGGGGCGAGGGGGCTCGTCGGGCCGCTGCTGCTCCAGCAGCAACGGCTGCGCGCGCGGTGCTGCTGGAGCAGCAGCGGCGGCCCTGCGCGCGGGGGGATCCTGGTCGCGGCGGCCTGCGCTCGCGCGCGGATCCATCGATTCACGGCTGCGGCGCGGGGCGTGCTTACGGGCCTCCGGCCCGGCCATGCACGGGCGAGGAGCCCATCTGTCCATGAACGTCCTCTGGTTTCTCCCGACGCACGGCGACGGCCGTTATCTCGGCACCGCCGAGGGGGCGCGCCCTGTCTCGCTCTCGTACCTCCGCCAGATCGCGCAGGCCGCCGACGACCTCGGCTACCACGGCGTGCTGCTCCCCACGGGGAGGTCGTGCGAGGACGCCTGGGCGATCGCGTCGGCCATGATCCCGCTCACGCAGCGGCTGCGGTTCCTTGTCGCGCTGCGGCCGGGCATCGTCTCGCCGACGTGGGCGGCCCGCATGGCGTCCACTGTCGATCGCCTGTCGGGCGGCCGGCTGCTCCTCAACGTGGTGACGGGCGGCGACCCCGCGGAGTCCGAGGGCGACGGCGTCTTCCTCGGGCACGACGAGCGGTATGCGGTGACCGACGAGTTCCTCACGATCTGGCGCCGCGTCATGGCCGGCGAGACGGTCGACTTCGAGGGCAAGCACCTGCGCGTCAAGGGGGCAAAGCTCCTCTATCCGCCGATCCAGGCGCCGCACCCGCCGCTCTACATCGGCGGCTCGTCGCCCGCGGCGCACGCGCTGGCGGCGCGCCACCACGACGTGTACCTGACCTGGGGCGAGCCGCCGGCCGCGGTGGCCGAGAAGATCGCGGACGTGCGCCGCCGCGCGGCGGCCGAGGGGCGCGAGGTGCGCTTCGGGATCCGGCTGCACGTCATCGTCCGCGAGACGGCCGAGGCGGCGTGGGCGGCGGCGAACGACCTGATTCGCCACCTCGACGACCGCGCCATCGCCGCGGCGCAGCAGGCCTTTTCGCGCTTCGACTCCGAGGGCCAGCGGCGCATGGCGGCGCTGCACAACGGGCGACGCGACGCGCTCGAGATAAGCCCCAACCTCTGGGCCGGCGTCGGGCTCGTGCGCGGCGGCGCCGGCACCGCGCTCGTCGGGGATCCGGAGACGGTCGCGCGGCGCATGCGAGAGTACACGGAGCTCGGGATCGAGACGTTCATCCTGTCCGGCTACCCGCACCTGGAGGAGGCCTATCGCGTCGCCGAGCTGCTCTTCCCGCGGCTCTCCATCGGCCAGAAGGGGTCCGACGTCCGCCCGAACCTCACCGGCCCGTTCGGCGAGGTGATCGCCAACGACATCCTCCCTCAGCGGTCGCAGAGCTGAGCCGCAGCAGCAGCGACGAGCCGGCCCTTTTCAGCAGAGAAATTGAACAGGGAGGCGGGGAGGCGGGGAGTATTTGAATGTTTCCCTCCCCGCCTCCCCGCCTCCCTGTTATTTTTTTTTCTCCTCGAAGAATTCAAGGGGATACCTCAGGACTGGAGCGCCTGGGGCGCCTTCACCGCCGCGCGCGCCTCTCCGATCCTCGAGAGCGATGCTGGGGGCTCCGTGCTGGGCGGCGTCCCGATCTCGCCGAACTGCAAGAGGCGCGTGCGCACGAGCTCGCGGCTGACGCCGAGCCGGGTCGCCGTCTGCCCCAGGTTGCGCTCGCAGCGGCGGTACGTCGCGCGGATCACGATCTCCTCGACGCGCTCGTGCGCGTTGGGACAGCCGCTCTCGAAGAGGGCGGCGATGGTTGTCTCGAGCGTGGCCATCAGCGCGTCGACGGTGCTCGGGGCACCCGGCAGCGCGGGGGCCCTCGGCTGGAGGCTCGTGAACCGGAGATCGTCCCTCGTCACGCGGCCAGCGCGGCAGACGAGCGACGCCTGGTGAATGACCTGCTCGAGCTCGCGGATGTTGCCAGGCCACGTGTGCGCGAGCAGCAGCTCCACAGCGGACGACGCGAGCGCGCACGGCGCGGCCCCGAGACGCCGCGCGCACAGCCCGGCGAAATAGCGCGCGAGCGGCAGGATGTCGCCTGGCCGCTCGCGCAGGGGCGGCACGGCGATGTGCGCGCCGTTCAGCCTGGCGAGCAGGTCCTCTCGGAACCCGCCGGCGGCGACAACGCTCTCGAGCGGCACGCTCGTCGCGGCGATGACGCGCGCGTCGGCCGCCGCCCTCCGCGGGCTGGCCCGGATGACCTCGCGCTCCTGGAGCGCGCGCAGCAGCCGGGCCTGCGCGCCGGGCGGGAGGTCTCCGACCTCATCGAGGTAGAGCGTGCCGCCCTGGGCCGCCTCGATCAGGCCGCGCTTCCGCGCGCCGGCGCCCTGCTCGTGGCCAAAGAGCTCGCTCTCCGCGAGCGAGGGCGACAGCGCTCCGCAGCTCACGGCGAGGAACGGCCGGCCGCGGCGCCCGCCGAGCTCGTGCAGGTGCCGCGCGAGGATCTCCTTGCCGGTCCCTGTCTCGCCGCTGATGAGCGCGGCCGCGTCGCTCGCCGCGGCCTGCTTCACGCGCTGGAGGAGCTGGTGCGACCTGGGGTCCTCGAAGACGAGCGCCCTGGCGCGCTCGGTCGGGGGCATCGTCAATCCCTGGGCGGGGAGGGTGAGCAAGCGCATGGGGTTGACCTCGGCGCGCCAGCGGGCTTCCTGGCGCAAGTACTGCAATGCACGTGCAAAGAAGCGAAGGGCGCCCCCTCCTCCCCGGCCGGACCTCAGGCGGCTACCTCGCGCGCCGGGAGCGCGAGGCCTTCGCGGATCACGCTGTCGATGAAGGGCCTCACGACCTCTTCCAGCTTGTTCCCGAGCTCGTCGTCGATCTCGAGCAGCCCGTCCTCGCCGAGGCGCAGCGCCTTGTCGAGGAGGAACAGCCCTGCGAGCACGTGCCGCGCGCCGAGCGACTGCAGGACCGGCCGCAGCCCGTAGTCGATGGAGAGCACGTGCGCGATCGTCCCGCCCGTCGCGAGCGGCAAGACGGCCTTCCCTGCGAGCCCGAACTGCGGCAAGAGGTCGAGCAGCGCCTTGAGCACGCCCGTGTACGCGGCCTTGTAGATGGGCGTCGCGATGACGACCCCGGCCGCCTCGGCGATCACCCGCGTCGCCTCCGCGATGGCGGGCGAATCGACCCTCCCGAAGAGGAGATCCTCGGCGGGAAGGTCACGAACATGGACGGTGGTGACGCGAAACCCTTCACGCCCGAGCCGCGCCGCGACGCGGGCCGCGAGCGCCGCCGTCTTCGACCGCGGGGAGACGCTTCCTGTGATGATGGCAATGTTGGACATGGGCGCGACATAACAGGACCAGCGCGCTTTGTCCATTATAACGGATGATTCATCCGTGATGGGAGACGTGGCCCGGCGGACCGGCGCCGGGCCGCTTGCGGCGCGGCTGTCCTGCGCGCGATCGCCGTCACCCACATGTCCCTCCATGGTGCGGACCGGCCGTGGGCAGTTGTGTGTTGCTGGTCCGAGCTGCTCCGTGCGGGTCGATCATGCCACCTGTCCAGTGGATGCCCTGAGCGTGCGGTTCCTTCATGCAATCGTCAGCGTCGGAGCGTTCTCGTCGCATCCTGGAGGCGCCCTCACCAAACTCCGCTGCAATCGTCGGCGAGAGCGGGACCGCGATCTCTGTGAGGTATCCCCGCCAGGCCCTGGCTTCCGGGTCGTGCAAGCCGGGGCCGACACGGCGCGGGTAAGGCTGCCGCGCAGCGATCGAGGCACCGGGAACGGTCCGGACAGGGCAGCGGCGCAGCCCTCGGGGCACCGGAAACGGTCCGGGTAAGGCTGCCGCGCAGCCCTCGGGGCACCGGGAACGGTCCGGGCAGGGCAGCGGCGCAGCCCTCGGGGCACCGGAAACGGTCCGGGTAAGGCTGGCGCGCAGCCCTCGAGGCACCGGAAACGGTGGGGGCAGGGCAGCGGCGCAGCCCTCGAGGCACCGGAAACGGTCCGGGTAAGGCTGCCGCGCAGCCATTGAGGCACCGGAAACGGTCCGGGTAAGGCTGCCGCGCAGCCCTCGGGCACCGGAAACGGTCCGGGCAGGGCAGCCGAGTTGCCCGGGCGCGGGCTCGCGACATCCGGCGGCCTGTCGTCAGGATCCTGCCAGGCGCGTTGACGCATCGAGACCGATCGTTATGCCTGGCCGGAACGTCCGGCGCGCGCCGGGCGCTCACAACAACGTCCATCGCGGGGGGTGGAGGGCGTGTCCTTTCCTGTCCTCCACGGCTCGGCGATGGGGACAAGCGAGAGGTAATCCCCTCATGGCGAAATCGTCTTCCGTCAAGAAAAAGCCCGCTCCCAGGAAGCCCTCGGAGCCCTCGACCCCGCCTCAGGCGGCGGCGGCGTTCGACAAGGCGCTGCCCGAGATCGAGGCGCTGAGCCCGGACCGGCTCATCCCCCTGAACCTCGACGTTCCCCGCGTGGTCTCCCAGGTGCTCGGCGTGCTTCCTGGCCTCCGCGCGCTGCGCGCCGACATCGCGGAGCACCTGCCGACGTTCGATATCGCGCGGCTCGACCGGCTCGAGACCTACGCGCTCGCCGCCTGGTACGCGCACCTTCTATGGCTGTCGAGCGGAGGCGCCGAGAACGCGCTGAAGCCGCTCCTCGCCGAGGCGACCCCGCTGCGCGAGAACCTGCTGGGCGACGCCGAGGCGCTCGCTCGCCGCGGCCTGCTCGACGCGGCGACGGTGGCGGACATTCGAGCGGGGCAGGGGCACATCGACGTCGCCAACGACCTCGTGGCGCTCTCGGCGCTGTTGAGCGCGAGCTGGTCGGAGATCGCCGGCAAGACGGCGGCGACCGAGGAGGAGGTGAAGCGCGCCGGGGAGATCGGGCCGCAGCTGCTCGCCGCCCTCGGCGTGCGGGAGCACGGCAAGGGCCCCGGGCCGACCGAGGCCGCGGACAAGCGGGCTCGCGCGTTCGCGCTGCTCGTCCATGCCTACGACCAGGTCCGCCGCGCCGTCGCCTTCCTGCGCTGGGACGAGGAGGACGCCGACGTGATCGCCCCGTCGCTCTACAAGGGGCGCACAGGCCGGGCGACGTCGTCCACCGACACCGCGGCGGCGCCGGCCGACGAGGCGCCGGCTGGGCCGACGGCGTCGCCCGGCACGCCGGCGCTGGTCACGCCGGCGGGTACGGCCGCGGCGCCGGCTCCCGGCGCCGCGCCGGCCGGGATGGCGGCCCCGCCGGCTCCCGGCGCCGCACCGGCTGGCCCGGCGGCCGCGCCGGCTCCCGGCGCCGCGCCTTCTGTCAGCTAGTTCCGCCCGCCCGAAGTCCGGGATGGCCGGACTTCTGCGCCGCTTCGCGGCGGCTTCGAGCGGGCGGCCCTGGCTCTCTGCCTCGGGGCTCCGCCCCGCTCCGCACCCCGGCAGCTGCCTCGCGGCCGCCCTGGTTCCCCGCGTCAGAAATCCCTGGTGGGACTGTCCCGCGGGGGCGAACCGTCGCGATGCGTCGCATTCCCGGGAATTTGGGGACAGCGTGACGGCGGATTGCACTGCCTCGGAGCGCATGGGCCCAACCCGGGCCCAAATGTCAAGCCCCGGACCTCGGGAGCTCGGGCTGGCCGAACCGTCTCCTAGGGCGGCCGTGGTCGCCTCGCTCGCCGGTACTCTGAGCCGCGCCGTCGCCCTCGGGGATGAGGTGGCGGCCCGGGTCGTTCACGAGGCGATCCGTCGGCTGCTCGAGTTGCGGGTGGCACCGGAGGGGTGAGTAAGCTCGCGCCGACAGTAGCTCGCCGCAACGGGACGGCCTGTCTCAGCTCTGCCGGGAACGCGGCTGCCTTGATCGCCGTGCTCCCGCGCATGGGACAGCGCAGCCAGTTGTACGCCGCTGGGCGGAGGGGCAGCTTTCCGCTGCGGATTCGCTGGCCCACAACACCGGCAGCAGGGCGCGGGCGCCGTCGCCCACGGGGGTGTCGAGGACCGGGGCCTGCTGGAGCTGCTCTGGATCCGAAAGGCGCTCGGGACCGAGCGAACCGTGCGAAGCGACGGAAACACCGGAACATTTGACGATGGTTCCGCTCCGTTGCCTCCGGCAGTTGACCATTCAGGAGCTTCTATTGGTCATTCGATAGGCGCTGGCGGACCCGCTGCAGACGGGCCCGTCGAGGGCGCGCTAAATGCGCCCCGGTCGCCGCGATCCGATCTCTCCTCGCTCGCATTAGGGAGGGCTCCGCCTGGCCATCGCGGCCGGCGGCATGGCGGGCTGGATCGCGGAGCGGACTCGGGTACGATGCCGTAGTTGAGCGGAAGGAGCTGGGCGTGAGGGCATACATCAAGGAGATCGTCGCGAAGCAGGTGTCCAAGCTTTTCTACGAACCCGACGCCGAGACGGTGCTTTCCTGGTGGATCGCGAATGAGGGCCGAAGGCCCGTAGTCGTCGTGGGGGCGGGTTTCACGCGAAACGCGGTGGTCACGGCGACGGGCATGGCGGTCGCAAGCGAGCACGTCCCCCTCTGGGCTGACATCTCGCGACGCTTCGCCGAAGATCTGCGGATCGAGGACGCGAGCGGCATCGATGCGCTCGCGCTGGCGGAGCTTCATCGCGACGGTCTCGGCGACCGGAGGTTCTACGATCTCCTGCGCGACATGCTCAAAGATGACGAACTGTCGCCGGGCAAGGCCCACGAGGCGCTGTTCAAGTTCGACGTCGAGGCGATCGTTACCACAAATTTCCTTGACACGCTGCTGGACCGTGATTCTCGTCGGTGCTCGCCGATCTTCGAGGACATCGACGTGGCCAGAGGCCCTCGTCGGATCCAGGTGCTGTACCTTCACGGGCACCGGACGTGCCCGAGCACGTGGGTGCTCTCGCGGTCGCAGTACGAGGACCTCCCCACCACGCGCCCGGTGCTCCTCGCCCGTGTGCGCCAGCTCCTCTCTCAACATCCAGTGCTCACGGTCGGCTTCAGCTTGACGGACCCGGACTTCCATCAGGTCTATCGCCAGCTCAGCCTGGACATGAAGAGCAAGCATCCCATGGGGCTGGCGTTGCTCGGGCCGTCCAGCGATGCGGAACGGAGATCCGAGCAGGAGTCAGCGCAGCGCCTTCATTGGATGAAGCTCGGGATGCGGATCGCGCGGTTCAAGGACTGGAACGACCTGGGCGATAAGTTTGCGGACTTTTTTAGCACGCTAAATCGCATCACGACCGATCAGCTCAAAGACCACATGCCGCATGGGCGCCCTTTCTTATCTCGTATGGAATTCGCCAGAAGTGCGATCGAGGATCCTGACGTCGCGAAATACGTTGAAACCTACCGCGGGTGGGAAAATGACGTCTGGCGCCACTGCATCGACCTGGAGTTCGACCGTCGCGAGCACGACTATGTCAAGGAGAAGATTCAGGAATACACCGATGCTCAATTCGGCGGGCGGGCTGCGCGGCAGGCGGAGATCCGCGTCAGCATCGAAGAGGGTGGTCCATCAAAAACTGAGGACAAGGAACCCAAGTTCAAGACGGCCTGCTTCGAGGGGCGCGTACGCAAGCGTTGGAAGTTGGCGTGGCTCGCCGATGAATGGCTCACGACGCGTAAGACAACGGCGGAGCTCTTCGCAGGCTGGCTTTACTACCGCGTGCAGAACGAGCTTTGGGAGCAACATGATTGGCGAGCAGACGATGCGGATCTCGACATCGCCGAACTGCTCGCTGTGGTGTGGCTTGCAATAGATGAACGGGCCGAGGAGCCTGGGGGAAAGCCGCACCGGAAGCGAGCTATTAATCAGATGCGCGCTGCGCATCGCCTCTTAGTAAAGTATGGCGCAGGCGACAGGGCTGCTCGCGTCAAGACAGATATTGAGGCACTGGGCGGATCGCCGGAGAAAGCGAACGAAGAACAACGGGGGACCGCACGCATGGAGGCGGCATTCCGCAGCATGATGAACGGCGACTATGTCGCGGCTGTCAACGAATACGATAAGGCGTTCAGCGAGGCCAACCGAACGGAGGATCCCTTGCTTCCGTGGCTGGCCGCGTGGGGCCGGAGCAGAGCGTACCAATCCTTCATTCATAGAGCAGATCACTACAGTAAGATTACCGACGAGGATCGTCGGATCGCCAAGGAATACTCGCGCGCCGAGAAGGAATTGAGCGAGGACACGGCTGTGCATCAATGGAAGGAGGAGGCAAAACGACGCATCGCCGAACTGCGAAAGAGTACTATTGAGCAGCTGCGATCTGACGCGCGTGACAAGGGGTACGAGCGGCGGGGCATGTCGTTTAGCTCGACTCTCCACTTCGCATGGCGAATGTTCCGCGACCTTGAGGACAAGTTTGCTCCGCCCAGACTACAAGAGCAATATCTGATGCCTCTGCTCGAACATGGCTTTGGCGATCTACCGGAGGAGCTTCGCTATCGATTGCGTTTCGGTATCGACAAGACCCAGGATTGGCTTCGTGAGGTGCTGAACAGGGGAGGAGAATCGCTCACGGAGCAGCGAAGGCGCGATCGAGCGATTGTACAGGTCTGGCGCGACGCCTGGCGCCAGAAAGACGCGACGAAGGTGACACTCGTCGCGTGCGTCGAAGCGCTGAAGCCGTTGCTGACGGTGTTGGATGCTGATGATGCCGACCTGCCACTCGAGTTGCTGCGTAGAGCCGAGGCACTTGGCTCCTCGGTGAATCATCATCGCGGATGGCAGGCTATCGGCCATGAGCTGGCAAGGGCTTGGTGTGAATATGCATCCAGTTGCCGCGACACGACGTCGTACAAGGCATTCCGCAGGTTCGCAGAGGAGACGGACGACCACTTCGCTGCCGATCAGATCCAGCGACGCATGGACGAACTCCCCTGGTATCCGTGGCTCGTTCTCGAAGTCGCGACCCCCGCCGAGCTCGTGGCGTGGTTGTGTCGGGATGTCCCTACGGGCGAAAACGGGGAGCACTGGTCATGGGGAAATGTGCAAGGGATTGGTGCTGCCATCGTTCGCGTGGTCGCCAATGCCCAGGACGCCACCGAGGCGCTTCCGGCAGAATCTTGGGATCTCGTCGCTAAGTGGTGCGACGCGGTCGTGAAGCGCGAGAGGGAGCGAGCAGGCGATATTGGATGGATTGGACCCATCGTCGAGATTGTTGCAATTCGACGGAGCCGAATAGACAGCGCGGGTAACGATGGTGCGTGGAACGACGTCGAGCAGCATGCCCGTGAAACGCTGGCCGCGATGTGGAAACGGGTTGCGGCCCAATCCGGCGAGCAGTCTAATTCATCCATTGTAGTGTCCGTGGCCTTCTGTCTTGCGCTGGTCCTCACAGAGGAGGGGTTCGATGAGACATGGACCGACCTCGTCGAGCAAATCTGGACCTGGATCATCGACCATTGGGAGAAGGTAAAAAGCTACTTGACATATAACCCATTTAAGTCTTCCGGGCTTATCTGGTTCCTGTCCACGTTCATCGAGCGAGATCTGGGTGGCCGTCGCGCAGAGGCCAGCAAGAGGCTCCTCGAGCTGTGGTCGGTGTCCACCTCAGTTCCGCGCCCGATCTACCGCATCCTCGACCCCGCATACTGGCCGGGCGACACATGGATCCAGCTCGTGGGCAAGCTCCGCGAAGGCGTAGGCGGGGCCCGGGGCGAGTTCTCGGCGAGCTGGCGAATCGCGATCTCCTCCCTGATCCGCAGCGCCCTCGTACACCGCACGGGGCCCCTTTCCGACGACCTCCAGTTCCTCGTCGAGCATGTGCTCGTCCTCGTCGCCAACGAGGAGGCCTCCGTAGCTAATCATGCAGCTTATACCGCGGTCTACTACGCCGAGCTCTGCACCGAGACGGACAGCCGTCGGCTGGACCTAGCAGCCAGTACACTCGAGGCCATGGCCAAAGACGTGCGCTTGCTGGTGCGGCAAGGCGCTGCGTATGGGGCCGCACGCCTGCGAAAGACCGCGAGGAGCCAGCGTATCCGAGATCTGGCCGAGCGCTTGCATGGCGAATTCGAAAGAGATTTGTACCTGCTTATCCGGACGCAGCTGCGAATCGGCGCCGCGGAGGCCGCAGCGAAGAGGCGGGCGGCGGCTGAGCAGCCGCCCCCGGCGGTGTGAGGGTGAGCGCCGCGGTGCTGTGACCACCGAGCGAGTGGAGACCATGGGTCCGTTGACGCGGTTCGTCGTCTGCAGCGAGCGACGCGGCGGCTACAGGCGACTCGTTGGGCCCTCCCTGGGCCACGGCCGAGTACAGCTCAGCGGCGAATCAGACGGAAACTGTCAAAATTGCTGAGCTTTCACCTGGTTCCTTCGAAGACGATGTCTTGGCGTCCTCGGTGGAGGCGTTCGCCGAGGGCATTCGCGCCTCGGACCGGCTCGTCGCGGAGGACGCGAAGCGGGACCGCGCGAGCGCTACTTCGTCCAGAGTACGGAGAGGTCGAGCTCGATCGCTTCGAAGGGCGCGATGCGAACCCGAGCCGCGTCGCGGTGAACCTGGCCGCGCTCCCACTCGCGTGCGGGGCCGAGCGAGAAGACCTCGAGCGTCCGGTGGATAGGATCGACCAGCCAGGCGTGTTGTACGCCCTCGCGTGCGTAGATGGGCATCTTCTCGTCCCGGTCCACCCTCTCCGTCGAGGAGCTCAGGACTTCGCAGATCCAGTCCGGGGCGAGCGGGAAGTAGGCCGTCTCGGGCAGCTCCGGCATGCGTTCGATACGCCAGCCGGCGAGGTCGGGCACGACCGCGTCGAGCTCGCCAGGCGAAGCTGGGTCCGGGAAGTGGATCTCCGGTTCGACCAGGATCTGCCAACCGCCCGGTCCGCCGTCGCCCAGGTCGAACGGGCTACCGAGCTTGGCGCCGAGCCGAGAGGCAACGCGCGCATGCCGCGGCGCCGGCCGGGGCATGACGTGCAGCACGCCCCGGATGAGCTCTGCCACCTTGTTCGGCGGGACCGCCTCGAGGTCGGCGTACGTGGCGCGGCGGGGCTTCTCGGCGGGCTGGCCCATGAGCGAAGCCTGCCCGGAGGCGCGCGGTGGAGCAAGACCCCACTCACCGCGCAAAGCCAGAGCAGGCCGAAGAACCCGGGCTCCGCCCGATCGCCCGCGCTCTCGGGTGGGCCGCGGCAGGCGCGGCCGTGACGGCGGCCGTGCAGCTCGCCCTGACGCCGCCGCCGCGCTGGGCTCACCGCTTCGGGGCGGCGCTGCGCGAGCTGGCTGCGCCCCTTCGAGGAGCGGTAACCCTCGGCAGGAGAGCTGAGCGCGCTCGATGCTTGTGCCGAGGCAGCGCTGCGTGGAGGGCGGTTCGTGCGGCTCGATCAGGATGGGGAGCACGACACGGACGCCGGCGAGGCCGGGTTCGAGGCGAAGCAGCGGGGACCGTTCACGGCGGAGTTCGACGGGTTCAATGTGCAAGCTGCGGTACGAATCGAGGGCCACGGCGGCGTGGGCGCGGCGGCGCGCGCCACCGGACTGGCGATCAGCTCGTCACTTCGTAACTCTCGCCATCATGGCGGCGCCACCGACCTCATTCGGTATCCCACCCGCAGCGTAGGAAATGGCGCTGCTGCCGGAAGATCAATACCGCGTGCCTTCCGCGGATGCCGAGATGAAACGGCCGCCTGTCAGCGTCCGCGCGCTCGCGAAGCGCAAGCACTTGCTGTCCCGCCATGCGCCAAAACGTCGGCTCCAGGTAGGCTGGGTCTGGTTCGTCCTGCTCCGAGTAGGCGATCGCGACGAACTCGCCCTCGCCGCTGTAGTTGACGATCAGTGTGACGCGCGTATTCGAACAATGAATGCTGTACGTCGCTTGAGCGAGACGCGGCCAAGCCAGTACTCCGACAGCGACGAGCAGCGCGCTGAGCAGCCGATTCACTCGTCGCGGCCGGCAAGCTCCGTGCCTCGGGCCGGTGACGGCGTTTCACGCGCGCCGACGGTTCGCGTGTGTGTGAGCAGCCAGCCGCTGTGGCAAAGTAAACACCCGTCCGCCGCGCGAGGCGGGACTCACTTCCTCGACGTTGGCACAGAGGGGCGGCGCATCGCTGTGGGACCGTACGCTGATCTACGTCGCCACCGAGTTCGGGCGCGCCGGACAAGGGGCGGCAGACCAGCGAGGCGGAGATCTTCAGCGGGATCCTCGATGTGATGCGCGTCGACACCTCTGGCAGCGGGCTGCCTGACCGCGTTGCGAGGTTGAGCTCGCGACCCCGCGACGCTCCAGGCCCGGTGGTGAAGGCGTTCACAAACCCTCCACCATGGCGCCCACCTGCGGCTATGGTCTCGGGATGTCGCCTCAGCGTGCGCTGCTGCCGCGATCGACCCCGGCCGCCTCGGGAGTGTCGTCTCGTTCGATCGCCGCGATGCTGGACCGCCTCGAGGACCGCTCCGTCGAGTGCCACTCCGTCATGGTCGTGCACCGCGGGCACGTCGTCGCCGAAGGGTGGTGGGCGCCGTACTCGGCCGAGCGCCGGCACCTTCTCTACTCGCTGACCAAGTCGTTCACGTCGATCGCCGTGGGGCTCGCGATCGCCGACGGGCTGCTCGACCTGGGCGACCGGGTGGTGGACGTCCTGCCCGACCACGTCCCCTCCGATGTCTCCGAGCAGGGGCGCCGCATCACCGTTCACCACCTGCTGTCGATGACGGCTGGGCACGACACGGACAGCCTCACCGAGGCCTGGAGGCTGGAACCCCACGACCTCGTGAAGGGCTTCTTGCGCGTGCCGTTCGACGCACCCGAGGGAACGCGGCACACCTACGACAACGCCACCACCTACATCCTGGCCCGGATGGTGGAGCGCGTCACCGGCGTCGGGCTCCCGGAGTTGCTCGACGAGCGCCTCTTCAAGCCGATGGGAATCGAGGACGCCGAGTGGGACCGCGTCGCGAGCGGTGCCGCCTTCGGGTTCCACGGTCTGCACCTGCGGACCGAAGCCGTCGCCGCCTTCGGCGAGCTGCTGCTGCGCGGCGGTCTCTGGAACGGGCAGCAGCTCGTCCCACGCGCGTGGGTGCAGCTCGCGACCAGCCGGCAGATCGACGGCCGGCACCAGGCGGAGGGAGACGACGGCCCCGACTTCCTCTGCGGCTACGGCTACCAGCTCTGGATGTCGCGCCACGGCTATCACGGCAAGGGCGCATTCGGCCAGCACTGCGTGGTCGTCCCGTCGCACGACCTGGTGATCGCCGTGACCGGCGCCCACCAGGCCGTCGAGCACGCTCAGGGCGTGCTCGACGCCTTCTGGGAGTGCCTGCTCCCTGGCGTCGGCCATCCGGACGGCTCGCACGACGACGAGCTCCTCGCCGACCGGCTGGGAGGGCTGTCCCTCGCGCAGGTACGGGGTTCGGCGGGCCCGCAGCGGTCCGTCACGGCGAGGCTCGACGCCTCTGCCGAGAGCTCGGCCCTGCCCGACGGAACCACGGTGGTCGTCGATCCGACCGACGCCGGGTGGCTCCTGCGACTCGGGTCGCTCCTCGACCTCGAGGTGGGCCACGGTGCCTGGCGGGAGAGCTCGCCGCTCGGCCGGCCCGTCGTCGCGTCTGGTGCCTGGCAGGGCAGGACGTTCGTCGCCGAGCTCCACGTCATCACCAGCCCGCACCGGGTCCGGGTGGCGGTCGACGCCGACGCGGGGACCGCGACGGCCACCTGGGTCACGCTGCCCCTGACCACCTCCGACCTGGAGCTGCACCTGCGCTCGCCGCTGATGACACGGCCCGACGTCGCCTAGAGCGACAAACGGATTGAAACCGCCTGAAAGGAGCGGAAAATTGAATCGCCAAGACGCCATGGCGCCAAGATCTTGTTCTCGTCTTGGCGTCCTTGGCGCGCTTGGCGGTTCATTTCTCGTTCGATCAACGTGATCGGTCTTCTAGGGTCGTCGACCTGCCTGGTTCACATGGTTTCCTCCTCGACTGGGCGTTCTTCTTGACGCGCGCCTCGGCCGCCACGTCGACCCGCAGCGCCTCGGCGCCCTCGGTCACGGCGGCTCGTGTCTGCATCTGTATCTGTCGCGCGCACGCGTGAGGGGTATGCTGGCGGGCATCGTGGACTGGGATGACGTGCGCCATTTTCTCGCGCTCGCCCGGACGGGCTCCGTTCGCGCGGCGGGCTCGATGCTGGGCGTGAGCCACTCGACCGTGGCGCGGCGGGTCGAAGCCCTCGAGACGCGGCTCGGCGTGAAGCTGTTCGACCGGCACCGCGATGGGTACCTGCTGACGGACGCGGGCAACGAGATGGTCTCGGGGGCGGAGCGCGTCGAGCGGGAGATGGCCGCGCTGGAGCGCGGCCTCGCCGGGCAAGACGCGCGGCTCGAGGGGCCCGTGCGGGTGACATGCACCGACCCCTTCATCGCGAAGATCCTCCTCCGCGCCCTGGCCGGCCTCTGCGAGCAGCATCCCGGCATCGAGCTCGAGCTGGATGCCGATGCCAAGAACCTGGATCTGTCGAAGCGCGAGGCCGACATCGCGGTGCGCGCTCTCTCTCCGAGCGCGTCCCCGCCGGAGCACCTGATCGGGCGGCGGCTCGCCCCCATCACCCTCTGCAACTACGTCGCGACCGCGCACGCTGCCCAGCTCGACCCCGAGCGCGGCGCGCGCCCCGCGCGCTGGATCGGATCCAACCTGCGCAAGATCGCCGAGGAGCTCGTCGCGTCGTCGAGCTATCCCGAGGTTCCGATCTGGGGCACGTTCGAGTCGATGGCGATCATGATGGAGGCCGCACACGCCGGCCTCGGCTTCGTGATGCTACCCACGTACGTCGGCGATCCGGAGCCAGGGCTCCAGCGCCTCGCGAAGCCGGACCTGCGCTACGTCGGCGACTTCTGGCTCCTCAGCCACCGCGACCTCCGGGACAACGCGCGCCTGCGCGCCGCGCGCGAGGGCATCACCGCGGCGATGACAGAGCGCGCAGCGCTGTTCCGCGGCGAGGCCGAGGGGTGGCGCGAAACTGCGCCCCTGCGTCACGAACTTGCACCGGACGCAGACGCGCCGCGTGCATAGAATCGTCGACCACGATGAGCAACGACGCCAAGTTCTGGGACGGCATCGCCGAGAAGTACGCCGCCAAGCCGGTGGGGAACGTCACGGCCTTCGAGCGCAAGAAGGCCATCACCCGCGAGCACCTGCGCCCGAGCTCGACAGTCCTCGAGATCGGCTGCGGCACTGGCTCGCTCGCCCTGGAGATGTCGCCGTTCGCCGGCCACATCCACGCGATGGACGTCTCGTCCGAGATGATCCGCATCGCCAACCAGAAGAAGCAGGTCCAAGGCGTGACCAATGTCACCTTTCGCCAGGGCACGCTCGACGGACGTGCTCCGTATGAGCCCGAGCACTTCGACAGCGCCTGGGCCTACTCCATCCTCCACCTCGTCCCCGATCGGAGGCGCACCCTCAAGACAATCTTCGACCTCCTCAAGCCCGGCGGCTCGTTCATCTCGTCCAACGTCTGCCTCGGCAGCACCTGGGTACCTTACGGCGCGATCATCACGGTGCTGCGCTGGTTCGGGAAGGCGCCGGTCGTCCATGTCTACGATCGCGAGACGATCCTCCGCGAGATGCGCGAGGTAGGGTTCGTCGAGATCGAGGAGAGGGAGGTTGGTGCTGGGGGGATGGTTGCGTTCGTCGTGACGAAGAAGCCGGGGTAGCGCGCAGCTCGCTGCGACCGAAGATCATGCGATCTGGTTGCCGGCGACACGCGCCGGTGCGCACCATGCCGCGGCGAGGGAGGCGCTGCTGCGTCACGTGCTGCGACCCCCGATCGCAAACGAGCGCGTCGAGCCGCAGCAGGACGGCGTGGTGCGGCTGTCGCTCAAGCGCGCCTTCGCTGACGGGACTGTCGCGGTGGACGTCTTTCGATCTGCCCCGCTACACTTCCTCGCGCTGCCATCCGGCTTGGCATACCAGCGGCCATCGGCCTTGACCGCGTCCACGTGCCGCTGCCCGTGCGGCGTCGCCCCGCGGCCGTCAAGCGGGCGATGTGATAGCGGTTGATCTGGCTCCAGACACCATCGTCACTCTGTATCTGGTAATATCGCACCTTCTTGATGGCCATGCCCGGTTGCGATGGATAATCGGCTTGACGCAACTGCCAGTCTCGAACAATAGACAGGCCAAGAAAGGCGATACACCATGAACAACATCACCCGGCTCGGCATGTGCTCCGCCCTTGGGCTCCTACTGACCAACTGCGTCATGGATGGCGCAGAAATGGACATGGCCGAGACCGATCTGACCACCGATCAAAGCGCTCTCACGATAAACACGAATCAAACCGGCACGGACGGCCGATGGTACACGTTCTGGAAAGATGGCGGGTCGGTCAGCATGAATTTGAACGGCGGCGGAAACTACGCTGTCAACTGGGCAAACGGCAACTATAATTTCGTTGGCGGCAAGGGCTGGAGCACCGGGTCGTCGAGCAGGAACGTCGGCTACAATGCCGGCGTCTGGTCGACGGGCAGCAGCAATGCATATCTGACTCTCTATGGGTGGACGACAAACCCACTCGTGGAGTACTACGTCGTTGACAGCTGGGGCAGCTGGAGACCGCCGGGTGGAGCGTCGGCGGGCACAGTCACCACGGACGGGGGCACCTACGACCTGTACAGGATGCAGCGAGTCAACGCACCCTCCATCATAGGCAATGCGACGTTCTATCAGTACTGGAGTGTCCGAAGGACGAAGAGGCCCACCGGGACCAACAGCACCATCACGTTCTCCAATCACGTGAATGCCTGGGCGTCGAAGGGGTGGAACCTTGGCGCTCACAATTACCAGGTGATGGCGACAGAGGTGTTCAACCCCTCGAGCAGCGGCAGCTCCAACTTGACGGTGTGGTAGGATCAACAGGCCGCATGCGCCGAGAAGTGGAGAACTTTCGCTGATCGCGTGCCCTCCTGCGCGCGGAAGAAGTGGATCGGCGGGCGCCACCTTCCTGACGGGGTGAGGCTCACTGCTCCTCGGGTACGGAGAAGTCAGGCCTGATCCCGGTGAGCGAGGCCCCGTTGCTCCGCGCGTTCGGGCCCATGCCGAACCTCGCGAAGGTGGCCCACACCGCCTTGCGGAGCGCGCGGAACTGCGCTCCGTCGGGCGAATCGACGGTCGATCTCAGGGCGTCGAGCTCCAGCAGGATGCCGTCCCGCGCGTCGAGGAAGCTCGGGTTACCACGCGTGAGCGGCAGACCGCCGTACACGATCTGCCAGCAGAGCGCGTATCCACGCTCCTTGTCGCCGAGCACGCTGACGATGGCGCGGTTCAACTGCATCAGCGTCGCGCACCAGATCTCCCCCACGTTGTGCTCTTCGCGGTAGCGCCCGGTGCCCAGCTTCCCGAAGTGGTCCGGGAAATTCTCATCGTAGGGGAGCTGGCGGATGCCGCGCCCGTTGTTGACGAGCCAGCTCCCCACGGTCGTGCGCTCGGTCCCGGTGCTGTAGTTCTGGATGCTGAGACCGAAGTAGTCGCCCCACCCCTCGCCCATGCCCCGACTCTGCGGCTGCTCGAGCTGCAGCTCGGATCGTTCGCCGCCGACGAGTCGGTTGGTGACACCGTGGACGTACTCGTGGAACACGACATCCGCATCGAGCGCTGTGTGCCGGCCCGTCTCGGGCAAGATACCCAGGTGCATCTGCGGGCTCTGGCCGTCGATGGCGGGCTGGATATACGCCGTACCAGACAGCCGTCCACGGTGAACCTGGGCGACGAGCGGATCACCGGCGAGGCCGACTGACGCCTCATTCTTCCGCTGAAAGTTGCCGGCCTTCTCGTCGAAGCCGAGCAGGTAGAAGAAGTCGTGCATGTAATTGCAGAAGTAGAAGGCGTTGACGATCCACTGCTCCTCCCCCTCGGGGCTCTCCGGCGCGAACACGAGGCCCTCTGCGGTGCGCCTGCCGAGAACCGGGCGCCTTTCGCTGGATAGCACGACGGTGCTGTTCCCGACCGTGCTGTTCCCCTCGACCCAGGGCGACGGGAAGCTCGTTATCGACGGAAGGCCGAGGTGGTGCATCGGGTAGGCCTTCTCCGGCAGCGGGACCTCCAGGTCGACGGGCGTGAAATCTCGGGGGTTCCACCGGAACACCCGCATCCGGACGCCCGCGGACAAGGACTTCTCCTGACAATAGAGGATGTCGAGCTTGTCGTCGTCAGCGCCCACGATGATCGCGTACTGCCCGCCGTGCTCTGGCATGGTGAAGACGAGCTTCCAGCCGAGTCGCACCCTGGGCCCCTGATAGAAGAGCACCAGGTGCGCCGGGATGTCGTCGGCAAAAAGCCCCTTGTCGAGGACGAAGGGCCGTGATGCCAGGGGAAACGACGAGATGACCGTCGGCTGGAAGGCCGCAGGATCGATGTGCACCTCCGGGATGGGCTGGCCGAACTGATCCTTGCGCTGCTCTGGCTGCTCGGCGTCGCTCTGCGCGAGGTGGCGGACGGCCGCCGCAGCGGCCTCGAGGACATCGACCTTCGGGTCGACATCGACATCCTTGGGGAGGCCGACGACATCGCCCGCGGCGTCCCGCATCGCGTCGTCCTTGCCGAAGCGCACGACCTGGAACATGCCGAAGACGGGCACGCCGCGGTACTCCTGCTGCATGTGGACCGCCTTCATTCCGCCGCGCGTCTTCTGCACCCTGGAATCGACGCTGAAGCGCGGCGGCGCCTCGCCGGCGAAGCTCACCAGCCCGATCATCGTCTCCATCATGACGAGCGAGCGCGCGACGTACGACGTCCCGCCTGGCTGCGTGCCAAGGAACTCGATCACGGTGGGCATGCCGGTCATGGCGTTGACGCGGCTCATCTTTATGCCCGTCCCTTCGGGCATGTAGGGCCCCACCTGCGCGGCGATCCGACCGAGCTCGAAGAGGCGCGCCTCCGTCGCACGGTCATGGTTGAAATCACGTGTATCGATGAGCTTTACCATCTTGAACCTCCCCATTTCCCGCCCTGGCGCGTTCAGAAGGTCAACTTCACTCCGAAGACAGTCGCGGCGTAGAAGTAGAGCTCCGCGTCGAGGGAGCGCTGGATGTTCGACGCCTGCCGGAAGCCATGCTGCTCGCCGGAGAAGAGCAAGTATCCGACCGGGATCCGCTTGCTGCGCAGCGCCTCGACCAGCATCTCGGCCTGGTTCGGAGGGACGACGCGATCCTCGTCTCCCTGGAAGAAGATCACGGGCACATCGATGCCGTCGGCGTGCTCGATGGGCGACCGCTCACGGTAGGTGGCGCGCTCCGCCGGGTAGGGCCCGATGAGCGAGTCGAGGTAATGAGACTCGAACTTGTGGGTATCACGCACCAGCGCCTCGGCGTCGCTGACGCCGTAGTAGCTCGCGCCTCCAGCGAAGAGGCCACGCGTGGCGAGCGCCATGAGCGTCGTGTAGCCGCCGGCGCTCCCGCCGGCGATGACCACCCGCCGCCCGTCCACCTCGCCCCGCATAACCAGGCTCCGCGCGCCGTTGACGCTATCGTCGACATCGACGATGCCCCAGCGCCGGTTGAGGCGATCCCGGTAGGCGCGCCCGTAGCCGGTGCTGCCCCCATAATTGACGTCGAGGACGGCGACGCCGCGGCTGGTCCAGTATTGGATGCGCAGGTTGAGCGAGGTCGAGGCGGCCGACGTGGGCCCCCCATGGCACAGGACGAGGAGCGGCGGCTTCTCTTCTTCGCCCGGGGAGACGGGGTAGTCGGGGTTGAACGGCGGGTAATAGAACCCGTACGCGGTCTCCCCTCCCTCGGTCGGAAAGGCGACCATCTCGGGCATGCTGAAATAGCGGCGCAGCCCGGGATCATCGGCGATCTCGGTCGAGGTGCGGAGGGTGACCGACTCGGCAGCTACCGGATCCACGAGCAGGACGGAGTGAGGGAGGGTGGGCGACCCTGCCAGGCAGACAACGCGACCTCCGTAGGCGCGCACATCGCCGTACTCCGTGAGCGGGAGCTCGATGGGAGCGAGCGCGCCCGAGGCGGGATCGAGCAGGGCGAGCCGATCCACGCCAAGCTCGGTGTAGGTACAGACCAGCCGCCCCGACGAGAGGAAGGCGTACGTCGACAGCCCGAAGCTCCACTGCGCCCGGCCGAACTCGGCGTCCTTCGGGCAGAGCGCGACAGACTCGCCTCGATCGTAGCGATAGAGGTTCCACCACCCGCTGCGGTCGGAGACGAAATGGAGAACCCCCTCGGTCGACCATTCGGGCTGAAAGATGGACTCCTCCGGTCCGCCGGCTACCCGCGTCGCCTTCGCGAGGGCCCCGTCGGCTCCGATCTCCGCCACCCACAGCTCGTTCCCGATCCAGGGCATGTTCGGGTGACACCAGGTCAGGAAGGCGATGTGCCGTCCGTCCGGCGATAACCGCGGCGAGGAGTAGAAGTCGTTCCCGCCGGCGAGGACGCGGCCTGGTCCGCCCGTCGCGAGATCGATCGCGACGAGGGTGTTGACCGGCGCGGCGTCACCCGCGCTGTGGTCCTCGCGCACGCCGATCCACGCGTTGCGCGCGGCGTCGACGAGGCCGTCGGCGTAGCGCAGATCGCCCTCGGGCGTGAGCGGCTCCGGCGCCTCGCCGGGCCGCTGTCTGTAGAGGCGCTGATCGGCGAAGTTGGAGAAATAGACGGTGCCCCGGTGGACGGTCGCCGCGCCGCCGCCGTACTCGTGGACGCGCGTCCTCACGTTGAACGGAGGCGGCGTGACGTCGACCGCCTGGCCGTCGGCGCCGCGGCGGACGAGGACGTTGCGACCTCCCTCGCGGGCTCTCCCCTCGACCCAGTAGATATCCCCGCTGTCGACCATCACGTTGGCGAGCGAGGTGGACCCCGCGGCGATGAGCTGGGAGCTCACCGGAGATCGCCAGGAACCATAGGGAAACGGGGTCGTCGTCATTGGAGACCTCAATCGAACCCTGCAGGAGAAAAAGCTCCGGCGGGGCCTTCTCCGAGCTCGGTGCTCCCGCCTGGCCGCACGCTCCTGGCGATCTCTCTGGGCAGATCGCGCGGATCGATCTGGACGGCGACGAGCGCCGGCACGTCGTCGAGCTTTGCGACCTCCCCGAGGGCCGCGCCGAGCTCCGCCATCGTCCCGACCTGGAAGCCTCTGGCCCCGAAGGCCGACGCGAGGCTCACGTAATCCCAGCGGGACAGCTCGTTGAAGAAGGCCGGCGGCGCGTGCGGGCCCTTGAAGAACTCCTTGTTCACGAGCAGCTGCTCGATGGCATAGAGGGTGTTGTCGAACACGAAGACGACGGCGGGGATCCGCTGCCGCTTGAGCGTGGAGAGCGCCTGAGCCACCATCTGGAAGCCGCCGTCGCCGGTGAGCACGATGGGCCGCGCAGCGCGGACCGCCGCGCCGGCGCCGACCACGGCTCCCACGGAGTAGCCAATGGATAGCCAGCCTGATTGGGTGATGAAGCTGGATCTCCTGGTGACCAGGAGCTCCGCGGACGGGAACAGACCAAGGCTCGTGTCGGCGAGCACGAGCGTGGAGTCATCCACGAAGAGGCTGAGTCGGTCGAAGAACGAGTCCCACGTGATCTTCTGCTCTTCGAGCGACGCGCCGCGCTCTACCTCGCGAGACGCGGCCTCGCGCCGAGCCTCCCATTTCGTGACCCGCTGGGCCTCTTCGAAGCCTGCGGGCGGCGTGTGCTGCGCCGGGTTGATGAGGGTGTGGCCTCCGTCCCGGAGCGCCGAGAGCAGCTTGTGAACGAAGCGATCGAGCGGCACGCGGGGATAGACAGCGCGGCCGACGCGGACCGCGCCGCCCGCGGCGAGGATCATCCGGTCGTAGGTCTTCGCGACGATCGCGCCGTAGAAGTCGGTGAGGATGGTCCCCAGGGCGAAGAGGCAATCGCTGCCTTCGACGACCTTGATCGTATCTCCAGGAGCATAGACGCTGGAATAGACGCCGACGAACTGCGGGTTGTTCTCCGAGATGACCGCCTTGCCGAGGAGGGTCGTGGCGTAAGGGAGGTGGGTCAGCTCGACGATCTCCTCGAAGGCGTCTTGCAGGCCCCAGCGCTGGAGCTCTTCACCGCCCCACAGGACCGGGTGCGCCGCCTTGCCGAGGAGATCGAGGACAGTCGCGACGGCGGCCGAGGTGGACTGCTCGATGTCCTGTTCGACGTCGGGGGCGAGCGGTAGAGGCGCGAGCGGCCGGCTCGGATCGGCGGGCCGCTCGCACGGTGCGGACCACACGCCGTCGCGGACCTCCAGGTACACCGGCCGCTTCTCGGTGATACAGGCGATGAGGACGCGATCGATGCGGGCCGTAGCGTCGTCCGCGTCGAGGATGACCGCGGTGTCCGCGGTGATGTTGCGAAAGATGGACTCGTCGGTGCGCATCGTGTCGATGGCGTGCGCGAAGAGCACCCCTTGCTCGACGAGCTGCTTCGCCTTGTCGGCGCGAGGGCTGCCATTGAGGAGGACGACAGGGCAACGCTCGACGAACGCGCCGGCGATGGCGTTGATCAGGCTCAACGAGCCGACGCCGTAGGTGACGCAGGCGACGCCGATGCCGCGGAGGCGGGCATAGGCGTCCGCGGCGTACCCGGCCTCCAGCTCGTTGACGGTGCCGATGCACTCGATCTTTCCCGAGGCGTCGGCGGCGGAGAGGAACTCGGCGCAGTAATTGCCCGGTACCGTGAAGAGGTGCTCTGTGCCCAGCGCCGCGAGGCGGTCGATGATGTAGTCGGCGATCGTGTAGGAGGCGGTCATGGTCATGCTCCGTTCGGGCGGCCCCGGCCGCCGATCCACGTTGGAGGAGGAACGAGCAGCTCCTGCTCGAGGACAGCGTCGGCGGTCTCCAGGGCCCCTTCGACCCAGCCTTGCTGGTGCGACCAGGCCTCTCCGCATACATAGAGCGGGGCGTCGGCGACTGGGCGCTGCATGCGCCGCGCGATCCGCTTGGAGTCGGCGCCTACCTTCCAGAAATGCCACCCTCCGCCGAAGGGATCTCTGGTCCAGTCCTGGAAGACCGCGAGGTACGGCAAGATGGCCGGGAACGTGCCGTCGCGCGCCCGCACGCCGAGGCCGTGGAGCTCGCAGAGCTGACTCTGCATCTCCAGGATCAGCGGAGCCGGGGCGATGGCGCCGCGGAGATCCTCGGGGATGGCGACGCCCGGCGGGAACACCTCGGGCGGCGCCTGGTAGCGCTCGGCGTTGCGCGTGAGCCCCGCCCAGAAGGCGACGGATGCGCCGTCGTTGTAGCTGGCCATCAGGACGGAGTTGGGGTTGCCCGCGCCGGGCGTCTCGTCGCCGGTCACCCAGTAGTAACACTGGCGAACCGGCAGATCGGTGATGGATCGTCCCGCGGTGATACCGCGCGTCGTCTTCCACCACGGCCGCCTGTAAGCCGCGAAGATCTTGAATCCAGCCTGCGGGAGGACCGCGGTGACGTCGCTCTCGAACCGCGGAGAGTCGAACATGAAGCTGTCCTGGTGCAGCAGCTCGAGCGCGCGGCGGGGCATGGCCAGGACGACGTGGTGCGCGCGGCAGACCACGGGCGCGTCGACGCGACGGACGTTGTCTGTGCCCTCGCCGACGTCGAACGTGAGCCGGAGGAGCTCGCCCTCCCGGTCGACGCGGTGAAGGCGATGGCGCATCCGGATCTCGCCTCCTGCCGCGCTGAAGCGCCGCGAGAGCTCGCGCGGCAGCTCCTCGAAACCCTTGCGCAGGGCGAAGTACATGGAACCGGGAGCGAAGTCGGCGATGAGGTAGGGAATCGCGTCTGCCGCGCTCCAGTTGCTGACCAGGCTGTCGTAGCCCGTGGCGTCGCGGATCAGGCGATATGCTTGATCGCTGAGCTCGGCGAGCAGCAGATTCCAGAACCCCACGTCGCGGTAGCGCTCCGGATACCGCTCGAGCGCGGCTCGGTGCCGCAGGACGACCTCGTGGAGCAGGCTCCCGGGGGAGCGCGCCCGCTCTCCCCGCTCGAGCCGATAGGGCGGGTTGAACGCGGGGTCCGCCCAGTCGGCCGCGGTGAAGTGCTGGCCGCGGAGATAATACATGTGCCGGGCCAGCGGATCCTCGACGGGGAGCGGCCGGTAGGCGAGCTGGAACAGGTTGACGAGGGCCATGACGCGCTGATGCGAGTTGAGGAACCGCATCCCGCCGAGCTCCACTGGAGTATCGGAGACGCCTGGAAGCGTGAGCGAAAAGAGCCTGCCGCCGATGCGATCGCTGGATTCGAACAGGCCCACGCGGAGCTTCCCGTCGGGGCGCTGCGCCGCGCGCGCTCGGAGCTTGGGGCCAAGCTCCTCCGTCGCCGCGTGGCGCAACCTGAAGGCGGTGTAGGCGCCCGATACGCCGCCGCCGACGACCGCCACATCGAAATCATGGATCTGCTCTGCGGCCGCGAAGTCCGGTAGGCGCATGGGTCGACCTGCTTTCACGTCGAGGTGAACGTGTTGACTCGACCGCCCTGTCGCAATCCGGAGAGCCTCTGACGCAGAACCCAGGTATCGGTTCTGAAGATGCCATGATCGACGCAAGTGCGAAGTTCCCGGAGTCGCGGCGACCGGGTGGATGGCGGATCGGCTGGAGCGGGCGCCGCCGGCAGGCGGGCGTCAGCGACCGCCGCGCGCCGCGCTCGCGCTTCCGCCTTTTTCGATTTGCGAGCGCAACTCGCCGCGTTCGCGGCAAACGCAAGCGTGGCGGCTATCGGGCGGTCGACAACCCGTGCCGAGCTCTCGCGCCGCACATGTGCGATCGATGTCCTCGAGTGCCCAGCTTGCAAGGGGCGGATGAAGCTCGCCGCCATGGTCGCCGACGCAGAGCGTGCTGCAGAGCAGGATGGGGGTCTCGCACAGGCCCAAATTGCTGGCGTTCCCGAATCAGGATCGGCTATTCATTCGCAATCTCCTGGATGAATCCTTGCTGTCATGGAAACCGTCAAGTCAGAACCGGACTACAGAGCGGGATGCGGGGAGGCCGCCTCGACACCTGGCGGGAGCAGCGTGCCCGCGCCACCACGGAGGCCCCCTGTCGCGCGGCTGCACCACCAGCCGCCCCTGCCGTGCCCCGCGAATGGGCTCGTCAGGAGCGCCGCCCAGGCGCAGGCCCGACCTTCCTGTTGGGGTCGCAGTATGCTACACTTCAGCATGCTCTCGTTGAAAGCCAGTGTACGAAACGGCTGCCTCATCCTCGACGGGCCCACCGAGCTGCCCGAGGGAGCCGTGGTGGATCTGGTCGCGATCGGGGAGACGAACTCGACGAACTCGATGACGACGAGCGCGTGGCCCTTCGCGCGGCGCTGGCCGAGGGCATCGCGCAGGACGACGCGGGCGACACGGTCGCTACCGAGGAGGTGCTCGCGAATTTCCGCTCTCGTGCATCGTGACTGCGAGTCGCTTCGCGCGACGGGCGCTTCGTGAGCTCGATCGAATCGAGGCGTGGTGCCGAGTCGTCGCAATGGAATCATCCACAGCGGCGATAACGCTATCGAAGCGGATGCAGAGCAAGCCCTCGTGGTGGCGCGGTGGGTCGTAGAATTCATGCGCGAGGTACGTGCACTCCAGCCCCGTGGGGCTGGCTAACTCGCGGCTGGTGCTGGCGGTGCACCTGGGCCGCGCTGCACCTGGGCCGCGCTGCGCGCGGCCCGCAGCACAGCCGCAGTCGTTGGACGGACGTTCTGTTGGCCACAACGACGACGTGGCCACGAGAAGCTCATGGCGAACACGGCTCAGACAACCCGGTTCTATGTTCACGGTGACGAGCGCGAGGGTACCGCAGAGTCCTTCTATTGCGCGCGGTGCGATGCCTTCGAGGGGCGAGGGCATTTCAATACCGAGGATCACGTTGAGCGCCGAGTCGAACTCTATGAGCGTTCAGTGAACGCTTGGAGGGCACTGCAAAAGTCGAAGCCGATCCGGTATCGGCGGCCGAGTAAAGCGAAGAACATCATTGCGGATGAGGCAGCAGCAGATAAGCGTCGGAGGCGGGCAGCGCCGACCGACTTCTTGAAGTGGCTTGCTAGACAAGACCACCGGGATGACCCGATCGGGGACCTCGCTGCAGACGTCAAGCGTGATAAGCGTTTTCCGGTGACAACTACATCTCGGGACATGCTCAACGAGCATCTCCGTTCTCGTGGTGCATGTGCCGAGGCACTGGTCGCGCTCGATGAAGCCGTCAAAGAGTTCGAGGGGCGGGAAGGGCCAGTCCGGACCGGACTTTCCAAAAAAGTTCGTTTCGACGTCTTCAAGGCAGACGGCTATAGCTGCCAGATCTGCGGGAAACGGGCCGATTCGGGAGCTCGCCTCGAGGTCGACCACAAGATACCTGTCGCCAAGGGTGGCACGAACGAGCGAAGCAACCTCTGGACCTTGTGCTTTGACTGCAACAGAGGAAAAAGAGACACCTTCCTCTGACCTGCGAGGGAGATCACGATGAGCGATCGCGGTGATCACCTGCACCGCGCCCACCGCCGCCGCGAGGTGCCGGCCGGCCTGCTCCTGGCGTCGGAGCGCCACGCGGTCGACACCGCGCCGAGCGGCGAGGAGCACCTCGCGAAGCAAGAGCGGCTGGAGCTCGCGACCCAGGTGCTCGACACGCTCGATCCCGAACGGCGGGTCCTCCTCGTCATGTACGAGGTCTACGAGGTGCCGCTCGTCGACATCGCCCGCGCGCTCGGCCTCAAATACAACACCGCCAGCAACCGGCTTCGCCTCGCCCGCGAGGACTACCGCGCCGCCGTCAAGCGGCTGCGCCCGGAGCAGCGCCAAGCGCCGGCAGCTCGCCGCGCACGAGGAGCGGTTCCCGCTCGGCCGGCTGACGTCCGTACGGGAGCGGCTCCGCGCGCTCGTCCGGACACGTCTCGCCGCCCCACCGGAGCGGGGCGTGCCAGAAAGGGCGTCGTCGCGATGAGCAGGTCCAGGGCGCGACAGGAGCTCGGCCGGCCGCCTCTCCGCTGCGCCGCCGGGGCGCTCCGGGGCGCTCGACGCGCGGCGCGCGCGGTCGTCGCGGCCTTCATGGGGCTGCTCTGCGCCGCGGAGGCGCGCGCCGCGCCGGAGCCGCCTGCGGTGCGGATCGAGGTCCAGCGAGGGCCCGGCGCCGAAGGCTGCCCCGACGAGACGTTCCTGGGCTCGGAGGTGGCGCGCAGGCTCGGGGCCGATCCGTTCGAGGACGACGCGCCGCGGGCGCTCACGATCCACATCGCGCGGGAGGGACCCGAGCTCACGGCCTCGCTGGCGCTGCGCGACGGCGAGGGGAAAACCCAATGGGCCGACGGGTTCAGAACACGGAGCGGCTGCGAGGAGCTGCTGTCCGGCGTGGCCCTCGCCATCGTGGCGCAGCTCCTCGGCGCGCCGGAGCAGGCGGATTCGCCGCCCGAGCCCTCGCCGCCGTCCGGGTCCGCGCCGCGGTCCGAGCCCTCGGCGCCGCCCCCGCAGGCGCGGCGCGCCGCGCCGGATCCGCGCCGGCCGACCGGGCCGGCCGGGGCGCCGCCGCGGCCAGAGCCACCGCCGGCCGGGCCGGAGCGGCTGCACCTGGAAGCCGGCCTCGGAGCGAGCCTGGGCCTCGGGATCACGCCGGGAGTGGCGACCGGCATGACGCTGTCCTTCGGCGTTCGCCGGTCCGACTGGTCGATCGCTGTGGAAGGGCGAGGGCTCGTTTCCCTGACGCAGGAGGTGGCAGGGATCCTCATGGGCACCACGGGCTTCACGGCGGCCACATTGGCTTGCTATCGCGGCGGCCCGCTGTTCGGATGCGGGCTCGCCACCCTCGGCGCCGTCCGGTTCTCCGCTCGGGACCCGTGGACCATGACTGCGCGCAGCGATTCCGTGTTCGGTCTCGGGGCGCGCCTCGGTACCGAGTGGGCCCTCTCCCGCAGGTGGTCCGTGAAGGGTTACGCCGAGGCGACCTGGATGGTGAACGAGGCGGCGTTCACGCGCGTGACGCACGACAGCGCGACGCCAGCGCCGCTCCGCTGGACGTCATCGCCGCTCGGCGCTGCCTTCGGATTGGGCGTCACGACCAACTACTGAAGGGACCTGAGAACAGTGCGTCTGTAACGAGCATCTGGAGAGAATCTTTGAAGGGACTCGGGAATGGCGAGTGCAACGGACCGTTCGAAGGAAACTGCCGATTGTGCGAATGCGGGGACACCCTCTAGGCTGCTCGGCATGCGTATCCTCTCCTATCTGCCCGTTTGCTTTCTGCTCGTCCTCGGCTGCGGCGACACTCCGGCCGTCTACGGTCCCTGCCAGCCCAGCGAATATGGCTTGCCGGGCTGCCCCTATCCCGAAGCGGGCACGGGGGACGCCGGCGACGGGGGCGACGGCGGGGGTGGCGGTGCCGGCGGCGGAGGCGGTGCCGGCGGCGGCGAAGAGCAGGCCTGCGCCGGCGACTGCGTTCGACCGGCGCCGCTCGGCTGGTTCGGCCCGGTGCTGCTCTGGTTCGGCCCGCCGGACCAGGTGCCGGAGTGCCCTGCCGCCGCGCCGAATGTCGGCTACGAGGGGTTCGCCGACCTGGCGCCGGAGCCGCTCGCCTGTGCGGCCTGCCTGTGCGACCCGCCGGACCCGGCGACGGCCTCGTGCCAGATCCCGCTCGGCTGGTCCGCTCACACGGCGACGACGTGTTCCGGCGAGGCCTCCGGCGCTGTCGTGACCTCCTTCGCGGCGCCCGGCGCCTGGGACGGCGCCTGCACCGCCGAGAACGCGATCCCCGCCGGCCAGGACTGTGGCGGGCAGCGGTGCGTGCAGGCGCTCTCGATCGACGCGCCGGCCGTGGCGGTGACCGGCGCCTGCACGCCGAGGGTGGACGAACCGCCGCCGCCGACCCGCCTCGACCCGTGGCAGACCCGCGCGCTCGCCTGCCTCCCCGGCGCCTACACCGAGTGCCCGGGCGACCGGAGCACCTGCATGCCGTCGCCGGACCAGCCCGGGGGCCCGGCGTCCGGCGGCTTCCTGACCTGCGTCTTCCACGAGGGCGACGCGACGTGCGAGGAGCCCTATCTCGACCGGCACGTGTTCTACGGCGGCGCCGACGACACGCGCGGTTGCGCGGCGTGCGGCTGCGGGGAGCCCGAGGGCGCGTCGTGCACGATCATGGCCTCGGTCTACAGCGACGGCGCGTGCGCGGACCAGGTCGGATCCAACCTCGTCAGCTCCATGGCGCCGTTCTGCGGGGTCACGCCGCCCGGCGTCGCCCTCGGCAGCAAGTCGGCCGAGGTCGTGGCCGTCGACCCCGGCGGCTGCGCCCCGAGCGGCGGCGAGCCGGTCGGCGAGATGCTGCCGGCCGAGCCGTCGACGTTCTGCTGCCAGGCATAGGCCTGCACGGCCATCCCCGACGCGCTCGCCGCCTGGTACGCGCACCTTCTTTGGCTGTCCAGCGCAGGCGCCGAGAGCGCGCTGAAGCCGCTCCTCGGCGAGGCGGCGCCGCTGCGCGAGAACCCTGGTTCCGCGCGTCAGCAATCCCTTGCGGGACTGTTACGCGGGGGCGAACCGTCTCGATCCTTGCTCGCCGGCTCCCTGAGCCGGGCTCGGTACAGGAGATCTCGATGCAGCCCCCTCATTGCGCCGAATGATGACCGATCGCCAGGAGCACCCCCTCGGAAGCGCCCACATACAGAGTCTCGTCGCGACCGATCGCGACCGAGGAAAACAGGACGTGGCCCGTATCCAGAGACCACTTCAACGACCCATCGGGATGGATCGCATAAACATTTCTATCATACGAACCGAAGTAGATGGTCCCCTCTGCATCGATCGCCGGGGAAGACTTGACCTGCTTTCCCGTGGCGAACGACCAGCGGAGAACGCCGCCCGGATCGACCGCGTACAGGCGCGCGTCGTCACAGCCGAAGTAGATGGTTCCGTCGGCGCCGATGGCAGGCGAGGACGTCACGGTCGCGGGCAACCTGAAATGCCAGCGTAGCTGGCCATCGGAGCTGATGGCGTATAACCCGTCCGATCCGACATAGACGACTCCACCCGCACCGATGGCCGGAGATGAGGCCCATGTGCTTCCGGTTGTCTGGAACTTCCACTTCAGCTGGCCGGCGGGCGTCGCAGCGTGCAGCCACCCGTCGTTGGTCGCGACGTAGAGCGTACCATCAACGGCGATCGCGACCGACGAGTAGCCGACGATCCCATAAAGGTCGAGCTTCCAACGGATCTGCCCATCCGGCCCAATAGCGTAGAGGCCGTCCGACGCAACATAAATGGTGCCATCCGGCCCAAGCGCCGGCGACGACTCCACGGCTGCGCCCGTGGCGACAGCCCACCGCTGGGTCCCATCCTGATTGATAGCATACAGGCTATTGTTCCAGGAGCCGACATAGACGGTTCCATCCGCGGAGATTGCCGGCGACGAGCCAAGCCCGCCCTCCACGTCGAGCGCCCACCGCTCCTTGCCCGCGGCTGTCACGGCGTGCATCCTGTTGGCGCCGATATAGACCGCCCCGTCGGCGCCGATCGCGGGAGACCCAAAAGTCCTGCCGGGTACAGGAAGCTTCCACTTGAGGCTGCCGCTCGACGGCCCCAGCAAGGCGCTTCGGCCTTGGTGGCTTGGACAGCGGCCGCGCATGGGCCACGGGGCGTCGGCCTGGAGGGCGCTCATGTCCCCGCACACGCCTCCAACCCTCGGAGCAGCAGGGCCGACGCTTCCGACGCTCGCGCCGTACCCGGTGAGCAGGGCGATCCCCAGCGTCGCGGCCGTGCAGACCGCCACAACAGCGCGACCCCACGTGGCACGGACAATGGCAACGAGCAGCGACGGAGCGGCGAATGGGCTGCTCCGCGAGGTATCACCTGCCAGCGCGGGCGCCGAGGACGTGCGCCGGGAGGTGGCGGTCGGAGCCTCCGGAGCAGGTGTCGCGGGCGAGGCGCCGGGCACGGCTGACGCGGGCGTGGTCTGCCGTTCCGCCTGCGTCGCCGCCTTCCGCGTGAGCCACCCAGCCGCCATGTCGGCGAGGTGAGCGACCGCCGAGCGCCATGCGAGCGGACGGCCTGCGGAGAGGACCGCGATCAGCTTCTCCATCGATTCAAAGCGCGCTTCCGGTGCCAGGGACAACCCACGGCGCAACGCGTCCCGAACCGCTGCGGGGACAGCTTGCTCGCGCTTTGGCTTCCGTAGCGCTCCTCGGCACACGCGCGCCCGCAGCTCGGCATACGTGGCCCCGCCGAAGGGCCGCTCGCCGTAGAGCGCCTCATAGAGGGCGACGCAGAAGGAGAACTGGTCGGCGCGCGGGTCGACGTTGTCGCCGCGGTGCTGCTCGGGCGCCATATAGAGGGGTGTCCCGAGCACCATCCCCGAGCGCGACAGCGAGGGATCGAGCCGCGTAGACGCGATCGGAGCCCCGTCAGCGAGCGGGTACGCGTTGACGCCTGCTAGCCCGAAGTCCGTGACGCGCACGCGCCCGTCACGCCCCACGAGGACGTTCTCGGGCTTGAAGTCGCGGTGAACGACGCCAGCACTGTGGGCAGCGGCGAGCCCACGTCCGGCCTCGATGAACACGCGACGGATCTCAGAGAGGCTGCGCGGCTCCTCGGTCAGCCACTGGCGAAGCGTCACGCCGTCCACGAGCTCCATCGCCACGAACACCCCGAACTCGCCCGTGGTACCCACGTCGTGCACAGCGACGATGTTCGGGTGCGACACGCGGGCCATGGCCTTCGCTTCACGCAGCAACCGCGTCCGCGCGCTCGCCGCTCCGTCGTCGTGCGCGCGATCGTTCCTCAGCACCTTGATCGCGACCTTCCGATCGAGGTCCGGATCGTGGGCAGCGACGACGACCCCGCAGGCACCGAAACCGATGAGTTCGACCACGGCGTAACGCCCTATGCGGGTGGGCATGGGGATAGGCGCGGGGGTCTCCTCGGCGATCGCATCGGCCGCGCTCCGCACGACCTCCGAGACGAGCGCGCGGCAGGGCGCGCAGGCATCGACGTGCGCCTCGGCTTGACGCCGCCATGCCTCGGAGCCCCGTCGCTCCACGAGCATGGCGACCTCGTTGTCGTCGAGACAGATGGTGGCCATGAGCCTCGGAGCATGCGGGCTCTCGCGCGCCTCGGCAATGCGCATTGCGAGACGGCCTCCTCGTGCCAACATCTCTGTTTTGCAGGAGGTGTGCGTGTCCGACGGGGCGGCGAGCTGGGACGAATTGCTGTTCGACCTGCTGGAAGCACGCGGACACGACGTTTCGCCCGGAGCGCGCGATGCGTGGCGACGGCGCATCGCCGACTGGCGCGCGGCGACGTTGGAGAGATGTCCCGAGCTGAATGTCAGCGAGTTCGATTTCGTCCGAAAGCTCGCGGCGAGCATCGAACGCCCACCGGACGAGGAGGACTCCTGGGACAATCTTCACGGCGACGATCTGTACCTCGCCTGCGGCGCGGCCAGGGGCGATCCGGCGGCGCTCGCGCACGTCGGCGCGATTCTCGAGGAGGAGATGAACAAGGCGCTCCGCCGCTTCGCCGGGGCATCGGACCTGCTCGACGATGTGCGCCAGACCGTGCGCGAGCATCTCTTCGTGGGCCGGGCGAGGCCCCCTACCATAGGCCAGTACGGCGGGCGAGGGTCGCTCCGCGGGTTCCTCCGTGTGATCACGACGCGTACGTGTCTCAACGCCCTCACCCGCGCGGGGGGGGATGCGCGACGTCACGCTCATGACGACGGACTGCTCGCCGCGCTCCCTTCGCCGCTCCAAGATCCAGAGATCTCGCTCCTCAGGAAAACTTACAAATCCGAGTTCGACCAGGCGTTCGCCGAGGCCGTCGCGGAGCTCGAGCCACGGCAGCACACCCTCTTGCGACAGCACTACATCGACGGGCTTCGTCCAGGGGAGATGAGCGTGCTCTACGACGTGCACCGCACGACTGTCCTCCGCTGGCTCCAGCAGATACAGGCTGAGCTGCTGCGCGGCACGCGACGCGCGCTGCAGCGTAGGCTAGGGGGCGCGCCCGAGGAGATCGAGAGCATCCTCCGTATGCTCGCGAGCCAGCTCAACGTGAGCCTGCATCGCTACCTCGCATAGTCACGTGCGCGCACGCGTTGCGTTTCACGAGGGATCGCCCCGACGGAACGTGGGCGATGCCCTCGGTCACCTCGTCGTCCGCTCGGCGAGATTCAGCGCTGTCAAGACACGTCCTCGTGTGTGCCGAGCCTGGTGACGCGCAGCGTTGGACGTCTCGAAATTCCCGCCTTCTCGGTCGACCCATCCTCTCCGCGATCCGGCAGGCGCCGCGCTCGCTCAGAGAACGCCAGGACGCCGCACAGACGACGAAGTCTATCTGTCTTCAGAGCACGATGGCGACTGGTTCGCACTCCGCGTTCGCAGGGGGGATTGTTGCGGCTGACCAAGGATGAGCAAGACCAGTACATTCAGTCTACATGTCCGATCGCCTCAACTCCGCGTTCCCGACTGGATCGCTGACGCGGTGGTCGTGAGTGCGCCGTGGCGGCGCCCGGCTCGCTTCGCCACGCCGCTGGCCCGCATACAACCTATCGCGCTCATGTGGCCCTCTGATGTTGACGTGGTGAGCGGTGGTCTTATGTAATTGCGTGAGGGGTCAACGTCGATGACTCCTTGCCGATGGGAGGGGTGATCATGAAACGCTCGAATCTCGATCTGGTCGATATCACAGATATTCAACGCCAGCGCGCCGCTCGCAGCCCTGCGAGGATGAGCATGAGGAGGTGCCAGGGATTGCTGCTGTCGCTGGCCGTGGGGGCGCTCTCCAGCGGCTGCGCCGTGGAGGCCTCCGATGGCGACGAAGAGGCCTCTATCGGCGACGCCAGTGCCGCCCTGATGACCGGCGCCGTCCAACTGTATGCGGCGCGCAACTTCTCCGGCCGCACGGCGTCGTTCGACGTCGATAAGGGGACGATCGCCGACAGCGGGCGGCTCGCCGCAGCAGGGCTCCACAACGCGGTCGGCTCGCTGTCGCTGTTCGGCGTCCCGTCGTCTGGTTCCGTGTTCGTCTTCGAGCACGAGGACGCGAGCGGCCGCTTCGTGAGCGTGACGGGGAACGCGACGAGCCCAGTCATGGTTCCAGAACTACCACACCTCTATCATCGGGCCTCGGTCGTGTGGGTAGCGGATCATGGCTCGGGTTCGATCCGCATCCCACTCCAAGCGCTGGCGGATCGGGCCCGAAACATTCCTCTTCCGCAGATGCGCCGCGTGTCGTGGCGTCAACCCACGCTCCGGCTCCGACCGATGCAAGGCTTCGCCGACGCCATCGTCGAGGGTGAAGTGCGCGTCCCTTTCCCGCTCAGAAATCGCAAGGTCCGGATCACGGTGCACATTCGTCCGGAGGTGTCGTCGCCAACGGATGTCCGCTTCGTCTACGCCGGGTACGAGCGCGATATCAGACCCTGTTGGTCCAACGACGGTCCGATCTGTGGACCCATGGCCCAGGAGATCGACAGGCATATGGATAGCGCAGGGATCCAGCATCAGCTTGACGAGTCGTTGAACAACATGCTGCTGGAGGCTGGCAAGAGGCTTTCGGCGCTCACATGTCCAGGCGGATCGCTCGGCGTTCGCCGCGTCAACGTTCTCCCGACAGCGATCGAGTTCGTCGTCGCCGAGACGGAGACCGAGCGCGGATGCCTGGAGGTCGTTCGCGCCTTCGTGCCAGACGATGGGCTGAGCCTCGATCGCCCCGCAGGCATGGTCTCGACCGGGATACTCTGACGACGTGCTCCCGCGGATCGAGCGACATGATCGCGCCGCTGGCGGACATGCTCAGCTCGTTCCGGGCATGTGGCCCGGCATGAGCGGTGTCGGCGTACGGCATAGTGAACGAGAAGAAATTGCTCGCCGGATTGCCGTCGCTGTTGCGAACGATGAGCCCGTACATGGTGTCGGCCTCCCTTCAACCGCCCGAACCTCGGCGCGCTGCCACGGGCCCCCCGGGCGGCCGCGCCTCACGCGCCGGGCCCACGCTCAATCGGCGCACATGAGCTGATCGATGATCTCGAAGGTATCGATGACCGTGGCGTACGAGGCCTCGGGGTCGTCGGTCGACGTCGACAGCGACATCACGAGGACGCGAGAGCCGTCGCCGCTCGCGGCGTTCCGGGTCGAGTACCCGAGCGTGCCTCCGGCGTGGCTCCAGTACCCTCCACCGCAGCTGGTCGGGATCCACATGATGCCGAGGCCATACTCGGTGCCGGGCGCGATCGGGTCGAAGGCAGGCGCCGGGACGGTCTCGTGGAGCTCCGCCATCTGCCTGGCCGCGGTATCCGCACGACAAGTTCTGGAGCGAATGGCCGCGCTCCTCCGTGCCCATCCTGGCGATGAACGGCCTGCTCGACCCGCAGACGCCCATCGGCCAGGCGGAGCTGGCGGCCGACAGGCTGACCGCGCCCCACCAGACGTTCGTGGCGGTGCCCTGGAGCCCGCACGTGGTCACGTTCGAGTCCCCCGTGAAGACCGCCGATGCGGCGCCCTGCGGCACGCAGATGATGGCGAAGTTCATCGCGGCCCCCGAGGCCCCGGTCGATACGGCGTGCCTCGACGACCTCGTGCCCGTCGCGTGGGACGAGGATCCGGCGGTCGTCGAGACGCTCTTCGGCACGAAGGACATGTGGGAGAACACGGCTTCGCGCGCCCCCGCGCCGAGGAGGGTGGCGCCGGTCGACTGGGCGGCCATCGCGCGCCTCGTGCGTGAAAAGAGCCTCCGCGTCGAGCGCTGACCCGCACATCCCCGCCGGAGCCTGGGACGGTGTCGGCCCCGCTTCGCCGCGGCGGTCGGCCCCGAGCTGGGCGCCAAGCTCACGGTGGGTGAGGGGCGCGCGACCGGCACCCGCGCGCGATCGGCCACGGCCACGTCGGCCTCACGCGGCCAGCGGCGGCCGTGCGAGGATGTGCGGCGTGACCACATCGCCGCAGAAGCCGCGCAAGGAGCCGCGCCAGGAGCGTTCGCGCAGCACGGTCGACGCCATCCTCGAGGCCGCCGGTGAGCTGATCGAGCGCGAACAGGAGGCGAAGCAGAACCGTGTATCGACCACGCACATCGCCGAGCGCGCTGGCGTCAGTGTGGGCTCGCTGTATCAGTACTTCCCCAACCGCGAGGCGCTGGTCGCGGCGCTCTTGCGCCGCTTCGTGCAGAAGCGCTTCGCCGAGATCCGCCGGGTGCTCGACGAGGTCGAGCCCCTCCCGCTGGACGCGGCGTTGCACCGGCTGGCCGGCCGGCTGATCGAGCTCGAGCTAGCCCACGCGCGCGTGATGAAGGCGCTCATGAAGTGGTTCGTGCGGGTGGGCGACTTCGATCTGATCGCCGATGCCGATCGCGAGGCCGAGGCCGCGCTGGCCGAGCTCCTGGTGCGCATCCGGCCCAAGACCCGCGCTGTGGATCCGCGGCTCGGCGGCTTCTTCCTGTTCCACGCAATGCGAAACACCTTGGGCATGGCGGCCTTCCGCGAGGGCGACATGCTGCGCGCGCCGGCCGCGCAGGCCGAGCTCGCCCGGCTTTTGTACGGCTATTTGCGGCCCGACTGACGGCCGCCGGCGCGCGCGGGCGCGGCGCCAAGAATGCGAATAGCCGGCGCCGGTCGCGCTGCCTAGATCGAGGCGCATGCGATCCTTCGAATGGGTCACGCGCGCCGAGCCACACCGCGCGCGCCGGCGCCGCATCGTGCGCGAGCACCCCGAGATCCGCGCGCTGTTCGGCTACGACCGGCGCACCATCGCGGTCACGCTGGCGGTGGTGCTCGCGCAGTTCGCCGTCGCCTGGTTGCTCGGCGTGTGCGCCGCGCGCTGCTGGGTTGTCACGCTGGCGGCGGCGACGTTCGGCGCGGTGCTCTCGCACTGGTGCGCGATGGCCATCCACGAAGCGGCGCACGATCTGGCCGCGCGCCGCGTGCGCTCGAACAAGGTGCTGGCGCTGATCGCCAACCTGCCGATGGTGCTGCCGGTGGCGATGAGCTTCCGCCGCTACCACCTCGCCCACCACGCGCTGCTCGGTGTGGCCGGCGAGGACACCGATCTGCCGCGTTCGTTCGAGGTGCGACTGATCGGCACCGGCCGCGCGCGCAAGCTCCTGTGGCTGTTCTTCTACATCGTGGCCTACCTGGGCCGCGCCGCGCGCTTCGCCAAGCTGCCGAACCGCGACGAGTGGATCAACCTGGCCATCCAGCTGCCCGCCGCGTGGCTCTCGTGGCGCCTGCTCAGCGCGCCCGGCTTCACTTACTTGCTGCTGTCGACTGCGTATTCCGGGCCGACGTGACGACCGATTCCGAGCGCACGTGACGGCTCGTTCCGCGGGGACGTGACGGGGCGTTCCGGGCCACCCGACGGGGTGTTCCGACACACCTGACGGCTCGTTCCGACGCGCGTGACGGCTCGTTCCGACGCACGTGACGGCTCGTTCCGAGGGGCGTGACGGGCCGTTCCGGCGGGGGTGACGGCCCGTACGCGGCGCTCGCGGTCGCAGCCTCATCGCGTACATGGGCGCGATGTCGGAGCGGCTATCGATGCGGAAGGTTCGAGAGATTTTGAGGCTCAAGTTCGAGTGCCGGCGCAGTCGAACGGAGATCGCGGCGGCGGCGTGCATCGGCGAGAGCACGGTGAGCGGCTACCTGGCGCGGGCGGCGAAGGCCGGGCTGACGTGGGAGGTCGCCCGAGAGATGACGGACGCGGAGGTCGAATCGCAGCTGTTCCGCGATGTGGGCCGCAACGAGCCGCCCGCGCGCGTACCCATCGACTTCCCGTGGGTTCACCGCGAGCTGTCGAAGCCGTGCGTCACGCTGCAGACGCTCTGGCTCGAGTATCGGGAAGCAAGCGCGGCGCAGGCGCCGCTCAGGCCATACGAGTACAGCCGGTTCTGCGACCTGTACGCGGGCTGGAAGAAGAAGCTCGGCGTCGTCATGCGCCAGGTCCATCGCGCCGGCGAGAAGGTCTTCATCGACTACTCGGGTAGGAAGCCGCACCTCGTCGAGCGAACGACCGGCGAGGTGACCGAGATCGAGCTGTTCGTCGCGGTGCTCGGCGCGAGCAACTACACCTATGCCGAGGCGACACGCTCGCAGAAGCTCGCCGACTTCGTCGGCTCGACGGTGCGGATGTTCGAGTACTTCGGCGGCGTGCCCGAGGTGCTCGTCCCGGACCAGCTCCGCAGCGCGGTCTCCGGGCCGGATCGGTACGAGCCGGACGTCAATCCGACCTACCTCGAGATGGCGCAACACTACGGCGTGACGGTGATTCCGGCGCGGCCTCGGAAGCCACGCGACAAGGCGAAGGTCGAGGGCGGCGTGCTCATCGCGCAGCGCTGGATCCTCGCCTCGCTCCGAAACCGGAGCTTCTTCAGCCTCGCCGAGCTCAACACCGCCATCGCGTTGCTGCTCGACCGGCTGAACGCGCGGCCGTTCCAGCGGCTCGACGGCTGCCGGCGCACGGCGTTCGAGAGCCTCGACAGGCCCGCGATGCGGCCGCTGCCGGCGCAGCGGTATGAGCTCGCCGAGTGGAAGCACGCCAAGGTGAATATCGACTACTGCGTTGCCTACGACGACCGCCTCTACAGCGCACCGTACACGCTGGTCGGCGAGCGCGTGGACATCCGAGCGACGGCGTCGGTCGTGGAGCTGTTCCACGGCGGCGTGCGCGTCGCGTCGCACGCGCGCAGCTACGGGCGGAAGGGGATGGCGGTAATCGTCGACGAGCATCGTCCCCGAGCCCATCGCGACTACGGCAAGTGGCCGCCGGAGCGCGTGATCGCATGGGCCGAGACGATCGGCCCGAACGTCGGCGAGCTCGCGCGAGCGATCATGAGCCGCCGCACGCACCCGGAGACGGGGTACCGGACGTGCCTCGGCGTGATCCGGCTCGCGGACAAGTACGGGCGGGAGCGCGTCGACGCCGCATGCGTCCGCGCGCTCCGCATCGGCAGCCCCACCGCGAAGAGCGTGACCGCGATCCTGAAGAACGGCCTCGACCGCGCGTCGCTGGTCGAGCCGCCGCCCCGGGGGCCCCTGGCGCACGAGAACATCCGCGGTGCCGAGTACTTCGACAAGGAGCAGAGGAGTGATCTTGGAAGAGACGATACAGAAGCTGGTCGAGATGAGGCTGAATGCGATGGCGGCGATGCTGCGAGAGAGGGCGGCTGCGCCACCGACGGAGCCGCTGTCCACTGAGGAGATGATCGGGCTGCTCGTCGACCGCGAGTGGACCGCACGCGAGAACAAGCGGCTGCATCGCCTGCTGAAGGATGCGCGGGTGCCGGGAGGCGCGTGCATGGAGGACTTCTCTTGCGACGCAGGGCGTGGCGTGGACAGGTCCTTCGCTCGGTCGCTGGGCTCCTGCCAGTGGGTCCGAGCGAAGCAGAACGTGATCGTGTTGGGAGCGACCGGAGCCGGCAAGAGCTTTCTCGGCGGCGCGCTCGCGCAGGCCGCCTGCAGGCAGGGCTTTCGCGCCTTCGTGATCCGTACGCCGCGCCTGCTCCAGCAGCTCGCGGTCGCACGTGCCGACGGGACCTACGCGAACGCCCTCGCGCGCCTCGCCAAGGTCGCGGTGCTGGTCCTCGACGACTTCCTGCTCGCGCCCATGACCGATGTCGAGAGGCGCGATCTGCTCGAGGTCCTCGAGGACAGATACGATACATCGTCGACGGTGATCACCTCGCAGATACCGACGAAAAGTTGGCACCAAGCCATCGGAGAGGTGAGTATCGCCGACGCGATCTGTGACCGCGTTGTCCACAACGCGCACGTGGTGACACTCCGCGGCGGGTCGATGCGAAAGAAGAAGGCGGTGGCTCCCGAGGTGACCGAGACGAAGACCTGACCGCGCTCGTCGCTACGCTCCGGTCCACGTCACGCCGGACTGGGCCGTCACGTCGCTCCGGAACGAGCCGTCACGTCCGTCGGAATACGCAGTCGACCTTGATCGGCCACAGCCTGCACCCGGTGGCCGGCCACTTCGTGCACGAGCACTACGTGTACGCGCCCGAGCAGGAGACCTACAGCTACTACGGGCCGCTCAACCACGTGACGTTCAACGTGGGTTACCACGTCGAGCACCACGACTTCATGAACGTGCCCGGCTGGCGCCTGCCCGCGCTGCACCGCATCGCCAAGCGCCACTACGACACGCTGGTATCGCACCGCTCGTGGACCTGGGTGCTGTGGCACTTCATCACGAACCCAGCGATGGGCCCGCACGCCCGCATCGTGCGCTCCCGCGCCGTCCATGATGGCGCCGTGAGGCGGTCGATCCAGGTTGGCGCCAGCGATGAAGGAGCGCGGAAGCCGATCCAGAGGACGTAGACGGAGAGGCCGCGCACGACCTCGGCGTCGAGGAGCCGCGCGCGATGCCGGCGCCGACGAGGTTGAGCAGGAAGAAGGGCAGGACCCGCTTCAGGATTTCGCTCACGCGCTCACGCGCTCAGCGCTCCTCGGCCGCGGGCGGTGGGCGGCCCGGCTGCTCCAGCTCGTCGAGCCGCGTCCGGCGGAGACCGTGGCCGACCTCCTGGCAGACCTCGACTATTTCCGGACCTCGCTTGGTGAAAAGCTGTACTATCCGCGGGCCATCGCCCCCTCGGAACGAGCCGTCACGTGCGCTCGGGATCGGCCGTCACGTCGGCCCGGAATGCGCATCCTGTGGCCGTCCCGGCGCCGCGGGGCGCCCTGACCGGGGCCTCATGCGTCGATCAAACCACCTCCGGCGCCCGAGCTTCGTCGTCGGGAGACCCGACGCCCGCGCCGAGGTGGTCGTGCGTCGAGGACGCCGCCGCCTCGAGCCTCCGGGGTGCCCCGGTGAAGGCGGGGTTGTCGCTCCTGAGGGGCATCTTGCTCATCGCCCGTTCGGCCATGGCGGTGATCGTGAGGGACGGGTTCACGCCCAGGTTCGAGGGCACCATCGAGCCGTCGACCACATACAGGTTCCCGTGGCCGAACACCTGATTGTGCTGATCGATCACCCCGCGCTCCGGGCTGTCGGCGATGGCGCAGCCGCCGAGGATGTGCGCGGTGGTCGGGACGTTGAGCACGGCCTCGTTGATGGCGTTGCGCGGGGTGCCGTTCATCAGCACACCGAGCCGCTTGCCCACCTCGTTGGCGATGGGGATGTACGCCGGCGGCTTCGGCTGCCCGGGCGGCCTGCGCGTGGTCATGCCGCCGCGCTTCCACACGAGCTGCATGTAGTTGTCCACCGTCTGCATCACGAGGAGGATCGTGGAGCGCTTCGCGAACTTGAACGGCAGGAGCCCGAAGATCAGGTCAATCGGGTGAAGCAGCCGCCGGCCCAGCCAGCGCACCCAGCGCGGCAATCCCGGCCTGTCGTCGGTGAGCACCGTGCCGAGCGCGCCCATCACGTCGGAGCCGGCCGGGTAGCGCACCGGCTCGATGTGCGTGCGCGCGTCCGGGTAGATGCCGCTCGTGATCGCGATGCCGCGGGAGTAGTCGATCCGGTCGTCCCTCGCCGTCACCCCCAGGATGACCTCGCTGTTGGTGCGCACGTAATTGCCGAGCTGCGCGGAGAGATGCGGTAAACGCCCCTCGGCGCGCGCCCTGAGCAGGAGCTTCACCGTGCCCAGCACGCCGGCGCTGAGCACCACCCCCCGCGCCCGGAGCCGGCGGCGCCGCTTGTTGAGCAGCGCGGTGGAGCGCTCCAGGGTGAGCTCGTAGCCGCCGCCCGGGAGGGCGTCGATGGCGGTGACCATGGTCTCGGGCTGGATGGTGCAGCCCTTCTTCTCGGCCAGATAAAGGTAGTTGAGATCGAGGGTGTTCTTGGCGCCGAAGCGGCAGCCCACCATGCATCCGCCGCAGTGGACGCACGTGGCGCGCTCCGGCCCCTCGCCGCCGAAGAACGGGTCGGGCACGCGCTGCCCCTCCTGCTCGCCCTCCTTCGCGAAGAGCACGGCCACGTTCGTGACGTGAAACGTGTCCCCGCGGCCCATCTCGTCGGCGATCTGCCGGAGCTGCCTGTCCGCCGGCCAGAGCTTCGGGTTCGGGGTCACGCCGAGCATGCGCTTCGCCGTCTCGTAGAAGGGCATCAGCTCGCCGCGCCAGTCCGTGCCGGCGGGCCAGCCCGGGCCCGAGAAGGCCTCGAGGGGAGGCACGAGGAGGGTGTTGGCGTAGACAAGCGACCCGCCGCCCACGCCCGCGCCCGACAGGATGAGCGTGTCCCGGAGCAGGGTCAGCCGCTGGATCCCGTGACACAGCAGCCTGGGCGCCCAGAGGAACTTCCGTACATTCCAGTTGGTCCTGGGGAAATCCTCCTTGCTCCAGCGCTTGCCGCACTCGAGCACCGTGACCTTGTAGCCCTTCTCGGTGAGGCGCAGCGCGGAGACGCTGCCCCCGAAGCCGGAGCCCACGATCGCGAAGTCGACGTCGAAGTCCATGCGCACCCGCTCCTCGGAGCGGAGTATGGTGCAGCTGGCCTCCGGCGCCCACAGCGGACGCAGGTCCGTCCCGCCGCTCGCCCGCCAGCGCGCCGAGGAGCGCTCGGCCGCCGCGCGCACAAGGCGTCACAGAGAGCCTGCCCCTGCGCCACGCGGGAGGGCATCGATCCGATGCTTGCTGTCGACGGGATGTCAGGTCCAGGTGGTGATGAATCCCAGCTGGCCGCCTCGTGCGCGGTCTTCTTTCCGCTCGCGGCCCGCCGTCAGACCACGCCGAGCGCGATCATGGCGCGCGCGACCCGCAGGAACCCCGCGACGTTCGCGCCCACCACATAGTTGCCCGACACGCCGAGCTCCTCCGCCGTGTCGTAGCACGTGCGATGGATGTTCGTCATGATCTCGGCGAGCCGCTTTTCGGTGTGCTCGAACGACCACGAGTCGCGGCTCGCGTTCTGCTGCATCTCGAGCGCCGAGGTCGCCACGCCGCCGGCGTTCGCCGCCTTGCCGGGGCCGAACGCCACCCCGGACTCGAGGAAGACGCGCACGCCGTCGGGCGTGGTGGGCATGTTCGCGCCCTCGGCGACGGCGCGGCACCCGTTCTTCACCAGCGTCGCCGCGTCGCGCGCGTTCAGCTCGTTCTGCGTCGCGCAGGGGAGGGCGATCTGGCATGGCACCTCCCAGACATTGCCGCCCGGCACGAAGCGCGAGCGCCGGCCGCGCCGCGTCGCGTACTCGCTGATGCGAGCGCGTTCGACCTCCTTCACCTGCTTGAGCAGCGCGAGATCGATGCCGTCGGGGTCGTGCACGTAGCCGCTCGAGTCCGAGCACGCAACGACGTGGGCCCCGAGCTGCTCCAGCTTCTGGCTCGCGTAGAGCGCGACGTTGCCCGAGCCCGACACAACGCACGTCTTGTCCGTGAGCTTCTCGCCGCGCACCCGCAGCATGTCGGCGACGAAGTAGACAGCGCCAAAGCCGGTCGCCTCCTTGCGCACCAGCGAGCCGCCCCACGCGAGGCCCTTGCCGGTGAGCACGCCCGACTCGTAGCGGTTCGTGAGGCGCTTGTACTGCCCGAACATGTACCCGAGCTCGCGCTCGCCCACGCCGATGTCGCCCGCCGGCACGTCGGTGTACTCGCCGAGGTGGCGGTGGAGCTCGGTCATGAAGCTCTGGCAGAAGCGCATGATCTCGCCTTCGGACTTCCCCTTGGGGTCGAAGTCCGCGCCGCCCTTGCCGCCGCCGATCGGCATCCCGGTGAGCGCGTTCTTGAAGACCTGCTCGAAGCCGAGGAACTTGATGGTCCCGAGGTAGACCGTCGGGTGGAAGCGGAGGCCTCCCTTGTAGGGACCGAGCGCGCTGTTCACCTGCACACGGAAGCCGCGGTTCAGCTGCACCTCGCCGCGGTCGTCGACCCACGGCACGCGGAAGATCACCTGGCGCTCGGGCTCACAGATGCGCTCGATGATCTTGTGCCGCGTCAGCTCGGGATGCTTGGAGAACACCGGGCCGAGGGACTCGAGGACCTCACGGACCGCCTGGTGGAACTCCGATTCGCCGGGGTTGCGGCGAACGATCTGCTCGAAGAGTGGCTCAACTTTCTCGTCCAAATGCACCATGTCGAGGGGAGGTATACACCGGCGCGGCGCGCGGTGCAGGCGTCGTCGCCATCGCCCCCGGTTGTTCGGAGTATGCAGCCCGCCCTCCGGGATAGTACCGGTGTTAAATTGTTAATACAGTGTAATTTCAGGAGGGAGGCGGACCGCAAAGGGACCTTCTGTCGCCTGACGCGGGTGTGGCGGTTCGCCCTTGACATCGCATGGCGTCGAGCATCGTTGAGAGCGCTGGTGACCGAGCTTACGGCGCTCAGGTGAGAGAGAAGGGGCGGCGACGGCCCAAGCCGCGGCGACCTTCGAGCTCTGCTTCGGCGAAACGGCCCCGCACGGCCTCATCGCACGATGCGCTGACGAGCGGAGGCTCGCCGCTCCAGCACACGCAGGCTTCAAGACCTCCGTCATGGTGCTCATTCAAAAGTCCTCCGTGACAATGGATTCCGTGAGCCGGTCCGGGCCACGTCGCGCAGGAGGCTGCGGGCAGGAGTCCCCACACGCACGAATGATGTGCACGATGCGAGGTCGGGCGTGGTTTGCCGCGAACCTCCGGGGAGATCAGCCGGACATCGTCGTGCAGGCCACGACTTCGCGTCAATCAAAAAGCACGTTTTGGCCTGTGGTTCCGCGGTTCCGCGGTCGCAGCAGAGCGCAGCAGAGCGCAGCAGAGCGCAGCAGGTCACCGTGGATCGCAGCGGATCGTCATGACATATTGTGGCTCAGCACGGATGCTCGAACACGAGGATGGGTATCTCGATGCTCGGGGGCCGCGATGAGGACCCTCCGCGGCTGCCGTGCCGGCGCTCGAGAGGGCGGCGGCTCCACCAAGGGGCGGCTTCGAGCCGCATGTCGACGGGAGGACTTATGCAAGTGATCGTCGCGGGCGCCGGGATCGGCGGCCTGACCGTGGCCCTGGCGCTTCACGCCTCGGGCCATGAGGTGACGGTGTTCGAGGCGGCGTCCAGCATCCTGGCGCTCGGGGTCGGCATCAACCTCCTGCCCAACGCCGTCGAGGTGCTGGGCGAGCTGGGCCTGGCCGAGGCCCTCCTGGCGCAGGGGGTGGCGACCCGCGAGATTGTCTATTTCAACCGCTTCGGCCAGCGCATCTGGGGCGAGCCGCGCGGCCGCTTCGCCGGGCATGCCGCGCCGCAGATCTCCCTGCACCGCGGCGCGCTGCAGGGCGTGCTGCTCGACGCCGCCGTCGAGCGGCTGGGCCCTGACCGGGTGATCTGCGATCGGCGCTTCTCGGGCCACGAGGAGGGCGGAGGCCGCGTCGTGGCGCGCTTCCTCGATCGCGCGGGCGCGGCCAGGACGGTGGATGCCGACCTCCTGATCTGCGCCGACGGCATCCACTCGGCGGCGCGCGCCGCCCTCTATCCGGACGAGGGGCCGCCGATGTACGGCGGTCACCTCCTGTGGCGGGCGACGACGCTGGCGGCGCCCTTCCTCACCGGCGCCAGCATGATCATCGCCGGGCATCAGGACCAGAAGTTCGTCGCCTATCCGATCTCCCCACCGGGGCCGGACGGCCGCCAGAGGATCAACTGGGCCACCGATCTCGCTGTCGCCAGGAACCTGCGACGGGAGGACTGGAACCGGCCGGGCGACCCGGCCGACTTCCTGTCGAGGTTCGAGGACTGGCGCTTCGGCTGGCTGGATGTGCCCGGCCTGGTCCGGGACGCCGAGGCGATCTACGAGTTCCCGCTCGTCGACCGCGATCCCCTACCGCGCTGGAGCCATGGGCGCATGACGCTGCTGGGCGACGCCGCCCATCCCATGTATCCGAACGGCTCCAACGGGGCCACCCAGGCCATCCTGGACGCCCGCGCCCTGGTCCGCGCGCTCGCCGCCCATGCCGATCCGGTGGAAGCGCTGGCCGCCTACGAGGCCGAGCGCCTGCCCGCCACCGCCGCCATCGTCGCGGCCAACCGCCGCAACGGTCCGGAGCATTGCCTGCAGGTCGCCTACGAGCGCGCGCCCGGCGGCTTCGACCGTATCGAGGACGTCTTCGCCCCCGGCGAGCTGGAAGCCATGTCCGCCCACTACAAGGTGCTGAGCGGCCTGCAGCGCGCCTCGGAGCCCCTCGGGCGCTGACGTCCGTCCCGGGTCACGTCGGCGGCTGTCCGCCCGTTGTTGCGCGCGTTTGCCGACACGCCCTACCAGGATGGAGATGCCTTGCGGCCTGATCCCGTCCGCCGGGGCTCGAGCTCGAGGTGCTTCTCACGCGCGTTGCGCCGATGCCATCGCTCGAGCACGTCGCCAAGGGCCGCGACGATCCTGCCGAGCGCTGCCCCGAGGCCAGGCGGAGGCTCGTCGCACAGCGTCGGTGCGACCGAGAGCCGCAGCCGGTCCTGGATGATCTCCTGAGCGCGGCGAATGGATCGTGGATCTCGGCGGTCGAACCAGATCGCCTCGCCGAACGACTCGCTGGCCTCGGGGCCTTGGTCCTCCGCGGGCCCGAGGTACAGGGTCACTGTGTGTCGTCCCAGTGTGGCGGGTGGATCGATCCGCATGTTCCTGGGAAACAGCGTGCTCCGCGCTCGTGACAGATCGGTGGCGCAAGCGAAGCTTCTCCGTTGCAGCGCGTCGGCCCGCGACGAGGCGGCGCAGCGGCGGCTCCGGGAGATCTCCGAGCGCCTGACCGGCGTCACCCGGCCTGTCTGACCAGGCCGAATCGGGCAACTCGAGCGGGCGGATCTTGTTACGGTGCCCGGATGCCTTCTCAGCGCACCCTCCTGCCGCGGTCGGCGCCGGCTGCCTCGGGGGTGTCGTCCCGTTCGATCGCCGCGCTGCTGGACCGGCTCGAAGCGCGATCCGTCGAGTGTCACTCCCTCATGGTGGTACGCCACGGTCACGTCGTCGCCGAAGGCTGGTGGGCGCCGTACTCGGCCGAACGCCCGCACCTTCTCTACTCGCTGACCAAGTCGTTCACCTCGGTCGCCGTGGGGCTCGCGATCGCCGACGGGCTGCTCTCGCTGGACGACAGGGTGGTGGACGTGTTGCCCGACAACGTTCCGGCCGACATCTCGGAGCAGGGGCGCCGCCTCACCGTTCACCACCTGCTGTCGATGACGGCCGGACACCGCACGGACAGCCTCGCCGAGGCCTGGCAGCTCGAGCCGGGCGACCTGGTGAAGGGCTTCCTGCGCGTACAGCTCACCGAGGCGGAGGGAACACGGCACACCTATGACAATTCGACCACCTTCGTCCTGGCCCGGATGGTGGAACGGGTCACCGGCCGCGGCCTCCCGGAGCTGCTCGACGAGCGCCTCTTCAAGCCGATGGGCATCGAGCACGCCGAATGGGACCGGGTGGCGAGCGGCGCCGCCTTCGGATTCCACGGACTGCACCTCACGACCGAGGCTGTCGCCGCCTTCGGCGAGCTGCTGCTGCGCGGAGGCCGCTGGGGCGACCGGCGGCTCGTTCCGCGCGAATGGGTGGAGCTCGCGACCAGACGGCATATCGAGACACTGCAGATCGAGGACTGGTCGGAGAGCCCCGACTCACTTTGCGGGTACGGCTACCAGTTCTGGATGTCGCGTCACGGTTATCGCGGTCAGGGCGCCTTCAGCCAGCTGTGCGTGGTCGTCCCGTCGCACGATCTCGTTGTCGCCGTGACCGGCGCGGCAACGCAGATCGAGGCAGTGCTCGACCCCTTGTGGGAGTGCCTGCTGCCCGGCATGGACGACGCGGGAAGCACCCGGGACGACGAGATCCTCGCCGATCGGCTGCGGCGGCTGTCCTTCGCGCCGGTGCCGGGTTCGGCCGCCCCGGAGCGCTCTGCCAAGGCGAGGCTCGACGCCTCCGCCGAGGGGGCGGCGCTGCCCGACGGAACCACGGTGATCGTCGATCCCGTGGGCGATGGATGGCTCCTGCGATTCGGGTCGTTCCTCGACGTCGAGGTCGGCCACGGCGAATGGCGGGAGAGCTCGCCGCTCGGCCGCCCTGTGGTCGCGGCTGGCGCCTGGCAGGGCAACACGTTCGTCGCCGAGCTCTACGTCATCACCACCCCGCACCGGGTCCGGCTGGTGGTCGACGCCGACGCGGGGACAGCGCAGGCGACGTGGAGCACCGTGCCCCTGACCAGCCCCGATCTGATGTTGCATCTGCGGTCGCCATTGATGACACGGCCCGACGTCGCCTAGAGACGGCCTGGTCGGATCCGATCGCCGCTCGATCCGAGAAGCTCTTGAGCACAAAATAAAAAGAAGAGGACGCCGGCCGGGGGGGAAGCCGGCGCCCTCTTCATGAGCGCGCGCTCCGAGGAGCGCCCGCCCGCGGTCAGTCCTCGAACCGGACGTTGTCCAGGTAGTACGGCCCCTTGTTGCTGGTCACGTTGAAGTTGAACTGCAGCTTCACGTCGGTGGCCCCCGCGATCAGCGCGTTCTTGGTGGCCGTCGGCAGCGAGGCGAACTGGATCCTCTGGAACGACCCCTGCGCGATCGACGCGAGCGCGACATTGCCCGCCCACTCGTTGCTGATGCCGGCCGACGGGATCGAGATCAGCACCTCGAGGTTCCCCCAGCTCGGGCTCGGCTGCTCGGGCGACACGAAGAGGTCGACCGTGACCTTGTCGCCGATCGTGAGCCCCGCGGCGCTGAAGGTCGGGCTGACGACCTCGTTGAACGAGGCCGGCGTCTTCACCTGGAGCGAGGCGATGCCCTCCACGACCCGGCCCGTGTGGACCGAGAGCTCGGCCTGCGGCGAGGTCCACGCCCCCGGCTTCTCGAACCCGAGGACCGGATGGTCGAGGAGGAACTCCTCCATCACCTTCTCGCGGAACGGCAGGAACACGTCGCTGAGCATCTTCGAGATGCGGAAGCGCTGCCGGGTCGTCGTCTCGTCGACCGGCTCGGTCTGCTCGGAGGTGTGGGTGAACCCCAGCGTCCGGAGAGGATTGCTGGGCAGCCCGACGTCGAGGGGGCTCTCGGGATCGTTGAGATCGGGCACGGGCTGGCCGTTCTCGTCCAGCGTCGTCTTGAAGAACTGGTTGTCGACGTCCACGGGCTCATGGCACCCGGCGCAGGCGAGCGACTGCGCGCGCCCCACGAGCTGCTCCGGGGTCAAGCCGCTCCCCATCGCGGTGAGCTTCGCCTGGATGCCGTTCCTGAAGGCCGTCGGCGCGGTGGTGAACTTGTTCAGGTAGTTGTTGTGGAGCGGGATCATCAGGCTCTCGCCCGCCTCGTGCTCGCTGGGCACGGCCGCCCCGTAGGCGAAGCGGTTGATGTCGTCCGCGGCCGCGAGCCGCTCCACCACGCCCGGGAAGAACGTGCCCTGGAAGCTGGTGACGCGCGGATCGCCCGACGCGCTCGTGAACAGCTTCCCGGCCGGGTTGTCCGACACGAACGAAGGCACGACGAGCAGCCAGCCGCCGGTCGGACCGGCGTGCGCTGTCTCGAACTGCCGGAGCGTCCAGGAGGTCAGCGGGAGGCCACCAGGCCTCACGAACTCGTTGGTGCGTATCTGGCCCCCCTCGGGGCCATAGTGATCGATGTGAACGACGGGCTCGAACCCGCTCAGGCCATCGAAGTAGAAGTCGCGCAGCTCCGCCGCCCTCGTCGCCGGGCTCTTCGCGGGGCTGGACTGGTCGAGCCAGAACTGGACGACCGGGAGGCACCCGAGCCGCCCCTGGCTCGGGTTCGGGTTGGGGAGCTGGGCCTCGAAGATGATGAAGTTGCGGTTCAGGCCGTTGGTGATGCCCGACCTCTTCGCGAAGACGATGCGGTACTCGCCGCAATGGGCGCCGTCCGGCGGCGCGAGGTCGAAGCGGTTCGCCAGGGTCGTGGCCATGTACGCGCTGTCGCTGCCCGGGTCGGCGAACGGATCGCTGTCGATGTCGTCGGCGGTCCGGGGGCAGAAGACGGGCCAGCCGTTGATCGAGCCGGTCTGGGTCTTCTCCTCGGGCGCGAGCGGGGGCAAGCCGACCGGAGGATCGTCGACGGGCTCCAGATCCCCGGCGTTCGGCGGCTCATCATCGCAGTTCGGGCCGATGTTGTTCGGGTCGCTCGACCCCGGCCGCTGGGTGTTCATGAGCTGCCGGAACAGCGTGAGCGGCGTCGTGGTGGCGCTCGCGCCCGCCTGATCGATGAGCTGCTGGAGCACCTCCTCCAGCGTGAAGGCGCCCACGACGTCGGTCTCCGTCACGAGGAGCGACTTCCGCGGATCGATGTCGAACGGCAGCGCGAGCGCCTGGGCGGCCTCGGTGGTGTCGCCCTCCGGGACATCGGACGGCGCGCCGTTTGAGGGCCCCATGTCCGAGCACGCGACGGGCAAGAGCGCGAGCGCGATCAGCGCGGCGTGCCGCGACCTCCGCCGCGCGCCGGCGGGGGCATTACCATGATGAGTGCGCACTGAACTGCTCGAGCTCGACGACCTGGAGAACATGATACCTCCTGAGATGACCACACGATAGGAGCGCGTCCGCACTGCGCGGCGCGCGCGACGAAGGAGCGGTATCCATGGCGGCGAGCGCGCCGCGCCCCTGCTCCAGGAGCGAGGGGACGCGCGCCCGATCCTGGCGCACATCGCCGCTGGTCACGCTGCCACGGCAGCGTGACCTCACCGATTCATGACATGGACGATCGTGTGAACGCCTGTCCGCGCGCCATTCTCTCTGGCGACGCCCCGGGCGCGTTCACGTGCAGCGATGTTAGTCTGGTTTGTGATCAAATCAAGCGCTCTGGACTATTCTGTTCATGGTTCGCTCCGCGGCTCGCCGGCCAGCACGTTTTGCGCGCAGGGCGCGGCGCCGCGCCGCCCGGGTTCGTCCCCGGCTCCATGAGAGAGGGAACCACAGAGATACAGCGGAGAGGGAGAACCTGCTGTGTGTCCTCTGGGTCTCGATCGGGTTTCACTTCTTTCCCATCACGGAGCGAGGGACGAGCCCGGGCGGCGCGGCGTCAGCCGGGAATCACGATAGGATCGCAGTTGGTGAACGAGAGCAGCGTGGAGAACGACAGCGTCGACGTGGGGCTGCGGCGCTCCGCGTGGAACACGTCGAGCGGGTACTCCTGCCCGATCTCGAGCTCCAGCTTCCTGGCCACGTCGTCGAGCATGAGGGTGATCCCGGCGGGCTCGTGGACCCCTCCGAGGTCGATCACCAGGCGATCGTTGATGAACACCCACAGATCGTCGTCGCCCGCGAAGACGAGGAAATCTCCCGCCTGGTGCTCGAACGTCGCGTGGAGCTCGTACGTGAAGCCGTAGTTGTGGCGCACGTCGTCGCGCGACCCCGCGTCCCAGCCCTCGCCGTCGATGGGGAAGAACGTCTCGTCGCGGAAGATGACGAACCCGCGCTCCGTCACCTGGACGGGGGCGACGTACGGGACCGGGATGTTGACCCCCGGCACGTCCCGGAACCACTCATCGAACCGCTCCGGCCCCGTGATGCGATCCGGCGTCCCGTTGCCCCGATAGACAGGCTTCCTGTCCGGGCCGAGCCGCGCCTCGACAAGGCCGCGCCGGTCCGACTCCCCGGGATCCTGGAAGGCCTCGAAGTCGGGGTGGCCGCCGCGCTCGGCGCTCCTGAAGTCGCGGATCCTCCCCTCGAACCGCCGCTCGCAGCGCCCCCCGCCGCCGGAGCTCACCTCGGCGCCGCCGGAGCTCGACGCGACGCTGCCGGCGCCGGAGCTCAGCTCGGCGCCGCCGGAGGTCGACGCGACGCTGCCGGCGCCGGAGCTGGCCTCGGCGCCGCCGCCGACCGAGATGCCGTCGTCCCGGTCGTCCCCGTCGTCCCCGAGCGACATGCGGCCGATCGTGGCGACGTCGGTCGAGCACCCGGCGAGCGGGAGCGTCGACGCCGCCGCGAGCAGGACCCAGAGCGCGCGCGGACCCCCTCGTCCGTGCGGCGTGGTGCGCTGGGGCGTCGACGATCGGCTCACGCCCCATGAATGCGGCTGGGACCGCCATCCTTCACGGGATCGCGGGCGGGCTCATCCTTTTTCAGGGGGCGGCGTTGACCGCCCGGTTCACCCGATCGGCGTAGGAGGTCGACGGGTACCGCGCGAGGAACGACCCCGCGCGCGCCCGCGCCTCGTCGACGCGCCCGAGGCGCATCAGCGCGCGGATGGCGACGTACTCCCGCTCCTCCACGAGCCGCCCCGCCGGGAACTCGCGCTGGTGCTCGCTCACCGCCGCGAGGGCGGCGCCCGGGTCCTGCGCCGCCGCCGCCCTGGCCCTGTCGATGAGGTTCGACTCCCGGAGCAGCTCGTCGCTGTCGGTCGCCGCGGCCTCCGCCGGCGCGGCCGGCCGGGTGTTCTTCGGCAGCTCCCGGCGCGGGACGGACGCGGCCGGGCGCGGCGCCTCCGGCGGCGGCGCGGCCTCCGGCGCCGGGGCCGCCTCCGCGGGCGCCGCCGCGGACAGGCCGCGGCCCGGGCGCGAGAGCAGCTCCTCCAGCGGCAGGTCCGCGAGCTGCGCCGGGGTCGCCGGGGCGCCGGCGCGCTGGTCGCCGTCGAGGGCGAGGTAGAGCCCGGCGCCGCCGATCCCGAGGCCCACAGCGACGAAGATCCCTTTGACCCACATCGGCAGCGTCGCCCCGGCGCCCGCGCTGGCCGTCCCGAGCGGCGCCACGCGGGCCGCCGTGCGCGAGAGCTCGGCGGACGTCATCGGCCGAGGGCGCGACGCGGCCAGGAGAAGCTCGCGCGCCCCCTCGGGGGCGCTCCCACCGTCCTGGATCCATCGCTTCGGATCGTTCATGTCCTCCCCCTGCGCGCCCGCTCGGCTTCGACCTTCTTTAACAGATTGGCGAACTCTTTGCGCGCTGCGTGGAGCCGCGAGTAGACCGTTCCGACGGGGACGCCGATCAGGCTCGCGATCTCGTTGCAGGGCATCTCTTCGATCTCGAACATGACAAACACGGCTCGCCGGTCGAGATCCATGGCCTCGAGGATCGCCTCGAGCTGCAATCTCGCCTGTTGTTGGGAGGTGATCTCTTCGGGGCCTCTCGCCGAGTCCGGCACGTCGTCGACCACCTCGCCGAGCCGCTCGCGCCGGGTGTGGGCGCGGCGGCGGTGCGAGGCGGCGACCCGCCGGCAGATGGCAAACAGCCATGTCGTGACGGGGCACGCCCAGTCGAACGAGGGGAGCCGCCGCTGGACGACGATGAAGACGTCCTGGAATGCGTCTTCCAGGTCGGGCTGCTGGATGCCGAACCTTTGCAGGGTGGCCCAGACGAAGCCGCTGTGCTCGGCGTGCAGGGCGACGAGGTTCTGCGGCGGCTGCCTGGCGCTGCCGAGGACCTCCGCGGTCATGCATTGCTCCACGGCATGGTGAATGCCGGCAGGCGGGGGATCCTTCATCAAAAGGTGACGCCGACCCCGACGAACGCCGCCCCGCCGACAGCCGGCTGCTCGAAGGGCGGAGGCTGCTCTCCCTCGAGCCGGAAGCTGTACCGCGTCATGGGGGCGAAGAGGTCGACGCCCGTCTCGATCCGCAGCGGCCCGACAACGCGGATCCCGAGGCGCGCGCCCGCCCCGGCGCTGACCCACGCGCGCGCGCCGGGGTCGGTCGGGACGTACCGCTCGTCCTCGTCGATGACGGCGTAGACGGCGCCCGCGAGCACGCGGCCGCAGAGCCCGAGGGCGACCGCGTCGCTCTGGACCGCCTCGACGCACGCGCCGAGCCAGCCCGCGCTGAGGCCGAAGGCGAACGTCGCGTCGGTCGCGTGCTGCTCCGGGAGCCACAGCGCCCCGGTCTCCACCGTCCATCGCGGCAGGACGGACCACGCGCCCGTCAGGGCGACGCCGGCGCCGGGCGAGGGGACGAGGCCCACGGACGCGAGCCCGCGCCAGGTGATCGAGACCCCGACGGGCGGCGGGGGCGGGGGCGGCGGCGGGGGGGTCGCCCGGGTCTCCGCCGGCCAGGGGAACGGCGGCTCCGGCGCCTTCTCGGTCGCCGGAGGCGGCGCCGGCGGGGGTGGGGGGCTCGGCGGCGGCTCGGCGGGCGGCGGCGGTGGCGGCGGCGGGGGAGCCGGGGAGGTGAGCTTGGCGTCGGGATCGACGGCGAGGACGATGATCTGCGTCACAGCGGCGGTGATCCCGTCGCAGCTCATCCCGTGATCGGCGATCGTGCGGACGGTCGGGGGGGCGCCGTCGCACCCCTCGGTCCGGACCTGGGCCGACCACGCCCCGGGCTGCCCGCGCACCACGGCCTCGATCGAGGTGACCTTGCCCGTCGTGACGAGCTCCCGCCCGAGCCGGCGCGAGACCTCGGCGCGGACCTGGGACGCCGAGGGGCACTGGGCCTCTGCGCCCTCGAGGCGCGCCCACGACACGTCCGCGGCCGCGAGGTCGCACTCCTCCGCGCGCGCCCCGGCCGGCGCCATCGCCGCGCTCGCGAGGACGACCGCCCCCAGCGCGCGCGCACCCCCCGCGCTCCTCATCGCGTGCTCCTCGCCGGCTGCTCGAGGGTCCTTCGGGCGACGGAGCGACTTCGTGCGGAGCGGCGCGTCATGACGGAGATGTTAGCTCACGTGCCAGTCGGAGCGCGGTCGTGTACACCCGGGGGGGCGACAAGTCACACCAATTTACGCTGCCATTGCTGGCTGCCTTCCTCGCGTGTACACGAGAAGCACGGGGTGGAGAAGGCTCGACGGGGGGGCTCGTCCTCCCGCCTCGGCGCGCTCCTCGCGCGGAGGTCGCGTCCGGGCAGGTGCGTCACCGTGGGCGCTGGCGACGCTGACGTCCGGACCGCGCCGCACCCGCTCGCCGATGGGCTGTTGGAATTTTACAATTGCGGTTCTCGGCGGCGGCCTTCGCGACGAAGGCCGGGAACCGCGCCGGCTCCGGGGGCAGCATGATGACGACGTCGTGCGCGGCGCGGCGATCCACTGGCAATGGCAGGTGCGCCATAACGGCCTTTGCCTCGTCCGCGAGGAGCGCGTGAAGGCCGGCGATGTGCTCGAGGTCAAGTCCGGCCTCGTCCACTCCATGGGAGACGCCGGCGAGCGCGAGCCGCTCGTCACGCTCCATTTCTACGCCGGGCCCATCGATCACACGATCGTGTACGACATCAACCATCAGCGGACGTCGATGGTGGACGGGAGCTACGGTGCGTGGCTCCCCTGGGACGCTCCTCCGCTCCTCCGCTGCATGCTGCCGGGGATCCGGTCCGCGGGGGCGTTCTCTGAAGCTGCCCGCCACGATCGCGCCTCCAGCAGCGAGGCCAAGGCGAGCTCCCACGCGGCGAGCTGAGGCGCGGCGGCGCGGCTCGCCGGCCGGGGAGCGTGAGACCCCCCAAGAGGTGGCCACGGCGGCTCTCCTCGTGGGGTGGGCGGGAGAACCGTGACATCGCGGCCGCTCTCCCTGTGTCCCCCATCCCGTCGCCCGGCGCTCCTGCTCCCTGGCGGACCGCGCACACCCCCTCCTCGCGGCGCCCGGTTCGGGTAGCATCGGCCCTTCCCGAGGCGCGCGCCCCCCATGCACTCCCGCCCGACGACAATCGGCGTCCTCACGCCCTTCCTGGACGGCTTCTATTTCAACGCCGTCCTCCGGGGCGTCCACCAGGCGGCGCAGCAGCGCGGGCACCGTGTCGTTGTGATTCGCGCCACCCCCGAGGACGTCCAGGCCCCGTCGCTCGCCGGGGATCAGGTGGATGGGTGGATCGTCGTGCTCGCCACCGAGGGAATCGAGCGGCTCGCGCGGGCGCGGGTCCCGCTCGTCACCGTCAGCACCTGCGCGCCCGAGGCGGGCTGCCCGACAGCGATGCCGGACAACGCCGCGGGCATCCGGAGCGCGGTGCGCCACCTGATCGACCATGGGCACCGGCGCATCGCGTTCGTCGGCTCCATGGAGCAGGACGACATCCGCGTCCGCCTCGAGGGGTACAAGGCGACGCTCGCCGAGCGCGGGATCCCCTTCGATCCAGGCCTCGTGTTCGAGACCGAGAACAACTGGTTCTCCGGGGGACAGGGCGTCGCCGAGGCGATCCTCGCGCGGCGGGGAGAGCTCACGGCGGCGGTCGTCGCCACGGACAAGAACGCGCTCGGGTTGATATCGGCCCTCCAGGCGGCGGGACACCGCGTCCCAGAGGACCTGGCGATCACCGGCTTCGACGACATCGTCGAGGCGCAATGGGCCGCCCCGCCGCTGACGACGGTGCGCCAGCGGTTCGACGCCCTGGGAAGGCTCGCGTACGAGCTCGTGCTGGCGCAGCTCGCCGGCGAGGTCGTCCCGCCCGGCCCCGTGCTCGCGCCGACCACGTTCGCCCGGCGGCGGACGTGCGGGTGCAGCACGCTCCAGGGCTTCCTCCGCGCGGAAGACGCGGCGGTCGACGGCGACGCCGGCGACCTGCTGGCCCGGCAGGTGATCGAGCTGCTCACCCCCCATTCGCTCCCGCCCGGCACGCCGCCGGCGTCCGTGTGGCCCGGCGTCGCCCGCGTTGTCGAGGGGCTCACCGCGGCGATCGAGGGCGCGACGCCCCCTCCCGAGGCCGAGATCGACGCCGCCTGCCAGCAGGCCGTGCGCCTCACGCCCGACATCGAGAGCCTGATGGGGATGGTCCGCTGGCTCGGCCGAGCCTCCAGGCGGCGCCGCGCGCGGCCGGCCGACGACGGCGCGGCCGAGGAGCGCGTGGAGGAGTTCCTGGAGCGACTGCGCCTCTCGCTCATGATGGCCCGGCTCGACGCAGAGCGGGAGTTCGTCGCGGAGCTCGAGCAGCTCGTCCGGTCCGATCACGAGGTGAGCCTCGCGCTGCTCGGCGGCACCCACGAAGCGTCGCGCTCGCTCTCGTGGCTCGACTCGACCTCCGTGGTCTGGAGCTGCCTCGGGCTCTGGGAAGATCCGGAGTCGCGCGCGCGCCTCGTCATCGCCGGCGCCTACAGCCGCGATGGCAGCCCGACTCCCCCCATCGGCAGCGTCGTTCCGCAGGAGGCCTTCCCGCCCGCCGAGCTGCTGCCGCCCTCGACGGTCGGCGGTCCGTTCGTGGTGACGCTGCTGCCGATCCGGACGCTCCAGCGCGACTGGGGTGTCCTGGTGACCGTCGGCCCGGGCTCGCTGGAGACCGCCGGCGACGAGGGCACTGTCGCGATCTGGGGGGCGCTGCTCAGCGCGGCCCTCGAGCGCGACGCGCTCATGCAGTCGCTCTCGGAGCAGCACGCGAGCCTGCAGGACGCCTATCAGCGCGAGCGGGCGCTCTCGGCGGCCGTGCGCGCGCTGGGCTGTCCGCTCATCCCGCTGCTGGAGGGCGTGCTGCTCGTCCCGCTCATCGGCGAGCTCGACGGCGACCGCGCCCGTCAGGTGCTCGACACGGTGACCGAGGGGGTGAGCCGGAACCGGGCGCGCTGCGTGCTGCTCGACATCACGGGCGTCCTGCTCGTGGACGCCCAGGTGGCCCACGCGCTCCAGCAGACCCACCGCGCGGCGGCCCTGCTCGGAGCGCGCGTCGTCCTCATCGGCGTGCGCCCCGAGATCGCGGCGCGCCTCGTGGCGCTCGACATCGATCTCGAGGACCTCGTCACGCATCGATCGCTGTCGTCGGCGCTCGCGGAGCTCGCGCCCGCGGGCCTCCGCTCGCTCCGCGCGGGCCGGGGCAGCGCGGGCTCGCCGCCGCCCGATCCGCGCCCTCGACGGCGGCAGGGGAGGGCGTGACGGTGCGCGCGTCCCGGCGCGATCTCGTCGCCATGGGAGCTCGGTCGTGGCTCTGCGCGGCGCTGGCGGGCGCGTGCTGCGCCGGGGCGGCGGGCTGCGCGGAGAGCGCGCGCCCGGCGCAGGCGAGCGCGTCGACGGCGCCGGCCGCGCCGGGAGCGTCGGCCGCGCAAGGGGCGCTGGCGGAGCGGGGCGCGGCGGCGGCGAGCTCCGCGCCTGCAGGCGCGCCGGCGTCGCCGCCGGCGGAGCCCGGGCTGTCGGGCGAGGCGCCGCCGCGCGAGCGGTGGGTCGGCGTGCTGGAGCTGACGAAGGGCGCGCAGCCGATGATCGCCGGGAGGATCATGCCGCGCGAGGACGCCGAGCGCTGGCTCGGTCCCGACTGGCGCGCGCTGCGCGGGCAGCGCGTCCGCGTGCTGGCGGTGCTGCGGGACCACGTCTGCGAGCCGCACGCGCAGTGCCTGAGCGGAGGGCGCATCCCGCTGCTCGAGCAGGTCGCGTCGGTCGACCTGTGCAGCGGCGCCGGCCCCGCCGGCCCGGATCGCGTCGATTGCGCGCCGTCGCCCGCGCAGATCGCGCGCTGCAACGCCGACTGCGATAGCCTCGGCGCCGACTGCGATCAGCGCGCCGACGACCGCGGCGCGCTGCGCCGCTGCGGGTGCGCCAGGGTCGCGTGCGAGCAGGGGTGCGAGGAGACCGGCGAGCCTTCCTTCGCGTGCAGGTGACGCAGCTCGCGCCGGGCCGCGCGACGCTCGTGGAGGAGAGAGAAAATGAGCCACAGAGGCACAGAGGGCACAGAGGGGAGAGAAAAAAGATTCTGAGCTCTCTCCGAGCTCTTCTCCGAGCTCTCTCTTCCTCTGTGCCCTCTGTGCCTCTGTGGTTCATTCTCTCTTCTCTGAGCTCTCTCTTCCTCTGTGCCTCTGTGGTTCATTCCCTCTTCTCGGGCTCACACGACACGCCCGGCGCTCGAACCGCAAGGGCTACAAAAGCGGCGAGGGCCGCCCGGCGCATGCCAGGCGGCCCCCGCGGGCGAGCTGCTGTTGCGTTCGGTCAGGCGGTTTCGCGCGCGAAGACCGGCGACGGAGAGGGCACGGGCGAGGCCGGGGGCACCGACTCGACGGCGTGAGCGCCGCCCTCGCCGAGCGAGTAGGCCTCCTCGCCGTGGAGGGCGCCGTCGAGGCCCTCGTCTTCCGTCTCGTCGTTGACCCGGAAGCCCATCACCGCGTTGATGCCCTTCACGAGCACGAGGGTGACCACCGACGCGTAGGCGGCCGCGACGACCGCCGCGATGGCCTGCTCGGTGAGCAGCGCCGAGTTGCCCTTGATCAGGCCGTCCTGGCCGGCCGGGTTCCACACCTTGGAGGCGAACACGCCGGTGAGCAGCGCGCCGAGAAGGCCGCCCACGCCGTGGATGCCGAACGCGTCGAGGCTGTCGTCATAGCCCAGCTTGCCCTTCAGCATCACGGCGCCGTAGCACACCGCGCCCGCCGCGAGCCCGATCGCGACGGAGGCCATCGGCCCCACGAAGCCCGCGGCCGGCGTGATGGCGACAAGGCCCGCGACGAGCCCCGACGCCACGCCGAGGAGCGACGGCTTGCCGTAGCGCAAGCCCTCGATGAGCGCCCACGCGAGCGCGCCGATCGCGGCGGCGATGTGCGTGTTCACGAACGCCACCGACGCGAGCCCGTTCGCGGCGAGCGACGAGCCGCCGTTGAAGCCGAACCAGCCGAACCACAGCAGGCCGGCGCCGAGCAGCGTCATGGTGAGGTTGTGCGGGACGATCTTGCGCGCCGGGTACCCCTTGCGCTTGCCGATCACGATCGCGATAACGAGCGCGCTCGCGCCCGAGGCGAGGTGCACGACGGTGCCGCCCGCGAAGTCGAGCGCGCCGCGCGCGAGGAGCCACCCGCCAGGGTTCCAGACCCAGTGGCAGATGGGGCTGTAGACAGCGAGCGACCAGAGGAGCGTGAACACGACATAGGAAGAGAACTTGATGCGCTCCGCGTAGGCGCCGGAGATCAGCGCCGGCGTGATGATGGCGAACATCATCTGGAACGCCATGAACAGGAGGTGAGGCACCGTCATCCCGTCGCGCGGCTCGGTGCCGACGCCGTTCAGGAACGCGTAATCAAGACCGCCAATCAACCCGCCCTTGGATTCGGCGAACGCCATCGAGTATCCGATGGTCACCCACGCCAGGGTCACGAGACCCATGGCGAAGAAGCTGTGCATGAAAGTGCTGAGCGTGTTCTTTGTTCGGACCATGCCCCCGTAAAACAGGGCAAGCGCTGGCGTCATCAGCAGGACCATTGCCGACGAGACCAGGAGCCATGTGGTGTCCGAGGCGTTGATTTCGTTCACTGGTGGCCTCCTCGACCGCGAAGGTAAGAGAAGGCAGTTTTCGGGAATGTTTCGCCGGCATGTACTTCACGAACTCGTGAAACATGCCACCCGACGCGGCGAGTCAGCGCCCGTGGGCCCGCCAACCACCCGAGCGCGTCACGGATCGGCGCTTGCAACGGCGTCGATGGATTGCAGTGAAGCTACATGTCGATGCGGGCTCGGGGCATCGCCACGTCACCGCCACTCCGGGTAGAGGGCCTTCCCTGTCTCGAGGAGGCTCTTCATGCTGGACAGGATGGCGGGCCATCCGTTGCTGATGGCCGGGAGCACCTTGCTGCCCTCGTCGAACTGGTCGTGGGTGAGGGTGAGCTTCACGTGCGCGCCGAACTGGGCGAGCTCGAAGGTGACGCGCGACGGGCGCTCGCCGTGGACGTTGCCGAAGGTGTAGGAGAGGAGCTTCGGCGGGTCAGCCTCGAGGATCTCGCCTTGCCAGTCGAAGGAGCCATCTTCCTTGACGTGCTTCACGGCCGACCCGGGCTTCCACTCGGACTGGATGGTCCTGCCGCCCCAGTACTGTCTGGTGAACTCCCCGGTGGTCAGCGCCTCCCACACCTTCTCGAGCGTCGAGGCGATGTACGTCACGTAGACGAACTCTGGCTTACTCATCGTTGCTCTCTCCCTCCAGCGCGCGCTTGAGCGCGTCGAGCGCGCGCACGCGCTCGCGGTCGTACTTGCCTATCCAACGGTCGTAGATCTCGCCGATCGGCGCGGGGTTGAGGTAGTGGAGCTTCTCCCGCCCCTGCCACACGACGACGACGAGGTTCGCCTCCTCGAGCACGGCCAGGTGCTTGCTCACCGCCTGCCGCGTCATCTCCAGCCCTTCGCAGAGCTGCCCGAGCGTCTGCCCGCTCTCGGCGTGCAGCCGGTCGAGCAGCTTCCGCCGGCTCCGATCGGCGAGCGCCTTGAAGACCTTGTCCATCGAGCCGGCGCTCACCGGAGCATTATGCAACCAAACGGTTGCATGTCAAGCCACGCGAGGTCGCCCGACAGGTCGGCAAGCCCGTGGCGGGCCGGGCAGCTCGGCTCACCCCCCCGGAGGCCGCTTCAACCGCGCCCGCTGGCCTTGATGCTCTCCCGCACCCGCTCGAGCGCCCCCTGCACCTGGGGATCCCGATCCATCTCCGCCGGCGGCGCCGCGAGCCGCAGCGACCAGTTCTCCGGCCCCACGGTCCCCGGCGTGTTGACCCGCTCCCGCGTCGCGAGCACGTCCTGCACGAGGAGCAGCACGAGCTCGCTCTTCGACCCGTGGATCAGGTCCAGCAGCGCGCGGTGCGTCTCGTTCGTGAACTCCCGGCCGAACTCCTGCCGCCGCGGCGCGAGCTGCGGCAGATCGAGCACCCCCGCGCGCTCCCGCTCGTCCCGCGACTCCCACCACACAACCACCGAGTCCGTGTCGTGCGTCCCGAAGCACGCCACCGACAGCTCCGGGTACTCCGCCGGATCGCGGAACACCACGTCGTCCTTCTCCCAGATCAGCACCTTGTAGCCCGGCACGCCGAGCGCCGTCAGCGACGCCCGCACCCACGGCGGCACCGCGCCGAGATCCTCGGCGATGAGCTGCGCGCCCGTCTCCGCCGCGCCCTCGATCATCGCCCGCACCACGCGATCGCCGTGCTCGCGCTGCTCCGGCTCCTCCGCCGGATCGAACGTCGCCTTCGGCCGCTCGCCCCCCTGGCCCTTGTTCTCCGGGAAGATGTACGTCCGGTAGAAGCCCACGAGGTGATCGATCCGGAACCGATCGCAGAGCAGCCCCGTGTAGCGGCACCGCCGCCGGAGCCACGCGAAGTCGTTCTCCCGCATCTTTGCCCAGAAATACGGCGGGAGACCCCAGTTCTGCCCCTCCGTGTTGAACTGGTCCGGCGGCGCGCCGACCGACATGTCGTGCCGGAACTCGTCCTGGTGCGCCCACACGTCGGCGCTGTCGCGCGACACCATGAACGGGAGGTCGCCCATGATCTCCATCCCCTTGTCCCGGAGCGCCGCGCGCGCCGCCTCCCACTGCGCGTGCGCGAGCCACTGGACGTACTCGTAATAGAGCACGTCGCGCGCGCGCTCGCGCCGCAGCCCCTCCATCGCCTCGGGCCTGCGCTGGCGGATCTCCTCGGGCCAGTCCCACCACGCGATGCCCTGGAAGCCGTCCTTGAACGCGCGGAACTGCGCGTAGTCGGGCAGCCAGTCCGACTGCCGCTCCACGAACGCGGCCAGCTCGGCCGCGCGCGGCGTCTGCTTCGCGTGGTGCTCCCGCTCGAACCTGTCGAAGGCGAAGCGCAGCGCCCGACCCTTCACGCGGCGCACGAGATCGTAGTCGACGCGCTGGCTCCGCTTCGCGCGCTCGAGCGCCTCCACGTCCTCGCCGAGCGCCTCGCCGATCAGCTCCGGCGGGAGCTCCGGCACGGCAGAGAGCGAGATGTACATCGGATCGATCCCGAAGGCGGAGAGGGCCATGTACGGCGACGTCTCGCGGCCCGAGACCTCGCCGAGCGGCAGGAGCTGCACGAGGCGCAGCCCCACGCGCTGCATCCACGCGGCGAACTCGGGCAGATCGCCGATCTCGCCGATGCCCCACGAGCGCTCGCTGCGCAGCGAGAAGAGCGGCACCGTCACGCCGGAGATGCGGCGGCGCGCGCCGGAAGGAGAGGGTGAGCTCTGGGACGAGCTCTGGGACTGGTTTTCAGCAGAGGGGGAAGACATGTGCTTTCTTGGCTTGGCTCCAGGCGTTCGGGGGCGGAGTCTATCCCGGGTCGCGCGGCTTCGCGATGCTCCTTGCGCGCGATCCTCGCGGAAACGCGCGCGATCCCGCGGCGATCGCGCGGCGATCGCGCCCGCATCGCGGGGCGATCCCGCGCGCTGTCCGGAGCGCGACCGGCAGCGCGCAGGCGTCGCCCGACCGCCGGCCGGGCGTCACCCGAGCGGTCGGGCAGGCCTGGACGCGCGCCCGGCGCACGAAAAATCGCGCCGGTCGCGCTTGTTTCTCGACAGCGGCGCCAATTTCGCGAATACGCGGCTCCACAGGATTTTCCGATGACCAGACGCATATGGCCCGGCGCGCCGACCCCCCTCGGCGCCTCCTACGACGGCGAAGGGGTGAACTTCGCGCTGTTCTCGCAGTCCGCCACGAAGGTGGAGCTCTGCCTCTTCGAGGCCGTCGACGACGTCGTGGAGCGCGTGCGCATCGAGCTCTCCGAGCGCACGTCCCACGTCTTCCACGGGTACGTGCCGGGGCTCAAGCCCGGCCAGCTCTACGGCTACCGGGTGCACGGGCCGTACGACCCGCGCTCGGGGCACCGCTTCAACCCGGCGAAGCTGCTCGTCGATCCGTACGCGTACGCGCTCTCGAGCGAGCCGAACTGGAAGGCGCCGCTCTACGGCTACGACCGCGGGGAGCACCCGCCCGAGAGCGTCGCCGGCAAGGCCGAGAAGGGCGACGGCGCGGCGGGCGAGAAGGGCGAGGCCGGGCGCGCGGCCAAGACGGCGAGCGACCGGCGCGCCGCGGAGGCGCGCGCGAAGGAGTGCGCCGCGCCGACGCCGACGGCGCTCGACGACCTCGAGATCTGCCACCACGACAGCGCGTGGGGCGCGCCGAAGTCCGTGGTGGTCGACCACCGCTTCGCGTGGGACGGCGACAGGCCGCCGGCGACGCGCTGGCAGGACACGATCCTCTACGAGGTGCACGTCAAGGGCTTCACCCAGCGGCACCCGGGCGTCCCCGCGAACCTGCGCGGCACGTACGCGGGGCTCGCTTCCGACGCGGCGATCGCCCACTTCAAGAAGCTCGGCGTCACGGCGATCGAGCTGCTCCCCGTGCACGAGATGGCGAGCGAGCGCGAGATCTGGGAGCGCGGGCACATCAACTACTGGGGCTACAACACGCTCTCGTACTTCGCGCCCGCCGGCCGGTACTCGTCGGGCGGGCGGCTCGGCCAGCAGGTGGCCGAGTTCAAGGCGATGGTGAAGGCGCTCCACGCCGCCGGCATCGAGGTGATCCTCGACGTTGTCTACAACCACACCGCGGAGGGGAACCACCTCGGCCCGACGCTCTCGCTGAAGGGGATCGACAACTGGACCTACTACCGGCTCGTCCCGCACAACCCGCGCTACTACATGGACTTCACGGGCTGCGGGAACACGGTGAACACGCGCCACTACCAGACGCTCCAGCTCGTGATGGACAGCCTGCGCTACTGGGTGACCGAGATGCACGTCGACGGCTTCCGCTTCGACCTCGCGTCGGCCCTCGCGCGCGGGCACCACGACTTCGACCGCCTGAGCTCGTTCTTCGACATCATCCACCAGGACCCGGTCCTCTCGCGGACGAAGCTCATCGCGGAGCCGTGGGACGTGGGCGAGGGCGGCTACCAGGTCGCCAACTTCCCCGTCCTCTGGACGGAGTGGAACGACCGGTACCGCGACTCGGTCCGCCGCTTCTGGAAGGGGGACCTGCTCGCGGCCGACCTCGGCTACCGGCTCACCGGGTCGAGCGATCTCTACGCGTCGAGCGGGCGGAGGCCGTACGCCAGCGTGAACTTCGTGACGGCGCACGACGGGTTCACGCTGAACGACCTCGTCTCGTACAACGAGAAGCACAACGAGGCGAACGGCGAGGGCAACCGGGACGGCACGAACAACAACCACAGCTACAACCACGGCGTCGAGGGGCCCTCGGACGACCCGGCGGTCGTCGAGCTGCGCGAGCGGCAGAAGCGCAACCTGCTCGCGACGCTGCTGCTCTCGCAGGGGGTGCCGATGATCAACGCGGGCGACGAGATCGGCAAGACGCAGCAAGGGAACAACAACGCGTACTGCCAGGACAACGAGATGTCGTGGCACGACTGGGACCTCGACGAGCGGCGCAAGCAGCTCTTCGAGTTCACGTGCCGCCTCATCGCCCTCCGGCGCAGCCAGCCCGTCCTGCGCAGGCGGACGTTCTTCTCGGGCGGCTACGTGCACGGGAGCGGGCTCAAGGACATCGTGTGGTTCCGCCCCGACGGCGGCGAGATGACGCCGGAGGACTGGACGCACCCGAACGCGCGGGCGATCGGCTACCTGCTCGGGGGCGACGCGATCTGCACGCCCGACGCGCGCGGCGAGATGATCACCGGCGACACGCTGCTCGTCCTCATCAACGCGAACCACTCGCCGCTCGAGTTCGTGCTGCCCGCGATCGAGCTCGGCGAGCGCTGGGAGGTGCTCGTCGACACGCGCACCGCCGGGGAGCCGGCGCGCACGGTGCCGGCGAGGCCAGGGGGAGAGCGCTACCTGCTCGTCGACCGCTCCGTGGCGGTGCTGCGGCTCCTCGACCGGAAGGGCACGAACACGAAGAAGAAGGTCAGCAGCAAGGCGCCGAAGTCGCGCAAGGCCCTGTAGCCGTCGCCCGGGTTCTCCCGGGCGGTCCGGCCCCCCGGCGAGGCGCGCCTCGCCCGGGGGGGCCTGCGGCGGCGCGGTGCAGGGGGCCTGAGCGAGGACCTAGCCGGGCAGCGGCTCCGCCTGCGCCGCGGCGACCCACTCCGCGAGGCCCGGGTGGCGCCACATCGCCTCGGCGTACTCCGCCGCGGCGCCCATGAGCGGGACCGCGTACGTGCGGAACCGCGTGACCACCGGCGCGAACATCGCGTCCGCGATAGTGAAATGGCCGAAGAGGTACTCGCCCTTCTCGCGGTGGGCTCGCCGGCATTCGGCCCAGATCGCCGTCACGCGGGCGACGTCCGCCTCGGCCGCGTCGTCGTGCGCGATCGGGGCGATCTCACGGCGCAGATCCATGGACATCGCGTTGCGGAGCGCGGTGAACCCGGAGTGCATCTCGCTCGACACCGACCGCGCGAGCGCCCGCGCCGCGCGATCGTCCGGCCAGAGCCGCGCCTCGGGGAAGAGCTCGGCGACATACTCGCAGATCGCGAGGGAGTCCCAGAGGAGGAGGTCGCCGTGCCGCAGCGCCGGCACCCGCCCCGAAGGGGAGCGCCGGAGGAGCGCCTCGCGCGACCCCGGCTGGTACAGGGCGATGACCTCCTCGGAGAACGGAGCGCCAGTGTGCCTCAGCGCGAGCCAGGCGCGGAGCGACCACGTCGAGTACGTCTTCGTACCCACATACAGGACCAGCGGTTCCATCACACCTCCCAGGGGCTCGCCGTCAGGCGACGAACGCGCCGGGTTCTAGTTCAGGCGCTGGCGCGTGTCTCGTCCATTCGCGCTGTAACCGGCGCCTCGCCGACGAGCTGACCGAAGTCCATCTTGAGGACGCGATCCGCCAGCCCGAAGTACCTGTCATCGTGGCTGATGACGATGATCGTCTTGCCGCTGGCCCTGAGCTCCGGGAGGATCTGGCGGTAAAAGACGTCTTTGAAGACGGGATCCTGGTCCGCCGCCCACTCGTCGAACAGGAGGACCGGCCGGTCTTCCAGGTACGCGGTGAGCAGCGCGAGGCGCTTCCTCTGCCCCTGTGACAGCGACGTCGTGGAGAGGACGCCCCCCTCGACAGACACCTTGTGGTCGAGCTGAAGGCGAGAGAGGTAGGCCCGCGCCCGCGCGTTGAGCTCGGGAGAGTCGAGCCCGATCAGGCGCTCGAACAGGTGGAAGTCGAAGAACACAACCGAGAAGAGCTGCCGGTACGCCTGCCGGTTTCCGTCCGTGATCGCCTCTCCGTCGAGCCGGATCTCGCCGGCCTCGGGCTCGTAAAGGCCGGTGATCAGCTTCGCGAGGGTCGTCTTGCCGCTGCCGTTGCCCCCCACGATGAAGATCATCTCGCCGCGCCGCACGCCGAGGTGGATGGGGCCGAGCGTGAAGGTGTCGTCCTTCCCGTCGGATCGGTACGCGTGCGTCACCCCGGCGAGCTCCAGCCGCTTCCATTTCTCGGGGAGCGGGGCCGTCGCCTCGGCCTCGCCCGTGTCGACCTTGAGGCTCGCGCCGAGGTCCTCGACCTTCTGCACGGCGATGCCCGCCCGGCTCAAGGCCGGGATCGCGCCGATGAGGACCTGCATGGGGGTCATCAGGTAGAGGAGGATGAGCGAATAGCCGATCAGCGCCTCGGGGCTCGTCACCTGGAAGAGCGGCAGGACGAAGAGCGTCACGCCGATGATGGTGAACACCACCCCCTGTCCCCAGCCGTTCGCGGCGGTGAGCGCGACCATGCCGCGCACGTTGCTCGCCTGGACGGCGCCGGCCTCCCCCTCGAGCGACGTCGCGAGGAACGCCTCGCGGCGCCTCGCGTGGAGCTTCAGCTCCTTCACGCCGCGCGTGAGCCCGCGGAAGGTCTTCATCAGCTCGTCGGTCGCCTCGCGCGCGCGGCGGAAATGGCGCGTCGCCCGGCCCATCGGGAGCTGATACCCGACGACGCCGAGGACGATGAGCGCGATCACCGAGGCCAGCATGACGGGCGAGAGCCACCCCATGTAGGAGAGGCCGCCGACGACGACGACGAGGTTGACGCAGATGATCGGGATCAGCTGCAGCGCCGCGGTGATGACGGGGACGTCCTCCGTGAGCACCGTGAGCATCCGCGGCGGGCCGATCTCCTCGAGCTGGCGGAGCGGCGCGCCGAGGATCTTCCGGCAGATCTTCACCCGGAGATCGAAGAGCGCCCCCTGGCTGAGGCGCGTGAGCAGGATCTCCGAGTGGTAGCGCGCGAACGGGAGCAGCAAGCACACAGCGGCGAAGGTCCACATCACCGCGCCGCGGTCACCCTGGAGCGCCCGGTTGATGAGCACGAGCGCCGCCGTGTTGCAGGCGCCGCAGACAACCCCCGCGAGCACAGCGAGGACGAGGATCCGCCGGGAATAGCTGGCGACGAAGGAGAGGAGCTTCATGGACGCTCGGTGGTGGCGGGGCGCTGCCCCCGGTTCGACGGGGCGCGGGCGGCCGCGACGAGGATCTGACCGAGCGAGATCCCGCCGTCGTTCGGCGGGACAAGCCGGTGGCAATACGGCGTGAGGCCCTCCTGCTTCAGGCGCCGGAGCGCGTTGATCAGGACGAACTCGTTCATGAAGACGCCGCCGCTCATGACGACGCGGCGCACGTCGTACAGCGCGGCGAGGCGCAGGCAGACAGCGGCGATCACGTCCACCACCGTCGAGTGGAACCGGCGGCTGAGGTGCGCCGGCGTGGCGTCCGGCTCGTCGAGCGCGCGCAGGAGGTCCCGGACCAGCGGCCGGTAGTCGACGACGACGCGGCCGTCGCGCTCGTCGATGCCGTAGAGGAGAGGCGCGGCCGTCCGGAAGTCCCGCTCGAGCAGCGCCTCGAGCTCGATGGCGGCCTGCGCCTCGTACTCGACCTCGTGGCAGACGCGGAGGAGCGAGGAGACGCCGTCGAACAGCCGGCCCATGCTCGTCGTGGGCGTCGCGTTCAGCCTGCGCTGCGCCATCTTCACGAACACCTCGCGGCGCTCGTCCGCGAGGTCCGCGAGCGCGGGGACGCGGAGCCCGCCGAGCTCGTCGCCGAACGTCTCCACGAGCAGCGAGACGGCGACGCGGATGGGCTCCTTGACCGCCTTGTCGCCGCCGAGGAGGACCATCGGCCGGAGGTGCCCGGCGCGGACGAAATCGCGGTAGTCGCCCACCAGGAACTCGCCGCCCCAGATCGTGTCGTCGAGGCCGTAGCCCGAGCCGTCGAAGATGACGCCGATCACCCGCTCGTTCAGCCCGTTCTCCGCCATGCAGGCGGCCATGTGGGCGTGGTGGTGCTGCACCGTGGCGACCTGCGCGCCGCCCTGGTGCTTCGCCGCCCGCGTCGAGCGGAACGCGGGGTGCATGTCGCACGCCACCGTGTCCGTCTGCACGGACAGGAGCCGCTGCACGTGCGACGAGCAGTCGACGTGCGCGCTGAACGTCGAGTCGTTCTTCAGGTCGCCGATGTGCTGGCTGATGAAGACCTGGCTGTCCTTGCCGACGGCCACGGTCGTCTTCAGCTCGGCGCCGAGGGCGACGACCGCGCCGACGCCCTGCGCCAGGTGGATCGGGTACGGCGCGTAGCCCCGGGAGCGCCGGATGAAGGAGAGGAGCGGCGCGTCGAGGCCCTCTGCCTCGGTGAGCCGGACGACCGAGTCGTCGACGCGGGTGCGGATGTCGCGGTCGTGCAGCACGAAGTAATCGGCGATGTCGCGGAGCTGCGAGAGCGCCGTGTCGTTGTCGTACGCGATCGGGTGCCCGGAGAGGTTGCCGCTCGTCATCACGAGGACGTCGAGCGCCGGGTCCTCGAGCAGGAGGTGGTGCAGCGGCGTCGACGGCAGCATGACGCCGAAGCTCGGGTTCCTGGGGGCGATCGCGTCGGGCAGGGAGCCGGGCCGCCGGCGCAGGAGCACGATCGGGCGCTGCCGGCTCTCGAGCAGCGCGCGCTCGGGGGGGCTGAGCTCGACATGGCGGCTCGCCGCCTCGCAGTCGGCCACCATGATCGCGAACGGCTTGGCGTCGCGGCGCTTGCGCCGGCGCAGCTCCTTCACCGCCGCCTCGTTGCGGGCGTCCGCCACCAGGTGGAACCCGCCGAGGCTCTTGACCGCGAAGAGCGCGCCCTCGCGCAGCCGCTCGATCGCGAAGCGGACCGGATCTGCCGCGTCGATGGGCGCGCCGAGCCGATCGGTGAGCGTGAGCCGGGGGCCGCACGCGGGGCACGCGTTCGGCTGCGCGTGGTAGCGCCTATCCTCGATGTCCTCGTACTCGCGCGCGCAGGCGGGGCACATCGGGAAGCTCCGCATCGTTGTCTGCGACCTGTCGTACGGCATGTCGCAGATGATCGAGTAGCGCGGCCCGCAGTGCGTGCAGTTGATGAACGGATAGCGGTGCCGGCGGTCCGCAGGGTCCCTGAGCTCCCGCAGGCAGTCGGCGCAGACGTCCGAGTCGGGCGGGATGAGCGTGTCCGTGTAGCGCAGGTCGACGCTGCCGCGGATCTGGAAGTCGTCGTGGCGGGGGGCGGGCTCGGCGAGCGCCTCCTCGCGGACGCTCGTGATCCGCGCGAGCGGCGGCGGCGAGTCGATCAGCGCGCGCAGGAACGTCTGGATCTCGTCGTCTCCGGCCTGCAGCTCGAGCAGCACGCCCTGAGAGTCGTTGAGGACCCAGCCGCGCGCCCCGACGGCGCGCGCGAGCCGGTGCACGAAGGGCCGGAAGCCGACGCCCTGGACGATGCCCGAGACCCGGAAGCGGCGGGTCACGGTCGGCAGCGGCTCAGCAGAGTCGGGGGAGTTCGGCGCCATGGAGCTCCTCGAGGAGGGTTTGAGTTCCATCCGGCTCGATCATCGAGACGGCCGGCGCCGGGGCGCTCTTGACCTCCCCGATGACCGCGGCGTTGCGGCCGTACGGGTGCGCGCGGAGGATCCCGAGAACGTCACCCACCTTGTCGGCCTCGACGAACAGGCAGAGGCACCCCTCGTTGGCGAGGTGGATGAGGTTGATGCCGAGCATGTCCGCGGCCATGACGGCCTCCGGCAGCACGGGCAGCGCCGCGCGCGCGAACGAGAGCTCCGCGCCGGAAGCGCGGGCGAACTCGTGGAGGACGGCGCAGAGGCCCCCGCGGGTCACGTCGCGGATCGCGGTCACCGCGCCCCCGGGCACGCCCCGGAGGACAGCGTCGATGAGCCCGTTGAGCGGCGCGCAGTCGCTCTGCACCCGCTTCTCGAAGCCGAGGCCCTCGCGCACCGACAGCAGGTGAATGGAGTGGTTGCCGAGATACCCGCTCACGACGATCTTGTTCCCGGGCCGCACGGCGCGGCTCACGAGCGGCTGGCGCTCGAAGACGCCCACGCCGGTCGTGTTGAGGAAGAGCCGGTCGGCCTCGCCCTTGCCGACGACCTTCGTGTCGCCGGCGACGATCTTCACGCCGGCCTCCCTCGCCGCGTCGCGCACCGACTCGAGGACGCGGATCAGCGAGGACATCGGGAAGCCCGCCTCGATGATGAGGCCCAGGGTGAGGTACAGCGGCCTCGCGCCGCTGACCGCGAGATCGTTGACCGTGCCGCAGACAGCCACCTTCCCGATATCGCCGTTGCCGAAGAACAGCGGCGTGACGACGAACGAGTCCGTGGTGACGGCGATCCGGCCCGCGGGCACCTCCAGGATCGCGCTGTCCTCCATCGCGCCGATGTAGGTGTCGCCGAGCGTCGCGGCGATGCGCTCGACGAGCTCCCGGCTCAGGCGGGCGCCGGTCCCGTGGTCGAGGACGACCTCTTCATTCTCGTTGGCGTGCTCTCTTGTCATGTGAAGCTCCAGGGTTGGCTCCGCAGCGTCTGCGGTGAGGGTGGGTGAGGGAGACGAGGCCGCCCGGCCCCTCGGCCTCGTCGTCCCGGGTCGTCAGGCCAGCAGCTCTTCCCGGCTCGGCAGGTCGTCGCTCTGGCGGAGGCGCTTGATGATCTCCGCGCCGGGCGCGATCGCGGCGCAGTACGACGCCATCCACTCGAGGGAGCGCTTCTTGTCCTCCTCCTTGAGCGAGAACACGCAGTCCTCGGGGACCCACACCTTGTAGCCGCGGAAGAACGCGTCCGCCGCGGTGGTCTGCACGCAGATCTGGGTCTGGATGCCCGTGACGAGCACCGTCTTGACGCCGAGCTCCTTCAGCTTGTCGTCGAGCGGCGTCTCGTAGAACCCGCTGTCACGGTGCTTGACCATCACGAGGTCGGACGGATGGACGAAGTCCTTGATCAGCTCGGCGTTGGGAGTGCCCTTGATCGCGGGGATCTCCTTGCCGCGGAAGCGGCGCTGGATCTGGGGGTCCGACGGATCGTTGATGAGCTGGAGGTGGACGATTGTGTGCCCCAGGGCGCGGATGGCGCCGAGGAACATGTTGAACTGCGGCGCCACCCTGGCGAGGAGCTCGCGACCTCCAGGCATCTTGTCGATGAACTCGTACTGGAGGTCGTTGGTGAGCACGGCGATGTTGGGCATGGGAATTCCTCTTCGATGCGGTTGATGGATTCGAGCCGAGTCGTGCGAAAAACCTTGGTTGGCGGCGGCGCGCGGCGGCGCGCAGCGGTGCGTGCGCAAGCGTCGCGAAGCGCCGCGAAGCGCGGCGGCGCTCGCGGCGATCACCCCGGCGGCGGCGCGCTCCCGGCGTCGCCGTCCGCCTCGATCAGCGCCGCCCGGACGCGCTCCGCGAGCGCCTCGACGTGAGGCCTGCGGAGCAGCGTGTAGTGATCGCCGGGCGCGACGTGGCTCCGCAGGGCAGGGGCCCACCGGGCCCAGGCAGGCAGGGGATCCCTGCGCGGAGAGGCCTCGGCGCGGAAGAGCTCCACCCGGGCCTCTACCGCGCCGGGGGCGTAGCGCGCGAGCAGCGCGGCGTTCCGCTGGAACACGTCGAGCAGCGCCTCCAGCTCGCCGAGCGTGGTCTCGCGGGGCAGCGCGCCGAGCTCCTGCGCGCGCTCGAGCAGCCACGCGGCATGGAGCGCGCCGTCGCCCAGCCCGGCGAGCTCCGCGGCGGCCGACGCGCCCGAGATCCCCGCGAGATCGGCGGCGAACTGCGCGATCGGCGGGAGCTCGTCGCCGGGCTCGTCGAACGGCGGGAGGTACGCGTCGAGCAGGACGACGGCGGCGACGCGCCGCCCGCCGCGCTCGAGGACGCGGGCCATCTCGAAGGCCACGGCGCCCCCCATCGACCAGCCGCCGAGGAGGTAAGGCCCCTCGGGCTGGACGCGGCGGAGCTCGTCGCAGTAGGCCTCGGCCATCTCGCCGACGCTGCCGAGCGCGCGCGGCGGGGTCTCCAGGCCGAACGCCTGGATGCCGTAGACGGGGCGATCCCGCCCGAGCGCGCGCGCGAGGTCGGCGTAACAGAGGACGTTGCCGCCGATCGGATGCACGAAGAAGAGCGGCGCGCGCGGGCCGCCGACGTGGAGCGGGACGACGACGGAGGCGCGGCCCGGCGGCGCCCCCTGCTGCTCGCGCAGGAGCGCCGCGAGGCCCTCCGCCGTGGGCGCGCGGAACAGGCTCGTGAGCGGGAGATCGCGGCCGAAGCGGCCGCGGATCTCGGCCATGAGCCGCACGGCGAGGAGCGAGTGCCCGCCGAGCGCGAAGAAGTCGTCGGTCACGCCGACGCCGCCCGCGCCGAGGAGCTCCTCGAACAGCGCGCAGAGCTCGAGCTCGACCCTCGTCCTCGGCAGGACGCGCGCTCCGCCGGCGCCCCCCGCGGGCGCGGACGCCGCGAGCGCCCGGCGATCGATCTTGCCGCTCGGCGTCTGCGGCCACCGCTCGAGCGGCGCGAGGACCGGCGGGACCATGTAGTCGGGCAGCCGCTCGGACAGGAACCTGCGCAGCGCGCCGGCGTCGGCGCGCCCGCCGCGCGGGATGAAGAAGGCCGCGAGCCGCACGTCGCCTGGGGCGTGCTCCCGGGTGACAACCGCCGCCTCGGCCACGTCGGGGTGAGACGCGAGAACGGCCTCGATCTCGCCGAGCTCGATGCGGAAGCCCCGGATCTTCACCTGCTCGTCGAGCCGGCCGAGAAAGTCGATCTCGCCGCTCGGCAGCCACCGCACCAGGTCGCCTGTGCGGTAGAGCCGCGCGCCCTGCGCCTCGGGGAACGCGGCGCGCACGAAGCGGGACGCTGTCAGGTCGTCGCGGTTCAGGTACCCGCGCGCGAGGCCGATCCCGCCGATGTGGAGCTCGCCCGGGACGCCGATGGGCGCCGGCTGGCCGTGGGCGTCGAGCACGTAGACCTGCGTGTTCGGCAGAGGGCGGCCGATCGTGGGCCGCGCGACGTCGGGCGCGTACTCGGCCGAGGTCGCGAGCACCGTGGCCTCGGTGGGGCCGTAGCCGTTGAGAAAGCGCCGGCCCCTCGCCCACCGGCGCGGCAGCTCCGCAGGGCACACCTCGCCGGCGACGCACAGCACGCGCAGGTCGGGGAGCGGGTCGAAGGGGACCGCCATGAGCGCCGACGGGGTGAGCATCGCGATCTGGATCCGCTGCTGCCGCAGGAGATCGACGAGCCCGGGCCCGGGCATGAGCGCCTCGGCGCGCGCGAGGCACACGACGGCGCCGGCGAGGAGCGGCACGAAGATCTCCATCACGGAGACGTCGAAGCTGAGGCGGGTGAACTGGAGGACGCGGGTCCCCGGCTCCACGCCGAGCAGCTTGCGCTGCGCCTCGGCGAACGCGGCGAGCGAGCGGTGCTCGATGAGCACGCCCTTCGGGCGCCCCGTCGAGCCGGAGGTGTAGATGACGTACGCGAGGTCGTCGGGGAGCGCCCCGGCGTCGGGGTCGTCGGCCCGCTCGTGCGCGAAGGCGGGCTCGCCCTCGCCGAGCCGCACGACGGGCGGCAGCGCCGCGGGCAGCGCCGCGAGGAGCTCGGCCTGGGCGATGAGCAGCGCGGGGCGCGCGTCCTCGATCATGAAGGCGAGCCGGTCGCGCGGGTAGGTCGGGTCGAGCGGGACGTACGCGCCGCCGGCCTTGAGCACCGCGAGGAGCGCCACGATCATGTTCGGCGAGCGCGGCATGCACACGCCGACAAGCGCGCCGCGCCGCACGCCGCGGGCGCGGAGGTGGTGCGCGAGCTGGTTGGCCCGCCGGTTCAGCTCGCCGTAGCTCACCGGCGCGCCCTCGAAGAGGAGCGCCGTCCGCTCGGGGGCCTCGGCGGCCCGCGCCTCGAACAGGCGGTGCGCGCACGCGGCCCCGGGGGCGGGCTGCGAGGGGCCGGCGCCGAAGGCGCGCAGCACGAGGTCGCGCTCCTCGCGCCCGAGCAGCGGCAGGTCGCCGACCCGCAGCTCCGGCCGCGCGGCGCTCGCCTCGAGCAGGGCCTCGAGGTGGCCTCGCCAGCGCTCGATCGTGGCGCGATCGAACAGGTCGGCGCTGAACTCGATCCCGCCGGAGACGGCCTGGTCGCCCTCCTCCAGCGCGAGCAGGAGGTCGAACTTCGCTGTCGCTGTGTCGACGGCGAACGGCGACGCGTCGAGCTCCCCGAGCGCCCGCGGCCGCTCCGGGGCGCCCTGGAACGCGAAGGCCGCCTGGAAGAGCGGCGTGCGTCCGAGGTCGCGCTTGACCTGCAAGGCGTCCACCACCTGCTCGAACGGGACGTCCTGGTGCTCCTGGGCCTCGAGCGTGACCTGCCGGACGCGCCGCACGAGCTCGAGGAAGGTGGGGTTGTCGTCGACGCGGACGCGCAGGACGAGCATGTTGACGAAGAAGCCGACGAGCGGCTCCATCTCGACCTGCGTGCGGCCGCCGGTCGGCGAGCCGACGGCGACGCCGGCGCGGCCCGTGTACCGGTGCAGCAGGGCGACGAAGCCGGCGAGGAGCAGCATGAACATCGTCGCCCCCTCGCGCCGGCCGAGCGCGCGGAGCGCCTCGACGAGCGGCGCGGGCAGGCTCACCGGGACCGTGTCGCCGCGGTGCGAGAGGGCGCTGCCGCGCGGCCTGTCGGTGGGGAGCTCCAGCGGCTCGAGGTCGAACAGCGCGCGCTTCCAGTAGTCGAGCTGCCCTCGCCAGGCGTCGGCCTGCGCGCGCTGCCAGATCGCGACGTCGGCGTACTGCACCGGGAGGGGCGGCAGATCCGGCGCGCGGCCCGCGCGCGCCGCCTCGTAGAGCGCGGACAGGTCGCGGAACAGCACGGGGATCGAGCCGCCGTCGCAGGCGATGTGGTGCGCCGTGACGAGGAGCACGTGCGCCTCGTCGGAGAGGCGGAGCAGCGCCGCGCGGATCGGCGGGCCGGAGGCGAGGTCGAACGGCCGGCGCGCCTCGTCCTCGGCGGCGCGCCGCGCGGCCTGCTCCCGCTCGCGCTCGGGGACGCCGGAGAGGTCGACGAGCCGCAGATCGAGGCGCGCCTCGGGCATCACGACCTGCACCGGCTGGCCGCCGCGCAGCTCGAACCGGGTGCGCAGCGCCTCGTGGCGCGCGACGAGCTCATCGAGGCTCCGCGCCAGCGCGGCGCTGTCGAGCGGGCCGCGGAGCAGGAGGCCGATCGGCATGTTGTAGACCGCCGTGCCGGGCTGGAGCTCCTCGATGAACCAGAGGCGCTGCTGGGCGTGGGAGAGCGGCGCCTCCGCGCCGCGGGGCGCCGGGCAGAGCGGCTGGAGGGCGCCGCGGCCGCCGTCCCGCCGCGCGCGATCGACGCGCTCGGCGAGGGCCGCGACAGTCGGCGCGTCGAAGGCGGCGCGCAGGGGCAGCTCGACGCCGAACAGCCGCCGCGCGCGCGCGACGACCTGGACGGCGAGGAGGGAATGCCCTCCGAGCGCGAAGAAGTCGTCTGTCGCCCCGATCCCGCCGCGGCCCAGGACCTCGCCCCACACGCCCGCGAGGGCCTGCTCGGTCGGGGTCGACGGCGCGCGCCGGCCCTCGCCGGCGACGGCCGAGCGGCGCGGCGCCGGGAGCGCCTTGCGGTCGACCTTGCCGTTGGCGTTGAGCGGCCAGGCGTCGAGCTCGACGAAGGCGGACGGGACGAACGGCTCGGGCAGCCGCTCGGCGATGAACGCCCGCAGCGCCTGCGCGTCCAGCGGCCGCCGGACGAGGAGGTAGGCGACGAGCCAGGGGCCGGCGGGGCCGTCGTCCCGCGCGAGCACGAGCGCCTCGCGGACGTCGGGGTGCGCGGCGAGCGCGGCCTCGGTCTCCGCCGGCTCGACGCGGAAGCCGCGGATCTTCACCTGGTGATCCAGCCGGCCGAGGTACTCGAGCTCGCCTGTCGAGAGCCAGCGCGCGCGGTCGCCGGTGCGGTACATCCGCGCGCCCCTGGCCTCGTCGAGCGGGCAGGGGACGAACCGCTCGGCCGTGAGCTCGTCGCGCCCCAGGTAGCCGCGCGCGACGCCCGCGCCGGCGATGTAGATCTCGCCGGCCACGCCGACGGGCACCGGCTGGCGCCGCGCGTCGAGCACGTAGACCTGCGTGTGATCGATGGCCCTGCCGATCGTCGGGCGCGCCGCGGCTGTCACTGTCGCCTCGGTCGAGTACGTCGTTGTCTCGCTGGGGCCGTAGAGGTTCAGGAGCCGCGCGACGTGCGGCAGCGCGAGCACGTCGCGCGCGAGCGAGGCGCGGAGCGGCTCGCCGGCGAGGCACACGGTCCGCACGGACGCGGGGATGCCGGAGACGGCGAGGAGCGCCGCCGCGGCGGAAGGGACCGTGTTGAGGAGCGTGACCTCGCGGGCGCGCCGGAGCGCGGGCAGCGCGAGCGCGTTCTCCGCGAGGACGACCTTGCCGCCCCAGCAGAGCGGCACGATCAGCTCGAAGACCGAGAGATCGAAGCACGTGGACGTCGACGCGAGGACGCCGGCGAGCTCCTCGTCCGAGAACGCCCGCCGCGCCCACCACGCCAGCGCGACGGCCTGGCGGTGCTCGATCACAACGGCCTTGGGCCGGCCGGTCGAGCCGGAGGTGTAGATGAGGTACGCCGCCTGGTCCGGCCGGCCCGCCTCCAGCGCGGCGCGCGGCTCGTCCTGCGCCGCGCCGGCGGCGATCTCGTCGAGCAGGAGGACCTCGGCCGACCCGGCCGGCACGAGCGTCGAGAGCGCGCGCTCGGTGATGAGCAGGTGCGCGGCAGCGTCCTCGAGGAGGAGCGCCAGCCGCTGGGCGGGGTAGCCCGGGTCGAGCGGCACGTGGACGCCGCCGGCCTTGAAGATGGCCCAGATGGCCACGACCATGTCGAGCGTCCGCCGCACGCACAGGCCCACGCGCGTCTCCTGCCGCACGCCGAGCGCGCGCAGCCGCAGGGCGAGCGCGTCGGCGCGGCGGCGGAGCTCGCTGTAGGTGAGCTCGCCGTCGTCGGACGCCACGGCCACCGCCTCGGGCGACCGCTCGGCCTGCGCGTCGAGCAGCTCGTGCAGGCACGCGGCGGGCGGCGGCGGGGTGCTCGTCTCGTTCCACGAGATCAGCACCTCGCGCCGCTCGGGCGGCGTGAGCAGCGGGAGCTCGGCGACGCGGCCCCGCGGATCCGCGGCGGCGGCGCGGAGGATCGTCTCGTAGTGACCCGCGAGCCGCGCGACCGTCCCGGGGTCGAACAGGTCGAGATCGAACTCGATGGCGCCCTCGATCGCCTCGCCGGACTCGGTGAGGAAGAGCGTCAGATCGAACCGCGCCTGCTCGGTCTCCAGCGCGACGGGCGACACCTCGACGCCCGGCAGCGCGAGCGCGGGCGGGGGCACGTTCTGGAGCGCGAACATCACCTGGAAGAGCGGGTTCCGGCTGAGGTCCCGCTCCACGGCGAGCGCGTCGACGACGACCTCGAAGGGCAGGTCCTGGTGGGCGTACGCCTCGAGCGCGTCGGCCTTCACGCGGCCGACGAGCTCCGCGAACGTCGGCTCGCCGTCGAGCCGCGCGCGAAGGACGAGCGTGTTCACGAACAGCCCGATGAGCGGCTCGATCTCGGTCCGCCCGCGGCCGGCCACCGGCGTGCCGACGCAGAAATCCTCCTGGCCGCTGTAGCGGTGGAGCAGCGCCTCGAAGGCGGCGAGGAGCGTCATGAACAGCGTGGCCCCGAGCTCCTGGCTGCGGCGCCGGAGCGCGGCGGCGAGGTCGGGCGGCAGCTCGAACCGGTGCGTGCGCCCGCGGCGCGACGGCGTCGCGGGGCGGGGGCGGTCCGTGGGGAGCTCGAGCGGCGGCGCGCCGTCGAGCCGGCGCCGCCACACCTCCCGCTCGGCCTGGAGCACGTCCTGGGTGAGCTCCTGCCGCTGCCAGGCGGCGTAGTCGGCATACTGGACGGGCAGCGGGGCGAGCCGCGGCGCCTCCCGCCGCGCGAACGCCGCGTACGCCGCCGTGAGCTCGCCCGCGAGCACGCCGAGCGACCACCCGTCCGAGGCGATGTGGTGGAGCGTGACGGCGAGCGCGTGCTCGCCGGGCGCGAGCCTGAACAGCGACGCGCGCAGGAGCGGCCCCTTCTCCAGATCGAACGGCCTCGCGGCCTCCTCGGACGCCAGGCGCTGAAGGGCGGCCTCGCGCTCGGGCGCGGGGAGCGCCGCGAGGTCGACGAGGGGGAGGGGCCACGCGTCCGGCGCGGCCTGGAAGCGCTGGACAGGGCGGCCGTCGACGGCGTGGAGCGTGGCGCGCAGGACCTCGTGCCGCCGGACCACCTCTGCGAACGCGGCCGCGAGCGCCTCCACGTCGAGCGCGCCGCGCAGGCGGAGCGCCGCGGGCACGTTGTACGTGGCGCTCTCCGGCTCGAGCTGGTCGAGGAACCAGAGCCGCTGCTGCGCGAAGGACAGCGGCGCCTCCGCGCCGCGCGGCGCCGGCGAGAGCGGCCGCGGCGCCGGGCGCGCGCCCCCCCGGGTCGCCCGCTCGAGCTGCGCGGCGAGCCGGGCGATGGTCGGCGCCTCGAAGAGCGACCGGACCGCGACGTCGATGCCGAGCACGTCGCGAAGGCGGGCCGCCGCGCGCGTCGCCGAGAGCGAGTGCCCGCCGATCGCGAAGAAGTCGTCGTGCACGCCGACGCGCTCGACCCCGAGGACGGCGCGCCACACCTCGCTGATCGCCTGCTCCGTGCCGGTGCGCGGCGCTGTCGGCGCCGCGAGCTCCCCGGCGGCGGTCCACGCGGGCGCGGGCAGCGCCTTGCGGTCCACCTTGCCGTTCGCGCTCAGCGGGAGGGCCTCGAGCGGGACGATCGCGGCCGGGACCATGTAGCCCGGCAGGCGCGACGCGAGCTGCTCCTTGAGCGCGCCCGGATCGAAGGCGGGCGCCTCGGGGACGACGTACGCGACGAGCCGCGGATCCCCCGGGGCGTCCTCGCGCGCGACGACGACGACGTCGCGGATCCCCGCGCACCGCGCGAGGACCGACTCGATCTCGCCGAGCTCGATGCGGAAGCCGCGGAGCTTGATCTGGTGGTCGATCCGACCGAGGAACACGAGCTCGCCGCCGGGCAGGCGCCGCACAAGATCGCCCGTCCGGTACAGGCGCGCCCCCGCCGCGCGGGAGAACGGATCCGGCAGGAACGCCGCCTCGGTGCGCTCCGGGTCGTGGAGGTACCCCCGGCCGACGCCGTCGCCTCCCACGTACAGCTCGCCGGCGACGCCGATCGGCACGGGCTGGCGCCGTCGATCGAGCACGTAGAGCTGCGTGTTCTGGATCGGGCGCCCGATCGGCACGTACGCCGCGTCCTCCGGCGGGGGCTCGTCGATGACGTGCTGGGCGACGTCGTCCGAGCACTCCGTCGGGCCGTACGCGTTCATCAGCGGGATCTGCGGGTAGAGCGCGAGCCACCGGCGCGCGAGATCCGGCGCGAGCGCCTCGCCGGTGAGCATGAGCCACCGCAGGCCGTCGAGGCGCGGCCGCCACGACGGGCGCGACTCCAGCTCGTCGAGCGCGCCGCGCAGCAGCGACGGGACGACCTCGAGGACGGTGATGCCGAGGTCCCCCACCGCGTCGAGCAGCCGCACGGGATCTGTCGCGATCTCGTCCGGCACGAGCCGGCACGCCCCGCCCGCGAGCAGGGCGGAGAGGAGCTGCCACACCGAGATGTCGAAGCTGATCGGGGCTGTCTGCGCGACGACGTCCGACGGCCCGAGCCCGAGGGAGCGCACCTTCGCGAAGAGGTGGTTGAGCATCCCCCGGTGCTCGACCATCGCGCCCTTGGGCGCGCCGGTCGATCCGGACGTGAAGATGACGTACGCGAGGTGCTCCGGCCGCGCGCGGCCAGGCGCGGCGCCGGGCGCCGCCGCGCCGGCGGCGAGCAGCTCGCCCGCCGAGAGAGCCTCCGGCGCGGCCGGGCCCGCGGCGGCGATCTCGCCCCGCAGCGCGCCCGGGATCGCGTCGCCCACGAGGAGGAGCGGGGCGCCCGCGCGCGCGAGGATGTCGGCGTTGCGGTGCGCCGGGTGCCCGGGGTCGAGCGGCACGTACGCGCCGCCCGCCTTGAGGGCGCCGAGCGCGAGCACCGCGAAGTCGAGATCGCGCCGCGTCAGCAGGCCGACAAGGCGATCCGGGCCGACGCCGCGCGCGCAGAGCGCCTGCGCCGCCTTGTCGGAGAGGCGGTCGAGCTCCGCGTACGAGAGCCGCTGCTCGCCGCACGCGACGGCGATCTGCGCAGGCGTCCGGGCGGCCTGCTCCCGGAAGAGGTCGTGGAAGCAGGCGTCGGGGAGGGGCGCCGCCGTGTCGTTGCAGCCCGCGATCAGGGAGCGCTCCTCGTCCGGTGTGAGCAGCGGGAGCTCGTCGATCGGGCGGTCCGGCGCCTCGGCGGCGGCCCGCAGGAGCACGCCCAGGTGACCCGCCATGCGCTCGATCTCGTCGCGCGCGAGGCGGTCCTCGCGGTACTCGAGCGCGGCGACGAGATCGCCGTGGAGGCGCGCCACGCTGAGCCCGAGATCGAACTTCGCTGTGCCCTCCACGGCCCCGTCGGGGGCCCAGAGCACGGGCCGCCACAGCGCCCCCGCGACGCCCGCGGGCGGCTTCGAGGGGCTCTCCTGCACGTTCTCCAGCACGAAGCTCGCCTGGACCAGCGCGTCCCGGTCCCCCTCGCGCCGGAAGCCGGCGGCGCGCGCGATCTCGTCGAACGGCAGCTCGGCGTGCTCCATCGCCTCGGCCATGGTCCGGCGCACGCGGCGAACGAGCTCGCGGTAGCTCGGGCTCCCGCCGAGATCGACGCGCAGGACGACCGTGTTCGCGAAGAAGCCGACGATCTCCTGGTGCTCGGGGCGGCTCCGGTTGGCGACGACGACGGCGATGCCGAGGTCCTCCTGCCCCGTGGTGCGGCGCAGCAGCGCCGCGTAGATCGAGGCCAGGGCGACGAAGAGCGTCGCGTTCTCCGCGCGCGCGGCGGCGAGCGCCGCCTCGACGTGCGGCGCGGGCAGCGAGAAGCGGACCGTCCCGCCGGCGAACGGCGACGCCGCCGCGCGCCGGCGCTCGGCGCCGAGGTCGAGCCGCGGCAGCCCCTCGAGCTTCGCCTTCCAGTAGGCGCGCTCCGCGTCCATCTGCGCGAGCGCGGCCCGCTGCGCGCGCGCGTAGTCGGCGTACCCGAGGGGCGGCGCCGGCCGCGCGTCGGCCTGGCCGGCCGCGCGCGCGGCGTAGGCCGCCGCGAGATCGCGCACGAGCACCTCGATGGACCGGCCGTCGGTCACGAGGTGGTGCTGCGCGAACAGGAGGACGTGGTGGCGCTCGCCGAGCGACACGAGGCACACCCGGAGGAGCGGCCCCTCCTCGAGCGCGAACGGCCGCTGCCCCCACGCGGCGGCGAGCCCGCGCAGGCGCTCCTCGCGCTCCTCGGCCCCCGCGCCCTCGACGCGCGCGCGGGCGAGGGGCACCGCCACCTCGGGCAGCACGATCTGCCGGGGCTCCCCGGCGATCTCGCGGAACACCGTGCGCAGCGCCGGGTGCCGGCGGACGACGGCCGCGAGGCTCTCCTCGAGCTTCGCCTCGTCGAGCGCCCCGACGATCCGGGCGCCGAACACAACGTGGTAGAGCGGGCTCTCCGGCGCGAACCGGCAGAAGAACCACAGGCGGAGCTGGTGGGACGAGAGCTCGAGCGGCTCCCCCGCCGCCGCCGCCGTGGGCGCGGGGGCCGGGCCGGGCGCCGGCGCGTCGAGCGCCGCCGCGAGCGCCGCCGCGAGCTCCTCGACCGTCGTCGCCTGCCAGACGAGCTGCGCCGGCACAGCGACGCCGAGCAGCTCCTCGAAGCGCGCCTGCAGCTCGACGCTCGCGAGCGAGTCGAGCCCCAGCGCCATGAGCTTCGATGTCGGGGCCACGCTCCCGACGTCCACCCGCGCGAGCCGGGCGAGCTCCTCGCGCGCCACCTCGACGAGCAGGCCCGCGCGCTCCGGCGCGGGCACCGCGCGCAGCGCGAGGCGCATCATCCGCGCCGGATCGGCCGCGGCGCGCGCCCGCTCCGCCCCCGCCGGCGCCTCCGGCGCGACCGACACGGCGAGCGTCTCGAGCGTCCCGTCCCGGAACCCCTGCGCGCACGCGTGCCGCTGGATTTTTCCACTCGACGTCTTCGGGATGGTGCGCGGGCGGAGCAGCACCACCGCGTGCGGCTGCACGTCGTGCTCCCGGGCGATCGCCGACCGCAGCGCCTCCACGACGTCCGGCGGCGGGTCGCCCCCGCCCCGCGTGTCGAGCTCGGCCGCGACGGCGAGCCGCTCCTCCCCGCCGGCCTCGATCGAGAACGCCGCGGAGCAGCCGGGGCGAACGCGCGGGTGCGCCGCCTCCACCGTCCGCTCGATGTCGTCGGGGTACAGGTTTCGCCCGCGGATGACGATGAGGTCCTTGATGCGCCCGGTGACGAACAGCTCCCCTCCCGACAGGAAGCCGAGGTCCCCAGTCCTCAGGTACGGCCCGGCGTCGTCGCCCTCGAGGCGCGCGCCGAACGTGCGCGCCGTCTCCTCGGCGCGCCCCCAGTACCCGCCCGCGACGCTCGGGCCGGCGACCCAGATCTCGCCGATCTCGCCGTCCGCGCGGCGCTCGCCGCCCTCCGGCGACACGACGGCGACGCGCGATCGCGGCGCCCCCGACGACACGAGCCGCCGCGCCCCTGCGGCGGCCGGGTCCACCTCCAGCGACACCCCCCGCGCGAGCGCGCCCGCGTCGACGCTCACGCAGGTGGGCGGCGCGGCGCGGAGGCCGCCGGAGACGAGCAGCGTCGCCTCCGCGAGCCCGTAGCACGGGTAGAACGCCTCCCGGCGGAAGCCGCAGGGCGCGAACGTCGCCGCGAACCGGTCCAGGGTCTCGGCGCGGACGGGCTCCGCGCCGTTGAACGCCACCGTCCAGCAGCGGAGGTCGAGCGCCGCCAGCTGCTCGCGGGTCGCCTTGCGCGCGCAGAGGTCGTACGCGAAGTTCGGCCCGCCGCTCGTCGTGGCCCGGAAGCGCGAGATCGCCTCGAGCCACCGCATCGGCCGCTCCAGGAACGCGAGCGGCGACATCAGCGTGCACGGAAAGCCGACGAAGATCGGCTGCAGCACCTTGCCGATCAGCCCCATGTCGTGGAAGAGCGGCAGCCACCCGACGCCCGACGAGCCCGCGTCGTGCTCGAAGCCGGCGAGGATGGCGCGCTCGTTGGCCATCACGTTCGCGTGGCTCACCATCACCCCCTTGGGGTGCCCGGTGGAGCCCGACGTGTACTGGAGGAACGCGAGCGTCTCCCCCGAGATCGCCGGCGCGCGCCACGCCGAGGCCGCGCCGGGCTCGATCGCGTCCGTGGCGATCCAGCGGAGCTCGGCGAGCTCCGGCGCCTGCTGCCCGAGCGCCTCGGCCATGAAGGCGATCTGCGCTGTCGACAGGACGAACCTGGCGCCCGCGTCGCGCGCGATCGCGCGGAGCCGCGGCAGGGTGCGATCCATCTGAACGGGGTTCGGCGGGTAGGTCGGGACAGCGACGACGCCGGCGTAGACGCAGCCCATGAACGCCGCGATGAAGTCGAGCCCCGGCGCGTACAGCAGCAGCGCGCGCTCCCCGGCGCCCCCCGCCGCCTGCAGCGACGCGGCGATGGCCGTCGCGCGCACGTGGAGCTCACGGTACGTCCACTCCTCGGCGCCGCCGTCCACGTCCCCTGTCGTCAGGAACCGGAAGGCGAGGGCGTCGCCCTGGGCCTCCGCGCGCGAGCGGAGGAGATCCACCAGGGTCGCGCAGCGACCCAGATCACGCAACACGTCACCGTTCATCGAAAAGCTCCAGCGCTCTTTCGCGCTCCGCCGCGCTCTGCGAGGGCCCGCCCGGCGTCAGCGCGTCATGTCGAAGAAGTCGTCGATCCACACAACGTCGCCCGCCGACTCGGCGCGCGCGTAAACCCACCTCGCCACGGCGAGGTCGAGCGTCCCCATCCCGAACGGCGAGAACACGATGGGCTTCGTCCGCGGCACCGCGCGCTGGCCGAGGAGCACCTCGGCCAGCGTCCCCGTCACGAAGTCGCGCCGGCCGGACTCCTGCTCTGCGAGGTGGAGCGACGTCCCGGCGCTCATCACGTGCTCGACGCTGTCCACCACGTTGAACGACGAGAGGACGATGCTGGGCGACAGGTCGCGGAGCGACAGGTGCAGAACGACCGGCGCGTGCGAGAACCAGCTCGGATCGTGGACGTGCGGCGCGCCGGCCGAGGTCGTGAACACAAGGAGATCGCTTTGCCGCACCACGGTCTCCAGGTCCTTCGCCACCCGGACACGGCGGCGCCAGGCCGGATCGAACGCGCCGTCCAGGAACCGCTCGGGCTCGGCGGGGTTCGTGTCGAACAGCAGCACCTCCGGGATCTCCCAGCCGAGGCGCGACAGGAACGAGACAACGTACCTGGCGATGAGCCCCGTCCCGACGATGCCCAGCGCGCCCGCGCGCCGCCCCCCGGAGAGCGCCGCCGCGGCGGAGACCGCGGAGGCCGCTGTGCGCGCCGCCGAGATGATCGACCCCTCGAGGCACGCGAACGGATACCCGTTGTCCGCGCGGTTCAGGACGATCACCGCCGACGCCCGCGGGACGCCTTGCCGGATGTTCGCCGGATAGCTGGCGATCCACTTGATCCCCGATACGGGCTCACCGCCGCCGAGGTGGGCCGGGAGCGCGATGATCCGCGCGTCCGGCCGGTCGGGGAAGCGGAGGAAATAGCTGTTGGGACAGACCACCTCGCCCCGGTGGCCCGCGAGGTACACGTCCTCGACCGCCTTGACGCACTCCTCGGGGCTATCCTCGATGAGGCGTCGAATCACACTGCCAGAGACCACACCAAAGCGCATCGCTCATCCCTCGGCGTAACGCGACGCCCACGCGGGGTTGTAAACGGTGTCCAGATAAGGCACGCCGCGATCGGCGCAGAGGAACAGGACCTTCGGCCTCGTGAGGCCGCTCGCGCGGCTGAAATACCGCTGGATCGCCGCGTAGACGGTCCCTGTCGAGCCGCCGACGAGCAGCCGATGGCGATCGAGGAGGGTCCGGCACGCGGCGATCGACTCGACCTCCGGCACGATCACGACATCATCGATCAGCGCCTCCCGGAGCAGGTCCGGCACGATCCCCGCGCCGATCCCCGGGATGCGCCGGGGCCGCGGCGGGCCGCCGAAGATCACCGATCCTTCGGCGTCCACCGCGATGATCTTGATCCCCCGGAAATGCTCCTTCAGCCGCCGCGACAGCCCCGCGATCGTCCCCGCCGAGCTCACGGCGACGAACGCGAAGTCGAGCTCCTGAAACGCATCGCAGATCTCCCGGCCCGTCGTGTGGAAGTGGGCCATCATCCCGTCGGGGTTCTTGTACTGGTTCGGCCAGTACGAGCGCGGGAGCGCGGCGCAGAGCGACTGCACGCGATCGAGCCTCGTCTTGAGGAATCCCCCCGAGTCGTCCTCCTCCTCGACCTTCACGACCCGCGCGCAGAGCGAGCGGAGCACGTGCTCGTTCACCGCGGAGATGTGGGGGTCGATCACGGGGATGCAGTCGAGCCCGAGGAGCTGCGAGTACGCGGCGAGCGCGATCGCGAAGTTGCCCGAGGACGACTCCACCACCGTCGTCCCGGGGCCGACCTCGCCGCGCTCGATCGCCTTCTTGAGGATCCAGAGCGCGGGGCGGTCCTTGATGCTCCCGACCGCGTTGCAGTACTCGAGCTTGACGAAGAGCTCGAGGTGCTCGTGATCGAGCCGCACGACAGGCGTGCCGCGGAGCATGCTGGCGAGCGCCGCCGCGCGCGCGAGGAGTTGCTGTTCGTTGAGCATGCAAGCTTTACCACCCTGAAGACAATGGACAGGCGATGAGGCGCTAGGCCGCCCGCGGCCGCAGGCAGACGAGCCGCTGCGACCAGAGCCCCTCGATCTCCAGGACCGCCTTCTGCATGCGCGCGGGATCGCCCGCCCCCGCCTCGCCGAGCAGCTCGCCGATCGAGCGCGCGCCGTCCGCGCGCACCAGCGCCTCGCCCACGTCGGGCGACACGCCCACGCGCGTCCCGGCGTCGTACGTGTTCCGCAGCTCGAACACCGTGGCTGCGCGATCCATCGCCACGAAGCGGCGGATCTGGTCCACGCGGACGTGCCTCGGGATCTCGAGCGCGAGCGTCGCGAGGTCCTCCCACGTCCACGGCCGCTTCTCGACGAAGAAGTCGCCGATCGCGAGGTAATGCAGCCCCGTCGTCAAGAAGCTCGTCACCACGTCGTGCGCCGAGTCGACGATCGGCTCCACGTTGTTGTTGAACGAGGTGTTGAGCAGCACCGGCACGCCCGTCCTGTCCTTGAACGCCTTGAGGAGGCTCCAGAACCGCGGGCTCGACCGCTCCGACACCGTCTGGACGCGGGCCGTGCCGTCCACGTGCGTCGTCGCCCCGAGGACGTCCCGCTTGTCCTCACGGACCTTCATGACGAAGATCATGAACGGGAACTCGTCCTCTCCGGGCGGGAGCTCGAAGTACTCGCGCGCGTCCTCCGCGAGGACGGCGGGGGCGAACGGCCTGTACGCCTCGCGCTTCTTGACCATCGCGTTGACGAGGTCCTTGTTCGCGGCCGGCCTCGGGTCGGCCAGGATGCTCCGCTGGCCGAGCGCGCGCGGGCCGAACTCGGATCCTCCCTGCGCCCAGCCGACCGCGGCCCCGGCGGCGATGACGTCGGCGACGCGCGCCGGCAGATCCGCGGCGCGCTCGTGGCGCACGAAGCGGGACCAGCCGGAGAGCTCGCTGTCGATCTCCGCCTCGCCGCCCACGTCGCTGCCCCAGGACACGTGCTCGAGCCGCCGCCGCGTCTTCAACGCCCCTTCGGCCAGGGTCACGTGCAGCGCGGCCCCGAGCGCGCAGCCGGCGTCGTGCGCCGCCGGTTGTACGAAGACCCGCTCGAACATCCCGGAATACAGGATCTTCCCGTTCATCGTGCAGTTGTGCGCGACGCCGCCGGCCAGGCACAGCCGCGTCTTGCCCGTCGCCTCGCGCAGGTGGCGGAGCACGTGCAGCACGATCGTCTCCAGCGTCTCCTGCAGCGACGCCGCGACGTCCCGGTGCTGCTGGGTGAAGGGCCCTCCCTTCCTGCGCACCTCGATCACCTGCGCGAGCGCGCCCACGCGGTCGCGGTGGACCTCGTAATCGCCGTCCGGCAGCAGCGTGTAGAGCGCGCTCATCTGCGCGCGGAACGTCGCGGGATCGCCGTAGGGCGCGAGGCCCATCACCTTGTACTCGTCGAAGACCCCGTAGCCGAGGAGCGATATCACCGAGACGTAGAAGTTCCCGAGCGACTTCGACTCCGGGATCGTCGAGAGCACGTCGATCCTGTCGCCCGAGCCCACGGCCACGAGCCCTGACAGGAAGTCTCCCGAACCGTCGATGGCCACGATGAGGCTGTCGTCGTAGCCGGACAGCAGGTAGGTGCTCGCCGCGTGCGCCTGGTGGTGCGGGACGAACACGATCTTGTCGCGGGCGATCGGGCGCCCCAGCCCCTGGCCGAGCTTCGCCGCGAGCAGCGTGCGCGCGTCGATCCGCGGCAGCGCGCCCCCGGTCAGGAGCCGCACCCGCCCGAGGAGCGCGTTGCAGTACTCCTCGCTCGCGTAGAACGCGATCCGGTCGACGTCATCGATGCTCACCCCGCGCCGGGCGAGGCAGAAGCGCGTCGCCTCGATCGGGAACTTGTTGGAGTGCTTGATGCGGTTGAGCCGCTCCTCCTCGATCCCCGCGACGATCTCCCCGTCGTCGACGAGCATCGCCGCGCCGTCGTGCGTGAAGCTCTGCGGGATGTCGTACATCTCCTCGTGGGCGAAGCTCAACCCGCCAGAAAGCCCCAGCGTCAGCATGATTCCTCCTTGCCGCTCGCGCTCATCGCGCCATCGAGCCACGGCGACGACGCCGCGCCGTCGAACTCGCCCTCTCCGAGCGCTCGCCGCCCGTGGGCGCGCTCGATGACGGCGTTCACCTCCGGCCCGAGCGGACCGAAGACGACCTCCTTGGACAGGCGCTCGAGGACGTTGTCGCCCGCGAACGCGCGCGCGCCGACGACGCCGCGCGCCGCGGCGACGATCTCCTCGGCGCACCGCGTGCCTGTGTACTTCGCCGCCCCGGCGAGCTCGTAGAGCCGCGGGAGCCGCTCGGCGCGGTCGCGCGCGCCGCGGATCGCGCCCATCGCCTCGCCCGCCTCGCGGACCGCCGCGCACGCGGCGCGGTAGCGGATCACCAGGCGACCGACGTCGACGATCATGCCGTCCAGCTCGGCGAGCGGCGCGCCCTCCCGGGCGCGGACCGCGCGCAAGAACCGGCGCGACTCCTCGATCGCCTGGGCCGCGGCGCCCAGGTACAGCGCCGGGATCAGCGCCTGGTGCCACACCATCTCGAACAGGAGGAGCTGCATCACCTCCGGCCCCTGGCCGCCGAGCAGCAAGTCCTCGTCCGGGACGAAGAGATCGTGAAACACGATCTTTCGCGTGTCGGAGTCGATCATCGCGTCCGGGAACAGGTACGGGCCGATCTCCACCGCCGGGTTGCCCCGCGGGCGCGTCATGAAGACAGCGGGGAAGCCCTCCTCGAGCGCTGTCGTGAAGATGAGGAGATCTCCCTCGGTCGCGAGGGACGTGTACGACGCGGCGCCGCTCACCACGTGGCCCCCGGCGACCTTCCGGGCCCTCGTGCCCACCGCGCCCACGCGGTCCCCGTGAACCCGCGAGTTCGTGTTGGCCACGAGCCGGCGCCCCTCGACGATCTCGGAGAGCAGCGCGCGCCGCCGCGCGTCGAGCCGCTCGTCATCGCCGATGGGGAAGGTGGCGATCGCGGAGCTCACATAGAAGTGGTTCTCCACCGCGAGCGCGACTGCCGGCGAGATGCCGCCGAGCCGGTGCAGCACGTGCGCGCACGCGCGGAACAGCCCGGCCGCGTCCCCCTCGTAAACGAGCCCCAGGAACGGCAGATCCGTCGACCGGAACACCCGGTAAAAGGCCGGGAGATCCCGCTCTGCGAGCGCCTTCTTCAGGGCGTCGGCCGCGAGCTGCGTTTGCCCCGCGAGGTCGATCCTGAGGCGCGCCTTGCGTCCAGCGCTCATGGTCATGTCATTCGAGCTCACGGCTCTTCTCCTTGCGTCCGTCGTGTCCCACGCCCGCGTGTCCGCCCCGTCCGGCGGGCCCCCTCATGCGCGCTCGGCAGGCGCGAGCCGGACGAGGCGCTCTGTCCAGAGAGCCCAGAGCTCGCCCGCGACGTCGGCCCCCGCGCCGTCGAGGAGCGCCGCCGCCGGGCGCCTGCCGTCGGCCTTCACCAGCGCGTCGTACGCCGGTCCGGAGATCTTGCGGCGGAGCGCGCGGTCGTAGCTCGTCCGCAGCTCCCAGGCGTCGCCCGCGCGCGCGCCGTCGTGCCACCCGCGCGTGCGGCACACCTGGGTCGAGCGCGGGACGTCGACGGCCAGGCCGAGCCTCTCCTCGACCGACGCGGGCTGCTTGCGGACGAGCACGTCGTCAACGAAGGCGACCTCGAGGCCGCTCGTGAGGAGCAGCGCGACGATATCGTCGACCGTCTCGGCGGGCGGCTCCGCGCCGTTGTCGAGCGACGTCACGAGCAGCGCGCCGACCCCGGAGATCTCCTTGAACGCGCCGAGCAGCGCGAACAGCCTCGGATCCGCCTCCTTCCGCACCACCTGCGCCCGGACCGTGCCGTCCGCGTGCAGCGCCGCGGCCAGCGCCGCGCCGCGCTCGCGCCGGGCGCGCAGGGCGAAGCTCTTCCAGCGGAGCTGGTCGGGCGGACACGGCAGCATCAGGCACTCGGCGGCGTCCTCCGCGAGCATCGCGACCGACAGCGGCCGGTGCGGCGCGCGCCGCTTCATCTCGTTCAGCGCCCCCCGCTGCCGCCCGTCCCGCGGATCCGCGACGATCACGCGGCGCCCGAGCGCGACGAGCCCCATCTCCGAGCGGCCGTTCGCCCACCCGACCGCGGCGCCCCCGGCGATGAGCTCGGCGGCGCTCCGGGCCGGCGCCGCGGGGCGCTCCGCTGTCACGAGCGCGCCCCAGCGGCGGAGGGCGGGGACCACCGCGTCGGCGGTGCCGAGGTCCGTCCCCCAGCTCACGTGATCGAGCGGCGCGCGGCGCGGCGGAGCGTCGCCCGCGTAGAGCGCGGCCCCGAGGGCGCACCCGGCGTCGTGCGCCGCGGGCTGGACGAACACCTCATCGAACAGGCCGCTCGCGAGGACCCGGGAGTTGACGGCGCAGATCTGCGCGCCCCCGCCGGCAAGGCACAGCCGCCGGACGCCGCTCCTCGTGCGGTGGTGCCGCAGCACGTGCAGCACGATCTCGGAGATCGCCTCCTCCAGCGCCGCGATCACGTCCTTGTGCGCCTGCTCCACCGGCTCGCCGCGCAGCCTGCCCGGCGCCTTCGCGAGCACGGCCGGGAGGCTCTGGAACGCGAGCTCGTAATCGCCGTCCGGCAGCAGCCTGTACACGCCGCGCATGGCGGCGCGGAGCGCGGCCGGGTCGCCGTGCGGGGCGAGCTCCATCGCCTCCGCCTCCTCGAAGGGGCTGTAACCGAGCGCGCGGATCGTGCGATGGCACAGCTCCCCGAGCGATTTCTGCGGTGAGAAGGCCGCGAGCTGCGTGAGGCACGACCGGCTCCCCCCGGCCGACGTCCCGGTGAAGACCCCGCCCTCGTTGTCGATGACGTGAACGAGCGCCTGCTCGAAGCCCGACATCGCGATGGCGCTCACCGCGTGCGTCAGCAGGTGCGGCACGAAGACGATCCGCTCCGGATCGATCTCACACAGCATCTCCCGCTGGATGGCGGCCCGGAGGAGCCCGCGCGCGTCCGGGATGCCGGCGAGCTCGGGGAACGCCGCGCGCAGGCGGCCGACGAGGAAATTGGCCGTCTCCTCGCCCGAATAATAGGCGATCCGGTCCACGTCCCCGAGCGCGACGCCCCGCTGCCTCAGGCAGGCCCGCAGCGCGTCGAACGGGAACTTGTTCGTCCGGCGAACGCGGTTCAGCCGCTCTTCCTCGACCGCGGCCACGACCTGCCCGTCCTCGACCAGCACGGCCGCCGCGTCGTACGTGAAGTACTGCGGCGCGTCGTAACGGCAGTCGTAGACAGGGTCCAAGCCCCCTGCGAGGCCCAGAGTCAGCATGCGCTCCTCCATCCTTTCGGTTGGGACGTTCGCCGTCCTGACCGCCCTATCGCAACGGCCGTTCCATCGAGCGATGCGGTCGTTCCGGCGGCGGCGCCGGGAGGGAGTGATCTATTTGTTAAGCTTCTTTAAGAAGCTGAAGAAACGAGGACCGATAGGGGGCGAGCGACGCGCGGACCTTCGCCGAGGTGCGCTCGAGGCTCTCGGTGCATTGAAGGTCCTTCGGCTTGATGCCGAGCTTTGCGAGGCGGCTGTACACGTACGGCAGCGACCGATTGATCCGCCGTGACAGCTCGCGCGCGCTCCTCGTCTCCCTGGCGCATTTGAGGAACAGCAGGTCGTCGAGCTTCTCGATCCCTCGCAGGTGGAGCTGGGGAGCCGCCGCGGCGTCCGGCGCGGGCGCGAGCTGCTGGGCGAGCAGGTCGAGCCCGCACGCGGCCGTCCAGTTCTCCTCGGGGGTCCGCGCCGGGTCTCGCACGAGGAAGTACCGCTCGACGGCGTTGCGGAGCTCGCGGACGTTGCCCCTGTACACCCCGCTGCTCGCGAGCTCGCCGACGGCGCTCACCTCGCGCGCGGGCAGCGGCGCGCGGTAGCGCTCGCTCATCTCCAGGGCGAGCACCCGCGCGAGCGTGCGCAGATCGTCCGGGCTCGGCGGGGGCACGACGATCGTGAACACGCTGAGCCGGAAGAAAAGGTCGGTCCGGAACGTCGCGTCGAGCCCGGCCGCGAGGTCCCGGTTCGTGGCGGCGAGGATGCGGACGTCCGCGCTCCGCTCCTCGCTGCCGCCCACGGGCCAGAACGACCCGTCCGCGAGGAAGCGCAGGAGCTTCGCCTGCGCCTCCATCGGCAGCTCCCCGATCTCGTCGAGGAACAGGCTGCCGCCGGAGGCGAGCTCCGCGAATCCGCGCTTCGAGGCGGTCGCCCCCGTGTAGGCCCCGCGCACGTGTCCGAACAGCTCGCTCTCGAACAGCGTCTGCGTCAGGGCGGCGCAGTTGACCGTGATGAGCCGGTGCTTCGAGCGCCTGCTGTGCTGGTGGATGTCGCGCGCGAGGATGTCTTTCCCCGCCCCGGTCGGCCCGACGATCAAGACCGAGCAGTCCGCGGCCGCGGCCTGCTTCGCGAACTCCAGGGCTCTGCGCCGAGCCTCCGAGTGCGCGACGAATCTCCAAGAGCTGGTCATCCCTCTATCTCCTGCTTCTTTGATGGCGAACGCTGCTATTGCCCGCTCCGCCCGCACGGACGGAGCCGATGCGAACATAACGGAGAACGCCGAACGCCATTGGCCGCCCGCCGGACAGTGCCGTTGGCGGGAGGATGGAGAGCAGTTCAGAGGAGATGAAATAAATGAAGAGGAGATGGAGGAGATGAAGGAGAGCGCCCTCCGTCGGCGCCTCGTGGCGCGCCGCGGCGGCCGGGCGCTCAGGGCAGCGCCGCGGCCGTCAGGCGGTCGACGACGGCGCGGTTCGAGTCCTCCGTGTGGCGGCAGTTGTCGCAGCGGCCGCAGGCCTCCACGGCCGCGCCGCCGTTCCCTGAAGGCGCCTCGGTGTCCTCGAAGTACGCCTTCATCACGGCCATCCGGCACGCCGGGCTCTCGGCGTAACGCATCACCGCCTCGAGGCGCTCGCGGTCGCCCGCCCGCCGCTCCTCGTAGGCCTTCAGGAACGCGTCGAGCTCCGCTTCGTCGGCGAAGTCGCGCAGCCGGCGCACGCCGCGGCTCCTGTCGATGATCCCCGCGGCCTCGAGCAGCGCGACCACGACCTTCACCTTGCGCTCGGGCAGGTCCGCGACCTCCGCCAGGGCCTTCACCGGGATGCCGGCCCGCCGCTTGCCGTCGGCCCGCTGCGCCTCGAGGCGGCCGATGGTCTCGTAGACGCGGTAGCTCTCGTCGGGGCGCGGGTACTTGCCGCCCAGGAAGAACGCCTGGATGCGCCGGTCCTCCACGCGGTAGAGCAGGATCCCCCGCGCCGGGCGGCCGTCGCGCCCGGCGCGGCCGGCCTCCTGGTAATAGCTCTCCAGCGAGTCGGGGAAGTTGTAGTGCACGACGAACCGGATATCGGGCTTGTCGATGCCGAGGCCGAACGCCTTCGTGGCCACGATGATGCGGTACTCGTCGTTCATGAACCGCTGCTGCGTCTCCTCCCGCTCCTTCGCGCGCATCTGCCCGGTGTACCGGCCCGCGGGCACGCCGCGCCCCTCGAGCCAGCGGTGGAGATCGTTCGCGATCCGGACCGTCGCCGCGTACGCGATGCCGACGCCGCTCTCCTCCTCGAGGAGGCGCGCGAGGCGCTCGCGCTTCCGCTCCTCGTTCGGGGTGCGGATCACCTCCAGCGCGAGCTGCGGCCGGTCGATGCCGGTGTTCACCACCGCGGCGGCCCGCATGCCGAGCTGCTCCACGACGTCGTTCGCCACCTCGGGCGTGGCGGTCGCCGTGAGCGCCAGCACGGGCGGCCGGCCGAGGGCGGCGACAGCGTCGCGGAGGCCGAGGTACGCAGGGCGGAAGTCGTGGCCCCACTGCGAGACGCAGTGCGCCTCGTCGACAACGAAGAGCGACACGCCCGACCGCCGGAGGAGATCGAGGTACTCCGGGTTCTCGAGCCGCTCGGGCGTCACGTAGATGAGCGGGAGATCGCCGTGCCGTATCCCGTCGACGGTCTCCCGCTCCTCCGTCGCGCTCAGCGTGGAGTTGAGCTTCGCGGCGGGGATGTCCGCCTCTGCCAGCTTCTCTTGCTGATCTTGCATCAGCGAGATCAGCGGTGAGACGACCACGGCCGGTCCGGGCAGGAGCAGCGCCGGGAGCTGATAGCAGAGCGACTTGCCCGCTCCCGTCGGAAGGAGCCCCAGGGCGTCTCGCCCGGCGAGCACCGCCTCGATGAGCTCACGCTGGCCCGGCCGGAAGGTCTTCACGCCGAACCGCTCGCGCGCCATCTGCCGGATCTCCTGCCAGCTCGGCGCGCTCCGCCGTTGTTCCATGCGCGCGAGCATGGCGCGCACACGCCGGGCGCGCCATGCTCGCGCGCTGGAACTCGCGGCCTCTCAGCGGGGCTCCGCCGTGGCCAGTCATGGTATCCATCGAGACGAAAAGCCACACTCCCGCCGGCGCCCTGCGCTGGCAAACCGGATTCAATGTCGGTGGCGACCTCCAGGCGCTCAGCGCGTGTCCGGGCGGCGCCGCGCGCGCGTCTGCTGCGGTTCCCTATGCGCCTCAGGTTCTCCCTTCGTATGCCGATTTGGCGCGATCGGCGCTCGCGGCGATTCTGGCAAATCCCCCCCTTCACGGAGCCTCGTTTGAAGTAGATTCTGCCACGGAGGCACACGACGAATGACGGAAGCGTCGGATGATCAGAAGAGGAGCAGCCAGGCAGACGGCGCCGCGCAGCAGGCGATGGTGGCGCGCCTCGTCGAGGCGGCGTGCGAGGGCGTGGCGCCCCGGCTGCCGCGCGCGACGTACCGCGTGCAGCTCAACAAGGACTTCACCTTCGAGCAGGCGCGCAGCATCGTGGCTTACCTCGACGCGCTCGGCGTCAGCGATCTCTACACCTCGCCGTTCTTCAAGGCGCCCCCCGACAGCCTGCACGGCTACGACCTCGTCGATCACAACACGCTGAACGCCGCCATCGGCGACCGCGGCGACCTCGACCGGCTCACGGGCGAGCTCGCGGAGCACGGCATGGGCCTCCTGCTCGACTTCGTGCCCAACCACATGGGGGTCGGCAACGCCGACAACCTCTGGTGGAACGACGTCCTCGAGAACGGCCCGAGCTCGCTCCACGCGGCGTTCTTCGACATCGACTGGGCGCCGCTCAAGACGGAGCTCAGGAACATGGTGCTGCTCCCCGTGCTCGGCGATCACTACGGGCGCGTCCTCGAGCGCGGCGAGCTCAAGATCACCTTCGAGAACGGCGCCTTCGTCCTCCGCTACTTCGACCACGTGTTCCCGGTGAACCCGCGGACGTACGGGATGGTCATCGGGCCGATGGTGCCCGGGCTCACCGCGGCGCTCGGCGAGGAGCACGACGCGCTCCTCGAGCTGCAGAGCATCCTGACCGGGCTCCGCAACCTGCCGCCGCGGACCGAGACGCAGCGCGTCAAGGTGATCGAGCGGCGGCGCGAGAAGGAGGTCCTCAAGCGGCGGCTCGCGACGCTCGTGGCGGACTCACCGGAGGTCGCGGCCGCGGTGGCGGACGGGGTCGAGCGCATCAACGGCAAGGTCGGCGACCCGCGGAGCTTCGACGCGCTCGAGGCGCTGATCGAGGAGCAGGCCTACAGGCTGAGCTTCTGGCGCACCGCCGCCGAGGAGATCAACTACCGCCGGTTCTTCGACATCAACAACCTCGCGGCGATCCGGATGGAGCACCGGCCGGTGTTCACCGAGGCGCACCGGCTCGTCTTCGAGCTCTGCGAGCGGGGCCAGGTCACGGGGCTGCGCATCGACCACCCCGACGGCCTCTGGGATCCGATCGGCTACTTCGAGGACCTGCAGCAGGGCTACCTGATCGAGCGCTGCCGCCGCCGCTTCCTCGCCGAGGCCGCGAGCGAGCCGGAGCCGCGGAGCTCCCAGGACCCGCGCCGCCGCGCCTCGGCCGGCGCCCGCTTCGCCCGGCTGGAGCCGGCGCTCCGCGCGGCGCTCTCGGAGCGGGCGAGCGCCGAAGGGCGCGGCTCGCGGCTCGCGCGGCCGATGTACGTCGTCGGCGAGAAGATCCTCGCCCGCGGCGAGACGCTGCCCGAGGCCTGGCCCATCCACGGGACGAGCGGGTACGACTTCACCGCGGCCGTGGGCGAGCTCTTCGTCGATTCGTCGAGCGAGGCGGCGATGACCTCGATCTACGAGCGGTTCCTCGGCGACCGGATCGACTTCGAGACGCTCGTCTACGAGAAGAAGAAGGTGATCCTCCGGACGGCGCTCGCGAGCGAGCTCAACGTGCTCACCCACGCCCTGAACCGGCTCACCGAGCGCGATCGCCGCTTCCGCGACTTCACCCTCGGCTCGCTCAACGAGGCGCTGCGCGAGGTGATCGCGTGCTTCCCCGTGTACCGCACGTACGTCAACGAGCGGACGCCGGCGATCTCCGATCACGACCGGCTCGCGATCGGCCGCGCCGTCGCCCTCGCGCGCCGGCGCAACCCGACGATGGAGGCCTCGATCTTCACGTTCGTGCGCTCGGTGCTGATGCTCGACAGCACGGACCTCTACCGCGACGAGGACCGGCACCTCTTCTGCGACTTCGTGATGAAGTTCCAGCAGCTCACCGGGCCGGTGATGGCCAAGGGGCTCGAGGACACGTCGTTCTACATCTACAACCGGCTCGTCTCGCTGAACGAGGTCGGGGGCGAGCCCGAGCGCTACGGCGCGAGCGTCCTCGCGTTCCACCGCGGCAACGTGCAGCGGCACAGGACGTGGCCCTGCTCGATGCTCGCCACGTCGACGCACGACACGAAGCGCAGCGAGGACGTGCGGGCGCGCATCAGCGTGCTCTCGGAGCTGCCGTCGGCCTGGGAGGAGGCGCTCCACCGCGCGGCCGCCGCGGCCGCGCCGCTCAAGGCCGAGATCGAGGGGCGCGTCGCGCCGGACAGCAACGAGGAGTACCTCTTCTACCAGACGCTCCTCGGGAGCCTGCCGATCGAGCCGCTGCTCGGCTTGTCTGACGAGCCGCACGGGCCGCGCGCGCCCGAGGGCGACGCGCTCGAGGCCTACGCGGGCCGCATCGTCGACTACATGCGCAAGGCCACGAAGGAGGCGAAGGTCAACACGTCGTGGATCGACGCGCAGCCCGAGTACGACGCCGCCGTCGAGGCGTTCGTGCGCAAGGCGATCGCGTCCGCGGACGTGATCGGCGCGCTCCTGCCGCTCGCGCGCGTTGTCGCGTACCACGGCATGTGGGGGTCGCTCTCGCAGACGCTCCTGAAGCTCACGTCGCCGGGCGTGCCCGACATCTACCAGGGCAACGAGGTGTGGGACTTCAGCCTCGTCGACCCCGACAACCGCCGCGTGGTCGACTACGCGGCGCGCAAGGAGGCGCTCGCGGACGTCCGCGCGCGGTGGAACGGCGGGGACGTCGCGCTCGCGCGCGAGCTCTGCGCCCAGGCGCGCGACGGCCGCATCAAGCTCTTCGTCACGCACGTCGCGCTCGAGCTGCGCCGGCGGTACCCGGCGCTCTTCGGCGCCGAGGGGGCCTACGCGCCGCGCGCCGTGACCGGCGAGCGCGAGGCCCACGTCGTCGCCTTCTCGCGCCGCGCCGAGGCGGACGCGTCGGACGCGCGCTCGCTCGTCGTGATCGCGCCCCGGTTCAGCGCGCGGCTGCTCGGCGGCGCCGTCGCCCCGCCGGTCGGCAAGGTGTGGGCGGGGACCTCCGTCGACGTGGAGCCCGGCCTCTACAAGGACCTCTTCACCGGCGCCGAGATCGAGGCGTCGGCGCCCGCTTCCTTGCCGCGCGACGAGGCCCCGACATCCGATCCGAAGGGCGGCGCGGCGCTCCTGCTCGACCGCGTGCTCTCCGATTTCCCGGTCGCCCTGCTCCTGCGGGCGCCACAGCGAGGTCAGTGACATGAAAGCGATTCGCACCATGGGCGCGTGGATCGAGGGCGGCGCCGTCCGCTTCCGCGTCTGGGCGCCCGAGCACGATCGCGTCGAGATCGTCACCTACGGCGAGGACGGCGAGGAGGTCACCGGCGCGCTGCCGGCGGCCCCCACCGGCGGCGGCTATTTCGAGGCCACGGCGCCGGGCCTCGGCGCCGGCGCGCTCTACAAGGTGAGGATCGACGGCGCCGGGCCGTTCCCCGATCCTTACGCGCGCGCGCAGCCGCTCGGCGTGCACGGCCCGTCGGCTGTCGACGACCCGTCGTTCGCGTGGACCGACGCGGGGTGGAAGGGCGTCGCGCTCGAGGATCTCGTCCTCTACGAGGTGCACATCGGCACGGCGACCCAGGAGGGCACGTTCGACGCGCTCATCCCGCGGCTCGCCGAGCTCCGGGAGCTCGGGATCACGGCGATCGAGATCATGCCCGTCGCGAGCTTCCCGGGCGAGCGCGGGTGGGGGTACGACGGCGTCGATCTCTTCGCGCCGTCCGCGGCCTACGGCGGCCCGGAGGGCCTCCGCCGCCTTGTCGACGCGGCGCACGCCGCCGGGCTCGGCGTGATCCTCGACTGCGTCTACAACCACTTCGGCCCCGACGGGAACTACCTGCGCGCCTACACGAAGCGCTACTTCACCGAGCGCCACAAGACGCCGTGGGGCGACGCGGTGAACTACGACGGCGAGGGCGCCGAGCAGGTGCGCGCGCTCGCGATCTCGAACGCCGAGATGTGGATCCGCGACTTCCACATCGACGGCCTCCGCCTCGACGCGACCCACGCCATCCTCGACGACACAGCGCCGCACATCCTCCGCGAGATCGCCGAGCGCGCGCGGGCGGCCGGCGGGGGCCGGCGCGTCGTCGTGATCGCCGAGGACAGCCTGAACGACACGCGCCTCGTGACGCCCCCCGAGCAGGGCGGCCACGGCCTCGACGGCGTGTGGGCGGACGACTTCCACCACGAGCTCCGCGTCCTCTTCGCCGGCGATCGCGACGGCTACTTCGAGGATCACCGGGGCACGGCGGAGGACATCGCGGCGACGATCCGCAAGGGGTGGCTCTACGAGGGGCAGGTCTCGAAGCACGCGGGCAAGCCGCGCGGGACGCCGGCCGAGCCGGTGCCGCCGCCGTGTTTCGTGCACTGCATCCAGAACCACGACCAGATCGGCAACCGCGCGCTCGGCGATCGGCTGGGCGCGGCGGTGAGCCCGGCGGCCTTCCGGACGATGTCGGCGCTGCTCCTGATCACGCCGTACACGCCGCTCCTGTTCATGGGGCAGGAGTGGAACGCGCGGACGCCGTTCCAGTACTTCACCGATCACGACGCCGAGCTCGGCCGGCTCGTGACCGAGGGCCGCCGGCGCGAGTTCCAGTACTTCACGTCGTTCAGCGGCGCGGAGGTCCCGGACCCGCAGGATCCACGGACGTTCCAGCGCTCGAAGCTCGACTGGAGCGAGCGGCAGCGGCCGGAGCACGCCGGCGTGCTCGCGTGGTACCGCGAGCTCCTCGGCCTCCGCGCCGCGCACCCCGCGCTGCGGCGCCGCGGGCGCGGCGACTTCTCGGCCGAGGCGATCTCGCCGGACGCTGTCCGCATCGAGCGCCGCGGCGGCGAGGCCACGGTGATCGCGCTTGTCGCGCTGCGCGGCGCGCTCGACGTCGACCTCGGCCGCCCGGAGGCGCGGGCGCTCGCGTTCAGCGAGGAGCCGCGGTTCGGCGGCGCGGCGCAGCGGGTCCCGCTCGATCGCGGCCGGGCGGCGTTCGAGGGCCCGGCGGCGCTGATCGTCGAGGTGCCGCGCTCCTGACGCCGGCCGCGCGCCGGGGGGGGCGCGCGCCGGGTCGACAAGGCCGATCGCGTCGACCCCGCCGATCACATCGATTACGTCGCTCCCGTGATGCTGAAGCCGGTCACGTTCACGCCCATCGGCGTTGTGCGCACGCCGTTCCCCGATCGGGTGAGCGCGCCGCGGCAGCCGCACGCCGCGGCCGGCGCGGAGGGGACGATCGAGCTCGTGCCCGGCCGCGGGCTGGAGCACGCGCTCTGCGACATCGAGGGGTGGGACTACCTCTGGGTCGTCTTCTGGTTCCACCTCAACGAGGGTTGGCGCCCGAAGGTCCTGCCGCCGCGGAGCGCCGGCAAGCGGCGCGGCGTGCTGTCGACGCGCTCGCCGCACCGCCCGAATCCGATCGGCCTCAGCGTTGTCAAGCTCCTCGGCGTGGACGGGCTCTCGCTGCGCGTCGGCGGGGTGGACATGATCGACGGCACCCCGGTGCTCGATCTGAAGCCGTACGTGCCGTACGCGGACGCGTACCCGCACGCGCGCACCGGCTGGGTCGCGCCGCTCGCGGGCGAGCCGCCCGCCGGGGCGCCGGCCGACCCGGAGCCGGGCTTCGAGGTGGTCTGGACCGAGCGGGCGGCCGAGCAGGCCGCGTGGCTCGACGCCGCGCACGGGATCGCGCTGCGCGAGCGCGTCGACCGCGCGCTCGCGCTCGGCCCGCAGCCGCACCCGTACCGGCGGATCCGCGCCGACGGGGACGCGATGCGCCTCGCCGTGACCTCGTGGCGGGTGCGGTTCAGGGCCGAAGGGCGGCGGATCGAGGTGCTGTCCGTGTCGACAGGCTACCGGGAGAAGGAGCTCTGGGGCGGGGAGGCGCCCGAGCTCGCCGCGCACCGGCAGTTCGTGGAGCGGTTCGGCCGCGGCTAGCTCCGCCCGCCAGGGCCCCGGAGAGAGCGCGCGGCGCGCCGCGCCGCTACCGGGCCAGGAGGCCGAGCCCTGGCACGAAGCGCCCCACGCGAGCGCAGTAGTCCGCGTAGCTGTCGCCGTGCGTGCGCAGCAGGTACGGCTCCTCCACGAAGCGGACCTGCAGCTCGATCGCGGCGACGAGCGCGAGCAGCGACGCGAGCGCGATCGCGTCGGGCACGACGAGCAGCATCCCCGCGGCCGTCAGCGCCATGAAGCTGAAGATGGGGTTGCGGACCCTCGTGAACGGCCCGCGCGTCACGAGGCGCGTGCGCTCGGCCGCGTCGACGCCGATGCGCCACGACGCGCCCATCGCGGCCTGCGACCACAGCGTGCCGGCGATCCCCGCGAGCACCGTCGCGACCCCGACCCCCACCACGGCCGCGCCGGGCTCGACGAGCGGCGCGACCCACCCCGCGAGCTCGGCGATCGGGGCCACCACAGCGAGGGCGAGCGCGAAGACGAAGAGCACGCCGCCTGTCCACTCCATGGATCCGGGCGCGCCGGAGATGCCGCGGAACCCGGTGGAGCCTGTCGCCCGGAGCTGCCGCAGCGAGCGCCACCCGAACGCGAGCGCGAAGTAGACGAGGAACAGGACCAGGGCAATCCAGGGACGGGACATCGAACCTCCTTCTGTCATGGCCGTTTTCCGTGCAGGAGCGCGCCTCGGACCGGCGCGCTCACGGGCTCGCCGCCTCTTCTTCCGTTCGCGCCGGCTCGCCCTGCCGGTGGAACAGCCGGTAGAGCACCGGCAGCACGAGCAGCGTGAGCAGGGTCGACGAGAGCACCCCGCCGATGACGACCGTCGCCAGCGGGCGCTGCACCTCGGAGCCGGTGCCCGTGGCGAGCGCCATCGGGACGAAGCCGAGCGCGGCCACGAGCGCCGTCATCAGCACCGGGCGGAGCCGCGACACCGACCCTTCGAGCACGGCGTCGTCGAGCGAGGCGCCGCCGTGCCGCAGGTTCTCGATGAAGGTCACCATCACGAGCCCGTTCAGCACGGCGACGCCCGAGAGGGCGATGAACCCGATCGCCGCCGAGATCGAGATCGGGAGCCCCCGCAGCCACAGGGCCGCGATCCCGCCGGTCAGCGCGAGCGGGACGCCCGTGAAGATGAGCGCCGCGTTCCTGATCGCGCCGAACGAAAGGAACAGCAGCCCGAAGATCAGCCCGAGCGCGACGGGCACCACCAGCGCGAGGCGCTCCCGCGCCGCGAGAAGGTTCTCGAACTGGCCGCCCCACGCCAGCCAGTAGCCCGAGGGCAGCTTCACCTCGGCGTCGATCCGCGCCTGCGCGTCGGCGACGAAGCCGCCGAGGTCCCGCCCGCGCACGTTGCACTGGACCACGACGCGGCGCTTCCCGTCCTCGCGGCTCACCTGGTTCGGCCCCTCCTCGAGCGAGATCGTCGCCACCGCCTCGAGCGGCACGAACGCCGCGCGGTGCCCCGCCGCGGCGGCGACGGCCGGGGTCGTGGGCCCGCCGGGCCGCTCCGGCGCGGGGCGGAGCGGGATCGGCAGCTTCGCCAGCGCGTCCACGTCGCGGCGGACCGCGTCGGGCAGGCGCACGACGATGTCGAACCGCCGGTCCCCCTCGACCACCTCGCCCGCGCTCACGCCGCCGATCGCTGTCGCGACGACGCCCTGCACGTCGGCGACGTTGAGCCCGTAGCGGGCGATCGCGGGCCGGTCCACGTCGATCGTGAGCACGGGCAGCCCGGTGACCTGCTCCACCTTGACGTCGGCCGCCCCCGGCGTCCGCGCGAGGATCGCCCCCACGCGCCGCGCCTCCCGGAGCATCACGTCGAGGTCGTCGCCGAAGATCTTCACCGCGACGTCGCTGCGCACGCCGCTGATCAGCTCGTTGAAGCGCAGCTCGATCGGCTGGCTGAACTCGTAGCTCTGCCCCGGCACCTCGCGGAGCACCTGCTCGATGGCCTCGGCGAGCTCCTCCTGCGTCTTCGCCTTCGTCCACGCGCTCCGCGGCCTGAGCATCAGGTACGTGTCGGAGACGTTCGGGCCCATCGGGTCGGTCGCGACCTCGGCCGTCCCGGTGCGGGCGAAGATGTGCTCGATCTCGTCCGGGAACCGCGCCCTGAGGACGCGCTCGAGCTGCGCCTGCATCGCGACGCTCGTGGTCAGGCTGATCGACGGGATCCGCGCCGGCTGGAGCGCCAGCGCCCCCTCGCTCAGCTTCGGCGCGAACTCGCTGCCGAGGCGCGCCGCGACGAGCCCCGAGGCCGCGAGCGCGACGCCCGCGGCGCCGAGGACGGCGGGCCGGTTGGCGAGCGCCCAGCGGAGCGCGCGCTCGTAGCCGCGCCTCGCCCAGCCGAAGACGGCGCTCTCCCGCTCGGACACCTTGCCCGTGAGGAGCAGCGCCACGAGCGCGGGGATGAACGTCATCGACAGGATCGTGGCGGCCGCGAGCGCGAGCACGACGGTCTGCGCCATGGGGCGGAACATCTTCCCCTCGATCCCGGTGAGCGTCAGGATCGGCAGGTACACGATCGCGATGATGATCTCGCCGAAGATCGTCGCCTTGCGGACCTCCTGCGACGCCTCGTAGGCGAGCGCGACCCGCTCATCGCGCGTGAGCGTCCGCCCGAGCCGGCGCTGCTCCTCGGCGAAGCGCCGCACGCAGTTCTCGACGATGATCACGGACCCGTCGACGATGAGGCCGAAGTCGATGGCCCCGAGGCTCATCAGGTTGCCGCTGATCTTGCCCTCGACCATGCCGGTGACGGCGATCAGCATCGAGAACGGGATCGCGAGCGCGGCGATGAGCGCCGCCCGGAAGTTGCCGAGCAGCAGGAACAGCACCACCACGACGAGCGCGGCGCCCTCGAGCAGGCTGCTGCGCACGGTGCTCAGCGTCGCCTCGACGAGGTAGGTGCGGTCGTAGATCGTCTTGACCGAGACGCCCGGGGGCAGCGACCGGTTGATCGTCGCCATCTGCTCGTCGACCCGGCGCGACACGGCGCGGCTGTTCTCGCCGAGCAGCATGATCGCGGTGCCGATCACCGCCTCCTCGCCGTCCTCGGTGGCGGCGCCCGTGCGCAGCTCCCGGCCGACGACGACCTCGGCGACGTCCTCGACGCGGATCGGCGCGCCGCCGTGGTGGCCCACGACGATGCCCCGCAGGTCGTCGTCGCCCTCGATCAGGCCCGTCGTGCGGATGAGGTACTGCTCGCCCCGGTGCTCGATGTAGCCGCCGCCCGCGTTCGCGTTGTTCGCCGCGACGGCGTCGAGCACGTCGCGGAACGACAGCCCGTAGCCGACGAGCTTCGCCGGGTCGGGCGCGATCTGGTAGAGCCGCTCGTACCCGCCGATGGAGTTGACCTCCGTCACGCCCTGCACCGTCCGGAGCTGGGGCCGGACGACCCAGTCCTGGAGCGTGCGCAGGTCGGTCAGATCGTACGGCGCGCCGTCGGGCCGCCGCGCGTCGGGCGCCGCCTCGACGGTCCACATGTAGATCTCGCCGAGCCCCGTCGCGATCGGGCCGAGCTGCGGCGCGCCGAGGCCCTCGGGCAGGCTCTCCCGCGCGGCGGCGAGCCGCTCGGCGACGAGCTGCCGGGCCCAGTAGATGTCGGTGCCGTCCTCGAAGACCACCGTGACCTGCGAGAGGCCGTAGCGCGACAGGGAGCGGACCTCCTCGACGCGCGGGAGCCCGCCCATCGCGTGCTCGACCGGGAAGGTGACGCGGCGCTCGACCTCGACGGGCGAGAGCGCCTGCACCTGCGTGTTGATCTGCACCTGGACGTTGGTGATGTCCGGGACCGCGTCGATCGGCAGGCGGGTGAAGTTGTAGGCGCCGAGCGCCCCCGCCGCGAGCGTGAGCGCGACGACGAGGAAGCGGTGCCGGACAGAGAAGGCGAGGAGGCGCGAGAGCAGGGTGAGCATTGTCGTTCGGCGCCTCAGTGCGCGTGGCCGCCCTCGGGCTTGCCGAGCTCTGCCTTCAGGACGAAGCTGTTCTTGCCCACGTAGCGGTCGCCCGCCGACATGCCCGCCGCGATCTCCACGACGGGCGCGCCCTGCCCGGCGGGGTCCGCGGCCCCCCGGCGCCCGAGCTTCACGGGCCGCGCCTCGAAGGCGTCGCCCTCCTGGACGAAGACGACCTCCTTGCCGTCGACGCGCTGGATCGCCTCGTCGGCGACGACAACCGGCGCGTCCACCTCCTCGACGCTCACGTCCACTGTCGCGAACAGCCCTGGCCGGAAGCCCTTGTCGGGCTCGCGGAGCTCGACCCGGGCGCTCGCCGAGCGGTTCCCCTCGTCGAGCACGTGCCCGAGGTACGTCACCGTCCCCCGCGCGGCCGCCCGGGTCCCTTCGGCCGTGACCCACGCGGCCTGGCCGACACGCACGCGGTGGAGATCCTTCGCGTACACGGTCACGTTGACCCAGACAGTGGACAGGTCCGCGATAACGAACACCTGCGTGTCCTCCTTGAGCACCTCCCCGACAGCGATGTGCTTCTCGATGATGGTCCCGTCGATCGGCGCGATCAGCGCGTACCCGCCGGCCTTGCCGCCGCCGGCGCCCGCGGCGGCGCCGAGCTTCTGGACCGCGCTCCGGTGCTCGATCCGGGCCTCCGCGACCGCCTGCTTCGCCGCGAGGTACTCCTTCTCGGCCGAGATCTGCTCCTTCCAGAGCGCCTCCTGCCGCGCGTAGCTCGCCTCCGCGAGGGTGAGCCGCTCCTTCGCCGCGAGCAGCTCCCGCTGCAGCTCGGCCAGCTCGCGGCTGTCGAGCACCGCGAGCAGGTCGCCCTTCTTCACCGCGTCGCCGAGCTGCTTCTTCACCTCCCGCGCCGCGCCGGGCACGCGCGGCGTCACGTGCGCGACGCCCTCCGCGTTGAGCGCGATCTCGCCGGGCAGCCGCAGGGTGACCGCTACCTTGCCCGGCCCGGCGGTCAGGAGCTCGATCCCGGCGTTCTCGATCATCGCCGGCGAGAGCCTGAGCTTCCCCCCCGCGTGCTCGTCCTCGCCGCCGTGCGCGTGGTCGTCGTGCGCGTGGTCGTCGTGCGCACCATGCGGGCGATCCGTGGTGTCCCCGTTGTCGTGCCCTTGGTGCTCCCCGTGGTCGTGCTCTTCCTCGCCGTGGGCGTGGTCGTGCGCCTCCCCCGCGCCGTGCGCGGCCCCGGCGCCGTGCCCGTGAAGGCGGTGCTCGACGAGCACGGTGGCCCCCACGGCGGCGCCGACGAGCGCGAGCGCCCCGACAGCCAGCGCCGCAACGCGCTTCCGCGTAAGCTCGAATTTTCCAGTGTCGGTGCTCATCGGGGCATCCTCCCTGCGGCGACGAGCAGCTCGAGCTTGGCGGCCGCGTGGGCGTGCTCCGCGTCGAGCAGCGCCGCCTGCGTCTCGAGCGCCTCGCGGCGCACGAGCAGGACGCTCGGCAGGTCGTTCTCGCCGAGCTCGTAGCCGCGCGCGGCGAGCGCGGCGGCCTTCTCGCTCAGGGCGGCCGCCGGGGTCAGGGCCTCGAGCGCCCGCCGCGTCGCCTGGTAGCGCGCGTGGAGCTCCTGGATCTTCCCGGCCGCGGCCGCGCGCGCCGCGTCGCTCCGGGCCGCGGCGACGTCCACCTCGGCGGCCGCCGTCGCCGCGCCGGACCGGTTCGCGTTGAGGAGGGGCAGCGGCACGGCGAGCCCGAGCGTCCCGATGTTGGCGCCGTCGTCGCGCTCGTACTGGGCGGTGACGGTGACCGTGGGCCACCGGGCGGCCTGCTCGCGCGCCGACCTCGCCCGGGCCGCGTCGAGCGACGCCGCGGCGGCGCGCATGTCGGTGCGCTGCGCGAGCCCCTCGAGGAGCGCCGCGAGCGGCGGCGGCTCTTCCGGAGGGACGAGCGGCCCCTCGAGGCGGCGCCCCGGCTCGGCGGTGGCGAGCAGCCCCAGCAGGACCCGCAGCGCCGCCAGATCCGCGTCGCGCGCGCCCTGCGCGGCCGCCTCGGCCGCCGCGTCGCGGCTGCGCTGCAGCGACGCCACGGCGACGTCGACCTCCGGCGCCTCGCCCGCCTTGCGCCGCCGCTCCGCCGCGGCGAGGAGCCGATCGCCCAGCGCGCGCCGCGCCCGCGCGAGCTCGACGTGCCGCTCGTCCCGGATCACCAGGGCGTGCTGGAGCAGCGCCGCGAGCACCAGGCCGCGCCGGCCGTCCTCGGCGGCGCTCTCCGCGGCGCGCACCTCGGCCTCCGCGGCGTCGACGCGGGCCCCGCGCTGGCCGCCGAGGTCGACGGGCCACGAGAGCGACGCCATGGCCGCTGCCGGCCGGCTCCCGTCGGGGTTGAAGCGGACGCCGCCCGCGCCGGCGAGGACCGGGTTCTCGAGCGACAGCGCGCCGGACGCGCCCGCGGCGGCGCGCGCCACCGCGACCTCGGCCGCGGCGACGCGCGAGGCGGGCGAGGCGCGGGCCAGCTCGATCACCCGGGCGCGGGTGAGCGGCGGCTCGGCGGCGAGGGCCGGGCCGGGGCGGGCGAGGGCGGAGAGGACGAGCAGCGGAGCGATGGTGGACAGAGCACGCGCAAACGAGACAGACATGGCCGGGCAACCCCGAGCGCACAGCGCTCGTGCAAGAGCCGCGATGATCCCGGTCGTCAGGAGAGGCGAGGGGCCTTCGCCGCGCTGCGCGTGGTTCGCGCGCGCGCCGCGCCCTGCGCGCGCTCCACGGAGCGCGGCGCGGCGAGCGCGCGGACCACGCGATGCACGCGACGGGCGGCACGCGCGTTCCGGCGCGGTGCGCCTCCCCTGACGTGGGGCCTCAGGCGCGCGGCCGGCGGGGCGGTCTCTCGAGGCGGTCGAGCGCGGCGCGCCCCGGCGTCTCCGGCGGCGCGAGCTGATCGAGCTCGAAGGCGGCGAGCAGCACGCACAGCAGGGGCGGCTCGACGAGCGGCAGCGTCATGGGCACATGACCGCAGGCGCAATCGTGGCAGTCGGGAGGGCAGTCGCTGTGCGAGCCGTCGTCGCGCCCGCCGTTTTCGTCTGCGTCCGCGAGGGCGGGGGCCGCCGGGTGCGTGCAGGCGACGGCGATGCCGAGCGTCTGGAACGTGTGGCCCTGGCCGAGCAGGCCGATGACGAGCAGGACCGACAAGACCGCGCCGAGCCAGCGGAGGAGCGGGCCACGCCGTCGGTGCGCGTGCCGGACGCGGAGCATGCCCGCCAAGGATGGGGCGCCCCTCGGCGGGGCGTCAAGGCGGAAGCGCGCGGCCACGTCCCCGCGCGGCGGCGCCCCCGCGCGGCCCTGCGCCGGCGTCCGGAACGCGCGTCCGCGCTGCAGGGGGCGGCGCTGGCGCTCCTGGTTCATGCGATGGGTTCATGCGATCGATGCTGTGCGCGCGCGGTCATCCGGGCGCGACGGCGCCGCGCGAGGCGGGCGCGGCGCCGCGTCACCCGGTCCGCCACGAGCGATGGATCCATGAGCGAGCCGCGGTCGAGCCTTCCTCCTGCAACCCTCCATCTCGACGAGCCTCCCGAGGACAAGCGACGGGTCAACGGCCACACAGCGGAGGCGCACCAGCGGCCGACGCCCCTGACCCGCGCCTTCGAGCGGGCGCTCGGCGCGGCGCCCGGCGCGCTCCCGTCGGCGTTGCCGGGCGCGCTGTGGGGCAAGGCGCTGATCGGCCCGGCGCGGGACTTCCTGCAGCGCCCCGGCAAGGACTTCCGCGCCCGGCTCGTGGCGCTCTGCTGGGCGCTCGGCGGCGGCGACCCGGGCAAGCTCCCCGACGAGCTGCCGCTCCTCGTGGAGATCCTCCACGCCGGCTCGCTGATCATCGACGATGTCCAGGACGACTCGGCGGCGCGTCGCGGCGCGCCGGCGCTCCATCGCGTCTGCGGGGTGCCGCTCGCCATCAACACAGGCAACTGGATGTATTTCTGGGCGTTCGACCTGCTCGGCCGCGCCCCCCTCGGCGCCGCGACCCGGCTCGCGCTCTACCGCCGCCTCGGCCGCACCCTCATGCGTTGCCACGAGGGGCAGGCGCTCGACCTCACTGTGCGCGTCGCGGATCTCGAGCAGCCGCTCGTGCCCGGGGTGGTGGCGAGCATCACGCGGCTCAAGACAGGCAGCCTGATGGGCTTCTGCGGCTACGTCGGCGCCCGCGCGGCGCGGGCGGGGGCGCTGCTCGTGCGGCGCGTCGCGCGGTGCTGCCGCGACGTCGGCGTGGGGCTGCAGATGCTCGACGATCTCGGCGGCATCACCGCCAGGGCGCGCGCCGACAAGGGGCTCGAGGATCTGCGCCACCGCCGCGCCACGTGGCCGTGGGCGTGGCTCGCCGAGGTGGCCGAGCCGCGGGCGTTCGCCGAGGCGCAGCGGCGGCTCTGCGTGGCCGAGGACGAGCGCGATCTCCGCGCCGTCGCCGAGCTGCTCCGTGAGCGGGTCGAGGCGACAGGGCGGATCCGCGTCGCGCGCCACCTCGGCGGCGCCCTGGCCGCGCTCCGGGACGCTGTCGGCGGGGCGCCGCCGGTGATCGAGCTCGAGCGCGAGATCGAGCTGCTCAAGCAGAGCTACGGCTGACGCGGCCCGCGCGCGCCGCCGCGCTGGTCCGCCGGCCGGCGCGGCCCGGCTGATCGATGTGGCGTGCCCGCACATCGGCGCTGGCTCGACCTTTGAAGAGGCCTCCGGCCCAGCGCGGAGGATCATGGAGAGTTCGGGCATGGGCTGGATCGGGCATCCCGGCGAGGGCGGGCGCCGCGGCGGACGCGTCGCCGGGTGGCTCCGCGGCGCGCGTGGGCGCGATGTGCACGGGCGCGCCGGGATCGCGCGGGTGCGCGCGGAGGTCGCCGGGCTCTTCGGGGATCCTGCGCGCGCCGCGCGCATCGAGCGGGATCTCGCCGCGATCCCCGGCGTCGTGTCGTCGCGGGCGAGCGCGCGGACCGGGCGGGTGCTCGTGCAGCTCCGGGAGGACGCGGCGGAGGCGGCCGCCGCCGTGCTCGGCGCGCACGCCGAGCCGGGCGCCCCGCCGCCGCCCTCCGCGCGCCGCGCCGCGCGCGCCGTGGCCGAGGGCGTGGGCGCGCTCGTCCGCGCGGGGCGCCGCAGGCCGGTCCGCGCGCTCGCCCGCGGCGACGCGGCGGGCGAGGACGACGACCGCGCGCGGCGAGCGCCGGACGGGGTCCACGACGCCCACGCCGAGGACGCGCGCGAGGTCGCCCGTGCCCTCGGCGTCGACCCGCGCGCCGGGCTCGGCGCCGCCGAGGCGCAGCGCCGCCTCCGCGACCTCGGCCCGAACGAGCTCGCGGGCGTCGCGACCCGATCGTCGCTCGACATCCTCGCCCAGCAGATTTTTACAGTGCCCACCGCGCTGCTCCTCGCCGCGGCGGGCCTGTCGCTCGCGCTCGGCGACGTGATCGACGCGGGCGCCGTCCTCCTCGTCGTCGGCGCGAACGCCGCGGTCGGCACGTACACCGAGTCCCGGGCCGAGGAGCTGCTGCACGCGTGGGGCGACCTCCAGGTCGGGTGGGCGCGCGTCGTGCGCGACGGCCGCGAGCAGCGGCTCGCCGCCTCGGAGATCGTGCCGGGCGACGTGCTCGCGCTGCGCGCCGGCGAGCCGGTCGCGGCGGACGCGCGCGTGGTCGCGGCGCGCGACCTCGCCGCCGACGAGAGCACGCTGACCGGCGAGAGCGAGCCCGCCGAGAAGAGCGCGGCGCGGGTCGACGCGGCCGCGCCGCTCGCCGATCGCCGCAGCATGGTCTACGCGGGCACCACGATCGCCTCGGGCGAGGGGGCGGCGATCGTCGTCGCGACCGGCGGGCGGACAGCGCTCGGCGACATCCAGCGCGCGCTCTCCCGCGAGGGCGAGCGCACCCCGCCGATCGAGCAGGAGCTCGCCTGGATGGGCCGGCGCCTCGCGGCCTTCGCGCTCGCGAGCTCGTCGGCGGTGGTGGTGGTCGGCCTCGCGCGGCGGCGGCCGCTCCGCGCGCTCGGGCGCAGCGCCGTCGCCCTCGGCGTCGCGGCCATCCCCGAGGGGCTCCCCGCCGTGGGCACCACGGCGCTCGCGCTCGCGAGCCGCCGCCTGCTCGGCCGCGGCATCGTGATCCGCCGCCTCGCCGCGGCCGAGACGCTGGGCGCGGTGAGCGTCGTCTGCGCCGACAAGACAGGCACGCTCACCGAGAACCGGATGCAGGTCGCCGAGATCTTCCTCCCCGGCGAGGGCGTCCTGCGCGTCGAGCGCGGCGGCCGCGCCCGCGCCGGCGCCGCCCGCGCCGACGGCGGCGCCGGGCCCCGGCGCGAGGTCTCGCTGATCGGCGAGGACGGGCGCGAGGTCGACGCCGGCGCCGCGCCCGTGCACGCGCTCGCGCGCATCGCCGCGCTCAACGCCGACGTCGAGCTGAGCGAGGTGGGCAAGGTCGTCCTGGGCAGCGGCACCGAGCGCGCCCTCGTCGAGTTCGCGCTCGCGGCCGGCTACCCCGTGTCTGCGCGGCGCCTCGCGGCGCGGCGCGTGAGCGAGGAGCGCCGCTCGGCGGAGCGCGCGTTCATGGTGACCGTCCACGACCACCCCGAGCTCGGGCACATCGAGCTCGTGAAGGGCGCGCCCGAGCAGGTGGTCGCGCGCTGCGACGCGCTCGGCGGGGCGCGCGGCGAGGTGCTCCGGCGCAACGAGGAGATGGCCTCGCGCGGCCTGCGCGTGCTCGCCCTCGCGTGGCGGCAGAACGGCCGCACCGACAACGACGCCCCGCTCGTGCTCGCCGGCCTCGTCGGCCTCCGCGATCCGCCGCGCTCCGGCGCGCGGGAGGCGCTCGCGGCGCTCTCCGGCGCGGGCATCCGCACGCTGATGCTCACCGGCGACCAGGAGCGGACCGCGCGCGCGATCGGCGCCGAGCTCGGCATCTCGGAGGACGCCGTGCACAGCCGGGTCACGCCCGAGGCCAAGCTCGAGATCGTGCGGGCGCTCCAGCGGCGCGGCGAGATCGTCGCGATGACGGGCGACGGCGTGAACGACGGCCCCGCGCTCAAGGCGTCCGACGTCGGCGTGGCCATGGGCAAGCGCGGCACCGACATCGCGCGGGCCGTGGCCGACGTGGTCCTCGCCGAGGACGACCTGCCGAGCCTCACCGAGGCGGTCGGCGAGGGCCGGCGGCTGCACGACAACGTCCGCCGCGCGATCGCGTACTTCGTCGCGACGAACGCGAGCGAGGTCCTCGCGATGCTGGCCGGCGCCCTGACCGGCGCCTCGCCGCTCACGCCGCTGCAGCTCCTCTGGATCAACCTGCTCACCGACGTGGCGCCCGCGCTCGCGCTCGCGCTGGAGCCGGCCGAGCCGGGGGTCATGCGGCGCCCCCCGCGCGACCCCCGGGCGCGGCTGTTCGGCCCGCGCGACGTCCGCGCGCTGGGCGTGGACGCGGCCCTGATGTCCGGCGCCTCGCTCGCTGCGTACGCGCTCGGCGGCCGCGACGCCGCGGGCACGCGGGCGTTCACCGCGCTCGTGACAGCGCAGCTCCTCCACATCCTCGCGTGCCGCGCCGGCGCCGAAGACGGCGCGGGCGCCGCGGACAGCGCGGGCGCCGCGGACAGCGCGGGCGCCGAGGACGGCGCGGGCGCCGAGGATGGCGCGCCGGGGCCCGCCCCCCGCCGGGGCAACCCGCACGTGCCCCGCGCGCTCGCCGCGACCGCCGCGCTCCAGGCGCTCGCGCTCGGCTCCCGCACCCTCGGCGGCCTGCTCGGGGCGACGCGCCTCCGCGCCGGGGAGCTCGCGCTCGCCGTGGCCGCTGGCGCGCTCCCCTCGCTGCTGCGCGGCCGGATCGGGCTCTTCCCGGACGCCGGCCGCGACATCGTGATCGTCGCCGACGCCGCGCGCGCGGGGCGCGCGGATCAGGGCGCGCGCGGCGTATTCGCGGCGCGCGAGGGAGGCACCGCATGATGAGGTTCCATCCGCCGTCGTTCGCCCTGGGGGTCGGCAGCGCCGTCCTCCTGATGAGCAAGAAGCAGCACTTCCGGCCCGTGATCGTCGAGGTCGCGGCGCTGGGGGTCCACCTCGGCAAGCTCGGCCTCGCCCTGGTCGAGCGCCAGCGGGAGCACGCCGAGGATCTCTGGGCCGAGGTCGCCGAGCGCGCGCGGCGCCGGGCCGCGGGCGGGGCGCGCCGCGAGCGCGCCCCGCGCAAGAGCAACGGCGCCTCGGCGCTCCACGGCGAGCCGTCGTCATGAGGGCGCCGGTGCTCGTCGCCCACGCCCTGGAGCGGCGCGTCCGCCTGCGCGCGCCCGCGCTGGCCGGCCACCGCGGCGCGTGCGCGCGCGTCGCGGCGAAGCTCGCGGCCGAGCCGGGCTGCGAGGTCGTGACGGCCCGCCCGGCCACGGGCTCGGTGATCGTCGAGCGCCTCGAGGGCGGGCTCGATCCGGAGCGGCTCCGCGGCCGGCTCGCCGAGCTGGTGAGCGAGGCGCGGGGCGACGACGGCCGCCCGCTCGCCGCGCCCCTGCCCGACGCCCACCCCGGCCCGACGCGCGTCGCCCGCGCTGTCGCGCACGCGTTCGCCGGCATCAACGCGGACGTGCGCGAGGCGCTGGACTACCGGGCGGATCTCGGCACGCTCTTGCCGGTCGTGTTCGCGACGGCGGGGCTCGCCGAGGTCGGCGTGACGCGCCGGATGCCTGCGCCGGCGTGGTTCAACCTGCTCTGGTGGTCGCTCCGGTGGTTCATGACGTTCAACCAGGGGGCCGTGTCGGAGGAGCTGCGCCACGCTGCCGGCGGCGCGCCGGGCGGCGAGCGCGACGAGGCGTGCCCGCCTGGCGGCGATCTGTAGCTGCGCGGCCGGACGGGGCGCGCCAACCAGGTAGACGCCGCCCATCACGATGAGCGCGGCGCCGGCGAGCCCCTGAGTCCAGCGCGGGCTCAGGCGCGAGTCGACCACCCCGGCCAGCGCGGACAGCGATGAGCGCGCTCAGCACCAGGGCGGCGGATGCGCCGATGAACACCGACGCGCGGCGCGGTCCCCGGCGCCGAGCGTGAAGACGGCGAGGTGCGTCTTGTCGCCGAGCTCGGCAAGGAACACCGTCCAGAAGGCCGCCAGAAGGACTTTCAGATCCATGGCCCAGAAAGCCATGCTCCGCGGCGGAAGGCTCCTCCGAGTCAGGCCAATCCGGAGCGCAGCCCTCTGCTCGGCGAGGGCGACTCCACGCGTGCAGGGAGGGGGACTACGGGCCCGCCTGACGACACACAGGGAGAACAAGGACGGAGAGAGAGTATTCCGCCGGAGAGGACATGTTTCTCGGCGTGCATCTCGCCTCTGGACATCCCCTCGTGGCCGGGGCGTGCCGGCGCGTTTTCATGTTCGTGTCGCGCCCGTTGACCTCGACATACGCCCTGATCTCTCGAGGTGGCTCTGGATAGAGATTGAACCTCGCGACCGGTGCGCGTACCTTGTGTTCCGGATTGTGAGCCCCGGAAGCAGAGGGGAACCCGTTGATGGCGCGATTGCAATTTTCTGCGTGGCTCGGGCTGACCGTTGCGTCGCTCGCCGTGTCGCCTGGCTGCAGCTGCGGCTCGGAGGGCGCGCGGGTGCCGGTGAGCGACGTGGGCGTCGGGGGATCCGGCGGCGCTGGCGGCGGCGGGGCTGGTGGCTCTCCTGTGGTGGCTGCGCAGGGCGGGGGCGGTGAGGGTGGGGTGTTCGAGGTCGCGGACCGGGGTCGTACAGCGAGCGATGTGGTCAGCGCGGGCCAGGTCGTGAGGAGTCCCGGCTATCGCATGGTCTTCACGCTCGGTCAGCCGACTCAGAATCAGGGAAAGACGACCTCGCCGAGCTACCGCATGCAGGGCGGTCTGGTGGGGGCGAACGGGAGCTTGCCATGAACGGGATGGGACCGCGTCTCCTCGCGGTTGGTGTTCTTCTCGCCGCGTCACTCGGCCTCGCGCGCGGCGCGGCCGCCGCGGTGCCAACGCAGATCACGCATCAGGGGCGGCTCTTCGGGGCCAACGGCGCTCCTGTCGACAACGCGCTTCCGGTGACGTTCACCGTCTACGCCTCCGCGGAGGCCGAGGCGGGCGAAGAGCCTCTCTGGAGCGAGTCGATCGCGATCACGTTCGACGACGGCTACTTCTCCACGGTGCTCGAGTTCAGCGAGGAGCAGGCGGCGAAGGTCTTCGACGGCTCGGTTCGCTATCTCGGCATCACGGTCGGGAACGATCCAGAGATGGAGCCTCGCACGCCGATCGGGAGCGTTCCTTATGCGATGGTCGCGAACAACGCCATCGGTGAGATCACGCCGAAGCGGGTGAAGATCGGCGACAAGGTCGTCATCGACGAGAACGGCAACTGGGTAGGCAGCTCGAGCGGCATTGCCGGGCCGGCGGGGCGTGACGGGGCGCCGGGGGCCGATGGGCCGCCGGGCCTGCCAGGCCTGCCAGGCGAGCGGGGTCCCGAGGGGCCGCAGGGGGTTCCTGGGCCCGAGGGGCCCCAGGGGCTGCCGGGGCCGCCTGGCGTGGCGGGCCCGGCGGGTGAGCGGGGGCCCGAGGGGCCGCCGGGGGCCACCGGGCCCGAGGGAGCGCCTGGGCCTCAGGGGCCGGTCGGGCCGTCGGGCGTCGTGGCGACCCTCGCGCTGGCGGGCAACGTCGCCACGAGCTTCACGGGGAACAGCTCCGTCTACAGCTGGGTCGGTCCTCCGGCTTCGGTGACCATCCGCGAGGGTCGCCAGCGCGTGACCGGCTCGGCTTCCGCGCCGCTCGGGCTGGCGCCGGCCGTTCCTCCGCAGATCGCCATGGTGGGCCTCTGCTACCAGCAGGTCGGGGGCACCACGGCCGAGCTCGTGAATTTCTTCGGGGCCGGCTACGCGCATCACCCGTTCTCGTCGACGCGCGCCACCTACTCCGTGTCTGCCACGACGGTGCTGGGCGAGGGAACGTGGAACATCGGCATGTGTCTTCGCAATGACGGCGGCAACCCGATCCAGGGCTCCGACATGGGCTCCGGCTCGATCGTGAACGGCTGGTTCATCGTCACGAAGGACGGCTGACGGCGCCGGCCGCGCAGCGGTCTGACGGCACCGGCCGCGGGCTGGGCGCGCCTGCCGCCATGGGCCGCGGGGCGACGCCGGCGCTGGCTTCGTTGTTCGTGGAGGCGCCCGCGCGCCCCTGTCGAGGGCGCGCGGGCTCGTGCGTCAGCGCAGCGCCACCGGGCTCCGCGCGATGTACTCGTCGTAGGCGAGGGTGCGCAGATCCTCGATGCGCTTCGCGCGCATCGCCCCGATGACGGCGCGCGCGAGCTGCAGGTCCGTGATCAGCGGGATGTTCGCGTCGACAGCGCGCCGGCGGATCAGGTAGCCGTCGGGCCGGCCGAGCTGGTCGTACTCGCGGGGGATGTTGATCACGAGATCGACCTTCCCCTGCTCGATCGCGCTCATCGCCGTCTCCCCCTCATCGGGCTGCTTCGCGAGGGTCGTGCACGCGAGCCCGAGCGCCCGCAGCGCCTCGGCCGTGCCGGGCGTCGCGAAGATGGGGAGCTTGAGGTGCTCGGCGATGATGCGCGCCTCGTCGGCGAACCAGTACTTGTCCTCGAGCGGGCCGAGCGACAGCAGCACGCCCTTCTTCGGGAACCGGAAGCCGGTCGCGAGCAGCGCGTGGAGCAGCGCCTCGTGCATGTCGTCCCCGAAGCAGCCGACCTCGCCGGTGCTCGCCATCTCCACGCCCAGCATCGGATCGGCCCCCACGAGGCGCGAGAACGAGAACATCGGCGCCTTCACGCCCACGTAATCGAGGTCGAGCCCGCGGTTCTCGACCGGCTGCGACACGCCCAGCATCCTGCGCATCGCCTCCCGGACGAAGTTGTTCCCCGTGACCTTGGACACGAACGGGAAGCTCCGGGACGCGCGCAGGTTGCACTCGATCACCTTCACCGTGTTGTGCTTGGCCAGGAACTGCATGTTGAACGGCCCGGTGATCGAGAGCGACCGCGCCACCTGCTGGGCGATCTGCTTGATCCTGCGGATCGTCGCGATGTAGAGCGACTGCGGGGGCAGGACGAGCGTCGCGTCGCCGCTGTGGACGCCGGCGTTCTCGACGTGCTCGCTGATCGCCCAGAGGACGATCTCCCCGCGGTCGGCGACCGCGTCGATCTCCACCTCGCGGGCGTGGGTCTCGAACTTCGAGACGACCACGGGGTAGACGGGAGAGACGGCCTTGGCCCGGGCGAGGATGCGATCGAGCTCGTTGGGCTCGTGCGCCACGCTCATGGCCGCGCCGCTCAGCACGTAGCTCGGCCGCACGAGCACGGGGAAGCCCCCGAGCTTGCTCACGATCTCGCCCGCCTCGCCCGCGTCGGTCACGTGGGCCCAGAGCGGCTGATCGATCTCGAGCCGGTCGAGGAGATCGCTGAACTTCTTCCGGTCCTCGGCGGCGTCGATGCTCCCCGCGCTCGTGCCGAGGATGCGGGCCCCCGCCTGGTGCAGCCGCAGCGCCAGGTTGTTCGGGACCTGGCCGCCCATGCTCACCACGATGCCGTAGGGCTGCTCCCGCTCGTAGATGTCGAGCACCGTCTCGAGGCTGATCTCGTCGAACACCAGCTTGTCGCAGGTGTCGTAGTCGGTGCTGACCGTCTCCGGGTTGTAGTTCAGCATCATGGTCTCGTAGCCGAGCTCCGAGGCCGCGCGGATCGCGTTGACGCAGCACCAGTCGAACTCGACGCTCGATCCGATGCGGTAAGCGCCGGAGCCGAGCACCATGATCTTCTTGCGCCACGACGGCGCCACGTCCGTGGCCGACGCGTGGTAGCTCGAATAGAGGTAGTTCGTCTCGGCGGGGAACTCGGCCGCGAGCGTGTCGATCTGGGCGAGGTGCGGCACGACGCCGTGCCGCTTCCTCAGCTCGCGGATCGAGCCGCGCGCCGCGCCGGTCAGCGTGCCGATCATCCGGTCGCTGAAGCCGAGCTGCTTGGCCTCCCGGAGCGTCGCCTCGTCGATCGCGGGCTCCTGCGCCGGCCTGTCGGCCTGCGCCGGGACGGCGACCTTGAGCCCCTTCAGGTCCCGGTGCACCCGCACGATCGGCTCGATCTGGTTCAGGAACCACCGGTCGATCTTCGTGAGATCGTGGATCTCGTCGACCGACATCCCGTCCTGGAGCGCGCGGGCGACAGCGAAGATCCGGAGCGGGGTCGCGTTCTGCAGCTCGTCGCGGAGGTCCTCGAAGTTGAACGCCTCCGGGTCGAGCCCCTTCACCCCGATGTCGAGCATCCGGAGCGCCTTCTGGATGACCTCGGGGAACGTCCTGCCGATGGCCATGACCTCGCCGACGCTCTTCATCTCGCTGCCGATCCGCATCGAGGCGCCACGGAACTTGCCGAGATCCCAGCGCGGCACCTTGCAGACGAGGTAGTCGAGCGCCGGCTCGAAGAACGCGGTCGTCCTGCGGGTGATCGCGTTGGCGATCTCCGGCATCGTGTAGCCGACGGCGATCTTCGCGGCGACGTAGGCGAGCGGGTAGCCGGTCGCCTTGCTGGCGAGGGCGCTCGACCGGGAGAGGCGCGCGTTCACCTCGATGACCCGGTAATCGGTGCTGTGCGGGTCGAGCGCATACTGGATGTTGCACTCGCCCACGATGCCGAGGTGGCGGATCGTCTTCAGCGCCACGGAGCGGAGGAGCTGGTACTCCTCGTCGTTCAGCGTCTGCGACGGGGCGACGACGATCGACTCCCCGGTATGGATCCCCATCGGATCGAGGTTCTCCATGTTGCAGACGGTGATGCAGTTGTCGCGCCCGTCGCGGACGACCTCGTATTCGATCTCCTTCCAGCCGCGGAGGCACTCCTCGACGAGCACCTGGGGCACGCCGCCGGCGAAGCCGCGCCGCACGGCGTCGTCGAGGTCGCGCTCGCTCTCGACGATGCCGCTGCCCTTGCCGCCGAGCGCGTAGCCGCCGCGGAGCATGACCGGGAAGCCGATCTCGCGCGCCGCGGCCACCGCCTCGGCCGGGGTGCGGCAGGCGCGGCTCCGGGCCGTCTTCACGCCGATCTCGTCGAGCCGGTCGATGAAGAGGCGCCGGTCCTCGGTGTCGCGGATCGCCTTGATCGGCGTCCCGAGCACCCGCACGCCGTACTTGTCGAGGATCCCTGCGTCGTGGAGCTCGAGCCCGCAGTTGAGCGCCGTCTGGCCGCCGAAGGAGAGGGCGATCGCGTCGACCTCTTCTTTCACGATGATCCGCTCGACGAACTCCGGCGTGACAGCGCAGAGGTGGATGCGATCGGCGAGCCCCTCGCTCGTCTGGATGGTGGCGATATTGGGGTTCACGAGGACGGTGGCGATCCCCTCTTCCTTGAGGGCCTTGATCGCCTGCGACCCCGAGTAGTCGAACTCGCCGGCCTGACCGATCTGGAGCGCGCCGGAGCCGAGCACGAGGACGCGCCGGGGTTTCTTGGGGAGATAGGCGCCGTACATGGCTCAGCTCCTTCCTGCGGTGGAGGTGGCGCGGGGCTCCGCGCTGGCGGTCCCTGCTGTCTTGAATCGCGAGTCGGCCGACCCCTTCATCGCGCCGCAGAGGCGCAGGAAGTCGTCGAAGAGGTACCCGGCGTCCTCGGGTCCGGGCGTCGCCTCGGGGTGGAACTGGACGCTGAAGAAGGGGCGCAGCCGAGAGCGGATGCCCTCGTTGGTGCCGTCGTTGATGTTGATGAACCACGGCTCCCACTCGGGGGGGAGCGACTCGTGCTTCACCGCGTACCCGTGGTTCTGGCTCGTGACGTAACAGCGGCGGCTCAGGAGGTCCTGCACCGGCTGGTTCACGCCGCGGTGGCCGTACGGCAGCTTGTAGGTGTCGCCGCCGGCCGCGAGCGCCAGGATCTGGTTGCCGAGGCAGATGCCGAAGATCGGCTTGGTGTACGTCCCGAGCAGGCCGCGCACCGCGGCGACGAGCTGGCCGAGGTCCTTGGGGTCGCCGGGGCCGTTGCCGATGAGGACGCCGTCGGCGGCCTCGGCGAGCTCGGCGATGGGCGCGTGGAAGGGCGCGCGGATGACGGTGACCCCGCGCTGGAGGAGCGAGCGGACGATGTTGTCCTTCGCGCCCGCGTCGATCAGCAGCACCTTCAGGGGGCCGCCCTCGTACGTGATCGGCTCGCGGGGCGACACGAGGCGGAACACCTCCTCGCGCATGTCCACGGCCTCGGCCGAGCGCTTCACCCGCTCCAGGTCCATCTCGGCCGGGAACAGCCAGCCCTTCATGGTGCCGGCCTCGCGGAGCCGCCGCGTGAGCGTGCGCGTGTCGATCCCCGTGATCGCCGGGATCCCCTCGCTGGCGAGCCAGGCGCCGAGGGAGCGGACCGCGGCGTGGTGGCTGTAGCGCTCGACGTAGCTCTGCACCACGAGCCCCTGCACCTGGATCCGATCGGCCTCGTAGGGCCCGTCGACGCTGCCTGCCTGCCGCGGCGCGGGCACGCCGTAGTTGCCCACGAGCGGGTACGTGATCGCGAGGATCTGGCCTCTGTACGAGGGATCCGTGAGCGTCTCGACGTACCCCGTCATGCCGGTGTTGAAGACGACCTCGCCGCTCACCGCGCGCGGGGCGCCGAAGCACCGGCCCGTCATGGTCGTGCCGTCTTCGAGTACGAGCTTCATCCGATTCGCATCCATCCTCATTGACCGCCTGGGCCGCCGCGGCGCGGACCGTTACGCAGGGGGGGCCTCGGGCGCGTGGCGCGCCGTGGGCCCGTGGGTGACCAGGTCCGCGCGCGCGACGCGCGGCGGGCCGGCATCATGCTCGAGGCTGGGCGTTCAAGCACCTCTGGATGCCGGACCCGCTCGCTCCGGCATTCCGTCGAGGTGGGCATGGCGCCCGCCGTCCCGTTCTTCCACATGCCGGGGACGCCCATTTGCCGTCCCCTCGCTCCACGTCAACCAGGAATTATCGCCTGAGCTTTCCCGGCCGTTTCCGCAGTGATTTTCACGAGCTCGCCGGCCCGCGCGGCGCGGCGCCGCGCCGCGCCGCGCCTCCTAGGCGATCTGCGCGCGCTCGAGGTACGCCCGCTCGAGGACGAGCACGTCCATCTTCGTCCGGAGGAAGCAGTCGAGCGCTTCTTTTGGGGTGCAAACGATCGGCTCGCTCGCGTTGAACGAGGTGTTCAGGAGGACGGGCGTTCCGGTCAGCCGGCCGAACTCGTGGAGGAGCGCGTGGTAGCGCGGGTTCTCCTGGGCGGTGACCGTCTGGAGCCGGCCGGTGCCGTCGACGTGGGTCACGGCGGGGATCTCGGCGCGGCGCTCGGGCTTGATCCTGGAGACCTTGACCATGAACGGGTCGGGCGAGGTCTGCTCGAAGTAGTCGCCCACGCGCTCGAGGGGCAGCGCCGGCGCGAACGGGCGGAACATCTCGCGGCGCTTGATCCGCTCGTTCATGATGTCCTTGGTGTCCTGCCGCCGCGGGTCGCAGAGGATGCTGCGGTTGCCGAGCGCGCGCGGGCCGAACTCCATCCGCCCCTGGAACCAGCCGACCACCTTGCCGTCGCCGAGCGCCCTGGCGACGCGGGGGATCAGCTCCTCGTCGGGGAGGGTCTCGAACGCGACCTGCTCCTGCCGGAGCAGCTCCTCGATCGCCTCCTGCGAGAACGCCGGGCCGAAGTAGCTGTGCGTCTGCTGGGAGCGGCGGGGGTTGTCGAGCTCGTGGTGGTAGACGTGGAGCGCCGCGCCGAACGAGGTGCCGGCGTCGCCGGCCGCGGGCTGGATGAAGACGTCGTCGAACAGCCCCTTCGGCCGGATCTTCCCGGCGGCCACGCAGTTGTAGGCGCAGCCGCCCGCGAGCGCGAGCCGCGGCGAGCCGGTGAGGTGCTTCGCCGTCGCGAGCAGCTCGAAGAAGACCTCCTCGAACACCGCCTGCGTCGACGCGGCGACCGCCTTGAAGCGGTCCTCCATCCGGCTCTTGGGGCTGCGGGCGGGGCCGAGCAGGTCGATCAGGCGCTCGGAGTGGATGGCGCCGTAGCGGGGCTCGCCCTCCCACGTCATCGCGATGCCCTTCGTGTGGTGCTGGAAGTACTCGAGCCCGAGCTCGAAGGCCCCGTCCTTGACGCGCACGACCTGCCGGAGCTTGTCGAGCAGCTCGGGCTGGCCGTGGGCCGCCAGCCCCATGACCTTGTACTCGTCGCCGAACTTGGGGAACCCGAGGTACTGCGTCAGCGCCGAGTAGAACAGCCCGAGCGAGTGCGGGAAGCCGACGTGCCGGAGGATCTCCAGCTTGTTGCCGCGGCCGCGCGCCCACATCGTGCTGACGAAGTCGCCGAAGGCGTCGACCGACACGACCGCCGCGTCGTCGAAGCCCGAGGGGAAGAACGCCGACGCGAGGTGCGCGCGGTGGTGCTCGACGCTGTGCGACGCGGCGCGGATGCGCTTCGGGTCGATGCCGAGCGCGGCGCCGAGGTGCACCTTCGGGTCGCTCGCGCTGAAGGACCCCTTGAGGATCCCGGCGGGGGAGCGCCGCGTCAGCGCGTAGAGGAGCTTGTCGCCGAGGTGCGCCCTCGTGTCGCGGCCGATCGCGATGTGGTCGATGTCCTCGACGCGCGCGCCGGCGGCGCTGAGGCAGTACTCGACAGCGAGCCGCGGGAACCCCGCGCAGTGCTTGATCCTGCTGAACCGCTCCTCCTCCGCCGCCGCGACGAGCTGCCCGTCGACGAGCAGCGCGGCCGACGCATCACCGTGGTAGGCGTTGATCCCGAGGATGAGCATGCGAAGGCCATCTTCTGGTGCCCGCGCGCGAGGGTCAAGGCGAGCCCACGCGCGCGCGCCGCGCGTCATCGGCCATCCCGCATGACGCGCTGACCCACGATCAAAGCTGCGTTCGTGAGATAAAACCGCGCGCTGCTCCGCAAGGCAACGAGGCCGTGCGAACGCGCGTGCGCGTGTGAACGCGCGTGCGCGCGGTCAGATCTCGGCGAGGCGGATGGCCTGGAGTCGATCGCCCTCGTCGATGCGATCCTGATCGGCCGGCACGAGGATCAGCGCGTCGGCCTCGGCGAAGCTCGTGACCGCGCCGGACGCCTGGTTCGCGGAGACGCGCGCGACGAGCTCGCCGCCGGAGATCTCGAGGCGGGCGCGGAGGAACTCGGCGCGCCCTGTCTGGCGCCGCAGCGAGCCCGCCGCGCGGACGACCACGCGCGGCGGCAGCGGCGCCGCGTCGTCCTGGAGCGCGCGGAGCAGCGGCACGCCGAAGAGGACGAACGTGAGCGAGGCGGAGGCCGGGTTGCCCGGCAAGCCGAGCACGTGCACCGCGCCGCCCCGCGCGAGCTCGGCGCGGCCCACCGCGAGCGGCTTGCCCGGCTTGATCGCGACGCGCCAGAAGTCGAGCGTCACGCCCGCGGCCTCGAGGGCAGGCCGGACCACATCGTGGTCGCCGACGCTCACGCCCCCGACGGTCACCACGAGATCCGACCCGCGCAGCGCCGTCGACACCGCCTCTGCGGCGCGCGCCGCGTCGTCCGGGACGAACGGGGCGATGCGGACCGCCGCGCCCGCCGCGCGCGCTGTCGCGGCCACGAAGTAGCTGTTCGACTCCGCGACCGTGCCGGCGGGGCCGGGCGAGCCGGGCGCGCGCAGCTCGTCGCCGGAGCAAAGCAGCGTGACCACGGGCCGGCGCGCGACGAGCACGGTCGGGCGATCGAGCGCGGCCGCGAGCGCGACCTTCCCCGGCGTGAGGCGCGCGCCTCGGCGCAGCGCGACGGCGCCCTGCGCGAGATCCGCGCCCCTGCGCCGCACCCAGGCGCCCGCGCGCGGCGCCTCCCTCACGGTGATCTCGTCGCCGCTCCGCGCCGCGTCCTCCTGGGGCACGATTGCGTCCGAGCCGGGCGGCAATCGCGCGCCGGTGAAGATCCGGCACGCCGTTCCCGGGTCGAGCGCCGGCAGCGGCCGGCCGGCCGCGCTCTCGCCGCGCACGGGGAGCGTGAAGGGCCCGCTGCCCGCGAGATCGGCCGATGCCACGGCGTAGCCGTCCATCGCGCTGTAATCGAACGCGGGCATCGCGTCGGCCGCCGCGATGTCCTCGGCGAGCACGCGCCCGGCCGCGTCGTCGAGCGACACCCGCTCCGGGCCGACAGGGACCGCGGTCGCGAGCAGCCGCGCGAGCGCCTCTTCGAAGGGGATCATCCGCGTTGCTCCCTTTCCTGCGCGTGCTCCTGCGCGTGTCGGTGGTGGTGGCCGCCTTTGCCGGACGCGAGCGCGACCGCGTGCGCGAGGACGGGGCCGATGAGCTGTGTCACGGCGAGCTCCACCGCTTTCGGGCTGCCCGGCAGCGCGATCACGACGAGCCCGCGCACGACGCCCGCGGCCGCGCGCGACAGGATGGCGTTCGGCCCGATGGCGTCCCAGCTCAGGCGCCGGAACGCCTCGCCGAAGCCGTCGAGCGTCTTCTCGAACAGCGGCGCCAGCGCCTCGAAGGTCCTGTCGCGCGGCGCGATCCCCGTGCCGCCGGTGGTGACGATCGCGTCGGCCGATCCTGCGCTCGCGATCTGCTCGATCGCCGCGCGCAGGAGCTCGGGCTCCTCGCGCAGGACGGCGTGGGACGTCACGTCGAAGCCGGCGCTCGTCAGGAGCGCGCCGAGGAGCTTTCCTCCCTCGTCGTCGTCGAGGGTGCGGGTATCACTGAGCGTCAGCGTGGCGACGCGCACGGTGGAGCGGCTCATGCGGCGAGATCTACGCCGCTCGCCGGCCGTTGGCGAACACTTGATGACGCCGGCCCGGCCGCGCGGCCTGGCCTGCCTGCGCGGCGTCCGATCGGGCGCGCGCGGCCTCGCGCTCGCCCGCGCGGGCCGCGGTCACGCGTCAGCGGCGCGCCGCGACCTCGGGATCAGCGCGGCTGCCCTCGACGGTGGATGGCTTTCGCGCCGCCGCTGCGCTAGGGGAGCGGCGTGTCCGGCCCCCTGATCCCTTACATCCAGCTCCCCGAGATCCCGCTCTCGTTCCTGGAGCACATCCCGATCGTGGGCCAGTTCATCGATCCGGCCAAGCCGCCCTCGATCAAGCCGTTCGGCACGCTGGTGGCGCTCGGCGTTTACATCGGCGCCGTGGTCGCCACGCGGCACGCGCGCGAGCGGCGGCTGGACGAGAAGAAGATGAGCGAGTTCATCTTCTGGGTCGTGGCGGCCGGCTTCATCGGCGGACACGTCTTCGACGCGATCTTCTATCACCCGCAGCGGGTCGCGCGCGATCCGCTCTACCTCTTCGCGCTCTGGGACGGCCTGTCGAGCTTCGGCGGCTTCACCGGCGCCCTGATCGGCGCTGCCTCGTGGCGCTTCTATCGCCGCGAGAAGATCCTGCCGTACTGCGAGGTCGTGAACAGCGCTTTCCCGCTCGCGTGGGTGTTCGGGCGCGCCGGCTGCGCGTCGGTCCACGATCACCCGGGCCGCCTCTCCGACGCGTGGTTCGCGGTTCAATATCCGCTCGGGAACGGGCACGTCGGCCGGTTCGATCTCGGCCTCTACGAGTGCTTGCTCACGATCCCGCTCGCGATCGCGTTCGCGGTGCTCTGGCGCAGGAACCCCCATCGCCCGCTCGGGTTCTACACCGGCGTGATGTGCACCGCGTACGCTCCGGTGCGGTTCGGCCTCGACTTCCTGCGCGAGCGCGAGGGCACGCTGCTCGGCGGCGATCCGCGATATGGCGGCCTCACCCCTGCGCAGTGGGCCTGCTTCGGGCTGCTCGCGGTGGGCCTGTATTTCCTGAGGATGGCGGCGCGCGGCGAGGCGTCGAGCGCCGGGGCGGGTCCGCTCAGCGGCGGTCCGCGCGTCGCGGATGACGATGCGGACGACGACACGGACGACGAGGCCGATGAGCCGCGTGCGCCTCGCGCCCGGGCCGGACGGTAGCCCGCCCCTGCCGGGTTTTCCGGAGTCGGGGCGTCGTCGTCCCGCCGTCGTGTCGGGTAGTTCGACATCAGGTAATGACCTGATGAGCCGGTCACCGCTGGACCACTCCGTCCTTGCCTCCCGAGCGGGGTTTCGCGCTGTTTGACCGTGGTTTCGCGCTGCCCGCCTGCGACGGAGGCGGCGGGGCGGTATGCGCTGAGACCCCCTGAGACCCCCGCCCGGCGGACCCGCACCTCGGGGCGCGGGGGTCGGGACCGCTCCGTCAGGGCCTGCATTTGGCTCGCTCGCCCGCGGCGGGTCCCTTGACGCGCCTGGGGCACTAGATATCGTGGGGTGGAGTTTGCACCAGAGGGTCGGCCCGCCGACCTTCGCTCGATTGAGCTCGGTTGCTCCTTCCGCCGAAGGAGGGGTCGATCGAGGCGCGCTCGCGAGAAGCTCCGCATCATCGACGTCGATCACGGAGCGAGTGGACCAAAAAAGAGGGAACGCAGGGGCCAACCCCAGGTTTTTCTACAATGGCTGAAGATTCGCGTAAGTTGTTCGTGGCGGGCTTGCCCGACTCCATCACCGAAGACGTTTTGCGGCAGCTCTTCGAGGCCACCGGCGGCAACGTCGTCGAGGTCAGTCTTCCGAAAGATCGCGCGACAGGTCGTCCGCGCGGGTTCGGCTTCGTCACGCTCTCGACGACCGGCGAAGCCAACGCCGCGCGCGAGTCGCTCGACGGCTCATTTCAGGGCGGGAAGTCGATCTCGGTCCGGCCCTTCCAGGCGGAGCCGCCGCGGCGCGAGGGGCGCCCGATGGGCCCTGGCGGGGGTCCAGGCGGCGGTCCTGGCGGTCCAGGCGGCGGTATGGGCGGCGGGGCAGCCGCGGCGCCGGATCGCACCCTCTACGTCGGCAACCTCCCCTACGACGCGAGCGTCGAGGAGGTCGAGGGGCTCATCGGAGCGACGGGCGCCGGTCCGGTGGTGCGGGTCCACCTCCCCATGGATCCTGATGGTCGCAAGCGCGGGTTCGGCTTCGTGACGATGGCCAGCGCCGAGGCGGCGCGCGCCGCGATCGATGCGCTGCGCGGCGCCGACGTGCGCGGCCGGCGGCTGGTCGTCAACCTCGCTCACCCGAAGGGCGAGCGACCGGCGGAGCGCCCGGGCGGCTTCGCCGGTGGCGGCGGCGGCTTCGGCGGTGGTGGCGGCGGCTTCGCCGGCGGCGGCGGCGGCTTCGGCGGTGGCGGTGGCGGCGGCTTCGCTGGCGGCGGCGGCGGCTTCGGTGGTGGTGGGGCTGGCGGCGGCGCGCCTCCGCCCCCTGCGCGCAAGACCTTCGACGATCGCCGGCGGCGCGGCGCTCACGACGGCGACGGCCCTCCCGGCGGTGGCGGTGGTGCCGGAGGCGCCGGTCGTCGCAGCAACAACAAGAAATGGGATACCGGCCGCACCGGTGACGACTGGGACGACGAATGAGCTCTCCCGGTTGACAACTGCACCGTTTCCCGTAGGGTAGGCGCCCTCCGGACGGGCGGTCGGGCGTCGCTGACCTCGATCACGTCCTCTGGGGCCCCTTCGGTTGCGGTGTCAGCGCTTCGTGTGCTGCCCGCGTCCAGGTTCAACCAGGGCCGTCTGTGGAAACAGGCCGGCCCTGTCCTCGGAGACCTCCGATGCGCGACATCATCAAGCTCACGTGCGGCAACTGCGGCCGCGCGAATTACCACACGACGAAGAACAAGCGGACGATGACGGACAAGTTCGTCATCAAGAAGTTCTGCCCGACCGAGCGCAAGCACACCGAGCACAAAGAGGGCAAGATCTCTAAGGGCTAGGCCACGTTGCGCCGCTGGCTGCTGCCGCCGGGGCCTGCGCGTGCGGGCCCCGGGTCAGGCGCCTGCGCACCTCACGGTGCTCGGCTTAACCTTGTTCATCTCTAGGACGCAGCGATGATCTTCGACTGGCTCTTCGGCCTGTTCTCGAACGATCTCGCGATCGATCTCGGCACCGCCACCACGCTCATCTACGTGAAGGGCAAGGGGATCGTGTCGTGCGAGCCCTCGGTGGTCGCCGTGCAGCGCGATGCTCGCGGCGGCAAGAAGGTGCTTGCCGTCGGCCGCGAGGCGAAGGAGATGCTCGGGCGTACCCCCGGCAACATCCAGGCGGTGAGGCCGCTGCGCGACGGCGTCATCGCCGACTTCGAGATCACCGAGGCGATGCTCCGGTATTTCATCGCGCGCGCGCACACCCGCCGCACGCTCGTCAAGCCGCGCATCATCATCTGCGTCCCGTTCGGCATCACCGAGGTCGAGAAGCGGGCCGTGAAGGAGAGCGCCGAGGGCGCCGGCGCGCGCGAGGTCTACCTGATCGAGGAGCCCATGGCGGCGGCGATCGGCGCCGGGCTGCCGATCACCGAGCCGAGCGGCAACATGGTCGTCGACATCGGCGGCGGCACGACCGAGGTCGCCGTGATCTCCCTCGCCGGCATCGTCTACTCGCAGAGCGTCCGCGTCGGCGGCGACAAGATGGACGAGTCGATCATGGCCTACATGAAGCGCAAGTACAACATGGCCATCGGCGAGCAGACGGCGGAGCGCATCAAGATCACGGTCGGCAACGCGTACCCGCTCGAGCAGCAGCTCACGATGGAGGTCAAGGGGCGCGACATGGTCGCGGGCATCCCCAAGACGGTCGTGGTCAACTCCGACGAGATCCGCGACTCGCTGAGCGAGCCGACGAACGCGATCGTGGACGCCGTGCTCATCGCCCTGGAGCGCACGCCGCCGGAGCTCGCGGCCGACATCGTCGACAAGGGCATCGTGCTCACCGGCGGCGGCTCGCTCCTCAAGAACCTCGACGTGCTGCTGCGCGAGGAGACGGGGCTGCCCGTGATGGTGTGCGACGACCCGATCAGCGCCGTGGTGCTCGGCAGCGGCAAGGCGCTCGATCACCTCGAGCTCTTGAAAGAGGTCACGATCAGCTGATCTTCCGTCTCGTCCCCCGCCCGTGAGCTCGCCGGCGGGGCTCTCGTGGGGCGCGCCGCGCGCGCCTCCTCGGCGCGGGCGCCGCGCGCGGCGTCGACAGGGGTGGCCTCGCGGGGCGCCTCGTACTACCTGGGTCCGGGAGCCACCGTGAACCTCAAACGCTACCGCGACTTCGTGATCGTGCTGCTGGCGCTCGCGGTGCCGTTCTGGTTCCTGCGCGCCAGCATGCGTGACCCCAAGCAGAACACGGGGGCCGACCGGATCATCATCGGCATCGCCGCGCCGATCCAGTACGCGGCCGCGACGCTGGCGCGCGGCCTCTCGAACCTCTGGGGCGATTACATCTACCTGGTCGACGTCAAGGAGGACAACGCCAGGCAGGCCTCCCAGATCGCGCGCCTGCGCGAGCGCGTGCGCAAGCTCGAGGCGCTCGAGGAGGAGAACCGGCGCCTGCGCAGGCTGCTCGACCTGCGCCAGAGCCTCCGCACGGACGTCGTGAGCGCGCAGGTCGTCGGCAAGAGCACCAACGATTTCTTCCGCGTGGTGCGGGTCACGCTCGATCGCGAGGCGCGGGACATCGGCTCGAACCTGCCGGTCCTCTCCGCGGACGGCGTTGTCGGCACGACGCTGAAGAGCGCCGGCGATACGGTCGACGTGCGGCTCGTCGTCGACGGCGGCAGCGGCGTCGACGTGGTCGTCGAGCGCACCGGCGCGCGCGGCTTCGTGCGCGGCACGGGCGACGAGACCAAGTACTCGTGCAGCGTGGAGTACGTGCAGCGCACCGACGAGATCGAGGTCGGCGACCTCCTCGTGACGAGCGGCGTCGGCCGGCGCTTCCCGAAGGGGATCCCGGTCGGGACCGTGACGCAGGTCGTCCGCCGGGACTTCGGCATCTACCAGCAGGTGTACGTCGCGCCGGCCGTCGATTTCTCCCGGCTGGAGGAGGTGCTCATCGTGACGACGACGCCGCCGGAGGAGACGCCGCCGCAGGCGCAGCGCAGGTGACGCGATGAGAAACTCCGCGTTCCTGTTCATGGGGGCCGCCCTGCTGATCGTGCAGTCGAACCTGTTCCGGCTGATCGGCAAGCTGAACATCCCGGGCTCCACGCCGAGCCTGCTCCTGCCGCTCGTCGTGTTCATGGGGGTGCACGAGTACTCGATCGCGCGCGGCGCCGCGCTCGCGTTCCTGCTCGGGTACCTGCTCGATCTCTTCGCCGGCGCGCCGGTCGGCCTGTTCACCTTCATCACCGTCGCGACCTTCGTCGTGTCGCGGGCGGCCGGCGTCCGGCTGGCCGCGCAGACGCTGCTCACGAAGATCGCGCTGGCCTTCGTCTTCGGCCTCGTCGAGGGGGTGCTCATCGTGATCCTCACCGCCATCTTCGGGGGCGACGCGGCGCGCCCGCGCGCGCTCGCCCTGCTCGTCGCGCCGCACGCTGTGTCGACGGCGATCTTCGCGCCGTTCGTCTTCCGGCTGGCCGAGCGCGTGCACCAGGCGACGATCAACGTCCCGCGGCCGGGGGAGAGCCCGCGGTGAGCCTGCTCGTCCAGCGCTCCGACGTGAGCGAGTTCCGCCGGCGCTTCCGGTGGATCGCGCTCGGTATGGTCGTCGGCTTCATCGTGCTCATCGGGCGCCTGTTCTACCTCCAGATCCTGGAGGCCGACGAGAACAAGGCCATCGCCCGGGAGAACATCGTGCGTCGGGTGACGCTCGCCACCACGCGCGGCATCATCCGGGACAAGAACGGCAAGGTGCTCGCGGCGAGCCGGCCCTCGTACAACGTGTACGTCGTCCCGCGGCGGCTCGACATGGATACGACCTGGCCGAAGCTCGTCGAGTACCTCGGCGTGGGCATCGAGGAGCGCGCCCGGCTCGCGGCGCTCATCACCGCGATCCGCGCCGACGACGGCCCGCGCAAGAGCCAGCAGATCCTGCTGAAGGAGGACATCTCGCGCGACGCGGTGGCGACGCTGGCGACGCACGACGCCGAGCTGCCGGGCGTCGACGTGGTGCCGGTCCCGGTGCGCTACTACCCCTACGAGGAGGTCGGCTCGCACGTCCTCGGCTACATGGCCGAGGTGGACGCCGAGCGGCTCGCGTCGCTCCGGAGCGTCGGCTACATCGAGGGCGACCGCATCGGCGTCACCGGGATCGAGCGCGCGTGGGAGAGCTACCTCCGCGGCACGCGCGGCTGGGAGAAGGTGCTCGTCGACGCCAAGGGGCGCCGCCGGGCGGGCGGCGACGGGATCATCGAGGAGCCGCGGCGGGTCGACCCGATCCCCGGGCGTGATCTGCGGCTCACGCTCGACGCCGACATCCAGAAGGCGATCGACAAGGCGATGCGCGGCGAGCTCGCCGGCGGCGTCGCGGTCATCGACGTGCGCACCGGGCGGATCCTCGGGCTCTACTCGAAGCCCGGCTACAACCCGAACGCCCTCTCGGGCGGCTCTGGCAAGCAGGTCATCCGCGACGCCTTCCGCCGGCTCTACTCCGATCCGCTGAAGCCGGCGCTCGACAAGACGCTCTCGGGCGCGTACCCGCCCGGCTCGACGTTCAAGCCGTTCACCGCGCTGGCGGCGCTCGAGAAGGGGCTCATCGATCCGCGCCAGTCCACGCGCTGCCGGGGCGCCCTCACGTTCGGCAAGCGCACCTTCCGGTGCACGCACGTGCACGGCCCGGTCGCGATGCAGAAGGCGATCGCCGAGTCGTGCAACGTCTTCTTCTACCGGCTCGCGGCGGAGTACGGCGTCGGCATGGATGTCATCGCCGAGATGGGGCAGCGCTACGGGCTCGGCGCGCGCACGGGGCTCGGCATCAACGCCGAGGCGGGCGGCAGGATGCCGACCCGGGCGTGGATGACGCTCCGGAACAAGGGCCAGTTCCGCCTCGGCTTCGGCCTGAACGCGGCGATCGGCCAGGGCGCGACTACGGTCACGGTGCTCCAGCTCGCGCTCGCGTACGCGGCGCTCGCGAACGGGGGCACGCTCTACCAGCCGCAGATCGTGCGGGCCGTCGAGACGAGCGCCGGCACGGTCGTGCAGGAGTTCACGCCGCGCGTCCGCCGCCAGATCGACATCCGCCCGGAGAACCTCACCCTCGTGCACAAGGCGATGGTCGCCGGCGTGAACGAGGAGGGCGGCACGGCCTTCAAGGCGCGCGTCGCCGGCGTCGAGATGGCCGGCAAGACCGGTACCGCGCAGGTCTCGCACCGGCTCACCCGCGGCGTCGAGGCCGAGCGGGTCTGGTACTTCAACCGTGAGCACGCCTGGTTCGCCGGCTACGCGCCGGCGCGCGCGCCCGAGGTGGCGGTGGTCGTGCTGGTCGAGCACGGCGGCGCCGGCGGCAAGCACGCGGCGCCGGTCGCCTTCGAGGTCGTCCGCGCGTACCAGGAGCTCGCGAAGGAGCGGCGCGGCGGCCCGAACGAGGGGCCCCGCGCGGGCAAGAGCAACGCGGGCCGCGCGCCCGCCGCGTCGGGGCGCACGCCATGATCCGGGGCGACTCTCTCTCTCGCGATCGCGACCACTTCGACTGGCCGCTCTTCATCGCCGCGGTATCGATCGCGTTGCTCGGCGTCGTCAACCTCTACAGCGCCACGAGCGTCTACTCCGGGTCGCGCGCGGAGCTCTACATCAGCCAGGTCTACTGGCTGTTCATGGGCGGCATCATCGGCGGCGTGCTGATCGCGATCGACTACCGGCACCTGGAGCGCCTCGGGTACGTGCTCTACACGTTCGGCGTCTTCTCGCTGGCGCTCGTCTTCGTGCTCGCGCGCGACGTGCGCGGCTCCGCGCGGTGGATCGAGTTCGGCGCGTTTCGCTTCCAGCCCAGCGAGTTCATGAAGATATTCCTGGTCATCGCGCTGGCGAAGTACCTGCACGACGACCCGCGCAACGAGGGCCGCACCCTGCGCGATCTGGCGATCCCGGCCGCGCTGACCGCCGTCCCCGCGCTCCTCGTGCTCAAGCAGCCCGATCTCGGGACGACGCTCATCCTCGTGTTCGTCTTCCTCACGATCGCGGCGGTCACGCGCGTGCGGTGGCGGAGCGCCGCGCTGTTCGTCGTGTCCATCGTCATCGCGATCCCGATCATCTGGGAGTACGTGCTGCTCGAGTATCAGCGCGCCCGCGTGCTGGTGTTCCTCCACCCCGAGGAGGATCTGCTGCACCGCGGCTGGCACGCCCACCACTCGCGCGTGGCGATCGGCAACGGCGGTCTGTTCGGCAACGGGTACTTGAGGGGCACCCAGAACCAGTTCCTCTTCCTGCCGGATCAGTTCACCGACTTCCCGTTCCCGGTGTTCGCCGAGGAGTGGGGGTTCGTCGGGGGCGTGATCCTCGTGTGCCTCTACGCGTTCCTGGTCGTGTGGGGCATCCGCATCGCGTCGATGGCCAAGGACCGCTTCGGCGCGGTGCTCGGGGTCGGCTGCGCCGCGATCATCTTCTGGCACGCGCTCATCAACCTCGGCATGACGTCGGGCGTGCTGCCGGTCGTCGGGGTCACGCTGCCCCTGTTCTCCTACGGCGGATCGAGCGTGACCACGGTGATGGTCGCGATCGCGTTGCTCATGAGCGTGTCGATGCGCCGCTACTCCGGCGTCGCCTCGCTCGAGCGGCTGTGAGGTCGGGGGGCGCGCCCCCCGGCCACGTCAGACCGCGCTTTCGGCGAGGCGCGCGTCGATGACGAAGGCGAACGCCTTGAGCGCGTCGCGCTCGGTGACCTCGCCGCCGGCGCGGGCCCTCCGGACCGTGGCGCGGAACCCGAGATAGCGGCGCCCGTCGAGGCCGAGCAGCGCCGGCACGGCCGCGGGGTCGCGCGACGCCTCCCTCGCGCCCGCGAGCTCCGCGGCCCTGTCGAAGATCTCCGTGACGATCGCGTCGCAGCGCGCGACCGCCACGGCGTACCGCTCCGCGGCGATCGCCGCCTCGATCTCCGCGACCACCTCGCGCTCGGCGGTCGGCCACAGCGCCACGAACGACAGGCCCGGCTGCGCGAGGTGCCTCGTCGCCGCGGACGGGCCGTCCGCGCGCGCGGTCGCCGGCGCCTCCGCCGACGCGGCCAGCCTCCGGGCCGCGAGCCGCAGCGACGACGGTATCTCGCGGCCCGCCGGCTCCCGGACGCCGGCGCTGCGCGGCGCTCCGGCGCTGCGCTGCGCGGCCCCGAGGCTCGGCGGCGCGCTCGCGCCGAGCGCGGCCTCGTCCTCGCTCGGGTCGCCGATCGTCGAGTCCGGGGGCATCGTCGACCACGGCTTGCTGGGCGGCGCGAGGCGCGAGATCACCGCGTCGAGCGGCACCGACGGCGGCGGCGACGCGTCGCGTAGGGCCGTGACGAGCCCGCCCTCGATGGCGTCGAACCCGCCGAGGCCGCTCCCCATCGCGTCCGGCAGCCGGCTCTCGAACGCGCGCAGGACGGCGGCGCTGATCTCCTCCAGCCCCTCGTACAGCCCGAGCCCCGTCTTCGCCGAGGTGGCCAGCGAGAAGGCGCGGAACGGGTTCAGCACCGCGTCGAGGTCCTCCAGCGGGAGGAGATCGGGCAGATCCCGCTTGTTGTGCTGGAAGATGAGCGGGACCTGCCGCAGCTCTCGCCCCTGCTCGGCGAGGTTGTCACGCAGATTTTCCAGACTTTCCAGATTCGCGTCGGCGCGGACGGCCTGCGAGTCGCTCACGAAGACGATGCCGTCGGCGCCCGTGAGCACCAGCTTGCGGGTCGCGTTGAAGTAGACCTGCCCCGGCACCGTGAAGAGCTGGAGGCGCACGTTCATCCCGCGGAGCTGCGGCAGCCGGATCGGCAGGAAGTCGAAGTAGAGCGTCCGGTCGACCGGCGTCGCGAGGGAGACCAGCTTGCCCCGGTACTCCGGCTTCGCCGTGGCGTGCAGGTATTCCAGCGTGGTCGTCTTGCCGCCAAGACCGGGGCCGTAATAGACGATCTTGAATACGAGCTCGCGCGACAGTGGGTTCACCGACGCCATGGGCGGCGGCGACGATACACGAAAAGGGGATCGAGGGCGCCGGAGCGCGCGCTCCCGCATGCCGGAGCGCGGCGCGCCGCCCCGGACCGCGCGATCTGCGCTCCCGGCGGCGGCCGCGCGCCGCGCCTCGTCAGCGGACGCCCACGAGCGGCTCGAACTTGTTCTTCTGTCCCATCTGGAGCATCAGCGCGACATTGCCCCGCGCCGCCTGGAAGTAGTCGAGCCGCAGCCTGTGCGTCCCCTCGGTGAGCTGGGTCTCTCCGTCCTCGGTCTTCGCATTGTGGATGCCGTCGTTCGCGACCACGCGCTTGTCGTCCACGTAGAAGATCGCGCCGTCGTCCGAGGTGAGCCGGAACTGGTACACGCCCTCCTTGGGCACCTGGAACTCGCCCTCGAACCGGAGGGCGAACCACTCGTTCTGCACGAGCGCGCCAGGGAAGCCGTCGGAGAACGCCTGCGACTTCACCTCGAACTTGTCCGTGAAGAGCATCGCGAACGGCACGAGCCCGTCGAAGCTCGGGACCTTCTTCGTGTTCTCGGGGATCACGTACGCGAGCCCCCGGAAGGCGCCGCCCTCCCCGTTGCCGAAGGCGTTCGGGGCGGTGATGCGCGGCGCGTTGCTCGCGGGTAGGCGCCACTTCGGCTGCTTGCGGCGCGCCGGCTCCGGATCGGGCTTCGCCGGCTTGCGCGCCTTGGAGGCCGTCTTGGCGGGGGGCGGCGGGGGCGGCGGCGAGGCCTCCGCCGGACTCTCGCCGCTCTGGATGGTGACATGGCAGCCGCCGAGGAGCGACGCGGCAAGCACGCACGAGGCGATGCGCGATGAGGTTCGGACCATGACGTCTCCTGGGAGGGAACGGACGGACGGGACCGCCCCCCACGTGAATGCGAGGATGCCGCTTAGACGTTCGGGCAGGGCGCGGCAATCAGCGTCGCGCCACGCCCCGAGCCCGCCCCGCGCATGCGACCCTGCCGATCCGGCCTCAGGGCTGCTCGAGGCGCTCCTCGATCCCGGGGGGCTCCAGCTCCGTGAGCCCCTCGAGCGACTCGGCGGCGCGCCAGACCGGCGAGCGCTGGGCCAGCGCGAGCGCGGCGACACAGGCGAGCACGCCGGCGAGCGCGCCGGCGTTCACCACACCCTCGTACCGGCGCCGCCCCGGGACCGCGTAGATCGCTCCGAGCAGCGCGCCGGCGATCAGGCCGCCGATGTGCGCGGCGTTGTTGATGCGGATGCCGGTGTTCGACGCGTTCACGACGAAGCCGAAGAGGACGATGTAGAAGACGGCCTGGAGCGCCAGGTCCTTCCAGCGCGGGTCGCGGCGGCGGACGAGCCAGCCGAGCAGCAGGCCCATCACCCCGAACACAGCGCCGCTCGCGCCGGCGGTGCACACGACCTCGGGCTGAACGAGGATGTTCCAGGCGGCGCTGGCGGCGAAGCCGAGCAGGCCCGTGATGACGTAGGTGATCGCGAACCGCGCCGAGCCGACGGCGGGCTCGGCGGCGCGGGCGAGCATGCCGAGCGTCATCATGTTCATGGCGAAGTGGAGGACGCCCATGTGAACGAAGACCGCGGAGAGCAGGCGGAACGGCTCGAACGAGGCGCCGGGCAAGATCAGGAGCGCGCCGAAGCGGAGGTAGTTCGACGCGTCCCACGCCGAGAGCAGGCCGAGGCCGCGGGCGTGCGCGGCCACCATCTGCCCCACGAACACGAACGCCGTGAGCCCGACGAGCATCTTGGTCGCCAGCAGGCTCCGCCCGTCGAGGCGCCCCCGCGCCGGCGCCGCGTGGACCGCAGGCGCGAGGAGCGGCGCGCCGCAGCGGATGCACCGGTCGAAATCTCTACCGTTGAGGGCGCTGCAGCGCGCGCAGTGCAGCGAGCGCCCCCGTTCGCCAGCCGGTCCCGCCGTCACAGGGCGAGCCCGACCCGCCGCCCAGCCCCGGGGCGCGCGCGCAGCGTGAATCGTGTATCGACGGTCACCAGGGCTCCTTTCACGGCGGACGCACGGCCGCCCAGGCCGCCACACTGTGGCGGCTCCTGGCCGTAAGGTCCACGGGTTTGGCCCGTTGTCGAGGTGTGAATGCGGCAGCCCTCCCGCGCTCGGTCCTCGCCGCCGCCGCCGCATGGCGCCCTCGCGGCGGCGCGCGGCCGCACCTCGGCGTCGCGCCCGCGCTCCCGGGCCGCCGGGCGCGCTGCATCGCCGCGGGCGCGAGGCGGTCACCGGTGCGATCCTCTCCACGTCCGGGTATCGTCGCGGCCGTGACCGCCGTGGCAGCAGCGAGGCCGGATCTGGAGGCGGAGCGCCTCCAGTGCGATCGCGCCGCGCAGGGCGATCGCGCCGCGCTCGGCCTGCTCCTCCGCCGGTACGGGCCCGCGCTGTACCGCTCGGTGCTGCTCCCCCGCCTCGGCTCCGACGCGGCCGCGCAGGACGCCCTGGCCGAGACGTACGCGCGCGTCGTCGAGCGCTTCTCCCAGTTCCAATGGCAGAGCTGCGGCATCTACCCCTGGCTCCGCGTGATCGCGCTGCGCATCGCGCTCGACATGCTCCGCGCGCGCCGCCGCGAGGCGCTCTTCGAGCCCGACGATCTGCAGCGCGAGATCGACGCCGCGGAGACCGATCTCTCCGCCCGCGGCGAGGTCGAGCTCTGCGAGAAGCGCGATCTCGCCGACGCGCGGGCGCGCGTCGAGGACGCGCTCGGGCGCCTCAACCCGCGCTACGCGGAGGCGATCCGGCTCCGGGTGCTCGAGGAGCGCTCTCGCGACGAGGTGGCGCTCGCGCTCGGGGTCAGCGTGGCGACCTTCGATGTCGTCCTGCACCGCGCCATGACCGCGCTGAAAAAGGCGCTCGCCGCGGGGGTTGCCGCGTCGCGCGCGGAGCCCAAGGAAGGGTCGCGATGAAGCCGCGGCTGCCCTCGGAACCGCGCCCGCCGACGGCTGGAGACGAGGCGCTGGAGCGCCGCGCCGGGGCGGATCGCGGCCGGCACCTGGCGCTCGTCGCGGCGGTGGAGGAAGATCCGCTCGCGCCCGCGGGGGATGCCGAGCTGCGCGCGGCGCGCGAGCTCGCCGAGGCGCTCGATCGCGGCGAGGTCCCGCTCGCGGACGCGCTCCGCGCCGCGGCCAGGCCTGTCGGGCTCGACAGGGCGGACCACGAGGCGCTGCTCGCGCGCGCGCTCGGCGACGAGGACGCGCCGCCGACGAGGGCCGAGCAGCGCGCCGCCGAGCGCCTGCGGGAGGCGCTCGAGCCGAGGGCCGAGGGCGCGCCGGGGCGCGCGGACGGCGCCGGAGGCGAGGGGAGTCGCGGCCCGAGCGACGCGCGCGACGCGCTCGTGGAGCTCGCCGTCGCGCTCCGGGCCGCGTGGCGTCCGGCGCAGCTCCCGGAGCTCCGGAGTCGCGCGCTCGTCGAGGGCGCCCTCCGCGCCGCGCCCGCGCCGCGCGCCCGGCGCATCGCGCCGGTCACGATGGTGGCGCTGTCGACCCTCGCCGCGGTCGCGGCGGCCGTGGCGCTGATGTTCGGCGAGATCCGGCAAGAGCGCGCCCCACTCGCGCGCGCTCCCGGCGCGCGCGCGCCCGCCGCTGCGGCCGCGGCCGCGCCGCCGCCCCTGCTGATCGAGGCGCGCTCGACCGCCGCGCTCTTCGATCCGGCCGCGCCGTTCCCCAGGGAGGGCGGTCACACGGAGCGGATCGACCGTATCGCCTCCGCGCGCGCGTCCGATCTGCGCCAGAACCGCTACGCGGCGTGGGGGGTGCGCTGATGCTGCGCGTTCGCCTCGCCGCCGCCTGCCTGGCGTCGCTCGCGGCGGCGCACGTCGGGTGCGCGCGCGACGACGCGCAGGCGCGCGCCGCCGGCGCCCGGGGCGAGTCGGCGTGCGCGTGCGCCCCGACGCAGGTCGTCGATCCGACGCTGCTCGCCTTCCTCTCCAGGGCGCGCGCGGCGCACCACGCCGCCGACGTGACGCTCGGCGCCGGGGACCGCGCCGCCGCGATCCGCGCCCTCGAGGGGATCATCGCCGCGCCGAGGCCGCCGGGCACGCCGCCGGAGGTCGCCGAGGTGATCTCGGACACCTACGCCCGCCTGGCGGAGCTCCGGAGCGAGGCCGGCGAGTTCGACGCCGCGGCGCGCGACGTCGAGGCGGGCCTCGAGCTGGCGCCCGCGCCGTCCCACTTCCAGGGCCACCTCTACGAGGTGGCGGGCGTGGTCGAGGAGCGCCGCGCGAAGGCGCTGGACGAGCGGGGCGATCGCGAGGCGGCCGCGCAGGGCCGCAAGCGCGCGGTCGGGCTGCTGGAGCGGGCGATCTCGATCCAGGACCAGGTTATCACCGAGGCCCTGAAGAGCGCCCCCGAAAAGCCGCGCTGAAGCGCGCGCCCGGGGAAGCGCGGGGCCGCCGTGGTCTGCAATTGCGACGCGCGCGCGTTCCTCGCTAGACTCGCGGAGAGGGGCCGCTGCCCGAGCCGATGACGTTCCGTGTTCCAAGGCTGAAGCCCGGGTACGACCTCAAGTCGCTCCCGCTGAAACCCGCGGAGGCGTTCCTCCTCTCCCGGATCGACGGCGTCCTGACCGATCGGGATCTGTCGTTGATCACGGGCATGTCGCACGGCGACACCGTGGAGGCGCTGCGACGCCTGCGCGACCTCGGCGCGATCACGCTGGACGGCGATGCCGCCGGGCAGCCTCCGCTGCGGGGCGCCTCCGAGGCCGGGCGGCGCGGGGGCGCGGCGGATCCGGAGAGGGCGATGTCGTCCGGGGGCGAGCCGGTCCCGCCGCTCGGCCGGGATGCGCTCCATCAGGCGGAGTCCCTGCCGCTCTACGACCCTGCCGAGCTCGACGAGCCTGTCGAGCTCACCCCCGAGCGGAAGCGGCGGATCCTCGACCTCTACTACCGGCTCGAGGACCTCAGCTACTACGCGCTGCTCGGCGTCTCGGACCAGGCGGACAAGAAGCAGATCAAGAGCGCCTATTACCTGCTCGCGCCGGAGTTCCACCCGGACACCTACTTCCGCAAGCAGCTCGGCTCGTACAAGCAGAAGATCGAGGCCATCTTCACGCGCATCACGCTCGCGCAGGACACGCTGACGTCGAAGCAGCGGCGCGCCGAGTACGACGGGTACCTCGAGCAGACCCACAAGAACCGGGCGATGGCGGCGCTGATCGAGCAGACGCCGCGCGACATCGCCACGATCACCACCGCCGTCGACGCCTCGGTGCGCGCTGCCTTCGCCGATCCGCGCGACGTGGCCGCGTCGCCCGGGCGCTACTCCTCCGACCGCGCGCCCGCGGAGCAGGCCGCCGCGCGCCCGCCCGCCACGGAGCCGGTCGCGCCCGCGGCGTCCGCCCGGGCCGCGGCGCCCGCGCCGCCGTCCGACGAGGCGAGCTCGGTGGGCGGCGGGGGCGCGCCGGCGCGGGCCGCGGCGGCGAGCGCGCCGGTCGCGCCCGCGCCGAGCGCGAAGGATCGACGGGAGACGTTCGCGCGCAAGCTCACCGGGGGCCTGCGGCGCGCGCCGGCGGGCGCGCCCTCCGCAGCGACCTCCACGGCGACCGCCGCGACGTCGGTCGCGGCGTCGGTCGCGGCGCCTGTCCCGACGACCGTCGTCGTGACCACGCCGAGGGCCCCGGCCGGCTTCCGCTCGCCCGAGTCGATGCGGGCGGTCGAGTCGCTCAAGGCGCGGTACGACGCCGCGCGCGGCGAGGCGCTCCGCAACCAGATCGCCCGGCACGCCGACGCGGCCCGGATCGCGCTCGAGCGGAACGACTACGCGGCCGCGGCCAACGCGTATCGGATCGCCGCGTCGCTCGCGCCGGACGACGTCGCGCTCCAGAAGGCGTCGGCCGACGCGCAGCGCCTCGCGGCGGTGACGCTGGCGGACGGCTACCTCAAGCAGGCCCAGTACGAGGCGCAGAACGGGCGCTGGTTCGACGCGGCGCTGAGCTACGCGAAGGTGTGCAACGGTCGCCCCGACGACGCCGGCGCGCACGAGCGGGTCGCCCATGCGACGCTGCAGACCGGGGAGAACACGCGTCGAGCGGTGGAGTTCGCTCGGCGCGCGGTCGAGCTCGTGCCCTCGTCGGTGGAGTACCGGCTGACGCTGGCGCTGGCGTACTCGGCCGCCGCGCTCGCGAAGAGCGCGAACGGCGAGTTCGACCGCGCCGCCGAGCTGGCGGGCAACGACCCCAGGCTGCGCGGCCTCGTCGCGCAAGCGCGCGAGCAGGCGAAGCGATACGGGAAGCAAGTCTAGTGCCGTCGCCGCGGATCCAGCCGGCGTTTCGGCCTCCCGGCGGCTGAATTTCGCGAGGGACGAAGCCCCGTTTCCTTCGGGCGCCGACGGGGGCGCGCGCGTGTGCGCCGTGGCCGCTCGTCGTGTGATGGCTCCGCCGCGCCGGCCCGGGGTGGGCGGGGAGGCGCCGACTTCCGCGGGGGGCACCGCACGATTGGCCCGCTCGGCTCCGCGAAACGTTCTAGCATCGTGATCTCGGCGGCCGTTCGGGCCGAAGATCACAAGAGGAGCAGCGGCATCGATGGAGCGTGTCATCGGCATTGACCTTGGCACCACGAACTCGTGCGTTGCCATCGTCGAGGAGGGCGTCCCGACCGTCATCCCGAATCGCGGTGGGTACAAGACGACGCCGTCCATGGTCGCGATCACCGAGGCCGGCAAACGGCTCTGCGGGCACATCGCGAAGCGGCAGGCGATCACCAACGCCGAGAACACGGTCTACGCCGCCAAGCGGCTGATCGGCCGTAAGTGGTCATCCCCGCAAGTGAAGAACGCGATCCTGACCGCCTCGTACAAGATCGTCGAGGGGCCGCACGGGGACGTTCGCATCCAGCTTCGCGACAAGACGTACTCGGTCCCCGAGATCAGCGCGATGGTCCTCCAGGAGATGAAGCTGTTCGCCGAGGACTACCTCAACGAGCCGATCTCGAAGGCGGTGATCACCGTCCCCGCCTACTTCAACGACAACCAGCGGCAGGCGACGAAGGACGCGGGCCAGATCGCGGGGCTCGACGTCATCCGCATCGTCAACGAGCCCACGGCGGCGGCGCTCGCGTACGGGTTCGGCAAGAACGTCGAGAAGACGATCGCCGTGTTCGACCTCGGCGGCGGCACGTTCGACATCTCGGTGCTCGAGATCGGCGCGGGCGGGGTCTTCAAGGTCATCGCCACCGCGGGCGACACGTTCCTCGGCGGCGAGGATTTCGACGCGCGCGTCATCGACTGGCTGGTGCAGGGCTTCAAGGAGCAGCACGACGTCGATCTGCGGCAGGACAGGATGGCGCTCCAGCGGCTCAAGGACGCGGCCGAGAAGGCGAAGTGCGAGCTCTCCAGCGTGCTGGAGACCGAGATCAACCTGCCGTTCATCATCTCGAGCGCGCGGAACGAGGCGCTGCACCTCCAGCGCACGCTCTCGCGCGCCGAGCTCGAGGGGCTGTGCGAGGACCTCGTCGAGCGGTGCGTCGAGATCTGCAGCCAGACCCTCGAGGACGCGCGGCTCGAGCGCGACGAGATCGAGGACGTGGTGCTCGTCGGCGGCATGACCCGCATGCCGCGGGTGCAGGAGGCCGTGCGCGACTTCTTCGAGCGCGAGCCGTGCAAGGGGGTGCACCCCGACGAGGTGGTCGCGCTCGGCGCGGCGGTGCAGGGGGCCGCGCTCGTGGACGAGACGAAGCAGATGATCCTGCTCGACGTCACGCCGCACGCGCTCGGCATCATGACGTTCGGGTCCAACTTCGAGGAGCTCATCCCGCAGAACACGACCGTGCCCACGGCACGATCGAAGATCTTCACGACGAGCCGCGACAACCAGACCGCGGTGAAGATCCTTGTCATGCAAGGCGAGCACACGAAGGCGACCGACAACGAGCTGCTCGGCGAGTTCATCCTCACCGGCCTGCGCCGCGCCCCGAAGGGCCAGGTCGAGATCGAGGTGACGTTCGAGATCAACAGCGACGGCATCGTCTCCGTGAGCGCGAAGGATCTGGAGACGGGCCAGCTGCAGTCGATCCAGGTCACCGCCTCGAGCGGCCTCACGAAGGAGGAGGTCGGCGAGATGATGGAGGCCGCGAAGGAGTACCTCGTCGATCGCCGCGCGAGCGATCAGTTCGAGGGCGTCCGGCAGGAGGCCGAGAAGCTCATCGCCGAGATCGAGCGCATGTTCCCGCAGGTCGAGCAGATCGTGGCGTCGAGCGATTTCGGCCGCGACGCCATCGGCAAGGCGCGAGGGATCGTCGACCGCTCGCGTCAGGCCATCGGCCGCCGCGACGCGGCGGCGGTCAAGGAGCAGATGGAGGCGCTCTCGCGCACCCACCGGATGTTCAAGGGTGTCGTAGCCCGGCCGCAGGGGTGAACCGTGGCCGCGATGAGGGAAGACAATGCGGTCGGTGCCGCCTGACTCCAAGACCCTGGACGCCTCCTGGGGGCACGACGAGGTGGACGAGCTCGAGGACACCCAGCCGGTCGCCTCCAAGGAGATCCTCGCGCACACAGCGCGCGCGCGCGAGCAACAGGGTTCACCCCGCATGGAGACCCCGCCGTCCGGCGTTCCCCTGAAGCCGGACGCCGAGGGGAAGATCACCCTTCCGCCGCCGATCCCGGTCAGCGAATACGTGGCAAAGATGATGACCCGTCGCTCCCACTCGAGCTCCGAGATCACCGCCCAGCGGCCGCGCCCGCCCGAGGTCCCTGCGGAGGCGTGCCCGCCGCCGCCCGCCCGCAGGACGATCCCCTGGGAGCCGCCGCCCGGCAGCGCCTTCTCGGGCAAGCACGGCGCGCTGTCCAGGGAGGGCGCGCACCTCGGCCTGGAGTGCGACGAGCCGGGGGTGCCGTCGCGTCCCGGCGGGCGGATGGGGTTCGGGTCGCTCGACGTCGAGCGCGAGCTCGGGCCGGACCTCGACGACGATCTCCTGCGCGAGGCGGGCGAGCCGTACCCGCACGGCTTCGGCGAGATCGACGTCTTCGGCGGCCCCCCTGTCGACTCGCGGGACGTCCGCATCCCGTCGATCGCAAGGGCCCGCGTGCCCGGTGCGGACGACGGCGGGCCGCTGGGCATCGATTTCCGCCTCGACCTCGGGCTCGGCTTCGAGGATCCGGGCCTTCCCCTGGACGAGCAGCCGGTCACGCCGCCGCCCGGCACGCTCCGTTACGGCCTGATCGTGGAGGACGACGAGCCCGCCTTCCGCGGCGGGACGGGCGCGCTCGCCGGATCCACCTCGTACCAGGTCTCGGGCGACGTGCAGGGCGGTGCGCGCGCGCCGCGCCCGCTCGAGACCGAGCGCTCGCCGGCGTCCATCCCGAGGGGTGACCGGGGGGTTCATTCCCGCGTGACCGAGCCCCAGCTCAGCATCCCGGGGCCGCGGGAGCAGATGCTGCACCGGTTCGAGCAGGGCGACTTCGGCGGCGCGCTCGTGCTCGCGGAGGGCCTGCTCGAGGAGAACCCGAAGGACTGGGTGGCGCGGCAGTACGCCGATAGCTGCGTCGAGATGCTGCGGCAGATGTACCAGTCGCGCCTCGGCGACGGCTCGCGCGTGCTCCGCCTCGCGGTGTCGCCGGACCAGCTCCGCTCGTTGAACCTCGATCACCGCGCGGGCTTCCTGCTGTCGTGCATCGATGGGTACAGCTCGCTCGACGAGATCCTCGACGTGTCGGGCATGCAGACGCTCGAGGCCCTGCGGATCCTGTACGAGCTCGTGCAGGAGGGGATCGTCAGCGGCGCCTAGCCGCCGGGATCGCCTGAGATCGCGGCGTCGCGCCCCGGATCGTGCCGGGCGGGCGGCCGCGCCCCCCGACGCAGCTTTCCGCGATGGCCCTGGCTCGCTAGGTTGCACGGGTGCGCACGGCTCTCCAGGCCGCCGTCGGTCTCCTCCTCGCGCTGCTCGCCGGCCGCACGGGCGCGTCGCTCGTCGCCACGATCGCGCTCGGCGCTCCGTCGCGACCGCCGCCGACCGACGTCGCGGGCGCTGCCCCTGCTGCCGCTGGCGCCGCCGCCGCCGCCCCGGCAGGCGCCGCCGCTGCCGCCCGCCCGCCGCCTGCCCCCGCGCCGTCCGCGCCCTCACCCGACGCCGCGCTCGCGGCGCGCGCCGACCCGATCGCGAGCTACACGCTGCGGGCGAGCCTCGATCCGGCGCAGCACACGATGCGCGGCGAGGGGACGCTGGTCTGGCGCAACGCCTCGCGCGAGCCGCAGCGCGAGCTGTTCGTCCACCTCTACCTGAACGGCTTCAAGAGCCCGCGCACCGCCTTCCTCCGCGCGCCTGTCGGCGGCTTCCGCGGCAGCGAAATCCTGTATGATTACGGACACATCCAGGTGACGCGCTTCGCCGTGCGCGAGATGGGAGGCGCGGACGTGTGGCCCGGGGGGAAGCCCACGACGCCCGGCGACCCCGAGGACGAGACCGACATCCGCGTGGAGCTGCCGCAGCCCGTGGCGCCCGGGGACGCGATCACGATCGACCTCGCGTGGGACGCGCACCTCCCCTCGCTCGCGCTGAGGACGGGCCATCACGGGAGCTTCCACATGGTGGGGCAGTGGTTCCCGAAGATCGCGCGCCTCGATCCCGATGGGACGTGGGCGCATTTCGCGTACCACCGGCTCTCGGAGTTCTACGCGGACTTCGGCGCGTACGACGTGACAGTCGACGTGCCGGAGGGCTTCACGGTCGGGGCCACCGGCCGGCTCGTCGAGGAGCAGCGGCGCGACGGGCGGGCGGTCCGCCGGTTCGTGCAGGACGACGTGCACGACTTCGCGTTCGCCGCGTGGGACCGCTTCCGCGAGATGCGCGCGACGACCGACGACGGCGTCGCGATCCGGTGCCTGTTCCCTGCGGGCAACGAGCGCGAGGCGGCGCTCGAGATCGACCTGGTTCGGTTCGGCCTGTCGCGCCTCGGCGCGGCGTTCGGCCGCTACCCGTACGGCACGCTCACGATCGTGCACCCGCCCGAGGGCGCCGAGGAGGCCGGCGGGATGGAGTACCCGACGCTCATCACGACCGGCGGGAGCTGGCTCTGGCCCGCGGTGGGCGTGCGCCTCGTCGAGACGGTCACGATGCACGAGCTCGCGCACCAGTGGTTCTACGGCCTGGTCGCCACCAACGAGCACCGCCACCCGTTCCTCGACGAGGGCCTCACCACGTACGCCGAGGCCGACGCGCTGCGCGCGCGCTACGGCGACGGCTCCGCGGCGCGGCTGCTCGGGATCGAGCTCGATCTCCTGGCGCAGTACCGCGTCGGCGCGATCGCGTCGGGCCACAACGGCGCCATCGCGCAGCCGGCGACGGCGTTCATCGACGGCGAGGACTACGCCGGGCTCGCGTACACGCGGCCCGCGGTGCTCCTCGCGACGCTCGCGGGCGTGTACGGGGAAGACGTGGTGCGCCGCGCCGTCGGCCGCTACGCGCGCGAGAACCGCTTCCGGCACCCGGGCCCCGAGGCGCTGCTCGAGGCGATGCGGCAGGAGGCGGGCGACGAGGCGGCCGAGGCGCTCCGGGCAGGGCTCTTCGATGGCGCCTGGGTCGACTACGCCGTCGCGACGTTCCAGTCGTGGCCCGCGGACGCCGCGGCGGACGCTCCGCCCGCGGACGCCGCGGCGGACGCTCCGCCCGCGGGCGGCAGCGACGCGCCGGCCTACAGCGGGCACGCCGTCGTGCGGCGCCGCGGCTCGCTCGTGCTCCCCGTCGACGTCGAGCTGCACGGCGCGGACGGCCGCGTGCAGCGGGCGCGGTGGCCGGCGCGCGAGAGCGTCGCCAGGATCGCCTACGCCGGCGCCTCGCCGCTCGTCGCCGTGGTGATCGATCCCGACCGCCGGGTGCTGCTCGACGACGACCTCGCGAACAACGCGCGCCGCTCGGACCGAGACCTCCTCGCGCCCGCGGTGCTCTCGCGCGCGAGCTTCGGCGTCGGGCTCGCGCTCACGCTCCTCGGACCATGAGCGCGCCGGCGGAGCAGGCAGCGACGGACGAGGGGGCGCCGGCGGCGGAAGGGGACGTCGCGGAGGAGGCCACGAGGGCGCCGAGCTCGCCGGCCGTCCCCTGGGCCGAGCTGCCAGGCGCCCCGCCTGCTCCACGGCGCCCCGCCGCGCACCAGCGGCTCGGCGCTGTCGCGTTCTACTTCGGCTACCGGGCGGTCGCCTCGCTCGTCGTCGCGACCCCGCTCTCCGTCCTCGCGGCCGAGGTCGTCGGCGACCACCCACGTGGCGACGCAATCCTCTTCGACCCCGGCGGGCTGATGCTGACCGAGCTCGTACGCCTCGCGGCGGTCGCCGCCTCGTCGCTCGCCGCGCAGCTCGGCGCGGGCGCCCTGATCGCCGCCGCGCTCGGGCTGGTCCCGCTCGCGGTGCTCCTCGTCGCGCTGAGCCAGTGCGGGTGGCTCTCCGCGCAGGCCCTCGGGGGCCGCGCGGCGCGCGCCCTAGGCCCGCTGGCGCTGCTCTGGGGCGTCGCGCTCGCAGCCCAGGTCGCCGCGGCTGCGCTCGTCCTGCTCCCCGGGATGCAGATGTGCGCAGAGCTCCTGGTCCTGCCGCGCAGCCGCGACATCGCGGCGATCGTCGTCGCCGCGGCCGCGCTGGTGCCGGTCGCGGCCATCGGCCTGGTCCACGACCTCGCGCGGGTCGCCCTCGTCGACGAGCAGCGGGGCTTCTACGCCGCGGTCTCGAGGGGGCTCGCCACCCTGCAGGCCGCGCCGCTCGCGGCGACCTGGGCCTGGGCTTCCCGGGGCGCCCTCGCGGTCGTCGCGCTCGCCTGCGGGGCGTGGGGTATCCACCTCGCCGGCGTCGGAACGGGCCCGCGCGTCGCCGCCGCCTTCGCCGCGCAGCTCATGGCGCTCGCCGCCGCGGCCTACCTGCGCGCCTCCTGGCTCGCGGCCGCCCTGCGGCTGTCCGATCGCGCCGCTGCTCCTGGGCCTTGAAAGCATGGACGGATGGAACACGATGCAAAAATTTCTTGACGTGGCGCCGTATCCGCGTAACGTAGCCCGCCCGTGACCGACGCCTCGGCGTAACCGCGGGGCCCGCAGCAAGCCCAGGTAGCTCAGTTGGTAGAGCAGAGGATTGAAAATCCTCGTGTGGGCGGTTCGATTCCGTCCCTGGGCACTATTCCTCCTTTCTTGTGCCGGCGAGCAGGCGCTGCCGCTCCGTCCTCACGTTCGTGCGTGAGCCTCTGCCTCGCCCGGAACCGCTCGTGTTGTTCCATCCAGGTTGACTCCGCCGCTTTTTCAAGCGGTCTCAGCGGCTGGTCGCCGGCGTGGGCGCAACGGTCTGTTCAGGAGTACTTTCGCGGGTTTGGCCACATCGGGTGACAGTGGAACTTGGTTCCGGTGCGGTAGCGATCCTGATAAGGTGGCGAGGGGACCACTCGTTGCAACCTGAACACTCCGGAGGCGCCGCAGGGAACGGCGCTTCCTCATGGAGGCTCCCTCATGGCCGATCGTCGTGTCGACTCCTCGCGAAAGAGCTCTCCGGAAACGGCCTCCGCTTCCGACTCGGCGCCGCGGAGCCGGCCGACCGCGCCAGGTAACCAGGCCAGCGAGGCAGCGAAGAAGAAGAAGATCCTCGTCGTCGACGACTCGCTGACTTCATTGCTGTCGCAGCAGCTCACGCTCGGCGTGGACGATTACGACATCGTCATCGCGCGCAACGGCAAGGAGGCCATTGCGAAGGCGGTGGCCGAGCGCCCCGATCTCATCCTGATGGATGTCGTCATGCCCGCCATGGACGGCTTTCAGGCCTGCAGATGGCTCCGCGCGTTCGACGCGACCAAGACCGTGCCGATCATCATGATGACGACGAGGAGCGATCAGACGAGCATCAAGATCGGCTTCGCCAACGGGTGCACCGACTACCTCATCAAGCCTTTTGACAGCGACACGCTGCTCACGAAGGTCCGCACCCACCTCGGCGAATAGGCGGCTCGCGCCGGGGGCGGCGGAGGTAGAGCTCCGGGAGCCGGGCCAGACCTCCGCACGAACAGGCGCGCGGCGCCCCTCAGTCGTTGATGGCGGCCCAGAACAGGAGGCCGGTCGGGAGATCGGTGCAGCGCCCCAGGTTGTCGACCTCCTGGCGGCATCCGTCGACGTCGACGTTCCCACCCCGGCACGCGAACTCGTCTTCCACGCACGAGATGGCCTCGTCGAACTGCTCCTCGCAGCCCTGTGACACCGCCTCGCGCTCGGCGTCTTCGAGGTTGTCGATGCAGTCGTCTTCGTCATCCGGGCTGCAGTCCCCGGTGCAATCGCACCTGTCCTCGCACAGGTTCGAGATCGAGCTCCCACAGCCCGGGAGCAGGGCGAGCGCAAGGGCGACCGTGAACGGGCAAGCGAGCTTCAACGTGTACCTCCAACCTGGTCGCGCTGCGCGCGAGCGACGATGATGTGGCTTGTCTATCGCGTCCGCGGAGGAGGTACAAGCCGCACGTTCGCCGTCCCGGGCCGCTCGGCGCGGCCTCCGCGGGCCCCCCGTCGCGCTCCCGCGGGGCGGCGGAGACTCCGCTGCTGCCAGGCACCATGAGCGAGATCGGACGCCTCGACGGATGATCCTCCGCCGGCGACGAGCGATGTCGAGCATGGATACCCGCTCATGCGGGGGGCCTCGGCCTTTCATCGCACAGAACCACGCGGCTTCGCGCGGCCTCGTTCAGTTCCGCTTCGCGTCCGCGGGCTGCGCCGGCCAGAGCCGCCGGAAGCCGACGCCGAGGAGGACGCCGTCGTCGCGCTGCACCAGGCCGCCGAAGCGGCACTTCTCCACCAGCGTGCCCTCGGCCAGATCGCCGCCGTCCTGGAACCGGATGCGCTGGCCCTCGCTCAGGGCAGCGAAGACGCGCGCGTCGGACGCGATCGCGACGAGCGACTCCGGCGCGGGGACGCGCAGCGGCCCGATGTCCGCGGGCTGCGCGCGGTGAACCACGCCACGACTGATCGTGGCGCGCGCGGGAGAAGAACGCATTTGTTCGTCCTGGACGGACGGTTCTGTCTCGCCGGCATCGATCCAGATGTCGACCCTGGCGCCGCGCCTGAACAGGACCACGCCGGGGAGCGCTTTGCCTGCGGCGGTGGTCAGCGTGACCAGCTCGCCCACGCCCGGCTCGGTCGACGCGCGCCCGCCGAGGCGCTCGCGCACGTCGTCCGCCGTCGGCTTCGGGGAGGCAGATGCCGCGAGGCGAACGGGGTTGTCCAGCTTGATCAGGGGGAGCGAGAGCTTGCGCCTCATCGGACCCGGCCATTCTACGCGAACCGGCGGGCGCCGCCATCAAGGCAGCGATCGGATGAACCGGTGGACCTCCTCGTTGAACCGGTCCGGCTCCTCGAGAAAGGGGCAGTGGCCGCTCTCCTCGAAGACGAGGAGCCGCGCGTCGGGGAGGTGGCGAACGAGGTGCTCGCCGGCAGCGACCGGGACCAGCTTCTCGTCCCGCCCCACCACGACCAGCGATGGAACCGCGAGCGAGCGGAGGACCGGACGATAATCCCGCATCGTCTGATCGAAGAGGATCGACCCGGCGATCGACTCCTGCATCCGGGTGATCTCATCGAACATCCACCGCCGGTCGGCCTCGCCCGGCGGAGCCTTGAACATGAGAGAGATGAACTCGTGCGCGAAGGTGTCGCGGTCCGTCTGGAGCTGATCCATCGCCTCCGTCAGCGCCGGGAGGTCGAACGCGCCGAACGGCCAGCCTGGCCACTTGAAGTCGGAGGGAGACTGCTCGACGAGCACGGCCGCCGCGAGGCGCGAGGTCCCGAACTGCCTCACGTACTCCCAGATCACGAGGCAACCCATCGACCACCCGACGAGCACCACCCCGTCGAGCGCGAGCCGCTCCAGGAACACGCGGAGATCGCGCGCATAGGTGGGGAGGGTGTGGCCCGACGGCACCTGGGTCGAGCGGCCGTGCGCCCGCAGGTCGGGCACGACGGCGCGGTGGCGAGCGGCGAAATACGGGAGCTGGCGGTGAAAGAAACGGCCGCTCATGCAGACGCCGTGGAGAAACACGATCGGGCGACCGTGTCCGAGCTCCTCGTAATAGAGCTCACAGCCTCCGAGGTCCAACCGAGCCATCGAGCACCTCCTGGAGGATCGGTTCCAGGTTGGTCAGGCGCGGCCACCCCGGCGCGTCAGCGCGGCGCCGGCCGCGGCAAACCCGGCTAGAGGCCGATGGCGCCGCGGTACATCCATCCTGTCTTCCCCCGGTGCTCGATCTTGTACCAATCGTTCTGTCGGCCAACGAGCTTGACGCGCGTCCCACGCACGAGGCGCATGACCACATCTCCCTCCTTGGGCGCCCCACGGACGAGCGCGGTATCCCAGCTCACGGTGGCAAGGCCGCTCGCCGCTGTCTCGCTCGTTGTCGTGCCGGCAGCCCGCTCCTGCTCCTCGCTGCCCGCCCCTGTCTTCGGAGCTTCCGCCTGCGCGCCCGGGGGGACGAAGGTGGCGGTGTAAACAAGGGAGTAACGGCGGTACTTGTGGGGGACTTCCTCGAGGGAAACGTTCGAGAACTCGCGCGCGGCGCACTGGAGAATGCCGCTGATCGTCGAGGCGGGCAGGCTCGCCTTCTTCCCCTTGACGACCTGGACCTCCTTCTTCTCGAAGTTGAGCTCGAAGCCGATCGGGAGCTTGCCCTCCACGCCGAGCGCCGCCGGGCACTGCGCGAGCTCCTTCAGCCGCGGCAGCGCGATCGGGTCGAACAGGAGCTCGCCGCAGTCCTCGATCTTCTTGTTCTTCTTGTCCGAGCAGCGCGTGATCCTGCCCGGGCCGACAACGATCTGCTGCTGGTTCTTCGCGGCGGCCTCCGGCGGCCCGGCGTCGGGCTCGGCGGTGCCGGGCGCGGCGGCCGCGGGGGAGGGCGCCGCGGGGGCCGCTGTCTCGGCCGTCGTCGGCTTGAGGTCGCCAGGGACGCTCGGGCCGATGCGGACGCCGGCCAGCCGGGGCCAGGCGACCCCGACGACGAACCCCACGAGCGCGATCACCCCCACCCGCGACCAGACCGGCTGCTCATCGCCTGGACGGGGGATGTCGACCGTCAGCTGGCGCTGCCTCTTCGCCATGTCCGCCTTCGCCATGCCTGCACGTCGCCTAGCACAGGTGGGCCGCCAGAACGAAATAGTCCGTTCACGCAGGGCCGCTCAGCGGGGACCCGCGGGCGCCGCGGCCGCCGCGACGCCGGCCGCATCGAGCAGCGGTCGCACCCTGGACTGCGCGATGGCGTACACCGCGTTCACGCCGTCGCGCCGGGCATAGACGACGTTCGTGCCGCGGAAAGCGTCGCCCGCGCCGATCGCGATCGTGAAGGACCCCCCCGGGGGGCGGGGCGCGCCCGCGCCGCCCGCGGCCGGCGCGGCGGGCGGCCGGGCCAGATCGACGGCGATGCGGAGCCGCGGCGGGGTCAGGCCGTGGTGCTGCTCGGGCTTGCCCAGGGCGACTGCGCCCTCGGCGCGCAGGTCGGCGAGCGCGTCGCGGACGCCCGCGGCGGCGGCGGTGGCGCTCGCCTGATCGGCCGCCCCCGCGACGGTGAAGCCGCCCGGGGAGGCCTCGAAGACGACCGGCTTGCCGTTGGCCGGGGTGAGCGTCACCCGCGCGACGTCCTCGGGCGCGACGGCGAAGACGTCGCGGCGGAGGAGCAGGCGCCCGGCCGCGGCCTCGAGCGCCGGCGGCGCGACGAACACCGCGGCGCCCTGGCCGGCGCGCGCGAACGAGCCAGCGCCGGCGCGCGCGCCGAGCTCGACCCGCGCCGAGCGCGCGCCGGCGCTGCCCGCGGCGCCGTCAGGCTCGGGCGCGGGGCTGAGCTCGGCCTCGACAACGAGCCGGGGCGCGGCGAGCCCGTAGCTCTGGCCGGGGTCCGGCGCGACCCATCGCTCGGCCTTGAGGCCGCCGAGCAGCTCGGCGAGCTCCTCCGCGAGCGCGGCGTCGGCCGCGAGGCCCTCGCCGCTCGGCTCGACGAGCCGCCAGGCGCCGTCGCCCGTCCGGCGGAGCCGCTGGACCAGGCCAGGGCGCTCGATGCGCAGCGCGCTGATCCGATCGGGCGGGAGATCGAACACCTGCATGGAGCGCAGCGAGACCTCGGAGGGGAGGAGCGCCCCGGCGGCCGCGGCCGGGATCTCGGCGACGGCGCCGTCCTCGAGCCGCCGGACGTGCACCACGCCGGCCTGCTCGGCGCCGATCTCGAGCGTCTCGATCCGCTCCTGCGGCTCGCCCTCGCCCGGGGACTCCGGCGGCGTCGAGAGGACGCGGAGCGTGGCCCGCGGCGGGTCGAGGCCGAGCGCCCGGGGGTCGCTCGCCGTCGGGAGCAGGCGCGTCGCGCGGACGTCGAGGATCGCCTGCACGAGGGCGCGGCCCGTCTCGGTCGGGACGGGCCGGTCCTCCGGGGACCGCAGGTGCCACTCGCTGCCGGCGCGCGCGAGCTCCAGCGAGCGCTCGCCGCGCTCGCCGACCGCGAGCTTCACCTCGGCGACCTCGTCGAGCGGCGCGCCGACGAGGGCGAGGTCGACGAAGCGCGACGCGTCCTCGGTGAGCGGATCGAGCGCGCTCTCGTGGACGCAGGCGGCCGCGCGCGTGGGCTCGCGCCGGAGCGCGACGACGTGGTCGGGCCGGTCCGGGCAGGCGCCGCCGAGCTCGATCACGCCGGGCTTCGCCGAGGGGTCGCTCGGCAGGAGCGTCAGCGTGACCCGGGGGCCGCCGGAGGCCGCTGCCTGCTGCGCCGCCTCGTCGGAGAGGAACCCGTCGGCCTGCAGGCGGCCGAGCGTCGAGAGAACGCGGTCCATCGCCTCCGCGTTGACCCGGACGCCGCTGCCCTCGGGCGAGCCCTCGGCGAAGCGGAAGCCGGCGCCGCGGCCGCCAGCCCAGGGGGCGCGCGAGAAGCGCCGCGGGCCGCCGTCGCCGTCGAGCGTGAGCCCCGCGAGCTCCGAGGCCAGGTAGGGGACGAAGCTCCGGGAGCGGAGGCGATCCGGCGGTACGTCGAGCGCCGCGGCGAGCTGCTTCGTGATGACGAAGACGCCCCGGCCGGCGACCTCGGCGTAGACGGCGCCGGGCGGCGTCGGGGCGCCGCCGCCGAGCAGCAGCCGCTCGCGGCGAGGGCCCATCGCGAGCGCGATCGTGAGCCGGGGCGAGGCCAGGCCGAGGGCGGCCGCGTCGACAGCGTCCGCGGAGACGCGGCGCTCCGCCGTCGCGAACTCCAGGGTGCCGAGGAGCTGGTCGACCGTGGGCTCGTCGGCGGGGTAGCGCTGCCCGTCGATCTCGACGTTCCAGGGGCGCTGGCCCGCGTCGTTGACCTCGCCGCGGGTGAGCCGCGCTGTCTGCGGGGCGCCGGGCGACGCCATCGTCACGGTGAGCTCGGTGATCTCGTCGGGCCGCCACGCCTCGAAGAGGTTCTTCCGGCGGCGCTCGGCCTCGTCCGTGGACACCGAGCCCCTGTCGAGCACGAGGAGCACGACGGCGGCCGCGGCGGCGAGCGCGACCAGGATCAGCGTCGTCGCGTGCCGGCGGAGGGACCGCATCACGGGGCCCCTTCGCGCTCGGATCCGCCCGACGAGCCGCGCCCGGCGGGCGAGCCGGGGCCGCCCTTGCCGCCGGCGCGGCGCTCGGAGCCGCGCCGCGAGAGGTGCACGGCGAGGCCGAAGAAGGCCGCCGCGAGCGGCATGTACACGACGACGTAGCGGAAGATGCCGGCGAGCGAGTCCTCGCTGAGGCGGAGGCCGGCCGTGACCGCGGGCTTGTCGGGGATGTCGAGCATGGGCGGGCTCGCGGCGAGCCAGGACAGCGCGCTCTCGACGAACACGGCCGTCCCGCGGAGCTCGGGGCTCTGCCAGTTCGCGCCGTAGAGCGCGCTGGGAGAGCTGATCACCACGACCCGCGGCCCGTGCGCGGCGCTCGACCCCGCGGGCTTCGGCAGCTCGGCGGCGTAGGCGACCGTGAGCGGCCCCGGGTGATCGCCGTCGCGCGGCTTCGGCTCGGACGGGTCCCTGGCCCAGCCGAAGAAATCGACCATGCCGAAGGCCCTGTCGCTCGTGACGAGCAGCGGCGCCGGGGCGACCGGCCCGGCCTTCGCGGGCGCGAGCGAGCTCGCCACCGTGAGCACCGGGCCGAGGCCCTGATCGGCCGCCTTGAGGAGCCCCTCGGTGATCGGGTGCGGCTTCACGATCGGCGAGAAGGTCTCGCCGAAGCCCTGCGTCGAGCGGAGCTTCGGATCGAGCTCGAACACGAAGTCCGACCGGAGCTCGACCCCCGCCACGGCGAGCAGGCCCGAGAGCCCGAGGTCCACGTACCGCTGATCGCTCTCGTCGGGCACGGGGCCGAGCGCGAGCAGCGCGCTGCCGCCCTTCTCGATGAACGCGCTGTAGCGGGCCACGTCGCGCGGGGGCACGGGCTGGCTCGGCTCGGCGAGGACGAGCACCCGGCAGCGGCCGAGATCGACCTCCGGCGCGGGCTCCTTCGGCGCGGCGCCGGGCTCGTCGCCGTGGTCGTGGTCGTGGTCGTGATCGCCGTGGCCGCCGTCGAGCTCCACGACGTCGTAGTTGTTCTTGTTGAGCCGGTCCTTGAGCGCCGCGAGCCCCCCGGCGCCGCCGACCTCGATCGACTTCTCGCCGTGGCCGCCCGCGAAGCAGACCATCGGCCGCTCGCTGCGCACGACGCTCCGGATCGCGCCGGTCAGCGCCTGCTCGAGCCGCGGGCGCGCCCGCAGGTCGTCCTCGTCCTCGACCTCGACCAGGTCGCTCGCGGTCAGGAAGTGCGGCCTGTCGCCGCGCGCGACGATGACGGCCGCGTCCGTGACGATCCGCCCGTCCTCCGTCTTGCCCGCCACGACGCCATAGCGCTGCTGCACGGCCAGGAACTCCGCCGGGCGCCGGTCCGGGTCGGTCACCTCGACCTGGATCCGCGACGTCTCGGCGCGGTACGCGTCGAGCAGGTGCCGCACCGAGAGCGTCAGCGGGTCGCCCTCGGAGAGCAGGACGTAGACGCGGATCGGCTCCTCGAGCGCGCGCAGCGTCGAGACCGTCGCGTCGCTCAGCGTGTACAGGCCGCCCTGCGTCCAGTCCCAGCGCCGGTAGTGGCGGGCGACGAGCAGGTTGACGAGCACCGCGAGCACCATCGCGGCGATGATGCCGACGCTCGCCGACAGCTTCTCGCCGAGCGAGGTGCCCGGAGGCGGGGGCCCGGCCTGCGCGGGCGGAGGGATCTGGCGGGGCTGCTCCTCGGCCATCAGCCCCACCTCCACGCGTCCACCGCGCGCACGGTCACGAACAGCGGGAGCGCGATCACCGTGGCGTCGAACACGAGCCGGCGCAGGTCGACGATCCCGCGGGAGAAATCGTTCATCTGCGTCCACACCGAGACGTAGGCGCAGAGGTCGTGCGCCGGACCGTCCGGGAAGATGAACTCCCCGATGCCCAGGATGAACAGGCCCATCACCGCCATCGTGCTGAGCACCGCGGCCATGAGCTGGCTCTTCGTGAGCGCGCTCGTCATCGTCCCGATCGCGAGGTAGCCGGCGCCGATCGCGACAACGGCGAGGTAGCTCGACCCCACGACCCGCCAGTCGAGCTCTCCCGTCCTTCCGATGAGGACCACGTAGAGCAGCGTCGGCGCCCACATCGCGACGTACGTCACGAGCGTCGCGGCGTACTTCGCCAGCACGACGCCGGTGGACCCGACGGGCGCCGTCAGCAGCGCCTCGATGGTGCCGCTCCTGCGCTCCTCGGCGAAGAGCCGCATCGTGAGCAGCGGGCACACGAAGAGCAGCGGCAGGTAGATCAGGATCGTCTGGCCGAAGAAGACCTGCACCGGGCCCGTGTCGGCCGAGAGCTCCACCTCGCCCGCGAACTGGGTCGCGATCAGAAAGAAGTGCACGCCCTGCACGATCAGGAACGTGGTGATCAGCACCCACGCGAGCGGCGTCACGAACAGCGAGAAGAGCTCGCGCTTGAAGATCGGCCAGAAGCCCCTCACCGCTGCTCCTTCTCCGCGCCGCCCGCGCCGCCCGCGCCGCCCTCGCCGCGGCGCCCCGCGACGCCCTTCTTCCGGGACGCCCGCGGGGGCGCCTCGCTGCCGCCGACCGGCCCGGGGGCGGCCGGCTCCCCGGCGGCGCCCTGCTCGCCGCCGCCGTCGCCGGCGGTCAGCTCGGAGAAGACCTGCTCCAGCGAGGGGGCGTGCGGGACGAGCTCGCGCACCCCGACGCCCGCGCCGACCAGCGCGCGCACGAGGCCCTCGGTGGCCTCGCCGGGGTCGGCGGCGGCGTCGAACTCGACAGTGAGCCGCGCCGCGTCGCCGGCCGGCTCCACCTCGGCCGAGCGGACGTCCGCCGCGCCGCGCGCCGCCGCGAGCGCCGCGTCGGCCGCGCCGCGCACGATCGCGCGCACGCCGCCGACGTCCCGCGCCCGGCGCATCGCGCGCAGCTCGTCGATCGACCCCTCCGCGACGAGCCGCCCGCGCGCGATCACGACCGCCCGCGTGCAGGTCGCCTCGACCTCGGAGAGGATGTGCGTCGACAGGAGCACGGTGCGGTCGCGCCCGAGCCGGCGCACGAGCGCGCGCACCTCGCGGATCTGGTTTGGATCGAGGCCCGCCGTCGGCTCGTCAAGAATGAGCAGCGGCGGGTCGCTGACGAGCGCGTCCGCGAGGCCGACCCGCTGCCGGTAGCCCTTCGAGAGGTGGCCGATCATGACGCTCGCCACGTCCTCGACGCGCGCGTCGCGCAGGGCGCGCGCGACAGCCTCGCGGCGCGCGCGCCGGGGCACGAGCTTCAGCTCGGCGCGGAAGGCGAGGTACTCCGAGACGCGCATCTCCGGGTAGAGCGGCGAGGTCTCGGGCATGTACCCGAGCGAGGCCCGCGCGCGCATCGGCTCCTCCGCGATGTCGTACCCGGCCACCCGCACGCGGCCGGAGGTCGCGCCGAGGAACCCCGCGAGGATGCGCAGGGTCGTGCTCTTGCCCGCCCCGTTCGGGCCGAGAAAGCCGACGATCTCGCCCTGGTCCACCCGGAACGAGAGATCGCTCACCGCCTGGTGAGGACCGTAGGACTTGGAGAGGTGCTCGACCTCGATCATCGGGACATCGGGGGGGTCGGGGCCGTCGGCGCGGGCGAGCCGTGCGTGCACGCGCGAGCACGCTGGAACGATCGCGCGGAACGCTTAGCGCACCGGGCGGGGTAGGGGAAGCGCGCGCCGGGCGTCCGGGCGCCGCGGTGGAGGCGGGGCGCGACGATCGCCGCCGAGTAGCCAGAGCCGCGCGTCTCTGGTAACCCTCCGCCGTCGCGCCCGGCGGCCCGGGCGCTCAGGCCACGGGCCCCTCCGCGATGCGACGCACCCGGTGCGCCGAGCGCCGCGGCCCCCTCACACCCACCGCTTCACCACGATGGATCAGACGCTCCTCCGGTCGTATTTCTCGACCATCTACGAGTTCCCCACGGCGGCGGGCACGCTGCGCGTGTCGCTGGACGGCGAGATCGTCCAGGACCAGGCTGGGCTCCCGGACCTGCTGACCCGCAAGTTCGCCGTGCTCACCGCCTACAACCCGCGGTCGATGCTCATCCCTCGCCGGGTGAACGATCAGCGCCACCACGTGCTCCGCGATCTGTTGATCCTCGGGTGTTACAGGGTGGAGCCGTGCGTGGGATCCGAGGCCGAGCCGGAGGGCATCTGGCGCGAGCCGGCCTGGCTCGTCCACGGCATGGACCGCGACGAGGCGATCGCCTTCGGCCGGGTCTTCCGGCAGAACACGATCGTCTTCGCGCAAGGCGGCCGACCGGAGCTCATCATCACGGACCCGACGGCGGACGACATCGGCCGAACTTTCCAGGGCAACTGGCGCGTTCGGTCGTGACGCTGAGGGCGGACGCGGACGCGGATCGCCGATTCCATGTTGAAACATACCCGCAAAATGTGGGTTCATGCCCAGGCGTTTAGGGATGGGCGGACCGGCCTCGCTCACCATATGAGGAGACACAGCAGAATGCGCACCCAGGTCACCCTCGCGGCGCTCGCCGCGCTCGGGCTCGTCGCCGGCGCTGGCGGCTGCGGCCAGAACAAGGTCTCGGAGTGCAACGCGCTCATCGAGGTCATCAACAAGGGCGTTCAGAGCATCGAGAAGGGCACCAAGGCTGGCACCGACCAGGGCGGGTCGAGCGAGCTGAAGGCGATGGCCGATGCGATGGACAAGGTGGCGGCCGACGCGGCGCAGGTGAAGCTGACCACCCCGGAGCTGCAGAAGTTCTCGGGCGAGTACCAGGCGATGGCCAAGGACGTCGCCAAGGCCGCGCGCGACCTCGCGACCGCCGCCGACGCGAACGACGCGGACAAGAGCAACACCGCTCAGGCCGCGATCGAGAAGGCGATCAAGCAGGAAGATCCGCTGGTCGACAACATCAACAAGTTCTGTCAGGCGCCCTGAAGAGGCCGGCCCGCCGGGCCGGGCTCGAGCGGGCGATCGCGTCGGTCGTGGACAGGCAGACAGGCGCGCGCGAGCGTCGCGCGGCGCGACGATGCGCGCCGCGGCCGGCGCCCTGTGATCAGGGCACGAAGCGATAGCCGACCCCGCGCACCGTCACGAGGTGGCGCGGCGCGGCGGCGTCGTCCTCGAGCTTGTTGCGGAGCTGGAGGATGAAGTTGTCGATCGTGCGCGGGGTCCCGTGGTGCGTCGGGCCCCACACCTTGGCCTGGATCTGCTCCCTGGACAGGACCCGGCCGGCGGCCTCGGCGAGGCAGAGCAGCACGTCGAACTCGGTCGCCGTGAGCTCGATCAGCGCGTCGCCGCGGCGGACCTCGCGCGTCGCCGGGTCGATCACGATGTCGCCGGCGCGGAGCTGCTCCGCGTTCGCGCGCGCGATCGCGTCGCGCCGGAGCACCGCCTTCACCCGGGCGAGCAGCTCGGCCAGGCTGAACGGCTTCGTGATGTAGTCCTCGGCGCCGAGCTCGAGGCCCATCACCTTGTCCATCTCGGCGCCGCGCGCGGACAGCATGATCACCGGCAGGGTGCGCCGCTCGCTCCGCAGGATGCGGAGCAGCTCGAAGCCGTTCAGGCGCGGGAGCATCACGTCGATGATGATGAGGTCGATCCCGCCCGCGCGGGCGAGCGCGAGCCCGGCCTCGCCGTCCTCGGCCACGAGGATGCGGTAGCCCTCCGCGGTCAGGTTCATCTCGAGACCCATCGCGATGCTGGGATCGTCCTCCACGAGCAGGACGGTCCGCGCTGAGGCTTGAGGGTTCCGGGTCATGCTGGGGACGTCCTCTAGCATGTCCATGTCCGGACCGGAGGCGCCGCGCCTACGGCGGCGCGTCCGCTCCGGCGGCGTGGTTCGCGATCTCGGGGGGCGCGGCGACGGCGACGGCGTCACGCGCGGGGGCGCCGCCGGGCGCGGCGCCCGGCGCGTCCGCGACGCCCGGCGCGTCCGGCGAATGCTTCACGGCGGCGCTCGTCCTGGGCGCGTTCCGGATCGGCAGCATGAGCGTGAACGTGCTGCCCTTCCCCGGCTCGCTGTCGACGAGGATCCTGCCCCCGTGCGCGCGGATGACGTGCTTGACGATCGACAGCCCGAGCCCGGAGCCCTCCTGCTGCCGGGCCAGGAGATCGTCGACCCGGTAGAACTTCTCGAAGATCCGCTTGTGTTCCGTGCGCGCGATGCCCTTGCCGTTGTCTCGGACGGTGATCAGCGCCGACCGGTTGACGACATGCGCGGAGACGCAGATCTTCCTCGGCTGACCGCCGTACTTGTAGGCGTTCGAGAGCAGGTTGACGATCGCGTCGACGAGCGCGCTCCGGTCGCAGAGCACGGGCGGGAGGTTCGTGTCGACGTCGATGTCCAGCTCGACGCTGCGCTTCTCGCGGGTCGGCTCGAAGGCGTGGACCGCCTCGTCGACGACGTCCTCGAGGTGGTGCTCGTAGAGCTCGTAGACGCGACGGCCGCTCTCCATGCGCCCCCAGTCGAGCAGCCGGTCGATGAGGTGCTGGAGCCGGGCGCTCTCCTTGGTGAGCGCGTCGATGCAGCGGTCCTCGCTGACCGTGTCGCCGCGCCTCAGCTTGAGCGTCTCGGTGAACATGCGGATCGACGTCAGCGGCGTGCGCAGCTCGTGCGAGACCTTGGACACGAAGTCGGCCTGGAGCTCGGACAGGTTGCGCTCGCGCCGGAGGAAGACCCACACGAGGATGACCCCGGTCGCGAGCGTCCCGCAGAACGTGAGCACCAGGATGCCCATGATGAGGTTGTACTGGGCCTCGCCGAGCACGAGCAGGAGGAAGCCGACGCCCGACAGGAGCACGCCGGGGACGATGACGAGGTAGACGAGGAGCTGGATGATCCGCCGGTAACCGAGCGTGGTGAGGTCGCGCCGCGGGGTCCGCATGACCGCAGCTTAGTTGGACCCCGCGCCGCCCGCGAGCGGCCTCGGGCGCAGGCCTACGGCTCGATCCGCTCCAGCACGAGCGCGGGCGCCTCGGCCGGCGCCGGGCCGAGCCGGAACGCCGCGCGGACGCGATCGGCCGCGGCCTGCGCGTCCTCCGTCCGGCGGGCGTGGATGCGGGCGAGGGGCGCCCCGCGGTCCACGCGGTCGCCGCGCGCGGCGGCGAGCTCGATCCCCACGGCGGGGTCCACGCGCTGGTCGGCGCGCGTCCGTCCGGCGCCGAGCGCCACCGCGGAGAGCCCGATCTCCAGCGGATCCACGGCGACGACGTACCCCTCGTCCTGCGCCGCGACCTCGACCACGACGGGGGCGCTGGGGAGCCGGCCGACGTCCTGCACCACGGCCGGATCGCCCTTCTGCGCCGCGATCATCCGCGCGAGGACCTCGGCCGCCGCGCCGCTCGCGATGGCGGCCTCGAGCTTGACGCGCGCCTCGGCGGCGCTCGCCGCGGCGCCGCCGGCGATCAGCATTTCCTCGGCGAGGGCGAGCGTGCACGCGACGAGGTCGGCAGGGCCCCCGCCGTGCAGCACCTCGATCGCCTCGCGGGTCTCGATCGCGTTGCCGACGGTGCGCCCGAGCGGGGCGCTCATGTCGGTGAGCAGCGCGGAGACGCGCTTGCCGGCCGCGGTGCCGACGCGCACGAGCGCGGTCCCGAGCGCGCGGGCGTCGTCCAGGGTCTTCATGAACGCGCCCCGCCCGACCTTGACGTCGAGCACGAGCGCGTCGATGCCCTCCGCGAGCTTCTTCGAGAGGATGCTGGCGACGATGAGCGGGATCGACTCGACCGTGGCGGTCACGTCGCGCAGCGCGTAGATGCGCTTGTCCGACGGCGCGATCCGCTCGGTCTGCCCGATCATGCACGTCCCGACCTCGCGGACGATGCGCGCGAACGTGGCGGTGTCGAGCCCGACGTCGAACCCCGGGATGGCCTCGAGCTTGTCGAGCGTGCCGCCCGTGTGGCCGAGCCCGCGGCCGGAAACCATCGGGACGGGCACCCCGCAGGCGGCGACGAGGGGGGCGAGGCAGATCGAGACCTTGTCGCCGACGCCGCCGGTCGAGTGCTTGTCGACCTTCCGCCCGGGCACGCTCGACAGGTCGAGGACGTCGCCCGAGTGGAGCATCGCCTTCGTGAGCGCGACGGTCTCGGCGTCGTCCATGCCGCGGAAGAAGACGGCCATGAGCAGCGCGCTCATCTGGTAGTCGGCGAGCTCGCCTTCGCCGTGGGCGCGGATGATCCGCGCGATCTCGTCCTCCGAGAGCCGCCCGCCGTCGCGCTTCTTCGCGACGAGCTCGACAAGGGTCTGCATCGGCGCCGAGCTTAGCCGGGTTCGACCCTATTTGTCCCCGGCGCGGTCGTCCCTATGGTGCCCGGGAGCGCGCGGGCCGCCTTCGCAGGAGAGCAGATCCGGTGCCGGTCGCGTTCGCTCTGGAAGGGAGCCGCACGGCGCCTCATGGACAGCCTCCTCTACGCCCGGGCCCAGATGGGCCTGTCGCTGGCATTTCACATGATCTTCGCCGCCGCCGGGGTGGCGCTGCCGCTGATCATGGTCATCGCGGACGCGCTCTGGCATCGTACGGGCGATCGCGACTACCTCGAGTTCTCGAAGCGCATGGCGAAGGGGACGGCGATCCTGTTCGCTGTCGGCGCCGTGTCGGGGACGGTGCTCTCGTTCGAGCTCGGCCTCCTCTGGCCGAGCTTCATGGGGACCTTCGGCGAGGTGGTCGGGCTGCCGTTCTCGCTCGAGGGCTTCGCGTTCTTCACCGAGGCGATCTTCCTCGGCATCTATCTCTACGGGCGCGGCAAGCTCCCGCCGAAGCTGCACCTGCTCTCCGGCGCGCTGGTGGCCCTGAGCGGAGCGCTCTCGGCGTTCTTCGTGATCCTGGTGAACGCCTGCATGAACGACCCGGCCGGCTTCACGATGGCGTCCGGCCGCCCGGTGGACATCGACCCGATCGCGGCGATGTTCAGCCCGCCGTGGAAGCACGAGACCCTGCACGGCATCCTGGCGTGCTATCAGGCGACCGCGTTCGTGATGACGGGGATTCACGCGCTCGTGCTCCTGCGGCACCCTGGCAGCCCGCTGTTCCGGAAGGCGTTCGCGGTGACGCTCGCGATCGCCGGGGTGACGGCGCTGGCTCAGCCGTTCGTCGGCCACTACGCGGCGGTGCAGGTCGGGGCCGGGCAGCCGGCGAAGCTCGCGGCGATGGAGGCGCACTTCGAGACCTCGGCCCGGGCGCCGCTCCTCATCGGCGGCCTGCCTGACGTCGAGCGCGGGAAGGTCGACCATGCGATCGAGATCCCGGGCGGGCTGTCGATGCTCCTGCACGGCGATCCGGACGCGGTGGTGCCGGGGCTCGACGCTGTCCCGCGGGACGAGTGGCCGCCGGTCACGGCGACGCACCTCTCGTTCCAGGTGATGGTGGCCGCGGGCTCGGCGATGGCGCTGCTCGCGCTTGTCGCGGCGGTGCTCGCGTGGCGCCGCAGGGGGATCCCGGATCAGCGCCCGTTCCTCTGGGCGGTGGTGCTGGCGAGCCCGCTCGGCATCGTGGCGATGGAGGCGGGCTGGCTGGTGACGGAGTTCGGGCGCCAGCCGTGGATCGTGCGGGGCGCGATGCGCACGCGCGACGCGGTGACCCCGTTCCCGCACCTGGCGGCGCCCTTCTGGATGTTCATGGCGCTCTATGTCTTCCTGGGCGTCATGGTGACCTACCTGCTCGTGCGCCAGCTCCGCGCGGCGCCGCTCGGGGTGACGGGCGGCGGCCCGCGCGCGGGCAGGGGAAGCGCGACGGGCGGCGGGGGCCACGGGGCGCCCGGGGTGACGGCCAGCGGCGGCGCGCCGCGCGCGGTCGAGGGAGGCGCGGCCGATGCACGTTGAGTGGCTCCTCGCCGGGGTGATGGTGGCGGCGCTCATCCTGTATGCGCTCTTTGGCGGGGCCGACTTCGGCGGCGGCGTCTGGGATCTGCTCGCGTCCGGCCCGCGGAAGCAGGAGCAGCGCGCGCTGATCGAGCGCGTCATGGGCCCGATCTGGGAGGCCAACCACGTGTGGCTGATCCTGGCCATCGTGCTGCTCTTCACCGCGTTTCCGCCGGCCTTCGCGGCGATCTCGATCGCGCTGCACGTCCCCCTCACGCTGTTCCTCGTGGGCGTCGTGTTTCGCGGCTCGGCGTTCAGCTTCCGCAGCTACGACTCGCGGGGGGACAGGCAGCAGAAGCGCTGGGGATTCGTCTTCTCGCTGGCGAGCGTGATCGCGCCGGTGCTGCTCGGCATGATCGTCGGCGCGGTGGCGTCGGGTCGGATCCGGGTGGCGTCCGGGGTGGTGACGAGCGGCTTCTTCGCCTCGTGGCTCTCGCTGTTTCCGTTCGTGGTCGGCCTGTTCGCGCTGGCGCTGTTCGCGTTCCTCGCGGCGGTCTACCTGACGAACGAGGCGACGGAGCCGGCGCTGGTCGACGATTTCCGTCGGCGCGCGCTCCTCTCGGGCGGCGTGGTCGCGGCGCTCGCGCTGGCGTCGTTCGCGGCCTCGTACCAGGGCGCTCCGCTCATCCGAGAGGGCCTGACGGATCATCCGATCACGTGGCCGCTTCACGTCACGACGGGCCTCGCCGCGACGGCGGCGTTCTTCGCGCTGTGGACCCGCCGCTTCCGTCTGGCGCGCCTCGCGGCGGCGGCGCAGGTCACGCTGATCTTGCTGGGCTGGGCGGCCTCTCAGTACCCGTTCCTCGTCGTGCCCGACGTGACGCTCGCCGGGGCCGCGTCGAACCCGAAGACGCTGCGATTGCTGGTCTGGGTGCTCGGCGTCGGATTCGTGCTGCTGTTCCCATCGCTGTACGTCCTTTTCCGGATATTCGGGAGCGGCCGGGCGGGGGCTGCGCACGACGGCGATGAGGTTCATGAGCGGGAGTAGGGTCGAGGTACGTGGAAGTCGCAATCGGTCGCAATCGGTCGTAATTGGTCGCAACGGGTGGCGGTCGGCCGCGAACGGCCGCGAACGGTCCCAATCGGGCGCGACCGGTCGTGAGCGGGTCGTAACTTCCTGAACACCTCGCCCCACCCGCTGGAGAGGCGTGAGGTCGGCTCGCTCAACAGGGCGGCTATCCGTCCGGGCGCTAGACGGTCGTGGCGCGGGGCTGGTGGCGCATTGCATTCCTGAAACCCAGAACCCCCTCTCACGAGGCCGGTGAAAAAACGCGAGCGCTTTCGCGGGCCTCCCCAGGGCGCGGGAACCGTGTTAGGCTCGCAGTCAAGAGTTTCAGGATGCTTGTGGGGGAAGGAGCCCTGTAGAGATGGCGAACATGGCTAGATACCGTCGACACGCGATAGTGAGTCTTCTTGCAGCGACAGCCGGTGTGACGGGCTCGTTCGCCGCCTGCTCGGATTCGTACCGTAGCGAGCTCACCGGCAGCGGCACGGGCCCCGGCGCGACGAGCAGCGGCGGCGGAGGCGAGGGGGGCGCGGACACGGAGAGCGCAGGGACCTTCGGGGAGGGGGGGCGGTGCGAGTACACGTGCTCCAACGATCTGAAGAAGGTGATCAGCTGCAATGGCGTGACGGTCGAGGAGTGTGAGCCGGAGTATGGGTGCGTCAACGCGAAGTGCGAGCCGAACCCGTGCGAGGCCGCGGAGAAGTCGAAGAGCTCGTACGGGTGCGACTACTGGGCGCTGAAGACGGCGCTGATGCCGACCACCAAGGGCGCGTGCTTCGCCGCGATGATCGCGAACACGTGGGACTTGCCGGTCAAGATCAACGTCGAGCGCGGCGGAGAGCAGCTCCCGGCCGAGAACTTTGCCTACATTCCCAAGTGGAATGAGACGCTGAGCAAGGTCGATTACGACAAGTACGACCCGAACAACGGGCTTGCCATCGGGCAGGTCGCCGTCCTTTTCCTCTCGAGGAAGTCCGCCGCGGCGAGCGTCGAGGACTGTCCTGAGCCCGGCGCGCTGGATCTGGAGACGGGCGTCCCGGGGACCGGGCGCGGCTCGGCGTTCCACATCACGACCGACTATCCTGTCGTGGCATATCAGATGCTCCCCTACGGCGGTGGCAAGGCCGCCTTCACATCCGCGACCTTGCTTCTGCCCACGAGCGCGTGGGACGTCAACTACGTCGCGATCAATGGTTACTCGGAGTCAGAGTCGGTGTCGCCGGAAGACTACCAAGGCGCATATCCTTCGCTGGCCATCGTCGCCCATCAGGATGATACCGACGTGACCATCCTGCCGTCGGTCGACGTCCTGGGAGGTACGAACGTCGAGCCTGCCAGCCAGGGTGAGGCGAAGACTTACTCGTTGAATGCGGGTGAGTTCTTGCAGATAACCCAGGCAGAGGAGTTGACCGGAAGCCCCATCGAGTCGACCAAGCCTGTTGGCGTCTTCGGCGCTCATGCCTGCATGGTCGTGCCGAATACAACCGGTGACTGTGATTCGGGACAGCAGCAGATTGCTCCCGTCAGAGCGACTGGCAACGAGTACGTGGCGGTCCGCTATCGGAACCGTATCGCGGATCGCGATGAATCTCCGCCCTGGCGGATCGTGGGCATGGTCAATGGCACGGAGCTCTCCTGGGAGCCGTCCAAGCCGAACGGCGCCCCGGATACCATCAACCTGGGCGAGGTGTACGAGTTTGAAGCCGGTGAGCCCTTCGTCGTCAGGAGCCAGGGGGTGAACTCTCCCTTCTATGTTGGCCAGTACATGACAGGCGGTAACGCGTACATGACCATCGGAGATCCGGACTGGATCAACGTGGTTCCTCCGTCTCAATTCCTCGACTACTACGTGTTCTTCACGGACCCGACCTACCCGGAGACGAGCCTCGTCGTTACCCGTACCCGGTCGAAGCTGACCGGCGAGTTCGCCGATGTCGACCTGGATTGCGCAGGCACGCTCAGCGGGTGGAAGACTGTTGGTGAGTACGAGTACACCATCGTCGATCTCTCGACGGGGAACTTCGAGTCTGTAGGTAATTGTTCGAACGGACGACACGAGATGCGGAGCGAGCTCCCGTTCGGCGTTACGGTCTGGGGGTGGGGGGCGATCCAGCAGAACTACCGGGTGTCCTACGCCTATCCTGCCGGCGCCGGGTTCCTGCCGATCAACGAGGTCGAGATCCCTCCCACGGCCAATTGAGCGCTGTCCGGCGAGTCGCCGAGCTGAAATGCCGTACCTTCGAGGCCGGAGGCTGAGCGCCAGCCTCCTTGCCTTGCGTCGTTCGCGGCGCATCGCCTGCGTCAACCAGAGCGCTGAACAGGCTGAGTGGCGCTCAGGTTGCCCCGATCCAGCGGGCGGCATCGCTGGATAGGCGGGCGGTGATGGCCTACGGATCAAGATCGGCTACGAGGTCCCTCGCGCAGCGAGCGCCGAGGAAGGCATTCCTGTTGCGCGGGCTCTCCGCTGACTGGGCATCGGTGGCAACATAGAGATCATCGGTCCATGCCGTGCCTCCGCGAACGATACGACCTTCTGTGTTCGCTTCGAGCCGAGCACAATCGTGGCACGGGGTAGGAAACCCGATTTCGTACATATCCAGTACCAGCTCTCCGGCGTTACCTGCCATGTCAGCCATCCCCCACCTGGCGTCGCCGTCCGGAGATTTTGATCCTACCGGTAAAAAGTCAGCCATGCTGCACTTCGCCGCACGATCCCCGTCGCCATAACATTCGTAGGCTGCTTTCGAAGGGTCGATCGACGCTCCCCATGGGTACAGCCTCTGCTCGGCGCCGCCTGCGGCCGCGTAGTTCCACTCCGCCTCGGTAGGTAAGCGTCCGCCGTCCCATATACAAAACGCGAACGCTTCGAACCATGTCATGCAGGTCATGGGGTGGTTCTCATTCTGTTCCGCAAAATCGGTCCAGAACGCATCGGGGCATCTGAGCGCGACCTTCATGGCTGCTTTGTCGGCCGTCAGCTCGCTGTTCCAGTCAGAGTCCCATCCACTCTCTCGAATCCTGGGATGCGCGCCCGCATCAGGGAGGGGTGGATCGGCTTGCGTGCCTTTCCCTGCTTCCACGAACGCGCGGAACCGCCCCACGGTTATCTCGTAGATATCCAGGCGGAAATCGCTGACGCTCGCCGGGTACACCGGAGCATTGATCCGATCAAAGGTCCCACCGGGGATGCTCGCCGTACCGCAGCAGTCGGCGCCCGGGCCGGCGCCGCAGTCCGTTCCCGCGCCTGGCCCGCCTCCCTGGCAGCTCGGCGCCACGCAGACGCCGAGCCGGCATCCGGGGAACGGAGCTCGGCACGGCATCTCATCTTCCCAGACGCCGTCGACGCAACGGCGCGGCGTACGGCCGCTGCAATCTCGCTCTCCTTCGCGGCACGCAACGCAGCTTCCCTGTGAACACACCGGCCGTTCTCCGCTGCACGGTCGCTGGGCGACCCACTCTCCCGACGCGCACTGCCGCGGCACGTCGCCCACGCAGTCTCGATCGCCGTCGCTACAGGGTGCTCCTCCGGCCGCGGAGCTCGCGCTGCCTCCGCCGCTCCCGGAGGGGGGAGCGTCGGCGAACTCATCGAGCCCCAGCACGAGCCCACATCCAGCGGTGGTCAGGCCTGAGACAAGGGAAACCAGCAGTCGTGGCGCCGCTGAACGACGTGTCTTGTTCTTTGCTTGTGCTTGTGTGAACATCGGATCCGGAGCGCTTGATTCGCGTTATGACTCGCTGTCGTTGAATGCTCGTTCGTCGGTGGTTCGCCGGGCCGCGCGGCCGCCGTGCTTCGGTTCCCGTTCCGGCCAGGTGACCCCCGCCTCGGCGGCTCGCTTCGGTCGCCCCTCACGCGGGGAGCATACGTGCGTTCTCGTGCCCTGTGGCCATCACGCGCGCCGCCCTCGCCGCTTGTCCGCCAGCGCCGTCCACGTGGACCGCATCGATGAACCTCGTCAGGTGGTTCCTCATCCCACCCCGCGGCGCCCTTCGCCCCGGCCGCGCTCATCGCTGCGCGCGCCGCGCTGCGCCCGCCGCGCTTCTCGCCCATCCCCGCCGCGCCCCTTCCCCCCGTGGCGCCCTCCTCGCACCTCCTGGCTCGACCCAGGAGACATCCTCCCCCGGCCCGAGTAATCTCCCGCCCGGACGCCGGCCCGCATGCGGCGGAAAGCTCGCGTCAACCTCGTTTTTCGAGCGTTGCTTGGAGGACAGCTCACCGTGATGGATCGACGACACCTGCCGGGCCGGAAGCCGCGACGCCCGTCGCGCCTTCGCTGCGCGTTGACCGCAGCGGCCCTGGCCGCCCCGGCCCTCGCCGCGCTGGCGCCCTCCGCCGCGCACGCGCAGGACCGGACCTTCTACCTCGATCGCCTCAGGATGGCCGGCGCCCCCGACGACGGGTTCGGCGTCTGGCGCCCCCACATGGGGGAACGGACGCGCCTCTTCGGGCAGCTCGGGCTGGGCGTGTCGGTCCACCCGCTCCGCGACGACAACTACGTCGACAACCTCGCCATCGAGGAGCAGATCGCGGGCGACGGGCCCGTCACCTCGCAGCTCATCACCTACCTGAACGCGGGCGTGGAGATCCTCGGCCGCGGCTCCCTCCAGGTCTCGTTCCCGGTCATCCTCTTCCAGGACGGCAACCAGACGTACAACCGCGACCTCGGCCTCAACCAGAGCGTCGACCTCAAGACCGCCGCCCCCATGGACCTCCGGATCGACGCGCGCGTCGTCCCGCTGGAGCTCGATGAGCGCCGCTTCCGGCTCGGGCTCACGGGCGCGGTCTTCGTGCCTCTCGGCAACACGTACTCGTTTGCCGGCGACAGGACCGTGAGCAGCGCGTTCGGCCTCGGCGCCGAATACGACTTCAAGGACTTCATCGTCACCCTCAACACCGGCGTCGCGATACGGCCCCACGTGCAGCTCAACGAGCTCCATGTCGGCACCGAGCTCACGTACGGCGTCGGCGGCTACGTCCCGCTGCGCGACGACACGATCCGCATCGGGGCCGAGGTCTTCGGGTCGTTCGGTCTCATCAAGGAGACGCGCGGTGAGCTCGACGCCTCGCCCATCGAGTGGCAGCTCAACAGCCGGATGTTCCTCACCAAGGACAAGGCGCTCTACGCCGGCGCCGGCGTCGGCACCCGGATGAGCGGCGGCTACGCCCCCGACTTCCGGGGCGTCGCCATCGTCGGCGGCTCGTTCAGCATCGAGGAGTCCGACACCCGCTCGCCCGGCTTCAACTTCGTGATCGAGCAGGAGAAGGACGCCGACGGCGACGGCTACCCCGACGTCATCGACCTCTGCCCGGAGGACCCGGAGGACGGCAAGCAGCCGAAGCCGAGCGACGGCTGCCCGGACATGCCCGATCGCGACGGCGACGGCATCCCCGACGTGGTCGACAAGTGCCCGGACGACCCCGAGGACAAGGACGGCATCGACGACCGCGACGGCTGCCCCGAGGAGGACGCGGACCAGGACGGCATCCCCGACGCCGTCGACAAGTGCCCGAAGGAGCCGGGGCAGGTCGTCGTCGACGACCCGGAGAAGAACGGCTGCCCGTACTACATCCGCAGGATCCAGGGCTCCGCCGAGATCGAGATCATGAAGCAGGTCGAGTTCGAGTTCGACAGCTCCAGGATCCTCCCGCAGAGCTATCCGATCCTCGACGAGGTCGTGCGGCTGCTCAAGGCGAACCCCGAGATCAAGCTGCTCAGCATCGAGGGGCACACAGACAACCAGGGCACCATCGACTACAACGACAGGCTCGCCCAGAACCGCGCCACCGCGGTCAGGATCTACATCATCAACAAGGGCGTTCAGTCGGAGCGGCTCACCTCCGCCGGCTTCGGCTCCCGCCGGCCGCTCGTGTCCAACGACACGCCGGAAGGCCGGCAGCGCAACCGGCGCGTCGAGTTCCACATCAAGTCGCAGGCGATCGAGGGCCGGTAAGCTCCGCCGAGGGCGGCTGACCGGCTCACCCCCGAGATCCAGCGAGGTTTGCGTGCACGCGGCTCGTCGCGCGCACGCAGCCCTCCTCTCCGACGGCCGTCAGGCGCCGGTCTGGCACGCGCGGCGCGCGCGCGTGCGCTCCCGGGCGTGCGCTCCCCCGGGCGTGCGCTCCCCGGGTGTGCCCCCCCGGCGCTCTCCTCGCACGCCGCGACCGCCTCCGCGGCTCCGCGGCTCCGCGGCCCGACCCTCAGTCGTCGCGATGCCCGAGCGCCGGACGGCGATGGTCACACTTGCCGGGGATCGGGAAGCCGCAGACCCTCTCCTCGGTCAGGCAGTCCTGCTTCGCGGGGCACTGCTCCGGATCGAGCACGTCCGGATCGCACGGGCGAGAGCAGAAGTCGGGCAGCGGCAGCGGCGCGTCGTAACGGCCGTTGCCGTCCACATCGATGTATATCGGGTTCGTGACCGCGTAGGGCGGAACAGGCGACCAGTCAGGCACCGTCGGCGTGGGCGCGAACAGGGCGTTGATCGCGGGGATCCTGCCGAACGCGTCGCTCGCCAGCCGGGAGAGCTGGATTTCCCCGAACGGGACGTCCAGGGCGACTGGGCTCATCAGATTCCTGTCCTCCAGCCCCATGGCGATGATCACCACCCAGGAGTCCCTGTCTGGCACCGTGAACGTGACCTTGCCGCGAACGTCCACGAGCGCGCTCGGCGGCATGTCCGGCTCCAGCAGGCGGATCATTCTGCCGTTGAGGTAAAATTCCATCCTGTCGACGCCGAACCAGCTCGCCGTCTGGACGTCGAAGAGGACCTCGAGCGGCCTTCCCGCGCGCCCTGCCGCCACCTCGCCGTACGTCTTGCCGCCGATCGTCGCCCGGATGAACGGCCCGTACGTCGTGAAGGCGTGCGCGCCCCGCAGGCTCGTGACCGCGGCCGGCGTCTCGAGGGCGGCAGGGGAGTCGGTCGCGCTGCGGAAATAGGTCCGCGGGAAGCCCGGCTCCTTCGAGCTGTCGTGACCGTCGCTGCTCGCGATCTGCGCCGGGACGAAGCCCCGCTCGAGGTAGCGGAAGTAGTCGTCCACCTGGCCCGCCCGGTACGTGCACGGCTCGTCGCGCGCCTCCGGGTCGACCGCCTTGTCGCCGAGCGCGGCGGGCCCGCAGAGCTCCTGGCTGTCCGGGGTCGTCCCGGCGAAGCCCCAGTTCTTCTCCTGCTCGTCCGGCGTCCGCGCGAGGATGCGCTTCGTGAGCGCCCACGCGAGCTCGGTGCGCGCGCGACGCCTGCAGTCCGCGATCGCGATCGGCCCCATCGCGGCGCCGGGGCCGCCGCCCGGCGCGGGGGGCTCCGCGCAGGGCGCGCGCAGCCAGCCCTGCACCTCGGGGCACGCCGCCTCGATCTCGGCGGCGCTCCCGGCGGCGCTCAGCCGCGCGAGGCAGCGGTTCCAGTCGACGACCTCGGCCAGGCTGGGCGTGCGCACCAGATCGAACCGCTTGCCGTTGATGAGCTCCATCGCGTCGAACTCGCAGCTCGCGGTCCGGAAGACGGGGTTGTTCTCCTCGAGGAACGTCGGCGTCCGATCCATCGTGTACGTGTCGACGCCGAGCTGCTCGACGTAGCCGAAGAACCCGTCGCGCGGGTGGGCGACGATCGTCAGCGGCTCGACGGTGCCGTCGCCCGAGGCGCGGATCGCGTCGAGGATCGTCCCGCCGGGCTCGCAGGTCCAGTCGTGCGCGCCGTGGCTCGGCACGTCGAGCTCGTCGTACAGGAGCGGGAAGCCGATGAAATGCCCCTGCTCCAGCGTCGTGATCTCCGCCCCGATCGCCGTCGCGAGGTGGGGCGCGAGCCCGAGCGCGCGCACGGTCGGGCGGTAATCGGTCTCGACGTCGTGATCGGTCGCCACCGCGAATTCCACGCCCTCCGCCGCGATCGTGGCGACCCGCCGGGGCAGCGGCATGCCGCTGTCGAAGCTCGGCCTGGAGTGGAGGTGCATGTCGGCCGACATCCACCCGGCCGTGTCGACCTCGCGCACCAGCGTCGCGTCGAGCTGGAACGCGCGGCCCGGCGCGAGCGTCACGTCGCGCTCCACGTGGATGCCGTACTCGATGCCCCGCGACACCGTGATCTGGTATCGCCCCGGCTCGATCTCCACCTCTCCCTCGCCGGTGGCCGTGACCTCGATGGCGCGGTTGCCGTTCCCGAGCCGCCCGTCGCCGAGGTACACCCTGCGCCGGCCGTCCCCCGGGAGCCTCCGCCCCGCCGCGTCGAGCGAGGCGAACGCGATCTTGGCCGGTATCCGCTGGCCGTTCCCGTCGGCGACGCGGTAGCGCACCGTCGCCGGCGCGGGCAGGCGCGGCGAGACAGCGACGCGCTCCCCGGCCCGCAGGCTCACCCGGACGGGCGCCGAGGTCGCCGTCCCCGCCGCGTTCCGCGCCACGAGCACGTAGCTGCCGGGCGGCAGGGCGCCGCGGAAATCGCCGTCCTCGGACGGGTCGAGCCCCACGTCCGCGTCGATCTCGTTGACGAGGCCGACGTCGCCGCGCGCCTCCCGGTTCGCCGCCACGAGCTCGTCGAGCGAGCCGAAGGGCCGCGACGGATCGGGGTCGGAGAAGACGAACACCCGCGCGTTCGGCGCGCCCTCCAGGGTGCTCTCCCACAGCACGTGGCCGCTGACCGTGCCCGTCGCCGTCCCCCGCAGCGCGTGCATCACGTCCGTCACGCTCGCGATGTCGCCGTCGCCCACGGCCAGGTAGCGCTCGTAGCTGAACGCGCGATGGACGTCGCACGCCGCGTCGTCCTCCTCGCCGAACAGGCACGATCGGCTGGCGGACACGAACGCCGTCGCCGCGCTGGCGAAGAGCGGCACGTTCACCACCGAGGGCGCCGCGCCCTCCTGCGCCTTCGTGAAGTAGCCATAACTGACATCCCCGCCGGCCGCGGCCACGAAATCGAAGGTGAGCGGCTCCTGGAACGAGTTCCGCCCCGCGTTCCAGGCGTCCTGGACCGCCGTGTCCTCGTCGAAGCCCGCCCCGGGCGCGAAGACGTCGTTCTGGTTGCCGAAGAACACGAAGTCTCCGGCGACGATGCCCGCGCGGCGCGACGGCGCCTCTTGCGCCTCGTCCGGCGGGTCTCCGAGGATGCCGCCGAACACCGAGACAGGGGCGGTCGCGTTGACCAGCGGGAGGACATCGCTGCACGCGCAGGTCGGGCAGCCGCCCGGGTCCTGCTGGTATCCGTTCGGGCACGCCTCGCAGCTCCGCTGCGGCGCGCAGCCGGGCGGCGGTTTGTCGTCGAGCAGGAGCGTGGTGCGCACCGTCACGAACCGATCGCCCGGGCGAAGGAGGTAGTCTGTCCGGAAGCGGATCCTCGATCGCACGTTGGGAAAGAAGAGGCCGAGCAGGTCTTCCTGGGCCCGGAGCAGGCCTATCGCCTCGAACAGGAACTCGCCGTCTCCCTCGACGCGGATGCCGGCCTCCGCCCCGTCGGACCCGTCCGCGAGCACCGAGACGTCGGTCGCCGTCGGATCGGGCACGATCAGGTTGGCGAACGAGAACATCTCCGCGAACCGGTCTCGCCCCTGTCCGCCCTCCTCGCCGATCCGGCCGCGCCGCCGGTCGACGTCGACGATGGCGCCGCCGAAGATCCCGGGCCCCGGCGAGTCCCGCCCGCCCAGGATCGCCACGCGGATCTGGTCGTTCTCGAGCAGGAAGTCGCCGATATCCGCCATCGCCACCGGGCCGCCGACGAGCTCGGCGCGGTGCTCGATCTGCTTGGCGCGGAGCAGCCGTTGTTCTCCGCAGCTCGGGAGCGCGGGCGCGGCGAGCGCGGCGGCGGCGAGCGGGAGGAGCGCGACCCTCGTGAACCAGCGGTGTGTTCGCCGCACAGCGATCTCCCCTACAGCGAGAGCTGGAGTTGCAGGATCAGGGCGTCGTTCGAGAGCGAGAGCCCGCCGAGCTCTTCACGGTGCGTGTAATCGAGCTGGGCCTTCACCAGATCATCGACAGCGTGGTAGCTCACGCCGCCCGTGAGCACGAGGTTGTCCCCCTCGTCCTCGACATCGACGTTGGGGTCGATCCACTCGACCCGACCCGAGACGCCGAGCTTCCGGGCGAGGATCATGTAGCCTGCCTCGAGCACGAGCGCGAGCGAGGTGACCGACGTGACCTGCGCGATCGGCTGGGTGGGCACCGATTTCGGGCTCGCCCCCGTCCAGAGCACCTCGCCGAGCGCGTGCAGCCCCGAGGCGTGCAGCAAGACGTCGGCGCTCGCGCCGTAGAGCGTGCGCGCCCCGCCGTCGCTGAAGAAGCCGTCGGCGCCCGCCCCGATCCGGAAGGGCGAGCGCGCGACGTCCTGGATCGTGCGGCCGAGCGGGCCCTGCGGCTCGGTGGCGATCCGGCCGGCGACCGCGATCCCCTCGAAGCGGTTGCCGAGGGGGGCGACGCTCTCGGAATGGCCCGTGTAGAACTGGTCGGAGCGCTGGAAGGCGTTGTAGACGCCCGCGTTGTAGCTGAAGGCGCGGTCCTGGAAGTGCCCCTCGGCCTGGATCCCGACCTGCGTGAACGGGGCGATCGCGCGCACGGCGAGCGGCCGCTCCGTGAGGGACCCGTCGCCGGCGCCGGCCATCGCGGAGCGCGAGAAGGGGACGGTCCGCGCGCCCGCATAGACCTCCAGCGCGGGCATCGCCGTGACGCCGCCCCACGCCTCGTGGATGCGCGCTGTCCCCTCGTCGCCCCCGGCGAGATCCGTCGAGATAGCGAACCGGACGAGCCCTGCGACGTCGCCGTACAGCCCGGCGCGGACGCGGCGCAGCCGGAAGCCGGGCTGCTCCGCGCTGTCCCCCGCCTGGCTCAGCGCGTCGTCGCCCACGAGCGGCGCGGCCTGCAGCGCGATCAGCGCGATCGGCGCGACCTCCAGCGGCCCGATCGCGAGCCGCATCCGCTCCCGGAAGCCCGGCCCGAGGGGCTCGTTGCGCGGTGTCGCCGGCGCGGCCGGCGCCGGCGAGACCGCCGCCGCGGCCCGCGCCGGCCTTTCCCGCGCCGGTCGCGGGCGCTCCGGGGCCTCCTGGCGCGCGGCGCTCTCCGGCGCGCTCTCCGGCTCGCCGGTCGACTCGACCACTCCTCCCTGCGCGTCGGCCGGCGTCGCGCCGGCGGGCTCGTCGGCCGCGGGCTCGGGCTCCTGCGCGCGCGGCGTGGAGAGGGCGAGCAGGACGGCGGCGCCGCCTGCGACGCCAGCAAGGTGCCTCATGGATTCAGGTCTCCTGGAGGGCTGCGCGGAGCGCCCCGCGCCGCTCCGGATGGCCAGTGGGTGTCATCTCGTGCCGTGTCCGCCCGACGAGGTGCCGCTGAAACTAGAGGAAGACGCGCGGCGCTGCAATCGGCGCGGCGTCCTGTGGTAAGGCTCGCAGCGCCTCGATCGGCCCGCCCGCAGCGCGGAGGGCAGGGAGGGCCACCCTTCTCATGCGAACGCCCGAATCGAGCCCGCCCGACAGCGATCTCCCGCCCGCGACCGCCGAGCCCGCCGACGACGCGCCGGGCCGCCCCGCCGGCGGTGCGGACTCCCCCGCTGCGGCGGCGGGGCCGCGACGAGGGTCGTGCGACAGGGCGTTTGTCGCGACCTTCGCGCTCCTCGCCGTCGCGGCCATCGTGCCGATATGGCGCGTGCGGTTCCTGCCCCTGCTCGACCTGCCGAACCACCTCGCGGCCGTCCACATCTGGCATAACTTCGACGCGCCGTGGACTCGATTCCGTGACTTCTACGAGCTCAGCCTGCGCCCGGCGCCGTACGGCGCCTATCACATCCTGACGCACGTCATCGCCCACGTTGTCAGTCTGGAGAACGCGAATCGACTCGTGCTCTCCGGCTATGTGCTCGGCGTCCCCGCGGCGGCGCTCGTCTGGGCGCGCCGGACGCGGCGCAGCCCGTGGCTCTCGGTCCTCACGTTCCCGCTCGCCTTCAGCCTCTCCTGGGCGTGCGGCTTCCTGCCGTTCCTCGTCGGCATTGCCCTGCTGCTCGCCGGCGTCGTCGCGCTCGACGCCCACCTCGAGCGGCCGAGCCGCGGGCGCGCCGCCGCTGTGGCGCTGCTCAGCGTCGGCTGCGGCCTCAGCCATCCGCTCATCCTCTTTGGCTACTACGTGTGCGTCGCCGTGCTGATGCTCTGCCACCTGCCCCGGTGGTCGCGGATCGCCCGCGCGCTCCCGCTCTTCGCGCCCGCTGTAGCGCTCCTCCTCTGGCAGCTCGTCGCCTTCAAGAGCCCCATGGTCGACCTGCGGAGCGGCCCGCGCTTCCAGGGCGCCTGGGTGCCCTGGCACGAGATGATCCGATCGTTCCCCGGGTACACGCTCGACTCGGTCTCGGGCGATCTCGACACCCGGCTCTTCTGGGTGCTGCTCGCCACGGCGTCGCTGCTCGCCCTCTGGAGCGTCGCCTCGCGCTTCTTCCCGCGCCCGGGCGCGGAGCCTCCTCCGCCCCCCGGCTCGCTCCTCGACCGGCTGCACCGCCATCGCTCCCTCGCCCTGTGCGCGGCGATGGCGGCCTGTTATTTTCTCGTGCCGCTGCACCTCGCCCGCCCGTTCGACTGGTGGTTCGTGAGCGGGCGCTTCTCGCCGCTCATCTGCTTCTTCGGCTTCCTCGCCATCACGGCGCCGCTCCGGGGCCTCTCCCGCCTGCTGATGGCGCCAGCGGCGGTGGCGGCGCTGGTGCTGCCGCTGCACCTCTCGGAGAAATACGCGAGCTTCGACGAGCGACTCGAGCCGTTCACGCGGATGGTGGAGCGGATCCCGCCCGGCGCCGAGGTGCTCTTCGTGTCGCTGCCGCCGCGCACCGATGAGGCCCTGATCATCGAGGGCACGAATCACTTCTCCTCGTGGGTGCAGATCATGCGCGGGGGCTTCAGCGCGGACGGCTGGCACAACGTGGGTTTCCCCTTCACCCTGAAGCGCCGTCTCCCCGCGCCGCCGTCGAACCGCGGTGAGCGGTTCAACCCGGATGTCCACGGCGTCGCCTACGATTACGTGATCCTCCGGAACGAGCGGCCGGACAGGTCGGTGTTCGCCGCGGCGCGCACTCCCTTTCGCCGCGTCGCTCGCGAGGGCGCCTTCACGCTGTACGAGCGCGCGCGCTGATCGCCCGCCTCGGCGCGTCTCCGCCCTGGCCGCCTCGGCGCCGCCGGCCGCGCCGCGCGGCGCGGCGCGCGCGTCACGGCGGGGCCGCGGCTCGCGGATCGGCCGTCGCGCTCGCCGGCGGCGGGGTAGTCTACGATCTTGCGGCCGGCGCCCCCTCGGGTGTGCCCGCCTCGCGGAGGGGAGCAGCTTGCCCATGTCGAAGAGAACCCGCGCCGTCCGTCGCCGTCCGCTGGCCTGGACCGGAGGGCTGGCCGCCCTGGCGGCGCTCGCGCTCGCGTCCGGGGTGGCGCCGTCCTGCGCCAGCGCGGAGCCCTCCGACGTCCCGCTCGGCGGCGGCGGGGAGGACGCCGTCGACTGTCCGACCGACTGCGCCGCGGACCCGCGCGCTCCGCTGTGCGACAGGGCGACGGGGAGCTGCGTCGCGTGCCTCCCCGGCGCGGCCGCGTGCCCGGCCGGCCAGCACTGCGACGCCGAGGCGAAGCGCTGCGTGGCCGGGTGTGAATCCGGGTCCGACTGCCCTGCTCCGCTCACCTGCGATCGCGCGAAGCGCGCCTGTGTCGGCTGCGCCGCGAGCGACGAGTGCCCGGCGGGCATGTCGTGCACCGGAGAGGGCGAGTGCGTGGAGGGGTGCTCGGCGGCGCGCCCGTGCCAGGGCGACGCCGCGTGCTGCGACGGCCTCTGCCGGGACCTCCAGACCGACGCGCGGAGCTGCGGCGCCTGCGATCGCGCCTGTCCGTCGCTGGCCCACGGCGAGAGCGGCTGCGACGACGGCGCCTGCGCGCTCAGCGCCTGCGACGACGGGTTCATCGACTGCAACAAGGACCCGGCGGACGGGTGCGAGCACGACGTCGCGGCGCGCGGGCCCTGCTCGTGCGCGCCGGGCGAGACAAGGGCGTGCTACCAGGGGCCGCCGGGCACCGAGGGGGTCTCTCCCTGCGCCCCCGGCGTCTCCACCTGCAGGGCGAACGGCCTCGGGTGGGGTCCGTGCCTCGGCCAGGTGCTCCCGGAGCTCGACGCGTGCGCCGACGGCATCGACAACGACTGCGACGGCGCGGTCGACAACACCCCCGATCAGGACGGCGACGGCTGGACCGCCTGTGACGGCGATTGCTGCGACTCCCCGTCGGACGGGTGCAGCACCCCGGCCCTCGTGAACCGCGGCGCCTTCGAGGTGGCCGACAACGGCGTCGACGACGACTGCGACGGCGCCGTCGACAACGCGGCGCCCTGCGACGCGGGGCTCGCGAGCGACTCGACGACGGCGCTCGATTACGCGAGGGCGATGGACCTCTGCGTCACCACGGCCGCGTCCCCGGCGTCGCCCGCGGCGCGCACGTGGGGCGTCGTCTCCGCGAGCTTCCACCGCGCCGACGCCGCCGGAGCGCCGGCGGCGGCCCAGCGGTCGATCCGCCAGGGCTTCGGCTCCGGCATCGCGCCTCTCCGGGGCGCGCGGCTCGCTGTGCTCTCGACCGGCGTGGCCGCGGCCCAGGCGGCGCCGAACAACACGAGGCCGAGCTTCGCCCCGTTCCAGGGCGGCCGGGACATGGGGACCTCGAGCAGCGTGCCCGAGGACTGGCTCGAGGCGAACGGCGGCAACCTCCCGAACGCGCCCGGGTGTCCGGAGCCTCAGGGCGGGTCGACGGCCCACGATCCCGTGATGTTGCGGCTGCGCGTCCGCGTCCCGACGAACGCGAGCTCGTTCAGCGTCTCGACCTACTTCCTCTCGTCGGAATACCCCGAGTGGGTTTGCAGCCGGTTCAACGACTTCTTCCTCGCGCTGCTCGACTCGTCGTTCGCGCCCCTCGCGGGCGAGGCGCCGAACCCCGCGGACAAGAACCTCGCCTTCCACGACCCTCCGCCCGCCGGGGCGCCCGTCTACCCGCTGGGCGTGAACCTCGCTTTCGGCGGCACAGGGCTCTTCACCCAGTGCGTCAACGGCCAGACAGGGTGCGGCGGCGGCGCCGTCCCCGGCACGACGGCCACCTGCGCGGGCGTCGCTCAGCTCCAGGGGACGGGGTTCGACATCGCGCGGCCGGCCGCCCAGTTCGACGGCGAGCCGGGCTGGTGCGGCGCGAGCGAGCTCGCCGGCGGCGGAACAGGGTGGCTGGTCATGAACGGCAATGTCAGCCCGGGCGAGATCATCGAGCTGCGGTTCGTGCTGTGGGATACCGGCGATCCCTGGAACGACTCCGTCGCCCTCCTCGACAACTTCCAGTGGTCGAGCTTCGCCTCGACGCCCGGCACGCGCAACTGAGGCGCCCCCGGCGCGGCGGTCCTGGCGGCCGGCGAGCAAGGGCCCCGTGGTCGCGGGCGTCAGGGAAAAGCGCTCCTCGCCAGGCGAATGCGTTCGTGAACTTTTCTACCGGCCTTCCGGTCCCCGTGGTCCAACCTGCCACCACCTGCCGGAATGGGCGTCCGTGAAGGCGTATCAGGGCGGGCTCCCGGGCCAGCAGCGCTCCGCCGTGGCCGCGCGCGAACGCAGCGGACGGACGGCGACCCGTTTACACTGCGCGACGAGCCCGGGGACCGCGGCACGCATCCCTCGGACTCGCGCTCACGGGAGCGCTTCTGTTCATCACCCAAGGAGACTGCATGAGGAGAACGATCACCCCGCTCGCGCTGTTGCTCGCGGGCCTGTCTTTCGCCACGCTCGGCTGCGACAGCAAGGGGAACGACGCGACCACCCCGGGGGCGGTCGCCGAGGACAAGCCGACCGAGAGCGCCGCGCCCGCGGCGACGACGGCCGCGCCGGCGGCGACGGCGGCCGTGCCGGCCGCCGCGACCGCCGAGCCGACGGCCGCGCCGGCGGAGACGGCCGCCGCTGCGGCCGAGCCTGCGGCGACGGCGGCCGCGGCCGCGCCGAAGGCGACCGCCGCGGCGACGGCGGCCGCGGCCGCCGGACCGGCGGCGACAGGCGCTGCCCCGGCGGGCGAGAAGAAGTTCGAGTGCGGCGCGAAGGGCCAGAAGATGTGCCCGATGCAGGCCTGGATGAAGAGCACGATGGCCTCGGCGACCTCGAGCGGCGACGGCGCGAAGATCGCGGCGGCGCTGCAGTACGTGGCCGGCAAGCCGCCGCCCGGCATGGGGAGCTGGGGCGCGATCTCCAGGGCCGGCGCCGCCAAGGCGAAGGCCGGCGACATCGACGGCGCCAAGGCGAGCTGCAAGCAGTGCCACGACCTCTACAAGGAGCAGTACAAGAAGGCGATGCGCGATCGTCCCTGGTGAGCCGTCCGCCGCGCGCGCCTCGCGCCTGCGCGCCGGTCGCCGCTCGGCCGGCGTCGCGCGGACAAACATCTTGGACGGGCGGGGGTGATGCGATAGAGCGCTGAGCTGATGGCGCGCGCTGTTCGCACAGGCCCCGGGGGTGCCCATGCGCCGGCCGCCTCGCCGACTCGCGGCAGGGGTGCCGGCGGATCGAGCGGGTCCGCGGGCGCGCCCCGCGCGCGCGTCGGCCAGGCGGCCGACCCGTTCTCCAGCAGCGCGTTGCCGCCGTCGAAGCCGCGCGCGGGCGCGGCGCCGCGCCTCACGGGCGACGCGGGGCTCGACGTCAGGCCGGGCGCGGCGGCCGCGCCTTCGCCGAGCGTGCGCCCCTCGGCGGCCCCTCCGCGGGCCGAGGCGAGCCCGCCCGCGGCCGCATCGAAGAGGCCTCCTCCGCCGGACGAGGACGAGGACGACGACGACGCCGGAGAGGCCAGGGGCGGCTCGCAGCGCGGCCGGCCGCGCGGCCCTTTCACGCAGCACCGGCGGCTCGACTCGCTGCGCAGCCTGCTGCAGAAGCACCCTGCCGGCCTGACGATCTACGACCTCGCGCGCGAGCTCAACGTCACGCCGCGGTCGCTCCGGCGCTACCTCGTCGAGGTCAAGCGCGAGCTCGATCTCGTCTCGGTCGCCACGCGCCCTGGCGGCCCGCGCCTGTGGCGGCTGTCGCCGAGCGAGGCGCCCCGGCGCGTCGAGGTGCGGCGGACGCAGGCGTACGCCCTGCTCGCCGCCCGCCGGCTGTTCGAGCCGATGCGCGGCTCGACCCTCTTCGAGGAGATCGATCTCGCCGCGCAGCGCCTGCTCGGCGTCGCGCGCCGGCCGGGGCGCGGCCCGAACGCCGGCGTCGCCGACGCGCGGCTGGAGGAGCGGTTCCTCTACCTCCCGTTCGCCCCGAAGGACTACGCCGCGCGCACCGAGGAGCTCGACGACCTGTTCCAGTCCGTCGCCGACCTGCGCCCGCTCAGGTGCCGCTACCGCCGCGCGCGCGACGGGCGCGAGGAGCGGGTGCTCATCCACCCGTACGCGCTCGTCCTCTACAAGGACGCGATCTACTGCGTGGGCCTCCACGTCGGCCGCGGCGAGGTGCGCACGTTCCTGCTCGATCGCATGCGCGACACCGAGTGCGCCGTCACCGAGCGCTTCGAGCTGCCCCCTGATTTCTCGATCGACGACTACTTCCAGGGCCAGTTCGGCATCTGGCGCGGCGGTGAGCCCCGGCGCGTCGTGATCGACTTCGACGAGCGCGTGACCGAGTTCGTGCGGACGCGCAAGGTGCACCCGTCCCAGGAGATCACGCCGCTGCCCGGCGGCGGCGTGCGGCTCACGATGCACATCGGCGACATGACCGAGCTCGCGACGTGGGTGCTCGGCTTCGGCGAGACAGCCCGCGTTGTCGAGCCGCCCGATCTCGTGGACCGCGTGAAGCGCGAGCTCGCCGGCGCGCTCGCGCGCTACGCGGAGCCGCCGCCCGCCGACGGATAGCCCTGGCCGGCGCTCCGGCCGGGCGGCGCGCTGTCTTTCACGAAGGCCAGCGCCGCTCGGCGGCGATGCGCGCGGCGATCTCCTCCAGCGCGGCGGCGTCGAGGCGCGCGAGCGCGGCGCGGCGCTCGCCGGTCAGCTCGACCTGGAGCGCCTCGCAGAGGCGCTCGACCGCCTTGCGGAGGCCGCTGCGGAAGGCCTCTCGCTGGGCCTCGGCGAGGACGGGGTTCTTCTCGTCCAGGAGCACGCGCGCGACCGCATTGCGCCCCTCGGCGCGGTCGAGCAGCGCCCGCACCGGCAGCGGCCGGATCAGGCACGCGTCCTCGATCTCCGTGTCGATGGGCAGCGGCCGGAACGCTCGCTCGGCCGGCGACCACTCGGCGACCACGCGCCGCTGGACGAAGACCGCGAACATCCGCCGGATGCCCCGCGCCGTGAGGCGCTCGGCCCTGTCGATGAGGTCGCGCAGCGGCTGCTTGTGGACGACCTCGAACACGACCTCCTCCAGATAACGGGCGCCGGTCGCCGGATCGTCGCCCTCCTTGCGGATGGACGTGTCGGTGGCGAAGTCCGAGCCGTCATCCGTCCGGGTCAGCATGTCGGTCGAGGCAACGTACCCGGGCCGCACGTGGAAGAGCGCCTCGCCGTCGACCTGGCAGTGGGCGTCGCCGTGGGGAGGGTTCGCGGGCGCGGCGAGCACGCGGCGGCCGCCGATGATCTCCGCCCGGGTCTCGGGCTCGACAAGGCGCTCGTCGACGCGCGGCAGCTCGCCGTGGCCTGGCAGATTCTGGGGAGCGGGCGGCGTCGCCTCGGGGGCCTGATGAAATGCAGCGGGGTTCTTCGACGGCATGCGCAGGGTCACGGTAGCAGGCTCCAGCAGGGGGGTCCCTCCGGCTGTCGGCGGGACACACCATGGAGTTGCGTGCTGGCAGGCGACCTGATTCCGATTTCGTCGAGCTAGGCGCGCGCTGCTCCGCAGCGGGCCTGTCCGCTCGGCCCGCTGCGCCGGGCCGCCTCAGCGCGACGCGCGGAGCGCCTCGTCGATCATCTTCTGGTGCTCCGCCGGGTCTGCCCAGCGGGCGCGCCCCTCGGGCGGGAGCTGATCGATCGGATCGAAGTACGTGTACCGCTGCCCCGGCTTGACGCTCGGCGCCTCGAACACGGAGATGCCTGTCGTGCGGTCGTAGTTCTCGAACGAGTGCGCGTCGCGCTTGCCCCCGCCGCCGGGCGCGTCGACCACGAACGTCGGCGTGTTGAACCCGGCGGTCGAGCCGCGCACGTGCTTCTCGATCATGAGCCCGGTCGCGAGCGTGGTCCGCAGGTCCTCGACGCCCCGCACGAGGTCGTGGATGTAGACGTAATAGGGGTGCACGTGCAGGTGCCCAAGGCGCTTCACGAGCAGCTTCATCGTCTCGGGCGTGTCGTTCACCCCGCGCTGCAGCACCGACTGGTTCCTCACCGTGATCCCGCGCTCGAACAGCCTGTTCATCGCGTCGCGGGTGATGCCCGTGATCTCGTTCGGGTGGTTGAAGTGGGTGTGGATCACGACCTCCTTGTGCAGCTTCCGGCCGAGCTCCACGGTCCGCGTGACCGCGTCGATCCACTCGTCGTCGGTGAGGAGCTTCTGCGGCATCACGGCCGGGCCCTTGGTGGCGAGGCGGATGCGCTGGATGTTCGGCATCCTGAGGAGCGTCTCGCCGATCGCGCCGAGCTGCTCCGGCCGCAGGTTGTACGCGTCGCCGCCGGAGACGACGATGTCCTCCAGCTCCGGGCGCGACGCGATGTACGCGTACGCGCGCTTCCACCGCTCCTCGTCGACCTTGAAATGGGTCTTCTCGACCTCCTCCGTGTCGATGCCCACCGCGTAGCTGCGCGTGCAAAAGCGGCAGTACACGGGGCACGTGTCGAGCGGCAAAAAGAGCGCCTTGTCGGCGTACCGGTGCGTCAGCCCGGGGACGGGCGCGTCCGCGCGCTCGTGCAGCGAGTCGAGCCCGAGCTTCGGGTGGTCCGGCAGGAAGCGCGACGCGAGCGGGATGAACTGGGTCCGGAGCGGATCGTTGTACGGATCGTCCCAGTCGATCAGCGAGAGCATGTACGGCGAGACCCGGACGCTCATCGGCGCGTGCGCGAAGCCCTCGGTCGCGTCGCGGATGAAATCCTCCGACACCATCCCGCGCAGCGTGTCGAGCAGCTTGTCCGGGCGGGTGATCGACTTCTTCGCCTGCCACCGGTGATCCATGAACTGCTCGTCGGTCACGTCGGCGTACGCCGGGATCCTCCGGAAGTCGGGCACCTCGAGCAGCTTCGCGTGATGGAGCGACGCCGGGTCGACCGGCGGCTTGAGGGGAGCGATGTCGTTGCTTCGCTTGGTGAGTTCGATGAGGCTCGAGGTGGTCGTCATATCGTGGACCCTTGTCCGCGCGGAGTGGAGAGGGCGTCAGCGGATGGCCGCCTGCTTGCGCCTGCGCCCCTCGGGGCCCGCCCGGGAGAGGCAGGAGCAGCGGTTTATCGGATCGTAGCATCGCGGTACACACCCGTCGGGGCGGTGTACGCCGCGTCTTCGGCTGGCGGGCGCAGGTGCTCCGAGGCGGGCGAGCCGGTCAGGGCTCGATGGAAGCCAGCGTGGTATCCCGGGTGGTGCGGTAGCGCGCATAGTAGGTTCGCACGCGCGTCACGTAAGCCTGCGTTTCCGCGTACGGCGGGATGCCGCCGTACCGCATGACCGCCCCTTCGCCAGCGTTGTACCCGGCGATGGTGAGATCGAGATCTCCGTTGAAGAGGTTGGCCAGGATGCGCAGGTACCGCGTTCCGCCGAAGATGTTCTCGCGCGCGTCGAACGCGTCGCGCACCTGCATGCGGAGGGCTGTCTCGGGCATGAGCTGCATCAGCCCCTGCGCGCCGACGGGCGAGACGGCCCGCGGGTCGTAGTCGCTCTCGCACTTGATCACGGCGCGAACGAGCTCCTCGGGGATCTGGTAGAGCGTCGCGGCCTGCCGGATCCACGCGTCGTAGCGGCCGAAGCGCTCGAGCGATTTGTCGCTCGGGGCGACCGGGGCCACGCCCGGGCGCGCCGGCGATCGGCGCCCGTCGCCCTTGATGTACAGCTTGAAGCGCCCGTCCCCTTTGGAGCGGTTCGAGAAGTGCACCGTCCCATCCGCGTCGGTGTAGGTGAAGATGTCGGCGTGCGCGCTGCCCGGGTGCAGCGCGAGGGCGGCGAGCCCGAGCGCGGCGGCGAGGGCGCGCAGCGGCAGGCGAAGGGAGGAGCCGGAGGTCGATGTGACGGGCATCTCTGGCCGAAGCATAGGTTGTGATCGTCCGCTCGCGCAAACCGCACCGTGACGGCGGAACCACGAACAGACGGCGGAATCCGACGGCGAGAATCGTGGATGGATGGACGGCGAAGCGAGACGGCGGAAGCAACGCCGCGAACCGTGGCGCCATTCCGGGACGCCCTCGCGGGGGCGCCAGCGCGCCGTGGCGCCCCTGTGCGCGCCCGTGGGCGTCCCGGCGGAAGGTCTGTCTGGTGAGCACGTCCCGGGCGCTGTACTAAGGCGGGCGCGATGGAGATCGGCTGGCGACACGTGCTCGTGGGGGTTGCGGCCCTCTTCCTGCTGTTCCTGATCGTCAAGATGCGCCCCGCCCGGCGGCGCCGGGACGCGCTGAGCGCCGAGGTGCAGGCCGCGCGGGAGCGCGCGCGGCGCGCCGCGACCCCCCGGGAGCGGGCGGAGGCGCTGTGCGACGCGGGAGTAGAGGCGCTGCACGGCGGCCGCCGCGTCACAGCGGCCGTGGGCTTCTTCGTGCGCGCCATGCGCGCCGACCCGACGTCGGCCCGCGTCATCGAGCTCGCGAGCGGCGCGCTGGCCAGGCGCAGGCCCCGGCTCCTGGAGAAGATCCTCTGGCGGCGGCTCGCGGTGCTCCCGTGGGACGGCGAGCACCGCGACGCGGCGCGCGCGGCCGCCGTCGGGCTCCAGGCGCTCTACCGGCGCGAGATCCGGGACCGGAACCGCGCGGAGATCATGCGCAAGCTGGCCGAGACGTTCGGCTGATCCGCCGCGCGGCCGTCACATCGCCCAGAACGTCCGCGGCAGCGCGCCGCGGTTCGACAGCGACACGAGATCCATGAGCAGCGCGATCGTGACGTGCACCAGGAAGCCCGAGTAGATGCTCTTCGTGCGCATCGCGAGCGACCCGAGCGCGATCCCGGCGACCACGGCGCCGGCCGCCTCGAGGTACGGCTTGCCGAAGTGGATCATGCAATAAGGGACGATCATCGCGAAGATCGCCCCGGAGCCCATGGTGTGCCGCAGGCCGGCCAGCCAGAAGCCGCGGAAGAAGATCTCCAGCGCGAAGAACTGGGCGAAATACATCGCCTCCCAGGCGATGAGGTCGAACCAGGATCGCGAGGACTGCTTGTAGAAGGGGTAATAGGTCCCGAAGTCGGGCGCGCTCGCGACGATGAACACCGCCGGGACCACGACGGCCAGGCAGAGCAGGTAGATCCACGCGTGCTTGGTGAGCCCGCGGACGCGCAGCCCCATGTCGAGCAGGCTGTCCCTGGGGAAGCAGAGCTTCCAGCCGACCATCGGGATGGCCACGTAGCCGAACACGCGGGTGAACGACCACCAGACGTAGCTGTAGAGCTCGTCATAGCGGCGGAGCGAGACGGGCAGCAGCGCGCCGGCGGGCGAGAGCGCCTGGGCGAGCTCGACCTCGCGCAGCCACGGCCGGATGTGCGCGTCGTAGACGGCCCGGCCGCCGTAGTACTGCTGCAGCATGAGCACGAGCGCGGTGATCGTGAACAGGACGGCGGGGCGGCGGTCGTAGCCCCCGGCGGCGAGGGTGCGCCGCTGGTGCTCGTGGGCCTCGACGTCGAGCTCCCGCCAGGTGCGCCGGAAGAAGAGCCAGAGGACGGGCGCGAGCGCGATGAACGCGGCGACCGGGAACAGGGCCTTGAGGAGCGTGCTCGCCAGGGCGGAGGACGGCTCGGCGAAGCGGGAGGCCGCTTCCTGGAGCGGCGGCCGGAGCGGTCGGAGCCAGTCGACGTTCGCCACGAGCCAGCTCCCCAGGTTGAGCATCGGCGCGGCGTGTACCATGATCCGCGGCCCAGCACAGCGCCGACGAGCGACGCGCCCGGCCGGCGCCCCCGACCAGCGACGAGGAGCGACAGCGCCGCTCGGGCGAACTCCCGCAACTCCCGCAGCGCGGCCTTGCGGTGACCCGGCCCGCTCTGCTAGATCGCGCTCCCTCTTCAACGCCGCGCGAGTCATCTCGCGCACGACCGGCGCAGGCCTCGCCTGCCCGTGGGAGTATCAGCGATGGCCATCAAGAATCCGCTTGCGATCGTGAAGGAGCGCTTCGGCGACAAGGCGAAGCTCGTCGAGGCCGTGAAGGGCTTCGCGACCGAGGACCTCTGGCTCGGGCGCGTCAGCTCGGATCGGGGCGGCAGCAAGGGGCTCGATCACGTCTCGAACGCGAAGCTCCTCCGTCTTCACGCGACGTTCAGCACGGTGAAGGAGAAGTTCGGGACGCGGGCGCGCCTCATCGAGGAAACGCTCACGGTCCTGAACCGGTCGAAGGACCAGGGGTACAAGAAGCGTCTGGAGGCGTACCCCGTCCCGCGCCTCTACGATCTCTACCTGTCGGCCTCGAAGCGGGCGAAGGCCGCCTCGGCGACCCCGAAGACCCAGGCCTGAGCCCCCGCCCGCCGAGCGCGCCCACCCGTGCCGGACCTGACCGGGCTGCCTGCCCTTGAAGGTCCGGCGTTCCTAGCGTAATTGAGCCGCGTCGCCAGCGCGCGGTGTCCAGCCGTCCAGCGTCGGACCGACGATCTGACGTCCCCCTGTTGAGCGTGAATCCCCTCTTGGGCCCTCCCAGAAAGGTGGGTGTCGCCCCCGGCGAGCCCCGCCAAGGAGAACGACTGTGAGCAGCGCGCACGAGACCGAGACCGGCGTCTGGACCACGGAAGACGCCAAGTCGCTCTACATGATCGACCGCTGGGGCCGCGGCTACTTCGACGTGAGCCCGGACGGCAACCTCACGGTCGCGCCGCTCCAGGAGCGCGGCAGCAAGATCGCGATCCGTGACGTCGTCGACGCGGCGCTCGAGCAGGGGCTCCGCACGCCGCTGCTGATCCGCTTCCAGGATCTGCTCCATCACCGGGTGCGATCGCTCAACGAGGCCTTCAACAAGGCGATCGCCGAGAGCAAGTTCCGCGGGACGTACCGCGGCGTGTTCCCGATCAAGGTGAACCAGCTCCGGGAGGTCGTGGAGGAGATCCTCGACGCGGGAAAGGCCTACCACTACGGCGTCGAGGTCGGCTCCAAGCCCGAGGTCTTCGCCGGCCTGTCGGTCCACACCGACCCCGAGTCGCTGATCGTCTGCAACGGCTACAAGGACGAGAACTTCATCCGGACGGCGCTGATCGGGCGCAAGCTCGGCAAGAAGGTGATCCTCATCGCGGAGAAGCTCTCCGAGGTGCGGATGATCACGCGCGTCGCCAAGGACATGAACGTCGAGCCCATGATCGGGCTGCGCGTGCGGCTGCTCACCGAGGGGGCGGGCAAGTGGAAGACCTCCGGCGGGGAGAACGCGAAGTTCGGCCTCTCCACGGCCGAGATCCTCGCGGCGATCAGGATCATGGACGAGGCCGGGATGAGCGCCTCGTTCAAGCTCCTCCACTTCCACATCGGCTCGCAGGTGCCGGACATCCTGATCATCAAGCGCGCCGTGCGCGAGGCGACGCGCTACTACGCGAAGCTCCGCAAGATGGGGCAGCGCATCGAGTACATCGACGTCGGCGGCGGGCTCGCCATCGACTACGACGGCTCGCGCTCGACGTTCCACTCGTCGATGAACTACTCGGTCGAGGAGTACGCGCGCGACATCGTGCACAACATCGCCGACATCTGCGACGAGGAGCGGGTGCCGCACCCGAACATCGTCTCGGAGTCCGGTCGCGCGATCGTCGCGCACCACTCGGTGCTGGTCGTCCAGGCGTTCGGCTCGATCGAGAAGACGCCGATGTCGCCGATCGATATCCAGACCGAGGAGCACAAGCTCATCCAGAACCTCCTCTACATCAAGGACAACCTCTCCTCGCCGAACCTCGGCGAGTCGTGGCACGACCTGCTCCAGATCAAGGAGGAGGCGCAGAAGATGTTCGAGCTCGGCCTGCTCAACCTCGACGTGAAGGCCCGGGTCGAGATCCTCTTCTGGGAGATCGCCGAGAGCATGCAGAAGATCGCGTCGGAGCTCGATCCGGAGGAGGTGCCGGACGATCTCGGCGAGCTCCGCAAGCAGCTCGCCGACCAGTACATCTGCAACTTCTCGGTGTTCCAGTCGCTGCTCGATCACTGGGCGCTCGGCGCGCTCTTCCCGATCGTGCCGATCCACCGGCTGAACGAGCGCCCCTCGGCCGACAGCACGCTCGTCGACATCACGTGCGACTCCGACGGCAAGGTGAGCAAGTTCATCGATCTCAACGATGTGAAGGACACGCTCCCGCTGCACCCGATCTCGGGCGACAAGCCGTACTACGTCGGCATCTTCTTGACCGGCGCGTACCAGGACATCATGGGCGACATCCACAACCTGTTCGGCCGGGTCAACGAGGTGCACGTCTTCCTCGATGAGGACGAGGACAGCGGGTACTACATCGAGGAGACGATCGCCGGGAACAAGATCCAGGAGGTCCTGGCGCTGACCCAGTACGACAACCGCGATCTCGTCGGGAAGGTGAAGGCGCAGGTCGACGGCGCGATCAAGCAGGACCTCCTCAAGCCGACCGAGGGCATGCGGCTGCTCGCCGACTACGAGCGCGGGCTCAAGGACCAGACGTACCTGAGCCTCTGAGCCGCGCCGTGCCCTCCGACACCACGGCGCCCGAGACCACGGTGATCGCGGGCCGCGCGGCGCCCCCCGAGCGCCGCCCGCCGGGGTGGGCGCGCCAGGCGCTGCTCGTCGCGGGGAAGGACCTCTCGATCGAGCTCTCCACGGGCGAGATCGTCACGACCAGCGGGTTCTTCGCGGTGCTCGTCGCCGTGATCGCGTCGCTCGCGTTCCACGCGGGGCAGGACGCGACCGAGCGGGTCGCGCCCGGCGTCATCTGGGTGAGCGTCGCGTTCGCGTCGGTGCTCGCGCTGAGCCGCACCTGGCAGCGGGAGCGCGAGGACGGCGCGCTCGCGGGCCTGCTCGTCCTGCCGATCGCGAGGAGCGCCCTGTTCGCCGGCAAGGCGCTCGGGCTCTGCCTGTTCGTGGGCGCGGTCGAGGCCATCATCATCCCGGTGGCGGCGCTCCTGTTCGCGGTGGATCTCGTGGAGACGGGCGCGGGGCTCGCGCTCTTCTGCCTGGCGGCGACGCCGGGCATCGCCGCGAGCGGCACCCTGTTCGGGGCCATGACCGTGCGCACGCGCGCCCGCGACCTCGTGCTCGCGAGCGTGCTCTTCCCGCTCCTCGCGCCCACCCTCCTCGCCGCCGTCGCGGGCACGCGGGAGCTCTTCGGCGGCGCGTCCATCGGCGAGCTCACCGACTACGTCGCGCTCATGGCCGTGTTCGACGTGGTGTTCATCGCGGGCGGCGTCGGCCTCTTCGATCTCCTGATCGAGGGCTGACCCGCCGCGCGGCCGCGGCGCTGCGCGCCGGGGTCGCGCGAGCGCGGGCCCGGTGGCCGCGCGGCGAGGACCGACCGGCTCGCGGGCTCACGCTGCCGCGCCGCGCGCCGCCAGCACGTCGTCGGCGACGGTCGCCGCCGCCCGCTCGATGGCGGTGAGGTCGAGCGCGGCGCCGGTGCACTCGCCGAGCGCCCACACCCCGTCGCCCGCCCGGCCGCGCGCGTCGACCCGCACGGCGTACCCCGCGCGCGGGTCCGCCTCGACGCGCGCGCCCGCCTGCGCGGCGACCTCGAACGAGGGCGCGGCCGGCGCGTCCACGGCGACGGCAACGACCTTCAGGTCGGTCATCGGGCTGTCGGGGCCGAAGGGCGCCTCGCGCACTGTCACGCCCTTCACCTGCGAGATCCCGTTCACCGCGGCGAGCGCGGCGAGCGGGATCCGCGCCGCGATGCGGTCGCCGAGCGCGCTCGCGAGCTCGTCGGCCCAGAACCCCTCGCCGGCGAGCGCGACCGGGCCGGTCGGCTCGACGCCGTGGGCGAGCAGCCGGCAGAGCGCGCGCGCCGAGAAGACGCCGGGCAGATCGTTGTTCGGGAACGCCGCGACGCCGTCGTGCGCCCCGGTGGCGAAGACCATGGCGGGCGCCCTGATCACGGTGGCGCCCGCGTCGCCGGCGACCAGCAGCTCGCCGAGGTAGACGCCGGCGGCCACGTGCCTGGAGAGCACGCGGACGCCGTCGAGCGGGTGCCGCGCGAGGAGCTCCGCCGCGCGCCGCGGCGCCCCGGCGAGCGACCCGGCGGGCGCGAGCCCGTCGTCGATCAGCGCGACGCGGAGCCCCCGCGACGCGAGCGCCGAGGCCGCCGCGACGCCGGCGGGCCCGGCGCCGATCACCGCCGCGTCCACGTCGAGCCGCGCGGCGGGCTCGACCGGGAGCGCCGCGCTCGGCAGCCGCCCGAGCCCCGCGAGCTTGCGCGCGATCGACTGCATGACAGCGGACAGGCCGGGGACGCCGGCCATCAGGTGGTGGTGGTCGATCCCCTGCGGGAAGAACCAGTCGGTCACCTGGAGCAGGTCCGTCTGCCGCGAGCCCACGACGTTCTGCACCTCGATGCGCTCGCCCCCGGCCGCCGGGCGCAGGCACGTCATCACGTTGGGCACGCCGTCGACCCGCGCGAGGCAGCCGTCGCAGCCGCCGCGCAGGCACGTCGGCGCCCGGGGGCGGTGCAGCTTCGGGCTCCGCGCGAGCGTCACGCGCCCGGACGCGATCAGCGCCACGGCCAGCGGCTCCCCCCGTTCCGCCGGGACGGCTGCTCCGTCGAGGGTGATGGTGACCGGATCCCGGAGCGCGCGACCTCGCCGAAACATGCGCGGACGCTAGCAGACGCCCGCGCGCCATGGAGGAAGGAGGCGCCGCGCGATCGCGCGAAGCGGAGAAGGTGTCCCCGGGTTGGGGCGCTGATCTATGCTGTCGCCGATGCGCCTCGGCGTCCTCGGCCCTGCACAGGGTGATCTGCCCGCGCTCGCTCGTGGCGCGCAGCACCTGCTCGACGAAGGGCGCGCCGAGCGGATCATCTACGTCGCCGACGACGACGCCCTCGAGCGGGTCGTCGAGGGCTGGGCGCAGAGCCTGGTCGGCGCGAACCCCACCGAGGGCGCCCTGTTCGAGCGGGCCGCGCGGTGCGCGACGTCGACGCCGGAGGCGATCGACGCCTTCGTGGCGTCCGAGCGGGCGCGGCTGCGCCTCAGGGTGCTGACGAGCCTGCCTCCGGGCCAGCGCACGATCGAGATCCTGGACGGGCGCGTCGCGCTCTTCGTGTTCGACAAGGCGGCGCTCGACGAGGAGGACATCGTGGCCGCGTCCCTGCTCGTGTTCGGCAAGAGCTCGGAGCCGCTCATCAAGAAGGTCGGCGCGCGGACGTTCTTCTCGCCTGGGCCGATCGGCTCCGAGGGCGGCACGGCGCTCCTCGACGACGGGCAGGGCGGGGTGCGGATCGAGGTGATGAACGCGAGAGGCGCGGTGATCGCGCGCGAGATCGTGGGACCGTCCGCGGCCGGCCCGAGGCTGAGGGTTCAAGGTGGCTCGCACGGCTGAGGCGCGCGCGGGCGCGCCGCCCTCGCGCCCGTCCGAGGCGCGGCGCGTCGCCGTCTTCGGCGGCAGCTTCAACCCGCCGCACGTGGCGCACGTGCTCGCGGCCACCTACGCGATCTCCGTCGCGCCCATCGACGAGGTGCTCGTCGTCCCCGTCTACCGCCACCCGTTCTCGAAGGAGCTCGCGTCGTTCGAGCACCGCCTGGCGATGTGCCAGCTCGCCCTCGGCTGGCTCCCTGGCGTGTCGGTGTCGACGGTCGAGCGCGAGCTGGGCGGCGAGAGCCTCACGTTGCGCACGCTGGAGCACCTCGCCGCGACGCACCCGGGCTGGGCGATGCGCCTGCTCGTCGGCGCCGACGTGCTCCCCGATCTCCCGCGGTGGCACCGCTTCGATCGCATCGAGCAGATCGCGCCGCCGATCGTCCTCGGCCGCTCCGGCTTCGTCGCGTCCGTCGCGCCGCACCCCGACGACGCGGCCGCCGTCGCCCGGCCCGCCCTGCGCGCAGCCGACGTGCTGCTCCCGCAGATCTCGAGCAGCGACGTCCGCCGCGCCTTTGCCGCGGGCGATCTGGAGGCCGTCCGCCAGCGCGTGCCGAGCGCGGTGCTGGACTACGCGCTCGCGCACGGCCTCTACGGGAGCAACCCATGAACGAAATGGACAGCACGCGCCCGTCGCCGATGCACCGCGATGACGGCGCGCCTCTGGAGGTGTTCATCTACGGCGGCGGCAAGGTGGGCCGCGGGCTCTCGCGCGCGATCCGCGACGCGGGGCTGCCGGTCACCCTCAGGCCCGCCCGGGATGGCCTGCCGGCGGAGCGCATCGAGGCCGACCTCGTGATCCTCGCCGTGCGCGATCGCGACATCGCGCCCTGCGCCGAGGCGCTGCGCGACCGCGGGCTCGTCGGCCACAGGGACGTCGCGGTGGTGCACTGCGCCGGCGCGCTCGGCCCGGAGGCGCTCGCGGCGGTGCGCGGCGACCGCGTCTCGGTCGCGCAGATGCACCCGATGATCTCGTTCGCCTCGCCCGCGTTCCTGCCGTTCCTCGATCGCGGCCAGCTCCACGTCGACGGCGATCCCGGCGCCGTGCGCGTCGCGCGCTCGCTCGGGGTGCGCCTCGGCATGGCCCCGCGCACGTTCCCCGGCCTCGACCGCGTCGCCTACCACGCCGCCGCGGGCCTCGTCGCCAACGGCGCCGCCGCGCTGGCCGCCGCCGGGGTCGACCTGCTCGAGCGCGCGGGCATCCATCGGAAGACCGCCGCCGAGATGCTCGGCCCGCTGCTGCGCACGGTCGCGGACAACGTCGAGGTGCTCGGCGTGCCCGACGCGCTCACCGGGCCGGTGCGCCGCGGCGACGCGGCCGGCGTCGCGCGGCACCTCGAGACGCTCCGCCGGCTCGCGCCGCACCTCGTGCCCCTCTACGTCGCCGCCGCCGCGACGCAGCTCCCGCTGGCCCGCGCCCTCGGCGAAGCGCCCCCCGACGCGTTCGACGCCATCGAGCGGGCCCTGGACGGAAGCAAGTAGCCGCGCTGTAATTTTTCACTAGCGCGGCAATAACTTATTGATGTTCGATCGCGGGACTCGTTGATGCGAGGTCCAGCGCGAAGGTACGCTTTTGGTGCCTTGGGATCAGCCGCTGCAGCCAGTGTTTCTTCCGCAACGACGAGCGACGCCGGAGGATTCCGGGCGCTCGACGAGCGTGTCCTCGACGCCGCGTCCCGTGGGGTGCTCCACGTCCATGGACAGCGGTCGGTCCTGGACGCGGTTTGCTCTCACCTCGCGCGTCGCGCGCGGGGCGTGGGGCGCTCGCTGATCTCGGCCGCGCACGCCGCGGACCGGGATCCCTGGCGCGACCTCGCGCTGCGCTGCGGCATCGTCTCCGCGGACCCGGCGGCGGCCGCGCAGGGCATCGGCTCCGCCGCGCAGGGCGCGATCCTGCTCGTCTCCGAGGGGGAGCCGACGAGCTGGGGGAGCCTCGTGCTCGAGGAGCTCTCGCGCCTCATCGCGGGGGGCTCGAGCGCCGCGCTGGTGATCGTGTGCAGCGACGCGGCCATCCGGCCGTGGACGAGCGCGCTCACGATCGACGCCGTCGCCTCGCCGGACGACCTGCACCGCTTCTGGGAGGCGGCCGCCGCGGACGCGGAGCGCCGGGTCGCCGCGAGGCTCGAGCGGCTCGACGCGCTCGAGGGCTGGTGCTCCGCCGTGCTCGCCGCGCCGCCCGAGCAGCGCCCCGCGCGCCAGCCGCCAAGCGGCGCGGCCAGGCGGCTGCTCGATCGCCTCGCGCTCAGCCAGCGGACCTGGGCGTCCGCGCAGCTCGGCGTGATCGCGGGCCGGCGGGCGGACCAAGGCCTCGGGGACGTGGCGCGCCAGGGCGCCCTCCAGGAGCTCTCCGCGCTCGGCCTGATCGAGGTCGACGCTCGCGGGTGGGTCGCGGCGCGCCGCGCGGTCGTCGACCCGGCCGGCGCCGATCCCGAGGACGTGCTCGCGGTCGCGGAGGCGCTCGAGGCGCAGTCGTCCGATCCGTGGAGCGCCTCGCGCGCCAGCGAGCTCTTCGCCTCGCTGGGCTGTGACGACCGCGCCGAGGCGGCGGCGACGCAGGCGATCGCCGCGGTCGGCGAGCCGTCGGCGCGCGCCGATTTCTGGCAGCGCTGGGCGCGCTCGATGCGATCGCTCCCCGGCGACCGCGCCGCCGCGGGCGAGCGGCTGCTCCGCGCCGCCGAGCTCGCGCTCCGGCTCGGCGACGTCGAGTTCGCGATCGACTTCTCCTCGGCGGCGCTGCGCGAGCGCGAGTCGTTCGCCGCGCTGCTCGTGCACGGCCGCGCGACGAGCGCGCGCGGCGACCTGACGACGGCCGCGATGGTGCTCTCGCGGGCGCTCTCGCGCGCGGCGACGCCCGCGGAGCGGTCGCGCGGCGCCGTGGAGATGGCGGAGCTCTGCTGCAAGACGGGCGACCTCGCGGCGGCCAGGGGGCACGCGGAGGAGGGGCTCGCCGGCGCGAGCGAGATCGCGACCCGCCTGCAGGCGCGCAACATCCTGGGCAAGCTGCTCCTCGCGCAGCAGGCCTGGGCCGAGGCGGAGGTGCACTTCGCGGGCGACGCGTGGGAGGCGGCGTGCGCGGGCGAGCACGTGAGCGAGCTGCGCGCCCGGCTGAACCGCGCGATCGCGATGCTCTCGAGCGGCCGCCTCGACGAGGCGCGCTCCATGCTCGCCGGGGTGCTCGAGGACGGCGAGCGGGGCGGCGAGCGCGTCGCGACCGGCTACGCGCTCACGAACCTCGCGGTCATCGCGCACCTGAAGCACGAGTACCCGGAGGCCCTGCGCCTCCTCGAGCGCTCGATCGATATCTTCCGGAAGATCGGCGACAAGGTCGCGCTCGTGAACCTCATCGCCAACCTCGCCGAGATCCGGCTCCAGCTCGGGCTGATCGAGGAGGCCGAGCAGGCGCTCGCGTTCGCGCGGAAGGTCTGCGGTCACGTCATCCCCGGCGTGCGGATCACGCACGTCGCGTACGTCGCGGCGCAGATCCACCTCGCGTGCGGCCGCACGGCCGACGCCTGGTCCGAGCTCAGCGCCGCGTTCGCGTACGGCGCCGGCTCGAAGCTCGGCGAGTGCTACGCGATCGCCGCGCGCATCGCGCTGGACGACGGCGACCTCCTGCAGGCGGCCCATATGATCACGAGGGCGCGCGCCGAGGCGAGCTCCGACTGGCTGCGCGCCGAGGTCGCGCTCCTCGAGGCGCAGCGCGCCCGCGCCGCGGGGGAGCCGTTCGGGCAGGCCGCCGCGGAGGCGCTCGCGCTGTCGCGCCAGGCGCACAACCGCGAGCGCGCCCTGGAGGCGCACGTGCTGCTCCACCACGCGTCGTCCGTGGACCGGGCGCCGCACGCGCTCGAGGACGAGCCCGCGGCCCCGCGATCGCACCTCGACGCGGCGCTCGCGCTCCGCGATCGCATCGCCGAGTCGCTCCCGCCCGAGATCTCGCGCCGGTTCCTCTCGCGCCGGAGCTTCGCGGAGCTCACGCGGCTGGAGGCGTGCGCGCGCAGCGCCGCGGAGGCCGAGCCGAGGGGGTGCGAGCTCTGCGGCTCGCTCGCGTGCGCCGGGTGCGCGCGGGCCTCTCTGCGCGCCCCGCGGCCGTCCGCCGTCGCCCCCGCGCTCAAGCGGATGGTGGGGACGACGCCCGCGCTGCTCAGCCTCATCCACCAGATCGAGAAGGTCGGCGCGAGCGACGCCACCGTGCTGATCCACGGCGAGAGCGGCACCGGCAAGGAGCTCGTCGCCGAGGCGATCCACGAGGTGAGCGCGCGGCGGGGAGGCCCGCTGATCAAGGTGAACTGCGCCGCCCTGGTCGAGACGCTGCTCCTGTCGGAGCTGTTCGGGCACGAGAAGGGGTCGTTCACCGGCGCGGCGGCGCGCCGCCGCGGGCGCTTCGAGCTCGCCGAGGGCGGGACGCTCTTCCTCGACGAGATCGGGGACATCTCGCCGCGCACGCAGGTCGCGCTGCTCCGCGTCCTCCAGGACAAGACGTTCGAGCGGGTCGGCGGTGTCACCCCGCTGCGCGCCAACGTCCGCATCCTCTGCGCCACCCACCGCGACCTGCGCGCGATGGTCGCGCGCGGCGAGTTCCGGGAAGATCTCTACTATCGCCTCCGGCAGGTCGTCCTGGAGGTCCCCGCGCTCCGGCAGCGCCCGCGCGACCTGCCCGTGATCGCGGCGGCGATCCTGGAGCGGATCGCCGCCGAGCGCGGCGCGGCGCCGAAGCGCCTCTCCACCAGGGCGATCGCGGCCCTGTCGCGGCACGCGTGGCCGGGCAACGTGCGCGAGCTCGAGAACGCGTTGCGCGCTGCGGCGATCTTCGCGGACGGCGAGGTGATCGAGCTGGAAGACTTCACCACGAACGTCGAGGGGCTGCGGGACCTCGACGCCGCGGAGCCGACGAGCACGCCGCTGACATCGAGGGCTGGCACGCACGCTGCTAGCCATTCAAGCGAGCCTTGCAGCGCACCCCACGCGTCAGGGCCGGAGCGGGCGGCGCCGGAGTCTCAGCCACCGTCGATGCCCGCCGAACGCACGCCGCTGGAGCTCGCGTACGCGCATGTCCGAGGAGGGGTCAGCCTCAGCGACATGAAGCGCGAGATCGAGCGCGAGTGCATTGCTAGGGCGCTCGACGAAAGTCGTGGGAATATCACGCGCGCGGCCGTGCTCCTGGGCATGAAGCGCCCGCGGCTTTCCCAGCTTGTCAAACAGTATGGCTTTGGCGGGACTTCGGAGGATTGAGCTGATGCGAGGTTGCTGGACGAGTTGGCTGTTCGGGGGCCTCGCGGCGCCTCTGCTGCTGATTGTGGGGTGCGCGATCGCGCCCGCAGAGCACGATGAGCAGGGCGTGGAACCGTGGAGCGATCTCGACCCGATGATCTCCGACGAGGCCTCCGGCAGGTCCGACGACCTGGACGGTGACGTCGGCCTGCCCGTCATCGATGTCGTCACGCCCGGGTCGCTCCGGCAGCGCGACGTGGCGTTGCCGTCCGCCGACGAGCGGTGGCCCGCGACGAGCTACGTGCGGTCGCGGGAGCGCGACGACTCGGAGCCGGATCCGCTCCCCTGGTGCCCCCCGGGCCGCACCGACAGCCACGACAAGACGCCATCCGACAGCGACGGGACGCGCTGAGCCGGGGGCCGGGCCAGCGCGGCCGTGCCCCTGCGCCGCGCGGCCGCGCCCCTGCGCCGCGCGGCCGGTCGCCCTGGGGCGTTTTGCGGCTGCCGCCCGGCGCCCTGCGGTAGCCTTCGCGCGTGGCGCCGCTCGGGTTCGATCTCCGCACACGGACGACCCTGGTCTGCGGGGCCCTGGCCCTCGCGATCGCGGCCTCGACGCTGCTCCGGGGCCGCGTCCGGCGCGTCCACCTGTTCTTCGCCGCGTTCGCCGCCGACGTCGGGCTCTGGTACCTGTCCCAGTCGCTCTTCGGCTTCTTCCAGGCCTCGATCTGGGAGCGCTTCACGGCGATCCTCGCCGTGCTGCTCCCGCAGTTCGCGCTGCAGCTCTTCGAGGCGATGATCCCCCACGACGGGGACCGGCGCTCGCGGCTGCTCCGGTTCGCGGGGGTGCTCGTCATCCCGCTGTTCGTCCTCGTGCTGGTGAGCCGGGAGCCTGGCTCGTGGCTCGACTGGCTCACGCGCGGCTGCATCTTCACCTACGTCTTCGCGCTGCTCACCGCGGGGCTGTACACGCTCGGCGAGCGCGGCAAGCGGAGCTCCTCGCGCGCGACGCAGCGGCGCGTGCGGTTCCTCGTTGTGATCGGCGCGCTCGCGGGGCTCGCCAGCGTCGCCGACTTCGCCTGGTTCCTCGGCGCGGAGCCGCCGCCGGTCGGCGCGGCGCTCTCGATCGTCTTCCTGTTCGTCCTCGCCCAGGCGCTCCGGCACGAGCGGCTCCTCGACGCCTACGAGATGCTCGCGCGCCTGCTCGTCGCCACGGCGGTCGCGTTCTTGATCGCGCTGATCTTCTATCTGCTGCTCACGTTCATCGGCGGCTTCAACACGATGTACCTGAACGCCGTGCTCGCCGCGATCGTGATCCTGGTGCTGTTCGATCCGCTGCGCGAGCGCGTCGAGGAGCAGATCCAGCGCCTCTTCTTGCGGGAGCGGTTCGATCTCGATCGCTCGCTCGCGGAGGCGCGGCGGCGCCTCGTGCACACGCTCGAGGTCGAGGAGATGGGATCGATCGTGATGAGCGCGCTCGAGCAGTCGCGCCGGGTCACCGGGGCGGCGCTCTACCTGCGCGATCAGGACGGGACCGGCTTCGACCGGCTCGCCTCGCTCGGGCCGCGGGTCCCCGAGCGGATCGAGGTGGCGACCGCGAGGGCGATGCTCGATCGCCTCGAGCGCGGGCCGCTCGCGATGGAGGAGCTCGAGCGCGAGGCCCGCGAGCGGCGCGCGCGCCGCAGCCACAGCGACGCCGAGGTTGACGGCAACTTCGCGCGGCGGACGGAGGTGCGGCCGCAGGTCCCGGAGGACGCGGTGCTCGCGGCGGCCGAGGTGCTCGGCAGCCTCTGCTCGGGCGTCGTGCTCTGCGCGCGCGACGAGCAGGGCGAGCCCATCGGGCTCCTCGTCGTGGCGGACTCGCGCGTGCGCGACGCGTTCTCGCCCGAGGAGCTGACGCTGCTCGAGACGCTCGCCGCCCAGATCGGCGTCGTCCTCGAGAACTCGCGCCTCTACGCGCAGATGAAGGAGCGTGACAGGCTCGCGCTCCTCGGCCAGATGGCGGCCGGGCTCGCGCACGAGATCAGGAACCCGCTCGGCGCGATCAAGGGCGCGGCGCAGCTCCTCGCCGATCCCGTGCCGGAGGCGGAGATCGATCCGTCCTCGCGCGAGTTCATCGGGATCATCCTCGAGGAGGTCGACCGGCTCGACCGGGTCGTGGGCTCGGTGCTCGACCTCGCGCGGCCGGCCCAGGGCTCGGTCGTGCCGACCGACGTGAACGCGGTCGTGCGCCGCACGCTGCAGGTGCTCTCGATCGAGCGCCGCAACGACCACCTCGAGGTCGAGGTCACGCTGGATCCCGATCTCCCCCGGGTCGCCATCGATCCCGAGCAGCTCCGGCAGGTGCTGATGAACCTGTTCCGCAACGCGGTCCAGGCGATGAAGGGCCGGGGCAAGGTGGTGATCTCCACGCGGGTCCGGTTCGGTCGAGGCACGCGGCCCGGCTCCGGCTCGGACGAGCCGTTCGTCGAGCTCAACGTCACCGACAACGGGCCGGGCATCTCCCAGAAGGTGCTCGCGAACATCTTCCTGCCGTTCTTCACCACGAAGGACAAGGGGACGGGGCTCGGGCTGTCGATCAGCCAGCGCATCGCGCAGAGCGCGGGCGGCCGGATCGAGGTGCGCTCCTACGAAGGGAAGGGGAGCACCTTCGCCGTGATCCTCCCCGCCGCGGTCGACAAGCTCGGCGCCGCCGCGCCCGCGGCCGGGGCGGCGCCCGCGGCGGAGTCGGCTCCTCAGGAGCGGGCCGGGTGACGCCGGCGAGCGCGCCCCAGCCGGCGCCGCGGCGCCGCGGCGCGCGGCCTGCCAGCACCGCGCGGCGTGCTCATCCGTAGCGTGACGCCATGAGGCGCTCGAGCGCGGGGTGCTCGCGCACGAGCGCCAGCGTGTGCTCGGCGTGGCCGTGCGCGTATCCGTTGCCGATGTAGAGGTCGACGTCCTTGCCGATGCCCTCGGCCCCGAGCGCGGCGGCGGTGAAGCTCGTGCTCATCGCGAAGAAGTACGTCTTGCCGCGATCGCGCGTCACGACGATCGCGCTGAGCTCCACCCCGGCGACGTTCACGCACGACAGCGTGAGGTCGGCGCCCGCGTCGCCCGTGAACGGCAGCACGGCGTCGCGCACCGCGATGGGGTCGCGCGCGTCGACGACGGCGACGTGGTCGCAGATCGCGAGCGCGCGCAGGTCGGCGGCGAACTCCGGCGACGCCTCGACGCCGATCACGCGGCCGGACCGGCCGACGCAGCGCCGCGCCTCGGCCGCGCACAGGAGGCCGGACTTCCCTCCCGCGCCGAGCACCACGATGCTGTCGCGCGGGCCGGCGAGGCGCGCCACCTGGGGGGCCGCGCCGGCGACGTCGAGCAGCGCGAGGGCGAGCCGCTCGGGCATGTCGCTCGGCATCCGCGCGATCGGCGCCGACGCGAAGACGATCGCGGTGCCCTCGACGTCGAGCTGCGCGGACGCGGGGCGCACGGCGACGATGCGGCGGAGCGAGAGCGGCGTGAGCGAGAGCGACGCGAGCGTCGCGATGCGGTCGCCGACGGCGACGCCGCGGTGCTCCGCGAGCGATCCGACGCGGCGCACGACGCCGAGCAGCATGCCGCCCGAGCCGGTGACCGGGTTGTGTTGCTTGCCCCGGCGCGCCACCGTCTCGAGGACGAGGCGCGTCACGCCGTCCGGATCGCCGCCGGAGGCCTCCTCCATCTGGCGGAAGCTCGCGGCGTCGATGTTCAGCGTCTCCACGTCGACGACGATCTCGGTCTCGAAGTGGCGCGAGGCGTCGGCGTCCAGCCGCTCTGCCGGCTGCGGGAGGGCCCCGGGGGGATCGAGCACGCGGTGCGTGCCCAGCGGATCGCCTGCGGCGAGGGTGCGTTGCGTCGCTTCGGAGTTCACGCCGAGGCCGTTCAACATGCCGGGGCCGAAAGCAAGGGCCATGAACCGAGCGGCCGCGATCTCGGTGGCGGAGGGCGCCCGCCGCGGAGGGCCCGGGACGTGGGAGCCAGCGGGCTCAGCCGCTGCTAACCGCCGGTTTCCCCGCGGATTGGATGCATCCGGCCAGCCCGAGGGCGGGCGGCGGTGGGCTCTGGGCTGGACTGGAGGAGGGCGGTCGGCGCATTGCGTTAACCCGGTCGGCCGAACTCATTTGAAAGAACAGACCGGATCTCTTGACCACCTTTGCTCGGTGAAACTAGACTTTGCCCCCTGCTGGCGCTCGCGTAGCGCTCGAAGGTTTTTACTCCCTGCGATGGATAACCACGCTCCCAAGGTGTCGGCAACGCGGCAACTGGCGTTGCGCTTCATCTCCGGGAAGTATCAAGGCGGCGAATTTCCCCTCGGGGAGCAGCAGGAGATCGTCGTGGGTCGCTCCAGCGACCTCGACATGGTCCTCGTCGAGGACATGGTCTCCCGGCGCCATGCCCGGATTGCCTGTACCGATCAGCAGATCGTGATCGAGGACCTCGGCTCGACGAACGGCACGTTCGTCAACGGCGAGAAGATCAAGAAGACGACCCTGAAGGAGGGCGATCGGGTGCTCATCGGCACCAGCATCCTCAAGGTCGTCTCCACCGATCCCGGCGCGCCCCCGGCGCGCCGCCGCATGGACGAGCCCTCGCTCAGGAGCGGTCAGACCCGGTCGATGTCCGGGTCGATCGACGAGATCCCGCTCCCCGATCTGCTTCAGCTCTTCGGCACATCGAAGAAGAGCGGAGTCCTCGTCGTCCGTTCCGACGACGACGTCGGCAAGATCTACCTGCGCAAGGGCATCGTGACCTTTGCGACGATCAACGATCTGACCGACGTCCCGCCGCTCAAGAGCGTCTACCGGATCCTCACGTGGGCCGGCGGGACGTTCGACCTGGAGCCGGCCGAGGAACGGGTCATGACCGGCGAGATCAGCGCGACGGTGCAGGAGCTCCTCATGGAGGGGCTCCGGCAGATCGACGAGCTGAACAATATCCGGCACCAGCTCCCGGACCTGTCGGCGCGCCTGGTCATCCCCCAGCCGCTCAAGCCGCTGCTCCGCGATCTCTCGCCCGTCGATCTGGACGTCCTCCAGGTCGTCTTCAACCACGGGCACCTCGCGATGGTCCTCAACAAGAGCCCCGCGACGGATCTGGAGACCGCGCAGTCCGTGCTGAAGCTGATCAACGCAGGCTACCTGCGCGTCGAGTGAAGCCGAGCTGAGCGCAGGGCGCCGAGAGGCCGCGCGGGCGTCGTGGGTCCGCGCGGCGCCTCGTGAGGCCGGCGGCGTGGCCGGCGCGAACGGCGCACCTCCACCTCAGCGTGCAGGCGCTCGCGCGCTCGTCGCCGCGATGAATGGAGGGCGCGCAGGGAGAGCAGGGCGCGCGTCCGAGCCGTCGGCCGTCACCCCGTCGATCGCCGCGCTCCGGAGGGCGCGGCGCGATCGACGGGGCGGCCAGGGTCGTCGGCGGCCAGCGGCCGTCAGGCCTTCGAGGGGTCGCGCTTCGCCGGATCGAGCGCCGCGCTCGCGAGGCGGAGCGTCACGGCGCGGGCGTGCGCCTGGAGGCCCTCGGCCAGCGCCAGCTTCTCGATGAGCGGGCCCTGCGCGCGCAGCGCCGCGCCGGAGTAACGGATGAGGCTCGTGCGGGTCACGAAGTCGTACACGCCGAGCGGCGATCCGAAGCGGGCCGAGTTGCCGGTCGGGAGCACGTGCGAGGGGCCCGCCAGGTAGTCGCCCGCGGCGACCGGGGTGAGGCTGCCGAGCAGCGCGGCGCCGAGCGTGCCGATCTCCGAGAACAGCCCCTCGGCGTCGGCCACGTGGAACGCCACGTGCTCGACCCCGAGCTGATCGGCGATCTCGGCGAGGCGAGCGCGCGAGCCGACCACCAGCGCCGCGGCGTGCAGGGAGAGCGACTGCTCCACGATCGCGCGCCGCGTGAGCTCGGGGAGCGCGGCGTCGAGCTCGCGCGCGACCGCCTCGGCCAGCTTGGCCGAGGTCGTCGCGAGCAGCGCGTAGGACGCCTCGTCGTGCTCGGCTTGCGAGAGCAGGTCGGCAGCGACGAGCCGCGGATCCGCGGAGTCGTCGGCGAGCGCCAGGATCTCGCTCGGCCCGGTGATGCCGTCGATCGACACGTCACCGAAGACGAGCCGCTTCGCGCAGGCGACATACGCGTTGCCGGGCCCGACGATCTTGTCGACCGCCGCGAGCTCCGGCAGGCCGTAGGCCATGGCCGCGATCGCCTGCGCGCCGCCCGAGTCGAGCAGGGCCGTCACGCCAGAGAGGTGCGCCGCGGCCAGCGTGGCGTCGTCCGCCGACGGGCTCGCGAGGACGATCTCGCGCACGCCGGCGATGCGCGCGGGGATCGCCGACATCAGCACGCTCGAGGGGTAGCGGGCCTTGCCGCCCGGCGCGTAGACGCCGACGCGACGCAGGGGGCGCACGCGCATGCCGAGGAGGACGCCCTCCTCCTCGTAGCTGAAGCCGGCCTGCAGCGCGGGCCCGCCCTGCGCTGCGTCCGCCGGCCCGAGGTCGCCCGCGTCGCGCTGCCGCTCATGGTACCGGGCGATCCTCGCGGCCGCTGTCTCGAGGGCGGCGCGGACGTCGGGCGGGAGCCGGGCGAGCGCCTCGGCCCCGCCGAAGCCGCCCTCCGCTTCCGGGCCCGCGTGGCGGACGAGCGCCTTCGGCGTCCGCCGCTCGAACTTCTCGATGTAGCGGAGCACGGCGGCCGTGCCCCCGCGCCGCACGTTGTCGATGATCTCGGTCACCGCGGGCGTGACGTTCGCGAGATCGCCCGTGCCGCGGGCGCGGAGGGCAGACAGGGTGGACTCGAACTCGGGCGAACCTTCGATGTAGATGGGCAGCATGGCTTCACGTGGGCCGGCGCGGCGGGATCTCCGCGCGGGCGGCGACACCCCGTACCACAGCACCCCGTCCGGTGGTACGCCGGCCGCACGCCCGCCGCCGCAGTCGCGCCGCGCGCGCCGCGTGTGCGTGCACGGCCGCGCGGCGCGCCGCGAAGTTCCCCGGCCCGACCGGATGGAGTAGGGTCGCCCCATGCGGCCCGGCTCGTTTGGCGTCGCCCCCACCGCGATATCGCTCGCGCTCCTCGCGCTCGCGCCCGCGGTCCTCGTCGGGTGCCCGGAGAACTCCTGCTTCCTCAAGATCTGCCAGGGCAGTAGCTGCCGCTGCTCGATCTCGTCGTGCAGCGACGGCGCCGGCTTCGACACCACCCAGAACCGCTGCCGCTGCCTGAAGGGCTACCTCGCGGTCGCGGGCCAGTGCCTCACGCCCCAGGCGGCGAACGCCTACTGCGGCGTGGGTCGCCACTACGAAGCCGGCGGGTGCGCCCCCGACCGCTGCAGGCCGGGCGACGAGATCGACCAGAGCACGGGCTACTGCGTGTCGCGCGAGCAGGTGGCGAGCAACATCGGGGTCGCCGTCGGCGCCGGGCAGAAGCTCGGGTGCCCGCCCGGCCAGGAGCTCGTCGTCGACGGGCCGACCGCCGCGTGCGTCCCGCTCTCGCAGACGTGCGCGCGCGACGAGGTGTGGACCGGTCAGGCCTGCGCCAAGGTGGGGCAGTGCCCGACGGGATCGATGTGGGATCCCGCGCTCGCCCAGTGCGTCCAGTACGCGCAGGGGTCGGGCGATAGCGGGCTCACTGTCAACGTCGGGCAGTGGGCGTCGGCGAACTACGGCCCGAACGGCGGCATGGGCACGAGCGGCTTCTGCGGCGCCTTCGCCAAGAAGCCGCACAGCTTCGGGATCGTCGAGGGGGCGTCGGCCTACGTCCGCATCGCGGTGATGATGTCCTTCCCGGAGGGCGAGATCGCCCGCGGCGTCGTGCAGGCGGTGACGGTGTTCGACGCCAGCGGGAACCCTGTCCCGCCGCGCGGCGCCGCGGAGGTCGACACGGCCGCGCGCAACATCTTCGCCACGCTCGTCCTCGGCGGCGGGAGGGCGAGCGCGCCGACGGCGTCGACAACCGTCCGGTGCGCGATCATCCACGCCGGGAAGCCCCAGCCGGTGCCGGCGGTCGGCGGCCTCTGAGCGGAGCGCCCGGCGCGGAACGCGCGCGCCGGAGGGGCCGCCGCGCCGGAGCGGCGTGTCGCGTCACATCCTCGACAGCGTGCTCACGACGCGCGTGGCGGGGAGGGCGCTGAGGCCGACGCAGCTCACGACCTTGCTGCGCTCGATCACGAAGTTGCTCGCGGACGGCTCGATCTTCGCGAACTCGACGCTCAGGCGCGTCCCGTCGAAGCTCGCGCGCAGGGGGCGGCCCTCCACGGCGCTGCGGACGTCCTGGCAGGTGCCGCGCGAGCGCGCCGGATCGAACTGGCGCGCCTCGGGCGCGATGAACCGGAGCCGGTCCTCCACGGCGAACACCCCGGTCTCCCCGGGGATCTCGCGCAGCGAGAAGCGGGCCTCGCCCTCCACGTAGTCCTGCGGCGCGAACTGCTCGGGGTGGCGGACCCGGAACTCGAGCGCCTCGCCGGCGAGGACGGCCTCGAGCTCGCGCCCGTTGCCGACCCACAGGCCGGTGAGGCCCTCGAGCGGCGACGGATCCGGCGGCGTCGCGCTCGCCTCAGGGGCGGCGGCGCTCGCGCTGGCCACCGGGGCCGGCGGCGGCGCGGCGCCCCTCCGGCGGCCGTCGCGCGGCTTGTCGAGCACGCCCAGCCCGAGCAGCGCGGCCGCCCCGCCGAACATCACGAGGGCACCGGCGCCGATCGCGAGCCACGACCCCCGGCCGCGCTGCGACCGCGCGGGCCTGCCCGAGGCCGCGTCGCGGAGCTCGTCGATGGTCGTGGCCGCCGGCGGCGGCGGCCGGCTCGACGCGCCGAGCGGCGCCACGGTCGCGGCCGGCGCCGGGCGCGCGATCGCCTCGAGCGCCGCGAGCACCTCCTCACAGCTCGAGAAGCGGTCGGCCCTGTCCTTGGCGCACGCCTTCCGGAGGAACGCGTCGAGCTCCGGCGGGACGTCGCGCCGCACCGCGCTCACGCTGGGGAGCGGCACCTCCGCGTGGAGCCGCATGATCTCGACGTCGCTCTCGGCGTCGAACGGCACCTGCCCGATCAGCATCTCGTAGAGCACGACGCCGAGCGCGTAGATGTCCACCCGCTTGTCGAGGTCGCGGCGCCCGAGGACCTGCTCCGGCGACATGTAATAGAGCGAGCCGATGATCCCCTTGGTCATCCCGCGCCCCGCGAGCGCGTCGGCCTCGGCCTTGGCGATGCCGAAGTCGGTGACCTTCGCGACGCCGTCCTTGCGGCGGATCAGGACGTTCGCAGGCTTGAGATCGCGGTGGATCACCCCCTCGCGGTGCGCGGCCGCGATGCCGGCGGCGATCTGCCGGAAGATCGAGAGCGCCTCGGGAAGCGGCATCGGCCGGCGGTCCTCGGCGTACCTGGCGAGCGTCTGCTCCAGGCTCTCGCCGTCGATGTACTGCATGACGAGCCAGAGATCGTCCCGCTCCGCGACCACGGCCTTCAGGTGGACGACGTTCGGATGATCGATCTGCGCCAGCGCGCGGCCCTCGGCGAGCGTCCGCGCGCGCACGTCGGGCCGGTGACCGAGCTCCTGCCGCACGGCCTTCAGGACCACGTGCAGCCCCGTGTGGACGTCCCGCGCGAGGTAGACGACCCCCATGCCGCCCTCGCCGAGCACCCGCTCGACGACGTACTTCTGATCGACGAGCGTCCCCGCCGGCAGGTGACCCCCTGGAACCCGCCGCGGGAGCGAGCCCGCCAGCGGCGCCGGCACGACGTGCGGCGCCGCCGCCGCGCTCGCGCCATCTCCGTAGGCCGGCGCGAGCACGGCGCTCCCGAAGGCCGGCGGGAACTTCGCGCCGCCGGCTCCGAAGGCCGGCTGGTTGACGCGGTGCGCTGGATCCTCGGGCAGCAGCGCCTCGGTCAGCGGCTGGCCCGGGACGGTCGCCTGCGCGCGGGGCGCAGGAGGCGCCGAGGGCGCCGGGCCGACCGGCGCGGCCATCGACGCGCCGCACGACACGCAGAACCGGGCGGAACCCGGGTTCTCTGCATTGCAAGCCGGGCACCTGGCCATGGCACGGTCAGCTCGATCCACGGCGCGCCCGGCGGGCGGCGCGCCGTGGACGCTCCGTCACGTCCAGTGGCCCGCGCGCAGGGCCGCGGAGTCGATCGTCTTGATCTTCGGCGCGAGCGCCTCGCGGAAGATCGCCTCGTCCTCGTCGTCGAGGCCGCTCTCGCCGAAGCCGGACGCGACCTCCATCGAGGTCGCGAGGATGCGCAGGAACTGCTGGAAGCTCGACGCGCAGAGCTCCGGCTTGAGCGAGTCGGTCCCGGTCATGCAGGTGAACACGGGACAGTCCCCCTCGGCGTCGAGCTTCGAGATGTCGAGGAAGTAAGGGTCTCCCAGCAGGGCGCTGCGCGCGATGAGGATCCAGCTCTTGCGCCAGCCCGCGAGGGAGCTCTCGCCCCCGCTCGCCTGCTGTTCGGCCACGAGCTTCTCCGAAGGGATGAGGCGTACGCGCTCGACCGGCGTCACCGTCTCGACGTCGAGCGGGTCTGCCTCCTGCAGGAAAGCACGGTACCTGGCGGGCACCCGCAGCGTCCTGCGCAGCTCTTCCACCACCGCTGGAGCCGCCTTTCCGAACCTCGCAGGGATGCCTCTTCGGGCAAAGGCATCCTTGAGCGCCGCAACCGACTCGGCAAGGTCGCTATCCACCGAACATCCCTTCCTTTGCAAGTCCACCGGCCGACCCGCTGGGGCGGGCGCCCTCATCGCTTCGAAAACCGCTTCGCTCCCCGGGGAGAGGCACCGGCGCGCACCCGGAGGAATACCCCGCGCCGGGCCAGGTAGTGTAACAGAAAAACGATGGTCGACGTTGCGTACGCTGAGAGTCGATTCCGGCCCCCCGAAATCGCCCACCGGTACGGGCCGAGCGTGCACCTCCTCGATGACCCACTCGCATGGACGCTGCTGGCTCGAGCCTGCTCTCCGGAGACGGGTCAGCCCGACGTCGGGCGCCTCGTCGGCGTTCTCTACCAGATCCTGGCGCGCGCGGTCTTCGCCGCCGAGCTGGGGCGCGCGCGCGTGGACGTCCCGACCCGGATGATCTCGTCCCACCCGGAGGCGGTCTACCGCGGCACCGCGCTCTCGCGCGCCACCAAGGTGGTCACGGTGGGCATCGCGCGCGCCGGGACGATGCCCTCGCAGGTCGTCTACGAGCTCCTGAACGAGGTCCTCGACCCCGCGCTGGTCCGGCAAGATCACCTGTTCATGAGCCGGCAGACGAACGAGCAGGGCGAGGTCGTCGGCGCGACATGGCACGACGCCAAGATCGGCCGCGACGTGGAGGGCCGTCACGTGCTCTTCCCCGATCCGATGGGCGCCACGGGCTCATCCATGGTCAGCGCCCTCTCCTACTACAAGACCGCGCTCGAGGGGCGGCCGGCCAAGTGCATCACCATGCACCTCATCGTCACGCCCGAGTACCTCCGCCGCGTCACCGACGCCCACCCGGACACCATCATCTACGCGCTGCGCCTCGATCGCGGCCTCTCGCCGGCGCGCGTCCTCAAGACCGAGCCGGGCACGCACTGGGACGAGGAGCGGGGCCTGAACAACATCCAGTACATCGTGCCGGGCGCCGGCGGCGTCGGCGAGATCCTCAACAACGCCTGGCTGTAGGCGCGCGGATCGGGTCGAGCGAGGGCGGGGCGCGTCAGCGGCGGCGCTTCGAGCGGCGGTTGTGGCCGACGGCGAGCGCGCGGTAGTCGATCGCCGCGTGCGGCCGGCTCACCGCGGGGCGCAGGTCGCCGCAGAGCCGCGTGAGCTCCGTGATCATCGCGCCGAGGTCGCTCGCGCCCGCGGCCCTGCGCTGCGCGAGCTCGCCGTAGGCAGCCTCGAGCGACGCGATGCCCCTGCCCGAGACGTGCCCGCGGCGCGACAGGTCGACGTAGCTCCGCGCGAGCGCGGCGCTGTCGAAGTTGTGGGCCACGACCAGATCCTGGGCGACGCGGAGCACGGCGTGCGCGCCGATGCGGCCGTCCTCGTGCAGCACGAACGCCGCCTGCAGGTAGTTGTAGAAGGGGACCACCCGGTCCCCGAAGATCCGGAAGTCCGAGGGGGAGGACTGCCGGTCGAGGTGGATGAGGATCCGCTCGACGACGGGGCCCTTCTCCACGTAGCTCGCGAACCGGGTCGCATCGAGGATGGTGTCGTCGTAGGCGTGCCCGAGCCGCATCACCTCGCCGAGCTCCAGGGGGGTGACCCGCCCCTCGCAGATATCGGCGTACAGGGAATAGACGAACGCGTCGGCCTCGGCGTCGTCGCCGAGGAGCACCTCGCGGATCAGCGCGCCGCTCGGGTCGCGCTGGCTCGGGAGCTCGCAGCGCCGCTGGAGCAGCGCCGGCAGCTTGTAGCCGAGCTGGCCGCGCAGCGCGCGGAAGCGCAGCCGGAGGATGTTCTGCAGGTTGGGCTTCAGCGTGAGCGACGCCCAGCGCGCGCCGTCGAGCCGCAGCTTCTGCTCGATGCGGGAGCGGAGCTGCTCCGGGCTGCCAGAGAGGATGTGCGTCTCGACCCCGGCGCGGCCGAGCTCGCGCAGCAGCGACGCCGCGCCGGGCACCGTGCGCTTCTGATCCGGCCGCTCGATCGCGGTCCGCACGAGATCGCGCAGCGTGTCGAAGTCCGTGCGCAGGTAGGTCTTGTCGAGGTCCCACCGCGCGATGAACGGCGCGCGCTCGGCCGCCGCCGCTGCGTTCGCCGGAGATCGGGGCCCTTGCGCTCGTTCCTCGCCGTTCACGGTGCCCCGCTCAGCGCGACATCCACTCGCGCCGCATCTTGTCGAGCGACTGCACAACGTCGCTGTCGGCGCTCTGCCGCGCGAGGTCCATCGCCTCCCGCAGGTACATCGACGCCTCGCTCGTGCGCTCGCGCTGGTGCGCCACGTGCGCGAGCGCGCCCAGGACGAGCGCGCGATCGGGGCCGCCGGGGCCGGCGAGGTCGAGCGCCTCGCGCAGCACGCCGTCGGCGTCGGTCAGGTCGCCCGCGCGCGCGAGCGCCTCGCCGAGCTTGCGGCTGAAGATCAGGACCGCGCGCACCGGGTCGTCGAGCTCGCCGCGGAAGATCTCCCGCCGCGCCAGGTCGAGGCCGCGGCGCAGCGCGAGCACGCTGCCGGCGTTGTCCCCGCGCGCGGCGGCGCGATCCGCCGCCTGCTCGAGCAGCATCAGCGCGACGAACGCGTTCTGCGCGTGGTAGGCGTGGATCGCCTGCACCTCGATCGGCAACGCGAGCGGGTCGCCCGCGCTGTCGAACGTCGCCTTGGCGTGCAGGTCGCGCCGGACGCCGGCCGGGATCGTCGCGAGCGTCACGTCGCGCAGGAGCGGGTGCGTCGTGCGGATGCCGCTCGCGCGCTCCTCGATCATGCCCGCCGCGACGAGCTTGCCGAGCAGGTCGTCGAAGGCGCGGATGTCCGGGAGCAGGCGCTGCAGCGTGGGCCGGTCGGCCGCGTCGCCGATGACCGCGAGCGCCTGCAGCGTGCGGCGCGCGTCCTGCGGCAGCCGCTCGATGCGCGCGGCGACGAGGTCGGCCATCCGCGCGGGTGGGTCGCTGCCGCCCTCGAGCGTATAGCGGACGAGCTGGTCGATGTAGAGCGGCGGCACCGTCGCCGCCTCGCCGCCCGGACCGGACGGGCTCGCCGCGCTCGGCGGGAGGCCCAGGGCGGCCGGATCGGTCGCGCCGTCCGCGGCGTCGCGCCGCGGCGACAGGCGCGCCCCGCCCGCGCTCGGCGGCGTCTTGCGGGCGCCGCGGTGATCCAGGCTCACGCTGCTCCGGAGGAGCGAGAGCGCGGTGTCCTTCGGCAGGCCGCCGAGCGTGCGCACGGCCCCGCCCCACTCGGGATCGAAGCCCGGCGTGTGGCTGGCGACGATGAGCAGCGCCGCGAGCGGCGGCTCCGCGATCACGTCGGCGAACGCGTTCCGGCTCGCGCCGTCGACGGCGTGCAGATCGTCGACCGCGAGCAGGACGCGGTGCGGGAAGGCGGCCTGCTGCGCGCGCGAGAGCGCCCAGCGCAGCGCCTCCGCGGCGATGAAGCGCCGGTCGTCGGGCGACAGGCCCCCGGCGGACGGCTTGTTCCAGGCGTGCCTGCGCATGTCGCTGCCGCGGTCGCCCTTGCCGAAGATCTCGAGCAGGCCGCGCCGCGCCTCGGGCGTCGCGCCGCTCCAGTCCGACGCGTTGCCGCCGTCGGGCGGGAGCTCGGCGAGCCCGGCGATCGCCCAGCGGAGCGCGTAGTAGCCGACCTCGGCGCCCCACGGATCCGGGCCGGTCTGGATCACGACGTCGCCCCGGCTCGCGGCGACGTCGAGGAACTCGCGGAGGAGCCGCGTCTTGCCGACGCCGTGCTCGCCCACGATGCGCGCGGCGACGACCGAGCCCTCGACGTCGGCGAGGCAGCCGTCGAGCCACGCGAGGTCGTCCTCCCGCGCCGCGAACGGCAGCGGGAGCGGGGGCGCCGAGGGCGCGCGATCGCGCCGGGCGGTGGGGGGCGCGGCGCCGTGCGCGGCGCGCGGCGCCGGTGCGGGCGAGTGCGGCTGCGCGATCCGGGCGCCGCACTCGCCGCAGAACTTCTGGCCGCGCGGCACGATGGCGCGGCATGCGCCGCAGATGACCGTCGCCTCGGCGAACGAGAAGCGGCCCGAGGGCGTGTCGAACGTGCCGACCGCCGACCGGAGCGCGGCCGAGAACTCGTCCGCGGACTGGTAGCGCCGCGAGGCCTCTTTCTCGAGCGCGCGCAGCGTGACCTCGACGAGCGGCTCGGGGATGTCGCGCTCGGGCGCGACGAGCGCCGGATCCGGCGGCGGCAGGGAGAGGTGCATCAGCACGACCTGCGTCGGCGACTCGGCCTCGAAGGGGAGCCGGCCGGTGAGGAGCTGGAACAGGATGACGCCGCACGCGTAGAGGTCGCTCCGCGCGTCGATCGGATCGCCGCGCCCCTGCTCCGGGGCCATGTAGTCCGGGGTCCCGCAGACGATGCCCGGGCTCGTGATGTTGGTCGTCGAGACCTCTGCCTTCATCTTCGCGAGGCCGAAGTCGACGACCTTCACGAAGTCGCCGCCCGAGCGCATCGGCTCGAGCACGATGTTCTCGGGCTTGAGATCGCGGTGGATGATGCCGAGGTGGTGCGCCTCGAAGAGCGCCGCGAGCACCTGGCAGAGGATGTCGACGATGCGGCGGAAGGGGAGCGGGCCGTCCTCGTAGACGACGCGGGCGAGGTCGCGCCCGCGCAGGAACTCCATGACCAGGTAGAGCTGCCCGCCGTTCTTGCCGAAGTCGATGACCCCGACGGAGTTCGGGTGGTTGAGGCGGCTCGCGGCGCGCGCCTCGGTGATGAACCGGACCGACGCGCTCTCGTCGCCGAGCAGGTGCGGGTGGATGATCTTGACGGCGACCGTGCGCCCCAGGGCCTTCTGCTCGGCCCGGTACACGCGCCCCATGCCGCCCACCCCGACGAGCTCCAGGATCACGTAGTTGCCCGGGAGCGTGGTGCCGATCAGCGGGTCGTCGGACGTCCGGTTGAACTCCGAGATCGGGAAGCCGCACACCGGGCAGAATTTGTGCGCCTGCTCGCACGGATTCGCGCATTGCGGGCAGACCACTGTGGACACGCGCGGGACCTTACCACGTTCGGGATAGCGATTGGAGTCGAGGTCGGCGCCGGCCCCCGGGGCGCGGCCGGGAGGGGGGCGGGGGGGCTCGTCCAGCCGTCTGTTAGGTCCTGGATCCCACTTGGGGTAACCTCGGGCGCGATGGTTACGCCTCGCCTACGTCTCGGTCAGCTCCTGGTCGACGCGCGGATGATCACCCAGGAGGCCCTCGAGAGCACCCTGGACATGCAGCGCACGGACGGGCGGCGGCTCGGGACGCTCCTCGTCGAGCAAGGTCTCATCAACGAGACCCAGCTGACGCAGATCCTGTCGCACCAGCTCGCCGTTCCCTGGGTGTCGCTGCTCCACATCGAGTTCTCGCGGCAGCTGCTCAACCTCGTGCCGCACGACGTGGCCGAGCGGTACTGCCTCGTGCCGATCTACGTGCGCCACGTCCGCAACCAGGGCGAGACGCTCTACGTCGCCATGGACGATCCGACGAACGAGGACGGCATGAAGGAGTGCATGGCGTTCTCCGGGCTGCCCGTGCGCGCGATGATCGCTCCGCCGAGCGACATCCGTAACGCGATCCGGGTCTACTACGGGGCGCGGGCGCGCTCGGCGCCGCCGCCCGCGCCCGCGCAGCGCGCGCAGGCGAGCGAGCCGCAGTCGCGGGCGCGGCCTGTCGATCCGCCGCCGTCCTCGGAGCTCGCCAGGGCGCCGGAGACCGCGAGGCACTCGGAGGAGGTCGCGTCGACGCCCGAGCCCCTGCTGCTGACGAGGCCCGCGCTCCGCTCCGGGGCCCGGCTCGTCGAGGACGCGCTGCCTGCGATCGAGACCTCGGAGGTCGACGCCGACGACGTGGGCGCCCTCGACGACGAGATGGGATGGGAGGCGCCGCGGCCCGCGCAGCGGCCTGTGGAGCGGGAGGTCCACGCTCGCCCGGAGGAGCGGCAGATCCGCGGGCGCCCCGACGAGCGCTCGCGGCCGACGCTGAAGGTGGCGCCGTCGCCCGAGCTGCTCGCCGCCGCGCAGGCGGCGCAATCCGCGCAGGCGGCGCAGGCCGCTCCGGCCACGCAATCCGCGCCGACGACGCAGTCCGCTCCGGCCACGCAGTCCGCGCCGACGACGCAGTCCGCTCCGGCCACGCAGTCCGCGCCGGCCACGCCGTCGGAGCGCCGGAAGACGCTGCGGCCGAGCACCGCGCCGGGGCCCGTGGCGCCCGCCAGCGAGACCGCGCCGAGCATGGAGATGGCGCCCGCGCCGAGCACGCCGGCCGCGGCGCTCCTCGGCGCCGTGCTCGGGCGCACGAGCGCCACGGCGCGCAGCGTCCCGGAGAGCCGTCCCGAGCCCGAGCCCGAGCCCGCGCCCGCGCCCGCGCCGGACTACGGCGACGAGCCTCCGAGCGAGCGCGAGGTGCGCAACATCCCCGCGCCGCAAGGCCGCGGCCGGCGCCGGATGGTCTCGCTCACGCTCCTCGACGGCACGACGATCACGCTCCCCGCGCGCGGGAGCAAGCCGCAGCGCCAGGCCGCGCCCACCCCCCGGGCCGCAGCCCAGTCCGATCCGCCGCCGCCGCCGGCCGCGGACGACCCGGGGCTCACCGCGCGCGACCTGGTCTCCGCGCTCCGCGCCGTCTCGCACGGCGCCGACGCGAGCGAGATCCTCGGGAACAACGTGCGCTGGGAGGCGATGTTCGCGGCGCTCCTGTCGCTGCTGCTCAAGAAGCACCTGATCGCCGACTGGGAGTTCGTGGACGAGCTGAAGAAGATCTGACGCGAGCGACGCGAGGCCGAGCGCCGGCGGTCAGCGCGCCTCGCGCGCCGCGCCGGCGCGGATCAGCGCGTCGATGTCGGCGTCCGAGAAGCCCGCATCGCGGAGCACGGCGCGCGTGTGCTCTCCGGCGCCGGGCGCCGGCGCGAACGCGACCCCCCGCGGCGTGACGGGCGTCCTGATCTGCGGGATCGGGCCGCGCGGCGAGGCGATCTCGAACAGGAGCTCGCGCGACGCGAGGTGGGGATCGGCCGCGGCGCCTCGCGGGTCGAGGACCGGCTCGAGGCAACAGTCGCGCTCGGCGGAGAACCCCTCCCATTCGGCGCGCGTCCTCCCCCGGAAGACGGCGGCGAGCTTGCGCTTGAGCTCGATCTGATGCGGCCCGGGGAGCAGCGCGCCGAGGTCCGGATCGAGGCCGACCCCCTCGCAGAACGAGGCCCAGAACTTCGGCTCGAGCGCGGCGAGCGCCATCGCGTGTCCGTCCTTCGAGAGGTAGGTGTTGTACGGCGCGATGCCGCCGGTGAGCAGCTCGTCGCCCGCGGCGCGCGCGCGCCCACCGTCGTCGTCGTCCTTCCCCTCGCGCGCGCGAGCGCCGCCCGCGAGCGCCGCGGCGAGCGACGGGAGGGCGAAGCCGAGCGCGCCGTCGGTCATGGCGATGTCGAGCACCGCGCCCCGACCCGTGCGCTCGCGCTCCCGCAGCGCGGCGAGGACGGCGACGGCGCACCACAGGCCGCCGCTCACGTCGGCGACCTGGGAGCCGGGCACCTGCGGCGGGCCCTCCGCGGGCCCCTGCGCGCCGAGCACCCCGGCGCGCGCGACGTAGTTCAGATCGTGCCCCGCGCGCTCGGCCAGGGCGCCGGTCTGGCCGTAGCCGGTCAGCGCACAGACGATGAGCCGCGGGTTGTCCGCGCGCAGCGCCTCGTGGCCGAGCCCGAGCCGATCGAGCACCCCCGGGCGGAACTGATCGACGAGCACGTCGTACGTCGCGGCGAGCCGGCGGAAGGCGTCGCGCCCCTCGGGCTTCTTCAGATCGAGCAGGGCGCTGCGCTTGCCCCGGTTCAGGAGCTGGAACGCCGCCGATTCGCCCGCGATCTGCGGGGAGATGCGGCGCAGGAGGTCGCCGCCGGCGAGGTCCTCGATCTTGTCGACGGTCGCGCCGAGATCCGCGAGGACGAGGGTCGCGAACGGCCCCGGCAGGAGCCTCGAGAGATCGAGGACGCGCGTGTCGGTGAGCGGGCGCATGGCGACCTCTTTGTCCTGCGCGAGCTGCGGTGGGGAGGAAAAGAGACGGCGGTGATGTCCGTCGTGCCGCACGTCCCGGCGCCCGGCCGGGCCTCGGGGGGCAGCCGCGCCCCGGCGGCAGCCCGCCGCGGCGCGCCGCGGCGCCCGGCGAGCCGCCGTCGCCTGGATCAGCCCGCGTTGAGCTGGAAGAGCTTCGGGAGCTTCATCGCGAGCATCTGGTTGCCCGTGACCTTGAGCTTGCCCGCGAAGAAGAGCTGCATCGAGTTCGCCTGCGGGTTCTCGTGCAGCTTCTGGAAGTCCTCGGCGGTCAGCGCGATCGTGACGTCCGCGCTGCCGGGGTTGCCGGGGGCGATGCTGGGCGTGGCGCTCGCCAGGTCGATCAGCCACTCGCCGCCGCCGTCGCCCGTCACGTTGATCTGATACTTCCCGCCGATCTGCTTGGCCGTGTCCGAATTCTTCGCCAGGGCAGCGGGGAGCTCCTCGTTGAACAGTTTCTGGATATCGACGGCCATGGATCGCCTCCGGATCTCGTGTGGGACGTGGTGACTTGAATCGACCGAGTACCGGGCGCGGTTTACCCGCGCCCGAACGCGCGCGTCAAGCGAAGCCCGATGTCAAAGCTCGCCCGAGTCGTTCCGTCAGGGCAACCCTGGCGCGCGCGTCGTCGTGCTTCATGCGCGCGCGCGCGGCGCCTGCGCGGCAGGGCGGGGCGCCTTGTCCAGCGCGGATCGGATCGGGACCATCAGGAGGCGATCGATCGCCACGCGCTGATCCGCGGGCGGCGGGCTCTCCGGCGAGCCCTGCATCAGCCGGAGGTCGCGGAGCGCGCCGCGATCCAGCGGGCCGAGGGACGCGTTCGGCGCGTCGTGCGCCGGCGTCATCGCCGGGAGCAGGCAGACGAGGACGATCTCGTTCGTCCCCTGCCGCACCCAGGTGCCCTGGTAGACAGCGAGCGCCTGGCCGAGCGCCTCCTGGAACACGAACGCGCGCCACTCGAGCGGCGCTGTCAGGTCGAAGACGCGGCCGCCGGCGCGGAGCTCCAGGCTGTCGAGGCTGAGCGTCGCGCCGCGCGCGTCGGTCGCGAGGAAGCGATCGAGGCACCCGGGCGAGCGCGCCGTGAGCTCGTCGAGGAGCGCGGCGAGCGCCGCGGGGCCGAGCGAGATCGGCTCGCCGTCCGGGCCGATCGCCTCGAGCCCGACGTCGTCGGAGCCCACGACGGACGCGCGGTCGAGCAGCGGGGCGAAGGTGCGTCGCGACGGACCGTCGAAGCTGGCGCCGACCGAGGACATCCCGGCGCCGGAGCTGAGCAGGGCGACGATGCGATCGCGGCGCGGGGTCGCGAGGAGCGTCACGCCGAACCGCTCGCGCGTCGCGAGCAGAACGTGCTGCGCTGCGCCGCCCTTACCCTGGAGGGCGAGCTGGTCGCCGTCGAGGCTCAGCCCGCGCCGGGTCGCCTGCGCGGGGGGCAGGAGGCGCCGCCGCCCCCGCGCGAGGAGCGCCACCGCCGCCGCGACGAGGGCGAGCGGCAGGAGCGCGCGGACCGTCACGCTGCGCGCGGTCGCGACCAGCACGAGCGCGGCCACGAGGAGCGGGATCGACCAGATCCGCCGCGGGCGCGCGACCCCCGCCGGCGCCGCGTCGGGCGGGGTCGCGTCGAACCATCGCGCCACCGGGGAAGACAGGGAATCCGGGGACGACGCTGCGGCTGCGTCGCTCGCCGGCTCGTCGGCGCGCTGCGCGGCCGGCCACCCCGTCGCGGGCGGAGGCTCGTGCGCGCGGGCCTCGAGCGGTGGGAGCGTGGCGACGGCCTCAAGAGGGTCCTTCTGGCCCTTCGCCTCGCGTCCCATCGCACCTCCACCCCAGCCGAAAAGTTCGGGGTAGGATAGCATCGAGCGAGACCAGAGCGAGAGGAGACTTTGGGCGACGCGTTGCGTAGGTGCGCGCTGTCGGTTTTCTTTTCGGGCTCCTCGGAAGGCATCGCGCGTCGCCGCGTGCTGCGGCGTGTCGCGCGTTCGCTCGCCCTTCGTCTCGCGCTGTGCACGTCAGAGGCACATCAGAGCTCGCCCGCGCGCCCTCCGCGGGGGGTGGGCGCAAGGGGCACCCCGAGGCCGCGAGGAGCGACAGCGGGGTACCCGAAAGGGCTCACCTGAAGGCCCTGTGGTTCACCTGAAGGCCCTGTGGCGGAGGACCCAGGGCGACAGCCGCGGGGCGCCCGGCGCGGGGGCGCTGGACAGGGCCGGCCGCCGATCGATCTGCGCGGCCGCGATGGCGAGGGCGGCGGCGAGCGAGGCCTCCTCGTCGGGAGGGACCGCGGTGGGGCCGCAGAGCTCCGCCGTGTGCTCGGCGATGAAGCCCGTGTCGTAGCGGCCGGCCTGGAACTCGGGGTGCGCGAGGAGGTTCTCGTGAAACGAGAGGTTCGTCCGGATGCCCGCGACGGCGTACTCGGCCAGGGCGCGCCGCATGCGCGCGATGGCGCCGCGCCGATCCGGGGCCCACACGGAGAGCTTCGAGATCAGCGGGTCGTAGTGGCTCGGGACCGTGGAGCCCTCGTAGAAGCCGCTGTCGTCCCGCACCCAGGGGCCGGCCGGCGGGCGCAGCGTCGTCAGCGTGCCGGGGCTCGGCAGGAAGCCGGAGCTCGGGTCCTCCGCGTAGATGCGACACTCGATCGACGCGCCGCGCCGCGCGATCTGCTGCTGACTCAGGGAGAGCGGCTCGCCGCCGGCGATCTTCACCATCTCGGCGACGAGGTCGATACCGGTCGTCCACTCGGTGATGGGGTGCTCCACCTGGAGCCGCGTGTTCATCTCGAGGAAGTAAAAGGAACCGTCCTCGGCGAGGAGGAACTCGAACGTGCCCGCCGAGTGGTAGCCGACAGCGAGCGCGCCGCGCACGGCGACCTCGCCCATGCGCTGCACGAGCTCGGGGCTCGCCGCAGGGCAGGGGGACTCCTCGACGACCTTCTGGTGGCGCCGCTGGATCGAGCAGTCGCGCTCGAAGAGGTGCACGAGGTTGCCCTCGCGATCGCCGAGCACCTGGATCTCGACGTGGCGCGGCCGGAGGATCGCCTTCTCGAGGTAGACCGTGGCGTCGCCGAACGCGCGGCCGGCCTCGCTCTGCGCCCGCTCGTAGGCCGCGGGCAGGTCCTCCGGGCGGTGCACGAGCCGCATGCCCTTGCCGCCGCCGCCGAACGCCGCCTTGAGCATCACCGGGTAGCCGAGCCGCTCGGCCAGCACCTGCGCCTCCGCGGCGGTCGCGGCGTCGCCGCCGGGGACGATGGGCACCCCGGCCGCGGCCATCTTGGCGCGCGCCGCCGGCTTCGACCCCATCGCGGCCATCGCGCTCGCGGGCGGGCCGATGAAGGTGATGCCAGCCCGCTCGCACGCTTCCGCGAACTCACGATTTTCCGACAGGAACCCGTATCCGGGGTGGATGGCGTCGGCCCCGGAGCGCCGGGCGACGTCGAGGATGCGATCGATGCGGAGGTAGCTCTCGGCCGCAGGTGCGGGGCCGATGGGGTACGACTCGTCCGCGAGGCGGACATGGAGGCTGCCGCGGTCCACATCGCTGTAGACGGCGACGCCCTGGATGCCGGCCTCATGCAGCGACCGGAGGATTCGGACGGCGATCTCGCCGCGGTTGGCGATGAGGACCTTGCGGATCACGAGCCGGCCCTATCACACGAAAGCGCCTGCGCGAATGCCCCGTCGCGGAGCGGCCTCGCGCCGCGCCTCGCAGCGGGCCGGACCGCGGGCTTCCCTGACACGGGATCAGGCCGGAGAGTCTTTCCCCAGGCCGAGCAAAAGGGTAGGTCTGCCCTGTGCAGCGCCGCGAACTACCGCCCGAGCTCTCGTTCGCGGCCATCCCCGCCGCCGAGCCGCGCGAGCTCGCGAGCCCGCCCCCCTCGCGCCGCCCGAAGGGCGCCGAGCCGGAGGTGGTCTCGGTCGCGGAGCTGGATCGCCGGCTGAAGCGGATCCTCGAGGGGTCGACCGCGGACGTGCGCGTCGAGGGCGAGATCTCGGGCCTGCGCGTCGTGGGCAGCGGTCACGCGTACTTCACGCTCAAGGACGAGAGCGAGGAGGCGGCGATCGACTGCGTGATGTACCGGACCGCGGCGCCGCGCGCGCGCAAGCTGCTCGCCGACGGCGCGCGCGTGGTGCTCACGGGCCGCGCCACCGTCTACGTGCCGCGCGGCCGGCTCCAGTTCTGCGCGGACGACGCGCGCCTCGCCGGGCGCGGCGCGCTGCTCGAGGCGCTCTTCCGCCTCAAGGAGAAGCTCGCCGCCGAGGGGCTCTTCGCGCCGGAGCGCAAGCGCAGGCTGCCGGTCGATCCGCAGATCATCGGCGTCGTCACGAGCGGCGACGGCGCGGCGATCCACGACATCGTGACCGTCGCGTTCCGCCGCGGCGGCGCCCGGCTGATCCTCGCGCGCACGCCGGTGCAGGGCGCGGGCGCGGGGCAGCGGATCGTGCGCGCGATCGCGCTGCTCGAGGAGTTCCCGGGCATCGAGGTGATCATCGTGGGGCGCGGGGGCGGCTCGGCCGACGACCTCAGCGCGTTCAACGAGGAGATCGTCGTCCGGAAGGTCGCGGCCGCGCGCGTGCCGATCGTGAGCGCCGTCGGCCACGAGATCGACGTCGCGCTGACCGACCTCGCCGCCGACGCGCGCGCCGCCACGCCCTCGCAGGCCGCGGAGATGCTCGTCGCGGACGCGGTCGCGCGGCGCGCGGCGCTGGAGCACCTCGAGGCGCGCATGCGCCGCGCGATGGCCCACCGGCTCAGGGCCGCGCGGGCCGACGTCGACCGGCAGCGCGCCCGGCTCGGCTCGCCCGCGCAGATCCTGGCGGAGCCGCAGCAGCGGATCGACGACGCGGTGGCGCGGCTCCGGCGCCGCATGGAGCGGATCCTCGTCGAGGACCGCGCCGGGCTGCAGCGCCTCGAGCGGCGGCTCGCCGCGCGCCACCCGCGCGCGGTGCTCGCCGGCGCCCGCGGGGCGCTCAGGCCGCTGTCGGTGCGCCTCGCCGCGGCCGCTCACCGCCACGTCGCCCTCCTGCGGGAGGGCTTCGCGAGGGACGTCGCCCGGCTCGAGGCGATGTCGCCGCTGCGCGTGCTCGCGCGCGGCTACGCCATCGCGACGGACGCGTCGGGCCGCGCGGTCCGCGATCACCGCGAGGTGGCGCCGGGCGACGCGATCGCGGTCCGCGTGCACCACGGCGCGCTGCTCGCGCGCGTCGTGGCCACCGCGGGGCCGGGCGAGCCGCTCGTCGAGCCCAGCGCGGCCGCGGAGGCCGCCGCCGCGCCAGCGGCCGCCGCCGCGCCCGCGCGCCAGAACGGGGGGACGCGCGCCCCCGGGGCCGGCCGCGCGTCGAGGCGCGGCAGGTCGCAGCCCGGCGCGCCCGCGTGCGAGCAGCTCGGCCTCGGCTTCGTGGCCGAGGAGCGCGCCCCGACCTTCGGTCGCGCGGGCGCCCCCGGGCAGGTCTCGGCGGGGCAAGGCGGAGCAGAGGCCGGCCCGGAAGAAAGGCATCATGTCGAACCCTGAGCGGCGAATGTTCGGTCTGGTCGGGCACCCGGTGGGCCACTCGGTCTCGCCGGCGATGCACTCGGCCGCGTTTCGGGCGCACCAGCTGCCCCACATCTACAGCGCGTTCGACGTGCCCACCGGCGCGGAGCTCGCGCGCTTCGTCAGCGACATCCGGAGCGGCCTCATCGCGGGCGCGAACGTCACGATCCCGCACAAGCGCGCGATCATGTCGATGGTCGACGACATCGACTCGAGCGCGGCCGAGGTCGGCGTCGCCAACGTCCTCTGCGCGACGGAGTCGCGGCGCGTGACAGCGCACAACACCGACGTGCTCGCGCTCCGCGACGAGCTCGCGCAGCTCCTCGGATCCGCCCCGCCCGGCGGGGACGATCCGGCCGGGCGGCACGGCGCGCTCACGAGCCCGCGGCAGCGCGCGGTCATCATCGGGGCCGGCGGCGCTGCGTTCGCGGCGATCGAGGCCTGCAAGATGCTCGGCTACCACCTCATCAGCGTGACCACCCGGTCGTGGACCAGCACCGAGGCGATGCTGGAGTCGCCGGCGGGGCAGCGCGCGTCCGAGCTCGGCGCGCTCACCGCGCCGTGGCCGATCCCGACCGAGAGGTCGATCAGCAGCAAGTCCTCGGTGGCGCTGCGGCTCAACTGGAGCGAGTTCGCCGTCGCGGCCGACCTGATCATCCAGGCCACGAGCGCCGGCATGCTCGGCGGGCCGCCAGGCGAGGAGGTCACGAGCATCATCCCGTGGGACTCGCTCTCGCGGGACGTGTGCCTCTACGACGTCGTCTACAACCCGCCGGTCACCCCCTTCCTCCGGATCGCGCGCGAGCGGGGGCTCCGCGCGTCCGACGGGCTCGGGATGCTGGTCGGCCAGGCGGCGCAGTCGTTCACGCTCTGGACCGGCCTGCCGGCCCCTGTCGACGCGATGCGCGCCGCCGCCGAGGACTCGCTCAGGAAGGCCACCGGCGGTCGATGAGCTCTGACGGATCCCGGAGGAGCGCTCCGGCTCACGACCCGATCTCGTCCCCGCCAGCGGCCTCGCGCGCCCAGGGCGCCGCGCTGGAGCACGCCTCGCCGTGGCCGCACGTGGAGGTGCGCGGCCAGCTCGCCATCGCGCGCAAGGAGTGGCTGCACACGAACGGGGCGGGCGCCTACGCGAGCTCGACGATCGCATGCATGCACACGCGCCGCTACCACGGCCTGCTCGTCGCGGCCCTGGACCCGCCGCGGCGCCGGCACGTCATGCTCTCGCACGTCGACGCCAGCGTCCGCCCCCTCCGGCCCCAGAGCTCGCCGACCGACCGCCGGGCGTCGTGGCCGCGGTGGGATCTCGCCAAGCACCAGTTCCCGGGCATCGACCCGGAGGCGAGCTCGTTCTACCTGGAGCGCTTCGATCAGGATCCGCTCCCGCGCTGGGCGTACGCCCTGCCGGGCGGCGAGATGGAAGTGACGCTCGGCCTCGTGCGCGGCGAGAACGCGGCCGTCCTGCGCTACGCCTGGAGCGGGGCGGACCAGGTGATGCTGACGCTGCGCCCGCTCCTCGCGGCGCGCCACATGCACCAGCTCCTCCGCGAGAACGGCGGCATCTCCCAGAAGGTCGAGCTGCGCGCCGGCGCGGCGCGCGGAGAGCCCGGCGCGGGGCGGGACCGGCCCGCGATCGGCGAGGTCCGGGTGCAGCCGAACCGCGCGCTGCCGCGGATCTGCTTCCGCTACCAGGGCACGTTCGTCGGCTCGCAGGACTGGTGGCGCCGGTTCGAGTACCTCGGCGAGCAGGATCGGGGGCTCGACTTCCTCGAGGACCTCTGGACGCCCGGCCACTTCGAGACGATGATCGGCGCCGAGCCCGTCCACCTGCTCGTGGCGGTGGGCGCGCTGCCCGAGGACGAGCCGGAGAACCTGCTCGCGGCCGCGAGCGCGGCGATCCGCGCCGAGGATCCGGGGCCCCGGCGGCCGCTCCTGGAGCGGCGGCTCACCATCGCGGCCGAGACGTTCCGCGCGGACGCGGCCGCGCGGCCCGGCGTGATCGCGGGCTACCCGTGGTTCGAGGTGTGGGGCCGCGACGCGCTCATCGCGCTGCCCGGCCTCTACCTCGTGCCGCGCAAGACCGAGGGGGCCATCCGCGTCCTCCGCGCGATGATCGACGCGATGCAGGACGGCCTCGTGCCAAACCGGCTCCCCGACGCGGGCGAGCCCGCCGAGTTCCACACGGCGGACGCGACCCTGTGGCTGTTCGAGGCGGCCCGGCTGCTCGCCGACGCCGTCGGCGACACGCACCCGTTCGTCGCGGGCGAGCTCCTCGGCGCGCTGCGCGACGCCTTCGAGGCCGCCCTGCGCGGGACCAGGAACGGGATCCACATCACGGCCGACGGCCTCTTCGCCGCGGGCCGCAGCGGCGAGGGCGCGATCGACGGGCTCACGTGGATGGACGCGCGCGTCGGGGGCCGCGCGGTCACCCCGCGCGCCGGCTGCCCGGTCGAGCTCACGGCGCTGTGGGCGAAGGGCTCGGAGACGCTCGCGCGCCTCGCGCGCGCCGCCGGCGACGAGCCCCTCGCCGGGCGCGCGGAGGCGGCCGCCGCCGCGGCGCGCCAGGCCTTCGCCGCCCGCTTCTGGTGCGAGGAGACCCATTATCCCTACGACGTGATCTCGGAGCACGCGGCGGGGGAAGGCGCGTTCCGCGACGCGACAGTCCGCGCGAACGCCGTGATCGCCGTCGCCGTGGATCCCGCGTGCTTCACGTCGGAGCGGGCCTCGGCGCTGCTCGAGCGGGCGCGCCTGGAGCTCGTCACCCCCGCCGGCGTGCGATCGCTCTCGCCGACCGATCCGGCCTACGTGCCCCGGTACCATGGGGGCCCGGACGCGCGCGACAGCGCCTACCACCAGGGCACGGTGTGGCCGTTCTTGCTCGGGTTCTACGCGCGCGCCGCGAAGCGCTACTCCGCGCTCGGCGAGCACGTGATCCCGCTGCTCCACCGGCTCGTGGCCTCCGCGGCCTCGAACGAGATCGCGCTCAACCAGGTGCCCGAGGTCGCGTCCGGGGAGCCGCCGCACCACCCCGGCGGCTGCTTCGCCCAGGCGTTCAGCGTGGCGGAGCTCCTGCGCGTGATCGCCTGGGACCTGCCGCCGGCGGACCCGGGCGGGGCCGGCGCGCTGCCGCGCTGAGCTGCCGGGCCCCGCGCCCCTGGCGCGGCGCCTCGGCCGCCGGGCCTGACCTCAGCCCGCGCGCTCGAGCGCCGACTCCTCGCGGAGCGCCTTGCTGCCCTGCGCGGTGAAGCGCAGGAGCTTGCCCGGATCCTCGGCCTCCATCGCGAAGGCATCGATCTCCTCGAACAGCGCCTCGATCTTCCGCGGGCCGCACGTGGGCAGGAAGCCGCGGAGCACGCGCGGGTCGTAGAAGCGGAAATACTGCTGCTTGCCCGTCCCGCTCTCGACCAGGAGGAATCGGCGGAGGTGCTTCCGCACGTCGCCGAACGCGCGGTTGCTCGTCAGGAACACGCCCCAGGCGTCGCCCCAGCCGCTGTCGATCAGCGCGTCGAGCAGGGGGGACTCGCGCGGGAGATGCACCAGCGTGGGCCCGACGTCCGCGAGGAGCTCGCCCTGGAAGCCGGCGTAGAGCGAGGCGGTCTGCTCGCCCGCCTCGACGAGGAGCAGCCGGATGCGCGGGTCGCGCGCGGCGTCGAGCACCGCGAAGAGCGGCGAGCGCTCCTGCCGGAGCCGCGCCCGCGCCGACGCGGCGTACGGCGCGCCCGTGGCGGCGGGCGCGGCCCGCCGCGTCCTCCGCGACGGCGGCGCAGGCCGTGTCGGCGTGCATCTACCGTTCGCGCCGCTCGGATCGCGGCGCACCACCGCGAACAGGGTCGCCCCCGCGCGGATCTCGTCGCCGTCCCGCAGCGACACCTCGCGCGCGCGCTCGCGGTTGACCTGCGTCCCGTTGCGGCTGCCCAGATCGCGCAGCAGGTAGCTGCCGTCGATCTGCTCCACCGAGAAATGCAGGGCGGAGAGCTCGCCGTCGCCCGCGATCGAGAGATCCGATTCCGGCGCGCGGCCGACGAGCAGCGGACGGTCGCCTGGAATGCGCGCGGTCTGTCCGGCCAGGGGGCCCGAGATGACCTGGAGGAGGAATCCTACTTCCTGGTCTTCGCTCATGGTCGTCTCCATCGCACAAGGCGCCGATGAGGCCGGCGAGTAAGCCTAGAGCATCGATCGGCGCGAAATCCACACGAAGGCGGGAACCATGAGAGAGGCGTCCGGGAGACTGCCAATCTTTCCAGATTGCCCGCCCTTTCAAGCAGCTTGCGCGGAATTCGCGTCGGCGTCCGCTGTCTTGCCGCCCGAGACAGCGACGGTGGGCGGCTGTGGTTCGAGCGGGCGGGCGCGGGTCGATCGGGCGACTCAACCATGGCGGCTTCGCAGCGGCTCCAGGCGGAGCCAGCGCGCGACGAACGCCCGGTCCTCGGGGGCGAGCACGCCGGTGAGCCACGCCGCGGCCAGGTAGAGCCCCGTGTACAGCGGGGCGCCGAGCGCGAGGCAGACCCCGGGGCGCTCGTCGATCGCGCCCGAGGCCAGCAGCCCGGTGAGCGGCGCCGCGGCGACGACGGCGCTGGCCGCGACGCGCCCGTAATGACCCCACGGGAAGACGCCGCGCAGGCCGACGCCCGAGAAGCGCGCGATGCGGGCCACCATCAGGACGATCATGATCGCCTGCGTCAGGACGGCCGAGAGCGGCGCGCCGATCATGCCGATCGTGGGCAGGAGGGCCAGGCTCGCCGCGGTGTTGAACACCATGGCCAGCACCTGGATCCGCAGGATGATCGCGGTCTGGCCGAACGCCATCAGCATGATGCCATACGCGGTCACGCGCAGCGGCATGAGCGCGGAGTAGATGCGGAACGGGACGGCCGCGCCTGCGTACTCGTCGCCGTAGATCGTGCGCATGAGCGGCTCGGCGAAGAGCAGGAGGAACGCCGCGACGGGGAGCATGATCAGCGTCGTCTTGCGGATGCCCGAGTGCCAGAGGTCGATCGCCGCCCTCGCTCCCTCCGCGCGGGTCCGCCCGCCCTCGACGCGCGCGACGAGGTCGGGGAGCATCGTCGACGTGACGGAGTAGGCGAGGACGCTGACGAGCGGCAGCTCCTGCGACCCGACAGCGAACTCGGCGAACAGGCCCGCGCTGAAGAAGAGGCCGACGACGAACTTGTCGAGCTTCTGGTTGAAGAGGCCGGCGAAGCGGGTCACCGAGAGCGGGAGCGCGTACGCGAGCTGCGCCCTCGCGCCCCCCGGGAAGGACGCGGTGGGGACGTCGTGGAACAGCCGCGCGTAGAGCCGGTACGACAGCCAGAGCCTCAGGGCCTGCGCCGCGCACTGGGCGGCCAGGATCCACGCGATGGAGCACCCGAGCGCGGCGGGGACGAGCGCGCCCGCGGCGCCCGCCACGGTGACCACCAGCGCGACGCCCGCCGACTTGCGGTGGTTGTTCGTGGCGATGAAGAGCGGGCCGAAGACGCTCGCAGGAAAGCCGAAGACGCTCGTCAGGCCGATGAGCAGCAGGGGAGCCGTGATCCCCTCCCGGCCGCCGAGGAAGACGCCGGGGAGGAAGGCGAACGCGGCGAAGACGAGCGCCGTGAGCGTCCCGAGGCCGAGCAGGAGGAGCATGCTCTGCCGCACGAGCCCCTTGAGCTCGGGGCGGGTCACCTTGGGCGTGAAGTAGAGGAGCGACTCCGGGACATAGAGCTGCGCGAGATCGCGCCCCGTCGTGAACAGCACCGTCACGAACGCGAGCACGCCGTACTGCGACTTGCCGAGCAGCCGCACCACGACGACGCCCTGCACGAGGTTGATCAGGGTGCTGACGAGCTGCCCTCCGACGATCATCCCGATCCGGTCGGCCAGCGACGCGCCGTCCTCCGCGCCGCCGGTGGGCGCCGCCGGCGCGGTCTCCGGCGCCCGCGGCGGGGCGCTCGCGTCGGGGGGGGTCGGCTGCTCGCCTCGCATCGCGGCTCGGTACCACAGGAACCCGGCAGAAGCCCTTCCTGCGAGCCGGTCGTCGTGGCATGCGACCGGCGATGAGCGGCGCGGAGCAGGCGAAAGACAGCGAGATCTTCTACGATCGGCTCTGGCAGCACACCGAGACGGCGGCCGATCCTGCGATCGTCGCGAAGGGCGACCTGCTCCTGCGCATGATGCCGCCGGGGGTGCGCACGGTGGCCGACGTGGGCTGCGGCGACGGCTACCTCACGCATCGCCTCGCCGAGCGCTACGAGGTTCTGGCCATCGACCGCAGCCCCGTGGCCCTCGCGAGGCTCCGCGTTCGCACCCTGCAGGCGAGCGCGGACGCCTTGCCGCTGCCGGACGGGGCCGTGGACCTCGCCTTCTCGAGCGAGATGCTCGAGCACCTGCCCGATCCGGTGCTCGCCGGCGCGGCGCGCGAGCTCGACCGGATCGCCGCGCGGTACCTGCTCATCTCGGTGCCCTTCCGGGAGAACCTCCGCCGCAGGTTCGCGCGGTGCCCGCGCTGCGGGCTGGAGTTCAACATCTACGGCCACCTGCAGTCGTTCGACGCCGCGTCGCTCGACCGGCTCTTCCCGCGCTTCGAGCGGATCGCGACCGAGCTCGGCGGCCCTCCGGAGCAGGCCACGAGCCAGCGGATCGAGCGGCTGCGCCAGCGCGCGCTCGGGTGCTGGTTCCTCCCGCGGGGCGTGCGCGTCTCCTGCCCCGGCTGCGGCGAGGCCGACCTCGCTGCGCCGCGGGTCCGGCTCGCGCAGCACGCCGGTCGCCTCGCGCTCGACGGGGCGACCGTGGCGTGGCGGCTGGCCTCGGGCGCGCGAGCGCAGCCCTACTGGATCATCGCGCTCTACCGGCGCCGAGGGGAGGCAGGTTGATGGCCGAGGGAGAGGGCGGCTTCGAGCAGGATCTCGAGGCGATCAACCGGTACTACACCGAGCGCTTCCTGCCGGCGAACCCCTGGGCGAGCCTGCTCAACGCGTATCCGTACCTCGTCGCGCGCCAGCGGCAGCGCCGCATGCGCGAGGCGCTCGTCGCGTGCGGCGTGCGCACCGCCGAGGCGCTGCGCGAGATGTCGGTGCTCGACGTGGGCTGCGGAGCGGGCTCCAACCTGGCGTGGCTGGTCGAGCTCGGCGCGGACCCCTCGCGCCTCACCGGCATCGATCTCATCGCCCAGCGCACCGCCGTCGCGCGATCGCGCTTCGCCGGCATCCGCTTCATGGCGGGCGACTTCCTGAAGGCCGACGTCGGCGGGCCGTTCGACATGGTGATGATGCTCGCCGTGCTGTCGTCGGTCACCAACGCGGAGCTCAAGCGGCGCCTCGTGGAGAAGGCGCTCGCCCAGCTCAAGCCGGGCGGCGTCTTCTTCTTCTATGACGTGATCTCGCGGCGCCACGTCCCCGGCACCCCCGAGTACCAGCGCCTCACGTTCGCGGAGCTCGAGGGGTACGTCGCCCCGCGCAAGCTCCGCTACTTCCGCAAGGACCTCCTGAGCCGCGGCGTCGCGGAGCGGCTCCTGCCGCGCGTCGGCGTGACGGTGACCGAGCTCGTGCAGGCGACCCGCTTGTTCAACATCGACGGGACGTTCGCCTACCTGCGCGGTTGAGCCCCGACTCAAGAGGGTGGGGCAAAACACCCCACCGAGGTGAAAAGGTCCAATGCGACCCCGGCGCCGGCATCACCTCGAAGGGTGAACATCCTGGTTCACCACGGGCATGACTGCTGGCATGACACGTGCCAAGCACGTGCCGAGTTCGTGGTGAGAAGCTGCCACCGTTGGTGAGCGCAACACGCACAGCGCCGCTCTCTGCAGGAGAACACTGCATGTCGCAACCCGTCCTCCCTTCAACGTCCGGGACCGCCTGGCACAGCCTGCCAGCCAAGGAGGCGCTCTCCAAGATCGAGAGCGCCGAGACAGGCCTCACGGCCGAAGAGGCCGCCCGGAGGCTCAAGGATGTCGGGCCCAACGTGATCCAGCGCGCCAAGGGTGACAGCGCGTTCAAGCTGCTCTTCCGCCAGATCAACGACCCGCTCATCTACGTGCTGCTCGCGTCGGCGGCCCTCGCGATGATCATGGGCGAGGCCATCGACGGGTCGGTCGTGCTGGCGGTCGTCGTGCTCAACACGGCGATCGGGTTCGTGCAGGAGCTCCGCGCGGGCAAGGCGATCGAGGCGCTCGCCGGCATGGTGCCCCAGTCGGCCACGGTCGTGCGCGGCGGGCAGCGGAGCGTGATCCCGGCGGCCGACGTGGTCCCCGGCGACGTGGTGGTGCTCGAGGCGGGCGACAAGGTCCCCGCGGACGCGCGGCTGATCTCGGTGAAGAACCTCCGCGTGGATGAGTCGGCGCTCACGGGCGAGTCGGTGCCCTCCGACAAGCACGTCGACGCCGTCCCGGAGGACGCCGGCGTCGGCGACCGCAAGGACCTCGCGTTCGGCGGGACGCTCGTGACCAGCGGCACGGCCACGGCCGTTGTCTTCGCCACCGGCGGCGCGACCGAGCTCGGGCGCATCTCGTCGATGCTCCACGAGGCGACCGAGATCGAGACGCCGCTCACCCGCTCGATGGCCAAGGTGGGCCGCGTTCTGACGATCGCGATCGTCGCTGTCGCGCTTGTCATCGTCGGGGTCGCGCTGCTCCGGGGCTACCCGCCGGTCGACGCGATGCTCGCGGGGATCTCGCTCGCGGTCGCCGCGATCCCGGAGGGGCTGCCGGCGATCATCACCATCTCGCTCGCCATCGGCGTGCAGCGCATGGCGCGGCGCCGCGCGGTGATCCGGAAGCTGCCCGCGGTCGAGACGCTGGGCAGCACCGGCGTCATCTGCTCCGACAAGACAGGCACGCTGACGCGCAACGAGATGACCGTCCGCGCCCTGTGGACGCCCCGGGCCGGGGCCTCCGCGCAGGGCGGCGCCGGGGAGACGATCGAGGTGACCGGCGTCGGCTACGCGCCCGCCGGCGAGCTCCGCCGCGACGGCGCGCCGATGGGCGAGGCGCCCGAGCCGGTGCGCGCGCTGCTCCGCGCGGGGCTGCTCTGCAACGACGCGCGCATGAAGCGCGACGGCGACGCGTGCGGCATCGAGGGCGACCCCACCGAGGGCGCGCTCGTCGTCGCGGCGCAGAAGCTCGGCGTGGACGTCGAGGCGACGCGGCGGGAGTACCCGCGCATCGACGCCGTGCCGTTCTCGTCGGAGCTGCAGCTCATGGCGACGCTCCACGAGGCGCCCGGCGGCGAGCGGGTGATCTTCATGAAGGGCGCGCCCGAGGTGGTGCTCGGCCGCGCCGCGATCGGCGACGCGGAGCGCGCTCAGGTGATCGCGGAGGTCGAGCGGATGGCGGCGCAGGGCATGCGCCTGCTCGCCGTGGCGTCGCGGGCGCAGGGCCGCGACGCGGCGTCGCTCGACGAGGCGCACCTCACGGAGGGGTTCGAGCTCCTCGGCCTCGAGGGGATGATCGACCCGCCGCGGCCGGAGGCGATCGACGCGATCAAGGCGTGCCATGACGCCGGGATCACCGTGAAGATGATCACGGGCGATCACCTGGCGACAGCGCGGGCGATCGGCGAGCAGCTCGGGCTCGTGCGCGAGGGCGGGCGGGCGATGAACGGCACGGAGATCGCGCGGCTGTCGGACGAGGAGCTGCGCGCGGCGGCGGCGTCCACGAACGTGTTCGCGCGGGTGGCGCCGGAGCACAAGCTCCGCCTGGTCAGGGCGCTGCAGGCCGACGGGAAGGTCGTCGCGATGACGGGCGACGGCGTGAACGACGCGCCGGCGCTGAAGCAGGCGAACATCGGCGTGGCCATGGGGATCACGGGGACGGCGGTGTCGAAGGAGTCCGCCGACGTGGTGCTGACCGACGACAACTTCGCGAGCATCCGCGCGGCGGTCGAGGAGGGGCGCCGCGTCTACGACAACCTGGTCAAGGCGCTCGCGTTCGTGCTGCCGACGAACCTGGGCGAGGCGCTGATCCTGCTCGTGGCGGTGATGACCTTCCCGATCGTCGGGGGCGCGCCGCTCATGCCGATCACGGCCGTCCAGATCCTCTGGGTCAACCTGGTGGCCACGGTGGCGCTCTCCCTGCCGCTCGCGTTCGAGGCGATGGAGAAGGACGTGATGGGCCGCCCGCCGCGGGACCCGAGCGAGCCGATCCTGAGCCGGTTCGTGCTCGTGCGCACGGCGATCGTCGCGGTGCTCATGACGGCGGGGGCGATCGGGCTCTTCCTGTACGAGTACTTCACGGAGGTGCGCGGCGGCGTCGTCTCGGAGGTCGCCTACCGCGAGGCCCAGACAGCGGCGGTCACGACGGTCGTGCTGTTCCAGATCTTCTACGTGCTCAACTGCCGGTCGCTGCGCGACTCGATGCTGAAGATCGGGCTCTTCTCGAACCCCTGGATCTACGTCGGGATCGGCGCGCTCCTCGCCCTGCAGCTCTGCTTCGTCTATGCGCCGTTCATGCACACGCTGTTCGGCTCGGCGCCGCTCTCGCTGGGGGCGTGGATCAACTCGACGCTGGTGGCGCTGACGATCCTGCCGGTGATGAGCGTCGAGCGGTGGTGGCGCCTCCGGAAGGCGCGGCGCGCGGCGGCGGAGGCCCAGCCGGCGGACGCCGGCGTGCAGCGCGTGGCGGGCGCGACGGCGGGGCACTGAGCCGGGGCGGGGCTCCTCGACAGGAGCGCCGCCGGGCGGGGCCGTGTGGTATCACGCGCGCGGTCCCCGCATGCCCGAGCGCCGCTTCCTCCTGATCAGCTACTTCTATCCGCCGCACGGCGGCGCCGGCGTGCAGCGCGCCCTGCACCTCAGCCGGATCGCGCCCTCCCTCGGCTGGGCGCCGGTCGTGCTCGCGTCCGGCCAGCGCGGCAGGACCGCTGTCGATCGGTCGCTCCTCTCCAAGGTCCCCGAGGGGGTCCGCGTCGAGCGCACGCGCGCCGCGGTCGGCTTCGGGACGCTCTTCGGCGCCCTGCCGGTCGACGCCTACCTCGGCTGGCTCCCGTTCGCCCTGCGGCGGCTCTCCGCGATCCTCCGCGAGGAGCGGTTCGATCTCGTGTTCAGCACGTCGGCGCCCTTCACGGCCCACCTCCTCGGGGACCACGCGCGGCGCGCGCTCGGCGTCCCCTGGGTGGCCGATTTCAGGGACCCGTGGACCGACAACAATTTCCTGCCGCTCTACAGGGGCGAGGGCCCGATCGCCCGGATGCGCCAGCGCGTGGATCGACGGATCGAGGAGCGCGTCTTCGCGGGCGCCGACGCGGTGCTGGTCACGGCGGATCCGTTCCGCTCGCTGCTCGTCGAGCGGCGCGGCCTGCCGGAGGGCAAGGTGCACCTCGTGCGGAACGGCTTCGACGCGGAGGACTTCGCCGCGCCGTACGCGCCCCGGCCGGATCCGGGCGGCCGCTTCCGCCTCCTGTTCGCGGGCAACATGTACGGCGACTACAACCTCGCGTCGGTGTTCCGCGCTGCCGATCGGCTCCTCTCGCGGCGCGCCTTGCCGGGCTTCGAGCTCTCGATCGTGAGCGCCGCGGGCGCGTGGGCCGAGCGGGAGGCCAGGAAGTACCCGCACCTCCGGCCGCACCTGCGGGTCGAGAAGCCGGTGCCGCACGACCAGATCGTGGCCCGCTACCGCGACGCGGACGCGCTCGTGCTGTGCGCGCTCGATCCGCTCTCGACGCCCGGCAAGCTCTACGAGTACATCGCCGCCGGCCCGCCGGTGATCGCCTTCGTGGTGCCCGGGACCGACGCGGCGCTCGTGCTGTCGCGGACGGGGGCAGGGGAGGCGGTGCCCGCGGACGACGTCGAGCTCGGGGCGCTGTCGCTCGAGCGCGCCTACGATCGCTTCCGCCGCGGGGAGCTGCCCGCCCGGCGCGAGGACGAGATCGCGAAGCTCACGCGGCAGGCGCAGGTCGCCGAGATCGTCGCGCTGTTCGAGCGCCTCGCCGGCGAGCGCGGCGCAGCGTCGCCGCGGCGCTGACCGCCGCGCGCGCCGGCCGCTACGCGCGCTGGCCCGAGGCGGCGGCGGCGGCGACGATGGCGGCGCGGTAGAGCGCCTCGAACCGGTCGACGCACCGCTGCCAGTCGGCGCGCTCCACGGCCCACGCGCGCCCGCGCTCCGCGAGGCGCGGCGCGAGCTCGGGCTCGTCGATCAGCCGGTCGAGCGCGGCGACGAGCGCCGCGTGATCGGCGGGCGGCACCAGGAGCGCGCGATCGCGATCGAGCACGCCCTCGTAGGCCGGCAGGTCGCTCGCGACGATCGGCACCCCGAGCGCCGCGAGCTCGCAGAACGTGGACGGCACGCCGTCGACCTCGAGCAGCGAGACAGCGGCGTCGGCCATCGCGTAGAGGCCGGGGAGCTCGCTGTACGGGCACGGCTCCGCGAACCTCACGCTGGCGTCGACGCCGAGCTCGCGCACGATCGACCTGAGCTTCCGCACGTACGCGGGCTCGTCGTGCCGGCCGTACAGCTTGATCACGAAGACGCCCTCCCTCGCCCACCGGCTCGCGGCGAAGGCGCGGAGGATGCGATCGACGTGGTAGTGCGGCTTCGTCTGCCGCGGGCTCAGGAGGACGCGCTTGCCGGGCTCGATCCCGAGCTCGCGCCGGAAGTGCGCCGCACCGTCGAGCGCCCTCTGCCGCTCGAACGTCGCGAGATCCACGCCCCAGAGCACGATCTCGCAGGGGACGGAGGGCGCGCGCTCGCCCATGCGCGCCCGCGCCCTCGCCAGCAGGGGCACGCTGTCCGCCGTGACGGCCGAGGCGCGCGACAGCACGTGGTCGACCCGGCGGACCGTCCACCGCGATCTCCGGAACACCTCGGGGTTGATGTCGGAGCCCCACGCGGTGGCGACGATCGGCGGGCCGCCCTGCATCCTCGACCAGAGGTCGTGCCACGGGCGCAGGAAGTTCAGGTGCACGACGTCGACGCCGAGCGCGCGCGCGCGCCGCCGCGCCCAGAGGCGCCGGAGGGCGTGTGGGACCAGGGAGGAGAGGAGCCTCAGCTCCTCGCAGCGCTGCCCGTACTCGTCGCGGATCGAGGCCGCGATCCCGGGCGCGTCGCAGAGGATGACCCGGTGGCCCCGGGCGGCGAGCGCGGCGCCGAGGCGGGCCTGCTGCGTGGCCTTCGGATCGCCGTGGAGGAGCACGGTCAGACGCACGGGGCGCGTGTACAGGACGGCACTGCCCGCGTAAAGCGTCGCGCCGGCGGTCTCGCCACAACGCGCTGGTAGCGCGGCGCATACCACGGCATGCTCGCCGGTCGAGATGATCTACCTCGTCGCCGCGACGCGCCCGAACTTCATGAAGCTCGCTCCCATCTGCCGCGCCCTCAAGGCGCGCGGCCTGCCGATGCGGCTCCTGCACACGGGCCAGCACTTCGACACGACGATGAGCGACGTCTTCTTCCGCGACCTCGGCCTGCCCACGCCCGATCACACGCTCAAGGCGGGCGGCGGCTCGCACGCCCAGCAGACGGCGGCCGTGCTCGTCGGCGCCGAGGCGGACCTGATGGAGCACCGGCCCAAGGTGGTCGTGGTCGTCGGGGACGTCACGAGCACGCTCGCCGGCGCGCTCGCGGCGTCCAAGCTCGGCATCCCCGTCGTCCACGTGGAGGCCGGGCTGCGCTCGCGCGACTGGACGATGCCCGAGGAGATCAACCGCGTCCTCACCGACCAGCTCTCCGATCTCCTGCTCACGCCCTCGCACGACGCCCACCCGAACCTGCTCGCCGAGGGCATCCCGCCCGAGCGCGTCCGGTTCGTCGGCAACGTGATGATCGACTCGGTCCATTACGCCCTGAAGCGGCAGACCGACGCGCTGTCGCGCTTCGGGCTCGAGCCGAAGAAGTACGCGATCGCGACGCTCCACCGCCCGGCCAACGTCGACAGCGCCGAGCGGCTCGCCGAGACGCTCGACGCGCTCACCGCGATCGCGCAGCGCCTGCCGACTGTGTTCCCCGTCCACCCGCGCACGGTCGCGCGCGCCGAGTCGTTCGGCCTGTCGGGGCGCCTGCGCGAGACGAAGGGTCTCCGGATCATGGAGCCGCTCGGATACGACGACTTCGTCACCGTGATGGGCAATGCGCTGCTCGTGGCCACCGACTCGGGCGGCATTCAGGAAGAGACGACCGCGCTCGGGATCCCGTGCCTCACGATGCGTCAGGGCACCGAGCGGCCCATCACCGTGACCCAGGGCACCAACACCGTTGTCGGGCTCGACGCAGCGCTCATCGCGCGCGAGGTCGACGCGATCCTCGACGGCCGCGGCAAGCGGGGCTCCGTGCCCGAAGGGTGGGACGGCAAGACCGGCGAGCGCATCGCCGACGCGCTGGAGGCCTTCCTCGCGGGAGACCCGCCGCCCAAGACGTCCGGCCCGCGCGCCTGAGCCCCGAGCGCGCCACGCGCGCTCACCATCATGCGGAGCGCGCCACGCGCGCTCACCATCATTCGCAGCGCGTCACGCGCGCTCACCATCACGCCGAGCGCGCCACGCGCGCTCACCACCGCGCCATTCCGCCTCTCGCGCCGCCCACGTGGGAGGCGGGCCGCCCGGACAACCGCGCTCCCCACAACACCCGACCAAACAGCGTCTCTGCCGCCGCGAGATGGGGTTTCCATCTGTTCATCGATGGACAGTCCGGTTATACATGTGCCGTGATAAGGGATTCCCGGTCTGAGATCGACTCGGCATCTCGGCGGCGGGGGAGGCGGGGGTTCACGCTCGTCGAGGTGATGCTCGCGGGCGGGCTCGTGACGATCCTGGCCGCCCTGGCCACCCACGGTGTGTCGAAGTACCGGGTGCTCGCCACGTCGGCCGAGGCCAAGCACACGGTCGGCGCCATCTCGAGGGCCGTCGTCGTGTCCGCCGACCGGCTCCAGGCGAACACGGGTAGCGCGGCGGCCCACCCGCTGTGCAGCGACGCGGTCACCGTGCCCAACGCTTTCTACCGGGTGCAGGGGATAAAGTACCAGCCCGACCCCAGGCCGGGCGTGGACTACAACACGGGGAGTCCGACCGTGGGGTGGAGGTGCCTTGGATTCGAGATCACCCACCCTCAGTCGTATCAGTATCGATACCGGCTCGGCGGCTCTCCGATGCCTGTCTCGGCCTCCCACTGGCCGGCGGACGTGCCGCCGGACCGCAGGTGGGCGGCCTACGCGCGCGGCGACCTCGACGGGGACGGGACGCACGCGTGGTTCGCGCTGGACGGCTACATGAGGGACGGGCAGGTGGTGTTCGCGAGCGCGATCGGCACCATCGACCCGGACGAGTAGGCGGGCCGCCATGGATCACGCCGCGCTCCACAAGCTGTTCGGCGCCCTCTCGTCGAGGCGCGGCGGTGACGGCGCCGCGATCGAGCTCCCGGGCGCGGACCTCGCGGCCGCGCACCTGCCCGGCGCCGATCTGCAGGGCGCGAACCTCGCGGGGGCGCGGCTCGAAGGGGCCAAGCTCGGCGGCGCGAACCTCGCGGGGGCGCGGCTCGACGCCGCGTCGCTCGTCAACGCCGACCTCGCCGGCGCCGACCTCGCCGGCGCCGACCTGCGCTGCGCCGACATGTCGGGGGCGCTGCTCGGCGGGGCGCTGCTCACGGCCGCCGACCTGCGCGGCGCGAAGCTGCCGCGCTCGTTCTCGTCGGCGAGCTCGCTCGCGAACGCGCGCGTCGACGCGTCGGCGTGCGCGCGCTCGGGCCTGGACGAGGAGGCGATCCTGGCGCTCGCGGGGGCGGGCGCGTCGTTCGACGACGTCGGGGCGTTCCCGTCGCCGCTGCGCGAGGCGCTCGCGAGCGCCGAGGCGGTCCCGGAGAGCGCGGCGAGGAGCCGCCGGCTCGCGCCGCCCGACGCGCAGGGGCCGGGGACAGCGCCGGATTCGCAGCGGCTGGGGACGGCGCCGGATTCGCGGCGGCTCGGGGCGGCGCCGGACTCGCGGCGGCTGGGGACGGCGCCCGAGCCGCAGCGGAGTTCCGCGCCTCCCGAATCGCAGCGGATGCGCGCAGCGCCCGAGTCGCAGCGGGTGCCCGCGCCGCCCGAGTCGCGCCGCCACGGCGCCGCCGCGGTGGTGCCGCGCCGCGCCGCCGATCCGGCCGAGCCGCCGCCGCCGGGGCGCCGCGGCCCCGCAGCGGCCGGCGCCCCGCGCCAGCCGCAGGAAGCGCCCCTGCTCGCGCGGGCGGTCGAGCTGCGCCTCGCGAGCGCCGGCGGCGCGCTGCTCCTCGTCCTCGCGGCCGCCGTCGCGCTGGCGAAGGTGCCGCCGCCCGGGCTCCTCTGGGCCGCGCACGCCGGCGGCGCCCTCGGCGCGGCGCTCCTGACCTTCGCGCTGCCGCCGTTCGGGACCGAGCGCGGCGCCGCCCGCGCCTTCGGGGCGCGCCTCGTGCTCGCCGCGCTCGCCGCGACGCTCGTCCACGGGATCGACCCGTCCCGCCTCGCTGTCTTCCGGCTGCGCGCCACGCTCTCCTCGGACGACGCCGCCGGCCGGTCTGCCGCCGCGCGCCTGCTCGCGCGGAGCGGCCACCGCCAGTTCGACGGCGTGGACCTGTCCGGGCTCGACCTCTCCAGCGCCGACTTCACCCAGACGAGCTTCCGGAACGCGCGCCTCGGCGGGGCGAACCTGTCGGGCGCGGCGCTGATGGAGTCGACCTTCGAGGGCGCCGATCTGAGCGGCGCCGACCTCCGGGGCGCCGACCTCTCCGGGACCGACGCCGACCAGGCGCGCGGCTGGGAGCTCGCCGCGTGCGACGAGGCGACCGAGCTGCCCGGCGACGGCGCGTGCGTGCTCGGACACCCGGTCCGCGCGCAGCCGGCGGAGGACGCCACGGCGCGCACCACGCACGACGGCGCGCCGCCGGCAGACGCACTGTAGCGGTCGACGCGTCCGCGGCCCCGGCGCGGAAAGGGCCCGTACACCGGAAACGGTCTGCGGGAGGCAGCCGGCAGCCTCGGGGGCACCGGAGACGGTCTGCGGGAGGCAGCCGGCAGCCCCGGCGGCACCGGAAACGGTCTGCGGGAGGCAGCCGGCAGCCCCGGCGGCACCGGAGACGGTCTGCGGGAGGCAGCCGGCAGCCTCGGGGGCACCGGAGACGGTCTGCGGGAGGCAGCTGGCAGCCTCGGGGGCACCGGAAACGGTCTGCGGGAGGCAGCCGGCAGCCCCGGCGGCACCGGAGACGGTCTGCGGGAGGCAGCCGGCAGCCCGGGGGCACCGGGAACGGTCGGAATGTGGCCCTCTCCGCACGCCCGGCCGCGCCCGGCCGGTCAGCCCGGCCGCCGCGCCGCCGCCCGGGTCGCGCGGGCCGCGGACGCCTCGTCGACAGCGAGCGCCTCCTCGGCGGCGGCCGCGAGCTCCGCGAACGTGGCCCCGGCGAGCGCGTCCTCCACCGCGTCGAACGCCGAGGCGCACATGCTGAGCTGCGTGACCCCGAGGCCGACAAGGAGCGGCGCGACGTCGGGATCGCCCGCGGCCTCGCCGCACACCGAGACCGGCCGCCCCGCGGCGTGCCCCGCCTCCACCACCGCGCGAACGAGCCGCAGCACGGCCGGGTGCGCCGGATCGGCGAGCGCGTGCAGCCGCGCGTGGCCGCGCTCGGCCGCGAGCGTGTGCTGCGTGAGGTCGTTCGTGCCGATGCTGAAGAAGTCGGCCTGCCGCGCGAGGCGCTCGGCCATCAGCGCCGCCGACGGCACCTCGACCATGATGCCCGTGGCCACGGGCCATCGGTGCGGCATGCCGGCGGCAGCGAGCGCGTCGTGCGCGCGCTCGAGCGCGGCGCGCACAGCGCTCACCTCGGCGGCTGTCGAGACCATCGGGATGAGGACCCGCACGTCGTGGCCGCGACCCGCGACAAGGATCGCGCGGAGCTGCGCCTCGAGCAGCGCCGGCCGCGCGAGGGACAGGCGGACGCCGCGCACGCCCAGGCTGGGGTTCGTCTCGGCCTCGAGGGCGAGGTACGGCAGCGCCTTGTCGCCGCCGGCGTCGAGCGTGCGGACCACGATCGGCGCGCCGGCGAACACAGCGAACGTCTCCGCGAGCAGCGCCGCCTGCTCGGCCTCGCCGGGCTCGTCGATCCGGCCCAGGAACGGCATCTCGGTGCGCAGCAGGCCGATCCCGAGGGCGCCGGCGTCGCGCGCGGCGCGCGCGTCCGACGGCCCGGCCACGTTCGCCCAGAGCTCGATCTCGCGGCCGCACGCGAGGCGCAGGCGGCCGTCGCGCGCGGCCGCCGGCCGACGCGACGCGCGCAGGACCGCCCGCCGCCCCTCGAGCGCGAGCGCGGTCTCGGGATCGGGGTCGATCCACACCTCGCCTGTCGCGCCGTCGAGCCCGGCGTGCGCGCCGCCCGCCTCCGGCACGAGCGCCGCGGCCCCGGCGACAGCGGGGATGCCGGCGGCGCGCAGCAGGATGGCCGCGTGCGAGGTGGGGCCGCCGCGCCGGTCGATGACGCCGAGCACGCGCGCCGCGTCGAGCCGCGCGGCCTCCGACGGCGTGAGGTCGTCGACCACGACGACCGCCGGCGGCCCGTCGGGCACCGTGCCCGCGGAGCCGCCGAGCAGCGCGCGCACAACGGCGTGGCCCACGTCGTGGACGTCCGCCTCGCGCGCCCTCAGGTAGGGGTCCTCGAGCTGCCTGTAGATCACGGCCGCGGCGTCGATCGCCTGGCAGAAGGCCCAGGCCGCGTTGCAGCGATCCCGCTCGATGCGCGAGAGGGCCTCGTCGACGAGCGCCGGATCGCAGAGCAGCGCCTGGTGGGCGTCGAGGATGTCGCTGCCGCGCAGCGCGTTGTCGAGGTCCTGCGCCGCGAGCTCGAGCGCTCGCCGCAGCCGCTCGACCTCGGCCGCGATGTCGTCGACCGTGGTCTCGGGGACGTCCGGGAGCGATCGCACCAGCCGGACCAGCGGGCCGAGCGCGACGCCCGGCGCGACAGGGATGGCGAGGCCCGACACGGCGATCGCCGCGGGCGCGGCGGCCTTCGCCTCGCGCTGGAGGATCGCCGCGACCGCCTCGACGGCCTCGGCCGCCTGCCGCCCTGTCGCGCGCACGCGCAGCACGTCGCTGCGGCGCGCCCCGAGCGAGGCGAGCGCGATCAGGCTCGCGGCCGGAACCGGGCCGCGGCCGTTGGTCACGTTCTCCAGGGTGATCCTGGCGTCGAAGGCCGCCGCGCGCGCGATGAGCTGCGCCGCCGGGCGGGCGTGCAGCCCGCTCGGATCGGCGATCGCGACGTCGGCCGACGCGGCCGTCGCGGCCGCGGCCTCGCCGGCCGCCGCCGCGCCCGTCGTGGCTGTCGCCGCGCCCGTCGCCGTCGTGCTCGCCGCCGCGCCCGTCGCCGCGCCCGTCGCCGCGGCGGCAGGTTGCTCGCCCTCGCCGAGCTGCGCGATCTTCGCGGCGAGCGCCTGCCTCGCGTCCGCGGCGACCTGATCGACGGTGCCGCCCGCCGCCGCCCGCACCGCGGCGGCGACAGCGCCTTCCACGATCGGCCCGCCGCTCAGGCGGGTGCGCGCGCTGAGCTCCGGATCGACGAGCTCGAGCGCCGTCTCGGCGCTCAGGATCGCGCTGCCGATGTCCATCAGCACGACGGCGCCGGCGGGCCCGCAGACGCGCTCGAGCGCCGCGGCGATCGCTGTCGCGTCGGTGCCGAGCTCGACGCCGCCCTCGCCGGCGCCCGCGGCGCACGCGATGGCGACGGACGCGCCTGTCATCTGGCGGGCCAGCGTCTCGGTGGCCTCGGCGAGCGCACGGCTGTGCGACACAAGGACCAGCCCGACGCGGCCGGCCGCCCCGCTCATGCGCCTGCCGTTGCGGCCAGGCTCCGCAGCAACAGCCAGCACGACGTGGCGCCGGGGTCCTGGTGCCCAGCGCTGCGCTCCCCGAGGTAGCTCGCCCGGCCCTTGCGGGCGATCAGCGGCACGGTCGCCTCCGCCCCCGCCTTCGCCGCCTCCGCGGCGCGGGCGAGCGCCTCCGCGAGCGGCGCGCCGCCGTCGCCGGCGCCGTCGGGCTGCGGCGCGCCCAGGGCCGCCTTGAGCGCGTCGACGGCGGGGACGAGCGCGTCGACCATCGTCTTCTCGCCCGGCGACGCCTTGCCGCGGCGCCGCACGCCCTCGAGGCCCGCCTCGAGACAGCCCGTCAGGGCCGCGAGGTCGATCGCCGCGGCGCCGGCCACCCTCTGCCCCGCGTCGCGGAACAGCGTGCCGTAGAGCGGCCCGCTCGCCCCGCCGACGGTCGACAGCAAGATCGTCCCGACGCCCCTCAGCAGCGCGCCGACGTCGCCGCGATCGAGGGTGTCGAGCCGGGAGCGCACCGCCGTGAAGCCGCGCGCCATGTTGACCCCGTGATCGCTGTCGCCGATCGCCGCGTCGAGCTCGGTCAGGTACACCTTCTCGCGCTCCAGCGCGTCGGCCGCGCGCTCGATCCACGCCGCGATGTGGTCGCCGCTCAGGGTCTGCATGGCTCAGGCCCCCCAGCGGAGGGCCGGGGTGTGCACCGGCGCGTCCCACCAGCGGATCATCTCGTCGTCGAGCTTGAGCAGGGTCGCGGACACGCCGGCCATCTCGAGCGACGTGATGTACGGCCCGACGAGGCTGCGCGCGACGTTGAGGCCGCGCTCGCGCGCGATCGCGTGCGCCCTGCGGTAGACGACGTAGAGCTCGATGAGCGGCGTCCCGCCCATGCCGTTGACGAACAGGAGCACGTCGTCGCCCGGCGCGAACGGCAGGTCCTCGAGGATCGGCTGCATCAGGAGCTCGGCCACCCGGTCCGCGGGCTCCAGCGGGGCGCGCCGGCGGCCGGGCTCGCCGTGGATGCCGATGCCTACCTCCATCTCGGCCGGGCCGAGCTCGAACGACGGCTTGCCGGCGTGCGGCACGGTGCAGGCGGAGAGCGCGATCCCCATGCTGCGGCCGCGCGCGTTCACCCGCCGGCACAGCGCCGCGACCTCGTCGAGCGGCCGCCCGGCTTCCGCGGCGCCGCCGCAGATCTTCTCGGCGAGCAGCGTCGTGCCCACGCCGCGCCGCCCGGCCGTGTAGAGGCTGTCCTCGACCGCCACGTCGTCGTTCACGAGCACGCCCTCGATCGAGGTGCCCGCCTCGCGCGCGAGCTCGGCGGCCATCTCGAAGTTCATCACGTCGCCGGTGTAGTTCTTGATGATGTGGAGCACGCCGGCGCCGGCGTCGACCGCCCGCGTCGCCTCGGCGATCTGGTCCGGCGTCGGGCTCGTGAAAACGGCCCCCGGACAGGCGGCGTCGAGCATGCCGCGCCCGACGAACCCGGCGTGCAGCGGCTCGTGCCCGCTGCCGCCGCCCGAGACGAGGGCGACCTTGCCCCGCTCCTTCGGCGCCGCGCGCGTGACGAAGAGCGGCGCGGTGTTCACCCGGAGCAGATCGGCGTGCGCCAGCGCCATGCCCTCGACCGCCTCGCTGACGAGATCTTCCGGCGCGTTGATGAGCTTCTTCATCCTGCCCTCCGCTCCGTTGCCGTCGCTGCCGACCGCCATCGCCCGTGACCGCGTTGCCGCGGGCAGGATATCCCCATGGCGTCGCCCGCCGCGAGGGGGGATCTTTCCTCCGCGCTGTCCTATCCTCCGGGCCGTGGATCGACTCGCTCCCACGCTCCGCCCCCGCGGCCGCCCGGCGGGCTTTCAACGCTGGAGAGAGCTGCTCTTCCTGCACTGGGAGACGCCGGCCGCCGCGCTCCGCGCCGTGGTGCCGCCCGGCCTCGAGCTCGACACGTTCGAGGGCAGGGCCTACGTCGGCGTCGTCGCCTTCACCATGCGCGACGTCACCCCGTGGTGGTCGCCGAGCGTGCCGGGGATCTCGAACTTTCACGAGCTCAACGTCCGCACCTACGTGCACCGGGAGGGGCGAGATCCGGGCGTGTGGTTCTTCAGCCTGGATGCGGCCAAGGCCCTCGCTGTCCTGGTGGCCCGGGCGGGCTGGCACCTGCCCTATCACCACGCCTCGATGGCCCTCGAGTCGCGGGACGGCGAGGTCCATTATCGCAGCGAGCGGCGCTGGCCCGGCCCCGTGCCCGCGCGCTTCGAGGCGCGCTATCGCGTCGGCGCGCCGATCGGCCCCGCGGCGCCGGGGACGTTCGAGCACTTCCTGGCCGAGCGTTACCTGCTGTTCGCCGCGCGCGGCGGCGAGCTCCGGATCGGGCAGGTGCACCACGCGCCCTACCCGCTCCACCGGGCCGACGTGAGCCACGTCGAGGAGAGCGTCGTGGCCGCGGCCGGCTTGCCCGCGACCGCGGGGGCGCCGCACGTGCTCTACAGCCCGGGCGTGGACGTCGATGTCTACGCGCTGGAGCCCGCCGCGCGGCCGGGGTGAATCGGCTGCTCGCGCGAGGCCGGCGGCCGCGTGGTCGAAGGATCGCGCGCCCGCGCCTCAGTGCCGCTCGAGCCAGTGGATGACCTGGGACTCCAGGCCCGGCGCGGCCCCGAACCCGAGGCTCAGCGTCCCCGGGAAGCCGACGTGCCCGCCGAGCTGGAGCCACTGGACGTCGAGCAGCGGGGACAGCGGGTGGGCCTCGAGCGCCGGCCGCACCGTGTCGAGCGGCACCATCGGGTCGGCCTCGGTGGCGACGATCAGCGACGGGACGCCGAGGTCGCGCAGGCGCGGGGCCGCGCTCTCGCTCGCGTAGTACGCCTCCGGGCTCTGGTACCCGAACCAGCGCGTCACGATGCGGAGATCCCACTCGCGGATCGTGCGGATCGCGAGCGCCTCGCGGAGGGGCAGCGGCACGTCGCGGCGGGACGCGACGGCGCTGTACATCTCCTTCAGCCCCGACAGCACGTGGCGGCGGTACACCCAGCGCTCCGGCTGGTCCATGGCGGCGACCGACCGCGCGAGATCGAGCGGCGGGCAGATGGCCGCCACGGCGCGGAGGCGCGGATCGTGCGCGCCCGAGGCGGCGTAGCGGAGGGCGAGGTGCCCGCCGATCGAGTAGCCGACGAGGAGCACGCGCTCGTACCGGGCGAGCTCGGGGGAGGCCACGACGGCGTGCAGATCGGAGAACAGGCCGGCGTGGTAGATGCCGGCCCCGTCGCCCCCGGCGCCGCGCAGGTTGATGCGCAGGGACGCGAGCCCGTCGCGCTCGGCCTGGGCGGCGGCCGAGGCCACGTAGTAGCTCTCGGCCGTGCCGCCGAGCCCGTGCACGACGACGAGGATCGCGCGCGCGCCCTCCCGGTGGCGGATCCTGCCGAGCAGCCGGACGGGCCCTGCAGGCGTCTCGTCGACGTCCACCGAGAACGGGGAGGACGGGGGGAGCGCGGGGGCGCGGAGCTGATGCTTGAGCCAGGGAGCGATCGTCCAGAAGTGGCCGTGGAGGATGCGCCGCATCGGGGCGGTCCTACCACGGCCCGCGCAGCGCTTCTAACGCGCCCGCGCGATCACGGGCACGCGATGACGTCGGTCCCGGCGCAGGCGTTCCGGCACTCGTTGCAGTACGCGCAGGCGAGGGCGGCGTCGTAGAGCGCGGCGCTCTCCGGGTCTGCCGCCCTGCATGCGTCGCACTCCGCTCCTGCGCACGTGCGGATGCAGCTCACGTAGTTGAGGCACGTGTGGCTGGCGGCGCACCTGCTGAGCTCGTCGGCGCAGTTCCCGTCGAACGCGCACCGGATGCACCCCTCGCCGCCGTCGCCGCACACGTCCGAGTCGTCGCACACGGGCGGCGGGACGGCCCGCCGGACGTGGAGCGTGAACGCGCCCGGCGTGGAGTCCCGGGCCCCGTCGACCACGACAACGACGGTCTGGCCGGCCTCGAGGCTCACCGTCACCTCCGAGTCCTCGGTCAGGGTGTCGTCGTTGCACCCGAGCTGAGGCCCGCGGCAGACGCCGTCGTGCACGTGGAGCATCGTGTCGAACTCGGATCCGAACGTGTCGAACACGTAGTCGCCCGTGACCGGCGCCGTGAACGCGTATCCCGCGTCGGGGCTGTCCGCGTCGCCGCACGCCTCCGTCACGGTGGGGCTCACGCTGTCGGGCCGGCCGACCGTGCTGCCGGTGATCGTCTGCGGCACCGCGGAGCCGAGCGTGCCCGCCGGGCAGCTCGGGGCGCTCTGCCGCGTGATGCTCAGCTCGAAGGTGCCCGTCTCGCCGTCGGCGCCGTCGACCACGATGTAGACGGTCTGGCCCGTGGCCAGATCGGCCGTGACGACGGCGTCGCCCGGGTCGGCGTTGCAGGCGATCTCGGAGCAGCCCCCCGCGTCGAGCAGCGCGAGGACGACGTTGTAGCCGGACCCCGAGCTGTCGAAGGAGTACACGCCCGCGGTCGCGGCGGTGAACGCGTAGATGCGCTCGCTCGCGCTCGTCGCCACGCACGAGGGGGAGTACGTGCTCGACCCGCCGGCCGTCGTGCCGTTCACGATCTGCGGCACGGCGCTGCCGAGGTCCTGGCCCGGGCCCACCGTGCACGCGCACATCCCGGCCTGGCACACCTGCGAGTCGTTGCACGCCGAGGTGCAGTCGCCGCAGTGCGCGGCGTCGGTCTGGAGGTCGACGCAGGCGTCGCCGCAGGTCGTGAGCCCCGAGCCGCAGTCCTCCGCGTCCTGGCAGGTGCCGGCCACGCAGGTCTGGTCCTCGTCGCACGCGTTGCCGCATCCTCCGCAGTGGTCCGCGCTCGTCTCGGTGCTCACGCACGCGCCGCCGCAGTCGGTGAGCCCGTCGGAGCAGACCTCCTGGCAGGCGCCGTCCTCGCAGACCTCGCCCTCGTCGCACGCGTTGCCGCAGCGGCCGCAGTGCTCCGGGCTGGACGCGGTGTCGACGCAGACGCCGCCGCAGTCGGTGCGCCCCGCGGCGCAGCCGGCGGCCTGGCAGGCGCCGTCCTCGCAGGTCTCGCCGTCGTCGCAGGCGCTGTTACAGCTCCCGCAGTGCGCCGCGTCGCTCTGGAGATCGAAGCACCCGTCGCCGCACGCCGTCTGGCCCTCGTCGCAGCCCACGCAGGTGCCCGACACGCAGGTCTCGCCATCGTCGCAGGCAACGCCGCAGGCGCCGCAGTGATCCGGGCTGGACGTGGTGTCGACGCAGATGTCGTCGCACGAGGCGAGCGGCGCGACGCACGTGGGCGGGGTGGTCGTGCCGCCGTCCGAGCACGACGCCACGGAGGCGAGCACCGCCGCGGCGAGCCAGAGCAGGGTGTACGTCGGCGCGAGCCTGGAGCGCGATCTGAGCTTTTGCATGAGCCTTCCCTCGGCAGAGATGCCGGCGACGGGGGTCGTGAAGAGCAGCTACCGGGGAGGATACGCTGATGGCCTTCCAGGCTGTCAATGCTCGCGGGCCCGCTTTGACGGCGGTTTCACGCGGCCCGCTGTCATGCGTCACGGCCGCGGCGGCCCCTCGGCTGCCTCGCGACCATGCGCCCGCGGCGCGGGCGACGCGGCGCCGCCCCGCCTCGAGGCCGGCAGGAGCTGGAGCAGCGTGAGCGCCTCGGCCACGTCGTCGTGGCCGATGAGACCCAGGTATCTCTCACCGTCGTACACCGCGACCACAGGGGTGCTCTTCTCGGACATGAGCCGCGCCACCTCGTCGAGGGAGCGATCGGCTTCCACGCGGACGACGTCGCGCCGCATGATCCCGGCGACGTAGGCGCTGCCCGCGCCCTCGGCGAGCGCGCGGACAACGTCGGCGCGCGTCAGGACGCCGATCGGCTCGCCCTCGAGCAGGACCGCGAAATCGGACTGGTACGTCGTGAGGATGTGCTCGGCCGCGTCGTGCACGCGGTCGCACGGCGACAGGGCGATCGCGCGGCGGTTGTAGGCGCGCCCGGCGGGGACGCCGCCGAGGACCGAGCTCGCGCGCTCGGCCGCCCGCTCCTGCGACGCGCCGAGGAAGACGATCACCGCGATGAAGGCGAGCACCAGGTGGCCGGACAGCAGGGCGACAGCGAACAGGCCGACGGCGATGAGCTGCCCGATCGCGGCGGCCGCGGACGTCGCGCGCGCCGGGCCGACGGCCATCGACAGCCCCGCCCGGAGCACGCGCCCGCCGTCGAGCGGCAGGGCGGGGATCATGTTGAACAGCGCGAGCGCCACGTTGGCGCCGAGGAGCCAGAGGAGCGCCGTCTGCAGCGACGGGGCCGAGGCCGCCCCGAGCTCGGTGAACGCCGGGAGGAAGCCGAAGAGGCCGCTCGCGAGCAGGAGCAGCGCGGCGAGGACGACGTTCACGGCGGGGCCGGCGAGCGCGATGAGCAGCTCGTGGAGCGGCTTCTGCGGGCGGCCCGAGAGCATGGCGACGCCGCCGATCGGCAGGAGCAGGATCTCGCGCACCGTGATCCCGAAGCGCCGGGCCACGAGGCTATGACCGAGCTCGTGCAGGGCCACGCAGGCGAAGAGCGCCAGCATCAGCGCGGCGCCGAACAGCGCCCCGCGGGCGCCGTGGCCGCCGCTCCACTGGAGCGCGCCGAAGGCGATGATGAGGCCGAACGTCGCGTGCACGTTGACGTCGATCCCGGCGACCCGGGCGACCCTGAATGACCACTTCATCTGTCTGGCTCCTGCTGGATGCGCGCGAGCGGCGCGTGACGGAGCGGGAGACGCCGACGGCAGCGCGCGGCGGTGCCGTCGGGTCGCTGGTCATGAAATCTCTCGATGCCTGCTCGACGATCCTTTGCCAGTCAAAGCAATGCGCGTACCGCGGTTCACGGCGCCGCGGGCCGGCTCACGGCCGCTTTTCCGCGGCGTGGCGCCGCAGCGGGGCATTTCGCACCGGGCTCCGGGGCGGGGTTGTTGGCGCGGGAACATCCGGAGAGCGCGCGTGACACGGAGCCGCGGGGCAGGCGAGGAGCGCCGTGAGGGACCACCCACGCGCGCCCTCCTGTCCGCCGATGTGTGGGCTCGCCGCGCGCGCTCGCCGCGCGCGCTCGCCGCGCAGGCGGATCTTTTCGGGACGGCAGAGAGCCCCAGATTGCCGGGGCGCGGGGGGCGGTCTACGACGGCGAGCGCGAGCCTGCCATGACGCAAACCGCCTCGAGCACGGACAAGTTCCCCCCGCAGATCAAGTACATCATCGGGAACGAGGGGTGCGAGCGCTTCAGCTTCTACGGCATGAAGAACGTCTTAACGTTCTTCATGATCAACTACATGTTGATCCACGAGCACGTGGCGAAGGCCAATTACCACCTGTTCGTGAGCGCCTGCTATTTCTTCCCGCTCCTCGGCGGCTTCCTCTCCGACCGCTTCTTCGGGAAGTACCGGACGATCCTCTGGCTCTCGCTCGTCTACTGCGCGGGGCACGCCTGTCTGGCCCTCTTCGAGAGCACCCCGGCCGGCTTCTACGCGGGGCTCGCGCTCATCGCCCTCGGCTCGGGCGGGATCAAGCCGTGTGTCTCCGCGCACGTCGGCGACCAGTTCTCGGAGGAGAACAAGCACCTCGTCAAGCACGTGTTCGCCCTCTTCTACTGGATCATCAACTTCGGATCGTTCTTCGCGTCCGCGCTGATCCCGAAGACGCTCGAGTGGTTCGGGCCGAGGGTAGCGTTCGGGATCCCCGGCGTTCTCATGCTGATCGCGACCGTCGTGTTCTGGATGGGCCGCGACAGGTACGTGCACGTGCCCCCGACCGGCAAGAACCCGCACTCGTTCCTTCGCGTCCTCTGGGGTGCCCTCCGGGGCGGGCGCGACGGGCGTGGCGGCGCCGCGCGCGGGCACTTCCTCGACGCGGCGCGCGGCGCTCACCCCGAGGGCGCGATCGACGGCGCCAAGGCCGTCCTGCGGGTGATGACGATCTTCGCCCCGATCCCGGTGTTCTGGGCGCTGTTCGACCAGAAGGGGTCGACCTGGGTCGTGCAGGCGACGCGCATGGACCTCGAGGTCCTCGGCCACCGGCTCGCCCCGTCGCAGCTCATGGCGCTCAACCCGCTCATGGTGATGCTGATCATCCCGTTCAACACGATGATCCTCTATCCCGCCCTCGAGCGGCGCGGGTTCCGGCTCTCGGCGCTCGGCCGCATGACGGCGGGCATGGCGGTCGCGGGGCTGTCGTTCGTCGCGGTCGCCGCCATCGAGCTCGCGATGACGTCGGGCAGCGCGCCCAGCGTGCTCTGGCAGGCGGGGCCTTACCTGCTCATCACGTTCGCCGAGGTGCTCGTGTCCACCACGGGCCTCGAGTTCGCCTATTCCCAGGCGCCGCGCGAGATGAAGAGCACCATCATGAGCTTCTGGAACCTCACCGTGACCGTGGGCAACCTGATCACCGCCGGCGTCGCGGCGCTCAACGTGTTCACGGGCGCGATGCAGTACCTGTTCTTCGCGGCGCTCATCTTCATCGCCGCCGTCGTCTTCGGGCTCCTCGCGCGGCGCTACGTGGTGGTCGACTACTTCCAGCGCAGGCCCGCCGGGGCCGCGCCCGCCCCCGCCTCCTGACGCGCGCTCAGCCCTCGCGGCGCGGCTCCTCGTCGTCGAGGTCGGCCTCGGCCGGCGGCGGGACGCGGACCCGCACCGTGCGGATCTGCCGGGGGCTCGCGTCCACGATGTGGAGCTCCGCCCCGCCCGGGGTCGTCACGACGTCGCCGGGCGCGGGGATGCGCCGGGCGAGCCCCATGCAGAGGCCGGCGACCGTCGACCAGCGCACGTCGTCCGGCAGCTCGATCGCGAGCTGCCGGCTCAGCTCGTGGACCGGCATGTCCCCGGGCACGAGCGCCGACCCGTCCGGCTCGCGCTCGATCGTCTCCTGCGATCGCACGTGCGCCTCGTTCTCGCCGAAGATCTCGCCGACGAGCTCCTCGACGAGGTCCTCCATCGTGACGATGCCGATCATCCCGCCCTGCTCGTCGACCACGACGGCGAGCTGGAGCCGCCGCCGCTTCATCTCGGCGAGGAGGTCGACGGCCGGCATCGACCCGACGACGAAGTACGCCGGGCGCAGGACGCTCTCCAGCGAGAACTGCCCGTCGCCCCAGAGCAGCGCGAGCACGTCCGGCATCGTGACGTAGCCGATCACGTTGTCGTTCGACCCCTCGTGGACCGGCATCCGCGTGTGGCCGTGATCCAGCACGGTGCGCCGCACCTCCTCGGCGGTCGCCCCGCGCGGGAGCGCCACGACGCGGCCGCGCGGGAGCATCACCTGGAGCGCTGTGAGCCCGGCGAAATCGAGGGCGCGGGAGGCGATCTCGCCGGCGCGCCTGTCGACCGAGCCCGCCTCGGCGGCGTCGTCGACGATCTGCTGGATCTCCTCGGGCGAGATGCGCGCCTCGACGAAGTTCGTGCGGTCGCCGAAGAGCCGCAGCACCAGGTTCGAGCTCGCCGTGAGCAGCCAGACGAGCGGGCGCGCGAGCGACGACAGCCCGCGGAGCGGCGGGCCGACGAGCATCGCGTACCGCTCGGCGGTGCGGAGCGCGAGCGACTTCGGGACGAGCTCGCCGAGGACGAGCGAGAGGAACGACACGAGCGCGACCACCGTGGCGAGCGCGAGCTCCTCGGCCGCGTCCCCGATGAACGGCACCGCCCGGAGCACCGGCTCGAGGTCCTTCGCCAGGGTCGACCCGCCGAAGGCGCTCGCCGTCGCGCCGACGACGGTGATGCCGATCTGCACGGTGGCGAGGAAGCGCTCCGGGTTGTCGCGGAGGCGCTTGACCGCGCGCGCCCGGCGGCTCCCCGACTGCACGAGGTGGTCGAGCCGCGTCTTGCGGATCGTGACGACCGCGATCTCGGCGCCCGAGAAGATGCCGTTCACGAGCACGAGGGCCAGGATGACGAGGATCTCCGAGAGAATGACGGCTCCTTCCGAGGCGCCCCGGGTGCATAGCGCGTCGCTCGCCGGCGCGGCAGGGGCATCGCGCCGGCGAGCGGGGCCGGCGCGCCGCGCTGAGCCCGGCTCAGGCGCCGTGTCGGTCGGCGCCGTACGCGCGCTCGACGCGGCAGACGCGCACCTCGTAGGCCTCGTACCAGTCCGCGCGCCCGCGCGCCTGGGCGGCGCGGTGCTCCTCGTGCTGCCGCCAGGCGCGGATCGACTCGAGGTCGCGCCAGTACGAGACCGTGATCCCGTGGCCGTCGGCCGAGCGCACGCTCTCGATGCCGAGGTAGCCGGGCTGTTCCCGGGCGAGGGCCTCCATGCGCTCGCCCATGGCGTCGTAGCCGGCGTCTCCCGGCGTCCGGCGCGAGGTGAAGATGACGGCGTAGTAGGGGGGATCGAGGTCAGGGCAGGGGAACCGCATGCCCCATCATGCCGCAACCCGGGTGCGCCGCGCAGGCCGGCGCGACGCCGCGACGCGGGGGCGGCGCGGCGCAGCGCGGCGGGGTCAGGCCGCCTTGCTGGCCCGCCGGTCCCGGACCGCCTGGGCGAGCAGATCGAGCACCGGCACCGTGTCGGTCCAGCCGAGGCACGCGTCGGTGATGCTCTGGCCGTAGGTGGGGGGCTTGCCCGGCGCGAGATCCTGCCGGCCGCCCACCAGGTGGCTCTCGATCATCACGCCGAGGATGTCGCGCGAGCCGGCGCGGAGCTGGTCGGCGAGGCTCTCGGCCACGGACCGCTGGCGCGCCGGGTCCTTCTGGCTGTTGCCATGGCTGCAGTCGACCATCATCCGGCGCGGCAGGCCCGCCTTGGTCAGGCGGTCGGCGGCCTCGCGGACGTGCTCGGCCGAGTAGTTGGGCCCGCGCTGCGAGCCGCGCAGGATCACGTGGCACGCCGAGTTGCCGCGCGTCGCCACGATCGCGGAGATGCCCTGCTTGGTCACGGACAGGAAATGGTGCGCCTCGCGCGCGGCCCGCACGGCGTCGACAGCGACCTGGACGTCGCCCTCGGTGCTGTTCTTGAAGCCCACGGGGCACGACAGGCCGGAGGCGAGCTCGCGGTGGATCTGGCTCTCGGTCGTGCGCGCGCCGATCGCCCCCCAGGAGATGAGGTCGGCGATGAACTGCGGCGAGATCGTGTCGAGGAACTCCGTCGCGCTCGCGAGCCCGAGCTCGGCGATGTCGCGGAGCAGACCGCGGGCGACGCGGAGCCCCTTGTTGATCGAGAAGCTCCCGTCGAGGTCGGGGTCGTTGATGAGCCCCTTCCAGCCGACCGTGGTGCGCGGCTTCTCGAAGTAGACGCGCATGATCACGAGCAGGTCGTCGCTCAGCCGGTCGCGCTCTTCCCGGAGCCGCGCGGCGTACTCCAGGGCGGCCTTGGGGTCATGGATCGAGCAGGGGCCCACCACCACGAGGAGCCGGTCGTCCTCGCCCGAGATGATGCGCTCGGCGGCCTTGCGCGCGAGCGCCACCGTCTCGGAGGCCGCGGGGCTGACGGGGATCTCTTCGATAAGGATCGCGGGAGGGATCAAGGGCCTGAGCCCTGCAATACGAAGGTCGTCGGTCGAGTAGTACATCGTTGAGGTTCCAGCATAGCGCGTCGCGATATGCCCCGACTACCCACACGTTGGACGGACCCGCTTTCTCCCTCGTCGCGCGGTTTCGCTCGACCTGGAGATCTGTCTCGCGAGCGCTCGCGGGCTGCCGAGGGCGTCCGGGGCGCAGGCTCCGTGGCTGGTGCTCGTCGGTCCTCGTCGGTCCTCGTCGGTCCTCGTCGATCTTCGTCGATCGTCGCCGGCTCCGGTGGGTTCCGGCCGGAGCGGTCGAGCGCGCGTTCCGCTGGCCGGCGCCGCCGCTCACGCGCCCGCCGGCGGGGGCGCCGGCTCCGCGCCTGGCCTCAGGCGGAGCGGCCTGCCGCCCGGGGGGGGTCGGCGGGGCGCTGCGGCAGGCCTCGTGCTCGCGCCGATCGCGCGGGTGGGTCGCACCGGCGGCGCGGCCGGCGGCGCGGCCAGCTCCCCGGCGTCGCGGGTCGCGGGGCTGGGCGTCCGCCGGCGCTTCGGGGCTGGGCGGGGCTCCTCGAGCTGGGCGCGCAGCGAGGCGATCGCGCGCGTGCGCCACTTGTAGGCCGTCGACAGGGGGATCCCGTGCTGCTCGGCGACTGTCGCCATCGGCACGCCCTCGATGTCGTGCTCGATGAGGATGCGCTGCTCCTCCTCCTGGAGCGCGCCGAGCCGCGACAGGATGAGCGAGCGCGTCTGCTCCGCGTCGATCTGCTCCTCGGCGTTCGGGCGCTCGTCGGCGACGCGCGGGGGCCCACCGGAGGACAGCTCCTCGCGCCGGTGGTGCGCCCGGTCGCGGTAGTGGGCGGCCACGTGGACGGTGATCCGGTTGAGCCACCGCTCCGGCCGCGAGCGGAGCGGATCGTAGGTGGGGAAGCTCTGGTATCCCGCGAGGAAGACGTCCTGGAGGATGTCGCGCCGGTCGCGGCGTGGGACCCCGAGCCGCTTGAGCCAGTTCCAGACGGAGTCGTAGGTCTTGCCCCGGAAGAGCCGTACGAAGGCGCGCTGTCTATCCAGCGGCATCAGCGGAGCGGAGGCGCGGTGCGGTTGTCCCATGCTCGCTTAGTTAGGAGGAGCCGATCTCTCATCTCAAAGAAACGTCATCACCCCCTGAAAAAGGTCCTTCTGTCCGCTCCGCAACGCGGATGAGGGGAGGGCGAACGAGGAGAGACACCGATGCTTCGTCTGGCGCTCGAAGGGGTTTTTGATCTGGATCGCTGTGCCGGACGCCGCCGAGAGCGGCCCTAGAATGCCGGGGAGGGCGGATTGGGGGGCGCCGCTCTGGCGCGGAGCGCGCGGAGCGCTGCGGCTCGCTCGGCGGCCAGGCGGCCGGCTGGGAAACGCTGTCGGTGCTCGACGAGGTGGCGGTTCGCCTCCGCGTAGCGGCCGAGCGAGAACGCGGCGATCGCGCTGTCGATGAGCGCGCGCTCGGCGGCGATCTCCTCGTCCCTCGACGCGGCGGCGGGCGCCGCGGCCTTGAGGGCGGGCGCGCGCGCGACGCCGGCTGGACGGGGCGCGGATCTTCGCCCGGAGAGCGCCTCGGCGCCCGCAGGCGCTGTCGCGGCGCGCGCGCTCGCGCCCTCCGGCGGAGCGTCCGGCGCTGCAGCGGCGCTCGGCGGCGGGGCTGCGTCCGCGGGCGGTGCTGGCGCTGCGTCCGTGGGGGGCGGCGCGGCCTCGGGCGGCGGCGGCGCGACGGCGGCCATGGCGGGGGCGGTCGCGGCGGGATGTCCGGCGGGGGGGTGGGGCGCGGCGGCGCGCAGCGCGCCCAGCACGATCGCGAAGGACACGGCGACGCCGACCAGCGGGACGGCCACGCCGGCGGCGGCGTGGAGCGCGCCGGCGGCGCCGGTCCGGGCGGGGGCGGCGCCCGTGAAGGGGAGCCTCCGTGACCGCAGCGCGCCGCGGGCGCGGCGGTAGAGCTTCGCGAGCAGCGTGCCCGCGACGTCGCGATCGGCGCGCGCCTCCTGGACCAGGGCGCCGGCGCCGAAGGGGATGAGCGCGAGGCAGCGGCCGCGCTGGCGCGCCTGCCACCGCCGCATCGCCGCCTCGATGTCCATCCAGGCGAGCCGGTGCCGGCTCCACGCGGTGCTCAGGGGGATCGAGAGCTGCTGGGCGATCTCGGCCATGTCGATCTCCTCGATCTCGTGGGCGACGAACACGCAGCGGCGCTCGAGCGGCACCTCCTCGAGCAGCTTGTCGAGCACGCCGCGCCGGTCCCTCGCGATGGCGCGCTGCTCGGAGTCGGGGGTGGCGTCGGGCAGCGCGTCGAGGTCGTCGAGCGGCCGGAGGCGCTCGCGCCGGCGGTGGGCCCGCCGGAAATGGTTCGACGCCTGGTGGGTCGCGATGCCCATGAGCCACGACCGCACGCTGCCCCGGCCCGGATCGAAGCGCGGCAGCGCGCGGTAGGCGCCGGCGAGCACCTCCTGGGCGACATCGTCGATGTCCTGCGCGCGGACCCCGAGGCGCGCGAGGTAGCGGGCGATGAACGAGAGGTGCTCATCGGTGATGGCCGCCATCACGGCGTGGGAAGGTTCCTCGGACGTGCTTTTGCGTGACGCTGCCCCCATCTGTTCCCCCTCGTTTCCCTCGTTCCCCTCGAGCGCGGCGACGTCGCCGCCGCGGAGCTTGTCAATGCCGTGCCCATGGGCCCCGGCCCAGGAGAGCGCGCCGCGCGGGCGCCCCGAGCCCCGCGGCGAGGCCGAAGTCGATCCGGAGGCCGACGAGCCCGCCGGCGGAGGGCGGGACCCAGAGGACCGCTGTCGAGCTCTCGACGCGGAGCTCCGAGAGGCGGAGCACGATGTCTCCGTAGATCTGGACGGCGAGCCAGTCGGAGAACGGCAGCTCGACGCCGGCGCGCGGTCCCGTGGCGAGCCAGAGCGTCGATGTCTCGTCGAGCGAGACGCCCCTGGCGGCGGTCGTCGCGACCCCGAGCGACACGAACGCGCAGGCGAAGAGATAACGCACCTGCGAGCAGGGCACCGCGCTCACCGCCGCGAGCCAGGTCGAGACGGTCCCCCTGTCCACGCTCATCACGGCGGGCCAATGGACGAGGCCCTCCAGGCCGAGCGAGAAGGAGGGATAGCGGAGCGCGGCGTGGAGCACCGTCCCGGGGCTCGTGTCCTGCAGGAGCCCGAACACAGCGGCCCCTGTGAGCCCGACCCTGAGCTCCGGTCCCGCGGGGCGCGCGGGCAGCTCGACGGCGGCCTCGATCGGGGGCGCGGGAGCGGGCGCGGGCGGCGGCGGGTCGGGCGCGGGCTGCACGCGCAGGCTCGGGTCGAGCGCGACGCGCAGCGAGAGCGCCATGTTCATGACGAGCTCGCCGCAGTCGTCGTTGTAGGCGACCAGGTGGCGCGACCACGTGACGGCGCCGTCCGCGTCGTGGAGCTCCATGGTGGCGTGCATCTCCCGGCCGGGGCCGCGGAAGATGAGGGTCCTGGCCTGCAAGGCCGCCGCGGGCTCCACCGGGTCGTAGCCGAGCTGCCTGGCCATCTCCTCGCGGAGGAGCCCCTCGTCCGGACAGCGCTCGGCCCCCGGCGCGCGCCTGTACTCGAGCCGCACCGCCGCCCGCGGCGCCGCGGCCTCGGCGCCCCGGGGCGACAGCAGGGCCGCGGCCGCCGCGAGGCACGCCGCCGCGAGGGCCCTCGGCCGCCTCGGCGCTGCTCCGCCGGTCCCGGTGTTCCTCGCTGACATTGCGGACATGGTGCTCATCGCGGCGTGATGACGCGCTCGTTCAGGCCAGGGTTCGAGTGCGAATCGACCGCATCTTCCCCGAGGCGCGGCCAGGTGCCTCCGCTACAGGGCGTCCACGGGCAGCGCGAGCCCCACGCCGACCACCGCGGAGAGCGGCGGGACCTGCCATATCTCCCGGTTGTTCACCCAGAGCGATGGACGGCTATGGTTCGTGCGCAGCTCCGCGAAGCCGCGCAACGACAGGTGCGCGGAGAAGGGCCATTCTCCGGCGGCCCGCAGGCCGACCGAGCTGACCCAGGGCTTGCGCGCCTGGATTCTGACATCCGGGTCGCTCGTGATCTGCAGCTCGCCGGCGTCGAACACAGCGCACACCGACAGGACCCCGCGGTGACCGCAGATGTCGAGCGCCGGCATCGCGAGGCTCGCATGCACGAGGACGCCCTCCGCGAAGGTGTCCGCCAGCGAGGTGAGCATGCGCGCCTCGACGGCGATCGACAGGCTCGGCCAGCGGAACGTTGTCGCGAACGACGCGCCTCCGGCGAGCGCCGGCAGGAGCCCCACCGCGAGCAGCGGGGACGCGGAGATCTCGCCGCGCAACATGTGATCTTCCTCCTGCGCCTCCCGTCGCGCTTGCTGCGTCTCCCGCGGTGATTCAGACCGAGGCGTATCCGCGTGGGCCGGGGCCGTTGCCATGGAGACAACGAACATGGCGGCGCAACCGACGCGTAACATTGGCGTCCCGGTCAGGGCGGGATCTCTACCGCACCGGGCGGAGTGAACGCCTCGATCCGACGCACCCCGCCGCCTCCCCTCCGGCCGCTACACCCCCTCATGTGCCCCCTCCTCAACGTCTCGCGCGCCCGTGGGACACTGCACCTCGGCCGTGCGGCGGAGGTGGGCTCGGCCTCATCGCTCCCACGTCGTGATCTTGTAGATACTGACTTTGGAGCGCAGGTAAAGCCTTTTGTGTGCGCGTAAGAGCGCACAAGGGAGCATTGTGTTTTGGCTTCATGATTTCTCTCGTTCGAGAGATTTTTGTTATCCCACCGGTCGTGCGATGGGGCCCTAGGTGCAGGACCGTTCTCTGTCGCTCATGTTCCGGTAATGCCTGATGTCGATTCAGGGAACTCCTTGTCCTGCGCATGCGGGCGGCTGTTCTTGGGCGCGGGGCGAGGCGGCCTTCAGTCTCTGCTCTTGCCCGGACGTTTCTGGCAGCAGAAGGTGCTGGGCCCGATGGGGATCACGTCTCCTGTCGGCTCTCCGCCGCGCGGCTCACAGCGCCCAGGCTCGTTGACGTGCCAGATCGCCTTCATGCTCTTGGGCCGGGCCCCGGGCGTCGGGGCGAGGCAGCCCGGGTCTTTGCCCGACGCCGTGCCGGCGGTGAGCAGATCGCTGCATGCCCCGTCCCGGTAAGAAAGGAGCGTCAGAGAGCACTCGCTGCCTGTCGGAGGACCGCACTCGCACGGCGTGCAGCGGCGCTCGTCCTCCATGTCGTCGTAGAGCACGACCCGCGCCGGGTACTCCGGCGGGCAGGTCACCTCCCCCTCGCCGAGGTGCATGATGCACTGGGAGAAGTCCTGCGTCTCCTCGGTCGGCACGCACGTCTTCGCCTGCGTGGCGCAGGTGTCTTCCCGGGTCACGCCGGCGCACGCCTTGCCGGCGCGATACCACCGCGGGAACGGGGAGACGATGAGCGGCACGGGCGGCGGCTCCACGCTGGGCTCGCAGGGCGTGACCGTCGGCGAGCCGAGCACGAGCGCCTTGTGGTCGCTCACCAGGGCCCCGCTCGGCACGCAGACGCCGTTCAGGATGTCCCGGGCACCCTGCAGCGGGAGCTCCGCCCCATCGCACCTCGCCGACGCGGCCGTCCTGAGGCCGTCGGGCAGGGCGCAGGCCGGCTCGCTGCACCGGCACGGGCTGCACACGAGGGGATCGTCGAGCGACTCGTACCCCCTGTACACAGTGGCAGGGGCGGATGCAGGGCACTGCGGCTCATCCACCGTCCTGCCGACCCAGAGCAGGGTGGGGCCGTCGAAGCCCTCCGGAGCCCGGTGGACACACTGCCCGATGCACGTGCCGCACTCGGCGATGCACGCGTCAGGATCGAGCGCTGTGCTGCACTGTTGCGCGCACGTCAGATAAGCCGAGGTGCCGTTGATGAGGCAGCCTCCGAGGCTCGCGGCGAACAGCAGCGCAAGCGCGAGGCGGGTTTTCTTCATGAGATATCCTTTTCGCGAAGAGCTCGCGGCCCTCGACTGGCGCTCGGCTTACTACAGATCCGATCGCTCCAGGCGGAGATGAGCCGGAAATGCCGACGAATCACGCTGCGAGACGCATTGCGGTTCGAGCTGGTGAATTCTAAGTGATCGTGAGAACGGGCGGCTTTTGTCCGCGCAGCGCCGCGTCGGACGCAACGTTTCATTTTTCGAAATGGCGACTCGACGCATGACGTATGACTCTGCTGTCGAGAGCAACGGGAACGCAGCGCGGCGCGTGATGGAGCGCAGGGGATGGCGCGGAACGCGGCGGCGCGCAGCCCAGCGCGCCCGGGCGCAACGGAGCACAACCGAGCGCAACCGAACGCAACGGAGCGCAACCGAACGCAACGGAGCGCAACCGAACACAACCAGCTCGCTCGCCGCCTGGACGCGGGGCAGGCGCGGTGTGCTGCTCCGACAGGCGAGCCGTGCACCCCTCTGGATCCATGCGCGCGAGCGCCTCTCACGGCCGTGGAAAGCGCTCGCGAGGCGCGCGCTTGCTGCGCTACGCTCGGCTCCAGATGAGTGGGGATCCATCCGGCAACGAGCCCGCGCTGCAGCACCCGGCGCCCCGTCCTCAGGAAGAAGCTGGTTCGCGGGGAGCGCCGGGCGAAGCGCTTGTCCCTTCCGCGACCGTCTCGCTCTCGTCCGGGCGTCGCTACGAGATCGAGGCGACCCCGTCGGGCGATCGCCTCGTGGTCCATGGCAGGGACGGCGAGCTGATCTTGCAGATGGAGATCACCGAGGCCGGCCCGGTGCTGTCGTTCTCCGCGCCGGGCGGCGAGCGCGCCGGCGCGCGGTGGGGCGCGTGGGAGGCCGAGTCCTCCGTGCCGCCGCGGCGCGCGCCCTGGGCGACGCAGTCCGCGATCGTCCCCCCCGCGAGCGCGAAAGGCGACCCGTCGGAGGGCGAGGCCGACGAGGCGCTCCAGGTGCCGCGGGCCATGCCGCTGCCCACGATCAAGCTCCCGCGCGACGCCGAGCTGCTGGAGCTCGACGGCGGCAGCGCGCGCTCGGGGGTCACCCTCCGGCGATCCGGCGGCGAGCCCGGCGAGGGCGGCGCCGCGCCGGCGCCGTCGGGCGCAGCGGCCCCGGGGCCGTCCCCGCAGCCGGACGTGCACGGCAAGCCGCGCGCGCTGCCCTCGCTCAGCTTGCCGCAGTACGCGGCCCTGTGCGCCGAGTCGTCGGTGGGGGCGGCCTCGTCGTTCGACCAGGCGCTCCTGCGCCACGGCATCGCGGACCGGGACCTGTGGAGGGCGGTCGATCGGAGCTGGCAGGACCGGCTCGAGCGCGAGCCGCTGCTCACGCTGCGCTGGATGGAGCTCACCACCCGTTACCGCGAGCACCTGACGCGTCGGTAGCGCCCGCGCCGTCGGGCCGCGCGGCCCGTGGATTCCTGCTAGAGCAGCGCCCCGTGCTCGCCGGGCGAGCTCCCGGGATCTGGAACACGAGGCGGCGGGAGAGGACGCCTGGTATCCTTTCCGCTCTCTCGTCTTCCTGTGAACATCGACAAGAAGCGGCGCCGGTCCGCGAGAGCGCGCGAGCGCGCCGTGCGGCTGGCGTCGGCGTCTGGAGTCTCAGTGCAGGGTCTGCTCGAAGCCATCAGAAAAGCCTGTCTTCCGGGCCTCTGGTCCCAGGGCGTGAAGCTCGCCCGCGAGGGCGCCGCCTTCGGCCGGGAGGACCGCGGCGAGTCCGTCGTGATCCGCATCAAGGCGGCGGGCCAGCCCGTCGCGCCCACCGTCACCCTCTACCCCGCGGACGCCGAGTGGACGTGCGACTGCGGCGGCAAGGTCGATCCGTGCGCCCACGCCGTCGCGGCGGCGATCTCGCTCTCGCAGCCGCCCGCGCCGGCCCAGCCGCCCGCGCCGGCCCAGCCGGTCGCTCCGGGCCAGCCGGCCGCGCCGGACCAGCGTGCCGCCCCGGCCCAGCCGCCCGCCCCGGGCCAGCCGCCCGCGCCAGCCTCGCCGACCGCGCAGGCCCAGCCGTCCGCGCCGGCCGAGCCAGCGCGGCTGCGGTACCGGCTCCGGCGCAAGGGCCTCGTGCTCTCGCTCGAGCGCATGATCGTGCACGCGAGCGGCGCCGAGGAGCCGCTCCGGGTCTCGCTCGCCAGCCTCGCGGGCCGGGTCACGAGGGCCCCGACGAGCCCCGACCGGCCCGGGCCGAAGCTGCCCGAGCTCTACCCGACGCACGAGGACCTCGCGGTCGACCGGCTCGTGGGCACCAAGCAGCACGGGTATTTCCCCTCGGATCGCCAGCCCGAGCTCTTCGCCGCGCTGGCCGGCGTCGCCGACGTGAAGCTCGACGGCGCGCCCGTCCGCGTCTCCAGCGAGGCGATCGGCCCCCGCGCCACGGTCCGCGATCACGACGACGGCGTCGCGCTCGTCGTGGAGCGGGACCCGCGCATCGACGAGGTGATCGCGTCGGGCGTCGTCCGCTGCGGCGGCACGCTGCACCTGCTCCGCGAGATGGACCTCACCGGCCCGAAGCTCGATCGCCTCCCGCTCCGGCGGGTGTTCCCGCGGGGCGATCTCGGCAAGCTCGTGACCCAGGTCCTGCCGGAGCTCACGAAGCGCGTCCCGGTCACCGTCCAGAGCCAGCGCCTGCCCCGCCCGGGCGGCGCGTCGCGGCCGCGGATCCTGCTCGAGCTCAGCCAGAAGGATCACACGCTCTCGGTCGTGCCCAGCCTCGTGTACGGCGACCCGCCCGAGGCGCGCATCGAGAACGGCCGGCTCGTGCACCTGTCCGGCCCGGTGCCGGTCCGCGACGAGGCCGCGGAGCGCGTGCTGCTCGTCCGGCTGCGCGACGAGCTGCACCTCATCCCGGGCCGCCGGGTCGATTTCGACGGCGCCGAGGCGGTCCGCTTCGCAACGCGCCTCGAGGCGTGGGACGCCCGCGCCTTCGCCGAGGCGCGGGGCGAGCTGTTCGGCAGGGCCGAGCTCGTGCCGCGCTTCGTCATCGACGACCGCACGTTCGACGTCGACTTCGAGCTCGCGACGGGGCGGGACGGGGACGACGAGGGCGGCGGCGCGCCGCGGAAGCGCGCGGACGCCGCGGCCGTGATCCGGGCGTGGCAGGACGGCCTGCCGCTCGTGCCGCTCCTCGGCGGCGGCTGGGCGCCGCTGCCCGCGGCGTGGCTCGAGAAGTACGGCGCGCGCGTCGCCGACCTGCTCGCGGCGCGGCGCGACGACAAGGAGGTGCCGCCCGCGGCGCTCCCGGCGCTCGCCGCGCTGTGCGACGAGATCGAGCACCCGCGCCCGTCCGGCTTCGACAAGCTGATGCCGCTGCTCGACGGCTTCGCGTCGCTCCCCGAGGCGCCGCTGCCCGCCGACCTCACCGCGACGCTGCGCCCGTACCAGCGCCGCGGCGTCGACTGGCTGTCGTTCCTGCGCGACGCCGGCCTCGGCGCGGTGCTCGCCGACGACATGGGGCTCGGCAAGACGCTGCAGACGCTCTGCGCTGTGCGCGGGCGGACGCTCGTCGTGTGCCCGCGCAGCGTCGTCCACAACTGGGCCGACGAGATCCGGCGGTTCCGCCCCGCCCTCCGGTTCGCGATCTACCACGGCGCGCGGCGCGCGCTCGACCCCGCGGCCGACATCACGCTGACGACGTACGCCGTGCTCCGCAACGACGTCGAGCTGCTCGCGGCGCAGGCGTGGGACGTGGTGGTGCTGGACGAGGCGCAGGCGATCAAGAACCCCGACAGCCAGGCGGCGCGGGCCGCCTTCGCGCTCCGCGCCGAGCTGCGCGTGGCGCTGAGCGGCACGCCGGTCGAGAACCGCCTCGACGAGCTCTGGAGCCTGCTGCACTTCACGAACCGCGGCCTGCTCGGCGGGCGCAGCGCCTTCCAGGACCGTTATGGCCGGCCGATCGCCGAGGGCGCGGCGGGCGTGGCGGCGGAGCTGCGGCAGAAGATCCGCCCCTTCGTGCTGCGGCGCCTGAAGCGCGAGGTGGCGCCCGAGCTGCCGCCGCGCTCGGAGATGGTGCTCTACTGCGAGCTCGAGGAGCCCGAGCGCGAGCTCTACGAGGCCGTGCGCGCGGCCACGCGCAAGGACGTGGTGGCGCGGCTCGCGGAGGGGGCGAGCGTCATGGCGGCGCTGGAGGCGCTGCTCCGCCTGCGCCAGGCGGCCTGCCATCCGGCGCTGATCCCGGGGTCGAGCGCCGGAGACGCGGGCCCGGCGTCGCGGACCACGCCGTCGTCGAAGGTGATGCGGCTTCTCGAGGCGCTGGAGGAGTGCGTGGCGGACGGCCACAAGGCGCTCGTCTTCTCGCAGTGGACGTCGCTGCTCGACCTCGTCGAGCCGCACCTCACCGCGGCGGGGATCCCGTTCAACCGGCTGGACGGCTCGACGCGCGATCGCGCCGGGGTGGTCGGGGCGTTCCAGTCGGCGGGCGGCCCGCCGGTGATGCTCATCTCGCTCAAGGCGGGCGGCACCGGCCTGAACCTGACCGCGGCGGATCACGTCTTCCTGCTCGACCCGTGGTGGAACCCTGCGGTCGAGGACCAGGCGGCCGATCGCGCCCACCGCATCGGGCAGCACCGCCCGGTGATGGTGCACCGGCTCGTCGCGAAGGACACCGTCGAGGAGGGGATCCTCGCGCTGCAGGAGCGCAAGCGCGCGATCGCGGGCGCCGCGCTGGGCGAGGCGGACCGGGCGGTGGCGCTCACGCGGGAGGACCTCCTCGCGCTGCTGCAGTAGGGCGCGGGGGCCCTCCGCGAGGGGCGTTCACGCCATGGGGCCGCGGCGGCGCGCGGTTGCGGGCACCGAGCGGTCATGGGATGAGCGGGCGTGATGCGCACCCCCACGCTCCCCCTCGTCGCGTTGCTGACGTCGCTCGCTGCGTGCACCGGCAACGGCCCGCGCGAGCCAGCGCCCGAGCCGAGCCCGCCCGCCTCGCCCGCGGAGCCCGCAGAGCGACCCTCGACGCAGGCGCCTGCGTCGTCGGCGCCGGCGACGCAGGCGCCGACGACGCAGGCGCCGGCGACGCAGGCGCCTGCGTCGTCGGCGCCGACGACGCAGGCGCCGACGACGCAGGCGCAGACCACGACCCCGACGCCCGGCGGCGACGCGCTGCTCGGCACCTGGAGATCCGCCGCTTGCGCTCCCCGCAAATACGAGCGCGTGCTCTCGTTCGCGGAGGACGGCGGCTTCACCGCGGAGGATCGCGTCTCTCCCTGCCCGCCGCGGGTCGCGTGCGTCTGGTCGGGCATCGTCCACCGCAAGGGGGCCTTCAAGCGCTCCGGCGACACCGTCTCGCTCTCGGTCGCCGAGGCGTCGCAGGGGCCGGGCGGCCAGCCGTTCCCGACAACGCTCACCGTCGACGCGGCGGGCGGGCTCGCCGAGACGGGCGAGAACGGCAAGCCCTGCCCGTACCAGCGCTGATCCTCCCGCCTCCAGGCCCCACCTCGTCGCCCTCGCGCGCCCTCCGTGGCCGCTCGTGGCCGCCGGTTCGCGCCTGGGCGCCCGCGTGCTAGCACCCCCGCTTCGATGAGCTCCGAGAGCGAAGCTGCCGGCGCAGGCCGGCCGTTCACCCCCGCCGAACTCGACGCCTGCCTGAGGGTGCTCGAGTCCCTGGTCGACGATCGCGCGCAGCTCGCCTCGATCAGCGCCGAGGACCGCCGCCGCCTCCTCCTCGCCGCCGGCCGCGTCTCGCGCCCCGAGCGCGCCGAGCAGCGGGAGCTCGCCAGGGCGTTCCGCAAGGGCGACCGGCGCGCGCAGCGGTCGGCCGACACAGCGCTCCTCGACGCTGTCGGCATCCGCGCCGCCCGCCGTGAGCCCGTGTTCCGCACGCCGGACGCCCCCTCGCTCGCCCCTCCCGCCGCGCCCGTCGCCGCGGCCCCCGCGCTGGGCTCACCGCCTCCCGCGCCCCCGGCCGCAGGTGAGCCCGCGCCGCCGAGCGAGCGCGGCGCGCCGGAGCTCGCGAAGCCGCGCAAGTGCTATGTCTGCAAGGCCGAGTTCCGCAAGGTGCACTTCTTCTATGATTCGATGTGCGGCGCCTGCGGCGACTTCAACCACGCGAAGCGCAGCCAGACGGCGCCGCTCGACGGCCGCGTCGCGCTGGTCACCGGCGCCCGCGTCAAGATCGGCTATCAGGCGGCGATCCTGCTGCTCCGCGCCGGCGCGCGGGTGATCGTCACGACCCGCTTCCCGCACGACGCCTCCCGCCGCTTCTCGGCCGAGCGCGACTTCGACGTCTGGGGCTCGCGCCTCTCCATCTACGGCCTCGACCTCCGCCACACGCCGAGCGTCGAGCGCTTCACGCGCCACCTCCTCCACACGCTCGATCGCCTCGACTTCATCATCAACAACGCCTGTCAGACCGTGCGCCGCCCGCCGGGCTTCTACGGCCACCTCATCGAGGGCGAGGCCGCGCCCGTCCATGCGCTCCCGGAGGCCGCGCGGCCGCTGCTCCAGGAGTACGACGGGCTCCGCGCGCGCGGCGCGCTCCCCCTCATCGCGGGCGGCGACCCCTCCGCCGGCCTCCGCGAGCCCGCGCTGCTCTCCCAGATCCCCGGCCCCGGCGACGAGCCGCTCGACGACGTGCTCTTTCCGAAGGGCCGTTACGACGCCGATCTCCAGCAGGTCGATCTCCGCACGATGAACAGCTGGCGATTGACGCTCGCCGAGGTCCCGACTGTCGAGATGCTCGAGGTCCAGCTCGTCAACTCGGTCGCCCCCTTCGTGCTGAACTCCCGGCTCAAGCCGCTCATGGTGCGACACCGCACCTTCGACAAGCACATCGTCAACGTGTCGGCGATGGAGGGGCAGTTCTACCGCCGTTACAAGACGGACAGGCACCCTCACACCAACATGGCAAAGGCCGCCCTCAACATGATGACGCGCACCTCCGCGCCCGACTACGCGAAGGACGGCATCTTCATGAACAGCGTGGACACCGGGTGGGTCACGGACGAGGACCCCGCGGCGCTCGCCGCCCGGAAGCTGGAGGAGCACGGCTTCCACCCGCCGCTCGACATCGTCGACGGCGCCGCCCGCATCTGCGACCCGATCTTCTCCGGGCTGCTGACCGGCCAGCACATGCACGGCCAGTTCCTCAAAGACTACATGCCAACCGACTGGTAAGCGCCCACCGGCGCCCCGCCCTGCCGCATACGCCCCTGCGGCCCGCGAACGCCCGCACCGATCCTGGCGTCTCTGCTCAGCGCACCTCCAGCGCCGCGCCGCCGCGTTTGGCGCACCTCCACCGACCACGCCTCCACCGCTGCGCCGTGGCGAACTCGGCTTTGACGCTCTGCATCCTTTTTATTGACAGTCGAGAACGCCCGCTGATAAGCGTTCACTTAACACTTACGAGGAGGGAGCGTTTCCGATGGAGACCCTGATCCACAATCCGCTGACCCGCTTCCTCATCCAGGCGTTCCTGATCATCGCGTGCGCGCGCCTCGTGGGCCTGATCGCCCGCAAGCTGGAGCAGCCGATGGTCATCGCCGAGGTCACGGCGGGCATCCTGCTCGGCCCGTCGCTGTTCGGCTGGCTCTTTCCGGGGCCGTCGGCGGTCGTGTTCGCCCAGGAGTCGCTGCCGCTCCTCAAGCTGGTGAGCGAGGTAGGGCTCATCGTCTTCATGTTCCTCATCGGGCTGGAGCTCGACCCGAAGCTCTTGCGCGGGCGCGGCCACGCCTCGGTGATCATCAGCCACACGAGCATTGTCGTGCCGTTCGCGCTGGGCGGCCTCCTCGCGCTTTACCTGTACCCGCGGCTCTCCGACAGCTCCGTGCCGTTCATGTCGTTCACGCTCTTCATGGGCGTGGCCATGAGCATCACGGCCTTCCCGGTGCTCGCGCGCATCCTCACCGAGAAGCGCCTGCTGCGCACGAAGGTCGGCGCCCTCACGATCACGTGCGCCGCCGTCGACGACGTGACGGCCTGGTGCGTCCTCGCCTTCGTCGTCTCGATCGCGCGCGCCACCGGGCTCGTGGGCGCGGTGTGGACCACCCTCTTCGCCGTCGTCTACATCGGCGGCATGCTGTTCCTGGTCCGCCCCTTCCTCGCCCGGCTCGGCGAGCGCGGCGCCAGCAAGGAGGGCCTCTCCCAGGACCTCGTCGCCGTCACGCTCCTCCTGCTCATCGTGTCGAGCTGGGTGACCGAGATGATCGGCATCCACCCGCTGTTCGGCGCGTTCATGCTGGGCGCGATCATGCCGAAGAGCACCGGCTTCGCGAAGAGCCTGGCCGAGAAGCTCGAGGACTTCGCGGTGGTCTTCCTGCTGCCGCTGTTCTTCGCCTACAGCGGCCTGCGCACCCACATCGGCCTGCTCAACTCGGCCGACGGCTGGATCATGTGCGGCCTCATCATCGTTGTCGCCTGCGTGGGCAAGTTCGGCGGCAGCGCCGTGGCCGCCCGCCTCACCGGCCTGCGCTGGCGGGAGGCCAGCGCGCTCGGCATCCTGATGAACACCCGCGGGCTGATGGAGCTCATCGTCCTGAACCTCGGGCTCGATCTCGGCATCATCTCGCCCAAGCTGTTCACGATGATGGTGCTCATGGCGCTGGTCACCACCTTCATGACCTCGCCCCTCCTGCGCTGGATCTACCCGCCGGAGGAGCTCGCCAAGGAGCTCGCCGACGTCCCGGATCGGACGCCGCTGCCCGTGGCGGCGGAGGTGTTCACCGTGCTCATGTGCGTCTCCTACGAGCGCACCGGCCCCGGCATGGTGACGCTCGCGAGCGCGCTCGCCGGCCGCGGCCCCGAGGCGCGGCGCCTCTACGCGCTCCGCCTCATCCCGCCCACCGATCGCGGCTCGTTCTACCTGGACCAGGGGCCCGATCGGCAGGGGACGACGGCGCTCTCGCCGCTGCTCTCGCGGGCCAAGGAGCTCGACGTCGAGGTCCGGGCGCTGTCGTTCGTCTCGCCCAAGCCGAGCCACGACATCTGCAACGTCGCCGACGTGAAGCAGGCCGACCTCGTGCTGGTCGGGTGGCACAAGCCGCTGCTCAGCCAGACGGTGCTCGGCGGCACTGTCTACGAGGTCATGCGCTGCGCCCGCAGCGACGTCGGCGTGCTCATCGATCGCGGGCTCTCGGCGGTCCGCAAGCTGCTCGTGCCCTTCCACGGCACGGCGCACGACAGGGCGGCGCTCGCCCTGGCCCGCCGCCTGGCGCAGCAGGTAGGCGCCGACGTCACCATCCTCCACGTGGTCAACCCGAAGCGCCGCGCCGACGACGCGATCGGCGCGCAGGAGACCGTCGACGAGGTGTTCGAGGGCGAGGAGGGCGGCGCGCTGCGGAAGGCCAAGGTGACGCTCAAGGTCGTCCACCACGAGTCGCCCGCGGACGCAGCCCTGGAGGAGTCGGCGCGCGGCTACGACCTCGTCCTCGTCGGCGTCGGGTCCGAGTGGGGCCTCGCGCAGCGCCGGTTCGGCATCCGCGCCGAGCACGTCATCCAGGGGTGCCCGACCTCGCTGCTCGTCGTGCGCTGCTACGAGCCCGCGGCGGTGCCCGCCCCGGCGCCGGCGCCCTCCCAGCCGATGCTCTCGACCGCCCTCACGGCCGGTCCCGATCGCACCTGACATCCCATGCCAGCGTTCTCCGACGTCGACAGCGCCACCCGCGCGCGCACCTTCGCCGAGTTCGGGGCCGCGCTGCGGCTCCTCCGGGTCGAGGCGGGCCTGAGCCTGCGGGCCCTCGCGCACCGCATCGGCGTCTCCAGCGCCTACCTGAGCCGCGTCGAGCACGGGCACGACGCCATCCCCACCCCCGACCGGCTCACGGCGATCGCGGGCGCGCTCGAGCTGCCCCCGGCGCTGCTCCTCGAGCTCGGCCACCAGGTCGAGCCGCTCGTCTCCCGCTACCTCGACCGCGTCCCCGCGGCGAACGCGCTCTTCGTCGAGCTCGCGCGCCGCAACCTGAGCGGCCCGCAGCTCGCGCGCGTCAAGGCGTTCATCGACGCCGAGTTCCCGGTGAGCGCGCCGTTCGGCGTGGCGCCCGCGCGGCGGCTCAGCGCGCTGCTCACGCCCGAGCGCATCGTGCTGCACCTCTCGTGCGCGCACATCGAGGACGTCATCGACGTCGCGGCGTCCCGGCTCGCCGCCCCCGGCGGCGCGCCGTCCGCGAGCGCGCTCGCCCAGGAGATCCTGCGGCGCGAGCGCGAGTCGCCCACCGCGCTCGGCAACGGCGTCGCCGTCCCGCACGCGATCGTCCCCGGCGCCTGCCAGGCGGCCGTGCTCGCGACGCTGGCCGAGCCGCTCGCCGTGCCCACGCCGGGCGGCGCCCCGCTCCGGCTGCTCGTCGTGCTCGTCTGCGGCGAGGGCGGCCGCGCGCACCTCGAGCTGCTCGCCCAGGTGGCCAGGCTCGCCAGCCACAACGCCGCCGACGCCCTGTGCGCCGCGCGCGACCCGGTGCAGCTCATCGACCAGCTCGCGCAGATCGAGGCCGGCTGCGGCTGACGGGGGCGGCCCTCTCGAGATCGGCCCCCGCTGCGGCGCGCCTCGGGGCTGCGGTCACTCGACGCGGACGAGGCGCTGCACAACCGACGACCCGCCGCGCGCGTCGCGCACGACAGCGGTGATCGTGGCGATGCCCGGCTCGGCCGGCGGGATCCACGTCACGGCGTGGTCGCCGAGGTACCCCCTCGACGCGTCGCTCACGAGCTTGATGCCGCCGTCGATGTCGCCCAGGTCGGCGAAGTAGCTGACCCAGACGATCTCCTTCAGCGCCTCCTGCTTCGCGTCGGGATCGGGGTCGGCCACGTCCTCCGGGATCATCGCCTCGATCGTGACGGTGCGGCACTCCTCGATCGGATCCCTCGCGTTGCACCCGACCTCGCGCCGCTCCTCCGCGCCGATGGGGCAGGGGGTCGCGGTGGACATCGTGGCGAAGTCCTCCGACATCTCCTCGCCGTCGAGCTCGAGCCCGTTCACCACGGGGTTCGCGTTCTGGCGCTCGTCGGCGAAGACGTAGACCTGCGTGTAGCCGGGGACGAAGCTGTCCGGCCCGAGCCGGCGACCCTCGCTGTCGAAGCAGCCGACGGGGAAGGTCCCCGCGCGCCCGGTGCCCTGGTCCTCCACCGGGCCGAGCCTCCCGGTGCAGGCGACGAAGAACACGTAGGCGCTCCCGTAGGCCGGGCCCGAGGCCGGAGGCTTGCGATCGTCGAGGATGTCGTTCCCAATCCTGATCGTGTACGTGTCGCCGACGCTGGGGCGCGCGCCGTTGAGATCGGGCAGCGGGGCCGTCGGGTCACCCGCTCGCTGCCACGCCTCGAACGCGTCGGCGAGCTCGGCGAACTCCGGGTAGCAGCCGTAGTAGTCGTCCCCGATCGGGTTCTCGCACCCGCCGAACCAGGTGACAGTCACCGGCCGCGACCCGTCCTCGGGGCCGCCGAGCCCGTCCTGGACATGGATCCGGAAGGTGACCTCGTCGCCGGGGTTGGCGTACGGCTTGTCGGCGACCACCGCGAAGACGCGGAGCCCGTCCACGAGGCTCGGCGGGTCGAAGCCCGCGACGCACCCGGCGGAGATCGCCGGCGCGGCGACCGCGCTCAGCGCGAGCGTCCCGAGCAACGCGCGCCGCCACCTTCGCCCGCGACCCGCGCCGGCGTGCCGCGCCGCGCCGCCCGTCGATCGCGTCGGTCGCATCTCAGAACTCTCCTCGCAGCCCGAAGCTCGGCAAGATGGGCAGCCCCGTGACGTACTGGCGGGCCGTATAATTGAAGTTGTACTGGATCGCTTCGCTGTTCGCGTTGTTGTAGACGTTCTGCACGTCGAGGTAGGCCGACAGCTTCCAGGTCCTGAACTTCCACGTCTTGTCGAGCCGCACGTCGAGCTGATGGAACGCCGGCAGCCGCTCGCTGAACGGGGTCGAGAACGGGATCGCCGTATACGTCCCGGTGGGCGCGTAGAAGAGCGCGTTGGTGCGGTACGGATCGCAGCTCAGCTCGTTCACGTTGCACACGTTGGGCGTGACCAGGTTGCCGGAGACGAGGCGGAACCGGGCGCCGAACTCCCAGCCGTCGCCGAGGCGGTAGCTGCCGAGCACCGTCAAGATGTGGGTCTGGTCGAACGAGACGAGCCGCTCCGCCTCGCCGGGCCCGGGCACCCGCGTGCTGCGGGACAGCGTGTACGCGGCCCAGCCGAAGAAGCGATCGTCGGGCTTGTACTTGAGGAGGAACTCGCCCCCGATCACCCGGCCGGACCCGACGTTCTGGTAGTCGAGCTGCGCCGTCCCGGGCTGGTTCACGCCGACGACGAGCTCGTCGAGCTGCTTGTAGAACCCCTCGGCCGACGCCTCGATGTTCCGGGTCACGTCCTGCTCGACGCCGGCCGCGTAGTGCAGCGCCCGCGTCGCCTTCAGGCCCGGGTTGCCGAGCGGCGGGATCACCTCCTGGAACTGCGGCGGCTGGTGGAACACGCCGACGCCGCCCTTCACCGTCGTCCGCGGGAACCCCGGGACCACGTCGACGCGCCCGTTGACGCGCGGGCTCACTGTCGCCTGCTGGTTCAGGTCCTGGTAGTCGAGGCGCACGCCGGGGACGATCTTCGCCCGGGGGCTCGGCGCGAGCTCGAGCTCGGCGTAGGCCGCGGGGTAGAAGAACTCGCCCTCGCGCGAGATCTCCTGGAGCGCGCGCGTCGAGAACGGCTGGTTCGGCGGCTCGCCGGGGCGGTTCGGCGCGGGGCCGCGGAAGTTCACCCCGTACAGGCCGGCGAAGACGTCGACGCCCGCGTTGAAGACCGCGCCCTTCGACATGCGCCGCGAGTACTCGAGGCGGCCGGAGAGCGTCTTCAGATCGATCTGGAAGTAGATCGGCCCGATCCCGAAGTCGGCGTCGTCGCGCGCGATCGCGAGCACGCCGTCGAGCCGGTCCTTGTCGGTGAGCTCGTGGTCGTAGCGGAGCTGCAGCCGCTGAAACGCTGTGTGCAGACCGACGTCGCCGGAGAGCGCCGGCTCGCTCGGCTGCGGATCGGCGAGGAGCAGCTCGAGGGCGTCGTCCGCGCCGAAGAACGTGAGGCGGAGGCGCGACGACGGCGTCGGCTCGGTCTCGAGGAGGACCTGGTAGTCGTAGTAGACGGGCGCCTGGGTCACCCCGGCGCCCGCGGCCTCGAGCACCGGGCCGAAGGAGTCGCCGATGTAGCTCCGCCGGCCGCCCACCATGAAGCGGGTGTTCTCGAGGAACGGCACGGACCCCTCGAGCAGGACGCGCGCGTCGATGAGGTCCACCTGCGCGAGGCCGTGGAGCTTGCCGTCCTTGCTCGGCGAGCGCAGCGAGACGTCGACGATGCCGCCCTGCACGCGGCCGTACTTGGCGCTGAAGTTGCCGGGGTAGAAGTCGATCTTCTCCAGCATCTCGGTCGGCACGACCGAGGAGAGGCCGCCGAAGTGGTAGATGAGCGGCACCTGCGTGCCGTCGACGAAGGTCTGTGTGTCCTGCGGGCCGGAGCCGCGCACGATCAGCAGGCCGGCGAGCGTCGGCGGGCGCGCCACGCCCGGCAGGTTCTGGATCGAGCGCAGCGCGTCGCCGTTGGTGCCCGGGATGCGGTTGACCTCGCGCTGCTCGAGCGTGCGCTTCGTGACCTCGCGCGGCGGCCGATCGCCGCGGACGGTGACCTCGAGGCCCTCGCCGCGGGGCAGGAGTCGGTACTTCACCTCGATCTGCTCGCCGGCGGTGATGTCCTCCTCGACGGAGAGCGGCTCGAAGCCGGGCGCCGCGACGGTGACCTGGTAGCGCCCCGGCGGCAGGTCGAGGAAGGCGAAGCTGCCGCGCTCGTCGGTCGTGACCTCCGGCGCCGCGGCGGAGGGCGGCGCGCCGCCGGCGGCCTGCGGCGCGCGCGCGACCGAGACCGTGGCGCCCGCGAGCGGCACGTCGCCGCCGCTGGCGAGCACGGTGCCGCGGAGGTTGTCGGCGGGCGGCGACGGCGCGCCGTCGGCCGCCGGCGGCGCCGCGGCGGTCCTCAGCGTGAACGTGTAGCGGTACAGGATGCGCGCCGCGGCGGGGGTGCCGTCGGCGCGGCGAGCGGGCTCGAACTCGAGCTTCTGGGCCGCGGCCACCGCGGACTCGTCGAACCCGTGCCCGGCGCTCTCGACGACGACCGCCTGCTTCACGCGTCCGTTGCGGTCGATGTCGAGCTGCAGGGTCACCGACGCCTCGAGCCCCTGCTTCTCGGCCTCGGGCGGGTACTCCGGCGGCGTGTAGTTGAGCGCCCGCGGCGGCGTCGCGCGCCCCGCGGGCGCGGCCGTGGGGGCAGGCGGCGTGACGATCGCGCCGCCCTCGCCGCGCGGCACGCTCGGCGGCTCCGCGGGCGCCTGCGGCTGCCCCTGCTGCTGCGCGCGCGCCGGGGAGGGCGGCAGCGCGGCGGCCGTCAGCAGGGCCGCCAGCGCGGCGGCGCGCGACCTCCGGGGGCGGCGCGGGAGCGGGCCTCCGGCGCGGATGGGGGCGGGCTCCTGCGTCATCGCGGGGTCACACCGGATCGCGCCGCTTGAGGACCGCGCAGAGCGTGACGAGGATGAGCAGGGTCATCCCGGCGAGCACCGCGAAGGGGAGCCATGTCTGGTCGTACGTGGTGAAGCCCCACGCGCCCGCGTAGTTGTCGGCGGCCATCTGCGCGATGGCGCACTTGAACTTGCCCGCCTCGATGAACTCCGCCGGGAGCGTGTCGGTGCGGTGCAGATCGATGACCCAGGCCGGGTCCTCGGCGATCGCGGCGCGCTCCGGCGCGATCGCCCCCTCGAACCCCCAGCGCGCGGGGATGATGTACATGAGCGGCTTGAGGTGCGGCACGGTCGTCATCGGCACCATGAGCCCGCCGAGGACGACCTGGGGGATGAGCGCGATCGGCGTGAGCGCCATCGCCGCCTCGGACGAGGCGACCACCGTGGAGAGCAGGAGCCCCATCGCGACGGCGCTGATCGAGGTCGCGGTCAGCGCGGCGAGCTGCATGGCGAACGCCTGCATGCCGCCGTGGAAGCCGAGCGCGAAGAACACGATCGCGAGCAGGATCGTGCACTGGATGACGCAGAAGACGGCGAGCAGCAGGTACTTGGAGAGCACGTAGTTGACGAGCCCCAGGTTGACCATGCGCTCGCGGAGGTAGATGGCCCGCTCGCTGACGATCTCGCGCGCCGCGTTCGAGGTGCCGAACCAGACAGCGGCGACGACGAGGAAGAAGATCGCCGCTGTGTGGTCGGTCGTGACCTCCATGCCCTTGAGGACGTCGGCGCTCTGGTCCGCGCCGCCGGCGCGGCGGCCGAGCTCCTGGAGCGCGCCGAGGCACCAGGCCGGGATCGCCTTCTCCTGCCCGCCGAAGACGATGGCGAGCAGGATGCCGATGATCGGGGCCTGGAGCAGCATGATCAGGGTGCCGCCGATGTCGCGCTTCTTCACCTTGAAGTAACGCGACAGGAGCAGGCGGAGCTGCCCCTTGGTCGTCGCGCGCCCGGCCGGGATGCCGCGCTGCCCCTGCCCGGTGCCGATCTCCCGCCGGCCGGAGTACATGCGCCGGTACGTCGGGTTGGCGTCGATGAAGAACTCCTTGCGCCACTCGATGGCCGCGAGCCTCCGGGCCTCGCCGCGCGAGACGTTCGGGTCGCGCGCGCGGAGCTGGTCGAAGATGGGTCGCTCCCGGAGCGCGAGCATCTCGAACATGTCGCGCGGGTTGTCGACGTCGTTGGGCTGGCCGTGCCGCTCCTTCCAGCTCCCGAAGAAGCGGTAGGCGTCGGGCCGGGTCGGCCCGAAGAACGTCGGGATGCCGCCGTAGCCGAGGATGAGCGCGTGGCTGAACTTCTCGAACTCGTCCTTCGCCGGCTGGTGGATCGTCATGATGATCGTCTTGCCGGTCGCCTTCGTGAGGTCGTGCAGCAAGGTGATCAGCGCGGTCGTGTCGTCGGCGGCGAGGCCCGAGGTCGGCTCGTCGAGGAAGAGGATGACGGGGTCGGTGACGAGCTCGAGCGCGATGTTGACGCGCTTGCGCTGCCCGCCCGAGAGGATCTTGTTCTCGGGCTTGCCGATCTGGAGGTTCTTGACGCCCTCGAGGCCGAGATCCTTGATTGTCTGCTCGACGCGCGCGTCGATCTCGGCCTCGGTGTAATCGGGCGGGAGGCGGAACTTCGCGCTGTAGCGGACGGCCTCGAAGACGGTGAGCTCCGGGTGGACGAGGTCGTCCTGCGGCACGTAGCCGATGGAGCCGCGGAGCGTGTCGTAGATGTTGTAGAGGTCCTCGCCGTTGATGCGGACGACGCCGCTCGTCGGCGGCAGGTAGCCGTTCAGGGTGAGCAGGAGCGTCGTCTTGCCGGCGCCCGACGGCCCCATGAGCGCGATCATGTCGCCCGGCAGCGCCTTGAACGACACGTTGTCGAGGAGCGTCTTCTGCTCCTGGGGGTTGTCGCGGTCGGGGACCTGGAGCGAGAGGCTCCACGCCTCGATCTCGTAGAGCGGGCGCCCTGCCCAGCGGTCGGCGGAGTACTCCTCCTGGATGACCTCGACGGCGCCCGCGCCCCCCATCTCGATCTGGAGGGGCATGGGCCCGATGTAGATCTTCTCGCCGCTCTGGACGGCGATCTTCTGGCCGGGCGCGATGCGGTTGCCGCGGACGTAGGTGCCGTTGGCGCTGCCGCGATCCTCGACGTAGAGCTGCCCGCTGATCGAGTGCAGGAGGGCGTGGTGGCTCGACACCTGGGGGTGAGCGAGCACGATGTCGTTGTCGGGTGTGCGCCCGATCTTCTTGACGTTCGACCCGCCGCCGGAGAAGTCGAGCTGGCCGAGGACGGTCTTGTTCTTCTTGCCGGGCGCGCCCGCGGCGGCGGGCAGGGACGACGCGGCGGGCGCGGGCTGCGACGGGTAGCCGCCGGCGGCGGGCTGCTGCGACGGGTAGCCGCCGCCGGGCTGCTGCGACGGATAGCCGCCGGCGGCGGGCTGCTGCGACGGGTAGCCGCCGCCGGGCTGCGGCGGCAGGGCGCTCGCGCCTGGCGCGGCGGGCAGCGCCGACATCCGGGCCGCCTGGGCGAGCTGGATGAGCAGGCTGACCTGGACCGGGACGGGCCCGAAGGCGACGGCGCCTTGCGGATCGATGGGCGTCGGCGTGCCGGGCGCGATGCGCTGCGCGCTCACGTACGTGCCGCTCGTCGAGTTGTGGTCGATGACCATCATGCGATCGAGCGTGACGGTCGCGTGCTGGCTCGAGACGCTCGGGTGCTGGAGCACGAGGGATGCGCGCCCGGGATCTCGCCCGATCACGACCTGGCCGGGCGCTGGCGCGAGCGTGCCCGGCGTCGCCAGCATCAGCGTGATGGCCGGATGGTTGAGCGGTACGGGCGCCTGCGCGACGACGAACTGGGTGCGGAAGTCGAACGGGTGCTGCTCTCCCGGCGCGAGCGCCCGTCCGTTCGCCGCCGCGGGCCCTTGCCCGCAGACGAAGATGAGCTTGCCGCCGCCCTGGTTGATGATGCGCGCGTGCTCGGGCAAGACGCCGGGAGCGACGAGCACCACATCGCAGGTGGGAGCGCTGCCGATCGTGATGCTTTGTTTGCCTAGCCCCGGGATCATGCGGGCCCGGTTTCACCACAGGCCGTTGGGGAGAGCAAGGAAAGAGGCGCGTCGTCGTTCGCGTGGCGCGCGGCGCGCGGCGCGCGCGTGGGAATGTGCCGGAGCATGCGCAGGCGCGCGGGAAGGAGAGATGCCCAGAGACGTGGCGACGACGAGGAGAGGAGCGCCTGTCTCGTGGGCGCAGCGCGGTGCGCGGGGCTCGGCGGGAGGGCTTCGCCTGCTGGGCGAACAGAGCTCCTGGAGCGGAGCGTCGCGACGGGTGGGAGCCGGGGGGCTCAGCGCATCACAGATCGAGGAGCATGAAGCCGGCGCGGGCCTCCTCGAGGGAGATCGTGCGGGCCGACTCGGGCTCGTCTTCCATGTCCGCAGGTGTGCCATCCATGTCGTGTCCGTATTCGAGCTCTTGGTCTCCAGGCATGGAGGAACCTCCGGAGAGCTAGGCTAATCCGGAATATGGCGCTTCTTCAATTGCATTCCGCGGCCGAGATCGCCGCGCGGCGCTCGTCCGTCTTCATCGAGCGTCGTCGGGCGTGCTCGGGCGCACGGCGCGCGTGGGGACGTCTTTCGGTCGTCGCGCTCAGCCGGCGGTGAGCTGCCAGATCAGGACGGCGAGCAGCACGACGATCACGGCCGAGATCGCGGCGATGGCGGCGATGGTGGCGCCGCGCGGGGCGCGCACGGTCGTCGGGACGCTCGGCGCCGCGGACGACGACACGGGGCCAGAGAAGCTGGGCGCTGGCGCACCGTAGCCGTGCGCGTTGGGCGGGGCGGGCATGAGGTGATGGTGCGGGGCGGCGGCAGGCGGAGCGCCTGGCGCCGGCGCGTGGTGCCCCGAGAAGCCGACCGACACAGGCGGAGCGTCCTGGGCGGCGAGCGCGTGCGGTGCCGCGCCGAAGGAGCCCGGGTGAGGTGCCGCGCCGAAGGGGCCAGGGTGAGGTGCCGCGCCGAAGGGGGCGCCAGGGGGAGGGGGCGCGCCAAAGGAGCCCGGGTGAGGCGCCGCGCCGTAGGGCGCGCCGGGGGGAGGAGCCGGCGCGCCCGGGTGGGGCGCCGCGCCGTAGGGAGCTGCGCCTGGGGGCGGAGGCGCGCCGAAGGGGCCTGGGTGGGGTGCCGCGCCGTAGGGAGCAGCGCCCGGGTGCGGAGGCGCGCCGAAGGGGCCCGGATGCGGCGCCACGCCGAAGTGGCCCGGGTGAGGCGCGGCGCCGTAGGAGGCGCCCGGGTGCGGAGGCGCGCCGAAAGGGCCCGGATGCGGCGCTGCGCCCTGGATCCCCGGAGACGGCGCGGGGACGGCGGGGGCGCTCAGGGGCAGGGGAGACAGCACGGCGGGCGCGTCGGGCGCGTTCGGCGGAGGCGCTCCCGGCACGGTCGAGGGCAGCGCCAAGGCGGCGTCCATGGCTGTCGGGCGCACGGCGGGCCCGCTGTCGGTCGCCGTCAGGTGCACGGCGGGCGTGCTGTCGAGGGTTGGACGGAGCCTCGGCGCGCCGCTCGCAGCCTGCGGGGCCACCGGCGGCAGGCTGTCGGTGACCGTGGAGACCACCGAAGCCTCGCTGTCGATGGTCGTCGGATGGAGCTGCGGCATGCTGCTGGCAGCTTTCGGGGCCGCGCGGGGCAGGTCGTCGGTGACCGTCGGACGGATGGCAGGAGCGGCTGTCGTGCTGTCGATGGTCGTCGAATGGAGCTGCGGCGCGCTGCTGGCAGCCTGCGGGACCACGGCGGGTTTGCGGTCGCTGCCCGTCGGGACCACGGTGATCGCATCGCTGTTCGGCGCAGGCGTGCTGCTGTTGCCTGTCGGGACCACGGTGGCAGCGTTGCTGGTCGACGCCGGGCGCGGCGCGGGCGCGCTGACGGCGGTGGCCGCGAGGCCCGGCACGGGCGTGCTGGCGGCGGTGGCCGCGAGGCCCGGCACGGGCGTGCTGGCGGCGGTGGCCGCGAGGCCCGGCACGGGCGTGCTGGCGGCGGTGGCCGCGAGGCCCGGCACGGGCGTGCTGGCGGCGGTGGCCGCGAGGCCCGGCACGGGCGTGCTGGCGGCGGTGGCCGCGAGGCCCGGCACGGGCGTGCTGGCGGCGGTGGCCGCGAGGCCCGGCACGGGCGTGCTGGCGGCGGCGGCCGGGCCAGCCGCAGCGGCCCTGCCGGCGATCACGAAGGCCGGTACGGGCGTGCTGGCGGCGGCAGCGGGGGCAGCCGGCGCCTCCACGGGGCCCGGCTCGCCGCCTGCTGCCCCCTCGGGCTGCGTCATCGCGAGGGTCTCCTGAGGACCCGACGGGCGCGGCTCGTCGCCCCCGGCGCCGCCTGCGCCCGGCGGCCCCTGCGCGATCGTGAGCGAGCGGCCGCCGGTCTCGATGACCCGGACCATCTGCACGGTGATGTTGTCGTGACCGCCGCGGTGGTTGGCGAGCTGGACGAGCATCCGGCACGCGTGCTCGACCGAGCCCGACGCGAGCGCCTGTCGCGTGCACCCGAGGATGTCCCCGCTGAGCACGAGATCGGTGAGGCCGTCGCTCGACTGGATCAGCACGTCGCCCGGGTACAGCTCCATCGGCTCGGGTCGGACCTCGACCTCCGCCTCCGGCTTCATCCCGAGGGCGCGCGTGATCTTGTTCGCGTCGGGGTGGCCGATCGCCTGCGCCTCCGTGATCATGCCCGCGTCGACCATCCCCTGCACCATCGAGTGGTCGCGCGTGAGGGGATAGATCTGGTTGCTCCGGATCACGTACGCGCGGCTGTCGCCCACGTGCGCGATGTCGACGCCGCCGTCGTGGAGGACCATCGCCACGACGGTCGAGCCGGGCCGGACGCGGTTGTCCGCCGGCCCGCCGAGCTGGTAGACGCGGCGCCCCGCCTCCTCGATCGCGGCCTTGAGCGCCGCCCTCGGATCCACCGTGGGCGGCGTCTGCTCGATCATCTCGAAGATTGTCTTGATCGCGGTGCGGCTCGCCTCGCTCCCTCCGTAGTGCCCGCCCATGCCGTCGCACAGGACGCAGAGGTGACCGAACTTGGTCTCGGCGTAACCGCACGCATCCTCGTTGACCTGCTTGTTCGGATCCCGGCCCGCATCGCTGGCCTGGGCGAACTCGATCTTGAGGTGCACGGAGGACTCGGTCGGGGGCATCATGGGGGGAGCGTCGCTCGGGGCGTGAGGCCGGGCCTCGGACACGCTACTCCAAACGGACGCTGAACTCGACGGGGCCGAACCGCAAGGACGCGCCGGGCGGCACGGGCGTCCAGACCGCCGCGGCGGTGCGCTGGCCGTTCACGTACGTCCCGTTGTTGGACCCCTCGTCCCGCACGAAGAGCTGGCCGGCCTCGAGCTTCAAGCTCGCGTGGGTGCCGGACACGCGCGGCTCCGAGAGCGCGATCATGCACGTGGCGCCGTCGCGGCCCGCGCGCACCTCGACGCCGGGATGCACGGTGAAGATGCCCGTCGGACCCGAGAGCGTCGCCCGGCTGGCCCCGCCCGGGAGCGGCATCATCGGGCCGCCGCCGTACCCGAAGTCGCCCGGGGGAGGCGGCGCGGGCGCGTACGGCGGCGCGGCAGGCCCGCCGCCCGCCACGATGGGTCGCGGCGGCGCCGCCGCGACCGCGCCGCGGCGACGGCCGCCGCCGCCGCGGAAGATCGACACGAGCAGCAGCACGATGACCACGCCGCCGAAGGTCACGCCGCCGATGAGCAGGTACGGCAGCGGCGCCTCCTTCGCCTTCAGCGTGAGGATCTTGTCGGCCGTGACGGCGCTCGTCCGGCGCGCCTGGTTGTCGTAGACGATGAGGCGCGCCGTCATCTGGTCGCCCTTGCCCACGAGGAACTTGTCGGTGTCCGGGAGCTCGAACTCGACGACGCTGTCGCCGGCGGTGACCGCCTTGCCGCGCATCCCGCCCTCGATCAGCGTCCGCTGGGCCTTCTTCGCGTCCTCGAGGTTCCCGCCCTGCAGCGACTGCGGCGCGGCCTGGTTCTTCGGGACCATGTAGATCTCGGCCCGCTGCGTGTTGCCGCCCCAGCAGAAGTTGCCGAAGATCTTCACCGTGCTGCCCGGGTAGAGCGGGTCCTTCTTCGCTGCGCGATCGGTCGCCTCCCGGTCGATGTCGAGCGGCCACGCGGTGGGATCGATGCCGACGGGGACGTTCTGGAACGTGGCGTCGCCCGCGATCGGCGGATCCGTGTTGATGAACGCGAGCTTGAACGTCTGCGTGATGCTCGGCGCGACGCACGAGACCCGCCACTTCACGATGTGCATCTTGTTGAAGCGGGTGCGGATCGCGTTGACGATGTTGGCCGCGCGCCGCTGCTGGCCGTCGCGCACCACGCTGAAGAAGCCGCCGATCTCGGTGTTCGCCATCCCCTCCATGAACTCGCGCGCGTTCGCCGTGAACTCCTCGACGAGCCGGCTCGGGAACCAGATCGAGATGACGGGCACCGGCGTCTTCGGCAGGACGTCGTTGTTCTCGGGGAACCGCCCCTTCGTCAGGTAGTCCCGCAGGAGGTTCGACGCCGCGGCGGTTGAGCTCGGATCCGCGCCCGCGGAGCCGTTCGAGAGCACCACCATCGCCTGGTGCATCGGCACCGGGACCCCCTGACCGGCGTTGCCGAGCTCCTTGAACGCGTCGGTCGCGGCGTTCTTGATGATCGTGAAGAGCGGGCGCGTGCGGCCCTGCGTCGGGTAGGTGCGCGTGACGCCGGCGATGGCCTGCGCCGCCGTCTGCTTGTTGCTGACCCACTTCGAGTCCTCGACGACGCCGCGATCGTTGAAGAAGATCACGTCGACGATGTCGTTCGGCTGCATCGCGTTGACGAACGCGCTCGCGACCGCCTTCGCCTCGTCGAAGCGGGTGCCCATGCTCGACGCGGCGTCGATCAGGATGAGCCACGCCGTCCCGACGCCCGGCTGGCCGGCGCTGTCGCCCCACCGCGCCTTCGACTCGAACTTCGCCGGCAGGTCCGTCCCGTCGACAGTGACGGAGAAGATCGCGTTCTTGTCGGGGAAGTCGAAGGACGAGTAGAGCGCCGACGGCTGCTCGATCGCGTCGGAGATGCAGTCGAGGTTCGCGTCGCCCGTGAGCGCGGCGCAGTTGCGGGTGATGTCGCTCAGGCGCTTGTTCTGCACGACCTCGAGCACGGTCGTGAGCACGGGGGAGCCGTCCACGGTGCTCGCGCGCGGGTCGACGCGGAGCAGGTGCGCCTCGGGGGCGGCCTCGGCGCGGCCCTGGCCGGCGAGGAGCGCGAGGACGGCGGCCGCGAGCGCGAGGAGCGGGGCGCAGAGCAGGGCTCTGCCCCCGCGCCCCCCGCGACGGGCGGGGGCGCTCATGGAGTGGATCGGGCGAGTCGCGTCATGAGAGGGAGTCATGCGTGGGGATCTCCAGCGAGCGCGAGGGAGCAGAGGAGCGCTCCCCGCGCGAGCGGGGCGGCCGCCGCGCGCTGGCGGCGGCTATCCGGTTGGTTTTCACGCAGCCTGGCAGGGGCGCCAAGTGCCGCTCGAACGTCGCGGGGGAAGGGGGCCGGGCTGGGCAACGGCTCTCCTCGTGCGATGGGGCCGGTCAAGCCCGCGCGGCCACGTTGAACAGGATGACGCTGAAGCCGCCGAAGCGGACCTTGTCGCCATCGCGCAGCTCGCGTCGGCCCTGGAAGCCGATCGCCTCTTCGTTGTGGAACGTCCCGTTGGTGGAGCCGAGGTCGGCGAGGATGATGCGACCGCCGTCGATCTCGATCGTCGCGTGGTGCGTCGAGGTCGTCCCGTGAGCTATCTCGATGTCGACCTTCTGCCCTGTCTCCGCGCGGCCAATGATGTTCTTGCCGTGCCAGAGCGGCCAGAACCTGCCGAGCGGGTCGTCCTGGAAGCTCACGAGGAAGCCCGCGAGGGGGCGGCGCTCCTGCCCGATGCTCCCCGCCCTCGGCGGCGACGACGTGTGCTGGTGCACCGCTGGCGGCGCGGACATGTACTGCGGCGGCGGCGCCGGCAGCGGCATGCCCTGGTGGGGCGGCGGGGGAGGAGGCGGGGGCGGCGGCTCGCCATAGCCGCCGCCGAGGCCGCCCGGCTGCATCATCGGCGGGGGCGCGGACGGCCCGCCCTGGTTGGGCGGGTAGGCGGTCTGGTTGAAGGCTTCGCCGCTCATCTGGATGCCGTCGAGGGCGATCGGGTGGCCTCCCTCCATGCAGAACGAGCCGCCCGCCGGGATCGAGTGCCCCTGCACGCAGCGCGCGCCCTGCTGCTGCGGGGGCGGACCGAAGCCCGGCCGCGGGGCCCCGGGGTAGCCGCCTTGCTGCTCCTGGTAGCCCGGGGACGAGCCGTAGCTGCCGCCCGGCGCGCCGAACACCGGCGGCTCCGGCGGGAAGGGCGGCGGCTTCAGCGGCAGCGGAGGCGGCGGCTGGGGCGCGCCGTAGCCGCCGGGCTGCGCCCCGAAGGGCGGGGGCGGGCCGAAGCCGGAACCGCCACCCTCGGGCGGCGGCGGGAAGCCGGGAGGCGAACCGGGAGGAGCCCCGAAGGGCGCCGGCGGGGGCGGACCAAAACCGCCGCTCGGCGAGCCGAAGTTGGGAGGAGGCTCAGGGGGTGAGCCGAAGCCCGGACCAGCAAAGGGGGGCGGAGGAGGCGGGGGCGGAGGAGGCGGCGCACCAAACGCGCCGGGCCCGGACGGGGCGAGCGGCGAGGCGCAGACAGCGCAGAACTTATCGGCGGGGGTCGCGGGCGCACCGCAACGCGGACAGAGCATGGTGATCCTTCTCGGGTTTCGCGGCGCCCGGGGCGCCGCCGCCGCGAGCATACCGTGGGCGCTCGGCCGAGGATCAAGAAGAAGTATGCGGGAATCCTTGCTGGCGGGCCGACAATGCGGCCGGCGCGCGGGCGCGCATCGCGCAGGGGCTGCGGCGGCGCGCTGGTGAAGGCGGCTGCGCGCGCGGAGCCAGAGGACGGCTGCCCGCCGGGTAGGCGGATCTGCGGGGCGCTCTCTTCAAGCGGCCGGGACGCCGGCCGGGGCGGATCAGTCCTTCGCGTCGCGGACGCGGGCGGCCTTGCCGGCGAGGTTGCGCAGGTAGAACAGGCGCGCGCGGCGGACCACGCCGCGCGAGACGATCTCAACCTTGTCGATGCGGGGGCTGTGGAGGAGGAAGATGCGCTCGACACCGACAGTGAAGCTCACCTTGCGCACGGTGAAGGTGCTCCGGACCCCGGCGCGGTGCCGCTTCAGCACGACGCCCTGGAACACCTGGATGCGCTCCTTCTCACCCTCGACGATCCGGTAGTGGACGCGCACCGTGTCGCCGACCCGGAAATCCGGGATCCCCTCGCGGAACAGGGGAGCTTCGATCTTCGCGAGGATGTTCGAGGTCTGCATGGTCGGTCAATCCTTCAAGGTCGGGGATCCGTCTTCGCGGTTCCTGCTCAAGGGGGCAGGGCCGCCGCCGTTCATCGGCTGCGTCCGGCGGAGCGGAGGCCGCGTGCGGCCGTGTGCTTCACGCCATGAACGCAGATGCTGCCCGGTTGCGGTTCCGGGAGCATGGACGCGAGCGCAGGCTCGCGTACCTCCCCGGGGGGTACCGGAGAGGTGCGGCATTATGCATGCGGGCGATCCGGTGTCAACGGCGGCAACGGCGCGGATGCGCGCTGCGCGTCGCGTTCTGTGTCGGCGACGGGCTCAGCGACGGACGGGGATGATCTGCACGCGGCGGGCTTCTCCCTCGCCGTCGCTCTTCGTGACGACGCCGGGGAACTTCGCCAAGGCGAGGTGGACGACGCGGCGATCCTGCGGGTTCATCGGCTCGAAGGTGATGATCTTGCCCTCCTCGACCGCCTGCTTGCCCAGCCGGCGCGCCATGGAAGAGAGCGTGTCCTCGCGGCGCTGTCGGTAGCCCTCGGCGTCGATGATCACGTGGCGCCGCTTCTTGCCGGGCCGGTTGATCACGCGGTTGGCGAGGAACTGCAGCGCCGAGAGCGTCTGCCCCTTCTTGCCGATCACGCGGCCTGCGTCCTTCCCCTCGATCTCGAGGCGGATCTCCTCGGGCGGATCCTCCTCTTCGTTCTCGAGGAGGTCGACGGTGCAGTCCATGCCCATCGCCGCGAGCACATCGATGACGAAGTCGAGCGCGATGTCGGCGCGCCCGTCCTCCACGAACTCGGCCGCGTCGCCAGCGCCTTGCGCCTCCGCGTCGACATCGACGTCCGCCGCGTCGATTCCCCTTTCGGCAGCTTCACTATCCACGGACACGTGCTTTTCCCTTTCCGAGAGCAGGCGCCGACTTGTCGTCGTCGCCGGGAGTCTTCTTCATCGCGGATTGGGGCTCCGCGGTCGCGACCTCGCGCACCACGATGCCGCCGGCCCGTTCGTCCCTCGCCTTCAGGTACCGCTCGACGAGCACCTGCTGCCCGATGCCGAGCCAGGTGTTCGTCAGCATGTAAACGCCGAGGCCAGCCGGGAGGAAGAGCATCATTGCGGTGAAGATGCCGGGCATCAGGTACAGCATCATCTTCTGCTGCGCCGGGTCGCCCTGCGGGGGCATGATCTTCTGCTGGATGAAGCTCGACGCGCCGAGGACGATGGGGATGATGAAGTACTTCCCCGGAGCGGACAGGTCCGGGATCACGGGGCCGAACGGGGTGTGGTAGAGCTCGACCGCCGTCTGGAGCGCGGTGTAGAGGGCGAACCACACAGGCATCTGGAGCAGCATCGGGAAGCAGCCGATGACCGGGTTCGCGACCTTGTTCTTGCGCCAGAGCTCCTGCATCGCGAGGCCGCGCTGGGTGGCGTCGTCCTTGTACCTCGCGTTGATCTCGTCCATCTCCGGCTTGAGCTTGCGCATCGCCGCGGCGCTCTTGATCTGCTGAATGCTCAGCGGGAAGAGCAGCATCCGCACGGTGATCGTCAGCAGGCAGATCGCCCAGCCCCAGCTCCCGACGGCGCCGTAGAGGACGTAGAGGTACGAGACGAGGATCTTCGCGATCGGCGAGAACCAGCCGAGGTTGATGACCTCGCTCGCCCCGTGGCCCACGGCGGCGAGCAGATCGCGCTCCTTCGGGCCTGTGAAGGAGAGGACCTTGTAGGTCACCGCGCCGCCGGGCGCGAGCTCGTGCTCCGGATAGGCGAGCCGCGCGCGGTAGACGTGCCCGAAGCTCGGATCGTTGCCCTTCTGCGGGTGCTTCGCCGCGTCCCAGATATCCTCGATCTGGGTCTCGGCCACCGGCTGCCCGGGCCCCTCCAGCGGGATCGCGATCTTGCTGAAGTAGCTGCTGGCGACCGCGACGAACCGCGCGTTCCCGGGCGTGCGCCGCCAGCGCTCGGGGGTGAACTCCGGGTCCTTGAAGTCGTCCGGCTCGAAGGCGTCGGGGTGCTGGCGCTCCGTCTTCTGGTCGGTCGCGGCGACCGTCTCGGTGATCCACTCCGAGAGCAGGCCGAGGTGGCCCTCGGTCTCCTTCTGCGTCCGCCACGAGGTCTGCTCGACGGCGAACCGGTGCTTGCGCGGCTCCTGCGCGAGGTTCTCGACCGTCACCTGCAGCGAGAGCTCGAAGGGGCGGCCCGTGGCGGCGACGAGCTTGGTCAGCCGCGTCGTGTCGTCGGTGTAGGTGAAGGTGCAGCTCTTGCCGTCCTGCGCCGAGAGCTTCCAGTCAAGATCATCGAACGGCACCTGCGGCGCGCTGCCGCCGGGCAGGCGCAGGTCCGTCCTGAGGGGCATGCGCGACTCGAGCGACGTGGTGACCAGGTCCATCGGCTGGCGCTCGCCGTTCGCGGTCGCGTACTTCGGGTCGGTCATCCAGAGGTGCCGCACCGACCCGCCCCGCGTGGACAGCTCGGCCTTGAAGCGAGGTCCCTCGATGACGCAGGCCTCCTCGGGGGCGCGCTCCGCGGGGGCCGTGCTGTCGTTGACGTCGAGCGGCTGGAACTGCACCTCGGCGCTGCCGAAGAGGAGCGGCTTGCCGTACTGGATGAACAGGAAGATGGCGAGGCCGAGGAACAGCCATTTGGCGATATTGCTGCGTTCCATGAAGTCCTTCGTCGGTCCCAGGATCTCGATCCGCGCCCCTCGCGGCTGGAACCTCGTGACCCCTCACGAGGCTGCCCAGGGTCGCTCCAGATGGGCTTCGCTCCGTGACGTGTCGGGCGCCGCGCCGCCGGGGCCGAGTCGACGGTCGAGCGGGATCAGTCCATGAGATTGACCCGGCCGCTGAAGCCCGCCTGCCCGGGAGGCGAGGCGAGCTCCGTGCCAGTAGACGAACAGCGTGCCGCATCCCGCCGGTCAGCGTCCCGTTGCGGCGGCATCTGGGCCGCCGCACCACGGCGAAGACGAGGTGGAGGAGGAGGGTCGAACCCGCCCGGATGAAACGGGTGACACCTACACAGTCGTCTGAGCGAAAGCAAGCTCCCCCGCAGCGCTCCATGCCCCAGGATGCAGGCTGCGGCATAGCGCGAGCAGGAAGGCTCGAACCGGCAGACCGGCCCCATCAACGCCACGATGACCTTGGAGAGGGTCATCTGGTAGGCGCGGATCAGCGCGAGGAGGAGCTTCGCCAGCATGCGGTGACCCGTGGGAGAGCAGGGAGCTTGGGGCTCGGCGCACCACGGCGCAAGGCTGCACGGCATCATCCTCGGGCCGGCAGCGCCGGATTTGCCTCGGCGCGCTCGTCCGCGTCGCGCGCCGCAGCGGCGATCGGCGGCGCGGCGGCGAGCGCGTCCCGCGCCCGCCGGCGGACCACCGGGACCACGCTGCGCAGCTCTGCGAGGACGTCCTCGAGGCCGAGCGAGCCAGCGCCGGTGCGCAGGATCACCACGATGTCGACGTGGTCCGGGAACAGCTCTGGAAACTTCCGGAACGCCTCCCTGAGCAGGCGCTTCGCGCGGTTGCGGGCCACGGCGCCGCCGACCTTGCGCGAGGCGACGAGGCCCAGGCGGGACGCCGCGCCCGGCGAAGGCGGCGCGGCGGCGGCGCCGCTCTCGCTGAGCGCGGCGCTGCGCTCCTTGCCGCGACGGGCCGCGCCGCGAGGCGTCGCGGCTGTAGGGGCCGCGACGAGGATCAGCAGGTGGCGGGTGGTGACGCGATGACCGCCGTTCTGGATGCGGACGAAATCAGCCCGCTTGCGGATGCGCCTCGCGCGCGGGAAAGAAGCGGACGCCGACGAGCGCTGGCGCGCTGGCGTCGTCACGCCGCGTTACTTCTTGTAGATGCTGGGCGCGAGCCGGGCGCGGCCCTTGCGGCGGCGGTTGTTGATGACCTTGCGACCGCCGGCGGTCGCCATTCGCGCACGGAAGCCGTGGGTCCGGGCGCGGCGGGTGTTATGGGGCTGGTAGGTGCGCTTCATGGCTGATGGTCCCTTGGCGTTCTGGACCGCGAACGGCGGCAACCTGGCCGCACGTCAAGCGGGCGCGCAAGAAAGCACGGCGTTCGGCTCAGGTCAACACCAGACGACGCGGCGTGGCCCCGGTTCGCCGTTCTCTCTCACCTTTCTAGGTACCTGGGTTAGCGTGTAGCCTCCGAACGACCGCGATGACCGTTCTAGGCGGGTCACAGGAGGGAATTTGGCGCGCACCGGAGGACACAGGGGGGAAAAGCAGCACGTGACTGCGCGGAGCGTCAGGCGACGCGCGCTGGGCGCTGCTGCGGCGGGAGCGTTGTTCCTGGGCGCGCTCCCTGCCAGCGCACAGACCAGAACGTTCTACCTGGACCGGCTCTACATGGCCGGCGCTCCCGACGACTCGATCGCGCTCTGGCGGCCGCAGGTGGCGCCGCAGACGCGCTTCTTCGGGCAGTTCGGGCTGGGCTTCGGCCTCAACCCCTTCCGGGTCGAGAACATGCTGAACGACGAGCGCTCCGCGGAGCGGTTCAGCAGGGAACACGGCGCGCCGGTGTCCTCGCAGTTCATCGGGTACCTCAACGGAGGCGTCGAGTTCCTCGACCGCTTCAGCGTCCAGGTGGGGCTGCCGTTCATCGGATTCCAGACGAGCAACCAGACGAACGACTCGGACGTCGGCGGCGCGCAGGACGCGGCGAGCCCGTCCGCGGCCGCGATCATGGACATGCGGCTCGACGCGCGGGCCATCCTGTACCGCTCCGACGATCGCTCCTTCAAGCTGGGCGTCAACGCGGCGGCGTGGGTGCCGACGGGCAACGCATACTCGTTCTCCGGCGACAAGGGCACGAGCGCCCTGATCGGGCTCTCGGGCGAGATCGACCTCAAGTCGATGTTCTTCGTGCTCAACACCGGGGTGCAGTTCCGTCCGTTCACCTCGCTCAACGACTTCAACGTGTCGAACGAGTGGCGCTGGGGGATCGGCGGCTTCGTGCCGCTGCGGAACGGGACGATGCGGCTCGGCGCGCAGATCTTCGGGTCGACCGGCCTCGGCCGCAGCACGACGTTCACCGGCGACAACACCCCGCTCGAGTGGATGGCCGAGGGGCGGGTCGCCCTCGACGAGAAGAAGAAGGGGTGGCTCGGGGTCGGCGGCGGGACGCGGCTCAGCGGCGGCTATGCGCCGGATTTCCGGCTGGTCGGCGTCATCGGCTACGCGTTCGGCATCTCGGACGTCGAGCCCATGTCGCCCGGCAGGCGCTTCCAGGCGCCCCCGCCGCGCTCCGCGGACACGGACAAGGACGGCTACCCGGACGACATCGACCTCTGCCCGACCGATCCCGAGGACGGCAAGATGCCGAACCCGAGCGACGGCTGCCCGGCGCTGCCCGATCGCGACGGCGACGGCATCCCCGACACCAGCGACAAGTGCCCGGATCAGCCCGAGGACTTCGACAAGATCAACGACGCCGACGGCTGCCCGGAGGACGACGCCGACGAGGACGGCATCGCGGACGCGAAGGACGCCTGCCCGAAGGAGCCGGGCGAGCCCAGCCCCGAGCCGGCGAAGAACGGCTGCCCGCAGTTCATCCGCCGCATCACGGGGTCGAGCGAGATCCAGATCCTGAAGCAGGTGCAGTTCGCGACCGGCAGCGCGAGGATCCTGCAGAACAGCTACGGCATCCTCGACGAGGTCGTCCGGCTGCTCAAGGTGAACCCGGAGATCTCGCTCGTCGCGATCGAGGGCCACACGGACAACCGCGGCCCCGACCAGCTCAACGAGAAGCTCTCGAACGACCGCGCCCACTCGGTGAGGACGTACCTGATCGAGCGGGGCGGCATCGACCCGGCCCGCCTCACGGCGGCAGGCTTCGGGCCGAGGCGGCCGATCGACACCAACGACACCGAGGCCGGGCGCCAGAAGAACCGCCGCGTCGAGTTCCACATCCGGGAGAGCAACACCGGCGGCACCAAGGCGGGCGGCGACAACGGCGGCGGCAGCAGTGGCGGTACGGTCACGCCGTAGGTGCCGGGGCGGGGCGGCGCGCGCGGGGGCTCTGCTGTTCGCGGTCCTCTCGTGCGCGTGCCGCCCCGAGCAGGGGGCGCCCTACCAGTGCGATTGCACGTTCGTCACGGACTTCGACGACGACGCGAGGCTCGATGTGGAGATCTGCGCGCCGAGCGAGGCCCGCGCCGAGGGCGTGGGGCGCGGGTGCGCTCAGACCCACGCGCCGGGCCCGGTGTCCGGGTGCTCGTGCAGGAGCATCCCGGGCCGCGGGCCGTGCGAGCTCCGCGCGTGCCGCGCTACCCCAGCAGAGCCCTGAGCTCGGCCGGGCTCGTGACAGGGGCCGAGCACGCTCGCCCCCGGCAGACGTAGGCCACCGCCTCGCCGGGGCGCGCCGGCTTCCCCTCGGCGACGACCTTCACCGCCGCGGCGCTCTCCGGGCGCGCCGGATCCACGACGACGACCGCCCGGCTCGGCAGGTAGGCCTTGAACGCCTCGCGGGCGAGGTCGCCGGCCGCTGCAGAGCCCGCCTCGCCGACCACCACGACCGTCACGCTGCCGCGCGCCAGGCGGTCGAGCACGCACACGGTCTGGCCGAGCCCGAAGGGGTTCTCGAGCGCCGCCGGCGCGAGCGCCTCGAGCTGCCGCTCCGCCGGGGAGAGGTAGCGCTCGTCGGCGATCTCGGCGAGGCGCAGGCAGAGCTGCGCCGCCATCGAGACGGCCGACGGCGCGGCCTGATCGTAGATGTCCTGCGTGCGCGCGATCAGCGCGTCGCCGTCGTCCGGCGTGAAGAAGAACCCGCGCGCGGCCTCATCCCAGTGGTGCGCGATCATCGCGTCGGCGATCGCGCGCGCGACGCCGACGTAGCGCGGATCGAAGGTCGCCTCGTACAGGTCGAGCGCGGCGTTCCCGAGGTACGCCTGGTCGTCAAGGAACCCCGGCCGCACCTCGGTCGCGGTCGCGCCGGCGCCGCCGCGCTCGGCCCTCGCGCCGCCGGGCGCGCCGTCCTTGAGGTACCGGCCGACCCGGCCGCCGCGCAGGAGCTTCCGCTCGAACAGCGCGAACGCGCGCGCCGCGGCGTCGACCCAGGCGGGCTCATCCAGCGCGCGGCCCGCGTCGGCGAGCGCGCCGATGAGCAGCCCGTTCCAGCTCGCGAGCACCTTGTCGTCGCGCGCCGGCCGGGGCCTGGCCTCGCGCGCGGCGAGCATCCTGGTCCTGGCGCGCGCGAGCGCCTCGCGGCACCGCTCGATGTGCGTCCCGGCGTCCCCGTCCGCGCCCGCGTCGAGGACGGCCGCGGCCTGCTCCACCGTGCGGTGCTGCGACAGCACCGTCGCGCCTGTGTGCTCGAAGTTGCCCTCCTCGGTGATGCCGAAGACGAGGCGGGCCACGTCGTACGCGAGCTGATCCTGGCCGACCGCCGCGCGCAGATCGTCGAGCGTCCACACGAAGAACTTGCCCTCGCTCCCCTCGGAGTCGGCGTCCTGCGACGCGTAAAACCCGCCCTCCGGGTCGCGCATCTCGGCGAACAGGTAGCCGACGAGCTCGCGCGCCGTCTCGGCGTAGATCGGCTTCTTGAACGCGCGGAAGCCGTCGACGTAGAGGCGCAGGAGGAGCGCGTTGTCGTAGAGCATCTTCTCGAAGTGCGGCACGAGCCAGCGCTCGTCCGTGGAGTAGCGGTGGAAGCCGCCGCGCAGGTGGTCCCAGATCCCGCCGTCGCGCATCCGGTCGAGCGCGAGCTCGACGCTCTCGGCCGCGACGCGATCGCCCTCGAGCGCGCCGCGGCGGAGCAGCACGTCGAGCGACATCGTGTTCGGGAACTTCGGCCGCGTGCCGATGCCGCCGTGGCGGTTGTCGAAGCGCGCGAGGAGCTGCCGCGACGCGCGCCGGAGCAGGTCCGACGAGGCGGGCTCGGCGGCGCTCGCGGGCCCCGCGGCGCGCCCCGGCGCGCGCTGCGTGCGCTCGATGGCCTGGGTGATCTCCTGCGCCTGGAGCTCGACCTCGTCGCGCCGGTTCCTGTAGGCGTCGGCGACCGCGTCGAGGACCTTCGGGAAGCCGGGCATGCCGAGCTTGTCCTTCGGCGGGAAGTACGTGCCCGCGAAGAAGGGCCGCTGATCGGGGGTGAGGAACACCGTGAGCGGCCAGCCGCCGCTCCGGCCCATGAGCTGCACGACGAGCTGGTAGATGTGATCGAGGTCGGGCCGCTCCTCCCGGTCGACCTTGATGTTCACGAAGAGCTCGTTCATGCGCCGGGCGATCGCCTCGTCCTCGAACGACTCGCGCTCCATCACGTGGCACCAGTGGCAGGCGGCGTAGCCGATGGACAGGAGGATCGGCCTGTCCTCGCTCCGGGCGAGGTCGAGCGCCTCGGCGCCCCACGGGTACCACGCGACAGGGTTGTGCGCGTGCTGAAGGAGGTACGGCGACGATTCGCTCGCGAGCCGGTTCGTGTGGGCTGCCATGGCGCCCACCTAGCGCCGAGCGGAGGGGACCGCCAGCGGTGGCCTGGACGGCGTCGGGGCGCCTACGCCCGCTCCAGCACGAGCGCGCAGTTGTGCCCGCCGAAGCCCGCCGAGCACTTCACCGCGTACCGCACGTCGACCCCGCGCCGCTCCCGCACGACGTCCAGGGCGCAGCCCGGATCGAGCTCATCCACGTTGATCGACGGGTGCAGGAGCTGATCGCGGAGAGAGCACACGACGGCGATCGTCTCCACGGCGCCGGCGCCGCCGAGCAGGTGCCCCATCATCGACTTGGTCGCCGAGATCGGGATGCGCGCGAGGCGATCGCCGAACACGCGCCGCAGCGCGAGCACCTCCGCGGCGTCGCCCTGCGGCGTCGAGGTCGCGTGCGGGTTGATGTAGCCGATCGCCTCCGGCGCGGCGCCCGCACGCGCGAGGGCGCGCTCCAGCGCGAGCGCGAGCCCGAGCCCGCCGGAGTGCGGACGCGTGAGGTGCTCCGCGTCCGTGGTCATCCCGAAGCCGGCCAGGTACGCGAGCGGCCTCGCGCCGCGCGCCAGCGCGTGCTGCTCGTCCTCGAGCACGAGGGCGCCCGCGCCCTCGCCCATCACGAAGCCCTGGCGGCGCCGATCGAACGGGCGGCTCGCGCGCGTCGGATCGCCGTCGACAGCGCGGGCGAGCGCCTTCGCGTTGCCGAACCCCGCGACGGTGTTGAGCCGCGTCGCGGCCTCGGCGCCCCCGGCGACCATCACGTCGGCCTCCCCCGCCTCGATCATGAGGGCCGAGGTCGCGATCGAGTGCGTGCCCGTCGCGCACGCGCTCGCGAGGTTGTACGACGGCCCCATGAGCCCGTAGCGCATGGAGATGAGCGCCGCGGCGCCGTTCGGCATGACGCCCGGGATGAAGAAGGGCGACACGGCCCTCGGCCCGCGCGCCGCGCTGCGGGCGACCTGCTCCTCGAAGATGTCGACGGAGCCCATCCCGGTGGACATCAGGCACCCGACGCGGGTGCGATCGAGGCCGCCCGCCGCCGGCGCCGCGTGGTCGGCCGGCGACGCCGCGCCGGCGCTCTCCGCCGCCTCGTCGTCCGGCGCGGGGGCGCGCTGGATCGGCGCGATGCCCGCCTCGCGCAGCGCCTCCACGGCCGCCGCCAGGCTGAGGTGGGTCACCCGGCCGTAGATGCTCGCTTCTTTGGGCGACAGGTACTGTCCGACGTCGAACCCCTTCACGCTGGCGGCGATGTCGCTGCGGAGCTTGTCGACGGGGAAGTCGCGGATGTAGTCCACGCCGGATTTGCCGGCGAGGAGGTTCTGCCAGGTGGTGGCGGCGTCGTTGCCCAGCGGGCAGACGGCGCCGATCCCGGTCACGACGACGCGCCTTCGCATCGGGGGGCTCGCTCTTGTGGGGGAAGGGGGGGGCAGGGGAGAGGGGCTCAGGCGGAGAGCGCCTGCGGAGCGTCGGTTACGTTGGGAGCGCCCGCGAGGCCCTCGATCGACGTGTCGCGGCGGCGCTCCCCGCTGCGGCGCAGGTCGATCGCGGCGCGCTGTGCGGCGAGCATCTCGTGCCGGCCCACCCCGAGGTACTTCAGGATCGGCATGTAGACCTTCTGGATGAACACGTTCCGGTCGATGCCGGCCTCGCGCATCTTCAGGATGCGCGAGTCGTAATCGGGGACGATCCCGACGCCCGGCATCTCGAAGTTCGCGAACACGTGCGCCATGTCCGCGAGCGTCCCCTCCCGGTCCTCCTCGAGCAGCACCTTGATGACGCTCTGGTAGAAGCGGCAGTGGGCGATCTCGTCGCGGGCGATGTAGTCGTAGATCGTCCGCAGGCACTCGTCGTTCTCCGCCGCCGCCCGCTCCCGGTGCTTCACGTAGATGACGAACGTCGCCATCTCCTGCACGCAGCCGTAGAACGTCATCTGCCGCGGCGTGTGGAACGGGAGGTTCCACTGCTTCGCGAAGATCTGGTGCTGCAGGTCGGTGAGCTGCTCCTCGGTGCGCTTGCCGGAGCGGAGGAGATACTGCATCAGCGTGAGCGAGTGCTTCGACTCCTCGTAGGCCCAGTTCGCCTGGAACCACGCCTGGCCGAAGTAGCTCCGCACGAGGTTGATGCCGTTCGCCACGTAGTCGGGCAGGTACATCTCGACCGAGCAGAACGTCTCCGCGCAGAGCGCGAGCTCCTCGCTCGCCTCCTTGTTCGCGCGCTCCCAGGGGATGTCCTGGAAGAGGTTCCAGCGGCGCTCCCGCTCCGCCTTCTCGAAGAAGGCCATGTACTCCCGGAAGATCTTCTCCTCCAGCCCGCTCATGCGCCTGCCTCCAGCCGCTCCCCGACCTTCTTGCAGAGGTCGCCCACGGTGATGAGCTCGACCAGATCCTCGTCCGGAATCATGATCCCGAGCTCCGTCTCCATCTCTCCGACGATCTGCATCATCGAGAGCGAGTCGATGCCGAGCTCCGTGATCACCGACGCCGCGGTGACGTTGGGGAACTCGCGCTTGTCCACGCGGGCGGCAACCGTCTTGAACATCTCGAGCAGATTGGTCTTGTCCGTCATGGTTCAGTCGATCCTGCGAAGCTCGTATTGAGCGAGGGAGCTGTAGTGCTTGTCGAACGCGTTCACGCACGTCGACAGGTAACGATCGTAGTCATCGAAGACCTTGTCCCCCCACGTCGACCGGATGGTCTTCTCGTTCAGCCTGAGCCGGCGGAGCCACTCCGCGGTGGTGCGCTGGTAGTGCTCCCGCCGGGTGTTCACCTGCATCACCTCCCAGTAGGGGTTCGCCGCCTGGATGATGTCCTCGAGCCGCGGGTTCAAGCCCCCGGGGAAGATCTCCTTGGTGACGAAATAGATGTCCTCGAGGTCCTTCCGCGTGCCGGCGGGGAGCCCGCCCCAGGGCGTCATCCGCGGCGTCCGGTTGCGGAGGATCGTCTGCAGGCCGAACCATGCGCCCTTGTTCGTGAGCTCCCAGGCCTTCTTGAAGTAGGCCCGGTAGATGTCGATCGCCTTGCCCTGGCGCGCCTCCTCCGGCGAGCACAGGTGATCGATCATGCAGATCGAGATCAGGCTGTCGAACCGCTCGGCCGTCGTGAAGGTCCGGAAGTCGCCGCCGATCACCTCGACCCCCGGGATCTTGCGGGCGTTCACCTCGGCGGCCTGCGCGGTGGACAGGGTGACGCCGACGGCGCGCTTCACGCCGCGCGAGGTGGCCACGTACTCGAGCGCCGCGCCCCAGCCGCAGCCGATGTCGAGGACCTTCTTCTCGGGCGTCACCTTCGCGAAGTCCGACAGGATCCGGAGCTTGTTGAGCTGCGCGGCCTCGAGGGACTGCTCGGGGGACTCGTAGACGGCGCTCGTGTAGTTCATGCGCTCGTCGAGCCACAGCCTGAAGAACTCGTTCGAGACGTCGTAGCTGACCTCGACCTCGGCCTTACTGGATCCCATCGATGACTCCTTCGACACGTGCCGGGGCGCCGCCCGCGCGTCCCCCTTCGGTTCGCGACGTCGATCCGCTCGCGCGGTCCGCGTCGACATGGGCAGAGGGCAGGACGCCCCCGTCGAGCTCCGAGGCGAGCTCGAGCTCGCCGGCCTCATGGCGCCGCTTCATCTCGCGGCGCCGCACCTTGCCGCTCGACGTCTTCGCCAGCGTCCCCCGCTTGATCAGCGCGACCTCGGAGAGCTGGACGCCGAGCTCTGCGCGCACGGCCTGGGTGATCGCCTGCGCGACGCCCGCGACGCTCCGCTTGACCTCGGCGACGACCACGGCCCGCTCGGCCCCCGAGGCCTCGATGCACGAGAACGCGACGCAGTGGCCGGCGCGCACGCCCTCCACGGAGGACGCGACGCGCTCGATGTCCTGGGGGAAGTAGTTCTTGCCGCCCAGGATGATGAGGTCCTTCGAGCGACCGCAGAGGTAGACCTCGCCGGCGACGGTATAGCCGAGATCGCCCGTCCGCAGCCAGCCCCCGCCGAAGGCGGCCTCCGTCTGCTCCGGCTCGTTGAAGTACCCGGCCGCCACGCTCGGACCGCGCACCCAGATCTCGCCCACCTCGCGCTCGCCGAGCGGCGCCCCGTCGGGCCCCGCGATGATGAGCTCGTGGCAGGGGAGGGGGCGACCGCAGGACACGAGCTCCAGCGAGGCGCCGCCGTTCGCGGGCCGCGCCTTGCCGGCCTGCATCGCCCTGGCGTCCACGCGGTCGGTGGTGAGCGGGGCCTCGAGGTCGCTGAAGGTGATCGCCAGCGTGGCCTCGGCCATGCCGTACGAGGGCAGGATGCTCTGCGGGCGGAGCCCCCGCTTGCCGAAGCGGTCCAGGAACGCGCGCAGCACGTCGGCCTGGATCGGCTCCGCGCCGCACCCGAGCGCGCGCAGGCAGGAGAGGTCCCAGCTCCCCGCCTGCGTGTCGGTGACGGCGCGCGTCGCGAGCGCGAAGGCGAAGTTCGGGGCGAAGGTGATCGTGCCGCGGAACCTGTGGATCGCGTCGAGCCAGAGCGACGGGCGGCGGATGAACGCCGTCGTCGGCAGGAACATCACCGGCACGAGCGCGTAGAGCGGGGCGACGACGAAGCCGATGAGCCCCATGTCGTGGTAGAGGGGCAGCCAGCTCACGCCGCGATCTTCCGGGGTGGACCGCAGCCCGTCGAACATGATCGCGTGGCTGTTCACCGACAGGTTGCGGTGGGTCACCATCACGCCCTTCGGCCGCGAGGTGCTCCCCGACGTGAACTGGAGGAACGCGAGATCGTCGAGCGACACCTGCCAGGGCTCCGGCGCGCCCGGGGCGTCGAAGCCATCGGTCTCGCGCAGGTCGCGCTCAACAACGATCTTCAGCCCTTGCCCCCCGGCCGCCCCGCCGTGGCCGTTCGCGGCGAGGTACGCGTCGATCATCTCCTTGAGCTGCTCGTTCGTCACCAGCACGCGCGCGCCGGACGCCGCCAGGATGTGCTGCACCGTCTCGCTGTACGCCTCGAGCTTCGCCAGCGACTGCGGCGGATACATCGGGACGGCGACGATACCGGCCGTGAGCGCTCCGACGAAGGTGAGGACGAACTCGTCGGCCTCGGTCAGGATGAGCGCGACGCGGTCACCCTTGCGGAGCCCGAGCTTGCGGAGCGCGTGCGCCCTGCGCTGCGCCTCGAGCCAGAGCTCGGCGTAGCTGATCGAGCGCTCCTCCCCCGAGCTGCGAACGAACGTGACCGCGCGATCGGCGTGCACCGCATTTTGCTGGAGGACTTCGACGAACGTTCGCATGTCTGTCGTCTCACGCTGACCGGACGTAAGGATCCGTCCTAGGGGACACCCCGGGCCGGAGTGAGCGCAGCCATAAGCGAAATTCGGGCCAGGGCAAACAGAAAACAATGAAGTCCAGCATTCGAGCCTGATTTCGCCGTCCGGGCTCGCCTTGACGCCGCGCGGCTCGCCCCGAGTGACGAAAAATCGTGCGCAGAGTGCGTCGAATACTCGTCACATGGCACCCTGGGTGCGAAGCGGGTTTCGCGTGCCTCGCGGGGCCTCCCCGGCGCCGTGGCGCCGCCTCTGGCCCGGGCGCTGTCGCGGGCGGGCTGGCACCGGCGCGACCGATTACCACGGCTGCCGGTGTGTTGCCTCGGGTTCTCCGCGGCGCCCTTCACGCCGCGCCGCGCGGCCCCCGGGCCCACAAAACGCGAGAGGCGCCGGTCTCCCGGCGCCTCCCTACCTCATGCGCGATGTCGCGAGCTACTCCATACCGCCCATGTCCATGTGGCCTGCGGCCTCGTCTTCATGGGCGTCCTCGCCCTTCTTGTCGTCCTTCTTCTCGGTCTTCTCGAACTTCTTCGGCTCCGCGAGGGCCCAGTCCGCCGACCAGGACGAGATCACGTAGATGGTGCCGTCTCCGCCCTCCTTCGTGGCGTAGCGGCTCTGCCCCTTCGCGGTCTTGCCGACGTTGATGGTGAAGTCGCCGGCGTTGTCCTTCAGCTTGATCTTGACGATGCCGCCGCTCGTGACCGGCGCGTCGAGCCCCGTGTCGGCGGCGGACTTGCCGTCGCCGAAGTCCTCCGCGCCGAGGCCCTGGAAGGCGCGGAGCATGTCCTTCACCTTGGCCTCGTCGAACTTCTCCCACTTCGCGGAGGCCGCGCCGATCTTGCCGGCCTTGTCGCGCGGCGCGAACGTGCCGCTCCACTTGTCGTCGTTCTTCGAGAAGCTGAACAGCCCGTTCTTGTTCTCGACCGAGGCCTGGATCGCGTTGTCGTCCTCGAACTTGAGGATCGAATTCTCGCGCCAGTTCTTCGCCTCGCGCGTGTAGAGGTAGCTCGAGTAGCCACCCGCGACGTACACGCCGTCCTTCCCCTCGACGCGCGCCATCTGCCCGCGCGAGCCGCTCTTGCCGAAGTAGATGTCGAGCGCCTTCTCGTCGCCCTTGTAGGCGACCACGTGGACGGCCTTGTCGTCCGTGAGCTCGTACTGGCCGTAGGTGGCGGTCGTCCGGTCGATCGCCTCCTTCAGCTTGAGCTCCTTCAGGTTGTCGAGGATGCTCCGCACGTTCGCCGTGTGCGCCTTGGCGCTCACGGGCTTCGTGACCTCCCACGTGTCGCCCTTCTTCTCGAGCGTCACGTCGGCCTTGTCGGCGTTCTTGATCGAGAGCTTCGTGATCTTCTCGACGTCGTCCTTCGACATCCCGATGCTCGGCAGGTCCGCCGTCGCGGCGGTCACCGAGTGCGCCTCGCGCTCCGCTCTCTCTCTCTTCTGCGTGAAGTACACGCCGACGCCGAGGAGCGCGAGGACGACGAACGCGATGTAGATTTTCTGCTCGGTCTTCATGGCTCTTTCACCCCACGGGGCTCTGGCTCAGTCGAGCGTGATGTTCTCGCGGGCGCTCTCGCGCCGCCGCCACCGGACGAGGCCGAACGCGGCGAAGAGGGCCGCCGGCAGGAGCGTGAGCGTCCACTGCACGCGCTGCTGCACGGTCTTCCGCTCCGCCCGGTACTCCTCGGCCTTCTTGGCCAGCGTGGCCTCGTCGTCCGTGGCCTCCTGCTTCGGCTTCTCGATGTCCGCGTAGGTCAGGTTGGTCTCGCTGAACATCTTCGCTGTCGCGGCGAGCAGCGTGCTGTCCCCCGCCATCCAGTCGAGCGTGTTCTTGAACGCCAGGATGGTGGCGGTCAGGTACTTCTGCGCGTAGGACTGCGAGAGCATCTGGAGATCCTCGTCGCCGCCCATCCCGCCCATCATCTGCATCTGCGGCGGCATGGGGGGCGGGTTGCCCGAGCGGGCGAACGGGTTCGCGAGGAACTGCGACGCCGAGAGCACGAGGATCCGGCCGCGGTCCGCGCTCTCCGCGGGCGCCGAGATGCCGAGCCCCTCCTGGCCGCCGAAGGCGCTCTTGAGCTTGCCCTCGATCGTCACCGCGATCGCGCGCTGCGCGTACTCGCCCTTCGGCTTCCACTCGGCCGAGAACTTCATGTCGATGTTCTCGGACGTGTCGATCGTGGTCTTCGGGGTCGAGCGGGCCACGACCTTCATCGTCGCCTCGGGCTGCTTCTCCGGGTGCGGCACCAGGGTCGACGGGAAGGGGAAGGCGAGCTCGGGCAGGCGGAAGAAGCCGGGGAACGACGAGTCGAGGATCTGCTCGTCCTCGTCGAGGCGGCTGTCCTCCTGGAGCTGGAGGATGCCCGGCGCGCGGAACCACATGAGCTGGCCCGTCTGCGTCTGCACCGGGATGGCCATCGAGCGGCTCCAGTCGAGGATCGCCTCCTTCTTCATCTCGACGCCGTAGCCGTCGAGCAGCTTCTCGAGGCCCCAGGTGTTGAGCGTCGCCTTCATCGAGGGGTCGGACGCCTTGAGGTTCACCGCGCCGGCGAACACGGCGAGCGCCTTGTTGCCGAGCATCAGGAACTGGTCGATGCGGCGCAGCTCCTTCTCGGTGAACTCCTTGCCCGGCTGCGTGATGACGAGGCCGGCGAGCTCCTTGTTGACCTCGCTGTCGCCGCCCTTCAGGTCGACGTCCTCGAACTTGTAGAACGGGAAGTGGTGCTCGAGCAGCGCGCGCATCGAAGGTCCGCCGCGGCCGCCCTGCGCGGCGACGAGGTTCGCGTCGCTGAGCTTGATCTCGTCCTTGCCGGTCACGATCCCGATCTTGGTGTCGATGCCGTCCGCCTTGTCGCGGATCTCGCGGATCGTGTTCGTGATCCAGAACTCGAGGCCCTGCGCCTGGTCGGGCGAGAGCATCGGGATCGCCTCCTTCTCGCTGCCGTACTTGAAGGCGATGCCCATGAACCCGCGGGTGATCGTGGCCTGGTCCTGGCCGGTCTCGCTCCCCTCGCCGAACGCGGCCTCCTGGAGGCCCGCCTCCTTCGCGGCGGCGCGCTGCTCGTCCGTCTTGGCCTCGATGAGCGCGTAGCGGAGCTTGCCGTTCGAGGCCTGCTCGTACTCGTTCATCAGGTCGGTGAGGTCCTGGATGAACGCCTCGTGCTTCGGGAGCCCCCGGGTGACGTAGACGTCGATCTGGAGATCCTGCTTGAGCCCCTCGCGGACGAGGTGCGCCGAGCCCTTCGAGAGGGTGAACCTCTCGTTCTTGGTCATGTCGACGCGCTTGTAGGCGCTCAGCGAGATGACGTTGGCCACCACGAGGATTGCGGCCACGATGGCCAGGTAGACGCCTGTTTGCGTCGCGGCTTTGACTTTCCGTTCCATGGTAGTCCTTACGCCCACTTCCTGCGCTCGAGCGCCCTGAACGAGGCCATGAGGCAGCCTGCGGTGACCGAGAGGAAGAAGACGATGTCTCGAGTGGACACCATGCCGCGCGCGAACGGCGCGAGGCGGGTGTCGAAGCTGATGAAGGAGAGGACGTCGCGGATGAACGACGGGGCGTAGTCAGAGAAGTTGTCCACGCCGTGCAGGAACGCGAGCACCAGGAAGGTGATGAAGAACGCGATCACCTGGCTGTCGGTCAGCGACGAGATGAGGAGGCCGATCGAGACCGCCGCCGCGCTGTAGAGCACGAGGCCGATGTAGCCCGAGGCCACGGGCCCGGTGTCGAGCGCGCCGAGGTGCCAGGGCCACGAGAACATCAGGATCGGGTAGAGGATCGTCGAGAAGACGAGCACGAGCACGAGCCCCCACGCGCCGAGGAACTTGCCGAGGACGACCTCGTGATCCTGCACGGGGAGGGTGATCAGCATCTCGAGCGTGCCGCTGCGCTTCTCCTCGGCGAGGAGGCGCATCGTGATGACGGGCACGATGAGGAAGGAGAGCCCTACCGGCGCCCACGTGAAGAGCTGCACCAGCGAGGCGCGGTCCGCCTGCCAGAAGCCGCCGTTCATGAAGAAGAAGATGACGCCGAGCGCGATCAGCCCGAAGCAGATCACGACATAGGCCAGGGGGGAATCGAAGTTGGAGCGGAACTCCCGCTTCGCGATGGTCAGGGTGGTGCTCATACCGTTCAGCCCTTCTTCTTGGCCGGCGCTTCGTCCTTCGCGGCCTCGTCGTCGTCGCCGTCGTCGTCCTTCGCGGCCTCGTCGGCGGCGCCGTCCTCGTCGTCTTCCTCGTCGTCTTCTTCGTCGTCGGCCGCGGCGCTCGCCTCGTCCTCGTCCTCGTCGTCGGTGATCAGCTTGCGGCCGCGGTCCTTGCGCTCGTCGCCGCGCGTGAGCGACTTGAAGACGTCCTCGAGGCTCTGCGAGTCGCGGCGCATCTCGAGGAGGAGCCAGCCCTTCTGCACGACGAGCTGGAAGAGCTCGGGCCGGATGTCCCCGCCGAGCGCGCCGAGGAGCTGGAAGCTGTGGGCGCTGTCGTCGGTCGGCAGCTCGGTGACGCTGGTCACGCCGGGCAGCCTGGAGAGCGCCTCCTGGACCTCCTGGGCGGTCGGGGGCTTGCGGGCGCCGGCCCCACCGCCCTCGAAGACCCTCTTCTCGTGGACGGTGACGACGTACCGGACCTTGCCGCTCTTGGAGCGGATCTCGTCGAGGGGGCCGTCGGCGACGACCCGCCCCTTGGAGACGATGATGGCGCGGGCGCAGGCGGCCTCGACCTCGGAGAGGTTGTGGGTGGAGAGCAGGATCGTCCGCTCCTTGCCGATCTCCTTGATGTAGCGGATGACCTCCGCCTTCTCGTTCGGGTCGAGGTCGCTCGTCGGCTCGTCGAGGATGAGGATCGGCGGGTCGTGGACGAGCGCCTGCCCCAGGCCGACGCGCTGGCGGTAGCCGTGGGAGAGGGTGCCGATGTCCTTGCCGAGCACCTGGGCCAGGCCGCACACCTCGACGATCCCCTTCATCCGCTTCTTGAACACCGACGGATCGAGCCCGCGCATGTCGGCGACGAAGGAGAGGTATTCCCAGACGTTCATCTCTCCGTAGAGGGGGGCGCGCTGGGGCAGGTACCCCAGCTTGCGTCGCACATCGAGCGGCTCGTCGAAGACGTCGTACCCATGGACCCGCGCCGTCCCGGCCGAAGCCGAGATGAAGCAGGTGAGGATGCGCATCGTCGTCGACTTGCCGGCCCCGTTCGGTCCGAGGAAGCCGACGACCTCGCCGCGATGGACCTCGAAGCTCACCTTGTCGAGCGCGCGCAGCGACCCATAGCGCTTGGTCAGCGAGCTCGCCTCGATCATCACATCGCTAGCCAAAATGACCTCCTTCGATGGTTCCTTGGACGCGGAGCGCCCTGCCCCGCGGTTCGCCTTCGCGATCCCCCGCCGTGACCGACGGGCGCGCCGTCGGGGCGCCCTGGATCGCCCATTACCCAGGCGAAAGGCGGCGCCATCGTAGCGACGGGGGGATCTCTGTCAACAGCGCCGACCCGAAGCGGCGGGGTCGGGGGGTTTATTCCCGGTGATCGGGCCTTCACCGGGCGTGGAATGTTCGGGCTATCCCGGGCTCGACCCGGGAGGAGGGGGGACGGCTCTTCCGCTACATGCTGTGTTCGTCTGTCCGCGGTGATGTCGAAAATCCTCTTGACCCGGGCGTCCACGTTGGACTAGTTGGCCACACCTCGCGTGAGCCTTATCGTCCAGAAGTTCGGCGGCACGTCCGTCGGGTCCATCGAGCGCATCCAGCGGGCGGCCGCGCGTGCGCTTGAAACACAGCGGGCCGGTCATGACGTCGTGGTCATCGTGAGCGCGATGGCCGGCGAGACGAACCGGCTGCTCAAGCTGGCGTCGGACATCGCGCCCGTGCCTGACGCGCGGGAGATGGACGCGCTGGCGGCGACCGGAGAGCAGGTCTCGGCGGCGCTGATGGCCATCGCGATCCAGGCGCAGGGCGGCAAGGCGCGGAGCTTCCTTGGCCACCAGCTCAAGATCCTGACGGACAGCGCCTATACCAAGGCGCGGATCAAGGCGATCGACGCGCAGCGGCTGCACGAGGCGCTCTCCGGCGGGAAGATCGCGGTCGTCGCTGGTTTCCAGGGCGTGGACGACGCCGGCAACATCACGACCCTCGGGCGCGGCGGCAGCGACACGAGCGCGGTCGCGATCGCGGCGGCCGTCGGCGCCGAGTGCGAGATCTACACGGACGTCGACGGCGTCTACACGACGGACCCGAACATCTGCAAGACGGCGCGGAAGATCGAGCGGATCAGCTACGAAGAGATGCTGGAGCTCGCGTCGCTGGGCGCGAAGGTCCTTCAGATACGGAGCGTGGAGGTTGCGATGAAGTATGGTGTCCCGGTGCACGTGCGGTCGTCGTTCTCGGACGTGCCGGGCACGTGGGTCGTCGGCGAGGACAAGTCGCTTGAGAGCGTGACGGTGACGGGCGTCGCCCTGGACCGGAACGAGGCGCGGGTGATGCTGGTCGGCGTCAACGACAAGCCGGGCGTCGTCGCGCAGATCTTCGGCGCGCTGGCCGAGGAGAACATCAGCGTCGACATGATCATCCAGAACGCGCCGAGCTACGGCCAGGAGGCGCGCGGCGCGTCCGGCGAGGTGAAGGCGGACGTGACCTTCACGGTCGGCAAGGCGGACCTGCCGCGCGCGAAGGTCGTGATGGAGAAGGTCGCCGGCGGCGTGGGCGCGGTGGGCATCCGGTACGAGGAGGACATCGTGAAGGTGTCGATCGTCGGCCTCGGGATGCGCACGCACGCGGGCGTGGCGGCGCGGATGTTCCAGCTCCTCGCGGCGGAGGCGATCAACATCCAGGCGATCTCCACGAGCGAGATCAAGATCTCGTGCCTTGTCTCGACGAAGTACGCTGAGCTCGCCGTGCGCGCGTTGCACGATGGCTTCGGGCTCGGCGGCAAAGCGTAACGAAACCTGTGCTACCGTCGTAATGCGCTCGCTGTGAGCGGCCACCGACACTGTCGGGAAGGCTGCTCGCAGCGCGTTGCGTTATGGCGTCGCGATCGCTCCTGAGGAGCGCCCGGCGTCGCTTCGGGTCGTCGTGGAGGTTCGCATGCGTAGCAGGGAAGTTGGGCTGCTGGGGCTGGGCGCGCTCTGCGCCGTGGCGGTTTTCCTCGGCGCTGGCGGCTGCCAGCCCGAGGGGAACACAAGGCCGCCGGGGTGGTCCGGACGGCCGGGAGGGACCATCGGCGAGGGCGGCAGCGGGGCCGAGACGGCGAGCTCGGGCGACGGCGGCCGCGAGGGCGAGGGCGCGGCGGGGACGGCGGCGACGGGGAGCGCTGGTGGGGACGGGGTGGGGACGGGGGATCCGCCGGTGGCGCGGGTGGCGACGATCGAGGAGATCACCACGGGGGTGGTAGGGGAGGGGGTTGACGTCGAGGCCAAGGGCGTCGTGGCGATGAGCCGGAAGTGGCTCGTGTCGAAGAGCAAGAGCAGTGGTTCATGCCTCTGGGGTGTGTTTCTCTCTGCTCCTGGCATTCCCGTGACCGAGGCAAACTCGGGCATTCTCGCCCTCAGTTACGGCACTCGCGGTGTGACGGACGACCAAGGCAACGTTACTTGCCCGAATATCGAGCAAGCGTCTGCGGGCGATGCGTTCCCCGATGACGTCAAGCCCGGCGATGTCCTCGATGTGACCGGAAGGACGTCCTATTACAGTCCGGCGGATTGCGACGAACAGCCGCCGGAAGCGAATCCAACTCGAGTCAAGCAGCGTCAACTGGCCAGCGTGACCAAGGTGAAGCTCGTCGGCTCGGCGCCGATCCCGGAACCCCACGTGTTCTCCGGTGAGGACATCGCTAAGCTTGCCGCCCCGTCAGATCCAGATGGAGAGAAATTCCACGATGCATGGGGCGGGGTGAAGGTGCGTGTAGCCGGTCCCCTCAGCCCGACACTCCAGGGCGAGATGCAAACCGTCGTAGGCGCATATGGAAACATCGTGCTTGCCGGGAGCGGGCTTCGGGTGGGAGATAAGTTCTACTACGTGCAGGGATCCATGGATGCCTGCCATGGAGCGCCTGACTACCCCAGCACTGACGTCGAGTGGGCTCGAATCGACGGCTTCAGCACGCTTGACTACTGTACCTGGAGTCTGCAGCCCTTGAACAAATGTGCGGATTTCGATCCTGCGGGGAAGGACTGCACGGACGGATTGCTCTGCGAATAGAGTCCTCGTTCATCACTGACGACGGCGAGACCCCGCGACGACAGCGAGACCGGTCGAGGTGCGCGCGATCGACGGCGCTTCAACGTCCGAACCTGGCGAGCAGGACGTCACTGCCACCGCTAGAGTACAGTGTGCCTGCGCCGACATCGATGCCGCCCTCGATATCGCTCCCTAAGATGGTCTCTCCGGAGGGCAGCATCGCGACCGCCTTCGAAGTCTGATTCCTGTCGTCGCCGAAGAGCTTGCTCCAGACGTGCGCTCCGTCTGGGGCTAGCTTGATCAGGGGCAAGTCGACGCCGCCGGCTGCGACCAGGGGGCTTCCGCCGTAGTCGACATCTCCCTCAGCCCTCCCGGTGACAGCAATGGTGCCGTCGGCTGCAACCGCCAGCTCGATGGCAGTTTCGTCGCCGGAGCCTCCGAGAGATCTGTTCCATAGGCAAGATAGCTGGTTGTCCAGTTTTGCGACGAGTATATCGGTCATGCCAGCTGACGAGGTGCTATGGATGCCTACCGCTGTCCTGCCGTCGTGATTTGCCAATACGATGACGTTGTCGTCCTTGTCTGCTGCAATGTCGACGCTTAACTGTGTCCCAGGGCCACGAATGGTCTGCTGTGCCTTGAATTTCCCGTCGTTGTCGAGCTTGACAATGAACCCGTCGAGATCGTCCCTGAGCTCTAAGATGGGACCGCCGAATTCTACTGGGCGAGCTTCCTCGCTGCTGGCCAGAGACCCCGTGATGTAGACGTTGTTCATTCGGTCTAGGGCGATGTCTCCGGCGAGACGTTTCCCCTCAGAGTCCGAGCCGACAAAGAATTTGCACCAGGTGCGCTGTCCGTCGGTATTGTACTTGCATAACCAGAGCCCCTCCCCGGGGATGTGGCAGACGGACCTGCAAGTGTCACGCCCATAGATAAACACGTTACCAAGTGTGTCGGTCGCAGCTCCGGCTATCTCTACGAATTCTTGAGATACAGCCTCAGATATAGCCCATGATAGGGTGCCGGACGGGGTCCATTTGGCTACATAGGCAGAGAAGATACTGCGATCGTCGCCGGTGAGCGTTGTGTCTTCAATTTGCAGTTGAGACTGAAAGTCCCCGGCTAAAATCACGTTGTTCTCTGAGTCGACTGTTAGGCTGGCCGTGCTCGCGTACGCTCCGCCGAACTTTCTGCTCCATATGGGGGTGCCGTCTGCTGCGAATTTTGCCAGGTAGAGCGCGCGAGCTTCCGCTGTCAAGGGGGCTGACTCGGGAATGGCCAGTGTTCCACTGAAGGTGCCTGTGACGAGAATGTTGCCATCGCTGTCGAGCGCGATGTCGCTTACGGTTTGATTGCTGGCGTCTCCGAGGATTTTTGACCAGATCACGCAGTCGTGCGTGTCACAGTTTTCGTCTGCCGGGTTTGTGCATGTTTCGGCTTCTGGCGTTTTCTGACCGTTGCAGCTGCCATAGGCGGTACCTTCGTCGTTGCACATCTTTTGGCCAGCCTTGCAGATGCCGGTGTTCACAGTATCGTCAGGGCCCTCGTAACAGCTCACGGCTCTGCGAGGCTCGCAAGCTGCGCCTCCGCCTTCGCCTCCGGTACCAGTGCTGGTTCCGGGTCCGGTTCCCCCGGACTCCGATGGTGCATCCTTGAATTCGTCCAACCCCAGGACCAGTCCGCAGCCCGCTCCTGTCCCTGCTGACGCAACGAGGAGAAGCCGGGAACAGCGCCGAAGCCATCGATCTCGCATGACCAACACCCCTATAATACGACCTAGATCTGGGCCACGGTGCGCCGCGATCCCGTTACGTGCTGTACCCGCCCCCCTCACGGCGCCAGCATCAGCACCTTCACCTGGCTCGGCGAGACGCGCATCCCCGGGCAGTTCGTGCTGTTCTGGAGCGACATGCTCGTCAGCCTGCTCGCCGGCATCCCGCGGATCAGCACCGTGAAGGCCCCGGTCAGGTGGCGGCTCGGCCCCATGACCGTGCCCGACGCGACCCCCATCGCGACGCCGGCGTTGTCGCCGTTCGTCAGCGGGATCGTCGTGGCCAGGTTGTGCGCCGGCGCGCCCATGAAGAGCACGTTGTACACCGCGGGCACGCCCATCGGCCCGGCGGCGATGTTCGGGTAGGGCACGGGCACCGGCGCGGGCGAGGGCGTCAAGCACACGTCCGGAAGCCCCACGTCGACGCCCATCATCTGCGAATTGGCAAACATCGCTCCTGCTCCTCTACTCCCCTGTTCAGCTCAGCCGAGGTGGATCTGCGCGCCGTCGAGCTTGACCAGCTCCTCGGCCGTCACGAGCGTGTTCTCGCCGCGCAGGCTCATGTTCTTCTTCGCCACGTAGTCGACGCGCTCCGCGCGGAGCTGCTCGATCTCCTCGACGAAGCGGTACGCCCGCTTCACCCGCTGGACCACCCGCTCGACCGAGGCGTCGAACGCCGTCGCCTTCACCTTCGCCCTCTCGATCTCGGCCTGCACCGCCGTCCCGAGGTACGACAGGCTCTCCACGAAGACGCTGCCGAGGCGCGCGTTGACCTTCAGCTCCCCGGCCACCACCCCGACCTCCTTGCCGGACGCGAAGGTCACGCCCTCGGCGGCGCCGACAACGAACCGCCCGCTGGGCAGCTTCACGTGCAGATCCCCCTCGAGCACCACGCTGACGTCGCGCCCCTGGCGCTCCAGCACGGCGAGGATGTAAGCGCCGCGCGCGGGCAGCACCGCGACGAGCACCACGTCGTCCGTCTCGGGCTCGACCATGCAGCTCACGGCGCGGCGCGCCTCGAGCTCGGCAGCGCCGGAGGCCACGACGAACGCGCCGCCCGCCGCGCGCACAACGCGGCCGACCTCCTGGTAGGCGGCCTCGGGCTCGATCTGCCTCGCAACCTTCCTCGCAACGTTGTTTCGCATCATGCCTCCCGCGCCGGCTCAGCCGGCCTTGCCTCGGAGCCTGTCCTGCCACGTCTCCGCCTCGGCGAGCCGCTCGTCATCGCCCAGCGCGAGCGCGCGGCTCGTGAAGACGGCGCGCTCGTCCCGCGTCCGGTGAAAGCGCGCCCGGAAGAGCGTGGCGCCCGTGAAATCCGCCCCCCGGACGTCCGCGTGCGAGAAGTCGGCGTACGTGAGCTCTGCGCCAGGGAACCGGGCGCGCTCGCAGCGCGCGCGATGCCAGATGCTCTGATCGAGCGTCGCCCTCGACAGGTCGGCGCCCGCGAGCTCGGCGTCGACGAAGATCGCCTGTCGGAGCAGCGCGCCGCGCAGGCTCGCGTCCGTCAGGTTGGCCTCGACGAAGATCGCGTTCGCCGCCCTGGCCTCGTCGAGCCGAGCGCCGGTGAGGTTCGCGCCCTTGAAGCCGCACTGCGTGAGGTTCGCGCCGGCCAGGTTCGCCCCGGTGAGATCCGCCTCGGTGAACTGGCTCAGCGTGAAGTCGAGCCCCGAGAGGTCCATCCCCGCGAACCGTCCGCCGATGAAGACGACGCTCCGGCAGCGCGCCCCGGCCAGCGCGACCGTCGTCATGTCCGCCTTGATCAGGTGCGTGAACTCCAGCCGAGCGCCCGAGAGATCGAGGTGCGCCACGTCCGCGTCGACGAGCACCGTGCGATCCAGGTTCGCACGCGCGAGCCTCGCGCCTGTAAGGCGAGCGTTCGCGAACGCGGCGATGATCAGATCCGCCTCCGAGAGATCGGCGCACGACAGGTCGGACTCGGCGACCTGCGCCGCCGCCCAGGTGCTGCGAGCCAGCTTCGCGCGGGCGAGCACGCACCGGTGCATCGCCACGTGGTGCAGGTTGGCGCCGGTCAGATCAGCCTCGGTGAAGTCGCACGCGGTGAGGATCGACTCCTTGAACGAGGCGCCCGCGAGCCGGGCCCCCTTGAAGCTCACCTGCTCGAAGAGCCCGCCGGAGAGGTCGGCTCCGCCGAGGTCCTCCCCGTCGAGGCAGGCGCCGGCGATCGTCTCGCCGCCCTGGATCATCGCGATGAGCTCAGCCCTGTCCACGCGACCTCCGCGGCACGAACCGCACCTCGTCCATGTTCGCCTCGTCGAAGCGCGTCCGCTCGTCGCCGAACACCTTCGCTAGATCGGCGCGGAACAGGTTCGCCCGGGTGAAATCGGCGCCCATGAGCCTCGCCTTCTGGAGGACGCCCAGCATCAGATCGGCGCAGGTCAGATCGGCGTCCGACAGATCGGCGCGGATGAACCGCGCCTCCCTCGCCGCGATCCACGCCATCCGGGCGCCGCGCAGGTCGCAGTCGCTGAGATCGCTGCCGTTCATGCGCGCCTCGGTGAAGTCGGCGCCGGAGAGGCTCGCCCCCCGGAGGTTCGCGCCGCTCAGCGTGGCGCCGCGGAAGTCCGCGCCGTCGAACGCGCACTCCTTGACCATGCGCAGGTTCTCCGCGTGCGCGCCTCGGAACACGGCGCCTCGACCCTCCGAGGAGAAGAAGGCTGTCGAGATCAGCCGGGCGCCCGAGAGATCGACGCCCGCGAGCTTGCACTCGATGAAGGTGGACCTGGAGAGATCCGCGCCCGCGAGCCTCGACCCGGCGAAGTCGACCCGGAGCAGCGTCAGCAGCTGCGCCAGGGCGTCGGAGAGGTCGTTGTCGCGCAGCGTGGCCTCGGAGAGATCCGCCAGGGTGAGCTCCGCGCCGCGAAACGACGCTCCCGTGAGATCCGCCTGGTAGAGCGCCGCGCCGGACAGGTCCGCGCCGGAGAGATCGGCGCCCCTGAGCTTCGCCAGACCCAGGTTCGCCTCTTCGAGCTTCGCGCCCCGGAGCGCGGCGCGGCAGAGGTCGGCGTGGGCGAGGACGGCCCGCTCGAGGTTGGCCTCCTGGAGGTCGGCGCCCGCGAGGCTCGCGCCCTCAAGCAGCGCGCCGGTGAGGATCGCGCCGCGGAGATCGAGGCCGGAGAGATCCGCGCCGGTCAGGTCGCGCCCGGCGAGCGAGCGCCCCGCGCGGTGGGCCTCGATCACCTCGTCGCGCAGGCGTCGCGCGGCCTCGCCGGCGAGCCTGCCGGCCGCGGGGCCGAAGTGCGCGGTGTGCCGGTACCCCTCCAGCACCTGCGCCTCCATCTGCGCGAGCCGCTGATCCAGCGCCGGATCCGCGAGCGTCGCCTCGAGCTCGGCGTTCGGGTAACCGGCGTTCGCGAGCAGCGTCGCGAGGTCTTCGAGCCGCTCGCGTTCGGCCTTCGCCGAGAACTTCGGCGGACCGGCGGCCTGCTTCATCGCCTCTTCCTGGAGCGCGTCGTGGTCCATCCCGGCCGCAGCGTACGCCGCGCGCGCCTCGGCTTCGGCCCTGGCCCGGCGGTCCTCCGCCTCGGCCCGCTCTCGCTCCGCGCGCGCCTCCAGCGCCTCGACGAAAGGCCCCAGATCCTCGATGTCGGGGAGGGCTTCCTCGACGGCGGGCTCGTCGGCCTGATCGAGGCCGAACTGCGCCGGGTCGAGCCCGAGCTCCACGACCGTCGCGCGCGCCTGCCGGCGGTTCGCCTCCGCCCTGCGCCGCGCGCCGCCCTGCATGTTCTTCCGGAGGAGATCGTCGCTCGCCAGGAGCCGCTCGACATCGGACACGTCGCGCGGCGGCCGCGCTCCCGAGGGGAGCAGCGGCAGGAGATCGCTCTCGCGCAGCGCGGCCAGGTGCCCTGCTTTCGGGTCGAGGCGCCGCGCCAGCACGTCGCGGTAGTGCTCCACCGGCCTGGGCTCGCCGAGCGCCTCTGCGCCGATCACGATGTGCAGCACGTCGGCTGCGTCGTCCTCGTCGACGAGCGCGATGCCCCGGAAGAGGAGGACCCCACGCTCGGCGTGCGGAAAGAGGTGCACTGTCTCGAGGCGCATCGGCACCTCGCTGAAGCTCTCCCCGTCTCCGTCCTTCCGGTTGATGAACGCGCGCGCCGCGATCCCCGGCAACGCCGCCTCGATCACGGGCCTCTCCGGGTGCATGTTCTCCAGCACCATCGGCTCGTCGCCGCGGAAGAACCCCTGGATCTGTTGATCTTCGGGAGCAGCGTTGAACATGCCGAGATCCGTGTCCTCGGCGAAGCCCGGGAACCGTTCCTTGAGCCATTTGTGGTCGTAGGTGCCCATCCTGGCGAAGCGCTGCGGCCACATGATGTCGATGGGCCCGAAGCCCGCCGGCGCAGGCTGATCGGTCGGCGACGTGATCAGCGCCCCCGGCAGCTCGATGTTCGGGAGCGGGTGGAGCTCTCCCGCGTTGGTCTCCACCGGCTGGGCGCCCTTGCCGACGGGGTTCATCGCGAACCCCGGCCCGCCGAAGGCGCGCTCCCAGACGATCGGCATCTCGGTGAACGGCTCGGGCTCGGTGGGCACGCCGCGCCGCCAGGTCCGGTCGCCGATGGCGTAGAGCGTCTTGTCCACCGCGCCGAGCCGCGCCCGCACAGCGCACGCCGGCGCCCGCCCCCCGCGAGGGCAAGCCCGCCCGGAGATCAGGAGCTCTCCCCTGGGCTTGGGCATTCCCATGTCGAGCACGGCGTCCTTGCCGAGCTCGGCCGCGACGAACTTCCAGAGATCGATCTCCGAGAGGAGGGCTGCCGGCGGACCCAGCGAGAAGAAGGCGAAGATCGTGACCGATAGATAGCAGTCGCTGCCGTCCTCGAAGGCCCGGTGGAGGAGGCCGAGCTTCTGGGGTTTGATCGTCTTCATGGGCAGGGGTGGCGCGCCGCCGGAGAGCTGGCCCACGGCCCCGGCGTGGATGGGTTGCGAGGCCGCTGGGCTGGCTGTGGATCGTTGTCGCTGCGGGCCACGCCGCGGCGCCACTGTCATCGAGCCGCTCGCGTCCGTCAATGCGGCGGCCAGGAATCCGGCGGGATTTCTGGGGCGCTCCGCTACTCCTGTGCCATGGCCGCGGCGAAGCGCAGGAGCCCCTCGCCCCAGCCGCCGAGGATGTACGTGCGATCGTAGAACTCGGGCATGAGCGTGTCCTTGTATCCGGCGACCTGCACCAGGAACACCCGCACGTCGCTGTGCACGCGCGCGCGGTACCTCGCGACGAGCTTTGCCACGTCGATGTACTGCTCGTTCCAGGCGAACTCCGCGTAGTCCTTCGGGCGCGAGCCGTAGAGGCCGCCGTGTCCTGCCTGCATGTCGCTCAGCACGAACACAGCGTCCCATCGCTGCCGCTCGCGGATGGCGCGATCCCAGAACAGCCACACGCCGTTCTCGGTCGCCGTGCCGATCGTGCGGGCGATCTGCTCCGCCCGGTCGACAGCCGAGAACACGCTCTCCTTCCGGCGCACGGCGAAGGTCTCCAGCCGGTCGCCGAACACGCCGAGGTGCCCCTCCTCTGCGCGCATCCCGGCCACGACCCCGGTGAGGTTCGCGATCGTGGAGACGCGCATGGTCCCGAGGCTGCTCGTCGTCGTGCTCTGCGCGGAGCCGCTGTTGTCACAGAGCACCATCACCCGGCCAGGGAAGTGCGGCACCTGGCCGAGGGAGCGGTGCAGGCACTGCTCCACGGCGTCCAGCACGGCGCCCGGCGCGCGGTCCTTCACCGCGCAGTAGGCGCTGTAGTACCGGAAGGGGAGCTGCTTGCCCTCCGCCGCCGTCGCGACGAGCTTCGGCAGGAACACGTCGTGGGGCACGCCCGCGTCCAGCAGGTTGCGCAGGTTGCGCAGCAGGGCCATGTGGCCCATGACCGGCAGCGCCTTGCGCCACGCGCAGCGGTTCGAGCCGCGCGACGAGACGATCGCCTCCCAGGTACGGCCGGTCGCGCGGAGCGCGCCCTTCGCGAGGCGGTCCACGCTCGGGCTCTTCGGGTGCACGAGGTTCACGACGTCCACTGTCTTGCTCCCCTTGCCCTCGAGCCGGTACTTCGCGAGGGCGTGATCGTCGAAGCGCTCGAGCGCGTCGCGGAGCGCGCGCTTCAGCGCGTTGGGCACCGGCTTGCCGAACCGGTAGAGCTGGTACGCGAGCGCGACCGCCGGCTCGTCCGCGCGCTGGAGGACGCGCGGCGCATAGCGGCGCACGAGGCCCGTCCCGCGCACGGACGCTGTGTTCGCCGCGCGCACCAGGATGACCTGGGGCGTCGTGCGCAGGTGCTCCTCCTCGCGCAGCCGCGCGGCCTCGGCGAGCGTCGCCTCCGGATCGGCCGCGAGCGCGTCGTCGATGGCCTTCTCGATCAGCGCCGCCGGCGAGAGCGCGCGCCACTCGGCCGGGTCGACGGCGCCGAGCGTCTCGCGCAGGCGCTTCACGTCGGCGTCGGAGAGCCGCGCGCGATCGGCGGGGTGCTTCCTCTTCGCCTTCGCCGGGCGCGGGTCCGCCGCGTCGCGGTGGTAGTACATCGGCTCGCCGAAGAAGCACGACGAGGCCGCGAGGCGGAGGCGCTTCAGCGGATCGGCGATGTCGTAGGAGCGCCCGCCCATCCAGTTCATGTGCGACGCGCTGTCGTGCTTGGCCTTGCGCTTGAGCTGCTGAAAGAACGCCATGATGACACCTCCTTCCTCGACGCACGCGCGGCGAGGGGTCGAGAAGAAGGGCGCAGCGCGGAGGATGGTGGTCACGGGGGTTGTCGTATCGGAACGAAGGAACCGTGACGCTCACTGCCGCGCTGCGCCCTTGTGCCAGAGGCGGGACTCGAACCCGCGACCTCGTCCTGAGAAGGGAAGTAACCCCGGAGCTCACTGCCGGCGCTCATCGCGCCGGAGAACACCGTCCGGAGTTGTATTCGCGCTCTACCGCTGAGCTACTCTGGCGTGGACGCTGAGGGGTATTGCAGGGAGGATGCCAGGCGGTCTCGGGCGGGGTTTTCCGGGGGAAGCCGTGGGGGACGAGCGCGGGGGCGGGGTAGTCCTATCCTGCGGGATAAATCATTAGACGTGGAGATAGCTCAGGGGCGCGTCGCCGCGGGCGTGCGGGCGGGCTGCAGCGGGCCGAGCTGTCGCCGGCTGGCTGGCGGCGCGCGATGGGGCCCTGGGGCGGGCGGGCCGGGCACACGGTCGGGGACGAGGGCGGCGCGGCACCGGCCGGGTGGCGCGAAGGGGGCCGGGAGGTGGCGACAGTGGCGGGCGCTCGTGACGAGCGTGCGCGGAGGTCGGGACCTATCGGATCGCATGATTTCGACGAATTGGAGAGGTCGCGACCAAACGCGCCGTATGATTTCGACGGATCGGAGAGGTCGCGACAGTGGCGGGCGCTCGTGACGAGCGCGCACTGAGGTCGCGACCGAGCGCGCCGCATGGTTTCGACGGAACGGACAGGTCACGACCGAGCGCGTCACATGATTTCGACGGATCGGAGAGGTCGCGACCAAACTCGCCGCATGATTTCGACGGACCGGGTTGGTCGGGACGTGGGCGGGGCTGTGAAGCGAGGGCGCGGGTTGGTCGCGATGCCCCCGGCGACCGCGGAGCGAGGCGGAGGTCGGGAGCGCCGTGGTCCAGCATGCCGTGTGCGCCGCCGGGCCGGGTTGCGGGCTGCCGCATCGTGTACAGTCGCGCAACGCGCTCGAGCGCGCCGTCGACCCAGGGACAGGATGAGCACAGCGACCGTCGAGTTTGCCGGCATCGAGCTCCTCAGCCCGTGCCCCCACTGCAGCGCGCCGATGGCGATCAACACGTTAACGGACCGGTGCCGGTGCTCGAGCTGCCTCATGGAGTCGGCGCTGCCGCCGTCGGTCTGGGACGAGGCGCTGCGCGGCGTCGAGAAGGACGTTGTGCAGTTCGCGCCCGGGTACCTGCGGCACGGCCCGGCGTGGGGCGAGGGCGGCCCGCCGCCGGGGCCGCACGTCGAGTGGCAGCGCGGGCGCGACGCGCCGCCGTGCCCGCGCTGCCAGCGGCCGATGCGCCTCGCGCCGCAGGGGGGCTGCGTCTGCGCCGCGTGCGGGGCGGGGCGCGCGATCCTGCCCAAGCCGCAGTGGCTGCCGCAGGACAGCCCGGTGATCGGGTTCGTGAGCGACGAGTCGGCCGTGGCCGAGGAGCGCCCGCGCGAGCCCGTGCACGTTGCGTGTACCCAGTGCGGCGGGCCGCTCGTGGCGGACGGGTCGAGCCGGATCGTGCCGTGCGGCTACTGCTCGGCGCGGGTGGCGTTGCCGGACGCGGTCTGGGCCGCGCTCCACCCGCCGCGAATCAAGAAGCGGTGGTGGCTCGCTGTGCATGTCGCCGCCGACCCGCGGCGGGGCCCGGTCAATGCCCAAAGCTTCACCGAACCAGCCTGGATGTTCGCCGCCGCTGCGGGACTATTGTTGCTTCCGGTCTATGTTACCGCTGCTATTGCGGCAACACGGATGCAGCGAGATCCAGAGTTTTGGAGTGACTGCAGTGCCGTCGCCATCTTCGGGATGCCCGTCGTGGCATGGCTCTGGGGTCGCTGGCGTCGCTGGCGCATCTGCCGCCCCGAGCACGAGGTGGTCGGTCGGATCTACGGCGGCCTGAGCGATTCGCCCCGCGTCCAGGTGCTGCTTACGCCACCAGGTCAGCCTACGGTGATATTGGCGCAGGTGACCCTTAAATCCTCTGCCGAGCGCAGGAGGCGGCTGGTTGAGCTAGGGGGCGAAAATGGCAAGGTACGCGCTTGGATGATACCAGGAAAGCCGGAAATGTCGCACGTCGAACTCATGCCATCTGTGCTTGAGTGACACCTCCGGGGATTGCTACACCCGCCCGCCGATGACTCGGAGGGGCCCCGGCTTCGTCGGGAAGTTGCCGCTGCTTACCGTGTGCGGAAGCCGCTGCCCCATGGCTTCGGTCGTAACGCGCAGACTCTTGTGCGTGGCACCGGATGCCCGGCATCGTCATACGAACGAGACGAGGCCGGCGATCACGGAACTCATGCCGAACTGCCTGATGCTGCTCACGTTCTTGCAGAGATCAGTTGGTGTGTTCTGCATTCTGTAGGCTGCTCTGTCGATCTTCAGAACGCACTGGTCATTCTTGACCTGCCCGAAATTGGTGCTGAAGCCGAAGACCTTGCTTTCGAATATGACGGCTTTCTTCTCGGTTCCAATGACCGATACCTTGCGCATCGTCCGGTCGTCCCAGGCCGCGTAGAACGTTTCCAGTCGACCTTTCGTGTCCGTATGGCTCCCGGTATTGATGACCTTGAACTGCGGCGTCTCGATGACGAAGCTCGGCGCCTTGATGGTGCCGCTCCCGCTGAGCTCCCACGTGAGCCCCTTCGTCTGCCAGTTGAGCGCGCCCACCTTCCAGCCGACGTCGCCGCCCTCCAGCTTCATCGTCCCGAACTTGTCCTCGTGCAGCCCCTCGACCTTCGTCTCGAGGCTCTTGAAGTCCTCGTCCACCGCGCCCGCCTTCGTGTGCTTCTTGCCAGCCATCTCGGTGTCCTGGCTGGCGTAGCGCTCGGTCACGTCCTTCGCTGTCGTCTTCTGCGGCCCGCCGACGGTCGTCGTCAGGGACGTGTCGTAGTCCTCCTGGACAGCGCCCTCGACATGGTCCTCCCGCTGGCCCTCGACGTGGACCTTCTGGTCGCCGCCGACCTCCACGGTCTGGGTCGCGCCGACCGTGACGAGGTTGTCGCGGTGCGCGTGGAGCTCGAGCAGCTCCTCGCCCTTCTTGTCCTCCATCATGATCTGGTTGAACCCGTCGCCCCCGGGCGACGTCTTGCTCTTCCAGATCGATCGCGTCTTCTCGGCCGGCAGCTTGAGCGGCGCGACGCTCCACGCGTTGTGCAGGCGGCCGACGACGACCGGCTCGTCCGGGTCGCCGTCGAGGTAGGCGATGATGACCTCCTCGTTCACGCGCGGCAGCATCACCATGCCGTAGTCGAGCCCCGCCCAGCCCTGCGAGACGCGGACGAAGCGGGTCGGGTTGCCCTCGTGGAGGTCGCGCCGATCCCACCGGAACTCGACCTTGACGCGGCCGTGCTCGTCGACGTCGATCTCGTCAACGCCGGCCTCGTTGCCGACCACGAAGGCGGTCTGCGTGCCGAAGATGCGCGGCTTGGGCCGGCGCGCAGGGCGCCAGGGATCCTCCGCTGGCACGCAGACGAGGACGTGCCGCCGCACCGGGCGCCCGTCGGCCCCCTCCGTCACCGTGCAGCGCGACCGGATCACGAGGAGCTGGCCGTTCACGTCGGCGCGCGGGTGCTTCTCGACAGTGAAGCGGCCGCCGGCGCCGAGCGCGAAGCTCGTGTGGCACTCGAACGTGCGCCTCTCCGACCGGGCCTCTTCCAGGTACCGCCTGGCCAGCGCCTCGCCGTGCTTCTCGGAGGCGGCGGTGAACTTGTTCGTCGCGAACTCGTACCGTTCGAGCGTCGCCTCGCGGACAAAGGCCCTCTGCGAGGTCTCGGCGCGCTGCTCGAGCACGTACTCCGGCTTCCTGAAGTCATAGTCCCGCACCGTCACCATCGACGTCTCGATCGACGAGGTGATCGCGATGAACGAGACCGTCGGCTCCGGCGCGCTCATGCCGGCCCCCACCGGCGGCACGAACGGCACCCGCGGCGCGCCGTCGTCGGTGAAGGCCGTGTCCTCGGTGAGCACCCAATCGCTGCTCCCGGACCCATGGTCGAAGTAGGAGATGAGGCCCTCTTCCGAGAGCGCCCGGAACATGAAATCGAAATCGGTCTCCCCGTACTGGACGCGGTACTCGCGCGCCTGTCGATCCGGAGACGCGATGAGCGCGCTCGGCGCCGGGATCCGGCCGCCGTACACCCCCACCACGACCTTGCAGACGTCGTCCGCCGTGAGGCCCTGGAAGATGCGGTGATCCGCGCCCCGCGTCGTGAGCCAGAGCGGGGGCACCACGACGAGCTCGTACCGGGACACGCCGGTGGGCTCCGCCGAGAGCTGCCGCACCCGACGCACGACGCCGCGCACCTTCTTGAGGAAGGGCTCTCCCTTGAGCTCGACGACGATCTCCTCGCCCACGACGCCGGAGAGGTCGACCTCCGGATCGGTGGTCGTCACGTCGAGCGTCAGCTCGAAGAGCTCGTTGAGCGCGTCCCTGTAATCGATCTGGTGGACCTCGAAGCCGGTGACTCCGGATCCGGGGAACGTCAGGCTGACGTCGATGGCCATGGTCGGGTCTCCTCGGGGTTCGCGCCGCCGGGCGCGGCGTTCATCGGGGCTCGTGCGGGCGCTTCCCGACGGCGGAGCAGCGAGCTCGATGCTGCCAGTAAAGCGCCTGCCAGCGCCGGTGCGCCGCCTGGTCGCGCGCGAGCTGGTCGCGCCAGAAGCGGTCGACGGCGAGGCGCACGTCGGGCTGGCCGAGGCCGTACAGGCCGAAGAGGGCCTCGGCGTCACCGGGAGCGACGGCGAGCTCGGCGCACAGGGACGCGTACTGCTCCAGCGAGAGCGCCGGGGCCGAAGGCGGGCTCGAGGGCGCGACAGGCGCGGCGGGAGCGCTGGAAGAGAACGGCAACACGGCCGCCGCGGGCGCTCCGGAGGTCGGGTGCGTGCCGGTCAGGCTGGTGAAGCCGCGCATGCCTCGGGGCACCACGGCCGTCTCAGCGGCGGAGGTCGCGGGAGCCGGCGGGGCAGGGGGGCCGAACGGCAGCACGGGCGCGGTGGACGCGGCGTCGGAGGCGGGCTGGGTGCCACGGAGCTGCCTGAATCCCCGCATGCCCGGCGGAACCGGCGAGGCCGGCTCCGTCGGCCTCGGCGCCGGGCGAAGCGCCTCCGGTTGCGCGGTGGAGGCCGAGGCGTCTCGCGCCGTGAACGGGAGCGCCGGGCCGCTCGGCGCGTCCGACGCGCCCACGGTCCCGCGCAGCGTGAAGTGCCTCATCCCCTCGGGCACCAGGGACATCGACGAGGCGCCGGACACCGGCGCTTCGCGCGCAGCGAGCTCGGTGCCCGAGACGACAGGCGCGGCGCGCAGGTAGCTCGGCACTGCCGGCGCGCGGCCCGGGGCAGGCTCGCCGAGCGAGCGCGGCGCCTCGCCCGGATCGAGCGGCGCCGATGGCTCCTGGCGCGCCGCGCCGCCCACCTCGATGGCGGCGCGCGCCCCCGCTGCTGCCTCTGGGGGCAGCGCGTTCGATCGGGGTCGCAGCGCGCTGGGCGACGGGATCATCAGCAGGCGCTTGAGCTGTTTCGTGATCATCGCTGTCGGCCGTGCCGCTGCTCCCGCGCTCTCCAGGCGACTGCCCTCATCAACGCCAGCGACAATTATCATGGCGCTGGCGTCTTGACGCAAGAACGCACGGCACCAGCGGGCGCAGCGCCACGCGCCGGGCCGCGCTGCGAAGCTCCAGACCACCGGCGCGGCACCATGCTGCCGCCTCCACGCAGCTGCTGCGTCGCAGGGGGTTCCGCTCGTGCTGGACGCAGCGACAGGGGTCGTTCTCTGCCTGGGGCTGTGGGCATCGGCCTCAACCCGAGAGCTCGAAGCGCTTCGTCTCGCCATGGCGCGCAGAATTCCCTCCCTCCGCTCGCGCGCGTCGGGTAGAGAGCACCGGCTGTGGCCGCTTGCTGCTCATGCCCACCCGCACCTGGCGGCGTGGCTCGCCGGGGGGTCGTGGCGGTCTCCGGCAGGCCCTGAACGCGCCCGCGCCGTGGAGTTGCTCCGATGTCCCATCCCACCATCTACCAGCGCGATATCCCGGAATATGGACGCTTCACCGCGTCGCAGATCCAGCAACTCGTCGTGCCGGTCGACGCGGGCTTCAGGCAGGCCCTGCGCGCCATCACGGCGCGCCTCGACGCCGCGACCGAGGCCCTGCGCGAGGCGAAGCTGAAGGCGATCGCCGCTGCCGTCGCCCCGCCAGCGCCGCGCGCCTCGAAGAAGGGCCAGGTCGATCCGGTCGCGGCGGCCCGCGACCTGATGCGCCGCCTCGTCGAGCACGCCGCGTCGCGGCCCCGCGGGGTCGCGCTGGCCCGCAGCCTCCTCCAGGGCCAGACGCTCGCCACGGTGCTCCGTCGCCGCCCCGCGGCGCTCGCCGCGGCGCTGAAGCGCGCGCTCGAGGTGGTCGAGCAGAACAAGCGTCGGTTGCCGGATCACGAGGCGTGGGCGGCGGAGCTCCAGCGCTGCCGCGAGGCCCTCGAGCCGCTCCTCCGGAGCGTGCGCAAGCGACGCCTCGCCCGCCGCGCCATCACGCCCGAGGTGAAGGCCGCGCGCGACGCGTGGCTGAACGTTTACGGCGCCGCGAAGCTCCTCGTGGAGAGCGTGCTCCGGCTCCACGGCAAGGCGTCCCTGATGCCCGAGATCTTCGACGACCTCGCGGATGCGACCCGCGTTGCCAGCAGGTCGACCCCTCCGGCGCCGCGCTCACCCGCCGACGCGCCCGCGCCCTCCTGACTGCCGCTCTCCGCCGCCGACACGCCCCTTCGCACCCCTCTCCCCTCCGCAGGCCCGAGGGGAGGGGGCTCGTCGCGCGGCGCGGGGAGGGCGATGCCTGAGCCTACCGCCCCCCGAGGTGCGTCCTGAAGAACCGCACGAGGTGCCCGTACTGGAGCACCTGGTTGTCCCGCTTCTGCGCGCCGTGCCCCTCGTCGGGGAACAGGATGAGCTCCGACGGGATCTTCCTTGCCTCCAGCGCCCGCTGGATCTGCACCGACTCGCCGGCAGGCACCCGCGGATCCGTCACACCCTGCACGATCAGCAAAGGCGCCTTCACCTGGTCCAGGTACGTGATCGGCGACAGCTTGATCAACGCCTCCCGGTCCTTCTCGGGATCACCGTACTCCGAGATCCGGAGGATGCGCCGATAAGGGGCCGTGTTCTGGAGGAACGTGACCAGGTTGCTCATGCCGACGACAGCCGCCCCCGCGTCGTAGGCCCCGGCGAACATCGTCATGCCGATCAGCGCGGAATAGCCGCCGTAGCTCCCGCCGAAGATGCCGACCCTGGGCGGCCGGCCCTCGTGGCCGAACGTCGCCCGGACGAACTTCGCCGCGTCCTCGATGTCCGTGATGACGTCGAGCCGCTTCGCGCCGTCGTCGGCGTGCAGCCACGTCTTGCCGTAACCGTCGCTCCCGCGGACGTTCGGCTCGACGAACACGAACCCCGCGTCGACGAAGATCTGCGCCCGCGCGCTGAACCCCGCCCTGACCTGGCTCTCCGGGCCGCCGTGAAAATGCACGATGACCGGACACGGCCGCTCGCACCGCGCGGGGCGGCGAACGAACATCGGGATCTGCGCCCCGTCGCGCGCCGGATAGGACTCCAGCGTGGCCGCCGCGAACGCGTCCGGCGCGGCCTCGGGCATGCTCGGGGCGAGCCACTGGGTCAGCTTGCCGGTCGTCCAGTCGAGGACATAGCCCGTCGCAGGCGACCTCGATGTCTCCAGGAGCAGCATCGTGTACCGGCCGTTCCGCGTCGTCGCGACCGGCACCACATGATCGGCCGCCGGGAGCGCCGGCAGCTTGACCTCGCGGTGCGTCCTCGCGTCGAGCGCGCGCAGCCGCGTGTAGCCCCGCTCGTTCACCGTGTAGAGGATCCGCGTCTTCGCCCGATCGATGGAGAAGGCGCTGACGTCGAACGGGATCTCCGGCGTGATCGGCGTGAGCTTCCCCGCCTTCCAGCTGTAGAGACGGCGGTACTCCCCGAGCCGCGGCGTGAGGACGATGACCTCGCCGGGCGCCGCGCCGTACATGGCCCTGTAGTCCTCGCGCTCGCCCTGCCCGAACAGCGGCGTCAGCGTCCCGGCCGCCGGATCGGGCTTCGCGGCGCCCTTCGCGCCGGGCGCCCACTCGTAGAGCTCGCTCATGTTGGAGCCCACGTCCTTCGCCAGCAGCAGGCGGCCGTCGCCCGTGGCGTCGACGGCGCGCCAGATGCCCTCGCGATCGAACACGAGAGCTCGCTGCTTCGACGCGATGTCATACAGGTAGATGGCATACGCGTCCTTCTTGACGTCGTTGGCTCGATAGTAGACGTGCCGCCCGTCGTCGGAGACGAGCTGGAGCTGCGTCTGCACGCCGGGCTTGTGCTGGATGGCGAGGAGCGGGCCGCCCTTCGCGTCCTGGAGGTAGAGCCCGGGGTTCTCCTCGCCCTTGCGATCGCGCGACAGGACGAGGTGCGCGCCGTCCGGCGTGACGTCCGCCACCACCGTCGGATCCTCGCCGCCCGTGAGCTGCAGCGGGAAACGCAGCGGCCCGTCGAGCCGGAAGACCTGCCTCGTCCCCGTGATCGTCCAGGTGAAGTAGAGCGCCTTGCCGTCCGGCCCGAGGACGCCGCCGGCGGGGGCGCGCACGTCGAGCAACCCCTGGATCTGGCGCGACACATCGTCCGGGAGCGGAGGCGGCGCATAACGCGCGAGGATCTCGGGAGAGACGCTGGTCGCGCCGTGCCCCTCGTAGCCCGGCCTGTCCGGCGCTGGCGCAGGCCGCGGCGCCTCGGCCGGAGCTGCCGGCGCCTGCCGCGAGGGCGCGGCTGGCGGGGGCGTGGACGGCGTCGAGGCCGACGGGACAGGCGCGCACGCGGCGGAGAGGGCGAGGAGGGAGAGCAGCGCGCCGCCACGGCGCCGCCGCGGCTGGGAGGAAGACGACATGTGGGACATTTCGCCGGAGCGGCCGCGCCCCGGCAAGGTCAAAGGCCGCGCGGCGCGGGCGCCCGGCTCAGTCGGGCTCGCCCGGGAGCTTGATGCGGCCGAGGGTCGCCTCGGCCGCCGCGAGCTGCGCCGCGATCTTCCGCAGCATCTCGGCCTCCTCCCCCTGGAGCGAGATGTTCGGGACGAGCGCGTTCAGCGCGCGGCGGTTGTGCGCGAGGCCGAGCGGCGAGCCCTTCTCCAGGTTCATCGCCATCGACTCGGCCAGCACCGCCAGCGCTTCCCGGTGCAGCCCCTTCGCCGAGAGCACCTCCGCGAGCGCGGCCGTCGAGCGGGCAAGGCCGATGAGGTCGCCGTGCGCCTCCTCGGCCTCGAGCGCCGCGGTCAGGCGCTGCGTCGCGCGATCGAGGCGACCCTTGCGGAGCTCCAGCCGGCCGATCGTCTCCCAGACGCGGGCGAGCTCCCGGATGTCCCCGAGCTGCTTGTAGGTGCGCTCCGCGGCGAGCGCGTGGTCGATCCCCATCGACAGCGCGTCGGACTCGCGCCCGGGGCGGGCGGCGATGTGGAGCGGGATCCGCGCGAAGAGGTGGTCCGTCTCCGCGAGCTCGACGCGCGCCACCGGATCGACCCGGGCCCGCTCCTCGAAGACCCGGCGCGACTCGGTCAAGAGGTGCGTCGCCCGGACGGGATCGCCCATGCGCACGTAGACCGCCGCCTGGTCGTTGAGCAGCCGGGCCGAGCCGAGCGCGTCGCCGGCGTCGAGCAGCAGGCGGCTCGCCGCCGTCAGCTCGTCCAGCGCGCGCTCCAGCGAGCGCATGTCGCCGATGTCGTAACAGACGCTCGCGATCAGCGCGGCGAGCTCGGCGTGCAGCTCGGGCGGGTCGCCCTGCGCGAGGAGCGCGCGCGCGGCGTCGAGCACCTGGAGCGCGCCAGCGAGCGTGAACGCCGGATCCGGGCCGGCCGCCTGCCACTGCACGCGGCCGATGCCGGCGAGCGCGCCGATGCGGAGCCGCCGGCGCGCGGGGGTGGGCGGCATGCCGTCGAGCAGCGCGAGCGCCTTCTGGCCGTAGCTCAGCGCCTGGGCGTACGCGCCCATGGTCGCCGCCTCGGCCGCGGCCGCGCGGTAGCGGCGCGCGGCTTCCTCTGGCTCGCCCGCCTCGGTCAGGTGGGCCGCCGCGCGCGCGTCGAGGGCCCGGCGTCCGGCGCCGTGCAGCGCCGCGCCCGCGGCGCTCGCCGCCTCGGCGCTGTCGGGCGCGGGCGGGGCCGGGTGCAGGGACAGGCCGAGCGGGGCCGCGGCGCGCAGGGATCCGGCCGCGGCGCGCGCCGGGTCGACGAGGCGCGCCGGGGCCCCGGAGTCGGCCGCTGCGGGCCACGGCACGTGCGGGCGGGATGCGCCGGTGGGCGAGCGATCCGACAGCGCGGCCGGGACGCGCAGCGAGGCGCCGCGCACCGAGCGGATCGGCTCGTCGGAGGAGGCGCCGCCGCCGGCGGGCGCGAGGTCGGGGGGCACGCGGACCGGGCCGGGGATGGCCGCGTCCAGCGAGTCGGGCGGGGCGTCGAACCGGACCGACTCGGGCGGCTCGGAGAGGCGGCGGCTCTCGGGGCTGCGGTGGAACAGCTCGGCGTAGGGCCACGGCGGGTTGCCGGGCCCGGCGGGCGCGATCGGCGTGGGGCGCTCCTGGGCGGAGCGCGGCGGCACGCGGCGGGCGCTGTTCGTGGGCGCGCCGCCCGCGCCTGCGTGGGCCATCGCCGGCGGCGGCCGCAGCGTGTCGGCCGCGCGCGGCGCCACGTTGCGCGCGGCCGGGAGCCCGGGATCGAGGTCCCTGCCCCGCTCCTCGATCGCCTGTGCTCCGCTGCCCTCGGCCGCCCCCCCGGCGGCGGTCGCGCCGGGCGATGTGGCCGCGGGCGGCGCCGCTGCGGGCGACGGCGTCACCGCGATCGTGCGCGGCGTCGCGATGGCGGGCACCGTCGTGGTGGACGCAGGCGCGGCCGGGCTCGGCGCCGCCCCGGGCCTCGCTAGCGCCGCGGCGGCCCGCGCGGCCGCGTCGTCGCCGCGCGGCGCGTCCGGATCGAGCACTTCCTCGCTGAGGAGCGTCGCGAGCCGCCGGTGCCACACGCGCGCGAGCGACGGGAGGATCGACCTGCGGAGCGCCAAGACGGTCTCCTGCGGGAGGTGGAAGCGCCCCTCGCCGCGGTCCTCGAGCGGGACGCCCACGTCCGCGGCGCGCTGGAGCGCCTCGATCACGTCGACAGCGTCGACGCGCAGGAGCGCCGCGACGAGCTCGCTCTCGAACCCCGAGCCGACCATCGCGCCGGCGCGGAGCACCCGGAGCACGTCGCCGGGGAGCTCGCGCAGCGCGACCTGCGGCGGCGGCGGGGGCGCGGTCACGCTCGTCAGCGTGGTCGTGCCGTCCGGCCGGAGGACGGCGTCGGCGCCGCAGGTGGCGCGCACCGCGCCGAGCAGCTCGCCGGCAGGGCCGGCGGGCGCGCGCAGGCGGAAGGACAGGACGAGCGCGACCCGGAGCGCCTCGTGGCGGGACACGACCCGCCGCAGCACGTCGAGCGTGGCGTGATCGGCGAGCTCCACCGCGTCGAAGACGATGGCCCACCGGCGATCGGTCTGCTGCACGAGGCGGCTCACGGCGTCGATGAACTCGGCGTCGGCCATCCGCTCGTGCACGTCGCCGAGGAGCCGGCGCCGGAGCCCCGAGACGACGCGGGTCCGCGCCTGATCGAGCAGCGGCGGCGCCCCGCCGACGAGCCGCTCGATCTTGGTCCGCACCTCGTGCAGCGGTCCGAGCGCCGCCTCGGGGACATCGCAGCGCACGCGCAGGACGCGCAGCCCGAGGTGAGATGGAGGCTCTCCAGGGACGATGTCCAGCAGGGCCGTGTGCCGGCCCTCAGAAACGCGCTGCCAAAGCTGTTCCACGGTCCGCTCCTTCCGTCGGGCTTGCTCGGGGGCTTCGCACGACTGCGCCCGCTCTTTGTAAACGCTTCCCGCGCCAGAAGGCATGGGAATGACGGCAGTTTTCCGCCGGAAGCCTGCCTGGGATACTCCCGGTCGCCGGGCCGCGCGCGGGGCTCCGCGGCGCGCCGGCCCGGGTCACCGGCGCGGGCGAACCTGTCGATCGCGCCGTCCTGCGAGGCGACGCAGAGCTCGCCGCGCGCGTCCTCTCCGAAGGAGGTCACGCGCGAGCGGACGCTCCCCGGCTCGAGGATCGGCTGCCAGCCGGTGGGCTCGGTCGCGCGCCCGCCCTTTCAGCGGGCGCTGCGGCTCACCTCGGCCTCCGGAACACGCGGGGCTAGTAGCCCCAGAGGAACTCCGCGCGGGCGAACGCGGTGAAATAGCTCCCCGGACCGTCGCCCGCGCCGGGGAGGAGCAGCGTGTACTTGCCGGCGAAGCCGGCGGAGAACTCGCGGTTGAAGGCGTAGTCGATGCCGAACGGGATCGAGACCCCGAACTGGCCGCGGTGGCAGCCCGGCCGGCCATACGAGCCACAGGGCGCGAGGCGCACGCTGTCGTACGCGCCGGTCATGAGGCCGACGTAAGGGACCCACTGCAGGATGTCGATGACGTACGCGGCGCCGGCCGACGCGCCGAGGAACATGAGATCGCCGCCCGGGTGCGACGCTGTGTTGAGCTCGACGAGCGCGTTGAAGGCGTCCGTGAGGCCGTAGGAGAGGTGCAAGCTGCCGCCGATCCCGGGGTACGTTCCGCCGTCCGCGAGGAGCGCGTAGCCGACGCTGGCGCCGGCGTGCCATTGCCGTTCAAAGGCGTCTGCGCGGGAGGGGGCGAGGAGCGCGACGAGCGCGAGCGCGGCGGCGGTGAGCGGGGCGGCAGGGGAGCATCTCATGGTCGGTGGCGGCGATCGGCCCGGAGCGCCTCGCGTCGAACCGTGGGGCGCAGGTGGCGGCGCGCGCCCCGGGCTCTCGATGTGCGCGCGCGGCGCGAGGCTAGCATGCGCGTCGCGGGAATCCTCAGCGGAGCTGCTCGCGGCGCGGCGCGCGGGAGACCCCCGCGTCCTCTTCCTCGAACTCCTCCGCGTAGATCCGCGCCGCGGGGTCGGGCGCGGCGTCGCGCGCATCGACGCGGAGCGAGGGCTGGGGGAAGCGGACGCCGGGTTGCCCCGAGGCGCCGGGGAAGGTGTAGAGGATGTCGCCGCGCTCGCCGAGCTCGACGCCGACCTCGTCGGGGCGCTGCTTGGCGAGCTCGGTGAGCAGGGCGTCCGCCTCCGGGGCCGGCAGGTCGAGCACGACGCCGACCTCGTGCGCCGTGAGCGGGCGGCGGCGGTGCGCCGCGAGCGAGAAGATCGCCTGGACCTGCGCGTCGCGCGAGGCCTTCACCCCGGAGCGCGAGAGCTTTCGCCCGCCGATGAGCAGGAGCAGGCCGACAGTGAGGGCGACGAACCCGATCGGCAGGCCGATCGCGAGGCCGGCGATCGAGCCGGGGAACAGCGCGGCGGCGCCCAGGCCGAGGAGCAGCGCCAGCGCGGTGCCGCCGATGAGGACCAGCCAGCCGAGCGCGCCGGCGACGGCCCCGCCGAACCGGGACGGCTTCCCCGCCAGGCTGACCGACTTGCCCGCGAAGGGCAGGCGCTCCCGGCCGCACGCGGTGCAATACGCAGCGAGCCCGCGGTGAATGACGGGCGCGTTCTTTCCGCAATGAGGACACATGAGGACTCTCCCCGCGAGCGATCCGTCGCGAGCCAGGCTGTAGCGTAGGAACCGAGCACCTCCACCGCCAGCCGTACGAGGACGCGAGCTCCATGTTTTCTGGGCATGGGACGAAACGCCACGATGCAGGGGTACGTCCGGGGTGCGCCGCGCGAGGCGCCGCTCAGAGGCCGAGGTAGCGCGCGATCTCGGCCCGGGTCGGGTCGGCGGCCACGGCGCGCAGGGCGTCGTGACGGCGCTGCCACGCGGCCGCGCTGCTGTCGTCGCCGCGCCATCGCGCCGCCTCGGCCCGGGCGAACGCGTAGTGCCGGAGCGAGAAGCGCGGAGCGTCGAGCGCGAGGAACGCGTCGAGCCACACCTCGGCGTCGCCCTCGCCCTCGCCGAGGAGCTGCGCGGCGAGCGCGGCGTACGGGACGAGCGCGGGCGGCGCGTCGCCGCGCCGGCGGAGGGCGGCGTAGCGGAGCGCGCGGCGCGTGGTCGGCGGGGCGTCGCGCGCGGCGCTCCAGGCGGCGAGCGCGCGCGAGAGCGCCGGCTGGTCGGCGCGCGCCCAGGGCGCGTCGAGGCTGGCGAAGCCGACCCACGGCCACGCGGCGGAGAGATCCGCCGGCAGCGCCGCAGGCGGGCTGCCCTGCCGGAGCGGGGCGGCCTCCGGGGGGCGCGCGAGGGCGAGCCGGGTCCACCGCGCCCGGACGTCGAGCAGGTCGGGCCCGGGGCGCGCGCCGGGCGCGCCGCGCCCAGGGCCGGAGCGCGCGGCGGACTCCTCGTCGGCGAGGACGGCAGCGCGCGCGGCGTCGAGCCGGCGCCCGCGCGAGGCGAGGAGCCCGGCGCGCTGCAGGAGCACGGCGGCGCGGAGGGACGGCGGCGCGGCGGCGAGGTCGACGCGCTCGATCAGATCGAGCGCGCGATCGCGATCGCCTGCCAGGAGCCACGCGCTCGACCGCGCGAGCGCGCGGGCCGGGTCCGGCGCGAGCTCCGGGGCGAGCGCCCCGAGGCGATCCAGCGCGTCGATCGCCGCCGGCGCGTCGCCTTCGAGGGCGAGCTCGCGTGCGGCGTCCAGCGCGAGGGCTCCGGCGACGGCGCGCAGGCCGTCGCGCTCCGGCGGCGAGAGCTGAGGGGCGACGGCCAGCTCGGCGGCCCGCGCCGCGGCGCGCGCGCGGAGCGACCCGGCGACCGCGGGCCGCGCGAGCCCGCGGTCCGGCAGCCAGTCGATCGCGAGCGGCGAGCCAGCCCGCAGCGCCGGCGCTGGGCCCGCCGGAGCAGCGCCCGCCGCCCCGATCACCGCGGCGCCTTCCTCCCCGGTCGCAGGCTCTTCCCCGTCGGCCTCGGGCAGCGCGAGCGCGGCGGCTTCGACAGCGTCGATCGCGTCGTCCTCTGCCAGCACGACAGCGAGCAGGTCGCTGCGGGCCTCCGGCGTGAGCGCGGCGGCGGAGCCGAGCAGGTCCCGGATCGCCCGCAGCGCGCGCTGCTTCGCCTCGGCGGCGCCCCGGTCGGCGCTGGCGGCGGCGAGGCGGGCGCGCTGCGCGAGCCGCGCCTCGACGGCGTCGGCCACGCCGGCGTCCCGGTCCTCGGGCGCCGGCGGAGGCTCCAGGCCGGCCCGCGCGGCGCAGGCGACGAGGACGGCGCGGATCTCGCCCCAGTTGCGCGCCATGCCCGCGTGGCGCTTCGACGCCCGGTCGTCCTGGTTCAGCGTCAGGAGCTCGACGCCGCGCTTCGCCTCGGCGCTGTTGCCCAGGCAGAGGATCGCGCCGACCGTCGTGCGCAGATCCTCGTCGCGCGGATCCATCGTGGCGTAGCCGTTCGCGATCGCGAGCGCGCGCGGCAGGTCGCCCTCGCCGAGCGCCGCGCGCAGCGCGTGCACGCGCACGTGCCAGTCGAGCCAGCGGTCTGGCTGCTCCAGGAGCGCGCGGCGGTCGCCGAGCCGCGCCGCCTCGCGGCCGAGGCGCGGCGCGCCGCACGCGGGTCCCAGCGCATCGAAGGTGATGCGCCCGGAGCCGGCGGCGACAATCGACTCGGCCGTGCCGAGCGCCTCGGTCGCGCTGTCGAGCGCCGCGCGAGCGGGGCGGCCGACGGCGGCGTCGATGTACTCGGCGACCGCGGCGCGCACGCCGAGCTCCTCGGCGCGCGCGCTCGCCGCCTCGTGGGTCCACGGCAGCCGGGACGGCAGCGCGAACCAGCGGATCTCGGGGCGGCAGTCGGGCAGCGCGGGGCCGCGCGGCGCCTCGATCGACGCGAGGCACGCGGCGGCGCTGCGCTCGCCGACGGCGACCATCGCGACGGGGCCGAGGAGCGCGAGGGCGAGCAGTGCCGCGGTGGCCGCGGCGAGCGAGGCGGCGAGGGGCCGCCGCCGCGGCGTGCGCGCCGCCGTGGCGCCGCGGCCGAGGGGGGAGCTCCCGTCGCCCTCGCGGGACGGAGTCGTGGGCTTCGCGCGCACGCGACGGCTTTTAGCCCACGGCACGGCCGAGCGACACCGTTTGCCGAGCCGCGTCGCCGCGGCGCGACGACGGCGCGCACGCCGCCGAGCATCGCGCCTGTGAGCGTCGCGCCGCCAGGCATCGCCGGCGGCGGACGGCGTGGATCAGGGCGCGCTCCGGCCCCCGCCGGCGACGGCCTCCGGGGCGAGGAGCGCGCCCGCGAGGTCGGCGACCCCGGAGAGATCCTCCACGCGGCCGACCTCGATGTCGAGCCCACGGGCGAGCTGCGGGGCGCTCGCGAGGGCGACCTCGGCGACGGTGAGCCTGCGTCCGGTCAGCTCGTGGAGCGACGTCACCCCGTGGTCGCGGATGCCGCAGGGCACGATCATCTCGAACCCCTCGAGATCCACCGCGATGTTGAGCGCGAAGCCGTGCATCGTGAGCCAGCGCGACAGGCGCACGCCGATGGCGCCGAGCTTCGCGATCTCGCGCGCCCACTCGGCGCCGCCCCACTCCTCTGGGGCCGCGCGATCGACCCAGACGCCGATCATCCCGTCCACCACGCCGGCCTCGACGTGGTGCTCGCGCGCGAGCAGGATCATCACCTCCGCCAGCGACCGCACGTACCGGCGCACGTCGCACCGGTCGGGCCTCAGATCGAGCAGCGGGTAGCACACGAGCTGGCCGGGCCCGTGGTAGGTGACGTCGCCCCCGCGGCCGGTCGCGACGAGATCGATGTCGCGCGCGTTCAGCGCGCCGGAGTCGAGCAGAACGTTCTCCGGGTTCGCCCGCGGGCCGAGCGTGATCACCGGATCGTGCTCCAGGAGCAGGATCGTGTCGCCGATCCGCCCCTCCGCGCGCGCCTCGACGAGCTGCTTCTGCAGATCGTGGATGGGGGCGTAGCGGCGCCGGCCGATCCACACGGCGCGCGCGCGCCTCGGTCCGGGCGCGGCGAGCGCGGCGCTCGGGTCCTGCGGGGGCTCCAGGAGGTCGCGGAGCGAGGTCGTCGGCATGGCTACTCGGGGATCTTCTCGCCCTGCGCGCGCCGCTCGTCGCGGTACGCCTCGATGTGCGTCGTGAAGCTGGCCGCGACCTCGGGGTCGAACTGCGAGCCCGAGCACCGCTCGATCTCGGCCACCGCGACCTCGTGGGGGAGCGCCCTGCGGTACGAGCGGTCGCTCGTCATCGCGTCGTACGTGTCGGCCACCGAGATGATGCGCGCGATGATCGGGATCTCGTTGCCCCGCATCCGGAGCGGGTAGCCGCGCCCGTCCCAGCGCTCGTGGTGCAGGTGCACGCCGGGGATGAGCGGGTGCAGGAACTTGATCGGGTCGAGGATGTCGCGCCCGTAGGCGGGGTGCCGCTTGAAGACCTCGTACTCGTCGTTCGTGAGCTTGCCCGGCTTGTTCAGGTTGAGCACGCACCCGATCTTGCCGATGTCGTGCATGAGCGCGCTCTGCCGCACGATCTCGATCTCGTGCGGGCCGAGGCCGAGCCGCTCCGCCAGCATCACCGCGTAGACGGCGACCCGATCCGAGTGGCCCGCGGTGTAGCGATCCATCTTGTCGATCGCCTTGGCGAGCCCCTCGATCGTCTGCTGGAACGTCGCCTGGAGGTCCTGGTACAGCCGCGCGTTCTCGATGGCCGCCGCCGCGCGCGACCCGATGATGCTGAGCAGCTTGCGCTGCCCCTCGTCGAAGCGCTTCGTCCGCGTGAACGACGCGACGGCGATGAAGCCCATGAGGCGCTTCTGGATCCGGAGCGGCACCGCGACCAGCGACTGAAGCGGCAGCGCCGGCTCGGCCGCGAAGAACCTGAGCCCCTTCATGCCCTGCTCGAGCAGCAGCGCGTCCGGGCGGAAGTGCTCGAGCACGACCGTCGGGTCGAGCCGGCCGAGGTCGGCGTCCGCGGGGACCGACGCGCCGCGGAGGTGCTGCCGCTCGAAGAAGCTCCCCTCGCCGTCGTCGAGCCACGTCGAGATGAGATCGCCGCGCACCTCGTGGAGGCAGCTGTCGGCGACTGTCTCGAGCACCTGGTCGAGCGAGAGGCTCGCCGCGATGGCCTCGCTCACCTTGTAGAGCGACACCGCCTCGCGCAGGCGGATGTTCTCCGCGGCCATCCGCTGCTTCTCGATCCCGCGCTGGACGACGTGCACCACCTCGTCCAGCTTGAACGGCTTGAGCACGTAGTCGTAGGCGCCCCGCTTCATCGCGTCGATCGCCGTCTCGACGGTGCCGAAGCCCGTCATGATGACCGTGAGCGCGTTCGGCGCCGTCTTGCCGATCTCGTCGAGCAGCGCGATGCCGCCCATCCGCGGCATCTTGAGGTCGCTGATCACGAGGTCGTAATGGCCCCTCGTGAGCTCGTTCAGCGCGCTGGTGCCGTCCTCCGCCGTGCGGACGTAGTAGCCCTCCATGCCGAGGAAGTCGGCCAGCATGTCGCGGATCACCTTCTCGTCGTCCACGACGAGGATGCGAGGGCGGTCTTCTGGAAACGTGGACATGCGGCCGGCAAGCCTACCAGATCCGCCCGCTGCTCATCGGTCCAAGGTGGGATCAGGTCGGGCACGCGAGCCGACCCGCACCGCGGTGTACCGCGAGGCTCCGCCGCGCCCCGGCGGTGGTGCCGGGGTCACGGCGCCCCGCCGCGGGCCTGATGCCGCGGCGCGGGCGAGGTGTCGCGGGGGGAAGGGGAAGGCCGACGCGGGAGGGCGCCGCCATGGCCAGGCGCGGCCGGCCGCCGCGCCGCAGGCGGGCACAGCCGTGCGGCCGCTCAGTCCTCGTCGCCGGTCGAGATGATCGGGTGCCGGATGGTCCGGGGCGATTCGTCCAGATCCGGGACGCGGATCGAGATGGGCCCGGGGCTGCGGATCGAGGGGGGCGGCGCGGACTCGGAGTCCTCGGTGCGCAGCGGGATCATCCTGCTGCTCGGCGCCGGCTCGTCCGTGGCGGTGCTCAGCACGGCCACGGCCCGCTGCTCGCCGAGGGCGTGCTTCTGCTCGAGGAAGCGGAGGACCGAGGGGCCTGTCGACCGCTCGAGCGCCGACCGCAGATCGCCGGGCAGCGTCGACTCGATGATCATCTTCACCCCGGTGCGGGGGTGCTCGATCTCGATGCGCACGAGGTGCACGAACGAGCGATCGAGCCCGTGCTTCTCCTCGAAGTACCGGTTCGTCGGCACGTGGCCGTAGCGCTCGTCGCCGAGGATCGGGTGGCCGATCGCGGCGAGGTGCCGCCGGATCTGGTGCGTGCGCCCGCCGTCCGGGATGACGCGGAGGATCGAGTGGCCCGACGCGACAGCGAGGCGGCGGTACCGCGTGCGCGCCGTGTACGTGCGCGTGCCTTCCCGGAGGTCGCGCGTGATCGCGCCCTTGCCCGGGGTGACGCCCTTGGCCGCCGCCAGGTAGATGAGGCGACCCGTCTTCGTGAGCGCCTCGGTCCAGCGCGCGGCCGCCTCCTCGTTGCGCGCGAGCATGACCAGGCCGCTCGTGCCCGGGTCGAGCGCGTGCACGATGACGGGCGTCGAGGTGACGCCCGGGATGCGGGCGCAGCGGGTGAGCAGCGAGCCGAGGTACTCCGCCTGCGAGGCCACCGGCTCGTGCGGGCCCTTCTCGACCACCAGCACGCCGTCGTCGTCGTAGATGACCTTCGGCGCCGGCGGGGGCGTCCGCCGGAGCGCGGCGATCGTCTCGATCTCCTCGGTGAGCGGGATCATGTCGAGCGGCGTGAGCTCCGTCGACGAGTACCCGAGCCGACACAGGTGATCGAGGTCGCGCGCGAGCGTGTCGGGGTCGCACGAGACGTAGACGAGCAGCGGCGCGCCGAGGCGCGCGATCGCCTCGCGCGCCGTCGGGGAGACGCCGCGGCGCGGCGGGTTCACCACGATGCCGTCGAACTTCTCCGAGCTGTTGACGAGGGAGCCGACGATCTCCGCGACGTCGCCGGTGCGCACCTCGAGGCGCTGGCTCAGCCCCTGGGCCTCGGCCGCGGCGCGGGCGTTCGAGGCCGCGGGCGCGAACGACTCGACCATCAGCGCGCGGTTGCCCCCCTGCGCCAGGGCGAGCGAGATCGCGCCGGAGCCGCCGTACAGGTCGAGGATGCGCGGCGGCTCCTTGCGCCGGGAGGCCGGGCCCATCGCGGCCTCGCCCTCGATCACGGGCCCGTCGTTCTCGAGCGAGGCGATCTCGCGCAAGAGGAGGGCGTGCACGCGCGCGGCCTGCGCCCGGTGCGCCTGCACGAACGAGCCGAACGCGGCGATGTGGTAGGTCTGCCCGATCCGATCCTCTGCGTGCGAGACGCCGTCGAGCACGATCGTCTCGGGGCCGAGGATCTGCGGCGCCTCCGCGTCGTGGAAGTTCGCCGCGACGCCGATGACGCGCGGGAGCATCGGGCGGATCGCGCGGCCGGCCTCGCGCAGCTCGTCGCGCGTGCACGCGCGCTCGCGCTGGAGGACGAACGTGATCAGGACGAACGCCGGGTTGTCCTCGGTCGCGCCCATCTCCGCGAAGAGCGGCGTCCCCGGCGCGAGGTGGACCTCGCGCAGGTCGAGCGCCCGGAGCACGCCGCCCCGCGCCGGATCGTACGGCAGGAGCAGCGGCCGGACCTCGGGCGGCGGCGACGCGATCAGCTCGCGGAGCCGCGAGGTCACCGCGGCGAGCGCCGGGGCGAGGACCCGGCAGCCCGGGATGTCGACGACCTCGTGATGCCCTGTGCGGCCGTACAGCCCGATCGCGCCGGAGGGGGCGACGATCAGCTTCGCTCGGCCGCGATAGCCGGTGATCGGATCGGCCGGGATGACCGGGCTCGTCTGGAGCAGCTCGAGCGACGGGTAGTGCGCCGCGGCGGAAACGACCCGCGCGCGCTTCGTGCTGAGCTGCTCAGCGTAATCGCCCGCGATGAGCGGACAGCCCGCGCACTCGACCGAGTGCGAGCACTCGATCAGCGTGTTCGGGATCTCGCCTGCCTTCAATGTACGCCGCACGGGCACGGACAAAACACCGCCGCCCGATCCCTCTGCGCTGGTGCTCTCGCCCAGCCCGTGCGGTTCTTCGATACCTGCGCCGGAAGCCATTCCGGGGGAGCTTACAGGGGCTCTCGTCCAGCGTCGAAGGTGTAAAGCGGAGCGCATCGAGCTTTTCGTCTGTCGTACCCTGACGTTCGGGGCGCGTTCTGGACGCGTTCCGGGCGCGTTCCGGGGTGGGTTGCTCGGCGAGCCGTCCAGGACCGGCTCGCTCCGTCGAGGTGGCTGTCGGGTGAGCCAGGAGCCAATGTGGGCAGCGCTCCGCGCTCCTCGTCTGGGCGCCTCGGCCCGTGCCGTTCGCGACATCCGCGGCCGCGGCACGTCCGGCCCGCGCGCCCAGCGGTCGAGGTGGTAGACTGAGCGCCTCTTGCGTCTTCCGATCGCTTCTCTCGTGGGCCTCCTGGCCGTGCTTTTCGCTCATCCGGCGCTCGCCGCGCCGGGCGACAAGGAGGCGAACCAGGGCATCAATGCGGCCAAGGGCGGCTTCTGCAAGCGGGCGATCCCGCTCCTCGAATCCGCCGAGAGCCAGCGGCATCGCCCGAGCTCGGCGGTCCCGCTCGCCGATTGCTACGCGAAGCAAGGTGAGCTGCTGAAGGCGAGCGAGATCTACCACGCCGTCGCAAGCGAGAAGAAGGAGCGCGGGTACACAGCGCGAGATGTCGCCGCCATCACATCTGCAAAGAAGAAGGCGGCGCAGACCGACGCGCGTATCCCGACGCTCGTGGTGAAGCCGGTCGAGCCCTACGAGGGGCTCGTGGTCGAGATCAACGGGGAAGCGATCGGCGATCCATCGACGCCGCAACGGTTCGATCCGGGCGTGCAGCTGGTCGTCGTCGCCAGGGCGGAGGGCCACGAGGAGAGCTCGCAGAAGATCACGCTGAAGGAGAAGCAGCGGCGCGAGATCAAGCTGCGCCTGAAGCCGAAGCCGGCCGCGACGAAGCCGCCGGAGAAGAAGCCGCCGCCGAGGCCGGTGGCGACGAAGCCGCCGGAGAAGAAGCCGCCGCCGAGGCCGGTGGCGACGAAGCCGCCGGAGAAGCCGGCCGAGGGCGAGCCAGGCGCGGGCGAGGTGGCGGAGCGCCCCGTGGAGATGCCCGAGCCGACGGCCCCCCCGCGACGCAGGCAGCGCGACGTGTGGCTCGGCGCCGGCTTCCAGGGCTTCTTCATCCCCCAGATCGCGTTCCAGCTCCTCGGGGAAGGGGGGCGGAACGTCTTCGTTCCCGGCGGAGACATCGCGCTCTCCACGCGGCTCGGAGGGCGGTTCGACCTCGTCTTCTCGGTCGCCTACGCGCGCTTCCAGATGCCAGAGACGCCCTTCAAGCCGAAGGGGCACCCCGACACCGATTACGAGATCGTCGAGAGCGATCTCCAGGCGCTCCAGGCGGGCGCCCGCCTGGTCTGGAACATCCCGCTCGATCGTGACGAGGTGTTCGCCTTCCGCCTCGGCGCGGGCATCGGTGTGGGCTGGACGTTCCTCGGCGACCTCTACAGGACCCAGGCGTACCCGGCCGACGCCGTCCCCGGCGACCCGAGCTCCTTCGTGCCGGGGGACCCGTACCGCTACAAGAAGTGCCGCGGGCCGAACGACCCGGCGGGGAGCTTCCGGTACTGCAACCAGCTCGACTACGACGCGGACCACTACCCCGGCTACGTCGAGCCGAGCTGGTTCACCCGCCCCAGCGGCAAACCGCAGGGCCTGAAGCCGGTCGTCTACCCGTGGCTCGTGCTGCCGGAGATCGGCCTCGCGCTCCGCCCGTGGGATCGCGTCGCCTTCGACCTCAGGGTCGGCGCCTCCGTGACGGGCCTGCTCGGAGGGCTCGGCATGCGCGTCGCCCTCTGACCGCAGCGGCTCAGCGCTCGAGCTTCACGGCGCGGCCGAGCTTCCGGGACAGCACGGCGTCGACCGTACCCCAGAGCTCCTCGCCGGTCCGCTGCGCCACCCAGCGGCCCTCGGACGGCTGGTAGTCGAAGTGCCACGCCGCCCGCTCGGCGGCCATCCAGATCTGCCGCGCCGCGCGGTGGCTGTTGACGACGTACTTGATGCCGTCCTCGAACTCCAGCGTGAGGATGCCGCTCTGCAGATCGGCATCCACGCCGTCGGGGATCTCGTTGATCGCCTGATCCAGCGCGCGCAACGACCGATCGGCCACGGCGTCGAACTCTCGCTCCGACAGGGGCTCTCCGCTCATGCCGATCCGCTTACACCGGCGCGCGCGCAGGCGGTATGGGGAAGCGCCCGCGCCCGTGCGCGCCCGAGCCGAGCGCGGGAGGGGCGGAGGCGCAGCGCGCGCGCCAGGCGTCGATTCGCCCGCCGTCAGTAGCCCGGCCAGGGATCGGCCGGCTTCGGCGGCACGGGGGCCAGCCGCTTGAAGCACATCACGCCGGCGTCGAGCGCCACGAGCTCCCAGCCGCTCTCGCCGCGAGCCTTCGCGACAGCGCGCGCCTCGTCGATGCCGTGCGTCTGCTCGCAGTCCTGCTCCCACCGCGGCGCCGGCGCGCTCGGCGCGGGCGGGGCGATCGCCTGCGCGCGAACCCGCCCTGTCGCGAGCGCACAGGCCGCGCCCAGCACCAGACCACCCAGCACGAGCACGACCTTCTTGTTCATGCGCCAGGGACATGGTGATCCGCGGCAGGCGGCACCGTCAAGCGACGCTCCGAGGACGTTTCGGCACGCCCGGCAGGATTCGAACCTGCGACCCGCGGCTTAGAAGGCCGCTGCTCTATCCAGCTGAGCTACGGGCGCTTGGGACGACAAGCGTCTCTCTCGTACTGCATCGCGGCCCCGGAATCGAGCGTTACGCGCGCGGCACGACGCGCGTCGCGAGGGCCGCGGGCGCGGGGCGCGCGCCAGAGCGCCCCGCCCCGCCGTCTCCGTTCAGGTCGACGCCACGAGGCGCCGGACCTGATCGCCGGTCCGGCCGTACCGCCGCTGTCGTCGGCTGTAGGTCGCCACCGCCTCGTCGAAGGTCGCCTCGGTGAAGTCGGGCCAGAGCGTGTCCGTGAAGAACAGCTCCGCGTACGCGGCCTCGAAGAGCAGGAAGTCGCTGAGGCGCTTCTCGCCGCCGGTGCGGATGATGAGATCCGGATCCGGCATCGAGCTGGTAGTCAGGAAGTTCCGCAGCGAGTGCTCGTTGATCTCCTCCGGGATCACCAGCCCGGCCCGCGCGCGGACGGCGAGCGCGCGCATGGCGTTCGCCATGTCGCGGCGGCCGCCGTAGCTGAGCGCGAGCGCCAGGGTCATCTCGGTGCCCCCCGCGGTGTCCTCGACGAGCTTCTCCATCGCGCGCCGCGTCGGGGTCGGGATCTCCTCGAGATCGCCGACCACCTGCACAGCGACGCCGCGCCGGATCAGCTCGTCGTGCTCCCCCTCGGCGAACTCCTGGCAGATGCGCATCAGCGCGCCGATCTCGTCCTTGGGCCGCGACCAGTTCGCGACGCTGAACGCGTAGAGCGTGAGGTACGGGATGCCGCGATCGCGGCAGGCGCGCACCGAGAGGCGCACGGCCTGCGCGCCGTGCTGGTGCCCCTGCATGCGGGGCAGGCCCCGAGCCGCTGCCCAGCGGCCATTGCCATCGAGGATGATCGCGACGTGCTTCGGGAGATTGCTGGACGTCATGGGCTTTCCTGGGTGGGGACGACGCACTGTGCGCCGAGGATGCGCGCGGTGGGGGGGACGACGGTGATGCGATTGTGGAGGTTCTGTGGAGGATGGCGCGGGAGAGCTCAAGGAAAACGGCGCGTGACGCGGCGCGCGCGACCCGGATCGCCTCGCCCGACCGCCGGCCGCGCCTTCGCGACCACCGATCTTGCGCGGCGTCAAATGGAGGAAACCGTCCGGAAACCGGGAGGAGCGCGGGGGAGGTGTGGGAAAGCGGGGGAGCTCATGGGGCGCCGGATCAGGCCCCCGGCAGCGAGATCTTGAACTCGACCTCGGGCGGCCCGCGGTGGGTGCACTCGGCCGAGCCGCTGTGGGCCTCGGCGATCGCCTTGACGATCGCGAGGCCGAGGCCGGTGCCGCCCCGGTCGGCGCGGGTCGTCACGAACCGGCGAAACAGGCGGCCCGCGACGTGCCGCCCGATCTCGCCGCGGTTGCGGATCGAGATCGAGACCTGTCCGCCCACGCGGGACAGCGCGATCCGGATCGGGGCGGCGGTGTCGCCGTGCGTGCGCGCGTTGTCGAGCAGGTTGTCGAGCGCGCGTGACAGCCACTGCTCGTCGCCGCGCACGGCTGCCGAGCCCGGCGCGTCGAGCTCGACGCGGCTGCCGCGCTCGCGCGCCCGCGCCGCGGCGCTCTGCGCGATCGCGACGAGGTCGACCACGGCGGCATGCTCCACGCCGCGGGCCTCGAGGCGCGCGAGCGACAGGAGCTCCCCGAGGAGCGCCTCGATGCGCGTGATCGCCTCGCGGATGCGCGCGACGAAGCGGGCCGCCTCCTCGGGGTCGTCAAGCGCCCCCTCGGTGAGCACCTCGGCGCTGGCGCGGATCGCGGCGACCGGGTTCTTGAGCTCGTGCGAGAGATCCGCGGCGAACGTCTCGACGAAGGGGCGGCCCTCGATCTGGCGGCGCATCGAGTCGATCGCGCGCGTCAGCCGCTGGACCTCGCGGCCCTGCGCCGGCGGCGGGGCGGCGCGCACCTTCCCCTCGCTCACGCGCACCGCGAACTCGGTGAGCGCCTCGATGGGCGTCGCGATGGTGCGGCCGATCAGGAACGACGAGAGCGCCGCCGCGGCGCCGAGCACCGTGCTGATCACGAGGATCGGCGGGGCGAAGTCGGCGACCATGCGCTGCACCACGATGGTCGGCTTGACGACCTGCACGCTCCCGACGCGCCGGCCGCGGACCTCGATGGGCGCGGTCACGAAGACCGTCCCTGGCTCGCCCGGCGAGGCGCCGCGCGCCCGGAGCACGCGGCCCTCCGGGTCGAGCAGCGCGATGCTCTGGGCGGCGGGGCCCTCTGCCTCGCTGTCGAGCGCGCGCACCGCCGCGAGGTCGACGCCGCGGACCTCCATCTCCATCGCGGCGACGGCGGCGAACGCGGCGGCCTCGTCGCGCGCGCTGCCCTCGGCGAGCAGCGTCGCGCGCGCCTCGACGCGATCGATGACGAGCAGCCCGAGCCCGAACGCGAACGCGCCGACGATGCCGCCGAGCGCGATGAAGATCTGCATCCGGATGCTCATGCCGGCCGTCCGGGCGCGGACGAGGCGCGAGGCGAACAGCGCGACGAGCAGGATGATCGAGATCGCCGCCGCCGCGGTGACGACGAGGCGCAGCATGCGTCAGTCTCCGCCTTCCCTGGGGCCCGGCCTGTCCGTGACGCGGTAGCCGACGCCGCGCACCGTCTCGATGAGGTCGGCGTCGCCGCCGGCCTCGACGACCTTCTTCCGGAGCCCCTTCACGTGCGAGTCGATGGTGCGGTCGGTGATCGCGAACCCGTCGCCCCAGACCCTGTCGATGAGCTGCGCGCGCGTGAAGACCCGGCCCGGCGCGGCGAGCATGCAGGCGAGCAGATCGAACTCGACGCGGGTGAGATCGACCTTCTGGCCGTTGACGTGCGCGCGCCGCGTGGCCTCGTCGACCGCGAGCGGCAGCGGCGAGGGGGCGTCGCCGGTCAGCGGGGGCCGCGCGGCGCGGCGCAGGACGGCCCGCACGCGCGCCACGATCTCCCGGGGCGAGAACGGCTTGGTGACGTAGTCGTCGGCGCCTGTCTCGAGCGCGGCGACGCGGTCGGCCTCGCTGTCGCGGCTCGACAGGACGATGATCGCGGCGCGCGCCGCGCTCCGCCGCACCTGGCCGATGAGGTCGAAGCCGCTGCCGTCGGGGAGCATCAGGTCGAGGATGATGAGGTCCGCCTTGTCGATCTCCCGCTCCGCGGTCGCGAGCGTGGTGGCGACGGTGGCCGCGAACCCGTCGCGCCGCAGGAAGTAGGCGATGGACTCGGCGATCGCCGGCTCATCCTCGACGACCAGGACCTTGGCCATGGTCGGGGAGCCTAGAACGGCGCGGCGGACGCGTCGACAGGGCAGGTCGGCGGGGGGGACGACGCCGCCACGCGTTGCGCCGCGTCATGTCACGTCAGCGTGCGCGGTCACGTCGGTTCGCGTCGGTTCACGTCGGTTCACGTGAACACGCGCCCACGCGCCCACGCGCTCACGTGATCGCCGCGTTGACGATCTCGCGCACCACGCCGAGCAGCCTCTCGTAGTGCTCCGGGACCGGCCGCAGGCCGGCGCAGTGGACGACGAGCCCGCCGCGCCGCAGCTCGAGGTGGCCCTGGAAGCCCCGGCGGGCGAGGAGCTTGCGCAGGCGCGGATGGAACGCCGCGGCGGCGTCGCTCTGGGAGGCGGCGAAGGTCGTCACGTGCGCGTCCCAGAGCGCGTCGCCGAGCGCAATCTGGGGCGGGGGAGGGCTCTCGATGAACGCGACCCGCGTGAGGAAGTGCTCGCCCACGCGCATCGCGGCGCGGCGCGGGAGCGCCGGGTGCGTCGCGAAGCCGAGCAGCGACCGCTCGATCGGCTCGGCCTCGCCGTCCGCGTACCAGGGCTCGGCGATCACCGCGTGTCCGGGGTTCGCCGTCCACGTGCACGCGGAGAGGTAGGCGGAGGGCGGCGCGATCGTGTCGTACGGCTCCCAGCGGCGGAACCAGGCCTCGTCGGGGCGCGGGGTGAAGGCGAGGCCGCGCCGGGCAGCCCACGCTGCGATGAGCTCGGATCCGGGCGGGGGTGGCATGGTCGGCCAGGTTAGTCGGCGCGGCGACGCCCCGGAAGCCTCCGCCGCAACGCCGCGGCGAGCGCGCCGGCGCCGAGCGCGAGCCAGGACGCCGCGCCTGCCGCGGCGCCGCGCCCGGGCGCGTCGCAGGTGCAACGGCCGTAGACGCCCACCGTCGTCGAGGTGGTCTCGTCGTCGTTGCCGTCGTCGCCCGGGCTGGCTCCAGCGCCTCCCTGCCCCGCGGTGACGGCTCCATTTCCCGCGTCGCCTTTCGTTCCGCCAGCTCCGCCCTCGCCGCCGGCTCCGCCCGCGCCGCCGCGTCCACCTGCGCCGCCGCTTCCGCCTGCACCGCCGCTTCCACCTGCACCGCCGCTTCCACCAGCACCGCCTGCTCCGCCTGCGCCGCCTGCTCCGCCGCCCGTCTCGCCGCCCTCGTCGGCGCAGCGGGTGACATGGAGCGGGCGCGTGCGCGTGCAGTCCGTCGGCGAAGCGCAGCGCGGATCGGCGAGCGCGGCCGGCGCGCTGTTGGCGCCGATCTCGCCCAGGGCCGGGTAGGCGACCTCGGTCCGCTCCCAGCGCTCCCCGGTGTGCTCCATCCGGCCGAGCACCCGCTCCTGGTACGGAGCGGCGCCGCCGATCGCCGGATCGTAGACGCCGCGGCCCGCGTCGTGGTTCGGGTTGTTCGGGTTGTTGACGTACGACAGGCCGTTGTAGGCCCACAGGGCGCTGTACCAGTGCTCGATGACCGACGGCTGCCGGTCGCCGACGCAGCGCGTGGCCTTCCACTTCATGGCCAGGATGTGCGCGCCGGTGGCCGCGTTGTACGCCGGATCGGCGGCCACGCGGCGCGGATCGAAGTCCGGGCTGTCGCCGTTGCGCATGCCGCTCGTGATCTGCGCGGCGCCGTAGCCGCAATCGAACGAGATGATCGTCCGCGAGCTCACCCCTGCCTGGTCCATCGGTCGGTCCGGCGCGCAGAACTGCTGCCACCCCGACTCCTGCATGCCGATCGCCTTCAGCAGCTCGCAGGGGAAGGTGGCGGGGACCTCGCGCGGCGCCTCGGGCACGTCGCAGCCCTGGCGAAGATTGAAGGGCGCGGGGCCGGCCTCCCCCCAGGCCGCGGGGCCCCGCGAGACGCGATCGAAGATGGCGTTCCACGCCGCGATCGAGGGGTTGGTGCCCGGCACCGCGTCGATCGCGCAGCCGCGATCGTTGTAGGCGCTCGACGCTGTGTAGCAGGGGCAGTACGCCGCGCGGGCGGCAGGCGCGAACAGCACGGCCGCGCAGATCGTCGCGGCGCTCAGGAGGCAGCGGCTCATTGCGGCTCCTCCTTCGCGGCGGTGAAGCCGGCGACGGCGATGCGCGCGCCGGACGGCGCGGGGATCGCGGCGACCTCGCCGCTCTCCGCGTGGATCGCGAACGGGACGGGGAACGCGGAAGGGCTCGTGTGCAGCGCGGCCACCCACGCTGCGTCCGGCGAGACGGCCTGCACGGCGTCGACGCCGGCGCCGAGCGGGCCGCGGAGCGCGGCGCGGGCGCCGACAAGGAGGAGCCCGGTCCGGCGATCCGGCGTGTACGCGAGCCCGCCGCCCGGCCAGGCGTGCGGGGCGAGGCCGTTGCTCGCGCTCGTCTCGAGCCGGGTGCGCTTCCCGGTGCTCAGATCGAGCCTGTCGATGACCCACGCGCCCGGGTCGACCTCGTGCCGCCCCTGGTACACGAGCGCGTTCGCCGCCGCATCGATGGAAAAATCGCGTGCGAACGGCGGGATCGACGGGGCGATCACGCGCGTCGCGCCGGTGTCGGGGTTCACGAGGACGATGTCGGCCGACCCCGGCCCGACGCGGTAGACGACGAGCTCGCCGCCCCACGCCCCGGCGAGGAAGGCGAGGTAGCCCGTGTGCCTGTGCACGGCGCGGGTCGCGCCGGTGGCGAGGTCGACCTCGTCGATCGTCAGCCTGTCGACCCGCAGCCGCGCGAGGTCGCCGTCGGGCGGCGGCTCCGGTCCGGCGACGCCGCGCGAGACGAAGACGCGCCCGTCGGCGGTGACCAGCGGGCGGCTCGCGTGCACAACGCCGTCGCAGAGCGCGACGGGCGCCGCTTGCGGCTCGATCCGGAAGAGGCTCGCGTTGAACGAGCGATCGCGGGACGGGCTCGTGTCGGCGGTCGCGAGGACGATCTGCGTCCGCGGCACGACATGGGCGCGGACGACCGCATCGCTCAGGTGCCGGAGCGTGGCGAGCGCGGGCCCGGCCTTGGCGCCACCGAGGGCGGCGATGTGGAGCGTTGTCATCGCTGCCCCCGGGTAGGTCGCGAGGATCGCCACCCTCCTGGAGGCGGCGCTCGGGTTGGGCGCCGCGAGGGCCGCGGGCACGAGGAGCCGGCCGACCCGCGCGATCGCGGGGGCAGGGCTCTCACCGGCGTCGGCGAGCACCGCCGTCGCGGCGATCGCGAGCGCGCCGGGGAGCGCAATTCTGTTCAGGCAGGACCGTGTCAGGAGGAGGCGGGCGGAGGAGCTGAGACGCACGGTCGAAGAGTAAACGATGCGCCGGCGGGCGCCCGCTTGCTTGCACATCGGCGCCGGCGCGGCTCGGCAGGCCGGGGTGGCAGCTCACGTTGCTCCCGCGCCCGCCGGCAGCGGGGTACCGCAGACCCTGCCGTCAGAAGCGGCCGGACACGCCGACGCCAGCCGTGCCCGGCCCGGCGACAGGGGTCACACGGAGCGTGGCGGCGGGCGCGAGCAGGCCGGAGGGCGTCCGGGGCTGGTTGAACCCGAACTCCCAGATGAGGCCACCCGCGATGCCCGCTGCGCCCAGCCCGAGGAGCACGCCGCCGACGGTCGCCTGCGTGCGGCCCTGGTTGCCCAGGTCGGCCACGTCCGGCTCGCAGTCGATCCGCGTCGGACAGCTCTCCTCGGCGCCGCTGATGTCCGCGAAGCCGCTCGAGGTGAGGATGCCGCCGACAAGCAGCGTGACGACGCCGGCGCCCGTGGCGATCCATGGCGCGTAGCCGTACGGGGGCTGCGGCGGAGGCGGCTCCACGGTGCGGCTCGGGACCGCCGAGGCGGTGGCGACCGGCGGGGGCGGTACGGGGGCCGACGCGGACTCGCCCGCGGTCGGCGTCGGCGCCGGCCGGATGGAGTTCTTGAGGTTCTGGATCTTGTCCCGGAACGTCTGCGCGTCGCTCGCGTCCGGCGTGCGGGCCAGGTACGTCTCCAGCGCGGTGACCGCCTCGGCGCGGTCGCCCTTCTTCTCGTAGGCGTTGGCGATGTTGATGAGCACGCCGTGCGCTGTGCAGTCGAGCTGGTAGGCGTCCTTCCAGTACTGGATGGCGCGGTCGTAGTCAGCCCGCTCGTAGAACTGCGTCGCCGCCTTGTGCGCGCCCTTGGCGCCTTCGAGGTCGGCCGGCGTCGCCGTGCGGTTGCACTCGGGGTACTCGATGGCCGGATCTCCTGCTAGGGCCAACCCCGCAGCGAGGAACATCCCCGCGCCGAGACCGACCAGCCAAGTCCGAAGCACACGCATCCGAGCCGCCCTCCACGAGAAGTGGGCGCAGCATACTGATCCGTCTCGCCGGCAGCGAGAAAAAGGAATCAGGGCGGACCTCGAGGCAATGCGGTCGCCCTGCCGGCCCGGCGGGCCGAGCTGTCGAGCCGGGCGACCGCCTGGGAAGCCCGCCGCCGTACAGCGCGCCGGCGCGCGCGGCGTCGCAGCGCGCCGACGCGCGCTCGGGGCGCCGGCGCGGCCGCACGGGCGGTCCCGACGCTTGCCCAGCGGCCGGTTCTGCTAGTCTCGCCCCGTGATGCTCCCCGAAAAGAAGCAGATCCTCGTCGTGGATGACGAGGCGAACCTCCGGCGGGTCCTCAGCGCCCAGCTCGGCCGGGATGGCTATGAGGTCCACACCGCCGAGGACGGCGAGGAAGGCCTCGCGTTCCTCAAGGAGCACCACATCGACCTGGTGATCACCGATCTCCGCATGCCCAAGGTCGACGGCATGGATCTGCTCCGCGCCGCGCTCCGCGACGACCCCTCGCGGCCGGTCGTGCTCCTCACGGCCCACGGCACGGTCGACAACGCCGTCGAGGCGCTCAAGACCGGCGCGTTCGACTACATCACGAAGCCGTTCGATCAGAACGAGGTCCGCGTCGTCGTGAAGAAGGCCCTCCGCACCCGCGACCTCGCGAGCGCGGACGCCACGCGCGACGTCTCCGCGGCGCAGCCCCGCGGCGGCTCCGACCGGTTCGGCATCATCGGCGAGAGCCCGCCCATCCAGGAGCTCTACGCGATCCTCGAGCGGGTCGCCGACACGCCGACGACGGTGCTCATCAGCGGCGAGAGCGGCACCGGCAAGGAGCTCGTCGCGCGGGCGTTGCACGAGAACTCCAGCCGGCGCGACCGGCCGTTCATCAAGGTCAACTGCGCGGCCATCCCGAAGGATCTCATGGAGTCGGAGCTCTTCGGCTACGAGCGCGGCGCCTTCACCGGCGCGGTAGCGTCCAAGCCGGGGCGCTTCGAGCTCGCCTCCGGCGGGACGCTCTTCCTCGACGAGATCGGCGAGATCCCGACCGAGATGCAGGTGAAGCTCCTGCGCGTGCTCCAGGAGAGCGAGTTCGAGCGGGTCGGGGGCATCAAGACCATCCACGTCGACGTCCGCCTCGTCGCCGCCACGAACCGCGATCTGAAGCGGGAGATCGCGGCGGGCACGTTCCGGGAGGACCTCTTTTACCGGCTCAACGTCGTCCCGATCGCGCTCCCCGCGCTGCGCGAGCGGAGGAGCGACATCCCCCACCTCTGCGCCCACTTCGTCGCGAAGTTCAACGCGCGCCTGAAGAAGAGCATCGAGGGCATCGAGCCCGAGGCGCTCGAGCGCCTGTCATCGCACGGGTGGCCGGGGAACATCCGCGAGCTCGAGAACGTCGTCGAGCGCGCGCTGCTCTTCGCCGACGGCTCGCGCATCCGCCTCGACGATCTGCCGGAGGAGATCCGCAGCGGCCCCAGCTCGTCGACCGGCGCGTCACTGCCGCTCGTGGCCGCGACAGCGGACGCCGCCCTCGCCCCGTCGACGCCCGACGGGCTCAAGGAGCAGGTCAAGGCGGCGATGAGCAAGCTCGAGCGCGATCTCATCGAGCGCGCCCTCAAGCAGACGCACGGCAACGTCACCCACGCCGCGCGGCTCCTCAAGATCTCGCGCAAGGGTCTCCAGCTCAAGATGAAGGAGCTGAACCTGCGTGAGCGCGACCCCGAGTGAGCTCGTGGGCCCTGGCGAGCACCGCGCCGACCGCACGCCGAGGGGGAAGGCCCTCGCCGCCGCCGTGTCGCTCGCGGGGCTCCTCGCCGCCTCTCTCGGCTGCGATCGCGGCGGCGCGGCGCCGGGCACGGACGCCGATCTCGACGCCGCGCCGCCCTGGGACGTGGGCCTGAACGAGCCGGAGCCGCGCCCGGGCATGGCGTGGATCCCGAAGGGCGTGCTCATCGCGGGCACGCCGCCGGACCGGCTGCCGCGCATCGCCGACGAGGAGATGGCGGGCGCGCAGGTCGTGATGCACGGCTTCTACATCGACCTTTACTCGTACCCCAACGAGGTCGGCGCGATCCCGACCACGAACGTCACGCAGGACGAGGCGCGCGCGCTCTGCGAGGCTCAGGGCAAGCGCCTCTGCACGGAGCTCGAGATCGAGCGGGCCTGCAAGGGCCCGGCGAACACCACGTACGAGTACGGCGACGCGTACAGGGCCCCGGCGTGCGCGACCGGGCAGAGCCGGGTGCTGACGCCGAACGGGGTGAACGCCGGGTGCGTAAGCGGGTTCGGCGTGCACGATCTCCACGGCGGCGTGTGGACGTGGACCTCGAGCCAGTGGCTGCGGGACAGCAGCAAGCCGGGGCTCGTCACGCTGCGCGGGGGCAACGGGCCGACGGGCGATCTCGTGGGGCGCTGCGCCCACGGGCGCGGCGTCAAGCCCGATACGCGCCGCCCCGAGGTCGGCGTGCGCTGCTGCGCCGGGGAGGTGAACAGCTTCGAGGTGGTGCTCGAGGTGACGCGCGATCGCCCGCTCCGGCTGGAGTCGCTCGTCGACGCGCGCGTCGCGGCGCAGCTCTCGCTGCTCGCGCCCGAGGAGGTGCGCGCCGCGGCCGGGCCCGTGCCGGCCGAGGACGCGTTCAAGGTGGAGCGCACGTGGACCTGGCACCCCCGGGGCAACGAGGAGCTCGTGCTCGGCGGCGGCTGCGCGCGCCCGGGCGGCGCGAAGACGGAGGCGCGCGGGCGCGGCAAGCGCGCGAAGCGCGCGCGCCCGGGCGACGGAACGACGTGCGGGCTCATCATCGCCCGGATGCGCTTCAGCGCGCCGATGCTGCTCGCGTTCGTCCCGTCCGACGTCTGGGAGCCGACGCTCGGGGAGACGGACTCCCCGCGCGAGCTCCTGCTCTACGGCGGCGACGCGCTGGGCGCCTTCCGTCGCCGCGTCACGTACGAGTGGGGGAAGATCGGCGTCGCCGACAAGGAGCGCAAGCGCAAGCACAAGGGCCGCCGCGGGCTCTCGTACGACTAGCTCCGGGTCGCCGGGCGTCGCGGCGAGCGCGCCGAGGCCGCCGGGCTGCGGGGCCGCAGAGGGGGTGGCGCCGGGCCGCAGCGGCAACCACATTCCGGGGGCGCGCTCGACCATGGCACATTGGCCTTGCGCCCGCGCGCCTGGAAGGGCAGCGCTAGCGGCGCGCCTCGCCGCTGCTCAGCTCGCGCGCTGCCTTGCGCTCTGCCCATACGCCCTACGGCCTCCCGATGACCCGCCCGCACGATCCCGAACCGCGCGATGCGCCGAGCAGGCGTCCGGACGATCTCGGGCGGCGGCGCGCGGCGCTCCGGAAGGCGCTGCGCGCCGCCGTAGCGCTGGGCTGCGCGCGGCTCCGCGGCGCGCGCGGCGGGCGGCTCGGCCTCGCCATGGCCGCGCTGATCTCGCTGGGGTACGGCGCCATGGCGCTCGTGCTCCGGCTGGACGACGGGACGACGTCGATGGAGGGGCTGCTCGGGTCCGCGGCGCGCGGGCTCGCGTGGGTGGCCGCTGGCCCCATCGCCCTCGCCGCGGCGAACGATCGGCCTGCGGCCGACCGCCGCGACGGCATCGAGGCGCTCGCCGCCGCGCGCGGGATCTCGCGGGCGTCGCTCCACGGCGCGCGTAGCCTCGCCGCCATGCTGGAGGTCGGGCGGGTCATCGCGCTCCCGCTGGCCGCGCTCTCGGTGCTCGCGGCGCTCCTCTCCGGCTCCGCGCAGCTCGCCTTGCAGCACCTGGCCTTCGGCGCGGCGCTCGCCCTCTTCGGCGTCGTCTCCGGCGTGACGCTCGGCGGCATCGCCGCGGCGAGCGGCCGCGTCGCCGGGCCGCGGGGGCGCGCCCTGTTCCTCTCGCTGATCCTCGTTCCCTGGGCGCTCGCCGATCTCGCCGGCGACTCGCGGTGGTCGGTCCCGGGCGCGCTCGGCGCGTTCCTCACGTTCGCGGCCCGCTCGGGGAGCCCGGTCGGATGAGCCCCGACGCGCCCATCGTGGTGCTCGCGGGCGTGCGCGCGCGCGACAGCGCCGGCGAGGCGGGGCGCTCTCGCGGGGGCCTCGTCGGCGTGGCGTTGGCGCTCGGCCCGGGCGTTCACGCCGTCCTCGGCGCGCCGGAGGACGGGACGCTGGCGCTCGCCGAGCTGCTCGCGGGGCGCGCCGCGCCCCTCGCGGGCCGCGTCGTCGTGGCGGGGCGCGAGCCGTTCCGGAGCGCTGCGACGCGGGCGCGGATCGGCGTTCTCTCCGTCGCCCCGGAGCTGCCCGACGGCGCCTCGGTGGCGTCCTCCATGTCCGTGGCGCTCCGCGCCCGCGGCGCGCCCCCGAGCAGCGCCGCGGCGCTGCTCGAGCCGCTCGGCGTCGCGCCGCTCCTCGCCCGCCGCACGGCCTCGCTGAGCTTCGCCGAGGCCCGGTCCGTCGAGCTGTCGCTCGCCCTGGGCGTGCCGCAGCCGCTCCTGCTCTGCCTCTTCGAGCCGTTCGCCGACGTCGCCGTGCCGTCGACGGAGCTGGTCCGGGGTCGCCTCCGCGCGCTCGCGGACGGCGGCGCCTGCGTCGTGCTGATCACGTCCTCGACCGTCGACGCGAAGGCCGTAGGCGACCGCATCCACGTGCTCGATCGCGGCGTCATCGCCCGGACCGAGCCCGGCGACGGCGAGCGGCTCGCCGGCGCCCCGATCCCTGTCGCGCCGGGCGCGGGGGGGCCCGAGGTCGAGCTCCACGTGCTCATCCACGAGCGGGGGCCCGACGCGCCCGGCGCCCGCGCGCTCGCCGCGGCGCTCGCGATCTCTCCCGCGGTGCGCGCCGGATCGTGGGAGCAGGGGCCGGCGGGCGCATCCTCGACGCTGCGGATCCGGGCCGCGGACAGGGAGGCGGCGGCGCTCGCGATCCTGGATGCAGCCGCTCGGGAGGACGTCACGCTCGCCGCGATCTGGTCTCCGACGCCGTCGATGCACGACGTGAGGGCGGCGACCGCGCTGCACCTGGCCGCCGTGCGCCCGCGCCGGCCGTTCGGCGCGCCTGTCGGCGACGCCGCGCCGCTGCCCGGCGCCGCGCCGCTGCCCAACGCCGCGCCGCTGCCCGGCGCCGCGCCGCTGCCCAGCGCGCCGCCCCAGGGGCCGGTCGCCGTGGCGGCGTTCGGCGCGCCGGCGCCGCCCGGCCCGGCGCCTCCTGCCCCACCGCCTTCCGGCCCGGCGCCCGCCGGCGCGCTGCCGTCGCCCCTCGGCGACGGCGCTTCCGGCGGACCGCCCGCGGCCGATCTATCGTCGCTGGCCGACGGTTCGCCGCGCGCCACGGAGACAGGACCCCACGATGGTCGGTGAGAGCGCTCCGATCGCTGCAGTCCAGCCGCTGCCTCCCGCCGGGGGGCACCTCGATCGGAGCGCGGGCGCGCTCCTGGCCGTCCGGCTCGGCGTGGAGCTGGCATTGAGCCGCCTCCGCGCGCGGCGCCCGCTGCTGGCGCTCGGGCTCGGCGTCGCGCTCGCGGTCGCGGCCTCGGTGATCGAGGTCGCGTTCGGCTCCTCCGGGGCCGTGGACCGGGCGCTGCTCGCGACGTTCCGCGTCGTCACGCCGCTCACGATCTTCGCCCTGGCCGCCGACGCCGCCGATCGGACCGCGCTGCGCGAGGCGGCCTGGCCGGCGGCTCGCTTCGGTGCCTCGTCCCACCACGTCGCGCTGGGCATCGCCCTTGCTGCGCTCCTGTCGTCCGCGGTGGTGGGAGCGTTGCTCGCCGTCGTGGTCGTCGCGATCGCCCATGGTCCCAGCGCCGCGCCGTTCGCTCGAGACGTGCTCATCAGTGGGTGGATCGGCGCGCTGACCGGCGCCGCCTACGCCGGCTGGTTCTCGCTCGGCGCTACCTTTCTGCGGCGCGGCCGCGGCCGCTTCGTGCCGCTCGTCGCCGACTTCCTTCTCGGCGGCTCGGCCGGCGTGGTGGGCGCGCTCTTGCCGCGGGGAAACGCCGTGAACCTCCTCGGCGGACCCTCGCCGCTCGGGCTCGGGCAATCCGCGAGCGCTGGCCTGCTCGCGCTCAGCGCCCTCGCTCTTGCGCTCGCCGCGGCGGCTCGGTGCAGGGAGTAACGCTGCGTGCCGGGGCAGCGGGGTCGCTCGGTCCAGCGCAGCCGCGACCGGCCGCCTGGCCTCCTCCGCGATGCCGCAAGGGGATGGCTTCATCCGCGCGTTCACGTACTCTTCAGGGAATGACTCACGGCGACGACGAGGCCACCAAGGCGGTCAACACGCCTCGTTCGGTCCTGCTCGTCGGTTCGGTGGAGGAGCTGGCGGCGCGGTGCAGGGGGATGTGCCTGCGGGCCCGCGTCATGCTCATCGTCGAGAGCGATCTCGCGGCGCTGACGAACACGGCCGTGGAGCGAAAGCCGCTCGCGCTGCTGTTCCCCGACGACATCTACGCGTTCGACAGCGCGGAGTTCGACGCGCTGGCGCGCGACATCCAGGCCGCGGTGGTCACCCTGGAGCCGGGCATCGCCGACGAGGTCATCGAGGCGCGGCTCGCCGAGGCGCTGCTCCGCGCCGAGCTCCTCCGGCAGCCCGAGCCCACATCGAGCCGCTACGTGCTCGTCCCTGACGGACCACGTCGCTCCAAGCGTCGCTGAGGGCGCTCTCCGGTCTCCCGCATGCCTCCGGTCCCGCAGTTGACCCCGTTGTTCCGCCTCCTGGCGACAAGGAGCTTCGTTTCTTGAAGGAGCTGCACCTCGACCCCGCCGCGTCCCGCCTGACGATCCGCACCCGTGCCGTCGGGATGCTTGCGCGCCTGGCGCACGACCTCGAGATCGCCGCGTCCGAGCTGCGCGGCCGGGCGCGGCTAGACGGCGACACCTGGACGGCCGAGCTCTCGATCCCCGCGACCGGGCTCCGTGTGGCGGGGGTCCTGCGCGGCGACAGCCTCGACCCGGACGCGCTCTCGGCCGGCGATCGTCGCGACATCGAGCGGCGCATCCGGGAAGAGGTGCTCCGAGGCACCGAGGTCGTGGAGGTCCGCGCCTCGGGGATCACGCGGGATCGCGCCGAGGTACGCGTCCAGATCGCCTCGGGGAGCGCCGCGCTGGCGACCCGCCTCTCCGCGAGCGATCGCGGCGAGGGCGCCGTCGAGGTGGCGGGGGGCTGTCAGCTCTCGATGGCCGCGCTCGGCGTGCGCGAGGTCAAGGGGCCGCTCGGGGCGTTCAAGGTGCGCGACGAGCTCGAGATCCTCTTCGAGCTCACTCTGCGGCCGGCGGGCTAGGCGGCTCGGACGGGAGCTCGGGGGCCGCCGCGCCGCGCGAGCACGCCCCGTGGACCTGGTAGGGCTTGCCGGAGAGCCGCTTCGCGAGCGAGGCCCCGCGCCAGGCGACGTACGCCTTGTTGAACTCGAGCACCTGATCGGCGGCGAAGTACGGGTTCTTCGTCTTGCCCAGCGTGACCAGCGTGAGCACCTGCTCCGCGACGCTCACGGGGCAGCCCTCGAGCCGGATGACGGTCTCGTTGCGGGCCATCGCGAGCTTGGTCGTCACCTTCACCATCTTCGCGAGGACGTCATCGTGCTTCGCCGTGTACGGGTCCCGCTCGCTCCGCTCGCGGTACAGGCTGTCGATGCTGATGAGCTGATCGCCGATCTTGCCCTTGTACGTCGCGCAGTCGCCGATGAAGACGACCTTCTCGCCCGGCTTTGCGTCGATGGGCCCCTCGTAGGCGCCGAACACAACGTGCATCCGCGGCATCTTCGCGTCGCACTCCTTGTCGTACTCGCGCAGGATCTCGATCGCCTCCTCGATCGCCCCCGGGCAGCCGCCCCAGCAGTAGTCGGTGTGCTCGGGCTCGGGCGGCGACCCCGCGTAGGCCGTGATGTTGGTGCCCTCGAAGTACTTCTCGACGCGGACGAGGCCCACCTTGAACCCCTTCGCCTTCTGCTGCGCCTCCTCGAGCGTCACGTCCCCCGTGATCTCGATCTCGCCGAGGTCCACCGGTCCGAACCCGCGCTCGGAGGCCAGGCGGATGTGCTCGACGCTCCGCGGATCGACGCCGATGATCTGACAGCAGACAGCGTCGAACGCGACCTGGTTGTTCCCCATGATGATGAGGCCCAGATCGAACGGCGACGGCGTGAGCATCCGGCCCTCGCCCGCGGTGATGGCGTCGATCGCGATGAACTGCGGCTGCACGATGTACTGGAGGTCGGCGACCTTCTCGTTCAGCCGGTGATCGTGATCGATGAGGCGGTGGCGATCGTCCTGGATCCCGATGTAGTTCTTCATCGAGAAGGTCACGGTGGTCCAGGGGTGCGACTTGAACTTGGGGCAGTTCACGAAGAAGTCGGCCTTCGCGACGGGCTCCGGCGTGAACACGTAGTCGCGCAGCCGGCCCTCGTGCGTGAGCGGGATCTCGACCTGCTGCTCTTCCTCGAAGTGGTAGTGCTTCACCCCGGTCCGGCGGAACATGGGGTAGTAGCCGGCGCCCTCGTACGTCATGCGGGTCGGGAGCGTGATGCCGCACCGCTCCCCCACGGCGAGCTCGGTCACGCGTCCGTCGTCGCGATCCTTGAGCGCGCCGATCACCCCCTCGATGAACTCGGGCCGCGTATAGGCGTGCGGGAAGTGCGCGCCCGAGGCGACGACGTTCGGCTTGATCAGCGTCCGGCCGTGCGGCCGGAGCGACAGCTCCTCGAGGCCGCTGCGCACGATGTCGCGGATCTTCGCCACATCATACGTCGAGCAGCGCCGTAGAATTACACGAGGGCGCGACGTAATTTTCATGGAAACCAGCGTAAGTGTCGCCGTGGATCACCGCAACACCCGCCGCTCCGCGAGCCGCTCCGCGGCCTGGATCAGCTCGGACGCTCGCCGGCGACGAGCCGTGCGAGCTCGGCGCGGACGTCACGCGTTGCGTCGATGAGCCGGCCCTCCAGCTCATAGATGCGCTCGGCCGGCGCCGGATTGTCCGGCGCATGGGGGGCGAGCAGGCGACAGCGGGCCACCTTCACCCGGATCGCCGTCCCGGTCGAGAGCGAGCCCTCCACGCGCGCGCCGGGGGCCGAGGAGGCGGTCGAGCGGAGCCGCACGCGGTCGCCGTCGAGCTCGATGAGCTCGGCCTCGCCGCCTTTGGACCAGGTGAGGTGCGGCGTCATTCCGGCCTCCGCGGGCGGGGGCGGTTCTCGCTGCGCGCAGCGCGGGGTGGGGCGCCGCGCCCGCCTCCGCCGCGGGCCCGCTCGATGGCCGCGCGCGCTTCACGCGCGGCGTCCTTCTCCTTCAGGCTCTCGCGCTTGTCGACGGTCTTCTTCCCCTTGGCGAGGGCGATCTCCACCTTCACGCGGCCGTTCTTGAAGTAGAGGCGGGTCGCGATCACCGTCATGCCCTCCCGCTCCACGCCCTTGCGGATCGCCTCGATCTCGCTCTCGTGGAGCAGCAGCTTGCGCGCGCGTTTCGGCTCGTGCCCGAACGCCGCCTGGGGCATCACGGGGATGTTCACCCCCTTCAGGAACACCTCGCCGTTCTCGATGGCGCACCAGCTGTCCGTCAGCTCGGCCGCGCCGTCGCGGAGCATCTTCACCTCGCTGCCGAGCAGGACCAGCCCCGCCTCGTACCGGTCCTCGAGCGTGTAGTCGAAGGTCGCGCGCTTGTTGCGCACGATGAGCTTCTCTCCCTCTCGTTCCTTCTCTTTGTCAGCGCGGCTCACGCGGCCGCATAGCGCGCGCGCCGCCGCCTGTCCACCGTCTCACCGCGCGCCCGCCGGGCCGGCGGAGCGCGCCGTTCCCTCGGGCGCGGCGGCGATGCCGCGCGGCGGCGGGGTCGTCGCTTGACGCCGATCGCCGTCGCTCGTCCAATGCATCTTGAGCACGACTTGCCGTCGGGCCGGAGGACTCAGTGAACCGCGGACTGCGCTTTTCCGCCTGGCTCGGAGCGGTGGTGATCGCCGCGTTGACCCCCGCGTGCAGCTGCGCCGCCGACCCGGGGATGGTGGGGCCTCCGATCGCGAGAGGCGATGGCGGCCATGACGCGGCCGCGGGCTCGGGCAGCGGCGGCGAGGGGCAGGGTGGGGGCGTCCTGGCTGCGGCGCGCGTCGGGACGAGCGAGACGGTGACAGCCGGCGAGATCGCGAAGAGCGCGCGCTACCGGATGGTGTTCACGCTCGGCCAGCCGACGCAGAACCAGGCGACGACGACGACACCTCGATATCGGATGCAGGGCGGGCTCATCGGGGCCAGCGAGAGCTCGCCATGAAGAGGACAAGGCGATGAGGGCATCGACGATCGCGCGGTACATGACGGCCTCCGCCCTGGCGGCGGGCGCGATCGCGGGCGCGGGGACCGCGGCCGCGGCGGTGCCGTCGACCATCACCCACCAGGGCCGGCTCTACGACGCGGAGGGCGCGCCCATCAACGAGACGATCGAGGTCGTCTTCGCCCTGTACGACGATCGCGATGCGTCGACGCCCGTCTGGAGCGAGGCCCACGCGATCACGTTCGAGGACGGCTTCTTCTCGGTGCGCCTCGGCTCGATCGTCCCGTTCCAGGGCACGATCTTCGACGGCGACGAGCGGTTCCTCGGCATCACGGTCGGCGACGACGTCGAGCTGGAGCCGCGCGCGACGGTCGCGAGCGTGCCGTATGCGCTCCTCGCCGGCAACGTGAGCGGCGACATCACGCCGAGCTCGGTCACGGTGAACACCTCGAACGGCAGCACGGTGCGGGTCGACCAGCGCGGGATCGCGGTGAACGAGACCGTGGTGATCAACGAGAACGGGCAGTGGGTCGGCTCGCCGGCGGGGCTTCAGGGGCCCGAGGGGCCGGCCGGTCCGGAAGGCCCCACAGGAGCGACGGGGCCGGCAGGGTCGCCAGGCCAGGCGGGGCCGACAGGGCCGGCAGGCGCCACAGGTCCGGTCGGGCCGAGGGGGCCGGAAGGCCCGGAGGGGCCGGCAGGGCCAGCGGGATCCATCGGGCCTGCCGGACCTGTGGGGCCAACCGGACCCGTGGGGCCGGCGGGTCCTGTCGGGCCGAGGGGGCCGGAAGGCCCGGCCGGGCCCGCTGGTGCCGCGGGGCCCAGGGGGCCAGAAGGCCCGATGGGACCCGAGGGCCAGATCGGTCCCGTGGGGCCGAGGGGTGCGGAAGGCCCGATCGGCCCGATGGGGCCAGCAGGTCCGATCGGCCCGACGGGGCCGGAAGGTCCGATGGGCCCGGAGGGACCTCCTGGGCTCGACGGCGCTGTCGGCCCCGCGGGCCCCACCGGGCCGCAGGGGCTGCAAGGGCCCCGCGGTCTGACCGGCCCCGCCGGTCCGGTCGGGCCACAAGGCGTTCTGCTGTCGTTGATGGTCCACGGGATCGGCCCGCACGACGCGCTGCCGGCCGGGATGCCTGTCGATTTCTTCGGGCCCACGGCATCGGTCGAGATCTCGTCGACGAGCCAGTCGATCTACGCGACCGCCCATCGATACCTGGGAGCGGAGACCCTCCCGGCGGACAACCTCAACCTGTACATGTGCTACCAGCGGGTTCGTTCAGGACCGTCCGGCCCGGTCCTCGAGGAGGTGCGCGTGGCCGGCCTCGGCATGACGGGAGGTCGTGTCCCGGCGCGCACGCGCGTGTCCTTCGGGCTCAGCGCCGTGATCACCGGCCTCACCGCAGGCACCTACAACATCGGGATGTGCGGCCAGACCTTCAGCGCGAACTGGGTCAGCAACGACTACGGCTACCTCTCGCTCCTCCTCGTCAACGGCGGCTAGCCGCTCGCGTCCGCCAGCCCCTCGCGAGCAACGTCGTTCAAGTGCTCGCTGCCCGCCGTTCCGATCGAACCGGACAGACACGAGCGCGTGAGCCCTCCTCGCGTGCCGTGAGCGCACGGACTCGGCACGACACGCGATAATTTCGCGCTGAAGAACGCAAAGCTGCGGCGCACGTGCGCCGGTGTGCCGCCCACGCACGATCGTCCGCGACGCTTGGACGCTCGACTGAAAGGGGGCTAAACACTCGCGGTTTCACGCGGGCCTGTCCGCTCCGGACGCCATCCCCGCGGGCCCACCCTTCCGCGCCTCTATGCAATCCATCTGTCTCCGCGGCGCCCGCACGCACAACCTCCAGGGCATCGACCTCGACTTCCGGCCCGGCGAGCTCGTGGCCATCGCCGGCGTGTCCGGGGCCGGAAAATCCTCGCTCGCGCTCGACACGCTCTACTCCGAAGGACAACGCCGGTTCGTCGAGAGCTTCAGCCCGTACGCCCGCCAGTTCCTCGAGCGGCTCGAGCGGCCGCCGATCGATTCGCTCGAGCCCGTGGCGGCCGGCGTCGCCGTCGATCGCCGCGCGCCGGTCAAGAGCTCGCGGTCGACCGTCGCCACCATGGCCGATCTCGAGCCGTACTTCTGCGCGCTCTTCGCGCGCGAGGCGGTGCCCGTCTGCCCCTCCTGCGACGCGCCCGCCGCGCGGACCGACCCCGCGCGCGCGGCCGACCTCGCCGCGAGCGCGCACGAGGGGGCGACAGCGCTCGTCACGTACCCGATCCCCGTCGCGGGCACCGAGCGCTTCCTCGACGTGCGCGAGTCGCTGCTCTCCGCCGGCTACCGTCGCCTGCTCGTCCGCGGGGAGGCGCGCGACATCGACAGCGTGGCGCCCTCCGAGGCGCTGAGCGGCACGGACAAGGTCGAGGTCATCGTCGACCGCGTCCGCGTCGCCCCCCGGGAGCGCCGGCGCCTCGGCGCCGCCATCGAGGAGGCCTGGAAGGGCGGCGGCGGCGACGCGTCGCTCCACCTGCACCGCAAGAGCGAGGAGCCGAACGGCAACGGGGCGGGGTCGACGCGGCTCCGGCTCGTGCGCGGGCTCGCCTGCCCCTCGTGCGCGCGCGCCTTCGATCCGCCGCGCCCGGGGCTGTTCTCGTACCAGTCCCCGACCGGCGCGTGCACCTCGTGCCGCGGCTTCGGACGCACCCTCGGCATCGACTACGACAAGGTGATCCCGGACCCGGCGAAGTCGCTCGCGGGCGGCGCGATCCGCCCCTGGAACGGCCGCTCGACCACGTGGGAGCGCAAGGTGCTCCGCGCGTTCTGCGAGCGGAACGGGATCCGCACCGACAGGCCGTGGCGCGAGCTCTCCGAGGCGCAGCGCGCGCTCGTGCTCGAGGGCGAGGGCACGTGGAACCAGGGGAAGTACCCCGGCGTGAAGGCATGGTTCCGCTGGCTCGAGACGCGCACCTACAAGATGCACGTCCGCGTGCTGCTCGCGCGCTACCGCACCTACGACGTCTGCGGCGCGTGCAGCGGCAAGCGGCTCTCCCCCGAGTCGCTCCTCTACCGCGTCGGCGGCCTCGATCTCGCCGCGTGGCACGAGCTCGAGCTCCGCGACGCCCGCGCGCGGCTCGAGGCCGAGCGCCCCCAGACCGGCCAGGGGGAGATGGCGCGCCGCGAGCTCATCGCGCGGCTCGGCTACCTCGAGCGGGTCGGGCTCGGCTACCTCTCGCTCTCTCGACAGGCGCGCACGCTCTCGGGCGGCGAGGCGCAGCGCGTCGCGCTCACCGCGGCGCTCGGCACCTCGCTGACGGGCGCGCTCTTCGTGCTCGACGAGCCGACCGTCGGCCTGCATCCGACGGACATCCCACCGCTCATCGCGGCCATGCGCGAGCTCGCCGACCGCGGCAACGCCGTGCTCGTCATCGAGCACGAGCCCCTCGTCATCCGGGCGAGCGATCGCGTCGTCGAGCTGGGCCCCGGCGCGGGCAAGCAGGGCGGGCGCGTCACCTTCGACGGCCCGCCCGAGGGGCTCGCCGCGCGCAGCCCGCTGGTCGCGGCGCGCGCGGAGCGCCGCACGCCGACCGGCAAGATCTCGATCCACGGCGCGCGCGAGAACAACCTCCGCGACGTCACGGTCGACATCCCGCTCGGCGTCGTCGCGGCGATCACGGGGCCGAGCGGCTCGGGCAAGAGCACGCTGGTGAGCGACGTGCTCTACCGGCACATCGCGCGGGCGCGCGGCTACAAGGACATCGAGGCGCCCGGCCTGTACAGGCGCATCGAGGGCACGGCCGACATCCGCACGATCACGCTCGTCGATCAGGCGCCGCTCGGGCGCACCTCTCGGGGCAACCCCGCGACCTACACCGGCGCCTGGAACCGCGTCCGCGCGCTCTTCGCCGAGCAGCCGGAGGCGGCGGCGCGGGACCTCGGGCCCGGCCACTTCTCGTTCAACGTCGCGCTCGGGCGCTGCGAGGCGTGCTCGGGCGAGGGGAGCGAGACGATCGAGATGCAGTTCCTGGCGGACGTGTCGCTGACCTGCCCGACCTGCAAGGGCAAGCGGTTCCGCGACGAGGTGCTCGAGGTGAAGCTCGACGGCCGCTCGGTCGCCGACGTGCTCGATCTCTCGATCGACGAGGCGTTCGACGCCTTCGCGCGGGAGCCCGCGGTCCGGCGGGCGCTCGCGCCGCTCAAGCAGCTCGGCCTCGGCTACCTCACGCTCGGCCAGCCGCTCTCGACGCTCTCGGGCGGCGAGGCGCAGCGGCTCAAGATCGCGCGCGCGCTCGGCGAGCCCTGCGCGGGCGCGCTCTTCCTCCTCGACGAGCCGAGCGCCGGCCTGCACCCGGAGGAGGTGAAGCACCTCAACGCCGCGCTCTCCGTGCTCGTCGCCGAGGGCGCCTCGGTGATCGTCGTCGAACACGATCTCGACGTCATCGCGGCGGCCGACTGGGTCATCGATCTCGGACCGGGCGCGGGCAGCGAGGGCGGGCGCGTCGTGGCCGAAGGGACGCCCGAGGAGGTGGCCAGGACGACGGGGCGGACCGGCAGCTCGCTCGCGGACTGGTTCGCGCAGCGAGGAGAGGGCGCAGCGCGGCGACCGCGGCGCGGCGGGGCGGCCGCGGCGACCGCCGCCCCGAAGCCCGCCAAGCGCGGCGGCAACGGCGCCGCGCGCGCGTCGCTCGACCGGGGGCGGATCGAGGTGGAGGGGGCGCGCGAGCACAACCTCGCCGAGGTCTCGACCGTGATCCCGCACGGCCAGATCGTCGTCGTCACGGGCCCGAGCGGCTCCGGCAAGAGCACGCTCGCCTTCGACGTCGTCTTCGCCGAGGGCCAGCGGCGCTTCCTCGAGACGCTGACCCCCTACGCGCGCCAGTTCCTCCCCACGCTGCCGCGGCCGGACGTCGACCGCGTCACCGGCGTGCCCCCGTCGATCGCGCTCGAGCAGCGCACCACGCGCTCCGGCGCCAACTCGACCGTCGCGACAGTGACCGAGATCGCGCACTACCTGCGGCTGCTCTACGCCAAGGTCGGCGAGGCGCGGTGCCCGGACTGCGACGTGCCGATCGAGGCGCGCTCGCCGGACGAGGTCTACCGCGCGCTCCTCTCGACGCGCGGCGCGCGGACGCTCCTCGCGCCCGCGGTCGTGGCGCGCAAGGGGACGTACCTCGACGTGTTCACCGCCGCCGCCCGCGCCGGCATCACCCGCGCGCTCGCCGACGGTGAGCCGTGCGCGACCGATAGCCCGCCGCGCCTCGACAAGCGCCGCGAGCACTCGATCGATCTCGTCATGTACGAGGGGCGCATGGACGGCCTCGATCGCGCGCTCTTCGATCGCGCCCTCGCCTTCGGGCGGGGGGCGGTGAAGCTCGCCGGCGGCCGCGGCGGCGAGCAGCTCCTCTCCACGACGCGCACCTGCCCGCGCTGCGGCGTCGGCGTCCCAGAGCTCGATCCCCGCTGGTTCTCGTTCAACACGAAGCAGGGCCGCTGCGAGGCGTGCGAGGGGACGGGCGCCTCGGATTTCGACGACGACGCGCTCGCGACGCCCGATCCGTGCGAGGCCTGCGCGGGCTCGCGCCTCGCGCCGATCCCGCGCGCCGTGCGCCTCGCCGGCGAGCGGTACCACCAGGCGTCCGGCCGGTCGGTCGCCGCCGCGGCCGCGTGGGCGAAGGGGCTGCGCTTCACGGGTGATCGCGCGCTGATCGCCGAGGCGCCGCACAAGGAGCTCTGCCGCCGGCTCGACTTCGTCTGCGAGGTGGGCCTCGGCTACCTGACGCTCGACCGGCGCGCGTCCACGCTCTCGGGCGGCGAGATGCAGCGCCTGCGGCTCGCGGCGCAGCTCGGCAGCGGCCTCACCGGCGCGCTGTACGTGCTCGACGAGCCGACGATCGGCCTGCACCCGCGCGACACCGATCGGCTGCTCGACAACCTGCGGCGGCTCGCCGCCATGGGGAGCACCGTGCTCATGGTGGAGCACGACGCCGACACGATCCGCGCCGCGGATCACCTGATCGACCTCGGCCCCTCGGGCGGGCGCAAGGGCGGCCGGATCGTCGCGGCAGGCGCGTCGCGCGAGGTGCTCGCGAACCCCGACTCACCGACGGCCCGCGCCCTCGCCGGTGAGGGCGCCCTGCTCAGCGCGCGCCCGGCGCGCCCTCCGGCGCGCGAGCACATCGAGCTGCTCGGGGCGCGCGCGCACAACCTCCAGGGGGACGCGCTCCGGATCCCCGCGGGCCGGATGACGGTGGTCGCCGGGGTGTCCGGCTCGGGGAAGAGCACGCTGATCCAGAAGGTGCTCTACCCTGCCGCGCGCCGCGCGCTGAAGCTCGAGGCGCCCGAGCCGGGCCCGCACAAGGCGCTCAAGCTGCCGAAGAGCATCCTCCGGGCGGTGGCCGTCGATCAGTCGCCCATCGGGCGGACGCCGCGCTCGGTCCCGGCGACGTTCCTGGGCGTCTGGGACGAGGTCCGCAAGCTCTACGCCGCGTGCCCCGACGCGCAGGTGCGCGGCTACGGCCCGGCGCGGTTCTCCTTCAACACGGCCTCCGGCGGGCGGTGCCCCGCGTGCGAGGGCCAGGGCGTCATCGCGCACGAGATGTCGTTCCTGCCCGACGTGACAACGCCCTGTGAGGCGTGCGGCGGCGCGCGCTTCGAGCCGGCGACGCTCGACCTGCGCTACCTCGGCCTGTCCGTCGGCGAGATCCTGGATCTCACCGCCGAGGAGGCGGTCGAGGTCTTCGCGGCGCACCCGCGGATCCGCGCGCCGCTCGCGACCATGTGCGATCTGGGCGTTGGCTACCTCCACATCGGCCAGGGCTCGCACACGCTCTCGGGCGGCGAGGCCCAGCGGCTCAAGCTCGCGGCGGAGCTGACGGCCGGCGCGCGCCCCAAGCCCACGCTCTACGTGCTCGACGAGCCGACGACCGGCCTGCACCTGGCGGACGTGACGCGGCTGGTCCGCGTGCTCGATCGCCTGGTCGAGCGCGGCGACACGCTCGTGATCATCGAGCACCACCCCGCTGTCATCGCGTGCGCGGATCACGTGGTGGAGCTGGGCCCGGAGGGCGGCGCGGGCGGGGGGCGCATCGTGGCCGAGGGCACCCCGCGCGAGGTGGCGCGCCAGGCGACGGCGACGGGCGAGGTGCTGAAGAGGATCTTCGCGAAGGCGACCTGAGCGAGCGCGCCGTCGTCGGGGGGGCGCGCTCGCCTCGGGGTCGCGGGTCAGGCGTCGGAGCGCTTCGCGTACTGGTACGCGGTGTACGCGGAGATCAGGTGGCAGATCCAGCCGAGCCAGCCGCCCGTGCCGATCCACAGGCCGGGCGTGACGATCAGCCAGAAGATGCAGCGCAGAAACGCGCCGTTGTAGAGCTGCCCAACGCCCGGAACGAGGAAAGAGAGGACTGCGGCGATCCCGGATTTGCTCATGGCATCGGAACCTGCTCACCCTGACCGCCATGTCAAGCGGGCTCAGGGGGAGCCCGGATCGCGCCCGCCGCGCCGCTGTCGGCGGCGGCGCTGGCGGCGTGGATCCGCTCAGTTCCTGCCTGGCAGGACGATCCTCCGCCGGCCCGACGAGGACGTGGAGGGCGTGGGCGTGGGGGTCGTCGCGGACGGCGTCGTCGGGGTCACCGGAGGCGTGGTCGCGGTGGGCGTGGTCGCCGGAGGCGTGGGCGTGGCGCCCGCGTTGGCCGTCGATGCCGGCTTGGGTTGTGTCTTCGGCGGCGGCTTCGGGGCTGCCACGGGGACCGGATCCGGCGGGGGTGGCTCCGGCGTGGTGGCCGCGGGCGGGGGCGGCGGCGCGTCACCGGCGACCGACACGGGGGTCGGCGGGGGCACATCGACCGCGGGCAGCGTGGCGTCGTCGGACGAGCTTCCGCTGCGCGCCATGAAGTAGGCGGTCGCGCCGCCCCCGAAGACAACGAACGCGCCGAGTCCGATCAAGGCGAGCGGTAGGCCGGAGCTCCTCGGGCGAGGCCGCGCGGGCATCGGCGCCGCGTACGGCGGGGCGGCGCCCGGCATCTGGTGAGCGCTCCCCGCAGGGTACCCCGGCGCGCCGGCAGCCCCGGGGCCGCCTGGTGCGCCGAACGGCGATCCGCCGAAGGCGCCGGCGGGCGGCGGCTGCCCGTAGGCGCCCCCGGCTCCGGGGGGACCGTCGTACGTCGCCGTTGCACCAGGGCCATACGGTCCGGCCCCACCTGCCGGCCCTGCACCGTACGCGCCCACCGGCGGCGCGCCGTACGCGCCCGGAGGAGCGCCGTAAGCGCCGGGCGGCGGGGCGCTGTTGTTCCCGCCCTCGACGATGGTCCGCGGGACACTCGCGCCTGCGGCTCCTGGGTCCTGCGGCGCGGCGCCGGGAGGCCCGGGGAAGGCGCCCTGAGGCGAGTTGCTCCCCGCGAGCGGAGGCTCGCCGGGCACTGTCTTGCCAGGGCCGTACATGCCGCTCGGGGGCGCAGGCCATCCGGGCGGCGGACCGCTATTCTGGTTGCTCATCGGGATCGCATCCTACCGTGCGCGCCGGGCGAGTCAGTTGTTGGGTACGATGATCACGCGTCGTCGAGGCCTCTCGGGCGGCGTGCTGGGCGTGGTGGTCGTCGGCGGGCTGGTCGTCGGCGGGCTCGGCGTGGTTGTCGTCGGCGGGCTGGTCGGAGGCTGTGCGCTGGTCGACCCAGGGAACGGGAACGGGGGGAACGTCGAGGGGATGACGAGGGGCGGCAGCGTGGGGATGATCGTCGTCCCGCTCGGGCGTGTCGGCGGTGTCTGCGTCCCCGTCGCGCTCGGCGCCGTCGGGGGCTTCGAGGTCGAGGTCGAGGGCGGCTTGGGCTGAGGCTTGGCGACGACCGGCGGCGGCTCGACCGAGGGCGACGTCACGGCGGGGGGCGTCGTGGCGGGCGGCGTCGTGGCGGCGGGGCCGGGATCCGGGGGGACCGTGATGGCCGGCTGGAGCGTCGGCAGGGTGGGCGTCGCGTCCGCCTGCCTCCCGCGGTTGACCTCGTTGGCGATGTACAGACCGCCCACGACGGCGCCGGTGATCCCCGTGGCGAGCAGCAGGATGGTGAACACCGATGTCCCGCGCCGAGGTGGCTGCGCCCGGTGCGCCGAGCCGCCGTGCGAGGCCCCGGGCAGCGGCTCCATCGGCGCCGTCCCGGGGAGGTACCCTTGCGGGCCGCCGCCGTAGGGCCCTCCGAAGCCGGGCGCCGGGCCGCCGTTGAACGCGCCCGGGGGCGCCGCCGAGGTCCGGCCCATGAAAGGAGGCGCGTTTCCGACCGCCGTCCCGCCCGGGCGCGGCGACACGTCGAACGGCCCAGGCTCGTGGCTCGTGGCCGGAACGCCGGGCATCCCGTGCGGCGGCATGTAGGGCGCGGCGTTCACCGTCGCCGGCTGCCCGACCGGAGGGTAGCCCCCGTGGGCGAAGTACGGACCCGACGAGGGCTCCGGCCTGGGCGTGAACCCCGGGGCCGACGCGGAGGGGCCCCGGGCGTCCGACGAGAAGCCCCCCATGGGGGTCGAGGCCCCGGGCGCTCCCGGGGGGCCGCTCATGGCGCGCTGCGCGCCGTCGTCCTCCGGCGGGATCGTCTTGGGCACGGCGCTGATGCGGCCGTCGCCCATCGGGTTGGTCGCGGGCGCCAGCGCGGAGGGCGAGGCCATCCCTGGCGCAGCGAGGGCCGCCGGCAGGGCGGAAGCGGACGACCGCGCCAGGCTGACCTCGGAGGGCGAGGGCGTGAGCGCCGACGGGGCGCGGGCGGCCCGGGCGAACGGATCGAGCGCGCTGCGAAGCTCGGCGGTGGTCGCGAACCGATCGGGCGGCGAGGCCGACATCGCGCGGTGGATGGCGGCGCAGAGGGCGGGCGCGAGCTCGGGGGCGAGGTCCGAGAGCCGCGATATCTGGCCCGACAGGTAGGCGCCCGCGATCTGCTGGGGCTCATCGCCGCCGACCGGCCGGCGGCCGGCCAGCATCTCGAAGATGATGACGCCCAGCGAGAAGATGTCGGCGCGCGCGTCCACGGAGTCCGCCGAGTACGCCTGCTCCGGGGCCATGTACTCGGGCGTGCCCATGATCACGCCCGGGCGCGTGAGCCCGCGATCGAGCTCCCCCGTGACCTTCAGCTTGGCGATGCCGAAGTCGAGCAGCTTGATGAGCGGCTCCCCCTTGGTCGTCCTCGTGATGATGACGTTGTCCGGCTTGAGATCCCGGTGGACGACGCCCGCGCGGTGGGCGGCCTCGACGCCCTCGAGCATCTGCATCGCGTACTCGAGCGCGTCGGCGTACGCGAGCCGGACGCCCGCCCGGTACAGCTCCTCGTAGAGGGCCTGGAGCGTCTTCCCCTCCAGGTACTCCATGACGATGAACGCCAGGCCGGAGGCCGTCTGGTCGACGTCGACGACGCGGACCACGTGCGCGCTCTGGATCTGCGCGGAGACGCGCGCCTCCTGCAGGAAGCGCTGCACCAGGCCCGAGCGGCGGGACAGCTCGGGGTGGAGGAACTTGAGGGCGACCGTCGTCCCCAGCACCTCGTGGCGGGCTTCGTAGACGCTCCCCATGCCGCCGTCGCCGATGATGCGCACGAGTCGGTACTTGTTGTTGATGACCTGGCCTGCCTGCGGACGCATCGATCTCCGTTGAGGGCGCTGGGGCTGGAGTTGCTCGGAGAGTCTCACAGGCTGGTAGACGAACGTCAGCCCCATTTGTGCGACACAAGGTCGCGGTGGTCGCGATCGGCACCGTTTTTTCGGCGACGCAAGCCCTATCCGTCCCGTCCGGGTCCCGTCCAGGGCAGCCATACCGCCGAGGTCGCAATCCCCGGTCCGGGGTCAGCGATGACGCGATGCGTTATTGCGAGAGCTTTGACCGTGCGACGTCGCTGATGCGTGCGCGTGGGAGCGGGTATACCTGGTGGCGCCGCGGGGTGCGGCGCTGAGGGAGATGCCTGTGCTGGCTGCGCCGTTGCTCGATGCCTTGATCGATCGCGCTCTGGAAGAAGATCTCGCGGGAGGCGATCTCACCACCGAGGCCTGTGTCGAGGCCTCCGCGCGCGCCACCGCGAAGGCGGTCGCGCGCAAGCCGCTCGTCGCGTGCGGGGGGGCCGTGTTCCTCCGCGTCTTCCAGCGCCTGGATCCGGCGGTGGAGGGCGAGGTGCTCGTCCCGGACGGCACCTCGGTCGACACAGGCGCCGTGCTCTGGACGGTGCGCGGCGCGGCGCGCACGCTCCTCGGCGCGGAGCGCACCGCGCTGAACTTCGCGCAGCGGATGAGCGGCGTGGCCTCCGAGGCGCGCCGTTACGCCGCGGCGATCCCGGCCGGGTCTGGCGTGCGCATCACCGACACCCGCAAGACGACGCCCGGCCTCCGCGCCCTGGAGCGCTACGCGGTGCGCGTCGGCGGCGCGCACAACCACCGCGACAACCTCGGGAGCGCGGTGATGATCAAGGACAACCACATCATCGCGGCGGGCGGCATCACGACGGCCATCGCCCGCGCGCGGGCGCGCGCCCCGCACACGACGAAGATCGAGGTCGAGGTCGCCTCTCTCCAGGAGCTCGACGAGGCGCTGGCCGCGGGCGCGGACATCATCATGCTCGACAACTTCACGCTCGCCGACGTCAAGATCGCCGCCGCTCGCGCGCGGTCGTCGCAGCGTGGCCGCCCTCTCCTGGAGGTCTCCGGCGGCATCACGCTGGAGCGCATCCCCGAGCTGGCGGCGGCGGGCATCGACGTCATCAGCGTCGGGGCGCTGACGCACTCGGCGCGGGCGGCCGACATCGCGCTGGATCTCTCGCTGTGAGGCGGCTCGACGCGCGGGCCATCGAGCTCGAGCTCTCGCGCCTCGGCGCGTCGCTCGGGAGCCCGCTCGCCGTGGCGGCGGAGACAGCGTCGACGAACGACGACGCGCGGAGCGCGGCCGCCGCCGGCGCGCCGCACGGCGCTGCGTTCCTCGCCGACGCGCAGACGCAGGGGCGCGGGCGCGGCGGGCGCTCCTGGCACTCCCCGCCCGGGGAGAACCTCTACCTGTCGGTGGTGCTGCGCCCCAGCCTGCCGGCGAGCAGCGTGGCGCCGATCGCCCTTGTCATGGGGCTCGCCGTGGCGTCCGTCGTCGAGCGGCGGCTCGTGTCCTCGGCGCGCCTCGGCGCGCCCGGCGGCGACCCGCTCGCCGAGGTGCGGCTCAAGTGGCCGAACGACGTGCTGGTCGGGGGCCGCAAGCTGGCGGGGATCCTCGTCGAGGCCCAGCTCCGCGGCCACTCGGTGAGCAGCGTGATCGTCGGCGTCGGGCTGAACGTCCACACGTCGCGCTTCCCGCCGGAGCTCTCGGCGCGGGCCACGTCGCTGGCGATGCTCGGGATCGACGACGTCCCGCGCGAGGTCCTCGCCGCGGAGCTGCTCCAGGCGCTCGGCGACGCGGCGGCGAGGTTCGAGGCCGGGCGGCTCTCGCCCTTCGCCGAGGATCTCGCCCGGATGGACTGGCTGCGCGACCGCCGCGTCGAGGTGGCGGGCGTGGCCGGCGTCGCGGCGGGCATCGACGCCGAGGGGCACCTCCTGGTCCGCGGCGGGGATGGCGTCCTCCGGGCGGTGGCGGCTGGCGAGGTCAGCGTCACTTCCGGCTGAGCGCCTCGCGCCGCTTGCGTTGCGCGCGCCGCGCAGCCAAAGCTTGCGCCCATCGCGGGTCGCCGGCGGCGCGGAGCTGGCCAGGCCGACCCGGCTCCTGGGAGGCGTCGCTTCCTTGAAAGAAGACACCCTCGTCGTCCACGAAATCTACGCCAGCGTGCAGGGCGAATCGACGTTCGCCGGGCTTCCGTGCACGTTCGTCCGGCTCACCGGGTGCAACCTGCGCTGCTCCTGGTGCGACACGACGCAGGCCTTCTACGGCGGCAAGCGGATCCGCCGCGGCGACGTCCTCGAGCGCGCGCTGGCCTTCGGCACGCCGCTGGTCGAGCTCACCGGAGGAGAGCCGCTCCTGCAGCCCGGGTCGTTCCCGCTCCTCGTGGAGCTCTGCGACGCGGGCCGCACGGTCCTCGTCGAGACCAGCGGCGAGGCCGACGTCGCGCGCGTCGATCCGCGCGTGCACAAGATCATGGACCTGAAGGCGCCCGGCTCGGGGGAGTCCCACCGGAACCGCTGGTCGAACCTCGACCACCTCACGCCGCGCGACGAGATCAAGTTCGTGCTCGCCGACCGGGCGGACTACGAGTGGATGCGGGGCACCATCCGCGAGCGGCGCCTCGACGTGCGCGGCGTGACGCTGCTCGCCTCGTGCGTCTGGGGCAAGCTCTCGACGAGAGATCTCGTCCAGTGGGTGCTCGACGACGGCCTCCGCGTCCGGGTGCAGGTCCAGCTCCACAAGGTGATCTGGGGCGCTGACGCGCAGGGCGTCTGACCGGCGGGCCGCCCTCGCCGCGGCCCGTCGGGGGAGGCGCCGGCGCCGTGCTCTCGGCGCCTCAGCGCTCGCCGCTCAGAAACTGCTCGAAGTCCTCGACGTCGCGGGGCGAGCCGAGGACGAGCGGCACGCGCTCGTGGAGCGACTGCGGGACCAGATCGAGGATGCGGTGGGACCCTGTGCTCGCCTTGCCGCCGGCCGCCTCGAAGATGAACGCGAACGGGTTCGCCTCGTAGAGAAGCCGCAGCTTGCCCTGGCCGCTTCGATCGGCCGGGTACGCGAAGATGCCGCCCTTGAGGAGCGTCCGGTGCGCGTCCGCGACCAGCGATCCCACGTACCGCGCGCCGTAGGGCCTCCCCTCGCGCTCGCTATCCTCCTTGATCCACGCGTTCCAGCGGCGCACGTCCTCGGGCCACCGCGCGCTGTGGCCCTCGTTGATGGAGTACGTCGAGCCGCGCTCCGGGATGCGGATATTCTCGTGGGAAAGGAAAAATTCGCCCACGGTCGGGTCGTAGGTGAACCCGTGAACGCCGCCGAGGCCGGTCGTGATGACGAGCAGCGTCGACGATCCGTAGAGCACGTAGCCCGCCGCGACCAGGTCGCGGCCGGGGCGCAGGAAATCGGAGGGATCAGCGCCCATCTTGGCGTCGCTCTTGCGGAGCACGCCGAAAATCGTGCCGATCGAGATGTTCACGTCGATGTTGGACGAGCCGTCGAGCGGGTCCACGACGATGATGTACTTGGCGCGCGGGTCCGTGGAGAGGAGCCTCATGTCGCCGAGCTCCTCGCTGACCACGGCCGCGCAGTGCCCGCGCCGCCCGAGCGCGCTGAGCAGCGTCTCGTTGGCGACCTCGTCGAGCTTCTGCACGATCTCGCCCTGCACGTTGGTCTGTCCCGTGTACCCGAGGACGTTGGCGAGGCCGGCCCGCCGGACCTTGGAGGTGACGAGCTTCGCCGCCAGGCCGATCTGGTTCAGGAGCGAGGTGAACGCCCCCGTCGCCGAGGGGAAGCCGAGCATTCCCTCGAGGATGTACGTCTCGAGCGTGATCCCGATGCGCGACGGCGCCTCAGGCGGATTCCAGCTCAGATTCCGTTGGTCCGATGAGAGCGACATGATCCCTCCGCGTTGTTGGCCAGGGACGTCGCCGCCCCGTCGCCTGCTCGCGCCCGCGCCCGCTGCCGCTGCCCCCGAGAGCCGACCGGCGCGGCGTCGAGAATTGCGTATCCCCCGGCTCCGTACAACATCCTCCGGGCGCGGGGCCTCGGGGGCGTTTGGCTGGACACGTTCGTCCAGCTCCTGAAGATGCGGCCCGAGCCCGCCCGCCCGTAAGCGCTGCTGCGCGCGTCTCGGGAGGGCAGGTTCGCGCCCCTGGCGGCCTTGCGTGCCTCACCGCAACACCATCGACGGAGTGACTCATGGCGCTCACGACCCGTGTCGAGCAGATCCTCTCCTGGTACTCCTCCGAGAACCCCGGCACGCTGACCAACCTCGTGCGGTTGCTCAACCACGGAGCGCTCGCGGGCACCGGCAAGCTGGTGATCCTGCCCGTGGATCAGGGCTTCGAGCACGGCCCGGTGCGATCGTTCGCTCCGAACCCCGAGGCCTATGATCCCGACTACCACTTCCAGCTCGCGATCGACTCCGGGTGCAGCGCGTACGCGGCGCCGCTCGGGTCGCTGCAGGCGGGCGCGGGCAAGTTCGCGGGCCAGGTGCCGCTGATCCTGAAGCTCAACAACAGCGACACGCTGGCGAAGGTGGAGCAGCCAATCTCGGCGGTGACCGGCTCGGTCGAGGACGCGCTCCGGCTCGGCTGCGTCGGCGTCGGCTACACGATCTACCCCGGGTCCGGCGCGAGGAACCGCATGTACGAGGATCTTCGCGAGATCACCCTGGAGGCCAGGCGCAAAGGCCTGGTCGTCGTCGTCTGGAGCTACCCGCGCGGCGCCGGGCTGTCCAAGCAGGGCGAGACGGCCATCGACGTCTGCGCGTATGCCGCGACGATCGCGGCCCAGCTCGGCGCGCACATCATCAAGGTCAAGCCGCCGACGGCTCATATCGAGCAGGAGGAGGCGAAGAAGATGTACGAGAAGTACAGTATCCCGATCCAGACGCTCGCCGACCGGACCCGCCACGTGGTTCAGACGACCTTCAACGGCAAACGCGTGGTGATCTTCTCCGGCGGCGAGTCGAGGTCGACCGACGCCCTGCTCGAGGACGTGCGCGAGATGGCCGCGGGCGGCTCCTTCGGTTCGATCATGGGGCGGAACGCGTTCCAGCGTCCTCGCGCCGAGGCGTTGAAGCTCCTCGCCGACGTGATCCAGATCTACAGGTCCGCGCGCTGACGCGCCCGTCGACCGGGTGTTCGGGGCGGGGGACGCGCGGGCCCTGGTCCGGTCAGAGGCATCGCCCCGGCGCTCCGGCGCGGTGGCGGCGGTCGAGTCGGCGACGCCCGCCCGCGCCAGCGTCCTGCCGACGACGAGGTCCGAGCGGCGCTGAGCGCCGCTGCGCGCCGCGTCGCTCTCCCATGGGAAGCGCTCTCCCTGCCGCGCCTCGGGCCGACCGCTCGCGGCCATCGTCCACGTCGACGGGGTTAGCCCTTCGTGATTAGATGCCGCGCTGGAAACCCTCCACGTCCGGGCTCAGGAGACCGCATGCCGATCAAAGTGAACCTTGCCTCGTCAGACCCGCTGAGCCTCGCCGTCGACGTCGTCGTCATCGGCGTGCACGAAGGCGCTTCGACGGGTGAGGGCGTGCTCGCGAGGCTCGTGGAGGCCCTGGGCGAGCACGTGGCCCACCAGGTCAAGCGGGATGACTTCACGGGGAAGAAGGATCAGAGCATCGACTTCGCCACGAACGGCGCGCTGAAGCCGGGCCGCGTGCTGCTGCTGGGCCTCGGGTCGGGCAAGGTCACCGACGTCGAGTGCCGGGTGCTCGCGGCGAAGGGCGCGCGCTTCGCGAACGGCGTGCGCGCCGAGAGCGTCGCGGTGGCGGTGCCGCCCGGCGTCGAACGCGCGGAGCGGGCCGTCGCGGAGGGCCTCGTCCTCGGGGCCTACCGGTTCACCCGCTACTTCACGGGCGATCGCGTGCCCAAATTCGCGCTCTCGCGCGGCACCGTGGTCGTCGAGGGCAAGCCGGGCAAAGCGGCGCGCGACGCGGTCGCGCTCGGCCAGCAGGTCGGCGAGGCGATCTGCGTCGCGCGCGATCTCGTCAACGAGCCGCCCAACGAGCTCTACCCCGAGGCGCTGGCGCGCGTCGCCGCGGGGATCGGCAAGCAGCACGGGCTCAAGGTGACGGTGTTCGACAAGGCCGCGCTGACCAAGCGGGGCATGAAGCTCATCATGGCGGTGGGGCAGGGGAGCGCGCGCGAGCCCCGGCTGATCCACATGGTCTACGCTCCTTCCGGCAAGCCGAAGGGGAAGCTCGTCTTCGTGGGCAAGGGGCTGACCTTCGACAGCGGCGGTCTCTGCATCAAGCCGGCTCCGGGCATGGAGGAGATGAAGGGCGACATGGGCGGGGCCGCGAACGTGATCGCGCTGATGGCCGCCGTCGCGTCCGCCAGGCCGAACGTCGAGGTGCACGGCGTCATCGGCTCTGCAGAGAACATGCCCGACGGCGCGGCGTACCGCCCCGGGGACATCTTCGGCTCCCTGGACGGCAGGACGGTGGAGATCATCAACACCGACGCCGAGGGGCGCCTCGTCCTCGCGGACTGCCTCGCCTACGCGCGCGCGCTCAAGCCGGACCTCATCGTCGACAACGCGACCCTCACGGGCGCCTGCATGGTGGCGCTCGGCCCGACGGTGTCGGGCTTCTTCTCGAACCGCGAGGAGCTCGCCGAGCGCGTGCGGAGCGCCGCGAAGGCCGCGGGCGAGTCGATGTGGCAGATGCCGCTGGTAGAGGAGCTCCGCGAGGGCCTGAAGAGCGACTGGGCCGACATCAAGCACACGGCCGACCGCTGGGGAGGGGCCATCACCGCGGCCCTGTTCCTGCGTGAGTTCGTGGGCGATGTCCCCTGGGTCCACGTGGACATCGCCGGCCCGTCGATGGCGAGCAAGCCCTACGGCATCGTCTCCAAGGGCGGGACGGGCCACGGCGTGCTTACCTTCCTCCGCCTCATCGAAGGCTTCACCGGTTAGATCGTGCAACTCCGCCGCAAGCTCGCGCGCGCCATGGGCCGCGCCATCACCGACTTCGACATGATCGCCGACGGCGATCGGATCCTCTGCGCTGTCTCGGGGGGCAAGGACAGCTACGCGATGCACGCGCTCCTCGTGGACCTCGCGCGCCGCGCGCCGGTCCGGTTCAGCGTGATCGCGGTCAATATCGACCAGGGGCACCCTGGCTACCCCGGACACCTCCTGGCCGACTACATGGCCGCGGGCGGCCACGAGTTCCGGATGATCTCCGAGGACACCTACTCGATCGTCACCGAGAAGATCCCCGAGAACAAGACGTACTGCTCCCTCTGCTCCCGCCTGCGTCGTGGCATCCTCTACCGCATCGCGCGCGAGCTCGGCTGCTCGAAGATCGCCCTCGGCCACCACCGCGACGACGCCGTGACGACGCTGCTGCTGAACCTGATCTTCGCAGGCCAGCTCAAGTCCATGCCGCCGAAGCTCGTCTCCGACGCCGGCGACAACGTCGTCATCCGCCCGCTGATCTACTGCGCCGAGGACGAGCTCGCCGCGTTCGCGGCGGAGGAGCGCTTCCCCATCATCCCCTGCGACCTGTGCGGATCTCAGGAGAACCTCCAGCGCAAGGCGGTGAGCCGGCTCCTCGCGGAGCTCGACGCGCGCCACCCCGGGACGCGGCAGAACATGCTCGCCGCCCTCGGCAACGTGCGCCCGAGCCACCTGTTCGACACGGGCCTCTGGAAGCGGCTCGGGCTCGAGGTCGCCCGGGAGGAGGGGGGCGCGAGCGGCGACGACGCCGGCGCGCGTGCGCCGGCGCAGGAGGTCCTTCCCGTGGGCAACCTGCTGAGGAACCTGGCCTAGCGGCTCGCCCATGAGCACGGACGCCCCCGGTGCGATCTCGATCGGCGCTCCGCGCGAAGCGGAGTCGTCCGCCACGGCTGCTGGCGGACGCGGCGGGAGGCCAGCGCGCGGGGTCGAGGGGCGGTCGAGCTCGGAAGGCCCCGAGGCCGCGCAGCCCGGAGCAGGGCGCTTCGACCTGGGTCTCGGCGACGGGCGCGCTCCGCAGGCGCTGCTCGCGGCGATCGTCGCGTGGATGATCACGGTCGCGCCGGCCGCTTTCGGCCGCGGCGCGCCGACGTCCGCCAGCATCGCCGCCACGCTCGCCTTTCTCTGCGGCGCCGCTGCGCCGCTGCTCGCTGCGACCCACCGCCGGCTCGCGCGGCACCTCGGCATCTCTGCCTTCCTGGCGCTCGCCACGCTGACCTGGCTGCTCGCGTCGCCGTCCCTCCAACCGTCCCGCCTCGACCCTGTCCGCGCGGCGATCGGCGCGATCGCCTGGGGTATCTTCGCGCTCTCCTGGCGCGATCGGTGGGATGTTCGGCGCCCGCAGGAGCCGGACCCGGACGCCCCCCTCCTCCAGGCCCGGGCCCACCTGCCCCCGCTGGCCACGGCAGTGGTCGCCTTCGGCGCGCTCGTGAGCCTGGCCATCCTCGTTCTCGCGTGGCGCGTCCGGGACCCCGATCGCGCCCTCCTGGCCCAGGCGGTCGCCGTGGCCTGCGCCGTCGCGCTGATCACGGCCGCCTCCGGGGTCGCCGTCGCCCGCGGACGCAGGCACACCGCTGGCGGACGGCGGCTCCCTCACCGCGCCATCCGGCAGTTGCTCGTCCTGATCGTCTTCGCCGTCCTGGGGGCGGTCGTGATGATGCTGCGCTGAGCGGCGGTTCGGCCGTGGCCCTCGGCCCGCTTCTCGTTGCTCACCATCCCCCGCATCCCCGCCGGTTCCCCGTCGAATCGCGTTACACTCAGGCGCGTGTCCCGCGCAGTCGACGTATTCGCGATTCTGCTCCTCTCCGCCGCGGCGTTCTCCTTCGCCTTCGGGGTCCACGCGCTCGGCGATCGCCAGGATTTCAAGGCGATTTACCTCCTGGTGATCGGCGGGCTCTCGCTCAAGGCATCCACGGAGATCCTTCGTCCCCGCGGGGGTAGCGCGTGAGCCCCGGGCGCCGAGCGATCGCGGGTGCCGCGTGCCTGTGCGCGTGCGTCGCGTGGGCTGCTCTATCGACGTCCGCGAGGGGAGCGCCGCCGCTGCCGCCCGACGTGGCGGCGCGCGTGGGCGCGATCGACATCCACGTCGACTCGGTAGCTCGCATCACAGCAGCGCAGCAGCTCCTGCCTGCGCGCGCCCGGGACGCGGCGATCCGCGACGCGCTCTTCGCCGCGGAGGCGCGGGATCGCGGCCTGGATCAGGCTCCCGAGGTGCAGCGCGAGATCAGCGCGGTGCTCGCCCGCCGGCTGCTTCATCGCCTGAAAGAGGAGGCGGAGAGCGCAGGCCCGGTGACCGACGACGAGCTGCGCGTCGCCACCGAGCGGCACTGGCTCGATCTCGACCGCCCCGAGGGATACCGCACCGTGCACGCCGTCGTGAGGCTCTCGGCTGACGCCGACGAGGCCACGCGCGAGAGGGCGAGGGCGCTCGCCGAAGCGATCCGGAGGGCGGTGCTCTCCGCGCGCGACGTGGCCTCGCGCTCCGAGCCGCCGCGCGCCGTCGAGGCGCGGCAGCCGCCCACCGATCCGGCCGCCGACGCGTTCATCAGCGCGGCGAAGGCGGTCCCTGCCGACGGCCTTGAGGTCGTCGCGCAGCCGCTCCCGCCCGTCACCGCCGCGGGCCGCGCGCTCACCCCGGAGCCGCAGCAGTTCGACGCCGACTTCGCGCGCGCGGCGGCGTCCCTCGCCGCGCGCGGGGACCTCAGCGCGCCCGTGGCGTCGTCGTTCGGCGTGCACGTGATCATGCTCCTCGAGCGCATCCCCGCGCAGGTGGTGCCCGCCGAGGAGCGGCGCGGCCTGGTGCGCGACGAGGTCGTGACCGAGCGCGCCCGCGCCGCGCAGGCGAAGCTCCTCGATGAGCTGCGGCGCGAGCCGTGGGTCGCGGGCGGCATCGACGCGCTGCTCGAGCTCGTGCGGATCGAGCCATGAGCACCTCGCGCAACGGAGCTCGCAAACGGAGCCGAGGCCCGCTCTCACGTGACCAGGCGCCTTCGTCGTTCACGACCATCCTCGAGGATCTCCTGTGCGCGATCCCGGGCGCGCACGCCGCCGCGCTCGTGGACTTCGAGGGCGAGACCATCGACTATGCGGGCTGCCTGGAGCCGTTCGACGTGAAGGTCACGGCGGCCCACTGGCAGATCGTCCTGTCCGAGGTCGCGATCGCGCCGCTCGGCATGCCGCGCCAGATCACGGTGCGCGCCCACCGCAGGAGCTACATCGTCCGTCAGCTCCAGCCTGGCTACGCGCTCGTCGTCGTGCTTCACCCGAGGGCCGCCTTCGCCGCGTCCCATCGCGCGCTGCAGGAGGCAGACGCGCGGCTCTGCGCCGAGGCCGGCTGGACCGCGTCGCGAGGGACGCGGTGGTACTGCGTCGACGTCGAGACCGAGGCCGCGGATCGAGGGCGCCCCGCGCGGCTGCGCGGCGCTGGCGGCTGGCAACCCGTCGAGGTGATGGGCTCGATGGTGGGCCTTGGTCCGCGCGAGAAGGGCTTCCGGATCCGGCTACCGAGCGGCGCGGAGATGCTTCTCATCCGCGAGCGGATGGGTCGCTGGTTCGCGGACGAGCACCCAGAGACGTGAAGACAGCGGCCGAGGTCGCCCGGCCGGCGGGCCGGCGTACCCGCTTGGTGAAAAACCTGAAAACTCGGCGACTTGTGCCCCGAGAAGCGGGTCGGAAAAAATACTATTGACCCCGCGGATACCCTGAGTATCTTCCGCCCTCCCTGGTGCCCGGACGCCGACGCGGCGGGCAGCCTTGGCGAGCTGTGCAGCGTGTACCTCGGCATGCCG